>CAWJBF010000014.1:0-196485 GCA_963841085.1 uncultured Chloroflexia bacterium | reverse complement strand
TCACAAGAATACAACAGGGGCGCAGCATGTCGCTTGTGCGAGTGGCTGCGCCCCTGTGGCGTGGCTGCGTTCAGGCAAGGACTGCGAACTATACCGTGGCCCTCAGGCCTCGCCCGAAAACAAATGCGGCCTAGTTGAAGTACTGCTCGATCTGGCCGCAGATGGTCGCGGCGAAATCTTCGGGCGTCAGCTGGCCCGTTAGCACCTGGCCGATGGCCGGTTCAACTGTGTTCCAGTTGATCTGGCCGAAGTCGCCCTTCCACAGGGGGGCTTCCGGCACGGCGTAGTTGGCCAGCGCGTTCAGGAAGGCGGCATTGTTGAGCTGCGGGAAGTCCGCATTGACGGCTTCCAGAACCTCGTCACCGGTGCGGCTGGGGAAGTTCGCGCCCAGCGCGGCCACCTGAAGCTGCGCGTCAAGGCTGGTGAGCTGCTGCAGGACTTCCCAGGCGGCTTCGGGGTTTTCGGTGTTCGGATTGACCACATAGGCGCCCCAGAACAAGAAGTTGCTCTGGCCACCGGGGCCGGCAGGCACTTCGGCCACGTCCCAGTTGAAGTCGGCCTGGGCCAGCATGTTCGGGGTGGCCCAGCGGCCATTCAGGAACATGCCCACGTTGCCAGCCAGGAACGGCGGTTCGCTGTCGGTTCCATAGGGCACAGCGATTTCGTCGGCATACAGGCCGCGCAGGAAGGTGAGGGTGTCAATATTTTCCTGGCTGTCCAGCGCGCAGGCGTCGCGGGCTTCCGTGAAGTAGCTGCCGCCGCCGGCGTTGATGAACAGTTCCCAGTTGCCCCACCAGTTGTTCATGCCGAAGCCGTAAACCTCGTCACCGAGGGCACTGATGGCGGCCATATCGGCAGCGAACGTTGCCCAGTCCCATTCGCCATTGGCCAGGCGCTCGGTGGGATAGGGGATACCGGCTTCGTCGAACAGGTCGGCGTTGTAGTACAGCGCCATCGACGAGGCGTCACGCGGCAGGCCCCACAGAGCGCCTTCCATGCTGTCGTTTTCCGGGTTGTACGTCAGTTGATCCATCTGCTGCGCATAGAAGGCGCTGGCATCAAAGTTCGGATCGGCGGCGGCGAGGTCAGTCAGATTGCGAACGGCGCCTTCACTAACGAAGCGGGCCAGGTCAGAGCCAGGAAGCCAGAAGATGTCCGGGGCATTATTGGCCGCAAATTCGGTCAGCAGCGTGTCCTGATAACCGGCTGTTTCGGTGCCACCGGGCTCGTAGACCAGCGTCACGCCGTCGAGCGATTCGTCGATCTGCGCGCTCAGGGCCGTGTACACGTCAATTTCGGCCTGATTGTCGGGGCGGGTGCGCCAGCGAATCGTGGTGTCTTCCTGCGCTGCCACTGCCGACAGGGACAGCGAAGCCAGAATCACAACCAGCATAGCGATGAGAAACACTTTCCTGGACATATTTACTCCTAGTAGGAACGGATATTCGAGCCGCTTGGATTTTCAAGACGGTGTCAATGACTATAACGTACCGCCATTGCCGATGCGTAGTGAAAAGTTGGTGAGGAAGAGATGAATCGGTGAAGTTGCACAATAAGCTGGCAGGCGCGACTGTGCATTGCCCGTATTCGGCGGCGGCGGTAAGCTTGCGGCTGGTTTTGCCGTATGTGGCTGGTGATGATCCGCCTTCGACTTTGGACTCTGCTTTGCTGCTGCCTGCTGGCCCTTGCCGCGTCGTCTGCTGCGCGTGCGCAGGAGGATGCACCGACGCCGGATGCGGGCGGGCTGACTCCGGCTGGCGACGGCACGCAGATTGTTTATGGCGCGGCGCTGACGGGTGCGCTTGATAACCGTGCGCCCCGCCAGGTGTATCTGTTCGAGGGGCTGCGCGGTGACCTGATCTCGGTCGAGCTGGCGGTGACGCGTGGCGATCTGCTACCGTCGCTGTTGCTGGCGGATGGTCAGGGGAACGTGCTGGCGTTGCGCGACGGCGACCCCGCGCCCGCTATCACCGGCCTGCGCCTGCCTGAAAGCGGCGTGTATGCGCTGGTGGTCTCGCGCTTCGGCGGCGGAACGGGCACGACCAGCGGCCAGTATGCCCTGTCGCTGGATCGGTCGGGCGCGAGCGCCTCCAGCGGCGGCGCGCTGCGCTATGGCGATTCGGTCATCGCGCAAGTCAGCGACGCTGACCCCCAGCTTTACTACCTGTTTCGCGGCCAGCGCGGCGATATTCTGTCGGTGGCCATGCAGCGCATCGCCGGCGATCTCGACCCGCAGCTTCAGGTGGTCAATGCAACCGGCCGCGTGATTGCCGAGAATGACGAGATCGCCGGCAGCGGTTCGCTCGACGCGCATGTGGAATCGTTCATCCTGCAGGAAGATGGCACTTACGTCATCATCGCCTCGCGCTTTGGCGGCCCGGCCGGGCGCAGTGCCGGCTCATTTGTGCTCACGCTCGATCGCGGCTCGAACAGCGGGCTGGGCGGCAGCGCGCTGCTGGCGCTTCCGCTCGACGAGGGCGTGCCAGCGCCGGGCGAACTGACGGCCGAACGTTACGCCGATTTCTACCAGTTCGAAGGCCGTAAAGATGAGATCGTCACTGTTCGCCTCGAACGTACACCGGGCAGCGCCCTCGATCCGGTGGTGGCGCTGACCGATGCGCTGCTGACGGAAATTGCCTCGGATGACGACAGCGCCGGTCAGCAAAACAGCCTGATCAACCAGTTCGTGCTGCCCGAGGATGGCGTCTACTACGTGATTGCCACTCGCTACCAGCGCGAAGCGGGTACCTCCACTGGCCCCTACCGCTTGACCCTCACACGCGAGGGCAGCGCATTTGAAGGCGTGCTTCCCGCCGTGCCGCGCCTCGACTATGGCACGGCCACGATTGGCCAGGTGACGGATGCGACCCCTGAGACGCTGTATGCGTTCATCGGCAGCGCTGGCGATGTCATCACCGCGTCGATGCTGCGCTCGGACGGCAACCTCGACCCGCTGCTGGTGCTCCTGGACGCGAGTCAGAATGAACTGGCGCGAGATGACGACAGCGGAGGCAGCCAGAACGCACGTATTGACCGCTTCACCCTGCCCGAAACTGGCGTGTACTATCTCAAGGCGACACGCTTCACCAACCCCGCGGGCGGCACGCCCACCAGCGGCAGCTTCCTGATCACGCTGGCCCAGCGCTTCGATACGCCCTGATGCGCCATCCCGTTCTGCCATGTGTACAATGATCATGTGGCGATGATAGAAGGGTGGCCGCCTGATGCATGATCTTGATACCGCGCAGTTGCGCCGCAAGGCCGCCGAATCCTCGCGGCGTACGCAGAAACAGCTTCGCGTTATGCTGCTGGTCATTCACGGCTCGCTCTATTTCGCAGCGTTAGCTGTGATGGCCGCCGTCCTGTTCGTCATGCCCTGGGTGTTCGATTCGCTGTGGAACAACATCGACCTCAGCCTGGTCGTCTTCGGCCTGTTCGTGGGCTGGGGCATCGGGCTGCTGCTGCATGGCGCAGGCCTCGCCGTCGACAGCGCGTGGGCCGAGCGCCGGTTGCGCCAGCAGGCCGTTTCCGAGGCGCTGGGCCGTGCGCTCCTCGAAGATGTGGACGACCTGGAACTGGACGAGCCGAAGGCCAAACGTGGCTTGGAAGATTTGACGGAGATTGCGTTGAGCGATGATGGAGAACTCATCGCCAAAGATGCGGAAATTAACGTAAAATACCAATAGGCCCATCAAGTTCAGGGTCTGTTGGCGCATGTCTCGTGACTGGCAGTATGGCAAGCTGACACAGGCGACTACGCGCCGAAGTTGTGGAGGTTTTTCGCATGAAAAGATTCGCTATCTCAACGTCAATGCTGGCATTGGCGTTTGTGCTGGTGCTCACGCTGGCTGTGCCGCTGCTGGCACAGGAAGCCACGTCGTCCCCAATGACTACAGCCACACCCCTGCCGACTCCAGCGCCGGGATCATTGGTAATGGTCATCGGCCCGGTTGAGTTCATCAACGGCGAGATTGTCGTCGCGGGCTACATCATCGCTCCCGCTGGCGCATTCAATCCCAGCATCCTCACGCCAGGCGATGTCGTCATCATCACGGGTGTGCTGCTGCCGGACGGCATGACCATTCAGGCGACGGACTTTGAGTTCTTTGAAGAGCCGATAGCGACGCCAACTGCGACTCCAACGTACACACCAACTCCGACTTTTACACCGTCACCAACGCCCGATCCGCTGACGCCGACGGCCACCCCGACTCTTACGCCGACGGCGTTTGTCGTCACCGTAACGCCTAGCGCCACACCCTTCCCGGACGATGATAGTTGCGATCGCCCGAACCATCCGGTGGCGATGCAGCTCGCGCAGGCGTTTGGCGTGAGCTACGAGGAAATCATCGGCTGGCACTGCGAGGGCTTCGGCTTTGGCGAAATTGCCCGCGCCTATCTGCTGGCCGAACAGACCGGCGTGCCTGCTGCGACCTACTTCGCTCTGAAAGCCGGCGGTATGGGCTGGGGCCAGATCGTGCGTGAAGCCGGCATCAGCGGCTCGGAGCACAGTTCCCTCGCGCCAGGCCAGGTTAAGCACCGCGATGGTGATGGCAACGGTAATAACGGCAACGGCCGTGGCAATGGCAACGGGAACAATGGTAACGGCCGTGGCAATGGCAATGGCAACGGCAACGGGGATGGTCGTGGCAATGGTAACGGCAATGGAAATGGGAATGGCAATGGCCGAGGCAACGGGAACGGCTAAAGCCCCTTGCAGTAATCCAAGAACACAGCGGGGCGGTCACTGCGACCGCCCCGCTTGAATCTAGCCATTCACGAGTGCGCAGCTTCAGCCGCAGACAGCCCCATCAGTCAGATAGTCATAGGTCTTGCCCGGCTCGCGCACATCCGGACCTCTGAACTGCAGTTGGCCGGACGGGAGCGCGTACAAGCTGTTGCCCAGCCCCTCGCCGATCAATAGATTCTCGCCGGTGGACGCAGCCGCTTCGAGGCCGCTGTGAATATTCTCCAAAGCGGCGGTGAAGCCAAGCGTGCCTTGACCGTCCTCGGCGATGTCCCACACGGTGATGCCGCCATCCGCACAGTAGGCGGCTAGTGGCGCGCCCAGTTGATCCTCGCCGTCGTTGATGCGCCCGTCGCCAACCTGGCTGTAGCACTCGTCCAGAGTCGCTGCAACTTGAGCACGGGGTGGTTCCGCAACCACGCCGGGGGCATCGTTGAAACCAATTTCGCCCTGAATCTTCATGCCCACTGGATAATCGGACGCAATGAACGAATAGTTCCAGCCCGGGTGTGTTCCACCGGGATTGGTGACGGCATAACGGATTGGCGTAAGCAGCGCGTGTGTGAGCGGGTTGTACCAGGCAAGCCAACCTGCCGAGATTTCGCCGCCCCGGTTGACCACACCGCCGCCAGATACGATGAAACAGACGTCGCCAGTTTCCACGACGCCATTCGCGGCGGCGGGCGAAACAACGGCAAAAGATGAGGCCAGCAGGAGGGCAAGTGCAAACAGCGCGAGGAGTTTTCGCATAATGAGGAGCCCTGTTTCACAGAGGATCAGATAACGCACAATAGCACGGCCCGCAATAACCATGCAGGTTTGCGCGGGCTGAACTCGATTCCGCCTGTGAAGCCGCTTCGAATTTACGAACTGCTGGATTTCTCTCTGCGCCTACCAGCCGTACATCGCGCCGATGCCGTCGATCTGATTCATGTGATTGTCGCAGTGGTTGGCGTAGCGGCGCGCGACTTCCTCGACTGTGACTGTGCCCCATGAGGGATGCACGCCGGTCTTCTGCCAGTCGTCCTCGGTGAGCGACTCCAGCAGCACGACGATGCGGGCATGCCAGCCGCGCAGAATTTGGAGCGATGGCTCCAGCGGCAGGGCGTAATCGGCCATGCGCGCATAGGCGTCCTGATCGTAGATGGGCAGCGGCGGGTTGTCCTCACTCAGTGGCAGCCGGAAGCGGAAGTTGGCGCTCATGTGCGCGTCGGCCAGATGATGCACGATCTGGCGCGCGGACCACTCGGTGTCGGCGGTGCGCTGATCAAGCTGCGCATCCGTGAGCGGATTTACGCGCGCTTCCAGACGGGCCGGGAACTCGCGCAGCACGGCGATATAGGCCTGAATTTCTGCTGAACCCATTGGGTATCTCCCTCTGAAACTATCAGGAAAAGAATTTTTGAACCGCCGAGACGCCAAGATCGCAGAGGAAAAGCGCCAACTGGTTTTGCTTTTTACCCTTGGTGATCCTGGCGGTTCAACGCGTCTTCTTTCAACCATCGAACTCGAAGCGCGTGGCGGTCGTTGGGAAGCTGGTTTCCAGCCAGGCCAGCGCCACCCGCGGTGCAGCGTGCAGATACAGGCTGTTGACGTCGCTGGTGTCGGGCGTGAAATCATACTTGGCGGCGTACAGCGGTATCATGCGCCCCAGCAGCGCCTCGTCGGTGATGCGCTCAACCCACCCCTCAACGATGACCACGTCGTCGCCGCTTTCCAGATGCACGACCACGCGCGGGTTGGCGGTCAAGTGGCGGGCCTTACGGCTGGTCTTGCCCACGCCGAACACGAGCGAGCCGTCCATCCACACGCCCCACACCGGGGCCGCGCCCGGCTGGCCTTCGGGCGACGCGGTGACGATCCAGTAGTTGCGGCTGGCGATCAGGCGTTCTTCAGCCCATGCCCAGTCGAGCATGCCCTCGTCGGCGGCTGAAATGCCGTAGTGCTCCATTTTCGGGCGCAGACGGCGCGTTGGCTGCATGAGCACTCCTCCTGTCGGCTTTTGAACCCAATTGATGCGGCAGCAGGACGATTGTGTGAAGCTTATGGTTGATGCGAAATCAGCAGCCGCCCGCGCCCGCGAAATGCCAGCGCCGGAACCGCCGCCGGAATCAGCAATGTCTGCCCGCGCTCGAACGCAACCGTGCCGCCGCCTGCGCGTATCACGCCCTCGCCGTCGATGCAGGTGACGATATGGAAACGCCCATTGGCTTCGAGCGTGGTCCATGCATCGTGCAGTTGGTACTGCGACGTGACGAAATACTCGCTGTCCACCAGATCGACCGCATCGGCGGACGGGTCGCGGTGGCTGATCACCGGCAGCGAGCGTGTTTCGGCCACCTGCAGGCCCTTGTCGATGTGCAACGTGCGGGGATTGCCGTCCAGCCCCATGCGCCCCCAGTCGTACAGGCGGTAGGTGATATCGCTCGACTGCTGAATTTCGTAGACGAGCAGGCCCGGCCCCAGCGCGTGTACGGTATTGGCGGCCACATATAGCACATCACCCGGGCGCACCTCGCGGTAGACGAGCAGGTCTTCGAGCGTATTGGCGCGAATGGCCTCGTCGAGCGTTTCGCGTGAAGCGCCCGGCTGCACGCCAATGACGATCTGTGCGTCGGGCTCAGCATCCAGCACAATCCACGCCTCGCTCTTGCCGCGCGGTTCGCCTTCCAGCTCGGCCGCCTGTGCGTCGTTGGGATGCACCTGCACCGACAGCCAGTCGCTGGCGTCGAGGATTTTCGCCAGCAGCGGCATGCCCTGATCGACCGGATTGCCCGTGCCAACCAGCGCCTCACCCATAATCGCCAGCGTCTCGGCCACTGTCTTGCCGTTGTAGCCGCCATTGGCGACGAGGGACGTGTCGTGCATTTCCCACGACTCGCCATATGGCTCATCGGTCGGCAGCGATTTGCCCATCACCGTTTCGAGGCGGCGGCCGCCCCACACGCGGGTGTGCAGCGCCGGTTGCAGCAGCATGGGATAAAGCGCGGGTTCGGTCATGGCAAACGACCTCTCTTATTTGGGCTCAAAGTTGAAAATGCGAAACCGTAGGCCAAACACACGCGCCGCCGAAAGACGATGAACCACCTTCAACCTTCATCCTTTAACCTTGAACTTTCAACTTGCGTTCTTTCGATAATACCATGAGCGCTGATCTGCGGCGCGGTATGTGGAAACAGGCAGGCGCAGCCGATTGGCCGCGCCTGTGTGTGACAGCGTTCTGTCGAGCGACCTACAGCGTTTGCGTCAGCCAGGCAAGGCTCCACGCAATCACATCGTCGATGACGATGGAACGTGCTAATTTTGCCGCACGGCCGTGCCGGTCAGCACCCACTGCACGTAGGTGTTGGTGCCTCCAATCGCGTTGATTGTCACCTGCCCGGTGCGCGAGTCATAAGTTACGACCTGGTCAACGATAGTCTGACCGCAGGAATAGGTCTGGCCGGCCACGAAGAAGGTGACGTTTTGCGTGCCGGTGCCGAAGCAGGATACGGCGAGAATCAAGCGCGCCTGCCCACCAGACAGGGCCGGGTTCTGATTCATGCCAATGATGTCCCAGCGCACGCGGTCGGTGGTGTCGCCGCCCGGATAGGACACGAAATCAGTCACGCTGGCTGTCGTATCCAGCGCGATATTCAGAGGAGAGTTGAAATTAGCATCCGGAGGGGCAACCTGGGCTTGTGGTGGTGTCGTCGGCGTATACGACGGCGTAGGCGTCACGGTCGGCTGCACGCTGGTCGCCGTCGCGGTTGACGTGAACGTCGGCGGTGGGGTGGTGGAAGTCGCGCTCGGCGTCAGCGTCGCCGAGGGCGTTATGCCGGGAGCGAGCGTGGCGCTGGCGGTCGGCGACAGGGTGGCTGTTGGCGTTACTCCCGGTGGCAACGTCGGGCTGGCCGTCGCTGTCGCCGTCGTGGTGCCCGTCGTAGTCACGGTCGTGGTCACCGTCACTGAGCCTGTCACCGTGGGCGTGGACGAGGCTTGCCCAGGCCCAGGCGCGAACGGCAGATTGCCGCAGTCGCCGCTCAACCGGCCGACCGTGCCCGAAATCCAGCCCTCGCCCGTCTGAGTACTCACAAGATACCAACTGCCATTGACGCCGATGACCGGCAGCGACTGACCGGGCAGCAGCACGCCAATCACGGAGAAGTTCGTGCCCGGGCCACTGCGGATATTGATTTGCCCGCCGGCCGCTGCAATCAGGCACTCGCCGCCCGGCCCCAGCTCGGGCGTCGAAACAGGCGCGTTCGACGAAGGCGGATTGACCGGGCTGGCAGGCCCGCCCAGCGCCAGCCGAACGAGGCCCGCGCTATCTGGCAGCAGCGCGCTCACCGCGATCTCGTATCCGCCCTCGTCCGGCGGCAGCGGCAGCGCGATCGGGCTGAGACCATTGATGTCGGCCAACGCCTGCCCATTCGACCGGCGCACGATCAGGCGATAAAGAAAGTCCGGCGAATCGGCCACGGCGTTCAGCGCCGCCGGAACGCCGTCGGCAGGTATAGTCACGTACTGCGGGCCCTCGCCTGCCGTGATCGGTACGTCCACCTGCCCACCGGCGGGCAAGAGCACCGCCGGCGGCAGTGGCCTGCTGACAAAGCGCAGAAAATAGATGCCCTGCGAGCCATTCGCGCCGCCCAGTAAGAGCGAATACACCCCGCCTTCCGATAAGCGATACGCCAATTCCGCCGCGGCCGGGCCTGCACCCGCCTGTGCGCTGGTGGTCGTGAGCGCTGTGCCGTTGGGCGCAATGAGCGTGAGGGCGGGCTGCAATCCAGTCGCATCGCCAAAGACCAGCACACTCACCATATCACCCGCCGCGCCCTGAAAACTGTACAACACCACGGGAGTCGCGGCGCTGATTTCGCCAGAAACGACTTGTCCGCTGATGAGCACGCCTTGCGCGAACACCATGCCAATTGGCAGCAAGCTCAGTGCCGCCAAAATAAGTCCAACCAGAACTTTTTTCATCAGTGATCTCCTGACTTCATTAACGCGACACCTGCATATTTCATGCATATATCGTTAGTGTAATATATGATGATTGCATATCACGCGCAAACGCGGGGAGCAGTGTGCCCCGTGTCATGGCCTGCGCTACAATCCTCATCATGCGTGGGCAGGGAGCAGGACACGATGGAAAACACCGCCAACCAGTTTCACGAATCGGCCGTGATCGCGCTGCAGGACATCACCCTGCACAACGCGCTCGACCGCGCGACCAGCGCAGCCGATGGCCGCCGGCGCGGCGTGATCGGCGAGCTGCCGCACGCGCAAACGCTGCGCCAGCAGGGTCGCGGCGCCAAACTGCGCGCCCTGCACGACTTGCCCGAACTGCTCGAACAGCTTGAAGCCAATGTCACGGCCGCTGGCGGTACGGTGCTGTGGGCCAAGGATGCGGCTGAAGCCAACCAGCATGTGCTGGACATCTGCCAACGGCACCGCCTCAAGCGAGGCGTGAAGAGCAAGAGCATGGTGACGGAGGAGATCGGCCTGCTGCCCGCGCTCGAAGCCGCCGGTATCCAGATGCTCGAAACTGACTTGGGCGAGTACATCGTTCAGATCAGCGAAAGCCACCCCAGCCACATCATCATGCCGGTGATGCACATGACACGCGAGCAAATCCGCGATCTGTTCGTTGGTAAACTGGACATGCCCTACACAGAAACAGCCGAGGAGATGACCGCCTTCATCCGCGAACGCCTGCGCCAGGAATACCTCGACGCCGATTTCGGCATGAGCGGCGGGAATTTCCTGATCGCGGAAACTGGTTCGGTCGTCATCGTCACCAACGAGGGCAACGGACGCCTGTCCACGGGCGTGCCGCCGGTGCATATCGCCGTCGTCGGCATCGAAAAAGTCGTGCCGACTTGGGAGGACTTCGCCACGCTGATTCAGATGCTGCCGCGCAGCGCCACCGGCCAACGCATGTCCGTCTACAGCAGTGGCTTCACTGGCCCGGCGCGCCCGGGCGAACCTGATGGCCCCGAGCATTTCTACCTGATCCTGCTCGATAACGGGCGCAGCGGCATTTACGCCAGTGAGTATGCCGAGGCGCTGGCCTGCATCCGCTGCGGAGCCTGCCTGAACGCCTGCCCGGTCTATCAGAACGTGGGCGGCCACAGCTATGGCTGGGTCTACCCCGGCCCAATCGGCGCAATTGTCACGCCGCTGCTCAAGGGCATCGAAAACGCCTCGCCGCTGCCATTCGCCAGTAGCCTGTGCGGCGCGTGCAAATCCGCCTGCCCGGTCGATATCAACATCCCGGACATGCTGCTTCGCCTGCGTCACGATCTTCAGCCGGTGCAGGACCCGCTGTGGAAGGCCGGTATGAAAGGCTACCAGTTCGCTTTCAGCCACCCGCTGTTGTATCAACTGGGCGGCAAGGCGGCCAGCATGGCGACGCAGGCACTGGCGGCCGCCGAAAACCTGGACGACACGGTCGATCCGCTGGTGCATGATGTGCCGATGTATCCACTGAGCGGCTGGACCGACTACCGCGACTTTCCGCCCATGCCGAGCGAGAACTTCCACGACTGGTGGCGCAAGAACCGGGGCGGCAAGCAGTAAAGCGAATTGAACTGCCAAGACGCCAAGGGTAGAGAGAAACCCTTCCCGGCGTTCTTCCTTGGCGATCTCCGCGCGCTGGCCGTTCAATCAATCTTTCGCTCTGGTATGGCCCAGGGCGATTGCATCAAAACTGGCACTCGTACAAACCTCACCCCCCAACCCCCTCTCCGCGAGCAGAAGAGGGGGATTTGTTGAACGCCTTTGGCAGAGCCAGACAGCGAGACAGAATCAGAACAGCGAGACAGCCTCCGAGGGAAAACCGAGTGAGACAGTGAGACAGAATCAAAACAGTGAGACAAACTCTGAGAGAAAAACAAGTGGGACAGTGGGACAGAATCAAAGCAGCGAGACAGACTTCAGGGGAAAACCGCTCGGACAGACAGACAGAATTGAAGCTAACAGACAGCCTCTGAGGGGAAAACGAACCGGACAACCGGACAGAATTCAGGACACTGGATGCACAGCGGCGGGACATGGTGGTTTGCAATCGTCCTGCGCGGCAATGGGGGCACGGTTTCATCGTAGAACAGGTGCGCGCGCTGCAGGCGACGTTGTGGAGGATCAGGTGGTCACGGATAAGCGGGGCGCGGGGCGTGTTGCGGGTCTGGGGTGAGGTTTGTACTCGATGCTCAATTTTGATGCGACAGCCCTGTTGGTATGGCCTGGCCTGATTTACCCCCGCGACAGTTTGGATTACAGTAGATATGACGGTGAGTGATACTGTTCACCGTTTCGAGTCGCTTTCGCATGAAGGGAGCGGCCATGATCTACGATGTCCTCATCATTGGCGGCGGGGTGGTGGGTTGCGCCACTGCCTACGAGCTTTCGCGCTATCAACTGAACATCGCGCTGGTCGAGCGCGCCGCCGATGTCGGCTCAGGCACGAGCAAGGCCAACAGCGGCATCATCCACGGCGGCCACCACAGCAAGACTGGCACCCTGCGCGGCGAACTGGAATGGGACGGTAATCAGCGCTGGGGCCCGCTGGTCGAGGCGCTTCACATCGCGTTTCGCCGCACTGGCGAACTGCTGGTGGCGCTCGATGACGGCGACCTGTTCGTGATCGAGCATCTGCTGGCGCAGGGGAACGAGCGCGGCGTAACCGGCCTCGAACTTTGGGGCGCAGAGCGCATCCGGCGCGAAGAGCCAGCCGTGACCGACGCAGCGCTGGTGGGGCTGCATGCCCCCACCACTGGCGTAATCAATCCCTACGAGGCCTGCTTTGCGCTGGCCGCCAGTGCCCGGCAGAACGGCGTGCATTTCGCCCTCGAACACAACGTGATTGCGCTCGCGCACGAGGATGGCGAGTGGATCGTTGAGACCGACAAGGGTTGCCTGCGCGCCACCTTCGTCATCAATGCGGCAGGCGTTTATGCCGACAAGGTGGCGGAAATGGCGGGCGCGCGCACCTTCTCGATTCGCCCGCGCAAAGGCGAGGAATACCTGCTCGACAAGCGCGTGGCTGACATGGTCAAGCATGTCATCTTCCCGTGCCCGTCGCCCACCACCAAAGGCATCCTCGTCATTCCGACGGCGGACGGCACGATTATGGTTGGGCCAACCGCACAGGCTGTGGGGACGGGTGAAGACCTCGACACGACGGCATCCGGCGCGGCCGAGATTTTCGCCGGCGCGAAGAAGCTGGTACCGGGCGTCAGTGAGCGCGACTGCATCGCCGAATTCGCCGGTCTGCGCGCTGTGGCCGATACTGAAGACTTCATCATTGGCGCGACCGGCACGACCGGCTTTCTCAATGCGGCGGGCATTCAGTCGCCCGGGCTGACCGCTGCGCCCGCGATTGCGGCGCGCCTTGCCCAGATTCTGCGGGATGAAGGCGTTGAACTGCGCCCGAAATCGTCGTTCGTATCCACCCGTCCAGAGCCGCTGCACTGGGCCACCCGCACACTGGCCGAACAGCAGGCGCTGGCACAGGCCGACCCGCGCTGTGCGCGCATCGTTTGCCGCTGTGAACTGGTGAGCGAGCGCGAAGTGCTGGCCGCGATTTTCGATGGCGCGTGGACGCTCGACGGCATCAAGCTGCGCACGCGGGCCGGAATGGGCCGCTGCCAGGGCGGTTTCTGTACCTGGCGCTGCCTCGAAATTCTGGCGCGCGAAACCGGCCATCCGCTGACGGCGCTGACCAAGCGCGGCGGCGATTCGTGGCTGGTGTGCGAGCGCGCCGAAGAGCATGAGGAGGCGCTGCCATGATTACAGCCAGTGGCGCTCATCTCAACCGCCGCTACGATGTGGCGGTCGTTGGCGCAGGCCCGGCAGGCATGGCCGCCGCCGTTGGCGCGCGCGACGCCGGGGCCGAGCGCATCCTGATTGTCGACCGCGAACGCGAGGCGGGCGGCATTTTGCTGCAATGCATTCACAGCGGCTTCGGGCTGCACCATTTCGGCGAGGAGCTGACCGGCCCCGAATACGCCGCGCGCTTTCTGGCGCAGGTGGCCGATCGCGGCATCGACATCGTCACCGATACGTTCGTGGCCGATATCGCACCGGATAAAACGCTCACACTTATGAGCGGCGACACCGGCGTGACGCAGCTTCAGGCGCAGTCGGTGGTGCTGGCGATGGGCGCGCGCGAGCGCACACGCGGCGCGATCCGCATTCCGGGCACACGGCCTGCCGGTGTGATGACGGCTGGGTTGGCGCAGCGCTTCGTCAACATGCTCGGTGTGCTGCCCGGGCGGCGCGCGGTCATCCTCGGCTCGGGCGATATCGGCCTGATCATGGCGCGACGGCTCGCGCTCGAAGGCGTCGAGGTTGTGGGCGTCTACGAGATCATGCCGCATCCCAACGGCCTCAGCCGCAACATCGTGCAGTGCCTCCATGACTTCGAGATTCCGCTTCATCTGTCGATGACAGTGGTCGAAATTCACGGCTACGACCGCGTGGAGGGCGTGACGGTTGCGCCGGTCGATGAGGCGTTGCAGCCTGACCTCAGCCGCACTGAATACGTCGCCTGCGATACGCTGCTGCTGTCGATAGGCCTCGTGCCCGAAAACGAGCTGTCGCGGCAGTTGCGCCTGCGCATGGATTCGCTCACCGGCGGGCTGTTGGTGAGCAGCACGTTCGAAACGTCGATGGATGGGGTCTTCGCGGCTGGCAATGTCGTCCATATCAACGATCTGGTCGATTGGGTCAGCGACGAAGCGGCGTTCGCCGGGCGCTGGGCCGCCGAGGCGCTCCAGGGGCGGCGTCCACCGGCCGACAATGTGCGTCTGATACCTGGCGACCATGTGGCGTCAGTCGTGCCGCAAACGATCTCGACTGACCGCGAGCACACCGTGTTTTTGCGCGCGCGCTCAACGTTCGAGAAGAGCGCCATCCGCTTCGGCGAGGTGTACACCAAGAAGCTGCGCTACGTGTGCCCGGCGGAAACTATCGCCATCACCCTCAAGCCTGATTTTCTGGAGAAATTCCCGGGCGGGGCGCTGCGGATTGATATTTATGAGAGAGAGTAGGAAAGGGAGTTGAACGGTAAAAGATAAAAGTTGAAAGTGATGCCTGTCGCGATTTGGAATCGGGATGTGTGGATGGGTATTGAGGGGAGAAGCGACTGTTTCGCCTGAGGCGGCCGAACGATTGTTCAAGTAATTCTTCAGGCGTTCGAGGTCGATGCCGAGTAGGTATTCCTTTCAACCTTCAACTTTCAATTTTGAACTCAGCCGGAGGCTGCTATGACCACCACCATCACGCATTACCTCTGCATTGGCTGTCCGCTGGGCTGCCGGCTGGAAGTGGAGGACGAACAGGAGCAGATCGTCGCTATTCGCGGCTTCGCCTGCAAGCTCGGCAAGGAGTACGCCCTGCGCGAACACACTGACCCCCGGCGCATGGTGACGACCACCGTGGCGATTGACGGCGGACTATGGGCGCGCCTGCCGGTGAAAACGACCGCGCCAGTGCCTAAGGGCCGCGTGCAGGATGTGTGCGCCGCGTTGCGCCGCGTGCGTGTGATCGCGCCGGTGGAGCTGGGCGAGATCATCGTCAGCGATATACTTGGCACAGGCGCCGATGTGGTGGCCACGCGCCCGATGGCCGTGCGGCGTCTGCCCGAATCGCTGCATGCCCAGGAGAAGCCCGCGTGAACCTGCTCACGATCGCTATCGAAAAACCCGACGACATGAATTTCATCCTCGGCCAGTCGCATTTCATCAAGACGGTCGAGGATTTGCATGAGGCGCTCGTCAACGCCGTGCCCGGCATTCAGTTTGGGCTGGCCTTCTGCGAAGCCAGTGGCCCGGCGCTCGTGCGCGCCAGCGGCACCGATGCCGAACTGACGGCGCTGGCGAGCAAGAATGCGCTGGCGCTGTCGGCCGGGCATTCGTTCATCATCTTGCTCCGCAACGCCTTTCCCATCAACGTGCTCAATACCGTCAAGATGGTGCCAGAGGTTTGCCGTATCTTCTGCGCGACCGCCAACCCCACGCAGGTAATCGTGGCCGAAAGCGAGCAGGGGCGCGGTATCCTGGGCGTTATCGACGGCGTGCTCACCAAGGGCATCGAGACCGATGCAGACGCCGCCCAGCGCAGCCGTTTCCTGCGCATGATTGGCTACAAGCTCGAATAGGTCCAACACAACATGCCCACAGAACGTGAGAAAATGCTGGCCGGAGCGTTGTACCGCGCCCTCGACCCGGAACTGACTGCGCTGCGTACACGCTGCCGCGAACTACTCTACGACCTCAACCACAGCCGCGAGGCTGATGTCGAACTGCGCCGGCACATCTTTACCGATCTGTTCGGCATGGGGGGCGACACGGTCTGGATCGAGCCGCCGTTCTACTGCGACTACGGCGGCAACATCATGCTGGGCCAGAACGTTTATATGAACTTCAACTGCGTAATTCTGGACGTGGCACCGGTGAAGATTGGTAGCAGCGTGCTGTTCGGCCCGAACGTGCAATTGTACACGGCCACGCACCCGCTCGATGCGGCAGCGCGCAGCAGCGGCCAGGAATTTGGCAAGTCAATCACGATTGGCGATCAGGTGTGGGTGGGCGGCAGCGCGATCATCCTGCCCGGCGTCACCATCGGCTCACGCGTGGTCATTGGCGCAGGGGCAGTCGTTACCAAAGACCTGCCCGACGACGTATTCGCCGCTGGCAATCCGTGCAAAATTGTGCGGCGGCTGGCGTAATGCCTGCTTGCTCATGGCCGAGGAGTCCCCTTTGAACGCTTGGCAAACGCGCCCGGCTACGCTCGATGACGTGCCTGCGCTGCGCGACCTGATCGCGCGGTCTGCGCGCGGCCTGAATATGGCCGACTACACCCCGGCGCAGGTCGAGAGCATTTTGCGCCACGTATATGGCGTCGATACGCAGCTTCTGCACGACCAGACCTATTATGTTGTTGAAGCGGGCAGTGTCATTATCGGCTGCGGCGGCTGGAGCAAACGCAACACGCTGTATGGCGGCGACCAGCACAAGACCAGCGCCGCTGACAACCTGCTCGATCCGGCCACCGACGCGGCCAGGATTAGAGCGTTCTTCGTAGACCCGGGCTGGGCGCGCAAGGGCGTAGGTGGCTTGCTGATGCAAACCTGCGAAAATGCCGCCCGTGACTCTGGATTCCGCAAGATGGAGTTGATGGCTACGCTCACGGGCGAGTATCTCTATGCCCGCTTTGGTTTCACGCCGGTCGAAGAAGTGGATGTGACGCTGCCCGATGGCGAACTCATGAAGGTGCGCCGCATGACGAAACCCATCGTGCCGAACGCCTGAGTGAGCAGCCGAAGCGCAAAACAGGGGTGGCGACGGCTTCGTCCCACCCCTGTTTGTTGCCAGTTCGCCGTTGAAACGCAGCTACTGCGGCAGTCCGTTGGCGATCCAGGCCTTGAGCAGTTCCATCTGATGGTCGGTCAGTTCGGCGAAGTGGCCATCTGTCAGCACCTGCACGGCGAGGCTGTCGTCAGGCTGGCCAGCGATGAAGACCGGGCCGTCTTCACCTCCAGCCAGCGCGCTCTCGTAGTCGGTCAGGCGTAGGCCCGCGCTCGGCACAGGGCCGTGGCAGGTACCGCATTCCTGCTGGAACAGCGGCTGCAGGATGGTGTAGGTCGGGTCGCCTTCGAAATCCTCCAGCAGCGGCGCGGCGCGCACCTGCTGGATGCCCAGCTTGGCGGCTATCCCGGGCGCATCAAAGCCCGCATACTCCCACGATGAGCCGTGGCAGGCGCTGTTGGAGCAGAAGCTCGAATTGTCCACGCCGCCCGGATTGGACACCGTGTGACAGTTAGCGCAGGTGGCGTCGAAAGCGAGCGAATGGCTGGCGATCCACGTCGAGTCGAGGTGCGAGTCCGGTTCGAGGCCGGTCGTCAGCGGCAGAGTCGGTTCGATGTCAGTTGCGCTCACCACCTGCGGAACGCTGTGGCACAGGTTGCATTCCAGCCGGATGGCATCGCCGGCTTCGCTGAAGTGCTGGCCGTCGTGGCAGCGGAAGCAGCCCGCCGACTCGTCATGGCCTACGTTGTCCGGGTGCGTGTCATAGGTCAGCAGTTGCTCGGGGAAATTGCTCTCCGTATAGAGCCTGCCGATGACAGCAATCGCGTCGTCTACCAACGCCTGGCTCTCGGCGTAGAACTCAGGGTAGTACTCACTGTAGTACTGCGTGAGCGATTCGATACCGCTCATCGCATCGTCGGTGTTGGCATAAGGTGCAGACAGGATATCGATGGCGCGTGTGCGGATGAACGGGATGTCGCCCGAGATATCGCCCGCGCGCAGCGCCGCATCCACCGAGTCGCCCGGGGTCTGTATCATGTGGGCGATGCGGTTGTGGCAGGTGATGCAGTCCATTTCGACCACATCGTACTGGTCGAGGTTCTCGGTATCAATCGGCGCGTTGATCGAGGTGTACTCGGTCACGGTGCCGTCGGGATTCTGCACGCTCACCCACGGGATTTCCTGCTCTTCGGGGTCGAGCGCGATATAGCTGACCGGGTTCTCGACGTGCCAGTGAATGCCGCGCCCAAGCCCCTCGCGTTCGCTACCGCCGCCGGTGTGCATCAGCAGGTAGATGCTGTAGGGATCATTCGTTTCGTTGTTCTCGTAGGTGTTAATGACGCGCAGGCTGTCGTCCGAAAACTTGTCGGGCGAATGGCACACTTCGCATGTTTCGCGGGCCGGGCGCATCGAGTGGGTGCGAATCGGCAGCTCGTAGTTCTCCAGAATCGTGTCGGTGATCAGGCGCATATGCTCGGACTTACGCAGGAACTGAACGATCAGCAGGTCGCGCCCGATATGGCAGTCCACGCACTGCACGCGCGAGTGCGGCGATTCGAGGTAGCTGTGATACTCTGGCGGCATGGTGTGGCAGGTCGTGCCGCAGAATTCCGCCGAGTTGCTGTATTCCCACAGCGGAGGCGCAGCGATCATGATTGCGCCAACGCCGACCAAAACCAGCGCGATCGCGGGCAAGACGCCAATGGTGAGCTTGTCTCCGGTCGAGAGGTTTCTGATGCGGCGCGGAATGAAGCGTCTGAATCCTGGCATCGAACTGCTCCGGTAATCGGGTTGCCGTCTGCGGCCACGGGCCGAGGGGTACACGAATGGGTTGCGTACCCGATTACGATCCTAGCTCAGTTAGCGTTAAACTCAAATCATCCGTAAGGATGAATGCGTTTCATTCCTTGGGCCGATTGCGTAAGAGTTCATTGCTTCTAGATTCGGCGAGGGGCGAGGTCGCTGCCGTGCGAACTGACCGCCCCTCCGCCGTGGGCTTCTCGAAGGGGGCCGAAGTGACTGGGGGTTTCGCAGTGCGCCGCCTCACCATCACAGAACTAATTTTGTGCGCCGCAGCCTGCTTTGCTGTGGCGTTTGGGCTGTGGCTGCTGCCGATACAGCCCGTTCATGCTCAGGACGAGCCGCCGCCTGCAGAAGTGGACGACGAAGCGCCGCCCTCCGAACAGGCTGACGAGACACCGGTGGCGCAAGCCGAGCCAGAACTGGCTGAATTCGTCGGCTCGGGCGAGTGCGCCGATTGCCATCGCGGGGTCGTTCAGGATCATGAAGACAGCGCGCACGCACAGGCGCTGCTGGATGTAAGCCGCCGCAAGCAGGGCATTCTGGGGGACTTTGACGCGGGCGATGACGTTCGCACCGTGCAATTCCCGGGCGAGGATGCGCCGCGCGCTTTCACCGAGGATGACATTTCACTGGTCATGGGCGCTGGGCGCTATACGCAGCGCTATGTGGCCGAAGTGGATGACGAGTATGTGGTGCTGCCCGCCGAGTGGGACACTGTCAACGAGGTCTGGCTGCCGTTCACGCCGGGCGAAGCGTGGCCCGGCCCCGAATACGATTTCGTCGCGCAGTGCGCGGGTTGCCATACCGTCGGGCTGGATGTTGAGCGCGGGCGCTGGGAAGACGAGGGCGTGCAGTGCGAGGCCTGTCACGGCCCGGGCAGCACTCACGTCGATCTGGCGAAAGACGCTGGACGCCGCCCAAGCGAAGAAGAGATCGCTGGTATTCATGCCGCTATCGTCGTCAGCCCGGACGCGCAGATTTGCGGCCAGTGCCACAGCCAGGGCATGACGCCCGACTCGGCGCACCCGTTCCCCGTGGGCTTCCACGCGGGCACCGATCTGCTGGCCCCTGACATGTTCCAATTGCTTCCTGAAGACGATGCGGCGGCCTGGTACGACTCGGGGCACGGCCGCCTGAACAACATGCAGTTCAACGAGTGGCTGTCATCCGGCCACGCCGGGTCGCTCGAATTGCTGCAAGGCAATGCGGCCGCGCAGGATGAATGCCTGGCCTGCCACAGTGGTGAAGTCGCGTTCTACGAGCGCATTCTGGCCGCTTATGAGGACGAAACGCTCACCGGTGAGCCGCCGGCCGCACCGACCCTGGACACGGCGACCGTTGGCGTATCCTGCGTGACCTGCCACAGCGCGCACGCTGGCGACGAGGAGTTCCAGCTTGTGAGCGACTCGTATGCGCTGTGTACATCCTGCCACCGCAATACCGATCTGGTCGAGCCGCTGCATCATCCGGTCGTCGAGATGTTCGAGGGGCAGGCGGTCGTGGACGGCGTCGAAGGCGTTCCGTCCGTCCATTTCTCGCAGGAGGAGGGGCCGCGCTGCATCACCTGCCACATGGCCGGTATTCCGGTGGGTACGGCGATGCTGGCCAGTCATACGTGGCAGCCAGTCATCCCGGGCGAAACGGCCGACAGCCCGCCCGACGCCTGTTCGGAGTGTCACACCGGCCTAACGACGGCTGATCTGGAGTCGCTGGTGCTGGATACGCAGGCCTCGGTGAAAAGCCGCCTGTCGGTCGCTTCGGCGCGGCTGGGCAGCGTGACGCCGCCGGAAACGGGCACAGATGCCGCCGCTGAATACGAGCGCGTGGTGACGGCGCTGGCCTTTGTGCAAAACGATGGCAGCCTCGGCGTGCACAATTACGGCTACGCCGATGCGCTGCTGGATGAGGCGTCCAGCCTGCTGGCGGGGCTAAGTGTGCCGGGCGCTGTGCTTCAGCCCACACAAGGGGCCGCACCCCACCGCTACGCCTACAGGGCTTCAGCCGATTACGGTTGGGCCTGAACTGCCCGCGCGCACCGGTTTGCGCCCGATGACGCTGATCCTGATTGGCAGCGTGACTCTCGTGCTGGCCGTTGCGGCCCTCGTGCTCTGGTGGCGTTCGCGGCGCAAAGCCCGCAACGAGGAGGGTGCGCCATGAGAGGCCTTGCGAAATTCAGCCTGCTGCTGGCGGGCGTGGCGTTCTGGCTGGCGGCCGCGTTCACGGGATTGGCCTATGCGCAGGATAGCACTGCCGAGGCGACTCCGGCCCCCGAGCCTGCCGCCGCCGAGGTGGTGGCCGAGGCCACGCCTGAACCTTCTTCAGACGAATACTGCCTGCTGTGCCACACCAAGCCCGATCAGGTATGGACACTGCCCAGCGGTGAAACGCTGTCGGTGACAATAGATCCGACTATCCTTGGCCATTCGGTGCATGGCGACGATGCCGAGGGCGGCGCGCTGGCCTGCGCCGACTGCCACGGCGATTTCCGCTATCCGCACCCCGTCTCCAACGCGCGCTCGATCCGCGAGTTCCAGGTGGAACGCTACGCCTCGTGCCGCACCTGCCACGAGGAGCAGTACACGCGGGCGCAGGACAGCGTGCATGGCGAGTTCCTGCGCGAAGGCCGGCTGGAAGCGGCCACCTGCGTCGATTGCCACGGCGGCCACGATATTCAGTCGCCCAACGAGCCGCGCCAGCGTATTTCGCTGACGTGCGGAAGCTGCCACGGCGTGATCTTCGAGGAGTACCGCACCAGCGTGCATGGCGCGGCCCTGCTGGACGAGAACAATCCCGATGTGCCCACCTGTATCGGCTGCCACGGCGTGCACGATATCCACGACCCTACGACCGGCGAGTTCCGCACCAACTCGCCCGAGCTGTGTGCGACCTGCCACGCCGATGACGAGCTGATGGCCAAGTATGGCATCAGCACCGAGGTGTTCGACAGCTACGTGTCGGAATTCCACGGCTCGACGATGGTGCTGTTCGACCATGAAGAGGGCCTGGGCGCGCCTAACAAGGCCGTCTGTTTCGACTGCCACGGCGTGCACAACATTCAGCCGGTGGGCGACGAGGCCGGTGTCTCCAGCGTGCGCGAAAATCTGGTGACGACGTGCAAGCAGTGTCACCCAAGTGCGGGGCCGGATTTCGCGGCGGCGTGGGTGGGGCACTATCCGGCGACAGCCGAATCACGCCCGGTGAATACCTTCATGAGCGCTTTCTACGCCGTGCTCATCCCGCTGTCGGTAGTTGTGCTGGCGCTGATTATCGTGTCGGATGTGGTGCGCCGTATCCGCCGCCGCCGCGCGCAGAAGGGAGGCTAGGCGATGGCCACGCAGAACACTGCACCGCCCGAGGTTCGCCCCATCCTGTCCTCCGCGCAGCAGTTCGAGCGGCTGGTGATCGTCATTGCCATGCTGGGGCTGATCCTCACCGGCCTGCCGCAGCGCTACCCCACTGAGGGCTGGGCGCAGACGTTGTTCATCCTCGGCGGCGGCATCGAGAGCATGCGCATTCTGCACCGCTTCTTCTCACTGCTGCTGTTCGCCGAAGTGCTGTATCACATCGCAACGGTCAGCTACCGCTGGTACGTGCGGCGCATCCATTTCATCCTGTTCCCGGGCGTAACTGACGTAAAGGCGCTTACCCGGCGCGTGCGGCTGAATTTCGGCGGCGCGGACCCCGAACAGCCCCCGAAGTACGGCTTCATGCTCAAGTTCGAGTGGCTGGTGCTGGCCTTCAGCGTGATTGTGCTCGGCATCACCGGGTTGATCCTGTGGAACCCGATTGAGGTCACCAGCGTGCTGCCCGCCGCCGCTATTCCGACAGCCCAGAGCGTGCACAGCGATCAGGCTGTGTTGACCGTGGTGCTGCTCCTGCTACTGCGCTTTGGCATCCTGCTGCTATGGAGGCCGAACCGCGCCGCGCTCTACGCCGAGGCGGAGGCCGAAGCTGGCCCCGTGCCCGCCGAGCGCGCTGCTTCGCGCCGCCGCATCTTCATTCCCGTGGCGCTGGTGATCGCTGGTGTGGCCGTTTTTCTGCTGGCCACGTTCCTCACGTCCGAGCAGACCGCGATTGACACCGTGCCGCGCCGCCAGGCCGTGATCTTCGCGCCGGACGCCGTGCCCGAGTCAGGCGACCCGCACATCGGCGCGGTACTGTGGGGCACGCTGCGCTGTTCGTTCTGCCACGGGCCAGAAGGCACCGGTGGCCCCAACGGCGAACCGCCGATCCGCCGCCCCGACCTCACGTTTGAAGCGTTCTTCCAGCAGGTGCGCGCTGGCAGCGGCGAAATGCCGGCTTTCGGCGCCGAAGACCTGCCCGACGGCTACATGGTGCATCTGTGGGCGTACCTGACGCAGCCGGACGCGCCCGAGGCCACCGAGGCACCAGCGGACGGATAGAACGCAGCGGGCAATCTGATTGTTTGAACCATAGAGACACTGAGGACACTGAGAGTTGAGCCTAAACCCTCTGTGTCCTCAGTGTCTCAGTGGTTAAAATCGTTCTTTGACGGTTTTTCTGAAGTGTTATGCGCCTATTTCCCACCGTCAACGGGCAGCACCTGGCCGGTGATCCAACTGGCGTAATCTGAGGCCAGGAACAGCGCCGCGTGGGCGATGTCCTCTGGCTGGCCGAGGCGGCGCAGGGCGATGCTCTCGACCAGCGCGCGCTGGCCGTCTGCGCCGTATGCTTCCCACTGACGCTCGGTGTTGGGGTTAGAGCGGATGAAGCCGGGTGCGATGCTGTTGACCGTGATGCCGAATGGCCCAAGCTCGTGGGCAAGCTGGCGCGTGAGGTGGATGGCGGCGGCTTTGGCGGCAGCATAGGCCTGGATGCCGGTCAGCGAGATGCTGAGGCCCGCGCCGCTGCTGATGGTGATGATGCGCCCCCAATTGGCCGCTTTCATGCCCGGCGCGGCCGCCTGCGCCATCCAGAAGCCGCCGGTGAGATTGACGCCGATAATGCCGTCCCACTCCGCTTGCGTGACATCCTCAAGCGGTTTCCCCGCGTAGCCCAGTACGCCTCCCGCGTTGTTGACCAGAATGTCCACGCGGCCAGTGACGGCCGATGCTTCGGCGACGAAGGCGTGTACGGCGGTGCGGTCGTGCACATCGACGGCGCGCGCGCTGCACACACCGCCCGCTGTTGCGCAGGCTTCAACCGTGCCATCCAGCGCCCCGGCCAGCACGTCACAGGCCCAGACTGCGGCCCCGCGCGCGGCGAAGGCGATGCACAGCGCCCGGCCAATGCCGTGCGCTGCGCCGGTGACCACAACGGTTTTACCTTCAAACGTGATGTGCATGGAGTCCTCGTGGATGTGCGCGGTCAGATTGTCCCGAGTGTAACGCGAACACGCGCGCACCTGTGTCTGAAAAAGCATCCGGCCGGACATGTATTGTCCGGCCGGATGGTGATTACTGGCTTGCAGGAGCGTCCTGCGAGCTACATGGCGGGGGCTGCTACGTCAGGGCGAACGAAGTTGCTCACGTCGCCGCCCGCCGCTTCGATGCTGTCGTACAGCACCTGCATCGCGTAGTACGGGTTGTGCGCGTAGTCGCCCGGATCCTTCTGGAAGTACTGGTAGTTGTAGGCCGCGCGCAGCAGCGTGGGAGTCCACGTCGCGTAGCGGTTGCCGTTATTGGCCTCGTCCTCGTCCAGCACACCATTGCTGTTTGTGTCGATGAACCAGTACGGGTAGGCACTGGGGCTGTAGACGATGGAGGTGCCGACGACGTCGGTTGCGTACGTCTGGATGGCGGCGAACAGCGCTTCTTCGAAGGTGGCAATTTCGTCGCGCATCGGTTCGTCTGCATCGCCGTTGCCATTGAAGTCGACCGGTTCACCTTCGAAGCCGTCGCCTACGCGGATCAGGCGGACATCTTCCACCGTCTCCACATCTTCGTGGCAGTCTTCGCAGGTACCCAGGTCAAGCTCCTGGCGGTGAACGTCATGGCAGTCGGTGCAAACCATGACTTCGTCTTGCACGTGGATATTGCGGCCGTTGTAGTCCATGCCGTCGAACTGATACGCGCCCTGAACGTCGTCGCCGAACAGCGTCGCGCCGGCCGCAAAGTAGTGTACGTTGCGGAAGGCCAGGCGGTCGCTCACTTCGTCGTCGCCGAGGCTACCGATAGCGCGGTTGACGCTCACGGTCGACTCACGGCCCTGATGGCAGCTGATGCACAGGTTCGAAGTCTTCACCCTCGCCAAAAGTGACGCGGGCGCCGCTCGGGAACGCGACATCAGCTACTTCGTAAACCGTGAAGTCGCTCAGGCTGTCGTGGCAGGTGGCGCACGCCAGCGACGGGGACGGCTCGACAGCGATATTGGTGCCGTTGGCCAGGAAGACCGGCAGGCCTTCACCGCTGTGGCACTTGGCGCACGTGCCAGGTACTTCACCCTCGCCGTCCCAATGACGGAAAGGTTCGCCGGTGGTGTCGAAATGCCCGTGCGAATTGCGGCTCGCGAACTCCATATCCACAGGCTCGCTCAGGTTCTCATTGAGGACCGTGATCGAGTCGAATAGCAGGTGGATGTAGTACTGTGGATTGTGCGCGAAGCTGCCGGGATCTTTCTGGGACATCTGATAGTTGTATACGGCCGTGAGCAGGTTGCCGGTAAACGACGCGTAGCCACCTTCTCCCTCATCGACCTCGCCGTTGCCGTTGGCGTCAGCGAAGAAGTACGGGTACGCATGCGCGTCGTAGATGATCGGCATGCCTGCAACTTCGGTCGCGTACGCCTGAATGGCTTCGTACAGCAATTCCTGCAGGGTTTCGATTTCGTAGTAGATGCCTTCGAAATCGTCGCCGTCGCCGTCGTAGTCCACCAGCGAACCATTCATGCGGATATCCTTGAGGTCTTCAAGTTCCTCGACATCTTCATGGCAGGTCGCGCAGACGTCCAAACGGATTTCCAGCGTATGCGGGTTGTGGCACGAGTCGCAGGTGTCCACGCCTTCGACGTGCTCATTCTGCACTTCGTAGGCCATACCAGCATATTCATAGCCACCCTGGGCCTCGGTGCCGTAGAGCGCCGCTGCGGCCGGGTAGTAGTGAATATTGATGAAGCGAATATCTGGATTCACCGCATTCATATCCGCCACCGCGCCATTGGTTTCAAGCGCGGCATTAACCTGCGGTGTTGAGCTGCGGCCCTGATGGCAAACCATACAACGCGCTGCGTTGCCGTCGGTCGTCACTTCGAGACCGGACGGGAATGTGACCGACTGCAGCGAGGCCGCAGCGGGGTTGTGGCAGGCGTCGCAGGTGACCGTCGTGCCGACCGGGATTTCCTCATTATTGACGACGCCGACTTCGCTGCCGTCACCGCCGAGGAAGTCAATGTAGCCGGGGGTCGAGTGGCAGGTGGCGCAAGCCACTTCCACGACACCATCTTCGTTCCAATGGTTGAACGCCTCAGCCTCGGCGTCGGCGTGACCGGAGTTCACCCAGGCGTCGTAGTAATCCGCCAGGAATGGGGGCTCCCCCATCGGTTCCGCGTCCTGAGCAAAGGCAGTGCTTGTGCTGATGAGCGAGAAGCCTGCTGCCACCAGCAGAACCCCCGCAATGGCGAGCCAGAAATGAGTTTTCATGGGTCCCTCCTCTGTAAAATCTGGTGCAAATTTCCCGGCCGCTGTGAAGAACTTGCTTCTACAAGCTCGCTTCATTGCGCACCGTGTGTGGCCTGAAGGGGAGCGGTGTCGCTGCACACCATAAGCGCCAGCGGGTTCGGCTCCTGAGTGTCATTGTCCCACTTCGGCATACGCCGGCAATCATCCTCCAGTGTGATTTTCACTCATCCGGCGGGATGAACCTTGCGAGCCGTGCTAACGCTCGCGCACGAACTGGCCGGCGCTGAGGCGGTAGACCACGTCGAACATAGGCAGTATTTCAGCGTGGTGCGTGAAGGCGATGACGGTGCGCCCGGCCACTGTGTTGAGCACGCTGTGCAGGAGAGCGCGCTCGGTGGCAGGGTCAAGGTGCGCCGTTGCCTCATCCAGCAGCAGGATCGGCGCATCGCGCAGCAGGGCGCGGGCAAGGGCAATACGTTGGCGTTCGCCGCCGCTGATCTGCGCGCCATCCGGCCCCACCAGCGAGTCGTAGCCGTTGGAAAGCGCGCTGATGAAGGCGTGGCACTGGGCCGCCTTGGCCGCATCCTCCACCTGGGCATCGGTCGCATCGGGCCGCGACAGCCGGATGTTCTCCCGGATGGTGGTGTTGAACAGGTGCGTGTGCTGGCTCATCACGCTGAATAGCGAGCGCGCATCGGCCTGCGTGAGTCGGGTGAGATCGACGCCACCGACGGTCATTCGGCCCGCGTCGGGGTTCCAGAAGCGGGCCAGCAGGCTGATCAGTGTGGATTTGCCCACGCCGCTTTCGCCGATGATGGCGCAGCGCGTGCCTGCTGGCACGTTGAGCGAGGCGTTGTGAAAGACCGGCGCCTCAGCGGGCGCGTAGCGGAAGACCAGCCCGTCAATCACCAGATCGGCGGAGTCGGGGCGCGCGGCGGGCTGGGGCGGATCGCTGACCGCGGGCGGTGCATCGATCACCTCGATCAGCCTCCCAGCGGCGGACAGGCTGGATTGCATGTGCGTCGCGGCCTGGCCCAGCGGCAGTATCGCCTCATACGCCGCGAGGGTCGCCAGCGCCACCGCCGCCAGATACACGCCATCCACCCGTGGTACGGCCAGCGCCAGTACAGCCAGCGCCAGCCCTGAAGACAGCGCTACCGCCAGCGCCGCCTGCACGCCGTCCAGCCGGTTGAAGCGCCGCTCACTGGCCGCAAGTGTGGCGGCCTGCGCTTCCAGCGCCGCCAGCCGTGACTGTGCTGCGCCAAAGGCGGTAAAATCGGCCAGCCCATCGAGCGTTTCCACCAGCGCCGCGCCGAACTCGGCCCGCTCGTGCGCGACCGTGCTGCCCGGCCCGCGCCCTGTCCACGCGCCCAGCGCAGCCGTCAACGCTCCCGCGCCAAGCAGCAGCGCACCGGCCGCCAGCCCGACTGTTCCATCGAAGCCGCTGAGGATGAAGGTGAGCAGGGCGGCAGTGACCAGCGCCACCAGCGGCGGGGCCAGTCCACGCAGATAGACGTTCTGCAGCGCATCGACATCATCCACGAAGCGCGTGAGCAGATCGCCGCTGTGAAAACGGGTCAGGCGCGCGGGGGCGAGTGGCTCGACCGCCGCGTAGAAGCGGACGCGCAGGCTCGTCAGCAGGTGGAACGTCGTATCGTGTGACACCAGCCGTTCGAGATAACGCAGCACGCCCCGGCTGATGCCGAACGCGCGTACAGCCACGACCGCCACGCCCAGTTCGGCGATTGAGGGCTGCTGGGCCGCGCGCGAGATCAGCCACGCCGAAACGGCCATCAGGCCAATGCTGCTGCCAATCGTCAGTGCGCCCAGCAGCACCGAAAGTGCCATGCGCCCGGTAAATGGTTTCACCCACCCGAGCAGCCGCCAGAACGGGTTAGCGCGCATAGTCGCCCGCCTCAATCAGTGCGCGGTATGCGGCACAATCGCGCAGCAGTTCAGCGTGCGTTCCGCTTGCGATCAGCCGGCCTGTATCCAGCAGCAGAATCCGGTGCGCGGCGCGAATGGTCGCCAGCCGGTGCGCGATCACCAGCGCGGTACGGTTTTCCAGCAGCCGGTCGAGCGCCGCCTGGACGGCGGCCGTCGTGTCGGGGTCAAGATACGCCGTGAATTCGTCGAGCACGAGCAGCGGAGCGTCTTTCAGGAAGGCGCGGGCCAGTGCGATGCGCTGGGCCTGGCCGCCGCTCAGGCGCAGGCCGCGTTCGCCCAGCGGCGTGTCGTAGCCGTGCGGCAGCGCGCGAATGAACCCATCCGCTTCGGCGGCGCGCGCGGCGGCTTGAACCTCGTCCAGCGACGCGCCGGGCAGGCCAAGGCGGATATTATCAGCCGCGCTGCCGCTGAAGAGCGTGGGCGATTGCGGCACCCACGCGACGCGCTGTCGCCAGTCCTCGGGCGCAACCCGCGCCAGATCGACGCCATCGATCAGCACATGCCCGGTTTGCGGAGCCTGAAAAGCGAGCAGCAGGGCGGCAATCGTGCTCTTGCCTGCCCCGCTTGCGCCCACCAGCGCCATCTGTTCGCCTGCCTCAAGTGCAAATGACACAGTCAGCTACAGCGCGGGGCGGACTGCACCGCCGTAGCTGAACGTCACCTCCTCGAAGCGAAGCACGCGGCCGGGCGGCGCAGGCGTGGGCTGTACCGGGCGCGGCGGCTCGGGTAGCGCCAGAATGGCATAAATCCGGTCGGCGGCGGACCTGGCTTCAGCGCCGGCATGAAAACGCGCGCCCAGCGTGCGCAGTGGCTGGTAAAACTCCGGCGCGAGGATCAGCAGCAGCAGCGCCTGTTCGAAAACCAGCCCGCCGTGGAGCAGGCGCAGCCCGATTTCGACCGCAATGATCGCTACGCTCAGAGTGGCCAGCATCTCCAGCGCGAAGGCGGACAGAAACGCGACGCGCAGCACGCCCATCGTGGCCGCGCCGAACTCAGCCGAAATACGGCCAATCGACTGGATCTGATAGCGGCTGCGGTTGAACAGCTTGAGCGTGGTCAGGCCCTGGATCACATCAAGGAAGTGGGCGCTCAGGCGGCTGAGGCTGCCATACTGGCGCTGCGCCAGCGCACCGGCGGCCTTGCCAATGAGCACCATGAAGAGAGGAATCAGCGGCGCGGTGACGATCATGACAAGGAAAGTGAGCGCATCCAGCGGCAGCACCACCAGCAGGATGACCAGCGGCACCAGCACGGCGCTGGCCATCGCTGGAAGATAGTCGCGGAAGAAGGGCTCCAGCGCGTCGATCCCTCGGGTGGCGGCGGTCACCAGCTCACCCGGGTCGTGGTCGTCTGTGAAGGCAGGCCCGAGATCGATCAGCTTCCCCAGCAGCCGTAGGCGCAGATCAAGGCGCAGCCGTACTGACAAATCGCCCGCTGTACTGTGCGCGGCCCAGGTGAAAGCCGCCCGTGCCAGCGCGCATGCCGCCGCCAGCGCGATCCATGGCGCGAGGGCAGATGAGGGCGCATTGTCCCGGTAGGCAGCGCTGATGGCGTGGCTGAGGGCAGCGGCCCAGCCGATCAGCCCGAGGCCCGCCGCGAACGTGAACACGGCGGCGAGGGCATAGAGGAAACGTGCGCCGCGCGCTTCGGCAAGCAGGCGTTTGTCCATCAGCGAACCGGTTTATGCGGGCGGAAAAGAGGGTGAATGGTTTCAGAATTGCGAAGGGCGCAGGCTGCCTGCGCCCCTCGTTGGCCGGGCTAGTACTCCAGCCGGCCCTCGGTCGTCACGCGCTTGCGGAACATATAGTACGACCAGCCTTGATACAGCAGGACGATGGGCACGAGCGTGAGCGCGATGATCGACATCACGCCCAGCGTGTACTCGCTTGACGAGGCGTTGTAGATGGTGAGGTCATACTGCGGGCCGAGCGACGACGGCATGACGCGCGGGTACAGCGTCGCAAAGGCCAGCACCACGACCGACAGCAGCGTAACCGCCGTGCCGCTGAAGGCGCGGCCATAGCGGCGCATGAAGATCGAGGCCCCGACAAAAAGGAGTCCGCCAACCGCGCCGATGAGCGCCGCGAGCCGAACCACATTCGTTTCCTCAAACATGGCCGTTTCCACGGCGCTGAAGCCGACGAAGGCGACCGCGATCAGGGTGGTGGGCAACCACAGCCAGCGCGCCACTTTCTGCGCCCGTTCGCGGATCGGGCCGTCTGTCCGCAGTTCCAGATACAGCGCGCCGTGCAGCGTGAACAGCGCCAGCGTGAGCAGACCGCCCAGTAGTGCGTACGGGTTGAGCAGGTCGAGGAAGCTGCCGACGTAGGTCATGCTGGCGTCGATGGCGACGCCGCGCAGCAGATTAGCCACCGCCACACCCCACAGCAGGGCCGGCACGGCGCTGCCGATGAAGGCGCACCAGTCCCATAGGCTGCGCCAGCGCGGATTGGCGGCCTTGCTGCGAAATTCAAACGACACGCCGCGCACGATCAGCGCCAGCAGGATGATGAACAGCGCCAGGTAGAAGCCGCTGAACAGGGTGGCGTACCAGTTGGGGAAGGCCGCGAACATCGCGCCGCCCGCGGTGAGCAGCCACACTTCGTTGCCGTCCCAGAACGGGCCGATGGTGTTGACAATCACGCGGCGCTCGTTGTCGTTGCGGCCCAGAAACGGCAGCAAAATGCCGACGCCGTAGTCGAAGCCCTCGAGCACAAAGAAGCCGATGAACAGCACCGTGATGAGGATGAACCAGAGTGTTGGCAGGTCCATGTGCGGTCTCCTGTTAGTAGGCGCTCGAAAGCGAGGTGGCGGATGGAGCGTTGGCTTCCTGCGGGCGCTCACCTTCCGGGTCGCGGCCGTACTTCTGCAGCAGGTAGATGTCGGCAATCATCAATGCGCCGTAAATCAGCGTGAAGCCGATCAGCGAGATCACCACGACCTCGGGGCCGATAGCGGGTGACACGCCGCGGTCGACGGTCATCAGGCCCTGCACGATCCACGGTTGCCGCCCAACTTCGGTCAGCAGCCAGCCCGCGGTATTGGCCAGATAGGGCAGGAAGATGGCCGCGATCATCAGCCGCAGGAACCATCTCCAGCGTTCGAGCCGGTTGCTGTAGCTCAGGAACAGGCCCGCGACCGCCAGCGCGAACATGGCCACGCCAGCCCCAACCATGGCTCGGAAGCTCCAGTACGTCAGCCAGATGAAGGGTGGCACATAGTCGCCTTCACCATACTGGGCGGTATAGGCGGCCTGCAGGTCGTTGATGCCCTGCACTTGGCCGTCGACCGTGTTGAAGGTGAGGAAACTGAGCAGCGACGGCACACGGATGTTGATCAGCGACTCGCGGTCGTTCTCGTCGCCGATCTGGAACAGTGACAGACCGGCCGGGTCTTCGGTTTCCCAGAGGCCCTCGGCGGCGGCCAGTTTCATTGGCTGGGTGTTTGCCATTTGCTGGCCCTGCGCATGGCCAAAGCCCATCGTGACCAGCACAGATACGGCTGCCAGCCATGCCGCCCAGCGGAACGACGTGCGGAACCCGGCCAGATTGCGGTGCTTCCCGCGCAGCAGATGATAGGCGCTGATGCCCATGACGAAGAAACCGGCGGTCGTGAGGCCGCCGAGCAGCACATGCGGAAATTGCAGCAGCACGTTCGGGTTGGTGATCAGGGCGAAGAAATCCGTCATTTCGGCGCGGCCGCTGGCGGCGATGCGATAGCCAACCGGATTTTGCATGAACGAGTTGGCTACGAGAATCCAGTAGGCGGACAGCATTGCAGCCAAGGCCACCAGCCAGATCGCGGCCAAATGCATCTTCTTGCCCAGTCGATCCCAGCCGAAGATCCACACGCCGAGGAACACTGATTCGACGAAGAACGCGGCCAGCGCTTCAATCGCCAGCGGTGCGCCGAAGATATCGCCCACGAAGCGCGAATACTCGGCCCAGTTCATGCCGAACTGGAATTCCTGCACGATGCCGGTGACGACGCCCATGGCGAAGTTGATGACCAACAGCTTGCCCCAGAACTTGGTGAGTTGTTTGTACTTTTCGTCGCCGGTGCGCACGTACTGCGTTTGGACTATGGCGACGAACAGGGCCAGCCCGAGCGTGAGGGGCACGAAGAAGAAGTGGTAGACGGTTGTGACGGCGAACTGCAGTTGCGACAAGGGCAGAACATCCATAGACGCAGCCTCCCGTAGTCCTTACCTTACAATCGCCATTTTGAACTACCGCAATGTGTTTTGCAAGGAAGATTGGACTCTCGGGGTAAGTGCGGTATCACCTGGAATATTGCCGCGATGGGCGAAAGATGCTTAGATCTGCGATCAAAATGTGGCTGTCATTACGGGAGTGAAGTCATGGCGAGTACGCAAGCGCAAGCTAAACCATCAGCGTCGTGGACGCGCTTTGTGCCGATCCTGTCGTGGTTGCCACACTACGATCGTAGTTGGTTGAGCGCCGATGTCATCGCCGGGCTGACTCTGTGGGGGCTGATCGTACCGGAGGCGATGGCCTACGCCGGGCTGGCCGGGCTGCCGCCTCAAGCGGGCTTGTACACACTGGTCGCTGCGCTGCTGATCTACGCCATCTTCGGTAGTTCACGCCACCTGGTGGTAGGCCCAACGTCGGCTACGGCCGCGCTGCTGGCATCCACCATCGCGGTCGTTTCGTTCTCCACCGCCGACCCGGAGTCGTACATGGCTTACGCGGCCGCGCTGGTGCTGGTCGTCGGCGTGGTCTTTTTGGTGGCAGGCGTGCTGCGGCTGGGCTTCATCACGCAGTTTCTGTCAAAGCCAGTGATGGATGGCTTTATCACGGGCCTCGCCATTTTTGTGGCGGTGGGCCAGCTCAACAAGATCTTCGGCGTGCCCAAGGGTGATGGCAATACGGTAGAAAAGCTGCTCACCATCATCCGCGAACTACCCGAGGCAAACTGGGTCACATTTGTTGTCGGGGCCTCGGCGCTGGCGCTGTTATTTCTGCTGCCCCGCCTCAGCAAACGTATTCCGGCCGGTCTGGTGGTGCTGTTTGGTTTTATCGTACTGAGCAGCGCGCTCGACCTCAGCGGCCAATTCGGGGTGGCAGTTATTGGGGTGCTTCCGGCAGGGTTGCCCACGATTGCGCTGCCCGATCCCAGCTTCATCACTCTGAACGAAATGCTGCTTCCCGCCATTGGCATCGTGCTGGTTGCCTACAGCGAGTCGCTGGGCGTGGCGCGCGAGTTTGCCGACAAATATCACTATGAAGTTGATCCCGATCAGGAACTGCGCGCGCTCGGCCTCGTCAACGTGGCGAACTCGCTGGTAGGCGGCCAGTTGGCCGGCGGCAGCATGTCGTCATCGGCGGTGAAAGAAGCGGCCGGTGGCCGTTCGCAGGTCGCCAATCTGGTGACGTGGGGTGCGCTGCTGCTAACGCTCCTGTTCCTCACGCCGCTGTTTGCCAGTCTGCCCGAAGCAGTGCTGGCGGCGCTGATCATCCACGCTGTGTGGCACATTATCGCCGAGCGCAAGCTGGCGCAGGTGCGGCACTTCTCGCGCGCGGAGTTTGCACTTGGCGTGCTGGCCATGGCCGGTGTGCTGCTGATCGATGTGCTCGAAGGCATGATGATCGGCCTGATCGCTTCGCTGGTGCTTGTGCTGTATCGCTCCAGTAAGCCACATATTTCCTCGCTTGGCCGCGTGCCCGGCACAAAGGACTTATTCACCAGCCTGGATCGCCATCCCGAAGATGAGCCGATACCGGGCGTGCTGATCATCCGCTCTGACGCGCCGCTCTATTACGCCAATGCCATCACCTTTCGCGACCGGGTACGCGAGTTGATCGCGGCCGCCGATCCCCGGCTCCGGGTGGTCATTTTCGATTTCGCTATGCAGGATGAGTTGGATTTCACCACGTCTGAAGTGATCGCGGACCTCGGGAAAGAGCTTCAAGACGCCGGAATCACGGTTGCGGCGGCCGATGTTCATGGGCCAGTGCTGGATACGGCCCGCCGTTTCGGAATGTTGGGCCCGGTGGTTGACGCTGGCCGGATTTATCCGTCGGTGCAGGCGGCCGTCGAAGCGTTGAGTAATGAGGGCTAACGTTCTTGTTTTGAAGGGAAATCTGAACCGCCAAGACACCAAGTGCGCCAAGAGAGTTTCTTTCAAACCCCTTGGCGCTTTCTTCTGCGCCCATGGCGTCTTGGCGGTTCAAGCCATTCTAAACGTCATCGATTCGAATCTGCCTTGGCGGTTGACCGATTGTTTTGCCTCACGCCCAGCCAAGCAGCCGGAAGACCGTCGCGACGATGAATGTGACGCCCATCGCCAGTCCCAGCGGCATCAGGGCGGCGAAAATCGTCCACTTGCGGTTGTGCGTTTCGTGGTAGATGGTCATCAGGGTGGTGCTGCAAGGATAATGCAGCAGGCTGAACAGCATCAGATTAATGGCCGTCAGCAGCGTCCAGCCACCCATGGTGGTCAGCACGGTGTGTACCTGCGCATCATCAAGTTGGACCATCACACCGGCTTGCGCGCCAGCCGCATGGCCCAGCGTCAGCGTGAGCATAAGGATGGTCGGGATCACAATTTCATTGGCCGGAATGGCGACGATGTACGCCAGTAGAATGATGCCATTCAGGCCGAGGAGCAGGCCAAGCGGACTGAGAGCGCCCACCAACAAGGCCGCAACGCTCTGATCGCCGATCATGATATTGCTCATCAGCCAGATGATTGCGCCAGCGGGAGCGGCCATAGTGACCGCGCGCCACAGCACGGTCATCGTCCGATCCATCATCGAGGTGCGGACGGTCGCTACTATTTGGGGCGGGCGATAAGGCGGCAGTTCCAGGCTGTAGACCGACGTTTCGCCTTTGAGGAGCGTCGAGGACAACGTCTTCGACACAATCAACGTGACGACGATACCCAGCCCAGCCACGGCCACGACACTAAGGGCGCCGATGAAGCTGGCGATCGCCGTCGGTACCGCGGCGGCAATGAAGATGGTCGAAATCAGGATAAGCGTGGGCCAGCGGCCGTTGCAGATGCTGAAAGTATTGGTGAGGATGGCGATCATGCGTTCGCGCGGGCTGTCGATGATGCGCGTTGAGACGACGCCCGCCGCGTTGCAGCCGAAGCCCATCATCATCGTCAGTGACTGCTTGCCATGCGCGCCCGCCCCGGAAAACAGTCTGTCGAGGTTGAAAGCTACGCGTGGCAGGAAGCCGAAGTCTTCCAGCAAGGTAAACAGCGGGAAGAAGATCGCCATCGGCGGCAGCATGACGGCTACGACCCAGGCCGTAGCCAGATAGACGCCGTCGATGAGCAGGCCTGACAGCCACCACGGCATGCTGAGGGCCGTGGCTATGGAGTGCAGCGCGTTATAGACCGTGCCGAGCAGAAAATCGCCGAGAATCTGCGACGGGATATTCGCGCCCGTGATCGTGATCCAGAAGACCACAAAGAACATGAAGCCCATCGCCACAAAGCCACCGATTGGGTGGGTGAGGATGCGGTCGAGGCGGCGGTCGAATGTCAGGTGCGATTTACCATCGGCGCGCGTCACACTGGTGTCCGCAATCCGGGCAGCGTCGGTGAAGATCGACTCCATCAGGCTGTCGTGGTAGTTCTCACCAAGGTCGGCGCGAATTTGCTGCGCCGCATTCAGCAGACTGGTTTGATCGGTCACGAGGCGATGGCCTCTACAGGAACTGTATTTCGCGTGGGCAGCGTCGGCGCTGCGGGCGCAGAAAGTTCGCCGAGCGTGTGGTTGCGTACCGCTTCCTCAATGCTCTTGTCGCCGTCGATCAGGCGTAGAGCGACCCAACTGGTATTAGGCAGGCCCGGGTATTCACGCTCGATGAGCGAGACCATCTCTTGCACCGCGCTCTCCAGCCGGGGGTCATGCTGCTGAATGCGATAGGGGCGCGTATGAATGGCGCCAGTTGCCACCTGCGCGATGGCATTGAGCAGTTCCTGCAGGCCCCGGCCACTGCGCGCGGCCATCGGGATGACTGGCACGCCCAGTTCACGCGACAGATGGCGCGCATCCACGGTGATACCGTGCCGTTCGGCCTCGTCGATCAGGTTGAGGGCCACCACCACGCGGCTGGTGATTTCGAGTACTTGCAGTACCAGATTCAGGTTGCGCTCCAGGCGCGCCGCATCGACCACCACAACAGTTACATCAGGGTGGCCAAACAGGATGAAGTCGCGGGCGATTTCCTCGTCTACACTGGTCGAAAGCAGTGAATAGGTGCCGGGCAAATCGACCAGCTTGTAAGGCACGTCGTTGAACGTAAAACCACCCTCGGCGCGGTCCACCGTTTTCCCGGCCCAGTTGCCCACATGCTGGCGCAGGCCCGTGAGTGCGTTAAAGACCGTGCTCTTGCCGGTGTTGGGGTTGCCGGCCAGCGCCACCGTATAGCGCGCATCGGCGGCCTGGGTGCCGCGCTTGTGCAGTGCAGCAGCGTTGCTTACCGGGCAGGTCGCGCAGACAGCAGGCATGTCTGTGTCTACATTCATGAGTTCGCCTCTTTTATGGGTGTAATCGTGATATCGCGCGCCTGCGATTTGCGCAGGGCAATCAATGCGCCGCGCACGCGGTAGCCAACCGGATCGCCCAGTGGGCTGCGCATTTCGGCCGTGAGCACCGTGCCGGGCAGAATGCCCAGGTCCATCAGCCGCCGCCGGTCGGGGCCGGTGGCTTTCAGTGCGGCTACGGCGGCGCTTTGGCCTATCGCAAGCTGATCGAGAGTCATGATTGATCGCGCGTCAATTGATTTCGAAGGTCCATACTTCAATTTTAGACACGTCTAAATAAATGTCAAGGCCTATGAGTGAATGGATTTAGCCTGGGTCAGATCATGAAATTATAGATTACGGAAAGTAGCCGGGACGGAAATAGTGGCCAGCGCAGGAGTGAATGCCTGCGCCGGCTTGTGCTTGACTGTGTGGAATTCAGACTGGCGCCTATGCCCCCGGCCCTACCAGCACGACCGTGCCGGCGTGGTTAACGGTGGCGCAGGTGTATTCGCCGTTGAAGCTGCTGGGCAGCAGCGCCGAGGTGCGCGGCTGGCCGGTGGCGTCGCGGTAGTAGAATTGGCCGGCTCCTTGCAGGCACACGCTCAACGGCCGGTCGAAGATTGTGATGCGTTCGCCGCCAGCGGCAAAGGCGAAGATATCGACCGCTTGCCGGATGCCGGCATTGATCAGGTTGATGTCGCCAATTTCCGCGCCGTCCTGCTTGTAGTCGCCATTTTCCACGAGGATACGGCAGAACTGGTTGTACTGCGCGTCGGCGCGGACAATGGGGTTGGTGCCCCCGCCGTAGAGCGCGCACAGCGGCAGCGGCTCGGCTGCGGGCTGGGCGTTGCCACCCGGCGCAGCCGTTGGGTTGGGCTGAATCGCGGGCGTGCAGCCGCTGTCCAGTCCCGCCGGAATCGGCCCGCTGTAAAGGCTAAGGTTGTCGATCAGGAAGCCGTTGCCGGCTGTGGCGGGGGCCGCAGTGCCGCTGGTGCGGAACAGCAGCGAATCCACAGTGACTGTGTCAGGGCCTTGCCAGTTGCGGAAGTAGCTTTCCCAACTGGTGCCTTGATGCATCAGTGCGCCATCCAGGTACACACAGACGATGTCATTAGCGGTACCGGTGGGATCGGCTGGGCCGTCCAGCAGCGCCGTAGTGATGCGAATCGTATGCGGCTGGCTGCGGTCGAGGCCGGAAGCAAAGGTGGTGTAATTGAATGTGGCATCGGGATACTGATAGTCGCTGAATTCCATGCCCAGGCCAGCCGGCGAGTCGAAAATGCGTACCCAGCTCATGCGCGCGCCATCGCCGCGATCCGGGCTGACCGTCAACTGCAGGCCGGGCTGCTCTGCGCCGGGCACCGCCGAGGCGATGTCGAAGCGCGCCTCGAAGAAGGGCTGGCGTGTACCGCCGCTGTAGCCGTTGTTTTGCGCGCTGGTTTCGCCGGCTTCATCGGCCAGCGAACTTGAAAACGTCTGGTCGCCGAAACAGCCTGAAGTGACGGCATTAGAAATACGCAGGCTGCGCGCGCCAAAACTGGCCGGCGCGCTGCTGTTGTTGACAATGGCGTGGTCATACACACCGCAGCCGCGGCCTGCTGCGCCGAAGCTGCTCCAGCCGTCCTGTCCATCGACGGTGCCGGGCGAAAAGGTTTCGAAATTGGTCGTGCGCGTATCCGCCAGAACGACGGCAAACAGTGCCGCTAGCGAAGCCGCGAGGACGCCAGCCACCAGCAAGAATCGGCGGATTGAGGGGCGAGTGCGGAAACCAATGGTCATGTGATGACTCCAGAACTGAAACCAGCGCAATTCGTGAAGCATACACTGTGGAAATCTGAATTGAAATGCGGGGGCCGGGGCGCGGCCGCTTCTTCACGCCGAATTCATGTTTACGCCGCGAAAGGTTGTCGCAGGCTAACCGCTGGCGAGGATATTGATGGCGCTGCCGGCAATCGCCGTGATGGTGACGAGCGAGATAGCTGCCTGCAGCATCATCAGCAGCTTGGCGCGCCGGGATAGCGGCAGTGTGTCGGTGGGGCTGAAGGCGAAACTGCCGGTGAAGGCGAGGAACAGGTAGTCGGTATAGCGGGGCTGCCAGTTTTCATAGTGTGGCAGAGGCGTGCTGCGCTGCGGGAACATAAAATCCCACGGGTCGTCGTCGCGCGGGTCTTCATTGACGCCGGGCGGGTCGATGATCCAGTACCAGATCGAGAAGATCAGGATGTTGGCGATCGCCAGCAGCAGCACGTCGATGATCAGCGTGTCAACAGACTGGCTCGAAATGCCAAGCAGGATATCGAGCAAGGCGAACACATTGATGATCAGGGCGAATGTGAACAGGCCATTGGCGATGATGATGAGGCGAAACAGGCTCCAGCGCCGATTGCGCAACCACTGCACCACAATCGCGGCAAACAGAAGCAAGCGCACCAGGGCCCACAGGACGGAGAACACGACCAGCGTTTCGGACTGGATAGCAGCCCCCATCCGACCGAATGAAATGGTGTACGACAGGCTGGTCTGAAGCAGCCAGATAATGCCCAGCACCAGCACAACCATCGAGAGTGAAAGCGAGCGACTGCGTACGAAGTTGACCATGAATGGACTAACACAGACTCCAGTGGTTGGCTCGGGCGCATATCGACTAGCTCAATGAGAATGTCAACTATACCCGTATTGCCGCTCCGATGTGATTCTGGCGCACAAGACGACGCAGTGTGAACAGGGAGCGCCCCATGCTTCGCCGTGCGTTCCCTGTTTGCTGCCGGTTTCTCAGCGCCCGAAAACTGTTTTCCAGTCGTTCTTCATGCTCACGACAATCCATCCGGCGTCTGGGGCTTGTTGCAGGGCTGTTTCCGTACCCTTGTCGTAGGCATACTCGCGGTCAGCGTCGTCGTGATGGACGAGCAGCGCCAGCGTAGCTCCCTTGTGCCCTTTGGCGTACTTGAGCATTTGCATATCGCCGTTGCTGTTGCCCGCCGCCATGATCGGTCTGCGGCCGATGGCGCGGTGGATGTGCACCGGTTTGCCCGGCCCATCGTCGATGGGCTGCTCGATATCCTTGAGGCGCATGACCTGGGCCACGCCATCAGCATCTTCACCGTATTGAAAGGTCACGCTGCTGCCGATGGTCATGGCGCGCGGAATGCCATAGATCTCATCGCTGATAGCGCGCATGAAATCGCGCCCGCCGCCTGACGTGATATAGACCGAAAAACCGTTGGCCTGCAGATACTGCACCAGCTCGACCATCGGCTTGTAGGTCAGTAGTTTGTAGGGCACTTTGAAACGGGCGTCCTCGGCAGTCGAGAGGAAATCCAGCGCGTCGGCCTCGAACGCCTCGGCGGAAATTCCTGCGGTCGCTTCGGCCGTACCCATCGCCAGTGTGATCAGGCCGCTGGGGTCGCCGTTCGCATAATCTGCGGCGGCTTTGCTCAGCCATGCCATGTCTTTTTCATACAGCGCCTTGAAAGGCTGGCGATCACGATCTTCGGGGTGTTCCGCTGCCCATTTGGCGACATGCCGCAGCCCGTGCTGCAACTGGATGGGCATGGGTTGTTCGCACCACAGCGTGCCGTCATTGTCGAAAGTGGCGAAGCGGTCAGCCGCGGGCACAAACGCCGGGTTGCCCTCAGTCGTCACTTGCTGAACAAAGTCGAGGATTGCGGTTTTGGCCGCGCCGTCGTTCCAGGACTCAAGTGCGTTTGCCATGTTTTGCCTCCTTGCGAATTAAGGTACGGGCCACGTGATGTACTAACGTGGCCCGCACCTGTTCAGTCGAAACGATTTGCGCGCTAGTCGCGCATCACCGCCATCTGGGCATCGTGTTCCAGATTGGTGAATGGCTCACCACTCACGTCCACGATCACCTGCTTGATCGTGCCGCCAACGAACGCCCACGGCCTGTCGCCAGTGTAATCATGCGTCACCGGCTCGCCGCCGTCGCGCCCGACGCACAGACCTTCACCTACCAGCGAGAAGTTGCCGGGCTGCGTCTTGATTTGCGCCGAACCGACTGCCTTATCGTTGATATAGAGGGTCAGCGTGCCGTGCGTGGGCATGTCCGTCCCTTCGCGGACGAAGGCGGCTGAAAGTACGGACTTGCCTGTGGGCACTTTCTCTGACGACTCGATCTTCTGCTCGATAAGGCTGCAGAAGTTGTAAACGTACTTGAGCAGGCCGTCCTTGATGTAGAGCGAATGCCCGCCGAACAGGCAGCCGTGCGCGAACAGCACGCCTTCGGCTTCCGGCGTTTCGATGTTTACCTCCGCGGCAATCGAATAGGAACGGTTGCGCACGTTGACGGCCGCTGCTTCAGGCACCTCGGCGCAGTCAGGATAATAGATATACTCATTGCGCGGCTTGCCCATTTGCGGACGAGGTGTCGTCAGCACTTCGACGGCAGTGCGGTCTTCGAGTGGCAGGCCGTTGTATTTGCCCGCCTCGTAGAACCACAGGTCGACCAGCTCCTGCAGCTTCTCAGGATTCTTGGCCGCCAGGTCGTTCATCTCCGTGAGATCTTCTTCAGTGTTATACAGCTCCCAACGGTCGGCGGCATAGTGATCCCAGCCGTAGATGGTCGGATGTACCGTGACGGCCTTCCAGCCCTTGTTCCAGATGGCGCGTGAGCCGAGCATCACGAAGAAGCCAGTTTCCTTCTGCGTCGGCGCTTTCGCATCGTCGAATGAATATTTGAAGCTGGTGCCTTCGAGCGGGATTTGGTTGAAGCCCTTGACGGTTTCTGGCAGCTCGATACCCAGGCATTCGTAGACGGTGGGCACGATATCGGTCGCGTGGTTGTACTGGTGGCGTACTTCACCCCGGGCCTTCATCCCCTTGGGCCACGAAACCATCATCGGGTCGGCAGTGCCGCCCTCGAAGTTGTAGCGCTTCCACATCTTGAATGGCGTGTTGAAAGCCCAGGCCCAGCCGGTGGGGTAGTGATTATAGGTTTCAGGGCTGCCGAGCACATCGAGATACTTCATGTTTTCTTTGATGTCGTCCGGAATGCCGTTGAAGAACTTGTTCTCGTTGACCGAGCCGTTGGGGCCGCCCTCGCCGCTTGCGCCGTTGTCGGACACGAGCACGATGATGGTGTTGTCCAGTTGGCCCGATTCTTCGAGATAGTCGAGCAATCGGCCGATGTGGTGGTCAGCGTGCGACAGGAAGCCGGCGTAGACTTCGGCCATGCGCTCAAACAGCGCCTTCTCGTCGTCCGACAGAGAATCCCACATACGTGTGACGTCCACCGGGTTCCAGGGTTTGCCTTCGGGGCTTTTTTCGTCAGCATACGGGTTGGCCGGCGAGAGCACCGCATCGGCAGGCATGATGCCCATCTGCTTCTGGCGCTCGAAGATGATCTCGCGGTACTTGTCATAGCCCATGTTGAACTTGCCCTTGTACTTCTCGATCCACTCCTTGGGGGCGTGGTGCGGGGCATGGCACGCGCCCGGGCAGAAGTACATGAAGAACGGCTTGTCCGGCGCGACAACCTTCGAATCGCGGATGAATTCGATGGCCTTGTCCGTCAGGTCCTCGGTGAGATGATAGCCATCTTCCGGGCCTTTGGGCTGATCGACAATGTGATTATCGTAGACCAGGTCCGGATACCACTGGTTGGTTTCGCCGCCCAAGAAGCCGTAGTAGCGCTCGAAACCACGCCCGACCGGCCAGTTGCGTTTGGTCGAGGCCATGCTCATTTCATCGGCAGGGCACAAATGCCACTTGCCCAGCATGTAGGTGTTCCAGCCGCGTTCGCCCAGCACTTCGGCGATAGTGGCCGATTCGAACGGAATATGCCCGTTCGAGCCGGGGAAACCGGTGGTGGCTTCGGCGATACAGGCCATGCCGTTGGTGGTGTGGTTGCGGCCGGTGAGCAGTGACGAGCGCGTGGGCGAGCACAACGCCGTCGTGTGGAAGTTGGTGTAGGTGAGGCCCTGCGCGGCGATGCGCTTGATATTGGGGGTTTCGATCAGGCCGCCCCACGGCTCCATAGCCGAAAAGCCGACGTCATCGAGCACGATGTAGAGCACGCTCGGCGCGCCTTCTGGCGCTTCCGGCTGTTTGTACGGATCCCAGTCGGGAACGAGATCGCGCACGTCCACGTTGATGACGCCTTTGAATTTGGGCACTGCCATCACATTATCTCCTATAGGGCTACATGCTTCATAAGCCTTTGCTACGAATAAAGTATATCTCAGAACACGGGGGGGCGATTACAAAGAGAATTGTCTTCAATCTTTGGTTGCCAATCGGGACGCGGCCTCGCAGAAAGCCGACTCAGGCGGCCCCTATTTGTGCGGCTTGGCGGCACAAAAACGAGCGGCCACCTCAAGAGGTGGTCCGCCCAAGTGTGGCAGATTGTCATGATCGAAAAACAGTGCTTTATGCCTGGTTGACTTCGGCCATCGCGTACTGGAAGCCGCCGATCTGGCCCGCCAGAGTGCCGAACGCCTGCTTGAAGGCGGTGACCACACCATGCGGGATAACGGCCTGTTCGACACGCCCAAGTTCGAAGTACTCGCGCAAAATCAGCCGCCCGCTTTGCTCGCCGGTGGCCCCGACCGATAACACACCGATGTAGTCCTTCATCGGTACAGCATTTCCCGTCGCATTGTAGGCATAACAGTACGGCGGATTCCAATAGACCACTGTCTCAGTGACAGCAATCCCGCCTTTGAAGGTGATGTGCCGCGCCGTGCCAACCGCGCTTTCGCCCCCGGCGACGCCCTCGGGCTGTGTGACCGTTATCGCGTGCACCATCGGTATCCACTCACTCATCGAAGCGTGATCTGCAACGCGCGCGAACACAGCTTCGGGCGAAAAGCGGAAGTCAATCCAGCCTTCAGTCTGCTGGCGTGCGCTGGTAAACAGAAACGGATCGAAGGGTCTATTGTTGTTCACGCGCGCCTCTCAATCTGTTGCTTGTCAACCAGATCAGGCCGGGGTACCACTGGTTGGTTTCGCAGCTTCGCTTGCGGCTGGGGCTACCTTCATCCGCGCGCCCAACTGTTTCGCGGTGGGGAGCAGGATCAGCAGCAGCAGGATAGCGGCCACCAGCACGAACGGCAGTGTCATGGTGCCGCTGAAATTCATCGCGCTCACCAGAATAGCAGCCGAGACGTTGCGCTGCGCCGTGCCCAGCCCCATCACGCTGCGATTAGACGGGTCGCTGCCGCCGAGCACGTAGCCGATGATCAGGCTGCCAACGATGAACACGACGAGCGCAAGCAGGCCATTCGAGCCGATCAGATCGATAATGCTCGACACACTCAGGCCCACGCCCAGCACCAATAGCGCAAGTATGGCCAGGCTGGAGATTTTGTTCATCACCGGCTGCCAGTGTGCGGCGTCTTCCGGCGAGTGCGACTTGAACAGCAGGCCGAGCGCCAGCGGGATGAGCATCAGCACGATCAGCGACTTGGCGATCTCCCAGGGATTGACCGACACGCCCGGCAGCAGCAGCGGCAGCACAATCGGCATGTAGATGATGGTGACGACCATCAGCAGCACCATCATGCCGACGCCGAACGCGATATTGCCTTTCGCGCCCTGCACCAGCTTGGGCAGGAACGGTGCGCCAGCCGCCGTGGCCAGCACGATCAGGCCGGTTTGCAGAGACTGGTCCAGCGGGATGACGAGCGTAATCACGTAGGCCAGCAGCGGCACAAGCACGAAATTGGCCAGCAGCGCCAGAACGACCAGGCGCACGTTGCGTAATGGCTGCACAATCTGCCCGACCGTCAGGCTCATGCCCATCGCCAGCATGCTGGCGACAATGAACAGCAAACCGGCCAATTGCGTGAGCAAGACAAGTAGTTCGTCGATTGTCATGGTATTTCCCCCACTGAGAACAGACTTCCCCGGCGACACTTATGCTTATGAGGCAGCTTCAAAAACCCGCCGCCGCAAACAATCTGCGGCGGCGGGAAAGTAACGCATGCTGAATCTTACTGCCGCGCCATCGCGACGCGCCAAACCTCGTCCGGATCCAGGAAGTGGTCGGGATCGTCGTCGTCGGCGTCGAGCTGTACCCAGTGAATCTTGCCGTTGAACTTACTCGCTTGGGTCGTGTAATCCGGGGTCACCGGCGTGCCGGCCTCGTAGCCCAGATCCAGCGTCTCATCAGCGGAGAAGATCATCGGTTGGGTCATGGGCACGCGGCCCGTGCCGACAGGATTGCCGTCGTAGAACAGCGTGACATTGCCGCCCTTGGCCATACCGCCGCCGTCGTAGGCGAATTCCATGCGCACCTGGTGCTTGCCTGCAGGGATCGCTTCGGTTGCTTCGACGGGGAACAGGTGAATGCCGAGGACGTTGTAGGTGAACTTGAGCTTGCCGTTGAGGGCATAGAGGCTCCAGCCGCCGAACCTGCCGCCCTGGGCGACTACCACGCCATTGGCCTCTTTGCCTTCGGGAAGCTCGATCTCGGAAGTGACCGAGAATGACTTGTTCTTGAGACTTAGCGCGCTGAGCTCGGACAGGCGACCCATACCCGGGAAGAGCATCTGTGTCTTTCCGTGAATGAGCGTGGGGCGGCCGGCCAGTTCAGGGATGATCCGTTCGACCTGCCGGTCATCCAGCGGAAGCACGTTGTACTTGGTGGCTTCGATGAGCCACAGGCGCTGCAGATACGAAAGCTTGTCCGGCATGTCCTTGGACAGGTCGTGTGCCTGGCTCCAGTCCTTACTGCCGTCGTAGAGTTCCCAAACATCGTCGTCGAAGGCCACCATCGTCTGGCCGGTCATCACCCACGGGGTGCGGTGCTTGGTGACGGCGCTCCAGCCCTTGTAGTAAAGGCCCCGGTTGCCGAACATCTCGAAATACTGGATTTCATGGCGTTCGGGTGCTTCGGCCTGGTTGAAGCTGTACACCATACTGGTGCCTTCCATCGGTGACTGCTGCACACCGTTGACGAAGGTTGGTTCGGGCAGGCCAGCCGCTTCCAGAATGGTCGGCGCGACGTCGATGACGTGGCTGAACTGCGTACGCAGGCCGCCCTTTTCCTGAATGCCTTTCGGCCAGTGAATGATGGTGCCGTTGCGGGTGCCGCCCCAATGTGAAGCGATCTGCTTGGTCCACTGGTACGGGGTATCCATCGCCCACGCCCAGCCCACCGCATAGTGGGGGTAGGATTCGGGCGAACCCAATTCGTCCAGCTTGGAGTTCATGAATTCTGGCGTTTCAAGCGCGGCCATGCCGTTGAAGTTCGCCATTTCGTTGAAGGCGCCGTTGAGCGTGCCTTCCGCCGAAGCGCCGTTGTCGCCGATGATGACATAGATCAGCGTGTCATCCATGATGCCGAGATCTTCGATCGCATCCAGCACGCGGCCCACATGGTAGTCGGTGTGATCGAGGAAGCCGGCGTAGTTTTCCATCTCGCGTTCCAGCACCGGAATCATCTCTTTGGGCATATCGTCCCAGGCGGGGATTTCGGCGTGGCGCGGGGTCAGGTCGGCATCCTGTGGAATGACGCCCAGTTCCTTCTGCTTGGCAAATGTGATCTCGCGCTGTTTGTCCCAGCCGTGCGCAAACTGGCCCTTGTACTTGTCGGCCCATTCCTTGGGCACGTGGTGCGGGGCGTGCGTTGCGCCCGGCGCGAAGTACATGAAGAAGGGCTTGTCAGGCATCAGTGCCTTTTGCGTGCGCACCCAGTTCACGGCGTGATCGGCTAGGTCTTCGGTCAGGTGGTAGCCCTCTTCCGGTGTAGCGGGTGGCTCCACCGCGGTCAGGCCTTCATACAGGGCCGGGTCCCACTGGTTGTTCTCGCCGCCGATGAAACCGTAGAAATACTCGAAGCCGCCGCCGCCTGCCGGCCAGTGGTCAAACGGCCCCATGGGGTTGTTCTCCCACACGGGCACTTCATGGCACTTGCCGAACATGGACGTGGAGTAGCCGTTCAGCTTGAGGGTAAGGGCGATTGGGGCCTTCGTATTCGGGCGCAGTGAGTTTTGGCCAGGGGCCGCCGTCGCGGTTTCTGTGATGTTGCCCATGCCGACGGAGTGATGGTTACGGCCGGTCATCAGGGCCTGGCGCGTGGGGGCGCACAGCGCCGTGGTGTGGAAGCGGTTGTAGCGCAACCCGCCAGCCGCAAGCCGCTCGAAATTGGGCGTATGGCAGGGGCCACCGAAAACGCTCGATGCACCGAAACCGACGTCGTCAAGAAGCACCACCAGAACGTTGGGCGCTCCGGCCGGCGGGCGAATCGGCTCAATCGGTGGGAACTTGGTGTCGGGATCCTTCGCATCGTAAGTGGTAATGCCCCACGGGGAATTTCCGGAATCGGCAGGTGGGCGCGATGATGCTTATCGGGTTGGTTAGGCATTGGTGCCTCCTGTACAGGCGCGGACGGTGCTGGTGCTGGTGCTGCGGATGAGGTCTTTGAAACAGCGGCTGCTGTTGCCGCGACGGCCACGGCAGCGGCTGCCGGAGCGGGAGTGGGCGGTGGGGGGGCTGCGGCTGGCAGCGTCGTGTTCTGCTGAAGCGCGGCGGCCGTTGCGGCTTTGGCGATGCCTTCGTCAGTCACGCCGTGGCTCTCGGTCTGGCCGCCGAAGCGCTTGAGTTGATCCTCGAATGCGCCCGCCTGCTCGGCAGGAACCAGCACACCGACAAATGCATTGCCTGCGTCGAGGCCTTTGTTGATGCGGGCGAGATCGTCTTCTGTCAGACTGTAATTCTTGTGGAAGAAGCGGCCAATCACGCCGCCGCCGACTGCGCCGCCAATCAGGCCGCCGACGAGGCTCAATCCGGCGGTCGGCACGGCGGCGATCAGGCCGAGAACAACGCCGATCTTCGCGCCCTTGCCGCCTTCGCGCGGGCCGAGCAGCTTGTCGTTGATATTGCCCTGCGCGTCTTTGACGATGATGCCGATCGCGCCGGCTTTCACGCCGTCGTCGACCTCGTCCCAGTTCTTGATGCGTTCGACCGCTGCCTGCGCGGCTGCCTCATTTTCAAATGCAGCGAGTACTAGATGTCTGTTCGTGTTTTGCCATTGACGCCTCCCACCGACGGGAATTACCCCGTACTGCTCAGTAGCTGACCGAGCGCAGCCCGACTAATAAACACCTTGATCTCCAAGCATATCCCCGTGATGGTGGCCTGTCAAGTCGCCGTGATCAGTCCATTCAGCACAGGGCGTTCTGGCTCCGCCCATCCGTGACCACCCGATCTTCCACAACGTTGCCTGCACGGGGCGCATCCAGTCTACGATGGAGCCGTGCCCGATCGCCGCGCGGAAAGGCCAGTCATCCCGCTCCACGGCCGCGGCGCACCGTTGTCCAGTATTCTGTCTCTTAGTCGCTTAGTCTGGCTTCTGGTGTCGAGATGGGGGTTGGGCGGTGAGTTTTTGTACGCAAGCCCGAATTTTGATGCGATAGCACTGGATGTTCCGGCAGCATTCCGATTTCCGTGCCAGCTTGTTCGAGACGGCTTTCGAAGCCAGAGCAATGCGGCGGGGACTATGACTTGCGTCCCCGCCGCGTTGTTCTGTGCTACTGCTTGCACATGAGCATTTGCACGTAGTCGTCGACGGCGAACCAAGTGACTGTGATCGTCGTCGCCGACCGTCAGTTGCACCCACTTGATTCCCCCGTGAAGACGGTATCCTCTGGCTTCATGTGCGGCGTCACCGGCGTACCGTTCTCGCGACCGATGTCGATGCCTTCAGTGGTCGAGAACATCATCGGCTTCGGTCACCCGACCTTTCCCTGGCCCGCTGCCTCCCCGTCGTAGTAGAAGGTAACGGCGCCGCCCTTGGCCAGGCCACCGCCGTCATACGCAAACTCGGCGCGCACCTGGTGCTCGCCGGCAGTGATCGGCTTGTCCGCGTCGATGCTAAAGACCTTGACGCCGAACAGGTTGTAGACAAAGCGGGCCGCGCCCTTCTCGATCATCAGCCCCCAGCCGCCGTAACCGCCGCCCTGCGCCATTACCGTGCCCTGCGCGCCGTCCTCGGGGATCACGACCTGCGCCGTCACCTGGAACGACTTGTTCTTGACGTCGAGCACCGTCGCTTCCGAGATGCGCTTCATGCCAGGGGAAGTAGATCTGCTTGTTGCCCTTGACCATCGTCGGCCGTCCGGCCAGTGTCAGGCGGTGAAACGCTCGACGCGGCGATCGTCCAGCGGCATGACGTTGTACTTGGTGGCCTCGATCAGGAAGGCCGCTGCAGCTTTTCAGCATCTCCGGGTTTTCTTTGGCCAGGTCGTGCGCCTGCGTGTAGTCCTTGCTGCCGTCGTACAGTTCCCACGCGTCGTCGTCAAACGCCGGCAGCGTTGCCAGCTCTGAATCCCACGGCGTGCTGTGCCGGCGTGACGGCGCTCCAGCCCTTGTAGTAGATGCCGCGGTTGCCGAACATCTCGAAGTACTGCACGTCGTGGCGCTCCGGCTCGTCTCGCATTGAACGAGTAGAGCATGCTCGTGCCTTCATACGGGCTTCTGCGTCACGCCGTGCATCTGGATCGGTTCGGGGATGCCGGCCACCTCCAGCACGGTCGGCGCCACGTCGATAACGTGGCTGAACTGGAAGCGCTGGCCGCCCTTCTCCTGGATGCCCTTGGGCCAGTGCACGATCGTGCCGTTGCGCGTGCCGCCCCAGTGCGACGCCACCTGCTTGGTCCACTGGTACGGTGTGTCCATCGCCCATGCCCAGCCCACGGCATAGTGGTTGTATGCGTCGGGACTGCCCCAATTGTCCATGTGCGAGACCAGGAACTCAGGCGTCTCGATCGCCGCGCCCATACCGTTGAGTGACGATCAACTCGTTGAAGGTGCCTTGCGCGTGCCTTCGGCCGAAGCGCCGTTGTCGCCGACGATGACGTAGATCAGCGTGTTGTCCAGGATGCCGAGCTGGTCGATAGTGTCGAGCATTCGGCCCACGTGATGGTCAGTGTGCTCCATAAACGCGGCATAGGTCTCCATCTGCCGTTCAAGCACCGGCTTCAGGGCGGCCGGCATGTCGTCCCAGGCCGGGATCTCGGCCGGACGCGGGGGTCAGCTCCGCGTCCGGCGGGATGACGCCCAGTTCCTTTCTGCCTGGCGAAGGTAATCTCCGCTGCCGGTCCCAGCCGTGGCTGAACTTGCCCTTGTACTTCTCGATCCATTCCTTCGGCACGTGGTGCGGGGCATGCGTCGCGCCGGGCGCAAAGTAGACAAAGAACGGCTTGTCAGGCGCAATCGACTTCTGCGTCTGGATCCAGGCGATAGCGTGGTCGGCCAGGTCCTCGGTCAGGTGATAGCCCTGCTCCGGCGTCTTGTTCGCCTCGACCGGGGTGGTGCCTTCGTAGAGCGACGGGTACCACTGGTTGTCCTCGCCGCCGATAAAGCCGTAGAAGTACTCAAAACCCGAAGCCGGTCGGCCAGGTGTCGAACGGGCCGACCGGGCTGTTGTGGAAGACCGGCACCTCGTGGCACTTGCCAAACTGTGCCGTGCTGTAGCCGTTGAGCTTGAGTGTCTCGGCCAGCGGCTGCTTGTTGTTGGGCCGCACCGACGTATTGCCTGGGGCCGAGGTTGCCAGTTCGGTGATGGCGCCCATGTTGACCGAGTGGTGGTTGCGCCCCGTCAGCAGCGCCGCCCGTGTGGGTGCGCACAGCGCGGTCGTGTGAAAGCGGTTGTAGCGCAGCCCGCCCGCCGCCAGCCGTTCGAAGTTCGGCGTGGCGCAAGGGCCGCCAAACGCGCTCGCGGAGCCAAGACCCGCGTCGTCGATCAAGACGATCAGTACGTTGGGTGCCCCTTCCGGCGGTCCAATCTGGCGCATGGGCAGGAAATGCGTATCCGGATTCCTTGGCATCGTAGGTGGTCAGCCCGTGCTGTACCTGGTCCGGGATTGGCAGGATCGTACGTGATACCGATCTTCGCGCCCTTGCCGCCTTCGCAGCAGCAGAGCAGCATCTCGTTGATGTTCCTGGCGTGCTTTGACGATGATGCCAATCGCGCCCGCTTTCACACCATCATCGACTTCATCCGTCTTGATGCGTTCAACCGCGGCTCCCCCTGCGCCTCGTACTCGGTGCAGCGAGCACATGATGCTGTCTGTTCGCCATTGACACCTCCCACCAACAGGAAATCACCCCATACTGCTCAGTCACTGACCGAGCGCAACCGACTAATAAGCACCCTAATCTCCAAGCGTGTCCCGTGATCGTAGCCAGTCAGCCGCCGCATCAATCGTCCATTCACGAGCCTTCTTCTCCACCCATCCGTGACCACCCGATCTTCCACAACGTTCCTGCACGGGCGCATCCAGTCTACGATCAAGCCGTGCCTCATTGCCGGCCAGTCAATTGCGAACCACCATGCCCCGCCGCTGTGCGTCTCATCTCCAGTCTTCTCTCCGTTGACCGTCAATTTTCCCCCTCGAGGTCTGTATGTTGCACTTCATTCTGTCTTTCTGTACCGGCTCGTTTTTCCCTAAAAGGTGCTATACTACTAATCTTCTCACTGGCGAGCTTGTTTTCCCCCTCAGTCGCTGTCTCACTCTTTTTAAATCTGTCTCACTGTCTCACTTTAACATACCGTGAGTAATAGAAAAATTATTTCATTCAGCCAGCAGACTACGTCTTGGTCCCCTAGCCATTCAATGAAGAGGTGGCCGAGGGGAGAGGTTCTTCACGACGGCTATCTTGCTGTCCGTTTTCTCACTCTGCTCAAGTCCCTCGCTTCTGGCGGCAGAGAAAAGGCCCTTACCCTCTGCCGACGTTGCCTGTCGGACCAAAGGGCCCTGTGCTGTGGTGAAGTGCGGCTGGTGGTTAGCAGCAGTCGCGGCAATCTTCGCGGCAGCACACACCAGCCACCAACATCAGTCACAGCGACGACCAATGACATCGATGAACAGCGAGCTCGGGCCACCGTTCGCGGGCATATCGCCGTCGAGAATCTCGACCGTGTAGGTCAGTTCGTCGTTGGACACGCCGGCGCGTCAGCTCGACGACCACATCGCTGACGCCATCGGCGTGGAAAAACGACAGGCGGCGTTCGGCAAGATCGAGGCGAAGCTCGTCTCCCTGGTCCCACGACTTCACGAATTCATGCGACGTCATGTCACCCGTCACACGGTCGGGCCGATCGAGAAGCCCAGGGGCGTTGGGACAGGCCCTTGAGCGTGCAGCTTGCCATACTATAGCTGATGCTGGTCGCGTTCTGAACAAGAGGGCCTCAATTTCCGGGCCTTCGACATCGACTTCCTAATCTCCGGGCTGTCAACCATCAGTTTCTCCTCTACGTTGCCTTGCTCAACGCGCGCGCAGGCAGGCCGAACGGGCAGCAGATGACGGTAAACGGGTCACGATGTCCTGCTGGTGATCGGCGCGATGTTGGCAGCCTTGCGGCGCGCAGGTCGTGCGGTCGCGCTTCGAACTTCCACAGGCGCCGGGTGCCTGCTGATGAGTCGCGCGAACAGCTTGGTTTCCTGTATGCCAGCTGCTGGTCTCGCAAAACCCGCCGAACGCTGTTGTGACCACTTCGTCAGTAATGATTTCGTCCCCGACTGGCCGGTTTCAAGGATTATGAGTAAGGTCTAATAGTCTGAGAATTCAGATGTGAACTCGTTTACAAATCGAGGACGATTGGTTGAATTCGCCCCCGATTGTGCAGTCGATGCACTTGTGTTTACCCGCCACCGCCGCTGCCGGCCGCGCTTGATGTTGAGCACCACCTGCGGCCATCTTCCAGCGCAAAGCGGTCGGCGTGCGGCGATGCCGCCGGAAGCCCGCGCCATAGGCAATCGGAAGATGTAGCCAACTGATCGTCGGAACAGGTCACTTGGCCGCTGCGTCGTGAGCTCGCTTTCGCCAAAGGTCGTCAGCCAGTAGTTGACGCCGCCTTCGAGCACGTAAGCGTTGATGACACCTTCCGCGACCAGATAGCGCCAGGCTTCGGTGGCCTGCGCTTCATCGTTGCTCATCGCCAACGCGACGGCATTCTCCGGCAGGGCATGAACTCCTCGACCACGCTGTCAAGGTCGTCCTTCTGCACGTTGCGCGCATCGCGGATGCCGAACAGGTTGTAATCGGCCTCGTCGCGCACGTCGATGAGCACGGTGATGATTTGCGTCATTCATGTCCGACGGCACTTCGCCCGATGGCGTCAGCTGTGCACGTTTCCAGCAGCGGGGCTTTCTTCGGAGGCAATCGCATTCCAGCGGACTTCGTTGATCAGCTCGCCGATGATCAGCACTCCAAAGGCGAGTACCAGCGCCGCCGCGCCGCGCCGATGTACCAGCGCGGGCGTCGTCGTACTTCTTGCCGATGTAGTATCTGCCGCCTCGGACCGATGAACACGACGATCGCCATGATCGTCACCCCCACCACAATCACGCCGGTACTGGTCTTGAACATGTCCATCGCGTCACGCGGCCCATCTACGACAATTCCAGAACGTCTCGAACGAGCTGACGGTTTCGCCGAAAGGAAGATGCCGAAGAAAGCGCCGGCGGCGAAAATCATGCCGTCGATCTTGACGTGGCCGCCGATACCAGCGACGTACCCGGGCAGAGCCGCGATGATGAAGCCGAAGCCCATGATACGACCACCACGATGCCCGGCCACAGATCGGTCGGTTGACGTAGATCAGGTTGTATCATGCAGGCCGAGCCGCTCGCCAAAAAGATGGTGCCATCGCCGTGACGATACCATGAACATGACCTTGATCACGGTCATGTCCTTGAAAAACAACTCGGCCGCCAGCTTGGTGGAAACGGCTACCAGCCATCACCAGCACCGCGCCAAAGGAAATGCCGATCAGCAGATAAAGTCCGTACAGGGCCGCTGGCCCATCGACTCGCTCACCAGGAGCAGGAAGGAGGGGCAGCTTACTGTCGCTCTTCGGTTCCCCAAACGGCGGCAGAATAGGCGAGCATAACGCGCCAGCGAGACGGCGATCGTGAAAATCCAGCTTCCGCCCGACGAGGTTCGGCGCCCGCCGCTCAGGGCCTGGCCGCTGGTGCAGCCGCGCAGGATCGCCCCGACCATGGCCGCGCCACCGCGATCAACGCCCCTGTCCAGCGGGTACGCTGGAGATCTTCGGGCAGCTGATGGTTCCAGCTTGACGCGCCGTTGACTAGCCGCTCATGAAGCCGCCGAGGCCCATGCCCAGTTGATGAACACCACCTTGCCAGCGGGTTCGGATCGCCACCGCAGTCGATCAGGTACGGCGTGCGGTGGATGCGGGCCGGAACGGCGTAGCCGAACACGACGATGACGGTTCCAGTGCCACACTCGCGCCCAGGCCGATTCCATGATGAACACGTGGGAGCGGGTCCAGCCGGGCGGAAATTCAGCGTGCGGACCGGATGCGGGCCGGGCGGCAGGGCCGCTTCTGCAAAAAACTTGGCAAAAATAAACGCAACATGACAAGGTAGCAGCTCCAGGATGCAGGTAGAAGGTTGAAAGTAGAAAGACCCTCGCCCCTGCTCCTGTCCCTCATGAAGAGGGTAGGCCGGCGGGCCGATGTTGCTCCCCTTCGCTCTGAGGGAGAAAGATGCGGGAGTAAGGGGCCGTTCTGAGATTCGTCGTCGCGCCTCCTGACCGCTTCAGAACGGCTCGCTTGCTTCCCGCCGGGTTCTCTCGACAGCCTCTTCTCCTCGTCGTAGCCCATGACCATGGCACCGCATGCCGGCCATTCAGCATGTCGCCGGTCGTCGTTCATCAATGACGTTGCGCGATGATGAAGGCGAGACGATTCAGCAGGCGATCAGCGTATCGATCAGAGCAACTGACCACTACCACATCAGCGTGACTTTCGGCCAACGCTGGCCCACATCGGCGCCGCCGGTCAGGTCGTCGCGCAGCAGATGTTGAGCAGGCCGAATTCGTTCACCTTTTCCTGGTTGAGCTCTTCGCGCGTCTTCTCGAACGGGTCAGATCGCCCCGGAAATTACCTTCAGGATCGACAGTACTGCTCGATGGCATCGTCGAAGAGCCGTAGGGGCGCGGATGAACTGCTGGAACTCGCCGCTCGCGGATCGTCGTTAAGAGCACCACCGGCATTGAGCACCAGCAGCAGCCCGAAGCAGGTCCTGCAATCGACCATCCAGGCGAAGATTTAAGGGCGCTGAACATGCCCGGCTTGTGTACGACCATGCCGTGAAATCAGCCCGAAGATGACGGCCATTTGTCGCCAGTGCCACTAGCGCTCGTACGCTGTTGCATCTATTTTCTTCGCGCACTTCAGCGGTACGTATGAGGCACAGCAACAGGGCCCGTGATAACGCGCATCGTCCTGGCATCGATGCACCGCAACGGATACGCCCGGCACCATCCAGCGCCAGCGCGTCGAACGGCGCAGTTGGTTCACGTCCACGATGCACCCAGCGTCACAGACGACCATACGTCTCGGCAGGAAAGTGGAGCGTGCCACTTTGACTCGTCCGGCGATCGCGCCGTTCCAGCCCACGCGCTCGGTGCGGGTCAGGCAGCACCGTGTGACGCCGCCGGGCGTGCGGTCGCTGAGCGGCAGGCCAGCCACGATGCGCGAGTCTTCGCTGTGGCGCGCGCTGGCAGCTCGCGGACGGCCGACTCACCGCCGATCACGCCGTGGTGCAGCGCGTAGGGCAGCACTTCGCCGCTGACGCGCGCATCGCTGTAACCGAGCGCGGCCAACCGCGCTGCAATCAGAGCCGTTTTGGCGTCGCTATCGAGCACCAGTTCAGCGTCAGCGAGCATCCCGTCGCCGTCGGAAGTCGAAGGCCGCCAGCACCTCGGGCGCGTATGCGCCATCCAGCAAGCCAGGCCGCGCGCACAGCGTCTTCGGGCACGGGCTGATTTTCAGCGCCGTACACCCACTGCCAGACCGTGACGAGGTTGTCGGGCGACAGCGATTGCTCGCCGTTAGCGTCAGTTTGCTGCAGCGGTCCGGGCTGGAAGCCAGTGAGCAGAGTGGCGGCTCGGATCGTCGGGTGGCGAGGCAATGCCGCCGTCGATACCCCGGCGGCGCGTCGGATAGTGCCTGCCATCGCTGCGCACGACGGTGGCATCGCGGTAGGCCAGCGCGGGCGCGTAATTCGCGGCAATATGCCGCAGCTTTCACACGCAGCTCTGATTGGCATGGCGATCCCAGTAGCCGGCAGCAGGTATGCGTGCTGGCGGCGTCGTCGGCACGACTCGCAGGTGCGCATGGAAGATCGTGCCTGAGGCGAACACATGCGACGGGCGTGGCAGATACCGCCGAAGTCGGCGCGGCGTGGATCAAAGGTGAGGTGCTCGGGCTGCTCGGCGGATGGTCGAGCTCATCGACCGGATTGCTTGACCGCGAAGTGGCAGTCGACGCAATTGAGACGCGCTCACATGCACATCCCAGGGTCGGTGAAATCGGCCTTGTCGCTGACGGGTTGCGCGCTGCGCGAAATGCGCTGCCGGCGAAACGGAGCCTGACGCCGGTGGTGAACGTGCGCCACTGCGACGAAATCGCACACGGCAGATCGAGCGGTGTCTGGTTGTCGAGATGCACCTGCCCGTGGCACGCGCCGCAGCTGCTCGCTTTTCGGGTCTTGCAGCGCCACCGAACTCGGGTAGCAGCGTGCCGTCCTCAGCGAAGGCGGCGGCGTCATACGTGAAAGAGCCATCACCGCGGCGGCTACGATGCCGGTATCGAGCAGCGTGGCGGTGTCGGCCCAGTACTGCTCACCGCTGGCGAGCGCGGCGTACGCGCGCGACTTGTTGGGCGCGGTGCTGTACACGACGAAGCAGTTCATCTCGACGCCGGTCGCCGCAGCAGTCTGTCGGGCGGCAGCGCCCCGGCTGTACCCGGCCGCCATCTGCCATGCAGCGTGGGCTGGTGATGAAGTTGGCGTCGTGGCAGCTTCCGCAGGTCATGAGCGTGGAGATGGGCGCGCCCGAATCAACCACGTTTGCGCCGCTGGCATCGAGCAGAGGGAAGACCGGGTGCAGCGGCGATTCCTGCGCGGCGGCGATGCCAGCGACGGTGAAGCATAACGCGGCGACGAGAAGTAATAGCAGCGTACGCTTCATGAGCCGCGCCCTCCCCACGTTAGCGGGTCGCCCGGATAACCGAGGGCCTGCCAGTCGAGGCGGCCATTTTCGCCATGACAACTGGTGCATGACAGCGCGTTCTCGGCCGGAACGACCATATGCGACTGTACCCAGTACATATCGGTGGGCGCGAAGCCGTATTCGCCGCTGAAGGGGATGCCGTTGGCTTCGGCGCCGATGGTCAGCGCGGTGGGCCAGTCGAACAACGTCCAGTAGCCCTGTTCTCCGACAGTATGCGGCGTGAGCAAGATGTTGTAGATCGTGTCGGTAGGCGCTGATTGCCCAGATGCACCTTGAACGGATAGATGACCGAGCTGGGGTCGCTGATGTCGCCGCCCGGATAGTTGATGTGCGTGATCTCGTCCGGATTCATCGGGTCACCGACGAGATAGCGGCTGGCCGTGCCGTCGTACCACATGTACTGCGGCGTGTAGTTGTTCTCGTACGTAAACTCGCCTTTGATGCGCAGGTATTCGTGCACGTTCTCTTCACGGTTCGGATCACCTGCTTGCGACCAGTCCCAGGTCACTTTGGTGGGGTCGCGCAGGGCGGTAGCCGGAATATGGCAGGTCTGGCAGGCGACCGTATCGACATGCTCGTTGATACGCTCATCGTCGTGCAGGTTGCTGTCGTGGCAGTCGGTGCACTGCACCTGATTGCTCGTCTCCACGCTCACGCTGATCGAGCGCCCCATAATCTGATGGTCTTCGCCCTGATGGCAATCGACGCAGACGAAGTCATAGCGGCCCATGTGCACATCGACGCTCTCGGGCGGGTAGAGCAGGCTCTCGTCGAGGTCGCCATGCTTGACGCCGTTGCCGCCGCCGCCGTCGAAATGGCAGGCTCCGCAGTTCTGGCGGTTGGGCAGGCCCACACTGCCAGCAGCCCACGTCAGATCGACGCCCTCCGCCACCAGCCCCGATTCACCTTTGACATAGCCGCCGCTCTGGTCGTGGCAGGCCAGGCAGTCCACATTCTCGGCGTTGGAAAAGTCGAAAGTGCGGTCCGTCCAGCCATAACCGATGTGGCAGGTCATGCAGCGGTCTTCGTTGGTGCGCGAGCTGAGGCAGAAGTTGTTGAGCAGGTTTTCCTTGCCGATGCGCACCGGCTCATCATGGCCCTCGACCATGACGGGGTCGCCCAGCCACGTCCAGTGCGAGGTCGCCATGATCTGCGTAGCGGCTTCTTCATGGCAGGTGAGGCAGGCGCGCGTGACATCGCTGCCGGTTTCGTAGGGGCCGGGCATCAGCGCGGTGTGATCGGTGAACGGCACCGAGTGATCGGGCACATTGGCCCACGGGTCCGCTTCGACAGCCGGCGGATCGAGCGTGAACAGCAGAACCGGAACGATGATAATGGCCGCCGTCAGCAGCAGCCCCAGCACCCAGATAAACTTGAAGTCGCGCATATTTTAGAACTCCGCGAAGCTCTCCTCCCCGCGAACCTGAAGGCGCGCCGCCCCGCGGGTGGGGCTGTGGCGCGCCGCTTAAACGTGAGAACCAGCCATGTGCTGTGTGAGTTTGCGTGCATCTACAGCCGATTTGCACCCTGCGCCCAGATTCGATAATTGCAAAAATAATGACATCATTTTATTCGTTATATCAAAAATTGAATAGGGGTATGCAGGAAGTTGAATAAAAACCCGATTCTTCAATGTAAATTGGGACCGGCTTGAATGGTTCGCTTGCGGCAGCGACAGCTTGGTGCTTATGATCCCGAGGTTGTTGAATTGGCAGCGGCCAGACAGCCGCTGTTGGGCCATTGCGCCCAAGAAAGGTGTGTCAGATATGGTGGAGAGAAACGGGAATTCAACGGGATTGCGGCGGGCCGCATTGCTGATTTCAGCGGTTGTGCTGGTGGGCCTGCTGATGGTCGCTGTGAGCGCAGTCAGCGCCGCAACGGTGCTTTCGAACCTGAGCGAGTCGCCGGGTTTCGGATACTGCGTGACGTCCGACTATTCTGTGGCTTCGGGGTTCACGGTGCCAGCAGGCGCTGATTACACGCTCGATTCGGTCACGCTCAAGCTGGCCAGCGCCAGCGGCTCGCAAACGATCAGCGTGAGTTTGTGGTCTGCGACAGCGCTGGGCCAACCAGACGCCCAGCTTTCAGTGATTGGGCAGCAGGCGGTGACCACGACTTCGTTCGACCCCTACCAATTCACGCCCGCCAGCACCATTACGCTCACGGCGGACACGACCTATTTCCTCGTGCCGTCGCTTGCCGTTTCTGGCTGCGCGGCGAGATGGGGAGTTGGTGGTAGCGCACCGGCGGGCACGTTCACCTATGCCTTTACGTTCGACACCACGCTTGGGTCGTGGGAGAATCAGGGCCGCGATGTCGTGTTTCAAGTGGATGCCAGCGAAGTGGTGATTCTGCCCACGCAGACCAACACCGCCATTCCTGGCACCGCGACTGCTACCCCACCTCCCACGGCCACTGCGCTCCCGCCACCCCCTGTCCCGCTGTGCGAGGAACACAACTTTGACGAGAGCGGTGTCGTGCGTTCCAGCCTGAACGATGCTTCGGGTTACGCCATCAATTGCCGCGTGCTTTACCAGAATGGTTCACCCACGACGTGGCTCGGCAAGGACCAATACGGCAGCGGCAGCCTCGGTATCGACGGGTTGCTGAGCCTGGGCGTGCAGCAGGCGGTCGATATTTTCAGCCCGCCGGGCTTAACCTCGTTTGAGGGCGGAGCGGTATTCTGCCTGCGTGGAGAGGGCACTCTGATCTGGCTGCCGGCCAGTGGCATCCCGCGCCACGCCGAGATTATTGGCAGCTACACCGTGCCGGACTTCCCCGGTTTCACCTGCGCAACGTTGTTCGAGCCAGGCACGCTGATACTGGTCGAACAGAACCCCGTGCAGTAGCAAGACAATTAAGGAAGAAAATCGAACGGGGCAGGCCAATCATGGCCCGCCCCGTTCGTTTTTTGCGATGAATCAGCCAAACAGCGAAGCCAGCAGGGCTGTGCTGTGGTTCATACAGCGATCTACGCTGCTGCGCGTGCTGATACAGAAATTGTTGAGCAGATAGGGTCAGCGTTGTTCATGGTTCGCCAGCGCCCAGGCTAGATCGGCGGCCTCGTATGCAGCGTGTGGTTTCCCGGCCCGGCGGGCATTTTCTGCGCGCTCGTGCAGCAGGTGCTGGTCGCCGCTCAGCCAATGATAGGCCGCTTGCATGAATTCGAGCGGTTCCTTGACCACTTCACCGGCGCCATGCTGAACTACAAACTCGGCGTTGCCCGTTTCCTGCCCTTCGATGACGTCGATGAGCAGCATGGGCAGGCCCGCTGCCAGCGCCTCGTTCACCATCAGTCCGCCGGCCTTGCAGACGGTGGCATCGGCGACAGCGACCCATGCCCGCGCCCGCCGAAGCGCGCATCAGGGTGGGCATATCGTCGGTGAAGTTAACCAGTCGAACAGGCAGGTGCCATTCCGTCGCCTGAAGCGCGGCGTAGGTTTCGTCATCACCGCCGGCCGCGATTCTCTGGATGGGTAAATTGCTGTGGTTCAGCACGCTCACCGCGTTCATCAGGTTGTTCGACGCGCTGGCTGCCCACGACAAGCAGGGTCGTGAGGATTCGGGGTCAAGCTGCAGGAGGCGCGCACCTCGCTGACGGGCCAGGCGCTATCGGCACGTCGGCTGCATGTCCCCGGAACAGATCTCGGCGGCACACAGTGTGGACGGACGTGCAGACGTTTACGCATTGGGCGTCGTCTTATTCGAAACACTGACGGGAGAGCTTCCTTTCAAGCGCAGCCCAGCCCAGATCCTGTTTGCGCATTTACAGCAACCGCCGCCTGATGTGAATGCATTGGTTGACGGTATTCCGGTCGAGGTTGGCTATGTAATTCAGAAAGCGATGGCAAAGAGCGCGGACGACCGGTATCAAAGCGCAGGTGCATTTGCTGCCGCACTGCGCGAAATTTGGAAATCACCTGTGCAAACTTTGCAGCAGGCCTGAGCCGTCACTCGCAATTCAGCGCGAGGATCTCACGGTCTGCCGCAAGCAGGCGCTCGGCAATAATGCGAATAATCATCTCACTGACCTGAAAGGCCAGGTCCGAATCCTTGACTTTCATGTGTTCAAGGGCTGCTCGCTCTAGCCGGTAAGCGATGGTCGGCTCGTCAGCAATGACGGAAGCCGGGCGCGGCGAGTCCAGATAGAGGCCATCCTCGCCGACGATGGTTCCTGGGCCCAGCGTTTGGACGCGAACCCGATGGCTCGCCGCCTCCAGGTACAGTGACACCTGACCCTCTACAATAAAGTAAAGACTGTTGACGTCACCCTGATTGATCACGATTTGGCCGGGCTGAAATGTCATCCGTTCAAGATAGACTTTCAGGCGTCTGCATCTCTCTTCAGAAAGCCGTTGTCTGCAACTGAGATTCGATACGAGTGCATAGGGAACCGGGTGACCTGGGCCTTCAGCAGAAGCGTGTTTACCCACGTCTCCAATGCATGATCCAGATCGGGATAGTCCCGAATGTCAGTTCCGAGCTTTAATCCAATACGCTTCAATTGCAACTTCATTGCGTCGTTGACGGATGAAAGGGCGTAGCTGAACCGGTTGCGCAGGGCCAGATCGGCTACACGGGATAAACTGAAGGCTGCAGAAGAGTCCAGCGAAGTGACCCGCCGAAAGTCGAGTACAAGAAACTCCACTTGCGGTTCGTCTCGTGCTTCCACGCGCTGTCGTACTCGTTCCAGAATGAGGTTCGCCGTTCCAAAAAAGAGGAACCCATCGAGTTCCAGGATGTAGACCTGTCGCCCAAGATCCGCGAGTGCGCGCTGGTAATTCGCGCTGCGTTGGACATGACTCGAGATCTCGGCGCCTGACGCCGCGCTGTGAAAGATGTTTAGGCGACTGTAGTTGACGACAAACAGCCCGATCATCAAAAGAAGGCCGATCGTCACACCGACCAGAAAACCGAACAGGACAATGGTGATGAAGATCAGCACGACGCGGAAAAGTCCGTCCGGTTCATTGACTTGCGACCGCCCACGAGCCACGTCGAAAGGAACTCCAATCCTAGCGAAAAGAGGACGCCGCCGATCAGAGCTTTCGGCAGGTAGGCGAATATGGATGTGCCGAGGACAAGCAGGACAACATACGAACTGGCCAGCACAATCGAGATCGCCTGCGCCTGAGTTCCTTACGATATCCGCGACGGCCTCTCCGAGCAGGACCGTCAGCCCTAACCCGATAGAAAGTCCGTGCCGTCAGGCAGCGGCTTGTTCAGTCACCTGGTCAGCTCCTTCTGATAGAAATGCCGGAGCTCGCCGACTGCGGTTGTCAGTTGCCCGGCTCTTCGCGCAGCCTGTCTCCCCAGTTCGCAGATCGATTTCACGGAGGTCGCCAGACCAAAGGCTTGACGATTTCCAGTCTCGACCTGGCCCCCGAGCGGTTGATTGAGGGCGGTCTGCAACGGCCCGAGAAACCGCACTGCGGTGGCTAGCCCATATCGGACGTGAAGATCGAACCGCGTTTGGCGCGGGATAGCCCTAGCTCAAGCAGAACACCCGGAACCCATAACACCTGTTCTTCAGGGTGAGGCTACGGCTTGAGAGCCGGCACAACGAGTATAACGAGATCGTACTGGCGCAGTGGATATTAACCGCCTGTGCCGCACAGAAACCCGCCAATTACAGGGTAGGGGATAAACCGTTCAAAGCGAGAGGCCGTGCCTAAGCACGGCCTCTCGGTTTCAAGCAGGGGAACAGAGGGACGTAGTGACCATGATGAGTGCAAGTACGGTACCAAATAGTTCCGGCCCAGGCCCCATTGCCGCTGCGACAGATGCCGCGATTACCGCCAACAAGACGACTGGATTGTCCTGAATGACGGATACCAGACCCCTTCGCGCAGTAAATCTCGCAGAAAAGACCGCATGAATGATTGCGCTCACAAAGACCAACGCAATGCCGCGCGCGAGATAGGGTTCCAGTGGGCCAGTAAAAATGAGCGTGGCGAATGAGATGCCCGCCGTGATATCGACAAAGCTGGTGACGAGTCCCGCGGTGATACCGGACAGGAGATTGGGTCGAGGTTGAACCACGTCGGCGTTGAGTGAGGGGCCTACCATCAGTTTCTCCGAGCGCAGCACACTCCAGCGGATCGGGTATCTGGAACGGGCCGAGCAGAAAACTAAATCGGGTAGTCAGGCAGCCAACAGCGATAGATTGCGTCGAGTGTAGCATTGTGCGCAAATTGAGAAAAATCACTTCTCGGTGAGACAGCACAGAGGGTGGCCAGCGGCCACCCTCTGGCTTTTACACCCTAACGGCCGAGGTAGTTCAGGACGATGCTATTGAACATCTCCGGGGTCAGGAACATGGCGAAATGCCCGACGCCGGGCATCAGCGTCAGCTCGGCATTCGGGATGAGTTCAGCCATGTCGAAGTCGTGCTGCGGATAGATTGCTTCTTCCTGCCAGCCGTCGAGGATCAGCGTGGGCACGGTGATACCGCGCAACTGTTCTTCGGTGAAATTCGGCTCGGTGGCCCACATATTGCTGATGTTGGCCAGAAAGGCGTCCATATTGTCGGGAGCGGGCGACATCTGCGCGTAGTCTGCAAGAGCCTGTTCCGCATAGGCGTTGAACACCGCGCTGTCACCGATATCCGACTTTACACCTGAGGTGATGTAATTTGCGCCGTAGGCGACCAGCTTGTTCAGGCGCTCCGGGTGGTTGATGGCGATATCGAGGCCGATGATGCCGCCGTCGCTCCAGCCCACCAGATCTGCCTTGTCGATGCCGAGCGCATCCATTGCTGCGAGCACGTCGCTGGCCATCAGCGCGTAACCAATCGGCGTTTCGGTGACCGTCGAGCGGCCGTGGCCACGGCTGTCGAGCGCGAATACCTGATAGCCAGCGTCCACGAAGGCGGGAATCTGGTTGGCAAAGTAATCGGCGTTGCCCAGCCCGCCATGCAGCAGTATCAGCGGCTGGCCCTCTTCGCCGTACTGCGCGTAATACATCTGAATGTCGTTGACCGGAAGCATGCCGGACGCGGTGGGCGTAGGCAAATCACCCAGCACCACAGGATTGTTGTCCTGGGCCTGCGCCAAGCCTGCCGTGAGCAGGAGCAATACAACCACCAGCAAGGCGAACAAGCGGGTTCTCATGGCCATTCCTCTGCGTGATAAACGAGCGATGGCCAATATTACACCGTGCTCACACAGTCGCCATATTCCTCTTGCTGAAAAGCGGGTTTATCCCGTGTGTGACCGCATCGCTGCCGGGCAAACAGCCCGCCACTGAACCGCAAAAGCTGTGGTGCATTAGCTGCGAAACAATGACACGAGCAGGTGAACCAGTGCGGTGCGGTAGGCGGATGGTGTTCTCGGGCTGCGCTGGGTCGCCTCGCGCAGGGCATGTTCCTGACGGGCGCGGCGCAGCAGTTGTTCGCGCTGGACTTCGAAATCACGATAGTGGTCGTGGTAATTCAAGCCGTTCATGAACGTCACTCCTGTGGGCCTACAACTCGCTTCGCTCGTTGATTTGACGTTACGCGAGTAGAGGAGGGGTTGTGCCCACCCATGAAGGGGGAATTGTGGGGGGAATCCCCCGTTTTGCCGCAATAAACAGGATTATTTCAATACAATGAAATTGTCGTCACGTGACGCACCAGAAACGCAAGTGACCGGTGGGTGAAGCAAGTGCCACAGTAACTGGAGGGTACGTCGATGAACAAGACCGTATGGACCCATATCGGGCGGGGGCTGCTGATCGTAGCAGCCATAGGGATCTTCTGCAGCACTTGTTGCTGCGCAGGATACTGGGATGGGTACTGAACAGGAAGAAGCGAACCGTGCCGTCATCATCCAGTTGGCTGATGCGATTACAGCCGGTGACTTTGCGACTGTAGCTCAGTGGACTACCGGCGATTTCATAATCCATTCACCGCTGGGTGACCTCGATGGTGAAGCCTTTGGTAGTTTCATCGTGGCGATGCAGGCGTCGATCAGTGATTTTTCGCTCGTTCGGGACGAAATCATTGCCGAAGGTAACGTCACGGCTTCGCGTCCTCCACCATAAGCGGCGTGTTCGACGGAGCTGAATTTGCCTCCCCGCTGGGTGTCGGCCAGCCAACGGCCAACCAGTTACCCTGGTGATCCAAACCTTCGACCACTTCAACGACGATGGCGCTTGCCTGAAGAGTGGGTGATGTTTGACCTGCTCGGGTTCTTCGCGCAGATGGGTGTGCTGCCTGCGCCCACCAGTTAGGCAGCACCGGCTAAACGGAACGGCGCCTGCCTCGCGGCGGGCGCCGCCGCCACAGCGAGTCCATCCATACAGGGTTCAATCTGGAAGCGATGAAGGCAATGGGGGAGGCGGTCATGGCAATTCCGGCGGGCGAGATCAAAGGCTATGATTTCCGCGAGGCGATAGGGTCGGGCGGTTACGGCGCGGTTTATCGCGCCGCTTCAGCCTGCTATCGGGCGTGAAGTGGCGATCAAGGTCATCCTGCCGCAGTTCGCCAACCAGACCGATTTCGTGCGCCGCTTCGAGGTCGAAGCGCAGTTCATCGCCCGCCTCGAACATCCCGCACATCGTGCCGCTGTACGACTACTGGCGTGATCCTACCGGCGCGTATTTAGTGATGCGCTGGCTGCGCAACAGCCTGCGCGAACTGCTCAAGCGCCGGCCGTTCACGTTGGAAGAGACGACGCATCTGCTCGATCAGGTGGCGTCGGCGCTGACGATGGCGCACCGCGAGGGCATCGTCCACCGCGATCTGAAGCCGGCCAATATCCTGCTCGATGAGGACAACAACGCCTATCTGGCCGATTTCGGCATCGCCATGGATGTGTACCTGCGGGCTGAACTGGCGGCGCATGGGGCCGCCCTGCCGCTCGAGTCGGCGGAATATCTGTCGCCCGAGGAGATTCGCGGTGAGGACATCACCCCGCGCGCCGACCTCTACAGCCTCGGCTATGTGCTCTACGAGATGCTGACGGGCGTCAAGGCCTTCCCCGACGCCACTACCTCGAGCGACTATCTGCAGCGCCATCTGAAATCGGCGCTGCCGATGATGAGCATCCAGCACAGCCACATTCCGGCGGCTATTGACGAAGTGCTGCAAACAGCGACGGCCAAAGACCCCACGCACCGCTACGCCACGGCGCTGCGGATGGCGGCGGCTTTTCGCGCAGCCCTGCCGGAATCGCGGCCGGTGTCGCTGCTGCGTATTCCCTACCAGCCGCTGCCTGATGCGCTGACCGAACGCGAACTCGAAGTCGTCGAATTGATGGTGCAGTACCTTTCGAACGCGGAAATCGCCGACCGGCTGTTCGTGACAGCGGGCACGGTGAAGTGGTACATCAAGCAGATTTACAGCAAGCTGGATGTACACAGCCGCCAGCAGGCCATCGACAAGGTCGAACGGCTGGGCCTGCTCAAGCGTGGTGCAGTGCGCCCGGCTGCGGCCACGGCTGATGCGGCTCGGCGTGACCTGGCCGAGCCTGAGGTGCTGACTTCCAATCCCGAAAACCCGTACAAGGGTCTGCGCGCGTTTCAGGAAGCGGACGCCGCCGACTACTTCGGCCGGGCGGGCATGACCGAACGGCTGCTTTCCCGGCTGTCGGAGAAGGGCGACAGCGCGCGCTTTCTGGTCATCGTTGGCCCCAGCGGCAGCGGCAAGAGCAGCCTGGTGCGTGCGGGCTTGATGCCAGCCCTGCGCAGCGGCGCGCTGGCGAACTCACCAACCCCGTTCATCACCGATCTGTACCCGGGCACGCACCCGCTCGAAGAGCTGGAAGCGGCCCTGCTGCGCGTGGCCGTCAACCCGGTTCCGCGGCTGCTCGACCACCTGCGCGAAGACCGGCGTGGGCTGGTGCGCGCGGCACGCCAGGTGCTGCCCAACGATCTTGAAACCGAGCTGGTAGTGGTGGTGGATCAGTTCGAGGAAGTCTTCACGCTGGTGGCCGACGAGGCCATGCGCATGCAGTTTATCGACAACCTGCTGTCGGCGGCCACCGACCCGCGCGGGCGCGTGCGTGTTATTCTGACGCTGCGGGCCGATTTCTACGACCGACCGCTGCTGGTTCCACGGCTGGCCGAACTGGTGCGCGCCTCGACCGAAGTCATCGTGCCACTGTCGGCCCGCGAGATGGAGCAGGCCATCACCGCGCCGGCCGAGCGCGTGGGTCTGCGGCTAGAAGCGGGACTCGTGGCGACCATGCTTAAGGATGTGGGCGAACAGCCGGGCACGCTGCCGCTGCTGCAGTACGCGCTAACCGAACTGTTCGAGCGGCGCGAAGGCGTGACGCTAACGCTGGCCGCTTATCAGGCCATGAACGGCGTGAAAGGGGCGCTGACGCGGCGCGCGGACGAAATCTACGCTTCGCTGGATGCGGAGTCACAGGCGCTGGCGCGGCAGGTATTTTTGCGCATGGTGACGCTGGGCGAAGGCGTGGAGGACACGCGTCGGCCGGTGCTGCTGGCCGAACTCAACGCGCTGGGCGATGAAGCGGCAGTGGATGAGGTGGTCACGGCTTTTGGCGACTACCGGCTGCTGACATTTGACAACGACCCGATCACGCGCGGGCCAACGGTCGAAATTGCCCATGAGGCACTGCTGCGCGAGTGGGGCGAACTAAAGGCGTGGTTGAACGAAAGCCGCGACGATATCCGGCTGCAGCGCCAGTTGAGCGCCGCCGCGCACGACTGGCAGTCGGCAAGCCGCGACGAGAGCTTCCTGCTGCGCGGGGCGCGCTTGAATCAGTTCGACGGCTGGGCCGACGAAACTGCGCTGGCGTTGACTCCCGACGAGTGGAACTATCTGGAAGCCAGCCGTGACGCCTACGAACAGGCGCAAGCGGCCGAGGCCGAACGGCGTGAGCGCGAAGACAAACTGCGCCAGCGTTCGCAAGCCTTCCTGCGCGGGTTGGTGGCCGTGCTGCTGCTGGCCACGCTGGGAGCAATGATCTTGGGCGCCCTCGCCGTGAGCAATGCCCGTGATGCCGATGAACAGCGCGCGCTGGCTGTCGCCAATGCGCAGGAGGCCGAGTCCGAACGGGCCAACGTGCAGGTGGCGTTGGCGACGAGCGATGCCAATTTCGCGCGGGCGGAACAACAACGGCTGTACCTGACGGCGAACGAGGCAATGGATAACGGCGCGACCGGCAACGTCGGCATGGAACTGGCGTTGCGCAGCCTCGCTTATGGTTACACGCCTGGGGCGGACGCTGCCCTGCTGCGCGCCAGCCGGCAGGGGATGCTGCTGCGCAATTTGCCGGGCCACCAGTTCGAGATTTATGAGGGCGACCACTCTCCCGATGGCGCACAGATGGCGACCAGCTCCGAGGGCGGCACCTATTTATACGATGTGGCCACCGGCGAACAACAGCATTTTCTGCCTGAAGAGGGCATTGTCGGGAGTGTGTTGTATTCCGCCGATGGCTCGAAGCTGCTGACCTCGTCCTTCGGCTCCACCCGCCTGGTCAGGCTTTGGGACACCGCTACTGGCACCCTTATCCGCACCTATCCGATTGAAGATGATGACGTCTGGTACGCATCATTCACGCCCGACAACACCGGGTTTATTGCGGCGGGCTTTGATGCCCATCGGGTTTATGACCTCGAAACGGGCGAGCTGCTGGAAAGCTTTCCGGCCTACCCGGATGAAACCCGCGAGCTGCTTGGCCCGGTCTACCTTCCGGATGGCAGCCGGATATTTGCGCTCGCCGATACGGAGAACCGCGTTTATCTGGCCGAGTCGCTTGAGGGCGAGCCAATCTGCACGCTTCTGGAAGCGGGTACGGCCCGTTGGCAGATGCTGGGATGGATCGATGGGCAACCCATTGCCCTGTTCGCCACTGATGATGATGTCGCCTCTGCGTGGGACCTGACCACCTGCGCTCGGCTGAGCCAGTTCACGGGGCACAGCGCGAGATCCTCAGGGGCGATTACAATTCGAACGGGGAATTCATGGTCACGGGCGATGAGTTGGGCCTCGCCATGCAGTGGGACGTGCATACCGGCCGTGAGCTGGGCCGCTTCCAGACTGCCGACCAGATCCGAACGGTGGATATTTCACCCGATGGCCGCCAGCTATTGATGCCGCAGTGGAACGTAGGCGGGGTATGGGATCTGACCTTTCCGCAGGAACCGCGCGCGATCACGACCGATCAGTTTGACCACACTCAGTATCCGTTCTTCTCACCCGACGGGAGATATCTCTATATCGGCGGTTTCGGTGCGTACTCCCGTTGGGACCTGACCAGCGATGCGCGAACGCCGCTCATCACGTACGAACAGACCATCCGCATATTGGCTGTATCCCCCGACGGACAGCATTTGTTTGCGGTGATGGAGTCGCCCGGCAGTTCCGACCTCTCGGCCTACCTGATCGACGCTGAAACCGGAGAAACCGTGCGTGAATTTGTGGGCCACACGGCGCCGATCAATGTTCCCGGCTTTTCCCCGGATGGATCGAAAGCCATCAGCGGCGGCTTCGACATGACGGCGCGCATCTGGGATATTGCGACTGGCGAAACGCTGCACGTGCTGACCGGCCATACCGGCGCATTGGGAGTCTCCTCTTTTTCTCCCGATGGCACGCTGGTACTCACGACAAGCACCGATGGCACGATTCGGATCTGGGAGGTGGCGACCGGCGAACTGGTGCGCATCATCGAACTCGGCCCGGTCATCCCCGAGGCCGCCTTTTCGCCGGATGGAACCCTCATCGCCGCGGTTGATACCGATGGCTTCGGTCATCTGATTGACGTGGCCACCGGCGAAGTGTTGCACACGCTCACCGGGCATACGGATACCGCGTGGAGCGTAGACTTCGCGCCGGATGGTGCGACGGTCATCACGGCCAGTTGGGACGGAACCGCGCGCATCTGGGACACTGCGACCGGCGGCCTGCTGCGTGTGCTGGACAACGTCGGTGTGAACCCCGTGTACTCGGCGCGGTTTTCTCCCGATGGCGCTTATGTGGCCACGGGCGCAGCGGTGGACGACCGGGCGTTCCTGTGGCGCGTCGATCTCGACGCGGTCATCGCGGACTTCTGCGCCCGGCCGCTGGCGGACCTGACACCCGGCCAACGTGTGCAGTTCGGCATCAACGACGACGCGCCAGTTTGCCCGAACTGAGCTGCGCCGCAACCGTGCCCATGCCTGAGCCAGACTATCCAGCGCCTCGGTGGACGGCCTGTCTGCGCCGCCATTGCTCCAGAAGCACGAACGCAACAAAGACCAACATCCACGACAGCATCGCCAGCAGCGGGCTGGCCAGCGCGATCAGGATGGAAGCAGCAAAGACGACGCTGGGCACCAGCACGCGGTAACTGACATAGCGAATCACATGGGCCGATACATCAGGATCGATCAGCCGATGATGATTCGAGGCATAGCGCCACAGCGCAAACTCGGCCAGGCCGATGTAGACGTAGGAGGCGGCGAAGAAGATGACAATCGGCTGTTCCGGGCCGTGTTCGCCCAGCGCCGCCGAAGGAACGGGCAGGAAGGCAACGCCCATCAGGAAGAGGATATTCAGCCACAGCAGCCGGTCGTCATAACGGTCAATGAGCCGGAACAGCCGATGATGGCCGTACCAGAAACTTGCTACCAGGATAAAGCTGAAGGCATAGATGGCGATTTGCGGCAGCAGGTTGACGACGGCAGGCCCAAGCAGCGCAGGATCTTCAATGCGCGGCACGCGAATATCAATGGCGAGCAGCGTGATGGCAATCGCGATGACGGCGTCGCTGAAATTGATCAGCCGATCATAGGCTGTGCGGTTCTGTTCCTCGTGAGATGGATTGGCCATGAAGCACGTATCCTCCTCAATCCCTGCCATCACCTGGCGTGCAAAGCCGCCAGTCGATGCGTCACCACAACCCCATCACCTGCCGCAAAATCGCCAACTCACCGACGTGATAGGCGTTGTGGTCGGCAGCGAGCAGGATTTCGCGCAGCAGCGTGTGGCCCGCTTCGCCATGCTGGAAGCTGCGCGTCGAGGTCGTTGGTCTCATCGAGAGCGATGGCAGCCAACGCGGCGCGGTTGGCCAGAAAGGCATCGATCGTCGCTTGCCAGCCAGCAGCGTTAGTCATCGCGTTGGTGGACGGCCAGTAGTCATCCGGCCACTTCAGGTACACGTAGGCCGGATTCACGCAGTAATCAAGAATGTCCGCCTGCCCGATGCGCAGGTGTTCGAGCAACTGCCAGAACGTGTAGGGCACATTGGGCGGGCGCGTATTGATGTGCGCGGCGGGGAAATTCTCGACTGCGCCCTCGAAACCCATGTGCGCCTGGCGCGTTGTAAGCAGGTTGACGATCTGCTGGCGGGACTTTGGACTGGTCATGGTTTACTCTCCCCATCTGTCTCTCAGCAGGCGCAGTTTTTCGATGGTGTGCAGCGACTCGCCGCCTTCGTGGCCGTTGAAGCGATAGACGGAGATGGCTTTCGGGCCAGGTACCGCGTTGTAGGCAGCGAACACGGTCGAGGGCGGGCAGGTTTCATCCATCAGCGCAGTCGAGAACAGCGCTTCGGCGCTGATTCGCCGCGCGAAATGCACGCCGTCAAAATAGGTCAGCGTCTGAAACGCCTGCGCCTCGCGGTCACGGTGCGTGTGCAGATAAGCCACGATCTCCTGATACGGATAGGCGCTGGTCAGGCCCACGGCGTGCTCGAAGTGGCACAGGAACGGCACATCCGGCAGCGCCAGCGCCACTTGCCCATCTAGTGCCGCCGCTGCAATCGTGATACCGCCGCCCTGACTGCCGCCGGTGAGCGCGATGCGTGACGAATCGACCTCCTCACGGTTACGCGCGGCTTCAATGGCGCGCACCGCGTCGGTAAACACGCGCCGGTAGTAGTAGTGCTTTGGGTTGAGGATGCCCTGCGTCATGAAGCCGGGCACCGAGGGATTGGCTCCGTCCGGGATATCGGGCGTGTCGCCTTTGCGCCAGGCCGAGCCCTGCCCGCGTGTGTCCATCACCAGCGTGGCGTAACCGGCGCTGGGCCAGAGCAGCCAGTCGTGCGGATAGCCGCGCCCGCCGCCATAGCCGATGTACTCAACCACGCACGGCAGTTTACCGCTCGCACTGCGCGGGCGCAGATACCAGCCCTTGATGCGCTGGCCACCGTAGCCGGAATAGGTCACGTCGAAAGCGTCGATCAGGGCCAAATTGGCATCGACCGGCGCGAAGTTGGCGTCGAGCGGATGCTGGCGCGCATCTGCCAGCGTCTCGGCCCAGAAGGCGTCGAAATCGGGCGGCTCGTGGGTGACCGGGCGGTACTGCTCCAACTGCTCCAGCGGCATATCAAAGTAGGGCATGGCGGCGGCCTTTCAGTGGGAGATTCGAGACTGATTGGACAGTACAGCGGAGCGGTGCAGCGTGCAAGCGACGGTGGTCAGCGGCTGTCCGCTGCGCCCGGCGATGTCCCAGTAGGCTTCGAGCGACACGCCCAGCCCGTCGGCCAGTCGGTTGACGTAAGCGTAGTAGGCGGTGATCTGGGCGATGTCGAGGATGGCCCGGTCGCTGAAACCGGCGGCGCGCAGGGCGTCCACATCCGCGGGCTGCATGGCGGCGGGCGTGAGCGTGAGCTTGGCCGCGTAATCGAGCATGGCGCGGTCGGCCGGTTCAAGCTCGACCTGTTGATAGTCGTTGCTGAGTTGGTCCACGAGGGAGTCGAGCTTCGTCAACTGACGAAGATTGCGCGCATGGTGTGCCAGTCAGTAGTGGCAGTGGTTGAGGGCCGAGACCACCACGCCGATCATCTCGCGTTGCGGGCGCGACAATGGCCCGCCCCCTTTCATGAGCGTGGCATACAGCCGCTGGTGGTCGAGCATCGAGCGCGGGTGCAGGCTGTGCACTTTCATGATGTGATCGACCTCGCCGGTGCGCGGGTCGCCGGTGGCCTTGTAGGCGTCGGCCAGCGGCCCGGCGGCTTCGGCTTCGGGTACAGTATCGATCCAGGCGGGCTTGCGGGCCATCGGCGCGTCTCCAGTGTGGGGCGGGGTGACTCGCGGACAGTGTAGCACGGCCGGGGACAAGTCAGAATCTGGTGTGTAGAAATTGCACCTTCACCCCGCCAGGGCGCGCACGACGACCACGAAGATACCCGCAAACGCCAGCGTGCCGCACACGGGCGGAATCAGCGGCACGAACCATTTCGGCAGAAAGATGTCGGCGATCAGGTCGTCGCCACGCGTATCGCCGTACTGCTGCGCCAGTTTGGTGAGCGGGCAGCGCAGGCCGTTGCCCACATAAACGACCGACTCCAGCAGGATGATGCCTATCGCCAGCGCCACCGTCCAGCCAGTAATGCCGGCGAAGATGGCGATCCAGACGTAGACAATCGCCAGCGAAATAAAGATGAACGCCGTCGAATGAATGAACTTGACCAGAAATAGTGCGCGTGGACGAGAAACATTGCCGTCATTCATGTGAGGCCCCCTACCCCAAAAGAATGACAATAATTATAACGCGAGAAGAATCTTGCGGTCAATATTGCCCATGATAATCAGTGGCTTTCGTCACTACGCCGTTCATTGCCGTGCTTGAAATGGCCGGTGGCGCGCGCCATCACAAGCTGCGCGTCTTTGCCGTCGAGGCTGTCGACTTGCGTGAGGAATTTCTGCGCTGCGCCGCCGCTGAGGGTCTTCACCAGCTTGCCGCGAAAAGATAAGCGCACGCGACTGTCTTTGGTGGCCAGATAGCTGAACGTCTCTTCGTCGAGCTTGCCGCGTTGGTCGATTGGGGCCATAAAGTCGCTTCTACTTCAGCCCGGAGTGCATGAAGCTGCGGATGAACTGGCGCTGGAACACGAGGAAGATGATCAGCAGCGGCGCAACGATGATGAGCGTGGCGGCCATGATCAGGCTCCACTGCGCGCCGATATCGGTCAACTGCGTGAAGCGCAGCAGGCCCATCGTTAACGGGCGGGCCTTGTCGCTGGTGACGACCAGCGGCCACAGCAGCGAGTTCCAGTGGAAGCTCACGCTCACCAGCGCAAACGCGATAAGCGTGGGGCGACTGGGCGGCAGATAGACATGCCACAGCAGGTCGTACCAGCGCGCGCCATCAATCTCGCCCGCCTCAACCAGCTCTCTGGGCACGCCCAGAAACGCCTGGCGCAAGAGGAAGACGCCGTAGGCCGATCCGAAGTAAGGCACGGCGATGCCGAGCGTGGTGTCGTACAGGCCCATCTCGCGTATCGTGATGAAGTTCGGCACCAGCAGGATCGCCACCGGAATCATCATCTGCATGAGGATGAGGTAGAACAGGATTTTCTTGCCCGGAAACTCGAAATGCACGAAGGCGAAGGCCGCCAGCGGAATCGTGATCAACTGCACGGCCAGCACCGTCAGCACATATTGGAGCGTGTTCTGATAGTACGAGCCGGTGAGCTGGCCGTCCTCGATGCGCGGGAAGAACGGCGCGAGATCGTTGGCGACGCGGTAGCTTTCGAGCGTGAGTGTTTCGCCGAACCAGACGTCGCCACGGCCCAGCGCGTCGTTGGGCGGGCGCAGCGACACCACGATGGCCCACAGAATCGGCACGGCCCACAGCAGGCACAGGCCAATTGTGAGGGCGTTGAGCAGCCATCTTCCGGTGCGCGGACGCCTTGGCGAGGGGCTGGCTGGGGTGGGCAGGCTGGCGCTATTCGCGGTCATCAGAGCGCTCGGACAGGAAGAAGTTGGATAGGGTGAACACCAGCAGGATCAGGATCATCACCACGGTCAGCGCATTGGCGAAACCGTAGTTCTGCAACATGAAGCGCTGCTTGTAAATCTCATACAGCAGCAAATCCGCCTCGCCAGACACCAGTTGGTAGGTCAGCACCAGCGAGTGGTCGATGTTCTGGAACGCGCTGATGGTGGCGATCACGCTCACGAACAGCGTCGTGCGGCGCAGCAGGGGCAGCGTAATGCGAATGATTTTCGTGAGCCAGCTCGCGCCGTCGAGATCGGCGGCCTCAAACACCTCATCGGGCAGATTCTGCATGCCGGCCAGATAGAAGATCATCAGGTAGCCGGCGTCTTTCCAGATAGCCACGATCATCAGCGCCCCCAGCGCCAGTTCGCGGTTGATGGTCCAGTTCTGCGGGCCAGCATAGCCGAAGACCTGCAGGGCCGTGTTAAACAGGCCGTAATCAGGCGTGAAGAAGAAGAGCCAGATAGTGGCGGCGCTGACCATCGGCAGCATGGTGGGATAGAAGAAGGCAATGCGCGCGATGCCGATACCCTTGATGGCGCGATTGACCAGCAGGGCGAACCCGAACGCCAGCAGCATACTGCCAGAGACCGTGACGGCGGCGTAGACCAGGGTGTTGCCGAGCACGCGGAAGAAGATCGCGCCTTCGTCAGTGCTGGGGTCGAACATGGCGCGGAAGTAGGCCAGGCCCACATCGTAGGGGCCGCGAATGCTGCGCTCGGCCTCTTCGATGCCCGGCAGGCCGAGATCGGTCGTGCGTGTGCGGTCGGGGCGGCTGGGGTGGTAGTAAACCTGGCTGTCGCGCACCACCTGAAACGTGGGATAGATGGTGAACAGCAGGACAAAGACCAGGGTGGGCAGAATGAGCAGGTAGGGCAGCGGCGATACCCGCTTGCCGCGCCAGCGAAATGTGCGAGCTGTTCGAGCAGCCATGCGTCAGCCGTTCACTAGGGAGACCCCACTCCTGCGCTTCAACCTCACCCCCAACCACCGCTCCTGTGTTGGGAGAGGGGCAGGGGGTGAGGGGCTATGTCGTCCTACTTGAAGATTGACAGGATTTCGTCGGCGCCGGTCTGGGCGGTCGCCATCGCGGTCGCGGGGTCGACTTCGCCATTCAGCACGGCCAGAATCTGGGTGTGCAACACGGTGCGTACATCGGCCAGCGACTGCACCGAGAATTCGCGCACCGCGTTGTCCAGCGTTGCGGCAGCCTGATCAACCTGCGGGTTGGCGGCAGCGTATTCCTGCCACGCGGGCAGATCGAAGCCGCTGATTCGCGTGTTGTAGTAACCGCTGTTGATGCTCCAGTCAACGGTTTGCTCAGGGGCAGTCAGCCACTGCACGAAGTCCCAGGCTGCTGCGGCTGTCGCCTCGTCGATGCCATCGACGAGATACATGTTGCCGCCGCCGGTGACCGTATATTGGCCCCCATCCTTGCCCGGAATGCCCATGACGCCCACGGTGAAGTCGGCGTTGTTAAGGATATTGCGCAGCGAGCCACTGCTGTGCTCGATCATGGCGGCGGCCCCGTCAGTGAACGCACCGGGAGCGTCGCCCCAGTTGTCCTGTACGCCTTCAGGGGTCGCGCCAGCCTGTGCCAGATCAAGCCAGTACTGCAGCGCATCAATCGAGGCGGGGTCATCGAAGAAGACTTCCACATCGCTGTCGGAGACGATGTTCTGGCCGGCGCCAGCGGCGAACGGCTGGAAGACCCAGTAAGGCCAGCTATTCGGGATGAGGATGCCGTCGCGCTCGTCGGTGCTGAGCGCTATTGCTGCCGCTGCCAGTTCGTCCCAATTGGTGGGCACTTCCAGGCCGGCTTCTGCCAGCAGGTCGGCATTGTAGTAGAGGAGCACGTTCGAGCGCTGGAAGGGCAGGCCGTAGAGTTCAGGCGTGCCGTCGCTATTGGAGTCGTAGTAGCTGTTCTCCAGCCAGGTAGGCGTGAAGTCGGCCAGATAATCTTCGCCAGCGATGGCGTCGAGCGACTGAACTGCCCCGGCGTTGACCAGGTCGTAAATATCAGTCGCCAGCATGATCGCCAGCGCGGGCAGGTCGCCACCGCCTTCCTGCATAGTGAGCAGGCGGTTTTTGACATCGGTATAGCCGCCTTCAAACGAGAACTGGATTTCCACGCCCGGGTTTTCGGCCATATAGGCCTCGGCGTAGCCGTTAAGAATCTCGGTGATGGGGCTGTCCACGGCGATCGGGAACAGGATTTGGACGACGGTGTTGTCCTGCGCCTGCACTACAGCGAAGGACAGCGACAACACGATAAGGAGCACGGACAGCAGCAGAACACGTTTCTTCATTGGTGAAGCCTCCTGTACAGCGGCGCGCCATATACACACCGCGTATGACGCTCCATTTATGCCACGAACTGCGCTAAAGACCAACCACAATTGGCATTAAGCGCAGACCAACAGATGGGGAAGAAAGTTAACCTTGAACGATGGCATTCAAGGCCAGGGCAACAAAAAACGACGCCCATTCGGACGTCGCTTTGTCACGGTTGCACTCGGTTCCACGCTCGCCACGATTTTGCTGTCGAAGGATATTGCCCTCGCCGAAGGCTTTACAGCGTTCGTTACGCTCATCGTTCTGCAATTCGTCATTACGTGGCTGTCGGTCCGCTCGAAAACGGTGCGTCGGCTCGTGAAGTCCGAACCCACTATCCTGTTCTTTGATGGCGAGTATCTCACGCATTCGATGCATATCGAGCGCATAACTGAAGCCGAAGTGCGCGCGGCCGTTCGAGCTGCGGGGGCTGCGGTTATGGAAGAGGTGGGGGCGGTCGTCCTCGAAACTGACGGCAGTCTCACAGTTCTGAAACGCCTCGGTGTGGCCTCGACCACGCTCGCCGGCATCGCGCCAGTTCATCCATTAAAGGACAGCAACTCATGACCGTCACGATCACAGATGCCGAAGCACGGCAGGCCGCTTCCCAAGCCAGAATGACCGATCAGCGGGTCGAATGGCAGATGTTCAAGCGCCGCCTGTTTCTTCGGTTTGGTGGACCTGAGGGGATTCGAACCCCTGACCTCTACAGTGCGATTGTAGCGCTCTCCCAGCTGAGCTACAGGCCCGGAAGCGCGGATTCTAGGCGCAGGCTGGGCATGTGTCAAGATGAGAAGCGGCGCCGAGCAGGGCAAACGCATCAAATCTTCTGATAGGGTCCAAAAGGGTCGTGATGGCTTTGTAAAGGCAGTTCGTGAACCGCCTGCCGTCACGGGCGCAGCACGCTGCGCCCGTATGATGCGTTTTGCCCTGCGGCGCCGAGCGTGAAGCATCCCCTTGTTTTCTTGTGATAACATTCACAATGTTCAGAATATTCTGAATGGACTGGATGAATGACTTTGCGGCTGGCAATGCGCGGCGTTATACTGCGGCGTATCCCGCTTCATTCGTGGCGTAACCCCTCAACGGGCCGCCGTGTGCAAGCCCGCCTTGCAGGATCAGGAGTTGTGCAGTGACCGCGCTTGTCACCACCATCACCGAAACCATGCGCTACCGGGGCGCAATCGGGCAGTGGAGCTGGGTGCTCCACCGTATTACCGGCCTGGGCGTGGTGCTGTTCATCACGCTGCACATCGTCGATACCTCGTGGGCGCTGTTCTACCCCGAGCTTTATGTAGAAGCGATTGCCAGTTACCAGACGCCGATCTTCACGATTGGCGAATTTTTCCTCGTGGCCTGCGTTGTTTACCATGCCTATAACGGCATCCGCATCGCCGTAATGGACTTCAAGCCGAGCCTGTGGCGTTACCAGGCGCGCGGCGCGAAGATCGTGCTGGGCCTGAGCGCCATCACACTGATCCCAGTCTTCATCCTGATGTTCAACCACGTGCTCAACTTCTACGCCGAAGGTGGTCCGCTGCTGGGGCTGGCCGATGTGATCACGGCACAGCTTCCGTTCGTGGCTGGCATCGCCGCCGCCATTATCGCGGCAGTGTTGTTCTCGGCGATTGCGGGCCTGTTCGTTCGGCCCGGCGCCAAAAAGGGCAAGCGGCGCGGCAGCAATATTGAGCGTTTCTGGTGGTCGTTCATGCGCGTCAGCGGCCTGCTCATTCTGCCACTGGTGTTCGGCCATCTGGCCATGATGCATGTGCTGCAAGGCGTGTTCGACCTGACTACAGCCAATGCCACCATTATCGGCACCGGCGGCATGATCAACGAAACCGGCACGGCCGTCGAGTTTGTCGCCAGCCGCTGGAATTTCTTCGTGGGCGGCGTCGCCATCTGGCGCATCTACGATTTCCTGCTGCTCACATTGGTCGTTCTGCACGGCTTCAACGGCCTGCGGCTGGTGCTGACGGACTACACCATGCACAGCCCGCTGCTGCGCCGCGCTTCGGTTTATCTTTCGATTATCGCCGCCGTGGTGCTGCTGGCGCTGGGCGGCGGCGCGCTGATTGGCACCATCCCGCAGTCTTCGGTCGATATGGCCGAAGTAGCCACCCAGCACTTGATCGCTGAAGCGGGGTTACAGCCCGTTACTGAAGATACAGCGCCCTGACCGGCCTCTGGCGCAGATTGGGATTTGAGGAACGCGATGAAGACACACCAGTTTGACGCAGTGATCGTCGGTGCGGGCGGCGCGGGGCTGATGGCGGCGCTGTATGCCACCAAAGGCGGCGCGAAGGTGGCGGTGGTGAGCAAGCTCTACCCCACGCGCAGTCACACCGGAACGGCGCAGGGCGGCATCGGGGCCGCGCTGGGCAATCTCGAAGAAGACCACCCGATCTGGCATGCCTACGACACGGTGAAGGGCGGCGACTATCTGGCCGACCAGCACGCCGCGATGGTGCTGGCCGAAGAAGCTATCGACGCGGTGGTCGAGCTGGAGCACATGGGCCTGCCGTTTGACCGAACCGATGAAGGCCGCATCAGCCAGCGGCGCTTCGGCGGCCACACCAGCAACTTTGGCGAGAAGCCCGTGCGCCGCGCCTGCCACGCCGCCGACCGCACCGGCCACATGATTCTGCAAACGCTGTATCAGCAGTGCATCAAGAACAACGTGACTTTCTTTGACGAGTTTCACGTCGTCGATGTGATGATGAATCAGGGCGCGTGTGTGGGCGCGATTGCGCTTGAACTGGGCAGCGGTGAACTGCATTTGTTCCACGCCAAGGCGACGCTGTTCGCCACCGGCGGCTGGGGCCGCGTGTGGAGCGTGACCAGCAACGCGCACAGTCTCACAGGCGATGGCGCGGCAGTGGTGTACCGGCGCGGTGTGCCGATGCAGGACATGGAATTCTTCCAGTTCCACCCCACCGGCATTTACAAGATGGGCATCCTCATCACCGAGGGCGTGCGCGGCGAAGGCGGCATTCTCCTCAACGGGCGCGGCGAGCGCTTCATGGAACGCTACGCCCCGAACATCAAGGACCTCGCCAGCCGCGACGTGATCAGCCGGTCGATATATCTCGAAATCCGCGAAGGGCGTGGTATCAAGGGCAAGGACTACGTCTACCTCGATGTGACACCAGAAACGGTCAACCGCTATTTGGCCGAAGCCGGCGAAACGCGCCGCATCGACCGCGATTACGTCGAGAAAAAGCTGCCCGACATCCTCGATTTCTGCCGGGTCTATCTGGGCGTTGATCCGGTCAAGGAGCCGATGCCGATTCAGCCGACCGCGCACTATGCCATGGGCGGCATTCCCACCAACGTCGATGGCGAGGCCGTGATTGACGAGAACTGGACGGTGCTGCCCGGCCTGTACGCGGCTGGTGAAGTGGCCTGCGTGTCATGCCACGGCGCTAACCGCCTCGGCACCAACTCGCTGGTCGATCTGGTCGTGTTTGGTCGGCGCGGCGGCAAGCGCATTGCCGAGTACGCCAAGGGCGCCGACTTTGTGCCCATGCCCGCCAATCCCACCGCCGAAATCGAAGCCGAATTCGCGCGCATCAAGTCCAGCAGCGGCAAGACGCGCGCGGGCGAACTGCGCGCGAAGATGCAACTTGAGATGATGGACAAGGTGAGCGTGTTCCGCGAAGGCCCCGGCATTCAGCAGGCCCTCGACACGGTCCGCGAACTGAAGGAACGCTATCAGTCCGACCTCGTCATCGACGACAAGGGCAGCCAGTTCAACACCGACCTGCTCGAAGCATGGGAACTCGGCTGCCTGCTCGATCTGGCCGAAGTGACGGCCGTCAGCGCGCTCAACCGTACCGAAAGCCGCGGCGCGCACAGCCGCGAGGACTTCCAGAAGCGCGACGACGAAAACTGGATGGTGCACACACTGGCGTCGTTCACGGGCGATACGCCTTTTGCCAAGGGCGTGAACGAACCGGCGCTGAACACCAACAAGAAGGTCGATCTGTCGCTGGCCGAAACCGATGAGCGCTTCAAGCCGAAGGTGCGTGTGTACTGAAGTTGAAAGTACTGAGTGCTGAGTGCCGAGTGCTGAGTAAGCACGGGCGCGGCGCACTTACCCGTCATCGTGAGTGAGCAGGGAAGAGACTGCATATGGACGTCACATTCAGAATCCGCCGCTTCAACCCCGAACAGCAGGGGAAAAACAAGCCGTACTGGCAGGAGTTCACGATCAAAGACGCCGAAGAGACGGACCGCGTGCTCGAACTGATGCACCGCATCAAGTGGGAGCAGGACGGCACGCTCACCTTCCGGCGGGCGTGCGCGCACGGCATCTGCGGGTCAGACGCGCTGCGCATCAATGGCGTCAACCGGCTGGCGTGCAAGGCACTGGTGCGGGACGTGGGCGAGAAGATTCAACTCGAACCCATTCTCGGCCTGCCGGTGCTGAAAGACCTGGTCGTCGATATGGAGCCGTTCTTCGCGCACTATCGCAGCGTGATGCCCTACTTCGTCAACAACTCGCCGGTGCCCGCCGACGGCCGCGAACGCCTGCAGTCGGTTGAAGACCGCGAGAAGTTCGATGACACGACCAAGTGCATCCTGTGCGCGTGCTGCACCACGTCGTGCCCCAGCTTCTGGGCCAACGGCGACTACGTCGGCCCGGCGGCGATTGTGCAGGCGCACCGCTTCATCTTCGACTCGCGTGATGAAGGCTGGGAAGAGCGCGTTGATGAATTGGCCGAGCCGAATGGTGTCTGGCGCTGCCGTACGATCTACAACTGCACGCCCGCATGCCCGCGCGATATTCAGGTGACGCGCGCCATTGGCGAGGTTAAGCTGGCGATTCAGCGGCACAAGCGCGATGGCATCATCAAGGAACCCGCCGGTCACATTGCCGAGTCGAATTCCTGATCCATCACTCCACCACAGTAAAGCAGCGGGGCGCGTGCTATCCTAAGCAGCGCCCCGTTCGTTTATGGCGCGAAGGCCATGATTTACTACGACGATGAAGATGATGAGCCGCTGTCCGAGCGCGATTACCCATCTCCCAAAGATGTCTACGACTCGTACGTTGAGGATGACCGCGATGTGGACTTGGGCTGGCTGCACGACAAACGCTGGACGGCGCGGCGTATCATCATCACCACGCTGCTGCTGCTGGCGCTGCTGGGCCTGATTCTGGCGGGCATCATCGGCGTGATTCAGTTGATCCTGATCCCGAACACGCCGCCGCCCACCGTGCCGCCGCTGCTGCCGCGGGTATAAAGGAGTTCTCGATGTATTCAGCTAGCTCATCCCAACGGCGTTACGCGCTGTACGCATTATTTGCTGCGGTATTGTTCGGCGCAAGCGCACCGGGTGCGAAGCTGCTGCTGGGTGACGTACAACCTTTGTCACTGGCGGCGCTGCTATATATCGGGTGTGGATTGAGCGTACTGGGTTATCGAGTTGCACAGCACATGGCCTCACCCGCAAGACAGCGCGAAGCTGGAGCTAGCCAGAAACGATATGCCGTGGCTTGTCGGGGCGGTACTTGCAGGTGGTGTGGCTGCGCCCATTCTGTTGTTGTTGGGGCTGGAGGCGACACCAGCCGCGACTGCATCGCTTCTGCTGAACTTTGAAGCCGTGGCAACCGCGCTTATCGCTGTAGTGGTGTTTCGGGAAGCGGTCGGGGGCCGCGTGGTGGTTTCGCTTGACACTGGTGACGCTGGCCGCGATTCTTCACCCTTAACCCCGCGGGGGAGTGGGGTTTGTCGCTGGGGGCGCTGGCGATTTTGGGTGCGTGTGCTCTCTGGGGGTGGACAACAACCTAACCCGCAATACTCAGCTAAAGACCCGCTGCAAATTGTGCTGGTGAAGGGATTGGGTGCTGGCGCGATCTCGCTTATCCTGGCGATGCTGCTTGGTCAAAGCCTGCCGGCGCTGCCGGTTATCGCCGCGTGGGTTGGGCGCGGCGCGCGCCGGTGCTCTGTTTGGAACCGCGCCGATTGCGGGGGTGCTTATTTCGTTCATCGTGTTCCGTGAACTGCCCGAACCGGCTTTTCTGGTCGCGCTGGCGCTATCGGTCGTGGCTATTTTCTGCTGCTGCGCGAATCGCACGAGCACGCGCACGTCCATGAACCTGGCACCCACGATCATCAGCACCGCCATGATGATGGCCATCACAATCATGACCATCCAGACATGACGGATCGGTCATACACGCACTCTCACGCGCACACGCACGAGTGGCTGGAACATGCTCACGCTCATGCGCCGGACATCCATCACCGCCACGCGCATTAGGCGACCGGCGGCCGAGCCTTGCTCTTTTTCGCCGCAATCGGTCCCTGGGCGGCCAGCGCATACTGACCGGCCAGCACCCCGTGCACCGGCCCGAGTAGCGCCAGCGCCAGCGCCCAGCCGATGATTGGCACCGCGCCGAGGATGCCCAGCACGAACGAGAACACGGCGATGACCAGCACGTACATGCCCGTCAGCCCCCAACTGGCCGACATTTCCCCCCACAGACGGCTAAAATCGAAGAACACGCCGATGACGGGGTCGGAGGCGTAGCGGCCTAATCCAAGCCCGAACAGCGGAATCGTCAGCACGTTGTACAACAGCAGCAGCGGCACGAGGCAGCACAGCAGGCCGAGCAGCACGCCGGTGGCCGTGAACGATGTGTTCGACGTGGAGATGATCAGCACGAGTGAGCAGCCACCCACCAGCAGATTGGGCAGCAGATAGACGATGTAGGCCAGCAGCGCGGGCCAGCCGAGGCGCATCAGCCCCATCCAGTCGCCCCACGCAGGCAGCGGTTGGCGCTCGTTCAGGCGCACGCGGCGCACGACTTGCGTGATATAGCCCAGCAGCACGGCCCAGCCCACCAACCCGATCAGGATCGGGGTCGTGAGCGCGGCAAAACCCGTCACCAGCGCGGCCAGCGCCAGCTTGACCAGCCAATCCTTGTCGTCGGTGATGCCTGCCAGCGCCCGCCCGATATCCATCCTTCAACCCCCACGGCAACCGGATATGCGAGTAGTGTAGAGCGAAATTATGCCTGCGGCGAACGAGTCAGCCGCCGGGCGCGTCCTCAAGCGTCAGCCGGAAATCGCCGGTTGTCAGGCCATCGCGCACGCCGTAGCGCGTGACGCTGACGATGTAGTCGCCATCGGCAGGCAGCGTGTACGTGAGTGCTGCATCGCGGGTGCTGTCGTCGGCATCGTCGTTCACGCCGCCGGGCAGCGTGCGGTCGGACGAGTCGCGCAGCACGATCAGTGGGTCGAGGTCGCCGGTCAGCCGTTCGGCGCGCAGGGTTACCACGTCGCCTTGTGTGCCGCTGAAGCGATAAAACAAGGCGAAGCGGTCGCTGCTGATGGTGCCGGTGAGCGCGTCGCCGTAGCGCAGCGGAATATCGCCGCTCTCGCTGGCCTGCTGCTGCGGCAGGGGCGTGGTAATCGCGCCCGGCTCGGCAATGCCAGCTTCGCCATCGGCGGCCACGCGCACCGTCGCCTCATAACGCTGGCCGGGCAGCACTTGTTCGGCCGCGCTCAGTACGGGTGCGCCTTCAACGGCCAATTCGAGCGTGAAGGGCACCGGCGCATCGATGCCACAGCCGGCCTGATTCCATGCCCACACGGTGTAATCACCCGCAAGCGGTGCGCCGGTCGTCCAGTAGATGTGCTCGACCGGCTCGGCGCTGGGCGTGCCACAGTTCGCGTTGCTGTCGATTTGCAGCGCGCCGCCAGTGGGCGAACGCGGCAGGTTGGGGGAGACCACGCGGCCGTCTGGCCCGCGCACGTACAGGCTCAGGTCGGCTGGGCCTTGCCAGCGAAGCGTGGCCGTCACCGGACCATGCTCCAGGCTCACCGCACCTGCCGTCAGCGACAGCCGGTACGGGGCATCGGCGCCGCCGGGATCGCTGCCGGCCCGTGTCGCCGCGATCAAGAAATCGCCATCCTTGGGCAGCCGGAACTGAGCGATGCGCGCATCGCGGCGCGCACCCGCGTCATCGTTACTGGCCAGTTCGTTCAGGTCGGCATCCATGAGGATGAGGTAGGGGTTGAACGCGCCATCTTCGGCTTGCAGCGCCACGGTCATCAAATCGCCCGCTTTGCCGGAGAAGCGATAGAGCGCGAATGGTTGATCGGCCGCCAGTACGCCTTCGACATCGCTGTTGTAGCTTACCGGCGCAGCGGACAGCGTTTCAGCATCGGGCGGACGACTGGCGAGGCGCAGCGTGTAGCCGCCGTTATCCGCCGGGCCACCACTGCTGATCTGCAGCAGATACGGGCCACTGCGCGGCAGTTCGGCGCGCAGGGTAGCAAACCGATCGCCGCTGGCGGACGCAATCTGGCGCTGGCCCACGTCGAGCAAGGCCAGGCGTGGCTGCACGCCTCCATCCGCCTCGTTGGCAAAGGCCGTCGCGCTAATTTGCTCGCCCAGGCGGCCATTGAGCAGATAGACGGTCGTAGGCGTAGTAGCGTCCAGCGCGCCGTTGACCGGCTCGCCGATGCGGATGGGCGCGGCGGCAAGACGACTGGTGTACAAGTCGTAGTTGCCTGCGCCATCGACGGCACTGGCTTCCACCAGCGTCCAGCCTACGCGCACCAGCGGCGCGTAAACGATGGACTCGCCAGCGCGAGATAGCTGGTCGCGGCTGATCGGCTCGGAACGTTCATCGAGGATGCGCAGCGCCGGTGCGAGATCGCCGCTGGTCGATGTCATGATCACGCGCAGCAAGTCGCCGGGCTGTCCAGCCACCGCATAGTACATTCGTGGCGTGTCGGCGCTGATCGCCCCGCTGGCGACCGTTTGCAAGGGCAGGATGGTATAGGGCACGGCAAACGGCGGCGCGCTGTTGAGCGGGTCGTCGCCCGGGTTGGCGGCCGCACCCGCCACATCCAGCGTCAGCCGGAACGTGCCGCTACTGCCGGACGTATTCTTACTGTCTGGCAGATAGCGCGAGGCTTCGATGGTGTATACGCCTGCGGCGGGTAAAGTGACGCCCAGTGCGGCGCTGCGGCTGCCGGTCGCCTCGTCGTCGTTGCGGGCGATCACGCTTCCGTCGGGCTGGAGCAGCGTTAGCACCGGGTCGAGGTCGCCTGAAGTCGACTCCATGCGCAAGCGCACGCTTTCGCCAGCAGCGGCGCTGTAGGCGTAGCGCACGCTCGGAAAGCGGTCGTTAATGTTGCCTTCGACTGCGCCGGGCTGAAGCGGGAACACCGGCGCAGCGGCCGCGCCGGATTCGTCCGCGCCGAGGACGAGGTTGGGGTCTGCCACTGGCGCAGGGATGGCACTAAGCGCGTCGCCGGGGGCAGCAGGGCCATCCTGTGGCACGAATGGCAGCGCGGGCAGCGGCGTTGGGCTGGCCGGGGTGTCGCTTTGCGCATGGATAGGCAGCGCCAGCGTCATCAGCGCGCACAGACCGATTGTAGCGGCGCGCAGCAGGACACTGAGGCAGTGAGCGAGGGTGGTTGAGCGCATACGCCAAGCATAGCACAGGCGGGGCGGACTGGCCCTCTCATCCAATACTGCCGTACCTCACTCCCGGCCCCTCTCCGCGTGCGGAGAGGCGAGGAAAAGCGTGCTTTATGCTCTGGTATTTCCTGTACGCGAGTCGGTCGTAGGGTGCGCTCACGAGCGCGCCCTATGAGAGCAAGAAGCGCCTACATTACCCGCCTCAAGCACTCGCCCGTGTACGAGCCGTCGGTCTGGGCCACCTGTTCGGGCGTGCCCTGCGCCAGCAGCCTGCCGCCTGCGTTGCCGCCTTCCGGCCCAAGATCGATCACCCAGTCGGCCACCTTGATCAAATCGAGATTGTGCTCGACCACGATCACGGTATTGCCGGCATCGACCAGCCGCTGCAGCAGGGCCAGCAGCCGCGCAATGTCGGCCGGATGCAGGCCACTCGTTGGCTCGTCGAGCAGATAGAGCGTGCGGTTGCTGCCGCGCCGCCCCAGTTCCTTGGCCAGCTTCACGCGCTGCGCTTCGCCGCCGGAAAGCGTGGTCGCGGGCTGACCCAACTGTAAGTAGCCGAGGCCCACATCCGCCATTACTTGGAGACGGGACGCAGCCGCCGGCACATCCTTAAACAGCGCCAGCGCTTCCTCAATCGTCATCTCCAGTACCTGTGCAATGTCGTGGTCGAGGTATTTGACGGCAAGCGTATCGGCCTTGTAGCGGCGGCCTCGGCACGCCTGGCAGGTTACTTCGACATCGGCCATGAAGTGCATCTTCACCGTCAGCGTGCCTGTGCCCTCACAGCGTTCGCATCGTCCGCCGGGCACATTGAATGAGAAGTGGCGCGCAGTCACACCACGCTGGCGCGCATCTTCCGTGGCGGCGAAGGCTTCGCGGATCGGCGTGAAGGCATCCGAGTAGGTGGCGGCATTGGAGCGCGGCATTCGGCCAATGCTTTCCTGATCGATGGTGATGAGCTTGTCGAGGTGTTCCCAGCCTTCTATCGAGTTGTGCGCGCCGGGCAGGTCGCCAGCGCCGTAGAAATGCTGGCGGCCAGCCTTATCGAGGATGTCGAAAATCAGCGACGATTTGCCCGAGCCGGAGACGCCAGTCACGGCGACTAGAAGGCCCAGCGGCAAGCTCACGGTAATGTCCTTGAGATTATGTTCGCGTGCGCCGCGAACTGTGAGCATGTGTTCGGTTGGCATTCGGCGCTGCCCCGGCACGGGGATGCTCATGCGCCCGCTGAGATAGGCGCCCGTGAGGGACTCGGGCGACTGCGCGATTTCGGCGGGCGTGCCGATGGCGACGATCTGCCCGCCCTGCTTGCCCGCACCCGGGCCGAAGTCGACGACGGTGTCTGCCGCGGTGATCACGTCGAGGTCGTGCTCAATCACGAGCACGCTGTTGCCGAGTTCGTGCAGGTGGCGCAGCACGCCGATCAGTCGCTGGGTATCGCGGGCGTGCAGCCCGGTGGTTGGCTCATCGAAAATCGCCAGCATGCCCGTCAGACTTGAACCGAGCAGCGAGGCCATACGCAGCCGCCGCGCTTCGCCGGTGGACAGCGAGGTAGAAGCGCGGTCGAGCGACAGGTAATCCACGCCCACCTCCAGCACGCGACGCACGCGCCCATGCAGGTCGTCCAAAATCGGGCCGGCGATGAGCATGGCCTCCTGACTCAATGATGCGGGCAGCGCCTCCAGCCAATCCCCCAGTTCGGTCAGTGGCAGATGGGCGATGGCTGTAATGGATTGTCCCACCAGCGTCACAACGCGGCTTTCAGGGCGCAGGCGCGTGCCCGCGCAGTCGGGGCAGGTTTGAGTGACGAGCAGATCGCTCATTTTCTGGCGATAGTCGGCGTCCTGAATGCGCTCGGCGTAGCGGCGCAGCACCGCACTGGCCACCCCCTCGAAGCGGCCCTTGGCGACGGTCGCGGGCGGCTCAATGGTGGGGAAGCGCGCCCGGAACTGCGGGCTTTCGACGCCGAAATAGAGTAGGTCGCGCTGTATGGGCGCGTAGTCCCGCACCGGCAGCGCCGGATCAAGTTCGAAGTTGTAGTACCGGGCGGCGGCTTTCAGCGTGCCGAGGCTGTGGTTGAGCATTGGCGTGTTCCAGCCCAGCACGGCTCCGTCGAGCAGACTTTTGTCTTCATCAACCAACTGCCTGAGGTTGGCCTGATGGACGGTTCCTAATCCCGTGCAGGTGGGGCACGCGCCCTCCGGCTTATTGAACGAGAAATGGGCCATCGTTAATTCGGGCAGGGACGCGCCACAGTGTGGGCAGCGGACTTGGGCCTCCTCAGTTGCGTCGCTGCGCTCGTCATCGGCCCATTCGGGGGCGGACTCATCGTAAGGCGGAGGCAGAACTTCGTCGCACACAGGGCACGGACGGTGACCCAGCCGCGCAAACAGCACGCGCAGCAGGGTATAGATTTCAGTCGTCGTGCCCACGGTCGAGCGCGGGCTGTGGTTGGTCAGATATTGATCGACGGTGATAGTGGGCAGCAAGCCGGTGATCGAATCGACCGGCGGCTTGTTCAGGCCAAGGGCCACCATGCCCAAGGCTTCAATATACTGGCGCATCCCCTCGCGCAACAGGATGTCGTAACCGAGCGTCGATTTGCCCGAGCCGGACACGCCAGTGAAGACCACGAACTGCTCTCTGGGGATATCGACGGTGACGTGCTTGAGATTGTGCAGGCGGGCGTTGGTGACGGTGATGAAGCGTCCCATGAAAGGCCAGTCTCCTCTACGATGATGGGCCTTATTTTATGTCACGGGGCGGGCGAATTGTGAATGTCGGCGGGGTTTGAAGCGAAGGCATAAAGGCCACAAGCCCCCGGTTGCGGGGGCTTGTGTGTAGGGTGCAGACCGACTCTAGCTCTTTACCGAGACGTGTTTATCGCGGGCGAGGGTGCGAATCTCCTGCATCTCCTCGTTGGCCGGGCTATCGCCGTTCGTGCGCGCGCCGTGCATCATCTGTTCCAGCCGGTACAAATCGGTGCGCGACGTCAGGTCGAGGCTGATTGGTGACACCGACACCAGTTTTTCGTGGAGCAGGACATAGATATCGGAGTTCTGGCTCGGCTTTTGAAGCATCGGCCTGATACTGATAGCCGATGCGCCCCTCATCGCCCAGCGCGACGCGCTCGGGGCGCGTGGGCCAGTAAACGCGGCGGCGCGAAATGCGCGTCGTGCGCCACGGCGTGTCGGTCGTCGCGCCCAGCGGCACGTCAATCTTGAGCGCGTCCACATCGTCGGGGCGGCGCGCGCCCAGCAGCCACTTGCCAAACAGGGCTGTGAAATACGCCGCGGCCGAGAAATCGACCTCTGTGCTGTAAGTTAGGTGCAGGTCTTTGGGCGTTTGCTGCGACACGGCGATAGAGGGGATGCCCATGCTCGCGCCTTCCAGTGCCGCGCCCACCGTGCCAGAAATTGTGACGCCGTTGCCCGCATTTTCGCCGTAGTTGATGCCGGATACGATCAGCGATGGCAGCCGGTCGGCCAGCTCGATCACGCCGTGCTGTACCGCCTGCGCCGGCGTGCCATCGACGGCGTAAACCGTCACATCGCTGCCGTTCAAGCGGCGCACTTCGTCATAAATGCGGCCCGCGCTGGTGACGGGCAGGCTGCGGCCGGTGCCGCTCTGCTGCTCGCGCGGGGCCACCACCAGCACATCGGCCCAGGTGCAGAAAGCATCGACAGCGGCCCATAGGCCGGGCGAGCCGATGCCGTCGTCGTTGGTGAACAGGATGAGTGGACGTTCGTCAGTCATGTGCGGAACTTGCTTCTTTCGTCAGGTTGATATTCTGCATTCATTCTATCACCTGCGCGGCGCAAACCATGCTTGTTTCAGCAAACCTTAACTTCAGAAGGCTGAAAGTTAACCCGCAGCCAGTCGTCAATGGCGCAGGCGGCGGCTTCCCAGCGCGGGCCGAGCATCAGGTCGTGGCCCGCGTGGTCGATGGGCACGAACAACGCGCCAAGCGCCTGCGCCGTGCGCCGCTGTTCAGCGAGCGTGAACAAACCATCATCCGCACCAGTCACCAGCAGCAGCGGCGCGCCCTGTGCGCGGATGGCCGCCGGACGGGGTAGATCGAGCGCTGTCTGAACGACGGCCAACATCGATTCGCCGCCGATGTGGTCACAGGCGCGCCGAACCGTGACTTCGGGCGTGCCGGGCGTGAACAGGAAGCGCCGCGCTAACTGCGGTGTGCTCATAATGCGGCTGGCGTCCAGGGCCAGCGTTCCGCCCAGCACCATGCGCGGTTCAGCGCGTATGCTGCGCACGAAGGCGGGCAGCGACCCCATGATTGGCACGGGAGCAAGCAGGGCCGCGCCGGGCAGACGATGGCGTTCCAACACTTTCAAAGCCAGATAGCCGCCCATCGAGTGAGCGACCAGCACGGGCGGGCGCGGCTGGCGCTGAATGGCTGTGCACAGATCGTCCAAATAGCGCGCCGCCGAAAGCCAGCGCAGGCGCGCCGCGGGCAGACCGTCGCCGTGCCCGCGCAGATGAACCACGGCGCAGTTCCAGCCGCGTTCCCTGAACCAGGGCAGGAAATAGTCGTCCCAGCACCATGCGCCGTGCCATGCTCCATGCACGAACAGCAGCGGCGGCCGGTTACTGCCTGTTTCCATCAGCCGCCGTCACCGCCATCATCACCCGACTCTCCACCATTGTCACCACCGCCGCCGCCGCCATCATCGGGTGGCGGCTGATCATCACCGGCCTGGCCGTCATCTGCCGAGTCATCGTCCGCAGGCGTAAAGGTGTCGTCCGCGCTCGCATCTTCCGCGTCGGCATCGTCCATATTAGCGTCGCTGCCATCGTCGACGCTCGGGTCACTGAAGTCGTCTGGATTGAAGTCGATGCCCAGTTCATCGGCCAGATAAAACAAATCATCATCGCTGAGGCCAAAACTGTCGCCAAGCGCCCAAAGCAAACCGTCATCTCCGTGAACGATGTCCAGATTGTCGAACACATACGCTTCCAGGTCGTCGAGGCTCAGGCCTTCCATATCTTCCGGGAAATAGCCGTTGGTCGCCCAGTTTTCGGCCAGCGCAAAGGCGAGATACGGGTCAAGCTCCAGCAGCATGTCGAAATCGAGCGCGGCCAGCAGCGCAATTTCGTCTTCGTCCGGCAGCGGGAAATCCTCGCCCAGCACGTCTTCGGGCAAGTCTTCCAACGCCCCAAGTTCTTCCAGTTCGTCGGCCGTCATCGGCTCGACATCTTCCCACGAATCGAACAGTATTTCGCCGTCGTCGTCCACCGCCACGCTGACCGCAAAGCCTACCGGAAGCACCGGCCCGCCCTCAATCGTCAGACGGCCCGCCGTGACGAGAAAGCGCAGCTTCTGGCCGTTGTCCACCTGGCGAATGGTGACGCTGGAACCAAGGCGCATACTGGCCCCGTTGACGGTGAGATCGAGGTTGGCGCGCTGCGGTCCGTTGATGGTGATTGAGGACGGGGGCAGGCCGGCGCACTGCGGCTGGCCGACGCCCACGCGTACGGTGAAGGCCTGCATCGGCGCGTTCGGGTCGCCGCCGGCCGCCAACTGGGCGTCGCCCATTAGCAGCAGCGTCGTGTTCTGGCCGGGAAGCATACCGGGCAGGTTGGCATCCAAACGCAGCACTGCGATGCCCCATTCGCCGATCGCGGCATTGTAGGGCAGCGTTGCCACCGTTTGCAGCGGCGGCAGCGGCGCGATGCTGCCGGGCGCATCGAAGCTGACAGGCTGGCTGAAGCTGGCGATCACGCCGTTGTGCCCGTAGCAGGCCGAGTTGTCCGCCAATCCGCCGCAGGTCGTGCCCACCTGGGCCAGCGCCTGCGCGGCGGATTCGCTGCACGACTGGGCGCTCGCGGGCAGCAGCGCGACCGACAGCAGCACGAGCAGGGAACATGTGAGGGTGAATAGGCGGGTCATAAGGCTCTCCAAACGGGATCGTCCGCGCACAGCACGACAGGTGTATTTCAGTGTATGGAAAAAGTCGCAAGATAGACCGTGAGGCTTGTTGCGGGTGCGCTTCAATGGAAGAAGCTCTTCGTCTTTTATGCACGCAGCACAATCAGCGCGATTTCGGGCCGGCTGTTGAAACGCAGCGGCAGCGAGGTCATGCCCAGACCCCGGCTCACATACACAAACATGTGCTCGACCAGATACAACCCGTCGATATAGCGGTGGCCGTGTTCCGGCAGGCCGAGGCGCATTAGCACCGGTAGCGCGATCTGGCCGCCGTGCGCGTGGCCGGACAGTTGCAGCGCAAAGCGGTTCAGGGATGCCGCCGCGTCGGCGATATCCGGCTCGTGGGCCAGCAGAATCGCGGGCGAGCCATCGTCTGGCGTATCGGCCAGCGCCAGGTCAAGCCGCGCGCGCTGGCGGTACACGCTGTCGATACCAGTCAAGTGCAAACTGGCCGCGCCGCGCCGAAGTGTGTAACTGCGATTGTCGAGTTCGGTCACGCCCGCATTCGCCAGCGCCAGCCGTAAGGCATGGGCATGATTGACATGATCGTGATTGCCGAGCACGCCAAACACGCCATCGGGCGCTTCGAGCGTGCGCAGAAACCGCGTCAGCGCCGCACCGTCAAAACCAGCCTGCGCGGTGATGAAATCCCCGGTGAAAGCGACCATATTCGGGCGCGCGGCGTTGGTGAGTGCGGCGATCTGGGCCATGCGCGCCGCCGTCATCACGCCGTCGTAGTGCAGGTCGCTGAGATGGGCGATACGATAGCCATCGAAGGCGGGATCGAGGCCGGGCAGCGTCAATTCGACTTCGCGTACTTCGAAGTGCCACGGCTCGATGAAGCGGGCATAGGCCCACGCGGCGCCGGCTGCGCCAGCCAGCGCCAGCGCCGGAAGTTTCCAGTTCATAAGGCAGAACTATCCTTTGGCGGCGTGCTCACGGTTCGGTGCACGCTCGTCGTCTGGTGGAATGTGTGCCTATTCTAGCAGGCCGTGCTCACGCAGATGATCCAGCGCCAGCAGCAGGCCTGAGACAGTCGTCGCGGCATCGATGACGCCAGTGCGTATCAGCGCCAGCGCATCGGCCAAAGGCAGCGTATGCACTGTGATGGTTTCCTGCGGGTCAAGATCCTGTTCGGCCACGCGAACGCAGCCGAGCGCGGCGAACAGGTGCATTTGCACGGTCGTGCGCGCCGGGCTGACCGGCAGCACGCCCAAAGGCAGCCAACGGCTGCTACTGAAGCCGGTTTCCTCACGCAGTTCGCGCTGGGCCGCCGCCAGCGGGGTGGCGTCGGCTGCGTCGAACGAGCCGCCCGGGATTTCGAGGCAAACGCGCCCGATGCCATGCTTGTATTGCTCGACCAGCAGCACATCATGTTCAGGGGTAAGTGCCACCACACAAGCAACATCCGGCTCTTCGACCACGTAGTAGTCATCAATCTCGCGGCCATCGGGCAGTGCGCAGGTGTCGCGGCGCAGCGCGAGCCAGTCGTTGGCTAGCACGGGCGACGACTTTATGCGTGTCCATGGCGCGGCGCTGAAGCGGAAATCCGGCATCGGGCTAGGGGACCGTCGTGGGCATCATCGACATGAACGTGTTGAGCATGGCGTTGATGGCCGTCCAACTGAGCGCCACACCCACGAGGCCGATGATCAGGCTTGCCCCCAGCACCGACAGGCAGCCCATGAGCATCCCGAAATCATAAGCGTCGCCTACCACCACCAGCGTCTTGATGGCGAGATACAGCGTGGCGCCGATGAGGAAAGGCGATCACGCACAGCATCAGCGGCGATCGCCCGGCGAGAGTACGATCGTGATGAGCAGGCCGACGAATGTCAGGCCGTAAATGATGAGGAACATGCGGTTGTAAAGCCGCAGCAGTTGGGTGAGTAGATTGGCGAAGGTGCCGACGCCCCGAAACAGGAAGCGCGCGATCAGGTGGATCAGCCCGGCCTGAAATATGAGGCTGACGACCGCGATTGCTGCGCTGCTCAGCACTACCGGAAAGGTAACCGCGAAGCTGAAGCCGGCCATGACGCCGGCGTCGTTCCAGTTCGGCCACCAATTCTGGGCCGAGCTGGTTGATGTTCTGGCGAAACTGCGAAGAGTATCGCCAGAGGGCCGCCGATATTGATGAGCAGATAGATCAGCTCGTCGATTGCCACGCCGAGCCAGTTGGACTTGCGCGTCTCGTCGAGGTGCTTCTGCTTGCGTTCGACGTAGACGGCTTTTTCCTGCGTCTTGATGAACGTCTTGCGCTCGCCCTGATCGATGATCATCTGAATCGCTTCATCGCGCGGGGCTTGGGTCACGCCGCCGGCGATCTGGGCGTAGTAACCGTCGTTGATAAGGTTGGGGTCGAGCATCAACGACTGGTACAGATAGCGCATGGCGCGGGCGTTGTCGTTGTTGATGTTGGCCGTGAGCGCCGCTTCGAGAACGTCTTTGGCGCGCTTCTGATTGGCTTCGCTGACTACGTAGGTTTCGCCGCGCACGGGTGTTTTGCCCGGCTTGTCAGTCTTGGCGCTGGTGGTCGCGGGCGTTTCGACGGTTGCCGCTTCGGCAGCGCCGGTGGTCAGGCCGAGCGCCGCCAGCGCGGCCGCGTCCTCGTCCTCATAGTCGCTGTACGACCGCGTGAGATAACCCAGATCAGGCTCATCAATCGGGTTGCTGGTAAAAGCCGAGGGCTTTTTAGGCTCTGAAGGCGGCTTGGCGGCAGGCGGGGCGGGTGAAGTGGAAATTGGCTGAATCGGCGGCGCTACGCCCGCTGAGCCAGGGCTGCTGCCCTTGGTGGCCTGCTGAATGTACTGCCCGGCCTTGCGCGCCAGATCGCGCAGTTCCGGGTCGGGATCGGTGCGCACGACGGCCGCCAGGTACGGCAGCGCGGCTGGGTCTTTGCTGCGGCCCAGCGCCATGACGGCCTGCTTGCGAACGTTGGGGTCGTAGTCGTTGAGCTGCGCGAGGACGGCGGTATCCAAGAGTTGCGTTTCCCCCTGTGGCAGCGGGCCGCGCTGGCAATGTGCAAAGCACAGCGCATTCCGTTTTTGTCTATGTTCCAGTCTAGCACGGCATGGCGTGATTACTGCGTTTGCAGCATTGAGGATTGGGGGCATCCCCTCGCCAGATGCGCTACCATACGCACAAGCGATAGTCAGAGTAAGGAGTGTGCGATGCGGCTGGCGGTGCTGTCTGACATTCATGGCAATCTGATCGCGCTCGAAGCGGCGCTGGCCGATCTCAAAGCGCAGGGTGAGGTGGATCAACTCTGGTTTCTGGGCGATTACGCCGCTTTTGGCTCGCGGCCGGCTGAGTGCGTGGGGTTCGTACGCAAACTGATCGCGGCGGCCGATGCAGACGAGCCCCGCAAAGGCACCGTGCGCGCTATTTCCGGCAATACCGACCGCTATCTCGTCACCGGTGATCGCATGCACGCCCAGCCCGCCGAGGATGCCGAGGCGCTGGCCCGCATGGTCGATGGCTTGCGTACGCTGCATACCGGTCTGCTGTGGGGAATGGAACGGCTGCCCTTCGAGGACTATGAATTTCTGAGCAAGCTGCCCGGTGAAACTGGCTGGCGGCCGCCTGAGTTTGGGCCAGTCATTGCCTATCACGGCACGCCGGGCGACGATGAGGGGGCGCTGCTGCCGGAAACAGACGACGCGACGGCAGCCGATGCGCTGCTCGACCGCGAAGGCGTGCTCGGCATTGGCGGGCACATTCACCGCCAGTTCGACCGCACCCTGCCGGATTATGGCTGGCGCATCGTCAACGTGGGCAGCGTGGGCATGTCGTTCGACCAGCCCGGCTTCGCCCAGTGGGGGCTGTTCACGTTCGAAGGTAGGGATGTGACGGTCGATCTGCGCGCCGTGGCCTACGATGTCAACGCGGCGGTCGCCGATCTGGAGGCCGTCGGCCACCCCGCGCCGGCATGGATGGCTAAACGGCTGCGGACGGGCCGCTAGCGCATGCCCAAACGTACACAGCTTCTGGGCGAACTGGGCCGCGAAGAAGATTACGGCATCCTGCTGATGGGCCAGATCGGCGGCGCGCCCAACGAAGTTCAGCTTCTGATTGAGACGGCCGTCTATGACGAGCAGGCGCAGGGCCTGCGCCCACAGCATACCTACGCGATGCGCGCGCTGGGCGTGCGCGAACAGCGGCTATCGCTGGGCGTATTTGGCCGCCTGCAATGGTTCGATGATCATCCACTGCTGCTGCACCACAACGCGCCCAAAGCGGCGGTGCACTTCAGCGGCCGCCCCGCTCATGCCGAAGATGTGGTGCTGGACATTTCGCAGGCGTATGTATCTACGTTCGGCCCGTGGCGGCATCTGGTTGAGATGGACGATTTGAATCGTTCTGCGCCGCTGCTGGACCTGCTGCAATCGGGGGCTGGCCAGCTCGGTATCATGCCCGCGCCGCTGGCCGAGCGCATGGCGCGTGTGCTGAAGCACCACGGGCTGACCGCCAGCGTGGCGCAGGAGGCGGATTTCGAGACGGTTGATGAGCATGGGCGCTCGCGGCTGGCGCAGCTTCTGCTGATCGATCACAGTTACGTGATCGCGCTCGATTTTTCGGTCGAAGAAGTGGGCGGGGCGCAAACGGGCTAACAGAGTGAACAAGGGATTGAACCACAGAGACACTGAGGACACACAGAGTTCAGATCAAATCCTCTTGGCTCTCTCCCTCTGCGATCTTGGCGACTTGGCGGTGAATCGGTCTTTATCAAACTGCAAACGCATTACTTTCAAGGCGTGAATGGCGACACGGGCAACGGGGGGAATCAGAATGGAACTCACACAAGTTGTCGCGCTGATCAGCGGCGGAGCAAGCGGGCTGGGCGCGGTGACGGCGCGGCGGCTGGTGGCGCAGGGCGCAAAAGTGCTGATTCTCGATCAGGATGGCGCGCGCGCGGCTGCTCTGGCCGAAGAACTGGGTGCATCGGCGCGCGCGGCCGCGGCGGACGTGACCGATGAGCAGAGCGTGCAGGCGGCCATCGACCTGGCGCTGGCCGAGTTGGGCGGGCTGAACGTGCTCATTAACACGGCGGGCATTGGCATGGCGCTACGCACGACCGGCAAGAACGGCCCGCACCCGCTCGACGTGTTCGAGGAAGTGCTGCGCATCAATCTCGTGGGCGCGTTTAACGTGCTGCGGTTGTGCGCGACGGTGATGGTGAACAATTCGCCCGATGCCAACGGTGAGCGCGGCGTGATCATCAACGCGGTCAACGACGCCGCTTTCGATGGTCAGGCAGGTCAGGCGGCCTATGCAGCCTCGAAGGGCGGGCTGGCCAGCATGACACTGCCAGTTGCGCGCGATCTCGCCAGCGACGGTATTCGCGTGTGCGCGGTTGTGCCACCCGTCACGGAAGCTGCGCCGTCTGCACGTCACGGCCGCGCCGACGAATTCGCGCAGATGGCGCTGTATGTACTCGAAACGCCAGGCCTGACCGGCGAAGTCGTGCGGGCCATTCCATCGGCGTAGTCCTGCACAGGTTTTCAGATTGCCTATAATCAGAGTCAGATAGTCCCGCACTGTTGGGAATAGGATGACTGCGACTATGGGCCGCCGCCGCGCACGCATGCGAGATGAAGAACTGACGCCCGCGCCAGTGCAGATGGCGCGCACCGAGACGGCGCAGTCGACTGCGCACACCGATCCGCTCTCCAACTTGCAGCACACGCTCGGCAACCACGCGCTCAACAGCCTGCTGCGCGGAGGCCACGGCCTGCAGCGTGCCATTCCTGATCAGGCTAGTTTCGTCAAAAACAGCAATCTCGGTGCGCTCTACCGACGTTCGTCCGAACTCAAGGCGCTCGACCGCGCGCTGACGGCTTATGAGGCGGTGCGCGACAGCGGCGGACCGGCTGAACTGCAGGCGTTGGCCAATATCCTCGATGCGATTACGGCCTGGCGCGGGGCGAAAGATAACGCCGACGCCGCCAAGCGCTGGCCGTTCATCGATGGCGTGCTGCAGGATGTGAAGAAACGCTTCGAGGCAATCGTCAATACCCAACGCGAGGCCTGGGCCACCGGCCATTTCAGCAATCCCGCCATGCACGACCCCAGCCAGTACCAGTACATCATCAACGCCATCGTCGAATACAACGGGCCGGGCGAGGCAGAGCCGAACTACATCACCGAGGCGCTGAACGACCCTGCCAAAATCCAGAACGCGCTGCTGAGTTTGTCGGTCATCACCAACATGGCGAACCCCACCTGGGGGCCTTCGGGTTTCATCGTCCAGGTACCGAAGCAGAACATTTACTCGTCCAAGAGCAGTGATCAAGGCGTGGCCAACTATCTCAGCGCCCAGCACGAATCGCACATTTACCGCGAACTGGTACGGCTGTTCATGGCCAACGGCCTGCCGATGCCTAAAGAAGTGATGCAGGGCATGAAGCGTCACTACGAAAGCGGGCAGTTTTACGAGCAGAACGAAATCGCGGCGATGGGGCTGAACCGAATCAACCAGAAAGCGGTCGAAGCGACCGGCATTTTCGTCATCACCGGCAAAGGCGTCGATGACCCGATGAAGCCGATCACGTTGTTTGAAACAGTAGGTTCGATCAAAGAGGACGGCCGCATGAAGCGGCTGGTCAAGCCGGTGCCGGCGGTTTCGGCCGAACGGCTGAAGATCTATGTCGATCTGGCCAAGAAGTACAACATCCCGATCATCGCGCTGCCGCTGGCCGACACGACCGACCTCAAGGTGAAGCCGGGCAAGCCCGGGCCGTGGGCGCAGGACATGGTGCTGGCGAGCAGCTAGACGGCAAGCAGAATTACAGAGATAGCCAACACAAAGAACGCAAACGGCGCGAAGGGTTATACTGGCCGCAGAGTTTTCCCCATGATCAAGTCTGGAGCAGTCAGTGAACCCAATTCTGCACATCATCCCGCGCGCCGTTTGGGAACAGGCGCAAGCGAACGACTATTATCGCGGCGATACACTTGATTCCGAGGGCTTCATCCACTTTTCGACGCCGGCGCAGGTCGTGATGGTGGCCAATGCGCGCTTTCGCGGTCACACCGGCTTGCTGCTGCTGGTGGTCGATCCGGGCTTGCTGACGGCGGAACTGCGCTACGAAGCGCCGTTCGAGGCCAGCAGCCCAAGCGAGGCCGCCGAGCAGTTTCCGCACCTGTATGGCCCGCTCAATCTGAATGCAGTTGTGCGCGCCATGCCGTTCGAGCCGAACGCCGACGGCATGTTCAGCCTGCCTGCCGGCCTTTAGCCAGCCGCGCGATTCCGAAAACCGCTGCAACCAGCACGCCGAACGCAGCCAGCGCCAGCCACGGCTGAAACGGCTGGCCGGGCAGGCCCAGCCAGCGCAGGCCCAGCGGCATCGGCGTTTGCACATCTGCGTAGATGCGGCGCAGCGCTGTGCCGTCTGCGCGGACGAGGTATAGGTCCATGCGCGCCTGCGGATCGGTGGAAATGAAGCTGATCCACTGCCCGTCTGGCGACCAGATCGGGAAGGTGTTGGAGCGCATGGCCGGTGCAGCTTCGGCAGCCGAAAATGCCTCGCGCTGCGTCAGGCGCACCAGCGCGCCGGCGGCGTCCTCCACAAACAAATCGACCCCATGTTCCGTAATCTGCGGCCAAACGGTACGCGTTCCGTCCGGTGAGCGCGCCTCGGTTTCAGGCGTGATGGCTGTATCGGGCTGCTCGTGAATCGCTGCTGCGCGTTCCAGCGCCGCGCCTGTGAACGGATCGAGATAGACGACGGTGCGGCCGGCAGGCTGCGCGAACTGGCTGAAGACCAGGCCCGAGGACGGCGCGGCGCGCGAAAGGCCGAGTGCAATCAGCACCAGCGCGGCGCAAAAGATGACGGCTGCGGCGGCTGCGCGCGCGGTCAGTATGGTGAGTGAAGCCCGCATGGCGGGAACGCCTTTGTTGAGCGGTATGCCGGGGATTTTAGCGCGTTTGGGGCGCAGGGCTGGCCTTAAGGCGCGTCGCCGCTGCGAGTTTTGAACCCGAAGCTACGATGCCAATTGATGAATCGGTAAAAGACTACATGCAGAACCTCACCTCGCTGCGTGCGGAGAGGGGCTGGGGTGAGGTTTTTGTGCCGACGGCGGCACGGATATCATCCAAACTCGCCGCTGATGTAGCGTTCGGTTTCTTCGTGCGTTGGCGTGTTGAAGATCTGATGTGTAACGCCATGTTCCACCAGAATGCCCCACCGTTTCTCAATACCTCCGCTTTCGGCTTCCTTGCGGATGCTGAAGAACGCGGTTTGATTGGCCACACGCTGCGCCTGCTGCATGTTGTGTGTGACGATGATGATGGTGTACTTCTTCACCAGTTCGAGCATCAGGTCTTCGATTGCCTGTGTGGCAATGGGGTCGAGCGCCGAGCAGGGCTCGTCCATGAGGATCACGTCGGGCTGCACGGCGATGGCGCGGGCGATGCACAGGCGCTGCTGCTGGCCGCCAGACAGGGCCAGACCGGATTTCTTCAGGTCGTCCTTGACCTCTTCCCACAGAAACGAGGCTTTGATGCTCTCCTCGACGATCTGATTGAGTACCTTCTTGTCGCGCACGCCAAGCAGTCGTGGGCCATAGGCCACATTGTCGAAGATACTCTTGGGGAAGGGATTCGCCTTCTGGAACACCATCCCGATCTGGCGGCGCACTTCGACCGCGTCGATGTCTTGGTCATACAGGTTCTTGCCGTTGTACATCACCTCACCGGCCACGCGTGCGCCTGGGATCAGGTCATTCATGCGATTGATGCAGCGCAGCACCGTGCTTTTGCCGCAGCCGCTGGGGCCGATGAATGCGGTGATCTTCTGGCGCTGGATGTTGAGATCGACATCCTTCACCGCCAGCTTTTCGTTATAGAACACGTTCAGTTTGTTCAATTCGACGGCGAATGCGCCGCTCACTTCGGGTACTGCACTCATGCCGAAAGTCTCCGTCGCGCACGCTGGCGCATGATGATAGCTGTGGCATTGAACAGCAGCAGGAGCAGCAGCAGCACGATAATGGCTGCCGCCGCCGCGTCACGGAAAGGCTGCTGCGGGCGCGCGGTGTAGTTGTAAATCTGGATGGGCAGCACCGTGAATTTCGAGAAGATGCTGGTTGGGTCGGTGACGATAAACGTGCTCGCGCCCACGAGCAGCAACGGTGCAGTTTCGCCGATAGCGCGCGACACGGCCAGAATGGTGCCCGTGAGAATGCCGGGGGATGCGCTGGGCAGCACGACGCGCCAGACTGTTTGCCACTGCGTGCCACCGATGCCGTAGCTGGCATCGCGCAGCGACGAGGGCACGGCGCGGATCGCCTCCTGCGAGTTGATGATGATCACAGGCAGCACAAGCAGCGCCATCGTCAGCGCCGCCGACAGGATACTGCGGCCGCCGGTGAAATCAGCCAGCAGGCGCACAAACACCGCCAGGCCGAGGATGCCGTAGATGATCGACGGCACACCGGCCAGGTTGCGGATGTTGATTTCGATGAAGCGATTGAAACGGTTGGGGGCGGCGTACTCTTCCAGATAGATGGCTGCGCCCACGCCAATCGGGAATGAAAACAGGATCGTGAAGGCGGTCACCCACAGCGAACCCAGCAGCGCCACACGTACGCCGGTCGTCGCTGCGTTGGCGGAAGGCGGCGACAGCAGGAAATCGAGACTGAGCCACGAGCGGAAGTAGAGGACAGCGCCTTCGGGCGCGGTGGCAAACTCGGCTTCAATCGAGGCTTTGTCGAACAGCGATGCGCTTAGGGTGAAGGTTTCGTAGATGCTTTCGACAACGACGTTGTCCTCAACCAGTGTCACCAGCAGCGGATGGCTGAGGTTGTCGGCAAGAATAGCGGCCGCCTGCTCGGTCGAAAGTTCGCGTACGGTCAGGTCGTCTGTGCCGGGAGGAAGCGTTGCGCCGGGGAGCGCCTGCGCCATTGGTGTGGTCGTGAACTCGCCCGGGTCGCCTTCGTACAGATAATCGCGGATGAACACGGCCAGCCGGTTGGGCGTGTATTCGCCCAGGATGGCGGCCAGTTCATCGTTACTCAGCGCGTTCAAATCGCCGTTAGGCGCAATCTCGGTAGCCGGCACCTGAAACGTGGCAATCACGTAGCCAAAAGCATCATTGATCACAGTAGCGCCGAGGGCCACCAGCGCAGCAATGCCCACGATAATGGCGAGCGCGAAGAAGCGCTTCCACACATTGCCTCGAATGGTACGCAGGCGCAGATTGCGCTTGTAAGCGCGCTCGTCAGTGATGATTTCGTTGGGTATGCTCACTGATACACCTCGCGGTAGCGCTTGCTGATCTGCTGGCTGATCAGGTTGAGGATCAGCGTGAACAGGAACAGGAACAGCCCGAGGGTGAAGATGCTGAGGTAATCGAGCGAGTCGTAGCTGATATCGCCGCCGCTGATACGAGCGATGTAGCCGGTAATCGTCTCGGCCGGTTCAAACGGATTGAGCGTCAGATTGGGGCCAGCGCCAGCCGCCAGCGCCACGATCATCGTTTCGCCAATGGCGCGCGCCATGCCGATCAGGAAGGCCGCCACCAGACCGGAAAACGCAGCCGGAACCACCACCTTCGAGACGGTTTCAAACTTGGTGGCGCTCAGGCCGTAGGATGCCTCGCGCAGCGAACGCGGCACGGCGTTGAGGGCGTCTTCGCTCATCGAGGCGACTGTCGGCAGGATCATAATGCCCATGACCAGGCCGGCCGAAAGCGTATTGTAAACCTGCACCTGCGGGCCAAAGATGGCCTGCAGCAGCGGCGTCATGAACGTGAGCGCAAAGTAGCCATACACGACGCTGGGAATGCCGGCCAGCAGTTCGAGTACAGGCTTGAGGATCGAGCGCGTGCGCGGCGCAGCGTATTCACTGAGATAGATGGCGGCGGCCAGCCCCAGCGGCACCGACACTAACATGGCGAAGAACGTCGTCATCAATGTAGCGGTGAGCAGCGGCCAGATGCCGAATTGATTCAGGCGCGGCTGCCAGGTGGTGGATAGCAGAAAGTCACTCAGCGGCACCTGCTGGAAGAACGCTATGCTTTCCAGCCCCAGTACCAGCACGATGCCGATGGTGGTGAGGATCGAAACCGCCCCGCAGAGCAAGAGGATGATTTTGATGAAGGCTTCAAACGGGCGCACATGCTTTGTGAGCACCGGTGATTTCGGGAAGGGCGTTTGCGCAAGTTGAACGCCGTCGCCGACTTTCCCTATCGAAAGCGAGTCAGTTGATTGACTCATACTCCCCCTTGAACCAACGCAAATGGAAATTGTGGAAAACGCCGCTCGCAACAACGCACTTTATCAAGACAGCACAACGCCGGAGAGGGGCGCAAGTCCCCCTCTCCGGCGGCTGTGTGCGGGGAAACTCTACATACCTTCGCCGACAGCGTCGAGCCAGGCCTGCTTCGCAGCGTTCAGCGCTTCCACGCTGGCCGGGAAATAGCCGACTTCGGTGATGACGTCGTTGACGTTGCTGAGATAGAAGTTGATGAATTCAGCAACCTGCGGCTTCTCAGCCATGATGCCAGCATCGCTGTAGATGAACAGCGGGCGCGCCAGCAGGTACTCACCGGCCTCGACCGTGTCGAAGTCCGGCGTCACGGGGCCTTCGCCGCCGTCAATCGCCAGCGCCTTCAGCCCGGCTTCGTTCTCGACGAAGTAAGCGTAGCCAAAGTAGCCGATGGCGTAGGGGCTGCCCTCGACGCCCTGCACCAGCACGTTGTCGTCTTCGCTGAACTGGATGTTGGCCGCGCCGAGGATAGCGGCTTCGGCTTCGTCGCCAAAGTTCCCGCAGCCTTCAGCCGCCATGACGGCTTCGACGAAGTAGTCGAATGTGCCGCTGTCGGTGCCGGGGCTGAATAGACGAATGGCTTCGGCAGGCCAGCTTGGGTCGAGGTCGGCCCAGGTGGCAGCTTCGCCCGAGAAGGCGGCAGCCAACTGCTGGCAGGTGAGGCTGTCGGCGAAGTCGTTTTCGCTGCTCACGACCACGGCCAGCGCGTCGGTGCCGACGCGGAATTCAATCGGGGTGCGGGCCGGGGTGAGGGCGGCGCATGAGTCAATCTCGCTCTGCTTGATCGGGCGGCTGGCGTTGCTGATGTCGGTTTCACCCTTGGCGCAGAAGCGCTCGAAGCCGGCGCCGCTGCCGATGCTGTCGATAGTGATCGAGTCGAAGTAGCCGTTGTCGATGAACAACTGCGCGACTGCTTCAGTTAGCGGAAAGACCGTCGACGAGCCAGCGGTGACGAGGTCACCCGTGACGGAAAGGGGATCGACGGTCGGCAGTTCAATCGGGTCTTCCATCATCGGTTCAGGGGTCGCTTCCTGCGCAAGCAGGACGACGGGCAGGGCGAGAATGACGAGGAGGAGCAGGAAACCAAGACGTTTAGCCATTGTACTTTCGTTCTCCCTATGCGCTCTGGAAATGCCAATTCGTTGGCGATTGGCACTGTAACTGGCGCGCTTTAACAAATACAACAGCCTGTGTTAAGGATCAGGGGCCAGACGTTTAAATAGGGCTTAATCAGGATCAACCTCACTCGCCAACTCCCTCAGCCGCATGTAGCGAGGAGCCGGGGATGAGGTCATGTTTTGGAGAAGAGTGAGGGTTCCCCAGTTATGAAGCCGCACAAATGTGCTATGATTAGCCGGAGTTCACGCGGAATTGTGACGCAGGCGGCCACGGCGCTACACTCTGGCGCGGAATGCGGACGGGGAAAAGCAAATGGCGACCGACAATTCGAGCGTGAAGTTGACGCATGTGGCCGTGCTCGGTCACCCGCAGCGGCCTCAAACCGCGCCAGTGGCGGAAGCGATTGCCGCCGCGCTGCGTGAGCGCGGGGTCGATGTATGGCTGACTTCGCAATGGAGCGAAGACGACGCCGAAATCGTGGATCGCTGTGGCGAAGCCGATGCCGTCATCGCCATTGGCGGCGATGGGGCGATGCTGCGCGCCGGCCGTGTGACCTCGCGCTGCGCCGTGCCCGTGCTGGGCGTGAATATGGGCCGGCTCGGCTTTCTGGCCGAAGTTGCGCCAGACGAGTTCGAACGCGCGCTTAACTTGCTGCTGGCCGGCCGCTACTGGATCGAGCGGCGCATGATGGTCGATGTCGATGTGCTGCGCGGCGACGACGTGATCGATGCTGGTGATGCGCTCAACGATGTGGTCATTGGCCGGGGCGCGCCGCTTGGGCTGGTGCAGTTGATTGCCTATATCGATAACGACTGGACGACGACTTATACCTGCGACGCGCTGATTATCTCGACGGCGACGGGCTCAACGGCCTATGCGCTGGCGAGCGGCGGGCCGATTTTGCCGCCCGAACTGCGGAACATCCTGGTTGTGCCCGTTGCTCCGCATCTCAGCCTCGACCGGTCGATTGTGCTGCCCGAAGGCGCGACCATCGACATTACGCTGTCGGAAGACAACGCGCATTCAGCCGTGCTGTCGCTTGATGGCGCATCGCTGACCGAACTGCTGCCTAACGACCGTGTGCGGGTGCGCGCCAGCGAACACGGCGCGAGCTTTATCCGGCTGCGCGAACGCTCCTACTTCTACCGGTCGCTGCTGGACCGGCTCGAACCGCGCGTGACGCCTGAGGCGCATTCGCGCCGCTAACGCGCGGGGGTGAGCGATGAGTTTGCCTGACACAAGCGCCTTTGGCGCGCTGCGCCGCAATCTGCGCGATCTGCCCAGATCGATGACCTTGCCGTCGCTGCTGGCGGGGCTGGTGGTGGTGCTAACGGCCTACACCGGCCCGATCCTGATCATCATGGAGGCGGCCCGCAGCGCCAACCTCACCACTGCCGAAACCACCTCGTGGATCTGGGCCGTCACCTTCATCAACGGCGCGTTTGGCATTCTGCTGTCGCTGCTCTACCGCATGCCGGTCGTGGTGGCGTGGCCGACAGCGGGCGCGGCGCTGCTGGTGCTGAGTTTGCCGTCGTACACGTTTCAGGAAGCTATCGGTGCCTATATTGTCGCTGGCGCGGTCATTGCGCTGGTGGGCTTCAGCGGACTGTTCAGCCGGGCGATTGCCCTGGTGCCAAAGCCGGTGGTGATGGGCATGTTGGCGGGCGTGCTGCTGCGCTTCGGCGTTGGATTATTTGCCGCGCTGCCGGGAGCGCCCGGCATGGTCACTGCCATTATTGTGACGTTTCTGCTGCTGCGCCGCGTGCGATTCAAAGCGCCATTGATCGGCGCGCTGGCGGTGGGCGTGGTGATTGCGGCACTCGATGGCTCGCTCAATTTGCAGGGCGTAACGCTGGAACTGGCTGCGCCGCTGTGGACGACGCCCGTATTCACGCTCGGCGCGCTGCTTGGGCTGACGGTGCCGTTGGTGGCGCTGGCGCTGACATCGCAGTACGCGCCCGGGCTGGCAGTGGTGCGCTCGTACGGCTACAACCTGCCCATTGATGGGGCACTGCTGCTCACCGGCATCGGCTCGATCCTGATTGCGCCATTCGGCGGCCACGGCATGACGATTGCGGCTATCACGGCGGCGATTGCGGCCGATCCCGATGCCAACCCTGACCCCGACCGGCGCTATGCGGCAGGCGTATCGACCGGCGCGTTCTACATGATCTTTGGCCTGTTCGGCGCGACGGCGATTGAGTTTTTTACCGGCCTGCCTGCGCCCCTGATTGCAGCCGTGACGGGGCTGGCGCTGGCCGGCACGATCATGAACGCGCTCGCGGCCAGCATGAGCGACGAGCACGGCCGCGAAGGTGGCCTGATGGCGCTGCTGTGTACCGCCGCCAACTTCACGCTGCTGGGCATCGGCGCGCCGTTCTGGGGGCTGTTGTTTGGTATGCTCACCAACTGGCTGCTGACGTGGCGCGTGAAACCGCGTGAAGCGACATGAAAAACGAGGAGATTGAACCACAGAGACACTGAGGACACAAAGAGTTTTCTCGGAACCCTCAGTGTCTCTGTGGTTCAAAAATCAGTTTATGGAGACAGGATAGACGCATGATCACACCCGCGCCTGCGGGCGAAGAACTGACCTACTGCGAGGTCCATCCAGACCGCGAAACCAGCCTGCGCTGTAACAAGTGCGGGAGGCTGATGTGTACTGACTGCGCCGTACTGACGCCGGTGGGCTATCGCTGCCGTGACTGCGTGCGCGGCCAGCAGGAACGCTTCCTCAAGGCCAGCCGCACCGACGATGTGATCATGTTTGTCGTCTGTCTGGTGCTGTCCGGCTTGCTGCTGGTAGTCGAGAAGGCGCTGCCAATTCCGCTCATCTTCATCCTGCTGCTGGGCCTGCCCGCAGGCGGCCTGATCGCGGAGATGGCGTATCGCGCGGTAGGCCGCCGCCGCAGCCGCTACATCGGCGTGATTGCGGCGGCCGGCGCAGCTATTGGCGGTCTGGCAGGCATACTCACTGCGACCTACATCAGCATCAATAACTTGATCGCCGCGCAGATGGGTTCATTTGCCCGCGGCCCGTCGCTGGCGCAGGTGGTCGAGATTGCGCTGCGTGATTGGCCCAGCCTGGTGCTGGTGGGCATGGTCACGGCGGCGGTGTATTTGCGCCTGCGGGTGAAGTTTTAGGCCCTCATCCCGTGCCCTTCTCCCTCAGGGCGAAGGGAGAAAGTCCCTCGCCCTGAGGGAGAAGGAGCAGCGAGGGCTTTTGGCAGGCGGGTGGCGACTTTGATGCGATAGCCCTGGGTGAGGTTTCGCCAATGCTTTAAGCCCCTGTTCGAGCGCGTTACAATCGCCACTCGCGCCGTTCAGGCAGTCCGACAGAGAGATTTGCCGCATGCTTCAGGAAATCCGAATCCAGAATTTCGCCATTATCGACCAGCTCGATTTGTCGTTCGCGCCCGGCCTGAACGTCATCACAGGTGAAACGGGCGCGGGCAAGTCGATCATCGTCGATGCGGTCGAATTGCTGCTGGGTGGCCGTGCCGACCCGTCGATGGTGCGCGCCGGGGCCGACCGCGCCGTGATCGAGGGCGTGTTTGTGATCGACGGGCGCAGCGCGATGGCGCTGACGCCGATTTTGGAGCGCGAACAACTGATCAGTGAGGATAGCCTCGACGAGCTGGTCATTGGCCGCGAAGTGCGCGCCAACGGCCGCTCATCTGCCCGGCTCAACGGCGTGACCGTCAATCTCGAACTGCTGGCGGAAATTGGCGAAAAGCTGGTGGATGTGCACGGGCAAAGCGCGCACCTATCCTTGCTCAAGCCGGCTTCGCACATCGATCTGCTCGACCGCTACGCCGAGTTGATGGATGCACGCGCGGCGATGGCGGCGCTGGTGGGCAAAGTGAACGCCGCGCGGCGCGAACTGGCGCGCTTGCAGCAGGACGAGGCCCAGATCAAGCGGCGGGCCGAACGGCTGGCGCACGAGATCGAGGAGATCGACGCGGCGGCGCTCACGCCTGGCGAAGACGAGAATCTGGTGGCCGAGCGTAACCGTTTGGGCAACAGTGAGCAGTTGGCGCAGTTCAGCGCCGAAGCCGTGCGCCTGCTCTACGGTGATGAGGACTTGCCCGAACAGGCCGGCGCGGTCGATCAGGTGCTGCAAGCCTGTGCGCTGCTGGAGAAACTGGTGCGGATAGATCCCGGTCTCAAGGCCGAACAGAACCTGAGCCAGCAGGTGGCCGACCAAATCGAGGAGCTCGCCACCACGCTGCACCGTTATCTCGACCGCGTCGAATACAATCCGGCGCGGCTGGATGAGGTACAGGAACGGCTGGAACTGATTCACACATTGCAGCGACGCTATAACGTGGTGGGCATTGCCGAAGTGCTGGAATATGCCGAGCGCGCGCGTGCCGAACTGGCCTTGCTGGAGCACAGCGAGGAACGGATGGTCGATCTGGCCGCCGAGGAAGACAAGCTGCTACACCTGATCGGCGATTCGGGCGCGCGCATCAGTCAGCTTCGACAAAAGGCGGCGCGGCAACTGGGGCAGGGCATTATCCGCGAACTGGGCGATCTGCGCATGGTCAGCGCGCGCTTCGAGGTGGAGATTACGCACTCAGACGACGCGCGTGGTGCGTATGTGGGCGACCGGCGGCTGGCGTTTACGGACACCGGCCTCGACGCGGTCGAATTTCTGCTGTCCGCCAACCCGGGCGAACCGCTGCGGCCGCTGGCCCGCGTCGCTTCTGGCGGTGAAGCGGCGCGCATCATGCTGGCACTCAAGCGCGTGCTCACCCGCGCCGACCAAACGCCAACGCTGATTTTCGACGAAATCGATCAGGGCATTGGTGGGCGCGTGGGCAGCGTCGTCGGCGAAAAGCTGTGGGGCCTCACCGACGATCATCAGGTGATGGTGGTAACCCATCTGGCGCAGTTGGCCAGCTACGCCGACCGGCACTACCGCGTGCTGAAAGAGGTCGGCGGCGGCCGCACGCATACAGTGATTTTGCCGCTGGAGGGCTATGACCAGCGTGTGGAAGAATTGGCGGCGATGCTGGGCACGGTCAACGAGCCGGGCTACCAGAGCGCGCGCGAACTGCTGACCGAGGCGGCGGGGTATAAGCAGCAGGCGCAGGGATAATCAACCTTACCCTCGGCCCTACTCCGCACGCAGAGAGGGGGTGAAGTGCCAGCCCCTGAAGCGGCCGGTTGCCGAAAAGACAAGCCTCTCCGAGGCTCAAGGCGATTGGCGAGCACCCCGTTCTTAGCCTCCGCAGGAGGCTTGTCGGTGTGGCAGCCGGAGCGTTCACGCTCCGGCGAGCGTATGACGTGAAGATCGCCTGACAACGTATTCATGCTTTCAACTTCTTTTCCACTCAATGGAGACCCTAATCCACCGTGACTTTCTCATTCGATCACATCCCGAACCGCCGTGGCACGAGCATCAAGTGGGATCTGTATCCAGAAAATGTGATCCCAATATGGGTGGCAGACATGGATTTTCCGTCGCCACCTGCCGTCGTGGAGGCGCTCAAGGCGCGCGTCGAAACCGGCCTGTTCGGTTACGAAGGCGACTTGCCAGCGCTGCGCGACGTGCTGGCCGCGCGCATGAGCGAACGCCACGCCCTGCCCAGCGCGCCCGGCGATGTCGTGTTCCTGCCCGGCCTCGTGTTCGGCCTGAACGTGGTGGCGCGGGCCATCGGCGCGCCCGGTAGTCCCGTCATCATGCCGGTGCCGGTCTATTTCCCGTTCTTCTCAGCGGCAGCCAATTTCGACCGGCCCACCCAGCGGGTGCAGATGCCCGTAACCCTGCGTGATGGCTTCCCGTACTATGAGCTGGACTTCGACGCGCTCGAAGCGGTGGTCACGCCCGAAACATCTGTGTTCATGCTATGCAATCCGCACAATCCGGTCGGGCGCACCTTCACGCGGCCCGAACTTGAACAGGTGGCTGAATTTTGTCTGCGCCACGATCTGATCATCTGCTCGGATGAGATTCACGCCGACCTGCTACATCCCGAAGGAGCGCATATCAGCATCGCCTCGCTGGGGGCCGACGTAGCGGCGCGCACGATCACGCTGGTCGCGCCGAGCAAGACCTTCAATGTGCCCGGCCTGAACTTCTCGGCAGCCATCATCACCAACCCTAAACTGCGCGCCATCTTTGAGAAGCCCGCTCATGGGCTGGGCGCGCATGCCGCGCCGTTGGGCCTCACCGGTGCGCTGGCGGCCTATACCGGCGGCGAAAGCTGGCTGCGCGAACTGCTGGTCTATCTGACGGGCAACCGCGATGCGCTGACCGGCTATGTGCACAATTGCTGGCCCGGTGTAACCACCACGCGGCCCGAGGCAACCTATCTGGCATGGCTTGATTTCGGGGCGCTGGCGCTGCCGGAAGCGCCGTACGATTTCTTCCTCAACCGGGCGCGCGTGGCTCTGTCAGACGGCTCGCCGTTTGGGGCGGGCGGCGAAGGCCATCTGCGCTTGAACTACGCCACCAGCCGCGCGCTGCTGATGGAGGCGCTCGAACGCATGGACGCCGCCATGCGCGAGGCGGGCGTGCTGGCATGACCGAAACGGCCAGCTACGACGACTTCCTCAAGCTCGAAATGCGCGTGGGCGAGATTGTCGAGGTGCAGGATTTCCCGCGCGCCCGCAATCCGGCCTACAAGGTGCGCGTCCACTTTGGTGAAGAAGTAGGCGAGCGCTGGTCGTCGGTGCAGGCCACCAACTACCCGAAAGAGGCGCTGCTCGGTCAGCAGGTGGTCGCGGTCGTGAATTTCCCGCCCAAGAACATCGCGGGCTTTCTGTCCGAATGCCTGGTGCTGGGCGTGCCGGGGGTGGACGGCGCATTGTCGCTGCTCGCACCGACACGGCCAGCGGAGTTGGGCGGGCGAGTCTACTGAGCACTACCGAAAAGAACTTTGAACCGCCAAAACGCGAAGGACGCCAAGGAAAAGCGCCAAGAGGATTTTCCCTTGGCGCTCTTTGTTTTGGTTTGACTCCGCGCCTTGGCGGTTCAATCGGTCAGCCTACGCTGCCGCTGCTGCACTCAGGGCGCGGCGTTCAGCGGCGAGGGCTTCGAGCAGCACGTCGGGCGAGCCGAACTCACCGCGAAAGATCGTAGTTTGCACGTAGGGCGCGGGGGAAGTCAGTTCGTCGTCCAGCGGCAGATACAGGCCATCAAGCGTGCGCGTGACGCGCTCGGCGATGCGGTCACGCAAGATGGCGGCGCGTTCTTCGGCTGTGAACACCACCAGCGTCGATGCGTCGTAGTGGCCCGCGAAATCGCCGCGTCCACCCAGATCGCGCACGGCCGCCTGAGCGATCATGGCTAGCACGCGCATCAGCTCATCCACCGCCAGAAAACCGTACGATTCACGCAGGCCGGTCAGGCCATCAGCCGCCAGCAGCACGAGCGCCCAGTCGCGGTCATTCGACGCCAGCCCTTCAAGCCGCTTGGTCACCAGTGGGGTATCGGGCAGTTCAGTGATGGCGTTCATGGTCGTATGCTGGCTGGCCCGCTGTAGCGCGTTGCGAATACGCAGGCGTAGTTCGTGCATATCGAACGGCTTGGTGATGTAGTCAACCACGCCCAGTTCGAGGCCGTGCAGCCGGTCGCTGCGGTCGCGCTTTTCGGTGAGGAACAGGATCGGCCAAGTTTGCGTGCGCCTCTGCTCGCGTAGATGGTTACACAGGTCGAAGCCGGTGGTATCGGGCAGCAGGATGTCGAGAATGACGAGCTGAAAGTCCTCGTCGCGGATGAGCGCCTTCGCCTCGGCTCCGTCGCCCGCCGCGCGCACCTCATAGCCGTGATCGCTCAGATGGGCCACCAGCAGCGCGACAAGATCGGCATCATCCTCAACGATTAGAATACGTGCTTCACCATCCATCGGCGCCTGATCCTGCACCTACTTGCTGACTACGAACGTGCACATAGAAGCACCGGTTGCCTTGCACTCAACCTCGCGCACGGCATACTCGCGGCCGTTAGCGGCCCAGCGCGCGGTTTCCTGCAGCAGCCCTACCAACGCGTGGCAGACTGGTCGCTCGGCGCTGATACCCCACGCCATCGGGCTTTCGTCTACTGTGAAGCGGAAACTCGTGGGCGTGTCTTCGATTTCGGAGTGCTGGTCGGTGAAGTGGGTGAAAATGCTGGCCAGCGCTTTGAGGGCGATGCGCACGCGCTCGTCGGCCGGCAGTGTGCGGAAAGCGGGGTCGTCGATGCCCGACAGCGCGCCGAAGCGGTTGAGGCCCTTGACGAGCCATGCGCGCCCGGCCCGCAGCGCCATGCCCCGGCCGCCGCGCGCGCCGTACACGTCGTCCAGCGCCTGATTGAGCGCGCCCAGCATCGCAAAATCGATGCCGCGTTCCATGTCATCAGGCGGCAGGTTGGCGCGATCATAGGGCGCGTCAATGCGCTGCATGAGGGTCGCGAAACCTGTTTCACCGACCACTTCCAGCAAGGCAAGCAGGAATGCGCGCCCGAAACGGTTCGGGTACGACAGCCCGCTTACCTGTTCGCCAAGCTGCGCCTGCTGCTCTGTCACGGTTGACTGGCTTTCGCTGATGGATGAAGAGAGTAAAGCTAAATCAACATCTTCAAATCTTGAACGGTGCGCGCCAGATCGAGAAAGATCAGGCCGAGCTTGGCTTCCTTGCGCGCCAGCACCGTGAGTACGGCTTCATCGCCCACCGCTGTGAGAATGACGTAGCCATTTTCGCCTTTGACGAATACCTGCTGCAGGCCACCACGGCCCAGTTCATGGGCGATGCGTTCGCCCAGCGACAGCATGGCCGCCGACATGGCGCTCACGCGGTCTTCTTCAGTGCCCACTGGCAGCGACGAGGCGATGCTCAGGCCGTCCACACTGACGATGGCGGCCGCGTCTACCTCACCCGAACTGGCCTGCAAATCGCGCAGCCGCGCGACGAGTTGTTCCGTACGTGACTTCGCCAAACCAGTTTCACTCCCGATGCATTGGCAGGGCCGCCCGCAGATGTCTGACAGTATAGCATAGGGGCCACGGGCATTTCATAAATGTTGTGCTGGAGATGCGCTGATGGCAGTCGTGACTCTACAAACAACAGCAGGCTCCCCCTATGGGAAGCCTGCTGAGTGAACTGCGAGGATGATTAGGCTGTTTAGGCCTGCAGATCGTTGTCGGTATCGGTTATGTTGACCTTTTTCTTGGCATCTTTGACCTCGGTCTCGGCCGTGTCCTGAGCGCTGTTCGCCGCGCGCTCAAGGCGCTTGCCCACGTCCTTGGCCACGTCTTGCACCTTGTCGACGACATCTTTGGTGTCCACGCTCAACTCGCTCACGTCGTCAGCCTCGCGGATGATCTCGATGTTCACCCGGGCCACCAGACCGCCGATAACCGACAGCATCGCCAGAATCGGGTAGAAAAACACCAGACCGCTGCCGACCACCACACCCAGCGTAAGTGGAAGCTCAAGCAAAATCCGGCCGTCTGCGCTCTTGACGATCAGCTTGCGGACGTTACCCTGCTGCACCAGTTCTTTTACACGGTTGACCAGTTCTTCACCGGCCACTTCCAGTTGTTCGCTGAAGGGGCGCGCCTCAGTCGATTCGTCTTCCGGCATGCCCTTGGTCTTTTCCTCAGCCATGATTTGGGTCTCCTTTTTCCTTGTACCATCCTTCTTGCAATGAATACGCAAGTGGATGGAATTAAGTTGCACGCACTTTCATTATAGGCTTAATCCGTATGGATGGGTGAGGCGGGCGGCTACCCATGAATAGGTATTTGGGCCTGATATCTGCTTGCAGCGCATTGATTCGAAGCATTGTGCCCCTTATGCGTGACGCGCAGGCAGAACACGTTATAATTCCGGTATTGGATGATGTGGGATGCATAAGCTCTTTTGGCCCGCGTTCTACGCAGCCGCTTGATTTGAGGCTTTCGCCACCCAGTTGGACGGGAGGGGCAACGTGAAACACCGCGCGCTCGTACTTACCGTGATTATGGCTGTGCTGGTCGTCATGGCCGTTGGCGCTGTGGCGGTGCTGGCCGACTTTGGCACCAACTGGACGGCTCAGTATTTCAACAACCCCACGCTGGCGGGCACGCCAGTGATTACTGAAAGCGCCCCGCAGGGCGTAAACTTCAACTGGGGTCTTGGCTCGCCCAGCCCATCGATTCCGCCGGACTTCTTCTCGGCGCGGTTCACGTCGGTGCAGAATATGGCGGGCGGCACCTATGAGTTCATCGTTACCAGCGATGATGGCGTGCGTCTGATCATCGACAATGTGTTGGTGCTGGATCGCTTCGTTTCGCGTGTCCAGACGACCGACCGCGTGCAGGTGCAGCTTACGCCCGGCGCGCATAACATGGTAGTCGAATACTTTGAGGACATTGACCTCGCGCTGGTGTCGGTGCAGTGGGCGCAGATTGACGGGCCCACACCTTTCCCCACCGGCGGCGCGGTCCTGCCGCCGGGCACACCATTCGGCACGCAGTTCGCTACCCCCGGCTACACCGGCCCGATTGCCACCGTGTCTGGCCCCAAGGGGCTGGCGCTGCGTACAGGCCCCTACCTCGGGGCGTCGTTCATCACCACGCTGCCCGGTGGGTCATCCTATCCGGTGTTGGCGCGCAATTCCAGCGAGGGGATTTACAACTGGTACTACCTGCAGGTGGGCGACCGCTTCGGCTGGTCTTCCGGCCGCTTCCTGCAAACCAGCGTCGATCCGCTCACTCTGCCAGAGCAGGGCAGCATCTTCGACCAGATCAACGACGCGCCTAATCGGGGGGTGGTCGCCACCACCCGCGCCCAGATGAACGTGCGCGAACGGCCCAGCGACCGCACCGCCGTCATCGCCCAGATTCCGTGGGGTGGTCAGGCACAGGTCATTGGCCGCACCGTGCAGGCCGGCACCAATCGCTGGTATCAGGTGCGTCTGTCGGATGGGCAGGTAGGCTGGATAGCGGCCCCGTGGGTAGGCGTGCAGGGCGAAATCCTGGCCGTGCCGATACGGTAGGAACGCCAGCGCACAGTAAGCGAAGGACGCAAAGAGCGCCAGGGGCTTTTCCCTTGGCGCTCTTTTTATCACGGCCCTCACCCTAAATCCCTCTCCGTCAATGTTGAGCATGTTTCCCTTCTCCATGAGGGAGAAGGGCTGGGGATGAGGGCCAGTTCCCGCCTTGACAACTCAGCCTGCTCACTTATCATAATGAGACTGCGTATCAATTAGGATAGGAATGAACGATGCGGATGCTGGCTGTGCTTGCGATTGGAGTAACTCTGCTGGGCATGAGCGGAACTGTGGCGGCCCAGGATGCGCCGCTGCGGGTGATGGCGACCACTTCGGTGCTGGCGGACGTGGCGGCGCGTGTGGCCGGGGATTATGCGCAGGTGGAGGCGCTGCTGCCTCCCGACACCGATCCGCATGTATATGAGCCAACCGCCGATGATGTGCTGCGCCTGTCGCGCGCTGACCTGCTGCTGACGGTGGGTGCAGGCTATGAGTCGTTTGTGCAGCGCCTGATCGAGAATGCCGGCGCGAATGTGCCCGTGATGGAGGCGAATACGGGCGTAGCGATCCTGCCGCTGGGCGCGGCGCAGCCTGAGGATGGGGCCGAGCCTGTCCCGCCGCTGGGCAGGCTGGGCGTTAACCTCGCGTGCAGCGCGCAGGAAGCCGATGCGTCGTCAGATCAGGCCATGCAGCAGCGCGCGGACTGTGACCCGCATACGTGGATGAACCCGCTCAACCTGATCGTGTGGGCACAGAATATCGCCGATGCGCTGGCGGCCGCCGACCCGGCCAACGCCGATGCCTACTATGAGAATGCCTATCAGTACAGCGATGAGCTTCAGGCGCTCGACGCTGAAATTGCTGGGCTGATCGACCAGCTTCCGCCCGAGCGCCGCCGGCTGGTGACCAACCACGAGAACTTGCAGTATTTCGCCGCTCGCTATGGTTTCGAGATGGTGGCGACCGTGCTGCCGGGCGGGAGCAGCGAGTCCGAGCCTGATCCGCAGGAGCTGGCCGCTCTGATCCGGCTGGTGCAGGCGCAGGGCGTGCCCGCGATTTTCGTCGAAATCACCGCCAACACGGCGCTGGCCGAAACGGTGGCAGGCGATGCTGGCGTGCAATTGGTGGGCGGGCTGTACATCGAGGCGTTGAGTGAGCCTGACGGCCCTGCCCCCACGTACCTCGACCTCATGCGCTATAATGCCGGCGTCATTACAAGCGCGCTGATGCCAAGTTAATGCGCGCCGTTTGGAGCGCAACTCCCGTGCAGACTGCTGCCCCGCAGCCGATCATTCACAGCGATGCCCTGCCGCCGCGCGCCATCATCACGGTGCGTGGGCTGACGGTGGCGTATGCGCAGGGCAAGGCGCTCGACGATGTGAGCCTGACCGTCAACGAGGGCGAACGGCTCGCGATCATTGGCCCGAACGGCGCGGGCAAATCGACGTTGCTCAAGGCGATCATGGGCCTGCTCAACACGGCCAGCGGCGAGATAACCATCGAAGGCGGCCCGGAACGGCTCGGTTATGTCGCCCAGCACGACGATGTGGACTGGCGCTTTCCAATTACGGTGCGCGACGCGGTCATGATGGGCCGTGCCCGCCAGATCGGCTGGTTTCGCTACGCGGGCAAACGCGACTGGGAGCAGGTCGATCAGGCGCTGGAGCGTGTCGATATGGCCCGTTTCGGCCGCCGGCAGATCGGCGAGTTGAGCGGTGGCCAGCGCCGGCGCGTATTTGTCGCCCGCGCACTGGCGCAGAACGACGACATTGTGCTGCTGGACGAGCCTTTCAGCGGCGTGGACCCGAGCGCGCAGGCCGAACTGCTGGACACGCTCGACAAGATTAACGCTGAGGGCGTGACGATTGTATTGAGTACGCACGACCTCGACCTGGCCTATCATCGCTTCGACCGCGTGCTTGCGCTGCGCCGCCGCGTGGTGGCGCTCGGTACGCCCGAGCAGGTGTTCCTGCCCGACGTGCTGGCGCAGTTATACGGCAAGGGCCTGTTCGCGCACCACGACGGCCAACACCTCGATTTCTACGTCGATGAGCATGGCTGCGACGACTGCGACTAATCTCAACCCCACTGTATGGCCGCGCATTTCCGTGGTCGTGCCCTCGTACAACCAGGCCGCGTATCTTGCCGCCGCGCTCGAACTCGCTGCTCGATCAGGGCTATCCCGATCTCGAAGTCATCGTTATTGACGGCGGCTCGACTGACGGCAGCGCAGACATTTTGCAATCGGTTGCGACACGCCTGGCCTATGCCGTCAGTGAGCCAGATAGCGGGCAGGCCCACGCCATCAACAAGGGTTTCACTCGTTCGACGGGCAGCATTCTGGCGTGGCTCAACAGCGACGACGTGCTGCTGCCGGGCGCGCTGGCGGCGGTGGGCGAGTTATTCGCTGGTTTCCCGCAAGTGCAGTGGCTCACAGGCCAACCGGCCAATATCGGCGCGGATGGCGCGCTGCGGCACTTTCCGCTCAAGTCCGGCTACTTCCGCGGCGCGATCCGGCGCGGATGGTATCATGGGCGGGCGCTTGGCTTTATCCGGCAGGAAGGCACGTTCTGGCGGCGCTCACTCTGGGACCAGTCCGGCGGCGCGCTCGACGAAGCGCGTTACTACACGATGGACTACGATCTATGGCGGCGCTTCGCGCAGCACGCTCCGCTGGTGACGGTAGCGCAAACGCTGGCGGCCTTTCGCGAGCACGCTGCGCAAAAGACGGCCGCGCTCGACGGCTACTACGCGGAAGCGGGCGTTCATGTGCCGCAGGCCGCGCGCATTGTCACGGTGCCGGCCCGCGCGTTGATCAGTCCGCTGGCATGGGTAGTTACGGCGCATGTGGTTCGGCGGGATGGCGGCTGGTCGCTCTACGGCTTACCGTCGCATGCTTGAAAGGCCGGCGCACACAAGGCTACACTAGGGTGTGCTTGCACAGTCAAAACTCCTCACCCCCAACCCCCTCTCCATTACAATGGAGAGGGGGAGTTAATCGAAGCGCAACGGGGGAGAGGACGGTTCAAGCCAGTTCATATTTCGGCTATATCAGCACGTGTACATCGGATTTGTGGTCCCTTGGCAGAGAGAGGCATTCATGTCATTCTGGTCTGAAAATCGCTTTGTGGTAACGGGTGGTTCGGGGTTTCTGGGCAGCCGCGTGGTGCGTGCTCTGCAGGTACGCGGGGCCGCCGAAATCTTCGTGCCGCGCAGCGCGGACTATGATCTGCGTGAGCATGTGGCGGTGCTGCGCCTGCTGAATGACGCGCGGCCAGATGTGATCATTCACATGGCGGCAGTCGTGGGCGGCATTGGCGCTAACCGTGAGCGCCCTGCCGAGTTTTTCTACGACAACCTGCTCATGGGCACCCAGCTTCTGCACGAAGCGTGGCGCTCGGGCGTGCAGAAGTTCGTGACGATTGGCACGGTATGCGCCTATCCCAAGTTCACGCCGGTACCGTTCCATGAGGACGAGATTTGGAACGGCTATCCCGAAGAGACCAATGCGCCGTATGGCCTGGCGAAAAAGATGCTGCTGGTGCAAGGGCAGGCCTATCGAGAGCAGTATGATTACGACAGCATCTATCTGCTGCCCACCAATCTGTATGGGCCGGGCGACAACTTCGACCCGCGCTCGTCGCATGTGATACCGGCGCTGATCCGCAAGTTTGTGGAAGCCCAGGAACGCGGTGAGAGTGAAGTGGTGGCGTGGGGCACAGGCTTGGCCACGCGCGAGTTTTTGTATGTGGACGACGCGGCCGAAGGCATTGTGCTGGCCACCGAAAACTACGATAAACCGGAACCCGTCAATCTGGGTTCCAGTTATGAAATCAGCATCCGCGATCTGACTTACATGATCCGCGAGATAGTGGGCTTTGACGGCGAGGTGGTGTGGGACTCCAGCAAGCCGGACGGCCAGCCGCGCCGCAAGCTCGATACCACACGTGCTGAGGCGGAATTTGGCTTTAAGGCCAGCACGCCGTTCCGTGACGGCCTGCAGCGCACGATTGACTGGTATTCAGGCGCACGCTGACGCTGCGCTCCACAGACAGGATGTGACGATGGATCTTCTGAGTATGGAAGCACGCGAGATAATGGCGCGGATTCTCCTCGTCCTCCTGGCCCTGCTGATTCTAATCATCGTCGTGCGCGTGATCTTGCGCATCATCACGATACCGCTGCGCCGGTTGTTGAGGCGCGCCAATTACCCCAATGCGGATGAAACCATCAATACGCTGCTGCGTGGGCCGTCGCGCTACGTCATTGCGGCGCTGGCAACCGCGTGGGCCGGCCTCGTGCTGGACATGGGGCTGATTGCCACACGTCTTATGTATCAGATCGCGGTGTCGCTGCTCATCCTCGCGGCTGCCCTGTTCTTCATCCGTCTCATTAGCTACTTCTTCTTTACGTCGGCGCAGTTGCGCGCCATCACCGGCTTGAATGTCGACGATGTGCTGCTGCCGTTCCTGAAGAGCGGCCTCAAACTATTTACAGTCGCTATCGCCGGTGTGTTCGCGCTCCAGGCGTGGGGCGTGGACGTAGGCGCGCTGATCGCCGGTCTCGGCATCGCTGGTTTGGCCGTATCGCTGGCCGCCCAGGACACGATTTCGAACATGTTCGGCTTTATCGTCATCATTACCGATCGCCCGTTTGTGGTGGGCGAGTGGATCAACACGCCGGACTGTGACGGCGCGGTCGAGGACGTGCGCCTGCGCTCGACGCGGGTGCGCCAGATGGATCAGTCGCTGGTGGTGGTGCCGAATAGCAAAATGGCGGCTGCCTCGGTGGTGAACTGGTCGCGGCTGGGCAAGCGCATGGTCAACGTCAAGTTCGGCATTTCAGGCTCTACCTCGCCAGACGTGATGGAGGGGATGCTCGACCGGCTGCGCGATGTGCTGCGCAAATACCCCAGCGTCGAGCAGGACACAACGCAGGTCTATTTCGTCAATATCGGCATACAATCGCTCGAAGTGCTGGTGCGCGCCTACGTGATGATTCCAGATATTCCGCCATTTCGCGCTGAACAGGAGAAGATCTTGCTGGCGCTCAAGCGCGAAGTCGATAACATGAACCTGCAAATCTCCAGCCCCAGCCAAACGCTCTACATTCAGAATATCGAGAACATGCTGCCGGGCGCACAAGGGCCCGAGTCGGATGCACCGCCAGCGTAGCCCGCTGGCCAGGGAGATCATTCATGACTATTCTCGTCACCGGCGGCGCAGGCTATATCGGCAGCCATGTCGTCGAGCAGTTGATCGACCGTGGCTACGATGTGGTTGTGTTTGACAATTTTCAGGCTGGCCACCGGGGCGCGCTCCACCCCAAAGCCACGGTGGTAGAAGGCGATCTGCTCGATCCGGCCGCCGTGCGCGCGCTGTTCGAGCGCCACACGTTTGACGGCATCCTGCACTTCGCCTCGCGCATTCAGGTGGGCGAGAGCATGGAGAAGCCATTCCTGTATTTGCGCGACAACGTTCATGCGGCCGAGAATTTAATCGAGGCGGCCGTCGAGCACAGCGTCAAACGCTTCATCCTGTCGTCTACGGCCAATCTGTTCGATCAGCCCACGCGCATTCCGATAGACGAGAGCGAACCGATTATCCCGGGCAGCGTCTACGGCGAAACCAAGGCCTACGCCGAACGGCTGCTGTACTGGATGGATCGCATTTACGGCATGCGCTACTGCGCGCTGCGTTATTTCAACGCCAGCGGTGCGCACCCGGGCGGCCACATCGGCGAGGATCACTACCCGGAAACGCATCTGATCCCGATTGTGCTGCAAGTGGCACTGGGCCAGCGTGCGCACGTCGATGTGTTTGGCGACGACTATCCCACGCCAGACGGCACCGCCATCCGCGACTACATCCATGTGCTCGACTTGGCCGATGCCCACATTCTGGCGCTCGAAGCGCTGACAGACGGGCCGAGTCGCGCTTACAATCTTGGCAGCGGGCGCGGCTATTCGGTGCAGGAAGTCATCGAAACCTGCCGCGTGGTGACCGGCCACCCGATCCCGGCCAAAATCGCGCCGCGCCGCGCCGGGGATGCCGCTGCGCTGGTGGCCGACAATACGCGCATCACCACCGAGCTGGGCTGGTACCCCGAGTACCGCGATTTGGGGGCGATTGTGCAGACCGCCTGGGAATGGCAGCGCAGCCATCCGAACGGCTACGCGGACAGCCAGCCAATACCGGATGCGCAGCAAGCATCCTGAAAAACGGTTTGAACCACTGATATACGGAGAACACACAGGGTTTAGCCTCGTTCGCCAATTCTGAAGAAGCACAGGCAGTCACGAAGGAGGAGCGCCATGCGCGTCTATTTTTTCCGCCACGGTCTGGCTGAAGCCAATGAGGATGGCGCGCTGGCAGATTCTGCACGCCAATTGACTTCACGCGGCGTTGTGCGCACCGGAAACGCAGCGCGTTTTCTCAACGCGCTGGGGGTGCGGCCCGGCCTGCTCTACAGCAGCCCGCTGGTGCGTGCCCGCCAGACGGCGGACATTCTGGGCGAACATTTGCAACTGGCAGTGAAAGTCGCGCCCGAGCTGGCTCCCGGCTTTGACATCGAGGCACTCGAACAGCTTACTCACGGGCTGGGGGACAAAGACGAGGTGATGCTGGTGGGCCACGAGCCAGATTTCAGCAGCACGATCATCAGCCTGACGGGCCTCGGCCGCGTGGTGATGAAAAAGGGCGGGCTGGCGCGGGTGGATGTGACCGCCGAGCGGCCGATGCGCGGCTATCTCCTGTGGCTACTCACGCCCAAGGTGATGGATTTGAAGGTGAAAAAATAGAGCACTGAGAAAAGATAGTTCAAAGCGAAAAGTAGAAAGTAAGGAACTGCTGCCATCGGTTGAATCCCCGTTCATGGGGCGCAGCTCCAGCCTGACGGCTTCAGACTCAGGCGAACCGCAAGCGCAACGTTCGCCAGTGCGAAAATACAGTTTCACCGCTGGCTAAAACGGCTGCTTCACCTGAACCTTCTTGTCCGGGCGGATGGCGACTTCGCCGTTGTCGTCGCCCTGCAAATCCCAATCGCCCGCTCTCATGCGCTCCACCCAGAAATCCGCGCGCGGTTTGAGGCCGCCCCAGCCCCGCGCATTTGCCAGCGCGTACAGGCGTTCGCGCCGAATCTGCGCTGCCTGCATCAGAAGCTGCTCCTCGGTGATGCCGTTCTCGCCTAACTTTGACTTGATGCCAACGCCCAGCGCGTTTTCCGCGCCGCGCAGATACGTGCTTTCTGCGCCCCACGATCCGTGGTTGATGGCCGTGTCAAACACGAAAGCTTGCCCCAGCGCCGTCTGGATTCCACGCGGTTTCATGCTGGTCACCAGCGCCGTGTTCCAGAATGTGTTGGTCGCATAGGCGTCCTGTGCGGCCTGCATGGCGGGGTCGGCGGCCAGCCCCAGCAGCAGGCGCTTGAAATCCTCGTCCTGGCGCAGCGTTTCGTCTTTGCTGTGCACCCGCGCCATGAACTGCTTGCGCAGTTGATCCGGGCTGGGGCCGCTGGCCTTGTCCAGATACAAGTCGAGTACTTTTTCGAGCGAGCCGGATGACAGCGTGAACTGAAAGCGACCGTAGCTGACGATGCCGCTGTCGTAATTCTGGAAAGCGTCGTAGCCGCGCCCCTCGAAACCGGCGGTGATGGCGAAGGCGGCATTGCGCGCGCGTTCGAGCTGTTCGGGCGAAACCTCCGGCTTTTCCGGCTGGTCGGGTTTTGCAGGCTCTGCTGGCTCGACATGCTTGAGGAGCGCGGCACGTTCAGGCCCTTTGAGCAGGCCGTAGCCCACTGTGCGACAGTCGCCCTCGATGGTGACGAGATCATCGCGCACCCAGCCTACGCCGCCGCCGGGCAGGTCGATCAGCAGCCACTGGAAAACGCGGCCGTCGCGCGCTTCACTCGCTTCATCCGGTTTCACGTCTGCCACGTTCAAGCCGCTGGTGCCGACCGGCAGTTGGCGCACGATGGCGTAGTGCCTGCCCGCGCCGGCGCGCACATTGACCGTGGAAATATCCGTCACGGGCCGAATGGCTGCAGTGCAAGTGAGTTCCGCTTTTTCTCCGCCCATCGCGCTCCATCCTTGTTCGCTGTGGTTCTCAGATTAACCTCACCCCCTCAACCCGGACTTCGTCCTGCCGCTCTACTACGCACCGCACATATATACAGCGGCGCGCGTGGAGAGGGGCTTTGTCGCGTTGTAGGCGCGCTGCTCTCCCCTTCGCCCCACTTGCGTGGGAGAAAGGGCCGGGGGTTGAGGGGTTTTCACCAGCACGCCTTGCCAAGAGTATAGGCTGGATTTATGATAACGCAGCTAATTGAGACGGAGTATCAATTCGTCGTGGATGTGTTCCTCCAGCAGTTGCTGCTCGATCCGATCAGTGTGCCGTTCATGCAGCGTGCGCTGGTCGCTGTCATCCTCACCGGTATCGTGTGCGGTGTGGTGGGCGCCTATGTGGTCACGCGCGGCATGGCGTTTCTGGGCGACGCCATGGCGCACGCCATCATGCCAGGCGTGGCGCTGTCGTACATCGCTACTGGCGGCGCGCCGGGCGCAGTGACGCTGGGCGGGCTGGGGGCAGGCGTGCTGGCGGCGGTGATCATCGGCTGGCTGACGCGGGGACGCCGCCTGAGTGAAGATACGGCAATTGGCATCGTCCTGGCCGGGATGCTGGCGCTGGGCATTGCCATCATCTCGACGACCAACAACTACAGCACCGACCTCACGCATCTGCTCATCGGCAATGTGCTGGCGGTGAGTACCAGCGACATGGTCGTGACTGCCGTGATCACGGTCATCGTGCTGAGCCTCGTTGTGCTGTTCTACAAGGAATTCCTGATCATCTCGTTCGACCCCACGCTGGCGCGGGTTCAGCGGCTGCCAGCCGAAGGGCTACGCCTGCTGCTGCTGGTGCTGCTGGCGGTGACGGTCGTGGTCAGCCTGCAAACGGTGGGCGTGGCGATGGTGGTGTCGCTGCTGGTGACACCCGCGGCGACGGCGCGCTTCTTTGCGCGGCGGCTGCACTGGCTGATGGTGCTGTCGGCCATCATTGGCGCTGCTGGAAGCGTGCTGGGCATGCTGGTGACGTGGCATTTACGCATCGCGCCCAGCGCTGGCATCGTGCTCACGCTAACCGCTATCTTCCTCGTGGTGTTCCTGTTTGCGCCCAACGGCGGCTTCATCTGGGGGGTGCTGCGGCGCGCTCCGGCTGGCCCGTGATCACTGTGCCTGCGTTGGGCAGATGCGTTTGCAGCGCGTCGAGCAGGCCCGTGAACTCGGTGAGATGGGCCGCGCGGCACTCGATGACGATCTGGTGCGCTTCGTCGAACACGCGCAGCACGCGCACATCGGGCCGAGCATCAAACGCCCACTCCGAAATCAGACTATAGGGCAGAAAGCGCCGGAATTGAATGCGCCGCCGCAGGCCGGTGGGGCACACATCGACGCCTTCCTGCCACCAGTAGGCGGCGGGCAGGCACAGCACGAGCAGCGGCAGCCACAGCCGCGGGCTGAACAGCGCCGCAGTGAAGCCTGTGCCCAGCAGAATAGTCAACAGCAGCAGCGCCGGCAGAATTAGCACAGCCAGCGGCAGCAGGCGGCGATACGGGGCGGGCAGGCGGTGGCGGCTGAGCGCAGAGGGAGCGTCCACGGGCGCGTTACTCCAAACGCTGGCTGTGCGATTCGATCTGAGGGCGGGCGATCTCAACGAATCCGCCCGGATTGTCGATTGTGCCGACACGGAACCGGGCGATCACGCGCGGTTTCGAGCCGCGTTGCAGGCGGCGCAGCGTGATCTTCTTCCAGCCGGGATCAACGGTCACGCGCAGTTCGGCCCACGGCACTTCGGTTTTGCCCACCGCTACGCCGCCCGGATAAATCGTCAGGCGGTCGCTCAGTTTGACCGGCTGCTCATTACGCAGCGCCTTGCTCATACGCAGGCTGGTGACGCGCGCGCTGTAGGGCCGCACGTACTGGGCGAAGACTTCCGCGTCGCCCAGCGCCGGTGTGAAGCGGTACTCGCTGCCATCCTCGACTGTGAGCACCTGCGCGCCCCACTCAACCAGCGGATGCCCGAACAGGCGCAGCGCACGAGCGCCTTGCCGGAAGCGGACGATCTCTCGCCACTGGTGCTTGGCGGAATGCCCTTGCTCGAACCAGACGAAACCCTTGTCGTACAGGCGCACCGTCACGCTGCGGCGGCTGACAATGCGTACCAACTGCACGACCGCGCGAATGGCAAACCACAGCCCGAATCCAAACGCGATCAGCAGGCCAATGTTGGTGACCAGTGGCGGCAAAAAACCGCGTTCTTCTGCCAGAGTCAGCATCAGCCCGAGGGCCAGCGCGGCCAGTATGCCCAGCAGCGCGCGCATGAACAGCCGCACGTATCGGCTGCGGCGTACACCTGCACTGTAGAGCAAACGAGAGGGTGCGGCGGAAGTAGTGGCATCCATCATTCATGCGCCCCGTGTGGTCACTCGTCCAGCACGCTGCTAACCAGAAACTGGTTGTCGAGCGCGGTCTGCGCGTTGGCGATGACTTGTTCGGGCGTGAGCGGTGGGGCAGGCGTGTCGTCGCGGAAGACGTTGGTGAGCGGCAGCACGGAAGCCGTTGGGGGGATGTGCGACGTGTCGAGTTCAAGCAGCTTGTGGAAATACTGGAGGATGTGGGTGAGCTGGCCGGTGTATAAATCCACTTCCTCGGCCGTGAGGTCCAGCTTGGCCAATTCCGCGATTTTTCGAACCTCGTCGTGCGAAAGCTCCACGTTCAGCCCCCTGAAGTTTGTGCGCATTCCGGCCGCGTCTCGCGGATTATAGCATGGAGTAGGTCGCGGGGTGCGTTGCGGCAGCGGCGGACTGAGCTATCATCATAGGCAAAATGCGCTCCGCATTCAGAGTTAGGAGTTTACTTGTGAAACGGGCCGCTGCATTTACCGCCTTGATCGTTCTTCTGGCCGCGTTGCTGCCTTCCAGCGCTTCGATGCAGGATGCGCCTGTGCTGACGCTGGAACTCTCGGGCGTGAACTCGCTGGATCTGCCGCAGCTTGAACTGACCGTCAACGTGTATGACGCGCTTGGGCAGCCGGTGGGTGGGTTAACTGCCGATAATTTCCACATTACAGGGCCGCTGAGTGATTTTGTAAGTGACGTGACCGTCGAGAGCGTCGCCAGCAGCGACCTGCCATTTGCCAGTGTGCTGGTGATTGACGCCAGCGAGAGCATGGCCGGTGTGCCGTTGGAGCGCGCGAAAGAGGCTGCCCGTCTGTTCGTCGAAACCGTGCGCGATATCGACCCCGTCGCGGTGATGGCGTTTGGCAGCACAGTTCAACTGCTGCAGGACTACACCACCGACAAGGACGCGCTGCTGGCCGCTATCGACTCGATTGGTCTGCTTGGGCGCACCGCGCTGTTTGAAGCGGCCAATGATGGCGTGAATCTGGCCAAGGAGTCGCCCGTATCGCGCCGCGCCATGATCCTGCTCAGTGATGGCGTGGAGTACGGCGGTCTGAGTACCGCCACGGCCGAAGCAGTAGTTCAGAATGCGTACCTGGGCGGCGTGCCCAGCTATACCATTGGCCTCGGCTACGGCGCCGATCGCGCATTCCTGGAGAGCCTTTCCGGCGCAACCGAAGCCCGTTTCTACGAGTTGCCCACGCCCGAAGAACTGGATGAAATCTACACGGCGCTGGCGCAGCGCCTGAGCAGCCAGTACATCCTGTCGATGACTCTCGATGTGCCGCTCGATGGGGCGATGTACAGCTTCGAGATCGCGGTGGAGCAGGACGGCGTGACTTCCAATCCCATTTCCGGCACGGTGCGCGCCCCGATTCCCGTTCCCGTCGTCTATCTCGACAGCGCGCCTGACGAACCGATCGCGGAGCCGACGGACATTGTCATTGATATTGGCGCTGATCAGGAACTCACCAGCGTGATGCTGTCGATCAATGGCGAACCACCTACGGAGCTGACCGGGCCGCCCTACGTGATTAGCATCGACCCGATGGACTATCCGCCCGGCCCGCTGACGCTGACCGTGACGGCCATCGACGCCGACGGCGACATCGGCGCGGGCAGCGCCACAGTAGAGATCGCCGCGCTGCCGCCGCAGATTAGCCTGTCACGCGATCTGTCGGAGATGGGCGCGATGGACGAGCCGATTGAGATCACCGTCAACCCCTTCGGCCAAACGCCGATCACGGAGGTGCGCCTGAGCATCAACGGCGCTGATTTCGTGACGCTGGAGCCGCCCTACACCTTCACGCTCGACCCAATGCAGCTTCCGCCCGGCGATAATCACATCGATGTGGTCGTCGTTAACGAGGCTGGCCTCGAAGCGACCTATCCGGCCGATTTCATCATCGCCGATGTGCCGCCCGTTGTGAGCGTCAGCGGCCTGACTGATGGGCAGTCTGTGGATGCGCCGGTCTCGTTCAGCCTGAACAGCGTGGGTCAAACGCCGATTGCCGAAGTGACCGCCACCATCAATGGCGTGCCGCTGGTGGCTGAAGATGGAACGTTTACGCTCGACCCAATGATGGTGCCTCCGGGCGCGGCCAATCTGGTCGTGACCGCAACGACCGACCGGGGCCAGACCGGGCAGGCGTCAGTGACGCTGATGATCGCCCCGCTGACGCCGATTGTTACCATCGAAGGCCTGAGTGACGGTGATACCGTGACCAGCGATACCGTAATCACGATCAACGCGCAGTCGCAAACACCAGCCATCCACGGCGCGGTGCTGCTCAATGGCGTCGATGTGGCTCATCCGGTCACCTTGCCGGCGACGATCACGCTGCCTTTCAGCGCCATGCAGCCTGGCGCTAATGACCTGGCGATTTCAATTGATACGGCCGCCGGGCCGAGCGGGGCGTTGTCACTGAGCTTCATTGCGCCGCCAACCCTGTTCACGCCCACGCCGACCGCAACTGCGACGCCAGACACGCCGGCCACGGGCACTGCCTCGGCATTTGCGGCGTCTACACGCACGGCCGTGGCGCAGGAAGCGCTGGACGCCTCCTCCACGCGCACTGCCGCTACCGAAGCGATGGGAACGCAGTCGGCAGAGACACAGGCCGCCGCGACACAGTCCGCTATGACGCAGGCAGCGGCCACGCGCGCAGCGGTCGAACTCGCATCCACTGTCACGGCCGAGGCGCTCGTTGGTCAGACCCGCGCGGCTTCGACGAGAATCGCTGCAACTGAGGCAGCCCAGCAGGCGGCGACGGCCGTCGCGCAGGCCGCGACCGACGCGCCAACCGCCACCAGCATTCCTGCCACCAACACGGCTGTGCCCGCCAGCGTCACACCGCGCCCGGCTACCGCGACCAGTGTGCCCGCCACAGAGACACTGGTTCCCGCCACTGCGACGACGGTGACAGCGACGGAAACCAGCAGTCCGCAGCCCACGCCGGATACGAGCGGTACGCTGGCCGCCGCCGCCGCGCTGGTGCAGGAGGCCGCCACCAACGCTCGATCCACCGTCGAGGCGCAGGCTTCGGCGACGCACGCGGCTGCTCAAGTGGCCACGCAGGCTGCCGCAACTGTCAGCGCGCGGGCCACCACCGACGCGGCCAACGCACAGGCGACTGCTCAGGCGGCCAGCGTGCGCGCTACGCAGGACACTGCCAATGCGACGACGACCGCGCAGTCCCGCGCGACGGCGCAGGCCAACGCTCATCAAGCCGCGACGGCGCTGGCGCAGGAACTGCTAACGGCGACTGCGCAGGCGGGCCGCACCGCCACGCAGCAGGCGGCCGCAACGACGGTGGCCAATGCAGGCGCGACCAGCACTGCGCAGGCCGCCCTGAGTGCGACCGAGAGCGCAGTCACGCAGGCTGCCGGCACTGCCAGCGCGCGCAACGCTGATTTGACCGCCACCGCTGGCGCCGAGGCCATGGCCGCCACCGAGGGCGCACAGGCCACGCGCACGGCCCGCGCTGTGCTGGCCGCTCAAACCGTGACCGCAGAGGCGACGCTTGAGGTGACGGCGGCCGCCCAGAATCTGCCAGAGGCCAGCCATACGCCGCAACCCACGCTTACACCGGTGGAAGCCGAGTTCGACGGCGGCCGACAGCGCCACATCCGGGCTGTGGGCGATCTTCATCGTGATCATCCTGCTGGCGGTGGCGGTCGTGCTGTGGATTACGCGCATAAGCAAGCGCCGGTTCGATAAGTAATGATCCGTGCGTGGCTGGCTGCGTTCGGAGCGAGTTTGCTGGCGCTGGCCGTGGTGGCTTCTGGTCTGCTGCCGGGCATCTATATTGCGGGGCGGATAGGCATTACGCTGGTCGTGGCGGGGCTGGTACTGGCGGCGCTCAATGCGCTGGTGCGGCCCCTCCTGCGGTTGTTCACCTGTCCGATGGTGCTGCTGGTACAGGCGCTGTTTCTGTTCGTGCTCAATGCGCTCATGCTGCTGGCGGCGGCGCTGGTGACCGAATGGCTTGCGCCCTATACCGGTGGTTATCTGGTGGTGGTGAGCTTCGGCTGGGCCGTGCTTGGCGGGCTGATCATCGCGTTGATTGTTGCGGGGCTGACGAGCCTGCTCGACCGCTGGGAGACGCGCGTGCCAGTGAAGCCCGCGCCGGATGTGCGCCAGATCGCCGAGGTCAACCGCGCCCAGCTCGACGAGCAGTTCAATGCTTACGTGCAAACGCCGCCGCCGGACGGGCCGCCGGGTACACAGCCATGATGCATGGTGCGGCAGACTAGGGTCTTCCAGACGGGGAATTCATTCCCTGCGGGCCTCGGCACTGCCCCACCTAATCTTGCGCAAGTGCCATGACTGGGTGAGGGCGTGCTACACGCACAGCACGTCGCGCAGCACATCGGCATCGACGTTGCCGCCGCTGATGACTGCGACAGTGGGTCGATCCAGTTCGATGCTGCCGTTCTCGACTGCCGCGATACCCACCACGCCGCCGCCTTCAGCCAGCCAGCCTTGCTCCAGCGCCATGAACTGCATGCCGCGCGCGATATCGTCCTCGGAAACCAGCACAATCCGGTCGACATAATGGCTCACCAGATCGAGCGTGATCGAGTTGTCCTCAATCGCGCCGGGCAGGGCGTCGGCCAGTGTCTCCTGGTCGATGGCGTGTTCTAACTGGTAGAAGATGTTGTACATGTCGGGCGATGCCAGCGGATTGACACCGATAACTTCGGCGTTGGGCTTGGCCGCCTTGATGGCGATGGCTATGCCAGATATCAGGCCGCCGCCGCCGACCGGTACGATCACGCGCTCGACCTGCGGACACTGCTCCAGAATTTCGAGACCGATGGTGCCGCCGCCAGCAATAACTCGCGGATCATTGTAGGCAGACAGATAAGCCGCGCCCGATCTCGCGGGCTAGCCGGTGCGCTTCCGCTTCGGCGGCCTCGTAGGTTTCGCCGAACAGGATCGCTTCGCCCCCCAGCCGGCGCACACCGTTGACCTTGCGCCGCGACGTGTCCTCAGGCATGACCACGCGCGCTTTGACATCCAGCAGCCGCGCCGCATAAGCCAGTCCCTGCCCGTGATTACCGGATGAAGCAGTCACAATGCCTTTCGACCGCGTGCCCTCGTCCATCGTTAGCAGGGCATTGAGCGCGCCCCGGCACTTGAAGGCGTGGGTCTTGTTGGCGTTCTCCAGCTTCAGCCACAGGTTGGCCATCCCGACGGCCGGTTCCATGGGCGTGGGTGCGAGATACGGGCGCAGCCTTTCACGGGCAAGCTGCAAATCATCCAGCGTCGGGATCATGGGCAAGGGGTCTCATGGCGTCGATTTCCCGGAATTATACACGCTCAGCGACTATGCATGATCGGCGCACGGGGCTGGTATATAATCGAGAGGTGGAGGTGAGGTCGCGCGCTGCACGGCGCGCGTTATTGTAGGGTGGCCCACTTCCGCTTGAGTCGACCAATCACAGGATGCCACATGGCGTCATTCTTCGACCGCGATGCGCTGCGGCGGCAGTACTGCACTGATGAACTGCTGCGCCTGCGCCAGGACATTCACGAGCGGTTCAGCGTGCCCAGGGTGGATTTTCCGGCCTGGGTGCTGGGGCGCGTGCAGTGGCAGGGTGACGAAACGGTGCTGGATGTGGGCACTGGCTCGGGCTTTTACTACGAGCGCGTGGGCGCACTCGCGCCGAATATGCGTTTCATTGGCCTCGATCACTCGATGGGTATGCTGGAGCATCACCCCGCTGCGCCGTCGCTGGCGGAGGCGGACGCCACGCAGCTTCCGTTTGCAGACGGCGTGTTCGATGTCGTGATGGCCAATCACATGCTCTACCATGTGCCCGACATGGAATCGGCGATTGCCGAGATGAAGCGTGTGCTCAAGCCGGGCGGCCTGCTGCTGACGGCCACCAACAGCTACAACACCATGCCTGAATTCACGGCGTTGTTCCGGCGCGCGGTGATGCTGCTCTCGAACCCGGGCACGCCCTATACCCAGCCGCTTACGCCCGTGCATTATCCGTATGCGCTCGAAAATGGCGCGCGCCAGCTTTCACGCCACTTCTTCGCCGTGGTGCGCTACGATCTGCCGCAGATGCTGGTGTTCAACACGGCCGAACCGGCGCTGGCGTATTTCTCCAGTTGGCGCTCGATGCGCGAACCGCTGCTGCCGGAAGAGGTGCGCTGGGACGATGTGATGCTGCTCATGCGCGAGCAGATCGACCGCGTGCTGGAAACGATGGGCGAACTGGCTGTGAACAAGATCAGCGGCGCGCTGGTTGCCACCGACCGCGGCGGCTTCATCGGGCCATATATCGGCCTGCGCTGAATAGAGTGGGACGCGTGAATAGCTGCCCTGCTTCGTGCCTAGTGTTCGTTGATCTGGATCGCCAGCCCGTCCGGATCATGGACGATTGTCGAGCGGCCGAACGGCTGCGGCTGAATTGGCTCCGCTTCAATGCCAGTTTTGGTTAACCGCGCGATCAACTCCTCCAGATGTGTGTCACTGACCAGTGAAAGTTCTGCGCGCCCGTTAATGGGCGGTAGTGGATCGGCGGTGTGCAGGGCCAGCACAGCGCCGTTCACCTCGAACGGCAGCCACGATTTGCCTGGCAACACCTGCGGCGCAAGGATGCCAAGAAGCGCGGCGTAGAAACTGGCTGACCGGACCATGTCACGTACGTAAACAATCGTCTGCATTTGCATGGCTCTACCGCCCCGAAACATTTACCTTGTCTGGCCGGATGCGGAAGATGATGCGCGTTTCCTTGCCTCGGCTTTCGGGCATACTGGCGTAGTAGTCCGGCTGGTTGCGGTATTTGGCGCTGAGTGCGTTGATATGCTCAACCCCACCCTCGGCGCTGATTGAGATGACCGTGCCGCGCACTTCCATCCACCGATAGGGATTTTCCGGGTCAATCCACAGCACGGTAACCTGCGGGCGCGCTTCCATATTCGCCACCTTCCTGCGGCCGTCGGCGCTGTTCACGCGCAGGTATTCGCCGTCGTAGTCAATCCAGACCGGTGTCACCTGCGGCTGACCGTCGGCATTGACGGTCGCCAGGCTCACGACGATGGGACGCTCGATCAAATCCATGTAGTCGGCAGGTATTTTGTTTGACATGGGCTGTTCACTCACTTTCTATGGTAGGTGTGTTTCCAGCATAACGCACCCCCGCCAAAGGTGTGCTAGAGATGGCTGAGTGTGCAATGAGCGTTACCCCAGCCGCACCAGCACGCCTTCGTTCGGGCGCAAGGCCAGCGCCGCCAGATCAACCAGTTCTTCGCGGTCGAGCGTCGTCGATACGATGATCTCGCCCTGTCCCCCATCACTCAGCGCCACCGTCTTATGCTCATCCGAGAAGTTGAGCGCGGTCAGGAAGCGTTGTCCCGTACCCTCGCGCACGAAGGCCAGCGTATCCGGTGGCGAATTGACCAGCGCCAACGTGCCCGCGTTCAGCGCGCCGTGTTCGCGGCGCAGGGCCAGCAGCTTCCGATACAGTGCCAGGAACGACTGTGGATCGTTATCCTCGGCTTCAACATTGAGCGTGGGCGCAGTGCTGGAGATGGGCAGCCACGGCGTACCGGTCGTAAATCCGGCCTTCGGCGTGCTGTTCCAGGGGAAAGGCGTGCGGCACAGGTCGCGGCTGATGCCCAGGTTGATGCCCTGCGGATCCTGATACTGTTCGGGCGCGACCTCGCCGTTGGGCAGGCCCAATTCTTCGCCCTGATAGATGTAGGGCGCGCCGCGCACGGTGAGCAGGAACAGCGCCGCCACGCGGGCCTGCGCTGCGCCAATACGCGAAACCAGCCGGTCGCGGTCGTGGTTGCCGAATACATAGGTGGGCCAGCCATAGTCGGGCACGGCGGCTTCGTAGGCAGCCACAAACTGGCGCACGGTTTGCGCGTCCCACGGCATCATCAGGAAGGCGAAGTTGAACGGCTGCTGCAGTTCGGGCTGGTCGGGCGTGCCGAAATACGTCACCTGCAGTGTGGGGTCGGTCGTGTACGGGATTTCGCCCACCAGCATGCGATCGTCGAACTCATCGACCACGCCGCGCATCTCGGCGATTAGTTCGTGAATGCCCGGCTGCTGTTCAGAATAGACGCGCTGCACGCGCCAGGCGGGGTTGTCGCCTTCCTTCCAGTTCGGGTCGAGCGGGTTGTCACGCAGCTCGGGGTCTTTGAGCATGACGGCGATGACATCGACGCGGAAACCATCGACGCCGCGCCGCAGCCAGAAGCGCATGGCGTTGAACACGGCTTCCTTGACGGCGGGGTTGCGCCAGTTGAGATCGGGCTGGCCCGGGTCGAAGTTATGCAGATAATACTGACCGGTGGCAGGTTCGAGCGTCCAGGCCGGGCCGCCGAAATAGGACAGCCAGTTGTTAGGCAGGCCGCCGTCCGGCGCGGGATCGGCCCATATGTACCAGTCGCGTTTGGGATTGTCACGCGAGGCGCGCGCTTGCTTGAACCAGGCGTGTTCGGCCGAGGTGTGATTGGGCACGAAGTCCATGATGATGCGCAGGTCGCGCTGGTGCGCCTCGGCCAGCAGGTGGTCGAAGTCATCGAGCGTGCCGAACATCGGATCGACGTTTTCGTAGTCGCTGATGTCGTAGCCGAAATCGGCCATCGGCGAGGGGTAGAAGGGCGAAATCCAGATGGCGTCGATGCCCACCCCGGCCAGATAGTCGAGGCGCGAGGCGATGCCGCGCAGGTCGCCGATGCCGTCGCCGTTGGAGTCCTGAAAGCTGCGCGGGTAGACCTGATAGAAGACGCCACTTTGCCACCACGGCTGTGCAGGCATACGAAACCCTCCGGGGGTGTGCGATGGATGAGCGGATGTTGATGGATGTACGTGGGAATTGTAGCAGGGAAGGGGGGAGGTTGAGGATATTGGCCTTACCGTGAGGGCGCGGTCCACGTAACTGAAACTAAACACCAGCCCCCGCCATCTTTCTCAGCGGGGGCTGGTCATTTTCTACCTTCTCAACATCTCACTATCTTCCAGCTTCGGCGCTACTCTTCGCTGCCGTCACCGTCGCCGCTGCTGTCGTCACCATCGTTCTTGCGGCGCATGAGGCGCGCCACCACGATTACGCCCACCAGGCCCACCACGGCGATGGCGAGGATCGGGAAGCTGTCACCACCCACCTCGTCAAACAGGCCGGTATTGGGTAGCGCTCCGGGCGTCGTCGGCACGGCCGTCGGGAAGCCGGGCGTGGTCTCCAGCGTGGCGGCAGGCGCTTCCGGCGTCTGGAAGAAAGTCGCCAGCGCGGTGGCCGTCTGGTTGACGGCATCCAGCGGGCTGGGCGTATCAGTGGCCAATATCGCCACCAGCGTGCCGCTGATCAACTGCTGCACCAGCGCGTCGCGCGTAGCCAGCGCGCCCTGGGTCGCTTGCGCGGCCTGGGTCGCTTGCATGCCCTGCACGAGCACCAACTGCCGGTTGGCGGCGGCGATTTCTGTCGCAGCGGCCTCCAGCGTGCCCTGAATTTGCGGCCCGGCGGCGTCAATCGTCGCCTGTAGTTGCACGATTTCGAGCGAAAGCGCGCCCTGCGTCGCTTGCAGACCGGCGATCTGCGTGCCCTGGGCATCGGCTGGCGGCTGGGACGTGGCCTGCGCCATTTCGGTGTCGAGGTCGGCCAGCGTTTGCTGCAGCACCGCGATCTGGTTCTGAAGCGCCACAACCTGCGCCGAGGCGGCTGTTTGCGTCGCTTGCAGACCGGCGATTTGTGTGGATTGCGCCTCGCTCGTCGGCTGGACCGTCGCCAGCGCGAGTTGCGTGTCGGTGTCGTTCACCGTGCGCAGCAACGCCGCAAGCTCGGCCTGCAGCACCGTGATTTGCTGCGAGATGGCCGCCTGCATCGCCGCGTTTTCGGCTACCTGTGTGGCCTGGGCAACAGCGGGGTCCTGCCCCTCAAGCACGGCGATTTGGGTGCTGAGCGCATCCAGGGTGGCGACCGGCGCAGGCGTGCCGACGGCGTAGACCGTTGCGATCAGGCTGCCTACCTGCTGCAGCACCGACGACTGGGTGGCGGCCAGATCGGCGACCTGCGTCGAAAGCTGGGCCGATGTCGCTTGCGCGGCCGGCGTGAGCGCGGCGATCTGGGTTTGCAGCGGTTCGGCCGTCAGCGCGAAGCTGTCCAGCGCCGCATTGATGATAGCTCCCGCTGTGGCCGCAATCGCCCCCTGCTCCACCAGTGAGACGCGCGTGGTCTCCTGTTCGGGGCCAGGTGTGACGACCACCGGCTGCTGCGGGTTCGCGGCAGCGGCCGTAGACAGGGCATCGAGCGTGGCGAAGATGAGGATGTCGATGTTGGCCGACTGAGTGGCGTAGGCGACTTCAGTGGCGAACAGGCTGCTGTAGTCTGTTGTAGGCGACGAAGTTGGTAGGCTGGTGCCTTCTACGGTCGGCGCTTGCGTGGGCTGTGCCTCAGTCGGCTGCGCCAGCGCGGTCGCGGTTTCCGAGAAGGCCAGGGCCTGTTGCGTTTGGGCGATACTGGTGGGATCATCCGTCGGCGGTAGTTCTTCCGTCGGCGGCGGCTCGGTCGGGGTGGGTGTCAGCGTGGGTTCGGGCGTGGGGCTGGCCGCCGCGGCGGTGAGCGTGATCGCCTGAATTTCGACCGACTGTGTTTGTGTGGCGGCGAGCTGCGCCTCGACCGTGGCGTTAAGCAGCACGACCTGCGTGGCCGTGCGCTCGACATCGGTTGGCTCGGTGGGCCGCGTGGCCAGCACCAGCAGGACGATCAGGCCGAGGGCAAAGATGAAGATAAGCGCCGCGGCGATGATGATGAACGACCGGCTAACCCCGCCGCCCGGCTCTGGCTCGACCACGATGACGGGCATATCGTCCTCGGCCGTTGGAATAACGGCCGTAGGAAGATCATCAGGCAGGTCATCATCTGCGGGCAGTTCGGGGCCGTCGCCGAAATCGAACTCGTTCGGAACTTCATCGTCCCCGTCGTGACCATTCCCGAAAATATCGTCATCGAAATCGAAATCGCTGGGTGTGTTGCTCATGCACTTTCCCCCTTAGCATGACGGCGCGGCGACGATGCCGGCGGCGCGGCGTATCTGCGAACGGTTTGCGGGAAGCGGGGAGAAGTTAACATCCGCAAACGGAGGCGATACGTTTTACCGATCCGATTATCTCCCAAACACTTCGATGTTCGCAAGTGGCACGGCAGAACGCTCCCCGGTAATCAATTCCACTTGCGCGCAAGGCACCTTCAATCCGTTCTCTAACAGGACGGGTGCATCGGGCAGGCCCACGATCTGGCCGGCAATCGACGAGCCATCGCTGCGCATCACACGCACCTGCATGCCGGTTTGCAGCGCAAGTTGCAGCACCGGCGGCGCAGGCCGGTCAACCGATGGCAGCGGCACGGTGATGATGACTTCCGGCCGCGATTTGGATGTCAGCGACGGCCGCAAGGCATCAACGGTCGCCTGCCGGCCTTCCAGATCGGTCAGGAACTGCTGGGCGGCCGGGTTGAGACGCGCCGTGCCGAAGCCTTCGATCAGCAGGATCGGGCCGGGAGCGCGCAAAGCCGCCTCGCGCATATCGGCTTCCATGCTCGGCGCGATCAGGCCCGCGACGCCTTGCGATTCCATCAGCGACAGGGCGGCGGGCTTGAGGCGGCGCTTGCTGACGACGATGGCGCCGCGATACTGGATTCCGAGCGCGTCGCCTGCGTCGTCGAGGCCGGCGGCTGGCTCGAAGCGCAGCGCGCCCATGGCCCGCTTGCCATTGCCCCACACGCCCTGCAGCAGTGCGCCGTAGGTTTCGATCAGCACGCCGCGCGCGGGGTCGACTTCGAGCACCTGCCCATTGACGCCCGCCGTCACTTCGACCGGAACCGGATCGGCCTTGATCAGCACGCGGCCGTCTTCGACCAGCGTAATGACACCGGCGACCGGCGCGGTCAGCTTGCGCCGATGATGGCGCGCCAGCAGTTGGCCCTGATCAACGTGGTCGCCCACCGATACTTGCAGCAAATCAGACAGCATGCTGGCGCGGCGCAGCTTCAGTTGGCTGGCGGCGTCGATGGCCGTATATGGGGCCGGGTGATAGCCGCGCACGACCACGTCGCGCAGATTTACGCGCGCGCCGGACGACGTTTCCAATTGCGCGTCGCCCACGCCTTCAGGCAGCATGCGCTCGCGCCGGATGAGCGTGAGCGGCAGCATGAGCCGCTGCTCAGGATAGTAGATTGCGGAGGTCATCTACGTTCTCCCCGGGTGGTTGCGGGTTGCGGACTGCCGGTGTCGCGTCGATGGTGGGCGCGATCAGGTCATCGAGTGCGGGCAGCGAGTTGTCCATCGGCGTCAGTACGCCTGTAGTCACGGTCGCTTTCTTGCGCGAACGCTTGCCGCCTGCTGGCTTGTCGTCGGTCGCAGGCGGGCCAGCCATGTTCTCCATCATAATGTCTTCGAGCCAGTCGGTTTGAATCTCGCGGATCGGGTCGCCGGTGGCCTGCGCGTACCAGGCGGTCATCTGCGCCGCCAGTGCCTTGATGTCGGCGGCCAGCGGCAGCGGGCGGCCACGCGCATCAATGATCAGGCCGGCAGCCCCGCCCACCACGTCCATGCGAACGCCGTTCTTGCCGCCGATACTGAGGCGGCCGAGCGCCTTGACTTCAACGCGGGCGCGCACGCCCAGGCCGAGTGGATACACCCAGAGTTGGCCGCCGGTTATCGTGGCCTGAACTACTTCATCGCCGGGCAGCGTCAGGCGCACTTTCGCGGCTGGCTTATCCGCTTTCGGCTGCCCGCTCAGGCTGATGCACGTGCCGAGAAGATCCAGCCCGCGCCGGTCGAGCAGTTGCACGACGGCTGGCGGGTCGAAGCGGGCGACTGCGCCCAGCGCCGGAATGAGCGCATCGGGGTCGAGTTCGAGGCGCGACACGCCAGTGGGCTGAAGCGCATCCAGCAGCAGCATGGCCGCCATACCCGGCCGGCCAACGCCGGTGAGCGCCCCGCCTGCGCCGATGATGCGCGTGAAATGCGGCAGCGGCCGGTGGGTTCCTGTCAGATGATGGGGGTTCCAGCCGGATCGGCTGACATTGAGCATCAGGCGCAGCGCCGCGCGCAGCAGCGCGTGTTCCAGAAACAGCGCGCGCACCGAATCGGGAATCTGCACCGGCCGCGTCGCCTTGTTGAGCACGTAATCGAGTATCTCGTGGTCAGTGGCCGTGAAGGGCAGCCAGGCGCGTACAGCTTCCAGCCCCACGACTCGCAGCAGCGCGGGGGCGCTTTGGCCGACGCCCACATCGGTACGAATCGTCGAGGTGGTACTGCCACGCACGCTCGCCGCGAGCGTGCTGGTGGCTGCGCCTATATCAAGGATGAGCACGTTGCGCCGTGCGTCGGCAGACCGGCCCATGAAGTCAGCGATCAGTTGGTAGCTCTGGGCATTGGGCAGCACGCCCACACGGCTCTGTGCGCCCACGGTCACGAAGCCGCGCGAACGTTGGGCCGTGAGCGTGTCGAAGGCAGCCGCTAACTGCAACTGCGCCGGCGCAATTGTTTCGTGGTGGGCTTTGGCGCGCACGTTGGGAGCCGTGAAGACGGTTGTGAAATCGGCAAACAGCGCCCCAATGTCGCCCGCCAGCGCCGCGTTGCCGGCATACAGCACCATCGGCCGTTCGTCGCGGGCCATCAGGCGCACCGCCATCGCCGCCGTGTTGGCCAGCTTGCGTACCGGCTTGTCTGCGCCGCCATCGACGCCGCCCGTCAGAAAGATCAGATCGGGCCGCGCCAGCAGAATCGCGTTCAGTGCATATTCCGTACGCTGCGCTTCTTCCAGCGTGAGCGTTTCCACAATCGACACATACGTACCGGCTGTGGCGCGCACGGCGCTGGCGAGGCTGAAGCCGGGCATCAGCCCCATGACGATAGTGCGCAGCGGCTGGCCGACGCTCGACGTAGCGACGAAGGCATCGGCTCCGCTGCGGTTGGCCTGTTCGGGAACGATAATGCGCTCGCCGCTGACTAACCGTCGTCCGCTCATTTCGCCCAGCCGGCGCAGGGCGCGCATCAGCGCCACGTTCGGGTCGTTGGCCGGAAAAGCATGCGTCGATGGTTCGCTGACGCTGGCGATCAGGGTATAAGCGCCCTCCACCAGTTCGATCAGCAGCACGCGCGTTTGCACGTTGCCAAAGTCGGCGGCGATGATCGAGTTCGAGCTGCGCACGGCGGATTGAGTCATGCTTTAACCTCCGCCGATGGTGTTGAGCAGAAACGCGATCCGCTCGCTGAGGACGGCCAAGCCACTAAGTATCGCGCCGCCATAGATCGCGCCTAGCGCAATGGCGATGAAACCCTGGCCGACCGCGCCCAGCCAGCGTGTGAACGGCCGCCTGCGCGCCACAAGCTGGCCCGGCTCACTGCCAGGCGCGCGCCGGGCCAGATGCTGGAAGTAAATGAGCGTGCAGACGACGCCGAGTACAAGGACGAAGCCGTTGACGAGCGCGAAATTGTCGCTGTCGACACCGGCCGGCGGGCGCAGCGCATTGGTGGTGCTGGCAATCAACGGCAGCAGCGTGCCGCTCACTGCGCCCAGCAGCGCGACTGCCGCGCCCACGCCCACCAGATAGGCCAGCCCGATATTGCCGAGGCGACTGTAGCGGCGTGTGCCCTTCAGAAGCAGCAACAGGCCCAGTAGCACCGGGAAAAGCGCCAGCGCCCAGCCGCGCACATCGCCAGTGCTGACGGCAGCGCGGAAGAACGGCAGCAGCGAGCTTTCGACTGTGACGACCACCAGCACGCCAGCCGCCAGCCCAGACAGCGCATAGACGGCGATGCGGTAAAGCAGGTTGTCGCCCAGCAGATAGCTGAAGACCATCAGGGTGAGGGCAAAACCGGCCCACAGCCCAATCTGATCGAGCGAAATCGCCACGAGTCAGCGCCTCCTTCGCAGCGAACGGATCAGGTTAAACATCGCGCCGATGCCAATGATGAGCGCCGACGCGACGATGCCGAGCGTCATGGCGTACCAGCGTTCGTCGCGGTAGCCGGGCGTGTGCGCCGGCAGATTGAGCGCGCCGCCACCGGCCACCATGAACGGGGTCGGGGTGGCCGTAGTAGTCGGCGTCAGCGTCGTGGTGGGTGTGTATGTGGCTGTCGGTGTGCGCGTAGGTGACGGCGTACCCGTTGGCGTGGCGGTACTGGTAGCCGTGGGCGCGGGTGTGCGCGTCGCGCGCGGGGTTGCAGTCGCGTCGGTTGTGGGCGAAGCCGTCGCTTGAGGCGAAACGGTTGGCCGGCGTGTACTGGGCGGTGCGGGCGTCAGTTCCTGATTGCGCGGCGCAGGGCGTTTGCCGAACCGCGAAGCGGACGGAGCCGCTGCGCCGCCCTGCAGAATGCGGATGAGGTCGGCGGACACCCAACCCGTCGCGCCGTCAGCGAGGCTGACCTGCGCCCATGAGCGATCATCGTTGAAGCCGATCACGGTTAAATCTGTGCCGGGCGTCAGCACTCGCACAATTGCCGCTGTGGTGCTCGGGCCTTCGCGCAGATTGATGCCCTGAGTGCCCGGGATGATGGCCTGTAGCGGCGCGGGTGTGGGCGACGGCAGCGGCGTGCGTGTTGCGCTGGGCGTGCGCGTGGGTACACCTGTGGGGCTGGGCGTGAAGGTGGCCGTCAACTGCGTCAGCGGCGCAGCAGGCCCGCTGTCACGCGGCGCGGCTTCGAGCACGGGCGGCCGCGCAGAGTCATCTGCGCCGGCACTAAGCAGACCGCCTGTCAGCAGGCTGTAGGTCAGGCCGTCCTGATAGCCCACCCATAGGCCATCGAGCGCGCCGGAAATGTAATACGGTTCGACCAGCGGAGCAGCGCCATAGGTGACGCCCGCGACGATGGGCGATTCTGCCAGCGGCGCGATTTGTTCGGCGTAGGCGCGCACATCTTCCGCCCGATCACTCAAGACGGTGATCAGCTTGAAATCGTCGAGGCCATTGATGAAGACGTTGGGCAGGGCTGCTCTGAGCGAAGGCAGCAGCAGTTCCGCCGTGTTCTGGCTGAAGGCGCGCAGGCCCAGCGCGCCGCCAGGCAGGAAGTTGGCGAGGAAGTAATCGCGGCCATTCTCCAGCGGGCCGCTGAGGTTGAGGCGACCGAGAAAGTCACCGTCATCGTTGAGCGCGTCGAAGAGCGCCTGCATGCGCGCCAGCGTGGCCGCGTTGCCGCTGATGATGACCGGATAGGCGTTCCGGAGCAGCAGATGACGCAGCAGCGCGTCGGTCATTACATCCAGTTCAGCCGATGCCCCCAGCGAGTAGTCCACGCCCACCAGCGCCAGCGCGCCCGCTGGCAGGGCTTCGACCAGTTCGGCTGCGGCTGCGCCCGGGCTGCCCGCGGGGAAGCCGGACGGCGGCAAATTGCCGATGCGTAAATCCGACACGATAAACGGCAGCAGCACGACCGCAACCAGCACGGCGAAAATCAACCAGCGTTCGCCGCGCTCACCCCACTTGCGCGCGTCACGTTCGCGCTTCTTGGCTGGCGCGGCACCCGCTGACTGCGCCGCAGCGCCTGTGGTTGCGCCCACCAGCGTCACCAGCAGCGCCGCCTGATTATCCTGCTCGGGCGTGAGCGACAATGTGCCGGGTTCGCCGCGCGCGGCGGGCGAACTAGCGCTGAAATCCGGCGCGACGGCGGTGAGATCGATGGCTTCGGCGGCAGGCTCGGATGGGCTGCGCCGGCGCAGTTTCTGCAGGCGTTCGTCAAGCTCTTCTTCGGGGCGATCTTTCTGCTGGCGCACCATCGCGCCAGCAGAAACCGACGTCACGGTGACATCGCTCAGCCAGTCAGGCGTTTCCGGCGCGGCGCTCAATTCCGGCACGTCGTCGCTAAAGAATGGCTGTGCGCCGCTGTACGGGTCGTAAGTAGCAGGGTCAGCTCACAGGCTCGGGTTCAGCGCGCGGCGTGTCGTACCAGTCGAACTCGTCGGTCAGCTCTCCGGTGCCCACGTTCTGGTTAAGCAGCTCTTCCAAATCGTACGCGCTGGCGATGGGCACAATCGAGTCGTCACCGGTGCCCACTTTGGGCGCAGCGAGCAGGCTGAGATAATCATCGACATCATCGACTTCGCTGATCTGTTCGGCGGTGAGGCCGGGCCGAATCGTAGCCGGCAGCTCGCTTTCCGGCTCCTCATCATCGTCGAGCCGGCCGGTTTGCAGTTTTTGTATCCATTCATCTTCGCTGGGGGCGAGGAACTGCTGATCGGCGGACGGTTGGTCATCCTGCGCATCCTGGGCATTGGAAGCAGCCCGTCCCGCGGCCAGCCCCAGCCCGATCAGCCAATCCTGGTCGTCACCGGCGGCCGGTTCGAGGGCTGGCGCGCCGGGCTCATCCCCGGGAACTGCGCCGGTCAGCATCCAGTCGGGCAGTTCGTCCGCCGCAGGCACGGCGGCCGCGGCTGGCGCATCCTCCTCAAACAAATCGAGCACGTCCAGATTTAGCGGGCCGGTCGCGCCAAAGACATCGAGATCGTCCGATGCTTCGACCGCTTCCATTGGCGCGACGGTCAGCTCGTCGAATTCGGGCACGTCATCGAGGATCGCCATCTCACCATAGCCCGGAGGTTGGTCTTCGGCTGTGAGCGCGGCCACCATCTCATCGCTGCCTGGTTCGGCGAAGATGTCATCGCTGAGCCAGTCGGTATCAAACTCGCCGTCAACTGGCTCATTTTCAAGAGACGGAAGCGCCTCCTCGGCTGTGGGGAAGTCAGCTTCGGCGTCGTCCTGCATCCCGACCCCGGAAGCGTGCTCTGCCGCAACTGCGAAGGCTGCCGCCTCAATCCAATCAGCGTCAAACCCGCCTTCGAGCGGCGGAAGCGCGTCTGGTTCTGAAGCGTCATCTTCAGCGGGCCAGCTCTCTTCAGGATTCACTGCGAAAATGTCGTCTTCATCCGGCAACTCGCCGGCTGCTGCAGCCGCCACCAACCCGGCCGCTATCCAGGCGGGGTCAATTTCGTCTTCGCCCACCTCGTCTTCGAGCGGCGCAACCGCGTCCAGTTCCGAGGCTTCACTTTCCGCATCGGAAGCGTTGTCTGCCGACGCGGCAAAGAAGTCGTCTTCAGCAGACCACACATCTTCAGGTTTCACGGCGATGATGTCATCGTTGGCAGGCAATTCGTCCGAAGCCGACGCCGCAACCAGTCCGGCCGCCAGCCAGTCGGCGTCAAACTCGTCTTCGAGTGGCGCAAGCGTGTCTGGTTCTGAGGCTTCAATTCCCGCATCAGCAGCGTTGTCTGCCGACGCAGCGAAGAAGTCGTCTTCGGCGGGCCACTCATCTTCGGGTTTCGCGGCGAAGATGTCATCGCCAGCGGGCAACTCGTCAGACGCTGCGGCCGCCACCAGACCGGCCGCTAACCAGTCGGCGTCAAACTCACCTTCGAGTGGCGGAAGCGCGCCCGGTTCTGAGGCGTCGTCCTGCATCTCCGCATCGGAAGCGTTGTCTGCCGACGCAGCGAAGAAGTCGTCTTCGGCGGGCCACTCATCTTCGGGTTTCGCGGCGAAGATGTCATTGTCAGCAGGCGCGTCATCAGATGGTGCGGGTATTTCGCCGGCGCTGTCGAAAAGCGCGGCCAGCGCTGCCAGTTCTGCGGCTGAGGAGGCTGGGCCAGATTGTGATTCTGGGCCGGTGACGATCAGTTCGCCTGAGCCTTGCATATCCATGAGCCAGCCGACGTCGGCCAGTGCTGGCTGATCGTCGCTCTCGTCGTCTGTGCTGGCTGCGTCTGCCTGGGGTGTTTGGCCACCTAACTCCGTATAGGGGTCGGCAAGTGGCTCGGGCATCCCAGTGTCATCGGCGGGCGGCGCATCGCTGAACAACGCATCCAGATCGTCGGGCTGGTCAGCGAATTGCGCGCCAGACTCCGCGTTAGGGTCAGCCAGTGGATCGGTCATGGCGGCCTCATCTACGCGGAACTCGTCGTTGTATGGTGCATTGAGACTATCCGCAACGCTTGCGGCCATGGCTGCGCCGCCCACTGCGGCCAGCCATGGATCGTCGTACATCGTGCTGGCTGGTGTGTCACTGGCGGAACTATCAGGCAGCGCCGAGTCGGGCGGTTCGGTCACATCCGCCACCAGCCCTTCCAGTTCCTCCAGCCATGACTGCGCGGCGTCATCATCCATGGCGGATGCAGAGGATTGTTCGTCTGGTATTTCGGGCTCGGACCGCGGGGTGAAGAACTGGTCGAGATCTGGTTCTTCCAGTGGGTCAGGCTCGGGCTGGGCCTCACCAGTGGCGGACAGCCACTCGAAGCCGGGCTCATCGAAGCTGCCGTCGTCATCGTCGAAAGCGCCGCCGATGGGGGCTGCGCCGGCGGGCACGGTGTCTGTTTGCTCGTCAGCATCGTCATCAAGGCTGAACCCGGCTGTGGACGACCAGGATAGTGCCTGGTGCTCACCAGTATCGCTGAGCAGCGCATCATCGAGTTCGTCTGTGCCGCCTGCCCACAGTTCCAGATCAGGTAGTTCTTCCTCATCGGCCGCCGAGTTATATGCGGGCGACGGCTCAAGCCAGGCGTCAGTCTCCGTAGCAGGCGGCAGCGCATCCGCTTCTGGCCCGAGTGGCTCGGTGTACCACTCGGGAAGCTCGTCTGAACTGATCTCATCTAGCCCAAGGAACCAGTCTGGCAGTGTTTCGGCCTCCGGCAGCGGGCCGGTGGCGGCTGGCGCTTCGGCGATATCTGCCGACAGATCGGGCACTTCCTCTTCGATGTTGTAAGGGCGGGCCGCTTCCTGCTGCTGCGCGGCCCATTCGTCGAACGTGATGCTCGAGTCGGCGCTGTCGGGCAGCGAGTCTGCGCTGCTCAACCAGTCATCCGCGTCGGGCGCGGTCGCTGGCGAAGCCTCCTCTTCCTCTGCGCCGTGGAGCCACGGCGGCAGCGCTGGCTCGGGCGGTTTCGGTGGCGGCGTGATTGGCCGAATGGGGGATGGCGGCGCTGCGGCTGCAGGGGACTCGTCTTCGTCCTGCAGCCACGGCGGCAGCGCCTTTGGCTCAGGGGCGCTTGTGTCCTCTGGCGGCTGGCCCTCGGGGGGCATGCCCTGATCAGCGCTCATCAGCTCTCACTCTCGGTACGATCTGTCCTGGCCGATGAGCACGCGCACTGCCGTGACTATCGCGCCGAGCGCGATACCAATCAGCAGGCCGCGCGCACCGGCACTGGCAGGCACTTGCAGCATCCAGGCGCGCACGTCCGCGATCACGCCGAGGCCATCCAGCGGCAGCGCGCCCACCAGCACAATCAGCAGCGCGGCCGTGAACAGCAGGGCCGCCCAGGTCACGCGCTGGCGCATTAGCCGGAACGCGCCATAGACCAGCGCAAACACCAGTAGCGCAGCGAGTGCCGTTTCAACCGAACGCTGCACGTCCTGCAGCAGAATCAGGTTGGCGTCATCCTCGCCCAACAGCCAGAGCGCAATCACGAGCAGGAAACTGATGAGCAGCACCAGGCTGTAAAGCGCGCCGCGCTGGCGGCCGAGCAGGCGGCGAAAGTGCACGTTGAGCAGATTGAGTACGCCGATGAGCAGGGCGATGCCGATGGTGATGATGGCGATTTGCAGCGCGAGATTGGCCAGCCCGCCCAGTGCGCCCGTGAGCAGGCCGATGAGCGTGAGCAGGCCGAAGGCAAGGGCAACGGCCGTGGCGATAGCGGATGTCAGGCGAGACATCGTTTAGCTACCCCCGCTGAACAGACCGGCCAGAAATTGACTGATGGCGCCGGTCGTAAGCGCGTCGCCCACAGCAATCACGGTAGGAATGAGCAGCGCAGCGATGATGATCCAGCGCAGGATATCCTGCGCGATCACGCCGCCCAACCCGGCAGCGCTGTCGCCCAGATAAGCGCCCGCCGCGTAGACTTCTTCGCCCAGCAGCGCCTGATCGGCCATGACGTAGGCAACCGCCTGGCCCTCTAACTGGTCACTGGTGGCGAGCGACGCACTGCGCGATCGCTGCGCGGCCAGCAGGGGCAGCGCCAGTTCCGCGCCGAAACTGCCGGCAAAGGTGTTGAAGGCAGCGCGCTCGTTCGACATCACGCCGGTGAGGACAGCCGCAAACGCCAGCGACCGGCCACCTCCGCCTGCGTACCACTGCACGGCGGGGTCGAAGGTGCGGTGTGGCAGCGCGCCGCGCTGGCGCAGGGCGGCTTGCAGCGTACCGTAGGCCAGTGGAATTGCGGTGGGATCGCTTGCTGTTGCGGCCGGCACGACACCGGCGATGCTGGCGCGATAGCTGATCTGGTACAGCAGTTCGTTGGCGGCCAGCGCGGCTAGCGTGGTGCCTCCGCCGATTCCGGCGCTGCCTAGTGAAACGTGCAGGCCACGGCCCTTTTCAATCGTAAGCCCAATGTGGTCGGGGATGGCCTGATAGGCAGCAATGGCGCGAATCGGAAACGCGGCGCGCTTGCGGCGGGCAAATTGAGCGCCGATCGCCAGCGTGGCGAACGCCGTGAGGATGATGAGGATGGAGAATGTCTGGACAGTTGGGTCCACTAGCTTCTCCTGTCAGTCGCCATTCGCATCGGCGGGGGCCAGCAGGGCCGCGCGCAGCGCCGCGACACCACCGGGCATTTCGAGCGCCGCCGCAAGCCCGCCCAGCGCAACGTGCCAATCGCGGCTTGCTAGCCCGGCCAGTGGCTGCGCCACATACAGGGCCTGCGCGCTGATGGGCGCCAGCGGAGCCAATGCATCGAGCAGCGCTGCCGCCGGGCCAGCCAGCCCGTGCGCGCGCAAACTCTCCACGACTGCATCGGCCTGCCCGGCGCTGCTGGAAGGTTCAGGATGTGCGCGATTCATGAAAGCAGTATAGCGCGAAGTCGTGAGCCGATAAATAAGGGTGGCAGCCTATCGACGTTGATTCTTCATCCAACTCGTCTACAATCGGCAGGAAACAAGCCCGTTTCCGCCATCCACGGAGCGAAAAAGGAGTTCGAACCTCATGACCGACAAGAATCTAATCGCCGTTCGCCTTTCCAGCAAAGAGCAAGTACGCGATCTGTATCAGCAGCTTCATGTGATCGACGAAGCGGACGACAATCTCAAAATTGTCGATGCCGTTGGCGCGTCGAAGAACGAGAAGGGGCACATCGACATCGAGCAAACACATGATGTGACCGGCACCGAGGGCGCGCTGGGCGGCGGCTTCGTGGGCATGGTGGTGGGCGTGATGCTGGCTGGCCCGGTTGGGCTGGCCGTGGGCGCGCTGGCAGGCGGGGCGCTCACCGGCCTTTATGCGCGTATGCGTGACAGCGGTGTGAATGACCGCGAAATCCGCGATTTGGCCCGCGATTTGCAGCCCGGGCAGGCGTTGCTGTTCATTCTGTATGAAGGCGAAGTGCCGGTCGAGGCGCTGACGGTCATGCATTCATACAACGCCGAACTGGTACATGCGGTGCTGCCGGATGATGTGCGCCAGCAGGTGACCGCCGCGTTGACGGCCACACCTGCGGCCGCCGAGGCGGCTGCTCCAGTCGCAGCAGCGGCGCTGACGGTAGCTGTGGCCGAAGACCCCAGCGGTTCGCCCGACCCGGACGTCTACAATGCCGCTTCGGGCCCGGCAGGCGAGACGTACTAGGCCGCACCACGGCCATTCCTCATCAGCGTACAATCTCACCCCTAACCCCTCTCCGCGCGCGGAGAGGGGCGGATATATTTGGATGTGAGAGAAGATTTGCGGAGTTGAATCGTTCGTAGGGGCAAAAGGTTGCCTTGCCCCTACCCAGTAATGCCGCTCTATTTTCTGGATGAATCAATTGAGCTCTGGCGGCAACAGGCATTAAGTCCGTCGGTGCGCTCACGAGCGCACTAGAGCAATGCTTTTTACAGTGGCCGATGAATTGCGCTATTTCACCAGAAACGTATCGAACTGCCACATATCTTCGGGCGGCGGCAGCGGCTGACCGAAGCGCGAGAAGGCTTCCCAGTGGCGGTCAAGCGGTGTCCAGCCGGTTTGCAGGGACGGCATTTGCCCCAGGTACGGCTCGGCAATCGCCAGCACCTGGCGGTGTGGCAAGTCTTCAGGTAGGCACACGCCGCGCGCAGGATTGCTGATCATCCACGCGACTGCGCCCAATACCGCCGCTGCCACTTGCAGCGTCGTGGCGTTCTGGCCGGGCACTAGCTGGCGCGCCTGGTGAATATCAAGCTGCGAGCCTGTCCACCAGCCGTTCAGGTCGTGGCCAAGCAGCAGCACGCCCAGCTCGTCTTTGCCGTCGATGATCTCATCGGTCATGATGCGTACCCGCGACTGCATGTCGTAGTCATTCATGCGCAGTTCGTGCAGGCTGGCGAGCGCGGCATCAGTGGGCAAATAGGCGTAGTGCACGGTCGGCCGGTAGACCGGTTTATCATCGTCCCAAACCGTCAGGAAGTCGCTCAGGGTATACGCTTCTCCGTGACGCACGACCATACCCACGAGTGGGCCGCCGGGCGTCCATGAACGCACCCAGGTGTTAATGCCCATGCGCGCCAGGCAAATCTGATTACCCGGCCCGTAAGAATGGACGAACGCAGCGGCGGGCAGCATACGCTCGTGCGTGCCCCAGCCCATTTCGGCGGGTGCAATACCTTCCTCGTAAAAGCCTTCGATTGACCACGTATTCACGAATTCATCGACGCGTTTGGGCAAGCTGGCAATCTGACTGTCACGTTCGGAGATGTGGATGACCTTCGTGCCGGTTGCCATCGCAATGCGCGCATAGTCGTTGACGGCCAGCGCCGCTTCGAGCGTGGCGCGGCGTGTCGATTCCAGTGGAAGCTGCCGCAGCATGGTTACGGCGACATCTTCGAGCGCGATTTTCGTCCAGTGGCTAACGAGGCCCGGGTTCGCGCCATGTTCGATGACGGCGGTAGGGCCTGGCTCTGTCCACGACTTCATGAGCTTCTTGAGCGCCAGATGGCGCACGTATAGCGTGCGTTCAGTGGGTGGCTTTTGGTCGAGATCAATGTAGGGGTCCCAGACCTCGATCGACGTGTTGACGTAGAGTACGCCGTGGTCGTGGCACCACTGCAGGATTTCGAGCGCGTCGATATTCCAGGCGAGGTCGATGAGCAGGTCGCCGGCTTCGAGATACTCAGCCAGGGTGCTGGCCAGATTGTTCGGGGTGATGCGGTGCTGCACGAACTTCGCGCCAGCGGCCAGCGTTTCGCCGATGAACGGGCGAACGTCTTCGAAGTCCATCACCGTCAGGCGCGTGAAATCCATGTCGAGATGGCGGCGCAGCAGGGGGAGGAGGCAGCGCGAGACTGCGCCGCAGCCGAGGACGAGGACATGCCCCGTGAATGGAATCTTCATCTCGATATGGAAGCCTTTCCGCCGGCGTGCGCGTTATATGGACGAATGATGTGTGTGGAGTATAGCGGATGTAGAAATGACGGTGCTACTCACCCCTCCCATACCACTTTCCCGCCCACCCAAGTCATCACCACCGTAATCTCCGGTAGCTCGTCCGGCCCCACTGCCAGTGGATCGGCATCGAGTAGCACCATGTCAGCCCACTTTCCCGGCGTCAGGCTGCCGCGATTGGCGTTGTCGCCGCTGGCGATAGCCCCGCCCATCGTATAGGCGTACACGGCTTCGCGGGCGCTGATGGCCTGTTCGGGCGCGATGGACTGGTCGGAACTATCGAGCCGGTCGAGCGCCGCCTTTATCCCCAGCAGTGGATTATCATCGGCCACTACCGGCGCGTCGGAACTCAACGCGACCGTCAGTCCGGTGTCAAGCATGGCGCGCACGGGATAGCAGCGCGGGAAATAGTCATCGGGCAAATAGCGCCGGAAGGTGCCGCCCAGCGCGTAGATGAAGATCGTTTGCGGCACGGCGATCACATCCAGCGCGCGGGCGCGGGCGAGTTGCCCGGCGCTGGGCAGGCCAAGATGCTCGATGCGGTGGCGCAGGCTGGTGTTGGGTTTGCGGGCGTGCAGCCGTTCGTAGGTGGTCAGCACCTGCTCGATGGCCACGTCGCCAATCGCGTGCGTGGCGATGCGAAAACCCGCGTCGTGCGCCTCCCACATCAGTTCAAACAGCTCGTCGTCTTCGAAGCGCAGCACCCCCTGCGTGCCGGTCACTTTATACGGCTGGCTGATCGCTGCCGTTGCGCCGCTCAAGCCGCCGTCGGCGAAGAACTTGACGCCATCCACGCGCAGAAAGTTGCTGACGAAGCGTTCGGGCAGCGGGAGCGTTTCCGCGCCGCCATCAGGCCGCCGGATCGGCAAGCCGTTCACGCGCAGCGCCAACCCGCCTTCGCGTTCCAGTTGTCGATAGACGCGCAGGTGCAGCGGCGTAAGTAGCGGGTCGGTGGCGCTGGTGATGCCGAGCGCCAGTTGATGCTGGTTCGCCGCCTGAATCGCCCGCGCCATCGTCGCATCGTCGTAGTCAGGGATGACGCGCGTCACCAGCCCCTGCGCCGTCTCTTGCAGCAGGCCGGTCGGCTTGCCGTACTCGTCACGCACAATTACGCCGCCGGGCGGATCGGGCGTTTCGCGGGTGATACCGGCCAGTTCGAGCGCGTAGCTGTTGGCGACGAGCATGTGGCCACAGGTGCGGGTGAGGGCGATGGGATGGATGCGGCTGGCGGCGTCGAGATCATTGCGCGTGAGGTGGCGGCCTTCGGGCAGTTCGGCCTCGTTGTAGCCGCGCCCGGTCAGCCAGGCATCGGGCGGGGTCGTTCGCGCCCGGTCAGCGAAGGCGGCTATGATGGCCGGAATGTTCGGCGCTGCCGCGCCACGCGCATCGACCTGCACGGTCAGCAGCAGGCCGAGCTTCCAGATATGCACATGGGCGTCGTTGAAGCCGGGCAACAGCGTACCGCCTGCCAGATCAACCCGGCGCACAGTCGCGTTGGCGGGCGCGCCGCTGAGGTCGCCTACATAAACGATGTGCCCATCATCACCTACCGCGACTGCTTCAGGGGCCGGAAATGCCGCGTCCATTGTGTGTATCGTGCCGTTGTGAAACAGATGCATGGCGCTTTCCCTCTGCGTGCCGGGATGGTTCACCAAAGCGGATTGTACACAACGAACGCGGCCTGCGAATGGTGTTGTCGCAGGCCGCCGCGATCCTGTCAATCGCTATCATTCTAGCATGGGCCGGCATGGTCGTTGGCGTGCCCGTTACCTTGAGAATTGAGGTGAGCCGCAGCTGCTTCGGGGGGTAGTGTCAGGGTTTCGCCATTGTGGCAAATGGTTGCGTTATTGGCTGGTGGTGGCGGTTGCACGGGAGGTGGTGGGGCAGTTGGCACAGGAGCAACGGGTGGAGCCGCATTTGTCATCAAACCTGGGCGGACGGGTGGTGGGGTCGGCGCGAGATCGATAGGATAAATCAGCGAATAGCCATCAATGATCGCGAATTCATCGCGTAGAGATGCGGCGATGGGTGAGGGCGCTGTCCAGCCTCCGCAGGCGTAGGTGATGGTCTGGTCGTTTGGCTGCCCATCTATTCCCGAATCGACCGGTTGGTCAAGGCAGATTGAAGCATGTTCCCCTTGATCGATGTACACCGGCGAACCGTCTGCATTACGCACAGTAGCCCGGCCATCAATGACGCTTAACTCAAACACACCGCCTGCGCCTACATCGCCGAATGAGCCTAACCCGGCCTGTTCCGCCTCTTCAAGCGAATAGGTGCGCAGAATGAGGGTGGAGCCGAGGTTGATATCAGCACCATTGACTCGAATATCCACATGCAGGTTATGAGGTCCTTGCACGATCAAGGCGGATGGCGCCTGCACACATGCGGTCGCCCCAATTCCTGTACGCAGATAAAATGCCTGCATGGGAGTAAAGCTCTCCCCCGGAATATGGATGGGCAGCGCGTTCAAGATGGTCGGGTCTATATTGGTCGCGCCGGCATCAAGCCAGCCAAAATCGCCATCGACAGTGACACGCAGGAAGCTTCCATCTGTGGTTCGCGCATCGGCAAGCATCGGAGTGCCCAGCGTAATCGACTGCACCAAGTTAGCGTCAGAGGCAGGTTGTTCACGCAGCACGTCTTGCCTGACTGCTGATATGGATACGGGGGTTACTGCGGCGCCCGAAAGCTTCCCGGGCTGGATGGCGCTTTCGATTTCTGCGCCACCCAGCAACATCAGTATCGCATTCTGGCCCGGCAACGTGCCTGGAATATCTGCCTGCAGACTGAGGATCGATACACCCCAGATCAGCAAACCCGCTTCGAGCGGCGCAGTTTTGATCGAGCGCAGCAGTTCAATCGGAACGATGTCGCCTTCAGCATCGAAAATCCCGGGTGGCTGATTGTCGACGAATTGAGCACGTACAAGCTGATGACCGTAACAGGCACTGTTGCGGCTTTGATCGGAGCAGATGCTGCTCACCATTTGCAGGGCGCGCTGAACAAGTGCAGGACATACATTAAGGTCGGCCTGCGCAAGGGTCACCGTGCCGGCAAGTAGAACCAGCGCCAAAATTAGGATAAGGAACTTAACAACGGGTCGATGCATCGCAGATGTGATTACCGACTTGCCCTTTACCCAATTATAACTCGTATCTGAATGCGAAGATCGTAAATTGATTTTACTGATTGCACAAGTGATCAGTAGAAACAGGCGGCCCGTGGAACCATCTCCACGGGCCGCCTGTGCCTGTCGTATCTGCCGAGCATAAGCCCACTTGCTATGTCCGGCACGGCCCGAGATAGTCATTGGCATGCTCACCAGGCTGCGCACTGCCATCCGGGAAGAAGTGGGTGAGAAGCTCCCAGAACGTCAGGTGCAGTGTCACGGTGTTGTTGTGGCAGACTGTGATCCGCGGGCCGGGTGATGTTGGCACCGGCGTATGTGTTGCCGTGGGCGGAACAGGCGTGTTGGTAGCCGTGGGTGGCACTGACGTACTGGTCGGTGGCCGTAGGCGGAACCAGCGTATTGGTAGCAGTCGGTGGTACCACTGTGTTCGTCGCAGTGGGCGGCGCTGATGTGAATGTGGCCGTAGGTGGAACTGCGGTATTCGTCGCTGTCGGCGGAATGGGTGTGTTCGTGGCAGTTGGCAGCGGTGTGTTTGTCGCTGTCGGTGGAATTGGCGTGTTCGTGGCAGTTGGCAGCGGCGTGTTGGTGGCAGTGGGCGGAATGGCCGTACTAGTGGCCGTAGGTGGAACGTCCGTATAGGTAGCCGTTGGCGGCACGGGCGTGAAGGTCGCCGTAGGTGGAACATCCGTATAGGTAGCGGTCGGCGGAACTGGCGTATTCGTTGCTGTCGGCAGCGGCGTGTTTGTCACTGTGGGCGGAACGAGTGTGTTGGTTGCTGTTGGTAGCGGCGTGTTTGTCGCCGTCGGTGGAATCAGGGTATCGGTTGCCGTAGGTGGCGCAGATGTGTTGGTCGCCGTTGGCAGGCCGGTATTCGTGGCTGTCGGTGCGACGGACGTATTGGTGGCTGCGGGCACTGGTGTGCTGGTCGCGGGGGCGCAGTCCGCCGTGAGCGAATACGCGAGGCTGCTGCCCGTTCCACTCGCGGAGGATACCTGAATGGTGCCGTCAATAACCTCGCCGCAGACCGCTGTCAGCAGCCCGGTCAATTGCAGATTCGCCTGCGCGCCTGCTGGCAGGGTTCCGATGGTCCAGAAACCGCTTGAACTGTCGTAGCTGCCCATGCTCACCTGCGCGACCGCACTGCCGCCCCCGGGCACAATGCCGCTCACCGCAACGCCCGCTCGCTGGTTGGCCGCCGGTGTTGGTGACCGACACGCTGGCGTCATAAACGAAGCTGGTGCCCTGGAACCCTGCGCCAGCGAATGAGGTCAGCATGGCGCTGGTTGCGGGGTTGAGCGACAGGCGGGCGCTTATCGTGAGCGCGCTGGCGCTGGTTATCGGGGTAGCTGACGGTGTTTGGGTGGAAACAGCCGGCGCAACCGTTGGCGTTGGCGTCACGATGTCGATCGGGTAAATCAGCGGGTAGTCGTCCACCAGGCCGAATTCGCTGCGGACAGACTGGGGAATGGGCGCTGGAGCCGTCCAGCCGCCGCAGGCGTACGTAATCGTCTGATCGTTGGTCAGCCCATCCACGCCCAGATTACCCGGCTTGTTCAGACAGATGAATGATTGTTCGCCCTCGTTGATGATGAGCAGCGTTCCGTCCTGCTGGCGCACGGTCGCCCGGCCGTCAATCACGGTGATTTCGAGCAGGCCGCCCGCATCGGGAGAGCCGATGAGGTTGAGTCCTGCCCGATCGGCCTCTTCCAACGTGTACGAACGCAGGATGATGGTCGAGCCAAGCGTGATGTCTGCGCCGTTCGCCTCAATGTTGACGTGCAGGTTTTCGGGGCCTTGCACGACCAGCGCGGAAGGCGCTTGCGCGCAGGTGGGTTCACCGATGCTGGTACGCAGATAGAACGCCTGCATCGGCGTGAAGCTCTCGCCCTGGGTGAAGGCGGGCAGGGAGTTCAGCGCGGCGCTGTCGGCGCTGACGGCGCTCGAACTCAACCCAGCCGAACTGGTCGCCCGCGACCACGCGCACAAAGCCGTCTGTGTGTGCATCGGCCAGCAGCGCGGTTCCCGCGAGCAAAGTAGCGGAGACCGCCTCATTTGTGGTCGGCCGTTCGCGCAGCGGCGCATCCGTGACCAGCGTCATGGATACAGGCGGGGCGGCCGCGAGGAAGGTTTCGCCGGGCTGGATGGCACTTTCAATTTCCGCGCCGCCCAGCAGCATGAACATGGCGTTCTGGCCGGGGAGCGCGCCAGGCACGCTCGCTTGCACGCTGAGGATGGAGACGCCCCACTCGGACAGGTCCGCATTGAGCGGCGCGGTCTTGAGGGACGTGAGCAAGTTGAGCGCCGCGATATCGCCTTGCGCGTCGAACACGTCTGCGGGTTGATCGCCGGCTAGCCGGGCTTCGACGAGGTAGTTGCCGTAGCAGGCGCTGTTACGGCCCTGGCCCTGGCACAAGTCGTTGACCGTCTCAAGGGCCTGCAGCACGAGGGCGGGGCAGGTGGCGGGGGCGGATACCTGAGCGCCCACTGTCGCGCCCGCCAGTAGCAGAAAAGCCAGCGCGCTGATGATGAGAAAGACCGGGCGGCGATGAGTGAACATGAGCATGGGCAACCTTAAACGTTGTTCACTCTAGTATAACCCGTTCGCCAACTGAATCGTCAGGCATATTACGCTGATTTGCGAAATCTTTACAAATCGCAACACCAATACGCGAAAGCCCGTGAATTCACGGGCTTTCGCGTACTCAGATGGTGCACTAATCAGCGGGACGATTGATTGGCTTCGGCTGTCACCTCGGGAGTGCCTTCGGCTGGCGCTTCGGAGGTGGCCTCCGGCGCATCTGTCGCTTCTGGCAGCACGTCCAGTGTGGCTTCGGGGGCCGGTTCGCTTGTAGATTCCGGCGTCACGTCCAATGTGGCTTCAGGCGTCGCTTCTGCGAACAACTCTGGCAATACTTCCGGGGTTCCCTGCGGTTCGCAGTCGGCGATCGCGTTGTATCCCCACATCTCCTGGTACAAGGGCGTGTCGGAAGTCACATTGACGGTGCTGCTGACCGACCCGCCGCAGTCGAGATACACTGTGCCAGAGCCGCCAAACGAGGCTGACTGGCCCGGTTCAAGCGTGCCAACCGTCCAGGTGTTGGCCTCTGCATCATACTCGCCCTGCGAAGTTTCGCCGCCGCCATCCACGCCAGCAGGGAAGATGCCGCTGATGACGACATTGGTGGCGGTGAGCGGGCCGAAGTTGTGGACATTGATGTAGAGATCCAGTATCCACATCTCACCGCTCGCGCCAATGCCGAGGAAACGAGGGCTGAGGGCGGCCTGGCCCCCCGGGAAGAGACTCGGGTATATTTCCAGCCACACGTCAGCGCGGCAGTCTGCGACGGCCGAGTAGCTGGCCACGGGCGGGAACGGATCGGGCGTATCCGCGGTGATCAGCATCTGGCTGCTGATCGAGCCGCCACAGTCAAGGAAGACGAAGCCGCTGCCGAAGAAGGCCGCTGTTTGGCCCGGCGCCAGTTGGTCAATCGTCCACTGGTCGGTTATGTAGTCATATTCACCTGTGTCCGGTTCGCCATAGCCTTCCACGCCATCCGGGAACAAGTCGCTAATGACGATATTGCTGGCGGCGTTCTGCCCGTTGTTGGCGACTTCGATGAGCAAATCGAGGTACCACGGATAGCCGCCCTCGCCGATGCCCAGGAAACGCGGGGCGAAGGCGGTTTCCCCGCCGCCATCTGGAAGCAGTTCAGCGTGCGCCACAACTTGCAGGCCGCCAACGGGTACGGGCGTATCGGTCGGAATAAACGGCCATGGCGTTTCAGTGGGCGCGGGCGAAGGGATCGGAGTTGCCGTCGCGGCCGCGGGCGGCTGCGGCACGAAAGTGGGCGTTGGCGTGAGGATATCGAGCGCATAGTTGAGCGGGAAGTCATCAACCAGACTGAACTGCTCGCGGAATTCGGGTGGAATTTGCTCAGGCTCGGTCCAGCCGCCGCACAGATACGTCACAGTTTGGTCGTTCGCCTGGCCGTCGCTGCCCAGGTTCTGCGCGTCTGTCAGGCAGATGGTGCTCTGATAGCCTTCGGGGATGACAGTGACGGTGCCGTCATCATTGGTAATCGTCACGTGGCCGTCGATGACCGTGATTCGCAGCAGGCCGCCCACGCCGGGCTGGCCCTGATACTTGCCGGTTCCGGGCTTCGCGCCGTCCACCGGCAGCGTTTCGAGGATGATCGACGAGCCGAGCGAGATATCCGCGCCGTTGGCGCTGATCTGCACGTTGTAGTTCTCGGGGCCTTGTACCACCAGCGCCGAGGGGGCCACCGTACAGTTTGCGCCGCCCACGCCGGTGCGCAGGTAGAAAGCCTGCATCGGTGAGAACGATGCGCCGGGCGTATACACAGGCAACGCATCGATAGCGGCGTCTGGCTGCAGGGCCGCGTAGGCGATCCAACCGAACTGCTCACCGAGGGTCACGCGCACGAACGCGCCGTCATCGGACTTTGCATCCGCCAGCATCGTCTGGCCAGCGTCGACAAAAAACACGGCCGTGGCGGTTTCCTCCGGCGCTTCAGCGACCGGGCTGGCGGCGGCCGCAGCCACCTGAATCGGCGCGGCCGGGATAAAGGCGTTCTCTGGCGTGACGGCGCTTTCGACTTCGGCCCCGCCGATGAGCATGAACAGTGCGTTCTGTCCCGGCAGCGTACCCGGCATATTGGCCTGAACGCTTAATACCGACACGCCCCACTCGGTTAGCTCGTCATTGAGCGGCGACGTATAAATCGACTGTAGCAGGCCGAGATTGGCGATATCGCCTTCCTGATTGAAGGCAAGATCGGGTTGATCGTTGGCGAATTCCGCTTCCACCAGCGTGTTGCCGTAGCAGGCGCTGTTGCGTTCCTGCCCGGCGCAGAGCGTGTTGACGGCCTCCAGCGCGCGCGTGACCAGATCGGGGCAACTGGTTGCGCCGCCCACCTGCGCGCCAACGACCGCGCCGGCGAGCAGCAGGAATACGAAACTCGTGACGAGGATTAATACGGGACGTCGACCCATGAGCTTCCTGACCTTGTGTGAACTATAAATCCAACCTGAGTGTAACCCCGTAATTATGCCCTCGCTCGTAAAGGTGAACCCAACTGCGTAAAGCCTTGCGCGTCACGGCAGCGGCAGCACATCCACGCTCCACGCGGCCGCATTGCCGGTTGCGCTGTTGTCATTGTTGGCCGTCAGCACGGCGAGAGTCGCGAGCGTTTCGCCGGCAGTGCCTTCATCGGCTGTAGCGCAGATTGTCGTGGATGGTGTTTCGCCGCTGATCACGACGCTCAGTGACCAGATATTCCACGCGATGCTGTAACTACCGTGCGTGGCGTTGAAGCTGCTGAATGTAAGCCCGGCGGGCAGTAAGTCGCTTACGGCGGTGTCGTAGGCGTCGTCCGGCCCATCGTTGAGCAGGGAGATGGTGAAGCAAACCTCCTCACCCTCAGTAAGTTCGAGAGTGCTTTGGTAGAAACCAGCGATGCTGATGTCCGCGCCAAGGCCGGTGGGTGTCGTGGTCGGGGTGGGTGTTCCGCAGTCTGCTATCGCTGAGTAGCTTCCGGCGCCGGGAAATGGATCGGGCGTGGCCGATGTGACGGTGAGGATGGCGCTGACCGACCCGCCGCAGTCGAGGAATACGAAGCCATAGCCGGTGAAGTTGACGATCTGGCCCACCGCCATATCGCCTACAAGCCAGGTGTTGGACTGATAGTCGAAGTCACCGGCATCGGTCTCGTAGCTGCCTTCGATGCCCTCGGGGAAGATGCCACTTACTTCGACCTCACTGGCATCTTCCGGCCCGTTGTTGGTGAGGGTGATGTCGAACTGCAGGTCCCACGGGGAGCCGGTTACTCCAGCGCCGAGAAAGCGCGGGACGCCTTGCACGTCCAGTGATGGCGTCAGCGCAGCGGTGGCTGCAATTTGTAGGTCAGCGCCGGTGACGGGCGTGGCTGTTAGGGTGGGAGTTGGCGTGTTGGTGGGCGGTGCGGCAGACGGCGGAACCGCTGTGGGTGGGATCGCCGTAGGCGGAACAGCGGTTGGCGGTACTGCTGTGGGTGGACTAGTGGTCGGGAACATAGTCTGTGACGCGACCGGCGTGAAGGTGGGCGGCTGCGGCGTGGCGGTGAACACATCCACCGGATAGTTGAGCACAAAGTCGTCCACCAGCCCGAACTGTTCGAGGAACTCCTGCGAAACTGGTTCGGGATCGGTCCAGCCGCCGCACGCGCCGGTGATGACCTGATCATTGGCCTGGCCATCGACGCCGAGATTTTCCGGCTCAGTGAGGCAGATGGCGCTCCATTCGCCTTCGCCAATGGTCGTGGTTCCACCGCCCAGATTCTGCACGACTGCTTCGCCGTCGATGACGCTGACCTCGAGCACGCCGCTGACATTCTGATCGGTTTGTTTGGTCAAGCCCTGGGCCTTTGCATCTTCGGTGGACAGCGTGCGCAGGACGATGGTCGAACCGAAGGCAATATCTGCGCCATTGGCGTTGATTTCGACAGTGAGATTTTCAGGCCCCTGCACCATCAGTGCCGAGGGAGCTTGCGCGCATTGAACGCCGCCAATGCCGGTGCGGAGGAAGAAGGCCTGCATTGGGCCAAAGCTCGCGCCCGGCGTGTAGGCTGGTAGTTCAGCGATGGCAGGGTCGGGCTGAAGCAGGGCGCGGCCCACCCAGCCAAAGGATTCGCCAAACGTCACGCGTACAAAGGCGTTGTCGGCGTTCTGTGCATCGGCCAGCAGCGGTTGCCCGGGCGACAGTACCGCCATCGTGGCGGACGCGGCGTCGGGCTGCTCCAGCAGCGCGGCGCTGAAGGCCACGGTGACCGGAACGGGTTGGGCAGGCGTGAACGCGCTGGCGGACGTGACCGCGTTTTCGATCTGTGCGCCGCCCAGCAGCAGGAACATGGCGTTCTGGCCGGGCAGTGCGCCCGGAAGGCTGGCCTGCACGCTCAATACCGACACGCCCCATGCCAGTTCAGGGTCGTTGTAGGGTGAAGTCTCAATTGATTCGACCAGGTTAAGGTTGATGACATCGCCCTCATTTTCGAAGAAGGCGTCGGCGGCGGCATCGACGAAGCTGGCGCGCACCAGCGTGTTGCCATAGCAGGCGCTGTTGCGCGCCTGCCCGGCGCACAGGCTGCCCACGCTTTCGAGGGCGCTGGTCACGACCTCGGGGCAAGTGACGGTTGCGGGCTGCGCGGTGACCATGACGCCCGCCAGCAGCGCGAACGCGGCGGCCAGCGTAAACAGCAGTAGTGAAGTTCGTACCACACGCATCGGTGCTTCCTCTCAGGAGCCGGTTGCTTTGGTGGCTGGCGTATGTTCGTGCTTTCCCACGCCTCAGGCTGGCGCTGCGCCCCCTAAACGGAGCTTCAAGCGAACCGGTCTGGCCCTACTTTCAACTTTGAGCTTTGAACTTTCAACTTCAGTATATCCATACTTGGTCACTCGCGCGGAGTGCTTGCAGGCGGCATAATTGCCCGCGTACCCATTTGGGAGCGCCAATGATTGGACTGATCGCCAGCGGGGTGAGCCTCGGGCTGAATGCTGGCCTGCTGCCCGGCCCCACGCAAACGTACCTCATTCAAACGTCGCTGGCCTATGGCTGGCGGCGCGCTATTCCCGGGGCGTTTGCGCCGCTGGTCGCCGATATTCCCGTGATTCTACTGTCGGTGCTGGTGTTGTCGAACGTGCCGGATGTCGCCATTCGACTGCTGCGTATTGGCGGCGGCGTGTTCATCCTGTGGCTGGCTTTCAGCACGCTGCGCAGCTTGCGCGCGGGGGCGGTCATTGGCGCAGGTGGCGAAGAAGGCGCGGGCCTCACATCGCGCCAGTTGTTCGCGCGCGTGGTGGTCATCAACATCCTCAGCCCGGGTCCGTGGCTGTTCTGGAGCACCGTCAACGGGCCGCTGCTGATTCAAGGCCTGCGCACGTCGTGGCTGGACGGGCTGGCGTTCCTCGTATCGTTCTACGGCACCATGATCGGTATGCTGTGCCTGGTGGTGCTGGCGTTCGGCTGGTTGCGCCGCCTCAACCCCCGGATCACGCGCGGACTGATGCTGGCTTCGACCGGCGTGCTGGCGTTTCTGGGGGTAATCTTTATCATGCAGGGTTTAGGGCTGATGCTTTGAAGACACCGGAGAGGACTGAGCGATGGACGAGCGACTCGAACGCGCCCTGATCGCCGTGGCGCGCCGCTATGCGCCCGCCCTCGCCCCGCCGGGCTGGCAGAAGCCGGGCGATTATGACGATTCGCTGCCCGAACTGGCGCAGGCGCTGGCCGAACAGGGCGTGCTGGTGACGATGGTGCAGTCGCCTGCCGGCCAAAGCGCGCTGGTCACGCCGGTGTGGGTGGATGGCATTCAAACGCTGTATGCCTGCCTCGCAGGCGCGCTATTCCCGTCATATACGGTCATAAGCGCGTTCTATGCCGACCAAAACGAGCCGCCGATTGTGCTGCTTCAAGGCGAAGCGACGCCCGTGCTCATGGCGCTGGCTGGCTACATCATCCCCTATCTGGCCGCGCGCCACGGCGCAAACCCGCCCGAAGGCGAACAGCTCGATTTGCTCGATGCAGCGCTCGACTGGCTGGAAGCGGCCGATCTGTCGCGCACCGACTTCCTGCGCCTGCGCGCCGAGGCGGTGAGCCTGCTGCGCCCGCTGCTGGACAGTGCGGCTCGCCCCATCTCACTCGCGCCTGCCATGTCCGGCGCGCCAATTCCCGCGCGCACACGGCCTGCGCCGGCCAGTTTGCCTGAAGCCAAGCCTGTGGGCGCGACTCCGCCGCCCACGACGCTGCCGGAAGCAGCGCCCCGAAACGCCACACCTGCGCCAGTCCACCTGCCCGAAGCGCCGCGCCCGCCGCTGCCGGTGGTATTCGAGCCGCCCGCGCGCTCGGCCCGCCGCCGCCCGCCGTTGCCCAATCTGCCGGAATGATCAGCACTGTGTTGAACCGCCACGCCGCTAAGTGCGCCAAGCTTTTTCTCAAAACCTCTTGGCGCTTTTCCTTGGCGATCTTGGCGTCTCATATGATGAAGAAACGGTGAAGGGTAGACTGTCCTTGTCGGCGCACTCGCTATTGACCGTTCGCCCGCCCGCCGTCTACACTTTTAGACGTTCTGTAAGCTTTGATCAGCGCCCAGCGCGGCGCGTTTGCGGGGATACGCATGGCTAAAAAAGCGAAGAAGAAAGTTCTGATCACCGGCGGCGCCGGCTTCCTGGGCATCAATCTGACGCGCTATCTGCTGGAGCGCGACTGCGAGGTCGTGTCGCTGGATATCGCGCCGTTCGACTACCCCGAGCGCTACCAGATCACCGAGATCACCGGCGATATCCGCGATCGCAGCGCCGTCGATCAGGCGATGGAAGGCGTGCAGTGGGTGGTGCATACGGCGGCGGCGCTGCCGTTGTACAGCGAGGAAGATATCTTCTCGACCGACATCGACGGCACGCGCAACGTCATGCAGTCGGCGCTCGATCACGGCGTCGAACGCGCCATCATGATCTCATCGACGGCCGTCTACGGCGTGCCTGATCATCATCCGCTGTATGAAACCGACCCGATGGTGGGCGTTGGGCCATACGGCAAGGCGAAAATTGAAGCTGAGGGTGTATGCATCGACTTGCGCGAGCAGGGCCTCGTCCTGCCCATCATCCGGCCCAAGTCGTTCATTGGCCCGGAGCGCCTGGGGGTGTTCGCGCTGTTCTATGATTGGGCTGCAACCGGCCACGGCTTCCCGATGATCGGCAGCGGCAATAATCGTTATCAACTGCTCGACGTCGAAGACCTGTGCGACGCGATCTGGCTGACGGCGACGGTTGATAAAGACGTGGCCAACCAGACGTTCAACATCGGCGCGAAAGACTTCACGACCATGCGCGAGGATTATCAGGCCGTGCTGGATTACGCGGGCTACGGCAAGAAGATTCAGCCGTTCCCTGCCGGGCCGGTTATTTTCGGCCTCAAGGTGCTCGAATCGATGAACCTGTCGCCGCTGTACGCCTGGGTGTACGAGACGGCCAGCAAGGACTCGTTCGTGTCGATTGACAAGGCGGAGGCTGAACTGGGCTATGCGCCCAAATTCAGCAACAAAGACGCGCTGATCCGCAACTACCAGTGGTACCTGAACAATCTGGAATCGTTCAAGGGCCAGAGCGGCGTGAGCCACCGCGTGCCGTGGAATCAGGGTGCGCTCAAGCTGGCGAAAGCGTTCTTCTAGACCGACACAAACGAACCGGATTTTGAGAAAGGGCCGTCATTCGACGGCTCTTTTGTATTGCATAATCAGGCCACGAGACCGCTAATCCCCTCGATCAGCAATTTGACACCGAAGAAGGCGAACAGCGCCGCCATGATAAGCGCGTTGTTGCGGGCCATGAAGTCCTTCAGCTTTGCCAGTACACCCGTTGCCCGGTCTGTAGCCAGCAGATAGAAGATGACCGATCCAACGACCGTGAGTGAACCGAGTGCGACGAAGACCAGCACGGCGATCCATTCCTCAGTGCCGACGGCACCCGATCCGGCAATCGAAGCTGCCGCCACCAGTGAAAAAGCGATGTTCTTGGGGTTGGCGGCGGCCAGCGCGAGACCAGCGACGAGCGCGCGCCACGGCGTGATCTGGTCAATCGAGCTCATCCAGCCGGGCAGCTTGACATCTTCGTCATTGCGTGGGCGCTTCATCCATGTGCGCGCGGCGAGCACCAACAGCAGTACGCCTACGGCCAACCGGATCGCGTCCAGAGCAGTGTTGGCACCGTCAACCTGTTCTTCGGCTCCATCAGCAAGAACGACGAAGACCGCTGTGATCGCCAGCAGCCCGGCCACCCATCCTGCGGCGAAGGCGAGTCCGTTTGGTCGCGCCTGGGGCGTGCCCAACACCAGCGTGATGGCGATAATGGGAATCGGGCTGAGCGCGATCACGGAGGACGCCAGCAGCAGGTCAATCAGCAGTTCGCTCGACATGGTGCGGGTCCTTCTGGATGCAGCCGAGGTATAGAGTAACCATCGTTTGCGCAAGCATAGCGCAATGGTTGGCCTTCTGGGATGGCGTGGAACGAAACGCGCCCCCCGGTGGGAGCGCGTCTGGTAAGTTCTGGCGGAGAGGGCGGGATTCGAACCCGCGAAGGCTGTTACACCTTACTCGCTTTCCAAGCGAGCGCACTAGGCCACTATGCGACCTCTCCGACTGGCCGCCGCGTAGTATAGCAGCAGTCTGCCGCGCTGTTGAGGGTGGACGACTGTGATTATTCGACTTCGGCGCTGTCCTCGGCGCTGATGAAGCCGTGCTTCACCAGCCATGCTTTCAGTTCGCTCCGGTGCGGCTCAGTGATCATCGAGCCGCGGTCAACCCCGCGTGGGCTGACCCCCGGCGGCAGCGGCGCGGGCTTCTCGAACGGAAACTCGCTACCCAGCTCGGCGACTACGAGCGTCGGCACCGAAAGAAAGCCCGTCCAGTCCAGCACCCGGGCGCGCGCGTTCGGGTTGCCGTCGATCATGATCTCGCGGTAGGACAGGGCAAAATCGGCAAAGACGCGCTTGGCGACCGACACGTACGGGCAGCCAAACGAACGCGAGTACATCACCAGCTCACGGGTGGGCATAGCTTTCCTTTTTCAGCACAACGCATCAAGGATTCACCGGCGCAGTGGCTTCCGCAAGCGGGGTTGCGCTCGGCGCGGGCGTGGAGGCGAAGTACGACGGCGGCCCGGGTTCGAGGAAGCACAGGATGCCACTCGTGATGCCCTGTGCCAAAGCATCCTGCCGTTCGGTTAGCACCTGGCGGTCGGCCAGCAGAAAGCCCAGTTCAAGGATCACGGCCGGCGTACTGGCGTCGATTTCGCGGAAGTTGTGATAGTCCGTCATGTCCTCGGTCACGCCCTCACGGCGCGCGAGGCCGCTGGCGACGGCGTAGTTCTCGCTGACGCACTCCACCAACCGCCGGTCTTCGGCGCGCACGGTCACGCGGGCGGACGGCCCCGAGATCAGATAGCCGCTGACGACTTCGCCATAGTTGCGGCAGGTGTTCGAGTGGATCGACACCAGCGCAGCCGCTTGATAGGCGCTCAGCCGCGTGTCGAACTCGTCGAGCAGATCGACCGTGTAACCGAGCGCGCGCAGGTTGCCGACCACGATCTGCGCCACGTTGAAATTGATCTCGCCTTCGGTCAAACCATCGGGGCAGACTGCGCCCGGGTCGTTCTCTGGCCCACGATGGCCGGAGACTACGCCAATGCGCCTGGCCCAGTTAGGCGTGGGCTGCACCGTGGGGACGAACGTGGCTTCGCCGGTCGCAATGGCGGCGCTTAGTTCCGAGCGCACATCAGCGTTGATGAACTCGTTGGGCGTGAACCAGGTGAAGATGGTAGCCGTGAGGCCAGCCGCGGTGAGCACAATCAGAATCGTGCGCAGAAAGCCGCCCATGAAGCCGAGCGTGCCTGCGCCACGCCGCGGACGTGCACTGCTGCGGCGGCGCGGTGGAGGCGGCTCGACCGGCCTGGGCGCGGTGGGCGCGGCAGGCGCATCATCTTCGTCATCGCCAAAGACATCGGCATCTTCAGGCTGCGAGGTGTTGACGGGTGCGATACCTGCGGCCCGCGCGAACTCATCCAATGCGGGGTCAGAGGCCGCATCAGTGGGCGGGTTGCGCAGCGCCGCCAGCCGCATCATCTCGATGAATTCCTCGGCGGCAGGTGTGTCGTCACGGTCACGAAGATGGCGTTTCTTCATCCACTCTTCGAACTCGCGGCTTGCCTGATCGTCGTTAGGGGGTGGTTGCTGATCGTCGGGCATCGTGTTTGGGGCAAGCTGGGCAGATGAGGGCGTTTATACCACGCGCCTGCCCGATTGTGTAATGAGCGGTTACAACCGAGGTATGCAGGGGGTGAGGTTCGGCCTCCCCACCCCCTGCGCCACTGGCTTGTTTAAGCCCGAGCCGGTTCGTAGATGAGGGCTGTCACGCCCGTGCTAAACGCCTGTGACTCCACCAGCCGCAGAGTCGCGGTAGCGCCTGCCTGAAACAGCCGCTGGCCCGTGCCCAGCACCACCGGGTAGATCAGCAGCCGGTAGGTGTCCACGAGGTCATGCTGGATGAGGGTCTGCACCAGCGTGGCGCTGCCATAGACGAGCAGGTCTGGGCCTTCTTCCTGCTTGAGCTGGGTGATTCCTTCAACCGCATCGCCCGTAATCGGGTGCGAATTGTTCCATTCCAGGCTCGTCAGCGTGTTGGTGACGACGTACTTGGGCATGCTGTTCATGTCATCTGCCCCCTCGTCCTTGCTCTCCGGCCACGCCGCCGCGAACCCCTCGTAGGTCACGCGGCCCAGTAGCAGCGCGCCTGTCGCAGCCTGTTCCTCGCCCTTGAACGCCGCGATCTGTTCGTTCCAGTAAGGTGCGGTCCAGGCGGGGTGTTCCACGACGCCGTCCAGTGACACAAATTCAGTTACGACAATCTTTCGCATGGCAGACTTCCCGTTGATTGGTCAGGTTCCGGTTCACATCCACAGAATACGACGGTGTAACCGCCGGGTCTTGTACAGAAACGACACTCACTCACCATTCCGATCACAGGCTATCTGGGCCGGCGTTTGGCCGAACAGATGGCGCAGCGAACGGGTGAGGTGAGACTGATCGTAGTAACCGGCCTGCTCGACCGTGTCGAGAATTGATACCCCGTGCTGAAGCAGGTTTACCGCCCGACGTGCCCGTTCGATCTGAACGATGGTTCCGTGTGTAATCCCGGTGGCGCGGCGGAAACGGCGCTGTACCGAACGAGCCGAGCGGTCGGCGAGCTTTCCCGTGAGCATGGCCTCGACCACCGGATCGCAGGCGAGCAGGCCCTGGCGCTCCAGCCGGTTGATGAATGCATCCACGTGGTCATAATCGGGGAATGGCCATGCCGAGCCGTGCAGCCAAAACGACTGGTTGGCTGCTTCCGGCAGGTTGATGGCCCCATCGACCAGCACATCGGCTGGCAGGCACGAAATGAATGTGCCCAGCTTCAACTGGATGCCGATGAAATCGGCTTCCTCGGGTACCGGCGCGATGGAGGCTTTCGTTTCGGGACCACGCACGGAGAACCAGATCGAGTGCTTCTGTCGGGTGATGATCATCTCGGTATGACTGGTCGCCGTGGAGAGGAACGTGCCCCCTTGCGTACTTTGACTGCGCCAGACCAGGTCGACCAGCGGCGAATCGGACGGGCGATAATCAAAGACGAACTCCATACGTTCCCTCGCACATAATCCAATCCCATTTTACCCGTGAATCATTACATGCGGTCTGGGGTCAGGTAATGTGATGGAACAGGGAAGGTCGCGCGGAGAAGTTCGCCCGGCCATGGTGATCGGTGGTCACTCAGAGTGGACTAGTTCTGTTCCTGCACGATCTCGTATACCTGCGCGCCGTTGGCGTCAAATACCAGTTCGAGATAGGGCGCATCGGCCACCAGTGAAACGCTGTCTTCCCTGAACGGTTCGCGCCAGCGGAACATCAGGTCGAGCGCATCCGGGTTGGTGATGATCTGCGGAACGAGCACGTAGGAGATGTTGGCTTCCTGCAGCAGCGCCAGATTGGCCGGGTCGGCCGGATTCTGCCAGAAGGTACGCAGGCGTTCCTGCTCGGCCAGCGCAGCTTCGTCGCCGGTGAAGAACGGCTGCGGCCGGAAGTAGACGCTGTCGCGCTCGCTGATGATCGGTGCCCAGTCCGCCTCGTGCGCGGCCGAGTAATTGAGGATGCGCGCATCTTCCGGCGTGTTGGCTTTCAGCCACTCCATTGCCCTCACGTCATCATGCGAGGAGAACGCGCCGTAGAAGCCCACCGTTCCCTTGCTGGCCTGCAGGATTTGCGGCGCGAGGAAGTATCCGGCCAGCACCAGCGCAATGCCTGCCGCCAGCATCACCGGTGCGTAGCGCGCCAGCGGATTGCCGAGGCGGCGGTCGAGGAAGCGATCCCACAGCCATAGCAGGCCGATGCCGCCGAGTATCGTGTACGGGATGATCGGCCCGTGCCACGCGATGCTGAACGGATAGTCGAACTGCGTGATTGGCCCCAACAGCCCGCCGAACACGCCCTCAACTGCGCCGACTGCCGCGAAATCGAGCACGAGCAGTAGCCAGACAACGGCCAGAATTGCTTCCTGCCGGCGCTGGCGCAGGCCCACGACCGCCCCGATGATCGACACCAGAGGGATGAGGATGCCGTGATAGCCAATGATGACCTGCCAGTAGGCGGGGTCGCGCTCAAATGGTGATGCGATGCCGCCGCCCAGCAGATCGCGGATGCTCCATAGCCACGGCAAGATCGCTAGCACGGCAATCAGCGGCACCGCAACCACCAGCACTGCCCATTTGCGCAGGGTGGGGCGCGGCCTGCCCAGCCACATTGTGAACAGCCACGGCACGTAACCGAGGGCGAGGATGATGGTGGTATCGGGGTGCGAAATAACGACCGCGCCCAGCATCAGCCCGGCCGCGATTGCATCAATCGGCAGCCCGTCGCGCAAGTAGCGGTAGGTGAAAATGATGAAGGCGAAGGCGAAATCGAGCGCCATCAGCGTGGTGAGGTGCGAATCCATGAACGCCAGATACAGCCCCACGCCCGCCAGCGACGCGACGGCCATGGCGCGGCCCAGGCGCTGATCGCGCACTTCGCTGCCGAAATCGTAGGACAGCATGACGAACAGCATGCCCAGCACGGCCGCGATGCCAATTTGCACGGCATGGATGCCCTGCTCAAGCTGGAGGCTGAGGTAGGAAGTCAAGCCGATGAAGGCGGGTGAGTAGAGGTAAGTGATTTCCGGGTTGAACGGGGCCAGCGTGCGGAAGTCGCCGCCCATGCGCGCCATCAGCGCCAGATAGCCGAAGCCCTGCGCGTCGGTATCCAGCGGCACGGGCACCACCAGCGCCGGGATGATGAACAGCAGGCCAGCCAGCGCGAACAGCAGCACGTCCGCCGGGCCCGGCCAGCCCTGATCGGCGTCCTTGAGCACTTCGCCCCTTTTCTCGGCGCGCTTCTGGCCATACGACAGCGTGCCAAACAGGAAGATGCTGGTCACCAGCAGGAACAGCAGGTAATCGACGACCAGCGTGCTCCAGCCGAACAGCGAGGCGTAGAACACTGCCCCGCCCACCACCAGCGCCAGCGCCAGCGTCGCATTCAGTCCGATACGGGGCTCGCGCGTGGGCCATGCGGGCGAAAACATGACGCCGGCGCCAATGATGACTGCGCCGAGGATGAAGATGATAATCAGGGGCATTACGGAAACGCTCCGCCGTGCAAACCGTGAAATATTGCCGCGAGTATAGCGGCCGCAACGCAGATTGTAACCCCCGGCTAGACTTTAGTGTCCTCACACAGCAAACCGCCTCTCCACTCGGAGAGGCGGTTTGCTGCTTCGATGTGAGGGCCTTACTTCGCTACTGTGCCGGGGCCAGCGCCTCGACGACGACACGGCCCAGCACCGATACGGGCGGGTCTGCGCCTTCAACTGTGCCGAACTCATACACGCCGAGTTCACCGGTGTCGTAGTGCAGCATCGGGAACACCTGCGCGCCTGCCGCCAGCGGATCCACGTCAGTGCGAACATTGATGTTCGTGCCGGGGGCCAGCCGTGCGAAGCCCAGCACCTGACCGGGCGAACCGTTGTTGCTGGCGTGAATGACCATCCAGCCGGGGGCATCGATCAACGCGCTGTCAATCACGATCACCCCGGGCTCGGTCTGCTCACTGAAGCTCATCGACGGCGCGGCGTTGAAGGCGGGCGCAAGGACCGTCTCGCCCATGAACAGCACAGGGTTGTCGAGCCCGCTCTGGCCATCGAACTCGTAGGTGCCCACTGTACCGTCATCCGTATGCAGCATGGCGTACATCACCGGCGTGGGGCTGGCTTCAGTCAGCACGACTTCGACATTCAGGTTCGTGCCGTCAGCGACGGCGGTATAACCGGCCACCGGGCCGGGCGCGCCGTTGTTATCGGTGTGAATGACGATGAAGCCCGGGCCGCGTGACAGCACCGAGGCGACGTTGATCGTGGGCACCACCATTGTCGTTATCATGCCGTCGCCGTGCAGCGCAATTTGGTCGTTCACACGCACTTGCGGCACGGTGAAGATGGGGAGGGTGGCTACCTGGCCGCCCAGCACGACCGGGTTATCGAGGCCGCTTTGGCCATCGAACTCATACGTGCCTTCCGCGCCATCGTCCACATGCAGCATCGGCCAAAGCACGCCAAGATTGACATCCATTGGCAGGTTCATGGCGATGTCGGCGGACTGACCGGCTGGCACGGGAACCTGCCCAAAGACTGGGCCGGGGGCGCCGTTGTTGTCACTGTGCAGAACGACCCAGCCGGGAGCGCTCATCACCACGTTGGAAATTGTGATGGTGTTCATGTCGATCAACTGGTCGTGGGCCGACAGCAGCGCGACGTTGAAGGCCGGTGTGATGACCGCGCCATCAACGGCGACCGGATTGTCCAGCCCGCTCTGGCCGTCGAACTCATAAACGCCAACCGCGCCGTCATCAGTGTGAAGCATGGCGAACAGCGTGGGTGTCACCATAGCCGCATCAACGGGGATGACAACGTTGTAATTCCAGCCGTCCATGAGTGCAGCGACGCCTGCCACCGGGCCGGGTGCGCCATTGTTGTCGATGTGAATGACGACAAAGCCCGGGCCTTCGCTGAAGGCGTTCTCAATCGTCACCGTGCCGTCGAGGATGACCTGATCGGAAACAGTCACGCTGACCGCGTCCATCATGTCCTGCGCGCTCACCGCCGCCACAGAAAGCAAGCCAATGAGCAAAACCAGAAGCATTCTCCGCAGCATGGAATATGTCCTTTGCTGGTTACCAGTGAAATACAGCTTAAGCCCGACCGCGCAATCGCGGGGGCCATTACCGCCAAAACTCACGATTTTCTACACACGTCTTAAGCTGCTGACCGACATTAGATGAGAAACAGCCCCTGATTTCACGAGAAAATTCCAGTGATCATTTCGGCATTACATTTCGTATAATTAGCACTGAGATTGGATTATATCGGAGGCTAAGGTCATGAATATACACCCGCACGAGCGCGGGTTGCTGCCCAGCCTTGAAGGGGCCGCACTGATCACGTTTCACATACTCGCGCCCTACATGCGCGGCTGGCGCAAACGCTGGGGCGCAACGCCCGAGGAGTGCCAGCTCACGCTGCCTTTCGATGACCTGGTTCCGCAGCCGCGCTGGAGTTACACCCACGCGATCACGATTGCTGCGCCACCGGAAGCGGTCTGGCCATGGCTGGTGCAAATGGGCGACGGACGGGGCGGACTATACAGTTACCAATCACTGGAAAACCTGGCAGGCTGCAAGATGCACAACGCCACCAAAATCGTCCCGGAGTTTCAGATGCTCAAAGTGGGCGATGGCATCAAGCTGCATGACAAAATTCCGGCGCTGCCCGTGCTTGACCTGCAACCGAACGAGCGTTTGGTGATTGGCGGCGCAGCCGATGCCGTGACCGGAGCCGGGGCCTCGTGGGGCTGGTTCCTGAAGCCGGATGATCGAGGTGGCACGCGGCTGATCGAACGTTGGCGTACGGTCTATCCGCTGACGACCGGCGCGCGGCTTGGCTATGGCCAGTTGATGGTCGAGCCAATCACGTTCGTGATGTCACGGAAAATGATGCTGGGCACAAGGCTGCGCGCCGAGGCGATGGCTGTCGGGGGGCGCGCCCCGCTTCCAGCCTAGGTCGTAGGGGTCTGCGCTGCCACCCATGCGTCGTAAGCGGCTGCATCGACGAACTGGCCGCCGTCGATCTCGCGCTCGATGATGCGGCGCTGACCGTCAAAATGGAGGGTCAGGTCTACGTTTTGCATGCATTTGTGGCCGCGCGCCAGCTTGTGGACGATGTAACCTTTGCCGTCATCGGTCAGGCTCGGGTCGTTGCGCACATTGATGCGCACGCGCACAATTTCCTCGCAGCCTTTGGGCTGAACGAAGATGTAAAGGCCGTCGCTGTCGCCGCTGGGCTGGGAGGTCAAGCCACGGCTGCCCCCGCCGCCGAACAAGCTCTTGAAAAACTGCATATCTGCATTCCTTCTCACTCGCTTGAGAACCGTGATTCTAACGCGAGTGGGCTGCTGATTCCATGACCGCAATGCGCGAGAGGCGGCCAACCGGCCGCCTCTCGCGTTTCTGATGGTGATTTCGCGCTGCGTGGTTATCCCGTGATCGGAATTGTGTTGATGTCGGCGTTCTGCTGAATGACGGCGTATTGGGCCGACACCCAGCCGATAATGCCGTTGTAGTCCACTTGCCACCAGGTATTGCTGGCATTGCGCCCCAGGATGACCGCCGTCGCGCCAACGGGCATTGTGGCCAGCAGGTTAAATGACGTGTTTGGGCCAGAGCGCACGTTCACCGCGTAGGGTGTGGCGGTGACGATGTACGAACCATCGGCAGGCGGCGCGGTGGGCTGTGGAAGCGGCGCATTTGGGTTGACTACTGGCACTGCAGCGGGCTGATCCACGCGTAGGTAGCTGCCAGAAGCCCAGCCAAACGTACCGAAGACATCGATCAGATACCAGCGGCCGTCGGTGGACTTACCATAGACGGGATACTCTTCGCCGAAGCGCACCTGAGTCACAACTGGCGCGTTAGCATCCGGCGCGGCGCGCACGTTCAGCTTGCCCGCGATCACGCGCGCCGTCGCATACGGCCCGCCGGTCATAGGCGGCGCAGTCGGGCTGATGCCGCCCACCGGCCCAATCGTGTACTGCAAATAAGCGTCACCGCCAAACTGCACGTAGTCGATCTGGAATGTGGTTTGCGACGCCGGCACATTGAAGGCCACTGTCTGGGGCTGGCCGGTCGCGCCGCCGAAACGGTCAAGCAGCAGCGCGCCATTTACGTAATAGCGTACGCCGTCATCCACGTTCAATGTCGCCTGATAGCTGCCGGGCGTGAGTGTTTGTACGCTGGTGAAACGGGCCGACCAGTTGGTAGCGGGCATCGAAGGTACAGGCGGATTGCCACCCGTATTGAAGTTGGGGCTGCTGACGCTGAGGATCGCCGCCGGGTCGCCCGCCAGGTTGACGTTCGGGTAGTAATACCCTACCCACGAGCCTGTTCCCGTCACGGGATTGACCGGGAAATTCGGCGGGTTTGGATTGGTGGCCAGGTTGGCGAACGTGACGTAGACGTACGCCAGATCCGTCAGTTCCTGATAATCCACCTGAATGTGATAGGTGCCGGCCGCAATCACGCTGGCATCGCCGCTGACGAGCTGGCCCACCGCCGAATTGGCGAAAGTGTCGATGACCGTCGTATTGAAGTTGAAGGTCACGCGCACGTTGTCGTCCGCCTGCGCGTAGAAACGGTAGTTACCGGGGGTGAGATATACATCCGTGGCCCAGCGGATCGAGAAACCATCGACGTTGATGCCATTGCCGGGCGAACCAAGCCCCCAGTTGAAGGCGATGGCGGGGTCGGTTTGTGTGTAGGTAGGCGGTGCCTGCAAGTAGGCATTGTTGTAGTACTGGCCGAACCACGTGGTGCTCTGGGCCTCGGCCGGAGCGGCCGAGAACGCGCCCATCACCAGCACAAGCGCTGCGAGCAGCCCGATCCATGTAAATCGACGCATGACGACACCTCCTGGCCTGGCCGGAAATCAGTTATTCCGTTGACTCAATTGTATGACGATACTGATTATGCGGTGATGGGCCATATGGCCTGAGTTCGATTAATCGGCGGGTTGCAGCCAGTAATCAATGCCTTCACCCTCGGCTGTCCAGCCGGTCTGGCCATCGTAGACTACCTGCCACCAGCCATAGCCACCTGCGCAAACTGGCCCGCCGATCACGTCCATCACAGCGCCTTCAGGAATCACGCCGAGGAGTTCCGCGCTGCTATCCGGCTCGGCGCGCAGGTTGTTCGAGCCGAAGTCCTGTACCACCGCGGCGCGTGCGCCGACTTGCAGGCGTGGCGGAGGCGCGCCGAAGCAGATGAAACCACTTTCGGCGGCGGCCAGCGGTCCATTGTAGATGCGCCACATCCCTGGCCCCCACACGGCGTAAGCGGGGTCGGCTGGGGAAAGCGGCGGCAGCGGCAGGTATTCTGTGGCTCCATCACGCCATACGGCTGGCGTGAGATTGTCGTAGTAGACGAGAGCGCCGCCATCGGGCGCAATCGAGGGCGGCGTGAAGCCGCGCACATCATCGCCGAGGGGGGTGAGCGCGTCATCGTCGCGGGCCAGCCAGCGCAGGTTCGTGACCTGCGCACTGCGCGCATCCGCCACGGCTGTCACGCCATCAGGCGCAGCGCGGCTGACCAGTTCCGGCGCTCCGTCCAGCAGGCTTTGCGCACTGGTGGCGGGGTCAATCTGCAACCACGCGCCGCTGGAACGCAGCACCGCGATCTGCGGCGCGCCGTCCACGTCGATCCAGAAGAAAGTCACGACGTAGGAATTGTCACTGCCGGGCGTGAGTGCCACATCAAGCGCCAGCGATCCATCGCTTGGCTCATAACCAAACAGCCGCGAGTCCTCGCTGGCGGTTGCGGCGTCATAGGCATCGCTGTGCACGAGGATGAGCGGCCCTTCCCACGCGACCGGTACGCTGGCAGGCACACCATACTGCGGCGGTAGCTGGGCGAGTGTGCGCGTTAATGCGCTGGTCAGATCGTGTACCATCACGTCAACCGGGTCGCAGTCCGGGCCGCACGCCGTCCACGCCAGCGCGCTGCTGTCGAGCGACCACGCCGGGGTGCTGCGAACCGTGAATGAATCCGGCCGGCCAGCCGGGTCGAACAGCGCTGCATCGTCGGGCTGGCCAAAGCGCGCGACGATGCCCACTTCAGGATCGCAAATCACGAGGTCGGACGGGTATTCGCCGCCAGCGAAGCCGCCAACACGCGCCAGTGCATCGGTCAATAGAAGCGGCTGTACTTTCAGCGCCAGCAGACGGCCATCCGGCGAAATCAGCGGCGCGCCCAGATAGGGTTCGCCGGGCAGAGCGCAGGCGGCTACTGGCTCCAGCGCCGCAGCGCCCGGCGCGGTTCGCATCAGTTCGCCGCTGACGACCAGATAGATCGGGGTGCTCGACTGCGCGGCCAGCGGCGCGGCAACCAGCAGCAGTGTGAGACTAATGACAATCACCAACGCTTTACGCATGATCTCTACCTCAGCAGCAGTGAGCGGAAAGTATTCTGAACTGCCAGGACGCCCGGTGCGCCAAGGGGCAACTGAACCCTCTTGGCGCCTTCCCTTGGTGATCTCCGCGTCTTGGTGGTTCAATCAGTTTTCGGTTCAGCTCTGCGGCGCGACTCGCCAGCCCGTTGGCCCCCACATGATCGCGCCCACCGGCAGCCCATCCCCGCCGGTATCGGCGACGGACGTGATATTGCCGTTTGTCGACAGGGCCGCGCTCGTGTATTCAGGATAGCCGAGGAAACTCACGCCTCGTCCATCCGGCGACAGCGTCGTGCGGCTGGGGTCGGACGGGTAAGCGGGTGCAGCCGCTTCGCTGGGCAGCGGATCAAACGCTTCCCAATAAAAGCCGATGTCGCTGGCCACCGAAAAACGCAGCGCAAGTGAAGTGTCGGGCGCGCGCAGGGCGATCATTTCGAGAATGCGGCCTGCGGGCAAGGCTTCACCGGTCGCGGGGTCGAACAGCGTCCACCAGCCGGATGACAGCAGCACGCCGAACAGGCTGCGATCCCCATCCTGCACCCACGACTCAATGAGCACGGTTTCGTTGAAGGTCGGGCGCAGGCGGGCTGTAGATAGGGCCGCACCGTCCGGCGTGATCAGCCGGAATTCCTGATCGCCGGACGCGCTCATGCCGAGGTTCAGGGCAATGCCGCCCGGCCCCCAGATCACCGTTGGCGCGCGGCCTTCGACCACTGGCGCGGTGATGGCGGTGGCGGCGGTCAGGCGCTGGCCGAGATCGTACTGCATCAGCCGCGCCTCAGTGCCGCCGAACGGAAACTCCATCCATGCCAGCCGCGTCCCATCGGGTGACCACGCCGGCGCAGAACGAATTGTGGCATTGTCTGGCACGCTGTCCACAAACAGTGACGCGCCTTCTGGCTGGCCCGCCACCAACGCAGTACTGCCGCTGCGCGGGTCGACGATGAAGATATCGGCGGGTAGGTCGTAGGCTGCGATCAGCCCGTCGGTCTGAATGCGTTCGAGCGCGGCCAACCCAACGGGCGCGGCGGCCTTGAACGCCACCCATTCGCTGGTGGGGGACAGCGCCGGCCCTGAAATCACTCCGCCCATCTGTGTGATCGGGCGCGGCGGCAGGGTGGGTGTGCCCGGGTCGGCCGTATACAAATCACCGGCGATCCACAGCACCAGCGGCGCGCCATTGACGGCGGGCTGGGCCACCAGCGGCGATGCGGCCAAGGCCAGAAGCGCGAGCGCGAACAAGCTGAACAGACGGATGCGCATGGTTGGAATTTCCTCGCGTAACGATTTGCTCCGAATTGGAGCACATGCGGCACACGCGCGCAATTCATTGCTCAATCCCGACGATGGTTACAAGTTTGGCCTCTATAGCCGCAAAGTCGTTGGTTGCAGAGTTAAGAAATCGTATATAATGCGGACGAAGATGGTATCAACCCAATGCTTTATACGCTTTTTGACAATTCTTGATCGTCACGTACCCTGGCGTTGGCTATAATGAGGCAAAGGAGGAATCTGGTATGGCGACGATGCTCCAGCGCGCACACTACCTTGCAGCCGAAGATGCTGCGATTCCGCCGCGCTATGTAGTCGAAAACTACCGCATCGCCTATGTCAGCGCCAACGGGCGCGAGCCGGCTGTGCGCTACATGGGCAACCATTGGTATTACGTAAACGGCGAAACGGTGCATCGCCTGACGTTGATGCAGGAGATCGAGCGCCTGCGCGACATGCCCCCCAAGCGGCAGTTCCGCCGTACCGACCGCAGCCTCGTCCAGCGCCTGATCGATCGCCTGCGCGCTCTGTGATGCTCCGTTTTGCGGCTGGCCTGCTGGTCAGCCTTGTTTTTTGTCTGCCAGCCACCGCCCAGAATACTCAACCCACACCTGTCCCGCTGCCTGCGGGCCGTTACGGTGTCAAAGACACAGTCGGCGGGGTGGAACGCAACTATCTGCTCGACGTTCCCGAGTCCTATGCGGCTGATCCATCCGAGCCTGCGCCGCTGGTGATTGTGCTGCACGGCACTGGCGGAAACGGCGCGGGTATCGCCGATTATTCCGGATTTGACGCCGTGGGTGAACGCGAACGCCTGCTTGTGGTCTATCCCGACGCGCTTGACATGCAGTGGGCGGATGGCCGCCCGGGCAAAAATGGCGTGGAAGACGTGGCGTTCGTCAGCCGCATGATCGACGCGCTCAGCGTCACCCTGACCATCGACACAGACCGCGTTTATGTGTTCGGCTTTTCCAGCGGCGGCACCATGGCCCAGCGGCTGGCCTGCGCCATGCCCGAACGCCTCGCCGCGGTTGGCGCGATTGCTGCGCCGGTGCTGACGTTCATCCAGCCGGAGTGCGAAGGCACCGATGCGGTGCCGATCATGCTGATTCAGGGCACCGATGACAACAATTTTCTGTGGCTGGGCATTCCCAGCTCGTTTCTGGGCGCGCACGACAGCCGTGATTTCTGGGTTGAACATAACGGCTGTGGCATCGCCAGCGCGCAAACCCCGCTGCCCGATAACGCCCCCGACGATGGCACGCTGACCATTCGCCAACGCTTCACGCTGTGTACGGATGATGCGGAGGTCGAGTTTTTGGGCGTGTATGGTGGTGGGCACACGTTTCCGGGCCATTCGTTCCCTGGCTCATTCGCCCTCGGCCCCACCAGTGCGGACTTCGATGCCTCCGAAGCGCTGTGGGATTTTTTCAGCGAACACGCGAACTGAACGCGCAGAAAAAGCCAACGCAAAGCACGCAGAGAACCACGAAGAACGCGAAGGGAAATGACCCTTCGTGCCCTTTGCGTGCTTTGTGTTGCTTCCTAATTCTTACAGCCGATCCATGCGTGCGCTGCGGCTGAAGGCGCGCGCGCCGATGACGAGCGCTACGCCCGGCAGCCACAGGAAGCCGAACGCTGTGATCCCTGCGCTCATCAGGACAAGCGCGTCGCTGTCGGCTGCGCCGCGTGGTAGCCAGGCCCCGATCCATGCGCCCGCCAATGCGACGGCGCCAATCGGAACGGTCCACTTCAGCCAGCTAGGCGGCGGCAGACTGATGAGTCCGTCGAGCATGGTGAGGCCCTTCGGGCGCTTCTGGTAGTAGAGGATCGCCAGGCACATCAGGCCCGCCAGCGCCAGCGCGATTACTGAATCCGGCTCGACCGTCTCTTCCAGCACGCGCCAGACGAGCACGCCCATCAATGCCAGCAGCACCAGCGCCAGCGCGGGCTTATGCAGGCGCAAATCGAGCGCTTCGCCTGAACGTGCGCGGCTGGCTATTCCCAGCGCACCGATCAGCAGCAGCGCCGCCAGTACGCCGGCCAGCAACAGTGTTTCGGGCGGCGTGGGCGCGGCGGATGGCTCCACTGCCTGCGGTGACCAGCGCGCCCAATAGCCCCACAGCGCGCCTAGAGGGCCCGCCGCAAGCAGCGCCAATACCATGTCGCGCCTGCCAAACGGTCGCCCCAGCCGAAGGAACAGCAGCAGCGCCGCCAGCCCGCCCAGCGTGAGCGACCCTAACGCACGCGTGAACCAGGTGATGGGCGGATTGGATAGCGCGTAGGCAGGATCAAACAGCAGCGCCGCTGCTACGCCCGCCATCCCTGCCAGCGCCAGCAGCCCGAAGCCGTCGCGCATGCGGAAGCGCGCGGCTACATCCAGCAGCAGCGCCGCCAGTGCCGTATAGCCAACCAGCAGCAGCGGCCACTCCAGCGGGCTGCGCGCAACTGGGGCCGCCCAGGGCAGCAGTTCGAGGCCGATGAGCAGCAGCGCCCCCAATACGAGGCGCGGCGCGAGTGAACGGATCATTCAAGGCCCCATCGCGGCACAGCGCCCGGCATTGATCGCATCCAGACGCGCTTCTATAATGCCGGGCAGTATACCTGTAAGTTGAAAGTTAAAAGTATAGAGTTGAAAGTGCTGAGACGGCGGTTGAAACACGCTCCAGGCTTGCGCTTCTTAGGTCAAGCCGAAAAGCTCGATACAGCCTTAGTCCAGGCGGTCACTTTCAACTTTGAACTTTCAACTTTGAACTGCTCTGTTGAGGTTCGCGCATGTACATACTCGGCATCAATGCCTACCACGGCGGGGCGTCGGCCTGCCTGATTCAAGACGGCCAGCTCATCGCCGCCGCCGAAGAAGAGCGCTTCAATCGCATTAAGTACTGGGCGGGCTTCCCCGTGCAGTCTATCCAGTACGTGCTGGATGAGGCGGGCATCACGGCGGCAGACGTCGATCACATCGGCATCTCGCGTGATCCCAAAGCCAACCTGATGGACGCGGCCCTGTTTTTCTTCCAACGACGCCCGACGATGAACATGGTGCGCGACCGCCTGAGCAACTCGATGAAGGTCGGTTCGCTCAAGACCGAGTTCGCCAAGCATATGAGCGTGAATGTGGCGGATTTGAAGGCGCAGTATCACAACGTCGAGCACCACCGCGCGCATATGGCTAGCGCCTTCTTCGTCTCGCCCTTCGAAGAAGCGGCGATTCTGTCGGTCGATGGCGCGGGCGATTTCGTCACCACTATGTGGGGCACGGGCAAGGGTAATCAGCTCACCGTGGCCGATGAAATTCAGTTCCCGCACTCGCTCGGCATCTTCTACAACGCCGTCACCCAGTGGCTCGGTTTCCCGAAATACGGCGACGAAGGCAAGGTCATGGGCCTCGCGCCCTATGGCCAGCCGAACCATATGGACGAGATGCGCAAGCTGGTGCGTGTGCAGGCCGACGGCACCTTCGAGCTTGATCTCGACTATTTTGTGCATCACGCCGAGGGCGCGAACATGACGTGGGAGGGCGGCGAGCCCACCATCGGCACGCTGTTCTCGCCCAAGATGGTCGAACTGCTGGGCGAGCCGCGCACACCGCGCACCGAATTCACGCAGCAGCAGATGGACGTAGCCGCCTCGCTCCAGAAGATGCTCGAAGAGGCGGAATTCGCGCTGGTGCGTAAGTTGCAGCGCGAGAGCGGCCAGACGGCGCTGGCGATGGCCGGTGGCGTGGCCCTCAACAGCGTCTTCAACGGCATGATCCTGCCGCAGACGGACTTCAGCGAGGTGCACATTCACCCGGCCAGCGGCGATGCCGGCACGGCATTAGGTGTGTGCTACTACATCTATCATCAGGTGCTGGGCAAGCCGCGCACCTATGTGATGAACGACGCCTACACCGGCTCGTCGTTCAGTAACGACGAAATCCGCGTCGAGCTGGATCGCTACGGGCTGGAGTATACGCAGTTGGACTATCCGGAACTGGCGAACGAGGCCGCCGAAATTGTGGCTGGTGGCGATGTCCTCGGCTGGTTTCAGGGGCGCATGGAGTGGGGGCCGCGCGCGCTGGGCAACCGCAGCATTATTGCCGACCCGCGCCGCGACGACATGAAGGACATCCTCAACGCGCGTATCAAGCACCGCGAGAAGTTCCGCCCGTTTGCGCCGTCAATCTTGCAGGAAGCGACCGCGGACTACTTCGACCAGGCCTATCCCGACCCGTTCATGATCAAGGTCTACAACGTGTTGCCGGACAAGCAGAAGGAGATTCCGGCGGTCACGCACGTTGATGGCACGGGCCGCCTGCAAACGGTGAGCAAAGACTATTCGCCGCTGTATTGGTCGCTCATCAGCGCCTTTGGCGAACAGACCGGCACGCCGGTGGTACTGAACACGTCGTTCAACGAGAACGAGCCGATTGTGCGCACGCCCGCCGAGGCGATTGATTGCTTCGCGCGCACGCACATGGACGCGCTGGCAATTGGCAACTACCTGTCGGTGAAGAAGAAGTAGGGGAGCGGCCAAAAAACCGCAACGCAATTCACGCAAAGGACGCGAAGGGGTTTGCCCGACGTGTCCTTTTTGCGCCGCAGGTTGAAAACATACGGCTGAAGCTGCGCCCCGTCAACATGGCTCTTGAAGCCAGCTTATGCAATTTTCCTAATTAGGATGGTAAACGGTCGTTGGGTAGGGGCAAGGCATGCCTTGCCTCCAAAAATCACATACATGTAGGGGTGCAGCGTCCTGCGCCCACGTTTACCATGTTAAATATTCAGACTACATCAGCCGGCGCAGCGCTAGCCTGATGGCTTCAGCCTCAGGCGATGGCGTGTCCTTTTGCTTTTTACTCAGCAGTCAGCACTTTCGGCTCCGCACTGTCCTCTTTACCCCTTTCCCTCCCTCAGCATCCCCGCAAACTCATGCGGCATGTCCGTCGCTTCGATGGCGCTGGCCGCCGCTTCCACGTCGTAAGGCACGCGCACAAATTCGACCGACAAATCACGTCCGTCTGCACTGAGCAGGATGAAACAGGCGCGCGGGTCGTTGTCCTTGGGCTTGCCCACACTGCCGGCGTTGATCACGTGGCGTCCACTGGGCAGCACCTTATGGTAGGGCAGATGTGTGTGCCCGCACACCAGCACATCCGTGTTTACGCCGTCCAGAATGCGCTCGAGGCTGTCATCGGGCCGCGTTTCGTACAGATACTCGTTGACCTTGCGCGGGCTGCCATGCACCAGAAGCACGGTCAGATTCGCCAAGTGTCAGCGGGATCGAGGCGGGCAGATCGCGTAGATACGCCTTGTGCGCTGCATCGGTGTGCGCGTTCGTCCACGCAATCGAACGGTGGCCGCGCTCCTCTTCGATTTCGGTCTTGTAGGCGCAGCCGCAGTCGTCGCTGTCATTGCCCACCCCCTGATCGTAGTTGCCCATCAGCGTAGGAATGTTCCGCGCGCGGATGGCGGCCACGACTTCATCCGGCTGCACGCCGTACCCGACCAGGTCGCCGAGGCAGTAGAGGTCGGTCAGGCTGCGCGCGTCGATTTCGCGCAGTACGGCTTCAAGAGCCGGGGCGTTGCCATGAATGTCGCCGAAGATCGTGATGGACTGCATTAATCAGCCGCCTGCTGGATTAGTCGAACAAACTGGTTCGAAGTATGCCCTACCAGAGCCGACTCTGATTGTTAAATATCGAGATGGAAACTTTAAGGTTTGAAGTCGCGTGTGAAGGCGGCTGTGCGGGTCCGCCTGCCTGCTACCGCGTGACCAGGTTGAACACATACCCCGTCACGATAATGCCGCTCGCGACCACGCCCACAAACACGCCGATCAGGCGCGGCTTCATCACGCGGCGCAGGATGACTAGTTCGGGGATGCTGAGGGCCACAACCGACATCATAAACGCCAGTGCCGTCCCCAACGGAACGCCCTTGTCGAGCAACACTGCGACAATCGGAATGACGCCCGCCGCGTTCGAGTACAGTGGCACGCCAATCGCCACCGCCGCAGGCACGGCCAGCGGGCTGCTGCTGCCCATCACGCCGGCCAGCGCGTCTTCCGGCACGAATCCGTGAATCGCGGCGCCGATACCAATGCCGATGAGGACGTACGGCCAAACTTTGCCGACAATCTGGCGCGTGCTGTCGAGCGCGATGGTGAAGCGTTCATGCCATGAGAGGCGTTCGGCCTGCATGCCCGAACCGCCAACCTTCACCTGATACACAAATTCCTCGACGTAGCCTTCCATGCGCAGCCGGCCGATGATCAGCCCGGCCACGACCGCGATCACCATGCCCGAAGCGAGATACAATCCGGCGATCTGCCAGCCGAACAAGCCGAACAGCATCACCAGTGCCAATTCGTTGACCATTGGGGCGGCTACCAGATACGAGAAGGTGACGCCCAGCGGCAGCCCCGCCTCGACGAAGCCGATGAACAGCGGCACGGCCGAACACGAGCAGAACGGTGTGATCACGCCGACCGACGCCGCCAGCACGTTACCCACACCGCGCCGCCTGCCACCCAGCCAGCGCCGTGTTTGCTCGGGCGTGACGAACGTGCGCGCGACCGTAATTGCAAACACAGTCGCCGTCAACAGTAGCAGGATTTTAGGTACGTCATAGACGAAGAACAACACCGATTGGCCGAGTTGGCTGGCAGGGTCGAGGCCAAGCAGCGTAAACGACACGAAGGCTGCGATTTCGGGCAGTGCGCTGAACACCAGCACCCAGGCCGTCCCTGCCAGCAGCAGTATCGTCCAGTCGCGCCGGTCGCTAGGCCGGGTTATCCACTGCCGGGTAATTGAAGTCATGATTGCCTCACATAGGGGATGATGCGCATTAGGAGTACCGCGCGCCTAGCTGGCGCTGTTCTGCTGCGCCAGTTCGACGATGCGCGAGCGCGACGGAATTCGCCCCGCCGAAACGACTTTCTCGTCGATCACCAGCGCGGGCGTGGACAGCACGCCGTAACCCGCAATGTCGGCGAAGTCGGTCACTTTGGTCAGTTCAAATGGGATGTGCGCCTCGTCGAGTGCGGCGCGCGTTTCGGTTTCCAGCTTCTTGCAGTTTGGGCAGCCCGATCCGAGGACTTTGACATACAGCATGGGGTTGGTTCTCCGTCTACATTCATAAATCTGAATGTAATCGTACGAGCCTTTAGAACGTATGTCAAGAGGTCGTGTGAACTTCTTTTCAGCCGATATCGGCCACCGGAATGGCGGTGCAGTCCGGGCATGGGCAGCCCTCGATGCGATAAGGCGGAATTGGCGCGGGAGCGCCAGCCGCGGTGAGCAGCGTTTCGATGCGTTTATCGGCCAGCCGGTAGTAGACCTGCAAGCCGCGGCGTTCGCTGGTCACGACGCCGCTGTCACGCAGCACCATCAACTGCTGCGATATATACGCCTGGCGACGGTCCAGCACCCGCTCGATATGGCACACGCACATATCACCGGCACGCAGCATGCACAGTATGTGGAGGCGCACAGGATGCCCCATTGCCTTGAGCAGCCCCGCCATCTCGACGATCCGATCGGTCGGGTAAGTCGTGATTGTGATCATAGATGCATTCTGCCCCGGTTGCAGCATTTGTTCAAGCGTGCAACAGCTTTTGCTTACAATATGATGAGTCCATTGCCCCCGCCAGTGCAGACCTGTGCTACGCTAATAGCAGGTAAGTGAATCTACACAGGAGCTATTCTCATGTTGGGAACCAAGACGGCCAAGACAAACACTGGTAGCGTGGCGCAGACGTTGGGCCTTTCGGATGCTACCCGCGACACGTCCGTCAATGTGCTGACGACCACGCTGGCAGCGACCTTCACGCTCTATACCAAGACGCGCAAGTTTCACTGGAACGTGACCGGCATTCATTTCATGCAACTGCACAAGCTGTTCGAGGATCAGTACGACGAACTCGATGACGCCATGGATGCCGTCGCCGAGCGCATTCGCCAGTTGGGCGCGGTCTCGATTGGCACGCTGGCCGAGATGCAGAAGCATTCCTACATCAAGGAAGATGCTGGCAACAACCCGGACGCTCCTGGTATGGTGGCCGAACTGCTGGCCGACCACGAATCGGTTATCCGTCACCTGCGCGAAGATGTGGAAGTGACGACCGAGAAGGGCGATGCGGGCACCGCTGACTTCCTCACTGGCCTGTTGGAAGCGCACGAAAAGACGGCGTGGTTCCTGCGCGCGCATCTGGAAGGTTCTGAAGCCTAAATTCGGGCACAGCACAAGAATCATGCGGGGCGCTCTTCAGCGCCCCGCTTTCGATCTTGTAGCTTTTACGCTTGGTGCCTCTCCATCACGACGACGGGAACATGATGTTCTCCGCCGCAGATCACCCCTTCGCCCTGAGGGAGAAGAAGGGGAAGGGGACGAGCCTTTACCCCTGCGCGATGCCGAACTGACCGTATTCGCCGCTGCTGTAGACATAGACGTAGGTGAGCGGATCGCCGGTTTCTTCGTCGATTGGATTGCCGTTGGTCCACTCATAAATCCAACGCGCGTCGCTGATGCTGAGGTTGACACACCCGTGGCTGCGGCGGTAACCAAAGCCGTCGTGCCAGTACGTGCCATGCAGGCTGATGCCGCCATCGAAGTACATCACCCACGGCACATCCTGCAGCGCATAGGCCTGGGGTGAGCCTGCCGCACCGCTCATCGGGTCTTTGATCGCGCGCGCCCACACGTTGAACACGCCCTCGCGCGTGTCCCAGTCGGGCAAGCCTGACGCAATCAACGTAGCGAACACGGGCACGTCGTCTTCGTAAGCGATGGCGGTTTGTTCGTAGAGATCGACGGCCACCCAGCGGCCACTGACGCCTTCGGGGCGTTCAACAGGCTTGGCGATGGCGACCCAACGCTGCTCGACCCACTGATCCGGGCCAATCATGTACCAAACGATGCCTTCTTCATCTTCGACCGCTGCAAAGACGTTGAAACGGTCGTACTTGTCCATGAAGCGGCCGGTGTCTACATCCTGCTGGCCGCCCACTTGATTGGCCGGGAACAGCGGGAACATCACCCAGCCGAAGGGCTGTTGCAGCCCGTCGGTGATGTTGACGCCGCGAAAGTACGACGGCGGCGTGTAGCGCAGGTCGGACGCCTGCATCCAGCCACCGCCCTGAATCTCGATCCAGTCCGGGGCGCTGGTGGTGTCGGTAGCGATGATAAAGTTGAAGCCGGGCTCAATCTGGCGCGCAACGTTTCCGTTGGGCGCATCGAAGACGTTGGCCGGGCCGTCGGTGATGACTTTCCAGTAACTGTAATTGCTGAGGGTGAACGTATCCTGCGGCACTTCGATGACCGTTGGCGCCGGGTGCGATTCCATGACTGCGGCGCACTCGGGATCGGGGTCGAAATTGGTCTGCTCGATGTTGGTGCACTCCACGTAGCCAACCGCGTGGGCGCTTTGCGCGGGCAGCGCAGCGACCGCAAGCAGAAGCGCGGCGGCAAGGAGGGGGAAACGGTTACGCCAGTGATTCATAGGGTGCCTGCTGCTCCGGAATCGCAATGCTCGAATGACATTCAAGCGTATGATAGCACAGCGAAATTCATCAGTTGAAGCGCCACGTCCCCACGCTTGGCCTACGGGTTATATTCTGGTGGATGGCCAGCCTCTGTAAGACTGAAATTACCGGCCCAATGCGTGTAGCCTGCAAAACCCGATGGAACTCTTGCCGTCCGGCGCGCGTCTTAGGAGTAGATGAAGCGTTTGAGAAGGAGATCAGTCATGACCCGCCGGCCATTCTTGTTAGTCATCATCGTCGCTGTCTTTGCCCTGCTGGGTGTATCCAGCGCATTCGCGCAGGTGCTGCCACCGTGCCCGATGCCGCCCCCATGCCCGCCCGATGCCTTATGCGAACCCGTTTTCTGCCCGCCGCCGCAGCCCGGCGTGTTCACCAACCCCGAGTGGCTCAAGATTAGTGAGCACAGCGTGAACGTGACCATCGATGATCAGGTGGCGCGCACCCAGGTGACGATGGAATTCGTCAACGAGGGCAACGGACTGGCAGAAGGTACGTTCATCTTCCCGCTGCCGGCTGGCGCGTCCGTCGATGAACTGATCATGTACATCAATGACCAGCCGATTGAGGCGCGTATCCTCGATGCCGACGAGGCACGTGAGTACTACGACGCGATTGTGCGCTCGTACCGCGACCCCGCGCTGCTGGAGTACCTCGGCACGTCCGCCGTGCAGGCCAACGTATTCCCGATTCCGCCGGGCGACAAGCGGCGTATTGAACTGACCTACACCCAGGCGCTGACCGCCGACAATGGGTTGCTGCAGTACCTCTATCCGCTCGATGTGAGCCTGCTCACGTCCAGCCGCCCGATTGAATCGATGAGCGTGCGCGTGAATATTCGCAGCAGCCAGCCGATCGGCACGGTCTATTCACCCAGCCACAATGTCGCCATTGCTCGCGATGCGGGCGACCTGAACGAGGTGACGGTTGGCTTCGAGGCCAGCGACTTCCGCGCGGATCAGGACTTCAGCCTGTTCTGGGGCGTCGACGCCGAGGTGATTGATGCGAACCTGCTCACCTACCGCGACAGCGCAGCCGAGGATGGTTTCTTCCTTCTGCTGCTCCAGCCGCCGCTGACGGTAGACGAGAGCACGATTGCGCCGAAAGATCTGATTCTGGTGGTCGATCAGTCGGGCAGCATGGATGGCGACAAGTGGGCTCAGGCGCAGGACGCCGCCCGCTATGTGCTGGAAAACCTGAACGCCGAAGATCGGTTCAACGCCATTCTGTTCAGCACGGGCACGCGGCTGTTCAGCAGTGGCCTGGAAGGGCCAAACATGGCGGGTGAAGCGGCTGGCTGGATCGACGGCCAGTTCCCCGAGGGCGGTACGAATATCAACGACGCGCTGCTTCAGGCGTTCGCGCAGGCCGATCCCGAGCGCGAGGCGACGATCCTCTTCATCACCGACGGCATCCCCACCGAAGGCGAAGAAGATCCGGATCAGATTATGGCGAACCTGGAAGCCGCCGCGCCTTCAAATGTTCGCGTGTTCACGTTTGGCGTGGGCGACGATGTCGACACCTTCCTGCTCGACAACATCGCCACTACTTTCGGCGCCTCCTCCTCCTATGTGCGGCCGACCGAGCGCATCGACGAAGAAGTCGCCAGTCTGTTCACCAAGATCAGTGCGCCAGTGCTGACCGACCTCGAACTGACGGTCGATGGCACAATGATCAACTCGACCTATCCCCAGACCCCGCTGCCTGACCTGTTCGCGGGAGAGCAGTTGGCGGTCACTGGCCGCTACCGCAATGGCGCTGAGAACGCGACGATCACGCTCAGCGGCATGATGGATGGCGAGCGCGTGACATTCGTCTATGACGGGCTGACCTTCCGCGAGGTGGCCGGTGGTGAGCCGTTCGTGGCGCAGTTGTGGGCCACCCGCCGCATTGGCGACCTGCTCAACACCATCCGCCTGGAGGGTGAAGACGCTGAATTGGTGGACAGCATCATCAACCTGAGCGTGCGCTACGGCATTATCACGCCCTACACCAGCTTCCTGATCGACGAAAACGACATTCTGTCGCAGACCGGGCGCGCGGCCGCCGCTGAGCAGCTATTCCGCGATGCAGAGGTCCTGTCCACGCAGAGCAGCGGCGCGGCAGCCGTGGGCGCAGCCGATATGGCCGCCAATATGCAGGAAGCCGCGGCCCCGATGGCTTTGCCGGTGACGGGTGGCGGTGGTGATGGCGTTGAAGATGAGCGCGGCCAGTCCGGCCAGCAGACTCTGCAAACCGTGGGCGGCAAGACGTTCTTCCTGCAAAGCGGCGTTTGGACGGACAGCACCTTTGACTCCGACACCATGACGACCGAGCAGGTGCAGTTCCTGAGCGACGCATACTTCGACCTGCTGGCGGCGCAGCCCGAACTGGGTGAGTTCTTCGCCCTCGGCGACCGCGTAATCGTGGTGCTCGACGGCACCGCATATGAGGTGACAGCAGCGGAGTAGAAAGCAGAGAAAGAGACCAATTCACCGCCAAGGCACAGACTGGACTTTATCCAATCTGTAGAAGGAAAAGAGAGGGAGCGGTAAGCTGGTTTCTTGTTCAAGGAGGACCAGATGCTTACCGCTCCTGACAAGATTATGCGCCTGCTGGAACCGTTTCGTCCAGTCTTCAGTGAGCGCGTGTGGGGCTGGGCTCTGGAGTTGTTGCTGGGGGCGATACTGGCTCCGGGACGACGGACGGTCACGCGCATTCTGCGGGTGATTGGACGGGGAGAGGAGCGGCAGTTTCAGAACTACCACCGGGTGCTCAACCGGGCGGTGTGGTCGGGACTGGGGCTGAGCGGGCAGTTGCTGCGGGTGCTGGTGGACACGTTTGTGCCAGCGGAGGCGGCCATTGTGCTGGGGGCCGATGAGACGCTGGAGCGGCGGCGCGGCGCGCGCATCGCCGAGTTGGGCTGCTACCGGGATGCCGCGCGGTCCACGGCCCGCAACAAGGTCAAGAGCATGGGGTTGCGCTGGCTGAGCCTGATGCTCATCGTGCCGTTGCCGTGGGCAAGCCGGCCGTGGGCGCTGCCGTTCCTGACCGTGTCCGCACCCAGCCCTGCCGTGGACGCAGCGCACAAGCGGCGGCACAAGACGAGCGTGGACTGGTTGCGGCAGATGCTGCTGCAGGTGGTGCGCTGGCTGCCCGGACGCCGTATCGTGCTGGTGACGGACGGAGGATTGGCGTCGGTGGACGTCGGACATTGCGGTCAGACGCAGCAGACGCCCGTCACCTATGTCACCCGGCTGCGGCTGGATGCGCGCCTGTTCGACCCGCCGCCGCCCCGCCAGCCCGGCACCCGTGGCCGGAAGCGGGTGGTGGGGGCGCGTCAAATGAAGGCCAGCCAGCGCCTGGGCGACGCGCAAACCGTCTGGCAGACGGCCCGCCTGACGTGGGCGGACGGGAAGTTGCATCCGGTCGAGTGGGCGAGTGACACCGCCCTGTGGTACGTCAACTGCAAGCCGGTGCTGCCCGGGCGTTGGGTGCTGGTGCGCGGCGCTCAACTCAAGCCGTGCCTGCTCTTTTGCACCGACCCCACGGCCAGTCCCGAGCACATCATCGCCTGGTACGCCCAACGCTGGAACGTCGAGGTCACCTTTGAGGAAGTCCGTGCCCACCTCGGCTTCGAGACCCAGCGCCAGTGGAACGCGCTGGCCATTGCCCGCTCGTCACCGGCGCTGCTGGGTCTGTTCTCGCTCGTCACCTGGCTGGCTCACCAGCTACTCGCTCATCCCGGCGACTTGCCTGTCCGCTCCACGGCCTGGTATCCCAAGGCTCATGCCACCTTTTCCGACTGCCTCGCCTTCGTCCGCAGCACCCTCTGGACCCAGACGCATTTTCCTACTTCCCGCTCGGCACCCTCAAATGTGTTTATTCCAGCCTCTTTGCTCGAACCTTGGCTGGACATACTCTGTTATGCCGCCTGAATTTGGATAAAGTCCAGACAGAGGAAAAGAGAAGAACGCCAAGGGGAAATCCGCTTGGCGTTCTTCTTGGCGATCTCAGCGCCTTGGCGGTGAATCAAGTGTTACGGTCGGCTCTTGTCCTCGGGCAGCACGTCGCGGGGCTTTGCGCCTTCGACGGCCGGGCCCACCACGCCACGCTCTTCCATCAGGTCGATCATGCGCGCGGCGCTGAATCGGGGAAAAGAAGGGGCAGGCCGAATGCCTGCCCCCTATTTTGTCCGTCGCTGAAGTGCGCTCATCATCCGATCTTCAGTACCAGCCGCTGTGTGCCCTGCGCTGAAATCAGAGCCGGACAGCGTGCCGTTGATCTCAGATCCACGCTCTGGCCAGCCTGTATGATGACGTCATCGTGGCCAAACGTGGCCCACGCCACCCCACTGACCACGGTCAGATGGTGGTACCCAGACGGCAGGCGCAGCACATCGCTTTCGATGGTCATGATCTGCGCATTCTTTGCCTGCGATGCCTTCAGCGAAACGTTCTGTGCGTTCGTGACTTCTGAGGTGGCGACCATGATGTCCATCCGTTTCTGGATTACTGCGTTCTTGTCGATGACTTCAAGATACGACAGACGCCTGGATTGGAGACCTAACCAAAGTAGGGTTGGTCGAGTGCGCCGGTTAGGTGTCGGAGTTGGGTTTCTGTCGTAATATGGATGGAGTAGGACGAGTTATGCGGAAGGGCAGTGTCGGCAATGAGCGTTGGAACTTTGCTCAGTCCTCTCACAGAGCGCGAAGCTGAGATTCTGCAGCTTGTCGCCGACGGTTTGTCGAATCAGGACATCGCCGATCGCCTGTTCCTGTCGGTAGGCACCGTGAAGTGGCACAACAATCAAATCTTCAGCAAGCTCGGGGTGTCCAGCCGAACGGCCGCGGTGACTCAGGGGCGTCGACTCGGGTTGTTGAACGAGACAGACCACAGTGTTGGGCCGGCTGCACCGATCTCGCGGATGCCGACCGTGCCGCTTCCCGTCCTGAGTTGGCCACTCATCGGGCGCGACGGATTGTTGGGTCTCCTTGACACCCTGCTTTCAGATCGGTCAGCCCGCCTGGTTACTCTGGTGGGGCAAGGCGGAGTTGGGAAAACCAGCCTCGCTGTGAGCGCTGCCGAAAGGCTAACGGGCCGCTTCCCCGATGGGGTCATCTTCGTCGCACTCGATGTTGTGGATACGCTGGATCATCTTGTCACCGCCCTGGCAAGTGCGATCGGGCTGGAACTGGACCAGCACATTCCTCCGCACGAGCAGACTTTTGACTATGTGGGCGACCGCCGGCTCCTACTTGTGCTCGACAACTTTGAGCAGCTCGTCCCCTGCGCGAGCTTCCTCTCGACGTTCATTCGCGCTGCGCCCAATGTCACCATGCTGGTCACCTCGCGCGAGCGACTTAACCTGGACGAAGAGCAACTCGTTCATGTAGAAGGTCTTGACGCAGAGGAGGTAGTTTCGCTCGATGCGGCTGTCCATGTCCCGTCGGTGCAGTTATTTGTCGAGCGTGCAAGTGCAGTCGACCACCAGTTCCAGATCAATGAGCACAACTGGCCGGAGGTGACGGCGATCTGCGCTTGCGTGGATGGGCTGCCGCTGGCGATCCTGATGGCAGCTGCCTGGATTGAATTGCTCACTCCGGCGGAGATTGCCGCCGAACTTCGGCGCGGCTCGGATTTTCTGCAGAGTGATTTGCGCAGTTTGCCGGAACGGCAACGTAGCCTCCGCATGGTGTTTTCGACTAGTTGGAAGCTTCTGCCCGAACACGAACGCGGGATGTATGCGCGCCTAGCCGTGTTTCGCGGTGGTTTCACGCGCGAAGCCGCTGAACACGTCGCCGGCGCAGGGCTTGCGGTGCTGCTTCGTCTGGCCAGTAAGTCACTGCTCTCCGGGCACGGCAGTGGGCGCTTCGGGTTGCATGATCTGCTTCGTGGCTTCGCGCTCGACCAGCTTGAAATCTTGGATGGATCGCAGACGGCGTTAGCGACCCATACCGATTTCTACTTGGGCCGATTGTCATCCATGGCCATGGATCGCTTGGCGGTTGATGATATGGAGAACGTGCGCGCTGCATGGGCTCATGCGGTGGCTCACGGACACTCCGAGCAGGTGGAGGCGGCATTGACGCCGCTGGTGGATTACTGTGTGAGTTGGGGCCGTTACTACGATGCGCTCTACTGCATGGACCTTGCCGTTGATGCTGCCGAGCGCGGTGCTCTTTCCGGTCGTCTGGGGATCCTCCTGCGAGAAAGCCGCGGTCACCTGTACATGCTGGTGTCTGATCACGATGCAGCAGTAGGCGACTTGAATACGGTCCGCCGGTACGCATCGGATCTGAACGACAGCGTCTGGGAGCGCCGCGCGCTCCTTCGACTGGGCCATGCTCTCCGGCGCACCGAGCAGCCTGATGACGCGATACGGCACCTACAGACGGTGTTACGCGAATACCGCCAGAGTAATGATCTGCGCGCTTGCGCAGATGCGCTGTATCACCTGGGTACGGTGCAGTGGGACATGGGGCGCAATGGCGATGCGCTCGCCAGCCATCGCGAAGCGGCTAATATCTGTGAGGAACTGCGCGTCCGTGACATTGTGGCGGTGCAAGCAATTCATGGACTTGGGGAAGCACTCATGTTCGCAGGTGATCTGACGGGAGCGGTCCGTGCATTTGACGCCTCCGCTGCGTTGGCGCACGAAGTCGGCGACCTGAGTTATGAGGCGGAAAACTACCTGATGGCCGGGTGGTCAAGCCTTTCTCCTCTGGGCCTCGGTGACGTGACGTCCGCTCGCGCCTACTTCGAGCGCGCGCTGTCTTTGAGCGAACCGGCCGGGGCCGATATGCACACGATGTGCACCGCAGTGGGCATCGAACTCAATGAGGGGAAAGCTGGTCATATCGCTTTGGGGTTCGAGAGACTGGCTTATGGCATCGATCTGGCACGGCGTATCGGTTCGAAACGCATGCACGCCGTAGCCCTGGGCAGCATGGCCGAACTCTATCTGGAACAGGATCAGCCAGAGAAGGCGTTGGACGTGCTTGAACGCGCGCTCACTTTGGTCGACACACTCCAGTCCGACTACTGGCGGCCTCGCTTAATGGCTGATGTGGCGATTGCGCGCATGCGAATGGGTGACCTGACGATAGGTTCACTGCTGGATAACGGGCTGGAGTTGGCGCGAGACAGAACCGTGATGCTTCATGGCATTCACTGCCTCGAGGGACTCGCCGAACTTGCAGTTCGCCAGGCGGACGGGCAGGCTGCACTACGCTGGGCCGATGAACTCCTCACCCAGGCCCAGCGCGGCAGCCAACAGGTTCTTATCACGGAGGCGCACCGCTGGCGCGCCGAGGCCATGCTCATCCTTGGCGAGGTGGACAAGGCCCGCGCGGAGGCCGAGGCTGCCCTTGCTCGGGACACGCATCTCCACGTTCCACGACAGCATCGCGATCTGCTGGAACTCCTTGCGCGCTGTTCACCGTATTCCGCGTAGGATCAGCCTGGCAAAAACCTACGGTCGGCTCTTGTCCTCGGGCAGCACGTCGCGGGGTTTTGCGCCTTCCACGGCCGGGCCCGACCACGCCGCGCTCTTCCATCAGGTCGATCATGCGCGCCGCGCGGGTGTATCGCTTTGTGTGAACTCCGCCACATGGCGCATGCTCGAGCCGCAATGCACCGGCAGATCGATCGGCCTTCGCGCGATGAAGGGGAAGAGTGAACAGGAATTGTTCGTCGTCGAGGGAATCCATGCTTGAGCATGTGATGCCAGGCTTCGACGCGAACCGCTAGCGGCAACAGGAGCAGCATCCAGGCCACACGCTCACCTCCACCCCGATGGCATCGCGGAAGTTCACCGCATTCTCAAACAGCATGCCGAATGAGCGCCAAGATCCGGCTTGCCATCCCGTCTGCCGGGGCGACAAATGTCCACTTGCTGAAAGCGCCGGTTCATCCTGCCATTGCCACATAAAGCCACATTCATGAAAACCTCATTCCAAATCCCCCTCCTTTCCGCCGTCCTGATTACGAGTGCCGCCGCATACGAGGACGCGGTGATGCTCAAGGCCGCCGACCTGCTGCCCGCCGAACAACTCCAGGGCCCCTGCCACCGCGTGCGCGACCGCGTCGCCGACCGACGGTTACATGGCTCATTTTGAAATCGACTCCGACTTCGGCACCTTCAATGCCGTGGGCGTCCCGCAAGCCGAAAAGCGCATCGTTGAGATCGCCGCCATCCGCAAGCTCGTGGACACCAGCAAGAGCGACCTTTTTGCCGACGGTCTCCGCCGCTCGGTCGAGCAACCGATCGACGCCGTGAAAAACATCGTCACCCACCCCGTGAACTCCGTGAAACAAGCGCCGAAAACCGTCGGCCATTTCTTCGGCAAAATCGGCGCGTCCATCGGCCGCGGAGCGGACAAGGTCGCCAAGGCCGTGAGCAATCCCGGCGAGACCGACGCCAGCCAGACCGCACGCGGCGTCGGCAACGCCGCGATGAACGCCGTCGGCTTCGACAAGGCCCGGCTCGACACCGCCCGCCAACTCGGCGTGGACCCCTACTCGGACAACGCCCGCCTGCAGGAGGAAATGGACAAGGTCACCTGGGCCTTCTTCGCCGGCGGCCTGCCGCTGCGCATCGGTGCCGCGGTCGCCTCCGCCGGAGTCGCCGTGGCGGCCACCAACATGGTCGGCCTGCCGGAGGACACCTACGCGCTCACCCAGTCCGAGCTCGCGCTGCGCGACGAAAACTCGCTCAAGGCCATGGGCGTGAGCCGCGAGGACATCGAGGCTTTCCAGCTCAATCAATCCCTCAGCACCACCCGCCGCCACCTCATCGTCACCTCGCTCGCAGCCATGCCCGCCGCCGAGGGCCGCGGCTACATGATCCGCCTCGCCAATGACTGCGCCACGACGGAACAAGCGGATTTCCTGGTCCAGGCGCTCGCCATGCTCGCAACGCCAGCATTCCGGAGCCGCATCTACACCGCCTTGCAAATCGTCGGCCGCCTGCCCGGTGCCTCCACCGCCACCGGAAACATGGAAGTTCCCGCGCCCGTCGATTTCGTCACATGGACCGAGGACGTCGCCGGATTCGCACAACGCGACGACCTCGGCACCTCACCCAAGATGCTCGTCCACACGGGTAATCTATCAGATGCCACGAAAGCCGGTTTCACCGCCGCAGGCTGGACCACCGCAGCGGTCGGCTATCCCGCGCAATGACATAAACGGAGCGCGGATTTTTTATTCAATGACTTTGAGGATTGGATCGCGCCATCTCGATACCTGATCCCGGCAGGGATCTCGGAAATTAGCCGGTGGCGCGAGCCACCGGAACCGGTGCGGTAAAATGTTTCAGCCCCGGAGGGGCGGCGGAAGGTTTCGGTTCACCATAGATAGCGCTCGTCGAAATCGACTCCGCAGCGATGCAGCAGTTCCAGATATTCCTCCTGAAAGGTCCTTTCCGATGATGCTCCTCCTGCCGGGCGATGTAGCTGCGGACGTTTTCACGGTGGGACGGGCTGACGCTGAATGCGCCATAGCCTTCCTGCCATGCAAAGACGCGGTCGCCGGTCTCGTCATGAACCCATTTTAAGGAAACCGCCTTGATGTCGCGAACCACATCAGCGAGGCGGGCGGTGGCTTCAGCCCAAGAAGGAGGTGAACATGATCGGCCACGCCACCGACAGCCTCGGGAATGCAGTTTGAATTCCGCGCCACGCCGCCGAGGTAGGCGTGGAGTCGTTCACGCCATTCCGCAGCGATGCGGGGTTCACGGTTCTTCGTCGAAAAAATGACGTGGAAATGGAGCGAGAGGTGAGTCGATGCCATGGCGGTGCTTCCAGTGCCCCTGCCGGGGCACGGGTTCATTTCATACCGGAATCCGGTGGCTCGCGCCACCGGCTAATTTCACACGCCCCTGCCGGGGCAAGAATTTCACCGTCCAATCCTAACAGGCATTGGGCCGAAGTCCGTGCTCCAGACCTCATCAAGCGCCGCTCGCGACCTCGAAGCCCGCGGCGGTGACATCCCGCTTATCCGCC
>CAWJBF010000013.1:0-95421 GCA_963841085.1 uncultured Chloroflexia bacterium | reverse complement strand
AGCAGAAAAATCACGGCAAGCGTGGCAGGCACCACGATCGCAAGCCGTGCCTTGGCGCGTTCGAGATATTCGAACTGCCCGCTCCACCCAGCGAATAGCCAGGCGGCAGGGCCACCTCACCCGCCACAGCCGCCTGAGCGTCAGCAACGTAGCCGCCCAGATCGCGCCCCGCGATGTCGACGAAGATATAGACGGCAAGCTGCCCGTTCTCGGTGCGGATCGAGGTGGCGCCGCGCGTGCGCTCCACCTTTGCCACTTCGCCGAGGGGCACGGTACCGCCGCCGGACAAGGCAATCTGAACCTTGCGGGCGATGGCGTCGGGGTCTTGCCGCAAGGCCGCCGGATAGCGCAGTGCAACGTTGTAACGCTTGCGCCCTTCCACCGTCTGGGTGATCGCCTCGGCCCCGAGTGCCATTGCAATGACCTCCTGCACATCCGCGATCGACAGGCCATAGCGCGCCAACCTTTCGCGGTCGGGCACGATGTCCAGGTAATAGCCGCCGATCACCCGTTCGGCATAGGCGCTGGTGGTGCCGGGACGTTTCGCAAGACCGCTTCGACCTGCCGCGCGACAGCCTCCATCTCAGTCAGGTCCGTGCCGAACACCTTGACCCCTACCGGCGTACGAATGCCGGTGGCCAGCATGTCGATGCGCGCCCGGATCGGTCTGGGTTGCAGGCGTTTGATACGCCTGGGAATTGCAGGGCGGCGTCCATTTCCAGCCGAAGGCTTTCCATCGTGACACCGGGGCGCCATTCCTCTCGTGGCTTCAACTGGATGATCGTCTCGAACATCTCCGTCGGGGCCGGGTCAGTTGCAGTCAGTGCGCGGCCAGCCTTGCCGAACACGGTTTCGACCTCGGGGAAGGTGCGGATGATGCGATCCTGCATCTGCATCAACTCTGCAGCCTTGGTGACGGACAGACCCGGCAGCGTGGTGGGCATGTACATCAGCGTGCCTTCGTCCAGTGCCGGCATGAACTCCGACCCCAGTTGGCGCGCGGGCCAGACGGTGGCGACGAGCGCCACCACGGCCAGCAGGATCGTGAACACCCGTGCTTTCAGGACCCAGGCGATGACGGGTCGGTAAAGCGCAATCAGGATACGGTTCACCGGGTTCTTGTGTTCGGGCACGATATGCCCCCGCACAAAGATCACCATCAGGGCGGGCACCAGTGTGACCGACAGCAGGGCCGCTGCGGCCATGGCAAAGGTCTTGGTAAAGGCGAGCGGACCGAACAGCCGCCCCTCCTGACCTTCCAGCGCGAAGATCGGCAGAAATGATACTGTGATGATCAGAAGACTGAAGAAAAGCGCGGGGCCAACCTCGGATGTTGCCTTGATCAGCACCTCGACCCGGTCAGCGCCCGGCTCGGCGCGTTCCAGATGTTTGTGCGCGTTTTCGATCATCACGATGGCCGCGTTCATCATGGCACCAATGGCAATGGCGATGCCGCCAAGGCTCATGATGTTGGCCCCGATGCCAAGCGCGCGCATCGCGGCAAAGGCTATCAGCAGGCCGACCGGCAGCATGATGATCGCGACGAGCGATGAGCGGACATGCAGAAGGAACAGGAAGGTCACCACTGCAACGACGATGCTTTCCTCCAAGAGCGTCGTGCGCAATGTCTCGATGGCCGAGAGGATCAGGCCGGAGCGGTCATAGACCGTCACGATCTCCACCCCCTCGGGCAGGCTTGTGGCGATGGTGGCGATCTCGGCTTTGGCGTTGTCGATCACGTCGAGCGCGTTGGCACCGACCCGTTGCAATACGATGCCCGGGCCACCTCGCCATCGCCATCCAACTCGGTGATGCCGCGCCGTTCATCCGGCACGATCTCGACCCGCGCAACATCGCGCAACAAAAGCGGCACGCCGCCATCGGCGCGGATCGGCACCATTTCCAGATCGGCGATGCCGCCCAGATAGCCGCGCCCGCGCACCATGAATTCGAACTCGGACAGCTCGACCGTGCGGCCACCGGTGTCCATGTTGCTGGCGGCAACCGCGTCGCCGATCTCGGACAGGGTGACGTTCAGTGCCCGCATCCGTACCGGGTCGACAGTGATCGAGTATTGCTTGACGAAGCCGCCGACGCTGGCCACTTCGGACACGCCGTCGGCGCGGCTGATGGCAAAGCGCATCACCCAGTCCTGCAGAGACCGCAGTTCAGCGAGGCTCAGATTCTCGCCCTTAATGCATATTGGTAGACCCAGCCCACCCCGGTGGCATCGGGCCCGAGAGCGCGGCGTTACCCCGTCAGGCAGCCGCGCCGCAGCGGCGTTGAGGTATTCCAGCACGCGCGAGCGCGCCCAGTAGGGATCGACGCCGTCCTCGAAGATCACATAGACGAAGGAGATGCCGCCGTCCAACAAGTCCATTTTAGCGCGTTCCTCGTCGGTCGAATCGTCCAGTTCCCAGACCCCAGCCAGCGCCTGAGAGCCGTCGCTTTCCAGCAGGGCGACGCGGGCCTGCAGGTCCGCAATCAAGCGCATCGCTTCCTCAAGGGCGTGGACGAGATAACTCGGCGCGCCGGGATGACTGCTGGCGTCCATGCCGCCGCGCAGTTCGTCGCAGCTCTTCCAGAGCGAGCTGTAGAGTTCGCTTTTCTTGATGGGCATCAGGCGCCTCGGTGGGTGATGGGCGGGTAGGGAAGGTACCGACCGACGGGAGCATTGTAGCGCAGGAACGCCGCGCTCGGCCCATTCGCCGAACACACGAGCGGCGATAAGGACGGCGCGGCGGGATCACGGCTGCGATTGTTTTCGGGCGGTCGTTTCAGTTCCCAAAGTCGGGCAAGGCGGGCTGCAGCGCTATCTGGATTCGTCTGGGCCAGCGTGGAACCCCGTTTCAGTGCCCTAAGTCGGGCAAGGCGGGCTGCAGCGTTAATCCCGTCCGCAGGCCAAATCACCATTGCCAACGGGTCGGGCCAGCCGAACAAGCCCAATCCCCCACAAGTAGGGATGATCAGGAATCCATAAAAGACTACAATGAAGATTACAGGAGTCTTCGCCGTCGCAAAACTGCTGCGTCGATCAAAAGGGGGCCTCTATGACGAACCAGAGCATCGTTGTCCGGGATTTGACCTACTCCTATGGTGATCTCGTTGCGGTCGACCATATTAGCTTTGAGGTCGGGGAGGGCGAGATCTTCGCCTATCTCGGTCCGAACGGGGCCGGAAAATCGACGACGGTGAAGATGCTGACCGGTCAGCTTCGGCCTAAGGCAGGTACAGCCACCCTGCTCGGTATGGACATCGCGCACAAGACCAACGAGGTGCAGAAGCACATCGGCGTAGCCTTCGAGACCACCAATCTCTACCCGCAGATGAACGCCATTGAGAACCTGACGCTGTTTGCCCGGCTGTTCGGCGTCAAGGCCGATGCTCAAGCGCTGCTCGAAAAGGTTGGGCTGGGCACGCGGGGCAAAGAGCGTGTCGAAGGGTACTCCAAGGGCATGAAGCAGCGCCTCATGGTCGCGCGAGCGATGGTGAACCGGCCGCAAATTCTGTTCCTCGACGAACCGACAGAAGGACTCGATCCCGTCTCAGCAGAAGCTATCCGCAACCTGATCCTGGAGACGCGGGCCAGTGGCGCGACCGTCTTCCTGACCACACACGACATGCTCGAAGCGGACAAGCTCAGCGACCGCGTGGCTTTCATCAATCAAGGCAAGATCACGGCGCTCGACACGCCGCACACGCTGAAGCAGCGCTACGGCAAGCGTATGCTCAGGGTCGAGATTGAACGCCCGGATGGCCAATTGGAGTTCCGCGAGATTGAACTCGACGGTTCTGATTCGGCCGATGCCGTCAGGCACCTGCTCGAAACCGAAAAGGTCGTCACCGTCCACAGCGCCGAAGCAACGCTTGAGGACATCTTCATCCAGATCACCGGACGAGGGCTGACGGGATGAACGCGCGCATTCTGCAGACACTGATCGCCAAGGACTTTCGGTTGTACTTCCGCAACCGGTACTTCGCACTGCTTACAGTGCTGGCGCTGGTGCTCTACATTGTCATCTACTATGCGCTGCCGTCCACGGTGAACGAAGTGCTGACGCTCGGCGTGTATGCGCCCACGATTCCGGCCGTCTTCCTGAACTTCCTGACCAGCAACGACATCGCCGTAGACGCACTTGAGAGCGATGAGGCGCTGCAGGAAGCCGTGATGAATGACGCCTATCCGGCCGGGATTGTGCTCACTGGCGATGTGATAGGGGGCATCGTGCGCGGCGACGATACGAACGTCACCGTGTACATCGCGTCCGATGCGCCGCCAGAGGTCGTGAATGCCATGCGGACAGTGCTGCGCCTGGCGTTTAACGAACTCAGCGGCTCCCTCGCAGGCAATCCGCTCTGTGTAGAATTCAACGAGCAGATCGTCGGCCCGGACATGACGGGCCAGCAGTTGGTCTTTCGTGACCGACTAGTGCCCTTGCTCGCCTGTATGGTGCTGATCCTCGAGATGATGGGGTTGGGTACGCTGATCGTGGAGGAAGCGGAAGCGGGTACGCTCACCGCGCTCCTCATCACGCCGGTTACAGTTCCCGGCCTGTTCACGGGCAAAGCAATCTTCGGTGTCCTCTTTGCTTTCGCACAGGCTGCCATACTCATGGCGCTCACCGGCAACCTCAGTGCTCAACCCGTGCTCATTCTCGTCACACTACTCCTCGGCTCGGTGCTGGTAACCGGGATGGCATTCCTGATCGCATCCATCAGCCGCAGCATGATGGCCGTCTTCGCGTGGAGCATTCTGCTTATCATCGTCCTCGTCATTCCGTCCTATGGCGTCGTCTTTCCGGGCACGGTGAGCAACTGGGTGAAACTCATTCCGTCCTACTATCTGTTCGACACCATTCATCAGGTGGTGAATTTCGGCGCCTCGTGGAGCATCGTCGTCAACAACCTCCTCATTCTGCTGGCGATGGGGGTAGCGACCATGGTTGCGGGCGTGCTGGTCCTGCAAAGGAGAATGCGATGAACCTCCGGCGCGTCAGTGTCGTGTTCGTGAAAGACCTCCTGTTCGGGTCACGGAGCTTCGTCTTCGTGTTCGCCCTGGTCATGCCGCTGGTCCTGTCACTGATCTTCGGCCTTACGTTCGGCTCGCTGTTTGACGACACGTCCAAACTGGGCATTGTCGTCCAAGGCCATTCCCAGTTGGTGACATCGCTTCTGGCCACCGGCGCTATCGACGTCATTCCGTTCGAGTCTGAAAACGAATTGTTGCAGACGCTGGAGACAGGAGGCGTGGAGGTAGGCCTTGTACTGCCTGAAGGCTTCGACGCTGCATTACAGGCAGGTGAGGTCACCACGCTCGACCTGTACGTCTGGGGCCAGAGCCCGCTCAGCCATCGCACGATCATCGGCGCGGTCATTGCCGAGCAGGTCGCCAACGCGTCCGGCCGTGACATGCCCATCAGCATCAATCCTGTGTTGGTCGGGGCGCGTGAGGCGCTTTCATGGCAACAGCGCCTGCTGCCGATGGTCGTGCTCATGTCGGTGGTTCTGGGTGGGCTGCTCGTGCCGGCCGCCTCAATGATCGACGAGCGTCAGAAGCGCACGCTGACCGCTCTCACCACGACGCCGATGACCATGGGCGAGGTGTTCATGGCCAAAGGTGTAATGGGCGCCATTCTGTCTGTATTCTGCGGATTTGCCACGCTCACGCTGAACGGCGGTTGGGGGCCGAACCCGGCGCTGCTGTTCGTCGTGCTGGCGCTGGGCGGAATCTGTGCGGCGGCGGCGGGCGTCATGCTCGGCTCACGCGTGAAGGATCTGCCCACAATGATGGCGGTGATCAAGGGAACCGGGCTGTTGCTCTACGCGCCGGCCCTGATCATGATCTTCCCCGAGATTCCGCAGTGGGTTGCCCGCATCTTCCCGACCTACTACATCTTGCAGCCAGTGCTGGAGGTAAGCCAGCGCGGGGCCGGATTGGCCGATATCGGGCCAGACCTGGTCATTTTGCTGCTCATCACCACAGCGCTGATCATTGCCCTCAGCCGCACCTCCAGCAGGCTGCAGACAAAGGTGGCATGAGAGAAGACGATAAAGACCGGCGGGCGTGACGCGCTTCGAAGGCGGGGCGGTGTTCTGCCTGCGCGGCGGCTTTCCCTGCGTCAATAGTCGGAAGTGTTTCCCGTTCAATCCTTGCCTTTTCGTGGGCAAGGCACGGCGTGACCTGCGCTGCTAGATAACTGGGTTCTGCAAAGAAGAACTTGAGGACGTGCCTGGTTCCGATCCCGTCCTTGAAGGCCTGGAACCTGGTTCTGTTCGGATCGTCATCGACATACTCGATAGGCCAGGCAGTCAGGCGGTCGTTCCGGTCTTTCTTACCCAGCCTGTAGAGCTGGCAAGGGATTCCCAGTTCAATCGCCCAGCGGTACTCCCATTCGGTGATGCTGGTCTTCCCGTCACCGCAGCGAAGGTTCCCGTCTTTGTCGCGGTACGTCTCATTCTCTGTGGGTGAATATCCGTAGCGGTGCGCATAGATTCCGACGAAGATTTCCGCCTCACGAAATCTGTCATAGCAGACCTGCAATGCGTTCGCATCGGCTGCCACGAAGTTGTCCATGTCGATGGGAAACATGCCCCGGGGAGAGCACCTGCTCCTTAACCGCCTTGCGGTAGTCGAGGAGGTCTTCGCGTGTCGAGCTGATGAATACATCAATGTGTGAGGCCATACTTCCCCCAGCGCGTCCTGATGCACAGAGTGTACTGGGTTCATCGCACCGCAGGTAGAAATGCTCCTCGTGCTCGCGCGGCTTCGGTTCAGTGTTGTAGATAGGCTGCCTGCCACAACAAAGCTCGGAGTAGGGACCTCGAGTTGACCGATCCACCCTTTGCTACCTGTCGTATGCGATCTCGCGACTGCTGCCCACTAAGGCGGTTCTATATCGCAAGTCGTGGGTTCAGGTGTCGTACTGGGCCATCGTACCCGGGCGTGATAGGTTGAGGATGCAGTTGAAGTTCAAGCTGGGCCTCCCATCGCCCTGAGCGCGTCCATCCCCCTGGCGGTGGTCTGGTACAACGCGCTGTTGGTGCGACCCCGGCAGTAGAGCCAGCCGACTGTGGCCAGCGAGTAGATCACCGAGCGCACCCGGGTCTGCCCGTGCGCCTGAATGAGGGTGACGACCGCGTCGTGCTCCATCAGTGCGGACATCTTGCAGGCGTTCCCCGCGCACAGGCTCAGAATCACTGCCATGATTTCGTTGGCACTACGGCTCGACGGATTCATCTTCCACCTTCCTGCGTTCATCCATCCCTACCGAGGATTCTACCGAGTCGTCCGCCTGACGGGACCCGACATTTCCCGACTTGGAACAGGTGTGCGATTTCGCGGCGTTACACTCCAGTCCTCACCGCCATCCGCAGTGGAACCCTCGCTTCGCCCCTTCTCGGCCGGCAGCACCATCGGCGATGCAAGGGGGTCCATTCCAACGGCGGCCGAATGACCCGAAGAAGGGAAGAACCCATGGACCAGGTGGAAATCCTGTTCGAGCAGTACGCCGAAGGCAAACGCGACTTCACGGCCCTTGATCTGCGCGGTGCACACCTGCGCGGGGCGGAGCTGGAGCAGGTCAGCCTGCGCAAGGTAGTCCTCAGTGAAGCCGAACTGGAAGACGCCCGGTTGTTTCGCTCCGATCTCACCGAGGCGGTCTTCGTCAGGGCCAACCTGCGTTGCGCCGATCTGCGCTGGGCGGACCTGTACCGGACGGTGCTGAGCCACGCCGTCCTCCGTCGTGCCCGCCTGCGGGGTGCGGAAATGACCTTTGCCTACCTCGATGAAGCGGATCTGCGCCGGGCGGATATGCAGGGCGCGGACCTGAGTGGTGCGGAAGCCCACAAGGCGCGGCTGCGTGGGGCGAGGCTGGACCAGGCGACCCTGCGCGAGGTCTACCTCGACAGTGCGGACCTGCGGTCAGTCCGTCTTCGTGGGGCGGATCTCAGCCTGGCGACGCTGAGCCACGCGAATGCGAGCCGGGCCGACCTGCGCGGGGCCATCCTCGTGGGCGCCATCCTCGACGGGACGATCCTGTGCGGGGCCAACCTGCGGGGGGCGGTGCTGCGCGAGGCGAAGATGCCGCGGGTCGATCTGCGGGGGGCCGACCTGCGCGATGCCGATCTGCGGAGCGCCGACCTGCGGGACGCCGCGCTGATGGGCGCCAACCTGCGCCGCGCCAATCTGAGTGGGGCCAATCTGTGGGGGGCCGACCTGTATGGCGCGGATCTGAGCAAGGCGAAGCTGGACAAGGCCGTCCTCAGGCAGGCGGTGCTGAATCGCGCGTTCGTGCACGAGACCAGCCTGCTCGAGGTGGATCTCAGCGAGACGCGCATGTTCCAGGTCATCGGCGAGCCGATCCGGGAGGTGCCCGAGGACGAGGACCCCGGAGTGCCGTTCTAGGCCAATCATCGCCGGGTCACATCGATCACCCGCTCTCGTCCGCAGCGCCGCCCCATTCGGGTGCGGCGTTCCGATTTGGGAACGTCGCGTGTAATTCCCGGACGATGGCCCGTGCTCGCCGGGAGGAGAGTCCGATTCGGCCAGCACACGCTCCCGTTTCACCTGCTTAACCGGGTCTGGCTTGCGTATTGCCTCGGTCAGTGCGGCGAATTTGCCTCACCAGTTTATGAGATCCAGGACTCGGCAAGTGAAGAAGCTTCAAGGATGATATTTGTGTCCCGACAGCGACAGCACGTTATTGAACAGGGTCCGCAACGTGACGGAGGAACTGAGTCTTCAATTCGATGCTCGTCTAGGGTAAGCTTACGCAGTATTCCGTACGAAAGTGCTTGATCCCCTGCTGTTTACACCTCCCGCAACCGATCAACCTCGAACTTGACGGACAGCCAATGCACAGTCATTGGCTACCATTTTTTGTCGCGTTTCATACCAACTCCGAAGCAAGAGAGCAAAACAAGTATATGGCAAAGAAATTGAGAATCATTCCCCTCGGCGGTTTGGGGGAAATTGGCAAGAACATGACTGTTCTTGAATACGGCCGCAATATGATCCTGGTCGACTGCGGCGTGATGTTCCCCGAAAGTGATATGTACGGCATTGACCTTGTGTTGCCCCAGTTTGACTATGTGGTGCAAAACCAGGACAACCTGCGCGGCATCGTGCTCACCCACGGGCACCTGGATCACATTGGCGGGCTGCGTTATCTGCTCCGGCAGGTCAAGACGACCCTTTATGGGACGTCATTGACCCTCGGCATGGTCAAGCACCAGCTTGAAGAATCGCACCTGCTCCATCAGGCGAGCTTCCAGGTCGTTCAGAACACAGACAGCTTTCAACTGGGTCCGTTCAAGATCAGCCTGTTCCCCGTCGCGCACTCAATCCCTGGTGCCGTCGGACTGGTCATCGACACTCCGGTCGGTGCAGTGGTCCATACCGGCGATTACAAGCTCGATGAAACTCCAGCGGGTGGGCAAACCACCGACCTGGCGCGACTGCGTGAACTGACGCCTAACGGAGTGCTCGCGCTCCTGGCAGACAGCACGAACGCCGACAAACCGGGGCGTACGCCGACCGAAAAGCTGGTCTCGGATGAACTGGATCGCTTGTTCTCCGAAGCAACGCAGGGCCGAATTATCATTGCGACCTTTGCCTCCTGCTGGCACGCCTGCAAGAGATCATCACGCTGGCGAAAAAGCACGGACGCAAAGTCGCGCTCACTGGGCGCAGCCTCGAAGAGAATATGACGCTGGCGCGTGAACTGGGCTACCTCAAGATCCCGGCTGGAATGCTGGTCGATATTAATGCCCGAATCCCGGACAAGAAGCTGCTGATCCTCGCGACGGGTTCGCAAGGGGAACCGCGTTCGGCGCTCAATCGGATGGCGCAAGGTGAGCACCGGGAAATTGAGGTCAAACAGGGGGATACCATCATCATCTCTGGCGGCACCATTCCCGGCAATGAAGAAGACGTTGGGCGAATGCTCAATAAACTGTTCGTGCGGGGTGCCAACGTGATTTACGGCAGCCTGGCCACCGTTCACGTGTCAGGACACTGCAACCGCGAAGAAATGCAGATCATGTTGCAGACGGTCAACCCGACGTACTTCATCCCCGTCCATGGTGAAGCACGGCATCTCCATCTCCATGCTCGCATGGCTGAAGCCGTGGGGGTGGACCCCAGGAACGTGTTCATTCTGAGCAATGGCGATGTCTGGGCCACGGATGGCACGAAGGCATGGCTGGATACGCCGGTTGCCGCTGCGAATGTGCTGGTCGATGGTCATCTGGTCGGAGAAGTCGGCGAACTGATCATGCAGGACCGTCAGCGCCTGTCGCAAGATGGGTTCATCATCGCGCTCATCCGCGTCAATGCGAGTAACAAACTAATCGGTGAGCCGGAAATCATCAGCCGGGGTTTTGTTCCTGTGAACGGGGCCAATGATTTGCTGCAATCCGCCTGGCAAGGAAATAACACGGCATATCCGGCTCGGCAAGGGCTTTGGCCACGAGAACATCCGCGAACTGCTGCAGAATTTCTTCTACAGCGCAACCCGGTCCCGCCCGGTCGTCCTGTCCAGCATCATCAAAGTCTAGGTCTGGGATTCACTGTCGTGAGCGCAGGTTTGGGTTTCGACCCAAATCTGCTCTCCTCCAATGAGCCTTCGTACGGCCCCGTTGGACCAAAAACTCATCGAGCGTCATCGTGATGGGAGTTCAAAGCCGGGTCGACCTGGAAATCAGAAACCGCCACTCCGTTCGGGATGGCGATTCGGAAATCCCGTGAACCCAACCATACTTCAGCACAACATACTGTGCTTCTGGATAGCATCCCGCTGGCCAAGCGGTTCCTGCTCTTCGTCCCATACCTCGAACCCGAGCTTCACCGCAGACTGTGTGTACGTGAACGCGACCTGCTTGTCCGCGTACGTCATGCCGCAGGTACAAGCCTGAGCGACCTCGCCCGCGAGTACAGCATCAGTCCGCAGCGAGTCTGGCAGATCGTGAACGGCACCTGACGCCGTACCCACAATTCCCCCTGTGTTGCGTTTCCCTCATCGCTCTTAACGATCCAGACGCGCGCGGCAAACCGACGGTCTGGTACCGAAGTCTACAACCACACCCGCAACACTGCGCAGGCGGAAACGATCGCGCAAATGGAGTGACGTGAGCACCAGCAGGCCGCACGCGCCCGCCAATGGCCGTTCTTTATGCACGAATTGCGCGAAAAAGGGCATAAGCGAAATATTGCGGTATTCTACGTTTGCTTCAACATGCTCGGGGTGAGCAGGGACGTTCAATCGGGAGTACGGCGTTATGTCCTTGATAATGCGGCATCCTGCGGCGCATTGGACCGTGGACACGAACACCATGCGTGTGGTCATCTTGCGCCTCCCCGTGTGCTGCGCCGCTTGATGACGGATCGACTGGCCGCAGCTTTCCCTCCCAGCCTTCGCTCCCGTGGCCATAGCTGGCTGCGCCCCATCTTGTTCTGCTGGATACTCCTCATTGTGCTGGCTCAGCCCGGCATGGTTTCGGCCCAGAACACGCCCATCCGCGTTGGCGAGACACTGACAGGTGAGCTGTCTGCTTCCGCTTCAATCGTCACCTACGCGCTCGATGGCACGGCCGGCGATACGCTGGTGGCGCAGGTGGTCAGCGCCCGGGCCGACCTGCAGCCGCGCCTGATTCTGCTCGGTCCGGGTTTCACTGCGCTGGCTCTCAGCAGTGATCCGGCGTGGGGCCAGGAGAGCGCCCGAGAAGCCCGGCTGTCATTCCAGTTGCCCAGCACTACGCGCTATTCACTCGCCGTCACCAGCGCCCGTGGCGCGCGTGGCGCGTTCACCGTGAGCCTGGGCTTCGCTGTGCCCGCTGTCACACCAACCAGCGCGCCGATTGCCGTGACCGGCACACAGGCCATCGATACCTCCGTGGGAACAACGGTGGTTCAGGTCACAGACACTGCAACCGAGCCGTATGTGTTCCCACTTCTGATGACTGCAACGGCCTGGGCCGCCGGTACAGTCCCGGCAATTCCGACCGTCAATCCAGCCGCGCTAACCAACGCAGCGATGCTGGAGAATGTGGGTTCGGCGATAGGGACAGCGCAGACGCAAACTCCGTCTCCGACGCCGTACTGCCCGCCTAACAGTCTCTTCAGCTGTGCTTTCCCGACCTATACGCCTGTTCCGGCGCCCACACTCTGGCCCCCACTCGAAGGCTCGTTTGAGGTCGCCGTTTCGTCTGTCGAGCCGACTCAGTTATCGCAGACTCTCAACGGGCCGGGCCAACACCAGATCCGACTGCAGTTCATTCACCTGACGGGTTCGGTCCAGCCACAGCGCTTCCGCATCGCTGTAGATTGCACGGCCAACGCGATCGGTCTGCTCCTGTGGGATGGAGGGGCCTGTGGCGACAGCTACTCCGAGACGATTGAAGCGAACAGCGCCGCCAGCCGCCCGGACGCGATCTGACCCTGCAGATTCTGGTGCTCGATCCGCCGACCCAGGTGCCCTATCAACTGACCATCACGCCGGAGACGGATTTCGCCGCCGTGGCGCCGCCCGACACAGACCATCTGTTGAATGTGCCGCTCACAAGCGTGACGACCTTCAGCCAGGCTATCTCCGCGCCGCAAGGCGACTCAGCAGACAAGATCACGGTGCGCATCCCTGACCTGTTCACAGGGAGCTGGGATTTCACGTTCGGTCTGCTGTGCAGTGGGGTGGGGGTTGACGCCGTCGAGTGGTCGCTTCAGACGGGCAGCGTGCTGGCCTGCGGTGATACGATCATACTGCCCCTCGCGCCTGCACCGAACGTTAGCCCGGTGGCCAGCCTGGACATGTTTGTGGCGCTGCCCGGCCAATCACCGCCCGCGCATGTTCAGTACACACTGATCATTACCCCGGCCGGGGCCTCCGCCGGTTCCGGTACATTTGTCTTTGATGTGGCGCTTGACGGCGAGTCCGCGTTCGTGCAGACCGTACCGGCGAATGGCATCCAGACCGTTCAGGTACGCGTGCCGGCGGTTAGCCCCAGCCTGCCGCGTGCCATCGCCTTCACGCTGGCCTGCGCCGGTGGGAATGTCCTGGTCACGGTGCCCGGCACGGCTGGCCCGTTCGGCTGCGGGGGCAGCTTTCAGCGAACGTTCGCTGGTCCCACCGAGGTCGTGCCTTTCACCATTCAGGCCAGCAGCACGCCGGTGGCCTACACGCTGCGTGCCGCGCCGGTCTATGCCAACGCCGCCCCCGCCGATGCTAACCCGCATGTGCTGGCCCTGCGCCCGCTGGAAGCGGTCACGCTGGCAGAGGTCGTCTCCGCGCCCGAGGGCGACCGGACGGACCAGATCGTGCTGGAAGCGAGCACGCTGCGACCCAACGAACTGCCGCGCACGTTCACCATCACCCTCGCCTGCGAGGGGCCGACTAGCGCCAGCCTCAGTGGACAAACGGCCACCGGCTTCAATTTCGCCTGCGGTAGTTCGTTCGACTACACCTTCGACCCTGGCGACACTAGCCGAGAGGCGCAGGTGCTGCCCACCCGCTCGACGCTCCCCGGGCTGACCACGCCCGGCAACTCGCCCCTGAGCCTGACGCTGACGATAGCGTTGCCAGATGACGCACCCGCTGGGCTGGTGAGCTACGTGCTCCGCGCAGTGCCCACTGGCATTGACCTGTCCACGCCGCAGGAAACGATACTCAATGACTACGTGATCGAAGCGTCCTCGACGGCGTTGACGACCTTCGGACAGACGCTGACTGCCTACCAACGCGACCGGCTGCGCGTGCGCTTCCCCGATCTGGTCGGTGCGCACCGGCAGGCCTTCAATCTGACCCTGCTCTGCAGCGGCGTGGGTACGGCTGCTGTTCTGTGGACCAGCGATAGTGGCCAGGTGCTGGGCTGTGGAAGCACCCTCTACGGCGAGTTCCAGGCATCCTTCGGCGGCAGCACACCCGGCACCGATTCGATTCTCGAATTTGGCCCGACGGATACGCTGGCGCAGGTGAGCTACACCCTGCAGATCGAGCCGGTTTCGGCCTACGTGCCAATCGCCGCGGATGACAGTGGCTCCGATCCGTATCAGCTGGCCGTCTCGATCCTCGACCAGACCAGCTTCACCGAAGAGCTATCCGCCCCGCAAGGGGATCAGATCGACGTCATTCAGGCGATGATCCCAGACATGATCGGCGGGCAGGCAGCCGGGCGCGACTTTACCTTCTGGTTGACCTGTGAAGGGGCGAACGCGGGCAGCACCCGCTACGAGGTCGAACTGCCTGGCAGCGTGCCCTTCAATGGTCTGTGTGGAGTACCGCTCACCCTGTACCTGGATGAGAGCATCGGCAGCCCGCCGCGCTTCGATATTCGGGTGCTGCTTCCCGAAACGAACCAGCCCGCATTCTCGCGCTACAGGCTAATCATCACGCCGGCCGGGGCCGAGCTGCCATTCACGCTGCCGACGACCCCGACTTCCACGCCATTCTTCATCCAGGCGATAACGCTTGCGCCGAGCGCCACGCCGACCTCAACCCCTACGCCTACGCTCAGCCCGACGCCTATTCCGGTGCGCGCCTCGGCGACGCTGGCGCTGCTGCCTACGACGAGTACGCCCACCCCCACCGTGACGCCAATCCCGATGGTGACGTTAGGATCTGTGCCTGGCGGTGATGTGGGAAACACAGGCGCATTGTGTCTGAACGGGACCTGCACGCCCACCCCGACGCCGTTTCCCGCGCCGCCTGTTTTGCTCGCCCCTGCGAACGGCGCGTTCATCGCCGCGCCGCCCGCGATCCTGACCTGGTCGGCCGTGTCTGGCGCGCAGTCGTACACGCTGCGCATCACGAGCTGCGCTGTGGAAATTGGCGAGTGCACAGGTCCGAACGAGCTCGAGATGACCGGGACCAGCTACCCACTCTACTGGGGCGACTACCAGGTAGCCAGCGTCAACGGATACTCTTGAGATTACGTGGAGTGTGCGTGCGAACTTCGGCCCGGTGACCACCGGTTATGCTGAGTCGCATGCGTTCCAGATCGCACAAGCGCCCAACGCACTCGGGCCACTGATCACAGCTCCGGCCAGCTTCAGCGTTCAATCGCCGCCTGTGGTCACGGTCAGGTGGGAGCCCGTCCCCGGTGCGACTGGCTACGAAGTCAGCACGGTGTGGTGCCCGCACCGGTGACCGACTACTGCGCCACAACGTCGCGCCAAACCGTAAGCGGAAGCACGACCAGCCTGGGGATAGCATGTGACCCGGAACGACCGTATCAGAGCAGTCATGTGTCGGCACTGTTCACGCTTACCAACACGCGCACCCGGCTGTCCGCAAACTCCGTGGAACACGCTCTGTGCGCCGATCCCACGCCTACGCCATTCTTCATCCAGGCGATAACGCTTGCGCCGAGCGCCACGCCGACGCCCTTGCTGCTCCAGATGATTACGCTCGCGCCCAGCGCCACATCGACCGCGTCTCCTACCGCCACACCATTCTTCATCCAGGCGATTACGCTTGCGCCCAGCACCACTCCCACAGTGACTTTTACCCCAACTGCCACGGCCACCTTCAGCCTGACGCCAATCCCGGTGCGCGCTTCGGCGACGCTGGCGCTTCTGCCGGTGACGAGTACGCCCACCCCCACCGTGACGCCAATCCCGATGGTGACGTTAGGATCTGTGCCAGGCGGCGAGTTCGGGAACCCAGGCGCGCTGTGCGCCAGCGGAACGTGTACGCCGACGCCGACACCTATCCCGACGCCCGTCCTACTCTCGGCTGCGAGCTTGCTCTCGCCCGCCAACGGGGCGGTCGTCAGCGCCCAACCGGCAACGCTCAGTTGGTCGGCCGTCCCCGGGGCGACCTACTACCTTGTCATGCTGGGCACATGTTTCGAGGGCGCTGCTGAGTGTTCGCTTTCCCAGATTGATGGGAGCTGGACAGTTGTGACCACAGGTACCAGCCTGTCGGTCTACTGGGGAGAGATGCGAGGAATCCGCTGGCAGGTGGCCGCGTTCTTTGACGCCTACACCACACTCGCCAATGCGCTCGCGCGCCTCACTTCAGACCCAGCCCCGATCTTCGCCACTGCCAGCTCGTTTCAGGCGTTCGCCGCGCCACAGGTTCCCGGCCCAACCATCACCGCGCCGGCCTACAACAGCACGATCAGCGCAGAGGCATTTACACTGCAGTGGTCCATGCTGGTCGGCGCCGCCAGCTACGACATCCATTACTTGTTCTGCACCGACAGCGGTAGCGATTGTGTCACCGTCGACTTCAGTCGAATGCCAGGAACCAGCCACACGCAGGAGTGCCAGTCCGAGCGGCCCCGGGTCAGCGCCTCTGTGCGCGGCTACTATCAGCAGACGTATTCACTGTCCGCGTTTTCCGCCGAACTGCCGTTCCGCTGCGCGCTGCCGACGCCCACCGCCACGGACCGGGGGCCGACGCCCATCCCTACGCGACCTTGATTACTTTGGTGGCTTTGTGCACTCAAGCATATTAGACATCCCAGCCGGATTGAGAGAAATCTGGTTTGGCAAACCGATACTTGACCCGGTTCGTTTTCACTCTGTTCCTGATCGGGATACCACAGTCTGCGTATGCTGCCGAGATCAAAATTCGGTTCGGCAATGGTTGCCGTCTGATCGATGCCATTCACACTGCCCAGAGCCATGTCGTAGGCCAAAAAATCTCATCGCGCCGATGTGACGTGCGTTCAAAAATCAATCCACTGAAAGCATCGCGGCTTCGGTTTGGCGATCGGATGCACAGCCCATGAGTTGGCTCCTGGGCTCACCGATCTTCTCGGCCCTGTTGCTTCTGGGGGCGCATGAGACGGCACTCCGACCAAACGGAGACATGAATATCGATACCACCACCCCAGATGGGAGTGGCGGTTCGGAAATCCCGTGACCCCCTCGAGCTTCCACCCCGCATCGCGCACGGGGCTCCACACCGCCTGATGGCGGCTGCTCGTCGGCTGTTGAAGAGCGAGCGGATGAGGGCACGCTAACGACTGCGCAGCGCAACCTGCTAATTCGGATCCGACATGCGGCAGGCGAAGGATTGAGCAGTCTCGCTCGCAAGTACACCATCAGCCCGCAGCGAGTGTGGCAGATTGTGAACGGGCACTGATGGCATAGCACATCCTCTTGCAACGCAGATGAGGCGAAGAATCCGTCCGCTTGAGGCTTCTTGGCCCAAACGGCGCCGCGTAGGTACCTCTTCTTCGCGTAACCACATCGGCGATCCACACACAATTCGCAGATGGGAAAGAGTCTCTTCGATTTGGCCCTCTTCGTGTCCCGCAGGCTCTGACGTCATACAATATGAGCCTGTGGCCATCTGGTCCATTCTGCGTGAAATCTACCATGACGCCCAAACACGCTCGCAACGGGTCTGTCGGCGCAACGAGGCCATTCAGCAGATGTTCCAGAAGGGGTATGAGAAGACGGCGATTGCCCAAATGTTTGGCCTCTCTCCGAGAAGAGTGGGGCAAATGCTGGTCGAAAATCGCAGACGATACATTGTCCCAGAATGAGAGGCGCGGTGAAATCACCCCGTGGACAACTCTTCCGAGGTGAGCAGAATTAAGCACAGCACCTGACGAGAGAGCCTGCGCGCGCTCGTTCTCGATTAGAGGCCAAACCAACTGCGGTAACCACCTCTGTTTCGCTAGCCGAATCGCCCTTGTGGCTAATCAGACATGCCATTCACCAAACATACGGAGGGGGCGCTTCCCTGACCGGCCTCACTTCTGGCAGGATGGTCTCTAAAGGCCCCCCGCATAGGTCACATTACTCGGATGCCACTCCCTCTCAGCGACACGTCAGAGCGAGTGCTTCCATGCTCTCCACCTCAGGGCGACGTTTCGATAGTGATCCGGTCAGCGGCAAGGACTCCGCCCTCCGGTGTCGTCGCAATCACCTGCAGAGAGAGCCTGCGCTCGGTGGCGATGTAGGCGTTGGCCGCACTGACGAGCGACCAGGTTCCGGTGGTTGGGTTGACGACCGCTGGAGCCGACAACAGGATGTTCTGGTTTTCGTCCAGCACATTCACGAACACCCGGTCCGTGAACACGCCCCGCGATGACCCCGCCACGACCAGATAAGGTTGCGACGACGTGATGGTGGTCTCCGGCAGCGGAGAGTTGAGGAGGACATACGTTGGAGCCAGCGTGGGGTCACCAAACACGACATCCACCGCCGCGTAGGCTTCGATGGACCGAGTTCACTTGATTGCCGGAAAAAGCGACAATCCGGCCGCGCCGGGTTTCCGGCACGGTCAGTGAGACCGTCCATTGCCCATCTGCACCCTGCGGGTTGTTGGTCGTTGCCTCCGCCATGATCTCGCCGTTGTCATTCACGGCCTGCACGGTGATGACGTCCACCAGGTTCCCACCGCGACCAGGCACGGACACCGTACGCGCTGCATCATTCAGTTGGGTATACGGTAGCGGCGTGGTGATCGTGATGAATGGCTGTTCCGGGAACGGAGCGCCAAAGCTGATGGGAGTGGTGGCTGCCGCAAGAACGCTGCCGTCGTCAGGACTGACCGCGTACGCATAGAGCGTCAGTCGGGTCCCGGTCGGAATGTCGCTGCTGGTCAGACTGGCCTGCCACGTCCACGGCGCATTCGCGGGTGCTCCGGTCACCGTAACCGCCTGTTCAGCAAGGACTGCGCCCATGGGTTCAATGGCGCGAAGGAAGGTGTTGCCCGGCGCGACCCCTGCGGTCGAGCCCGTAACTGCAAGTTCAAAGCCTGCGTTCACAACCGCATTGGCTGCAGGTGAGATGATGACCACCTGGGCGGGCGTTGACGTTGGAGCCGAAGGGGCTTGCGGCACGTGCAATTGCTGGCCCGTGTAGATCATGTTCGGGTTGGACAGGCAGTTCGCAACGGCGAGTTCAGTGGTCGTGCTGCCGACGTCGGTGGCGATGCTGAACAGGGTGTCACCGGCCTCCACCGTATAGACTGGCCAGTCCGTGCGCACGTTGCACGTGCTGGCAAACATCACGTTCACCACCGACTCGGCCGAGACGCTGCCATCCGCGGGGGACTGCGAATAGGCGCGGATGCTGCCTTGCGTGCCGTTGGCAATGAGCAGGTTCAGGTACGCGGCCCAGCTCCCACTCGCGTTCGCTGTGGTGGCCGTCTGAACCAGAACACGGCTGAACGCATCGCGGACTTGCACGATCACGTTGTTCTCGAAGACGTTGACGGCGGTACCGGCCACGGTCAGCGTGCCGCTGGTGACATCGGCAACGCTGCCGTTCTGCGGGCTGCTGATCGAGATGGAAGCGGGTTGAGGTGGCGCAGTGGGCTGCACCGGCGGAGCGGTGGGCGCAGCCTGCCCGAACGTGACATAGACCTCCGCCGTGGCGTCAATTGACATGGTGACGTTGTTGCCGGAGTAGGCCACGATTCGGCCCGGACCGGTATACGAGACCTGCAAAGACGCGGCCCACTGCCCTTCAGGCTGCGGGTTGTTGGTGGTGGTTTGCGCCACGATCTGGTTGTTGCCGTCGATGGCCTGAACGGTGATGACGTCATTGAGGTACCCGGCCGTCCCGGTTACGGACACGCCGGCGGCCGGGTTCGGAATCACAGCACCCGAGACGGGTGAGGTGATCGTGATGTACGGGCTGCCCTGCGCGGTAATGGCTGTGGCGAGCAGCAACGTGAAGCAAAGTACTGCAAGGATGCGTTTCATCTTTCCCTCCGGAACGTTCACAGTCTAGATTTCTGGACTTCGGCGATCTGTTCGATGCGCTCCATATCCTCCTCGATCAGATGACCCGCTTTGCTCTCCGCCTGAATAAGGCCCACGTGGCGCACTAGTTCCCGACGTGACTCCAGTGACTTCGTGGCTGCGCCAATCGTGTCGATAGCTTTCAGCATGTGCAGCAGCACGCTGGCATTGTCGCAACTGGCATGGCGGAGCATATCGAAGGCGGCGCTGAGGAGTTCCGCGAACGTGACCGGCTGGAAGACGAGACGGAGCTGCCCGAACTCGTCATACGTGCTGGCGCTCTCCCCGCCCTGCTGGACAAACACCGACAACCCAAGAGCCATGTGGTCAAGGCAAGTCATGGCGGTGAATGGGTCGTTGATGGCCGGTGACATGGCGCGTACGGCCATCTCAACAAGTTGGTTGACGGCGCACTCGACATCCTGGGTCGGCGTGCGCTGATTCCCGATGCGAAATGTCCGGCTGATCAGAGTCGTGAGGCGTGCATCGACCTGTTCAGCAGGCCAAACGAGGGCGACGACATCGCCGGAGCGGACAAAAGCACCCGGTTTTCTGACCACGCTTATGACCAGATTATTCTCCTGTGCCAGCGACAAGAGGATTTCCGGGTCTGCGGCCTGCACGTAACCGATGCCGTTTACAGTAACTGGATAGCCCGCTCCGACTTTCAGCATGGACGGCGCGGCCTGAACATTCGCAGGAGGGCCTGTTTCCTCGGTGGCCTCCCCAGGGATCTCAGCGTGTACCACTTCCTGCAGTTGTGCGCCGGCTGCTGCAGCGATGTTCGGGGCCTGCAGCATCGTGCTGACGTGTTGCACCAGCAGTATCAGCGTGGCAAAGGTCGCAATCATCAGATACAACCCGACCGTCGGGGTCAACTGCGGCGGAGCAAACTCAACCGAGGCCGGTGGGATCGACAGGGCGGCGGCAATGCAATACACAAAGGTTCCCGCAAACATGGCGAGGACAATCTGTGTAGTGCGATCCGCCAGGAACACGCGAAGCAGGCGCGAACCGTACTGGGCAACGACCGTGGAGAGCGGCAGGGTAAGCAGGGTAAACACGACACCGGCGGTGGTTAGCACGGTGGTGGCCATGGCGAGCATCGCGGCACGCACGTCTGCCGTTGTACCTGACAAAACGAAGCGACTATCGTTCAATGCTTCATTTGGGATGGATGTGTCCAGCCAGAACATGGTCCACGCCAGCAAGATGGCCAGGATCGCCATGATGGCGGGAAGGAACCAGAGACTCACCCTTAGCCGATCCCACGTGTAGCGAGCGGTCACTCTCGACATCGCCCGAATTCTCATGATGTCCCTTTCCGGAGATTACTCAGGAGAGTCAACCTGAATTCTTGGTAACCTCGTTCTGGGGAGCGTGTTGCCCGTCGTTCACATGTTGGTCCCGTGCCATTCCAGAAGTCATGGACAGCCGAGCGGTCGCCAGCAGACCCACAATCACAGCGATTGCGACGACCGGCGAAGTCTCCAATTGGACCAGCACCACCACCATCATTGCCGAAAAGATCGGCGCTTTCATCGTCGTGACCATCGCACCAGCCATCGTCGCCGAGACGGCCACCGCGAGCGGGATGTCTGGAAACAGGAGATTGGCGGCCATTCCTAGCGCCACACCCGCAAACATGGTCGGGAAGATGTAGCCGCCTTTCCAACCGGTGACCAGCAAGAGCGACGTAATGAGCAGCTTCACCACCGCCAGGACGATCAGGGTGATCGCGCCGATTTGCGCCGCCTGATCGATCAGGACGGTCGTTTGCTCTTCACCGGAGAACAGGATCAAGGGCATCAGCGCACCCGCAATGCCCAGGACCAGACCACCGAGGACGCCGCGCAGGATCACGTGTTGTCGCATTGGCTCCAAGGCTTTGCGCAACCAGGCGATCGCCACAATGAAGATAGCTCCCGCCAGCGCGCCCACCAGGCCGAGGGGAACGGCCAATAACAGGTCTTTCAGCACGGGCTGATAGTCCGGGAAGGCATAGAGCCGGCCGAAGAAGGCCCCGGTGAGCATGACGAATACCGTGGTACCGACCGCAGATGCGAGCAGGCTCGGAAAGAGCGTCCATGGATAGGAAATGCCTGCGCGCGCCGATTCCAGGCTCAGCACCGCGCCACCAAAGGGAGACGTGATGAATGCGGCCAGCATGCCGCTGAGGCCAGAAAATCCCAGCGACCGGGTGCTGCGCTCGTCCAGCTTCAGCCGGTCCCCGAGCCATGTACCCGCGCTACCGCAGGCATCGGCCATGGGCGCTTCGGGGCCGAGACTGCCACCCGCGATGAGCGACACGAGGCCCGTCAGCACAATACCGGGCGCATGGCGGTAGTTGAAGCGGCCGGTGATGCCGAACTCCGCAATCATCTCGGCAAAGATACCGGAGTGATCACCAAAAACCTTGACGAGGACGCCGACCAGCAGGCCACCGAGAGTGCAGACGACGATGGTAAAAATGGGCACGGCAACCCCCGAGGCAGCCGCCGCCTGCTCCCATATAAGGACCTGCCCTGCGTTTACGAGCACCACAAAGACAAAGGTCATGACGGCGCTGACCAAGCCCAGAACGGCCGTGAGCAGCAGCAGCTTCAGATACGGACGGGGCTGGATTCTTTCCTCGTTCATTGACGTGCGTCCTTTGGGAAGAATGGCTCGAAGGTCATCACGGTCTTAGTCTGGCAAGACGCTGGTTGGTGCTGGGACGGTCCGATCGGCACTGGGTTCAGCCGGCTCAGGTATGGGGTCTTCGGATTGCACGTTGCCATTCTTGAACGCGTCCACGGCCGCGGCGATGCTCGGATACAGGTGCTGTTCACCGATCGTGTCGAGCAGATCAGTCCGCTTCATGCGGTCATGAACAGAGCCGCGCACTTGCGCCATCAGCAGGTCAACCTGTCCATCGCGTAAATCGTTGCACAGGTCACGCAGCATATCGGACGTTCCGATGTCCAGGTCTGCGGTGGCCCCGAGGTCGAGCAGAATCGCCTTCGGCGCGTTGGTCGCTACCTGACTCTGTATCTGCTGGCGAGCGACGTTGGCGTTGAAGAAATACAGCGGCGCATCGAGGCGCAGGATGACGAGACCCTCGATGGGCTGTGCGTCCGAGTGACGGCCTTCGTCGCTGAACTCGCCACTGGGCCGCTTGCCGATCACCGCGATATAGGGCCGGCTGGCGCGATAGAGCAGCATCACCAGCGACAGGAGCACAGCTAGCATCAGGCCGGTCATTACGTCGCTGAACGTCACGCCCAGCAACGCTGTAAGGGCAAGGATGAAGTCGGTCTTGCGTTGGGCGTAGTAACGCTTGAACTCCTCAATGTTGAACAGCCCGAGGATGGAACTGAGCACAATGCCGCCCAATACCGCTGAGGGCAGGTTGCGCAGCAACGGCGCAAGGAAGATGACTACCAGCAGGATGACCCCGGAACTGACGAGTGTGGACAGTTGGGTGCGCTCGCCGGCTGCTTCGCCGCTGGCTGTGTTCGACAGGCTCATGTCAATCGTGATGCCCTGAAACAAGCCCGAACCGATGTTGGCTGCACCCATCGCCAACATCTCCTGGTCGGCGTCCACCTCGTAGTGGTATTTGGCGGCATAGGCACGCCCTGTGCCCAGGGTTTCGCCGACCGCAAGAAACACCATGCCAGCCGCTCCGGCGATCAACAACACGAGATCCCCGGGATCAATTCGGGGGATGCTGGGGGCAGGCATTCCGGTTGGGATATCACCCACGACCGCGACCCCATAGTTGGCACTGAGCTGGAACATAGCCGCGATAATCGTGCCAAGAATGAGCGCAATGAGTGCGCCGGGGATGCGCGGTCGATAGTGCTTGAGCACAAGGATGAGCACGATGGAACCCACACCAAGGGCCAGCGCGTAGAGATTGGTCTCAGGAAGTTCGCTGATGAGATTGGCCAGCTGCTGGAAGAAGTTGCCGCTGCCGCTCGGTACACCGAATACCTTCGGCAACTGGCTCATCGCGATGAGCAGCGCGACGCCGAAGATGTAGCCAGTCATGACCGACTTAGACAGAAAGTCGGAGATAAATCCTAATTTCAGGATGGCGAGAATGACCATGATCACGCCGACGATCATCGCCAGCGCCGAGGTCAGCGCCATGAACAGGGCCGCATCACCGCCTGCAAGCGGCGTGACTACGGCGATAGACATGATCGACATCGTCGAACTGGTCGTGACTTTCATATGGTGGCTGGTGGCAAGTAACGCATACAGTGCCATGCCGACGATGGCCGCGTACAGGCCAGCCTGAGGGGGAACGCCTGCCATCTGGGCGTAGGCCATGGCCACAGGCACCATGATCGCGCCGACAACCACGCCGGACACCAGGTCGTCGCGCAGCCATGCCCGATCGTAAGTGCGCGCCCAGTTGACCACCGGGACGTATCGAGTGAGCGGCTTCAGGCTATTGGCTGCTTGTTTGAGCATGGACGGGCCTTTCTGGGAAGATGAGCTGCGTCGTGTGCGCCGGCGCATCCCACGGGCCTGGATCAATCGGTTTCCTGCAATTGAACTCTTCGGTCACCTGGCGGTTCAGCTCTCGGTCGGATGCTTTGGTGAGCCGATTTCACACTGGGCAAGCAAAGCGTATGGTCATCGTCTCTTCAATCCCGTTCGAGAGTGCGTGCCCCCGAAGGCTGTTTCGCCTAACATCCCCTGCAAGTTTGTGCCGATCAGGGTTCCGCCAGCACTCCCGCTCGCTCCCATTGAATATGAAGCGACTGGTTGCGGCAGATTGGCATTCACTTCAGATCGCCTGTCGGGCGACCGGTTGCGTGCTTGCGGGCGTCCGTAAGTGATTGACCAGAATGTAGATGCTGACCAGGGCGACCCACGCCGGGAAGATGAGCACGTTCCATGGCGGCTGACCAAGGCCGAGCAGCAGAGTGAACGCGACCAGTAGGGCGACCAACGCCATCCACCTGGGCATGACTTTGGTGGTCAGCCAGAGTACGGATTGAGACAGCATGAACACGCCCAGCATCTTCGGTATAAAGATGGTCAGAAGCTGCGCGACCGCCAGCCGGGCAAAGTCGTATGTACTGCTGCCTGCGAACGCCGGATCCTGATGGGCGCTTGCCAGCGACGCTCCGGCTAATGCCGCGGCCACGAAGGTCAACCCGAGAAAGATATATCCACTGCCCATGAAGATCGTGGCGAAGAACTGGTCCTCGAAACGGCCGAGGCGCTGCCTGGCGACAGCGACGAACCACAGGAAGAACAAGCCTGCGAACGGAATAAGGCCCAGCGAGAGGTCGAAGGCCGGCAGGCTGCTCTCCAGCGATGGGCCCGTACCACTCTCAATCTGGGCCATCGTGTTCATAAAGATGATCATGCTCGCGCTGTACAGCACAGCAAACAGTAACCCCGCGACGGCGCCCGCTGCCGGGGTCGCTGCTTTGCGCTCCACTTTCACAGCAGTCACTTGGCTGGTTTCGGTGGTCATTTTGCCCTGCTCTCTCTTGTTCTGTTTCAAATCGTTGAACTCGTGCCAGGTGATGCCTCCGCTACAGCCGACGCCGCTTGCTTCCCGCCCAAATGCTTAGCAATCGGCATCAGGATCAAAAAGCCCAGGATTGCCGCCACCGACAGATATGGGAGCGAGTCGGTACCGGCAAAGGTCTGCGGAGTCACCACGAGGCGCGGATACCTTCCACCAGTTCGGCGACGATTTGCCAGCGTCGACGGGGCAGTGACAGTCGATCAGATACTTCGTGGGTGCCCAGGACGAGGTGCTCAATCTGTACTCCTCATGCGGTGAGAGAAGGACCGGTATTACAGGTCCCAACTCTCACCGCACGGTCATCTTCTGGCTACTGCCTGACCATAGCCACGCGGTAGCGTTCCTCCGGGCTGATCAGGTGATCGTGATCATCATTGCCCTGGTCCAGTTGCACCCAGTGGATCGTGCCCTTGAACTTGCTGGCCTCGGCGCTGTATTCCGGGCTGACCGGTGAACCGGTGTCCTGGCCAACGTCGCAGGTTTCGTCGCCCGAGAAGATCATCGGAACGGTGGCCCCGACCTGCCCCTCGCCCGCCTTCTCACCATCCACGAAGAGTGTGACCTGACCACCCTTGGCCAGCCCACCGCCCGCGTAGGCAAATTCCATGCGGACCTGGTGCTTGCCGGACGGGACCGAAGCGGCTGACTCGGTGATGAAGTTCTGCAGACCGAACAGGTTGTAGCAGTACTTGAGCTTGCCGTCCTTGAGATAGAGCGACCAGCCGCCGTAGGCGCCGCCCTGCGCCACAATGACCCCATTCGCTGTTTCGGGCAGCGTCAGTTCCGCGGTGACGGCATGGGACTTGTTCTTCATATTGAGGACGACATTCTCGCTCAGACGCCCCATACCGCCGAACAGCAGTTGGGTCTTGCCTTGAATGAGGGTGGGCCGCCCCGCGAGTTCGGCGTTGAACCGCTCCGGCCGCCGGTCATCCAGCGGGAACACGTTGTGTCGCGCCCCTTCAATCAGGAACAGCCGCTGCAGTTCCTTCAGCATGTCGGGCTTTTCGGCGGCGAGGTTATGCGCCTGCGTCCAGTCATCGGGCGCGTAGAGTTCCCAGACATCGTCGTCGAAGGCCGGCAAAGTCGCTAGGACCCACGGAGTGCTGTGCCGCGTGACGGCTGTCCAGCCTTTATGGTAGATACCCCGGTTCACCAACATCTCGAAGTACTGGGTTTCATGGCGCTCGGCCGCAGCACCGTCGTCGAAGCTGTACAGCATGCTGACGCCTTCGTACGGCTTCTGCTGGATGCCCTTGACGAAAGCAGGTTCAGGCAGACCCGCCGCTTCGAGGATGGTGGGGGCGACGTCAATCACGTGGTGGAACTGACTGCGAACTTCGCCCTTGGCCTGGATGCCATTCGGCCAGTGGACGATGGTGCCGTTGCGGGTGCCGCCCCAGTGCGAGGCAACCTGCTTGGTCCACTGGTACGGGGTATCCAGTGCATGCGCCCAGCCCACCGAGTAATGGTTGTAGGACGCTGGCGTGCCAAACTCGTGCACGTGGGCGGCCATGAACTCCGGGGTCTCGAGTGCGCCCGCGCCGTTCAGGGCCAGGATTTCGTTGAACGTCCCATTGACGGTGCCTTCCGCGCTGGCCCCGTTGTCGCCGATGATGTAGTAGATGAGCGTGTCGCCGAGGACTTCCAGGTCGTCAATCGCGTCAATCACCCGCCCGACGTGGTAGTCGGTGTGTTCGAGGAAGCCGGCGTAGACTTCCATCTGGCGGGCCAGAACCGGCTTGAGCGCCTCGGGCATGTCGTCCCAGGCGGGAATTTCGGCGGGACGCGACGTGAGTTCTGCGTCGGGCGGGATGGCGCCGAGCGCCAGTTGCCGCGCGAAGATCTGTTCACGGAGCTTGTCCCAGCCCTCATCGAACTGGCCCTTGTACTTGTCCGACCATTCCTTCGGAACGTGGTGCGGGGCATGGGTCGCGCCGGGAGCGAAGTAGACGAAGAACGGCTTGTTGGGCGCCAGCGCCTTCTGCTGACGAATCCAGTTGATCGCGTGATCCGACATGTCCTCGGTGAAGTGATACCCCTCTTCCGGGGTCTTGGGCGGTTCGACCGGGATGGTGCCTTCATAGATGGCCGGGTAGTACTGGTTCGTTTCGCCAGCCTGGAAACCGTAGAAGTACTCAAAACCGCCGCCGACGGCCGGCCAGTGGTCGAATGGGCCGATCGGGCTGCTTTCCCACACCGGCACCTCGTGACACTTGCCGAACTGGGCCGTACTGTAGCCGTTGAGCTTGAGTGTTTCGGGAAGTGGCGCGCAACTGTCCGGCCGCAGCGAGTTGTAGCCCGGCGCTGAAGTCGCCAGTTCGGTAATGACGCCCATGCCCACGGTGTGGTGGTTGCGTCCGGAAAGCAGCGCAGCCCGGGTCGGGGCGCACAGCGCCGTGGTGTGGAAACGGTTGTACCTCAGGCCCTCGGCCGCGAGCTTCTCCGCCACGGGGGTGTGGCACGGCCCGCCGAAGGCGCTGGACGCGCCAAAGCCCACATCGTCGAGGAGGACAATGAGGACATTCGGGGCTCCCACGGGCGGGCGAAGCGGCTCGATGCGCGGGAACTTCGACTCAGGATCCTTAGCATCGTACTTGATGGTTCCCGCGTAGGGGCGCTCGGGAATGGGCAGCACCGTGCGTGCGTGCCGGTCGGGTCGATTGGACATGACATTCTCCTTTGTTTGAACAGGATGAGTGGGCTTGGTTTCAGGTACTTGTGCGGCCGCAGCCACGGCTACGGCCGCGACTGCTGCGGCGGCGGGCGGCGCGGCAGGCGCAGGGGGTGGCGACGGGGGCAACGTCGTGTTTTGCTGCAATGCAACCGCTGCCGCTGCCTTCTCAATCCCCTCGTCCGTAATGCCGTGTTGCTCGACTATGCCGCCGAAGCGCTTGAGTTGGTCCTCGAAAGCGCCAGCCTGCTCGGTGGGCACAAGCACGCCAACCACCGCGCGTCCGGCATCGATGTCTTGTGTGATGCGGTCGAGATCGGCCTGGGTGAGGCTGTAATTCTTGTGGAAGAAGCGCCCGAACACGGCGCCGCCCACGCCACCGCCCACCACCCCGCCGAGCAGGCTCAATCCGCCTGTCGGGACCGCCGCGATCAGGCCAAGCACCACGCCGATCTTGGCCCCTTTGCCCCCTTTGCGCGGGCCGAGCAACGTGTCGTTGATCTTGCCATCAGGGCCCTTCACGATGATGCCCATCGTGTCCGCCTTGATGGCATCATCCATTTCATCCCAGTTCTTCACCCGCTGGACGGCTTCCTGAGCCGCAGCTTCATCCTCGAAGACGGCGAGTACCAGCGTCTGTTCTTGTTTGGCCATGTCATCTGCACTCCTGATCAATAAATGGGCGATTTTCGTAGCGGGTGTTGTCCGTTCGGCTAAGCGAGCACGGGTTACGCTTTCCCCGTCAGATCATGGACGGCGGCATCAACGGTCGGGAAGATATGGTCCTCGCCAATGGACTGTGCCAGGCCAGATTTCCGAGCCTTTTCCAGAACGGGTTCATGGACCTCGGCGAAGTACAGGGTGATGCCTTTCTCGTGAATCTCTTTCAGGAACCCTGCGAATACGCTCGACGTTGTGAGATCAATCTCATCCTGCGCCGCAAGGTCCAGGATGATCGCGCGGAGCGGTGTGTCCCGTTCGTCAATCATCGCTTTGAGCCTGTCGCGTGCACTCAAGGCATTGGCGTAGTAGAGGGGCGTGTCAATGCGCACGATCAGGATGCCCGGGACCGGTTCACTCTCCGGATGCCGAGCAAGGTCTGCGTAAGCGCCGGCAACGCGGGGCACGCGCCCGAGTGAGGCGATGTGCGGTCGGCTCGACTTGTAGAGGACGAAGACCAGCGAGGCCACCACACCAATGAGCATGCCCTGGAGCACGTCGACCAGCAGTACACCGGCCATTGCGAGCAAGGCGAACCAGAACTCCACCCGCGACTCGCGCCAGATCCGGTACATCTTGCGGGAGGCGATGATGTGCCACAGCGCATGGATGATCAGTGCGGCCAGCACCGCTTCTGGAAGCGACGTGAACAGCGGCGTCAGGAAGAGCAGGGTGATGATGGTAGCGGCCCAGGTGACGAGATTTCGCGACCTGAGAATGCGCGCCCGCGCCTTCCTTGACGGCTGAGGCGGACATGCTGCCACCCGCCAGCATCCCGCCGAACAATGCGCTCGCGACATTGGCGATACCGGTTGCATTCAATTCCTGATCGGCATTGACCTCATAGTTGTGCTTTTCTGCGAACTCATGGGCGACGCCCAGCCCTTCGCTGAAAGCAACCAGCAGCACACCGATGGCTGGCAGCACCATGCCGAGGTACGCCTCAATGGGGATCTGTGGGAACGTGAGCGAAGGCAAGCCCTGCGGGAGCGCACCGACAATTTCCACGCCGTAATTTGCGTTCAGGCCCAATGCCGCACTGAGCGCGATCGCCCCGAAAAGGACGATCAGGCCCGCAGGGATCTTCTTGCTGAGCACCGGCAGCAGGAAGAGTAAGGCCAGCGCCAGTGCGCCCACTGCGAAGGCTGCCCAATTGGCTTGCGGAAGCTCCTGGATGATGCCGATAAGTTTCTGGACGGTGTTGCCTTCAGGCTTTTCCACCCCGAACAGCTTGTTCAACTGGCCCACCGTGACAAAGATGGCCAGGCCCATCACAAAGCCATCCATCACGGGCTTCGACAAAAACTGGGTCACAAAGCCAATGCGGGCGATGCCGGCGGCCAGGAAGACGAGCCCGACCACCAGCACGAATGCTGAGGCGTAAGCCTGATAGCTCTCGGTGCCCGGTTCCGCCAGAAGAGCGGACGCGACCAGCGCGGTGGTCACAGAAGTCGCCAGCAGCGCCGCCGTGGCTGAGGTCGCCTGGACGACCAGATGCCGGGATGAACCCAGCAGCGCGTAGATCAGGAGCGAGGCCAGCAGTGTATAAAGACCAGCCTGCGGCGGCAGGCCGGCGATCCCGGCGTAGGCCATCGCTTCAGGAACCACCAGGCCCCAGAGGGTGAGCCCGGCAAGGATGTCCAGCCGGAGCCACGACCGATCATAATGCGGCAGCCAGGACAGTATTGGGACGTAACTCATCCAGGCGGATTTGCGTGATGGAGTGCGTGCAGCCGGCGTCACAGTGGTCTATCCCCCCTTTCGCAGTCACGGAATCGAGGCTTGGCCGGCAACGGGTCCCACCGGCGTCTCGGCCAACCAGCGCTGGGCTTCACGGATCGCCGCACGTGTGCTCTCGCCAAGATTCGACGTGGATACGAAGACGTTCTCCTGGCCAAGGAACTCGCTGGTGGTATCCGTCCGGTCGAGCTGGCCCTTCACCTTCTTGTTGATTCCGGCCACCATCAGCTTGCCGCCGTGCGCCTGAAGCTGCTGTGAGTAACGTTCCAGCACGCTGGTCAGGCTGCTTCCGATGCCTTCCTGGGCGTGCAGGCGAAGAATGACGACCGGGCGCTTCGAATCGTCCACGGAAGGCAGTTTCGTTTCCATCGTCTCCGCGCCGGTGAATGTGACATTCCCGTATACCTGCAGCAGTGTGACCGCCTCTGAAGGGAGCTTCGCGGGGACTGGAGTCTCGCCGACGGTCCCATCCGGGTTCAGTACGAGCTGGGTCACGCGGATTTCGCGGCTGGACGTCACGAAGAACTGGAAGATGATCGTTAGTACGATGCCGACAAACACGGCCTGCTGCAGCGGAATAATCAGTGTCATGATCAGGGTCAGGACCATGACGACGCGGGGAGGCCATCCGGTCACCCAGATATCATGGATGCGCTCACTCTTGATCGACTGGACCCCCGCCACGATCAGCAGGCCCGCCATAGCCGGAATAGCCACGGCGCTGACGGCTCCGCTGAACAGGAGGACGGTCAGCGCGACGATGATGCCCGAAAAGATGTTGGCCCAGCGGGATTTGGCGCCCGAACTGATGTTCAGCGCGGTGGATGCCACCGATCCGCCGATGGGCATGCCCTGAAAGAGACCGGCTCCGAAGTTGGCCGCGCCCTGGCCGACGAAATCGCGCGAACTATCCGGGTAGCGGCCGTCCGGGTTGGCGTAGGCCTTGCTGACGCCGGCCCCCTGGACAAGCGCGATGACGGCAAGCGCGATCCCGTCCAGAAGCAGGGCGGGCACCAGCGTGAAATCAGGGAGCTGCGGCAGGGGCAGCGAATTGGGTATCGTCGCGATATCGCTGACTTGCTGAACAGACGTCCATCCCAGGACCAACAGCGCCACGGTGCCGGCAACCATGCCGAGCAGCATCGAGAAGTTGCGCAGCCTTGTCCGGTCCACCAGCAGAATGACCGCAATCGTCAGAATGCCGATCGCGGTGGTCTGGGGGTCGATCTGGTTGAGGTGGAGCAAGGTGTCGACAGCCTTGACTACTTTGTTTTCGTAATCGCTGGAATAGCCGGTGAAATCTCCGATCTGGGAGAGGATCACGTTAAGGGACACGCCAGTGAGGAAGCCGATGACCACCGAGTTTGAGACGAAACGAAGCAGCTTCCCCATCTTGAACAGCCCGGCGAGGATCATGAGCACGCCTGCCAGCAGCGTCAGGGTGCTGATAGCTCGGGCATGGGCGTCGCCGGTGTAACCAACCAGCGCGGACCCGGCTGTAATGGCCAGGGCGCTGGTCGCAGATACGTTCATGAAGGCGGAACTGCCGAATATCGCGCCCAGCGGAGTGCCAATCATGATGGCATAGAGCCCTTGCACGGGATTGGCGCCGGCCAGCACCCCGGAGGCCATCGCATCGGGGATGTTGGCAATGCCTGTAGTCAGGCCGGCGATCAGGTCGGGCACAAAGTTTCTGCGGGGTTTTGTGGCGTCTGCGGTCATATCATCCGATTCCTAATGGGTGCGAGTCATGCATCCAGTCAGAAAAAACGAGCAAAGGCCCTCGTGTCAACAATTCACAAGGGCCTTCAGCAATTTCACCTAGGACGGAGTCTGGGTCGGGCCAGGCGTCACCGTGTCGCTGGTATAGCCGGGGATGCGGTTGCGGTTCGCGTAGCCTGCGCCGGCCAGTTGCGCCAGATCGAGCAGCAGCGCCAGAATGAGCCACAGCCAGTCAATCCCCTCAATCTTGCCAGCGCCCTGAACCAGCCACACGTACATGAGCGTAGTGAAGGGCAGGAACAGGAAGCCGAGGCACGGCCAGATGGCGGTTTCGAATGCCGCGTTCCACGCCACAGGTCGAGAAATCCAGACCATCAGCAGCATGATCCGCGAGAAGCTGCTGACAAAAGCGGTGAGACACCCTGCATTACTTGATTGCATTGCTCAATCCCCCTTCAAGGTACATGCCGTGTGAACGCAGCCACGACGGTTCATAGTTCTTCTTGAGTGATACGTGCGGGCCGCGCCATCCAAGCGGCCCGCACGATGACTAGCGCAACAAGCCGACGCCGTTGCGGCGTCCGCCCACCCCGCCGACCGGGCCGGGAGGATTCGGGCCGACACCCACCCCGCCGACCGGGCCAGGCGGATTGCCTGCACCAACGCCGCCAATTGGGCCGGGGGGATTGGGACCGCGACCTACTCCGCCGACCGGGCCAGGGGGATTACCAGCGCCTACTCCGCCGACCGGGCCAGGGGGATTCGGACCTCTTCGCATGATGCTGCCTCCTGTTGAAATTCGTTGACAGTCACGTGGTAAGTGATTCACTGAACCTAACGTTATTCCGCCGCGAGCCCCTGTTCAAACTGCTCTACGACTTCGGGGGCGATCTGGCCACGCTCCACCAGTTGGCCTCCGGCGTCCCCGATAGCCTTGCGGAGGTTGGCCACCCACAGGTTCTCCCACAGGAAGAGCACCGCGGCGGAGTTATTGGCCAGCTTGCGCGCTGCGATCTCCAGATCATCGTTCGTGAACAGACCGGAGACGTGCGCACCGATGGGGACGAACATCTCGTACAGCACGGGGTCGAGATCGTTCAGTTCGATGGTCTGGGTGCTGCCGTCGTCGCCTTTACGTATAAAGACGATGTCGATGAACCGCACGATGCCGCGTTGGGCCAGATCAAGGAGTTCAGGGACGATCTTGCTCGTCACATGAGCATCCTCAAATCGCACCAGTGCGTATTCCAGTGGAAGGTCGAACATAATTTAGCTCCTTGGTCCTTCTGGTAGTGACTACATGCCTTGACAAGTGATCTCACGTCCTATTGATCGTCCAATCCCGCTTCAGCGGCCGGACGTTGAGCCACATCCTGTTCGTACTCAACTGCAACGACCGACAATCCTAAGTCAACGAGCATGTGGAGTACGCCGAGGAACGCGGCCAGGTCTATCGGGTGACCGATGAGGACGGTTGGTTGCCGTCCTTCCTCTTGTACCTCCATCTGCAGGGGCAACGACTCCAGGAACTTGCTGGATGACATACCAAGCGAATCACGTACGACGATCCGGCAGTGGGCAGGCGACGAAAGCATGAGGAAAACCCTCGTATGATGGGCCTGGCGTGACCGATGGTACGCCTACTCCCAGCATACGTTGAGTAACGTCATGCGGATTTACATGAAACCAGTGATAAACCAGTGAGGGTGCCGAATGGGGTTATGCCGGAGGTGCGCCTTCTGTCACTCAAGCAGTCGCAAGTCCTTTGCGGCCTGGACAATCGCGCGTCGCCCGTGCACTCCCAGTTTGGACGCCAGATGGTAGATGTGGCTCCGAACAGTCTCGATAGAAATCACGAGAGCCTCGGCGATCTGCTTGTCTGAGCGCCGCTCAACCAGCAGTTGAAGCACTTCCTGTTCGCGATAGGTCAGCAAGACGCGGGGAGGAATGACCAGCGGAGACGGTTCATCTGGCAGAGGTCCCACGCTCTCGACAAAAGCTGCCAGGATTTCGGAGATGTAGGACGGCGAGACATGCTGTTCGTGCAGCCGCATCATGAGCGGTTTCAGGCCAGATCCAGGATCCGGGATAAGCCGAAGGAACCAGCCCGGCTCGGCCAGCTTCACTGACTCTTCCAGCAGTCGCAATGCTAGTGCCTCGTCTCCCTCTCGGGAAGCAAGGAGCGCCTGCAAGGCGAGGACCTGGAGGCGCACCGAGGTGTATCCAATGCGAGTGAAGTAGGCCATCATCTGGTCCAGCAAGGTGCGAGCGTGCTCTCGTGTGGATGACGTATTCATCTCCAGCAGAATCGTAGCTGCTTCAATGGCGGGTATGAACGGGAACGGATAAGGCACCGGGTGGAAACTGGCGAACTGGGTCGCCCACTGCCCCGCTTCTGCCAGGCGTCCGCGGCGCAGGGCCAGATCAGCGCGCAGTGCTTCGGACGCCGCCATCAGCGCCTCACTATGCATGTCTTGGGCAAAGTCCATGGCCCCGTTGACGATTTGCTGCGCCTCGTCCGTTCGTCCCTGCAGCAGTCGTATACGGTTCATCAGCACCGCGCTATTCATGACGATGGCCGCATGATTGGCATAGGGAAATGTGACGGCACCGGACAGGAACTCCTCGGCTTCGGCTAATTCGTTTCGCTGATAGTGATAAAAGCCCATGAAGTAGCGGCATGAGTTGACGAGCTCGCTTTCCGGAAAACGGGCCGCTCGACTCACCACATGATTGGCTGCATGCGCAAGGCTAGGGAGATCTGCTTCTGCCCACCGAATGAAGACTTGTGTGCCAACCATCAGGGTCACGTAATCTTCAGGCGGGTTCGGCTCATCAAGTTCAGTGAGAACCTTGTATGCAAGCGCGGGTTCCGACAGACTCTGGAAGGCAACCGAGAGGAATATGCGCACCGTGCCTCGGATGTACCACCGTTCGGCAGGCAATTCACGAAGCGCAACTTCTCCAGCTTCCAGCGCACGCTCGAAGTCCCCCTGCCAGAAGTAGATCGTGCATCTGTGGGCGGCCACTTCCCCCAACAGGAACGGCGTTTTTCCCGTTCGGTTCTGAGCGAGCAGTACTTCCGTGCGATCGAGCAGCCGAGTGACCTCTCTGAACTGCTGGCGGATGACTCTGAGCCAGACGAGGGAAAGCAGGAGTTCAGGTTGATCCTGGGTAACGGAGTTCTGGGAACATCTGGACCCAGCGTTCCAGACGATACCGCTCTGCGCGGTTGATGAGCTCATGGCGATGGTCAGCGACAATGCGCACGGATTCTGTATCGCTGGTTTGCAATGCCTGACGCAACGCTTCGTCCAAATGACCGTTTTCCTCAAGCCACGCACTGGCTCGTAAATGTGAAGCCGCCACATCGAGCGCTGGGGTTTCCCGTTCGAGCCGGTTGCGGAGCATTCGCCGGAACAGGTAGTGGCAGCGGTACCACCGCCCTTGTTCGTCTGCTGGAAGCACGAAAATCCCGTTTTGCGCCAGCCACTCCAGGATCGGCTCTCCACTGGCGGTGAGCGCCGAACGGCCGATCACCGACTCACACAAAGGCTGACAAAGTTCCTCCAGGATCGAGGTTTTAATGAGGAACTCCTGGACAGAAACCGGCAACCCTGCCAGTACCTCGTTGATGAGGTAATCCATGACATAGGGGTTTTCGCCAGAGATCTCCGCCGAAGCAGAACTCCGTGTGTCCATGTTGCGCAGGTACAGACCAGCAAGATAAAGCCCTGCAGGCCAGCCCTCGGTCTGAGCGGTCAGTTTGGTGACGGTCGGCGTATCCAGATCGGGCGAAATCGCCTCGCGCAGGTACGTTGCGGCCTCATCTGCCGTGAAGCGCAAGTCTGATGCGCGCAGTTCCGTCATACTCCCGCTGGCGCGTTGCTTCGCCAGGGGAAGGGGAGGGTCGTGTCGGCAGGCAATGACCAATCGAAGATTCTCAGGCGCTTGTTGGACCATTTCAGTGACCAGATGATGGATCGCGACCTCGTGAATGGTATGGAAATCATCAAGTACCAGAACAAAGGGGTCTTGAATGGCAACCAGGTCGCTCAGGAGAAGCTGCGCGAGCACTTCGCCTGATGGGAGGTTTGTACCGGTTACTGCCTTGAGCGTGTGTTCGGCGGCGCCTGGAAACATCGTGCGTAGGGCTTCAACCAGGTACGTGGTGAACAGGGCCACATCGTTCGCATAGGAATCAAGCGTGAGCCAAACAGAGGGGGCGTCGCGAGTAGCCAGCCAGGCGCTCAGTAGGGTCGTCTTTCCGTAGCCGGCTGGCGCGACGACTATGGTGAGTCCGCGCGCAGTGTCCAGGTTATCAAGCAGTCGAGGGCGCGACAGGACACCTCGCCCGATCTGTGGGCGGCGGAACCTTGATCGGACGAGTGAGTTGCCACCGTATTCGGCCACGCCTGCTGCCTTCTCACCGACTTCGTGCGTCTTCGCGTGCCATGAATCAATCGGACTAGAGTTCAGCCGCGGTGCCAGTACTTATTCCCGATGATGCGGTACTGTACTGTTCTCGGTACTAAGTCAGATGATAACCGATCGTTCCAGATGAGTCCGCCCCTGCAATGCTGAAGGCTGGAGGTGGCAAGGTGACAGCGTACCGAGAGTTCCCCCAACGCGCTGACTGTGCGAAGGGGGCAAGGTTAATCCGAATCTATTGCGAAGCGGGTGTCTGTGGCGTGATCTATCCGAAGATTCGTTCCTAAGCAGACCGCCCACAGCCTGTTTTGGGTGTATGTACGAATCGGGATTGGGGAGCCGGTCCAAGGAATACCCGTTTGGGAGGCAGGTGGTCGAACATACTTTCGCCTGGCCTTTTGTATCCCAAACATCCAGTCAGAACTTGGGGGAGATGTCCACCTTGTACGATGCCTGGCACTACGTCGTGATGTCTCATTGGACTCGGCGAAAGCTCACAGCGTGGGTGTTCAAACACGCTCGAGCGACTCGCATGCTACAGTTACGACATCTTTTGCCTACTGACAGAGCATTCACTCTGGCGGACCCGAACCAGGAGTAATCCAATGACCGCCAAATCGCTTCCTGAAGGACACGAAGACAAACTCAGCCTGTACGATCTGTTCATTGGCCTGATGACTGTGCTGTCGCTCACCACAATGGCAGTTGGATTTCTGTTTCGCGGGAATCAAGTGATCGCTGAGGTGCTCTACATCGTTGACAATCTCTTCTGTGTGATCTTCCTGACCGATTTCACAATTCATTTCGTCAAAGCGCCAAGCAAGAAGGGGTACATGAAGTGGCAAGGCACAATGGACTTGCTGGGCAGTATTCCGGGCTTTCCGGCGCTGCGCTTGTTCCGGCTCTTCCGTCTCACCCGCATTGCGCGTCTGCTGCGCATGGGTGGCCCCAAGCGCATCTTTTTTGAGTTCGTTCACCGCCGTTCCGAGTCCGCGCTGTATGTCATGATCACGCTGGCGATCCTCGTCATCACCCTCGGAAGCCTCGGCGTGTATGAGGCCGAAACGTATAGCCCGGATCCGAATATCACCAGTGGTCAGGATGCGGTGTGGTGGAGCGTCGTCACCATCACGACGGTCGGCTATGGCGACGAATACCCGACCACGTGGCCGGGGCGTATCATCGGCATGTTGACGATGGTTACTGGCATTGGCATCTTCGGCGTGTTTACCAGTTTCATGGCTAGCCTGTTTATCGCGCCATCGGGCGATTCGACTGAAGAGGAGTCGACGCCTGATGAGGTGGCCATAGGTGCTTCACCGGCGGGCGCGCCATCACTGGAAAGCCAGGTCGCGCAGTTAAGCCAGGAAATTGCTGAACAAAAGTTGATGCTGGCGAAACAGGCTGGTTAGATGAATATTCCGGAGGTCAAAGCGTTCACTGAGTGCCAAATGGCACGAGCACGTACTTTGTCCATAGGTGCTCTCGTTCCCATCCACTGCGGCAGACCGATTTGCGCCTAGATCACATCGACGAGCGCGCGTGGACTTCTCTCGTTGTTTGCTGCGACGATACGAGGACTTGGTGAAACAAGCCGACACCGCTCATGCGGAGACTTCCTGCGGTGTGAAGAAGTTGATGTTGAACGCGGCTTTACGGGCACCTCATTCCCGAAGCGCTCTTAGTTTCGCGCTCGACGACCATTTGGGGCCTTGGCCCGAGCTCATCCGTATCTCAACCGCATCCTCGACAGTCGCTCCTTCGCATTCACCGGCTGCGCGTACAGCAGCGTGGTGGAGGCCTGCGCATGCCCAGCCTGGGCCTGGACGTCGGCGAGTGGTGTGCCTGTGACCAGCGCCTCCGTGATGAACGTGCGGCGGAGATCGTGGGGCCGGAATGCCACCCCAGACTTCGCTTCGGTCGCCATCACCACGCGATAGACATCCGTGCCGGAAATCGGATTGTCAGAGCCCAACTTGCCGCCTTTGCCCACACTGCAAAACACAAACTCGCGGCCTCTGCCCTGGCAATCAAACCAGGCCAGTAGTGCTTCGAGCGCGTAATCGCCCACGATCGCGACTTCACGGGCCTTGTCGCCCTTGCCGTGTCGAACGGAGACCACACGGTTCTCGAGGTCGATGTCGGACCAGCGAAGTGCGGCGGCTTCGGAGCGACGCAGTCCAGTCAGTGCCAGCAGGGCGATCAAGGCGGCGTTGCGATGTTGGATGGGTCTATCGCCCTGCCAGACCCGCAGGACCTTATCAGCCATAGCGGGTGTCAGGGCTCGCTTTGGGCGATGGTTCTCCGATGCGTTCTCGGTGGGCGGCTTCACCAGCTTAAGTGCGGCTGTCATGCGCTCGGCAGTTGGATCGCCTGTTGCCAGAAACAGCGCCTGGGCGAGTTTGCGAAGGGCACTGAGCTGGTGTTGCCGTGTCCCTTTGCTGGTCGGCGAGCTCACCAGGAACGCGCCGACGTTCGCCGGCCACAGTGCGAGCGGGTCGAGAGTGTGTTCAGAACACCACGAACGCCATTGGCTGAACGTGTACCGGTATACCCGCAGGGTGGACAGTGCCACCATGTAGGCCATGCTATCCACCAGGCGGTCGAACAGGGCCTGCTGCTCCACCAGGTCGGCATCTGGTACCGGCTGGATGGCGCTTTCCGAGTCGCTCATCAGACCTCCTGATCGGGTACGAATAGAGCCATATACATACGCAATTTCGTCCCCTGAATTGCCGCCTTTCAGAGCCCGGGCGGCCTTTTCCGCTTTCACCCCGAACGCTTCTGACGGTATCATCGAGGGCGGCCAGGCAAGAAAATCCTCTTTTCCGATTGCTTTTGTGGTGTACTCTCTTTGTCGAAGGACAAATCGCCGTATAAAACCAATATGAGCGCGTGGATTGGGGCGGGCGGGCGAAAGGGGATGACAGGGCGCGGCTACTACATCCAGATCGCGCCGCACGATGAGACGTTCTTTGCCAGCGGCATGCACGAGCCGGACAAGACTGCGCTCGACAACGTGCGCCAGCACATCGCGCAGGGCGCTCAACCATTGCGGGACATCCTCGAAGCGCCGGACTTTGTGCGCTATTTCGGTACGCTGGAAGGCGAGACGCTCAAGACCGCGCCGCAGGGTTACGACCGTCAGCACCCGGCTATAGACCTGCTGCGCTACAAGCAGTATCTCGCCATGCATCGCCTGACCGACGCCGACCTGCTGAGTGAAGACCTCGTGCCGCGTATTGTAAGCGTGCGCAATGCCATGCAGCCGCTGCTTGACTATCTCAACGAGGCGGCCAGCGCGCCACCTAAACGGGTGTGGGGCTAGAAATTCGCATTCTTCTAAACAGGGTAACCTTGGTGGTTCCTCGCCTTGCGCCGTGTCGAAGCGGTCGATGTGGCGCTGAATTTCACCGAGGATGCTTTCGACTTCCGCCAGATCGGATGCGCTGTTTCTCACTCTCGTACGGGCTTTTTACAGTGACGAGATAGCGATATCTTCGTCGTCGGGCTCGAAGCGGGCCACGGTTTCCAGCAGCCCCATGAGATGCCACGCCTGCAAATACGCTCTCCACACAATCTCTAGATAACTGCGTATAAAAGTGCAAGTACGCGCAGTTACCGTGCGAGGCTAAGATCAAGCCTCTTGCTGATATTCAGATCGTGGGCGTTCGCTTGGAGTTGGTGAGCACTTTGGTACCTTCGTTCGATTTGCGCCGGCTGACCGACTGCCAAACCTTACGCGCTGCCGCGCCCATTGCATGCACTACCTGCGTCCACGCCGTTCCCTGTTGTTCTCCTCTCACCTCTCGCGCCAACCGGCGCTGCTCGGCTTCCGCATACCAGTCTTTCAGGGTTGCCTGATGGACGATGGAAGCGTCGTAAATGTGCCGCATGATTGATCCCCCTATCGGCTCGCGTGATGTCGTGTTCGATACTGCCAGCATAGCTGCCCCTCCAGGGTGGGTGTCACCACCCTCCAGGGGGGTTTGTGGTCGAGGGGTCGATTGGGTACGATCGAAGCTCCACATACGCTAACTGAACTGGTTGATACAGTTGGGACACCATGAACGGTGAGCAGCACCGGAGCGATATCCTGACTCCGCGCGAACTGGAGGTTTTGCGGTTGGTCGCACTGGGTTTGTCGAACCGTGATATCGCCGAGGATCTGGTCGTCGCTCCCGAGACTGTTCGCTGGTACACCAAGCAAATCTACAGCAAGCTGGGCGTCCATGGCCGCGTCCCAGCGCTGGTGCGTGCCAGGGAATTGGGGCTGCTGGACGAACAGGTTGCCAGAGCGCCGGACACACCACCGCCCTCCCAGCACCTCCCTGTCCACAACTTGCCGGTCCCGCCCGCGCCCTTCATTGGGCGTAGTGGCGCTATTGCTGAAGTCAAGCACCTGTTGCAGGCGTCACGCCTGCTCACGTTGACCGGCGTCGGCGGTACGGGCAAAACCCGATTGGCGCTGCAAGTCGCCTCAGCCGTTGTCGACGACTTTGCTGATGGCGTTTACTTCGTGGATCTCGTGCCTGTGACCGATTCAGATCAGGTTGCAAAGGCCGTTGCTGCGGCGCTCGGCATCATCGAGAGTCCTCATGAACCGCTGCCGGATACCTTGAAGCGGGCGCTTGGCGAGCGGGCGCTACTGTTGGTGATCGACAACTTCGAGCACGTCCTCGACGCCGCATCGCTGGTGTCCGAACTCCTGGCGGCTGCCCAGCGCCTGAAGGTGCTTGCCACCAGCCGAGAGGCGCTGCATCTCTCGGGTGAGCAGGAATACCCGGTCCGGCCGTTATCGCTGCCTTCCGTCGATGCCGTTTCCATTCAGGATGTTATGGCGTCTGAAGCGGGGTCTCTGTTTGTACAGCGGGCGCAGATGAAACTGCCGCATTTTGCCATCAACGCCGACAACGCACCTGCCGTGGCGCAAATCTGTGCGCGCCTGGACGGGATCCCCCTTGCCATCGAGCTGGCGGCGGCTCGAAGCAAAGTGTTGGCCCCACAGACGCTGCTTGACCGGCTGGACAGCCGCCTGACTGCGCTCGTGGGCGGATCGCGCGATGTGCCGGCGCGGCAGCAGACCCTGCGCGAGACGATTGACTGGAGCTACAACTTGCTCGACGAGGGTGAAAAGACGCTGCTCGCGCGACTGGCGGTCTTCCGAGGCGGCCGCTCGCTGGAAGCGGTTGAGGCGATTTGCGGGCAGGACTTATCGATCGATGTGCTGGACGGTCTCACGTCGTTGGTGGATAAGAGCATGACGCAGCAGAAAGAGGTGCTGGGTGGTGAGCCGCGGTTTGTTCTGCTGGAAACGATCGCGGAATATGCCTGGGAGCGGCTGGAGGCCAGCGGAGAAACGGAAGCCAGCCGCCGCCGACACGCTGAATACTTCACCGATCTGGCAGAACGTGCTGAGCCGGAACTTCGCCTGGCGCATCAACGATACTGGTTTCAATTGCTCGATATCGAACAAGAAAATATGCACGCTGTGCTCGAATGGTCGTTAGGTGGGGGAGATGTGACCTTCGGCGTACGTTTGGCTGGTGCGCTTTATTTGCTCTGGTATGCCTATGGACATCACGTCGGTGGCTTACGCTGGACTAAGGAGCTCCTGCAGCGGCTTGATGAAACGCCAATCGAGTACCACCCGAAGTTCCTGATCAGCGCCGGACACATGGAGATGATGCATGATCTTGAAGCGGCGAACAATCTATTCCTGCAAGCACTCCGTATTTCGCGTGAACTCGGAGACGCGCAGCACACGGCCTGGGCGCTCATCTTTTACAGTTACACGCTGGTGAATGACACCGAAACTGCGAGGAACGCTGCTGAACAGGGTATGGCTCTCTTCACGGAACTGGATCACAAGCCCGGCATTGCCCAGGCGCTGAATATTATCGGTGAAATCGCCCGGAGTGGCGGCGATGATGATCGTGCCAAACGCGCTTATGAAGAATGCCTGGCCATATCCCAGGAAACGGGGGAAAGCCGCCGGGTTTATTTCATGATGGTCAACCTCTCCTTTCTCGCCCAGCACGAAGGTGATCACGAGCGTGCAATAGCCCTGCTACTGGAGGCGATTGAAATAGCACGTGAAATGGACAACAGGCTCGATCTGGCGTCTGCATTGGCGTTTCTCGCGGGTTCAGTAGCTGCAACCGGCCACCTGAAACGAGCAGCACAATTGCTCGGCGCTTCGGAGTCCGCTCTTGATGGCATGGGGACTCGTCATCAATCCACTGATAAGCCAGAGGTGGATCGCGCCATCGCCCTCGTGCGCGCCCAACTTGATGACATCACTTTCCAGACCGAATGGGCGCAAGGGCGCGCGATGTCGCTGGAGCAGGCGGTCGCCTATGCACGGGATGAGTTTGGGGGCGGGGGAGGAGTTGAAGCGTAGTAGTCGAAGTCGCGCCACTTCAGCGAGAGGGGCGCCAAGCCACATTGGCAACGATTGAACGTCCGTAATCGCACCTTGGACCATCTCCTCAAAGCGCGGTATAACGTAAATCACCTTTATCTCGCCTTTCACACGAAGCGTATCAGCCTAGTCCTGCAGAATGCGCGAGTCCCAAGTGTTCAAGGTGCACCTCTTGATATGAGCTAGATGCTATCAGACTGGTGCGCCGCCGATCACAAATCCTTCCTCGACCAGGAAGCGGCCGAAGCCGCACTTCTCGGCCACGCGTACCGACCCCTGATTCGACTCCATCGTCGTGTACTGGGCCACATGTCCCCGCTCTGTTACGGCGCTACGGAGGAAGGTGGTGAGTTTTACCCCCACGTTTTGTCCTCGATAGGCGGGGTGCGTGAGGACGCCAATATCGAAAATCTCAACGGTCGTTTGCAATAGCGAGGCTACACCAACGAGTTGATCTCCCTCGAAGTAACCCACCACGAGCGGATCCTCAATGCTGATCTCTGCCAACTCAAGTTCACGCTCGGTGCATTGCGCTTGTAGCGCGGTCAGCAGCGCAGCATCTTCCGGCTGGAGCATACGCATCTGTTTGGGCGAGGCGGATGCCGGTTGAGGAGTTGAGACGTAGTAGTAGAAGTCGCGCCATTTCAGCGACAGCGGCGCGCCAAGCCATTCTGGCAGCGCTTGAACGTCTGTAAGCGCACTTTTGACCGCCGTCTCAAAATGTGGCGGAACGAAAATCAACTTCGTTTCGCCCGCCGTGTAGAGGATGATTTGATCGTCCGCTTCCATCTCAAAGCGGACGATGAGGCTGGCCTGGTGAAACGCTTCAGGCTCCACGCGAAGCGTATCAGCCCAGTACTGCAGGATACGCTGATCCCAGGAAGTCATGAGGTACTCCTTTGTGAAAGGAGATGGAGGCCATAAGGCCGTCGCACCAAATAAAAGCGCCCCTCATTTCGAAGGGCGCTTTGGCTGCTGCATAGCACCCTGGCGCTCGATGTCAGGATCTGTTCAACGCGCCAGCAGGTAAATGAGGACAATCACGAGCGCGATCAGAAACACCAGTAACAGCACATCCACAGATACGAAGCGTCTGCGTGGCTGAATCGCCCCCTTCGACTGCCTCTGGCTGCGCTTCGCTTGGCCGATACGGCGTCCATTGCGATCTACCCGGTAACCGGCATCGTCCTCACCGCGCACCCAAGTGGACTTGACCAGCCATTTATCCTCGTCGGGCAGCGGCATGCAAACGACATGTAGCTCTACCCCGTTCACTTTTCGCGTGAACTTGGTATCGCCGTCGTCTTCTAAATAGGCTCTGTCGGGGTTTTGAATGGTCGCCAGCACCATGTCATCGCTGATGACACGCAGTTCCATTCGCTCACGCGCGTGCTTGCTGAAAGCGACGTTCGTATAGCGCTGAAAGGAAGCCTGTCTCATGCAGTCTCATGAGGTGCTGGACGACTAAAGCAGATTACGTTTGCTCCACAGCCGGGATTCGAACCTGGGACCCATCGGTTAACAGCCGATTGCTCTGCCGCTGAGCTACTGTGGAATGCTTCCGTAAAATTAGCAGAGCCGCCGCCTGAAGTCAAGAGCAAGGTAGGGCTCACGCTTCCCGGAAAACCGCCCGTGGCGTAGCCTGGAAAAGAGGGATGTGAGAGCAGTGCGCATCCCTCTTTCCTGGGCGGCGTGACTTTTTCTTATGATGCGGGCGGGAACGCGCCAATCTGCGCGTACACGTTGGCCAGATCGATAACGGCCCAGTTTTCGACCGCAAGCCCCTCCTCGTTGAAGCGGAAGATGCCGATGCCGTTCATTTCAATCGGGTTGCCCGTCGCTGGAACACCGAACAGCACTCCGTCGTGCGTGCCGGTGTAAGTCACCTCGAGAACAAGCCGGTCGTCGGCCACAATCACCTGGTTCGTTTGCTGGGTGGTGTCGGAAGCGCCTGCGCGGAAGCTGTCAACATACGCTTTGAAGCCTTCCCGGTCAAGCTCTGGCGCAAGCGGCAGATGGGAGACGAAGTCCTCGGCGAAGATTTCGTCGGCGATGTCGATATTCGGCTCGTTGAACATCGCATCGAAGCGTTCGGCGAAGGCCATCGCGGCTTCTTCGGTGATGGGTGCACCCGGGAGGTTGTGCGTATCCGCTACCTCCTGCGCGCCCAACAGCGAGACGGTGAACAGGATCAGCGCGCCGGAGAGCAGGATAATGGTCAGACGGATCAGGTGGAACGGATTGCGGGCCAAACGAGCGTTCATGGCATTACCTCCTAAAAGCGCAAGGACGATGCTCTCACGGTATGGACTCGCCGGGGGGGATGTCAATATGGCTGAGGGGGGAGTTGGGGGGGGAATCACGCTTTGCGTCGTGGAAGCGCAGGCGCGTGATTTGCCAGACTGGCAAGGCTCACACTCCCCGCCCGCGCCAAAACCCGTTACGATCAGGCCATCTGAATTTCCTTTAGTCAGGCAGGTCTTCCTATGCCCCCAGTGACCATTCGCAAAGTCGAGAACCAGCACGACTTCAAGGCCTTCTTTGAATTTCCGTGGACGCTGTACAAGGACGATCCCAACTGGGTGCCGCCGCTGCTGTCGATGCGCCGCGAACTGCTGGACAAGAAGAAGAACCCGGCCTGGGAATACATGGAGGGCGATTACTTTGCAGCCTGGCGCGGCGAACAAATCGTCGGCACGATTGCCGCCTTCATCAACCACCGCCACAACGAGTTTCACAACGAGCAGATCGGCTGGTTCGGCGCATTCGAGGTGATGGATGATGCCGAGGCGGCGCAGGCGCTGCTGACGACCGCGGCCGAGTGGGTGAAGGCAAAAGGCTACCCGATCATTCGCGGGCCGCAAACTTTCACCACGCACGAGGAAACCGGCCTGCTGGTGGATAACTTCACGAGGCCGATCATCCTCTACTCCTACAACAAGCCTTACTACGAAGGCTTCGTGCGCGCGGCCGGCTACGAGCCGGTCATGGACACCCTCGCTTTCTACCTCAACGCCGCGTTCGCGCGCGACAATCATCTGGCGCGCCTCGAACGGCTGGCGAACGGCATCATGAAGCGCGGAAAAATCACGGTGCGGGCCTTCGATGGCAAGCGCAAGAAGGAAGAATTTGCGCTGCTCAAGGACATCTACAACGTGGCGTGGGAGAAGAACTGGGGCTTCGTGCCGTTCACGCCCAGGGAACTGGATGCGATGGTCACGTCACTCGGCCAGTATTTCGACCCGCGCCTGGCGTTCTTCGCGTTTGTCAATGATGACCCGGCCGGCATGATGATTGCCATTCCGGATTTCAATCAGGTGCTACAGGCCGCCTATCCCAAGCCGGGCACGCCCGAACCCGTCTCGCTGCTGAAGGCGCTCCATCACTGGAAGTTGCGCCCGAAGATGGACTGGGTGCGCGTGCCGCTGTTGGGCGTCAAACCCGAATACCGCAATAAGGGTGTGGACGTGGCGATGTACTACCGTATCATGAAGTCCGTTATTGATGGTGGCTACGCCCACAGCGACTCGGGGTGGGTGCTGGCGACGAATACGGCCGCCGCCAGCGTGACGCAAAATGTGGGTGGAAGTATCTACAAAACGTTCCGCTACTTCGAGAAGACGCTGACCTAATCGTCGGCTTCGAGCGCGGTTTCGGCAGCCTGCCTGGCGCTTACGCTGCCGTTCAGCACTTGCAGCAGTCCGTTTTGGAGCGCACGCGCCAGCGCCGGTTGAGCGACAGTCACGTCAATCGGCGGCAGCGCCCCGTTGGTCATCAGGTCGGTGATCAATTCGCCGTAATCGCCTTCGGCCCACACGCTGAAGGCATCCGCCTGCGCGGGGATTTGATTGACCGCGCGCGCATAGTCGGCCTGGCGGTCTGGCTCGTCCATCCAGTCGATGAAACGCAGCGCGAGCGCGCGCTCATCTGGCGTGCCGGTGGGCAGCACCCACAGCCAGCCATTGAGCACGCTGGCCGGGCCACCCTCCAGCGTGGGCAGCGGCGCGGCCAGTAGCTGCGAGTCCTGCTCGGCCAGGCGCAAATACTCACTGGAGGTCATCACTCCCGAGGGCAGTTCTCCGGCCGCGAGCAGCGGCAGGTACTCAGCCGGCGTTTCATAGCTCGTGATTTCTGGAGGCAGCAGGCCCGCCGCCAGCGCATCCTCATAGAACTGATAGATGGCGGCCAGCGAATCCTGGCTGGGGTCCAAGTTGCCGCTTTCATCGATGCCGCCAGCCTCGGCGATCTGCGCGAGCAACTCCGGGCTGATGTGCCCGGTCTCGCCTCCCGGAAAGACAAAACGCCAATCGCTATCCAGCACATCATTGAATGACCATGTATCGGGCATGTCCAGATCAGGCTGGTGGGCCTGATGCTGAACTTCGAGCATGAAGGGCACGCCGAACATCGTTCCCGCAACCTGACCGAGTGGGACTGCGGCCGGCAGCACGCCGTCGAACAACGCCGCTTCGTGTACTTCCGTAAACGGCGTGATCAGGCCTTCGCGCACAGCAAAATCAAGGTCAGAGCGGCGCAGCAGGGTGAGATGAGGCAGTATGCCGGGCGCAACCGCGCGCACGGTGCGCAGGTTGTGATACAGCGTTCCGGGTGTGCTGACATCGCCGGCGCGTTTGAGCCTGAAATCGACCTGCACATCGCCGTTAGCGGTCTGAAACTCGCCCACCAAGTCAGCCAGAAGCGCGGCCACCTCGCCGTCATCGGTCGAACCGAGCGTATCGGGGAACCAGATGCGCAGCGTGATAACGGGCGGCACGGCTGTCTCAGAGCCAGCTTCGTCTTGCCCGGCGATGGGGGCTGTGCCTAACCCGGCTGCCAGTCCGAGCGCCAGCAGCAAGCGTATGCTTCGCCTCATCCGCGTTTCTCCCGTCGTTCATGCGCTTAAGCGCACCATTATAGCGCCAGCCACGACTGGAACTCCCAGGCCGCTTTGCCATCAGGTAAACTATTCCACCATCCAAAGGTTGCGCGGGCCGTTGCGCCTGCGCCATTTCAGATGGAGGACCGTGGCTCGTGGCCAAGACGAATGATGCCCCCAAAAAAGGGCGCGATTACACCTGGTTTATTGTCGGCGCAATTGCGATTGTGGCCGTGCTGGTGGTGCTGTTCATCGTCAGCCCCACTAATCAGCAACCATCACGAGCAGACCAGGAGGCCCAGTTTATGGCGGATAACCAGAACGCCGAAGGTGTGGTGACGACCGCGTCCGGCTTGCAGTATATGGTGCTGCAAGAGGGGACAGGCCCGCAGCCGGCACTCAGCGACGTGGTCACAGTGCATTATCACGGCACGCTGCTGGATGGCACGGTCTTTGACAGCTCGGTAGAGCGCGGTGAGCCGCTAACATACCCGCTCAACGCCATGATTGATGGTTGGCAGGAAGGCGTGCAGTTGATGCCCGTCGGCTCAAAGTACCGCTTCTGGATTCCTGCAGAGCTGGCTTATGGATCACGCGGGGCAGGCAGCGCCGTTCCGCCCAATGCTGCGTTGATATTCGATGTGGAACTGCTTGGTATCGGAGGGTAATACGAGGATCATGACAGACAAGACGAGCAAGACAGTGCGGGTAGGAGTCATCGGCGTCGGTTTCATTGGCAAGGTGCATCTGCAGTCGTTGGCGAAAGTGCCCGAAATCCAGGTCGTGGCGATTGCGGATGTTGAGCCGGTGCGCCTGGCGAAGATGGCCGAAGAATTTGGCATCGCCGATACCTATGCGGACTATCACGAACTGCTGGCGCGCAAGGACATTGATGCAGTGACGGTGGCTACGCCCAACGACATGCATGCGCCGGTTACGATTGCGGCGCTGGAGGCGGGCAAGCATGTGCTGTGCGAAAAGCCGCTGGCAACCAGCACCACCGAGGCGCTGGCCATGACGCAGGCCGCGAAAAAGGCCAAGCGCGCTCTGCTGGTCGCCTTCAGCCATCGTCGGCGTGGCGATGTGCAGTGGCTCAAGCAGGCGATTGACGAGGGCATGTTCGGTGATCTGTATTTCGGTAAGGCCATATGGATGCGCCGCGCCGGTATTCCGTACTGGGGCGAGTGGTTCACCAAGAAGGAACGCTCGGGCGGCGGGCCGCTGATCGACCTGGGCGTGCACATGCTGGATATGTCGCTCTACCTGATGGGCGAGCCGAAGGTCGTTAGTGTGAGCGCCTCGATCTTTTCCGAGTTCGGGCCGCGTGGTAAGGGCTATTCAGGGCCGCTTCCGCCCGATCCGCGCTACGATGTCGAAGACCTCGCCAGCCTGTATCTGCGGCTGGAAGGCGGCAAGACGCTGACGCTGGAAGCGAGCTGGGCGACGTTCGGCAAGCACGGCGATTCGTTCGGCGTATCGCTGTTTGGCGCGAACGGCGGGGCCGAACTATTCGTCGATTTCTACGCCGAGCACGATACGCTGCGCCTGTTCACCGAAATCGGCGGCTCTCCGGCGGAAGTGCGGCCCGCACCCGCGCCGCGCCACGGCCATACCGATGTCATGAAGGAATTCGCGCAGTTGATCCTGAGCGGCAACTGGGCCAGCGCGACCGGCCAGGACGGCCTGAGCCGTGCCCGCATCATCGAAGCCGCCTACCGCAGCGCGAAGGAAGGCCGCGAAGTCGTGCTGGAAGACCTGCCCCAAGCCTAGCCCTTGTGTGCAGAAGCAAAGAGAGCGGGGCGCATATTTAGTCAGTGCGCCCCGCTTTGATTCCCCCTAATCCACCCACGCCCCTTGCGGCGTCATTTCACCGGCCTCAATTGCCACACTCAGCCGGTTTTCGGGCGGCGTGATCGGGCACGTCCATCCCTCGTTGTAGGCGCAGTAGGGATTGTAGGCCTGATTGAAATCGACGTGAAAACGGCCGTCGGGCAGTTCCTCCGGCTCCAGATAGCGGCCCGCGCCGTAGGTGTCACCGCCTGCGTGCGCATCTGTAAACGGCAGGAAGTAGCCATAAGGCGCTTCGTAGATCGTCAGTGACGCTGTTTGTTCGCCCACGCTGAAGTTAAAGCGGCCGTAGCGCAGGTACTGGCGCATTTCACCGGTCGTTGTTTCGATAGCGATGGGCCGATCCTGCTCAACTAACTCAACGGATACCACCAAATCGAGCGCGGCGTTGGGCGGATAGTGGCGCAGGCCGGTAAACCGATCCTGCTGGTCGGGCGTCAGCGGCGACTGCTCGCTTTGCTTGAAGAACTGGTCTTTTTCGGCGCGTTCGGCGTTCAGGCGGGCGGCGTCCAACGTGGTCTCCTTGTGGCAGGTCAGCGTAATGGTTGTGCTGACCACATAGACGCAGTGATGCGCTATATTCTGAGCAACACAGTTCGGCGTTCAGGAGCAGCTCGCATGGAATCCGCCTCGATTGACCTGTCTCCCGACGAGTTTCGCCGGCTGGGCCACCAGATTATCGACCTGCTGGCCGATCAACTGGCGGGCGTCCGTGAAGCGCCTGTGCGCCGTCCCTTGCCCGATGCGGTGCGCGACCGGCTGCTTAAGGCCCCGCTGAACGACGCGCCCGAAGCGCCGGATGCGCTGCTGCAACGCGTGAAGGACGAGGTGCTGCCCTATCCTCTAGGAAATAACAGCCCGCGCTTCTTCGGCTGGGTGAATTCACCGCCCGCGCCGCTCGGCATTCTGGGCGATTTGCTGGCGGCCGCCCACGACGCGCCCGCCGTCAACAGCGATCTGGCGGCCTATTATGTCGAAATGGCGGTCATCAACTGGATTCGCGGCATGTTCAGCCTGCCGGAAACGACCGGCGGGCTGCTGACCAGCGGCGGGACGGCCGCCAATCTGGTTGGGCTGGCGGCCATGCGCCAGATGATGTCGCAGGGCAATATGCGCCGGCTGGGCATGACCGCCGAACCCGCGCGCATGGTGCTGTATACGTCCACGCAGGGGCACTCGTGCCTGCAGAAGGCGGCCGAACTGCTCGGTTTTGGCGATGAGAACCTGCGCCGTATTCCTGTGGACAGCGACTATCGCATGGATTTGAAGGCGCTGCGCGAAACCGTCGAGCGTGACCGCGCCAACGGCCTGCGCCCGGTCTGTGTGGCCGCCAGCGCCGGCACGGTGAATACGGGCGCAGTCGATCCGCTCGACGCCATCGCCGATCTGTGCGCTGACGAGGCATTGTGGTTCCACATCGACGGCGCATACGGTGGTTTCGGCGTCCTGTCGCCCGACGCTGCGCCACTGTTCAAGGGCATCGAACGCGCTGACAGCCTGGCGATCGATCCGCACAAATGGCTGTACGCGCCGGTCGAAGCGGGCTGCGTATTGGTGCGCGACGGCGAACTGCTGCGCGCGGCCTTCAGTGTGTCGCCCGCTTACCTGCGCAGTGACGACTCGCCGCCATGGCTGTCCGACCTCGGCATTCAGCAGACGCGTGGTTTCAAGGCGCTCAAAATCTGGCTGGTGCTGCAGCAGGTGGGCTTGCAGGGCTACCGTGAACTGATCAGCGCCGACATCGCCCGCGCGAAAACTTTGCAGGCGAAGATCAAGGCGCGGCCGGAGTTCGAGTTAATGGCCGCCGGGCCGCTGAGTATCACCTGCTTCCGCTACAAGCCAGCGGGCCTGACGGATGAAACGGCGCTAGATGTGCTCAACAAGGCGCTGCTCAAGCGTATGGACGCGAGCGGCAAGGCCTTCACGTCCAGCACCGAACTGGGTGGCCATTTCGTGCTGCGCGCTTGCATCGTCAACTTCCGCACCACCGATGACGATCTCGACGTACTGCTGGATGCGGTGGTTGAGGCGGGCAAGGCAGAGGTAGAGGCGAGGAGGAAGGCGAAGTTGAAAGAAGTAGAGGGAGGTTGAAAGGAAAGTGACGAATGACTGACTTTGCCTGAGGCTGGAGCTGCGTCCCTTGAACGGGGCTTCAACCGACTGTCCCTAACTTTCAACTTCTCTTTGACAAAACAACAGCGGCGCTCACGATGAGCGACGCTGTTTGTGCGGAGAGGGAGGGATTCGAACCCTCGATGGCCTTGCGACCATTCTCATTTTCGAGACGAGCCCGTTCAACCACTCCGGCACCTCTCCAGAGGCAGTCATTATAACGAACTCGATGCTCGCGTAAATCCCGAATCCAACTTACGAACCACAGAGACACTGAGGGCACAGAGGGGTGAAACCCGCAATTCTATCCCTGCCCCTCATCCCTCAGCGCCTGAAAGAAGGCGCGCAGTTGAGCGGCGGCTTCGTCGGCCAGCAGGCCGCCTTGTACGTCGACGCGGTGATTCAGTCGCGGGTGGCGCAGTAAATCGACGATGCTGCCGGCCGCGCCCGCTTTCGGGTCGGGGGCGGCGTAGATCACGCGCGGTATGCGGGCCAGCACAATCGCGCCAGCGCACATCGGGCACGGTTCGAGCGTTACATATAGCGTGCAGTCGTCCAGCCGCCAGCGTCCGAGCGATTCCGACGCCTGGCGGATGGCAACGACCTCGGCGTGCGCCGTCGCGTCGTGGTCGGCCTCGCGGCGATTGTAGCCCGCCCCCACGACACTGTCCCCACACACAATGACCGCGCCAATCGGCACATCACCCGCCACGAGGGCTTTGTCCGCTTCGGTCAGCGCCAGGCGCATGAAGTCGTAGGCGTTCACAGAGAGAAGTGCTGAGTGCTGAGTGCTGAGTGCTGAGTAAGATACAGTAGCGAGAAGTGGCGTCCTATAAGCTCAGTTCTTGAATAAGAAGTGGGTTCTTGACTCAGCACTCAGCACTCAGCACTTTCAACTTTTACTTCAAAACATACTCAACTGTTCCGGCCCGTCACTGCGGTAGTCGGGCGGTTCTTCCTCATTCGCGTCGTCGGCCACGGCTTCGGGCGCGGAGTCTTCTGGCTCTGGCGCAGCATCGGGCATGGCGGCGGCGGCGAAGATAGCGGCTTCAGGCTCGGCGGGCGCGGGTGCAGCGGACTGCTGCTGCATCTGCTCGACGGCCTGAGCCTTGAGTGCGTCGAGATCGGGCGTGAAGTCTGGCGGCAGCTCGTCGGCGCGCAGGGTGGACAGTACCTTGAGTTCGGCCAGTTCGCTGTCGCTGAAGCCGACTTCCTGCAGTACACCCACCAGCGTGCGTTCGGTTACCGTGTCATGGTTGTGCGTCACGTACTGATAGTGGGCGCGCAAGCAGTCACGCCAGTCATCGGCAAACGGGCTGGAGCCGGGCATCAGGCGACCTCCTCTAGAGCGTGAATGACTGCTTCCATTCCGGCACAGCCACATCCAGTTGAAAACGTTCCTGCAGGCCGTCCGCCAGCGCGAAGGCCGACTGTTCCTCGCCATGCACGAGGAAGGTGCGCTTGGGCTTCTGATTCATCGCGCCCACCCAGTCGAGCAGGTCATCGCGGTCGCCGTGGCCGCTGAAGCCCTGCAGCACTTCCACCTGCGCGCGATTGTCGTAGGACTTCACCGAATATACGCACGGTCTTTTCATGGTCGGCAATGCGGCGGCCCAGCGTGTGTTCGGCCTGGAAACCGACGATCAGGATAGTCGTGTTCGGGTCTTCGATATTGTTCTTGAGATGATGCAGCACGCGGCCGGCTTCCATCATGCCGCTGGCGCTGATGATGACGGCTGGCGAGGTGAGGAAGTTGAGTCGTTTGCTCTCTGCCGTCGAGCGCGTGTAAATCAGCCGCTCGAAGCCGAATGGGTCGCGCACGTTGCTCTCGACCAGGAACTGGCGCGTTTCCTCGTCGTAGCACTCCGGGTGCAGGCGGAAGATGTTCGGTGGCGTCAATCGCCAGCGGGCTGTCGACGTACACGGGAATATTCGGCAGATCGCCTTTGAGCACCAGTTGATGCAGTGAGTAGACGATTTGCTGCGTGCGGCCCACGGCAAAGGCCGGAATGATGATGCGCCCGCCGCGTTTGAAGGTTTCAGCGATGATGCGCTCCATGGCCTTGACATCGTCTTCCAGCGGCGGATGCAGCCGGTCGCCATAGGTTGATTCCATGATCAGCACGTCGGCGCGGTCAATCGTGGCCGGGTCGCGCAGGATCGGCAGTCCTTTGCGGCCGAGATCGCCGCTGAAGACCAGCCGCACATCATTGCCGGTATCGCGGTCTTCGATATCGAGCACGACAAACGCGCTGCCCAGCATGTGGCCGGCGTCGTGGAAGGTGCAGGTGATGCCGTTGGCGATTTCCGAGCTGCGGCCGTATTCGCGGGTCGTGAACTGGTTGAGGCAGTCGCGCGCATCTTCCTGCGTGTACAGCGGCTCAATGGGCGGCTCACCTTTTTTGGCGCGCTGCTTGTTGACGTATTCGGCGTCGCTTTCCTGAATGTGGGCGCTGTCGAGCAGCATGGCGGCGGCCAGATCGCGCGTGGCCGAAGTGCAAACGATATCGCCCTTGAAGCCGCGCCGCACCAGATTGGGAATGTTGCCCGAGTGGTCGATATGGGCATGTGACAGCACCAGCACATCAATGGTGGCAGGGTCGTAGAGGAAGGTCTGGTTGCGCGTATAGGTATCGGCGCGGTGGCCCTGGAACAGCCCGCAGTCGAGCAGAATGCGTTGGTCGTTGACCTCAATCAAGTGCTGTGAGCCGGTGACGGTGCGGGCTGCGCCGCAGAAGGTGATTTTCATGCGTTGTCCTCTCCTTTGCCGTTGGTATGAGGATGCCGGAAACGCTCCAGCACGGCCAAAATTTCATCGCCGTACTGGCTGGCGCGCCACGAGCCCAGGCTTGAGATTGCGCGCAGTTCTTCGGGCGTAGCGGGTAACCGCTGCGCCAGCGCCCACAGCGCTTCGCGTGACACGATCACGTCCGACTCCACGCCGCGCGCCTGCGCCCGCTGTTTGCGCCACTCGCGCAGCGCCGAATAACGGTCGACGATGATGGGGTCGGTGGGCGGTTCTTTGGCGGGCAGCGCCGGTATTTTGGCGGCCTGTCCGCGCCGGATGGCCGCCAGCAATCCCTGCCCATAGCGGCGCACGTGGCCCGGGCCGATGCCATCGACTTTCTGCAGGTCATCCAGCGCGGCTGGCGCCGATCGCGCCAGCCCCACCAGCGCCTTGTCGATCAGCACCTTGAATGGCGGCACGTCGCGCTGAAGCGCCTGCTCCTCACGGTAAATGTATAACTCACGCAGAATGGCCGCTTCGCGTTTCACGATCTGGTTGGGCAGAGCGATGCGCCAAAAGCCTTCGGGGTCGAACGTGGCGCGCTGGGCGGCCTGCACTGAGGCCATGTCCTCGAACGACTCGCGTGCTTCTTCCCAGCGGTCGAGCGCGGCCAGATGCGCGGCGAAATGATCGCGCAGTGTGGGCAGGTAGTGCGTATCGAGGCGGGCGTAACGCAGCGCGTCGGCGGGCAGGGGGCGTTTGCCCCAGTCATCGCGCTGGTGGCTCTTGTCGAGCGTCACGCCCAAAAGTTCAGTCAGCAGCGTGCCGAGGCCGATGCTCTTGTGTCCACACACGCGTGCCGCCACCATCGTATCGAACAGGTTGTTGATCGTGAACTCATAGTCGCGCTTCAGGCACATCAGGTCGTATTCGGCGGCGTGAAAGACCTTCTCGATAGCCGGATTTGCCAGCAGCGGGGCCAGCCGGCGCACATCCAGCCGGGCCAGCGGGTCAATGATGAAATCGGCGCTGCGCGTACTGATCTGAATCAGGCACACCTGTTCGCGGTAGGCATAGAGACTGTTGGATTCCGTGTCAATCGCAAGGATTGGCTCGTGGGTGAGGTGTTCGACCAACGCCGCCAGCTCGCGGTCGGTATCGATGTAGGTGAGGGGATTCGACGTCGTCACAACCAGTTGCGCTTCCGGAAATAGAAGATCATGACGCCCACGATAGAGGCCATGATCAAGGCGATGATGATGAATGCATTTTCGCGGTTTTGCAGCGGCAAGTCTACGTTCATCCCCCAAACACCGGTGAGCAGCGTGAGCGGGAAGAAGATGACCGAGATGACGGTGAGAATGCGGATGACACCGTTCAGCCGGTGCGTGAGCAGCGTATCGGCGGTGTCGGACAGCGACGTGATGACTTCGGCATCCTCATCAATCATGTCGCGCGCCTTCTGGATATGGTCGATCAAGTCGCCGAAATACTCCTCCATCTCCTCATCCTGCGTGGTCGTTTGCCGCCGCCGGTCGATCTGTTCGAGGATCGGAATCTGCTGGCGGATGATGCGGCGCAGCGCGTATACATCGCGGCGCACGAGCGAAATATCGCGGATCAGCACTTCCTCGCGCACTTCATCAAAAATGCGCTCCTCAATCGAGCGGATGTTATTTTCCACCTTGTGCAGAATCGGGAAAATATAGTCTACCAGTCGGTCGATGAGGATATAGAACGCGTGGCCGGCGGTGCTGCCGAGCAGTTTCTGGCGATCATCTTCATCGGCGGCGGCGCGCTGAAAGATGGACAGCAGCGGTTTGAGCACGCCGTCGTGCACCGTCACAATATGGCCGCGCCCGATGATGAAGTCGATTTCGCTGCCGCGTGTGAGGCGCGTCACCGGGTCCCATTTGGGGAACTGAACGACGACGAAGATATAGTCATCCTGGAAGTCCACCTTGGGACGCTCGATATGGCTGGTGACGTCCTCCAAATTGAGCGGGTGGATGTTGGGATAGGCGCGGCGCAGCGCCGCCACGTCTTGCAGCGTGGGGTCGACGATGTTGGTCCAAACGACCTTTTCCGAGGTAATGCGCTGCGTGGCCATGCATCCTATTATCGCCCCGACGGGCATAGCATGACAACCTGAAGACGCGAACGCGATAGCGCAATTCGCCAATCACGTCTACACTTCTCCATACTTGCAACCGCCCTTTTGTGAAGTTTTAAACATCGAGGACGCCCTCTATGACCTCTAATGTGCCCGAATCCTACACGGCTCGGTCCGCGCAGCGCGAAGACGCCGAGGCCGTGCTGGCGATCATTCAGGCCAGAACGCTGGCGCTGACGGGTGAAATTGATTTCGCGCTGGCCGATCTGCTCGAAGAGTGGGACGACCCGGATCTCGATCTGGAGCGCGATACGCGCGTCGTGCTTGCGCCCGATGGCCGCCTGATCGCCTATGCCTCCATATGGAGTAAGGGACGTGAGGCGCTGCCCATCATCGGCGTAGAGATGCACCCGGACGCCTGGGCGCACGATGACCGCACCGAGCCGTATCTGCTGGCGTGGGCCGAAGCGCGGGCGCTCGAAAACCTGGCCGAGCTTGCTCCGGAACTGCGCCTGGGCCTGCGCATTTATAACCACGCGCGCGATACGCACTTTGGGCCGCTGCTGGAAGTCACTGGATTCGAGCCGCTGCGCCACAGCCTGCAGATGATCAAGGCGTTCGATCAGACGCCGGCTGCGCCCGTTTGGCCTGACGGCTTCACATGGCGCGCGGCTGAACGGGATGAGGACCCTGTGCCTGCGTTTGAGGCCTTCCGCGACGCGTGGCGCGACCACTTTGGCCATGTGCCCCGCCCGTATGCTGAAGCGCTGAAGGAGTGGCGGCGTCATTGGAAAGAGGACTATGCGCCCGGCCTGTGGCTGCTGGCGCTGGAGGGCGAGACGGTCGCGGGGCTGTGCCTGTGTGCGCCGAAATTCGGGCCAGATGATCGCTGCGGTTTCGTCGATGTGCTGGGGGTGCGCCGGGATTACCGCCGCCGCGGGCTGGCGGACGCGCTGCTGCGCCAGTCGTTTGTGGAGTTGGTTGCTGCTGGCAAAACCTCCGTGCGCCTGTTCGTGGACGGCCAGAGCCTGACGGGCGCGACGCGCCTGTACGAACGCGCCGGTATGCACGAGCACAGCCGCTATACCATGTACGAAAAGGAACTGCGCCCCGGCATCGACATCAGCACGCGAGAGGCGGGGGCTGAGGGGTGAGGTGAGGCACGTCACTATTTCAGGCAGATTTTGACTCCTCAATATGCTTGTGATACATTGCACGATGCGATGGCTGATACTCACGACGTCGCATGCACGCGGGGAAATCTGTCCCGGCAAATGGTTGTATGTTACAATCGGATGGCGTAGACTGATACGACCATTCCCAATAAGGGCGCACGCTCATAGGCGCGCGCTCGCGCAGTAGTATCAGGAGGAACCTCGCTCCATGAGCAGCGTGACCACGACTGACAGCAAGGCGATTTCTGCGCCGGCGGCCGCCAAACCGGCCGCGCAGGTGCAGGTTGCGGCCCCCTCGCGCCGCGAATTCCTCTTCTACATCTGGGGCGCTTCAATGCTGCTCCTGATTGGCGAAGCTGTGGCCGCCACCGTGTGGTACGCGCTGCCGCGCTTCAAGGAGGGCACGTTTGGCGGCGTGTTTGCAGTTCCCGCCGGTAAAGTGCCTTCCGTAGATGCGCCTCCTTTTAACGAGGCTTCCGGCCGTTTTTGGGTTTCCAACGCTAACGCCGGGCTGACCGTGCTGTTTGGCGTTTGCACCCATCTGGGCTGCCTGCCCAAGTGGGTTGATCAGAACAATCGCTTCGAATGCCCGTGCCACGGCTCGAAGTTCGACCGCTACGGCCAGTGGCTGGATGGCCCTGCGCCGCGCAATCTCGACCGCTTCCCGACCACGGTCTTTTTTACGGATGGCACCAGCGCCGAGATGGACCCGGACGGCGATCCGATTCCGCTTGAAGGCCGGCAGATTCGGGTTGTGCAGGTGGATACCGGCAAGCGTATCAAAAGCCCGGGGCGCGGTATCGAATTCGCCTAGCCCGCAAATCAGTATCAAGAATGACACCGCTACTTTTCTGAAGGAGCTTCTGCATGTCGGTACTTCCCTGGCCATCGTTTCTGGATGATGTGAAGGAGAAGGGCCTGCGGCGCGCGCTGTACGAAGGCGCCAACGAGGTAACCGAGCGCGTTACCGCAGGCATGAACATCCAGGACATCCGCGAGGCTCTGCGTGGTGAGGCCGCCAGCCGCAAGCCCAATCCGCGTCTGCAGCCCCATGCGGACGGGTTCTGGCTGCATATGCGCCCGAGCTATTTCCACAAGTCGGTGACGGGTATCTACCCCTCCTTCCGCCTGGGCTGGTTGTCTACCTATTTCGTCTTTTTTGAAACCATCACCGGTATGCTACTGATGGTGTGGTACACGCCGTCGCCGGACGTAGCCTATTCGGACATGCTCGCCATTATGAGCAATGTGCCGCTGGGCCAGTTCATGCGCGACCTGCACCGGCTCGGCGCTGAGCTGATGGTGTTAATCGTCTTTCTCCACATGCTGCGCACTTTCTTTACCGGCAGTTATAAACGTCCGCGCCAGTTCACCTGGTTCACGGGCGTTGTGCTGCTGGCCGCCACCATGTTCCTCAGCTTCAGTGGCTACCTGCTGCCCTGGGATCAGTTGGCGCTGTGGGCGGTGACGATTGGCGCTTCGATGGTGGAGGCGACGCCGCCTGAAATTGTGGGCCAAACCGTCAACCTGCTCTTGCGCGGCGGCCCCGACATTGGCGCGAACGGCCTGTTACGTTTCTATCTGCTGCACGTGCTGGCTGTGCCGGCGGTGCTGTTCGTCTTTACCGGCGTGCACTATTACAAGGTGGTCGTTCACGGCCACAGCCTGCCGCCCGGCGAAGAGAATGTTGGCGAGGATACCGCCAAGCGCGTGCCGCTCGACAAGCGCGTGTACTTCATTCCTGATATCCTCACCAGCGAGATCATGTGGATCGGTATCACCACGCTGGTGCTGGTCGTGTTCGTCACCTGGTTCTTCCACGCGCCATTAGAGAACCACGCCGACCCGCAGGTGACGCCGCTGGGCACGACGGCGCCGTGGTACTTCCTCTGGATTCAGGGCGCGCTCAAGCTAGGCGACAAGGTGCTGTGGGGCATTGTTTTCCCCACCGTCGTCGTCGTCTTCCTGTTCGTGATGCCTTACCTGGACGTAACCAAGAGCCGGCGCTTTGCCGACCGCCGCTTCGCCTTCACCGTCGCGTTCCTCCTGCTCTCGGGGCTGGTGGTACTCAGCTACATGGGCCTGTCGGAGTTTGGCGTCAAGACTTCGGCCGACTCTGAAGTACTGCACGCCATGGTCATGGAGCCGGCTCACAACCACATGGGCCATTTACGGCCTGTGCCGTTTGAAGAGCTGGTGCCCGGCCAATACACCACCGTGCAGTTTGAAGCGCTGCCCGGCGAGGAAGCCGGCGTCGTGGCCGCCTTTAACGAGGAAATTCAGGCCAATGGCGAGGCAGCAGCGCTGCTGACCTATCTCCAGAATGACGCGCACCTGGCCATCAACAGCATCAACTTCGTGCCGGTGCCGGCCGATGCGCCAGACCTGAATGAAGCGTTGTTTGCCTTCTACGAAGACCTGGAGCGCAACAACGCAGAGCTGCACAACGCCTGGGGCGGTGTCATCGTCACCGAGCAGCAAGCGGGCCTCAAGCGTGTGGACGTGGTGATCGTGTGGGACTCGGTTGAAATCGTGGATGGCAAGCCGGTGTTTGATGCCAGCGGCAACCCGATCATCATTACGGATGAGAACGGGGACCCGGTCATTCGCGTGAACGGCCAACACATGTTCCTGCACGAGGATTCTCAGTACTTCGAAGCACCGGGAGTTTGAGTTCGTGAATCTGAAACGTCTGGTATTCGAGCGCATTGATCATCGGGTTTTCGTGGGCATCCTGTCCTTCCTGGCCATCATGGTGCTGGTGGGCTGGATCGCCATTAACGAAAGCGCGCGCATGGCCGCCTTTGAGGAACAGTTCCTGGCGCGTTCCATCGAACGCGGCGCGACCCAGTTCAACGCGCTTTGCTCAACCTGCCACGGTATCGATGGCCGTGGCATTATCGGCCGCGCACCCGGTTTGAACAGCCCGTATCTGTTCGGCCACAACTATCTGGCAGAGGTTGATCGCCAGATCTCTACGCTGACTGCGGAGAAGGATGCTGGCGCTACGCCAGAACGCAGCGCCGAGATTGATGTGGAACTGGCGGCCCTGGTGGCCGAGCGCGATGCGATTTTCACCAGCCTCCAGCCCGCGATTGACAAGGGTTACGACCCCGAAGAGCCCAGCCGCCTGCAAAATCTCGGTTGGTCCAGCACGCTGCGCTCGTTCGTGACGACCACAATCATCTCTGGCCGTCCGCCCAGCTCCAGCTACTGGCCCGAGCCGATGGCCGCGTGGAGCCAGACGGCGGGTGGCCCGTTGCGAATGGACCAGATTCAGGACCTCACCAACTACATCCTCAACTGGGATATGGGCAGCGCGTGGACAGTTGAAGACGCTAACGCCATCAACCAGTTCCCGATTGTGCCGGTCGATCCGGCCACGGTGGTGGTTTCGGACGTGCCGACGGTTGGCGCAGCGACTGAACTGCCCGTGATCATGGAGAACCTGGCGACCGTTGTGGGCGACCCACAAACCGGCCAAACGCTCTACAATGGCTCGCTGGCCTGCGCTGGCTGCCACATGACCGAGGCGGTTGCCCCGCTCACTGCAGGCACCTGGACGCGCGTGACCGATGTGCGCCTGCTCGACCCGGCAAACAACGCCCTGACCGGTGAGGAATATCTGGCGCAATCGATTACTCACCCCGGCGCTTATGTGGTACCCGGCTATCCTGATGGCGTGATGCCGCAGAACTTCGGCGACCGCCTGAGCTACCAGGACCTGGCCGACCTGATCGCCTATCTCAAGACGCAGGATCAGCCGCTGCCATAATCATCGGGCAAGCAAGGTTTTCACGAAGGGGCGCAGCACGCGCCCCTTTTTGATTGGGAGTCAAAGCCTCTCACCCCGGCCTTCGTCCTGCCCCTCTCCCCGCTTGCATGGCAGAACCGGTCGGGGGTTGAAGGGCTCGTCGCGATTGGCGCATATTTGCAGGCGGCTGTATCCTGTTTTCAAAGACGTATCGCAAGCGGTTTGAAAGGAGAGAGAGCGATGCCTGCACCGTTAGTCGTGATGGGGGCGCAGATTATGTGCCCGATGGGTGCAGCGCCTCAGTCGTTGGTCGTGATTCCGAAAGGCGTCCCGGTCATGGCGGAAGGCAAACTGGTGGCCACCATTCAGGATGCGATTCCATTCACCAATATCCTGCCGTTTGGCATCTGTAATTCACCGTCGAACCCTGCTGCGGTGGCGGCGAAAGCGGCCGGCGCGACAGCCCCCTGCACTCCCGTGACCGTGGCCTGGACACCGGGTTCGCCGACCGTGCTGATCAATGGCACGCCCGCAGTCAATGCCACCTGCACCCTTACATGCGCGCTTGGCGTGGGCCCCATTACCATCGTGAATCCGGGCACGACTAAAGAGATTGTGCCGTAGTCTGCCTGATCACCCGCCTTGAATCCTGCCCTGCGCGCAAACGCAGGGCATTTTTGCGCCCGCATCTGCAATAGTGCCTCGTCAGCCCGCACAGTATTCGTTACAATGGCCCGGCAGTCACCATCCAACGATCCATCACACTCTCTCCATGCAAGGAGTGCTTGAGCCATGAAGCTGCGTCCCGTGCAACTCGCGACCCTGGTCGGCCTGCTGGCCGTGCTGCTTGTGATGGCGTCCGGGCTTGCGGCGCAGGAAGCGACGCCTAATTTTCCGCTGACGGCGACCTCTCTGGCCAATGCAAACGCTGGCATAGGCGCAACGGCCACCATCACACCACTGCCGAGCCTGACGCCCGGCGCAGGCGCAGCGGCGACCACAGCGCCCACCGAAGCGCCCGCAGTTGGCAATCCTTCAGTGACGCCGCTGCCCAGCCTCACGCCTGGCGCGCGCATTACACTCACGCCCTTGCCAAGCTTGACGCCGTTCGGCCAACTGCTGCCAACTCAGCCACCCACCGATGCGCCGCCTGCCACGCGCACGCCTGCGCCCAGTCTCACGCCGCTGCCCAGCCTGACGCCCGGCGTGGCCGTGATTGTTGGCGAGGCCGTAGGGCAGGATGCGACGCCGTCCAGCGGTGAGGTGGTTCAGGAAGAAACGACCATCGTGGATGAGGCGCAGGCGCAATCGGCTGACCTCGCCCCGATCCGTATCGTCGTGCCGTCTGTGTCGCCTGCTCAGGAAGCGCCGCCCGCTCCCGAGGGTGCGGCCGGCCTTGGCACGCTCGTGCTGCTGCTGGGCTTGGCCGGCGCGACGGTGGTGGGCTTGTTGATGCTGGCGCGTGACCGCTACCGCGATCACCGCGACGAGTAAGGCCCGGCACGATCACGGCCGGGAAATCGCAGGCCGCGCGAATTGTGACGCAGTTTTCAGCCCCTGTTATACTCGGGCGCGTTGTCCGTGCTTGAATCACTCATGGAGCATTTTCCCTATGTCGCAGCCAGTCCGGCAACAAGTGCCGTCCCTCACACACGCTGAACCCTCGGCCGCGTCTTCGCTGCGCGACATGCGCGGCGCGGTGACCGTGGCTGACCAGCGCAGCTTGTGGGGCAGGCTGGCAGGCTCTGCGGCATGCCAGGCGAAATCGAGGCGCTCGCTGCTTCTGTTCGCCGCCGCGCTGCTGATGTTGGCGGGAGCTGCACTTACGCAGGCGGGATAGACGCGCTCGATGCGGATGACACGTTCAATACGGAAAGTGACGCGGCTGAACTGGATGCGGCAGTTGAGCGCGCTGGTCAGGCCGTGTCCGTTACAAACCCAGATGATAGCTGAACCAGCAGGAGTGCAGGCATGATGCGGCGCATAGGGATACTGTGCAGTTTAGGGCTGGCAGCGTTTGTGCTGTCCGCCTGCGGTGGGTTGGGCGGCGAGCCGGCGATTGTGTCTACGCAGCGCCCCGCGCCCACGCTCGTGCAGGAACAGGGCTTCCCGTCGGCAGCGCCGGACATGGCGCAGGGCGCGGCGATATTCACGGCGCGCTGCACAGAATGTCATGGTGTGGGTGGCGCGGGTGATGGTTCGCGCGTGGAAAGCGGGCAGATTACCGAGGTGCCCAATTTCCTCGATCCCGCAGTGCCCGGCCCTCAGCGCGTGAGCGAGTGGTTCGACACTATCACCAACGGCCGCATCGAGAAACTGATGCCGCCGTGGCGCAATGCGCTGACTGAGCAGGAACGCTGGGATGTCGCGTACTACACCTACACGCTGCACGCCGGAGCCGACCAGATCGCGCGCGGCGCGGAAGTCTACGCCGAGTCGTGTGTGGGCTGCCACGGTGAAGAGGGGCGCGGCGATGGGCCCGATGCGGCCAGTCTGAGCGGCTCGGTAGGCGACCTCACCGACCAGGCGAATATGGCGAGCCTTAGTGACGATAATATCTACGCGACCATCACCGAAGGCGTGGGTGACCCCAACGACGGTATGCCCCCCTTCGCCGATGAACTGAGCGAGGCCGACCGCCGCGCGGTGACCAGCTACGTGCGCACGTTGGCACTGGCAAACGCCGCCGCCGTACCCGTGGCCGCGGTCCCCACGACTGCGCCTGCCAACCCCGCCGCGACCGAAGAAGCGGCCGCCGACGCGACGACCGCGCCTGCGGCCACCACTGTGCCCCCCACAGCTATTGCAACGAACGCTCCGGCCGAGCCAGTCGCGACTGAAGAAGCCGCCGCCGGGCCCACCCTGACTGTGACGGGTACGATTGTCAATGGCACAGCTGGGGGGAGCGTGCCCGATGGCCTCGAACTCAGCCTGTTCATCTTCCCGCGCGACGCCGACCCGATTGAGATTACCGGCAATTCTGGCCCCAATGGCGTGTTCACGTTCACGGATGTGCCTTATATTGCTGATGCGGCCTACGCGATGACGGCCACCTACCTTGATCGCTTGTTCCTGTCCGACATCGTGGCGGGCGAGGCTCTGAACGCCGACCCCACGCTCGACGTGACGATCTACGAACTGACCGATGACCCGTCGGTGCTGACGATCACGCTCGTCGAAACCCAGATCAACGTCCTCGAAGGCCGCCTCGAAGTCGCGCAGTTCATCGAGGTCAATAATGACAGCGACCGCGCTTTCACCACCAGCGAAACCACGCCCGATGGCCGGCCGGTGAGCCTGTCCATCCCGCTTCCGCCGGGTTCCATCGTGCCCGCTTTCCGCGAAACGAACCGATATGTCTATCTGCCGGAGGAGTTCACTGTGCTGGATACGCAGCCGGTGTATCCGAACCGTATTCATCTGGCACAGCTCGTCTATATGATCCCGTATGAAGGCAGCGCCATCCTCGAACAGCCGATCAACTACGCCTTCGATGGGCTGGATCAACTGCTGGTACGGCCGGTTGGCGTGGATGTGAATGCGGAGGGGCTTGCCCCGATGGGCACCACATCGTTGAGCGGGCTTGAATTCATGTCGTTCAGCGGCACGCGCACGCTGCCCGCCGACAGTGTGCTGCGGGTGGAACTCAGCGGAAATCCGGCGGCTGCGACTACCAGTTCCGGTGGGCCTATCACCAACGATCTCACGCCGCTGCTACTGGTGGGCGGTGGCATCCTGCTCGGCGTGCTGGTGGGCCTGTTCATCTGGTCACGGCGGCGCCCCGCCCAGCCGGCCGATACCAAGGGGACGATTGACGCGCTCGCTCGCCAGATCGCCGAACTGGATGCGGCGCACACAGCCGGCGAGATTCCGGACGATAGCTATCAGAAGCAGCGCGCGGCTCTGAAGGCGCGCCTGACGAGCCTGTTGATTGGCGAAGAGGACTGATGACCGATGCCCAAAGCGCGCCCGCGCTGATCAGCGTGCGCAGCCTGACCAAAACCTATGGCCTGCTGCCGGTGCTGCGCGGGCTGGATCTCGATATTCAGCGCGGCGAAAGTGTGGCCCTGCTGGGATCGAATGGAAGCGGCAAGAGCACGTTCATGCGGCTGGTGAGCGCCTTGAGCAAACCGTCGGCCGGCACTATCACCGTCGGCGGCTGGGAACTCCCGCGCGAGGCGGCCGCCGTGCGCGCGCAAATTGGCATGGTGGCGCATAAGCCGCTGTTATACGAGAACCTGACCGCGCTCGAAAACCTGCGCTTCTTCGCCCGCCTCTATCACGTGCCCAACGCCGATGCGCGCATCGATGAGCTGCTCGAACGGGTGGGGCTGGCGCGGCGCGCGCACGACCTGGTGCGCACGTTCTCGCGCGGAATGCTGCAGCGGCTGGCCATCGCCCGCGCGCTGCTGCACGACCCCGAAGTGCTGTTGTTTGACGAGCCGCACACCGGCCTTGATCAGGACGCTGCCGCCATGCTCGATGCGGTCGTGACCGAGCAGCATGCCAGCGGCCGCACGGTGCTGATGGCGACCCACGAACTGGAGCGTGCTGCCCGCCTGAGCAGCCGCATCATCATTCTGGCGCGTGGGGCGATTAACTGTGATGTACCATCAAACGGCCTGAGCGGGGCAGAACTGGCGGCGCTCTACGCCGAGAAGGCCAGCGCACGATGAAGGGAACCCCGTTCTTTGCCGCGGCCTCGGCAATTTTCCGCAAGGATGTGCGCGCCGAACTGCGCAGCCGCGAACTCATCGGCTCGATGGCGTTGTTCGCGCTGCTGTCCATCCTTATCTTCAGCTTTGCGCTCGAACTGAACCGCGAGGGTCAACTGGCCTCCATCAGCGGCGTGCTGTGGGTGACGCTGATCTTCGCCAGCATCCTCGGCCTCAACCGCAGCATGGCCATGGAGCGCGATCAGGGCAATCTCGACGCGCTGCTGCTGGCGCCCATCAGCCGGTCGGCCATCTACATCGGCAAGCTGGCGGGCAATCTGGTGTTTGTGCTGGCGGTTGCGGTAGTGCTGGCGATAGTCATCACGATCCTGTTCAACGCCACGCTGTTCGACCCACGCCTGCTGCTGTTGCTGGTGCTGGGCTCGATTGGCTACTCGACCGTGGGCACGCTGCTGGCCGCTATGAGCGTGCAAACCCGTGCTCGCGAAAGCCTGCTGCCGATCATCATGCTGCCGATTGCGCTGCCGCTACTGGTGGCCGCCGTGCGCGCCACCAGCGCCCTGCTCACCGGTGCGCCCGACGATCAGTGGCTGCCATGGCTGAGCATCCTGCTGGTGCTGGACGTGATCTACCTCGTGCTCAGCTTCCTGCTGTTCGAGTTTGTGGTTGAGGATTAGGGAAGGAAGTTGAAAGTACAAAGTCGAAAGTGACCGAGGCACATCGTTCTGTGCGTCTGTTTGGTTCTCGCCCGACCGCCGCAGCCTTTGGCAGGTGCTGTAGGCGATTCTCCGCGTCATTGACCTATCCTTGATCCAATATGAACTGCACATGGCGTTCCAGTTTCAACTTTCCAGTTTGGACTTTCAACTTCTTTCAATCAGATACTCAGATTTCTGCATATTCTTGTAGAATTCACGTGCCTCGGTTAGTATTCGGCCTGTCGTTTCTGGGAGGAGACGCAGGTCATGAGTGCATTATCACAAGCAGGAGAAATTCCGGCACCGTCGTCTGAGAGTAAACGCGGGGCGCCGCTGCTGCTCAAAATCCTGACGGTACTCACCATCGCTGGCATCAGTGCGGGCGCGATCATGTCGCTGTTCTATGCTGGCCAGGACATCACGCAGGGCAATGTGCAGCGCATTTTCTACTTTCACGTTGCAGCTTTTTCCGGCGCGTTCGTCTCTTTTGGCGTGGGCGTCGTAGGCGGCGTGCTCTATCTGATCAAGCGTAACAGCCGCTGGGATACGATGGCGCTGGCCGGCGTCGAAGTTGGGTTTGCCCTGTCACTCATCAACCTGTTCACGGGCATGATCTGGGCGCGGCCGATCTGGAATACGTGGTGGACTTGGGATCCGCGCCTGACGTCGGCGGCGATCATGGTGCTTACGTATGCCGCCTATTTCATGCTGCGCGCCGGTATCGAGACGCCCGAAACCAAGCGCCGCTTCGCCAGTGTCTACGCGATTTTGGCCTTTTCGACGGTAGTTATCACCCTCGTCATCATCCGCATCCGCCCGGACACGATTCATCCGGCCGTAATCGGCCCCAGCCCCGCCAATTCCGAAGGCACGTTTGAGATGACCAGCAGCATGATCACGACACTGGGCTTCAGCAGTTTCGTATGGAGCGTGCTCGTGCCGTGGACGTTCATCTGGTGGCGCATGCGCCTGGAAACCCTCAGCGAACAGGTGGCGGCCCTCAAGGCGCGCACCTTCAGCTCGTAATGGGAACTGCCGCGGCTTATCCCAAAACTCAGGAGTTGCTGTGATTCCTCGACGTTTCATCGTTTGGCTCGGTCTGGCGCTGGTGGTAGCCATGCCCGGTGCTGCCGCGTTGATGCAGGAAGGCAGCGCGGCGCAGGAATTCACTGTGCCCGCCACTACCGACTATCTCGTGTTGGGGATGGGCGTCGTTGTTCTCATCCTCGGCATCTGGGCGGTGCGCATGGCTGTGCGCTTCCGCACGCTGAACAAGGACAAGGCCACGCTGGAAGCGCTGGGCGACAGTGAAACCAGCCAGTGAACGTATAGAAGTTGAAAGTTCAGCGTTGAAAGTTGAAACGAAGGGCGGGCTGCTTGAGGATGAAGCCAGCCCGCCTCTTTATTCTGAGTCTTCTGGCTCAGTATTCGATGTATCGCTTCCACTGCTCGTTGCCGCTGCCGATGGCGACGACAAGGTAACTGGTGCGCGGCGTTTTCGGCTCCCAGTGCAGCTTCATGCCAGATTAAACGGCAAGCGGTCTGGCGTAGCTGGCTGAGCGAGCCAGTAGGTGCTGGTTAAGCCCTCACGCGCAGGCACGCCCTGGCTTTGATGCGTGAATTGTGGGCAGGTTGACGTCTACTCAAACTTGAACCGCCGCACGCCGAAGCCAAAGAACAGCGCCGTCATACCCAGCAGCACGACGACCGGAAGAATCACCGCTTCGAAGCCTGCGCCCGTGTAGAACAGCGCATGGAAGCCATCCATCACCCACGCCACCGGGGAGATGTGGCCGATGATTCGCATCCACTCGGGCACAATCGCCAGCGGCCACCACGCGCCGCCCAACGGAGCCAGCGTGAGCGTCAAGAATAGGGCGATACCCTGCGCCTGCTGTTCGGTTTTCAGGAAGGTCGTCATCAACAGAGTGAGCGCAGTGATGCACAGCACGAACGACGCCATGAGCACAACCAGTGCGACCGGTGCACCGCCATAGCGCACACCCAACAGCGCGCCGAAGGCGAAGATGATCGCGTATTCGGTCATGCCGATCACGAAGCGCGCACTCATCTTGCCGCCAAGAAGTTCCGAACGGCGCACCGGCATCACCAGTACGCGCTGGAAGGTGCCCTGTTTGCGATCTCGGATGAGCACCGCCGCGGCCGGGAAGATGATGAACATCACGTACATCGAGGCGATGCCGGGAATGGATTGGTTAAAGCCACCGCCAGGTATCTCCTGCCCTTCGCTTTGGGATGTGAAATAGGCGACGCGTGCCGGAGGCATTTCCCATGCGGTGGTGGCGAAATTGCGTATTTGCCCGGCGAATGCAACCCGGTCAGCCTCATCGCTGAACGTGAGGTATTCGATGCGGTCGGCCACCTGGAGACCTGCATTCGCAGCGGTCTGCGCGCCCCCGATTTCCTGGGCGGCTGCCTGCAGCGCCTGCAGTATATAGTTGGGCGCAACGGCATTGTCGTTGGAGCGATAGATCAGGCTGCTTGCCTGTCCCGCATCCAGCCTCGCGCTGAATGCTTCAGGAATCACGATCAGCGCCAGCGATGTCTGCTCAATCAGGCGATCCTGGATGACATCAGGCGTAAGCCCCGCGCCATCTAGTTCGCATGGATCATCCTCGCGATTATCCACCGGGCAGAACAGCAAGTTGGTGTTGATAGCGCGCATTCGTTCGAGGATTGCGGCCCCTTGCGGCCCGGTATCATTGTTAATGACGTCCACGCGCAGGATTGCGCCGCCCGAGCCGGTGTTGACCGGTGTGCTGAAGGCGATCCCCACGGCCAACGAGATCACGATTGGGAGCACCACCAGGTTCAGCCAGATGCTGCGGTTGAGAAAAATGAGCCGAAGTTCGTGCCAGGTGATGTCAAGTGTTTTGCGCATGAGGCTGTCCCCTTACGCTTTCAGACGGCGGTTGAACAGCACCATGCCAATACTGAGGAAGACTGCGCCGTAAACCAGCAGCACCAGCAGGTTCAGGCCAATATCCGTATCCCCTAGCGAAAGCTTTGTGAACGCGCCGACTCCCCAGTAGTTAAGCGTCAGCTTGCTCAACGTCTGCATGATCGGGATGGAAGGGATACTGAAGAATGCGCCGCTGAAGATACCAAACACGATGGCGATTAGACCGCCGACGAGGTCGCCCTGTTCAGGAGTGCGTGCCACTGCACTGACCACACTTGCCAGGCCGGTCGCTGCGAAGGCTGACGCGAGGATTGTCGCGGCGGTCAGCAGCAGATTGCCGCCCCAGATAAGCGTGATTTCCCCGGAGAGCACGCTGCCCACCACAGTGAGTGCCACGAACAGGATCGCGACTTGTACCACTGAGTTGACGAACGCGCCGCTCATCTTGCCCGTCAGAATGGCGAAACGCGGCGTTGGCGACACCGCCAGGCGCTGAAGGGTGCCGTTGCGCTGCTCTTCAAGCGTGCTGTTGACACTTCCCATGGCGGTGAAGATCATGAAAAACAACGCCTGGGCCGAGCCGAAGAGGACTAAGGGGTTAAAGGTAGCCAGTTGGCCGGTGACCGATTGGCGATTGATGAGCACAGGCGTGTTGTTCGGATCGAACGCGGCGCTGAAATCCGGCTGAAATGCTCCGCTTGCCGAGGCGAGGCCGAACTGCACGCCAAAGGCCGGGTTCGTCTGCGCGCGCTCGATCAATGCCTGAATCGTTGCGGCGACCGTGATGCTTCCGGTCGCGATCTGGCTGGTGATGCTCTCGGTGATACTGCGTATAATCTGGCCCTCGACGGGCACGCCGGCGTTGACGTAGACCTCGACGACAGTTTCGCCCAACGCGGGCTGTTCTGCCGAGAAGGTAAGTTGCTCTGTGAAATCGGCCGGAATAATAATCGCCGCATCCAGTTCACCAGCATCTACTTGCGCGCGCGCCGCGTCGGCATCAGCTAGTGCGACGGCGTCTGTGAGCCGGAACAGGCCATTGGCCGCGAGCGTCTCGGTGGTCGCGTTGGCAGGCGGCACGAGCAGATTGACGAAGATCTGCCCTTGTTTAAGATCACCGCCCTGCGCCGTCGATCCGGCGTCAAGATTGACGACGGCAATCGGAATATCGTAGATGGGCACATCGGTGCTGCTGCCCGCCAGCCCGCTGAATGCGGCGCCAATAATGGTGGCGAGCGCCAGTGGGGTCACCAGCATGATTAGCAGCAAATTTCGGTCGGTATAGGTGACGTACAGCTCTTTGAAGGTAATGGCGAGGATTTTTCGAAGCATGGCTCCCTCGCTCAATCCCGCAGCGCGCGGCCGGTCATCTGTAAGAAGACTGCTTCCAGATCCGGTTCGCGCACTTCAACGGACAGGATGTCGAGGCCGGCGCTATCGGCCATCTGCACGATTTCGGGCAGCGCCTTACGGCCACGTTTAGCATAAACGGTGATGAGGCCCTCGGTGGCGCTCACTGCGCTCTCGCTTTTCGCCTCGCGTGTACCGAAGTCCACTCTGGTAACGCCTGGCACGCGGTCGCGGATCTGATCCAGCAAGCCGTCGGGCATCACCTGGCCGCCAATGAAGAAAGTCAGCCGGTCTTCCTCGCCGATCTTCTGGATCAATTCACCGACGGTACCGATAGCAATGATTTGCCCGTGGTCGACAATCGCGACGCGGTCGCTGATTTCTTGTACTTCTTCCATGAGGTGCGAGGTATACAGCACGCTCGTACCTACTTCATTGCGCAGGCGCAGCACGGTATCGAGCACGCGGCGGCGGTTCTGCGGGTCGATACCGACGGTTGGCTCGTCCATGTACAGCAACTGCGGTTTGTTGAGCAGCCCGATGCCGATGTTGACGCGCCGCTTCATGCCGCCTGAAAACGTCTCAACCTTGTCCTTCTGCCGCTCGGTGAGGTCGTTAAAATCGAGCACCTCATCGACGCGCCGGGCAAGCTCGGCCCCGTGCAGGCCGTACATCTTGCCAAAGAACTCGAGATTCTGGCGGGCGGAAAGCTGGGGATAGAGCGCGATTTCCTGCGGCACGACGCCGAGCAGGCGCTTGGCCTCCATCGGCTGCTGCGTGATGCTGAAGCCGCCGATAGAGGCATCACCGCGCGTGGGCGTGAGCAGGCCGCTGATCATGGAGATGATGGTGGTTTTGCCGGCTCCATTCGGGCCGAGCAGGCTGAAGATCTCGCCCTTGCGGATGTCAAACGAAACGCCATCGACCGCGAAAAAGGTTTCGCCGCTGCTGCGTTTGAAGCTGCGGGCGAGATCGTTGACGATAACCATTGGTTCGACCGTGTTCATCAGCTCATTCCCCCTCAGGTTGGCTGATTTCAGATAAGAAACTACTCGTCCAGTTTCGTCAGATTGTTACAGTATCACTGACATATCATAATAATACTCTATGATGGGATTGCGCATCACGCAACCCAGAGGGGTAGTGACGCCCAGCCAGCAAAAGGAAGCGCCACTGTATTACGGGACAGTGGCGCTCAGTATTCGATGTATCGCTTCCACTGTTCGTTGCCGCTGCCGATGGCGACGACGAGGTAACTGGTGCGCGGTGTTTTCGGCTCCCAGTGCAGCTTCATGCCAGATTCATGCGGCAGCCGGTCGCCCTTGCGATGGTTACAAACGTAGCAGGCGCATGCCGTGTTGACCCACTGATCCTTGCCGCCGCGCGATTTGGGGATGATGTGATCGACTGTGAAGTCGGCTTTCGCCAGTCCCTTGCCCTTGTACGGCGTGCCCGGCTGCGCGAGGCAGTAGATACAGGTGAAGCCATCGCGCACAAGTACACCCCGGCGGCTCCAGTGGGCCTGCCGGCGCGGCACGTTGATGTAGCTGCGCAAAGCGATGACGGATGGCACTGGATAGCGGTCGCGAACAGTGCGGAGGAACTGGCCGGTTTGCTCGACGACAATGGCCTTGTCGGAGAGCAGAAGGTTAACCGCGCGCGGGATGGTGATGACGGACATCGGCTCCCACGTACGCCCGTTCAAGAGGAGGACTCGGCCATGCACGGCCCCTACGCTTGACACATTGGCACCTCGTGAACCTTGCGTTGCGTGAAATTGCTCACAACCTCGATTATATCGGGCTGTGGCAACTGCTGCACCAGATTGGACATGTATTTCATCAGAATTTTAAGAAGCGGTGGCACGCAGCCCACTCAAAACTGAGACCTCACCGCCGCCCCCTCGCCGTGCACGGTGAGGGGGTTCGGGGGTGCGGTTTGGGGTGTTGGCCTTGCTTACAATACATCGCGTTCCGAATTTGCCGTTGAATCACGTCGAAGGTGCGGGGTCGTGGGCGCTACCGCGACCCTGCACCTCCTGACGTCAGAAGGGCGGGGCGGCGGGGCGCGGCGGAATTCCAATTGCCTTCGCCATAGGGCGAGGCATCGTTCGTGGATAGGCCGTGCATGGCAGCCTCCTTGCCGATGCTCACAGAAACAGCGACATGAGCCGGGCGAACGGTCGTTTGCTGCTGGTGCGCGAGCGTTTCGCCTGCGCCTCGCGGGCCGCGCGGGAACGTTCCGCCGCGCGCTCGAAATCCTTACTGCGCTCATTCAGGACGCGCAGGTCCCTTTCACTGATCATGATGGCCTCCTTCAATGGCCGTCCTGCTATGCTTTTGCCTTCCCTCTTCCGCGTGCGGAGAGGGGCTGGGGGTGAGGTGCGGTTGTTCAGGTTCTAGAGAAACAGTGCGGAGAGCCGCGACCAGGCCGTTCGGTTGGTCTGGCGCTGTGGCGCGGGCTGGGCCGCGCGGGCCGCGTTTTGCTTCCGGGCTGCCCGTTCCATTTCGGCGCGCCGGGCATTCAGAGCGCGCATATCGTTGCTGGTTAGCATGATGCAACCTCCCATCATGGGATGTGAATTCGTATCGAGTGTGCTGGGAAGGCTTCGGGCGGCGAACCGCCCCCGTGCTGGGGTGTCGTTACGACGCTTCGGAACGGGCGACCAGCCGGAGCATGTCGCAGCGTTGCTGGTGGCGGTCGATCTCGGCCAGTGTCTCGTTCACCATGAAAGCCATTTCGAAGAGCCAGCTCTTCAATTCGGCGTCGGTAAGCGGCGAAATCTGGTCGAGGCGGCCTTCACTGGCGGCGCTGTGCAGCTCGTCGAGCATATCGGCGGCGGTGGCCAGCCGAGCATCGTTAATCAGCAGATGGAGCGCTGGAGACATGATGTGCAATCCTTCGCACGCAAGCTCTAGACAAAATAAAGGAGCGTGAGACTCTGCTTCGCAATCTCACGCCCCTGGGGATACCCGTTTGGGGAAGGTGGCTTTCGGCCGTTAGCCGGCTCGTCTGCCTCCACTTGCGTTCGATTGCCCTGTTGGTGGACCGCCTGCCGCGGCCCCGCCGATCTGCATCACATACCCATCACGCCCAAGTGGCCCCAGAAGGCCAGCATCAGACGGATTCCACCCATGAATAACCGGGGCGGCGGGCGGCATGTTGCAGAAGGGGAAGGACGGATTCCGTTCCATATCTACGCGCCTTGCTCCACTACGGTGCTATCGAGCATCGACTGGATGCTTTCGCCCGTGATGAAGACACGTCGCATGCCATTCGGCTTGCTCACGCGCAGGTGGCCGTTCTTGACCAGCCGTTTCAGCGTGCTCAGGCTGATGCCCAAAGCGGCCGCTGCTTCCTGCCGGCTGTATACGGCTCCTGATTCGATCACTGGTTTCAAGCTCACAGACATTTCACACATACCTCTCGTACACCCGCACAGCGTAGCACGGGTTGGCGAACGTTGTCAAGCACTTGATATGCATTTTAACATCTTTTAACGGTTTCTCACAGGGCAAATGGGGTCAGATGGGGTCAAAGCCGCCGAATGCGCTGTCTTGACATCTGCGGGAGGCCGGCGCGATAATGGGCCGCGCAGGTGATCACGAAGACCGTGCGCGGAGCTTCGCGCCTTCAGAGAGCCAGGGTCTCAGGCTGAAAACCCGGGCAGGCAGCGACCGCGGAATTCGCTTCGGTGGGTGAATGGCAGTTGAAAGTTAAAAGTTAGAGCGCAGGGCACGGATCGTCCTGCCTTACCTTTGAACTTTGAACTTTAAACGTCTTTCTTCCTGACCTGCTCGCTGGCCCGGCGTTTCCCGGGCGCATGAGTGGAAGCAGCCCGTTGTGGTGGCTTCAACCAGGGTGGTACCGCGGGAGCCTTTCGCTCTCGTCCCTGATTTCCGGGACGGGGGCGTTTTTGTTTCCAGTTGAAGGTTGAAAGTTCAAAGTTGAAAGTGAGGTGCGGTTTGAAGCTGGACACGTTATTTCAGACGCAGTGAGGATTTTAAGCCCCGTTCACGGGGCGCAGCTCCAGCCTGACGGTTTCAGCCTCAGCGGCGCAGGCAATATGCGTCTTTCAACCTTCAACCTTTAACTTTCCTTTGCCGGAGGCACACATGATCGAACAACTTGAAGCCGTATACCGCGATGCTGAAACGGCGCTCAAAGAGGCGGCGGACAGCGGCGCGCTGCGGGCGTGGGAGCAGCACTATCTGGGCAAGAAGGGATTGATCATCGAGATGGTGCGCAGCGTGGGCATGCTGCCGAAAGAAGATCGGGCGGCGTTCGGCAAGCGCGCCAACGAGATCAAGACGGCGCTCGAAGCCGACTATGCCGACCGCGTAGCAGAAATCGCGCAGGTTGAGATGGTGCGCGCGCTTCAGGAAGGCGCGATTGATGTGACGTTGCCAGCCCGCCCACGCGAACGCGGCGGCCTGCACCCGTCCACCTACACCCTGCGCGAGTTCTACCGCATCTGGAGCGACCTCGGCTTTCAGGTGTTCCGCAGCCGCGACGTGGAGGACGACGACACCAACTTCACGCTGCTGAATATCCCGCCGCATCACCCGGCGCGCGATATGCAGGACACGTTCTACACCACCACGCCGAACGTCATTCTGCGTACGCACACCTCACCCGGCCAGATTCATGCTATGCGCGCGCTGGGCGAAAACGGCACGCAGCCGATCCGCGTGATTTTGCCCGGCATGTGCTACCGCTTCGAGCAGATTACGGCGCGCAGCGAAGTGCAGTTCCATCAGGTCGAGGGCCTGTGCATCGGCCGTAACATCACCATGACCGACCTGAAGGGTACCATTACCGAGTTTGCGCGGCGCATGTTCGGCGAAACGGCGGCGGTGCGCTTCCGCGCCTCATACTTCCCGTTCACCGAGCCGAGCATGGAAGTCGATGTCGAATGCTTCCTGTGCCACGGTGAAGGCTGCCGCGTGTGCAAATACAGCGGCTGGCTGGAGATCGCGGGCAGCGGCATGGTGCACCCGACGGTGCTGCAGAACGGCGGCTACGACCCGACCGAGTGGAGCGGCTTCGCCTTTGGTATGGGTCCGCAGCGTGTGACCATGCTAAAGCACGGTATCGAGGATATCCGCTACTTCTGGGCCAACGATTTGCGCTTCCTGGAGCAGTTCTAAGCGCTCACCCTACTTCACCTCCGAACCCCTTTTCGTATACAGCGAGGGGGCATACGACAACACATTGATGGCAAGTCACCCCTCTCCACGTGCGGAGGGGGCGCGGGGGTGAGGTAGGGTACATGGCATTGCGCTTTCGGTGCCGCCCGTAATAGACAACGCATCGGGCTGGCAGTTGTTGTAAGCAGTGGACTGGATGCCACTGTCGCAAGGGGGATTGATGACTGAAACAGAGAAAACGCGCCGTTTCCGCCTGTCAGAAGATTGGGTGGCGACGCTGATCGGGCTGGCACTGGTCGCCATTGTCGGTTTCGGTCTGCTCGGGCCGGGCGCGCAGAAGCACGAACTGAAGGCGGATGCTGGTGCGACGGCCAACGCCTATCCCCTGCCGATCAGCGGCTGGATGGTGAGTGCCGTGGTTGACGGTGAGAAAGTGAGCCTGCCGGACGCGCCAAACGCACTCGCGGCCGAAAGCGTGACGGCCTTCACCTGCGACAATGGCGTGCTGGCGCTCGACACTGAACTTGCGGCGATCATTTCGGCGCGGCCGGAGGACGGCAAGGCGACGCTGCTGCTGCAGAACAACTGCGACGCGGCCGTCACCGTCACTTACAGCACCGACCCGATCATTCGCTGGCCGCTGTTCAACCTGTTGGCTCGCTAGGGGGCAATCATGACGACAACGACTTCTACTGCCCCGTCGGTTCCCGAAACGCAGCCTCCCGCGCAGGCGAAGGTGCGCAAGGGCAACGTCTTCATCGGCGCAGCCGTGCTCATCATTCTGACGCTGCTGGTAGCCGAAATTGACAAGTGGATTGGCAACTCGTTCAAAGCCAATGGCATCGCCTCGAATCCATTTGAATACCCGCTAACGGCGGTTGTCATCGGCTTGATCGCCAACGGTGTGTTCAGGCTGCTCAATTTGCGCTGGCTCATCAAGCCGGCCCTGCGAACCGAGCTGTTCCTCAAGGTGGGCCTGGTGCTGCTGGGCGCGCGCATCAGCCTGGGCGATATGCTGGCGCTGGGACTGGGCGGGCTGGTGCAGGCGCTGATCATGATCACAAGCGTCTTCTTCTTCACCTGGTGGCTGGGCGGCAAAGCCGGGCTGACCGACCGCCTGCGCGCCGTGATGTCCTCGGCTGTTTCGGTGTGCGGCGTATCGGCGGCGATTGCGGCCGCGGGTGCGGTCAACGCCAAGCGCGAGGAAGTGACCTACATCACGACACTGGTGATTCTCACGGCTATCCCGCTGATGGTGCTGATGCCGGTGATCGCGGGCGCGCTGGGCCTTAGCCCGGTTGTGGCTGGCGCGTGGTTCGGCGGCAATATCGACACTTCGGCGGCGGTGGTGGGCGCGGGCACGATCTTCGGGCCGGAAGCGCAGCAGGTGGCCTCGGTCATCAAATTGACGCAGAATGTGTTCATCGGCTTCGTCGCGTTTGCACTGGCGATGTATTTCGCCGTCGTCGTCGAAAAAGATGCCGCCAAGCGCCCGTCACCCAAAATCATCTGGCAGCGGTTCCCCAAGTTCGTCCTTGGCTTCATGCTGGTGTCACTGCTGGCGACGGTGGGCGTATTCTCGCCCGCGCTGGTGAAGGAACTGAACACGCTCACGCAGTGGGCGTTTGCGTTAGCGTTCGTCAGCGTGGGGCTGGAGTTTTCGCTTACCGACCTGCGCTCGGCGGGCTGGCGGCCGATTGCTGTCTACGGCGGCGCGACGGTGTTCAACACGATTCTGGCGCTGATCGTGGCCAGCCTGATCTTTGGCGGCGTGGCGGCAACATAAGACGGAATAGAGCAAGGAGGATGGCATGAGCGATTCGGCGAACGGAAAAATCTTTGGCCGCACGTGGCCGCACCCGGTACGGAGGGTGTTGGTGCGGTCAATCGCAAGACCTGAACAGGCCGCGGCAGGTCTGGTACTCCTCACCCTGTTGATCGGCACGGTCTTTTATCACCTCGCTGAAGGCTGGAGCATCCTCAACTCGGTCTACTTCTGCGTCATCACGCTGGCGACTATCGGCTATGGCGATTTTGCGCCGACTACCGACATCGCCAAGCTGTTCACGATTTTCTATGCCTTCACCGGCATTGGCTTGCTGGCGACCTACATCCAGCTTCGCGCGCAGTACCGGATTGAACACAAGAGCCTCATCAACAAAGTCAGTCACGAGGCTAGCGAGCTGGAGCAAGATATAGAGCACAAGGACATTCTTCCCCATGATCCGATCCCATGATCTCTACAGCACCTACAGCATTGTCGCCTGCGATACTGAAGCAGGCGAACTGGGCGCGGCGGTGCAAACGCATCAGATGTGCGTGGGCAGCCGCGTGCTGTGGCTGGAGCCGGGCATCGGCGCGCTGGCGACGCAGTCGCTGGCCAACATTGCCTTCGGCCCGGCGGGGATGACCATGCTGCGCCAGGGGATGACGCCGGAATTTGTGATCGCCGGCCTCATTGCCAGCGACCCCGGATCGGCACGGCGGCAGGTGGCGCTGGTCAGCACGGCGGGGCAGGCGACAGCCTTCACGGGCGACAGGCTGCATCCCGCATGCCGGCCACTTTGTGGGCGCGGGCTACAGTGTGCAGGCCAACATGATGACGCGCCCGACGGTCATCGACGCCATGCGCGCGACCTATGAAGGCGCAAGCGGCGACCTGGCAGCGCGGATGATGGCGGCCCTCGAAGCGGCGCAGGCCGAAGATGGCGATATTCGCGGCATGCAGTCGGCGGCGCTGAAAGTCGTCTCGACGGCGCTTGGCGTGCCCGAGTTCGGCCGCTATGTCTATGACCTGCGCGTGGATGAACACGCCACGCCGGTGACTGAGTTGGGGCGATTGGTGCAGATGCGCCGGGCCCAGAATCTCGACGGACAGGGCTATGCCGCTTTCGAGCGCGGTGAAAAAGCGGCTGCGCTGGAAATTTGGGCGCAGGCGCGCGCGCATATGGCCCGCAGCAGGAGGAACTGGCTTTCTGGCAGGCCGTGGCGCTGGCCGACGCGGGCGATGTGGCGACTGCCGCCGATATTCTGCGCCTGGCGCTGGCCCACGCGCCGCGCCGTGCCCACTGGCTGGACTTGCTCAACCGCCTCGAAGCGTGCGGCCTGATCGAGCGCACAGGCGCGGCTGAGGAACTGGCGGCGACAGTGGGGTAAGAGGCCGAGAAAAACAGATTGAACCGCCAAGACGCCAAGGAAAAGCTAACACGAAGAACGCAAAGAACGCGAAGGGCGCAAAGGGAAGAATTTCTTGGCGCTCTTCCTTGGCACACTCGGCGTCTTGGCGGTTCAAAAGGCTTTTGATGACTAATCAAGCACAGCACTGAGGACGAGGTTCAACCATGCGTATTCCCATATCATGGCTTCGTGAGTATGTAGACATTGAAGTGCCGGCCGAGCTGCTCGCGGAGAAGCTCACCGCCGCTGGCCTCGAAGTGAGCGCCATTGACTATCTTGGCCTGCCGCAGACGGCCGTTGAGGGCGTGCGCTTCCCCACCAGCAACCACCTTGTCTGGGACAACGACAAGCTGCTGCTCGGCGCGATTGTCGAGGTCAAACCGCACCCCAACGCCGACCGGCTGGTGCTGGCGATGGTCGATTACGGCGGCGCAGAGCTGGAACAGTGCGTCACCGGCGCGCCCAACCTGTACGAGTTCAAGGGCGCGGGGCCGCTGGCAAACCGTCTGTGGACGGTATTCGCCAAAGAGGGCGCGGAAGTGTGGGACGGCCACAGCGATGAGCCCAAGCGCATGATCCTCAAGGAGAAGCCCCTGCGCGGCATCCCCAACCGCAGCATGGTCTGCTCGGAGAAGGAACTCGGCCTGAGTGACTCGCACGAGGGCATCATCCTCATGCGCGAAGCCCCGCGTGCCGCCGATGGCACGCCGTTCGCGCCTGGCACGCCCGCTGCTGACGTGCTGGGCGACATCGTGTTCACGGTCGAACTGACGCCCAACCTTGCTCGCGCGCTCAGCGTCTATGGCGTGGCGCGCGAGGTGGCCGCCATCTTCGACCTGCCGCTGCGTCCGCCGGATTACAGCGTCAAGGCGAACGGCCCGGCCATCGAAGGCGCGGCCACGCTCACCATTCACGAGCCGGCGCTCAACCCGCGCTTTACGCTCACGTTGCTGCGCAGCACGACCGTGCAGCCGTCGCCCGAGTGGATGCAGCGCCGCCTGAACCTGATTGGCCAGCGCCCGATCAACAACATCGTCGATGTCACCAACTACGTGATGTTCGAGATGGGGCAGCCGCTGCACAGTTTCGACTACGACAAGCTGGTGGCGCGCGCCGGTGGCAAAACGCCGCACATCTTCACGCGGATGGCCGAAGCGGGCGAAACACTGCTCACGCTCGACGGGCAGACGCGGGCGCTCGATGAGCAGACGATCCTCGTGTGCGACGACGCCGGGCCGTTGAGTTTGGGCGGGGTGATGGGCGGCGGCGACACCGAAATTGACGACGATACGACGAATGTGCTGCTCGAAGCGGCGGCGTGGAACTTCATCAACATCCGGCGCACGATGACGGTGCAGAAGCTGCAAAGCGAGGCCGCCTCACGCTTCAGCAAGGGCGTGCATCCGGCGCAGGCGCTTCTCGGCAATCAGCGCGGCATTGAACTCATGCGCCAGACCGGTGGCGGCGACATCGCGGGGGGCGTGATCGACGACTATCCACTACCGCCCGTAGTTGCGGTGATCGATCTGCCGGCCAGCGAAATCAAGCGCATCCTCGGCATGCCAATGAGCGCCGAACACGCGGCGGCGCTGCTCAAGCGCGGCGGCTTCGCGGTTGAGGTGCACGGTGATACGGTGCGCGCGACTGCACCCGACTGGCGGCTGGATATTGGCGAAGGCGTGATCGGGCAGGCCGACTTGATTGAGGAACTGGCGCGCATCGCCGGCTACGAGACCATCCCGACGACGCTGATGGATGACGCCATGCCGCCTCAGTTCGACAAGAGCGACTTTCTACAAGAGGAAGCGGCGCGCGATGCACTGGCGGCGCTGGGCCTGCGCGAAATCGTCAGCTACCGCTTCACGTCGGTTGCCCGCGAGGCACTGCTGACGCCGCCCGGCGCATCATCGGCGCTGGCCGAAGGCGGCTATGTCGAAATCGCCAACCCGATTGCGCCCGAGAAAAGCGTTCTTCGCAAGTCGATTTTGACCGGTCTGCTCGAAGCCGGGCGCGCCAATGCCCGCTTCCGCGACCGGCAGGAACTGTTCGAGATCGGCCCCGTCTATCTCAACCAGCCCGGCCAGACTCTTCCGGACGAGCCGCGCCGCCTTGGCATCCTGCTCACGGGCCGCCGTGACGCTGAAACCTGGGATAATCAGCAGCCGGGTATGTTCGACTTCTTCGACCTGAAAGGCGTGGTTGAGGGCCTGCTCGGTGGACTGCATCTGACCAGCGCGACCGTGCGCCAGGCCCAGCGCTCCGGCTTCCATCCGGGCCGCTGCGCCGAACTGGTCATCGGCGAGGATGTTTTCGGCGTATTCGGTGAACTGCATCCGCAGGTGGCCACTGCCTTCGATCTGGACACCGCGCCGGTGCTGGCCGCCGACCTCGACCTGGACGGCCTGCTGGCGCGCAGCACCGACCTGTATGCCGTGCGCGCGCTGCCGACTATGCCGCCGGTGCTGCAGGACATCGCGCTGATGGTCGATGAGGCGAAAACTAACGCCGAGGTCGAAGCCGTTATCCGCAAGGCGGGCGGTGGGCTGCTGAAGGAGGTGCGCCTGTTCGATATCTATCGCGGCGACCCCGTGCCGGCGGGCAAGAAGAGCCTCGCCTACAGCCTGACCTACCAGACCGACGATCGCACGCTGACGGACAAGGAAGTCGCCAAAGTCCACGAGAAGATCGTGAAACTGAGCGAACGGGAGCTGGGCGCGGCGCTGAGAGCGTAAAGAGAGAACCTCTGAACCGCCAGGTCGTCAAGAATGCAGAGGAAAAACGCCAAGAGGATTAGGTCCTCTTGGCGTTTCTGCTTCATTTGCATCAATTTTTCCCTCAGGCCAGTTCGTGTTATGCAATAGCCTGCTCAAGGGCGCTGTCGTGCGCCCGCGCATAGGCCCAGGCATTGGCCAAATCCTCGGCGCGCACAGCTGGGTAATCGCGCAGCAAATCGGCTTCACCCGCGCCAAGCCGCCGCGCCTGCACCAGCAGCCACACAGGGATACGCGTGCCAACGATATGCGCGTCTCCACCCAGAACAGCAGCGTCACAAAGTATTTTCTCAGTCGCGTTCATCGCTTACCCTTAGCCTCCCAACTGCGCCTGTGCCCACGAAATAACTTCGGCGGCTAGGGCCGGATCGTCTGGCCAGCAGAGGCGCGCCGCGCCCGCCGCCGGTCGCGTCGAGGACGGTCAGCGGGCTGCGCGACTCGGCCTGAATCTGCTGCACGACCGCGTAACTGGAGTCGGACGGCGCAGCGACCAGCAGCAGCGGGTTTGTGAATTGCAGGGCCGCGCCGGGCGGCGAACTGGCCGGGCTGATCAGCGCCAGCGCGTCGCAGGGCACGCCCGCGGCGCAGGCGCTGAGCGAGACGCTGCCCGATTCTTCCGCGCCGATGATCAGAATCCGCGACGGATCCATCGTGTTCACCTGCCCGAATGCCGCCAGCATCGCCAGCAGATCATCGACCGGCATGGCGGCGCGCATGTCCATCGACAGCACCGTGAAGCCGCCGTCGCGCAGCGCCAGCGGGAAGCTGCCCCAGGCAGTACGGTCGGCATTGACCAGCAGCGCCGCCGGATAGCGCGTGTCGTCATTTATGTGCCCGTATATGTCTCCATAGAGCAGCACACCGTCCGCCGCCGTCACCTGAATCGGCACGCTGGCCGCGCTCGCATCCGCCGTGCCGACTGGCAACAGCGGCAGTTCGCCGCCGCTGGGCAGCGCGGCATAGGTGGGCGCATTCTGGCCGAGGATGGGCGTGGTTTGCGCTGCTGGCGTGAGCGCCAGCACATCGACGATGGGTGACGGGGCCAGCGTGGGCGCAGATAGCGTATAGCCCTGCACCGGCGTCACAGCAGCGTCTTCGCAGGCGGTCAGTAGCGCCAGCAGCAGCAGCGAGGCGAGCGCCAGTCTGCGCCGTATCATCAGTGGGCCATCACAATCATGCGTGGGCAGCCGTCGATGAACGGCATGCCGTCGAAATCACCGTAGACTTCAGCCACGGTCATGCCGCTGGCTTCGAGCAGCAGCTTCAATTCGCTGAAGAAGAAGTAACGCAGTTGCACCGGAACCAGCGTGCGCTGCACCGCGCCGCCATCGCCAATCTCGTCATAAATCCAGCTCACTTCCATCAACTGCTCGGTGCGGTCGAGCCGGCTGGAGGACTGCTGCATGACGATGTGGCCGGTTTCCTGTTCGATGAAGGTGCGTTCGAGGACGATGGCTTCGGTATCCTGCGAGGCGAAGGCTTCGCCGGCGTTGGGTAGGTCGATGACCAGTGCGCCTTTGCTCGTCAGCCATTGCTTGACGCGCTTAAGCAGGGCAAGTTGAACATCCTGCGTGAGAAAATGCATGAGGGTGTTGTAGGGGATGATGACCAGCGCGAATGTTTCCGGCAGTTCGACCTTCAATGCGTCGGCGTGGTGGAAGGTGACGCGCTTGCGCAGGTGCGAACGCTTGTTTAGCTGGGCTTCGGCGCGCTCGAACATGGCCTGCTCGATCTCGATGCCGTGAACTGGGATGCCTTCCTGCGCGAGGTGCAGCGCAATGCGCCCGGTGCCGCTGCCAATGATGAGTACGGGGCCATCCTGACTGCGGGCAACGGCGCTGTAGAGGTCGAGATCCTCGTCCTTGTCAGCATGTTCCGAGTTGTAGTAGCGCGCAATCGTGGCGTAGAAAGTCATGGGTGAAGGTCTCGTTGGTGGAGGCCAAGCGGGCCGCTGGAATGTTGTCAGTGTACTCGAAAACAGGGCCGCTGTCTGGCCTGTGTACACGGCCGCTAGGCGTTCACCCTACGGCGCGTTGAAGCGCGGCGCGCGCGTCTGCTACAATGCCAGCAGGGGGTTTCCCAATCCAGTCCGCTGCCCCCTTCCGCATCGCCGGAGTGTGAGAGGAACACCGCCTTATGCGCGCTTTTTCCCGTGCTGCATTACTCGTCCTGCTGCTTGGATTACTCGTGACGGCGACGAGCACTTTTGGCCAGGGATGGATCGACACGACAACGACCGACAACGCCTGGCTGCGCAGCGGCCCGGGTAGCGAATGGCGGCGTGTGGTGGTGGTTCCGGCCGGCACACCGTTCCGGCTGGATGGGCGCGCACCCGGTGATTACTGGCTGCGCGGCGTGCTTCCCAACGGTGAGTTCGGTTGGATCGCGATTGATCTGCTGGCCGTTTCGCCCGATCAGGTCGCGGGCCTGCCGCAAATCTGGGCCGACACGCCCATGACCGCGCCGCCGCCGGAAGGCAGCTTCGGCTCCGCACCTGCACCCATGGATGAACCGGCAGATGCGCCGCCCGGCGATGACGCAGCGGGTTCTGCGCTGCCCCCACCCGTGGCGGGGCCAGTGAGCAATCGCGGCTTCGGCTACGGCGGCCATGTCGCCGACTGGAGTTCTTACGCCAGTGACCAGATGCGCCGCGCAGGCATGACCTGGGTCAAGCGCCAGTGGCGCTTCACGCCTGGCCAGAACCCGGGCGAATTGGCCGGCTGGATCAACGACGCCCATGCGCGCGGTTTCAACATCCTCCTCGGCATCGTCGGCGACAAGAACGCGCTGTATTCGCCCGGCTACTTCGACAGCTACGCCCAGTTTGTGGGCGGCGCGGCGGCTTTGGGCGCGGACGCCATCGAAGTGTGGAACGAGATGAACATCGACCGCGAGTGGCCGTCGGGCAGCATCAGCCCGCAGAGCTATACGCAGCTTCTCGCGCAGTCCTATAACGCTATCAAGGCCAACAACCCGAATACGCTCGTTATCAGCGGCGCGCCCGCGCCCACCGGCTATTTCGGCGGCTGCGGCGGTGGCGGCTGCGATGATAATTACTACGTGCAGGGTATGGCGGCGGCCGGCGCGGCCAACTACATGGACTGCGTAGGCGTGCATTACAACGAGGGCATCCTGCCGCCGAGCCAGACCAGCGGCGACCCGCGCGGCTCCAGCAGCCACTACAGCCGCTACTATCAGGGCATGGTCAATACCTACTGGAACGCCTTTGGCGGGCGCAAGCCGCTGTGCTTCACCGAACTCGGCTATCTGTCGCCCGAGGGCTTTGGCCCGCTGCCGGGGGGCTTCGAGTGGGCGGGCAATACGTCGGTGGCCGAGCAGGCTGCCTGGCTCAATTCGGTGGTATCGATTGCGCGCAACAGCGGCCGCGTGCGCGTGATGATTGTGTGGAATGTGGACTTCGCCAACTATGGCGCGGACCCGATGGGCGGCTATGCCATCATTCGGCCCGGCGGCGGCTGCCCGGCCTGCGACGCTCTGGCGAATTAACTCCACCCCTCAACCCCCTCTCCCACGCAAGCGGGGAGAAGGGGAGCATACGGCGCGTGCTTTCTCCCCTCTCCGCGCGCGGAGAGGGGTCGGGGGTGAGGTTGATCGCCGCGTCGGGTCAAGCGCGAAGATCATCTTTCGCCGCCAGAGGCTAAAATACCGTTCGTCGTAGCCAACCATCATCACTCTCTTTCAACTTTGAACTTTTAACTCTCTTTCCACTCAGCACTGCCCTGAAGGAATTCCATGACCCAAGCCCCCCTCGAAACAGACGATCTGCCCGAATACGAGCGCGTAAGCCCGCCCCGGCGCGGCGGTTGTGGCTGCTGGGTGACGGGCATCGTCACGCTGCTCGTCGTGGTGCTGCTGGTGGGTGTGGGCCTGCTGCTGCCGCCAGTCAATTTGGCCGAGCGCCTGTTCGGACCTAGCTTCACGCCCATCAATTCAGAATCGGCGTCGGTGAGCGCAGTTGGCCTTACGGTCAGCGCGCTGGGCGAAGTAGGCGAGGATTTCGCGGTCGCCATTGAAGCAGCATTGCCAGAGGCAGCGCCGGTGCTGCCCGGGCGCACGCTCGCAAGTGAGATTTATGCGCTGTCCGAAAAGGGCACGATGCCGGAAGGGCTGCGGCTGACCCTCGATGTGCCTGAGAATGTCGCTGCCGAACGGCTCGACCTGTTCGGCTGGGCGCAGGGCGAAACACCCCGGCTGATTCCATCCGCCTTCAGCAGCGAGCAGGTGGTGGCCGATGTGGATGCGCTGCCGCGTTATCTGGCGCTGTTCAGCGCGCAGCCGCAGGCTGAGCCGGTTGTGCTGGCTGCCATTGACGTGACGCAAACGCTGACGAATGAAGTGGGCAGCGCGGCCAGTATCGTCGCACCGGCCGGTTTGCAGCCCACGCTTACGGGCAGCCTCACCGGCAGCCTGGCGGCAGGCTTCGACTTATCCGCCCCATACAGCGTTATGCCAGCGGTGCGCAATTACACCGACCCGCGCGCAACCGATCCTGAAACTGTAACGGCGCTTCTAAGCAATAACGGCCTGCGCGCCGAACACGCGGCACAGTTGGCCGCCTTCGCCGCCAGCGCCTACGACGGCGTGCTGATCGACTACCGCGATTTGCCAGACAGCACGCGTGCGCTGTTCAGCGATTTCATCGCGGCAGTGCACGCCAATCTGGCTGGTTCGGGCAAGCAAGTGATCGTCGCTGTGCCAGCGCCTGAAGTGGGGCCGGATGGCACGCTCGACACAGGCGCGTACGACTGGGCGGCCATTGGCGCGGCGGCAGACTATATGCAAATTCGTCTGCCCGAAGACCCGGCAGCCTATGCGCCGGGCGGGCTGGCCGAGCAAATCGCTGCCTATGCGGTCGGCCAGATGCCGCGCGAGAAGGTGCTGATCACGCTGCCTGCCCGTTCGACGCGGCAGGATGATGACGCCTTCGCCCCGATTGGCTACGAGCAGGCGCTGTCCGCGCTCGGCAATGTCGTCATCGAGGCGGATACGACGGCGGGCGGCACAATTCTGCCCGGCCAGCCGTTCACGGCGCGGCTGGATGGCTACACTGCTGAGTCCGGGCGTGATGACGTGACCGGCGAGACGTACATCGACTATCTGGATGAAAGCGGCGCGCCGGTATCGCGCATGTGGCTGATGACCGCGCCCGCCTTGAGCGCCCGTCTGGCGCAGTTCGCGTCACAAGCGTTGGGCGGTGTGGCCTTTGACGACCTGCAGGCCGAAGACCTCAGCCCGGATTTGCTGCCGCTGCTGCAAACCTTCAAGTTGGGCGTGCCGGCGGCGGCTAATGCCGGCGAACTGGCGCTGCGCTGGTCGATTGAGAGCGCAGATGGAGCCGTGGGCGAGGTCGTGACTGGCCTGAACGAGCCGCTGCAGGCCACGATTGCCGCGCCGGAAGGCAACTACGCGGTCAATGTGGCGGTGGCGCAGGGCAGCGACCCGGCGACGGTGCGCGGCGGGGCAGCGGTGGCAGTGTTTGTCCCATCGCCCACGCCTACCGAAACGCCAACCCCCACGCCTTCGCCGACGCCGATGGTGACGAATACGCCACCGCCGCCGAGCGTGCAAATTGTGGCGACGGCCTATTCGGTGGCCGCCCCGCCAGCCGCCGCACCCGGCGCGGGCAGTATTGCGGCCGGCAATTTCGAGTATGGTGGCCATGTGACCGGCACCGGCACAGGCGGCGCGGGCCAGATGAGCCACGCCGGCATGAACTGGATGAAGATTCAACTGCGCTATGGGCCGGGCATGGATGGCTCGGTCGCGCAGCAGGCCATCAACGAGGCGCACAGCCGCGGCTTCAAGATTCTGCTCGGCGTCGTCGGCTCGCCGGATGATCTGCGCAATGGCGGCACGGGCTATATGCAGCAGTTCGCCAGCTTCCTCGGCAGCGTGGCGTCGTATGGGCCGGATGCAATTGAGGTGTGGAACGAGCCTAACCTTGACCGCGAGTGGCCGGAAGGGCAGATCAGCGGGTCGCTGTACGCGCAGATGCTGCAAATGGCCTACAGCGCCATCAAGGGCGCGAACGGCAGCGTGATGGTCATCAGCGGCGCACCGGCACCGACTGGCGCAGAGGGCGCGTATCCCGGCCGCGTGATGAACGACGACCGCTGGGTGAGTGAACTGGTGGCGGCGGGCGGCGTTCAGTGGATGGATTGCCTCGGCGCGCACTATAACGAGGGCATCGTTGGGCCGTCACAGACCAGCGGCGACCCGCGTGATAATTACTACACTCGCTACTTCCCGACCACGCTCAATACCTATTGGAACCTGATCAGCGGCCAGCGCCCAATCTGCTTCACCGAACTGGGCTATCTCACGCCAGAAGGTTTCCCGCCGCTGCCCAGCTACTTCGCGTGGGCGCAGAATGTGAGCCTCGGCCAGCAGGCCGCCTGGCTGGCCGAAGCGGCAGCGCTGGCTTCACAAAGCGGCAAGGTGCGCCTGATGATCGTCTGGAACGTGGATTTCACCGACTATGGCACCGACCCGATGGGCGGCTTTGCCATTATCCGGCCCAACGGCGGCTGCCCGGCCTGCGACGCGCTCGCGGCCGCCCGCTAGCCCGAACAAGAGGACTTAAACCGATGGCGCAGTCTCCGCAGGTCAAATTCCGCAAACAGATGCGCAGCTTTGTTCTGCTGTGGGCGGGCATCACCTTCGTGATGGCCGCCGCGACTTTTGTCGCCATCTATGTGGCCTTCCCATCCATCGGCGGCACCGGCCCGGGCCTGAGCCTGCAAAGCGTGGCGCTGCCCACGGAAACCACCACCCCGCAGCAGTCGCCCACGCCAATCCAGCCCACGGCCACTGAGCCAGCGGCCGCCCAGCAGGTGACGATTGCGCCTACGCAGGAAGCGACCATTGAACCGGCGGCACTGGCCGTAGCCGCTATGCCAACCATCGCGCCCACCTCGCGACCGGTAGACGTGCAGGAGTTCGAGCTGGGCACGCAGGTGCAGGTCAGCTATGACTTGATGGAGGATTGGGTAAACGTCACGGCCGATCAGCTCGGAGTCGACTGGGCCAAGATGCAGGTGCGCTGGGAGAACATGGAACCGGCGGACGGTGACTACGACTGGTACGAAACCGACCTGTACATTCCGGCAATGGCCGAAAAAGGCGTCAAGGTGCTGGTGTCGGTCGTCACCGCGCCCGCATGGGCGCGCGAGCAGGGCGTCGATACCTCGCGCCACGGCCCGCCTGCCGACCCCGCCCAGTACGCCGAGTTCGTCACCGCGCTGCTTGAACGCTATCCCGGCCAGATTCATGCGGTCGAGGTGTGGAACGAGCAGAATCTCGACCGCGAATGGACGAGTGTGAACGGCTTGAGCGCGGAAAACTACATCAGCCTGTTGAGCGCGACGAATGACGCGGTCAAGGCCGTCGATCCGGGTGTGATCGTCGTCAGTGGGGCGCTGTCTCCCACCGGCCTCAGCGACGGCGTGCGCGCCTGGGATGACTTCGTCTACCTCGACCAGATGATAGCAGCCGGCTTGCTCGACAATGCCGACTGCATTGGCGTGCACCATAACGGCATCAACGTCAGCCCGGATTACACCTGGGACACGGTACCTAACGATCCGACGGCACAGTTTCGCGGGCCATTCGACAATCCTCACCACAGTTGGAGCTTCCGCAGCACGCTCGACACCTATGCGAGCAAGGTGCAGGTGGCCGGCGGCGATCAGAAGCTGTGTGTGACCGAGTTCGGCTGGCCCAGCGCCGAGGATTTGACCGGCGTTCCGGCCGGCCTCGACTTCTCGTACGACAACACGCTGGCCGAGCAGCGCGATTACACCGTCAAGGCGCTCGACTTCATGCGCAACAGCGGTGACGTGCGCCTGGCCTTCCTGTGGAACCTGAACTACGGCCCGCAGGCGGGCTGGAGCCCGGACAACGAGAACGTGCCCTATTCGGTCATCGGGCCTGATTTCTCATTCCGGCCGGTATTCGATGCCGTCCGCGACTGGAACCGCGCCTACGAAGCTGCACAGGGGCAATAATGGCCTTCACCCCTGCCCCCTCTCCCTCAGGGAGAGGCGGATCGTGCGTTTCCTTTGTCTCGCGCCCTCTTTCGCGGCGGACTGAAGTTCGGCCGCAGGAAACCCCAAGCCCCCTGAAGGGGCTAAAACCCAGTCCCTTCAGCGCTCTTGGGGTTTCCAGACAGGGGATTTATCCCCTGGCGACAGCCCGAATATCACCCTTGGGTAGCACGCTGTGCATGCTGGTCTCCCCTTTCTCCGCTTGCGTGGGAGAGGGGCTGGGGGTGAGGGGCCTCTGCCCATGACCCTCCGCCGCACCCTCGCCGCTGCCATCCTCGTCATCGGCATTGCACTGATTCTGAGCGTGCCGCAGTCCAGCAGCGACCCGTTCCACGGCTACGCGATTACCGACCCGCCGTTCACGTCGCTCACCTATGGCATGCAGACGTTTCTGTGGTGGGACAACGGCTGGGCTGGCGTGCACATGGACTGGGTGCAGCGCATGGTCTTCAGCCACGTCAAGCAAACATTTGCGTGGGAGGATATTCAGCCCGAGCCCGACGTCTGGCAGTTTGGCCGCGCCGACGAGATTTTGGATGAGCTGGAACGGCGCGATCTCAAGTTGGTGGTGCGCCTGACCGATGCTCCGGCATGGAGCCACCCGAACCAGACGGGCGAGCGCGGCGTCGATTTCGTCGATGCGCCGCCCGACGATCCTGCCGACTACGGGCGCTACTGCGCCGCAGTAGCCGAACGCTATCGGGGCCGCGTGGCCGCCTATCAGATCTGGAACGAGCCGAATCTGTCACGCGAGTGGGGCGGTCGCCAGCCCGATCCCGCCGGCTATGTGGCGCTGTTGCAAGCGTGCAGCGAGGCCATTCGCGCCGCCGACCCCGACGCCATCCTGATTTCGGCGGGCCTCGCCCCAACCGGCAACTGGGACGCGACCGCCACGCCGGACGATATGTTCCTGCAGCAGATGTACGACGCAGGCTTTCAGCAGTATGTCGACGTGGTCGGCGCGCATGCTCCGGGCTACACCGCGCCCGATGTTGCGCCTGAAGACGCGCCCGGCGGCAATCGTTTCTTCAGCTTCCGCCGCGTCGAGGATTTGCGCCGCATTATGGTCGCCAACGGTGACGCCGCGCGGCAGATGGCTATTTTAGAGGTGGGCTACACGACCGACACCGTGCACCCGGACATGGCCTGGTTTGCCGTCAGCGAGGCGGAGCAGGCGCAGCGACTGGTGGAGGCCTACGCTTACGCGGCTGGGCATTGGTCGCCCTGGGTGGGACTGATGAGCGCCATCTACATCGCCGATCCCGGCTGGACGCCCGAAAACGAGGAGTTCTGGTGGGCAGTCACCACGCCAGACGGGTATACTCGGCCTGCGTATATTGAACTGGCGAACATGGCGAAATACTGTGGTGACGACTATCGTCTGCCGCGTGCGCCAGACAGCCCGGAGGCGCTCGGCCTTGCCCCAGTCCGCCCTTGCTCTTAGCTATTTCGTCCACCTGATCGCCACCGTCATCTGGATCGGCGGGCTGGCGACGCTGCTGCTGCTGGTGTGGCCGGCGGCGCGACGTGTACTGGGCGATCACCCGCAAACCCACGCCTTCCTGCGCACGCTGCGCAAGCGCTTCGTGCCGTGGACGAACTTCGCACTGGTCGTGCTGCTGTTCACCGGCTTCATTCAGATGTCAGGCGATGATCATTACGACGGCCTGCTGCAATTCGACAACGAGTGGAGCCAGGCGATGCTGTTCAAGCATCTGGCGTTCCTCGGCATGATCATCTTTGGGCTGCTGCTGCAATACGGCACGGCTCCCGCGCTCGAACGGGCGCAGCTTCTTGCCGACCACGGCAAGGGCGATCCGGAGGAGGTGGCGCGGCTGACGCAGCGCGAATCAGCGCTTATGTGGGTCACGCTCGCGCTGGGGGTGGCGGTGCTGGCGTTCACAGCCTGGGCGACGGCGCTGTGAACGCATACTTTGACATTACACACATCGGGGGTTAGGGGTTTGAATGTAAGCCGCGTCGCCTTCTGGCTGGCGGTGCTGATTCTGCTCGTGGGCGCTTTTCTGCGCCTGTCTGCACTGTACGCACTGCCGCCCGGCCTCAACCAGCAGGAAATCACCACGCTGCGGCTGGTGGAAACTGCGCGTCAGGGCCGTGTGGAGGTCTTCTACGATCTGGGCGTCGAGCAGGGTGGCCTTGAAGGGCTGTTTGCGCAGATGCAGGCGGCGCTGACGAGCTTCGTCGGCGTGGGCTTGTTCACTGACCGTTTCTTACCACTGTCCTTCGGCATGATTGCGCTGGCGGCGGTGTATGCGCTCGGCCGCACGCTCTATGGGCCGCCGGCAGGCCTTGCCGCGATGGCGCTGATGGCCGTATCGATGCTGCCGATTGTGCTGTCCCGTACAACGGTCGCGCAGTCGGCCACGCCCGCGTATGTGGCGCTGGTGCTGCTGCTGCTGGCGCGCGCGTTTCCCATTCATGGCCGACCGCCGCAACACGAGCCGGGGACGCTCACGTTCGCTTCGCTGGGCGTGCTGCTGGGCGTGGGCTTCTACCTTACGCCAGCCGCGTTTTCAGTCGTGCTGGTGGCGGTGATCTTCATTGCCTACATGGTACTCACGCGCCAGCCGCTCACCCGGCGCACGTTCAGCTATACGTGGTTTGCCCTGGTGCTGCTGATCGTAGTGGCGACGCCCTACCTGATCGCCAGTCTGCAGAACCCGGATTTGTCGGGCGCGCGCCGCGCGTTCGATGGCGGGGCGGTCAATTTCGACAACATTGTGCGCGGTATCGGCGGCATCTTCTTTGAGGGCGATGCTAATCCGGCATGGAATTACCCGGGCCGTCCGCTGTTTGATCTGGTGAGCGGCATCTTCCTCATCATGGGCGTGGTCGTGGCAGTTCTGAGCTTTCGCAAGCCGCGATTTGCGCTGGCGTTGCTGGCGCTGGTGCTGCTGCTGCCTCAGGCGGTGCTGCGCTATGACGGCCCGAATTTCCTGTACTTCGCCGCGTTGGTGCCGGTGCTGGTGTTGTTCGTGGGCCTTGGCGTCGTCACCTTCTATCGCGGGATGCGAACCGAACCGGCCCGCCTTGTCGTGATTGGCGGGCTAGCATTGTTGGTCCTGTTCAACGTTGTTTGGACAGGCCGTGATCTGTTCGTGCGCTGGCCGGTACTGCCCGAGATGCAGGCGGCCTACAATGCCCGTTTGGGTGAGTTGGCCCGCTATCTGGATAAAACGGCGCTGCTGGTGCCGAGCGTGGTGTGCAGCAGCGACCTGCATCCTGACGCGGTGCAGTTGGCGGACTGGCAGGTGCTGGCGATGATGATGCACGTGCAGAACGCGCCGCTGCGTCTGGTCGACTGCGGTACGGGATTGGTGTTCGCCGATGGCGGTGCGCGCCAACAGGTGATCTTCCTGCAGCCGGATGGGCTGGCGAACGCTAACCCGTATGTGCGTACCTGGCTGGACTACGGCGCCGTGATCGACAGTCCAAATCTGCCGCCCGACAGCCTACTGACGATGGAAGTGACCGATGCGCTGGCGACGACCATTGGCGTGTTTACCACCAGCGCGCCGGTGGCCTATCCGCCCGAATCGCCCGGGGGCTGGCAGGTGACGGCGCCGCCCGTGCGTTTTGGCGGCAATATCAGCTTCCTCGGCTACATACAGACATTTGGCAGCACCTACCGGCCGGGCGATGTGCTAACTGTGCCCGAATACTGGCGCGTGGATGGCGAAGTGCCGCCGGCCCTGACGCTGTTCACGCACTTGCAGGCCGATATGGGTGCGCGGCCAGTGGCCCAGAACGACTCGATCAGCGTGCGCCCCGAAACGCTGCTGCCGCGCGACGTTTTCCTTCAAGTCACTTACATCCAACTGCCGTGGACGCTGCCAGGCGGCGAGTATTTCATGTCGATTGGCGGCTACGACGGCGCAACCGGCGACCGCCTGCCGGTCTATGACCGCTTGTTCGTGCGCAGTTCGCGCCTGGTCATCGGCCAGGTGGCCGTTAGCAGAGAAGGCTGAGGCCGTGTTCGAGATCATCTTCCTCGGCACTTCCGCGTCCGCGCCGTCGATTCAGCGCGGGCTGGCGGCGCAAGCGGTGCTGGCGGGCGACCAGCGCTTCCTGATCGACTGCGGCGAGGGCACGCAGCGCCAGATTCTGCGCAGCGGCATCGGTTTCAAGCGCCTCAATCACATCCTGCTCACACATTCGCACCTCGACCACGTCCTCGGGCTGGGCGGGCTGGTATCGACGTTTGCGCGCTGGGAGAACCTCGAAACGCTGGAGATTTTCGGTAGCAAGGGCACGCTGGAGCGGGTGCACAATCTGCTCTTCGGCGTGGTGCTGGGCTATGAGCGCCTGCCAGTGGAAATCAAGCTGGTCGAGCTTCAACCGGGAATCTTCTTCGAGCACAAGGACTTCACCATCAGCGCGTTTCCGGTGTCGCACCGGGGCAGCAGCTCGCTTGGCTACGTGTTTCAGGAGCGTTCGCGCCGGCCGTTTCTGGTCGATCAGGCGGTGGCGCTGGGCGTGCCCAACGGGCCGGAGCGAGGCCGGTTGGTGGCTGGCGAGACTGTAACGCTGGCCGATGGCCGGGTGATCGCGCCCGAGCAGGTGCTTGGCCCTGTGGTGCATGGGGCGAAATACGTGCATATAGGCGATATCGGGCGGCTGGACAACGTGCGCGACTACGTCGCCGATGCCGACGTGCTCGTCATCGAATCGACGTTTCTGGATGAGGACGCGGATGCGGCGGCGCGTTTCGGGCATATCACCGCGACGCAGGCCGGAACGCTGGCCCGCGACATGGGCGTGCGTGCGCTCATCCTCACGCATCTGTCACGGCGCTACCGCGAAATGCGCGTGGTTGAGGAGGCGCGGCGCGCTTTTCCGAACAGCTTCGTCGCGCGCGACCTCGACCATTATCTGGTGCGGCGCGACAAACCGCTGGAGAAGCTCACCCGCGAGGACACACGCGCGCGCAATATCCAGCCACCGGCCGAGCGCGAGGGCAGCGGTGATGAGGCCGAGGGCTGAGTAAGCGCCTCACCTGTCCCGTCATCTCCAGAGATACCCTCATTTCCCA
>CAWJBF010000012.1:0-328368 GCA_963841085.1 uncultured Chloroflexia bacterium | reverse complement strand
ATCCACCTTCGCACCTGAACGCCCCCAATTGAACCCATCCCTATGCCCTATGTGTATTACAACACAGGGCATATGAGGAAATAATCATGCGAATAATGTTGACTGCACTTGTTGTTTTGCTGCTGGCTGGCGTGGTGAGCGCGCAGACCACAGGCCGCGAATCCCCGCTCGTTCCCGAGCCGCCGGCGGCCAACGCCGACTGGACGCACATGGTACGCGAGATTGATGGCGTGCCGATGGTGTTCGTGCCAGCGGGTTGTTTCCGCATGGGTACCAGCGAAGCCGACGTAAGAGCGGCAGCGGTGCAGTTGGACGCACCCGGTTGGTCCATTCGTGCTATGAGCAGGGAACAGGCCGACCACGACGTTTGCCTGAGCGAGGGCTTCTGGCTGGGCCAGCACGAGGTGACCAACGCCGAATTCGACGCTTTCACTGAGGCCGGAGGCTACACGACGCCCGAATGGTGGTCCGAGGCCGGTGCAGGCTGGTTGAGCCGCCAGAATCTGGAGCGTTTGCCCATCGCCTGTGTTGAAAACCCGCAGCCGGACGAGCCGCGTGTGTGCATTACTTGGTTTGAAGCCGAAGCCTACGCCAACTGGCGCGGCGGCGCGTTGCCCACCGAAGCCCAGTGGGAGTTTGCGGCGCGCGGCCCCGATTCCCTCATCTATCCCTGGGGCAATGAATGGGATCCTGAATTGGCGAACGTCGTAGATAGCGAGGCGCTCACGCCTGTGGGCAGCTATACCGCTGGGGCAAGCTGGGTGGGCGCGCTCGATATGGCTGGCAACGCGATGGAGTGGGTGCAGGACTGGCTGAGTTCGGGCTATGATGCTGATGCCGTCACCGACCCCGCTGGCGCGTCACGCGGCCAGATGAAGGTCGAGAAGGGCGGCTGGTGGGGCAGCAATCCGGTCGTGGCCCGTTCGGCCTACCGGCATTTCGAGGACCCGCCCACGTATCAGGATCACCACATCGGCTTCCGCATTGTGCTTCCCGCTATAACAGGCGGCTGAATGGCATACACGATATTCGGCTGGTCGCGTTGCGCTGCCGACGGTTCAAAACCGCCGGCGGATCAACGCAACCAGCCGAAATCGAATTTGATAACTCGTGTATAAATGTCTATTCTGCCGCCTCAGGCGGAGTCTTGTCCGGTGGAGTTTCGTCGGGCGAAGCCTCTTCAGGCACCGTCGGCCCCGGTGAAGTCTCCTCAGGCGCAGCCGGCTCAGCCGAAGCCTCTTCTAGCACAGTCGTCTCTGGTGGAGTTTCCTCAGGCACAGTCGGCTCGGCTGGTGTTTCCTCAGGCACTGCCGGATTAGCCGGAGTCTCTTCAGGCACGATCGGCTCTGGTGAAGTCTCCTCAGGCGTAGCTGGTTCTGCCGCAGTCTCCTCTGGCACAGTCGGCACTGGTGAAGTGTCCACAGGCGCTGCCGGTTCAGCCGGAGTGTCCACCACCACAGTCGCTTCAGCCGCAGGCTCCTCAGATGGGTCAGGCAGGTCTGGCACGCCTTTACGCAGAAATTCACTGGCGGCCGAATCAATGCTCGGGTACAGATTCTGCGTGCCGATGGCGCTGAGCAGTCCGGTCCGCTCCATACGATCCCGAACCGAGCTGCGTACCTGAGACAACTGGAGCGTCACCTTGCTGTCACGCAGGTCGGCGTTCAGGTCACGGAGCATATCACTCGTGCCAATATCCAGGTCGGCTGTGGCGCCCAGATCGAGCAGGATTGCGCGCGGTGAGTGAGCAGCGACCTGCTGCAGAATTTCCTGACGCGCGACGTTGGCGTTAAAGAAGTACAGCGGCGCATCCAGGCGCAGGATCACGAAGCCCGGGATTCCCTCAGCGTCAGGATGGCGTTCCTCGTCGCTGAATTCGCCCGAGGGCCGTTTGCCAACCCGGGCGATGTACGGCCGGCTGGCGCGGTACAGCAGCATCACCAGCGACAAGAGCACCGCGAGCATCAGCCCGGTCATGACATCACTGGCGGTCACGCCAATCAAGGCGGTGATGGCCAGGATAAAGTCCGTTCTGCGTTCCCTGTAATAACGTCTGAACTCGGAGAAGTTGAACAGCCCGAGGATAGAGCTTAATACGATTCCGCCGAGAACTGCCGAGGGCAGATTGCGCAGCAGCGGGGCAAGGAAAAGCACCACTAGCAAGATGACCCCTGAACTGACGAGCGTTGATACCTGCGTGCGCTCGCCGGCCGCCTCTCCGCTGGCCGTGTTCGACAGGCTCATGTCAATCGTCAGCCCCTGAAACAGGCCCGAGCCGATGTTGGCCGCGCCCATCGCCAGAAGTTCCTGGTCGGCACTGACCTCGTAGTGGTACTTGGCAGCGTAGGCACGTCCCGTTCCCAGTGTCTCGCCTACCGCCAGAAACACCATGCCCGCCGCGCCGCCAATCAGGAAGACGAGGTCGCCTGGATCGATGTGCGGTATGCTGGGGGCAGGCATGCCTGTTGGAATGTTCCCGACGACCGCGACACCGAAGTTCGCGTTCAGGTCAAACACCGCCGCGATAATGGTGCCCAGGATGAGCGCCAGCAGCGCGCCCGGAATACGCGGCCGTGTTCGCTTGAGCCACAGGATGAGCACGATCGAGCCTGCACCCAGCGCCAGCGAGTAAAGGTTGGTTTCGGGAAGCTTCGTGATGAACTGTGCCAACTCCTGGAAGAAATTGCCGCTGCCGCCCGACACGCCAAACACCTTGGGGAGCTGGCTCATCCCGATAAGAAGCGCAACGCCGAAGATGTAGCCCGTCATGACCGACTTGGCGAGAAAGTCAGAGATGAAGCCCAGCTTCATGATGCCCAGCACGATCATGATGATACCGACGATGATGGCCAGGGCGGACGTGAGCGCCATGAATGTCGCGGCGTCTCCGCCTGCCAGCGGCGTGACCACCGCGATCGACATGATCGCCATGGTTGAGCTGGTTGTGACCTTCATATGGTGGCTGGTGGCGAGCAGCGCGTACAAAGCCATGCCGACGATGGCCGCGTACAAACCGGCTTGCGGCGGCACTCCAGCCATCTGGGCATAGGCCATGGCAACCGGCACCATGATCGCGCCCACCACCACGCCCGAAACCAGGTCATCGCGCAGCCAGGCCCGCTGATAGGTGCGCGCTGTATCAATGATCGGGATGTAATGTGTTAACGGCTTAATTCTTTGTACGGCTTTGTGCCACATAATATCCGGCTCCACTTCAGGTGCGGGTCACTTGCTCCACGGCGCAGTCCAGGGGCGTTATGGGCAGTGGTCTTGCCTGCCGCGTTCAGCGGCTGAGGTTACAAGCTGGGTGCATTATAGTGCTTCACTAGCGGCTTATCATCCTAATCCATCCGCTTTGGCGGATGATAACCGTGCGCGGCGTACCAATCGCTGGCGTCCTGAATACTCTGGCGCAGCGTGACTTCCGGCGGGCCAAATGCCTCCCACGCCTTGTCGAAACTGAAATAGACTTCCTTGCCGCTGAGACGTATCTGGGTGCCATCGGCCTTGATTGGCAGGCCGAGCGACCGCGCCCAGTCCACCAGCGCGCCCATAATCGGCAGCGCGAAGGCTGGTACCGGGAAGCCCGGCCGGGGCACGTTGACGACATCAGCGATCATGGCCAACAGGTCGGCGTGCGGTGTATTGACCGTGCCGAGGATGTATCGCTCACCGCATATGCCGCGTTCTGCCGCCCGCACATGCCAGCGCGCGATGTCGCGCACATCCGTCATCGCCACACCACCCGGCGGCACGGGTATAGCTGGCCCCAACTGCGCCACCGATAGAATCAATTCGCCAGAGATGCGGTTCAGGTCGCCCGGCCCAATCACAACTACTGGATTGACGATGACGATATCCTGCCCGGCGGCTACGGCCTCGCGGCAGGCGACTTCGGCCAGCGCTTTGCTGTAGCCGTAGGGGAACTGTGCCGGAGACCGGTTGAACATGGCGTTTTCGCCGGCGGGCTTGCCATCCTGCCGCAGCCCGATCGCCGCCGCGCTGCTGGTGAAGACCACGCGCCGCACACCCGATTCACGCGCTGCATTCAGCACCGTGCGTGTGCCTTCGACGTTTGCCTGAATGATGGCCTGCGGCGACGAACGCCAGTAGTCGGCCACCGCCGCGACGTGAAACACCCAGTCGCAGCCATCGCAGGCCGCGCGCAGCGACTCCGCGTCGAGGATGTCGCCCAGCGCATGCTCAAATTCCATGCCGTCCAGCGCCGTCAGCTTCGACGCAGGCCGGTGCAGCACGCGCACCGTGTGGCCTTCGGCGGCGAGCGACCGCGCCACATGCGACCCCACAAAGCCCGTTCCGCCCGTCACCAGTGCCTTCATCGACCCGTCCTCAGGAACCATAGAAATAGAGATTCACCGCCACGACGCCAGAATCGCCGACGAAGAATGCCAGGAGGGTTCTATCTTTACCCTTGGCGTACGTGGCGTCTTGGCGGTTCAAAAGGTTTCTCCATTTCATCTCTTTCAACTTTCAACTTTCAACTTCTTCACGAGCATACCCTGTTCCCGTCTTTCTCCGTTAGCGCCAACCCCGTCAGGGCTATTGCATAAAAATTGGCTCACGTACAAACCTCACCCCCCCAACCCGCCTGCATCACGCCCGGCCACTTTCCCCAAACATGGCTGAGGAGAGGATACCTTTTCGGCCTTTGTGGCTTGTGAGGAAAAAATGTCCTCGTACGGGCACGATGCATCGTGCCTCTACAAGCGATTCGGCCGCGCAAATCTTCTCTCACATCCAAACATGTCCTCTCCTCAGCCAAACATGGGAAGGGGGCAGACGCGCCATTGACGCCCCGCACCCCGCTTATCCGCGACCACCCGATCCACCAAAACTTCGCCTGCAGCGCGCGCACCTGTTCTACGATGAAACCGTGCCCCCTTGCCGCGCAGGATGATTGCAAACCAACCTGCGCCGCCGCCGTGCATCCAGTGTCCTGTATTCTGTCTCGACTGTCCCATTCGTTTTTCCCTGAAGGCTGTCTCGCTGTTTTGATTCTGTCTCACTGTCTCACTGTCTGGCCCCGCCAAAGGCTCACAACAAGTCACCCCTCTCCGCGTGCGTGCGGAGAGGGGCCGGGGTGAGGTTGTGGCATATGCTTCTCACCAATCGCGTTTGATGCAATAGCCCTGCCAACCCCCTAACCCCGCTCAATTTCGCCCGAATTAGCACATGCGTTCTAGGGGTTTCGCGGTATAATTAAGGTTCAATTCCATGCAGGGCCAGTGGGTGGACAGGGGCTGAATATGGCGAGCGTACGCGACGACTATTTCGACGATCTCGAGCAGATTCAGCCTGCGCAGGAAGACAGTGGCCCGCGCCTGGGCGTGGTCGTGGGCGGCTCGCTCAGCAAGGGGTTGGTTGTCAAGATCGACCGCATGCAGCGCATCGAGGATTTCGCTGTCGGGCGCTACGTCGTCGTCAAGACCGATACCCAGAAGCGCTTCTTCTGCATGGTGACGGACATCGCGCTCGACCACATCAACCCCGCTATTCAGGCCGACCCGCCCGATGTGTCCAATCCGTTTCTGCGCGCGGTGCATGTGGGCACAACCGTCTTCGGCAAGGTCAGCATCCAGCCGATGCTGATGATCGACGATGAAGCCGGTGAGGGCCCGAAGCCGGTGAAGACTATCCCGGGCCATTTCACCGATGTGCATACGGCAACAGTCGGCGATGTCGAAGCGGTGTTTGGCACGGATGACGCCAACCACTTCCCCGTCGGCGCGCCACTCGAACTGGAAACGACCTCGATCAACCTCAACCTCGACCGGCTGGTGCAGCGCTCAGTCGGCGTGTTCGGCAAAAGCGGCACCGGCAAGAGCTTTTTCACGCGCCTGCTGCTGGGCGGCGTCATCAAACGCCAGAAAGCTGTCACGCTCATCTTCGACATGCATAACGACTACGGATTCGCGGCCAGCGACGAGCAGCGTGGCAGTACCAAGGGCCTCAAGCAGCTTTTCCCGCAGGACGTGGCGATTGCGACGCTCGACCCCGAACAGGCCAACCGCCGTAAGACCCCGCGCGATCTCGATGTCAAAATCTGCTTCGATGCCATCGAGCCAGAAGACCTGGTCATGCTGCGCGAGACGATGGATTTCAGCGACGCCATGATCGACGCGGCCTACACGCTGCGCAAGCGCTGGGGCCCCAAGTGGATCGCGCGGCTGGTGCATCTAACCGAGGCTGACCGGCTGGATGTGGAAGAAATCCCGAACCTGTTCGAAGGCACGTTCAACAGCCTGCAGCGGCGCATCGAGCGCTTCGATCGCTGGGGCTTCCTTGTGCCTGAAGTGGCCGAGGACAGCATTGCCCACATCATGGACCTGCTGCAGAAGGGCAAGAGCGTGGTGCTGGAATTTGGCAAGTACGGCAACTCGCTCGAATCGTACCTGTTCGTCGCCAACTACATCACGCGGCGCATTCACATGCAGTACGTCGAGAAGATGGAGAAGGCGCTGGGCAACCCTACCGAGGAGCCGCGCCAGTTGATGATCACCATCGAGGAAGCGCACAAGTTCCTCGCGCCCGCCATCGCCAGCCAAACGATTTTCGGCATCATTGCCCGTGAACTGCGCAAGTACAACGTCACGCTGCTGGTGGTCGATCAGCGGCCCAGCGGCATTGACGAGGAAGTGATGAGCCAGATCGGCACGCGTATCACCGCCCTGCTCGACAATGAGCGCGACATCAACGCGGTGCTCAACGGCATTAGCGGCGGCAGCAGCCTGCGCGAGGTGCTGGCCCGCCTCGATACACAGCAGCAGGCGATCATCATGGGCCACGCTGTGCCCATGCCCGTTGTCATTAAAACCCGTGATTACCAATCGCTGGTCGAGGAGATCACCGGCCAGCAGGCCGCCTCTCCGCCGCGCCGCCTGCCCAAGCCCGGCCCCCGAAGAATTGGGTAGAGAAAACGTATCGATTTACCGCCAAGTCGCCAAGTTCAATAAGGAGAGCGCCAAGGGCTTAGCCTAAACCTTCTTGGTGCTTTTCCTCTGCGATCTTGGCGACTTGGCGGTGAATCTGGATTCTTCTCTGTGATTCATCCCCTCCCTTGCCAGCCCGCGCAAACGGGATAAGCTCTGCCGGTCTTGGCTTGCCTCACTGAAAAGGACACAGACGTGGGCGGCGCGCTTCTCAATGCACTCGCAGTCGCCGTCGGCAGCCTGCTCGGGCTGGCGCTGGGCAACCGCTTCCCAGAGCGCATGCACGCCTCGATAGTCGCGGGGCTGGGCCTGATCACGCTGGTGATCGGCATTGGCAATGCCCAGGCTAGCGGCAACATCATCATCCCGCTGCTCAGCCTGATCATCGGCATCGTCATTGGCGAAACGCTCAATCTGGAACGCTGGCTGGAACGCTTCGCGGAATGGCTGCGCCGCGTCACCACGCGTGGGGCTGACCAGGATGACGAGGCGCGCAAGCGTTTCGTTAACGGCTTCATCACCGCCAGCCTTGTGTTCTGCGTGGGGCCGCTCACGTTCGTTGGCTCGATTCAGGACGGCATGGGTCTGCCCGCCGGCTTTCAGCAGATCGCCGTCAAGAGTGTGCTCGACTTTTTCGCGGCGATGGCGTTCGCGGCCGCGTTCGGGCCGGGCGTGTTCTTCACCGTGATCACGATTATCGTGTTGCAAGGGGGACTGTCACTGCTGGGCATGGTGCTGGGAGACGTGATGAGCGTGGCAATGATCGCGGAAATGACGGCCGTCGGCGGCGTCATCCTGATCGGGCTGGGCCTGAATATCCTCGACATCAAGCGCCTGCGCGTGGTCAACTTCCTGCCCGCGCTCATCATCGCGCCGCTGTTAGTGGCGCTGGCCGAAGCGCTGGGGATAAGCATCTACCCGTTCTGAAAACGCAAAAAAACAACGCAAAGAACGCGAAGGGTACGAAGGGGAAACCCCCTGTAGTACTTTGCGTTCTTTGCGTTGCCAGTTATCCCTGCACGAAGTAGCTGGTGCGGCGCGGGCCGTCGCCGACTGCGCCCGCCGCGCGCGCTGCACCAAATGCCGCCAGGCCGATGATCGCCAGCACGCTCAGGCCAACGATGCCGAGCACCGAGTTGAGGCCCACCAGCGCCAGCGCGCCGCTGATCAGCAGCCCGCCTACCAGCGCCGCCAGCGGAGCAGGAGTGTGCGCGCGCCGCACGAGCCGCGCCAGCGCAGCGCCAATCCACAGGCCCGCCAGTGCCGCGCCCAGCCACATGAGCGGCGCGCCGAGAACAAATGTCGCGCCGAAAAAGACGATCATCAGGATTTGCGTGACCCAGCCGCCGGGCAGCAGCGCCAGCAGCAGCGCCAGCACGATCCACAGCCCGAACAGGGCCGCGCCGAAAATCAGCCGGGGGCCACTGCGGGCGCGCAAGCCCTCATCGAGGCGCGCCATGCGCAGCGGTGCCAGCCCATAGGGCAGGGCCGCCAGCACGCCACCTGCCAGCACGGCCGCCAGTAGAACCCACGCCGAGACGGACGTGCCAGCGGCGGTCATCAGCGGCGGCGCAGACAGGGCAGGCGCACAGGGCAGAACCGGGGCGGCGTTCGCCCGCTGATCGGTGACGGCGCTCGCGCATATGCTCACATCGCTGCTCAACTGACTGTTCGCGCCCAGCAAGACTTTGCTGGCGCTGATGTGGATGTCACCCGCGATTGCGCCGTCCACCATCACTGTTTCGCCCGCAAGCGTGGCGTCACCGTCAATACGCGCGCTTTCGCCTAGTGTAATCTCGCTGGCCGTGGCGCTGAAGTCGCCAGTCGTGTGGCCATGCATCTGCACTGTATCGCCCACCAGCGCCGCGTCGCCATCGAGATCCCCATCGGCTGCAAACATGATCGTGCGCGCAAACACCGCCAGATCTCCGGACTGTTCGCCTGAGAAAACATAGTCATTGGTCAGATGAATTGCGTCGGGGCTGTTCGTCATGGCGTTCCAGCCGGCACGCACGGATGCGCCCAGCACGAATAAAATGCCCAGTACCAGGACGATTGCAGCGATTGCGATCAGCAGTTTTCCATGCCGCATCATTTTTACTCCTCATCGGCGGGCGGGCCGCCCAGCCGTTCGCGCCGCTCACGGTCGAGCCGTTCTCCGCGCATGCGCCGCAGCAGCAGATAACCCGCCGGCACCAAAGCCACCAGCGCCGCCGGAATCAGCGGGCTAGTTTGCAAGGCTGCCTGCGCGCTTTGTACCATCGCAATCACCCAGCCAGCCAGCGATGCTAATACGCTGATGACCACGCTCACCGCCGCGGCGGGGTTGGACAGCACACTGACGATCAGCCAGCCCAGCGCGGCCATCAGGGGCAGCAGCAGCAGCGCGGCCAGCCCGATCCCCAGCGCCAGCGCCAGCCCAGCCCCGCGCCGAAGCTGTTCGGGCTTTATCTCGGCGATTTTCGCCAGCACGCGCAGTGCCAGCGTTTGCGGCGCGCCCTCGAATGGCGCTTCTTTCAGCAGCCGGTCTACGGCGCGCAGCCGCTCAAAGACGGACGCGCCCTGCGGGTCGGCATCCAGGCCGGTGTACAGCTCATCGAGCGCCTCAGGCGCAAGCTGGTCGTCCAGCGCCTCGTGCATCTGTCGCGTCTGCCGCTCATCAGTCATGGGCTTCATGCTCCCTGAGTCAGCCTGCTGCGCGTGACCACGGCCTCAGCCGCCTCATCGCCCAACTGCTCGGCGATCATCTGCCGGGCGCGGAACAGCCGGCTCTTGATCGCGCTTTCGGTCGTGTCGAGAATGTCTGCGATTTCGAGGTACGAGTAGTCGTACCAGTAGCGCAGGACGATGGCGGCGCGGTAGTCCGGCGCGAGCTCGTCCAGCAGCGCCTGAACGCGCTGGCTCTCCTCGCGGGACAGCGCCGCGTCTTCTGGTTCTGGCTCGCTGGAACTGAGCGTGAGGCTGGGCAGCGGGTCGTCGATGGATACATAGTGCATACGCCGCCGCCGCAGCCGGTCGATGCTGTGGTTGGAGGCAATCGACAGCAGCCAGGTTTTGAACGAACGGCCGGGGTCGTAACGCTTGAGGTTCAGATAGGCGCGCAGAAACGCTTCCTGCGCCGCGTCTTCGGCTTCGACGTGGTCAGACAGCATCCGATAGCACAGGTTGTACACCGCGTCCTGAAAGGTGTACACCAGCTCCGCAAAGGCATCCTGATCGCCGGCAATAGCGGCGCGCACCCATTCAAGGATGACCGGATCCTGCTGCGTTGGCCCCTTTGTGTCTGCCGCGTCCACGCATTCGCTCCACACCCCGCCTCGACCGATGCCGCAGCGGTGATTTCGCCCGGATATTCAGTGCAAATTTTTCGCAGTGGGCGTTCACTCGTGTATACGCAGTTCCTTCAGGGAAGTTGCGCGCACGCAAGCGGCCAAATCACGCAAAAGGCAGATCGACCGTCACGGTGGTTGTTTCGCCGGGCGTGCTGGAAATCGTCAGGCGGCCGCCGTAAATGCGCACGATCTGCTGGGCAATCGCCAGCCCCAGGCCCACACCCTGCTGCTCGTAATGGTTGCGCTCAAACTGGACGTTGGCCCCCACCCGCGCAATCTGGTCGGCGGTCATGCCGCGCCCCTGATTGGTCACACGAACGAGATAACCTGCCTCGGTCAATTCACTGACGACTGTCACCGGCGTTCCAGGCGAGGAGAATTTGAAGGCGTTTTCGAGGATGACCAGCACCAGCCGCTCGAAGTGTTCACCGATGATGCCCGCGCTGCCCGGCTGCAAGTCCAGCACGAGGTCATCGGGGCGGCGAGCTTGTTCGGCTTGCGTTTCGGCCACTTCGCGGATGACCAGGCTGAGGGGCACTTCGCCAGCCAGCTCGTTCAGCGCCTGAATCAAGTCCGGGCTGTTCGCCACCACGCGAAGCTGAGCATAGGCGACGTAGCGTTCGATCAAGTGGTTCAGGCGCATGGCCGACCGCTCGATCTGGTCGAGCATGTCCTGAACCGCGTCGGGTTGCATCGTTTCGATGCTGCTGCGCAGGGCGTAGAGATAGCCCAGCATGCCCGTGAGCGGCGTGCGCAGTTCGTGCGGCAGCGCCAGATTGATGTACTCGCGCACATGATCGAGATCGGCGGCGCGCGCGCTGGCGATCTGGCGGTTGCGGTGCAGGCGTGCGGCCACTGCGTCCAGTAGTTCGCGTGAGCCGAACGGCTTCACCAGAAAGTCATCCGCGCCCATTGCCATCGCTTGGCGCACATCCTCGCGGGTGGTGCGCGCGGTGAGGAAGATGAATGGCAGCGACGATGCGCGCGGTTCTTCGTTGAGCGCCAGCTTGACGCCATAGCCATCCAGACCGGGCAGCATGATGTCGCACAGGATCAGGTCGGGCGACTCCGACTGCGCCAGCGCCAGGCCGTTGATGCCGTTGGACGTGCTGATGACCGAGTAGCCCCCGTATTCGAGCACATCGGTGATGGTGTCGCGGATGGCGGCGTCATCTTCAATGATCAGAATTCGCGTCATGAGTCGATCTCCGGCGCGGGTTCGGCAGGCAGCAGTACGGTAAAGGTGGACCCTGCGCCTTCGCTGCTTTCAAACTGGATCTGGCCGCCGTGCAGTTCCACGGCGTTGCGCATGATGCTCATGCCGAGACCAGTGCCCGCGACGCCACCGGTGTTGCCGGCCCGATAGAACGGCTCGAAAATATGCTTCTGCTCATCCAGCGGAATACCGATGCCATCGTCGCGCACGCGTACACGGGCACGTTCCACATCACGCCGCACCTGCACCTCAATCGTCGAGCCGGGCGCGGAGTATTTGACGGCGTTGCTCAACAGATTGGACAAAATTTGGCCCAGTAGTTTGCGGTCGGCAAGGATGATCAGCGGTTGATCGGGCAGGTCGCACACGAATTGGTGACGCATGCCCGCCCCAGTGCGCAGTTCATCGACCTTGCCACGCGCCACCGCCGCGAGGTCGATTGGCTCGGGCGAAAACTGCATCCATGCTGTATCCGTTTGGTCGTAAGCCAGCACGTCCTCGATCAGGGCCTCGATATGCTGCGCGGCCACCTCGATTTTTGTCAGCCGGTCCGCGCGTTTTTCGGCGTTCAGGCTATTTTCGGCCATCTTCAGAAAGCTGGCAATCGACAGGATGGCCGTCAGCGGCGTGCGAAACTCGTGGCTGGTCATGATCACGAAACGCGACTTCATTTCGCGCAGTTCGCGTTCCTGTTCCAGTGCGGTACGCAGGGCGGCCTCGGTTTGTTTGCGCGCTGTGATATCGGTTTCAATCGCTACGAAATTGGTCAGGTTGCCGGCGTCGTCATAGGTGGGCCGCGCCTCAATCGCAATCCAGTATTCGCGGCCGTCGCGAGCATAGTTGATGATTTCTGTCTCAAAACCCTCGCCCGAGTGAAGACGTTGGTGCATGAGAGCTGCTGCTGCGGGGTCTGAATCAGGGCCTTGCAACAGGTCACCCGGCCGCTGGCCGTGCACCTCGTCCAGCGCATAGCCGGTGTTGGACACGAAGGCGTCATTCACCCATTCAATCCGGCCCTCGGCGTCGGTCACCACGACCAGATTCTTGGTCAGGCTGGCGACGGCCGACAGTTTGCGCAGTTCAGCATTGGCTTTCAACAGCGCCTGGGCGGCCGCCTCACGCTGGCGCGAAAGGCGCCAAAAGCTGTAGCCGGCGATGGCGCTGAGGCCCACAAAGGCCGCTACCGAGGACGCCAGAACTACCAAAAGCAACGTCGTCGATTCCAGCGTCGCGCGCGCAGCCTGGTTGAGCGCCGCGCCTTGCAGCCGCTGATTGAGGTCGCCATCCGCGCTCAGTTGATTGTAGCCTCGCTCGAGCGCCTCCAACTCACCGATGACTTGTTCGCGCACAGCATCCGGCATGGTAGCGGGCGCATCGATGAGCTGGCGAACCAGCGGCTCGATATTATTCGCCCACTCGTCACGCAAGTCGCGGCTGGCCTGAAGCAGTTCCTCGCTGCCGAGCGTATAAAGCTGATACGGTAGCGTGCTTTCCTGAGTCCGCTGGCTCACGAAGCCGCGCTGCTGATCCAGTGCAGCCGGGCGGGCGTCGCCACGCTCCAGCAGCGTGATCAGTCGTAGGATTTCGCGCTGCGTTTGGGTCAGCGGGCGCAGATTAGCATCCACCAACTGCTGGCTCTCCTCCACGCTCTGGCCCAAACCCTGCGTCTGCACCGCCAGCAGCAGGCCCAGCATTACGGTGCTGCCCAGCACCAAAATCAGCAGGACGGCCAGCAGTGACGCAAGTGCCCATGCAGAAAATGAGCGGCGGCGTGCGCGAGAGCCGGTCATCGCCCACCGCCCTGGCGAATCTCGATGCTGGCCACATGCCAGATTGAGCGCGATTGATGGACCACCGGCGCCAGCGTCATCTGGCCAAACGGGTAGACAATGCGCAGTGGTCCATAGTGATCGATGGTCATGCGTTCGCCATCGGCCCGCGTCGCCAGCAGCACCGGAAGCTCGCGCACATCACTGATGGGAATCTCAACCATGGTGTCATTCAGCGCCACCACCACCAGCAACGTCGCGTCCTCGGCAATACCCACCACCGCCAGTAGCGAACTGAGCAGCACGCCCTGAAATACAACCTCGCGCCCTTCAGCGAAGCGGTCATCAACACGCATGGACACCAGTCCGCAGGCTTCGAGGGTAGGCATGTCCAACTGTACGGAGCGTGTTTCACCCGTCGCGTGCTGCTTGCCCTTGATCGTCAGCACGACCGGGCCTTCTGGCGCGGGCAACGGGTCGCCCGCGTGAATTGTTGCCTCGGTAATCGACACCACGACCACAGCTTGCACGCTGGGCGCGGCCGGGCCGCAGCCTGTCATCAACAGGGCGGCTCCCAGCCACAGCATCAGCAGTACAAGCAGGCGAAACATCAGCGCGGCCCATCCGGCAATCTAATCATCCGTCACCATAGACTGTAATGCAGCAGCGCCTCTTCGCACAACACAATGTGAGCGGGGAAGAGACATAAAGTGCCGTTCTGCGTTGCGGTGGACTAAAGTCCCTCCGCAGGAGAAGACAAGTCCGCTGAAGGGGCTGGGTTGAGTCCCTTCAGCGGACTTGGTTTTTCCAGACAGGGGATTGATCCCCTGGCGGCCCCAAATGCCGAGTTTGCAGATAGACCTAGCGCTTGTCGAACCACACTTCGAGATAGTGATCACCGCGCAGATAGACGCGCCCGCCGCGTGGCGCTTGCGGTGGTGTCCCACTGTCAGCCGGGGTAAGGCGCAAGCGTAAACGATTGACCGAGGGCGTGCCGGCGGCTTGCCAGGCGTTCAGCCCGTCCTGCACCGCCAGCAGCGTATCGGCTCCGCCAAAGACGTGCGCGCGCCCCTGCTCATGCGCTCCGACGAAACAGGCGCTGCCTTTGGCGATGACGGCGAAGCCATGACCTTCGATGCCATACGGCTGTTGATCGCTGAGCACGGAATAGGTGGCGAACACATCTTCTTCAGGCAGGCACAGCGCCAGAAATGGCATGGCGCTGTAAATGTAGTCGCTGCTGCTGAGGACGTGGCCGAGATGGCCGTCCTGCGCATCGGCGTTGAGCAGCATTTGCAGCGCGACAGCATCGACGCGATTAAGCTGGCCCGAGCTGATCGCCAGCGAACCGCTGCCCACGCGCATATCCAGCACCGGCCCGGCGGCCACCCCGCGCAAATGCACGAAGCCGCAGGGTAGGTTGCGCTCACTGTAGAGCGTGCCATCCGGCTGACGCTGAAAAGCAGCGCTGTACTGCTGGCCCTCGAACCAGATGGGCGCGACGATCATGCCGCGCGGCTTAAGCTGCTTCACCCACGTGCGCGGCACTTCCCAGATTCCGGCGGTGGCGAGAATGCGATCGTAGGACGCGCGTGGCGCATAGCCGGTCGCACCGTCACCCTGCACCACCAGCACATGGCTCATGCGCGCGCGCTGCAGCGCATCCTGGGCGTGCTCGGCGAGCTGCGGATCGACCTCAATCGTCGTCACGAGGCCGCCCGGCTCGACGATGGTTTGCATGATGGCGGCGTTGTAGCCACTGCCCGTGCCAATTTCGAGCACGTTATGCCCTTTTTGCAGGCGCATCTGGTTGATCATCAAGGCCATCATGCTCGGCTGGCTGGATGAACTGACGACGGTTCCGTCGGCTTCGCGCTTGAGGATAATCGCGTCGTCCTGATAGACCTGATCCAATGGAACACCCGGCAGGAAGAGCGCGCGCGGCATGGTCAGAAATGCATCCAGTACGCGCTGGTCGTTCGTATCGCCACGCGCCCGAATGGAATCTACCAGCATCTGCGGGCCGGGCACGGGCGGCTGCGCTGATTGGGTCATAACGCTCGTTCCTCCTCGCGTGCGGCGAGGTTGGATTAGTACCAGGCCCGGCGCTTGCGCAGCGACACGCCCGCTTCGGCGTCCGAGCGGCGGGTGGCCTGCACGCGGCCGCGCGCGTCGATATGCACCTGGCCGGCTTTTTGCAGGCGGGCGAATTCCTCGGGCGTGATCACGGGAGCCGGTTCGCCGCCCAGCCGTTCGAGTCGCTCTTCGTAGGCGGCATTGGGGCTGTCGGCACTGGCACTGCTGGCAGCAGCAGGGGCGTCATCGTCCTGGGGTACTGGGGTTGGGTTGTCGGTCACTGGGCCGCATCCTCGCGCCGTGCGGGCGCGTCATCAAGTTCTGTTTGCGCTTCGACGAGGCCGGTCGCTTGCCCAAGTTCGGCGAGGGACAGCGAATCGGCGGCGTGCTGCGGATAGAAGCCACCACAGACCAGGCATTCGGGGTCGCGTTCAACGGTCGCCCATAGCGCCGTGTGCGGCAGGCTGACCTCACCGTTCAGAATCTCCAGCGCCGTATTGGCGAGGATGACGGTATTGCCGGGCAGTTCGCGGTAGGCGTCGGCGCCGCGCAGCAGCTCGTTCAGCGCCATATCTGCCTGCACCGCCGCCACGCGCGCGACATGCATCCACAGGCCGGGCTGCGCTTCGAGCGTGCCTTCGGGGCCGATCATACCATAATCCAGTTCTTCAGCCCCCGCTTTAGTCACGGCGGCATCGTCACGCAAACTGCCAGCCCAACAAGCGTAGCACGGGCCATCGAGCGGGCGAATCAGGCATACATCGCCGCCTTCGCCGCGTTCGTAAACACCGGCGTAGACCGCTGGAATGCGCTCGTCGAGGCATACCTCGTTGATGACGTATTTTGGCGCTTCACCGTCCACACCCACCACAACCAGATCGACATCGGCCAGCAGGTTGCGGTGGTCTTCGACGCGGCCGCGCACCGCGACAATCTCGGCGCTGTGGTTGCGATGGCGAATCAGATCGGCGACGGCGTTGGCCTTGGCCATGCCCAGATAGCGATCGTCGGCCACATGGCGTACCAGATTGGCTGGTTCGAGCACGTCGTCATCCACCAGCACAAAGCGGCGCACACCGCTCATGGCGAGGCTGAGCGCGACGAAGCCGCCGCCGCTGCCCAAGCCCAGGACGGCCACGCGCTTCTGGCCGAGCCGTTCCAGATTGCCCGCTCCGATCAGCCCTTCGACGCGATCCCAGGTCATGGCTGTGCCTCCGATTCAGGCGCGGACGGCGCGCTGGTGGCTGGATCGACTGGATCGGCCGGGGTAGGTGGATTGGCGGCCGGCTGTTCCGGCGTGGCGAGTTCTTCGACCACCTTGGGTGGGGGGCGAACAATGCCCAGCTTGTCCTCGGCCGCCCGAATCGCGTCGGTCAGGTACATCGAAGGCGACGCCTCAAGATCGAGCGCGACCGGCTTGGACTGCTTCCACGCGGCTTCGAACACATGATACAGATCATCGCCCGGGCGCATGTGCATGAACGGCGCAACGCGAATCTGCGGCGGATGTTTCGGGTAATCGTAAGGCGTAACGGCAATGAACAGCTTGTCTGCGCCCACACGGGCCGTGAGGAAACAAATCTCCAGCGGCGGCTCGTTGTCGGCGTTGTAGAGCGTAATCGAGTGGAACAGCCCTTCCTTGTCGAGCAGGGCCATCTCGGCCTTGGTGCGGTTGGGGTCGATTAAGTGCCACGGATAGGGTGCCAGCAGCGGCAGTTGATCATCCGGGTAAACCGCCGGCGTGATCGGTTGGAAGACCTGCGTTCTGCGGTCGATGTACCAGAAATCGACGCGCAGCGCTTCTCCGCCGCCGGTGGGCATCATCAGGTAATTGGCCTGTGTGCTGCCCTCGAATACGGTGGACGGGTGGCCCAGCGTAACGATAGGCGCAAGCAGGAAATCGGACTCGTTGTCAGGGTCTTCCAGCCAGTCGAGCGCCGTCATCAGGTCGCCGCCGCTGGGCTGGATCATGAAGCCGGGCTGCTTGTGCCAGTCGCCCAGATAGCGCAGCGGCACATCGAACTTGCCGCGCAGCACCTGGCCGATCAGGCCGCGCTTCTCGCGCAGCATGCGCCAGTTCTCCTGCAGCCACCAGATCAGCTCATCCTGCCGTTCATCGCCCTGCTGAAACGTGTGCATCTGGCGCACGGCCGTTTCGTCGGGCGCGATGGTATCGAGAATGTAGAGCGTGGAAACAGCCCCTGGCTGGCTGGAAGGCACGACCAGTCCGACCATTGCCTCACCGGTTTCATCGGCCAGATAGGCCTGCGCCGCGTTAAGCATGCGGTCGAGCACGCGGCGGGCAACGACCAGATTAGGGACAGAACGCGCGGGTTTCGTGAACATGGCTTATCTCCGCAGGCGCGGCGGCAGCGGCGTATTGGGATCGACCCGTTCTTCGATGCCGGGCCAAACGCCGGTCGCGCGCCAGGTGTAGTAGGCATACAGCCACTGAATTGCCCAGGCCGCCACTGTCACCGAGGTCGATTTGCTCGGGTTCCAGCCGTAGTGTTCGCCGTCCTTGGGGTTGAACAGGCACAATTGCCCGTCCTCGTACTGGTGCTTTTCGCTGTAGACACGCGGGCGCAGCACGTAGGCCTCGGCTGGGCGATTTGGGTAGTCGTTGGGATACAAAATCTTCAACCAGTGGAGGTGCTCCTTGAGCGTCGACAGGTTGACCTCGACGCTGCCTTCCCAATACAGCAATCCGCCTGCCGGTGGCACGATCAGCTTGAAGGTGTCACCAAAGGTCGCGCGCATCGCTTCCACTTCGAGGCGCAGCCGCTGCGATACTGCGCTGCGCGTTCCCCACCATGCCGCCATAACAGCCTGCACTCCCTCGTGCGAAATGACAAATCACATTGTAGCATGGTAGGCGTCTGATTTATGGTACGCAGCCGGGCGCGGAGAAGTTGCAAGACCTCTCCCCCGGCCCCTCTCCGCACGCGGAGCTGAGGGGAGACAGGATACTATTCATGTTGGGGCTGTAAGGGTTAATACGATCTGCTTTCGCGCCTGAGGCTGAAGCCGTCAGGCGAGAGCTGCGCCCCGTGAACGGTGCTTCAGAAGCCAGTTCAGATCGTCAACTTCTCACTTTCACCTTTTCACTTTTTCTACTTCTTTCAACTTTGAACCTTCAACTTTCCACTTCTCCTGAGGTCACTATGAGCCAACTCACCATGCTCGAAGAATTGTCATTGAACGCCTATCCGGGCGTGCAAATGCTGCACTACGACGGCTGGGTGCTATGCCTGTCGCCCGGGCGCTGGCGGCGAGCTAACTCGATTCAGATCATGAACCCGTCGATGCTGCTGCTGGACGAAAAGATCGCCGCCTGCGAGGCGCTGTACGGCGCGCACGGCAAAAGTACCGTGTTCAAGCTCACGCGCCAGTCGCCGACAGCGCTGGAGCCGGAACTGATCGCACGCGGCTACACCTATGACGCCGAGACCAGCGTGCAGACGATGACGCTGGATACCGTGCCTGCGCTGGCCGAGTTCAAGGATGTGACCGCGGCGCTGGAGCCAGACGCCGCCTTCACGGAGCCGTTTTTCCACATCCACCACATGGATGAGGAAGTTCGTGGGCCGTGGCGGCGCATTCAGCAGGGCATCCTGCCGCTGTGCGGCTATTTGCGGCTGGAAGCGGGCGGCGAAACGGTCGCAGTGGCGATCGGCGTGGTCGAGCGCGGCTGGCTGGGCGTCTATGGGGTAGGTGTCGCGCCCGAGCAGCAGCGGCGCGGCTATGCCCAACGAATTATGCAGGCGCTGATGGCGTGGGGCGCGGCCAACGGTGCGACGCACAGCTATCTGCAGGTGATGAGAGACAACCTGGCCGCGCTAGCGCTGTACGATCGGCTCGGCTACCGCGAGGCCTACCGCTACTGGTACCGGCAGAAATAGCGATTGTTCTCCATATCTCAGTGGTTCAAAATCGCTTTGACCTGCGCCGCAGTCAGCCAGTCCCATGCGCCGAGCGTGAGGCCCTCCAGCGTAATATCGCCTATCGCGCAGCGGACGAGGCGCAGTGTCGGGTAGCCCACGGCGGCGGTCATGCGCCGTACCTGGCGGTTGCGGCCCTCAGTCAGCGTCAGTTCCAGCCACACGGTCGGGATGCTCTTGCGTTCACGGATGGGCACAGAGCGAGGCGGCAGCGGCACGCCGTTCACCTGCGGCTCGCCATCGAGCAGATGGGCGCGGGCAGGGCGCGTAAGGCCGTCCTTCAGGACAACCCCGCGCCGAAGTTGTTCTAGCGCCGTTTCGGTCGGTATGTGCTCGACCTGCGCCCAGTAGGTGCGCGGGTGGGCATAGCGCGGCTCCGTCAGACGGGTGTTGAGGCGATTGTTGTTGGTCAGCAGCAGCAGTCCCTCGCTGTCGAGATCAAGCCGGCCCGCCGCGTAGACATCGGGCACATCGACGTAATCGGCCAGCGTGGGGCGACCCTCGGCGTCGGTGAATTTCGTCAGCACACCATACGGCTTCCACAGGCGGAGGGTGCGCGTCACGGCGCTTTGCGCACGATGGCGCGCACGCGCGAAGGCCGCGCCACCTCGGTGAAGCCCACCTTGAGAAATAGCGACAGCGCGCCGGTATAGACGCTGTACTCACTCACCGGCGCATCGTCCGCTGGCACATACGGGTACGCTTCCACCATCGGCGCACCGTGATCGAAGGCATAAGCAACCGCCGCGTTCAGCAGCGCAGTGCTCACGCCCTGTCCCCGGTGATCGCGGCGGGTGTAGAAGCACGTCACCGACCACACCGGTACGTCGTCGATCGGCCTGTAGATGCGGGCACGCGGCGTGAAGCGGGCCGCGTAGTCGCGGCGCGGCGCGACGGCGATCCAGCCAATGGCCTCGTCGCCGTCATAGGCCAGCAATCCGGGTTCGCGCCCGTCAGCCACAATCGCGTTGAAATCGGTCTTGTTCTGTTCGCGGGTGCGGCCGTTCATCTCGGCGCTGCCCACGCGCCAGGCCATACACCAGCACATGTTCTGCGGGCCGCCATGCTTGAACAGCGCCTCGAAATCCGCCCAGTGATCGGGGGTGAGCGGCGTGATCTCCATCCGAATCCACTCCGAATTAAACAGCCCGCTCCCTGAGTGTATACCTCGCGTTTTATCTCGGCTATACTGGCACGCTGCATTGCGTGTTGGTTCCCGTGAGGGGAAATCATGACCGCAGTAACGAGGCGCAGCGCACAGCCGTCGCGCCGATCCATGCTCGCTACGATCTGGCTGTTCGGCCTGCTGACAGTCGGCGCGTTCATTTCGGCTCTCGCCGTCATCGTCTTCGAAGCCCCGTTCAACATCGCGCCCGGCGGCGTCAGCGGCCTCGCCATCATCATCAACAGCTACACGGGCTGGCCGATTGGTACGATGGTGCTAATCGGCAACATCCCGATTCAGATTATCGCCTTTCGCATGCTCGGCGGCTGGCGGGTGGTGGCGACGACCGTTTACGTCGTCGTCGTGTACTCGGTGCTGATCGATGTACTGACCCCGTATTTTCCGGCTGAGGGCGTCAGCCGTGATATCTTCCTGAACTCCGTGTTTGGCGGCATTGTCGGCGGCATCGGCGCGGGGCTGGTCTTTCGCGCGGGTGGCACACTGGGCGGCACTTCGACGCTCGGCCGTATCCTGCAGGAGCGCTACGGTATTCCGCTGTCCAGCAGCACCCTCTACACCGACAGCATCGTCATTGTGCTGGCTGGCCTCGCTTTCGGCTGGGAAAGCGCCATGTACGCCATCGTTATGCTATTCGTGGCTGGCGTCACCGCCGACTACGTTCTGGAAGGCCCAAGCGTAATTCGTACTGCCGTCATCATCACTGACCGGCCGCGCGAAATCGCCGATGCTGTAATGGACGGCATGGGGCGCGGCGTGACGGGCTGGGACGCCCAAGGCATGTACACCGAGCAGAACCATACCGTCCTGTATGTGACGATTGGGCGTGGTCAGGTGAACAACCTGCGCCGGCTCGTCATCGGCGCCGACCCCGACGCATTCCTCGTTTTTGGCCACGGCCACAATGCCTATGGTCAGGGCTTCCGCGCCGTCCGTGGTGCGCGACCCACGCAGGCGGCAGACGATTGAACCACTGAGACACTGAGGATACAGAGAGAATCAACGCGAAGGACGCAAAGGACTTATCCCCTTTGCGTCCTCCGCGTGCTTTGCGTTGGCTCTTTTTTCCGCCCCCACTTGCGCATTACATAATTCGGCTACACTCGTAAGGAATGTAGACGAGCGCAAACGAGGTGGAACTCATGTCCTGGTCACAGCCTCCCGATCCGCAAACACCACCGCAGGGCAGTCCACCGTCCGGCTCCAGCGACCCGAACTGGGTGCAGGTGCCGCCCGATCAGTGGCCGGGCAGCACGCCGAATACACCACCGCAGGCCAGCAGACAGCCCCAGCCGCAGGTTGTCATCGGTGGCAGCACGCTGTACCAGTCGCCTTATCCCGTCATCGCTCCTAAGCGGCAGGGCTGCGGGCTGGGCTGCATCATCAGCCTGTTCATCGTGGGCATCATCGCGGTGTCGATCTTCGGCGTGTTTGCGGCGATGGGCTCGTTCGCAGGCGGCGATTTCCTCAGTCAGATCAGCGAGATCGTGAACACGGTCACCAACATCGACGCGGCGCTCGGTCTGTCGACGACGACGCTTCCGGGCGACGCCGACGCCTATGATTTAATTGCGGCGCTGGCGGCCGTCACTGCTTTTGCGGGCGAAGGGGCGCAGTTGGTCGAATTAGAGGCGGCGCAGGTGCGCAGTGACGGCACGCAGAACCTGAACGCCACTTACGATCCGCCGCGCCCGCGCACGACTTACACCTTTCTGCGTGAGGTGCCGCGCCCCGAAAACGCGCCGCCAGTGGGCGCGGGCGGCACAGCTGATGGGCAGTGGTACGAGCCGATCACAGTCGAAGCTTACCGGCCGGGCCAGATGAGCTATATCACGCAGATGGGCGGCAGCGTGAATATCCAAACGCAGTTCGTCAATCAGGGGCTTAAGCGCGAAGTGGATGACCCCACCAGCGAACTGTTCTTCTACAATGATGGCGCGTTCGTCGCTGCGCCGAAATGCAGCACGCGCCAGTTGTGGAGCACGGCTCTTGAGCGCGGTGCGCCCGCCGACGCCGTCGCGAGCATCACCTACAACGACGAAGGCTACGAGTTCCGGATCATCGGCGCCGGCTTCTCCCTGAACTTTGACGCCAATTGCAGGGTGCGTGCCTAGGCGGTAAGCTCACGGGCAATCGCAGATGGGGTAGGGTTATTTGTGCCTTGTCTGCGCCTGTCATCGACTGCCAGAGGACGCCCCATGAGCGACGATCTGCGCCCCTCCCCACGCCACAAGCCCGTCTCGTTGTTCGTCACTTGCATGGTCGATATGATCTATCCGGCCACGGGCGTATCGGTTGTCAAAATCCTCGAACATCTCGGCGTCGAAGTGCGCTTCCCGATGAACCAGACCTGCTGCGGCCAGCCCGCCTTCAACACCGGCTTCCACGACGAGGCGCGCGTGGTCGCACGCCAGTTTCTGACGGCCTTCGCCGACGCCCAGGTTATCGTCTGTCCGTCCGGCTCGTGCGCGTCGATGGTGCGCCACTTCTACCCCGAACTATTCAAGGACGACCCCGCCTGGCGCATGCGCGCGGCCCGCGCCGCCGACATCACCTGGGAGTTCACCGAGTATCTGGTGGATGGGCTGGGCGTGACTGATCTCGGCCTCAAACTGCCGCCGACAACAATCGCCTTTCACCACGCCTGCCACGGGCTGCGTATGCTTAACCTGAGCACGCAGGCGGTGGCGCTGGCCGGCGCGGTCGAAGGCGTCACGGTCAATCCGCTTCAGGGTGAAGACGAGTGCTGTGGTTTTGGCGGCACGTTCTCGGTCAAGATGCCCGAGATCAGCGGGGCGATGCTGCAAGAGAAGGTCGAACATATCGAGGCGGCCGACGCCGAACTAATAGTGACGGGGGACGCAAGCTGCCTGATGCAGATGAATGGCGGGCTGGCGCGCAAGGGCAGCGCCCGCCGCGCCATGCACATCGCCGATCTGCTGGCGCAAGGGCTGAGTGAGGATGGGAAGGGTTAGCCGCTCACCTCGCCTCTTTGCGCCCAAAACACGCGCAGGTCGTCGATTACATTCGGGAAAATGAGCGGAAGCGCCAGAAAAGCATGGCCGCCCGGATAATGCTTGAGCTGTGAATTTGGCAGCCCACGCGCTAATTCTTCTTGAAAGTGCGGCGGAACCAGCAGGTCGTCCGGACTGCTCATCACCAGCGCAGGCTGCTGAATACTGCCAAGCTGTGAACGTGCGTCGAAATGGCGGAAGGCCTCGGTTTGCAGTGTGAAGCCCGCTGGCGATTGCTGGTACGGACCGGGCTCGCTATTGACCCACGTATTGATGGCGGCCTCATGCTCGAACAGGGGCTCACTGAGCAGGTAGAGCGCGTTGAAGCGGTTGACCAGTGCGCGCGGCGCGCCCGAAGCTCGCAAATCGCGCATCGCTTCGAGGATATAGCCGGTGCGGCTGGGCATGGGAATGTGGGCGAAGCCAGCCGCCAGCGCCAGCGATTGGACGCGCGCCGCGTGACGCAGCGCGAAAGCCAGTGTGATGGCCACGCCCAGCGAGTAGCCGAGTATGTGCGCCCGGCCGATACCCTCGGCATCGAGCAGCGCCGCAAGGTCTTCGGCCATGTCATCGGAGTTTGACAGCGCGTTTTCTGACACGACCGTTCGGCCCGCGCCCCGGTTATCAATCACGAGCACGCGGTAGTCCGCTTCCAGCGCCAGCCGCAGCGTTTCGCTCAGCAGGTCGCCGCTGTGTGCGCCCATTCCGGGCACGAACACGACCGCCCCGGCCGCCGGATCGCCGGCCGCCTCGTAATGAATGACCACGTCAGCACGCGTGACAGTGGGCACTATTCTTCCTCTTCAGGCTCATCGGGTTTGGTCAGGCGCATGAATGCGCGCTCCTGCGGAGACATATCGCTGGGGTATTCGGTGCCGTCGTAGGCTTCGAGGATTCGGTAACCTTCCTTGATGTACGAGCGGATGGTATGCAGGCTGATGCCCATCTCGTCGGCAGCCAGATGCGCGGGCATGCCCTTGACCACGCACAACTCAATCGCCTGACGGATGCGATCGGTCAGCTCCGGGTAATCACGGCGCGAGGGCAGAATGGCAGGTTCGCCCTGCCCGGGGCGCATAAACCGTTCGGCGGCTTTGGCCACGCCGGGCGTGACCAGCAGCTTGTGATCGAGCGCGTACACAATCGCCCACGCGATCTGCAGGCGCACCTCGGCCTTGAGCATATAGGCGCGCGCGCCCGACTTGATGGCTGCGCCGACCAATTCCTCATCCAGCAACTGAGCCAGACAGACGATCATCAAGTCCGGCATACGGCTGCGCAGCCGGTCAATCTGTTCCTTCAGCGCCTTCGGGCCGCCCACGTGGTCCGCGTCCAGCACGATCACGTCCGGCAGTTCGGGCGCGGGCGCGCGGTCGAGATACATCCACATCACATCGAGGCTCTCGGCCATGAATGTGACGCGCGTGCGCCTGTCCCACGCGAGATAGCCGTTGATGGCCTGAAGCGCGTAGTAGTCACTATCCATCAGCAGTACGCGAAGATTGAGGTTGTTGAGCTTCATCGAGTGTTATTCACCGGGTTTGTGTCTCGCCTGATTATAGCAGGGGCGACGCGCGCGGTGACGAAACATTGCTTTACATGGAAAGCCGCCACCACAATACCGAGCGTGAACCGCTAGATCGTAGGGATGGGCTGATCCTGATAGGTGAGATGCCGCACTTTCAACTCTATACTTTGAACCTTCAACTGAAGGAGCATTTGCCATGCCCCGATTTATGGCAGTAGACATTGGCACGACTGGCGCAAAAGCCGTGCTGCTGAACGACGATGGCCGCGTGCTGGCCAGCGCCTATCGTGACTATCCCACCACTAGCGCCGACGGAGGCATCGTCGAGCAGCAGGTGAGCGACTGGTGGGCAGCGGTCGACGCGATTGCGCGCGAACTCACCGGCAGCAGCGGCGCGCCCGATGCTGTGGCGCTCACCGGCCAGATGCAGAACGTCATCCTGATCGACGCGAGTGGCCAACCGATGCGCCCGGTCATTCTGTACAGCGACACACGTGCCCGCTCCGAAGCAGAAGCCGTCCGTGCGGCCCTCGGCGCGCAAACGCTGGAGCAGCTCACCGGCAGCGTGCTCGGCGCGGGAGGACTGCTGGCGAAGCTGGCTTGGCTAAAGGCCCACGAGCCTGAGGCGCTAGTGCAAACGCAGACTATTCTATTGGGCGCGGCCGATGCGGCGGCGTTCCATTGGTGTGGGGAGTCCGCGACGGACACCACCACCGCGTCCACGACCGGTCTGATGGTGCTGGAGTCACGGGAGTGGCTTGACGAAGCGCTGTTCGATGCGGTCGGGCTGGGCGCGGCGCGCGCGAAGCTGCCGCTGCTGCTCCCGGGCGGTGCGCTGGCTGGCCGCGTCAGTGAACAGGCGGCGCAGCGCAGCGGCCTGCACGCGGGCACGCCGGTCTATCTCGGCCCGGGTGACGCTGGCGCAGCGACGCTTGGCGCTGGCAGCGGCGAGCCCGGACCGGCCTATCTGTATTTAGGCACCAGCGGTTGGGTGGCCTTCAGTGCCGAAATGCGCCCCGCCGCCGGAACCGGCGTGTTCACGCTGGCACACCCCCGACCCGGAAATTACATCGCGGTTGCGCCGCTGCTGACGGCTGGCGGCAATCTGGACTGGATCAAGGGCGTGCTGGATGCGCCGGATTATGGGCAGTTGATCGCGGCGGCAGTGGCCGCGCCGGCGTCTGCTCTGCTGTATCTGCCCTATCTGAACGGGGAACGGTCGCCGTTCAATGACCCGCTGGCGCGCGGCGCGTTCATCGGCCTGAACGCCGGCCACACTCGCGCTGATCTGGCTCGTGCTGTACTCGAAGGCGTCGCGTTTTCCTATCGCCAGGTGCTGGAAACGCTGCTACCTGCGCCGCCGGATGCGCTGGTGCTCACAGGTGGCGGTGCGCGCTCCGCGGGCTGGAGCCAGATTCTGGCAGATGTGACCGGCGCGGCGGTCGATGTAGCGGCGGATGCTCATAACGTGGGCGTGCGCGGCGCGGTGCTGGCAGCCAGAGTCGCGCGCGGGGAAGCGCCGTCGTATGCGCTGGCCGTCGAACGAAGCGCCCGCTTCGAGCCGAACGAGGCGGCCCATACGTCATACAGCCGGAAGTACGCGCTATTCCGCGAGGCGTATCCGGCGCTGCAGCCGTTGTTTGCGCGCCAGGCGGAGTGAGCTTGACGACACAGAAATCACAGGCTCAAACTCGCGCTGCGCCGCAAGCGGTTATAATCGGTCTATCCGCTTGGCGCGTGAGGAATCCGTATGGCTGACCCGTTCATCATTCAGCAGCTTCGACAACTGCCTCTGTTTGCGCGCCTGAGCGACCCCCAGTTGGATCAGGTCGCTGGTATCACGCAGATGGGCCAGTATGCGGCGGGGCAGTATGTGTTCGCGCAGGGCCAGCCTACCGTCGGCGCGCAAATTTTCGCCTCGGGGCGCGGCGCGCTGCTATCCACCAGCGCGCAGGGGCAGCAGCCCACGACGATAGGCACGGTCGAGGCCGGGCACATCATTAACGAAGGCGCGCTGTTTGATGAAGGCGTTGAAACCGCCTCGCTGCGTATCCTCGAAGCGTCGGTCGTCCTGCTCGTGCCGCGCACGCCGCTGAAAAGCCTGATGGCGCAGAATCCGGCGCTCCATGCCAATCTGCGCGTCCTTGACTCGGAAGGCAGCCGCGACGCCAACCGGATTCTCTTCCGTGGCCAGCGCGGCAACGAAACGGTTTTACGCGAGTATCATCGCCACTGGTGGGGCTTCATTCGCCACGCATGGATTCCGTTCGGTCTGGCCGTGATCTTCCTCATCGTTTCTACGCTCGTTGATACGCAGTTTCCGGGCCTGAGCGCAGTCATGGCCTGCCTGACGATTATGGTGCCGCTGCTGGCCACCCTGTTCCTGATCTGGGAATGGCGCAACGACCGCTTCATCCTCTCCAACCAGCGCCTCGTGTTCATCAATATGCAGGCGTGGCGGCTCACTCGCAGTGTGAGCGGTGTCCCCATCGACCGGATTGGAGAAGTGCAGGTCGATATTCCGCCCGGCGACGTGTTCGCGCGCATGTTCAATTACGGCACGCTGGTGGTGAAGACGACCGCCGACCGCGGCGTGTTGTCGCTGCGCTTTATGCCCGATCCCTTCAGCGTGCAAAAAGTCGTGTTCGAACACCGTGAGCGCTTCAAAGACGTCGATACGTCCGAGGACGAGAATCAGGTTCGCGCGCAGGTGGCGCAGGTGATAGGCATCGCTCCCGCCGGCGGCACGCCTCAGAATTCGCATTCAGACCAGGACAAGGACAAAGACGCGGTCTACCAAACCGAAACAGCCGGCCCACCTTTTCTGAGAACGCGCTTCACCACGCCCAAGGGCGAGGTGTGCTACCGTCATCACTGGATCAAGTGGCTGCGTATGCAAATCCTGCCGCTGATCGTGCTGGCGATCGCGCTCTTCGTCGCGGGCTTCAACCTGTCCAGCCTGGCGCTGCTGCCCGGCGGCCTGGGCTTGTCGCTCGGCTTCTTCGTGCTGTTGGCTGGCGGCATTTGGGGCTATCTGCGCGATTGGGACTGGCGCAACGACCTGATGATCATTGGCGACAACACGATCACGTTTCAGTACAAGCGCCCGCTGTGGCTGCAAAACCAACTGGAGAAGATTTCGCTGATTCAGCTTGACAACGTATCCAGCAGGGTAGGCGGAATCGTGGGTAACACGCTCAACGTCGGCGATATTTCGCTGTCACTTGTGGGCGGCAACACCGAGAAGCGCTTCAACACAGTCGGCGACCCGGAATCGGTGCAGGCGGAGATCACATGGCGCACGCAGCGCATCAAGGAGCGTGTGCGTGAAACCGCCGATGATGACCAGCGCGAAGCCATCACCCAGTATCTGCACGCGTACCACGAAATGATGACGGGGCAGCAAGGTGGGCCAATGCCGCCCAATACCGCCGGGCAGCCGACTGTGCCAGTTGCGCCTGCCCAGCCCACGCAGCCGCTGCCGTATATTGCGCCTACCGTGCCGTACACGCCTGCTCCCACCCAGCCTGCGGCGGCTTGGTCCACGCAGCCGAACGCCGCGCCGGCCAACCTCACTTTTCAGGCGCCCGGCGTAGCGCCTTCTGCGCCGCCCGCGTCGGGATCGCCCAAGGCGGCCCCGCCGCCGCAAGCCCCGCCCGCGCAATCTCCGCCGCCGCAGGCTCCATCCAGTTCCACGAGCAGCACGCGTCCGCCGCGTGTGCCGCGCCCGCGCCCCAGCGACTTGCCTGACTAGGGTCTGTCTGCAAACTCTTACAGCGCATCCTCACCCCGTTGTGCTTCGCTCAACTCCCCATCTCCATCGCAATGGAGAGGGGTTTTTGGGGGTGTGGATTTTGGAGTTTGCAAACAAACCCAGGCGGCGGTTGTTCACGCAATAGCGCGGGAACGCTGCTGGACCCGCCCAGAATTGCCATCCTGTACGCGCTGGGCGGCATGGGAAAACTGAGTAGACGGAAATAGTCTGTACCGCGTTTCGCCTCTCTTCCAGGCACAATGCCGCAGGGCGAATTGTGCGAGGCGACTTGCAGCTACCGTGTCGCGACAAGCCGCCATAGTCTGTTTCTTTCTGGCACATAAAAGTGTTGCCCCCATTCGGTCAACTATGGGTACAATCGGCTTTCCGTCATAGCTCACTGGAGGATCAATGAGAACTCGTAGCTTGATGTTATGTGTCCTGTTGGCAACTGTCGTCATGCTCTCGGGGGTGGTCGTGGTCGGCGCGCAGGCCGAGCTGGGCAGCCCGGACAATCCGATACAGGTTCTGTTTGTGCCGTCACTTGAAGCAGCCACCATCGTGTCGGGTGGCGAGATCATGGCCGAGGCGCTCAATGAAGCCACGGGTCTCACCTTCGAGGTATCGGTCCCTACGTCATACGCCGCAACCATTGAGGCAATGTGCGCGTCACCTGATAACACCATCGGCTTCATTCCTGCCGCCGGCTACGTGATCGCCAGTAACCGCTGCGGGGTTGAAGTCGAAGCTGCCGCCGTGCGCAACGGCTGGCCGGTCTACTGGGCTCAGTACATCATCCGCCGCGACGCGCCGATTTACACGTTCGGCGATCTCGAAGGGAAAACCTGGGCGGGTGCCAGCGTCACATCGTCGTCTGGATACGTCTTTCCCGCGTCTGAATTGATCGCGGCCGGTATCACGACCGGCGAATTCGTTGAGGCAGGCGGGCATCCACAAACGGTGCTGGCCGTCGCCAACGGTGAAGTCGATTTCGGTGTGACCTTCTTCAGCCCGCCGATCGTTCCGGGTGCGCCGTGGGCAATCGGCGACCTGCCCGAGCCGTATGATCTGACGGTCGACGATGCGTATGTGACTGCTGACGGCCTGTTCGTGGGCGACGTGCAGATCAAGGATGCCCGTGAAACCGTCATCGAAACCATGCCAGACATCGTTGATCAGGTCCGCATTTTGCGACTGAGCGAGCCGATCCCGAATGACACCATCAGCTTCGGGCCGGATTTCCCTGACGAAGTGCGCGCTCAGATCATCGACGCGCTCCTCGCCTTCTCGCTCACTGAAGGCTGGGCCAACTCGATCGGCAGCCGCGATTTCTACGCATGGACTGGCCTGGAGCCGACGACGGACGCCGCTTACGAGCCAGTTCGCGTCATGATGGAAGCCCTTGGCCGGTCGGAGGAAGACATCCTCGGCGGTTAGGTTAGGGAGATCACACAGAGAAAGGTACAATGCGGGCAGAAGCTGGATCTTCTGCCCGCATTTCATAAAAGATCGCGCCAAATGCTCAAAATTGAACATCTGACGAAAATTTACGACAACGGCTATAAGGCGCTGGACGATGTGAGCCTGGAAATTCCCGATGGCCAGTTTGTCGCCATCATTGGGCTAAGCGGCTCGGGCAAATCGACGCTGCTGCGCTGCATCAACCGGCTGGTCGATCCCACCGAAGGCCGCATCATCTGGAACGGCCTCGACATCACCGCGGCGAATGACGAAGACCTGCGCCAAATTCGCCGCCGGATTGGCATGATCTTTCAGCATTTCAACCTCGTTAAGCGCTCATCGGTGATGACCAACGTGCTCTCCGGCCGGCTGGGCTACACGAACACGCTGTACAGCCTGATCAACTATTTCTCGGCCAGAGATCGAGAGATGGCGCTGGCCAATCTCAATCGCGTCGGCATCCACGATCAGGCGAAGAAGCGTGCCAGCACGCTGAGCGGCGGCCAGCAGCAGCGCGTCGGCATTGCTCGTGCGCTGATGCAGAACCCCGAGCTGATGCTGGCTGACGAGCCGGTCGCCAGCCTCGATCCAGCCACGTCACACAGCGTGATGAAGTATCTGGAACTACTGAACAAGGAAGACGGCATTACTGTGCTCTGCAGCCTGCATTTTCTCAGTCTTGCGCGCGCCTACGCCGACCGCGTGATCGCGCTGAAAGACGGCGTTCTTCGGTTTGACGGCCTGCCAACCGAAATCGATGAGGCACGCTTCCGTGAAATTTACGGTGAGGATGCGGTTGAAGTCCGAAATCAACTAGGATGGACCGACGATGAAAAGTGACAAGGAGTCTACCGGTCCTTCCGCCAAAGCCGCTCTGCGCCGACTGCTGATCATCCTCGCCGTCGTCGCCGGAGTCATCCTCTATGCTTACGGCTGGCAAGTGACCGACATCAATCTCGATGCGGCGAAGGAAGAAACACGTCAGGATTCCGTGTCGCGGGCGCTGCGCGAGCTGCTGTCGCCCAACATTTTCACCCAGGATAGAGAAACGGAAACGTTCGAGGCCGGCTTCATCTTCGACTGCGCGACCGGCGCAGGCGAGCCGGTTGAGGCCGACGGCGCATCGATCGAGCTCGCGCCCGCATGCGGCGTGGGCCGCGACACGATTCTCGTCAAAGGCTCCGGCTTCGTACCCGGCACCGATACCGAACTGCACTGGATTCCTCCCGAAGGTCAGCCGCGACCACTGGGCAGTGTGCTGACCGACAGCACAGGATCGTTCCAGACGGAAGTCACCGTGCCCAACATTCGCGGAGCGCAGCCGGGCTCGCATGCCGCTATCGCCGCCACGGCAATTCTGCCCGTTGGCACGCCCCGTTTGAGTGGCACGACCCATATCGTCATTGAAAAGATGATCGAGACGATCTTTCTCGCTCTGATCGCGACCACGCTGGCGGTGCCCGTCTCGGTGGTGATCAGCTTCATGGCCGCGCACAACCTGATGACGCCGATTCGGATGCCAATTGGCAAGGCGCTGATTGGTCTCGCGCTGCTGCCGCTGGGCTGGGTGCTGGGCCAGACGCTGTTAGGTCCAGCCGCTGCAGGCGCCTTCGCGGCAGGCAAGGGCGAGTTCGAAACCGTCGCTGGCCCAGCACTTTTGTTCATCGTCTCTGTAGCTTCGTTGCAGGTGGTACGCAGAGTTCCGCGCGATCGCGAGCCGTCGAAGCTGGTCAGCCGGCTTGTGACCTTAGCCGCGACGTTCGTCGGCCTGCTTCTGCTCGGGCTCGCGGCCGGGCTGGCCATGACCGTCGGCAGCGCGCTCATGAGAGCGGATATTCCGCTTGGGCAGTATCTGGGCAATTTCCTGTACATAATGGGGCAGATTGTTGAGCTGTTGCTGCCACCGCTGTGCGGGCTGGCTATCGGCGTTTACGTCGCCGGTATTGGCATGGGCCTGTACACAGCGCACGTAGGAAAGTTGTCGCCAACGGCCAGCCACATAGCCGGGGCGTTTCTGGGCGCAATCATTGGCGCGATGCTCCTGGCTGCAGTCGCCACTATCGCCGCACAGGCTGCCCTGATGACGCTCCTCCTGCCCTTGCTTGCCGGGTTGCTGGGCGCGCAGATTCCCCTCAAGCTCTATGAGCGCACCTTCGGCCATACCAATCCGCTTGACCGTTCACCGGGCGAGGCTGCCCTGCGCCCGCTGATCTGGATCGTCGGCTTCGCAGCCGGATTTCTGATCACGTTCGCCCTGTTCGACGTGTCGCGCTCGATTGTGCAGGGGCGGCTGCCCGTGATCGAAACGATGCTGCCGAGGGCGGCGCTGCTCGGAGCGTTGCTGGGTGGCGTCACAGCCGGTTTGACTGGCGTCACGGGCAATATGCCAGTCGGCATGATTGTCTACAACATCACGCGCACGACGCTGAACGCGCTGCGCTCCATCGAGCCGCTGATCATGGGCATCGTCTTCGTAATCTGGGTCGGAATTGGCCCGTTCGCTGGTGTGTTGGCGCTCACACTGCACTCAATCGCCTCGCTCGGCAAGCTGTATTCCGAACAGATCGAGAGCATCGACGAAGGGCCGATTGAGGCGCTCCACGCGACCGGCTCGAATCACGTGCAGACCATCATCTACGCCGTCGTCCCGCAGATCGTGCCCTCCTATATCGCCTTTACGCTCTATCGCTGGGACATCAACGTGCGTATGTCAACAATCATCGGCTTCGTCGGCGGTGGTGGCATCGGCTTCCTGCTCCAGCAGCAGATCAACCTGCTCCGTTACCGCGAAGCCGGCGTCGCAGTGCTGGCGATTGCCTTGGTTGTGTCTATCCTCGACTACGCCAGCGCGTCCATTCGCCAGCGGGTTATGTAGAAGACCGGCCTCGAAACCCTGGCTGTATTCCGTCGAAGAAGGGGAAAGGCAAACTTCCCGGCATTGACCAGCCGCCGCGTGCGCGCCCCAGCGACCTGCCCGACTAGCGGCGGCAGTTCGCGCTATACTACGGGGGCGCTGCTGGCCCGCCCGGCAGTCGAACGGACTGGCGATCACCCCCACGAGGCAGCAGCGGCGCTATGCCCGACGAGTTCATTGGCAAGAAGTTTGGCGGCTATGAAATCCGCGACCTGATCGGCCGGGGTGGCATGGCCGCTGTCTATCGCGCCCAGCAGATCTCGATGAACCGCATCGTCGCGCTCAAACTGCTGCCGCGCCACTTCGCCACCGACGAATCCTATCTCCAGCGCTTCACACGTGAGGTCGAAATCGTCGCCCGGCTCGAACACCGCGCCATCGTGCCGGTCTACGACTATGGCGAAGAAGACGATCAGCCCTATATCGTCATGCGCTATCTGGCCGGCGGCTCGGTTGATGATGTGCTGCGCGAAGGGCCGCTTTCGTCCGAACGGCTGCTGGCGATTGTCGAGCAAATCGGCCCGGCGCTCGATTACGCCCACCAGAAACAGGTGCTGCACCGCGATCTCAAGCCAAGCAACGTGCTGCTCGACGAAACCGGCGGCTCGTTTCTGACCGACTTCGGCATCGCCCGCATTCTCGGCGACAACAGCACACCCACCATCACTACGCAGGGCGTCGTTGGCACGCCATCGTACATGAGCCCCGAGCAAGCGCAGGGCAAAGACCTTGATGGGCGCAGCGATATCTACTCGCTTGGCGTGATGATGTTCGAGATGGCGACTGGCCGCCGCCCGTTTGAAGCCGATACGCCCTACAGCATCGCCGTAATGCAGGTGACAACTCCGCCGCCGCTGCCGCGCAGCCTGTACCCGGATATTCACCCGGGCCTCGAAGCGGTCATCCTCAAGTGCATGAATAAGCAGCGCGACGACCGCTATCCGGATGCGGCCGCGCTGGTCGAAGCGTTGCGCAGCGCCCTGAGCGCCCCGGCGGAGTCGTTCGAGTTCACGCAGGCTGCTGCGGCCATGCTCGATGACACGCTTCCGCTTCCGTCACCCGAAGATGCGGTCGACTACACCGTGCCGGCCCCGCCGATGCTGGCCGAACTGCCGCCGGTGGCCGCCCCGATTGCGCCAGCCGCGCCTGTCTACGGCCCACCTACCACCCCGCCCCTGCCCGCACCGCCCGTGCCGCTCACGCCCAGTGGCGCGTACCCGCGTGTACGCAAGCCTAAGCGGCGCGGCGGCGGGGTGTGGTTTTCGCTGGGCGTCGGCGTCCTGATCGGCTTCGTGCTGCTGGGCATCCTGTTCTTCATCCTGGGGGTCGCGCTCGGCGTCATCGGTTTGCCCGGCCGTGTTGAAACCACCGTTCTGCCCTTTGGCGCGGCCACAAACACGGCGATTCCCAACGCCCTCGTGCCGATTCCGCTGGAGGGCCAACTGGTTTACTCCGCCGAACGCGACGGCAATATTGACCTGTATACCCGCGATCTCATCACGGATGAGGAAGTACGGCTGACGGAAAATCCCGGGCCGGATGTAGCGCCCAGCGCTTCGCCCGATGGCCAGTGGATCGCTTTCGCCTCAAAACGCGACGGAGACTACGACATTTACGTCGTCGATACGCAGGGTCAGCGGTCGAGGCGGCTGACGAACAACAACGTCGATGATTTCACGCCCGGCTGGAGCCCGGACAGCCAGACGATCATCTTCGCGTCGGATACGCAGGGCGACGGCGCGACCGGCTTATACCAGATTCCAGTCGATGGCGGCGAAGCTGAACTCGTCTACAGCGATGGCGAACGCAATGCCCAGCCGCGCTGGATTGGCGAATGGTTGTACTTCGTGCGCGGCAGCCCGGCCGATGCATCCACCTGGGATCTCTTCCGCCTGCGCGCGGGCAGCAGCGAAGCCGAGCCGATCACGCTCAATACCGTGCGCGATGCCTGGCCTGCGCCGGCGCTGCCATTGGGCATTGTTTACAGCACGACCGGCGAGGGCGAAGGCTCGGTCTGGCGCATGGGCGCGGATGGCAGCGACCCGGCCGTGCTGTTCGATGGCCCGGGCTTCGACTGGGGTGGCGTGGTCAGCCCGGATGGCGCGTGGCTGGCCTTCACCTCCGATCAGGATGGCAGCGATCAGGTCTACATCATGCCGATCAGCGGTGATGACAACGCGCCGCAGCTCGTCACCAGCGGTGGTGAGGGCGCGTTTGGCGTGGAGTGGATGCAGTAAGGAAACGGCATGAACAACCGCACCCGAGCCCAGTCGGCGGCTGATCAGATGCGGGCCGAAATCGTCAACGGCGTGGTGTTGAGCGGCGAACGCCTGCGCGAACTTCCGCTGGCCAAACACCTCGATGTGAGCCAAAGTACCGTCCGCGACGCGGTGGCCCTGCTCGAACAGGAGGGCTGGGTCGTCAAGCTGCCCCGGCACGGCGTGTATGTGCGCTCGTTTACCCCGGCCGAAGCCGATGACATCTACGGGCTGATTGGCCTGCTCATGCCGCTGGTATTCGAGCGCGTGGTGGACACAGCGCGCAAGCCGCGCCTGCGCGAGCTGACCGACCTGCTCGATACGGCCCAGTTTCGCGTCGATAACCAATATGGCGAAAAGACGCTGCTTGCGCTGCTCGATTTCCAGGCGGCGCTGGCCCGGCTGTCCGAGCGCCCGGCCACCATCGAGGTGCTGACCGGGCTGCTCAACAAGGCGCAGATTATCGAGGCTGTGCGCGAGGCCCGCGTCCCGCTGCCCGTCCGCGAATTAAGCGGGCTGGTTTCGCGGCACCGCGACTTGCAGCGGGCGCTGGCCATGGGCGATCTGGATTTGGCCTGCCGCCTGTTCGCGCCTCTCATCGACACGCTGCGGGTCGGGGCAGTCGAGGCGCTGGCGATGGGGTAGTACACCACTCACCCTTTCGTCGCCGCTTTCAACTCGCGGATGTACTGCACCAGCGACTCTTCGCCCGTTTGCAGATGCTCGACGATTTTCGTGCCCACGACCACCATATCGACGCCCAGCCGCGCCAGCGCCGCCACCTGATCCGGCTGCTGCACGCCGATTCCGACCGCGACGGGTAATTCGGGCATGACCGCGCGCAGCCGGCCGATCACATCTGAAATCTGCGCGCCCAGTTCGCCATCCAGATCGGCGCTCTGTCCGGTGCGCCCGGGCGCGGCCTTGAGATACACGATATCGCCCACAGTGGCCGCGCGTGCGACCGCCGCATCATCGGCGCGCGCATCCAGCAGCGTGAACGCCGCCAGATTGAGTGCGCGCGCCACCATCGTCACGTTTTCGACCTCGAACGGCGCGAGATCGGGCGCGAGCATGCCCTGCACGTTGTTGGCCGCGCACAAACGCAGGAAGCCATCCAGCCCGCGCCCGACATCGGCATAGGTCATCACGAAGCGCGGCTGGCGCAGCTCGCGCAGTCCGCCAATCAGCGCCAGGCTCGTTTCCGCGCCGAGGCCGCGATAGACCGTGACCACTTCGTGGGCGCTGGCAATCACTGGACCATCCAGCGTCGGGTCACGCGCTGGAATGCCGAACTCGATCACGTCCAAATCACGGGCGGCGCGCACCATGCGATAGAAATCCTCGGGGTTGGGATAACCGGTCAGGAAATAGCCGCACAGCGCCGCGCGGCCAGAAGCGCGCAGGTCGCGCAGGGTGGTGAGCAGCGCATTGTCAGGCATAAGGTCTCCTACGAGTTAAAAGTTGAAGGTTGAAAGCTGCGCTGAACTCAATGCGAGACATGGATAACTCGAAGTATGCATAGTGAGGAGAGTCGTTGAGCCGCCACAGGCGCGGCAAGCGATTCGCCACTTTCAACTTTTAACCTTCACCTTTCAACTATCTCCTTCTCGACAGACTGCTCGCCAGCACGGCCAGCACGATGATTGAGCCAGTCAGAATCTGCTGCACGTAACTGTCGACGTTCATCTGCGTCAGGCCATTGGCGAGTACGCCGAGGATAAGCACGCCTACCAGCGTGCCCAACACATGTGGCTCACCTTCCTCGCTCATGGTCATGCCCAGAAATACGGCGGCGATGGCATTGAGCATCAGCCCATCGCCCTGCGTAGGGTTGGCCGAAGCCAGGCGGCTGACCAGCATCATGCCCGCAATGGCAGCGCCCACGCCGGAAATGATGAACGCCGACGCGCGCAGTCGCCGCACTTTGACGCCCGCCAACCGCGCGGCCTCGCGATTGCCGCCAATGGCGTACAACCGGCGGCCGTAGACCGTCTGCTCCAGCAGCACCCACACCGCGAACAGCACGATCACGGCAACTAGGGTCAGCGCCGGAATCGTCACAGACTGGCCGCCGATCTCGCCCAGCGCAATGCCGCCCTTGGCGAAGTCGCTGAACCCCTCGGGAATCGCGCGCCCGAAGATCGTCTTGCCGTCGCTGATGGTGAAGGCGATGCCGCTGAACACCGTGAGCGTGCCCAGCGTGGCCACGAACGCCGAAATACCCGCATAAGCCACCAGAATACCGTTGAGCAGGCCGCCAAATATGCCGGCCAGCAGCGCCGCGACCACGCCCACCAGGATCGGCTGCTCGGCCTGAAACACCAGCGCCGCCAGAATACCGGCCAGGCTGGCCATCGCACCGACGCTCAAATCGAAGTCACCCACGACCATCACGACCGTGGACGTGAACGCGACTACGCCGAGGATGCTCATCTGCTGGGTGATGTTGAGCCAGTTGCGCACCGTCATGAAGGTTTCCGGTTTCTGCGACCAGAAGAACAGCACGATCAGCAGGAAGCCGATGAGCGTTCCATAGCGGCGCAGCAGGCGGCCCCAGTTCAGGCGGCGTGGTGAGGTGGTTGCAGTCACGGCGTGGAAGCTCCGTAGCACAGGGTCAGCAAATCGGATTCCGTCATGTTCTCGGTGGGCACGATGGCGGCTTGTTCGCCGCGCCGTAGAATCACCAGCCGGTCGCACAGACCGAGCAGTTCGGGCAGGTCGGACGACACCATCAATACTGCCGCGCCGCGCGCGCTCATCTGGCGAATCAGGGCGTACAGATCGTATTTCGCGCCCACGTCGATGCCACGCGTCGGCTCATCGAGCAGCAGCACACGCGGCTCGCGCGCCAGCGCCCGCGCAAACACCACTTTCTGCTGGTTGCCGCCACTCAGTTCGCGGCTCGTCTGGCGCACGCTCACGGCCTTAAGGCGTACCGCCTCGGCCAGCGAATCCGACAGCATTCGTTCCATGCGCGGATTGAGAAACACGCCCGCGCGCCGAACTGTATTGAGATGCGGCAGGGTGATGTTGTCGCTGATTGGCCGCGACAGAATCAGTCCCTGCGCGCGCCGTTCTTCGGGCACGAAGCCCATTCCATCCGCCCAGGCATTTGCCACCGACAGCGCCCGCACGCGCTTGCCGTCGAGCAGAATATCGCCGCCGGTGGCGCGGTCCGCGCCCATCAACGCGCGCAGCGCCTCGGTGCGACCCGATCCCGCCAGACCGGCAATGCCTACGATTTCACCGGCACGCACATCGAACGTCAGCCCGCGCACGAGTTCACTCGACAGATCGCGCACGGACAAGCGTACCTCGCTGCCGATTGCGGCGTCACGCGGGGGATACACCTGCTTCAGATCGCGGCCTGTCATCTGGCGAATGACTTCGGCGGGCGTCGTATCAGCAATCAACGACTCGCCTACCACGCGGCCATCGCGCATGACCGTCACGCGCTGCGCGATCTGAAACACCTCGTCCATGCGGTGCGACACGTACAGAATGGCGCAGCCGCGCGTGCGCAGGCGCTCGATGACCGCGAACAGTTGGTCGGCTTCTTCGCCAGTGAGCGCGGCCGTCGGCTCGTCCATCACATACACCGAGGCCGGCCGCCCATCATCCACCAGCGCGGCGGCAATTTTGACCAGCATCTGGTCGCCTGGGCTGAGGCTGCCCGTCAGCGCCGTCGGCGTGATATGGGTGATGCCCAGTTCGCCCAGCACGTCCTTTCGCACGCCGGTTGAGGACGCGCCAGTTCACCAGCACGCCGAGACGGCGCGGATACGGGTAGCTGAGATACAGATTCTCAGCGGCGGACAGATCCGGCACAATCGCCAGTTCCTGGTGGATGAAGCGCAGACCAAGGTCGAAGGCGCGCTGCGGGTCGTGGATCGTCACCGGCTCACCATGCAACTGCACGTCCATTGAGTTGGCCGCCGTGACGCCGGAGAGCAGCTTGATGAGCGTCGATTTGCCCGCGCCGTTCTCGCCCATCAGCGCGTGGACTTCACCAGCACGCAAGTCGAGCGCGGCGTCGATCAGCGCGGGAATGCCGCCATAGGCTTTGCTGGCGCGGCGGATTGAGAGCAGGGAGGTGTCGGTTTGTGCGGGCATGACGATAGTCTAGCGCGGCGGGGCCACATGCCCTAGTGCCGGCGATCTGGCCTGCTGTGTCACTTTGGTGTGATAAGCTGGACGTAGCGATATATCCGCTCTTTTTGACGAGTCGAGAGGTTGCTCATGCTTCACAACAAGGATGATGTGCGCGCTGATCTGGATGATGAGGTGTTCTCGTCATCCGATTTGTCCGTCAGGATGCCCAAGTACAAAATGCCGGAACATGAACACAATCCGCGCCACGCGTTTCAGGTGGTCGCTGATGAGCTGATGCTGGACGGCAATTCGCGGCTCAATCTGGCGACCTTTTGCCAGACATGGGTGGAACCCGAAGTCCACGCATTGATGGACCTCACCATCGACAAGAATATGATCGACAAGGACGAGTATCCGCAGACGGCCGAGTTGGAAGAACGGTGCGTGCACATGCTGGCCGACCTGTGGAACGCGCCTGACGCTGCCAACACGATGGGCACGTCGACCACCGGCTCCAGCGAGGCGGCGATGCTGGGCGGCATGGCGCTGCTGTGGAAATGGCGCGAACGCCAGCGTAAGGCGGGCAAATCTACGGACAAGCCCAATCTTGATCACTGGCCCGGTGCAAATCTGCTGGCACAAGTTCACGCGCTACTGGGATATCGAGCACCGTGAAATCCCGATGGAGGGCGACCGGCTGATCATGACGCCGGAAGAGGTACTCAAGCGCGTCGATGAGAACACGATTGGCGTCGTGCCCACGCTTGGCGTCACCTTCACGCTGCAGTACGAGCCGGTGCAGGCCGTCAGCGACGCGCTCGACCAACTGCAAGCTGAAACCGGCCTCGACATCCCGATTCATGTGGACGGCGCCAGCGGTGGCTTTCTGGCCCCGTTCGTCGACCCCGACCTGGTGTGGGACTTCCGCCTGCCGCGCGTGAAATCGATCAACACATCTGGCCACAAGTTTGGTCTTGCGCCATTGGGCGTGGGCTGGGCCATCTGGCGCGACAAGGCCGATTTGCCCGAAGACTTGATCTTCAACGTCAACTATCTCGGCGGCAATATGGCGGTATTCGCCCTCAACTTCTCGCGCCCGGGAGGCCAGATCGCCGCGCAGTACTACAACTTCCTGCGCCTCGGCAAGGAAGGCTATCGCAAGATTCATCAGGCCTGTTACGACACCGGCCAGTATCTTGCCGATGAAATCGCCAAAATGGGACCGTTCGAGATCATCTACGACGGGCGCGGGGGCATTCCGGGCCTGTGCTGGAAACTCAGGGAAGGGGAGGAGCACGGTTTCACGCTATTTGACCTGGCCGACCGCCTGCGTATCAGCGGCTGGCAGGTGCCGGCCTATACGCTGCCGCCAAAGCGCACCGATCTGGCGATTCAGCGTATTCTGGTGCGCCACGGCTTCAGCCGCGATCTGGCCGATTTGCTGCTCGATGACTACAAGCGGGCCATGGAGCACTTTGGCCGTCATCCGGTCAACCAGCCGATGACCGAAAAGGAAGCTGGCGGCTTCAAGCACTAACGCTGATTCACCCCAGCGCCTGCGCCAGATCGGCAATTAAATCATCGACGTGTTCCAGCCCCACCGACACGCGCAGCAGGCCTTCCGGCGCAACCGTGTCCCAGTGCCTTCCATCGAGCGGCGGTGCTCGATCAGGCTTTCGACGCCGCCGAGGCTGGTGGCCTGCGTGAACAGTTGAACGCGATTTGCGATAGCCAGCGCCTTCGCTTGCCCGCCAGCGACCTCAAACGACAGCATCCCGCCGAAGCCGCCGTTCATTTGCCGCGCCGCAACCGCGTGGCTGGTATGGCTCTCCAGGCCCGGATAATGCACGGCTTCGACACGCGGATGGTCGTCCAGGAAGTTCGCAATCTGCGCGGCACTGGCGCTCTGGGCGCGCACACGCAGCGGCAGTGTGGGCAGCGAACGCAGCAGCAGCCAGCAGTCGAACGGTGATGGCACCGCGCCGCCCAGCACCTGCACGGCGCGCAGCTTTTGCGCCAGCGGCGATTTGGGTGTATCGCGCAAGATCAGCGCCCCGCCCAGCACGTCGCTGTGCCCGCCGATGTACTTGGTCGTGGCGTGAATGACCACGTCCGCGCCCAGCGCCAGCGGACGCTGCACTATTGGTGTGGCCCAGGTGTTATCGACCGCGCACAGCGCCCCCGCTTGATGGGCCATTTCCGCCAGCGCGGCGATATCGCTGATCATCAGGCGCGGGTTGGATGGCGTTTCGAGGTAGACCAGTCGCGTAGCTGGAGTGATCGCGGCCTGCACAGCAGCGGGTTCGCGCTGATCGACGAACGAGACGGTCAGCCCCCAGCGCCCCATCACTTCGTCGAGCAGGTGGCGCGTGCCGGTGTACAGGTCGTCGGGCATGATGACATGCGCCCCCGTTTCCAACGCCATAAGCAGGCTGGTGATCGCGGCCATGCCTGAAGCGAAGGCCAGGCCGGTTGCGCCGCCTTCGAGTTGCGTCAGCGCCAACTCAAGCGCATCGCGGTTCGGGTTGCCCATGCGCGAGTACAGATGGCCGCCCACAGTGCCGCCATCTGCGCCGCGCTCGAACGTAGTAGCCAGCGTGATCGACGGCGTGACCGCGCCCGTGCCCGCTTCGACGGCGCGGCCCGCGTGTACGACCAGCGTTTCGAGATTCATCGTTGTCTTCTCCTACGAAAAAGACGCAGCCTGCGCTGCGCCTTTGTGTTCTTTGTGTGCTTCGCGTTCTTTGCGTTGACTTTTCGGCGCTAGCGGTTGGCGAAGCGGTAGCCGACCCCGCGCGACGTCAGAATATAGTCGGGGTGCTCGGCGTCCTGCTCAACTTTCTGGCGCAGATAGTGGATGTAGAGTTTAAGGCTGTCAATCGCGTCGGCGTATTCCTCGCCCCACGCTTCGGTCACCAGTTCAGTGCGCGGCACCACGCGACCCGCGTTGCGCACCAGCACGGCTAGCAGGTTGAATTCCTTGGGCGTAAGGTGCTTGAGCTCGCTGCGCACCCGCACTTCACGGTTCATGAAGTTGATGCGGAACTCACCGCCGTTGAAGACCATCTCCTCGCTCATGTTGGGCTTGGGCGCGCGGCGCAGATGGGCGCGCACGCGCGCGACCAGTTCGTCGTTGTCATACGGCTTGACGATATAGTCGTCCGCGCCCATTTCCAGCCCGCGCACGACATCTTTGGTGTCGTCCTTGGCGGTGATGAAGATGATGGGCATGTCGGACATTTCGCGCAGGCGCTTGCACACGTCCCAGCCGTCCATATCCGGCATCATGATGTCGAGCAGTACAAGATCGGGTTGATGGCGATAGGCCTTGCGTAGCCCCTCTTCCGCGCTGAGTGCTTTGATGATCTCAAAGCCCCGCTTCTCCAGCAGAAGCGTGAGCAGGTGCACGGTCATCTCTTCGTCGTCGATGATGAGGATTTTGTCAGCCACGGCGCCCTCGAAAAAGAGGTGGCGAACCAGAATGTTACGCAATTCAAACAGTGTACCGTCACTGTAGCACGGCCCACGTCGTCACGCAAGCATTTCGCGCCGGATGAGGAGGGGTGCGCCATTGATGAGGCGCACCCCGGTTTGTCGGTGGTTAACTTGCCGCTGTGCCGGCGGCGAGACGGCGGCTGCGCCACATCTGGAAGCCCAGCACGACGATTCCCACCAGTCCCAGCACCAGCAGCAGCACACCCACAGCCGTGAACGGCATATTCAACTGCGATTGCAGCGCATCTTGTAGCGCCGTAACGGCGCCGTCAGCGACAGCGGCCAATGCCACCGGCAGTCCTGAAGGATCGATCAGCGTCACCGGATCGACGATGTTGGTCACGAGCCAGCCGTTGATCAGCAGCAGGATCGCACCGCTGGCCGCTGCCACGATCGCAATCCACAGCAGCCACAAGCGCACCGTCCGCATCAGGTAAAGCTGCAAATAGCTGTGCAGCAGCAGCGGCAGGCCGAACACGGCCAGAAGTATGAGGGTGATGTCGCCGGCCAACGACGCCAGCACGTCGCCAAGGCCATTCAGCACATCCAACACGCGCTGCTCCAGCGGCGAAATTGCATTGCGCTCAGCCTGTATCTGGTCGGGCGTCAGCGTGGGCACGAGCGTCGCCGTAGCGGTTGCAGTCGGCGGCAATGGCGTGTTGGTCGCGGTCGGCGGAATGCGCGTCGTGGCTTCTGTGGCAAGCTGTGAGCCAGCCGTATCGAGCGTCTCGCGCGCTTCGACTACTTGCGTCGCTGCGCTCTCCTGCACCTGCTGCACCGGCGCAAGCACCCGCGCGCTGAACACGCCCAGGGCCTCCTCGATTGGCTCCACGATATTATCTGGAATGGGAACTGTGACGGACAGGAAGCCCGAGCCGATGCGTAGATTAGGCCATTCGAGCGTCACCTTGCCAACCGGTGTGTCAATCGCAAGCTCGGGGAGCGCGACGTTAGACAGACGCCCATCAATATCGCCGGCAATTTCCCGGCCCACCTGCGCCAGCGTCAGCGTCAGCGCGTTGCGCATCAGGTCGGCCGCGCCCACGCCCAAACTCTCGGGAGGCTGGCACAAAAAGCTGATACCTACCGCCAGTTGGTTGGATGGCGTGGTTCCCAAAACCTGGCTGATCTGGCTCACCTGGGCGTCGGTACACTCATCGAGCGTGGCCAGTAGGATCGTCGCCAACTGTTCGGCGGCGCTACCACTCAGCGAGGACTGGAGCGTATCGATCCCGCCAGCGACCGTCGTCGTCACCCGGCCGCGTAGATTCTCCGTCACCTGGGCGACCAGTGCCTGCGCGCGCGCTTCCAGCCAGTCGGCCAGCGGCACGTCGCTGTCGAGAATGCTTTGCAGCGCCCGTCCCAATGCCGTCACCAGCGGTTCGGTCTGGATGGTCGTATTCCGCACCGTCACTTCTGGCGGGATGGCTTCGGTGAACGACTGCCAGATGGCCGGCCTCAGATCATCAAGCACGTGATCATCGACCAGATTCTGTCCGAACGCTGGCACGACTGACGTCGCGTTGACGATCAGGATGCCCGAGAGCATCAGCACCAGTAGCGCCACGCCCACAATTACGAAGATGAAGGAAATGACGCGCCCGCTTACAAGCAGATAGCGTTCCATGAGACCGCCTGGGGAAGTGTAATGGTTGAATACGCGAGAGCATAGCTTGCCGGCGGCCTGTCTGCCAATGGAAAGCCAGGCCGCACGCAGTTGCGTACGACTGCCATTTAGACAAAGTGCATAAGGCTGCGCATAAACGTTTGCCCGTCGCTTGAAGGCGATCTATAGTGAGATAGGCTGCCGATAAGCGGCGGCTAATGTACTGTCGTAGTTCAAGGAGTATGTCCAAATGAAGAAAGTCTTTTTGCTTGCGCTCGTACTCACACTTGCATTGGCAAGCGTGGGATTCGTGAGCGCCCAGGACGATATGTCTCTGCCCGTGCCTTGCCCTGAAGGCGATGCAACAGTCAGCGTGGCTGGCGGTGCCGTCGGTAACGAATTCGACATGGTGACTGCCCAGCTTGCAGCGTATATGGAACTGTGCCCGAACGTGACCGCCACGCTGGTGGAAATGCCGGACCAGGCAACCGACCGCCTCGCCCTGTATCAGCAGTTTTGGCAGGCCGAGAGCAGCGACATTGACGTGCTGCAGACGGACGTGATCTGGGCCGGTATTATCGCCCCGCATGCCGCCAATCTGTCTGACTATCTGCCCGAAGGCTATCTCGATCAGTTCTTCCCGGCGATGGTTGCTGGCCAGAACATCGAAGGTTCGCAGGTCGCAATTCCGTGGTTCACGGACGCAGCCGGCCTGTACTATCGCACCGACCTGCTTGAGAAGTACGGTCTCGAAGTACCCGCGACCTGGGACGAACTGACCGCTACCGCGCAGACCATCCAGGATGGCGAGCGCGCTGAGGGCAACGGTGAGTTCTACGGCTACGTGTGGCAGGGCAACGCCTACGAAGGCCTGACCTGCGACGCGCACGAGTGGCTCGTGGCCGAAACTGGCGAGAGCTTCATCACCCCCGATGGCACGGTCAACGTGAATAACCCCGAGTTCGTGGCCGCTCTTGAGCGCGCAGCGGGCTGGGTGAGCGGCATCAGCCCCGAAGCCGTGACCACCTATGGTGAAGAAGAATCCCGCGCAACCTGGCAGGCTGGCAATGCCGCCTTCATGCGCAACTGGCCGTATGCCTACGGTCTGGGCAACGCCGATGACAGCGCGGTCGCTGGAAACTTCGGCTACGCTCCGCTGCCCGCTGGCGCCGCCGGTGCGGCTGCTTGCCTCGGTGGCTGGCAGGTCGCAGTGAGCAAGTACTCGGATAACGTGGACGCCGCCGTGTCGGTGGCCGCTTACCTGGCCGCCCCCGAGCAGCAGTTGACGGGCGCGCTCGAAGCTGGTCGCAACCCGACTATTCCGGCGCTGTATGAAGACCCGGCGCTGGCCGAATCCAACCCATTGTTCGACTCGATGGGGCCGATCCTCGACACCGCCTTCCCGCGTCCTTCGGGCATCACGGGTGAGCGCTACAACGAAGCCTCGACGATCTTCTTCAGCTACGTGCATCAGGTGCTGACGGGCCAGATTGACGCCCAGACAGCGGTTGAGGACATGGAGCTTGACCTTCAGGACCTCGTCGACTCGCTCGGGATGTAAGTGTAATTCGCAATGCTTGAACAGAGGGCAGCCACGACGGCTGCCCTCTGTTCCATAGAGGCCTTGAAGCATCATCAACGTGTTGCCCCAGAGTACGTTTTTTCGTCAGGGGGTTCTTGCTTATGTCCGTACAAGCCCGTGAGGAAATGCGGCCCGCGCCAGTAAGCAGCCTGCCGGTTACGCTGGTCAGCCTGCTGTTCGTCGCCCTGGGCGCAGGGGCCATCGCTATTGTCGGTTCTTACGTCGCCGAGGTGCTCAACGCGCCTCTGCCCGACGCCACCTTTGCCAACCGCTTCTTCCTGTTTATTGCCACTTACGGCATCATCATTCCGCTGATGCTGATCGCCGCGGCGGTGTATTTCATCCGCATCGGCCTGCGCCTGTTCAATAAGCAGGTCACTGCCGCCGCCTGGGCGCACCAACTGCTGCTGTGGATTGTCATCGCGCTGGTGGTGCTGACGATACAGGCCTTTGGCGCAGTTGGCGACCAGGCCGATCCGTTCACATCTGGCCTGACGAGCGCCGCCCCGTTTGCGCTGCTTGGGGTGCTCTGCGCTGCTGCCTATTGGTGGCTGGGCACGAATATGGAGCGCTTCGCGGGGCAGGAGACACTGTCGCAAACTAGCGCGCGCAGCGCCTGGAACCTGTTGGTACCCACGTTGTTTGTGCTTGCCATTGTTGCCGCGCGCCCGCTGGAAGAGACTTTCATCACCAGCCTCACCGATCAGCGCTTCGCCGGCGGGGCCGACTACGAGACGCAGTTCATCGGCGCCGAGAACTACGTCAAACTGTTGAGCATACGACTGGATATCATCCCGTGCCTCCCCGCCGAAGGTGGCGGCTGCGTGGTGGACACCCAAAGCAACCCCGCATTTCCGCGCCCGCGTGACTATCTGGACACCGACTATCTCGACCTTCGCTACCGCGAGGTGTTCATCATCCCGTTGGGCGCAAACGAACTGCTGTTTAGCGCCCGCGACCGCGATTTCTGGCTGTCGGTAGGTAATACACTGTACTTCACAATTTTCTCGGTCTCGTTCGAGCTTCTGCTCGGGCTGGGTATCGCGCTCATCCTCAACATGCATTTCAAGGGGCGCGGCCTGCTGCGTACGGCGATGCTGGTGCCTTGGGCCATTCCGACCGTGGTTTCGGCCCGATTGTGGGAACTGATGCTGCGCGACAACAGTTCCGGCCTGATTAACATGGTGCTGTTACAGCTTGGCCTGATCACCCAGCCGCAGGCGTGGCTGGCAAATCCGGCCCTGCAAATCCCATCGCTGATCATGGTCGATGTCTGGAAAACGACGCCGTTCATGGCCCTTATTTTGCTGGCGGGCCTGATGGTCATTCCGGGCGACATTTATGAGGCCGCCGATGTGGACGGCGCGGGCAAAATCCGGCAGTTCTTCAAGCTCACCCTCCCGCTGCTGATGCCGGCCATCGCCATCGCCCTGATCTTCCGCACGCTCGACGCCGTGCGCGTGTTCGATGTGTTCCAGGTGCTGCTGGGGCGCGCGCGCCTGTCGATGGCGACCTACAATCACGAGCAACTCGTCAACTTCCAGCAGGGCGGCTACGCCTCGGCCATCGGCGTGGTCATTTTCGTCATCATCCTGCTGTTCACGATCGCCTATATGCGCGTACTGAATGTGAGGGCCGAATGACCGCAAGCACAACAATCCCCACCAGAGCGAACCTGTCAGGCCCGTGGGACGGAAAGCGCATACGCCAGTTCATCGGGCGTTTCTTCTTCTGGTTCCTGGTCGTAGCCATCATGGTCTACACGCTGTTTCCGTTCTTCTGGGCCGTGTCGTCGTCGTTCAAGAGCTACTCCGAGATCATCACCACGCCGGCGACGCTGTTCCCCACCAATCCGACGCTGATCAACTACGAGGCGGTGTTCTCCAACAGCCAGTTCATCGACAGCCTCAAGAACAGCGCCATCGTCGCCAGCACGGTGACGGTGCTGGCGCTGGTGGTTGGCTCGTTTGCGGCCTATGCCTTGGGGCGCGTCAAGTTTCGCGGGCGCACCGTCGTGCTCTATCTGGTGCTGGCGATGACGATGTTCCCGCAGATTTCGATTCTGTCCGGGCTGTTCTCGATTGTCGCCAATGCGGGCCTATATGGCACGATTGGCTCGCTCATCTTCACCTATCCGCTGATCACACTTCCGTTCACTGTGTGGACGCTGACGAGCTTTTTCAAGGGGCTGCCAGGTGAACTGGAACAGGCGGCGATGGTGGATGGCGCTTCAACGTTCCAAACGTTCTACCGCATCCTGCTGCCGCTGACTGCGCCTGCACTGGTGACGACGGGCCTGCTGGCGTTCATCTCGGCCTGGAACGAATATCTGTTTGCGCTCACGTTTACCGTGGTCAACCCGAGCGCGCAGACGGTGCCGGTGGCGATTGCGCTGTTCGGCGGCACGGTTTCCCGTCAGGAGCCGATCGCCGAGATCATGGCCGCGTCGGTGGTCGTGACGATCCCGCTAATCGCGCTGGTGCTGATCTTCCAGCGCCGCATCGTCGAGGGTCTGACGGCGGGCGCGGTGAAGGGGTAACGAAGGTTTGATATTCAGGCATGAAACCGGGGCGCTTCCGAACAGGAAGCGCCCCGGTTTATTACTTGAGGGTGTGGTCTGCTGCCTAGATATAGTCGTTCGGGTTGCCCTGCGACCCCTTCTTGCCGTCTGGCCAGGTGGTGCGCTCGTCGAACTTGAGGCCGTCGATCTTGGCACCCTTCATGTTCGCGCCGGTGAGATTGGCCGCGTTGAGGCTGGCCCCGCTCAGATTGGCGTTGGTCAGGCGGGCCGACGACAGGTTCGCGCCGGTGAAGTTCGCGCCGGACAGGGTGGCGCTGTCAAAGTCGGTGCCCACCAGCAGCGCGCTCTGAAAATCGACGAACGAGCAGTTCGAGGCGCGCAGGATAGCCTCGCGCAGTGTGGCCGCCGACAGCTTGCCGCCGCGCAAATTGGCCCCGTTCATGTCCAGTCGCGTCATGTCGAGGGCGGTCAGGTCGGCTCCGGCCAGTCGTGGGTTCGGCCCGGCCGGAATGAGCGCCAGCAGCAGTTCCTTGCGAGTAATCTCAGCCATTTGCGCGTTCCTCCCGCTGGTAAGCGATAATCTGATCGATGGTATCGTCGAGCGTGGTGGTGGGTGACCAGCCGATAGCGTTGTTGATTTTGGTCAGGCTGGGCACGCGGCGGCGGAAATCCTCAAAACCGGCTTCGTACGCTTCCTCATAAGGCACGAGCCGTATTTCGGAGGCGCTGCCAACGCGTTCACGCACGCGTTCGGCCAATTCCAGAATCGTGACTTCTTCACTGCTGCCGATATTGTATACCTGCCCGGGCGCATCTGCATATTCGGCCAGGCTGTGAATGGCGGAGACCACGTCAAACACGTTGCCAAAGCAGCGCTGCTGCTCACCATCGCCATAAACCAGTATCGGTTCGCCCGCTAGCGCCCAGCGCACGAAGCGCGGCACGACCATGCCGTACTGCCCGCGCTGGCGCGGTCCGACGGTGTTGAACAGCCGGAAGATGGTCACGTTCAAGTCCACTTCCCGGCGATAGGCCAGCGCTAGAAACTCATCGACCATCTTCGAGGCCGCGTAGCTCCAGCGGTTGCGGATTGTAGGCCCGAGCACGCAGTCGTCATCTTCCGAAAACGGGATGCGCACGCCCTTGCCGTAAACTTCCGACGTGGACGCCAGCAGCACCTTCTTGCGATAGCGGCGCGCGGCCTTGAGCACCACTTCGGTGCCGCCAATATTGGTCTCAATTGTCTCAATCGGCTCACTGATGATGCGCTGCACGCCTACCGCGGCCGCCAGATGGAAGATGAGGTCGCACTCGCTCACGAGCCGATCCATCACATGGATGTCGCGGATGTCCTCAATTGCGGCGCGAAAATGGGGATGACCTTCGAGCGCAGCCACGTTGCGGATTTGGCCGGTCGACAGATTGTCGATGATGGTGACGCGGTAGCCGGACTGGATCAGGCGTTCGGCCAGGTGGCTGCCGATGAAGCCCGCGCCGCCGGTGATCAGGGCATGCGGCATGACGAGATTGTCCTGTACGTTCCGAAATTCAGACGTTCATGGTACTCGATCCGCTTCGGGTCAACAACTGCGGGACACAACCGCCCGCCCTCATCCCCCGCCCCGTCTTCCTCAGGGACTGAGAAGAGGAGATATTTGGATGTGAGAGAAAATTTGCGCGGCCGAATCGTTTGTACGGGCACGATGCATCGTGCCCGTACAAGGACATTTCTTCCTCACAAGCCACAAATGCCAAAAAGGCGTCCTCTCCTCAGCCCTCAGAGAGAAGGGGTTAAATGCGCGCTGCGGCTTGGCTGGCCTCGCCCTGAGGGTGAGGGAAAGAGAGTGAGGGCCGAAAGCGGAGAATCTGTACATGATGGGTTTGCACCAGGCGTTTGTTTCTGGCCCATACGGCTCTCGGCTGATTCTAATACGGTGCTTATGGCCTTGCACCCGTGATCCCCGTATAATGCAACTGCATGAAGGACACTTGTCCGTCCCCTCCTCGCCTGACCGCCCGTCACCCTGCAAGATCAGTCGTGCGGAAGATACCCCTGCGTGGCATGGGAAAGTTCCCGGTATCTCTCTATTCCATCCGGTGGGTTTGGAGCCAGTGAAGCGTGAATAACAAACCAACAGACCCTAACAACGGCAACAAAGACCCGAACGGCCAGCCGCCGTCGCCATTCTTCAACAAGAATGCGCAGCGCTTGTGGGTGGTTCTGGGCGTGGTCGTGCTGCTGATGTTTGTCGTCATTTTCGGGCAGCCCAACAGCGCGCCGCGCAGCAGCACAGTCACGATCGACCAGCTTGCCACGCAGATTAAACAGGGCAATGTGCAGTCGGTCATTGTGCGCGGCAGCTCCGATGTCTTTATCGAACTCGACAACGGCACCACGGCCTATCTCTACAAGGCGCCTGAAACCGACTTGTATCAACTGCTTACGACGGTCTATGGCGTAACGGACGAGCAGTTCGCCGCCATCGAGCTGGCCGAGCAGCAGGGCGATAACACCACCAACCTGCTGTTCCAGATCATGATCGGCGTCATTCCGACCATTCTCATCGTCTGGCTGTTGTTTCGCATGATGCGTTCGGTGCGTGGTAGTCAGGATCAGGCCATGAGCTTTGGCCGCAGCCGCGCCCGCGTAGTGCGTGATATGGAACGCCCGCAGGTGACGTTTGCCGATGTGGCCGGCGCCGAAGAGGCCAAGCAGGAATTGGCCGAAGTGGTCGAATTTCTCAAGGAGCCTGAGAAGTTCATTCGGCTGGGCGCACGCATTCCCAAGGGCGTGCTGATGGTTGGCCCGCCAGGGACTGGCAAGACGCTGATGGCGCGCGCCGTAGCTGGTGAAGCCGGCGTGCCCTTCTTCAGTATTTCCGGCTCGGAATTCGTTGAGATGTTCGTGGGCGTGGGCGCGAGCCGCGTGCGCGACCTGTTTGAGCGCGCCAAGGCCGAAGCCCCTGCGATTGTCTTCGTCGACGAAATCGACGCGGTTGGCCGTCATCGTGGCGCAGGCCTCGGCGGCGGGCACGACGAGCGCGAGCAAACGCTCAATCAGATTCTCGTCGAAATGGACGGCTTCGAAACCGGCACCAACGTCATCATCATTGCAGCCACCAACCGCCCGGACATCCTCGACCCCGCGCTGCTGCGCCCGGGCCGCTTTGACCGCAAGGTGATGATGGACAACCCGGACGTGAAGGGCCGCATTGATATTCTGAAAGTCCATTCCAAGGGCAAGCCGCTGGCCGCCGATGTGGACCTCGAAGTCATCGCCCGAATCACCCCCGGCTTCTCGGGTGCTGATCTCGAAAACCTGATCAACGAATCGGCCATTCTGGCCGCCCGACGCAACAAGAAGTCGATTGGCATGAGCGAGATTCAGGAGGCCATGGAGCGCGTGGTCATGGGTCCCGAGCGCAAGACCCGCGTGATGTCGCAGTCCGACAAGCGCAAGGTCGCGTTCCACGAAGCCGGCCATGCCGTGGTGCAGTACTACCGCGAGAACTCCAATCCGGTGCACAAGATCACGATTATTCCGCGCGGCCGGGCCGGTGGTTTCGTGATGAGCCTGCCAGACGAAGATGTGTTCCTGCGGTCGCGTGAGCAGTTTGAGGATGAGATCGCCGGCATGATGGGTGGCCGCGCCGCGGAAGAAATCATCTACGGTCAGTTCACCACAGGCGCAAGCTCCGATATTCAGGCCGCGACCGCGCGCGCCCGCATGATGGTGACGCAGTTCGGCATGAGCGAAACATTGGGCCCGCGCTCGTTTGGCGGCGGCAGTGGATCGCTGTTCCTGGGGCGCGACCTGTACGAGCAGCGCGATTACAGCGAGCAGGCTGCGGAAGATATTGACCAGGAAATCAAGCGCATCGTGCAAACCGGCTATCAGCGCGCCAAGGCCACGCTCACCGAGCACCGCGATAAGCTCGACCAACTGGCCACCCTGCTGATCGAGGTGGAAACGCTCGACCGCACGCAGTTTGAAGCGTTGATGGCGGGCGAGGAAGTGCTCGATTTGCCGGTGCTGAACCACGACCCGGAGAAGCAACTGCCGGACATCCCGGTGCCGGGCGACACGATTGCTCCGCCGTCACCGCCTGCGCCGACAGTGCCGCCACCCGCGCCTGCGCCGGCGACCTAGGCGAAAGCGCAATACCCAAAGCCACAATCAACGGGCGATCTCTGAGACGGAGATCGCCCGTTTCGCGCTAATGTGTAAAGTAGAAATTTACACTTGACCAATACGCGGCTAATCATTTCATTGCATACTGGTACATCATTGACACCGTGCCGTCTGTCTGACGAGGCAGAGCGTTCTCTCCGGAGCACGGTTAAGGAGACCACATGAAAAGACCTCTCTCGTTCCTATCCACGTTGATTGCAGTGGTGTTCGTGGCCGTGATCGCGTTTGCAGCCGGCAGCTCGACTGCCTCCACATATGCCGCGACATCCGTCGTTCAGGCCGCCCCAGCGCCTCAGATCGCCCCGACGTTCATCACTGACAGCGAACGCCTTCTCTACGACCTGTACAATCGCGTCGCGCCGTCGGTTGTGTCGATCAACGTGGTGGCGCGCCAGCCCAATTCGGCGACCAACCCCGCGCTGCCGCAGCAAGATGATCAGACCATCGAAGCCACCGGCACGGGCTTCGTGATCGATTCGGAAGGCCATATCATCACCAACAATCATGTCGTAGATGGCGCAACGCGCATCGAGGTCAATTTCTTCGACGGCCGCATTGTGCGCGCTGAGATTGTGGGCCTCGACCCCGACAGCGATCTGGCGGTGCTCAAGGTGAACGATGTCCCCGCCGACGCGATCCATCCAGTGCCGCTGGGTGATTCGACCAACCTGTACGTAGGCCAGGAAGTGATCGCCATCGGCAGCCCGTTCAATCAGCCGTGGACGATGACGGCTGGCATCATCAGCGCGCTCGATCGCTCGATTCGCGGCCTGACGCAGTTCTCGATTGGCTCGGTTATCCAGACCGACGCGGCCATCAACCCCGGCAACAGCGGCGGCCCGCTGCTCAATCTGGATGGGGAGGTTATCGGCGTCAATTCGCAGATCATCAGCCAATCGCGCGCTAATTCCGGCGTGGGCTTCGCCATTCCCAGTTCGCTGGTGCAGCGTGTGGCCGACCAGATCATCAATCAGGGTCAGGCGCGTTACAGCTATCTCGGCATCAGCGGGCAGGACATGAACCTGTACTTCCTCGATGCGCTGGGTCTGCCGAATACCACACGCGGCGTGGTCGTGCTCGATGTAACGGGTAGCAGCCCGGCGTCGTCCGCAGGCTTGCGCAACCCGGCCAATCCGGTGGAGGTTGATGGCGTGTCTGTTCCGCGCACCGTAGATGTGATCACTGCGATTGACGGCGTAGGCATCACCGGCATGGCCGACCTGATTGGCTATCTCGCGCTCAATACCGTGCCCGGCCAAACGGTGACGATGTCTGTGCTGCGTGACGGACAATCGCTCGATCTGCCGATCATGCTGGCCGCGCGCTAGTCACCCCATTAGCTCTACAGAAAAAGCAACCGGGCCGTTCATTGAACGGCCCGGGACGATTCTTGCTTTGCGCTCTTCGCGTTCTTTGCGTTGGATCTAATTCTGCGCCTGTGCGACAAATCACTTTTCCCCGAATCCAGTGGCGCGCAAGCGCAACGCCTGCTAGTCTGTGCATTATGGTCGATTTGCAGGCCTTGAACCCTCAACGCATTCTGTTCATCCTGCCGTGTTGCATCGGTGATGTCGTGCTGGCTACGGCGGCGCTTCAAGCGCTGCGCCGTGGCTATCCGGACGCATCGATCACCTGGGCTATCTCCAGTTGGGCGCGGCCAGTCATCGAAAACCACCCGCTGATTACCGATGTGCTCGACACAGGCCCGAAGGCGCTGCCTACGCAAACGCCGGCCGACCTGACGCGGTTTGTGCGCCGCATCCGCCGGGGCAACTACGATCTTGCGGTGTCCCTGGTGCGTTCACCGCTGATGAGCATTGCCGTGGCGCTGGCCGGTATTCCCGCGCGCGCTGGGCTGGACAGCGGCGGGCGCGGGCTGGGTTACAACGTGCGCGCCGCGATCAGCCCGGATGAGGCACGCCATGAGGCGGAAATATACCTGGATGTGGTGGCTGAGTTGGGCCTCGATGTGAGCGGGGTTGCGCCCAATATCCCCGTGCGTCCCGCCGATCAGGAGTTTGTGCAGGCGCTGCTGGAGGCGCGGGGCATCGACCGCTATCTGGTGGTCAATCCGGCGGGCGGGAACAATCCGGGCATGGATCTGGATATCAAGCGGTATCCCCCGGCGCAGATGGCCGAACTGTCGATGCGTCTGTCTGAGGACCTGGGCGCGTCGGTCGTGCTGCTGGGTGGCCCACAAGACAAGACGCTCATTGAAACAGTCACAGCGGAGATGGCGCATGCGCCCGCGGCCGCGTTCACCGGCGATCTCACCTTCGGCCAGATCGCGGCATTGGCGCATGACAGCCTGTTCTATCTCGGCAACGACACTGGCCTCACGCATCTGGCGGCGGCGGCGGGCGCGAAAACGGCCATGATTTTCGGGCCAACTGACCCTGACCGCTACGGCCCGTATAACGACGAGGCAATCGCGCTATGGAAGCCTGTTCCGGTGACGCAGCGCGGTGTAACCGATGGTACGCCCGAGGATTTCGAGTGGGAGCGTGACGGCATCAGCGTCGAAGACGCCGAGGCGTCGATCTACCAGTTCCTGCACCCGTAAGCCTACTTAACCTGAACTTGCGGTCGGCCTTCGTGTTGGGAGCGTGCGCACCGCTTGTCACTGTGGTGTAAAGTCCCGCCGCAGGAGAAGACAAGTCCACTGAAGGGACTGATTTCAGTCTTCAGTAGAGTTGGGTTATCCAGACAGGGGATTGATCCCCTGTCTGGCGCAGACTGAAGCTCCTTTGCTTGCGTGACCATCGGGACACGAGCCACGCGGGGAGGAGGGTTGAGGTGGTTATTCCCCCGCTACCTGCGCCCAGAAGCCAACCGTGCGGCCAGGAATTTCCGTAAAAGCGTAGACGCGACCATCTGTCCCGCGCACATAGGTGGTGTAGGACGTGCGCCCCGCCTCCTGCCGCGCCGAGTTCGAAACCCTGCTCGGGCGCGGTAGCCCAACCAAGTGAGCCCGCCGCCTCGCCCAGCGTGCCCCACAGCCGCCCGAAGCCGCGCACCGGCGCCAGCAGTCCTTCGGGAGCGGTGGCTTCAGGGTCGGGCATGCCGTCGATAAATGAGTCCTGATACACGCGCAGACGGCTGTCGGCCGTGAGTACGTAAATCTGTGCGGTGTCGCTGAACCAGATCATCGCGCCGTGTTCGAATGGTTGATAGACCGCCGAGACCGTGCGCGCCGGTTCTTCGGGGCACACCGGCAGCGCGCCGTCATCGCCCAGCCACGGCTGCGCGCAAGTGATTTCGACCGTCACATCGCGCGTCATCGTGTCCTCGCCCGAGACCGCCTCCAGCCGGAAGCGCGCCTCTCCCGTGCGATAGAAGCCGTTGAGGTCGAGCGACCCTTCGAGCGCGACCGGGCGTGCCAGATTCGGGCGCACGCACGGGGCACCGGCGTCGGTTGGGCAGGCGTAAAGATAAACGCGCTCGCCGTTTGCCTCCCACGTCAGCGTCAGCGGCGCGTCGTTCTGAATGGCGTCGGCGCTGGCATCGAAGGTGGAAATGCGCGCGGGGCCATTGCTGGTCTGCGAGGCGGGCAGCGCGCGCACGGCCAGCGCATCCTGCGGCAGAAAAATGACCGTACCCACCGGCAGCGCGTCGCTGGCGTCGATACAGTTGAGCGAAGCAGCTTGCGTGGGCGTGACGGCGCGTGTGCCCGTGAGCAGGGCATCAAGCGAATCGCCTGCGCGCACAACGTAGGGCAAAAATCCGTCCAGCCCCGGCGCGGTGCAAACCGAAGCGCGCGCATCGTTGGCGGGCAGCGCAATCGACTGTGGTGTGGGTGGCTGCGCAAACGGCACGGCTGGTGTGACCGGCAGAATGCCCGGCATGGCGGTTGGCGTAGTTTGCGCCAGCAGCGCCAGCGGGGTGAGCAGCAGAAGCAGCACGGGAAGCAGTTTCAGGAAATAACGCATCGCACGCTCGAATGAGTTTGACCGACCAGGACAGGGCGCAATCCTACCGCGCCAATGCCATTTTGCGCACGAAAAGCGCCTGTTCGCCGGTATAACGGCGGTCAGGCGCGGGATGAAAGGTGCGAAACCTCACGCCCGGCCCCTCTCCGCACGCGGTCTGAGGAGAGGACATGTTTGGATGTGAGAGAAGATTTGCGCGGCCAAACCGCTTGCAGGGGCACGATGCATCGTGCCCCCACAAGGATATTTCTTCCTCACAAGCCACAAATGCCGAAAAGGTGTCCTCTCCTCAGACCGCGATGGGGAGAGCTAAGGGTGGAGACCGCAGCGGGGAGCGGCTGGGGCGCATCCCCGCCCCGCACCTCGCTCATCCGTGACCACCCGATCCCCCAAAGCGTCGCCTGCACGGGGCGCATCCAGTCTACGATTGAACCGTGCCTGATGGCTGCGCGGAAAGGCCGGTCATCCCGCTGCACAGCCGCCGCGCACCCGTTGTCCTGGATTCTGTCGCTTAGTCTCGATCGTTTTCCCCTCGGGGGTTGTCGCTTAACTTCGATTCTGTCGCTTAGTCGCTTATCTCTTAGTCTCGCTGTCTGGTTTGGCCAGTGACTCGGGCGAGGGATTACTTGTCGCACATCATCACCTGTCGCCCCATCAGCCATCGCAATGGAGAGCGTGATGAGATGATTACGCCGTCGCTGGTTTCTGGAACCACCACTCGCGGAACTCGGTCACTTCGCCCGTGTCGTTGAAGGTGAGCATGAACACGTTGTCGAACTCCGAGCGTATGAGCCGCTGTCCGCCCTCGTCAATGTAGTAGGTCGTGCTGCCGCGCGTGACGGCTCGATTCTCCTCGACCATGTGCGGCCAATAGTCGGCTTTCCAACTTTCCGGTGCGTCCGGGTTCTTCAGCCAATCGGCCACAATCGCGTCACGGCCTATCACCGGCCCGGCGTAGGGCGTGTAGTACACCACGGCATCGGCGCTGAACAACACCCCGATCTGCGCGGGATCATAGCTGCGCCACGCGGCGATATAGGCATTCAGCCAGGCCTGCACCTGCACGCGGGTGACGTTCATGAGTCTCCTCCGAGGAAATAGCGTTCCTTCTGTTTCGCCTCTACGTAGGCGGCGCGGGCGGCTTGCACAGCCGGATTGTCGCTCACTTCGGCGATGGCCACATCCCACCAGCTTTCGTAGCCGCCCACGCGCTGGCTGCGGTCAGTCTCGATGATGATGACGACCGGCCGATCCACCACCTCACGTGCGGCGGCCAATGCGCCGGCCAGCGAGTCGCGGTCGTTTGCTCGGATGACGTGCGCGCCTAAACTCGCGGCGTTGGCGGCGAAATCAACCGGCACCACATCGCCGTCCAGCTCACCATCATCGCTGCGGTAGCGGTACTTGGTGCCGAAGCCGTCGCTGCCAATCGACTTCGACAGGCCGCCGATGCTGGCGAAGCCGTGATTATCGAGCAGCACGACCGTGATCTTGATGCCCTCGGCCACGGCCGTCACCAATTCGGTGCTGAGCATGAGGTACGAGCCGTCGCCGATCATCACGTAGACCTCGCGCTCGGGCTGGGCCATCTTGATACCGATGCCGCCGGCGATTTCATAGCCCATCGTCGAGAAGCCGTACTCGAGGTGATAGCCCTTGGGGTCGCGCGTGCGCCACAGCTTGTGCAGGTCGCCCGGCAGGCTGCCCGCCGCGCCCATCAGCACATCATGCGGCTGTGACAGCAGATTGACGACGCCGATGACTTCGCCCTGCGACATCTTCGGGCCGTGTTCGAGGTCGTAAATGCGCTGCACCTCGGCGTCCCACTCGGCGTTCATCTGGGCCGCGCGCGCCTGATACTCGGCGCTCGTCTGCCAGCCCTCCAGCGCCGCCGCCAGTTCTTCGAGCGCGGCGCGGGCGTCACCCACCAGCGGCAGTGCGTGGCGCTTGAAGGCGTCGAACTCGGCCGCGTTCAGATTGATGAAGCGCACATCAGGGTTCTGGAAGGCCGTGTTGCTGGCGGTCGTGAAGTCGCTGTAGCGCGTGCCGATGCCGATGACGAGATCGGCTTCACGGGCAAGGATATTCGCGCCGAACGTGCCGGTCACGCCCACCGCGCCCAGGTTGAGTGGATGGTTGTAGGGCAGCGATCCCTTGCCTGCCTGCGTTTCGCCCACGGGGATGCCGGTCTGGTTGACGAATTGGGCCAGCGCGCTGTGGGCTTCGCTGTAGTGCACGCCGCCGCCCGCGATAATGATCGGCTGTTGCGCTTCCCTAATCCACTCGGCAGCGCGGCGTAATGCAGATGCATCGGGCCGGTTGCGCGCGATAGCCCAAACGCGCGGCTCGAACAGCGCGGCGGGATAGTCGTGCGCCATCGTCTGCACATCCTGCGGCAGCGCCAGCGTCACCACGCCGGTGTTAGCGGGGGAGGTCAGTACACGCATGGCTTCGGGCAGGCTCGTGATGATCTGCTCGGGCCGGTTGATGCGATCCCAATAGCGCGACACTGGTTTGAAGCAGTCGTTGGCGCTCACGTCCTGCGACCACTCAGCCTCGACCTGCTGCAGCACCGGCGCCTGAATGCGCTCGGCGAAGATATCGCCGGGCAGCAGCAGAACCGGCAGGCGGTTCACGGTGGCCATGGCCGCGCCTGTGACCATATTGAGCGCGCCCGGGCCGATGGAGGTGGTGCAGGCGAAGGTTTGCAGCCGGTTTTTCGCCTTGGCATAGGCGGCAGAAGTATGCACCATCGCCTGCTCGTTACGGCACTGGTAGTAGCGGATGAGCGCGCGGTACTGTTGCAGCGCCTGGCCGATGCCGGCGACGTTGCCGTGGCCGAAGATGCCCCACACACCGGCGAAGAACGGGTTCTCGACGCCGTCGCGCTCAACGTGCTGCACAGCCAGAAAGCGGACGAGGGCTTGGGCGGTTGTAAGGCGTAAAGAGGCAGGCATCAGAAGAACCTTCTTTCTGCAAAGCAATCCGATTATCTGGACTCGATTATAGCCAGAATGGGGAGACGGGGATTGAACCACAAACGCGCCACGTCACCCCCGGCCTCTACTCCGCACGCAGAGAGCGGAGAAGAAAGGCCGTGCGCCGCCCTTCAATGTGTGTTCGGGAAGTAGCGATGGGCGTGAGGTTGCCGTGAATCAAAACCCCCTCTCCATGAGGAAAGGGGGCAACGGGTGAGGGCTAAAACCTACTCGCCCATGAACTCCGCGACGTTCGAGGTCGTCACCAGTGTCGTCGGCACATAGACCACGCGCTGGTTCATCTCCGCGCCATTCAGCATCTGCTCGACGCGGTTGGCGGTTTCCTGGCCGATGCCGGTGAAGTTCTGGGCCACGCTGGCCTCGAAGTTACCACCGGCGGCGATGGCTTCCAGCGCCTGCGGGTTGGCGTCGATACCGACGATGACGATGCCTTCACCTTCGCGCCCTGCCGCTTCAATCGCCTGCAGCGCGCCCAGCGCCGGCTGATCCCACGCCGCCCACACCGCGCTAATGCTGCCTGCGTCGGGGTTGGCCGCCAGCACCGCTTCCATGCGCGCACGCGAATCTGCGATACCGCCATCGGTCACGTCCGGCGTAATCCGGTCAACGACTTCGATGTCGGGGTAGTTGGCGAACACCGCGTCGGCGATGATGCCGCGCTTCTGCACCGGCGGATACGGGTCGAACACGAACATGACCACGCGGCCCTCGCCATTCAGGCGATCGACCACGTAGGTCGAGGTTTCGGCGGCCATGGCATAGCCGTTGCTGGTCACGTTCGTCACCAGCAGCGGGTCGCTGCCGGCGTCCATGCCAAACACGGGGATACCCGCGGCTTCGGCGGCTTCGAGGCCCACGCTCACAGCCGTTGGGTCAACGTTGATGACGATGGCGTCGACGCCCTGATTGACCACGTCTTCGAGGCGGCTGACGACCGCGGCCACGTCGCCGGCGGTGTCGATGACATTGACCGTCCAGCCCTTTTCCTCAGCCGCCGCCTGGAACGCCTCGACCATGAACTGCGTGCCCGGCTGGGCGAGATAGGGCGTCACGACGGCGACGGTGGGGGCGTCCTGAGCCGCTACTGCGCCAACCGACAGCGCCAGCAGCACCAGCGCCGCAATGATGAAGAGTGTAAATTTTCTAGCGCGCATGAGTCTGTACTCCTGATGGTTTGAACTGTGCCGGATCATGTTACATATGGAACAAGGCCAGATTATAGAAGGCCTGCGCGCCACTCACAAACACGGGAGCATTTCGCCTGATGTCTGGCCAGGCGTTGTGTTTCATGGTCGTTTTCAGGCCGACCGCAACAGATAGGCGCAGCGCCCACAATGCCAGCGTAAATCCTCGCTTAATGACACACCATGTGGACGAAATCCTAACGAATTTGCAACTAAATATTGAACTTGTGTTATAGTCGAATTGAGCCACGGGAAACACACCGTGAATGCTGTCGTGTAGTTGCTGGGGGAAAGCACGATGCGCCGTCTCATCCTCGTTTTTGTCATACTCGGTATTCTCATTTCGGCGGTGGGCGTTTCGGCGCAGACCTCGACGATCTATTACGTGGTGCAGCCTGGCGACACGCTGGCCAACATCGCAGCGCGCTATGGCACCACCTGGCAGGCCATCGCCCAGGCTAACAACCTCGCTAATCCCAACCTGATCTACGTCGGCCAAACGCTGGTGATACCGGTGGGCTATGTGCCGCCGCCCACGACGCCTCCGCCTACTGGCCAAACGACGGTCTACTGGGTGGCATGGGGCGATACGCTGGCGCTCATTGCCGGCTATTACGGTACGACCTGGCAAACGCTCGCCAGCCTGAACGGGCTGGCCAACCCGAACCTGATCTTCGCCGGGCAGTCATTGCTCGCGCCAGTCAACGCCAATCGCACGGCTTCCTATACCGTGCGCTGGGGTGATACGCTGGGCACCATTGCCTTCCGATTCAGCAGCAGCGTAAGCGCGATCACGTCGCGCAACGGCCTGGCAAACCCGAACGTGATCTATGCAGGACAGTTCCTGGCTATTCCGTATTAGGCGCCTGGTACGCCGCAGTTGTTCGTTCGTTCATTTCGTTTGAAGGAGTAATTCTCGATGCGTCGCATACTTGTCTTGTCGGGCCTGTTGGTCCTCTTGGTGCTGCTGATCATTCCAGTCACTGCCATGGTCTCGGCGTCACCGGCGCAGCAAACCACGACGACCTACGTCGTGCAGTGGGGCGATACGCTGTACAGCATTTCGCTGCGCTTCAACACCACGGTTCAGGCCATTGCCTCAGCCAATAACATCTCCAACCCCAACCTGATTTTCGCTGGCCAAACCCTGGTTATCCCGACGAGTGGCACCACGCCCCCCGCACCCACGGTCACGCCAGGCGGCACGGTCATATACACCGTGCAGCCGGGCGACTATCTGGCCAAGATTGCGCGGCAGTTCAACACCACGGTTTCCGCGATTGTCGCGGCGAATAACATCCCCAATCCGAACCTGATCTACCCCGGCCAGCAGTTGGTCATTCCGGTGGGCAGCACGACTCCGCCGCCAGCGACTTCAGCACCGGCCGCCACTAGTATGCCAGTTACCAGTGTGCCGCCCACGCAAGCGCCGGGCGGAACCACAACGTATGTGGTTCAGTATGGCGATACGCTCGGCAGTATTGCGAGCCGCTTTGGTACGACCGTGAGTGCCATCGCTCAGGCCAACGGTATTACCAACCCGAACCTGATCTACGTCGGCCAGGTGCTCATCATCCCCACCGGTGGCACCACGCCGCCGCCAGCGACCGCAGTACCCGGCCAGCCCACCGCGCCGCCGCCGAACCCGGGCACTGGATTTGAACTGGGAGGCCAAACGTTTACGTTCGGCTATCCCACACAGATGCAGCAGGCCGGCATGCGCTGGGCCAAGGCACAGGTTCGCTACAACCTCGGTGATCCCGCTTCGATCGCGCAGGGCGTCATCAATACCGCGCACAGCCAGGGCTTCAAGATCATGTTGAGCGTGCTGGGCGACCCGGGCCAGATTGCGGGCAATCCGTCGGCCTACTACAGCCAGTTCGCCAGCTTCCTTGGCGGCGTGGCTGCGCTGGGCCCGGATGCGATTGAAGTGTGGAACGAGCAGAATATCGACCGCGAATGGCCCGCCGGCCAGATCAGCGGCAGCAACTACACGCAGATGTTGAGCCAGGCGTATCAGGCTATCAAGACCGCCAACGCCAATGTGCTGGTCATCAGCGGCGCGCCAGCGCCCACCGGCTACTTCGGCGGATGCCAAACCAACGGCTGCGACGACTACGAGTTCATCCGTCAGATGGCGTCTGCCGGCGCGGCTAACTACGCCGACTGCATCGGCGTGCACTACAACGAAGGCGTCGTGCCGCCGAACCAGACCAGCGGTGACCCGCGCGGCAACCCGAACCACTACACGCGCTACTTCCCGACGATGGTGAGCACCTATGCCTCGGTCTTCCCGAACAAGCTGCAGTGCTTCACCGAGCTGGGCTATCTGTCGCCCGAGGGCCTCGGCCCGCTGCCGCCCGGCTTCGAATGGGCCGTCAACACCAGCGTGCAGGAACAGGCCGAGTGGCTGGCGCAGGCCGCTGTGCTCTCGCGCCAGAGTGGTCGCGTCCGCATCATGATCGTCTGGAACGTCGACGGCACGGTGTACAATGCTGACCCGCAGGCGGGCTACGCCATCATCCGCAACGGCTCGTGCCTGGCCTGCCAAACGCTCGGCTCGGTGATGGGCACGAGCTAGCCAGGTAGGGGCGGCAAAGCCAGCCGCCGACACCGCAGTACCTCAACAAGCGCCCCGCTTCTGTATATTCGAAGCGGGGCGCTTGTATTTTTATGTGGCACATCAGCAATGGTGTTGCAATGTCATCAGGTTATTAACACTTCAATATGTAAATTGTGTAAAAATCACCTGCCAAACGCGCCTTTTTACTCTGCAAACTGCTACACTTACGGTGCGCGTAGTGCATCGTTTGGTTCGCGCGCAGCGACTAATGGTTTTATCCACAGCGTATTTATCGAACAGAGGCGGGCGCACGCACGCGCCAGATTCAGGGGAATTTCTATGCTTCAGGCTCGCATCAATCTCACCACTCTTCGCGTGGCCGCGCTGATCACGATCGCAGCCTTCGCGTTTGCCGTGTTTGCGCCTGCTACACCGGCGCACGCGGCTTCTTTCAACGTGCCGTGCGATGCCGATCCCAATGTAGCCGGTGCAGCGCTGCGCGCGACCATGGACATCGTCAACACCAACGGCGTGGACGATACGGTTTCGCTGGCGGCGGGCTGCACCTACAGGATGCCGGATCAGCCACTCCCGGCAGATCCCGACTATCTGAACATTGCCTATGATGCTGGCACCCAGACCACGATTGAGGGCAACGGCGCAACCGTCACTATTCAAGCGGGCGTGGATGCACCGTCCGTCGAGGTGTGGGGCAACGCCAATGGGGTCATCAACAATCTCATCATCACCGGCGGGCACACCTCCTTCTGCGGGGGTGGCCTGTTTTCAGATTTTGGCTCGACGATGGTGGTTAACAATTCGACCATCACCAACAGCACGGCAGACAACGGTGGCGGTGTGTGTGCGCGTGGCGTTTCTGCCACGCTGACCAACGTCACCATCTCGGGGAACTCGGCCGCTCAGGGCGGCGGCGTTTTTGTCGAAGGTAACACGACGGTGACGATCAACAGCAGCGTCATCGCTGGCAACACGGTCTCAAATGGCGGCGGCGGCATCTTCGTCAATGGCGGCTCGCCTTCTTCGGGAATCCTCCACCTTAACAACAGCACCGTCAGCAGCAACGGAGCCGCCTTCGACGGCGGCGGTCTCAAAAATGGTGGCACGAGCTTCATCACGGCAAGCACCCTGAGCGGCAATACATCAAGCGATGGCGCTGGCCTCTTCAACGGCAGTCAGTTGACAGTCACAAACGGCACGGTGAGCGGAAACACCGCCTCAGGCAGCGGTGGAGGCTTATACAGCGACGCCTCATCGACGTTCTACAACGTTACCTTCTCGGGTAACTCGGCCTCCAGCGGCGGCGGCGGCATCTACCGCAATTCGGGCGGGTTCACGATGGTGAACAGCATCATCGCGAACAGCGGGGGCGGTTCTGATTGCGCCGGGACAGCTCCCACATTCGGCTACACCCTGGTTGAGGATGGCAGTTGTGGCGTGACATCCGGCTCGGGCGGCAATCTGACCGGTGACCCGAACCTCGGCCCGCTGGCTGACAACGGCGGCGGCACGCTCACCCATGCGCTGCTTACTGGCAGTATCGCCATCAACGCGGGCGACAACAGCAATGTCCCCGGTGGCGTGACGACCGACCAAACCGGCGCGGCTCGTATCCAGGATACGACGGTGGACATGGGCGCGGTTGAAGGCTCGGGCGCGGTCGGCGTGCTGGTGACAATCAGCCCGGCGGCCACGAACGTGACAGAAGGCGGCACCGCCGCACTGACAGTCACGCGCGCGGGCAGCACGACGGGTAACCTCGACATAACGTTCACCACTGGCGGCAGCGCTCCCGGTGGCGACTACTCCGCGACCTCGCCGGTGACCATTCTCGATGGCTCGGCGACAGCCACCCTGAATGTATCCACTAATGACAACGACGTGGACCAGAACAGCCGCACTGTCGTCATCACCCTGACCGACGGCGCTGCCTACAATCTGGGCGCGAATATCGTCTCAACCGTCACCATCAGCGACGACGATACGGCCGGTGTGACGGTGACGCCCACCAGCGGCCTGACGACGACGGAAGCGGGCGGCACGGCGAACTTCACGGTCGTGCTCAACTCCGAGCCGACCGCCGATGTGACGATTGCCGTGTCCAGCAGCGACACGAGCGAAGGCACGGTTGCCCCGGCATCGCTCACCTTCACCCCGGCCAACTGGGACACCGCGCAAATGGTGACCGTAACCGGCGTGAATGATGATGTGGATGACGGCGATGTGGCCTACACAATCTTCACCGCGGCAGCCACGAGCAGTGACTCGTTCTACAACGGCCTGAACCCGGCAGACGTGTCGGTCACCAATACTGACAACGACACGGCCGGTGTGACGGTGACGCCCACCAGCGGCCTGGTGACAACGGAAGCAGGTGGCACTGACAGCTTCACGGTCGTGCTCGAACTCCGAGCCAACCGCCGATGTGACGATTGCCGTGTCGAGCAGCGACACGAGCGAAAGCACTGTGTCGGCGGCGTCTCTTACCTTCACCTCGGCCAACTGGAACACCGCGCAAACGGTGACCGTGACCGGCGTTCAGGATAGTGTGGACGACGGGGATGTGGCCTACACCATTATCACCGCAGCGGCAGTCAGCGGTGACGCCAACTACAACGGCTTGAATCCGGCCGACGTGTCCGTCACCAACACAGATGACGACACAGCCGGTGTGACGGTAACGCCCACCAGTGGCCTGACGACCACGGAAGCGGGCGGTACGGCGCAGTTTACGGTCGTGCTCAACTCCCAACCGACGGCGGACGTGACGATTACAGTAACCAGCAGCGACACGACCGAAGGCACCGTGTCGCCGGCATCGCTCACCTTCACCACCACCAATTGGGCGACATCTCAGCAGGTGACGGTGACTGGCGTGGACGATGACATAGATGATGCGAACGTCGGCTACTGGGTAAACATGAGCGCTTCCAGCACGGATGGCCTCTACAACGGCATCAGCGTGCCGAGCGTGAGCTTGACTAACAACGACGACGACACGGCTGGCGTGACGGTCACGCCCATCAGCAGCATGACGACCGAAGCGGGCGGCACGGCCAGCTTCACGGTCGTGCTCGAACTCCGAGCCGACCGCCAACGTGGTGATCACCGTGACCAGCAGCGACACGACCGAAGGCACCGTGTCGCCGGCGTCGCTCACCTTCACCCCGGTCAACTGGGCGACCGCGCGAACAGTGACTGTGACCGGTGTGGATGATGATCTGGACGATGGCAGCATCGCCTACTCGGTGGATATGACGGCTGCCAGCGCCGACAGTGCCTACAACGGTATCGCCATCAGCAGCGTCAGCCTGACCAATCAGGACGACGACACCGCTGGCATCACTGTGGCCCCCACCACTGGACTGGTCACAACCGAGGCAGGTGGCACGGACACGTTTGACGTCGTGCTCAACTCCGAGCCGACGGCGAACGTGAGCATCAGCGTGACCAGCAGCGATACGAGCGAAGGCACGGTGTCACCGGCCTCGCTCACCTTCACGCCCGGCAACTGGGACACCGCGCAAACAGTGACCGTGACCGGCGTGGATGATGACGTGGACGAGGGCGATGTCGCCTACTCGGTGACGATGTTCGTCAGCAGCAGCGACTTGATATACAACGCCCTGTCTGTGCCGAGCGTGAGCGTCACCAACACCGACGACGACACCGCCGGCATCACTGTGGCCCCCACCACTGGACTGGTCACAACCGAGGCAGGCGGCACGGCGCAGTTCTCAGTCGTGCTGGATTCCGAGCCGACGGCGAACGTGAGCATCAGTGTGACCAGCAGCGATACGAGCGAAGGCACGGTTGCTCCGGCGTCGCTCACATTCACCACGGTCAACTGGAACACCGCTCAGACTGTGACCGTGACCGGCGTGAACGACGATGTGGATGACGGGGATGTGGCCTACACCATCGTCACCGCGGCGGCCACCAGCAGCGACTCGCTCTACAACGGCCTGAATCCGGCAGACGTTTCGGTGACCAACACCGACAACGATACGGCTGGCGTGACGGTGACGCCCACCAGCGGCCTCGTCACGACGGAAGCGGGCGGCACGGCGCAGTTCTCGGTCGTGCTCACCTCGCAGCCGACGGGCGACGTGGTGATTGGCCTGTCCAGCAGCGATACGAGCGAAGGCACAGTGTCACCGGCGTCGCTCACCTTCACCTCCGCCAACTGGGCCACCGCGCAAAATGCGACCGTCACCGGTGAGGATGATCTGGTCGTGGACGGGAATGTGGCCTACACCATCATCACCGCGCCGGCTACGAGCAGCGATGCCAACTACAACGGCTTCAACCCGGCAGACGTCTCGGTGACCAACACCGACGACGATACGGCCGGGGTGACAGTCAATCCAACCACCGGCCTGGTGACGACGGAAGCGGGCGGCACAGCGCAGTTCTCGGTCGTGCTGGTTTCCGAGCCGACGGCGAACGTGACCATCAGCGTGGTCAGCGACAACGTAGCAGAAGGCACAGTCGCTCCGGCTTCGCTCATCTTCACGGCGGCCAACTGGAACGTGCCGCAAAATGTAACCGTGACGGGTGTGGATGATAGCATCCAGGACGGCGCGGTGGCCTACAGCGTGAATATGACGGCCTCCAGCGCGGACTCTTCCTACAACGGCATCGCCGTGTCGAGCGTGAGCGTGAGCAACACGGATAATGATGTGGCGGGCCTCACCGCCGCGCCCACCAGCTTCACGCTCGCCGAGGGCGCATCGGGCAGCTACGACCTCAGCTTGAACACGACACCGACGAGTGCGCCGGTGACGCTGACGCTGACCTTCAACTCGACCGAGCTAACCGTCAATGGCAGTGCCAGCCCGGTGACGGTTGACCTGTCGGACACCACGCCAGTGACGATCAGCGTTGTATCGCTGGTCAATCCCGCTGTGAATACAAGCCGCGTCGTGGCCATCACCAACGAGGTGACCAGCAGCACTGCTGCTGAATACCCGCTGGGCATGAGCGTGGTCGAGAACGTGACGATCACCGACGGCGTAGTGATGGTGCCGACCTACCCGCCGCCGCCGACCGTGCCGCTGGCCGAAGACACCAATTTCGATGAGGACAGCGTGGTGCGCGTGGGCGTGCCGGATGTGCTGCGCTCGGTGGTGCGCGCCCGCGTGATCGTGCACAACGGCTCGTCCCCCAACTGGCTGGGCGCGCCGTTGTACGACTCGGGCAATATCGGCAATCAGGGCATCCTGGACCTCGGCGTATTGCAGGCGGTTGACCTGTTCAGCAACGACGGCCAGACGTACTGGAATGGCGGCGCGGTCATCTGCCTGCAGGGCGTAGGCACGCTCATTTGGATGCCGGCTAGCCAGGCCCCACGCGTGCCGCAGATCATTGGCAGCTACACTGTGCCAGAGTTCCCGGGCTTCACCTGCGCCACGCTGTTCGAACCGGGCATGCTGGTGCTGGTGAGCGACAACCCGCTCGACTGAGCGTAAACGAGTGATACACCTCAACCCCCTCGCCATTTGGCGAGGGGGTTTTGATTTGCGCGCCATTTTCAAATCGGGACTACACTGGACTTATCGACCGATCCATAACTCGGCCGATGAGAGAAAGTGACCTATGCCCACTCCAACACACCAACAATCACCCGATTCCGCTGCACCCCGCCAGACGACCACGCCCCGGCAGGCCGAGCCAACCAGTCAGCCGCTGGGCCGCGCGCCTGACTTCAGCGTGCTCGCCCTTCAGCGTCTGATCGGCAACCGCGCCACGCAGAACGTGCTCCAGCGCGAAGGCGAGGACGGCGCCGAGGCTGCGCCGGACGCGTCGGTGGAAGAAGCGCCGCTGCTCAGCCCCAATCAGACCGTGATAGCGCTGTCGTACTACCAGCAGCGCCGGGCCGAGTACACGACCGATGTGATTTCACGCATTCAAACGGCGGTGGGCATCACCCCCGCTACTGGCGTGATGGACAATGCGACGGTACAGGCGGTGGCGCGTTTTCAGGCACAGGATCCGCTGCTGCATGTGGATGGCATGGCTGGCCCACGCACGCTGCCAGCGGCCTTTCCGTCGGGCCTCGCAGATGAGGAGCGCCTCGATTCGTTCGTCGAAGGGGCAACCGATATCGAAAGCCGCTGGGCGGAGTTCCCTGATGCCGATGCCCGCGTCAACGCGCTAACGTCGCTGGTCAACGAGCGATTGGTGGCCTCGGGCGTACCAGCCTGCCTCGTCGTCGTCAATGACCTGCCCAACCTGCTCGGCCAGTTCGACTTCACCACCTGGACGCTCGAAATTGGTCGGCCCGCGTTCGCCAACGACACCATCAGCAACGAGGAAGCCGCCGACGCCGCCGATACGGTTTACCACGAAGCCCGCCACGCCGAGCAGTGGTTCCGCATGGCGCAGTATCTGGCCGGCCAGGGGCGCAACGCCGCCTTCATCGCTACGCATATGAGCATCCCCGCGGCGCAGGCGGCGGCCGCCGAGGCCGACCCGCTGACGCGCGGCAGCATGGAATACCTGATAGCCGACGGCTGGTATCAGAGCGTCTACGGTACCGGCAGCGCCGACCGTGAACGCACACTCACTGAGCTTTCGGACGCCGATACCGCGCTGGATGCTGCACAGGCCGCTTTCGACGCCGACCCATCACCGGCCAATCAGGCCATGCTCACGGCCGCCACCGAGCGCCGCCAGGCCGCCTTTGATGCCTATCAGCAGCTTCCCGAAGAGAACGACGCCTGGCGCACCGGCGGCCGCGTGACTGCTGGCATGCTGGCGACCGACACCGAAACCGAATCGCTCGGCAGCGCATCGCCGTTCTGAAAGGCGTATCCCGATGATCGAACTTCTGCTGACCCTGAGTATGGCGTTGTGTGAAGCCGATATCACCGTCGCCCGCGCCGCCGCGCTGATAGGCGCACCGCAGCCCCGCGCCGGATCGCTGGCCCCGCTGGTGGTCACGACCAACGAGGCGAACATCACGCACGCCGAGGTTGTGGGCGACAGCGACAGCGCGCCGCCCGCCTATGTTCGCCTGACGCTGGCCGCCGCTGCCCTGACGCTTGACGAGATGCGCGATGCATTTGGCGAAGGCAGTATCGTACCGCGCAGCCGCCCCGATCAGGGCGCGCGCTGGATGTTCCATGTACGTCCACCGAGCAAGCCATTTGAGTGCGCGCTGATCGCCGAAGCGGCCGCCAACGGCAGCAGCGTGCACATCGTGACGCTGCGCCGCGATCAGAAGCTGTAGCCTCGGCCCATCACCCCCGGACGTTATGCGGTTGCGCCTGAGGGAACGTTGCCTTTGGCCATGTGCGGACTGTGAAATTGGATTGTTCTCGTAGGATGCGCAAGCGAGCGCGCCGGAAGCTGGAACGCCTTGTAGCCTAACAGGCGCGCTCGCGAGCGCACCCTACAACCGAATCGCGCAGGGAAATAAATCACGCACGTTTTCCCGCCGCCTGGCCGCCGAACGAGCGGTCGTGCCTTGATGCACTTCCAGCCCATCCGTATAGTAGGTGCGGTTAGGCTGGAAGGAGCATTCGTTGGCGATTCGAGTGAGCAAACGCGGGTTAGGCATGGCTGCAGCGCTGCTGCTGACATTCGCACTCGGCGCATGTGAGGGCATTTCGCTGCCCGGCGGCAGCGCAGACGGCAGCGCTGTCTCGATTTTGCAGGTGGCGCAGTCGCCCGAGGATGTCGCGCGCGGCTTTCTCGAAGCATGGGGCCGCAGCGATTACGACGCCATGTACGCGCTCCTCAGCCCGCAAAGCCAGCAGCTCACCGGCCTGCCCGTGTTCAGCGCCATTTACGAAGAGGCCGATGCCCAAATTGGACTGCAGAGCGTGACGCCCGATTTCGGCGGCACGCAGGAGCAGGGCACATCGGCCGCCGTCAGCTATGACGCCGCCATCGCCTCGACCTTTTTCGGCACGATTAACGACAATGACCGGCTCATACGCCTGGTGCAGTCACCTGCTGGCTGGCGCGTGGCCTGGACTTCAAACGATATCTTCTCCGGCTACTCCAGCGGCACCAGCCTCGAAGTCGTACTGCGCCGCGATCCGCGTGGCGACATCCTCGACCGCAGCGGCGATCCGCTGGTCGAGCAAGACGGCACAGTCATCGAACTGTACATCACGCGCTCGACTATTCCCGATGAGGCCGCCTGCATCGATCTGCTGGCGACGCTTCTGCTGCAGCAGCGCGGCGATCTGACCGAGCGAATCGCACAGTACAACTTCGACACGCAGTTCCCGATAGGCGACGTCGACCCCGAAACCTATTCGCGTTTCAGCCAGCAGTTGAGCGAGGCATGCGCGGTCGTTACTGGCAGCCGCGAAACGCGCCGCTATGTGGGCCATGGAGCCGCCTCGCACGTTACCGGCTATGTTGGACAGATACCGATCGAGCTGGTGGGTAGCTACGAGCAGCGCGGCTACGACGCTTCCGATCTGGTGGGCCGCACCGGCATCGAGGCTCAGTTCGAGGACGAACTGGCCGGTGAATCGAGCCGCGTGCTGCGCGTGGTCGAGCCGGGCCGGATGGTCGTGCGCGAAATCGCCCAGTCCGAAGGCCGCGCGCCGGTCGATGTCACGCTGACCATCGACCGCGATTTGCAGCTTGCCGCGTCGCAGGCGATGGCCGATGCCTTTAACTACGCCGAGGGCAACTGGGGAGCGCGTGAGCATTCCACCGGCGGCGGCGTGGTCGTGCTCGATGCCAATTCCGGCGCAGTGCTGGCGCTGTCCAGCTATCCCACCTTCGACCCGGGCATCTTCAACCCCGACACGCCGATCTTCAATGTAGGCTCGTATCAGATTGGCCTGCAGAACGACGCGCGCCAGCCGTATCTCAACCGTGTGCTGCAAAACAGCTACGCCGCAGGCTCAACCTTCAAGATCATCACGACCGGCGCGGCTGCTGAAGAGCGTATCTTCCAGCCCAACGACATCTTCTACTGTGGGCGCATATGGGAAGGCCAGGCTTATGGCGACACCTTCCCTCAGCGCTTCGACTGGCGTAACTTCGAGGGTGAAGGCGCCAACTTCGACACCGGCGAAGTAACGATGAGCGAGGCGCTTGCCGCGTCGTGTAATCCCTTCTTCTATCAGATGGGCGCGCTGCTTTACCGCGACCGGGGCCCCGGCACCATCTCGCAGTATGCCCGCGAAATGGGTCTGGGCCGCAATACCGGCCTCGATTTCACCGAGCCGCCCGAGGTCAACGGCCAACTGGAGACGCCCCAGGGCGCAGACGCCGCCATTTCGCAGGCCATCGGCCAGGGCAACACGCAGGTGACGATCCTGCAGATGGCGCGGATGGTGGCCGCGGTCGCCAACGGCGGCACGCTGTATCAGCCATACATCGTTGAGAGCGTGGCCCCGGCGGACGGCGAACCGGTATATGAGGCCACGCCCGAAGTCAGTGGCGAACTGCCCCTGAGTGACGCCACACTCGCCATCATTCAGGACGGCATGTGCATGGTCACGGACAGTTCGGTTTATGGCCGCAGCAGTGGCGAACGGCTGGGCACGGCCTGGTTCGTGTTCAGCGACCCGGATTGGTATCCCGCGTCCTACAGCGTGTGCGGCAAAACCGGCACGGCACAAACCGGCCGCATCGAACCGCACGGCTGGTTCGTGGCCTTCGCGCCGGCGGACAATCCGCAGATCGCGATCGCGGGTATGATCGAGCACGGGCGCGAAGGCTCAGAGACGATTGCGCCGGTCATCCGCCGCATACTCGATGCCTATTTCGACGTGCCGGCCGATCAGGTCGCACCATTCCCGTCGTGGTGGTACGAAAACGGCTACAGCCCGCTGCAGATTCCAGAAGGCAGCACGGGGGTGTAGCATGAGCGATATGACCCTGGCCCGCTGCCCGTCGTGTGATGGCTACGGCTGGCTGGATGAAGACGACGGGTGGCACAGTCGAGTGCGGCTGGTGCGCTGGCGCGGGCTACGTCTACCGCGACGCGCATGGCATCGACCGCGCCATCCCTGAGGCCGACTACGGCAAAGTCGCCGCGCAGTTGGAGGCGCTGGAACAGGAACGCCTGCGCGACCTCGGCTACAGCGGCGGCGCGAAAAAGCCGTGGGAGCAGCCCGTGCGGTTGGAGCGCAACGACGGGCTGGCCCAGCGCGGCGCACCCACAGAGGACTAGAAATAGAAAACCGCCCCGGAAATTTCCGGGGCGGTTGAGTGAGCGGGCGACGGGGCTCGAACCCGTGACATCTTCCTTGGCAAGGAAGCATTCTACCACTGAATTACACCCGCACCATGATCCTAGTTTAGCGAGATCACGCGAAACGATCAAGGGGTATTTTGTGGGAATGGACTGGTTATCTGCATAATCTACCGCTGCAACCAGGAGAAACGCTCATGCATGCCGAACTCGATAAAGTCAAACTGCTGGCGCTGATCGCCGCTGAGTATGATTTCGCGCAGCGCACCTTGGCGCTGCTCACGCCTGAACAGATGGTCACGCTGCATACCGAAGGCGACTGGAAGCCCAAAGACATGCTGTGCCATCTCACGCGCTGGCTGGACCGGTTGCTCGATTGGGCGGAGGATGCCGGGCGCGGCGTGGAACCGGCTGTGCCGGAAGCGGGCTACACCTGGGCCGAAATGGACGCGCTAAATGATGTCTACATCGAGCAGGATCGGGGTGTGCCGTTGGAGCGCGCCGTCACCTGCTTCTTCGACTCGCACGGCGCGGTCGTGGCGCTCATCGAGGGCATGACGGAAGACGATCTGTTCGTCAGCACCTATGGTGACCTGCTCAGAGAGCCGATTGCCGGGCTGGTGGTTGGCTGCACCTGCGAGCACTACGCCTATCACGTCAAGAACATGCGCGAGACGTTGATCGCGCTGGGGATTATCAGCTAGCCCGGCCCTACAACTCGCCCACGCGATTCCAGTTAACCGTTGTGCATTCGGCGCATTGGGCCTCGATCCACACCAGCCAGCCGTAAACATCTTCCACGTCGGGCAGCGCGTGCTGTTCGTCTGGCCGCCAGAGCGCGAAAATCTCGCTGTGCCGGTCAGTGATGACGAGTGTGGGCTGGCCGAAGCCCTGCGCGGCGCTCGCCTTGCCGGTGGGATCGAACAGCGTCAGTATTTGCGGCGCAATTGCACCCGCCAGCGCCACATCCGCTTCGCCCACGCCCGACGACACGCTGATGACCTGCGCGCCTTCGTTGTGAAAACGTTCGGCGCTGGCGGCAATGCCGCGCAGAAGATCGGCACACGCGGCGCAGGCCGCGCCTTCGTGAAACAAAACGATCAGCGGTTTACTGCCGCGAAAGCGAAACGTATCGACCGGCGTACCGTTGAGATCGGGCAGCGTGAACGAGCGCAGCAAGCGCCCTTCGGCACGTTCAAATGGCATTTCAGTCTCCTGGTCTAGTCACCAGACGAGGGCGATGAGGTGTCTCTGGATGAGCCGCGCCGGTTGCTCCGCCGCTGGCCACCGCGTACCCGGCGGCGTTTGCGATTGGAGTCGCCCTGGCGCTGGTTCTGATCGCCGCGCCCGCGCGAGTCGCTGCTGCGGTCGCGCCGTGCCTCATCGCCGCTGCTTTTGCGCGCGGCCGGTTTCTTCGGCACAAGCTCGGGATGTTCGAGCAGATAAGCGGCCACCGCAGCATCTTCGAGCGGCGAACGCTCGTCGCGTTCAGCGAACCACTCCTCCATTGACTTCTTCACCTGCGGGTGCGGGGCGCTGACAAATATGACCGTCGCGGCGGGTGGTGTCTCATCGTCGTACGAGCGCCGGCGCTGGTCACGATCAGGGCGGCTGTCGCGCCGGTCATCCCGGCGTTCGTCACGCGGCGGCCGGTCGTGGGGGAGCGCTTCGCGGGCGGGGCGCTCATCCCGGCGTGGTTCGCGGGGCGGCGGCGGCGCTTCGGGCGCGGCGTCCTCGGGAGGAAGCGGATTGTCGAGCACCGTGAAGCTCATATGCAGCGTGCTTTCGATTTCGGCCAGCGTGGCGCGTTCTTCATCGTCACAGAACGTAAGCGCAATCGCGGTTGAGCCCGCGCGCACGCTGCGCCCCACGCGGTGGACATAGACCTCGACTTCGCCGGGCACGTCGTAGTTGATGACGTGGGTGAGATCGTTGAGCTTCACGCGCCGCGCTGCGCCGTCGGTGACGATCTGCACGCGGGCGGAACGGCCCAACTCGGCCTCGATGCCCGCTGTTTTGAGCTGGCGCTGCAGTTTCTGGGCCGCGCGCCGCGAACGCAAATAGACGACGACACGGCTGAACTCGTGGTCGGTCAGCAGTCGCTTGAGCAAGGCACTTTTTGCGCCGCGCGTGGTGAAGATGACACGCTGATCAACGTGGCTGACGGTGAGCGTGCGTGGCGCGGCTTCGAGCGGTACCGGATTGTCGAGCAGCTCGTTCGCCAGCGCGGTGATCGCATCGCTCATCTGGGCCGAGAACAACAGAGTTTGCGGCCGCACTTGCATCAGTCCGGCCGTGCGCGCCGCCGAATCGAGCAGGCCGAGCTTGTCCATATCTTCAACTTCATCGAGCACGAACATGCTTACGGCATCGAGGCGCACCAGGCCGAGATCGACCAGATCAAGCAGGCGGCTGGGCGTGGCGATGAGTACATCGCGGCCGTCGCGTAGTGCGTCCTCCTGCGCGGCAGCCCCACCCTCAGTTTCGACCAGCGCCACGGCACGGATCTCGGTATGGCGGCCGAGCATCTCGAACGTTTCCGCAATTTGCATTACCACATCGCGGGTGGCGGCCAGCACCAGCGCGCGCGGGCTGGGGGAGGGTTCAGACGACAGCAGGCGCTCCAGAATCGGCAGGGCATAGGCCGCAGTCTTGCCGGTGCCGGTTTGGGCGGTCGCCAACAAGTCGCGCCCTTCCAACACAGGGGGAATGGCGCTGCGCTGAAGCGCGGTTGGGGCGCGGAAGCCTTCTTCGCGCACGGCGCGCAGCAGCGGTTCGCTTAAGGGGAAATCGTTAAACTGCACGAGACCTCGACAGGAGACAGTATCGGCAAACAGCGCCCGCATGAGTGACGCTGACCGCCATTATAACATCTTCTCCGCGCAGGCTTGGGGGCCGCAGGGGTAAAGGATTCATCACGGAGATGCCGAGGAAAGAAATAGAGGCGCAGAGGAATGAAGCCCCTGTGCCTCGCCGATTTTCCCCATGCCTTTGCGACAAGTCTGTTTCTGCTACGCCACCGTCATGCGCTGGCTGCGCCACCAGATGCCCGGCAGGCGGTTCAATTTGTCGATCGTACCGGTGTGCGCGCGCCGCGTAAATACGTTGGTGTCGTGGCGCGCGATATCGCCCAGAATTGCGCGATATAGTTCGGCGGCTGCGCTGATGGCGAAGCGCCCGCTCGGGCTGAGATAGGCGATGCCGGGCATGGCCTCGTCGTACAGGCGGTGCGCACGCTCAAGCTGGAAGGCCATGAAGCGCCGCCAGCGGCCGTCGATTTGGCCGGTGTGTACCATGCGGTCAATATCCTGCTCGGATAGACCATACTGCGCCAGTTCATCCAGCGGCAGATACAGCCGTCCGCGCCGCCAGTCCTCGGCCACGTCGCGCAGAATATTGGTGGTTTGCAGCGCCACGCCCAGCTTGACCGCGTACGGAAGTGCATCCCCGCTGCTGAAGCCGGTGATGTGCATCGCCATCAGGCCAACCGTCGACGCCACGCCGTAGGAGTAAGCCGCCAGGTCTTCGAACGTGGCGTAGCGGCTTTGCTCAAGGTCGCGCGCCACGCCGTCGATCAACTGCTCGGCATAGCCGCTGGGTATGGAAAAGCGCGCGCGCGCATCGGCCCACGCCAGCGCAACCGGATTATCCGCAGGCGGGTGCGGATTCATGGCCTGTTCGCGCCACGCTCCCAGCGCGGCGGCGCGCTCCACTGGCCCACCCTCGGCCTGATCAACCGTGTCGTCTGTAACGCGGCAGAACGCATACAGCGCCCGCGCTGCCCGCTTCTGATCGGGCGGCAGTAGGCCTGAAGCCACGTAGAAGGTCTTGCTGTGAATGCGCGTCATCGCCCGGCAGTACTGGTAGGCATCTGCCAGCGCGTCACTGTCCGGCGCGACGCGATTGAGCGGCACGGCCGACTGCAGCGCATTGTGCGCCCAACCGAGCAGTTCGGTTTCCCACGTTGACTGTGCCTGCATCAGGCGAACTCGGGCTGCGCAGCGGCGGCAGCTCGCATTGCGGGCGCCACGTCCGGTTCGACTTCGGCGATCAGATTTTCAGCAATGATCGATGAGGACAGCACGCCCGGCAGTCCTGCGCCCGGATGTGTGCCTGCGCCAACGAAGTACAGGTTGTCGAAGTCCTCCGAGCGATTGTGCGGCCGGAACCACGCGCTTTGCAGCAGAATCGGCTGCACCGAGAAGGCCGCGCCCATATGGCTGTTGAGCGTGTTCTGAAAGTGCAGCGGGTCGATGGTGTGCTCGGCCACGATATTGGCCTGCAAATCAGGCAGATAGTTGTCTTCGAGGAACTGCATGATGCGGTCGCGGTAGGGCTTGGCCATCGTCGTCCAATCGATGTCTGCGCCCAGGTTCGGCACTGGCGACAGCACGTAAAAAGCCTCGTGGCCCTCGGGCGCAATCGACGGGTCGGTCAACGTGGGCATGTGCAGATAGAGCGAGAAGTCATCCGCCAGCACCTTGCGCTTGAAGATGTCCTGCAGCAGTTCCTTGTAGCGTTCACCCAGGATGATATTGTGGTGCCCAAGTCCCTGGTCGCGGTACTGGCGTTTGGTGCCGAAATAGATGACGAACAGTGACATGCTGTACTTGAGGCTGTCGACTTTGCGGTCGGTGTACTTCTTGCGGTGCTGCGGCGCGATCAGGTTGCGGTAGGTGAACGCCACATCGGCATTCGAGACGACATGGTCGGCTTTCACGACCGTGCCATCGCCCAGGCGCACGCCCGTCACGCGGCGCTTGTTCGCCGGATCGACGGTGATCTCGCTGATTTCGGCATTCAGGTGAATCTTGCCGCCGATGTCTTCAAACAGCTTGCCCATCGCCGCCACCATCGCGCCCGTGCCGCCTTTGACGTAATGGATGCCCCATTCACGTTCAAGATAGTGGATCATGGCGTAGATCGAAGGCGCATCGAACGGGTTGCCGCCGATCAGCAGCGGGTGGAACGAGAAACAGCGGCGCAGGAATTCGTCTTTGACGAATTGCGCCACATAACTGTAGACGCTCAGATAGCTCTGCATCCTGATCAGATCGGGCGCGACCTTGAGCATGTCGGTGAAATGCAGGAACGGCTTGTCCGCCAGTTCGACAAAGCCTTTCTGGAAGATCGCCTTGGTGGTCGCCATGAAGCGCTGGTAACCCTCGGCGTCGTCAGGATTGAACTTGGCGATCTGGTCGAGGATGAATGCCTCATCGCTGTTGTAGTCGAAGGCTTGGCGCTCGTCGTTGAAGATGCGATAGAACGGGTCAAGCTGCACCATCTCGAAATAATCTTCACGCTTGCGGCCCGTGGTTGCCCACAGGTCATCAAACATAAACGGCGCGGTGATGACGGTCGGCCCGCCGTCGAACTTGAAGCCGTCGATTTCGTAGACGTAGGCGCGGCCGCCGAGCTTATCCAGCTTTTCGTAGATCTCTACGTCGTGCCCGCGCGCGGCAAGGCGAATGGCCGCGCCCAGGCCCCCAAATCCACTGCCGATAACGATGATGTGCGCCATGCGCTGGAAAGCCCCCCTTACGAAACTTCGACCTCAAGCGGTAACATAATAATATTAGGCCGTGAAATCATGAGCATCAAGTGAAATGGTTCTCATTACACGGTGAACGCTGGACAGCGCGGTGAGTTGATGTAACTTGCACCAACCTGTATGACAAACTCCACTCTCAACCCTACTCCATGCACGGAACTGAGGAAATGAACGTCATGAGCAGAGGGTGAGATGGGTGCATGAGTTTTTCGCCCAATGCAGCAATTATCGCACAAAACGCATCACCTCCCTCCGCCGATTGGACTTAAAATGCTTGCTCAACTGCGCCGCCCGGTACTGTGGATATTGCTCGTGCTTCTAATGAGTGCGCCCGCGCTTGCGCAGGAAAGCACGCCAGAAATCGATCCAGCCGCGCCCGTGCCTACTGCCACCCCGGAACCCCTGCCGACGCGCGGCCCGCGCCCGCGTTCATTTGCGATCACGAACGACGACCGGGCCGCGCTGCAGTTCTTCTTCGAGAATGTCGTGCCGCAGGGCCAAACCCGCTTGGCGCGAGTGGTGGGCGATGACATCAGCGCCGTGCAGGCCAACTGGCTCGGCGGCGTGGTCGATTTCTGGCCCGTCGATGATGGCAGTTACTACGGGCTGCTGGCCGCCGATGTGGAGGAACCCACAGCCAACCCCAATCCGCTGACAGTCATGGTCACCTACCGCGATGGCGCGAGTTCCACGCTGGAAGCGAATGCGCCGATTGTGTCCGGCGGGTTCATCAACCAGAGCCTGTCGATTCCCGCCGAAAAGGGCTATCTGCTCGATCCGGTTACGGAACGGGCCGAACTGGCGCGACTGGGGGTGGCGAGCGCGCCCAGCACGCCCGAATGCCAGTGGGACGAGAACGGCTTCATCCTGCCCGTGCAGGCCCCGCTCACCTCGTCGTTTGGCTCTGTGCGCACCTTCAACGGCACCTATCGCACGCGCCATACCGGTTGGGATATCCGAGTAATTGGCGGGCAGCCAGTGGGCGCGATGGCGGCGGGCACCGTCGTGTTGGTGGACGCGCTGCCCATTCGCGGCAACTACGTGCTGATCGACCACGGCTGCGGCGTCTACTCAGGCTACGCGCATCTGGCCGAGGTGTTTGTGCAGGTGGGCCACCGCGTCGATCAGGGCAGCATCATCGGCACGGTGGGTGACAACGGGCGCACGTCTGGCCCGCACTTCCACTGGGAGACGGCCGTCAATGGCGTTTGGGTGGATTCCGTGCAGCTACTCGAAATGTGGATGCCTTAACAGCGTGAACTACCTGCGTTTCTTCTCATTGAACTGAACCTGGAAAGGAAAATGACAATGGCCCCGCATGAAATCACCATTACCATCCGCAAACCGGAAGACCTGTTCAAGGATTCGCCAGACGAGAACCCAATGCAGCCGGACTGGGAGGCCGACTCAGGGATGCAGCGCGTCGCCGATTTCCTGAAAACACGCCGGCTGGGCAAGGGCGTTCGCATGACGATTCAGTATCCCGATACACTCGAAGTGCGGGCCGATAGCAAAGAGCGGCTGGCACAGGCGATTGGCCGCTACTGTGATGCGCGGATTACAGAGAACGCTCGCGAACGCGAGTTCATCATTCAAACCGGGCTTACGGGCCTGAGCTACAGCCTTATCGTGTCCATTATCTTGGCAGTGGGTATGTCATGGCTCGTGGAGCAGTTGCCGTTGGCGCCGTGGCTCAGCACACTTCTTGTCGGCCTGTTCACGATTGGGTCGTGGGCCATTCTCTGGGGGCCACTGGCCGCAATCTTCTTCGATTGGCTGCCCAAATGGACGGCCATTCGCGTCTACCGAACCATCAAGCGCGGAGACGTTATCCTGAAACCAGTTACGTTAATCGAGAGCGACTCGGTGTTTTAGTGCGCGTCTGCGAAAGCTGAAGCCCTTACCTCTGCCTCATTGCTAAAGGCACAAAATGTCAGCGCCGCATCTACTTGGTGCGGCGCTGTTCGTCACTCGATTTTCATGCCACCGCTGCGAGTTCTACGGACAGCTCAGCACGTCCTTGCTTTGCGTGAGGGTTTCCAGAAGCTGATCGGCTTGCTCGCTCGTGATCAAATCGCCAGTCACGACGTTCACTTGGCTGATGAACCCATCCAGATTCAGGCATAGTTCCTCAACCGTCAGGTAGTTGATGGTGCCTGTGATCGTGCCATCGCCTTCGATGCGGACGTCACTGGTGAAGATGCCCCGGTTCTCAATCAGGCCGTCGTTGTGGAAAGTACCCCGGTTGGCAAACGTTGCATAGTTGTACAGGATGCCAAGTACCACGACCCCTTTTCGATTATTGAAATCGCCCTGGTTGATGATGGTGTTGTAGTTATTGACTATGCCGTCGTTGTCTATCTGGCCGGCATTGTTGATCGTTCCGTTGTTGTTCAGGGTCATGCTGGCGAAGACCCAGAGAATGACATCCTCCGGGATAGTGAGTACCTGGCCCTCGGCAATTTCACCACCGCGTTCCAGTACGCAGCTGTCGGTACCTGTATCCCATGCTCCGCCCAGTGTGCGGCAGGTTGTTGCGTCGAGAACAAGTTCCTCTATTTCATCCTGACCGGCGGCTGGCGCGGCCATGACAATCATTCCGATCAGAACAAGCGCAAGGACCGTGCTGGCAGACCACAATCGTTTCATGTGAGACCTCTCATTGGTTGGGTTCACGCGGCAAATGCTGCGCGTATGCGAAGGAGTGTACCGCAGTGCGGGGCACCTATCTGCATGTTCCCAGCACGCCCGGCGTAATTATACGCGCTCGAGGGTACTATCGCTGAGAACGGCGGGCGCTTGTTCCGCCAGTGGTCACCAGTATACAGTGAAGGTAGTCGCCTAATACCGGCACCAGGAGAAACGAGACGATGACGCCACACCAGATCACCATTAGCATACGCAAACCAGTTGACTTGTTTGTCGATTCGCCAGACGAGAACCCAATGCAGCCGGACTGGGAGGCCAACTCAGGGATGCAGCGCGTCGCCGATTACCTGAAGACGCGCCGGCTGCGCAGGGGCGTTCGCGTGACCATTCAGTATCCCGAAACGCTGGAGCTGCCGACCGATGGCAAAGAGCGGCTGACGCAGGCGATTGGCCGCTACTGTGATGCGCGTGTCGAGGAAAACGCCCGCGAACGCAAGTTCACGATTCAAACGGGTTTAACCGGCCTTGCCTATAGTGTGGTGGTTGCCATACTGCTCGCGGGCGTGTTGGGTTGGCTGGTTTCAATACTCCCGCTGTCTGCGTGGATGGAAACTGCCCTCACCGGCCTATATACCGTGGGCGCATGGGCCATTGTCTGGGGGCCACTCGAAGCCATCTTCTACGACTGGCTGCCCAACTGGACGGCTATTCGCGTTTATCGCGCGATCAAGCGCGGGGAGTTCGTTCTCGAGCCGGTGAAGATGAGCGATCCTGCCACCATCTTCTAGCGCGGTTGGAACCGCCAAATCGCCGAAAGCAAAAAATAAACCACAGAGACACTGTGGACACGGAGGTTTTGATCTGAACTCCGTGCCCTCAGTGCCTCTGTGGTTCGATCCTTTTTAGGCTAATAGCCCAGCCCGCGCAGATACTCGCGGTTGCGGCGGGAACTCTGTTTCGGCGCGTCGAGGTCTTCGACGAACACATCCTGCTCAACGACGGCCCAGCCGTCGTAGCCGAGCGCATCCATCTCGTGCAGCAGGGTGGGGAAATCCACCTCGCCCAGCCCGAGTTCGCAGTACAGGCCGAGAGCCGTGGCTGGGAAATAGGCCATGTGCTCGGCGTATGCTTTCGCTTTGATGGCCGGTTGGCAGTCCTTCAGATGCAGGTAGCGCACGCGCTCGCCGTACTCGCGCACGCACTGTACCGCGTCGCCGCCCGCGTAATGCCAGTGGCCGGTATCGAGGCACAGGCCCACCAGATCGGCATCGGTGCGCTCCATCAGCGCGCGCGTTTCTTCGGGTGTTTCAACATAGCCGGCACAGTGGTGGTGGAAAACCACGCGCAGGCCGGTTTCATCGAAGACGGTGCGCGCCACACGATTGACGCCCGCCGCATAGGTATCCCACTCGTCCTCCGTCAGCACCGAGCCGCCGCGCCAGCCCGCGCGCTGCACCAGATCAGGCACAGTGCCGTTGTCATCGGCCAGCACGATGGTGACTGCGCCCTGTGACGCCAGCAGCCGCCCAACTTTGAGCGCGTGAGCCTCCTGAGCCTCGATATCGGCGGGGTCGGCAAAGCGCACCGGCACAAACGACGATAGCACGCGCAGGTTGCGCGCTTCCAGTTCGGCGTGCAGCACGTTGGAGTCGGTGGGCAGATAGCCCCACGGGCCGAGTTCGATGCCGGTATAGCCGGTCTCGACGATTTCATCAAGCACGCGGCTGTACGGGTATTTCGGCTCAATGTCCTTGAATTCGTAGATGCCCCACGAAACGGGGGCGTTGGCGATATGGATAGTCATTGTTCATCTCTTTTCAGAATGGAAAAGTTTCATTCTCCATTATTATAGCGCGATTTGGCTTACGGGCATGGACGGCCGGCATCAGAATCAAGGCAAACACATCAGATCGCGTACCGGCCCTTACCCTCTATCTCTCTCCCTCAGAGCGAGGGAAGCTGGCCTGCGTCGAGTGCGGTTCGCCCCTTCGCCCTGAGGGAGAAGGGCCCGGGATATGAGGGCCGCACGCGATGCACTGATTTTGATTCGATTGCCCTGAGTGGGGACATGTGTCGTTTCGGCGTTCTGCTATACTTTCCGGACTATGGCGATTGACTATGTGGTTCATCTGGATTGTTTGCCCAAGGAAACTTTGGGCGTGGACGGATTGCTGGATCGGCTGAAGGCCGGCGCGCGCGCCCGCGAGGTCATTCGGCTGTACCGCGAAAATGGAGATGGCCGGCCGCCTTCGGAAATGGGCTTCGAGTTTGCGCGCAGCCTGCCGGACGGAGAAGAAGAGGTCGTCGTCATTCTGGTGCAGGACATGCTCGATCAGGCCGCCGAACTGGAGCCGCTGATCCCTTACTGTGACGACTGTCCGGCAAATGTGCTGGGGCGGCCGTTCGGCTGCTACGGCTCGATCAACTACCCCGTCAGTTCAGCGGCCGAAAAGTGGCTGCTCGATCTTCTGCCGTCCAACCGCGACCCGATTTTGTGGATGCTGCTGCGCGAGTCGTTCAAGCAGAATGACGGCCATCCGGTCGAGCCCTTGCGCGCGGGCGGGGCCTATTTCGAAGAGCGCGCCGTGCGTGGCCGCGAGTATGGCGAATACATCGCCTCGGCCGATCAGGTCTTTCAGATGCTGTTCTTGTATGGCCATATTCAGGCGATCCACGCCGGTATGCTGCTGCTGTTCTTCAATGCTGTGCCGCGCTCTGGCGTCGAGGCGGCGGATATTACTGGCCTGATCGATGGCACGCTGCCGCAGCACGAGAAGGAAGAGCGCTTCCCGTTCGTGCTCATGCATATGGACGATGATGATGCGTCCATCGCCGAGTTCAAAACGTTCTTCAAGGCACTGCACCGGGCCTGGCTGCTGGATGTGCCGCTGTTGCTGGATGTGTGAACCCAAAGACCATCATTCACCGGGTTAGGTACTGGCGTCGCGGCACGGTTTGAAGACAATAAAGTCATGCCTGCCTCGTCCGCCGTGGATTCTATTCCCACTCCTGCCGACGTTGATCGAATCGCCGCGCTGCCTGATCCGGTGATTCGCAACCTGCAGATCACCCAGTGCTATCACGAACTGGCTGTGGCGCTGGCTGCGCGCGCGGGCCTGAGCGCCAACTGGTGTACTTTCGCGACCTGGGCATCGAAACAGGCTGGCCAGACGATTCGCAAGGAGGATCTGGCGCGCACGCTCGAAACCCTGCTGAGCACAAGGTCGTTCAGCGCGCAGGCCGCGCCGGAAGTCACTGCATCGGCGCAGGCGCTCGGCTCGGATCGCAGCCCGGCGGAAGTTCAGGAATCAGTCGCCGCAGTCCTCAACCCGCTGGCCGCCATCAATCGCGCCAGTGATGCGGTCGCACGCGGCAATCGCAAGGTCTTTGAGGAAATTGGTCGTGAGTTTGCCCGGTTTCTGGCGACATGTGCGAGTGATGAGGTTTTCGAGCCAGAGACTATCGACCGTTATTGTGCGAGCCTGCGCTTGGGCGAACCACCCGACGGCCAACGTTGGTTGCAGCGGGCCTTCGCGCGTTACTACCAGGCGTTTTTCGAAAGCGACGCTAAAACCCGCGCCGAACTGCTGCTGTGCGCCAATATCGAGATTGGCTTGCATGAGCAAACGCGCCTGCAGCCTGAAATAATGGAAGCCATGGACGCTGCATTCGTCGATTACCGGCAGTTTCGCCTGCGCTTGATCAAGGCGTTGTTTCCCTACAATGGCTGGCTGGCGCGGATTCGCCTGTTCTTGCTGAACTTGTTCAATCGGCCCAGCCCATTCGAAGGCGTGGTCAACATGCTGCTGGCGGAAGCGCGCCGGCGAGCGCGCCATGTCATCACCGAATGCATGATGACGCTCGAACTGCCTCCCAATATCCACCTGCGCCTGGGTGAGACTGTGCCCGGCGAGTTCCCGGCTTCACTGACGACGCTTTCGCTGTCCGACTTATGCACGCTGCTTGAACAGATCGACCCGACACCGGACAGCACGGTGGAGTCAGGCGCGGTCGATTGGGCGGATTTGCGTGACCGGCTTCATTTCATCATCGATCTGTTCCGCTGCACGCAGGAATTGCCCGCCTTGTTCGATCCGCCGTTTTCGGACGCACAGGTCGCGGCGTTGAAGGCTGGTCACGTGCCAGAGGGTCGTTTGTAAAGCACGCGCGTTCCCGTGTGCCCGGCGGCCGGCTATCGAGTACAATCGGCCCATTCACGAGTGACAGAGGCTTCCTTTTCCATGACTCAACGTATCGCCCCCGGCCCCGGCCAGGAATCCGTTTGGGATTATCCGCGCCCGCCGCGCGTCGAAGCGGTCAGCCGCCGCGTACGCGTGATCTTTCACAACGTCACTATCGCCGACTCGACGCGGACGTATCGCGTGTTGGAGACCAGCCACCCGCCGGTCTACTGCATCCCGCAGGCGGACACTCGCATGGATTTGCTGTCGCTCGTTCCCCACTACCAAACCTACTGTGAGTTCAAGGGACGCGCCGACTACTGGGATATGCGCGTGGGTGAACGCAGCGTTCCCAAAGTGGCCTGGAGCTATCCTCAACCGGCAGCGGGCTATGAGGTGATCCGCGACTATCTGTCCTTCTACGCGAGCCGCGTGGATGCCTGTTTTCTGGATGACCAACCGGTGCTGGCGCAGGCCGGCGACTTCTACGGCGGCTGGATCACCAGCGATGTGGTTGGCCCGTTCAAGGGCGGCCCGGGAACGTTCGGATGGTGAGCAACCGCCGGGAATGGCTGCTGCTGTTTGACATTGACGGCACACTGCTGCGTACCAATGGCGCAGGCCGTGAATCGACGCGGCGCGCGCTGCTGGAAGTCTATGGTACCGACGGCAACATGGTTGATTTCCACTTTGGCGGCCGCACCGACTGGCAGATCGTGCTCGATATTCTGGCCGGGAGCGGGCTTGACGAAGCGGAAATCGTGGCGCTGCTGCCCAATTACCAGACTGCGATCACGGGCCACTTGCAGGATGTGATCGCCGGCTTCCCGGTTGAGGCCTGCCCGAGCGCCGTCGACGTGGTGCAGGCGCTGCGTGTTCGGCCGGATGTGGGCCTGGGGCTGGTGACTGGCAACGTGGGCGCGGCCGCGCCCGTTAAATTGCAGGCAGCGGGGTTCGACCCCGCCTGGTTTCCGGTGGGCGCGTTCGGCCACGAAGCGCAGATGCGCGCGGCGCTGCCGCCGCTGGCGATGCAGCGCGCCGCTGCCCACTACGGCGCGCCGTTTGTGCCCGAGCGCGTCATCGTCATTGGCGATACGCCGGCAGATGTTGAATGTGCGCGTGCATCTGGCGCGTTGGCGGTAGCCGTCGATACTGGTTTTGAAGACCGCGCCGACCTGGAAGCTGCCCTGCCGGACATCCTGCTGGATGATCTGTCTGGTTTTCTGGACGCATTCGACGCGCTGATCGCATCTGATCCTCGATGAACGCCGCTGCTTCGCTCACCGTTATGACCTACAACATCGGCAATGGGCTGGCCGAACCGGCCCGGCTGGCGGCGGCGCTGCGCGAGAGTGGGGCGGACGTGATCGGCCTTGAAGAGGTGGCGGCGGAACAGGCGGGCGCGCTCGAAACCCTGCTGGCCGACAGCTATCCGTATCGCGCCCTGTTCGGCGAGGGCATTCCGGGAAAAGGCATTCTCAGCCGCCTGCCCATCCGCAACGTCGAGCAGTTGGCGTTCATCCCGGGGCGGCCGGACTTATATGCACTGCTCGAATGGCGCAATGTGACGCTGCACGTGCTGATTGTGCATCCGCCGCCGCCGACGCCGTCCGCGCTGGCGGATCGCGGACGCCAGCTCGAACGGCTCAAGGCGCTGGTCGATCTGCCCGAACCGCTGCTGCTGATTGGCGACCTGAACACCACCCAGTGGCAGGATGCCTATCACGGGCTGTTGTCGACCGGCCTTCGGGACGCCTTCGTTGCAGCAGGACATGGGCCTGCGCGTACTTTTCCGCGCCGGCGCGGCCGGCTGCCTCTGGCTCCGCTGCTGCGGCTGGACTATATCTTCCACTCTGCCGAGCTGACGGCGCTTGATGCGTGGGTGGGAGAGGACGCGGGTTCTGATCATTTGCCGTTGTTTGCGGTGCTGGAGAAATCTGCTGCATCTGTTCTCCCTGCCGATAAGCTGTCATAATAATGGAGATGTCCCCGCCTATCTCCACGTGAGGTTACTCATGCTCCGGAAATTCCTGTTTCGCGTAGCGGTCACTTTTGTGACGGCGCTCCCGGCCATCCTGTTCGCCTCGTGGCTGCTGCCCGGATTTACAGTGACCTCTTTGGGCGCTGCTGTTCTGGGCCTTGCCGTACTTAGTGTCCTCAACGCATTCGTTCGCCCGTTTCTGGTGCGCTTCACGCTGCCGCTCAGCATCATCACCGTGGGCTTTTTCACGCTCATCCTGGACGGCCTGATGGTGGTGCTGGTTCAGGAATTTGTGCAGGGCTGGTACGTGGAGAATGTGTGGAGCGGTATTGTCGTCTCGTTTGTCCTCGTGCTGGTGCAGTTACTGGTTGCCAACGCCATCATTTCCGAAAACGACCGCGACCTGTTGTTCTACGAGTTGATCCAGCGTAACGCACGCAAGAATCTCAAGCAGCAGAAAAAATTCAGCTCGCCCGGCATGCTGATGCTTGAGATCGATGGTTTGAGCGAACCGATCCTGCAGAAGGCGCTCGATGAAGGCCTGATGCCGCACCTGAAGAGCCTGCTCGACAGTGGTGAGTACAAGGTCGTTGAGTGGGACAGCGGCCTGCCCTCGCAGACTTCGGCCATGCAGGCCGGTATTCTGCACGGCACGCATTACAACATTCCCGCCTTCCGCTTCTACAACAAAGAGGAAGGCCGGCTGTATGTTTCGAACCATCCGGGCGATGCCTCCGCTATGCTCGTCGCCATCAACGATGGCAAGGGGCTGCTCGATGTAGACGGATTCTCGCTCAACAATTGGGGCACGGGCGACGCGGGCGAAGTCATGCTCACGTTCGCCAGCGGCGCGGCTGGCTTGAAGATGCTCGGCCCGTCGAACAATATTTTCCAATTCTTTGCCAACTTCAACAATGTGCAGCGGGTGCTGGCGGGCGTCGTGGCCGATCTGTGGCGCGAATGGCGCGAAGCGCGTTACCAGCGCAAACAGGACGTGCTGCCGCGCATCTCGCGCAAAATGCCGTATCCGCTGGTGCGTGTGGCGACGACCGTGCTGTTCCCGTTCCTCAGCGTCTATCTGCTGCTCGGCAAGATGTTCGAGGGGATTGGCACGGTGTATACGACCTTCGTTAGTTACGACGAGGTGTCTCATCATTCCGGCATCGACCGGCCCGACGCCATGAAGGTGCTGGTGCAGTTGGACGGCCAGATCCGCCAGATCATGAACGCGCGGCCGTACGTTAATCGCAAGTACGAAGTGATCCTGCTGTCCGACCATGGGCAGACCATGGGCGCGACTTTCCTCCAGCGTTACGGCTTCACGCTGGGCGAGTTCGTGAACAAACTGCTGGGCAGCGAAGCCGCGATTATCGAGCAGCTTGGCGGTGACGAGGCAGTAGCCAACATCAACATGCTGGCCTCGCAGTTGGCGAGTTCTGACCGCTGGGCGGCCAAGCGTCTGCGCGACGTAACCAAGAGCCGCACCAGCGAAGATGGAATGGTGGAACTGCTCAAATCGCCCGATCAGACGAATACCATCGGCCCCGACGGGGCTGACCCGCGCAAGAACACCGTGGTGGTTGCGTCTGGCAACCTGGGCCTTGTCTACTTCACGAACTGGAAAGAGCGGCTCACGCTCGAACAGATGGGCACCGAATTTCCCGGCTTGGTCGTGGCGATGGCGAGTCACCCAGGCATCGGCATCGTGGTCGTGCGCTCGCAAGAGAAGGGCCTGCTTGCGCTCAGCGGCGACGGCAGCATCTACTTTCTGGATGAGGACCGCTACGAGGGTAAAAGTAACCCACTGGCGAATTTCGGGCCGAACGCGGCGCGGCACTTGCGCGACCTGGATACCTATCCGTGCATGCCCGACCTGCTCATCAACAGTTTCTACGATCCGGAGAAGGATGAAGGCGCGGCCTTCGAGGAACTGGTGGGCTTCCACGGCGGGCTGGGCGGCAAGCAAACACGCCCGTTCCTGATGTACCCGGCGCACCTGCAGCAGGGCGATCTGCCGCCCATCATTGGTGCGCCCGAAGTGTACAAGGTCGTCCGCCGCTGGCAGGAGGAGATGCGCGGCAAGGGCGGCGAACAACCCGCCGAGGCCGTACGCCCGTCGGTTTCAGAGTTGTAACTTCAGCGCAGCGTACCACTCCCCTCGGCCTCTTCTCACACGTGGAGAAGGGGCCGATGTGTTTGGGGGCGAGGCATATTCATCCGCGCCAGAATCGACTGTCGGGTGCGCTCGCGAGCGCACCCGACGGAACAACCCGGTTATTGTGTCACGCCTGACCGCATTACCCACGCAAGCGGCAGAACCGGGTTCGGGGGTTGCGGGGCGACACGGCCGCCGCACAGCGATCGGATTTGCTCTGTTCCGCCGGTAAATCAACGGGCATATGTTGCGCGCAGTGTGCACCCTGTTTACAATCACCCTTTACCGATGGGGCATTGCGCCCATTTTTCTGTTCGCCTTCCCCGGGTGATCAGCGCGAAATGGGCCAGCGCCGTCGGGTTATTCGCCTGTGCATAGGGTTCTATAAGTCAAATAAGGAGCAAGCGTATGAAATCTGCATTTCGTGTGATGGCGCTTACGCTGGTCGTCGTGCTGGCGCTGGGGATGATTGCCCCCGCCTTCGCGCAGGACACCATCGAAGCACTTACACCCGCCATGACGGTCAATGATGGCCTCGTCACGTATGCCGCCCCCAGCTGCGATTACGGCGGCACCATTCAGTCGATCACCGCCACGGCCGACAACCAGGTTGTCTTCCAGTTGTGCGAAGCCGACGGCGCTTTCCCGCAGAAGGTCGCCTTCTCGTCGGTGGGCATCCAGCCCTATGAGCATCTGCTGGCCACGGGCGGCGGCGGCGAAGCGCTGTTCCGCAACCCGGTCGGCACCGGCCCCTACGCGCTGAATTCGTGGAATCTGGGCAGCGACATCGTCCTCGACCGCTTCGACGGCTACTGGGGCGAGCCGGCCAACGAGGCGACCGCCATTTTCCGTTGGACGAGTGAGTCCGCTGCCCGCCTGAACGAACTGCTGGCCGGCACGGTGGACGGGATTGACAACGTTGGCGCGGGTGACTTCGACGTCATCGCCAGTAACCCGGACCTGCAGTTGTTTGACCGCGCCGCGCTCAATATCTTCTATGTGGGCATGAACCGCGACATTGCGCCGTTCGACAACCAGAACGTTCGCCTGGCGATTGCGCACGCCATTGACAAGAATCGTGTCGTCGACAACTTCTACCCGCCAGCCTCGACAGTGGCGAACCAGTTCATGCCGCCGGACATCTTCGGTTGGACTGAGGGCTTCGAAGACACCGCCTACGATCCCGAGATGGCGCGCCAGCTCCTTGCCGACAGCGGCCTCGAACTGCCGCTCGAAATCACCATCAACTACCGCGATGTGGTGCGCAGCTATCTGCCGCAACCAGGTGTGGTGGCGCAGGACATTCAGGCGCAGTTGGCCGACGTGGGCATCAACGTCACCATCGAAGTGATGGAATCCGGCTCGTTCCTGGATGCGTCGGACGCCGGTGACCTGGGCTTCTACCTGCTCGGTTGGGGCGCGGATTATCCGGACGCGACCAACTTCCTCGACGTGCACTTCGGCCAGGGCGCCAGCCTCCAGTTCGGCGCGACCTATCCTGAGATCGTTGACCTGCTCAACGAGGCCGCCATCAGCGCCGACCCTGATACTCGCCTTGACCTGTACGCGCAGGTCAACGCCTTGATCCGCGACAACGCCATTGTCGTCCCCATGGCAAACGGCGGTTCAGGCGTGGCTTACCGTGCGAGTGTCACCGGCGCGCATGCCAGCCCGTTGGGCAACGAAAACCTGGCGGTCATGGCAGACCCCGATGACGACAACATCATCTTTATGCAGAACGGCGAGCCGGCCGGCATCTACTGCGCCGACGAGACCGACGGTGAAGCCCTGCGCGTTTGCGAGCAGATCACTGAGCCGCTGCTGGCCTACGAAGTGGGTGGTACGGCAGTAGTCCCGGCGCTGGCCGAGAGCTTCACGGCCAGTGAAGACGGCCTGACCTGGACGTTCGACCTGCGCGATGCGTCCTTCCACGACGGTTCGGCGTTTGATGCCAACGACGTGGTCATGACCTATGCCGCGCAGTGGGACACCGCCAATCCGCTCCATGTGGGCCGTGATGGCAGTTTCACCTACTGGACGTATCTGTTCAAGTCCTTCATGGACTCGACCGCCGGTTAACTCTCTGGTGGCATGTAGTTAACTGCGGGGGCGCGCCTGGTTTCGGCGCTGAAGCCGAACAAGCGGGCGCGCCCCCGCCCTTCATTTTTCACTGGCCCGTACTGGCCGGCCGCGTAACCCTCTTTCACAGGACGGCTGCGCTGCGCGGCCCACTCTGGCATTCGTACGCAAGGCTCTCCGCATGACGACCTTCATCCTTCGCCGGATTGCATTGGCGATTCCTGTGCTGTTGGGCATCGTATTTGTCACATTTATGCTGTCACGCCTCATCCCGGGCGAACCATGTACCGCGATTTATGGCGAACGGGCCACGCCTGCGCTGTGTGAAGCTTTTTATGAGCGTTACCACCTCAATGAACCCTTGTTTGATCAGTTTATTGGCTATACCGCCCGCCTGCTGCAGGGCGACCTGGGCGACTCCATTCGCTATTCTGTGCCCGTCGCCGACCTGATGGTCGAGCGCCTGCCCGTCACCATCGAGTTGGCTGTGTCGGCGCTTTTGTTTGCGATAGTGATCGGCGTGCCGTTGGGCATTCTCTCGGCCTACCGCCGCAATTCAGCTGTCGATGCTGGCACGATGATCATCGCCAACATCGGCGTTTCGATGCCGGTCTTCTGGCTCGGTTTAATGCTGGCCTATTTCTTCAGCGTGATACTTAAAGACACCCCGTTTGCGCTGCCGCCATCGGGCCGGCTCGATTCGGGCTTTCAGGTCATCCCGTTCTACGTGCAGTGGGGGCTGGCGGCTGATCAGGCTTCGGCGACGCCGCTGATGATCTTCATCTCACGGTTGTACATGCTCAATGCGCTCCTCACGCTCAACGTCGATCTGTTCATGAGTTCTCTGCGCCACCTGATCCTGCCGGCTGTCGCAGTCGGCACGATTTCGATGGCCGTGATCGCGCGCATGACGCGGTCGAGCGTGCTGGAGACGCTCAATCAGGACTATGTGCGAACGGCGCGGGCCAAAGGCTTAACCGAGCGCCGCGTGGTATTCAGTCATGCCGTGCGCAATGCGCTGCTGCCGGTGGTGACGGTGATTGGCCTCAACTTCGGCCTGCTCATCAGCGGCGCGGTGCTCACCGAGACTATTTTCGGGCTGGCGGGCGTTGGCCGCACTCTGTTCGACGGCATCACGGCCCGCGACTATCCACTGGTGCAGGGCTTCACGTTCGTCGTCGCGGCGGCGTTCGTCTTCATCAATCTCGGGATTGATGTGCTGTATGGCTATCTTGACCCGCGCATTCGGTTGAGCTGAGGGAGCGCGACAAATGGCCGCCGAGACTGCAAAAATCCAGCTCGATAAACCAACAGAACAGCGCTTCGACGGGTCGCTTTGGACGCAGGCGCTGCGCCATTTCGTGCGCAACCGCTCGGCCATCACCGGCATGATCCTCATCGGGCTGGTCGTGTTAATGGCGGGTTTCGCCCCGCTGATCGCGCCCTACGACCCCAATTTGCCCATGATCGGGCAGCCGGGCCACACCGGAAGGCTTCCCGGCCAGGCCCCGTGCATTCACCTGCTCGGCTGCCCCGAAGACCAGCCGCAGCACCTGATGGGCCTCGACCTGAATGCGCGCGATATGTTCAGTCGCGTCGTTTTCGGCGCTCGCGTGTCGCTGGTGGTGGGCATGTCAGCCGTGATCTTCTCGATTCTTATCGGTTCGGTGCTTGGCCTCGTCAGTGGCTATGGCGGCTTCTGGAGCGATAACATAATCATGCGCTCAATGGACGTGCTGCTGGCGTTTCCATCGCTCATTCTTGCGATTGCCATCGTCACGGTTCTGGGGCCGGGTTTACAGAATGCCCTGCTGGCGATTGCGATCGTCAATATTCCGGTCTATGCCCGCTTGGCGCGCGCGCAGGTGCTGTCGCTCAAGGAATCGGAGTATGTGGTGGCGGCGCAGTCGGTGGGCGCGGGCGATAACCGGATTCTCTACATCCACATTTTGCCCAATGCACTCACGCCGTTGATCGTGCAGGGCACGCTCGGCATTGCGGGCGCGGTGCTGGAAGCGGCGGCGCTGTCATTCATCGGCCTGGGGGCGCAGCCGCCCACGGCCGAATGGGGCGCGATCCTCAGCGAGGGCCGCAACTACGTGTTCACATCGCCACATCTGGTGTTTTTCCCCGGCATCGCCATCATGATCACGGTGCTGGGCTTCAACCTGCTGGGCGACGGCCTGCGAGACGCGCTCGACCCACGCCTGAACAAGTCGTAGACGCGGCTTAACCCACAGCCTTCAATACCCGCGCCGCACGCAGCGTTACCCACTTGCTCGGCTCGTGCAGCCGCCCGTAACTACCCCAGGTCTTGCTGTCATAACTGGTTTCCTGCGTCCAGCGGCCCTGCGCATCCTGTTTGCTGCGAATGAGGCCGAGCGTGTTGGTCAGGCGCGGATCGTGGCCGTAGCCGAGGCCAACCAGCGCTTCAGCGACTTGCAGCACATCGGTGACGTAGAACACCGGAAAGCCGAAATGCCACCACGCGCTGTTGGGTTCAGTTTCCGTGCCGGTGTAATCGGCGCTGGCGGGATCGACGCTAAAGAGGAAGTCCACGCCGCGCGCGATGGCGCGGTCGATGATAGGCGTGCGCCGGGCGGGCGGCAGTTTGCTGAAGGCGAGCATCACTTTGGCGGCGCCCCAGCCGCATGACTGATTGTGGTTGGCTCCGCAGGCGAAATCCGGCCCACATTTGTACCGGTAGAAGCGTAGCTCGACGTGTTGATCACGCGCCGGCGCAATGCCTTCGCCGGTGACGGTGCGTGCCATCCACTCATACGCAGCATCCAGCCGCGCATCGGTGCAGCCCAGGTCGAGCAGCGCCGCGCACAGATTGCCCTGCAAACAGTCAATCGTGCCTTCTACGTCCTTGGTGCAACTGAACTGCCCGTGTGAATGCAGCGCGTGGTCAAGCAAATAGCCGCAAGCGCGCGCGATGCGTTCGTCTTCCTGCACCGAAGCGCCCAACTGCGCCAGCAGCATCAGCGACCAAACGGTCGAGCGATATTTGGGTCCATAACCGTGGCCCGGCTTTTTCCAATAGCCTTCATCGGCCATTCTGTTGAGCACGGCCGCAATCGGGCCGTGCGTATGGGCTTCAGCACGCGCGGCTTGCAGTTCGGCGTCGGTTGGCGGGCAGTCGAGCAGGTCGCGCAGCGCCAGATAGCGCGCGCCCGGTGTGTCGCTTTCGAGCAGCCACGGCAGCGGATCGCCCGCGAGTTGGTCTTGCCAGCGCATACGGCCTCCTGCACGACTCCTTATGCCCTCTATTGTAACCGGGTTTGCAATAGAGGGATGCGCCACGTACGGCGGTGGAACGAAAAGAGCAGGCGCGCAGGCCTGCCCTCACTATTTTCGGTCGTTTCGCCGCGCTGTGCGTACAGGGTGGGTGTGGGGCTGGTGGGACTCGAACCCACAAGCTCTTTCGAGCGGATGATTTTAAGTCACCTGCGGTTGCCGGTTTCGCCACAGCCCCACGCTGGTCGGCGCGGTCAGTGTAGCATCGGCCCGCGCCCGGCGTCAACGTGCGCCGCCGTTCTCAGTGCCGTCTTCGGCTGTTATAATCCCCGCCGATTACGGTGGACAGGATAGTGGCTCATGGCGCTTCGTGAGATTGTGTTTCTCGATAACCCGATTCTGCGCAAACGCGCGATCAAGGTGACGAGCTTCGATAAAGACTTTCAGCGGCTGGTGGATGATATGCTGGAAACGCTGCTCGACGCGCCCGGCGTGGGACTGGCCGCGCCGCAGGTGAACGTGAGCCAGCGCCTGATTATCGTACGCCTGCCCGATGACGAGGAGAGCCGCGAAGAATACGGCGCTCAGGCCGGTGTACTTTACGCGATTGCCAATCCGGAAGTCGTCAAGGCCAGCAAGGAAATGGTCGATGGCGTCGAAGCCTGCCTGTCGATTCCGGGCTGGTTCGGCTCAGTTGACCGCCACGAAGCCATCCTGATCAAGGGACTGGATCGGCACGGCAAGCCCACGCGGGTGAAGGCCAAAGGCTGGCTGGCGCGCGTGTTCCAGCACGAAATCGACCACCTCGACGGGCGCTTGTACATCGATATCGCCACCGACGTGTGGAAGGCTAGAGACGCGGAAGACGGTGACGGCGAGGAATTGTCCGAAGCCGAGCAACACGCCGAGCGCAACGCGGACTGAGCATGGGGACACAAAAAAGGGCGGCCACAGCGGGCCGCCTTTTTGATTCAGGGCGAACCTCACCCCTCAATCACGCCCTCGCGCAGCGTCATGTTGGCGACGGTGATGCCGTAGGTCGAAATCTGGTCGAGGCCGCACTCGCCTTCGAACGCCTCGACGAGACCGTTGCCGTTCAGGTCGGTGCCTTCGATCAGGTTGTTGGCGAATTCAGTTGACTGCGCTCGCTGCTCCGCCACCGACTCCAAATCGGCGGCCGAGAGCAACTGCTGCTCTAGCCCAACGACCTCAGCAGTCCACTGGCGCGCGTTGCCGATGCACACGCGAATCAGCTCCATTTGCCCCTGCATCACCGGGCCGACACCTTCGGACTGCGCGGCTGCGTCAAGCCGGCCTTCGATCGCATCGAGGAAATAGGCCACGCCGAAGCCCGCGCCCGGGTTTTCGCCGCGCCCGTTGCCGTTGTAATCAACCGCCGTGCCGTTGAGAATGTTGATCGTGTGCTCGGCGTGCGTTTGCAGCCCGCCGAGATTGTTCGAGCCTGCGGCCAGGCCAGCATGCGTGCGCGCAATGCCGGCTTCACGCAGCGCCCCAGCCAGCAAACTGCCATCATAGGCGCTGTGGTCATCGGTCGCCGGCAGGCTGACCGTGACGAACAGGTTCGCCAGCGCCTCGCTCAGGGCCAGCGGCGCGCTGCCGCTGTAGACGATTGGGCCGGTGGGCGCATCGACATCGCCCGCTTCGGCGGACAGCGCGACGGCATTATACAGGCCGGGCAGGAATGCGCCGTCGGGGTCGGTGTAGGTGAGCACGCCGCTGCCGAAGGCATCGACCGACGCTTCGCCCAGTTGGCGCGTTTCGCCAGTGCCAGTGTTGACCAGCCACGCGATATAGCGTTCCCCTCCCGACAGCGGCCCAACGCCGTTGATCTGCAAGGAGATTGTATCGGCCAGGCTGTTGGTCGTGCTGTAGACGGCGCGGCCGAAATTTGGCGCTGCCGGAACGGTGGGCTGTATCGTCGCTGTCGCAATCGCGGCTGTGGCCGTTGCGGTAGGGACAACTGCAGCCGCGCCGGGCCGGTCGCGGCCGGTGAGCAGCACCAGCGCCACCACAATCAGCACGGCAATAATCGCAAAGCCGCCCAGTAGCAGCAGCGTATTGCCTGCGCCACCGCGTGATGGCGGGGCAGGGGTGAGCGCCGGTTCGCTGGTCACGGCCACGGGATGCGGCGTGCTGTGGCCGGCCGCCGTGAGTGCGACGGTAGGCCCGCCTGATTCACCGGGTGTATCCAGCGGCGATTGACCGCTGGCCGCCGCAGCGAGATGGTTGACGAAATCCGCCGCCGTTTGATAGCGCGCAGCCGGGTCTTTGGCCAGCGCTTTGCGCAGCACCTGATCGAGCGCGGGCGAGGCGTTCGGGCTGACCGCGCTTAGGCTGGGCACGGGGCCGCTGATTTGCAGCATCACGATCTGCATGGCCGTATCGGCGCTGTACGGTTCCTTACCCGTGAGCATCTCGAACACGACCATGCCTAGCGAGTACAGGTCAGAGCGGCCATCGACCGGCTCACCCTGCGCCTGCTCGGGCGACATATAGGCCGGCGTGCCGATTAGGCCGCCGGTTGCGGTCAGTGTGCCGGCGGGCGAAGTACCTTCCACCAGCTTAACGATGCCAAAATCGGCCAGCAGCGCGTGGCCCTCGCGGTCGAGCAGCACATTCTCAGGCTTGAGGTCACGGTGAATGACGCCCTGCCGGTGCGCGTAATCGAGCGCCCCGCCGATCTGGCGCGCGAAATCAACGACCGTGTTCACGTCCATCGGTCCCTGCGCGATGCGCGACGCCAGCGAACCGCCGTCGATGTAGGGCATCACCAGATACAGAATGCCATCGTCGTCGCCGTAGTCGTACAGCGGCAGGATGTGAGGATGCTGCAGGCGGGCAATCGTGCGCGCTTCGAGGCGGAACCGCTCGACGAAATCGGCGCTTTGGCCGGGGTGCGGCGGCAGCACCTTGACGGCGACTGTGCGTTCTACATCCGGCTGCAGGCCCTGATAGACCGTAGCCATCCCGCCTGCGCCGAGCAGCGCAATGATCTGGTATTTGCCGAGCTTTCTGCCAACCAGCGATCCTGAAGCCAAACGCTTCCCTCATTTCCAGCAGTGCGCTTGCGATGAACCTCAGAGCGCGAAGGCTTCGTCCAATTCTTCGCGCAGGGCGATGTAGCTTTCGTAGCGCGTGCGGGCGATCTGGCCCGCCTGCACGGCAGCGCGTACGGCGCAGCCCGGTTCAGTCCGGTGGGCGCAGTCGGCGGCGAAGCGGCAGCGCGGGGCCTGCGCGGCAATCTCCGGGAAGTAGGCGTCCAGCTCTTCCGGCTCCACATCCCAGATCATCAGCGTGCGCATACCCGGCGTATCGGCCAGGTAGCCGCCAAACGACAGGCGCACCAGCTCACTATCACGGGTGGTGTGCTGCCCTTCCTGATGATAACGGCTCACTTGCTTGACCGCACGGCCGAGGCCCGGCTCCAGTTGATTGAGCAGGCTGGTCTTTCCCACGCCCGATGGGCCGGTGAAGACTGAAATCTTGCCTTGCAGCAGCCCGCGCAGTTGATCCAGCCCTGCGCCACTGACCGCGCTGGTGTACAGCACCGGATAGCCAATCTCCTCGTAACGGGCCATCAATGCGCGCGCCGTGCCATCGGCGTCCAGGTCGCTCTTGTTGACGACGATTTGCAGGCGGTCGAGGCCTGCTTTCTCGCCCATCACCAGAAAACGGTCGATGGTGCGCGGGTTGGGCGCGGGCTGGGCCGCGGCAAACACGAACAGAGACTGATCGGCGTTGGCGATGAGCACCTGCTCGCGTTCGGGCGAGCCCGCACCGCGCGGGCCAGATGTGCGCATGGCGCGCGATACGGCGCTGTGGCGCAGGTCGACCGCTTCAATCGCGCCCGTGCCGTCCTCATTCATGCTGAAGGTCACGCGGTCGCCAATCGCCGCGATGGCGCTGGCTTGCGCGTCCTCCATCAACCGGCCACGCAGGCGGCATTGCACAAGCTCGCCGCCGCCCTCTGCTTCTACCTGAAAGAAACCGCTTTGCGCTTTAATAATCAGGCCACGCCGAGAGTCCAATCGCCTACCGCCTCCTGTGATGTGCATACACGCGCGGGTTGCGCGACAGTTTGTATTCTACACACATTTCCTGCGCCTCGTTCAGCGTAGGTGTGGCGTGGGTAATCTTCAGGCGGGAAGCAGCGCGCCGTGTGGTAAACTGACGCAACGAGACTGGGACAATGAGATTCTGAACCGTGACTGACGACCCCCAACTGAACCTGGCTGAATCACCGAACGCGCCACCAACGCCCGCCATAAGCGAAGCGACTGTGCCGCGTCACACCTTCAACTACGTCATCATCGCCGTCGCCTTCTTTGCGCTCGGCGCAATTCTGGGCGTGTTCGCGTACGACCGTGTGTCATCCAACACCGACGCGCAGGTCGATGCGGCGGTCAACCGCGCCGTAGCGGCAATGGTCGCGGCTGCGCCTCAGGCGCCGCAGGTGGTGGTCGAGCCGACGCGTGACCCTGACCAGCGTTTTGTCGTCGATACCGAAGGCGACCCTGCCAAAGGCCCTGATGATGCGCCGGTGACGATCGTCGAGTTCGCTGATTTCCGCTGCAGCTACTGTGGGCGTTTCCACGGGCAAACACTTGCGCCGCTGCTGGAAACCTACGGCGACAACGTCCGTTTTGTCTATCGCGACTACCCGATCCTCGGCCCCGATTCCGTGACAGGCGCGCTGGCGGGCGAGTGCGCCGCCGATCAGGGCGTGTTCTGGGAATTCCACGATCTGGTTTACGCCAATCAGCAGGATTTGTCGATGGATGCGTTTACCACCTACGCCACCGATCTGGGCATGGATGTGGACGCCTTCATTGCCTGCATCGACGCCGAAGAAACCACGGCGCGGGTGCAGCGGGACTATTCGGCAGGGCAGGAGTTGGGCGTGAGCGGCACGCCGACCTTCTTCGTCAACGGCCGCATGCTGGTGGGCGCGCAGCCCTATGATGTCTTCGCGGACTATATCGACGAGGAACTGGCGGCGGCAGGCATCGAAAACGCGCAGCCGCCAGCGTAAGCCATTACAACCTCGCCCCTGGCCCCTCTCCGCACGCGGAGAGGGTTTTTTTGCGCCGCTCTCGCGCTCAACCCGCCAGCAGATGCCACAGTTCCCACAGATTGCCCTCGGGTCTGCCGCCGCGCTGCCTAACCAATTGGTGGAAGTTCGATGGGTACGTACAGGCTTTGGCCCACGAAGATGGCGTCCGCGTTGGGCAGGCAGTTGCGCGCCATCAGTTCCTGTACGGTGCTGCCCGTGCGTGACGCAATATCGGTGAGCGTATCGCCCGGCTGCACGATATAGACGAACCAATCGGTGGGCACAGCGCAGACAGTGGCCGTGCCGGGCAGCGGGGTGGCCGTGGGCGCGCCGAGCGGCGTCAACGACGGGATGATGTTCGGGTCCAGCGTGGCTGGGCCGAACGTGGCGGTAGACGGCACGGGAGTCGCAGTCGGCTGCGACCGGCTGAGATTGCATGCCAGCGGCCCGGCCACCAGCAGCGCCAGCGCCAGCATAACCGCCCAAGTCCGCCTCATTCCGCGCTCCTTCGCCCAAACGAAAACGAATCGAACCACTGAGACGCAGAGGGCACAGAGATTTCTTGCTCAACCATCTGTGTGCTCAGTGTCTCAGTAGTTCGATCCTTTGTTCAAAATTCCGACCTGCTTACAATCCACTCTAACCATTGCGATTGTAAACGCGCCTGCTGCGCTGCGCCAACCGCGTACGGTTCGCACACGAGGCGTTCGCCGCGCGCCAAAAGCGGATGTATACTGAGCCTATGGGTTAGAAAACGGTTGTGTTTCGGAGGGGGAACCAGCATGGCGATTGCAGATACGCCGGACGGCCCGGTGGAAATGGATCCCGCAGTGCTGTCGGCCGTGCGCACGAAAGACGATGTGGCGCTGCGGACCGCTTGGCAGCGCTACATCGAGTACAGCACCGCTTCCGACAAACGAAAGAAGACCCAGGAAGCCGTGCGCCAGTTCATCATCGTGCTCAGCGTGGTCGTGGTGGTGCTCGCGGTCGTCAGTACTTATCTATCGACCGAGCGCGGCCGCCTCGAAGTGCTAACCGCCAGTATCGCGGTCACACCCGCCGCCCAGTCCGAGGCGATGGACGGCCTGTGCGCCATTATGCGCCAACCCATCCCTTCGGATTGCCTCGATTCCGTCAACAATCTCATCGAACTCAACAAAGTCATTCTGATTGCGCTGCCGCTGCTGATCGCCGGCACGCTGACGTGGATGATGCAGTTCATGCCCGGCACGGCCTGGATCGGCTATCGCGTGGGCGCGGAACTGGTACGCTATCAACTGTATCTCTATCGTATGGCCGCCGGGGACTTCACGGGAAAAAGCCCGAACGAGCAGCAGGAGCTGCTGCTGGATCGGATTAAGCAGGCGCGCAGACGGGTCGACCAGTTAGGCTCGTCTGAGCCGTACACGCTGGCCGCGCCGCCCGACCTCGCCGCCGCCGTCAAAGCCAAGTGCAACGACGAGCGCGATGACGGCTTTTCACCGCTGACGGTGGACGAGTATCTGCTCTATCGCATCCGGCCGCAGCGCGAATGGTACATTCGCAAGCTGCACCGCAATTACAACGACCTGCGTAACTGGCGCGCATCCGTGCTGTTCGTCACCGGCCTGGGCGCGTTCCTGGTGGCGATCAACCTGGAGCCGTGGGTGGCCGTGACCACCGCGATGGCGACCGCCGCAGGCATTTTCATCGACCTGAAGATGTATGGCCGCACCTACGCCATCTATCACACCGCCGTGATGGAACTGGATGAGGAAGTTGCGCGCTGGCTGGCGCTGCCGCAGGATCGTAAGGACGAATCGGCTGAGATCAGCGACTTCGTCAAATCCATCGAAGATATCCTGCAGCGCGAGCGCGAACGCTGGATGCAGCAGGCCATGCAAAGCCAGACGGCCAGCGAGCAAAGCCTGCTGCGCAACGTCAATCTGGCCAATTCGCCCTTCCGCGTAGCCGATGGCATCAACCGCGACAACGACGTGCAGCCTGAAGTGCCCGTGGTGCAAAGCCAGAACGCGCGCGCGACCAGCACGCGGCCGGCTGTGCGCGTGACGAACACTGTGCCCGCTGTGCCTGCCGAATCTGCGCCGCCTGTTCCGGCAGCGCCTGCCGCGCCGGTGTCGGCCGTGCCGCGCCCGGCCACCTCGACGCTGCCAGCGGCTTCGGTGTCATCAGCGCCACGACCGGTAATCACCACCACGCCACGAACCGCGCCCTCGGTTCGGCCTGCCGCATCGCCCGCAGCGCCGAATGGATCGCCCGCCAGCCCCGCGCCAGCAGTGGCCGCCAGTGCGCCGCCCGTGCCCGCGACTGTGGGACGTGCCGCCTCGTCGTCACCGGCCGCGTCCGCGCCTTCTGCGCCCGCCGATCCGGCTGTCAGTGCGGCTGTGCCCGCTACGGTGGGCCGCGCCGCTTCTGCGCCTGCACCGTCTGCTCCGCGCAGCCCTGCGCCGCCTGACGAGCCGCCGGAACTGGACGTGCTGCCGCCCTCGACCTAAGACGTGCAGGCGTGGAAAAATATCACAAAGCACACGAAGGGCGCAAAGAGGATTTTTCCTTTGCGCCCTTCGTGTGCTTTGCGTCTGAAGTGGTTAGCCCGCCGCCGTCTCCGCTTCAATCGGCTGGAGTGAATCGGCGCGGTCGCCCAGCCAGTTGATCGCCATCAGCGCGGCGGCGCAGCCCTGGCCCGAGGCCGTAATCGCCTGGCGGAACACATCGTCGTGAATTTCGCCGCCGGCGTACACGCCCTCGATGTTGGTGCGCATGCGCTTATCCACAATCACATAGCCTGCTTCGTCGGTCTCAAGCTGGCTGTTGAAGACCACGCTGTTCGGGTCGTAGCCGATGAAGATGAACACGCCGTCAATCGGCCGCTCTTCGACGACGCCCGTCTTGACGTTGCGCATCACGTAGGCGTTGGTGACGCTGTTCGCGCCCTTGATTTCATCGACAACCGTGTCGTAGATGAAGTGGATCTTCTCGTTGGCGAAGGCGCGTTCCTGCAGCGCGATGCTGGCGCGCAGCGAATCGCGGCGATGAATGACGGTTACGCTGTTGGCGAAGCGCGTGAGGAAGATCGCTTCCTGCAGCGCCGAGTTGCCGCCGCCCACCACGATGATGTCCTTGCCACGGAAGAAGAAGCCGTCGCAGGTGGCGCAGTAGCTCACGCCGCGGCCAGTGAACTCCAGCTCGCCGGGAATATTGAGCTTGCGCGGGCTGGCCCCGATGGTCACGATGATCGAGTCGGCGCTGTATTCGGCGTTCTGGGTGCGCACCGTGAACGGGCTGCCGGCGGCGAAATCGACGCTGGTGACCAGATCGTAGTCAAAGCGCGTACCAAACCTTTCGGCCTGCTGGCGCATGCGCTCGGCCAGTTCCGGGCCTTCGATCCCTTCCGGGAAACCCGGGAAATTCTCGACCTCGTGCGTCGTGGCGATCTGCCCGCCCATCTGCATGCCTGTAATCACCACTGTGCTCAACTGGGCGCGCGCCGTATACAGCGCGGCCGTCAGCCCCGCTGGGCCGGAACCAATCACAACTACACGGACCTTTTCCATCACTTCTCCTGAACTTTGGGCTTGCGGGGTATTTACGCGTCGTCGAGCAGACCGGCCTGTTCAGCGCGGATGATTGCCAGAATAGCCTCGAATTCCTCGCTGCATTCCGGGCAAACTTCGAGATGCGCGACGACGTCGGGCAGAATTTCGCGCAGGTCGGTGCCGCTGGCGGCAAGCTCGGCCCAGCAGTGAAACTGCTCGTCACAGGTAACGCAGTCAATGTCCCCGTCGCGGTGGACGTAGGAAATCGACACAATCAAGTCGCGGATCTTCTCGTACACGTGAATACACTCGCCTTGTCAATCTGTGAATCGGACGACCTGATTGGCCGCCTTCTTACGCGGCGCGCCATTATTCCTGAAACAGGCCGAGCAGATAATCCATCGACAAACCCTGCGCCTCGAAGTGCTGGCGCAGCTTGCGCCGCGCGTCGTGCAGCAGCTTGTAGAGCGCGTTGCGGTTGGTGTCGAGCTGCCCGGCCACCACGTCCATCGACACGCCCATCACGGCCACAGCATACAGCGCCTGAAACTGCCGTTCGGTGAGCACTTCAGACAGGGCTGCGCGGATCTTTTCGAGCATGTCGCCCTGTTCAACGGCGCGTTCAGGCCCCGGCTGCTTCTCGCCCGTCACTGGGCTGGCGGTCAGCGGCAGGAAATCGCCCTCGGCCGTCAATTCATCGAGGCTGAAATCGCGGTAGCGGGCACGGCGCAAATCGCTGATCGCCACGCGCACGGCGATGCGCGTGGCCCAGGTCGTGAACTGGCTGTCGCCGCGAAAGCTGTCGAGGTTGTCTATCACGCGCAGCACCGCATCCTGCGCCAGGTCTTGCGACATGTGATGCAGGTCGGTTTCGGCCATGCCCGCCAGATCGCTGCGGTCGCGCCCGAGATAGTAGTAGATGCCGCGCTCCAGCCGATGCTTGAGGTCGGTAATCGCTTCCGCTTGTACTTGGCCGTCTGCGCTTAAATCCGCGATCCACTGCTCATTGCTGCGGTCTGTCATGCTCTGTTCCCGGTCGGCATATCGCCGGAACTATACCACAGCGGCGTGATACCTCACCCCTCACAGGGCTATCGCAGCAAAACTGGGCATCGCGTACAAACCTCATCCCCAGATCCGCAACACGCCCCGCACCCCGCTCATCCGTGTCCACCCGATCCACCACAGCGTCGCCTGCAAGGAGCGCACCCATGCTACGATGAAACCGTGCCCCATTGCCGCTCAGGACGATTGCAAACCACCTTGCCCGCCGTTGCGCGTCCAGTGTCCTGTATTCTGTCCGCATGTCCGGTTCGTTTTCCCCTCAGAGGATGTCTGTTAGCTTCGATTCTGTCTGTCTGTCCGGTTCGTTTTTCTCTCAGAGGTTGTCTCGCTGTTTTGATTCTGTCTCACTGTCTCGCTGTCTCACTCGTTTTCCCCTCGGAGGTTGTCTCGCTGCTGTAATTCTGTCTCACTGTCTCGCTCCGCCAAAGGCTCACAACAAATCACCCCTCTCCGCGCGCGGAGAGGGGCCGGGGGTGAGGTTTCGGTGAAGGCTCCAGATTGGCGTACAGGCCACTTTCGCGGTAGCGTTTACGCCCACGGTTGGGCGGGCTGCGGCCAGGTGGACAATGTTCCGATGAAACAGACACGAGCGCAGGTAGAGCGGGTGCGGCGCGTGAACGAAACGCACCAGCAAATCACGCTGGCGATTGATTCGTCGCTGGGCGGAATGAAGGCGGGGCAGGCGCTGCTGGCGCGCCCGGCCGGCGCGGATGTTTGGTCGCCTTATCTGCGCGAAACTTGGTTTCCGGCGGCGCTGCACAAGACCTGGCTGGCGGTCGAACGGCCCGCCAGTGAGCATTACGAGCCGGGCCAGACCATCGACCTGATCGGGCCGGTGGGCAAGCCGCTGCGCTTCAAGCGCACGCTGCGCAATGTGCTGCTGGTCGTATACGACACCGACCCGGGGCCGCTGCTGCTGACGATGCCGGCGCTGGTGGCCAATCAGGTGAGCGTGACCCTGCTCATGCTCGGCAGCGCGGCCGATTACAACGTCGAACATCTGCCGCCGGAAGTTGAGATCGTGAAGGGTGACGCCGACCTGAACTGGCCCGAGCGCGTCACGACGGTGGGCTGGGCCGATCAGGTCTTCTGCGTGGTTGCGCCGGATGACGAGAACGCGCGTTTTGCCCGGCTGCTGGCGTTGTTCCGCGAGCTGCGCGCCGATATTCCGGCCAATTTTCTGTTCGGGGTGTTTCGTCCGCCGCTGCCCTGCGGTACCGGCGCGTGCCAGTCATGCCTGGTGCGTCAGCGCGGGGGTGGTCTTTCTGCCATCTGCACGGACGGCCCGGCCTACGACCTGACCACGCTGCAGTGGTGAGGCGCGGGTAAATATCTGGCATTGCGGCGGACTAAAGTTCTGCCGCAAGAAGAAACAAGTCCGCTGAAGGGACTTTTTCAGTCCCTTCAGCGGACTTGGGTTTTCCAGATAGGGGATTTATCCCTTGGCGGCTTCGGCCAGAGAATGCGAACTACGGCGTGCTTGGCGGCAGCAACAGCGTATCGACGACGTGAATGATGCCGTTGGCCGCGTCGACATCGTTGATCATCAGCGTGGCGCTATCGATCTGCGGTTGCCCGTCTGGCCCGTGGCTGAAAGTGAGCACCTCGCCGTTGAGCGTGGTAATCAGCGGGCTGCCATCTTCGCTCAGGCCGGCCAGCCACGACGGTGCAGGATCGGCGGTTGCTGCGCCGCCCAGGTCGGCCGACGACACCACACCCGACACCAGATGATAGTTCAGAAGCCGCGTCAGCAGATCGATATCGGCCAGCGCATCCTCGGCCGTCATGCCCAGCGCTGCAAAAGCTTCAGCGAAGGCGGCGTCGGTGGGCGCGAAAATCGTCACCGGTTCGGCATTGGCATCAGATAGCGATTCCATCAGGCCAGCGGCATTGAGTGCGGCGGTCAGCGTGACGAACTGGGTTTGACTGGCCGCCACGGTGGTGAAGACATCGCCAAGGGTGTTGGTTTCCGGCAGCAGCACGGCGTCAATCACCTGCACGATGCCATTGCTGGCGGGAATGTCCCCATTGGCCGGTGTGAGCGTGGCCGTGTCGATGAGCAGGCTCTCGAACCCGGCTTCCACATCCAGAAACTGGCCTTGCAGCGTGGGGACGGTCACGCGCAGCGGCAGTATTTGCCCGAACGGCAGGTTCGCCAGCGCCTGCACCGTCCCTGACAGGTCGGCGTAGGTGAGCAGGCCGGGCGAGACGTGATAGAGCAGCATATCGGTGAGCAGTGCGGGGTCGGCCAGCAGCGCCGCAAACGCCTCGTCGCCAATCGCGGCCTGGTAAGTGGCAAAGGCGGCGTCGGTAGGCGCAAACACAGTCAGTTGACCCGCAAAGTCGCTCAGGGCTTCGAGCACGCTCGGGTCGGCGGCCTGTACAGCGGCCAAGAGCGTCGTGAATTCAGGCGCATCGCCTTCAGCGGAAGCCGTGAGCACGTCGGCCAGCGTGCTGTCTTGAGCGGCGGCGGGCAGCAAGGCCATACTGCTGGCCAGCATCAGAACCAGGATCATGAGCAATCGTCGCATTCCGGTATCTCCTTGTTGAAGCGAACAAAGCCAGTATTCGCGCGAACGGCCACGAACACAATGGGCTGATGATGACCGCTGCGGCGTTTTACTGCAACTGCGGGCTGGAATCAAACGGGGCGAGCCAGTTGGCCCGCCCCGTTGATGGTGCTGCGCTTGACTTACATTGCCGGGGGCGTAATCACCGTGTCGATGACGTGGATGACGCCGTTGGCCGCATCAATATCGGTCGAGATGATCTGCGCGTCGTTGATGAACACACCATCATCGCGCACTTCGAACGTCACGTCGGCGCCTTCGGCCGTGGCAACCGTCACGGTGCCTTCGTTGTCCAGCAGCAGGGTGACGAGGTCACCGGAGCGGACGACACCGGGCACGACGTGGTAGAGCAGGATGGCGCTCAGACCTTCGGTGTCGGCCAGGATACCGTTGAAAGCTTCCTCACCCAGCGCTTCGGCCAGGGCGGCGAAAGCAGCATCCGTCGGCGCAAACACGGTCAGTTCGGCTTCGGGGTCGCTCAGTGCTTCGAGGACGGCCGGGTCGGCGGCGCTCACCGCGGCGAGCAGCGTGGCGAACTCAGGGGCCTCGGCGGCGGCGGAGTCGACGACGATCTCGGCAATCGTGCGTGCTTCGGGCAGCATGACCGCATCGATGACATGGACGACGCCGTTGCTGGCCGCAATATCAACCATCTCCAGGTTCAGGGGCGCGCCATCAATGTAGATCGTGCCCATGTCCTCGGTGATGTCGATGTACTGGCCGTTGAGCGAAGGCACAGACACTGCGCCGTCGTTGGCCTCAAGGCCCGCCACGACATCAGCCGAACCAACCTGGCCGTCAATGACGTGGAACAGCAGGATGCTGGTGAGTGCAGCCGGGTCGGCCAGCACGGCGGCGAAGGCTTCCTCACCCAGCGCTTCGGCCAGTGCGGCAAAAGCGGCGTCGGTGGGCGCGAACACGGTCAGCGAAGCTTCCGAGTCGCTCAGCGCTTCAAGGACGGCGGGGTCTGCAGCCTGCACCGCGGCTAGCAGGGTCGAGAATTCGGGGGCATCCGCCGAAGCCGAGGCTACGACGATGTCGGCGATAGTCTGATCCTGGGCGAACGCGGGCACTGCGGCCAGCACACCGACCAGAAGGACAACGGCGATCAACAGAAACTTGCGCATGTGGACTTACTCCTTGTGAGATAGAAACCGCTTGGCGTTTGAGCTTGCGATACAACCCGTACGATGTTGCCACTGTGAGTGGAAGTGCGTGGCCACCCAACACACGCAAGATTACAGGCCATTTGTGAGGCGGTCAGAAATCAGCGGTGAAGGGGCTGTAAGCTGTCCGTGAGCGCTCGTTAAGCGAACCAATCTGCCCCAAGTGGGCGGCAGGCGGTATGCTTATGGCTCAGTGCCTTGTCAAACAGTCGAGGGCTTGTGAACCAGAATTCCAGAAATCGGGGCGTGATGGCCGAGTGGGCACGCCAAACGCTGGCGCAGGATATCGTCGTGCTGGATACCGAGACGACAGGCCTGTGGCCGGAAGACGAGATTGTCGAGATCGCGGCCATCGATCGCGACGGAGCCGTGCTGATCAACCAGCGCATTCAGCCGCTCGATCCCGGTCGCCTGCTCAAGCGTGACCGCAAAGGCACGTCCGCCTCGGACATTCACGGCATCATGCCGTATATGCTCGAGGGCGAACCGGGCTTCCCCGAAATCCATCCCACGTTGCAGAATGTGCTGCTGATGAAGACGGTGGTGATTTACAACGCGCAGTACGATACCAAGATGCTGGCGCAGGATTATGCGCGCCATCATCTGGCGCCGCCACTGTACTCGCCCGAATGCGCCATGCTGCGCTTTGCGGAGTACTGGGGAGAACCGAACACCGAGCGGGGTGGTTATCGCTGGTGCAAGCTGGAGCTGGCCTGCAGCCGCATGAACATACCGGCGACCGCCTTCGATGATCACGCGCACTCAGCGCTGGGCGACTGCCTGCGCACGCTGGCGCTGCTTAAGGCGATGGCAGACGAGGACTGAGATACGGGGGCTTACTCAGATTGGTGCGCGATTAACCTCACCCCGGCCCCTCTCCGCACGGGGCTGAGGAGAGGACATGTTTGGGTGAGAGCGAAGATTCGCGGGGTCGAATCGTGTGTAGGGGCAAGGCATGCCTTGCCCCCTATAACCCGATCTAGCTGTCCAACTGGTCACCCACGACCTCGTGCGCCAGTTCCAGCAGTGCGCCTACGTCGTCCAGCGCGCGCTGCAATCCTTTGTCAATGCCGCGCAGATGGCTGGCGTATGGCGCGTAGTCGGGTTGGCGCAGGCGCGCCGCTGCTTCCGAGCGCAAACCCAGCCAGTCGTTTTCCAGCCGCACCAGCGCGTTGACGAGCAGCTTCAACTCATCGTCCATGCTCAGGTTCAGCGCCTGCGCTGGCAGGCCCACCGCGTCAATAAAGGCTTCCGGGTCGTTCCGCAGCGTGTCACGCACTTCGACGAAGGCCGCGCGTGTGAGCCGCGCCTCGTTCAGCGCGCGCTCAATGGGGTCGAGCAGCGCCTTGAACGGGGCCATCGCGGCCATTTCCTGCTGGCGCAGTTCCTGATACTGCAAATCCTGCTCGGCCTTGCTGCCTTCTGACGTGGTCTTGAACAGGTAGCTGTCGTAGCGGAACTGCTCGCGCAGGGCGCGCGTGTTCTCGCGGATTTCCTCGCGCAGTTCCAGCAGGCGCTTGCGGTATTCCTCGGCGTATTCCTGGCCCAACTGCGCTTCCTCTTCGTCGATCTGGCCGTCGGCCTCAACAGCTTCAAACATCACGGCGTATTCGTTGGAAAGCTGCTCCAATTCGGTGGCGATTTCCTGTGCGCTCTTCATGGGGTCACTCCTGCCAAGGCTATTTCGAGAGGTGGGCAAGATTGTAGCGCGCTTGCCCACATGCATGCGAAAGCCAGCAAAATAGCTATAGTTGGAAGTGAGAGACGGACGTTTTGTGCTTCGGGGATGCCGCATGAAGATATTTGTGAGTTATCGCAGTACCGACCGCGCCGCAGTGTCTCAGCTCGTCAACGATCTGGTCGATATGGGCCACGAAGTCTGGTACGACCAGGAAGTTGAAGGCGGCCAACTGTGGTGGCAGAACATCCTCGACAACATTCGCGGGGCCGACTTGCTGATCTTCGCGTTGACGCCGCGCTCTCTCAACTCGTACCCGTGCCAGTTGGAATACAACTACGCCAATGCGCTGCGCAGGCACATCATTCCGGTTACGCTGGCCGAAGGCATCACCTACAGCTTGCTGCCAGCGGTACTGCAGGAGCGCCAGATCGTTCCGTATGTGAAACGCGATATCGATTCGTACAAGGTGTTGGCAAGCGCCATTCGCCGCTTGCCGGCCGCGCCGCCGTTGCCCGTTCCGCTGCCCGATGCGCCATCGGCGCCGCTCTCGCCGCTGGCCAGCGCCCGTGAACACGTCACCAAGCCCACGCTGTCGTATGAAGAGCAGGCCGCCCTGCTGTACCAGCTCAACAGCTACCTCGGCCACGAGGAGTACGACAGCGACGCGCGCGGGTTGCTTGAGCGGTTGAGCCAGCATCCCACGCTGTATGCGACGGTGCTGCGCGACATTGATACGGCGCTGAAAACCCCGCCGCCTGCGCCGCAGTACGAGCCGCCGCCTGAATTCCCTGATCCGTTTGCCGATGCGCCACCCATCGCCGTGCCTGCGGTGCTCCAGCAGCCAGCACGCCAGCCAGCGCCACCCGCTGCAGTGAACGAAGCCAGCACACCGGCTTCTGCCACGCAGGATGCGCCCGCCAACGCCCCCAATCAGTATGCGGCGCTCGAACTGCGCGCGGGCGAAAGCCTCATCGCCGAGTACAAGGTGAGCTTCATGGGCGGCACGCTGGCGACCATGGCCATCAGCGCTGTGGCCATTACGGCGCTGGTGGGAGCGGCGATGATCGCGGGAACGGCTGCCGCGCGCAAGGCACGCGAGCGCCGCCTCGCGGTCACCTCACAGCGCCTCGTGTTTCAGCCCCCAATGGGGTCAAAAGACCCGCCGATGGAGATTGAACTGGGCAACATCGCCAAAATCGACAAGGCCTTCAAGCTGGGCGATCCGACTATCAAGATCAACACGCGCACTGGTGAAGACGCTCAGTTCTCGCTGGTGGTGGGCGGCGTGGGCTATGGCAACCGCGAGGCCTTCATCAAGGTGGTGCAGCAGGCGATGGCCGATTACGCCGGTGGCTCACCAACGTAAACCACTGAGTCACTGAACGCACAGAGCGTTAAGCTCAAATCCTCCCGGCGCTTTTCACTGTCAGCGCTTCTCGGCGATCTTGGCGGTTCCAATCGTTCTTCAGATCATCTGTTCGATCCTGCTTTGGCGTCCTGAGTGCCAGATTACATCCTTCTGCATGACCGAAAGGTTTGGGTTATCATCCACCTGCTGCTCATCGGGTGAGGCGGGTGGATGCGTAAGTTCTGGTGGTTTATCGTGCTATTGGCGGTGCTCATCCTGCTTGTGCTGGCTGTGGTCTTGACCAGCCAAGCCCCGGCCCCAAGTCCTGCCGCGATGACGATGGCCGAAGCGACCGAAGACCCGCGCCGCGCGATGCTGCTGGCCGCCGACCCCGCTTTGCAGGCGGGGCAGGAGCAGTACAACCTCCGCTGCGGGCACTGCCACGGCTTCGACGGTGAGGGCGAGTTGGCCGCTGCGGCCGTTGATACACTCGCGCTGGGCATGAAGATCGTCCCGCCGCATAATTCGACTGGCCACACCTGGATGCACCCCGAGCAACTGCTAAGCGCCATTATCCAGCAGGGTTCGCCCAATCCACTGTTCCGTTTCCCGATGCCTGCCTACGGCGAGGTGATGACCGCCGACGAGATTGAGCAGGTGCTGGCCTACATTCAGCTTTGGTGGACGGACGCCCAGCGTGAGCATCATGCAGCGCTGACGGCATCGCGCGCAGAAGTTGAAGCGCAGTTCGCTTCACCGGCTGGCGATTGAACGCGCACCGGCTCTTTGTTCTAATCGGCGCTCTGACTGGCCTGTTGGCCGTGCTGCTGGCGCTTGCAGGCTGCGCGCCTGCTGCTCCAACGTCCACGCTGCCGCTGGCGGAGGGCCAGCCCACGCTGCTATTCTTCTACACCGACGGCTGACCGCCGTGAGCAGAAATGCGGCCCATCGTGGATGGGCTTCAAGCGGAGTTTGATGGGCGCGCGGCGTTTGTATTCCTCGACGCGCGCGATGGGCACACAGGTCAGTTTGCCTTTGACCAGTTGGGACTGGTCGGCCATCCAGCCGTCGTGCTGTTCGACGCTGCTGGCCGCGAAAATTACCGCAGTTACGGGCTACTGACCGCCGCTGAAGTGCGCGTCGGGCTGGATGCGATGTTCAACAGTTCATAGCGCGGCGCATATTCACCTGATAGAGTTGGCTGCGCGGGCCGTTGCCGCCCGCGGGGGTCACACCGATGGATGAACTGCATCGTCTGGTCGTCTCACTGATCGAAGTCGTCGGGCTTGGCTTCGACGTGCTGGGCGTCCTCATCATCATGGTCGGGGTGACGCGCGCCATGATCCGCTACCTGCGGTCGCCCCGTCGTGAGGGCGATTCCCTCTCGTATCGCTTGCTGCGCAACAGCGTCGGCCGAACGCTGCTGCTTGGCCTGGAAGTGCTGGTTGCCGCCGACATCATCAAGACGGTGGCCGTCGAACCGGATTTGACCAGCGTCACCGTCCTCGCGCTGCTGGTTCTGGTGCGCACGTTCCTCAGTTGGACGCTCACGCTCGAAATCGAAGGGCGCTGGCCGTGGCAGAAGAAGCGAACGGACATGGCTGAGCCTGAGCCGGACGAATAGCCGTCACCGCAGTCACTCCAGCGTCACCTGCCCTATCTGTACCTGGCCATCCGCCAGCGCGTCTCCGCCCGGGCCGGTAGCGGGCAAGGCCGCGCCGTTCGCATCGACAATGGCCACGCTCAACGCATACATACCACGCGGCGCATCCTCGGGGAACGCGAATACGCAGCGGTCGAAATAGCGGTAGTCTCCGCGCGTCCACTGCGCCAGACTTCCATCCATGCGCGTGCAGGTGAAAGTTTGTCCGGTCGCTTCGTGCGTGAAGGTGTAGACGCGCCCGGCGGCCTCCGGCGATACATCCTCCACGATCCAATTGAGCGACGGCTGCAAGGTTTCGCCCGAGCGCACCGTCTCCGGGCCGGTGTACTTGACGGCCCGATAGCCGGCGATCCAGCCGAGCGCAGGCGGGCAGTTGGCGGCGGTCTGCGCCGGCACGGGCACTGAAGCCAGTGCCAGCGGCGCGGACGCATCGTTCGTCAGCAGCCCATCGGCGTTGGCCTCCTGCCACTGCAGCGCCAGATCGAGCGTGTCCCCATTGCTGCCACCGCAGTAGGGCAGGCTGACATCAAGCGCGTAAATCAGGCCCGGCTCCCATACGGGAAGCGGCAGCGCCCCGCGTCCGGGCACGAACTCGCAGGCGCTCAAAGGCGCGCCGTCCGCTTCAATCAGCACGCGGCCCAGCGCACTCGCGCCTGGCTCGTCCAGCACAGCATACAGCGTCAGATCCGTCGTTCCGGTGCTGCTGCCCGGCCCCGACTGAACGCCAATTACTCGCGGCAGGCCAGAAGTTTCGCCGTCATCTTCCACCAACACGATTCCGGGCAGGGCGCGCACCTGTTCGGCGGTATAGGCCGGCACGACCGGCGCAGCCTGCGCGGTGGTGATCGCGCCCAGCAGCGCGACTGCCGCCCACAGCAGCGCCAGCCCAGCCGCTGGCGTCCATGCCCAGCGCGCCAGCGTTGCGCCCGGTTTCGGCGCAAAGCGGCCAATTCCGCGTGCGGCCCAATCCATCAGCGCCCATGCACCGACCGCGATCAGCAGCGCGAACGGCGGCAGGCCGGGCGCGTAGTAGCGTATCGGCGCGAACACCCCGGCCGAGTTGTACTCGGTCACACCGCCGTAGGCCGCCACGTCGGTCACGTTACGAAACCAGACCAGACCAGCGGCGATCAGGAAGGCGGCCCACAGCAGCAGCAGCGGGCCAAGCCACGGTGCAGCCTTGCGCCTGAGACTGCGGACGGCGGCCACGACCAGTGCCGCCAGCGCCCCGCCCAGCGCGATCACTGGAAGCGTGGCGTAGATGAGGCTCACGGCACGGCGCGGCGACAGCAAGTCCACCGGTTCGAGGAAGGCCAGGCGCGTACGGTCGAGCACGGTCGTCAGGATCAGCGGCGAGAAGTCGAACTGGCCCAGCGCGCGCCCAACCCGTTCATCCAGAAACGAGTAGCGGCCAAACACGCTGCCCGACGCGCTCAGATTGAACGCGGCAATCGCGGCCACACCAGCGATGAGTGCGCCCACCACGCCGAGCGCGATCCACGCCTGCCGCCGCCCCCCGCGCTGCTGAAGTGCCGTCCAGATGACACGCCCGGCCAGCGCCAGCAGCAGCACCACATTCAGCCCCAGCACCGCCCAGCCAGTCAAGCGCGTGAGCACCGCCAACGCCGACAGCACGAACAGCGCGCCCGCCCAGGACCAGCGAATCGGCTGGCTGCGAATCAGCCGCGCCGCGCAGTACAGATTGGCGGCGGCAATCGTCAATAGCAGCGTGTCGTTGCTGATGAAGGTGACCATGCGCAGCGTCGATGGCTCGAAGGCCAGCAGCGCCGCGCCGATAAGCGCCAGCGCCGGCCGTTTCGGGAACAGCACGCGCCCGGCGGCGAACGTGAACACGACCGCTGCTGCGCCCAGCGCCAGATTGAGCAGACGCAGTCCGTAACCGGCCGCCGCCGCGCCGGATGGCGGGAAAGCTTCTTCGGATGACGGGATGGTGGAGCGCAGCAGCAGCGCCGCGCTGTCGATGCCCAGGCACAGCGGCTGCGGATTCTGGCCGGCGTCGAGCGGCACCCCGCTGTCGAGCGCGGCCACCACCGGCGCGGCCGTCAGAAAATAGAACGGCGGCTGCGTCACCTGCGCGGTATCGGCCGTTCCGGGTGGATAGTCTTCGGCGGTGGGCAGGCGGCCTTCTTCGGTGAGAAAGCGCACGACCTTGAAGAAGTCTGTCTCGTGGCCCTGCCACAGCGGAACAGCCGCAATCCATGCGACGCCGAGGAGAAGTTGAACGGCGAGAATGAGGAAGAGCAGGGCGTGGGTTCTACGCGCGGTCAATACGCCCCCCGCCCGGTCAGCACGGCCGCGACCGTGCGGAACAGAATTTGAACATCCAGCCAGAACGAATAATTGCGCACGTAGTACAGGTCGTCCTCGATGTGCTCCTGCATCGGCCGGTCACTGCGGCCATTCACCTGCCACCAGCCGGTAATGCCCTGTGGCGCTTCGAAGCGTTTGCGCTGCCACCACTGGTACTCGGCGGCCAGCGACAGCAGTTCGGGGCGCGGGCCAACCACGCTCATATCGCCCTTGAGCACGTTGATGAACTGCGGCAGCTCGTCGAGGCTGGTGCGGCGCAAAAACGCGCCCACGCGGGTGATACGCGGGTCGCCCGGGCGCTTGGCCGCCGCGCGCATCTCCTCATCCGTCATCCCGTCTGCGCCATCGACCATTGTGCGGAACTTGTAGATGGTGAAGGTCTTCATGTGCTGGCCCACGCGCGGCTGGCGAAACAGAGCCGGGCCCGGGCTGTCGAGCCGGATGGCAAGCGCCACAATCAGCAGCAGCGGCCAGAGCAGCAGCAGCAGTAGGCCCGAGAAAATCAGGTCGAAGCCGCGTTTGAGCACCCGCTCGCCGGGCGTCAGCACCGGTTCGCGCAGGCCCAGCAGCGTCACGCCGTGGAAATCTTCTGGCGTGACGGCGAAATAGGCCAGATCGGTGTAGTCGATGACGACGCGCACATTGACCGGCGCGGCTTCGAGCAGGTGCAGGATGCGCGTGATCCGCGTGGACGTGCCTTCGTCGAACCACTGCACAGCGATCAGCACTTCATGGGCATGGTGCGCATGCACCTGCGCGGGCAGCGATTCCAGTTCAGCGTCGCTTGGATTGACGATGCCCGCCAGCGTCAGGCCCATCTCTTTCGCTTCGGCCACGGCCTGCGCCGCGCGCTCGGCCACTTCACCATCGCCGATAATCAGCACCGTGCGCGGCGTGCTGAACAGGCGCCGGTCACGCCGCTGGATATTCCACAGCAGCAGGCGCACGCCAAACGCGCCAACGGTCGTCAGCACCAATATGTAGCTCACCTGCAGGCGCGAAAAGTCGCGGAAGCCCAGATAGAGCACGCCCATGACCATGAGCACCGCGAATACCTGGCCCACAAACAGCCGCCACAACACCTGCGTCATGCGGTCGCCCGGCTGTACGGCATACACGCCGGCCACGCGGTAGGCGAACAGCCAGATGAGGACGGCCAACACGTACAGTTCCAGCGGCGGGATGAAGATCGAGGGCGGCGCGATCATGCCCACATCGATATTCAGGCGCAGCAGCGCGGACACACCCAGCGCAGCAAGCACGACGAGCGCGTCGGCGCACTGAATGATGACCTGATAGCGCAGGTTGTAGCGCAGCATGGCGGCCCCCGTCACAACCCGTAGCGCCGCAGCGCCAGCCACAGAAAGCGCGGGTTGTAGATCAGATAGCGCCTGCCCAATCGGCCAGGCTCCTGCAGCAGCCGGTACAGCCATTCCAGCCCGCTGCGCTGCATCCAGCGCGGTGCCTGCTTCTTGACGCCCGCGATCATGTCGAAGGCCGCGCCCACACCGATCAGCAGCGGCGCGTTCAGGTACGGCCTGTGCAGCGCCATCCACAGGTCTTGTTTGGGCGAGCCAAGGCCCACCCAGATGATATCCGCGTCCAGCCCATTCAGCCGGGCGATAGCCTCGTCATCGGGCGCAGACCCCAGTGGCGCGACAGGCGGCGAATACGCACCGGCGATCCTCAGGCCGGGGAAACGCGCTATGAGCGTCTCAACGAGTTTCTCAGGCACACCGGGCAAGCCGCCGTAAAAAACGTGACGCAATCCGCTAGCGACCGAGGCTTCAGACACGGCCAGAAGCACATCCGGGCCGTAAACGCGCTCGGCCAGCGGCGCGCCCAGCTTCTTCTGCAACCACACCACTGGCATGCCGTCGGCGGCCACCATATCGGCCCCGCGCAGTGCCGCCATGACGGCGGGCTGTTCGCGCCCCATCATCAGCGTATAGACGGGGCAAGTGCACACGTAGCGCCGGCCATTGGCTTCGCTGGCCCACGCGATGAGTTGGCGTATGGCCGAATCGAAACGCTGCCCGTCGGTGGGCACGTCGAGGATGTCCACTCGAACGGCGGCTGGTGCATAGGAATGAGGCGGCGCGGCTGTCATGGCCGCTATTCTAGCAGTCCATCCGAATGACGTTAAGCGCGCCGGCACCCGCACTAGTCCCAACAGGCGGGCAAGCGCCGGCCAACCGGCTCATGAGCGCTTAATCTTTTGGGGTACAATCGAAGTATGTAACCACTTTACCTTTTTCGGTTATACCGGAGGATGAACCTATGCAATCGAACATCCGGCGCTTTGGCCTGCTGGCGCTCGTCCTGCTGCTGCTGGTGACGAGCCTGCCCGCATTCGCCCAAACTGCGCCCACGCCCACACCCGACCCCAATGCCAATATCGTGTTCCCGCCGCCCGTCTACGTACTGCGCGGGGCCGCCCCGATCATCGGCACGGCCAACCTGCCCAACATGACCAACTACTTCATCGAGTTCCGGCCGCTGCCGTCGCTCGACACCATCGCCGTGGTGGGAACCCCGACCGCTACGCCGGTCTTCTTCCCGGCAGTCCTGCCAAGCACCGCCGCCGTCGTCGATGACGTGCTCGGCACGTGGGACACAACGCTGGTGCCGGACGGGCTGTATGAACTGCGACTGACGATCAACACCTCGTCTGGCGCGCCTGTCGTCATTCCGGTTGCGCCGCTGCGCGTGGAAAACAACCTCGATCCTGCGATTGCCGCGCTGATTGGCGTGGGAACGCCGGTTCCGCCAACCCCTGCGCCCGAACTGCCGACGCAGCCGCCCGCCGCCACGCTGACGCCGACCTTTGACCCGACGCCGCGCGGTACGGTCAGCACGCCCAGCGCCAACGTCCGCACTGGCGATAGCACGCTGTATCCGGTGATTGCCACGCTGCCGCTGGATACAGTGGTGGAGTTGGTGGGTATCTCCAGCACCGGTTCCGGCTGGTATCAGGTGCGCCTGCCCAGCGGCCAGTTAGGCTGGATGTCGCCGACTGTGCTCAACGTGTCGGGCGATGTGGGCCGCCTGCCGCGTGTGACACCGCCGCCGCCGCCAGTGACGCCGACGCCTGTTCCGACGGCCACGCCAGTGACCAATGCCAATCTGGTCGCGGGCATCGTCGTCCTCAACCCGAACCCGCCCGTGTGCGCCCAGACGTTCATCGTCGGGTTTGACGTGGCGAACCTGGGCAGCGGGCCGACGGCAGCCAGCGGCATCGTCACGCTCACCGATACGCGCGCGGCCGATGGCGCCGTGCAGGCGTCCACCATTGGCGGCTTCCCGATCCTTCAGCCCGGCCAGACCTTCCGCGTCGATATGCCGCTGACGGTGAGCACCTACTTTGACGAACTGCACCGCATCACGCTGGTGATCGACCAGGCCAACCAGATTCCCGAAACGACGCTGGATGACAACGTTCGCACCATCGAGTACGTCCTGCAGAAGGGCGGCTGCGGATAAAGCCGGATTTTCGGCTTTATGCCGTGCATGATTTCATGCAAGAGGCCCGGCACACGCCGGGCCTCTTGCATTTGGGTGTGGTGCGTTGCGCCGCAGGGTGGGCGAAGGAGGGTATGCTAGGGCGCGTCTGCCAGCAGGGGGATACTGTCTACATCGACGTTGTCGGGCAGCCAGCCGGCGCAGGCCCCACCCAACCCGGCCCAGCATAAACTGTAATTCAGCGTGCGGAATTCGCTTCCATCCGCACGCATGACAGCGAGTCCACTAAACCCATCTGTAGCGATTCCATACCCAAGCAGTACCCATTCGCCTGAAGCGTCCCATTGGGCTTGCCTCACCCGATCTGCATCTGCCTCAACAGGAAACTCGGGTCTTGGTAACTCCGTGACTGCGCCGGTAAGATGATCAGTGAGATCCTCATAGGCCGAAATCGAGTAACGCCCGTCAGGCGAAATGTGCTCGATCTCATTGAGATTTGGAGACATTTCGTTGAGTTGAGGATTAGCCAGCTCGTATTCCTCCCAAGTGGCCTTACGTTTTACAACTTCTCCATCGGAATACATGGTCACACGAGTTAACCCTGCTCCTGAAAGGCTGGTAATGTCCTCAGTCATGTAGAAAGAGACGCTCTCGTTATCCTGCGACCATTCGATTGAGAAGTCTCGTGGCCCTTCGCGCGACGGAAAGAAACTCACGGTAGCCAATACATCATTCGATTCGATACCGATCAACAAGTAGGTGATATAGGAGCATAATAGTGGCCGGCAATCATCATAGCTGCCCGACACAAGTATGTATCGGCCGTCAGGACTCCAATACATGGGGAACACTTTTCGTATGTATGAAAGGCCCCTTATGGCCGACCCATCAGGTGAGATAATGGAACTGCTTCTTTCAAGATTCTCATCTGCGGATGATGCAAACCACTCCCCATTGGGCGACCAGCCCGGACCCAACAATGGAACATTCATCCCCTGACCAAAAACGCGCGTGTCAGTTCCGTCAGCCCGTTCCACAATCATGGCGTTCAGTTCGGGGGAGTAGTAGTAAATATACGGCGGTTCATCTTGAGCAGAGGCAATTGAGTTACATACAAGCGCACTCAGGAACAGGAGAATGAAAAGTTTCAACTTCATGGTGAACTTCCGCATTTAGGATCGAATGGAGGCGGGAAGAGTCTGAATTCCCGCCTCCATACTACTTGAGTTTATGTTATTCGCATGACGTATAGACGCCGTATTCTGGGCGCAACACATCCGGCAAGCGAAAAAAACTCCCAGTCCGGGTTACCACCGCCCACCATAGCAAACTGCTGATATTGCCCCCACAATTTTGCCAGGTACTCGGCTACAGTCGCAGATCCCAATCTTTCCAGATGAGGTGAAAGCAGAGCATTGTCATCTGCGAGCATAACAGCCGCGCTGCAATAGAAGGGTCGAGGCCGCATCGGATTTACTCTTGCTGCGTCCTGCTTCTGAAGGCAGCGTTCGCTAAAGTTGATCTTGAACATCAGCAGCGTGGGGGAAGCGGTCGTTCATAAATGCTCGGTGTGCGCTAAGATGAACAGCATCATGAGGGCTGTTTTGCAATCTGGAGGGACGCCATGCGCCTGAAAAATCTGAGAATCGTGCTGCTGCTGGTGCTGCTGGCCAGTCTGTTGAGCGTGCTGCCAGTGCTGGCCCAGCAGGAACTGCCCAGCGTGTTCATCACCGAGCCGGCGGCCATGGCCACGGTCAGCGGCATTGTACCGGTGACGGGCACGGTCAACCCGTCCAACCTGCAGTTCTATTATCTGGAAGTTGCTCCGTTTTTGTCCGACCCGGCGACAGCCGAATGGATGCCCGTCACGCTGCCCAATACGGCGCCGGTGGATAACGGGTTGATCGCCCAGTGGAATACGGAGATGGTGGCCGACGGCGCGTATGCGCTGCGCTTGCACGCCTTCCTCACCGATGGCACCGAAGCGGCGTTCCTGCAGCGGCCGGTGCGCGTGGCCAATGCCGGCGCGCCGGTTGTCACCGCTGCTCCGGCCGAGCCGGAAGGCCCGGTGATCGTGCCGCGCCCGGACATCGTCAATGAACTGCCGCTGCCCGTCGGTGGCCACATGGACCAGATGGATCCCGGGGCCGCGCAGCTTATCAGCGACGGCGGCCTGACGTGGATGAAGTGGCAGGTGCGCTACGTCATGGGCGATGACTCGCTCATCGATGTCATCCGCGACCGCATCAATTTCAGCCATGAGAACGGCTTCAACGCCATGATCAGCATCCCGGGTATGAAGGAAGAACTGTCCGCAACCGGCATGGCCGAGTACGCGCCGCAGTATGCTGATTTTGTGGCGCGGGTAGCCGAGCTTCAGCCCGATGCGATTCAGGTGTGGAACGAGCAGAACATCGACCGCGAGTGGCCGGTGGGCATGATCAGCGGAGCGCAGTATGTGGCGCTGCTGCAGCCAGCCTATGAAGCCATCAAGGCGGTTGACCCGGAGATCAAGGTCATCACCGGCGCGCCCGCCCCAACTGGCTTCTTCGGCGGATGCGGGCAGGGCGGCTGCGATGATGATGTGTACTACGCGCAGATGGCGCAGGCGGGCGCGGCCAATTACACCGACTGCATCGGCGTGCACTACAACGAGGGCATTCTGCCGCCCACGGCGCAGGGTGGCGACCCACGCGGCGAATATCCCACGCGCTACCTGCCGCAGATGATCCAGCGCGCGGCCTTCCCCTTCCGGGGCACTGGCACACCCCTGTGCTTCTCCGAACTCGGCTATCTGACGGGCGATGGCTTCGGCCCGCTGCCCGGCCCATTCGCCTGGGCGGCCAACAATAGCGTGCAGGATCAGGCCGAGTGGCTGCGTGACGCGGTGGTCGTGGCGGCCAACTCACAGGACGCCGAAGTCGATCTGCTCATCATCTTCAACACCGACTTTGACCGTTTCGTGGATGACGACCCGCAGGGCGGCTTTGCGATTATCCGGCCGGATGGCTCATGCCCCGCCTGCCAGACGATTGCGACGCTGCGCGTGCCTGCCACGCCCGAACCATAGAAATAAAGCAACACAAAGAACGCTAAGAACGTGAAGGGCGCCAAGGGGATGCCCTTGGCGTTCTTCGCGTTCTTTGTGTTCGATTTTGGCAGTTTTATCGTTTGTCGAGGTTGGCGCGGTAGCGGGCGCGCAGCTTGTCGAGCGGGTAGAGCACATCGCCCGGCTCAACATAGTGCCAGCGCTCCCAGCCGTTGGCCGATTCGACGCCGGCCACTGCCGCCGCGACAATGTGCAGCCCGCCGCGCACGCCGTCCGGGCCGCGAAGTGTGCCATCAGCCAGCACGACTGCCGTATGGGCTGCGTCGCGCTGTCCATCCAGATAGACGGCCTGGCCCGGGCGCAGCAGCCCATTTTCCAGCAGGGTGGAGAGCGGCACACGCGGGGCGCTGCGTTTACCTGCGATTTTGCCCAGCGCCTCTTCGTCATCTGGCCGTTCGGGAAGCGCCACAGCCTCAATGCGCGCCTGTGCCGCCACTGCGTAGGCTTCGTCCTGCTCGATGCCGATGAAATGCCGCCCCAGCTTTCGCGCCACCGCGCCGGTTGTGCCGGTGCCAAAGAACGGGTCGAGCACCACATCGCCCGGGTTGGTGCTGGACAGCAGCACGCGGTAGAGCAGCGCCTCGGGCTTCTGCGTGCTGTGTAGTTTGCGCCCATCGACAGTCAGGCGTTCGCGGCCGCTGCAAATCGGAATCTGCCAGTCCGAGCGCATCTGCTTGCCGTCGTTGGCCGCCTTCATCGCCTGATAGTGGAAGGTGTAGCGCTTCTGTTCGCGCGATTTCTGGCACCACAGCAGCGTTTCGTGGGCGTTAGTGAAGCGCACGCCGCGAAACTGTGGCATCGGGTTGGCCTTCACCCACACCACCTCGTTGAGAATCCAGAAGCCTAAATCCTGCAGGATTGCGCCGACGCGGTGGATGTTGTGGTAGCTGCCGATGACCCACAGCGCGCCGGTGTCTTTCAGCACGCGGCGGCAGGCTGTCAGCCATTCGTGGGTGAAGGCGTCGTAGGCGGCGAAATCGGCGAACTGATCCCAGTCATCATCGACGGCATCGACCTTCGAGCGATCCGGGCGCAGCAAATCGCCCTGAAGCTGGAGGTTGTAGGGCGGGTCGGCAAACACCAGATCGACCGACTTCTCAGGCAGTCCGGCCAGTATCTCGCGGCAGTCGCCACGGTGAATGACATCAAGCTTGAGTTCAGGGGAAAGTGAAGGGGCCAAAGGGTGCTCCGAAGCTGAAGATTATTTGAGGTGATGATAGCGCAGGAAAGGACGTGTGCGCCGTCACAGCCTCTCCTATCCTGATCGTCCACGCAAACCAGTCGTTTCGAATGTGCCTTTTGCCATAAAATGGAAATTAGGCGCAGTCCACGCAACTCGTATTTCAAAGTCGACTGCGATTGAGTTAGAGGAAAATCATCATGGTGCGCGAAAGCAAGCGCATGAGGAATGTGATACTCCTGATTCTGGGTCTGCTGATCGTCGTGTTCTCGATCAGCCTGCTCGTCGTCCCCCTCCTGTTCCCGACCTACGAATACGATGGTCAGGTGCTGTCTGCGAATGAGTTTCTGGAACTGGTGAACGAGGATGTGCCGCTTCACTGTGTCCAAATTCCGCGCCCAGTATTCGACCAGATTGGCTTCACGGTGGCCTATGCCTGTTTCAATAGTCTGGAGGAAGCGGAGGCCTATTCCCGTAACGTCGTTCATGCCGGGTAGGTGCGCATCGCGCCGGAAAATCCGTCAACCGCATAAATTGATACAGACTCTATGCGAATCAAAAAGCCCCCTCTTCGCGCGCGCGAATGAGGGGGCTTTTTGTGGTGAGTTTCCTTATTCCACGAACTGGTCGCGGTTGACACGCAGATAATCACTGCTGGCGTTCTCATGGCGCTCGAACACCAGTTGGCCATCGACCTCATCGACCACGACCAGATCGCCATTGTGTACACGACCGGCCAGCACCATCGTGCTCAGTTCGTTTTCCACGTAGCGCTGTAGCGCGCGGCGCAGCGGTCGCGCTCCAAACTGCGGGTCGTAGCCCTTGTTGGCCAGCCAGTGGCGCGCCGGCTCGGTGAGATGCACCGCGATGCCGGTTTCGGCCAGGCGCTCGGCAATTTCGCGCATTTGCAGGTCGGCAATGCGTTCGACGTTCTCCAGCGATAGCGGCTCGAAGATAATGATCTCGTCAATGCGGTTGAGAAACTCCGGCCGGAATGCCTCGCGCATGGCCTTCTCGATCTTCTGGTGGTCGGCTATCGCCTGCTCGTCTGTCGCCTGCACGAAGCCGAGCGCGCCGCCGCGCTTGGCGAATTCGGTGCCGAGGTTGCTGGTCATGATGATGACCGTATTGTTGAAGTCAATCGTGCGGCCCTGGCCATCGGTCAGGCGGCCGTCTTCGAGGATTTGCAGCAGGGCATTCCACACGTCCTGATGCGCCTTCTCGATTTCGTCGAACAGGATGACACGATACGGGCGGCGGCGCACCTGCTCGGTCAACTGGCCGCCTTCTTCGTAGCCCACATAACCGGGCGGCGCGCCAAACAGGCGGCTGACGGTGTGCTGTTCGTGGTACTCGCTCATATCGATGCGGATGAGCGCCTTGTCGTCGCCAAACAGATATTCTGCCAATGTCTTGGCCAGCTCGGTTTTGCCGACGCCGCTGCTGCCCAGGAAGATGAACGAGCCAATCGGCCGGCGTGGGTCTTTCAGGCCGCTGCGCGCGCGGCGGATGGCATGGGCAATTGCGGTGACTGCGCCGTCCTGCCCGATGACGCGCTCGTGCATGGCCTCTTCCATGCGCAGCAGCTTCTCGCCCTCCGATTCCAGCACCTGCGTCACGGGAATGCCCGTCCACTGGGCCAGCACCTCGGCGATGTCTTCGGCGTCCACCACCTCGTCGATGGTGTTATCTTCCTGCCAGCGCGTGCGCGCGTCGTCGTAATCCGCTTCCAGCCGAATGAGCCGCGATTTGTACTCGGCGGCCAGCTTGAAGTCCTGTGCCATACTGGCAGCTTCCATATCGGCTTTCAAGCGCCCGATATGGTCTTTCATCTCCTTCAACTGCACCGGCAGCGAATAGAGCGCCACGCGCAGACGGCTGGCGGCTTCGTCGAGCAGGTCAATTGCCTTGTCGGGCAGCTTGCGGTCGCTGATATAGCGGTCCGACAGCTTGGCAGCGGCAACTACCGCGTCGTCCGAGATCGTCACCTTGTGATGCGCCTCGTAGCGGTCACGCAGGCCGAACAGCATATCGATGGTGTCGTCCACGCTCGGTTCTTCAACATGCACCGGCGCAAAGCGGCGGTCGAGCGCCGAGTCCTTCTCGATGTACTGGCGATATTCATCAAGCGTAGTCGCGCCGATGCATTGCAGTTCGCCACGCGCCAGCGCCGGCTTCATCATATTGCCAGCATCGAGCGCGCCCTGGGCCGCGCCTGCGCCTACCACCTGATGCAATTCGTCGATGAAGAGGATGATCTCACCCTCAGCGCGCTGTACTTCCTCGATGGTTGCTTTGAGACGCTCCTCAAATTCGCCACGGAAGCGGCTGCCGGCCAGCATCGCGCCCAGATCGAGGCTGACAACCTTCTTGCCCAGCAGGATTTCCGGCACATCGTTGACGGCGATCTTCTGGGCGAGGCCCTCGACGATAGCCGTCTTGCCAACGCCGGCTTCACCGATCAGCACCGGATTGTTCTTGGTGCGGCGGCACAGAATCTGCACTACGCGCATGATCTCGGCGTCGCGGCCGATGACGGGGTCGAGCTTGCCTTCCAGCGCCATGCGGGTGAGGTCGCGGCTGTATTTTTCGAGCGTGCGGTAGCGGGTTTCGGCCCCGGGGTCGGTCACGCGCTGGCCGCCGCGCATATCCTTGATGGCGTCGTTGGCGCGGTCGCGGGTGATGCCGTTGTCAGACAGAATCTTGGCAGCGGCAGTGTTGCGCTCGCCGAGGATGGCGAGGAAGAAGTGTTCGGTCGAGATGTATTCGTCGCGCAGCCGGTTGGCCTCTTCGTTGGCGACGTCAATAATCCGCTTGACGCGCGGCGTGATGAACACCTGGCCCGCACCCTGTCCGTAGATGGCGGCTTTGGGGCTGGCGCGCAGGATTTCGTCCAGTCGCGCGCGCATCAGCATCACATCGGCGCTCATGCGTTCAAGCAATTGCGGCACGACGCCGTCGGGTTGTTCCAGCAGCGCCAGCATGATGTGCTCGGTATCTACCTGATTGTGGCCATAGCGCTGCAGGATTTCATACGCGCGGGTGGCGGCATCCTGCGCGCGCTCGGTAAAGCGATCAAATCGCATCATGGTGAAGGAGTCCTGTCATCCATATTCAGCGCACCAGCGGCGCAAAGGCATTGTAGCGCGATTGAGCGGAGGTAGCGCTGATTGGCCAGTTGAAAGGCCAATATTGAGTATACGCCAGGCGCATTAGCATTGCGTTTGTGTCCATGAGGCGGGGGTGAAATTTACGCCTCGGCGCGCCCATTCCCCCTTCACATTCCGTCTGTAACCGCGCATAAATGAGTGCACCGTGCTATCAAACAGGGGGATTTATGGACGAAGGCTACGCCGCCCAACGCGCCGGCAATGTGCCGCTGTTTCACGCCCTGCTCGTGGTCGACCAGATCGGCCGCCTGCCCGAACGTTTCGCCCGCGATCTTGACTACATCCGCCTGATGCTCGACCTGAGCGACGACGAGTTTGACCGGGCCATCGAGCTGTGTGAGCGTCATTCATGGATTCATTGGATGGATAACGGTGCGCCCGAACCGCAGCACTAGGCCTTGTATGCAAAACCCAAAATCCTCACCCCCAACCCCCTCAGCCCTATCGCGATGGGGTGGGCTTAGGGGTGGGGCGCACCCTCGCCCCGCACCTCGCTCATCCGTGACCATCTAATCCCCCAGAGCGTCTCCTGCAACGAGCGCATCCAGTCTACGATTGAACCGTGCCTGATGGCCGCGCGGAAGGGACGGTCATCTCGCTGCACGGCCGCCGCGCACCCGTTGTCCTGTATTCTGGCGCTTAGTCGCAATCGTTTTCCCCTCGGGGGTTGTCGCTTAGCTTCGATTCTGTCGCTTAGTCGCTTAGTCTCGCTGTCTGGTTCGGCCAGTGATTCGGGCGAGGGCTACGTGTTGCACATCATCACCTGTCTCCCCCAGCCATTGCGATGGAGAGGGGGAGTTGAGCGAAGCGCAATGGGGGTGAGGATGCGCCGAAGTGTTCATTTTTGTGCGAACGGCGCGCAGGTGCGTTTGTACGCGCACAAGTCTGGTAACATAATTAAAGGGAGTTCATCCGCTATTTGTTGAAGGTGCTGCGTCATGGTGCAGCGGCTGGTCATGCGCCGGGGTCCGTCTCCGGGCGCTGTGTTCGACCTCAAAGACACCGAAGTCCTCATCGGGCGCGGCATGCGCTGCCAGATCGTCATCCGCGATGATGAGGTCAGCCGCGAACACTGCAAGCTGGTGAAGGCCAATGGCGGCTACGAACTAATCGACACCCAGTCCACCAACGGCACGTTTGTAAACGGCCAGCGCATCCGCCAGTGCGCACTGCGGCCGGGCGAACTCATCGAGCTGGGTGACAGCGTCACCTTGCGTTACGAACAAGTCCTCACCGGCGACCTGACTGCCGGCAAGCTCAAGACGCCTACCGAACCGATCAAGCGCGCAGCGCCACCGGCCAGCGCGTTCGGCCACTATCTGGTGCTGTCACGCGGGGCCGAGGTGGGCGCAGTGTTTCTGCTCACCACCCCGCTCGTGACGGTTGGCCGCGAACCTGCCAACGACATCGTCATCAATGAAGATGCCGTCAGCCGCTATCACTTGCAGATCAAACGCGAGAAGACTGGCTACTTTGTTGAGGACGCAGGCTCAACCAACGGCACATTTCTGAATGGCAAGAAGCTGGAAGCGGAAGCTGCGCTCGCGCCCGATGATGTGCTGCGTGTGGGCGCGGCCCAGCTTCATTACGTGCGCAAGCCGCTGCCCGAGCATGGCCAGGACGAGATCAAAACGCGCGCGCTGGCGCTGAACAAGGACATCACGGGTGAGCTGGTGAGTGCGATTGCGGACTCGCTGCGCCGCTCGACGGGACGCCCGACCACGCACAAGCTCGGCACCGGCCTTGACCCCGGACGGTTGCTGAATCACATGTTCCTGCTCTACACCCGCCCCGACTGGGAAAAACTGGCCGCGCCGCTGATGGTGAAAATGCAAGACGCCGGGCTGGAGGTGTGGGTCGATCAGTATCTTGTGCAAGGCACCGACGACTGGCTGAAGGCAATCGAGCAGGCCGCCAAAGAGTGCAGTGTGATGGCGCTTGTGCTGTCGCGCCAATCGACCTCGAACCCCTACGTCAAGCTGGCGTACCGCAAATTCGTCATGACCAACAAGCCGATCATACCGATGCTGGTGGACGGCTTCACGTCGTCGGGCATCTCGATGGCGTTTGATGACCCGATTGCTTGCAACAGCGTCAAGCCGGCCGAAAGCTTCCAAAAGCTCATCGCCCGCGTGCAGCAGGCCAAGGTCAAGCCGGTCAACCCCCTTTTGTGAAGACAATTTTCATAAGTCGTCAATACAACCAAAGTGCAAATTCGCGTTTAGACTGAAGCTGACTGTTCGATTCAGCTAATGAGACGTCCAGCGCCCTGCTGAACTCGTGGCTGTGGTTGGCTGTGCCCATGAACGCGATGACTTTGCCCGAACCCGTGCTGCTTGACTCAATTGACAGGCGCGCTTCTTCCGCGATGGAGTTGATGCACGCCCTGCTGTACGCGCCGGCCCGGCCCGGCCCACTGCTGGAAGTGGCGCTTGGCCCATTGTGCGCCGGGGTAGGCGCCGCATTCGGGGCTTTGCTGGCGCTGGATGGTGACCGCATTGTGGCGGCCGCCGTGCATGAAAACGGCTTCGCTGCCGAGGCGGATCCCGAACGGCTGGAACTGCTGCTGACGCAGGGGATCGCCGGCTATGCGGTCGCGCGCGGCGCGCCGATTGTTCTGCGCGACATCAGCGCCGATCCGCGCTGGGGCCCGCCGTCGCTGAATCACGCGCTGCCTGCCAGCGGTGCCGCCCTGGCGCTGCCGCTGGGCGACCCGGCCGTGGCCGTGCTGGTGCTGGGTGCGCCGCAGGCTGGCGCTTTCTCGCCTGATAGGTTGAGTTGGCTGGAACAATCGCTGCCGCTGCTGCGCGGCCCGCTGAGTGCTGCGCTGGAACTGGCGCAGGCGCACCAAACGCTGAACCGGCTGGAAGCGCGCGATTCGCTGCGCCGTGACCTGAGCGCAATGGCCCTGCACGATATGCGCACGCCGCTGCAGAATATCCAACTGGCATTCAAAGCGGTCGACCGGCTGGTTGCTTCCGGGCTGGCGGCGGACGGCGCCAGCCGTGCTCATGACCTGGCGCAGTTGGGCCAGCACAGCGCGGCGCACCTGGCCGAACTGTCGAAGACGCTGCTCGATGTCGCCCGGCTGGAGGATGATCAGGTGGCGCTGACGCGCCAGCCTGTCGCGCTCGATCAGGTCATCTTTGGGGCGATTGAGGCTTCGGGCGCGCTGCTGGATGCCAGCGGTTGCCAGTGGTCGGTCGACATCGCGCCCGGCATCCCTGAACTCGCGCTGGAAGCCAGCCTGATTGAGCGCGTGCTGATCAATCTGGTCGAAAACGCGCTCAAGCACACGCCGCCGGACGGCTTGATTCACATCAGCGCCGCTCCGTACGCCAAAGGCGCACTTGTACGCGTGTCCGACAATGGGCCGGGCATTCCGCCTGCGCTGCAGGAACAGGTCTTCGCCAAATACTTCCAGATCCAGCCGCAGGATGGCGCGCGGGCAGCAGGTGTGGGCCTTGGGCTGGCCTTCTGTCGGATGGCGATTACGGCGCATGATGGCGAAATCTGGGTCGAATCGGCCGATGGCGGCGGATCGGTGTTCGCTTTCACGCTGCCCGGGTAGGTTCACACTCACAAATCAAAAGCAATCGAGCCACAGTGACACAGAGGACACAGAGGGTTTAGCCTCCACCCTCTGTGTCCTCCGTGTTTCTGTGGTTTAGCTCTTCTTCAATTTCCCGATTTCGCTCTGAGCGTTACTTGGGCTTCGAGGCCATCAGCACAATCCATTCGCCTGACTGCACCGTTTTTTCGTCCTGGTTGACAATCTTGATGTCAATCGTCACCATACCGCCGCCGAGCCGGGCGGCGTCTTTCTTTTCGCGGATGGTCAGCAGCGTATGCAGCGTGTCGCCGATGTAGACCGGCAGGCTGAACTTCATGGTCAGGCCGCGAAACGCAAGCACTGTGCGCTCCATGAAGCCGAGCTGGTAGGCCTGTCCGACGGCGTAGCTGAGGGTAAGCATGCCGTGGGCGATGCGTTGGCCAAAAACCGAGTCCTTCATGTATTCGGCGTCGGTGTGCATCGGGTTGTAATCGCCCGTCAGGCCCGCGAACTGGACGATATCGGCCTCGGTGACGGTTCGGCCGCGCGTGCGCATGGTCACGCCGATTTCGAATTCCTCGTAATACAGCCCCTGTGGTGAGCTTTCGGCGGCCATAAGGCCCTCCTGAAGTGGTGTGCAACCCGTCTCAAGTGTGGCTCTTAGCTTACCACAAGGGAGGAAACGCGCTTAACTCTGTGTCCTCAGTGTCTCTGTGGTTTAAAGCGCCTCTGTTACTCCCCCGCCGCGCCCGCTTCAGCCAGCGCGTCGAGATAGCCGGCCATGTCGTCGAGCGTCATCTCGCCGTAGTGGGGGTAGCGTACATAGCCATCGGTGTCGATCACAAACGTGACCGGAATCTGAAACACGCCGTACTGTTCAGCCGTCGATGCTTCGGGGTCGAACAGCACGCGCAAGCCAGTAACGCCCTGCGCGTCGAGAAAATCGCGCACCGTGGCCTCATCCTCGCCGCTGTTGACGGCCAGCACCACTGCGCCTTCATCGCCCTGTTCGGCGGTGAACTGCTCGAACGCGGGCAGTTCACGCTTGCATGGCTCGCACCACGTCGCCCAGAAATTGAGGAACACAGGCCGCCCGGCATAGTCGCTCAGGCTCACCAGATCGCCGGTTGCCAGCGCAGGCAGTGTGAAATCGAGCACCGGCGCATCGACGATGGGGGCAGGCGTGGGCAGCGGCGGCAGCGTGACGGCCAGCGGCGTGGGCGGCGCGGGCGTCGCCGTGGCTGGCTGGGCGCTGTTCGTAACGGTCATCGCCACAGCGGCGACCAGAATCACCAGCGGCAGGATGAGGAAGACCAGCAGGATGGGCGACGGGCGATTGGGCGGTGGCGTAGAGGTCGTCATCAGGGCACCCAGCGCGGCAGCATCGCGTCTTCCATGATCAGCGTCAGATCGCCGGTGGCGGCGTCGAGCGTCCAGATTTCCGGGCTGCCTGCCATGTTGGGTTGCATATTTTCGTCCAGTTCAGGGAAGCGCTGCACCACAAGCTGCTGGCCGGTGGCGTCCCACCAAAAGAACATATTGCTGTAGCGTGGGTCATCCGTCAGCGGCCGCGCTGCACCAGTATCCGGGTTCAATTCGTAGATTTGATAACCGCGCGTTTCGCGCAGGTCGCGGCGGGCAACGGCCAGCGCGCCGCCATCGGGCCGCCACAGAGCTCGGCTGTCGTCAAGTAATTCGCCCGGCTCACTCAGAAAGCGTTCTTGGCCCGCGTTCAACTCGGCCAGCTTGAGATAGCTGTTCACGCCCGTACCCTCGTTGACGACGATTTCGGGATAGACCAGCCGCGCCGCATCGGGGGAGAGTGCACCCGAACTTCCACTGCCGCTGGGCACATTCAGCAGCGCGCCGGTGTCGACATTGTAAACAATGATTGCGCCCAGATTGGTGCTGTAGAAGGCGATGGTCTGGCCGTCCTCGCTCCACTGCGGGCTGTGCCCCACCATTTGCAGGTCGCTCATCAGCGGGCGCGTGGTGGTGGGTGTGGCGGTGAGGTCGAGCAGCCAGACGCGCGTGGGACTGGCGTTCACGCCCTGATCGGCCAGCGCCGTGTTGTAATCGATGCGCTCGTAGGCGATCATCTTCCCGTCCGGCCGCCAAACCGGGCGTGAACAGTTTGAATCGACGCAGTTGGTGAGCTGGGTCAGACCGCCGCTTTCGAGGTCGAGCAACTTGAGATCAGCCGTGCCAGTATTGCTGTTCATCTCGCTGAAGGCGATTTGTGACCCATCCGGGCTGACGCTGAAATCGAAAATGCCGCTGGGACTGAAGGTGATTTGGCGGGCGTTTTCCGACTGGCCGGGCGCGGTGATCCAGATGTTGGCCGGGCTGCTGGTGGCCGGATACAGATAGGCGATTTCGGGCTGGCGCACGGTGAAGCTGAAGGCCGTATCGCGCATCACTGGCCGCCCGCTTTCGCTGGTAGCGCCGTCGTCGAGCATGACCTGCACCGTTTCGCCCGGCGGCAGCGGCCCGGCTGGCTGGAAGATCAGCGTCTGGCCGTTCCACGAAAATGCGCCCTCCAGCGCCGGTTCGGTGTGGAAGCGCGATTCTGCCGTTTCACGTTGCATGGCCTCACTAAAGCGCAGGGTGATGCTGCTGGTGCTGCGCGCTTCGCCCTGTGGCGCGGTGTGGTCAACCGTCACGCCCACCTGATCGCCTGCGAGCAGCGTCAGGCCGATGCCCGCGAGGATGACTACGACCGCCAGCCCCATCACGCGGTTGAAGCGGCTCATGAACCCTCCCGCTGATAAACAATCGCGGCGCTGTTGGTAGCTGCATCACCAAACCGCGCCCGTTCGCGCCAGCCGCTTTGTGCGAGCGTCTCAGGCGTGATGCCACGGCCCGGGCTGTACTTGCTATCGTAGACTAGCAGCGAACCGGCGGGCAGAGTAGCGGGGTCGAACCACCACGGCTGATCTGCGCTCGGCCACCACGGGCGGAAGGCCTGCCAGAAGGCGACGTGCGCGCCAGCGACGGGCGTCTCGGCGCGGATGGGGTCATCGGCCAGATAAGCGGCGACCCAATCGGCGGCTTGGCGCTGGGCCCCATGCAGCGGGTCGAGCGGCGTAGCCGGGGCAATCATGCCGCTGCTGAGGATGAGCGCCAGCACCAGCGCGGCGGGAACGAGTGCGACCCGTCGGGCGGTCTGGGCTGACCAGCGCCTCCCCAAAACGCGTACGAGCCACGCATACGTCCATTCGCCGCCGCCCGCAGCCAACACGGCCACAGCCGGGGCCAGCGGCAGCAGGAACACCGCATAGCCGCCGGACGCGAACAGGCCGAAGCGGTAAATCACAGTGTGCACCGCGAAATAGAGCGCGTAGGGCGCGAAATACAGCAGCGTCCAGCCGCCCGGCACGCGGCGCCCGGTTTCGCGCTGGCGGCTGGCCGGGATGAGGCCGATCAGCAACAGCAGCACGACGACCGGTCCCACACCCGCCACCAACAGCGGCACGAAGTGGAACCATGATCCAGAGCCGTATTCGGTCGTTGGCACGGCGTCGAGCAGATTGCCGCTGGCCAGCCGCCCGAACAGCCCATAAAACGCCAGGTTGTAGAGCGCCAGCGGCAGAATGGCGAATACGGCGCTGCGCCACTCACGGCGGCCCAGCGCGTACAGCATCCACGCGCCTACGAGCGCGATGCCCTCGTGGCGAATCAGTGCCAGCAGGCCGAAGCACAGCCCGGCCAGCCCCCAGCGGCCGTGCATCCACGCCAGCACACCGGCGGCCAGCGCCAGCGAGAACGGGATTTCAGTGATCGACTGGTAGCCGAGGCTGGCGATCCACGGCTGGAAGAAGAAGCACAGCACCACCAGCCAGCGGGTGCGTACCCCCATGCGCGGGGCCATCGCCACAGCGCAGGCCGCCACCAGCGCCGTCATCGTAATCGCGGCGATGCGCCGGCCTTCAAAGCCGCCCAGCAGCATTGGCAGCATGTAGGCAGCGGTGTTGCCCGGCCGCCCCCACACATCGAGCAGCGCCTGGGGATAGCGCCAGGCATTGAGCGAGATCAGCGCGTGTGTGATCTCGTCGTCGAGCAGCACGCCCGGCGAACGCAGCAGCATCACGGCTAGCCAGCCGATGCCGAGCGCAAAGGCGGCAATCAGAAGCAGTCGGTTGGTTCGGGTCATGGATACAGGTACGGGTGTTCAGGTTGGGGCACAACTTCGACCGACTCGGCGCGCAAGATGGGCCGCATATCGCCATCCATCTCGACGACCTCAATCACGCCCTGCGCCTGCACCCACTGATTCTGCGGCAGGTCGCTTGCATCTGCCCAGATGACCGGCAGGCCAATCGCCGAGGCATCGGCCACGCAGCACGATAGCGTGAAGCGCGCGACCATAAACTCATCCTCTGGTATGCCCGGCTCGATATAAACGAAACCGACCACGTTCGCGGGTTGGCCCTCCAGCGCCGCGAAGTCGGCCGTGGCGTTAAAAACGCGCAGCCAGTCGAGCACATTGCGGTTTTCCGGGGCGATGGTGAAGGTGGTGCTATCCACGACTCCCGCCACGGTACTCGTGCTGATTGCGCCGCCTACCGCATCGGCCCCCAGCGGCTGCGACGGAACGAGCACGCCCAGCGCCAGCGGCACGCCGAGCAGCAGCAGCGCCCCCCACGACACCGAATGATCATGCCCGTGCCCATCCTCCGCCTGCGGGCGCAGCAGCGTGTACAGGCTGAAGCCGCCGAGCAGAAAGAACACCGCCGCCGCCACATAGGTCAGCCAGGCGAAACGCAGGTTGATGTAATTGTTTAGGCTGCTGGTGACGATCAGCGCCGCGAAATAGCTGCCAAACCCGAACAAGATGGCGGTTTTTAGCCAGTCTTGTGTGTGACTGGGTGTGGTGTGGGTGTCGTCGTGCATGTGTTCGAGGGTCATGAACGTCTCCGAATTGAAAGTTGAAAGTGCGCTTGATAGGCCACAAGGCTCTATCCTAGTGCGAACGGCTCAACCTTCACTTTCAACTTCTCTTTCAAAACGCCACATTCAGGTTAATCCACACGCCCGCCCAGAACGTGAGCAGCAGCGGGATCACGATCAGAAACAGCACGGCTTTGGGCTTGAAGACGCCCGTGAACATCAGCGTGCTCTTGATATCGACCATCGGGCCGAAGGTGAGAAAGGCCATGATCGAGCCGGGCGTGAAAATACCCACGAACGACAGCGCCAGAAACGCATCGACTGTGGAGCAGACGCTGAGGACGAAGGCCAGGAGCTGCATCACCAGCACCGACAGCACCGGCCCGCTGCCCAGCGCCAGCAGCGCCTCCTGCGGCACGAAGGTCTGCATGGCTGCTGCCAGCGCCGACCCGATGACCAGATAGCGGCCCATATCGAAAAAGTCGCCCGTCGCCGCGGTCAGCGCGTGGCGCATGCCCGGCCAGAAACGCGGGCGGTGCAGCACCGGCGTTAGCGGGATGATATCGCCCGGCTCCGCTGACGCCGAGCCGCCCGCAATTGGCAGCAGCTCGAGTACCTCGGGGCGCAGCGCATCTTGCGGGCGTGCCGCCAGCGAGAACAGCAGGCCGGTGATGAGCGCCACGGCCGCCGTGATGACGAAGCGGGCGATGAACACGAATCCGAAGCCGAAGGCCGCGAAGGTGCTGGCCATCACAATCGGGTTGATGACCGGCGCGGCCAGCAGAAAGGCCACCCCGACCGATAGCGGCAGGCCCTTGGTATACAGCCTGCGTACCACGGGAATGACGCCGCACTCGCACACTGGAAACAGAATACCCATGAACACGCCAAACAGCGTCGCCAGCACCGGATTGCGCGGCGTCAGCCGGGCGATGTCTTCCGGAAAGATGAAGGCGTCGATCAGGCCGCTGGTGAGCGCGCCCAGCGCCAGAAACGGCAGGGCCTCGATGAGGATGCCCAGAAAGCGCGTGCTGAAATTGCTGATCAGCACGGCCGCGTCACGCCCGGAGGCCAGCAGCGCGCCGAACGCGAGGATGCCCAGCGCCGCCGCCAGCGCAATCAGCAGAATCGAGCGTGTCGAGCTGAGAGTTTGTGCACGCATGGTGCGCGGCCACAGTCCTGTCGGTCGATGCGCGCCATTGTAGCAGAGACCCGCCGGGGGTTGGCGGGCGGCCCGAGACGGCTGGGCCACGAACGGAGTTCAAATCCTTCACCCGGCTTTCATGCTTCACCAACGTGCTGTGTGGTTAAATAGTCGCAACGGGAGGTTCGGCTTCGATCACTCCCTTTTCGCATGTGCCTGGCTGAAATGATGTGCCACTTATGAAGAAGCATCGTCTGCTGCTTGCGCTTGGCCTGCTGGTGCTGGGGGTGGCGCTGGCCATTCCCCTGCTGGCGCAGGAACTGACCCCAACTGGAGAGACCCCGATGGACAGCCCCTTCGCCGGCCAGCCTGATCTGGCTGCGCCTGAATTTCCGCCCGGCCTCGACTGGATCAACGTGAGCGCGCCGCTGACGATCGAAGACCTACGCGGCAAGATCGTGCTGCTCGACTTCTGGACATATGGCTGCATCAACTGCATCCACATGATTCCTACGCTCGAACGGCTCGAAGGAAAATATGGCGACGCGCTGCTGGTCATCGGCGTGCACTCGGCCAAATTCGCCAACGAGGGCGAAACCGGCAATCTGCGCCAGATCGTGCAGCGTTACAATCTCACGCACCCCGTCATCAACGATCAGGATTTTCAGGTGTGGAATCGCTATGGCGTTAATGCCTGGCCCACCTTCGCCGTCATCGACCCACGTGGCAATGTGTTGGCGATGCAGGCTGGCGAAATTCCGTTCGAAGCGTTCGACCAGTTGATCGGCGGCATGGTCGAATTCTGGGACGGTGTGGGTGAACTGGATCGCACACCGCTCGATCTGGCGCTGGAAGGCGCGGGTACGCCGCCCGGCCTGCTGGCTTTCCCGGGCAAGGTGCTGGCCGATGCCGGGGGCAATCGCTTATTCATCGCCGACAGCAATCACCATCGCATCGTCGTGGCCGATTTGGAGACGTTTGAGGTGCTGGAAGTCATCGGCGCCGGTGAGCGCGGGCTGGCCGATGGCACGTTCGACGCCGCCACCTTCAACAAGCCGCAGGGTATGGCGCTGGTGGGCGAGACGCTGTACGTGGCCGATACCGAAAATCATGCCGTGCGCGCCGTGACCCTGACCGACCGAACCGTGACCACTGTCGCCGGCACTGGCGAACAGAGCCGCAGCCGCGCTCGCGTGGAAGACGGCACGATTGGCAACGCGCTGCAAGTGGCGTTGAGCAGCCCGTGGGATTTGGCATGGGACGGCGCAAACAGGCTCTACATCGCCAACGCCGGCTCGCACCAGATATACGCGCTCGATATGGCGGACGGCCTGCTGTCAGTCGCGGTGGGCAGCGGGCGTGAGGCGCTCGTGAACGACACGCCAGCCGCCTCCGATCTGGCGCAGCCCAGCGGCCTCACTTACCGCGATGGCGTACTCGTATTCGCGGACAGCGAATCGAGCAGCGTGCGCGCCGCCGATTTCAACGCCAACAATCTGAGCACACTGGCAGGCACGCCCAGCAACAACCTGTTCGACTTCGGCGACATCGACGGGATGCTGGGCGTCAATCGCCTGCAGCATCCGCTCGGCGTGGTCTTCGGCGACAATGGCCTTGTCTACATCGCCGATACCTACAACAGTCGCATCAAGGTGGTTGATCCCGCGACGGGCGAAACCACTACGCTGACCGGGCAGGGCAGTGACGGCAGCTTCCGCGATGGCGCGCTGGCCGATGCCGCCTTCGATGAGCCGGGCGGCCTGTCTTACGCCGACGGCCGCCTGTACGTGGCCGATACCAACAATCAGGCCGTGCGCGTGATCGATCTCACCAGCGGGCAGGTGAGCACCGTCGCCTTCCCCAACCCCGAACGCCTGCAAATTGCCGGTCGCACCACTGTGGTCGGCGGCAATCAGGCGCAGGACGCGGAAATGACGCTGGAGGCGCAGACGGTCGCGCCGGGCGCAGGTGAGCTTGTCCTGACGATCTCGCTGCCGGACGGCTACAAGGTCAATGACGCTGCGCCGTCACAGATTGAGTGGTCGTCGGATGGCGTGGCCGTGGTTATTGCGGATGCGGATCAGACGGTCGATATTGAGACGCCTGAAGTGCGCGTGCCGGTCACGCTGACGGCAGGCGAAACGACCGTACACGCCGCCCTCGACCTGTACTACTGCGAAGCGGATTCCGAAACACTGTGCTTCATCGAGCGGGCGCTGCTTGCCGTGCCCGTCACGGTGGCCGACGGCGCAGCCACGTCCACGATTGCGCTGGCGCACTCCGTCACGCCGCCCCAACTGCCGTAGAAACAGCGCGAAGAACACAAAGGGCGCAAAGGGTCTTCCCCTTCGCGCCCTTTGCGTTCCTTGCGTTAGCGGTTGTCCTTATTTCTTGCGGGCGGCGACGAGTTCTTCCAGCCGGTCGACGTAGCTGGCCAGTACGCCGAAAGTGGTTTCGACGGCTTCGGGTGTGCGCATATCGACGCCAGCCAGCTTCAGCGCGTCCATCGGGTAGAGCGAGCCGCCCGATTTCAACATGTTTAAATAGCGCTCGGCGGCGCCCTTGTCGCCATCCAGCACATGCTGCGCCAGCGCGTGCGCGGCGCTGATGCCGGTCGCATACTGGAATACGTAGAAATTCATGTACATGTGTGGGAAGGTGGCCCAGGTGATGCCGGTGCGTTCCCCGTCGGGGTCGAGTTCCGCGCCGTAGCCTTCCTGATACAGTTCGAGCATACGGGCGTTCATCGCGTCGGCGGTCAGGCCCTCGCCCGCCTCCACACGCTCGTGCATATCCAGCTCGAAGCGCGCCAGCAACGGCATGATGAAGAAGTAGCGATGGAAGTTGTTCATCGCCTCTTCAATCAGCGCGATCTGGAACTCTGGGTCGGGATTGGCCTTCATCAGATACGCCCGCACCAGCGCCTGATTGAAGTTGGACGCGACTTCGGCCACGAACAGCGAATAGCTGGCGTAGATTCCGGGCTGGTTCTGCCACGTCAGATACGAGTGCATCGAATGGCCGAGTTCGTGTGCCAGCGTGCTCATCGACTTCAGATCGCGGTTGTAGTTGTGCATGATGAACGGGTGCGTGCCCTGCCACCCGAACGAGAACGCCCCCTGCCGCTTGCCCACGTTTGGATAGATATCGACCCAGCGGTCTTCGAGCGCGCCGCGCCGCAGCGTCTTCACGTAGTCTTTGCCCAGCGGCGCCATGCCCTTGCCAATCCAGTCGATGGCCTCGGCATATTCGACCGTGGGCTGCGCCGTGGCAATTGGCGCCCAGATATCGTAAGGATAGAGCGTATCGACGCCGAGTGCCTGCTTGCGTACCGCCCAGTAGCGGTGCCAGGTGGGAATGTGCTTCTGGAAAGTGTCGATCAGGTTGCGGAACACGGCGGGCGGCACGTTGTTCTCGAACAGCGCACCTTCGAGCGCCGAGTTGTAGCGGCGGGCACGCGCCATGAACACATCGCCCTTGATGGCGGCGGTGAGATTGCTGGCGAGCGTGCTCTTGTAGTTCAGATAGCCGTCGCGATAGTGCTCCCAGGCGCTGCGCCGCGCGTCGCGGTCGGGGTGGGACAGCAGTGCGTCGATCGTGCCCTGCGTCACCGGCAGCAGTTCGCCGCTGTTGGGCGTGGCTGGCTCGAACGGCATTTCCACGCTTTGCAGCATTTCGGACGTGTTCTCGATTTGGCCGAAGGGATCGACTAGTTCGCCGAGCAGTTCCTCGACCTCGGCCGAGCGCACGTGTGCCTGCTTGCGGAACAGATTGTCGATGTAGTGCTTGGTGTTGGCCAGGCGCGGCTCATCAGCGATCCAGCGGTCGAGCGTTTCGCGGCCCAGCGCCAGCAGTTCGGGGTCGGCAAAGGCAAACGCTGCCATCGTCCGCCCGAACAAGCCGCCTGCCTGACCGGCCATGGCATTTGCGGCAGTGTCGGACGAATCGCAGGCCTGCGTCATCACGGCATAGAAATAGACATGGCCGATTTGGTTGTACACCGACTGGAACGTCTCGAAGAAGTCCGCCAGCAGATGCGGCCCGTCGCCCAGATGGCCCTCAAAGGCGCGAACTTCGGCCAGGCGCGCACCGGCGGCCTCGAAAGCAGCCTGCCATTCGGCGGGGCTGGCGAACACGCTTTCAGCGTTCCAGCGGTGTTCGGCCGGCACTTTGGCGCGTGGAAGGACATCAACGGGTGAGGTCATCAGACAGCACTCCTGATTCAGGGTAATCGAGTGGCTAGAGTGTAGTAGATTAAAGGCCGATTGTCAGCGCGGGGTTGGCGCAAGCAGGATGAACCGTAAAAGTGGGATCAGTCCGCAATTTTGAAAAAGACCGATTGAACCGCCAAAGCGCCAAGGGCATAGAGCTAAACCCTATGGCGTTCTTGGCGTATTGGCGGTTCAAAAGTCCTTTATCTGGCGGTTCAAACTCAGGGCAGCTTGTTCCCCGCAGCCAGATAGATGTCGTACCACTCCTGACGGCTGAGATGTACGTCCGACGCTTTGGCGATGTCCTTCACGCGCTGGGCGTTGGTCGTGCCGACGATTGGCTGCATATGCGCCGGGTGACGCAGCAGCCACGCAATCGCAATCGCCGTATTCTTCACACCATAGCGCGCTGCAATCTCGTCAATGACACGGTTCAGTTCCGGGAACTTGTCGTTTTCGAGGAACACGCCTTCGAAGAAACCATACTGGAACGGCGACCACGGCTGAATTGTGATCTCGTTCAGGCGGCAGTAGTCGAGGATGCCGCCGTCGCGGTTGATCGAAGGTGGGTTCTCCATGTTGACATTAATGCCCGCGTCAATCATGCCCGTGTTGGTGATGCTCAGTTGAAGCTGGTTGATGACGAGTGGCTGCTGCACGAACTTCTTCAGCAGTTCGATCTGCATCGGGTGCTGGTTACTGACGCCGAAATACTTCACCTTGCCGCTGTCGTGCAGGCTGGTGAAGGCTTCAGCGACTTCTTCCGGCTCGACCAGCGCATCGGGGCGGTGCAGCAGCAGCACATCGAGATAGTCCGTTTGCAGGCGCTGCAGGCTGCCATCGACGGCTTCGAGAATGTGCGCTTTCGAAAAATCGAACGACCGCTTGCGGATACCGCATTTGGTCTGCAGGATCATCTGCTCACGCACGCGCGGGTTCATGCCGAGGGCTTCGGCGAAACGGGCCTCGGCCTGCCCGCCGCCATACACATCGGCATGGTCGAAGAAATTGATCCCCGCGTCCAGCGCCGTGTGGATGAGCGTCGAGATTTCCTGATCGGACATATCCGCGATACGCATACAGCCTAGTGAGATTTCTGACGCATCGAGATCGCAGTGTGCGATTTTCACCTTGTTCATTCCGGTTACTCCTTGAGTGATCGTGCAGCCTTCGTATTGTGATCTATACCCTGAACTGACGGCACATTCAAAGTGAGGGGCCAAAAACCAACACGAAGCACGCAATGGGCACAAAGAGCGCGAAGTCAATCGAACCCTTTTCATGCCCACTTGCGTTATACTGGTGCAGAGTCGCGCGCTGCGCGTTCGACTGCCCGTATCAACTTGCCTTTTTGAGCTTAATCAACCACGCAGGAGCCGGACTTATGAAGGTGTCCATCCTCCAGGAGCAGCTTGCACGCGGCCTTAGCATTGTGGGTCGCGCCGTCGACTCACGCGCGACGCTGCCGGTGCTCTCGAACGTCCTGCTCGCTTCCAGCGAGTCGCGTTTGATGCTTGCCGCCACCAACCTCGAACTGAGCGTGATCACCTACATCGGGGCGCAGGTGCACAAAGAAGGCGACATCACGCTGCCCGCCAAGACGCTGGGCGAGCTCGTGACCAATTTGTCGCCCGAGCGCGTCGATCTCACGCTCGACGCGGCCACGCAGACGGTTAACGTCAAGTGCGGCACGACCAACTCGCACATCAAAGGCATCGCCGCCAGCGAATTCCCGCGTATTCCCGATGCGGGCAATCCAGACATTGTCATCAATGCGGGCTTGCTCAAGTCGATGATCGCGCAGACGGTGTTCGCCGCCGCCCGCGAAGATACACGCCCGATTCTCACCGGCATTTACGTCCATCTCGATGGCAACGTGATCACGATGGCGGCGGCCGACGGCTTCCGGCTGGGGGTGCGCACGGCCACCCTCGACCAGCAGTTCGACAAGCCGCGCGAGCTGGTGATTCCGGCGCGCACGCTGTCGGAAGTTGCCCGCATCATCAGTGACGAAGAGCGCGATGTTGCTATCACGCTGCCGGGCGAGCGCGAACTGGTGCAGTTCTCGATTGAGAACACCGTGGTGTCCTCACAGCTAATCGAGGGCCGCTTCCCTGATTTCGCGGCCATCATCCCCAAGGCCTTCAACACGATTGTGACAGTGGATGCGGCCGACCTGCTGAAGCAGTGCAAGCGCGCCGAGATTTTCGCGCGTGACAACAATTACAGCGCCCGCCTGTCCATCCGTCCGCCATCCGGACCGGGTGAGCCCGGCGAAGTGCTGGTGACGGGTAAGAGTAACGAGCGCGGTGACAACGAGGGGCTGATCGATGCGTCCGTAGAAGGCGCAGCGCTGGAGACCGCCTTCAACGTGCGCTATCTGATCGACGTGCTTAGTGTCATCAGCGATGGCACCGTGCGGCTGGAGAGCAACGGCGCATCGGCTCCGGGCGTGCTGCGCCTGGCCGAGCGTGATGACTTCCTGCACCTGATTATGCCAATGAGCGTGAATCGCTAGACCTCACCCCCTAACCCAAACACAAAAACGCCGCCAGTTCAAAGCTGGCGGCGTTTTTGCTGGAAGGTGTGAGCCCTTGGGTGAGGGGGTTGTGTTACAACGTTCCGCTCAACATATCATCGAGGGCGCTGCGGGCAATGCGGAAGCCGCCCGGGCTGCGCGCAGCCGGCAGCTTGCCCTGATCGATCATCTGGTCGATTTCGGCGGGCGTGACGTGGATGTAGGCCGCCGCTTCGGCGATGGTCATAATCGACGGCGGCGCAGTGGCCTGTTTGGGTACCGGTGTGACCTGAAAGGCGCTGGTCAAACCAGCCAGCGGGTGTTCACGCACCGGTGGCTTGGCTGCGGAGGCCTCCACGGGTGTTCGCGGCGCGGCCTCCTGCGGCGAGCGCCACACGATCAACCCGGCCGCGCCGACGGCGATGCCGAGTGCCAGCATGAACAGGGTTTCGTACTGCGACACTTGATTGATGTAGTCCTCGAACACCTGCGAACTGATATTCACCGAGCCATCCTCATCGACGACCATGCTCCCGGCCACCATCGAGAAGCTCAACGAGAACACCAGCACGAGCTCGAACAGGAACGGCGCCATCAGTACGAGGCCGATCAGCCGGCCATCGCGTTTGCTGACCACGCGGTTGAGCAGGCGGAAGCCCCCCTTGATCAGGAGAATGATGCCTGCAACGAACGCTAACAATGTCAACATGGCCGCCCCGCGTTTGATTTACGTTTACTGCATACCCTCATTATAGCGGTTTGCACCACGTTATTGCCTGCCCCGCTTTTGAGGGGGTAGTGGCCCGGCGGTTAATCGCCGGCTTTGGACTGATCGTGGGCGGCCTGCAGCGCCGCCAGCATGTCTTCGACGCGGCTGAACTTGAGCCGGGGCCGGCCAATCGCCGCGCCCGCCTGCTGCTCCAGCCCGTCGATGATCTGCCAGTCGGCATAGTTCACGACTTCGACCCCGCGTGACGCCAGCAGTGCATCCAGTTCGGCGCGCGATGGGTGGGCCGGATGAAGCAGATCGTCCGCCTGCGCATCATCAAGCATGTGATTGGCCGTCTCCACCGCATCGGGCCGGTTCGAACCGATCATGCCGCTTGGCCCGCGCTTGATCCAGCCTACCGCATATTCACCCACCAGTGGCTCACCGTCGGCTGAAACGCGCCCGCCGCTGTTGGGCAGCACGCCGCGCACCTCATCGAACTGGTGGCCGGGCAGGGGGGCACCTTTGTAGCCAATTGAGCGAAACACCAGCCCCACCGCCAGCGTTTCGGTTTCATCGGTCGAACGCGGGCGCAGCGATCCATCGGCCGCGCGCACCAGCTTGTTCTTCACCAGTTCGATAGCCTCGACGCGGTCGGTGCCGATGATGCGCGTTGGCGAACGCAGGAACAGCAAGTGCAGCCGGCGCGGTTTGTGTTCGGGCGGGTGAGCCGCCAGCGCCTGCAGAGCCGCCAGGTTCTCGCGGTTCATCTTGTCGGCTTCGAGTTCCACGTCCGTTGCGCTGTCTGCATCCAGTTCCAGTTCTGCAGGCGGGATGATAACTTCCGTGCATTCCAGTTCGCCCAGTTCCTTGATTTCCGGCGTTGTGAACGAGGCCTGCACCGGGCCGCGCCGCCCGATCACGTAGATATCCGTGATCTGGCTGTGGGAAAGAGCGGCCAGGGCGTAATCGGCGATATCGGTATCTTTCAGCTCGTCCGGCGTCTTGGCCAGAATACGCGCCACATCCATGGCGACGTTGCCGTTGCCGATAATGGCGACGGCGGAAACCGACAGATCGACCTGCAGATTGCGAAAGTCCGGGTGCGCGTTGTACCAGCCCACGAACTCGGTGGCGGGGAAACTGCCGGCCAGGTCTTCGCCGGGAATGCCCATCTTGCGGTCTGACTGTGCGCCGATGGCATAGACGATCTGGTGATAATGCGACAGCAAATCGTCGTAGCTCAAGTCCGCGCCCATACTCACATTGCCGTAAAAGCGTAGGCGTGGGTCAGACGCGATCCGGTCAAAAACCTTGGTGACCGACTTAATCTTCTGATGATCGGGAGCGACGCCGCCGCGCACCAGCCCATACGGGGTGGGCAGTTGCTCGATCAGGTCAATTTCGATGTCCAGCTTGCGCTTTCGGCTTTCTTTCAGCAGATGATCGGCCGCATAGAACCCTGACGGGCCAGAGCCGATAATCGCAATACGCAGCGGTTGTGGTACGTCTGCCATATAGCCTTCTCCTGAATCTACTCGCTTCTTTCTTCAAAGGCCTCACCCTGAGCGACAGGGCCTTCACCTGTTGCTTCCTCTCCTCGCCCTGAGGGAGAGGGGCCGGGGGTGAGGGCTTGTGAGGAGCCGGTTTGAGGTCAACTCATTGGCTTCAGCACGCCGGTGCGCACCGATGGCATCTCGAACCCGAACATACTGCCGCGCCCGTAAGTGCTGTGGAAGCGCATGCGGCCGTTGTGGCGCTCGATGATGTTCTTGACCAGATGCAGCCCGAGGCCGGTGCCTTCGGCGGCGATGGTTTCGGTGCTGCGCGTGCGGAAGAACGGCGTGAATACGCGCGGCTGCATCTCGTCTGGGATGCCCGGGCCGGTGTCTTCAACTTCAACCAGCGCCAACCCGCCGCGCTCGCCCAGCCGGATGGTGATGCTGCCGCCGGTGGGTGTGTACTTGATTGCATTATCGATCAGATTGTCGAGCGCCTCGCGGATCTGCGCCGGGTCGGCCTCAACGATCACGCTGGAGCCGGGCAGCAGCACCGTGAAGGTCTGTTCCTTGGCGCGTGCTTCGGCGCGCCGGTTCGACGCCACCGCGCCCACCAGGTCAGACAAGGGCACCGCTTCACGGCTGAGACTGTCCATCGCCTCGATGCGCTGCAGAGACAAAATATCGGTGACGATGTGATTCATCTTGCTGGCCGAGGTTCGAGTGTCTTCGATGGCGCGGCGGCGCGGTTCAGTCAGCGTTTCATCTTCCAGCAGCAAATCGCAGTGCATCAGGATCACGTTCAGCGGCCCACGCAGGTCGTGGGCCGCCAGCCGGATCATGTCGGTCTTGAGCTGTTCGAGCTGGCGCACGCGATCGTACAGCTCTGTCACCTGCGCCAGCCGCTCCTGCGACAGTTGGTACAGCAGCGCATTCTCGACCGACACGGTGATGCGGTCGATGATCAGCTTCATGAACTCGAACGTGTCGGCCGTCAGCCGGTCGGTGCGGCGCGAATCGAGCACCAGCACGCCTACTGCGCGGTCACGGTACACCAGCGGCAGGATCATCTGCGCGCGGGTGCCGGGCAGGTGCGCCACGTAAGCCGGATCAAGCGCCACATCCTGCAGCAGTTCAGAGCGGCCGCTGCGCAGCGCGCGCCCGATCACGCCCGTATCGAGGGGCAGCAGCGCACCGCGTTCGTAACTGCCCGCTACATAGGCAATGCGCAGTTGGTCGCCCTCGATCAAGCCAATGAAGGCGTCGCTGGCGTTGGTCACGCGCAGGGCCGCGTCCATCGCCACCGAAAACGCGCCCTGTAAGTCCAGCGTGCGCAGCAATTCGATATCCACACGGCGCATAAGGGTGAGGCGCTGCACCGTTTCACGCTGTGCTACCTCCATCTGGCGGCGGCGCGTGATGTCCTGCGCCACACCCAATACCCGCGTCGGCCGCCCGTCATCATCCACGTCCAGAATTGCCTCGCGCGCGCGCAGCCAGCGGTAATTGCCGTCGGCATGGCGCATACGAAACTCGTTCTCACTGACGGTACCTACGGGAGACCCGACGAGTTCCATATTTCGCGCCTGAAGTGCCTTCAGATCATCTGGATGCATCAGCCGCGCCACCGCGCCCGATTCCATCGTGCTGAGTTCTTCGGGCGTATAGCCGAGCACATTCAGAAGTTCAGGGTTGTTGTATTCGTTGCTGCCGTCGTTCAGGTTATACAGGTAGATGATGTCTGGCGATGCATTGAGCACCTGTTCCAGAAACTTTTGGGAGGAATCGCGGTCTTGTTCTAGCTGCTTGCGCTGAACAGTGGACTCATACAGTTGAAGGTCGGTCAGTACCGACTGCGCCAAGTCGTCGAGCGTGCTCAGGTCGTCTGCGCTCCACGTATGCGGCGCGAAGTCGGCCACACACAGCGAACCAATGGTCACGCCGTCATCGAGCGTGATCAGCCGGCCGGCGTAGGCGATTACGCCGTACTCCGTTAACAGGCCGTTGTCGGCCAGCCGGGGATCGAGCCGCGCATCACTGATGACCAGCGGTTCACCCGACGCCAGTGCATGGGCGCAGAACGAATGCGTCAGCGGCAGTTCGCGGCGCGCAGCCAGCGCTTCGGGCAGGCCGGTGTGCGACAGGAAAACCTGGCGCTCGGCTTCGACCAGCGACACGAAAGCCGCCGGTGCATGTAACAGGCGGGCGGTGAGGCGCGTGAGCCGTTCGAGGCTTTCGCTATCCTGCCGCTCGGTCAGCGCGAGTTCTTTCAGCCGTGCCTGCCGCTGGGGGTCGATAAATGTCTGAAGGTTGGGCAGGGGCATTTTTGCCGCCTATTGCACAATCGAAGTGCCTTGATAATACCCCATGCCCGGCTGAATGCATGTTGAGGACTTGACCAACTTCATCTGCGCGGCTTCAGCGGGATCACCAAATCCTTCTTGAAGCGAGTGAGCGGCAGCAGTTGGCCGGTAGCGTCGATGTAGAGCGAGTCCTCGATTCGGACGCCCAGTTCGCGCTCAGGATAGTACAGTCCGGGCTCGATGGTGATGACGTTGCCGGGCTGGAATTGATCGGCCGACAGGTGGCCGATGCCCGGGCGTTCGTGAATATTCAGCCCGATGCCGTGGCCAAGGCTGTGCGTGTAGCCCACATTCGTGCCCGGCTGGCTGCGCTGGGTGGGGTGACCCTTGCTCTCGAAGAAGGCCATCACCGCAAGCTGCATGTCTTTGGTTTGCATACCGGGCCGGTATGCTTCGACTGCGATGTCGAAGGCGTCCATCACTTGCGCGTAAGTCTCTTCTACCTCGGGGCGGGCATAGCCGAGGGCCCACGTCCGTGTCGTGTCGTGGAAATAGCCGCCGCCGAATTCACGCGGGAACAGGTCAAACACAATCGGCAGGCCGGCCAACAGGCCCGCGTCTTCCTCGCCCCGGCTGTGCGGGAAACCGGCGTCGCGGCCCTGCGCGAAGATCATGTCGGTGTCTTCGAGGCCGCGGTCGAGCAGCGCGCGCCGTACGAAGCGCTTGACGTCGCCAATCGTCAGCGCCTGCCCCTCGCCATCGACGACGCGCTCGCCATCGAGCCGGTGACCGGCCAGATAGTCCCATGTGGCCTGAAGCACGTCGTCAGTGCGCGCCGCCACCGAACGCAGGCGCAGCAGTTCGTCGTCATCTTTGGTCGCCGCCGCCTCAGCGAACAGCGCCAGCCGACCGATGCCCATCTCGCTGAAGAAGTGAATCTGCGGAAACGCGCTTCCGATGGCGCGCACTAGCGCCAGCACATAATGTACGTCCGCCGTGCCGTACAGGCCGACTGTTCCCTCGGTGACGCCGGCGCGCGCCAGCGCCCGCCCCCACAGTTGCACCGTCGCCTGCTCGCGGTCGTCCAGCGTCTCGAGCAGTTCGTAGTAGCCGAGTTCGCCGAAGGTGATAACTTCCAGCCCGCTTTTGGCCGCTTCCTCGACTTCCATCGGGTTGGCGAACAGCAGCGGGGCTGCGCCGCGTTTCTGGATGATCATGCCGTTAGTGATGCGCGCGCCGTTGGCCAGGTAATCGACCGGCGGGCTGTAGACTTCATTGATGAGTGCGATCACCGCATCAAGACCACGTGCTTCCATCAGCTTATTGAGATCGGATTTCATGGCAAAGACTCCTGAAGGGACAGTAGAAGAAGTGCTGAATGCTGAGTTAAGAAACAGAAATAACGACTATCGTCCGGCTCGAATTGTGCAAAGCAAACTTGCGCCTATCTCCATGTTTCTACTCAGCACTGTCCTATAGCGGTTTCTGCGCCGGTAGGCCGGGCCGCCGCGAAAAGCCGGCGGGCGTGGGCGCGACCTTATCGACGATGACCAGCACATGAGGCTCCTCGATGCCGGGCAGGGTGAATTCGCGCAATTCGCGCAGCTTGCCGCCCAGTAGCTTGAGCGCGCGCCTTAAATCATGGGCTTCAGCGGCGGCAGTGCGGCCCTTCATAGCCACGGCCACTCCACCGATGCGTGTGAGTGGCAGCAGATATTCGAGCAGGGCGGGCAGCCGCGCAACGGCCCGCGCCACCACCACATCTCCGCGCTCACGCAGGTTAGGCAGGTGGCCGCCTTCCTCGGCGCGGGCATGGACGAAATCCACATCAATCATGCCCAGCACTTCGGCCACGTGGCGGCAGAAGGTTAGCTTCTTGCCAGTTGCTTCCATCAGCGTGAGGTGGAGGTCAGGGCGGGCAATGCGCATGGGCAGGCCGGGGAAACCCGCGCCCGTGCCCACGTCGATGACGTGCGCGCCTTCGGCCAGCGGCACAGCGGCCAGCACCGTGAGCGAATCGAGGAAGTGGCGCACGCGCACATCATTTAGTTCTGTGATTGCCGTCAGATTGGTGTGTGTGTTCCACTCGGCCAGCGCCAGCGCGTAGACGTCAAACGCGGTCTCCTGATCGGGGGTCAGCGCCATGCCCAGCAGCGGCAGGGCCATATCTGCTAGCGCGGCCATCAGCCGCCACCCCACGCAACCACGCTCCCCGAACACAGGGAGGAGAGCACTAAAAGTGTAGGGGCGCAGCGCGCTGCGCCCCTACAATCCGAGTATTGCACCCAAAACCCCTTCCCTATGTTAGGGCAGGGGCACACTGGGGAGAAGGGTTACGGTAGAAGGGCCAACCACGCTTTAGTAATCCGGCGTGATGTTGTGCACAGGATACGCGGTCGGGTTGAACATACCGGTGTACGACACGGCCCCTCGATCTTGCGAGTTGTAGGTCACGTTGAAGTTGCAGGTACCGGTCTCAATAGGGTTGTCCGTGCCCGGCCCGTAATCGGCATAGCCGTCGTTGACCGGCTCGGCCCACGTCAACTGATAGCCGACTTCGTAGTGGCCGGGGCGCAGGTTGCCGACTTCGGCGGTGTAGAACACCCACCAGTTGCCATTGCGGCGTTCGGGCGCGCTCAACTGCACCGGGTTGAACGTCGCCCCGTTCATCTTGACCGAGTATTGCGCGCTGGCAAGCTGCTGGTTCATCTGTTCTTCGGTTTTGGTGAACCAACTCCAGTAAACGACGACATTATCGGTGTCGTAGACGAGGCCGGGCAGCGCCAGCGGAATGTCGTCGCATTCGGCGAAAATCAGGCCCGGTGTATCAGAGCGGAAGGTGTCGCTGGGGCGCGCGCCCACCACGACGGCGGCTTCCGGGCTGAGGTTGGGATTGAGGATCAGGCCGTTGGGCGCCAGCAGATTCGTGCCGCTCGTGCCCGAGGTGCTGCCGCTGGACGGACTGCCTGCATCAGTGCTGGTGGTGATCGAGCCAGTCGGGATACTGCTGGTGCAGCCGTCATTGACATCGCTGACGACGAACTCGAAATCAATCGCCGCCGGATTGCTGCTGCGGGCGACAGACACTTTGGCGCTGGCAGTGCTGCCGTCAGGAGTGGTCACGCCGGCGGGATTGGCGACGCGCTCAGTGTAGGTGAATTCACCGCTGGCATCGACCTGGCGCACGCTGGTGAGGGCAGTACCGGTGCCACCTGGCCCAGCGAAGGCCTGCCAGAAGGCGCTGTAACCCGGCAGCAGGAGGCCGTTCATGGTCATGATGACCGAGTCGGTGCAGGCGAAGAAGTTGGCCTGTACCGCGTTGGTAGGCCCGGTCGAAGTGGGCACGGGGGTGGCGTCCTGGGCGCTGGCGACCGTCGCAAAAGTCGCCATCAGGCCCACAGCCAGCAGCAGGGCAAGTCGTTTCATCAACACAGGGGCCTCCCCTCAACACAGCGCAGGCGCTGGTTCATGCGCATTCGCGCGTCGTATTTTCGATACTGCGGCTATCATACCGCAAATCAGCGGCCCTTTCCGCGCCGCGTAACAGGCGGCTTCCCGGCGCTGACGGCTGAGTTGAAGAATGAGGAAAGGCAACACGAAGAACGCAGTGTTCGCATCAAGGTCAGCAGATTAGACGCGCAGCGCATTGGGTATACTGCCGCATCATCCGCTTCGATGTCTCTGTGAGGCGCCCTTCATGAGGTTCACCCGTCTTGATCGATGGATCGCGCTCGGCCTGTTGGCGGGGATGGCCGCCTGCACTTCGTCTGCGCCCGCCACAATTACGCCGCCCCTCGATGCCCCGCCTGCGACTGCTCCAGCCACCGCTGCGCCTGCTCTGACGCTCGGCCAGTTCAGCGGCATCCCACAGGGCCAGGCGCCGCTGGGCTTTCCGATGCTCGGCTTTGAGACCGCGCCCGTCTCGGTGCTGGTGTACGCCGCCTTCGATGACCCCGCTTCGATCTCGTTCTGGGGCGATGCCGCGCAGTTGCTGTCCCAACGCGCCCGCGCCGGCGAAATCCTGATCACGTATCTGCCGCTGTATAACGAGGCGGTGCCCAATGCGCGCGGCGCAGCGCGCGCGGCCTTGTGCGCCGGCGACCAGTCCGCCTTCTGGGCTTACGCCGAACGGGTTTACGCGGCGGTGAGCGCACAAGGCGCAGAAGGCTTCACCGGTACGCGTCTGATCGAGATGGCAGACGAAACATCACTCAACCGGGCCGAGTGGAACGACTGCATGGTGAGCGAACGCCCCGACTATCTGCTGGATGAAGCGCAGCGCGCCGCCAGCCAAACCAGCTTGTTCACCGCGCCGCCGCTGGTGCTGGTTAACAGCGCCGCTTCGCTGCCGGATGCAGCCAGCCTCGATTTCACGATCGACCGGGCGATGACGGCGTTCAACGACTCCTTGAATCGCGCCCTGACGCCTTCCGCTGTGGCCGCTGTTCAGATCACGCCCGAGCCTGTCATCACCATCCAACCGCTAATGGACGACGCACTGCCGCCGCCGATAGCCATTGATCTGCCCGACGGCTGGGGAGCGGGCTACGCCACGCTGCTGCTGCAAGACCTCGACGGCGCGCGCGGCGTGCCTGCCGCCGTTTTCAGCGGCCCGGTCACCGGAGGCGCGGGCACAATTGTGCTGCTCTGGGGCTTCCCGAACGTGCTGCCGCCCGGCTCGGGCGACGCCCCGCAGCAGATCGACCTCTATCTTGACGGCCTGCGCCTCCTGCGGCTGGCGGTGATGGAGGCCGGCTGCAACATCGGCACCGACCTGCGGCGTGAGGATGTTATTGGTGGGTTGGCGGCGGTGGGCACCACCTTCGCGGCGGTCGATTGCCCCGAACTGCCCGACACACGCGGCTGGTTTGCCGGCCTGCGCCAGTTTGGTCTGAATTTCCTGTTCTTCGCCTTCACCGACCCGATTGAGGCGATGGACGGCCCGGCGGCTGCTGAACTTCAGGCGGTGCTGGATAGCGTGCAGTTCATGCCCATGCCGCAGCCGACCGAAACGCCAGTGACCAGCCCATGACTCGCGTCCTCATCATTGGCGCGGGCATCGGCGGTTTGAGCGCGGCCATTCATCTGGCGGCGGCAGGCGCGCACGTGACCGTCCTCGAACAGAACGCGGCCGTGGGCGGCAAGATGAGCGAGATCGCGCAGGACGGTTTTCGCTGGGATACCGGCCCGTCGGTCATCACCATGCGCCCGGTGTTTGAAGCGCTGTTCGCCGCTGCAGGCCGCAGGTTGGAAGACTATCTGACGCTGCTGCCGGTCGATCCGCTCACGCGCTACTTCTACCCTGATGGCACGGTTCTGGACGCCGCGCAGGATGTGGACCTGATGGCGGGACGCATCGCTGAGATGGCGGGCACAGGGGATGCCGACGGCTATCGCCGCTACCTGGCCTACGCGCAGCGTATTCACGACATCACCGGGCCGCGTTTCATCTATGGGCCGCCGCCCAGCCTGCTCACGCTGGCGCGCACGCCCCTGCGCGACATTCCAGCGGTCGATCCGCTGCGCACAATGGACGCCAGCATTCGCGGCTTTGTGCGCGATCCGCGTCTGCGCCAGCTTCTGGGCCGCTTCGCCACCTATGTCGGCGCATCACCCTATCTCGCGCCGGCCACACTCAATGTGATCGCGCATGTCGAGCTGTCGGGCGGCGTGTGGGTTCCGCAGGGCGGAATCTACGCCATCGCCCGCGCTTGTGAACGGCTGGCGCGCGAACTGGGCGTCGCCATTCGTGTGAATACGCCGGTCGAAGCGATTGTGGTGAGTGAAGATCGTGTGACGGGGGTGCAGTTGGCGGAGGGCGAAACTTTGAAGGCCGACGCCGTAATTGCCAACGTCGATGTGGCGACCGTATACGAAAAGCTGCTGCCATCCACGCCGAGCACGCAGCGGCGGCTGGCGCAAATCACGCGGCAAGGCACATCCTGTTCCGGCTTCGTGCTGCTGCTGGGCGTCGAAGGTGAGCATCCGCAGCTTGCCCATCACAACATCCACTTCAACCATGATTACGCGCGCGAGTTCGAGGATATTTTCTCACACGGTGTTCCGCCTGATGATCCAACCGTTTATATCGCCATCACCAGCAAGGCCGATCCCACCCATGCGCCGCGCGGCTGCGAGAACTGGTTCGTGCTCGTCAACGCGCCACCACTGGGCGATGGCTTTGACTGGGCAACCGGCGCGGCGGACTATCGCGAGGTGGTGCTAAACCGCCTGTCAGATTTTGGACTGAACATCAGAGGCGCGATTCGCAGTGAAAGGATGCTGACGCCACTCGACCTCGAACGGCAGACGGGCGCGCGGCGCGGAGCGCTCTACGGCATTTCCTCGAACGACCGCTTTAACGCGCTGCGGCGGCCCCACAACCGCGCGCCCGAGCTTCGCGGCCTGTACTTCTGCGGCGGCACGGCCCACCCGGGCGGCGGCGTGCCGATGGTTATACTGTCGGGCCGGTCGGCGGCTGGTATGGTGCTAGCGGATGCCAGCGAGGAAAGAAGCTCTGGACGCGGGGAATGATGGGGCGTAGGGCGCGCTCACGAGCGCGCCGATGGTCCTTGTGCAGGTTGCCGCCAGAGCGTAAACGCTCCGGCGGCCAAACCAACAAACCCCCTGCGGAGGCTGAGTCTGGTTGGTGTGCGTCCACAGTTTTTAGCCTCGGAGAGGCTTGTCGTTTCGGCAGCCTACCGCTTCAGCGGCTGGCGATATTGAGCGTCAAGGTGTGCTCGCGAGCGTATCCTACACGCGACTGGTGTTACGTCCCCTGCTCAGATTCACGACTACTTCGAACCATGCGGCGTGCGTGGTTCAGCAGTCACTGCCTGCGTACGTTCGCCCAATGCCTCGCGGCCGCGTGCGTCCATTACCGCCACCGCCGTCATCGCCACAATCGCCTCGACATCATCACCAGCTTGCAGCACATGCACTGGCGCGCCCACGCCCAGCAGGATCGGGCCAATTGTCTCTGCGCCGCCTAGCCTGCCCATGAGCTTGTAGGCCATGTTGGCCGAGCCGAGGTCCGGGAATACCAGTACATTGGCGTCTTTCACGCGGCTGAAGGGATAACGCTGCTCAACGAGTTCGGGCACAATCGCCACATCTGCCTGCATTTCGCCATCAATTTCAATATCCGGCCGCTTGCGGCGCACCATCTCAACCGCTTCGCGCACCTTGAGCGAGTCCGGGTGCGGCGTGCTGCCGAAATTGGAGAAACTGAGCATGGCCACGCGCGGCTCGATATCGAGCGAGTGCGCGAAGTCGGCGGCCAGAATGGCGATCTCGGTCAGCGTTTCTGCATCGGGGTCGATATTGACGGTCGCGTCGGTGAACAGATACACGCGCTTGTTGACGAGTACGAGATAAACGCCGCTGGCGCGCAGCGCGCCCGGCCGCGCGTGGAACATCTGCAGCGCCGGCCGCACGACATCGGGATACTCGTAGGTGAGGCCGCTGATGAGAGCGTCGGCTTCGCCAAGGTGCAGCATGATCGCGCCAAAGTAGTTGCGGTCGCGCAGCATCGAGCGGGCACGGCTGAGTGTGACGCCACGGCGCTGGCGTAGTTGGTGCATTACTGGCGTGTAGCGGTCGCGATAGCTTTCGTCATCATAGAAATCGACGATGGTGGGCGAAAAGCGCAAGCCGAGTTCCTCGACCTTTTCTTCAATGACCGACTTGCGGCCAAGCAATATCGGTTCGCCAATGCCTTCGTCATGCACCAGCGCCGCCGCGCGGATGATCTTGGTTTCCTCGCCTTCGGCATAGACCACGCGCTTCGGCTCGCCTGATTTCGCCTTGTTGATAATGCGGTTGCGCACCATGGTGCCGGTACCCTGGCGCGTGGCCAGATCGGTGGTGTATTCGGCCAGATCAATCTGGCGGCGCGCAACCCCGCTCTCCATGGCGGCGCGGGCAACCGCCGGCGCGACCGTGCGCAGAACGCGCGGATCGAGCGGCTTAGGGATCAGATAATCACGGCCAAAACGCAGTGCCGTCAAGCCATAGGCGGACAGTACCGAGTTCGGCACGTCCTCGTGCGTTAGCGCGGCCAGCGCATAAGCTGCCGCGCGCTTCATTTCCTCATTGATCTGGCGCGCATATACGTCGAGCGCGCCGCGGAATATGAACGGGAAGCCGAGCACATTATTGACCTGATTGGGATAATCGCTGCGGCCGGTGGCGATGAGCGCATCGGGCCGAGTTTCGCGCGCTAGTTCCGGCATGATTTCCGGGTTGGGATTGGCCAACGCGAACACAATCGGGTCGCGGGCCATGCGCAGCAGATGTTCGGGCTTGAGCACGTTGGCCGCCGACAAGCCGAGGAACATGTCCGCCCCCTCGATGACATCCATCAGCGTGCCGGGCTCCTTCCCCACGGCGAACGCTCCCTTATATTCGTTCATGTCTTCCGGGCGGCCCGGATAAACGACGCCGTACAGGTCGGTCATGGTGATGTTGGCACGGGTGACGCCGAGCGTGACATAAAACTCGGCGGTAGAGACGGCGGCTGCGCCCGCGCCGCTGACGACGATCTTCAGTTCGTCCAGCCGCCGTCCGGTAAGACGGCAGGCATTGATGAGCGCCGCGCTGCTGATAATAGCCGTGCCGTGCTGATCGTCGTGAAAGACGGGAATGTCCAGTTCGGCGCGCAGCAGGCGCTCGATTTCGAAGCATTCAGGCGATTTGATGTCTTCCAGATTGATACCGCCAAACGTGGGCGCAATGGCGCGCACCACGCTCACAATTTCCTCTATGCTATAGGCGTCGATCTCGATATCGAATACGTCGATATCAGCGAAGCGCTTGAAGAGGACGCCCTTGCCCTCCATCACTGGCTTGCTCGCCAGTGGGCCCCGGTTGCCCAGCCCGAGAATGGCCGTGCCGTTGGAGACCACCGCCACCAGGTTCGATTTGGCCGTCAGTTGATAGGCGGTGAGCGGGTCGCGCTCGACTTCGAGCACGGCTTCGGCCACGCCCGGCGTATACGCCAGCGATAGATCGCGCTGGGTACGCAGTGGCTTGGTGGCCACCACCTCAATTTTCCCGGGCCGGCCCTTACTGTGATACTCAAAAACGTCTTGTTTCGTCAGTGTCATGGTGGCCTCGCAGAATAAGAATGAAGAAGTGCGGGTGGCAGGGCGCTTTCGGCGCTTTCATTGGAGAGAGTGTCAATTCTCCGCACGTTTGTAGTGCCGCCAGAGCGTAAACGCTTCGGCTGCCAAACCGACCAGCCTCCTGCGGAGGCTGAAAAGCGGCGCGAAGTGGTGCGCCGCAGTGCCGTAGCGATGCTGAACATCGCCTGCTTCTGATTGTACTCCCCAGCCATTATCTTGGGCACTGAATTGGTCGCTTCCCGTAGAACCAGCGCCATTCATGAATTTTGGCTGAATTTTTCCTCGTGACCGTTGAATTGAGAAAAAGTAAAGATATAGTGAGAAGCGTGAACTCATGTTGTCCTCATCTTTTTAAATGGTAGGAGCGCGAAATGTCTCAGGCCTACTTCACTCCCGAAGACTTTCAATCTGCTGGCGCCGCTCAGACCACCCTCGTCGCGGACAAATTCGCCGAACTCCATCGCAGCCTGCACCGCCGAATGCGTGATCTGACGTGGAACCTGTATCCGTTCTGGGACAAGACGCCTGTAATTCCCGGGCGTTCGGCCGCAGCCAGCGGCGCCATCCCGGGCGTGTCGCTGCCCTACTTGCGTTCGCGCGAGCAGGCCATTACCGTCGAGCGACTGATGGGCCGCGACGGCCTGGATGCGCCGCTCAAGCTGGAACTCAATCGCCACCCCGTGATCGAAGTGCGCCTGACCGACCAGCATTTTGCGGTCGAAGTGATCGTGTCGCCCGCATCATGGCTCGATCAGCGCAATCTGGTGGGCAAGCTGTCGTTTTCACGCCATCGCGACACACTGCGCCAGTTGTTGTCGCGCATGGATGGCGATTACCGGATGGGTTTTTGGGACGGCGTTTATCTGGATGACGCGCATGTGCAGCTTCGTCAACTGCTGCGCGGCCGCTTCCTCGATGAATGGATGAGCACTTTCTGCGACGGCCAGGACTGGCTGCGGCTGGGCGTGTGGTATGAGCCAAACGACCCCGCGCTCGACACGCCAGTGATTATCCCCGAACTCATGAAGCGCGTCGGCGCACTCTATCGTCTGTACAGCTACCTCACGTGGACGAGCAACAACAACTTCCAGCACTTCACGCCCGCAGTGCCCAGTGAGCGCACCCGCTGGCCGTCGGTGCGCCACTGATCAACACTCGCCTCACGAAACAGCCTTCAAATTCACAAGCCCCGGCCGGGGCTTGTGTGCTTTCTCGCTCCCAACAGCGTTGAACTACTACCCTGGGATTGAGTTCGAATTCCGATAAGGATTGATTGAACCGCCTGGACGCCAGGCGCCCCAGGGGTTTCGCTCAAACTTTATTGGCGTCCTTCGTTGTCGTTCTCCGTGACCTGGCGGTTCCAATCGTTTTGCAAATTATCGACCAGACCGAACCGTTGGATTCTCGCTGCGCTGGCCCTGCACGTTCCCGTGCATTAAGACGATGAATACGGGTTATCTGCTACAATTACTGTGCAGACTTGTCGATGGTGCGTAAACGGATTGGGCCAATGACCGAAGCGGACGCAGCAGAGTCCACTCCACCAAAGAAACAGCCTTCCAATCTGATGCAGCGCGTGATTACGGCTCTGGTGCTTGCGCCCATCGTGATCGTGCTGGTGGCGGTTGGTGGCTGGGTGTTTGCCTTGTTCGTGGGGCTCGCTGCCATGATTGCCGCCCTCGAATTCTATCTGCTTGCTGAAAACCGGCCCGAGCAAGGCAGCGCGCTCATCGGCACACCGATGGTGCTTTCCCTCGTGATCATCTATCAGGGGGGGCGCCCGGATTTGTGGCCGCTGGTGCTGGGCGCAGGATCGCTGCTCACGCTGGCCATCGAATTTGTGCGCCATCCGCACGAGCCGCGCCGCAATTTTCGCCAACTGCTGATGACGCTGTTTGGCGTGTTCTATATCGGCTTTCCTGCTGCCTTCCTGGTTGCCATTCGCGGCTTCTACGACGGTATGGTCTGGTTGCTGATCGTGCTGGCGCTCACATGGGGCACCGATATCATGGCCTACGTGGGCGGGCGCTTGTGGGGTCGCCACAAGCTGGCCCCGCGCATTTCGCCCAAGAAGACGGTCGAAGGTGCGGTCGTGGGCTATATCGGCGGCGTGCTGACCTCGCTGCTGCTCCTCGTCGCCTCCAACGAACTGAGCCTGGCATCGCTCGTCCTCATCCTAATCGGCCCAATCATTGCGATTTTGGGCGATTTATTTGAGTTGGCGCTCAAACGCGCGTTCCAGGTGAAAGATTCGCATATCAGCGGCTTCGACATCCTGCCCGGGCATGGCGGCGTCCTCGATCGCGTAGACGCGCTGATCTGGGTGACCGTATTCTGTTATTTCTATATTCTGCTGTTCCAGTTGAGCGCACCCTTGCCCGTTTAGGTGCGGCCCGCGACTGGCTGTGTTCACGCGGCCAGCGCAACTGAATGGAGATTCTGCATGGCGACGAATACCCCTGACGTAACCACCGTTTCGCCCAATCGTGAGGACTTGCTGCAGCTTGCCATTTCCGCTGCCAAACGCGGCGATAAGGAAAGCGCGCGCATGATGTTTAATCAGATTCTGGCGGAAGACCCGAACAACGAACGCGCGCTGATGTGGATGGCCAAACTGAGCGACTCGCAGGATGAGATGGCCGTATGGCTGAACCGCGCGCTGGTCGTGAACCCGAATAACAAGACCGCGCTCGACGCCTTGAAGAAGATGAAGAATAAGTCGAGCGCGCGCGATAACCGGCTGCTGGTCTTTTTCGGCATCATCGTCGGCGTGCTCATCGTGCTGCTGCTCATCGTGCTGATTGCGGCGCAGGCGCTGTAGGCCCGCAGCCAAAAAGGGGGAAGTGTGGCGAGCAACAATCTCGATAATACGCTGCGTGAAGGCATCGAGGCCGCGCGGCGCGGCGACAAACTAACCGCCCGCCGGCTGCTGCAGCAGGTACTGCAGCAGGATCGCACCAATGAAACCGCCTTGATGTGGATGGCCTCGGTGGTGGATACGCTGCCGGAACGGCGCTCTTACCTCGAACAGGTGCTGCGCGTTAACCCCGCTAATACCCGGGCCCGTGAGGCGCTGGAACGGCTGGGGGGCACTGCGCCAACGCCTGCCCCCGCCGCCAAAAGCGCCAGCAGCAGTACCCCACCGCGCCCTCCTTCAACTCCCAAGCCACCGTCGCGTCGACGCAACACCAATCCGTATTTTCTGGCTGCGGCGGCGGTCGCGATGGTGATGGTGCTGATCGTAGCGTTGTTTCTGCTCAGCCAGCCCGGCGCAGAACCCGCGCCCACCGCTGCGCCGACCGAGGTCGCGCAGCAGGGGGTGGAAGTGACGGTGCGGCCTACGGTGACGCGCACACGCATTCCACCGACCGCGCCGGTCATCATGGTCACGCTCGACCGCGCCCAGGCCGCCCTGCCGCCCACGTTCACGCCCACGCCTTCGCCGGAACCGACGGCCACGCTGACGCCCAGCCCCACGCCGCTGCCGTTGTCCAGCTACCCGGTCGTGTTCGCCGCCGTTCCGCCGGGCAGCGTGATTGCGTCGCTGTTCGAGGGCTTGGCGGATGGCAGCGGCATCCTTGAGATCGGCGACGATCAGGGCTACTACGACATGGTGCTCAATCCCGATCAGACACAGATCGCGTTTGCACGTAATATCGCGCCGGACGATACCCCTGAGAAGAACTGGCAGTTGTTCACTGCGCCTGTCAGCGATCCTACCGATGTGCGCCAGATCACTGACACGCCGAACGCGGGTCTTGAGCATCCGGTTTGGTCCAGCGACGGAGCCAGCATCGTCTACGCCTCGGACACTGATGGCGACTTCGACCTGTACCGCGTGCCCTCGAACCCGGACGGCATGGCCGAGCCTGAGGCGCTGACCGCCAACGACGCCTATGATTCGTATCCGGCTTTTCCGCCGGATGGCGACACGCTGCTGTTTGTGTCGGACATGAACACCCCCGGCTTCACGCGCATGTTTACGCGCAGTGATACGGGCCTGATTCAGCCATTCTCGAATGTAGGCGGCACTGTCACATCGCCGGTCTACTCGCCCGATGGCGCGCGTATTGCCTATGTCAATCAGCAGAGCAGCGACCCCGATATTTTCGTGATCGGGGCGGATGGCCAGCGCCCGTTCCAGTTGACGGTTAACGATACGGCAGACGACCGCGCGCCGGCCTGGTCGGACGATGGCAAGTGGATCGCCTTCGCCTCTGACCGCAATGGCAACCGCTTCCTGTGGTATTTTCTGAACGTTGAATCCGGCGCGATTACCCCGTTGAGTGATCTCGCTGAAGCGCAGTCCATCGCCTTTCTGCCCGGCTAACCGTTCGTTTCACGTCAGGGAAAAAGACCGTGACTTCAGACTTCGATCCATTCGCCACTCCAGCACCCCCCGAAGGTGATGTGGATACGCTCCTGCGCCAGGGCATCGACGATGCACGCGCTGGTGATCGATCTGGTGCGCGCGTCAAGTTCGAGCGCGTCGTAGAGCTGGATGACCAAAACGAAAAGGGCTGGTTCTGGCTCGCCTCGGTGGTCGATACCGACCTCGAACGGCGCGCGGCGCTCGAAAAGGTGCTGGAAATCAATCCGAACAACGACCGCGCGCGCAAGGCGTTGGATGCGCTGGAAGCGCGCATGGAGCAGCAGGCGAAGCAGGCACAGGCTGCCACCCCGCCGCCGTCCACATCAAACGAGATCATCCCGGGCGTATCGCGTCGCAGCCTGTTCCTGCTCATCGGCGTGGGTGCGGCGGTTGTCGTCGTGTTCGTCTGCCTCATCATCACCTTGTTTACGATCAACAGCAGCAACCAGGCGGCCACCGAGGCCCTGGCAGCCGCGAACGGCATGGCCACGATCAGCGCGGAAACGGCGGTGGCGCAGGTGGCCACCCAGGCCGTGCAGGACGAGCAGGCCACGCAGTTCGCCATCGCCACGCCCACCTCGTCACGGCCTACGCTGCCGCCTGAATGGACTGCCACGCCGCTGCCGACCGTCGCGGTAACCGCCACGCTGCTGCCGCCGCCGCAGGGCGTCACTGGTGTGCTGGGCGCATGGGGCGGCCGCGACCTCGAAAACATCGGCTTCCTACCCGTGGGCGTATTTAACCTGAACGCCGGAACCGATTTCCAGCGCGTGGGCGATGCAATCGGCCGAGACGTATCGATTTACGCCAACGGCCAGCGCATCGCCTATACGGTGTACGACCGCGTGTTTTTCGCCACCAGCATTCAGGCAGTCAACACCAACGGCGCCAGCGTCGAAAACTTCGGCGAACGTTTCAACAGCACCGAAGTCATCGAGCCGGAAATGCCCGCCTATTCCGACGACGGCACTTCGCTCCTGTTTGTGGCGAAAACGCCCACCAGCGGCGAAGGGCGGCAGGTGTTCCTGCTCAGCCTGGTGGACTACAGCCTGCGTAATCTCAGCAACGATGCCCTCGACTACAGCTATCCGCGCATGTCCCCCAACGGCGCGCGCGTTGTGGCCGTGCGCGATGACATTGCGACCGGACAGGGCGTCGACCTGGCGCTGATCGACGTGGGCTCAGGCGGAAAATTCGGGCTGACCAACGATCAGAACACGATCATCGAAACCCAGCCGCGCTGGTCCCCCGATGGGTCGCAGATCATCTACAGCGCCGCGCTGGCCAGCGATCCGCGCAACCACGATGTGTACTTGCGCAACGCTGACGGCACTGGCGCGGCCTCACCGCTCGTGCAAGGCGCTGATGACGAAATCTATCCCGTGCTTAGTCCCGATGCGCGTTATCTGGCTTACGCCAGCGACCGCAGCGGAAACTACGAGATCTATATCCTCGATTTGCAGCGGCAGACGCTTGCCCAACTGACCAACGATCCCGCCGCGAAGTACTATCCAGGCGACTGGTGGGGGCCGTAGGGCGCGCCGGCCTCCGGGAGGCTGATGATGGCCGTGCAACCGAATGACCGGGTGAACGATCTGCTCAAGGCCGGCCGCAAGGCCGCGAAAGCAGGAGATAGCGCCGCGGCCAGCGAACACTACCGCAAGGCGGCGGAACTCAGCCCGTATGACGAGCGCGTATGGCTGGCGCTGCTGGATGTCGTCACCGCTGAGGATGACCGGCGCGTGTGCCTGGAGAACGTCGTTCGCATCAACCCGTCCAATGCCAAAGCGCAGCGGCAGCTTGAGGCGTTGCTACCGCCCGATCCGCAGGCCGAGGCCGAACGACGCTACGCCGAAGACGAACGGCGCAAACAGAACCGCCGGCGCAAATGGCGCGCATTCCGTAGCGGCCTGGGCATGGGCTTGCTGGCCGGTTTCCTCGGTTCGATGATCGGCGTGATGATGAGTATCTTCATCTATGGCTTTGGCCTCAACAGCGGCGCGCTCGATCTCTGGTTTGCGCCGCTGCGCACCTTGTTTTCGAGCTAGTCGCAAGCGTCAGGAGTGAAGTTTCGTGCCAAAAATGACCATCAGCCTCGCTCAGATGAATATCGCGCTGGGCGACGTGCGCAAGAATCTCAAGACCGCCGAAGACCTGATCGCGGAAGCAGGCCGGCGGGGTACGCATCTGCTGATGCTGCCCGAGTTGTGGGCCACCGGTTACGCGCTCGAACAAGGCCGCACGCTCGCCAGTGACCTGAACGCCGATGTGTTCGCCCAGTTGGCGGCGCTGGCCAGTCAGCACAAAGTCTCGATCATCGGCTCGCATCTGGAACGGCGTGGCAATCAGATAGCCAACAGCGCCCCGTTCATCGATTCGCGCGGCGGAGTGCGCGGCGTTTACCGCAAAATCCACCTGTTCGGGCTGATGGATGAAGATCGCTACTTGCAGGCGGGATCGGCCCCGCTGCTGCTCGATCTGCCGTGGGGCGCGACTGGCTTCGCCATTTGCTACGATCTACGCTTCCCGGAACTGTTCCGCCGCTATGCTGTTGAAGGTGCGAAAATTATCGTGCTGCCCGCCGAATGGCCAGCCGAGCGCATCCAACATTGGCGCGCTCTGCTCATCGCCCGCGCCATCGAAAACCAGTGCTACATCGTGGCGGTCAACGCCTGCGGTCCAACCGGCGATACAGAGTTTGGCGGCCACTCGATGATCGTCGATCCGTGGGGCGAGATTGTCATCGAGGCGGGCCAGCAGCCCGTGCTGGCTACGGCAAGCATCGAACTCGACATGGTGAAGGAAGTACGCAAGCGCATCCCTGTGTTTGACGATCGCCGGCCCGAATTGTATTCAGGCAGTCTGTAACAACGAAGTTGAAAGATCATAGTTGAAAGCGTGAGATGTTCCTGCTGAAGCGCCGGGGAGTGCGACTGTAGCTGAATCCATGCCGGTTGAGGAGAGCATTCGCGAAATAGTCGACGCCGACCTGCCGATCTTGTTCGCGCAGAATCAGGACGAGGGCGCGCTCCCTTGTCAGCCTCCGTGCCTTGGCGGTTCAATCCACTCTCTTTCTAGCCACGGATTGCGGCCCGCAGCCGGTCGAGGTCGCCAGCGACTTCCAGCCCGGCGCACACGCCCGTGCCGTGGAAGATTGGCGCGCCGCCGCCGATGGGGCTGAGGCAGACGTCGATCTCGGCCTGCAGCGTTTCCGGCACGCGCATATCCATACTGTCCCGCGTGGGGCCGGGCAAAATCGATGCGCCCGCCCGCGCCGCCGTAATCTCCAGCCGGTGCGCCCGGTCTTCGATGGCCCAGAATACGTGATCCTCGCTGATGTCGAGCGTCTCGGTCTTTGCGCCGGTGTAGGTGGCGAAGCGGTAAAACTCACCGTTCATCCACAAGCCGGCCAGAAAGCCCGGGAACCAACTGCCCATGAATGGCGTGATCGCCACCGACGCGCTGAAGGACACGCCGGGAATCTCGAAGTGGTTGGTCTGCATCCACACCCAGCCGCCCGGAAACGACTGACCCCAGTCCTTCTCGATGTAGCCATGCCCGCCGCTGAAATTAAGGCGCTCGCCATCGACGGTCAGGCTGCCATCCAGTTTATGGTCGAAGCTGAGCACGCCGTGATAGCACTCCATCACCGGCACCCAGCCGAACCAGCCCATCACGCCCGGAGAAGCGAGCGTCACCGGCCAGCCCTGTCCCGCGCCTAATTCGACTTTTCCTTCGACCGTGCGCTGGGCGTCGTCGATGTGCAGTTCGATTCGCTGGCGCGTGAAGCGGTTGGGGCCGATGCGGATATCGAACTCACCGGCGAGCGCCTGAAATGCGCTGGCGGGATAGCGGTGATAGGTGGCGTGGCCGCTGACGCCGTCGAACACCTGCACGAAGGCATGATGGCGCGCGGGGTCGTCGCTCAGGAAGATGCCCGGGATGATGGCATAGCGCAGCCCCAGGTCAGGCGACACCAGCTTGAAGTACCAGCCCTCGAAATACGGTGGGCGTTTGCTTTCGCCGTGATACCACTCTGGGTGCAGCGTGCTGTCGAACCAGCGTGTGAGGCGTCCGAGCATATGTTTCGTCCACAATTTACCGTGAGGGGTGAGCGAGGAAGGCGCCGTGCGTGGGGTTCTTCACCCTCCTCCCTGAAGGGTGGAGCACGACACGACGCCATCTCTGTTATAGCGCAAGGATTACAGAAGCGCATAAACCCGCAATATCAGCCAGATGAATATTGGGTGACAAATGCAGCGTTTGCCGTGTAAATCTGCCTAAACTGAATTGAATTGCAGACGAATCGCACCACAGAGACACAAGGGCATCACCATGACGATCTGGGAATTCCAGCGTTTCGTATCGGGCGCGCTGCTGGGTTGGAGCGGCCTCAGCGCGGCGCTTGGCCTGCTGATCGGCGCGCGGCGCACGCCATTCACGCGCGGCGTCAGTGAGCAGTTCCTCGGCTGGCCGCTCATTAACAGCGGCATCGCCCTGTTCGGCGCGTTCAGCGGGGCGCGCCGCCAGCGCAGCCTTGCGGACGTACATACGCCACAACGCCGCGCCGGTGAAGCGCGCAGTTTGCGCCGTCTGCTGCGCATCAATGCGCTGCTCGATGTGATTTACATGGCCGGCGGTCTGTGGCTGCTCACGCGCACGCGCCGTCCCGAGCGTTTGCGCGGCGCGGGGCTGGGTATACTCCTGCAAGGTGCGTTCCTGTTCGCCTTTGACAGCCTGCTATCGCTGCGAGTGCCCGATGTCCACGCCGATGAACCCGGTTGATCTGTTCGCTCACGCATTCGACTCGCCAAAACACGACCCATTTACTCTGCCCGGTACAGGCGGCGGCGCGCTGCTCGTCCACGGTTTCCCCGGCACACCGGCGGATATGCGCCCGCTGGCGAAAGCCCTGAACGCGCAGGGCTGGGAGGCGCAGGCGATCTTGCTGCCCGGCTTTGGCAAAGACATCCGCACGCTGCCCACACGCCGCATGGAAGACTGGGCCAACGCGGCCAGCACCGCGCTGCGCGAAATGAAGCAACGGCACGTGCGCACCCTGCTCGTAGGTCACTCGATGGGCGGTGCGCTGGCGTTGCAGGTGGCGGCCGGCACGCAGCCGGACGGGTTGATTCTGCTCGCGCCGTTCTGGAAGATTGACATCTGGCTGTGGAGAGCGCTACCTGTGCTGCGTATTCCCTTCCGCAGCGTCAAACTCTTCTCGCTGCAGAAGCTGGACTTCAACGACCCCGAAACACGGCAGGCTATTCACGGTTATGTGCCTGATTCCGATCTGAACGATCCACAGGTTCAGCAGGCCGTGCGCGATTTCTCCGTTCCCACGCGCGTGATTAACGAACTTCGGCGGGCGGGGCTAGCCGGCCATCAGCGCGCGCCCGGCGTGCGCTCAAGCACGCTCGTGCTGCAAGGCGCGCAAGACTCCACCGTGACGCCCGCGCTCACGCGTGAATTGATCACTGCGCTTCCCACGCCGCCCAACTATGTGGAAATTGAGGAAGGCGGCCACCTGATCAACGATGACGACAAGCCCGGTTGGCCCGAGGTTGAGCAGGCCGTGCTGGATTTCTCCGCTTGCCTGCTGGCCAATACCCCGGCGCGAGCAAGCTAGCGATGCCGAAGTCGACTGCACCCGGGCCGCGTCCACCGCAGGCGCGAATCAGCGCACTCGAAGCCGATCCCCTACTCGGGCGGCCGTTGGGCAATTACGTCAGCGATCGCTTCCGGCTGCTGTGGATGGCGGGCGCGGCAGTGCTGGGGCTTGGCCTGTTTCTCAACTTCACGATTGGCGCGATTGAGGAAGGCTGGGGGCCGCCGCTCACCTTCGTGCTGACGACCGCCATCGTGCTGGGGGCGGGCTGGGGCGTGCTGCACCTGTGGAATCGCGAAATCATCCTCTACGAGCGCGGCTTCACGGTGGGTGAGGGCGCGCGCGTGGTGCCCATCCACTATGACGAGGTGGCCCACGTGCGCCTGCGCGCCGAGCGCGTCGGCTATCTGGGCGGGCTGATCCACCAGACTCACACGCGCTTCACGCTGACGACTATCCACGATGAGCCGATCGTCATCACCAACTGGTACCGCCGCGCCGACGAGCTGGGCGCGCGGCTGACGGTGCTGGTCGATGCGGCGCTGCGCCCGCAGATTGAGGCGCGCTGGGCGCACGGTGAGGTCGTGCCGTTTGCGGATGGGCTGGCGCTGTCTGCTGACGGGATGCACTCCGGCGGCGCAACCCTGTTGTGGCAGGACTACGGCGGCTATCGGATTGCCGACAGCCAGCTTACGGTGCTGGATACAGCCGGTGAGGCATGGACGACCGTGCCGCTGGCCGCGCTCGACAACGCGACGCTGTTGATTACTTTCCTGCGCGAGCGGGGGCCTGCGTAAAACTCGTTAGGAAGCCGGCGGCTCGTTGTCTGACGCCGTGCCGGCGCTGCGCGGCAGCGGGAATGGGTTAACCGGCTTGCCATCCACGCCCATCATTCGCTGGATCATCTGCATCTCGGCGGTCGTCAACTGCGCCATCACGCCGAACTCATTGTCGTGCTCGTCGGTGCCAAAGGCGCGGTGAAAGGCGATGCGCTGAAACTGAACGCTGGCCACATCGCGCACAATCAGCGTCGAGAAGCTCAGACTGCGCGGTTTCAAATCGCGCGGGCGCACCAGTAGCAGGCTGCCAAGGAGCAAGCCCACACCCACCCACTGCGCCATAGTCATGCGTTCGCCCAGCACGATATAGGCCAGTACCAGCGTGACGGCCACTTCCAGAATGGCGATAACGACCGTGCGCAGGCTGCCGAATATCTGCACGCTGGCGAACATCAGCAGCCGTGAGGCGGCCGTCGTAATACCCAGCAGCAGCACCGGCCAGAATGCCGCCGACGCGATTGCGCCTGTGATTGGGCTGCCGACCGCAATCCATGCCACCATCACCACCACCGCCATCACCGTGATGATATATACCGAGGCGGTCTGAGACGGCATCTCATAGAGGACGTATTGGCTGAAGACGAGCGTGCCGGCGAACATGATGGCGCTGCCGATCATCAGGCCCACGCCCAGCCAGTTAACCGGCGCGCTGCCCAGCCCGGCAATCAGCGTCACGCCGGCCAGCGCCAGCAGTGCCCGTGTGATCGTGCGCGCGTCCACCGGCTCACCACCCATCCGCACCAGCGCCACGGCGATGACCACGTACAAGCCGTTAAGTAGCTGCACCAGCGACGCATCCAGCATTCCCAGCCCGCTGTAGAAAAACAGCGAGCCAATGCCGTTGACGACGCCGACGATGATGCAGCCCAGCAAACCGGCCGGATAGATATATAGATACTTGCGCGCAAACAGGGCGAACAGTAGCCAGAGCAGGCCCGCCGCAACCAACGTGCGCATCGCCGCGACCGTGAACGGATCGGCCCCATCCATGATCGCCATCTTGCCAAAGATCGGCGCTAACCCGAGGCTGATCGGCGTGAGCACGGCAGCAGCGACTGCTCCCCGGGGCGCATGCACGCGCAGGTTCATGCGCTGTGCTGCGCTTTCACGGGCAGCACGAGGATGAACTCGCTGCCCGGGCAGGTTTCAGGGTTGCAGCCGGTGCTTTCCGCCCACAGGCGGCCATGGTGCGCTTCCACAATCTGCTTGCTCACCGCCAGGCCAAGCCCCATGCCGGGCGTTGCAAAACTTCTGCCAGCAGCGCGGGTGATACTGACGGGTGGCAGGCTAACGAACGCGCCGAAGATGCGCTCCAGATTTTCGGGCGCGATGCCCACGCCATTGTCACGCACGCTGAAGCGCAGCACGCCGCCCGGAGCCGCGCCGGGAATGACGCGCGCTGCCAGCGTAATCGTCCCGCCGTTTGGGCTGAACTTGACCGCATTGCCGAGCAGGTTGCGGAAGACGATTTCGAGCAGCGTCTCGTCCGCATCGATCACGTTCGGGAAACTCATGCGCTCGAAGCGCAGCGTGATTTCGCGTTGACGCATCGGCTCGGTGAAACCGCTGACAGCGCGGGCCACCAGTTCAGCCACTTTCACGCGGCCGAACGTTAGCTCCACGCGGCCGGCAAGCACGCGCGCCAGCAGCGTGGACTCGGTCATCACGGCCTGCATGCGCGTGACGGCGTTCTTCATGCCATCCAGCAACTGCCGCGTCTCAGGGTCGTCGCCGAATAGTCTGCTCAGGCGCGGGTGGGCTTCCATCAACTGAACGTAGCCAACGATCAGGCTCATCGGCGTGCGCAATTCGCCCACGCTCCAGAGCATGAGCATGTCCTTCATCGCAGCATCGCGCTGCAAATCGCCGCTCGCCTGCTCCAGTTCTCGCATGCGCTCATCAAGGTTGCCGCCTTCCAGCCAGACGGCTGCAACCTCCGGCGCGCTGGCGTTCATTCAAACTTCTCCACCAGTGCTTCGACCAGGTCTTCGTCAATCGAGCCGCCCTTTTGCAGCAGCAGCGCCACCTGATCCTTCAGCCAGGTGCGTTCACGGGCCGTCAGTTCTTTGGCGGTGACGACCACAATCTGCATGTCCCTGAGCGCGGGATCGGCCTTGAGCGCCTCGATCAGTTTGAAGCCATCGACACCGGGCATCATCAGGTCGGTGATGACGAGTTCGGGTTTGATTTCTCGCACCAGCGCAAGGCCGCTTTCGCCATCGTGCGCCAGATGCACCTCGTAGCTGCCGCGCGCTTCGACGACGCGCTTGACCAACCGGGCCGCGTCCACGTTGTCCTCGATGACCGCGATGCGCTTGACCTGCTTATCCATCTGCTCAATCGCCGAAATCAGGCCTTCCTGCGGCACGGTGGGCGAATGGGCGCGTGTGCTCACGTCCAGTTGGCGCTGCCAGTCTTCTTCGAGAATTTGCAGTTCGACCGGCATGGTGTGGCCGGAACAGTTGACCACCACCACATCATTGGGCTTGATGACGCCTTCCTGCACCAGCTTGAACAGGCCGGCAAACGCTACGCCGACCGCCGGCTCGACCGAGATGCCGTCGCTGCGCGCGACGATGCGCGTGGCGCTGAAGGCTTCCTCGTCGCTGGCGCTCACGAACGCGCCGCCGTGTTCCTGCACATAGTCATAGAGCAGCTCGTAGGCGCGGCCCGGGTTGCCGGTCGCCAGCGTGGCGATGACCGTCTGCGGGTCTTCGACCGGCGTGGCGATGCGTTGGCCGCGCTCGAAGGCCTCGACCATCGGCGCGCAGCCCGATGACTGCACGACCGCCATCTTCGGCATCTTATCGATCAGGCCAAAGTCGTACATTTCCTTGAAGCCCTTGCCCACGCCGATCGGCCCCATGCCGCCGCTCACGCCCTGAATGAACCAGTCAGGCGCGCGCCAGCGCCGGCCTTCGTTGAAGACGTGGCCAAGCTGCTCGGCAATTTCGTAGGCCATCGTCTTCATCGCCTCAATCGCAGCGATGGACTTGATGCCCCGGTCAAGGAAGATGCCCTGGCGCTGGGCGAATTTGGCCGCCAGTTCTTTGGTCTGGTCGTACGTTCCCGTGACTTTGATAACCTCAACGCCGTAGAGGGCCGCTTCGCGCATTTTCTCGTTCGGCGTGAGGCTGGGGAAGAACGCCCACACTTTCATGCCTGCGCGCGCGCCATATGCGCCATACGAGATCGCCACGTTACCGGTGCTGGCGACGACGATGGCTTCCACCCCCAGTTCCTTGAGTGCGGACATGGCAACGGTCGCCTGTCGGTCTTTGAAGCTGGCGGTGGGGCCCTGACGCTCGTCTTTGATGAACAGGTGCTTGAGGCCGAGGCTGGCAGCCAGCGCGCGGCTTTGAATGAGCGGCGTATCGCCTTCGCCCAGTGACACAATATGGTCGGTGTTGAGGATGGGCAGCACCTCGTGGAAGCGCCACAGTGAGTGCGGCCGATGCTCCATATCGCGCAGCCACTGCACGACGTCAATCGCCGACAGATCGTAGCGCGCTTCGAGGATCAACTCGCCGCAGGCCGGGCAGCCAGCGACGGTTTTGCTCAATGGAATGCGGGCGTGACAGTTGATGCATTCCAGTTCGACGTGCTTTACAGGGGTGTGCTCACTATCGGGCATGGAGGGTCGTCTCAAGAAACAATTCAAGGCCAATGCTGTCTTAAGGATAAAGCAAGGCGCTCAGCCTGTGTATGCAGAATGCTCACCTTCACAAAAGTTTCGCACAATTCTGCTCAGGTCTGGATGAAGTCACGGCGCACGCGCTCGGCCAGATCGGTGAGTTCGCCCGGCAGATACGGTTCGCGCCGCCACTCGTGCCACAGGGCGGCAAACAGTAGCGCGACCGTATATTCGTAGCGCGGGCCGGGCGGCTCATCGCCTGCGATGATTCCCGTCAGCGGCGGCAGCGCCGGTTCGCCCAGCAGCACGATCACACCGGCGGGCCAGCGCGACCAGCGCGGCAGCGGCCGGTTCAACACCGTGCGCCGCGCCAGTGCGCTTTGGCGGGTGAACGTCACCGGCGCATCGGGGTAGAGATCGAGCGCCGTCAGTGTATAACGGTCGCTGGCCGTGAAGGCCGCCGCCAGCCACAGGTCACGGTCGGGCACCTGAAACAGCACATCTGGTTCGAGCAGCGGCAGGCGCTCCTGAAAGGCCATCAGCAGGCGAATGGGTGGGTCATGCGTTTCGGGCAGCGTCATAATCAGCAGAACCGGCGCGGGCGGCAATCAAGCGCCCATTGTAGCCCGCCTGCGCCGGCACAGGTCAAAACGACTGAACCACCAAGTTCAACTTCTCTGCTTGATCCCGCTTTGGCGCTTCAGTCAGACTTTCTATTCCCTTGATTTTGTCGTGCTGCCCACCCGAATCGCGCACTGCGCCGCATTTGTTATACTCAGCCGTACAGGCATGATGCGCCTTGGCTTCGCCCCGGATGGGTGGACGAGGCGGTAAAGATGGGGGCCGGCACGTGACAACGCCGCCGCACAAGTTTCCTGAGAAAGATATTCGCCTTCGTTGCGGCCGCCTGATTTCGCCGGCCGCGGAAGAGGCACGCGCGCTCAACCACCCTTACATTGGCGTGGAGCATCTGTTCATGGCGCTCACCCGCCGCGAACAAAGCGCAGTCTGCCGCTTGCTGCGCCGCGCCAGCCTCAGCCCGCGCATCGTGCGCACCGAAATCCGGCGCGAAGTGGGCACCGGCGATGGCCCGCAGGGCGATGTGCTGCCGCTTACGCCGCGCGCCGAAATGGTGCTGTCGATTGCCACCTTCTCGGCCGATCACGACCAGAAAGATGATGTGACTGACAGCCATCTGCTGCTGGCCATGCTGCAGGAAGGCGAGAGCGTGCCCGTTCGCAAGCTGGCTGAACTCGGCTTCGATGTCGATTACTGGCTGAATGTGCTGCTGCACGAAATCTACCAGCACAATCTGTCGGCGCAGGGCGCGACCTCGCTGTTCGAGGCTCTCAACGAACTCGATGACAGCGACGACGAAATCGAGATGCTGGCGTCGCCTAAACGCGCGCCCGGCGAACGTGCGCCCACGCCGCTGCTGGACAAGTATGGCCGCGATTTGAACGCGCAGGCCGCCGAGGGCAAGATCGGCGCGGTCATAGCGCGCGAAAGCGAACTGCGCACATTGGCGCGCACGCTGGCGCGCAGCAAAAAGAACAACCCGCTGCTGCTGGGTGATGCCGGTGTGGGCAAGACCGCCGTCGTCGAAGGACTGGCCTACGCCATTCAGGAGGGCAGCGCGCCGCAGGCGTTGGCCGGCAAGCGCATCGTTCAAATCGAGATCGGTACGCTGGTGGCTGGAACCAGCCTGCGCGGCCAGTTCGAGGAACGGCTGATCGGCATCGTCGATGAAGCGCGCCAGTCGAAAAACGTCATCCTGTTCATTGACGAAATCCACACTATCGTCGGCGCGGGCGATACCATCGACAGCAGCCTCGACGCGGCTAATATCCTCAAGCCGGCGCTGGCCCGGGGCGAGATCATCTGCATCGGCGCGACCACGCACGAAGAGTACCGCCGCGCCATCGCTGCCGACCCCGCGCTCGACCGGCGCTTCCGCCCGATTGACATCGAAGAGCCGTCGCAGGAAGACGCGCTGGCTATTCTGGGCAGCCAGCGCGTGCGCCTCGAAACCCACCACGCCGTCACCATACGGCCCGAAGCGCTCGAAGCTGGTGTGCGCCTTGCAGTGCGCTATCTGCCTGACCGCCGCCTGCCCGACAAGGCGATTGACCTGCTCGACGAGGCGTGTGCGCGCGTGGTCGTGCGTTCTGGCGCGGCCGATGACGAGGACGACGGCGTGCCGAAAGAGGTGCGCGTTGAGAACGTCACCGAAGTGCTGTCGGAATGGACGGGCATTCCGCTGACCCAGCTCACTACTGATGAACGGCGCCGCCTGAGCGAAACCGAGGCGGTGCTGATGCAGCGTGTGATTGGGCAGGACGAAGCTGTGCACACCGTGGGCGCGGCCATCCGCACCGCGCGCGCCGGCCTGGGCGACCCCAACCGGCCGATTGGCGCGTTCCTGTTCCTCGGCCCGTCGGGCGTGGGCAAGACCGAGCTGGCGCGCGCGCTGGCCGATTTTCTATTCGGCAGCGATGAGTCCATGATCCGCCTTGATATGTCTGAGTTTCACGACGCGCACACTGTCTCGCGGCTGATCGGCGCGCCGCCCGGCTACAAGGACGCCGAGCGCGGCGGCCAGCTTACCGACGGCCTGCGCCGCCGCCCATACAGCGTCGTCCTGCTCGATGAGGTCGAAAAGGCCGCGCCCGAAGTGTTCGACCTGTTCCTGCAGGTATTCGATGACGGCCGATTAAGCGACGCGCGCGGCGGCAGTGTCGATGCCCGCAATGCCGTGTTCATCATGACCAGCAACATCGGCACAGAGGAGGGCGGCAAGCAGCTTGGCTTTGTGGCGACCGGCCGCCAGCCCGATTACAGCGCCTATCTGGGCCGCTTCTTCCGTCCTGAGTTTCTCAACCGGTTAGACGAGGTGGTCGTGTTCCGGCCTCTCGCTCCCGAGGCACTGTCCACCATTCTTGATTTGCAACTGGCCGGCCTGCGCACTCGCCTTCATGACCAGCAGCTTCAGCTTACGCTGACCGATGCAGCGCGTGAGCTGATCCTTACTCGCGGCTACGACCCGGTCAACGGAGCGCGGCCGCTGAAGCGCGCCGTCGAGCGCCTGATCACCCGGCCGTTGGGCGCGCGCATTGTCGAAGATGCCTTCAACCCCAATGACGCGATTGTGGCGGATGTCGATCCGGATAAGCCTGATCGGCTGGTTTTCACGGCCACCGCGCCCCCTGAAGAAGACTCGACGTCGCCCGACGCGCCTGCAGAGAGTACGGCCCGAACGCCCGCATGACCCTGCCGCCCGTTCCCCAAACCGGCCGCCGCCCCAAGTCGCTGCCGCCCCATACAGCCGACTCGCTGCTGCGCCGCCGCCACCCGCTCGATCAGAAAGACTTCTTCGCCATGGATCTCGACCCTGAGATCCGCCGGTTGGGGCGGTTGGCGCTGCGCCACGACGACGGGCAGGCGCGCGTTGATGACCTGTTTGCGATTGGCGACTTGTGCGCGCATCGCGCCCTCGATGACGAAGGCCGCCTGCGCGTGACCTATGTCGGCAAGGCGCTTTTGGCCTATCAGCGGGCCAGCGATCACGCCCGGCACGATATCGACCGCATGACCGCCGCCCGCGCCATCGACTTGTTCGTGCGCTGGCTGCCACAGGCCGCCGCTGAATATCCCAGCCTGCGCAATCTATCGGTGGTGCTGTGGGCGCTCTCCAGCGACGAGCCGCCGCCTCGCGCAGGTGTTTCGGGCGTGCCGGTCACCGGCGGCCCGGTCGTCGTCGATCTGCTGCGTCGCATCGAAACCTATCTGCGCGTGCCCGGCGCGGAGGATGAAGCCACGCCCATGCCCGATCGCACCGGAGAGGCGAGCCGGACTGCCGCTCAAGTTGGCGATTTCGGGCAAACACAGGGCGATAACAGCAGTGGCGTGCAGACAGCCGGTTCACTGCGGCCGGAAACCGCGTTGGGGGCAGCGGCCGTTCATGCCCGGCCCGCGCCGCTCGACGATTTGACCGTCTCGGATTCAGCCGACCCCGCCGTGTTCGAGTCGATGCAGCGCGACAGCGCCGCCGTTGAAGCGGCCCGCCCGCAGCGCAGCGCGTCCGCGCTCACCTATACCCGCGAAATGGCCGCTGTGGTGCTGCGCCCGGGCGATTACGAGCCGGGGGCGCTGATCGGCGGCCGTTACGAAGTGGTCGATATCCGGCGCGGCGGCATGGGCATCGTCTTTCTGTGCTACGACCATCAGGAACGCGAACCGGTCGCGCTCAAGAGCTTTCAGGCGCGCCTGCTCGATAACCCGCGCGCCATCGCCCGCTTCGAACAGGAAGCGCTGACGTGGATTCGGTTAGAGAAGCACCGCCACATCGTGCAGGCGCGCCTGGTGCAGAAATTTGGCGACCGGCCCTTCCTCATCCTCGAACATGTCAGCGGCCCGGAAGGGCTGGATGTAGACCTGCGTAGTTGGATCGAGCACAAGCGCCTCACGCTGCCGCTGGCGCTCACTTTCGGGCTGCACATCGCACTGGGCATGCAGCACGCCGCGCAGCATGTGCCCGGCCTAGTTCACCGCGACCTGAAACCAGCCAACATCCTCGTGACTCAGGATGGCGTCGCCAAAGTCACCGATTTCGGCCTCGTGCGCTCGTTCGACTTCGAGGACGTGCCGGCGGATGTCGAAGCGGATGTTTCGGCGAATGACCGGCTGACGCGCGCTGGCGCAGTCCTCGGCACGGCCGCCTATCTCTCGCCCGAACAGTGCCGGTCAGAGCCGGTCGATCAGCGCGCCGATGTGTATGCGTTCGGCTGTGTCCTCTACGAAATGCTCACTGGCCACATGATTTTTCCGGTGCACAAGTTCGACGAGTGGCTGCACGCGCACACGCACGATACGCCGGCTTTCCCCGAGGAACTGCTGTCGTCGCTGCCGCCTGCGCTGGCCGGCTTGACGCTGGCCTGCCTGCAGAAAGCGCCGGATGACCGGCCGGGATCGTGGAGTGGAATCGTCGATACGCTCGTGCCCATCTTCACGCAGGTCACCGGCGCGCCGCCGGTGCTGGAAATCAGCGGGACGGCGTTGGCCGCGCGCGAGCTGATGGACAAAGGCTATTCGCTGACGGAACTGGGCAAGTATGTCGAGGCGGTCGCCACCTACGACCGCGCGATCGCCCTGCAGCCAGATGACGCCTGGGCCTGGGCGCGCAAAGGGCGCACGCTGCGCCTGCTTGGCCGGCTGCCCGGCGCGCTCGAAGCCTACGACCAGGCCCTGCGACTGCATCCTTCTTACGCTTGGGCATGGAAGGGCAAGGGCATCGTGCTCGAAAAGTTGGGCCGCTACGAGGAGGCGCTCGACTGCCACCGCGCCGCCGCCCAAATCGACCCTGACGATGTGTGGAACTGGTACAACCAGGCCGAGTCGCTGCAGGCGCTGGGCCGCACCGACGAAGCGCTGCAGGCGCTGGAACGCGGCTTGTCGATTGACCCGCGCCACGCCAACAGTTGGGGGCGTCTGGGCCAGCTTCAGCGCACGCTCGGCCATCATCAGGCAGCCGTTGAGGCCTATCGCAAGGCGACTGAAATCGACCCCGGCTATGGCTGGGCGCACAATGGCTGCGGCTTGGCACTGCGCGCGCTGGGGCAACTCGCTGAGGCGCTGCTGTGCTTCAAGCGCGCCGCCCGCTATCAGCCCGAAGTCGTCTGGCACTGGTACAACCTGACGGAAACATTGACGGAACTGGGCCACTACGAAGACGCGATTGAATCGGCCCGCGAGGCAGTGCGCGTCGATCCATCGCATGCCTTCAGTTGGGCCAAGCTGGGCCAGGTGCTGCGCTATCTCAAGCGTTTCGAGGAGTCGCTGTCCGCCTACAACCGGTCGCTGGCGCTTCAGCCTGAGTCCGCCTGGGCCTACAACGGCAAAGGCATAGTGCTCGAACAGTTGGGCCGTTTTGAGGAGGCGTTAGCGGCCTATCAGCGCGCGGCGGCGCTGGCCCCGCGTGATGTGTGGCCGTTCTATAACCAGGGCAGCGTGCTGATCGCGCTGGGCCGGCCCGAAGACGCCAGAACTGCGCTCGAACACGCCCTGACATTGTTGCCAACCCACGCCAAGAGCCGGGCGCTGCTGGGCAGTGCGCTGCGCCAGTTGGGTGATCTCGAAGGCGCGCGCGCTGCGCTCGAAGCGGCGACGGCGCTCGACGGGGGCGCAAGCTGGGCCTGGAACGAATACGGGCTGGTGCTGCGGCGCCTGGGCCGCGAAACCGAGGCGCTCGAAGCGCTGCGCCGCGCCGGTGATCCGGTTGCAGGTGAGCCCGTGCTAGTGTTTGAGCAGGCCGATTTGCTGCTGGCGCAGGAACAGTTTGACGAAGCTGTGAGCCTGCTCGAAGGCTATCTGACCGGAAAGCCGCGTTCGCCGCACGCCTGGGCCAAGCTGGGGCAGGCGCTGCGCCGGTTGGGCCGCCCGGCCGATGCCGCCCGCGCTTGCGACCGCGCGCTGGAACTTGACCCCGACTATGCCTGGGCGTGGAATGTGCGCGGGCTGGCTTTGATGGCGCTGGCTGAACCCCTGGAGGCGCTGGCCGCGTTTGAGCGGGCGTGCGCGCTCGATGGCGACAGCGTGTGGCACTGGTACAACCGGGGTGATGCGCTGGCGGCGCTCAACCGCCAGGCCGATGCAGTCAGTGCGCTCGAACGGGCGCTGGCGCTGGCCCCTGACCACGCCGAAAGCTGGGCCAAGCTTGGCCAGTCGCTGCGCACCCTCGAACGCCATGCCGACGCGTTTGCCGCCTACGACCGCGCACTGACGGTTCGGCCTACCTACGCCTGGGCCTGGCACGGTCGCGGGTTGGCCCTGCAAAGCCTGGGCCGCCGTGAAGAGGCGTTGGCCAGTTTTGAGCGCGCGCAGCAGGAGGATGGAACCGTCATCTGGTACACTCACAGCCAGGTGGATTTGCTGCTGGAAATGGGGCGCAAGGCTGATGCGCTGCGGGTGGCCGAAATGGCAGTTCAGGCCATGCCCGGCAGTGCACCCGCCTGGGCGCGGCTGGGCCAGGTGCAGCGCCGTCTCAATCGCTTTGACGCAGCGGTGAACAGCTATGAGCGCGCTGTTGACATCAACTCGCACTATGGCTGGGCCTGGAATGGGCTGGGGCTGGCGCATACCGCGTTGAACCACGCCGATCAGTCCGCCGCTGCTTTTGCCGAGGCGGTGCGTTATAACCCGGATGACGTGTGGTTCTGGCGCAACTATGGCGACGCGCTGATTTTGCTGGACGCCTGTGAGCGCGCGGCGCTGGCGTTTGAGCGCGCGCTGGCGCTCGAACCCGGGCATGTGCCGACGGTGCAGAAACTGGCACTGGCGCAGGACTGCGCCAGCGCGGGCGAGGACTAGGATGGATAGTGACGTCAGTATTACCTACATGAGCGGCCCGCTGGATGGCAAGGCGCTGCACTTTGATCAGCCCGAGCCCGGCGACGAACTGGTGCTCACGATTGGCCGCCGCGAGGGCTGCGATATCCAGCTTCCGTTCGACAGCCAGGCGTCGCGCTTGCACGCCCGGCTGGTGATCAACGCCCAAATGGTCACGTCCAGCGAGTCAGTTCCTGACCCGTTTGTGTTATCCTTCTGGCTGGATGATATGCAGAGCCGCAACGGCACGTTTCTGGAGCGCGATCGCGAGCAAATTCGCGGCCGTGTCAGTGTTCGGCCGGGCATGCTGTTCCGCGTTGGCCGCACATGGCTGCGGGTGGATGAGCCGGTCTCGCTCTAGGCTGCACGTGCCCGCGTCATATAGCGTTTCATCCCGATAGTTTCGCACTTGCTGGCAGCGTTCGCTTCATATTCCGGGCAGTCATCAAAGCCATGATTCGAAACAAGCAGATGCAGTACATCACCACGCCGGACAATATCCAGCTCTACCTCACTGGCTGGATGCCGGACAACCCACGGGCGGCGCTGCTGCTCGTGCACGGTATTGGCGAGCATAGCGCGCGCTACGGCCATGTGATTTCGGCCCTCAACGTGCGCGGCTACAGTGTGTTCGCCTACGATCAGCGCGGGCACGGCAAGAGCGGCGGCCAGCGCGTGAGCTTCGACACGTCCGATGTGCTGCCAGACGATCTGGCGGTTGTGCGCGAACACATTGACGCCGATGTGGGCGGGTTGCCGCTGTTCGTGTATGGCCACAGCATGGGGTCGCTGGTGGCGCTGGCCTACGCGCTCGATCATCAGGATGAACTGGCTGGCCTGATTCTCAGCGGCGCGCCGCTCGAATTCGAACTCGACGATGTCGCCTGTGATGCTGGCGGCCAACAAGATCGCCAACCGCTTGGTGCCGCGGGCGCAGATTATCGACGTGGTCAATGCCAAGGCGTTGTCGCATGATCCAGCCGTGGTCAAGGCCTACGAGGACGATCCCCTTATCTATCATGGGCGGCTGTCGGTGCGCTCTGGCTCGAGCCTGCTGACGCTGCTGGAGCATACGCGCGAACGCCTGCCGGAACTGACGCTGCCGCTGCTGCTGCTGCACGGCGCAGATGATACGATTTGCCCGCCTTCAGGCAGTGAGATGATTTACGAGCAGGCGGCCAGCACCGACAAGACGCTGACGATCTACCCCGATCTGTTTCACGAAATCCACAACGAGCCAGAACAGGTGACGGTGATCTCCGACATCTTGACGTGGCTCGACGCACATACTTCAGCGCCAGAGGCGTAGAGCCGGCGCGTTTCTTGCTCAAGCAATAAACGGCACACAAAAACACACGAGGCGCTCTGCGGAAGAGCGCCTCGTGTGTTGGTTGGGCGAACAGCGTGCCGCGCTGGCCGGCGCGGATTCTTACGCTTCGGTGGGGGTGGACAGGTCGAGGCGGACGCCCGGGCCCATCGTGCTGGTGATGACGACTTTCTTGATGTACGTGCCCTTCACGGCGGACGGCTTGACGCGGTTGACGGCGTCGAGGACCGCCTGGGCATTCTCCAGCAGCCGCTCTTGATCAAAGCTGGCCTTGCCCACGGGAACATGCAGGTTACCGGTCTTGTCGTTACGGAACTCCACACGACCGGCCTTCAGTTCCTCTACGGCGCGGGGCAGGTCTTCCGGCTGAACGACCGAGCCCGCCTTCGGGTTGGGCATCAGGCCGCGCGTGCCGAGGATGCGGCCGAGACGGCCGACCTTGGGCATCATGCCGGGAACTGCCAGCGTGGCGTCAAAATCGAGGAAGTTTTCTTTCTGGATGCGGTTGATGACTTCATCATCCGCAATGATGTCGGCTCCGGCGGCCTGTGCGGCGCGGGCGTCTTCGCCTTCAGCGAAAACGAGTACGCGCACGGTCTTGCCCAGGCCATGCGGCAGCAGCACGGTGCTGCGCACCTGCTGGTCGCTGTGGCGCGGGTCAATGCCGAGGCGGAAGTGAATTTCGACGGTCTCATCGAACTTGGCAGTGGCATTCTGCTTGACGAGGGCCACTGCTTCAGGAAGCCGGTACTGCGCGTCGTGGTCGACGGACTTCGCAGCTTCCAGGTAACGCTTGCCATGTTGTGCCATCAGGTTTTGCTCTCCAGTGGTTTAGCGGGCGCGGCTTGCGCTCTCCCACACTGCGCCCCCTGCGGGGCGGCGATTGAATGTTAGTCGACTACTTCGACGCCCATGTTGCGGGCGGTGCCCTCGATCTGACGCATGACCGAGTCGACGTTGGCAGTGTTCATGTCCTTCATCTTGACGTCGGCGATTTCACGCACCTGTTTGCGCGTGATCTTGCCCACTTTCTCGGTGTTCGGGCGGGCCGAGCCCTTGCTGATGCCGGCGGCCTTCTGTATGAGGAAGGGGGTCGGCGGGCTTTTCAGCTCGAACTTGAACGATCCATCGGAGAAGATCGTGATTTCCGCGGGCACGATCTCGCCGATACGGGTGGAGGTACGGGCGTTGTACTCCTTGCAGAACGCCATCAGGTTGATGCCGTGCTGCGCCAGAGCCGGGCCAATCGGCGGAGCCGGATTAGCTTTGCCCGCGTTGATTTGCAGGGTCACAATTGCTTTGATTTTTTTGGCCATTGTCTCTCGTTCGCCTCGCTTCGCTCGCTGCCGAGCGACACGCTGTTGCCTGAATGAACAAATGCCAGCGCCTGCGCGCTAGCTGCCTACCTTCTCGACTTCGAGGAAGTCAAGCTCTACGGGTGTGGCGCGCCCAAAGAAGCTCACCATCACGCGCACCTTCGAACGGTCGGGGTCGATCGCCGACACCGTGCCGTAGAAGTCATTGAACGGGCCATCGACGATGCGTACTTTCTGGCCCACCTTGAACGTGACCTTCACCTTGGGCGACTCGGCCGACATGCGGTCCATAATCTGCTTCACTTCTTCGGCCCGCAGCGGGGTGGGGTCATCGCCCATACCCACGAAACCAGTGACGCCCGGGGTGTTGCGCACAACAAACCACGAGTCCTCGTCCATTTCCATCTCTACGAGGATGTAGCCGGGGAAAACCTTCTTCTCGACGGTGCGGCGCTTGCCGTCCTTCACCTCGATCTCTTCCTCGGTGGGCACGATCACATCGTAAATCTTGTCGCGCATGCCCATGGTTTCGATGCGCTGCTCGATGGCGTGGCGCACCTTGTTTTCCTGGCCGGAGTAGCAGTGGACGACGTACCACAAACGCTCGGCCGAAGGCTTGATCGTGCCGTCTTCACCAAACAGTTCGCCCGTTTCAGGCTCTGGTGTGGTGGATGACACGTCATCCAGATAGATTGGTTCGGGATCGAAATCGTCGTGGTCGGGCATTCTGCCCCTCCTTCACCCGGCGCAGTGCCAGGCTAATATGTGGTCGAACGCACACGCACCATGCGCGCTATCAAAACTCCCAGGCCCGCGCCGCCCAGCATAATCGCGAGCAGGATGATCGGCTGCTGCAGCCCGACGCCAAACAACTGCGTGAAGAAGTAAGCGATGATCCCCAGCACGATCGACGAGATAATCAGCGCGATGATGACGATGATCGTCAACCGGCGCGTATCTTCACGAGTGGGCCAGGTCACCTTGGTAATTTCAGTACGCACGCCCGCGAAATACTCGCGCATGCTGCCCACTAGCCGTGTAAAGAAGTTGCCCTGCGGCTCATCCGCCTGCTCTTCCATCTGGCGACGGCTGGGTGTGGCGCGTCCCTTGCTGGCCGTAAGCCCCTTGGGGTCTTCGGTCACATCCGGTGTTTGCTGCGTCTGCTTGGCGGGCTTTTCATCGGCCATTGCGGGCCACTCCTTCCGCGTATGCGGGCTCCACTCAATTGCAGTTGGCTATGATGAAAACACCGCCGCAAGCGACGGTGTTCTCGGGAGGAAAGCAGGGGCACAAGGATTCGAACCCTGAACGACTCTTTTGGAGAGAGTTATGATGCCATTTCACCATGCCCCTAAGCGACACATGCGCCAGTTCAAGTGTACCTGATCCCGAACTGGCAAGTCAACGGGAACCGCCGGTGGAAGGCAGGGTTCTACTTGGTCTCCCGATACACGACGTGCTTCCGCACAATCGGATCGTATTTCTTGATTTCCAGCCGAGCCGTATCGTTGCGCTTGTTCTTCTGGGTGTAGTACATATGGCCGCTCTCGCTGCTGCGCAGCTTCACGAGAACGCGGTTGCCCTTTTTCGCCATCGCTCTGTCTTTCTCACTGCTTCAAAGGCCAAAAAATACGGGTGGAACAGAGCTCCAAATGGGATTTGAACCCATGACCTCACCCTTACCAAGGGTGTGCTCTACCGACTGAGCTATTGGAGCGCGCATCAGAGGAGGTATTGCAGTGGGCCGGGCAGGACTCGAACCTGCGAAGGCGTCTGCCAGCGGATTTACAGTCCGCCCCCTTTGCCACTCGGGACACCGACCCATACGATGAGACTGTGAAACTGCAAGCCGCCGATGGGGATTGAACCCATAACCTACCGCTTACAAGGCGGTTGCTCTACCATTGAGCTACGGCGGCGACTGCGCAAAAGTGTAGCATGCCGGCGCGCATGGCTCAAGGCTGAGCACAAGGCCCGCCTGAAGAAGCGAAGTGATGATAGTGGCAGGGGAAACGGATGTCAATCCAGAGGATTGCGCCCGCGCGCATCCTGCACTCAGAAACGCCAGGCAAATGGGCCACATGACGACCTGATAACGCTCTATACTCGATGGGTACGTCGCACCCGCATATAAAGAGGGAGTTTCGGATGGAATACCGTTATCTGGGCAAAACCGGCCTCAAGGTAAGCGAACTGTGTTTGGGCGCCATGACAGTCAGCCGCGAGATGGGCGATCAGGACAGCGTTGCGATGATGGATCGCTTTAAGGAGGCTGGCGGCAATTTCCTCGACACGGCCGACGTGTACTCGCAGGGCCTGAGCGAAGAAGCTGTTGGCCGCTGGCTGAAGAACCAGCGCCGCGAGGACTGGGTGCTCGCCACCAAGGTGCGTTTCCCGATGGGCAGCGGCCCCAACGATGTGGGTCTCAGCCGCAAGCACATCCTCGCTGGCGTTGAAGCCAGCTTGCGCCGGCTGGATACCGATTACATCGATCTGTATCAGGTGCACTGCTGGGATCCCGGCACGCCGCTGGAAGAGACGCTCAGTACGCTCGATATGCTGGTGAAGCAGGGCAAGGTGCGCTACCTCGGGGCAAGCAACTACAAGAGCTGGCAGTTGCAGAAAGCCATTGATTTGGCGCAGATGCACCACTGGGAGCCGTTCGTATGTCTTCAGCCGCTGTATAACCTGCTCGACCGTTCGCTGGAGTGGGAGATCATCGAATTGTGCCAGCGCGAGGGCCTCGGCATCATTCCGTGGAGCCCGCTACGCGGCGGCTGGTTAAGCGGAAAATATCGTCGGGGCATGGATGGGCCGCCCGATGACACGCGCATAGCCCGGGCCTCGAAGCACGGCTGGTCGGAAAAATGGGACAGCTATAACAACGAGCGTACGTGGAGCATCATTGAGGAGCTGTTGGCCGTGGCCGAAGAAGCCGGCAAAACGCCGGCGCAGACAGCCCTGAACTGGGTGAAGGATCGGCCCGGCGTCACCGCGCCGATCATCGGGGCGAGTACGATGAAGCAGTTGGAAGACAATCTTGGCGCGGTAGGCTGGTCATTGACCGCCGAGCAGCGGGCGCGCCTGAACGACGTGAGCGACATGCCCGGCCCGTATCCGTATGACTTCATCGCCATGCAGACCGGGCGCTGAAAGAATAAGCTCAACCCCCCAGCCCTTTCGCCCGCGCAAGCATGATAAGAGGAGTTGGGGATGAGTTTCCCTGGTAGGGGAATATCAAGGCCAGGTTGTAACATGATGAATGTCGTCGCGATGCGTTATGTGGTTTGATTCCTGTCAGGTTTCTTGACGGCGGCATGGAGCGACAAAGGATAAGCGATGCTCAACGGCACATCCATCACCTTGCGTCCGGTTCGCGAAGCTGATCTGGAGGAGCTCTACGCCTTTCACGTCGATATCGCCAATCGCGGCGAATTCTTCCCGCGCGGCATTCTCTCGCAGCCCACCTTTAATAAGCAATTCCATGACTCAGGCTTCTGGAGCAAAGAGGAGGGCCTGTTGGTTATCGTCAGCAGCAACGATCACATCATCGGCCATATTGAGTTCTTCCGAACGGTCAACTACCTGGACGAGTACGAGCTCTCTTACATACTCTATTCGCCTGAGCACCGTGGCCAGGGCGTGATGACAGAGGCAGTCAATCTGATGGTGCGCTATTTGTTCGAGACCAAGAACATCAATCGAATCCGGCTGGTGATTCACCCTGATAATGCAATATCACGCCATCTGGCCGAGAAGTGCCATTTTCGGCATGAGGGCACGGCACGTGGCGCCTGGTACAACAACGGCCGCCATCACGATGTTGAGATTTATGCCATTCTTCATGACGAAGTAGTAGGGCAGTAACGATTCTATCTGCGAAGCGACGCAAGCGGTGTTCGACCAAGGTGGTCCCGGCGCGGGGGCTTGCTACTGACTGCTGAGGGGGTTCGGTTGTTCAGGCTGAGTAATCACCTGCCGCTGCATTGGAAATGCATTGGATCGTCTGCCAGATCGTGTAAGAACCGGAAAGGCTTCGCTGTCTGAGTAAGGTATTCGCCACTGTGAGGATGTGATGCCGGAATTGCAGATCCTGACCGATGCGACGCTCGATTCGGTGCTGGCGACAGACCGCCCGCTGCTGGTGCTGATCACCAACGGCGACGGCCTGCGCGGCGATTTCAAGGTCGCTTTCAAAGCGCAGGCGGCCAGCGACGAGCGGTTCGTCTATGCCACGCTCGACCCGACCACCAACCCGCGTGCGGCCCGCATGTTCGATGCGGGAGAAAAGCCGCTGCTGGTGGGCTGGTACTGTGGCGAGGAACTGGTGCGCCGCCTGAAGCCATGGGGCACTGATTTGCCGCTGGCGCAGGAGCAGATGCAGGCCGCTGTTAAAGAGCAAGCACCGGACATCATCCCCGCAAACTCATTCGAAGTGAAGAAAGAGGAACCTGTAATGACTGATGCAAATACCGTTGTACTCACCGAGCCGATGCACGTCACCGACGCCACGTTTGAGGACGAGGTGATCAAGAGTGACCTGCCGGTGCTGGTCGATTTCTGGGCCCCGTGGTGCGGCCCGTGCCGTATGGTCGGCCCCATCCTCGACAAGTTGGCCAAGGAGTTCGCTGGCCAGATTCGAATCGCCAAGGTGAACACGGACGAGAATCCGGGCCTTGGGCAGGCGTTCCAGATTCGTAGCATCCCCACGCTGATGGTAGTCAAGTCGCAGACGATCATCTTCAGCCAGCCGGGTGCGCTGCCCGAAGCCAGCATCCGCGACCTGATCACGCAGGTGATCGCGTTCGAAGTGCCGCCGCAGGACGCGCCTGAAACACCCGCCAACAATTAACGCGCACGACAGCGTGCAGATAGACCACACAGCCTCCGGAAACGGGGGCTGTGGTGATTTTAGGGAGGAAGTCTCAGGTAAAAACTCGCGCGTGCAATCGCGCGTGCATGAACGCTCCGGCTGCTGAACCTCGATACTTTGCCCTCTTCATGCTCGGCTGTAACCTCGATACTTTCCTTGACAAACATTTCTCTCCTCCCCTAGAATACCTACCTAACATTAGGTAGGTGAATGTCCTTGGCCGTCGCAACCCCTAATCTCTCCCGTGAGCGCGTGCTGAACGCTGCCGAAGCCTTGTTCATGGAACACGGCTACGCGGCCGTGACTCTGCGCGACATCGCCAGCGCGCTCGGCATCCGTCAGGCGTCGCTCTACTACCACGCGCCGGGCGGCAAGGAAGAACTGTTCGTCACAGTGGTCGAGCGCGCGCTGGATCGCCATCAGGCCGGGCTGGAGCAGGCCATCGCCCGTGCCGGGCCGGAACTAAGCGCGCAGTTGAACGCTGCTGCCACGTGGCTGCTGTCACAGCCGGCCATGAATTTCGCGCGCATGGTGCAAAGCGACATCGCCGCCGTTGAAGGTGAGGCCCGCCAGCGTCTGACGGAACGGGCGCGGACAGCATTGATGCTTCCTCTGCAGAGTGCGTTTATGCCTGCCGTACAGCGCCGGGGCGAGGGCTTCACCGAGGCGGCCATGCTCGGCGGCGCGTTCCTGTCGATGGTCGAGATGGTGCACGTCCTGCCGGACGAGTTCGGTGGGCCGGGCAAGCCGGCGATGGTCGCCTACCTGATCGATGCCCTGTTGAACGGCGTCAACGCGCCCAAACCCGAGCGTTTGTAGGGTGCGCTCGTGAGCGCACTGCGAATCCGTCCTGTGTCCCTTCCTTACATCAAAGCCAGTTTCTGTAGATTGTGGAGCAACGCACTATGAGCAGCACCGCCGCTGTAAAATCTGCCCCGCCGCAGGCCGCGCAGGACTCGCGCTTTCGCCAGTGGCTCAAGTCGCCGCGCAGCGTGCAAACCGCGCTCGTCATCGGTCTGATCTTCAGCCTGTTGTTCACGCTGGTCATCTATCTGGCCGCGCCGTCGCTCGAAGCCTTCCCCAAGCTGCCTGATCAGGGCGCGACCTGGTACTACTGGAAGCTGGCCGAAGCCAGCACCATGAGCCGGGTCACGGCCTGGGGCTTCTATCTGGCGCAGCAGTTCGCCATCTGGGGCCTGATCTGGTACGCGCAGCGGCACGTGAAGAAGTACACGCCCGGCCTGCACATGGTCAATATCGTGGCGCTGGCCGTCAATGCCACCTTCGTCGTGCTGCACTTCTTCCAAACGCATGTGTGGTATGACGGGCTGGCGCAGGACGTCCACATCTTCACCAGTCAGTGGTCAGTCATCATCATGCTCATCTGGATCATGCTGATGGAGAGCCGCAACCGGGGGCTGGCCTTCGGCAAGAAAGTGGGCATCAGCAAGGGCATCGTGCAGTTCGCACGCAAGTATCACGGCTACTACTTCGCGTGGGCCATCATTTACACCTACTGGTTCCACCCGATGGAAGGCACATCCGGCCATCTGCTCGGCTTCTTCTACACCTTCCTGCTGCTGATGCAGGGCAGTCTGTTCTTCACGCGCATGCACACCAACAAATGGTGGATGATCCTGATGGAAGTGACGGTGCTGGCACATGGCACGATTGTGGCGATTGTGCAGGGCAACAACCTGTGGCCGATGTTCCTGTTTGGCTTCTTCGGCGTGTTCATCATCACGCAGATGTGGGGGCTGAACCTGAGACGACCGGTGGCGTGGGCGTTTCTAGCGCTCTACGTCGGCGGGATCGTGCTCATCTGGAGCCAACGCGGCGTCACGCGCCTGTGGGAGCCCATCGCCATCCCGATGATCTACTATTTGGGCGTGTTCGTGATGGCCGGTCTGTTCGGCGCGGGCCTGTGGATCTACAAGCGCTTGCGCGGCGATAAAAAGGCGCTGCCACCGCAGGCAGCGTAACAAAGCACCCCTTCATCCCCTTGAACCCCTTCTCCGACGCACGCGGGGAGAAGGGGTTTCGATTCGGGCCGGGCAGGCTTTCGTCTGTGCGCCGCCAGAGCGTAAACTGCCAAACCGACAAGCCTCCGGTGGAGGTTGCCGAACGGTGTGTGCGTAAAATCAGCCTCGCTTGCGTGGGAGAGGCGGGAGCGAGTGGCCCGCATCCAATCCCCGCGCTTTCCCTACGCCACGCTCTAACCTCGCAACTCTGATTGCCGCAATCCGTAAATGCTCATATCGTAGATGAACAGTCATCTGCAACGCGCCTGTCCACACATGCGAGAGCAGGGCCCTATGGACACTACGCGGCGGGATTTCCTCAAATTACTGGGCGGCGTAGTCGTCGGCGCTGCCGCCAGCGATGCCATGCTGGGCACGCTGCGCGCCTACGCGGGCAGCGCCGAACTGCCGGTTTCATCCGACCCCGACCTGCATTTCCTCAACCGCATCTCCTACAGTGTGCTGCCCGAAGACCTCGCGCGCCTGCGCCAGATTGGCCGTAGCGCCTGGCTGGAAGAGCAGCTCGCGCCCGAATCCCTGGCCGATCCGGGCGGCGATGCGGTGCTGGTCGATCTGCCGATCTTGTCGCTGGATCGGCGGGCGGTGCATTCGCTGGGCTTCGATGGCCGCGTGCATGCCAGCATCGTTGAGGGCATGGTGTGGCGCGCGGTGCACAGCAGCCGCCAGCTTCACGAGCGCATGGCCGAGTTCTGGACCGATCATTTCAACATTCCGGCCAGCGACCTGGCGCACGATGTGCTGATCATGCACCGTGATGTCATCCGCAAGCACGCGCTCGGTAAGTTCCGCGATCTGGCGGTTGGCGTCGCGCAAAACCCGGCCATGCTTTACTACCTCGATCAAACCTACAGTACGCAGGAGCACCCGAACGAGAATTACGCGCGCGAACTGCTCGAACTGCACACACTGGGCGTCGATGGCGGCTACACCGAGCGCGATGTGCAGGAGGCTGCGCGCGCCATCACCGGCTGGAGGGTCAACGACGGCACGGATACGGGCTTTTACTTCGATTCGTCGATCCACGACACCGAAGCCAAGGTCATTCTGGGCCACGACATGCCTGCCGGGCGCGGCATCGAGGACGGGCTGCACCTGCTCAGTATCGTCACCAACCACCCTTCGACCGCGCGCTTCATCTGCCGCAAGCTGTGCGTGCGCTTCGTGAGCGACGATCCGCCCGAGTCGCTGGTCGACAGCGCCGCAGCCGTCTGGCAGGCCAACGACGGCGCAATTGTGCCGGTGCTGCGCCACATCTTCACGTCGGACGAATTCATGCAATCAGCCGGCCAGAAACTGCGCCGCCCGCTCGATTTCTTCATCGGCGCGCTGCGTGCCACCCAAACCCGCTTTCAGGAAAACTGGCTGCTGTATTTGATGCTCGAAGACCTGAGCCAACTGCCTTACGGCTGGAATCCGCCTGACGGCTACCCCGACAGCGCCGAGGCGTGGATCAGCTCGGGCGGCCTGCTGGCGCGTTGGAATACGGCGATGGCGTTAACCCATGCGGCTTGGAGCGAGGAAGATGCCGGCATGACCACGCGCCTCGATCAACTGATTGGCAGCCCGGCCACGGTGGGCGAACTGGTCGACGCTGTGGCCGAGCGCACCTTCGGCACGGCCGATCTGCCCGCTGAGGCGCTCACGCCGTTTGTGGACTATGCGTCGGACGGACAGGGAGCCGATATCGCCCTCACGCCCGGGCTGATCGCCAGCAAGTTGGGCACGCTCTTCGGCCTGATGCTGGCTTCTCCCCTATATCAGTGGCGCTGAAGATGGCTGCCGAGTTGAGCGAGGACACCACGCGATGATCAAACCGATCTCCCGCCGCAGCTTCATCAAGTCCGCTGGCGCGTTGGGCGTGCTGGGCGTGAGCAGCAGCCTGTTTCCGGGCTGGATGCCGCGCATGGCCTTCGCGCAGTCGCAGGCGCAGGTGCTCGGCGATGTGCTCGTCGTCATCTTCCTGCGCGGCGGCATCGACGGCCTGAGCGCGGTTGTGCCTTACGGTGACGGCCGCCACTACTACGATGCGCGGCCGACGCTGGCCGTGGCCGAGCCCGGAGGTTCGGATTCAGCCATCGACCTCGACGGTTATTTCGGTTTCCATCCGGCGCTGTCGCCGCTGGCAGACATCTATCAGGCGGGTCAGTTGGCAGTCGTGCAGGCGACCGGGCTGACCAATAGTTCGCGCTCACATTTCGACGCCATGCAGTACATGGAGTACGGCACGCCTGAGAGCAAGACCACTGGCACCGGTTGGGTGGGGCGTCACCTCGAAACGACCGCCAGCGCCAACGATTTGCCGTTCCGCGCCGTAGGCATGGGCGCGATGGTGCAGGACTCGCTGCGCGGGCAAGTCGCGCCGCTGTCGCTGCGTTCCATCGCCGACTTTCACCTGCGTGGGCGCAGCGACGAACTGCGCCGCGCTCAGGAAGCGCTGGCGCGGCTGTATCGCACCGACTCACCGCAGGACGATCTGGGCACGCAGGCGCAGATGGTGTTCAGCACCGTCGAACTGCTTCAGCAGATGAGCGCGCAGGGTTACACCCCGGCCAACGGCGCGGCCTACCCCGATGATGAAGAGGGCTTCGGGTTGGGTCTGCGCCAGGTGGCGCAGTTGATCAAGGCCAATGTCGGGCTGGAAGTAGCCTGTATCGACCTTGGCGGGTGGGATACGCACGAGAATCAGGGCACACATGGCGGTTTCTTTCAGTCGCATCTGGACGTGCTGGCGCGCGGCCTGGGCGCGTTCTACGCTGACTTGCAGGACTCGATGACTGACGTCACCGTCGTGACCATGAGCGAGTTTGGCCGGCGCGTTTCCGAGAACGCCAGCGCCGGCACCGACCACGGCCACGGCAATTTCATGCTGGTGATGGGCGGCGGCACGCAGGGTGGCCGCGTCTACGCCGATTGGCCCACGCTCGCGCCGGAAGCGCTGGTGGAGGGCGATCTGGCCATCACGACCGATTACCGTGACGTGCTGGCCGAAGTGCTGGCGCTGCGCATGAACAACCCGGCCATCGACCGCGTGTTTCCCGGCCTCAGTCCCACACCGCCGCAGATCGTGCGCGCCCGATGAGAGAAAGCGAACGCCTGATGAAAGCGACTGTGAAGATCATCCTGCTCGTGCTGGCGCTGAGTGCCTTCACTCTGATCGCAACAGCGCAGGAAACGCGCTACTCGTCTGAGAAAGTCATCGGCGCGGCGGCGGAATCGCCCATGTTCCAGGAGTGGCTGCGCTTGAACCCGGGCTACCAGGTGGATGCCAGCGGGCCGGATGACAATGGCATGTGGTATCTCGATTTCTACGATGCCAGCCGCGACGAGTGGATTGGTTACGCCGTGGTCAATGGCGACACGCTCGAAATCACCGAGTTGTTTGCACCCACGCCGCTGCCTGCGGATGTGTATCAGGCGCAGCTTTCGCTGGTGACCGAGATTGTGGAGCATGACGCCGAGGTGCTGGCGCGGCTGAACAACTTGCCCCGGCTGTGGGATGTGTACACCGACTGGAACCGTTGGGATCAGCGCTGGGAAGTGACCTTCTATCGCGGCATCGAAGGTGTGACGGTATACGCGCAGGTGGGCGAAAATGACGACGTGTGGATCGCGGACATCGTCGATCCAAATGCGCTCGAAGAAGAGGATGCCCGCCAGCACGCCCGCGACACTGCCGTCAACCTGGCTTACAGCGCCGAGGGTGTCGATGCGGCCCTGAGTGGCCACGACGACTGGACGACCTACGCCGAGCCGCAGGGTGAGGATGTATGGGGCGTGAGCTTCGTGGATGGCGACGAGCGCCTGATTTTCGTCCTGGTGGATGTGGCGCGCGAACGGGTGCTGGAGGTGGAGTGACGCAGTTTTTCTAACTCACGCCCAAACAAACAACTGCCCCCATTATCGGGGGCAGTTTCATTCCTGAGTTAGCGGAGGATTGTGTCCACAAATCAAATAGTGTTTACCACAGCGTTTCTAAATCTGATGCTTGAATCTTCGCATCACGGCTAATCAGCGGCACCTGATGGTGAAGCGCCGTGGCAGCAATGATTCGGTCGGGCAAATCGGGAATCTGCTTGCTGCTGACCTTTCGCATTGCTAAAGCCACGTTGAGATCAACAGGGATCTCCTCAAAGGGTGAATCCGGCCCACTCAATACTTCAACAAGCCGTTCCAGCATTGTTGCCGGAAACCGATTTCGTTCGAGGAGATAGATGATTTCGACCAACGTAATTGAAGAAATGCCGATAAGTTTCCCGGAGTGAGCTGCGGCATCCATGAAGTTGCGGGCCGACTGTGAAAGACGTGGTTCGTCTGCCAAGAACCAGATGATCGCATGTGTATCTGCAATCGCGGCAATCATCAGATATCCCCGCGCGGGAAGCCGCTCCACATTTCATGTCGTGCTTCAGCAATATCTTCTTCTGAGATATGGATGCCGGCCCATAGCCCACGCGCGGATTTGCGTGGATGAACTTCAGTGAGGTCTTTTTCCAGCGCCGCCATCACTTGTTCGACGAGACGCACTTTTTCGACGGACGACAGCCTGCGCACCAGTGCCAGTGCCTGTTCCAGTTCTTTTGTTTGTGTGGTCATCTCCACTCCCTGAATAAAACGGGATCAGCCTCAATCCACAAACCGATACTTGAACAGCGTCCACAGCGCGAACGGACCGTCCGTCCACTTGATCTTCTTGCCCTCGGTCCATTCGCGGCCATTGTACGAGATCGGCACTTCGTAGATGCGCAGCCCCTTCTTCAGGATTTTGGCGGTGATCTCCGGCTCGAACTCGAAGCCGCGTGCGCGAATACGCATGTCGGCCACCACCTCGCGCTTGAACACCTTGTAGCAGGTCTCCATGTCGCTGAGGATGGCGTTGTAAAGCACATTCGTCGCCAGCGTCAGGCTCTTGTTAGCGACCATGTTCCAGAAGTTCATCGCCTTGCGCGGCCCACCGAGAAAGCGCGAGCCGTAGACGACATCCGTGATGCCTTCCTGAATCGGCTTGAGCAGAATCGGGTATTCGCGCGGATCGTATTCGAAGTCAGCGTCCTGAATCAGCAGCACATCGCCGGTGGCCGCCTTGAAGCCGGTGACGAGCGCCGCGCCCTTGCCCTGGTTGGCCTCGTGGTAGAGGATACGCAGATGCGGCCGGTTCTCCGCCTCGATCTTGCGAAGTATCTCGCGTGAGCCATCGACCGAGCCATCATCCACCACGATAATCTCGTCGGCCAATTGCACGGCTTCGACGTTCTGAATCACCTCGTCGATAAAGTCCACCTCGTTGTAGCAGGGAATAATGACCGACAGCGTGAGCGACTCAGCCGTTTGCATGGGGGAATGGCGGTGAGGTTGGCCTTTGGTCGGCGTCATCCGGTTTTGCTTTCTGCTCTGAAGGCGGCGCTATCTTCGCGCATTATACAAAGGCGGCGCGCCGCCTGTGAACGGCCAGCCTGTGCCGGGCTGTACAGGCAGTTGGAGTGTGGGGGAAAGTCGGGCTACAATTGAAAAAGACAGTGCTGAGTACGAAGTACTGAGTGCTGAGTGAAACTGGCGCGCATGCAAGCGCTGAAACTTCCAGCCATGCGCATGTAATTGTTTGTTGAAGGCAAATTCTGTGAGTGCGGATGACTCAGCACTCAGTACTCAGTACTCAGCACTGGGGGAGCGATTATGGCCGACTGGACGTCTTTCGATGAATTCCTCACCGCCGCGCTGGATGTCTCTGAGGAGGAGCGGCCCGCGCTGGTCGATGCGCTGCTGGCCGGGCAAACCGACTGGCCGTGGATCAGCGGAACGGCCGCGACCTTTGCCCTGCGCCGGGGTAATACGCACAGCGCCGCGCTCAATCTCGACACAATTCAGGCTGATCCGCCCTTCGCGCCGATGGACAATCTTCCCGGTACCGATCTGTGGTACGTCACCCACCACTTCGAGCCGGATGATCTGCTCGACTACATGATCGCCATCGACGACCCGGGTACGCCGCTTTCCGCTGAGCGCGACCTGGCCGGCCGGGTGGCGCTGCACTGGGGCACCGATCCGCTCAACGGTCGCCGCATGGAAACCGCGCAGATGAACGTGTCGGTGCTGCGTATGCCGCAGGCGCGCCCGTTTCCCGACTGGACGAGCTTCAAGGCGGTGCAACGCGGTCACGTTTATGAACATATGTTGGGCAGCCAGGAAATCGGCTTCATCGACCGCAAAGTCTGGGTGTACACACCCGCCGGCTACGAAACCAGCCCGTCGCCCTATCCGCTACTGATTCTGCAGGACGGCCAGTGGGCGATTGGGCCGCTGCAAGTGCCTGCCGTGGCCGATGCGCTGATCAAGCACGGGCGCATGCAGCCCACGCTGATCGCGATGGTGCAGAGCGGCGCGCAGGATGAACGCATGCGCGAATATACGGCCAGCGAACGCTACACCAGCTTCCTGCTGGCCGAACTGCTGCCCTTCCTGCAAACGAATTACGCCGTAGATGCGGCCAACGTGGGCATCGGCGGCGTCGATCTGGGCGCGGTCGCGGCCGCCCATGCCGCCTTGCGCTCGCCGGCTGTGTTCTCGCGCCTGATCATGATCTCGCCGCCGCTGGGTCGTGGAGCGGGGCAAGACGCGCTGCGCGAGCTGGTCTCACGGCTGGAAGGTTCGCCCGATCTGCCCGGACGGGTATTCCAGGCCGTTGGGCGCTACGAAGCAAAAAGCCGCTTCCTGAAGCCAGCGCGCGCCCTGCGTGAACGGCTGTCGCTGCGCCGCGACCTCGACTATCACTTCGTCGAAATGGGCAGCGGTCACGGGCTGGTGGGCTTCCGCAGCGTGCTGCCCGAGGCGCTGGCGCACGCCTTTCCGGTTGCGGCTGAGTGAGCGACTCGCCGCTGCTTCAGGGCAACCTGTTCAGCGGGCCGCGCGTGCGCCTGACGGCGGTGCGCCCGGAGGACATCAAGGCGGTCACGCGCTGGTATGAGGACAGCGAGTTTTCGCGCCAGTACGACGGCACCGCCGCCTATCCACGCAGCGCCAACCGCTTTGAAACCGTGCTGGCCGATGTCAACAAGTCGGACACCGCCTTCATGTTTGCCATCCGCCTGCATCACACCGACGACCTGATCGGCGTGATCGATCTGGACTCGATCCTATGGGCGAGCCGGGTGTGCTGGCTGGCGATTGGCATTGGCGAGGCGGCTTATCGCGGGCAGGGCTATGGCAGCGAGGCGCTGGGGCTGGCGCTGCGTTTCGCCTTCCACGAGATCAACCTGCACCGCCTGCAACTGAGCGTGTTCAGCTACAACGCGCGGGCAATCCGGCTGTACGAACGGCTGGGCTTCACCCGCGAGGGTGTGCTGCGCGAATTTCTGCACCGCGACGGCCAGCGCTTCGACGTGTTCATTTACGGCCTGCTGGCCCGCGAGTGGGAAGCGGGTGTGAAGGGCGTTTAGGGCGCGAACAGATCGACGCCGCGCAGCCGCTTGTAGCCGCCAGCAAACATACGCGCAAACGGCGTGCCCAGGTACGAGTCGATGAGCATCGGCGCAGCCAACCCACGGCGCACCCACTTTTTTCCCCGCAGAAAGCGGTGCAGCATCGGCCGCGCCGTCGCGTAATCCTTGTTCAGCCATGCCATTTTCGCATCGTGCCAGTCGAGGTAATCAAGGCTCTCGTCGCGACTAGTGACTGGCGCTTCTGGCAAATCCGGCATGTGGATAAAGCTTCTCAAGCGATACGTTCGCCAGTCACGCCAGAAGCCGGGAGCCTGACTGACTGTCTTGCTTTGGCCGTGAAAGCGAAACGCTCCGCGCACGCCCGGTACATAGGCGAATGTGCAGCCCAGCGCCGCCAGCACGCACCCAGTATTCAGTGTCCATCGTGTAATGCAAGTGATTCGTCAAAACCGCCAATGCGCTCGGTAACCCGCCGTCGCCAGAACGCACCTTGCTGAAGCAGTCCGGGTGGCAGCAGCGGTCAGTGCCGTCGTGAAGGTCAAAGGAATCCCCTTTACAATCTTGAAATGGTTGCCCATGCTCATCAATATAGGCACAGTCGCCGAAAAGCAAGATCCACTATCGGGGTGCGCCTCGAAATAATCGACAATGAAAGCTAGAGTATGTGGCATGATCAGGTCATCGGAATTGAGGTAGGTGAGGATTTCCCCTTGCGCGCGGGCCAGCCCCTTGTTCAGGGCATGTGATTGGCCGCGATCTGATTCTGAAATCCATGTCAGGCGTGGGTCAGTCTGCGCTTCCAGAATGGCGACTGATCCATCAGTCGAGCCGCCGTCCATGACGATCAGCTCCAGATGGTCATAATCCTGGCTGAGCACACTGTCCAGCGTCGCCGGTAGAAAAGCAGCCTGATTGAAAGACGGCGTGATGATGCTTACGAGAGGATGGGTCACGGCAGGCTCATGAATGACTCGGTGGCGAACAATCAACCTACTGTAGCGGTGATTATCCCCACCTACAACCGGGCGGGTATGGTGGGTGCTGCCATCGACAGCCTGCTTGCGCAAACACGCCGACCGGAACAAATCAGTCGTGGTGGACGATGGTTCCACGGATGATACGTCCTCAGTCCTTACGAGTTACGGAAGCCAGATTACGGCAATCCAGAAGGAAAACCGTGGTCGCTCCGCTGCTCGCAACGTAGGTGCTGAAATGCGCGGCAGCAGATTACATCACCTTCCTCGATTCGGACGACACGCTTCCTCCTGACAGCATCAAGCTTCGCGCGCAGATTCTTGATATGTCTCCCACTGTAAAGGTGGTTTACGGAGACGCCTCGATTGAGGACGGCCAAGGTCGACAGATATTGCGCTATTCCATGTATCCGGCCCAATCATCCCACTGGGAACGTGTTTCCGTCTTTAGCCTTGGATAATCTCGCTCCGATCAACTGCTTCATGTTTCGCTCTTCCTGTCTCCAACATATGGAAGGATTTGACGAGACATTGGAAACTCTGGAAGATCACGAGTTCTGGTTGCGCATGTCCACCTTTGCCCGATTTGAATATTTGGATGCGCCGGTCGCAACCTATATTGTTCATCAGAATATGACCACGCTCACGATGCCGGAGAGAATGCGCCAAGGACGTTTGAGTTGTGCAGGAACGCGCCGTAAACATGCCCGAGTTTTCGACCCTCTCCGCCGCTCAACAAAGCCGCGTGTTTGCCAGCCTTGGTTCAACCTGTATTGCACTTGGGAAAATGGACGACGCGAGACGGTGGTTACGTAGAGCGTGGAAGACAGCACCCAGCTTATCTGTACTAGTCGCCTATCTCGTCACTTTTCTGGGCGCAACAGGTACGCGGCCCATTCTCGCCCTACGGCGTAAGCTGCGCGCGCTGCTGCGGCCCGAAACGCGTATGTTCTATGGCTAGTACACCGTCCGTAGCTCAGGCTGCGGTCACCGTCAGCGTCATTGTGCATGATGACTTCTCGCATATCGCACAGGCGCTCGACTATCTGTACAAGAGCACAACACGCTCACTGAATGTAGTCGTTACCATCAATCGAGGGAATGCTGAACAGGTGCAGACGCTTAACCAGTCAGTTCCCTGCGGTTCAGATCGTGACGAATGCAGCGCCTAAAGGTTTTGCTGCCAACCACAATGCAGTGATACGTACGGCCACTACGCCGTATATCTTGCTCCTCAATGACGATGCACTTTTGAGCCCTCATGCGCTCGATCACATGCTCGATTATCTGGAAGCGCACTCGGACTGTGGCATTGTTGGCCCTGTGATACACAGTCCCGATGGCACTCTGCAAATCTCCGCATTCAGCGATCCCACGCTCGCACGCATGATCTATCAGGTGAGCGGGGTATCGCGCTTCACAAAGCAGGGCGGTCTGGTGCGAGAAGTGCTGCAAACCTTGGGCATCACACGACAACTTCGCATCGAATCCCTGAACACAAGCCTGTCGACCCGCATCGTGCCTGTGGTGGTGGGCGTGTGCATGGCGGTGCGCCGCGAAGCAGTTCAGCAAGCAGGCATGATGGATGAAGACACGCTCATCTACGGAGAGGAGTTCGGCTGGCAATTACGCCTGCGTGAGCATGGCTGGAAAGCCGCGCTCGTGGGTGAAGCGGAAGTAGTGCACTTAAACCCATCACAGGACTTGAGTGGCTGGAAGCTGGCCGAACATCGTAAGGGGATGCTCAACTACTTCATTCGATATAGACCCCGCTGGCAGGCTTGGGTTTTGCGCGGCGCGCTGGTTGTTTTTCATGGAATGGTTGCCGCCGCGTGGTTGCCGTTCAATCGTGCCCGTGCACTATCCCACTGGAAGGTCTGCCAGGTAGGCTGGAATTGGCATCCGGCCCAATGATCAACGAACAATCTCCCCTCGTCTCCATCCTGCTCCCCATCCGCAACGAAGCCGCGTTCATCGAGCGCTGCCTCGGCGCGGTGCTGGCGCAGGACTATCCTGCCGACCGACTGGAGATCCTCATCGCGGACGGCATGAGCGACGACGGCACGCTTGACCTCATCGCTGCCATGCCGGGTGGTGAGCGCGTGCGGATCATCCCAAATCCGGCGCGGATTCAGGCGGCCGGGCTGAACGCGCTCATCCGAGAAGCGTACGGAGACATCCTCGTGCGCGTGGACGGCCATACGATCATCGCGCCGGACTATGTGCGCGCCTGCGTCGATGCCCTGCGCGAATCCGGCGCGTGGAACGTGGGCGGCCCGATGATCCCCGCTGGAACGACGCCGATGGGCCGGGCGATTGCCGCAGCAGGGCGGTCGCCGTTTGCCGTGCCCAGCGCATTTCATGTGGCCGGCGCGGCCAGCTTCACCGATACGGTCTATCTGGGCGCGTGGCCGCGTTGGGTTTTTGAGCGCGTCGGCGGCTACAACGAGCAATTTGCCGCAAATGAGGACTACGAGCTGAACGTCCGTATTCGCGCGGCGGGCGGGCGCGTCTATCTTATCTCCCTCCATTCGCTCAACCTACTATGGCCGGCAAACACTGAGGCGCTCGCCCGGCAGTACTGGCGCTATGGGCAGTCGAAGATCAAGACGCTGGAGGCGCACCCGGGTTCGCTGCGGCCGCGCCAGTTGGCCGCGCCGGTGCTGGTGGCGGCATTGAGCCTTGGCGGCGTCCTGGCGTGGGTCAGCCGACCGATTCGCGCGCTGACGGCGCTCGTGCTGATCGCCTACGCGGCCGCCAATCTGCTGGCGTCTCTGCAAGTCGCGTCCCGCTCGGGCAGGGGCCTGTTCCCCCGGCTGCCAGTAGTGTTTGCGGCGATGCATTTCAGTTGGGGCGCGGGCTTCTGGGCCGGGCTGGGCCGGGCGTTGGCGGCGCGTACTCGTCAGGCAGTCACCCGTCACCCGTCGGGGCGCTGACGAGGCATCTGCTGTATCCTCATAGTCAGGATTCCGAATCTCACCATACAGGAGAGTCGCTCATGAAACGCCTCCTCTTCGTCTTATGTCTGGCGCTGCTGGCCTTGGCCGCTTTGCCTGCGTTCGCCCAACAGCCGCCGATGTTTGATCAGGCCGTCGCGGATTTGTCGGCGCGCGCGGGCCGGGCGCTAACGACAGAAGATTTCGCCAGCTATGCCTGGGCGCAGGATGTCTATCCCGACACCAGTTTCGGCTGCGCCACCCCGCCTTCCGAGGTCAGCCCGGGGCCGGTGTCCGGCTATGTCATCACGATCACATTTGAAGGCGTCACCTACGATTACCGCGCCTCAGCCGATGGCAGCATTCTGTTCCTGTGCAGCGAGAGTGGGCAGGGCGAACAGCCTGCTTCGACCCCGGCGCCCGGCACGCCTGAAGCGGTGGATGACTGCCCAACTGGCTTCGTGGGCTATCTGCCGCCGCGACTGACGGTGGGCACCGACGCCCGCGTGGCCGATGGCGAAGCGCCGAATCGCCTGCGCAGCGCCCCCAGCACCAGTGCCCAGCAAATCGGACTGCTGCAGCCGGGTGAAGAGATGGAAGTCGTGGGTGGGCCTGCCTGCGCTGATGGCTATGTCTGGTGGCAAGTGCGCGCCGGCACGCTCACAGGCTGGACGGTCGAAGGCGCGCTGCCCGACACCTACTATCTTGAGCCCGTAGGCGGCGCGGGAACAGCCGCCACACCCAACGCCGGTGCAGTGCCACAGTTCGCGACCGTGCAGCAGAACGCCATCGCGCTGTGGGAGTTGGGGGTCGATAGCCTGATTCCGGTGGGCGAAATCCTCACCCCGGCGATGACGAACAATGGCTACGTCGCGCAGATCGTCTTCAGCCCGGATGGCGAAACGCTCGCCTTCCGTCTGGTGGATTTCCCCGGGGGCCAGATGGTTAACAGCGTCTACGTCGCCGATGCCGCTGCGGGCGCTGTGCCGCAGTTGGTGGCCGAGGGCCTGTTCACCGAAATGCCGGTGTCCTTCACGCCCGATGGCGCGCTGCTGTATGCCGTGGAAGATGTAGAGCGCGGCATGGTCGAGCTGGCGAATAGTGAGGCTGGCGGCTCAGGCGTAATCGCACAAGTGTTCCAGCAGGCGTTAACCGACGGCGCAGCGCCCGAGCAAATCTACGAGTTCGGCTTCGGTGTTGGCTGCGGTGGCGGCTGGTCGTATCCTGCCGTGGGCGCGTATAACGCCGAGACTGGTTATGGCGGTCGCCCACTGATCCTCGCGCTCACGGACTACGGACTGGTGTACAGCACAAACTGCACGGGCAGCGGCGTACGCATTTACGACGCCAACAGTCCGTCGGAGGTGAAGAACAACGAGGTGGGGATGCGTCTGAGCCGCGCCGTAGTTTCGCCCGATGGCACGCAGATCGCTGGCACAGAGGATGAGCAGGCGGGCTTTGGTCCCGGCACGCTCACGATCATTGATCTGGCGACGCTGGAAGGCCGCACGTTGGCGACCGCAGCCGAACCGGCGCAAATCGCATGGACGCCAGACGGTCAGATCATCTACAGCAGCGCCGCCGAAACCGGCGACATCGTGCCGGGCAGTACCGGCGAGGCGTTCGTGAACATGGGTTTCGCCGCTGGCATTCCTGCGCGCGCGGTGACGATTGCCCAGCTTGACCCCGAAACGGGCGCGGAGTTGGTGCTTTACACTGGCCCGGGCTATCAGGTGGGCAAGCTGTTGCCCCTGCCGGGCGGCGATCTGGTGTTTTCGGTTATTCCGGCAGGCGAGGACTGGATCGCCGCCGTGACGGACGGCACGCTTCCAACGGATGGGAATAACACCACGCTGTTCATGAACTACTTCGTGCCGGTGATCTACCGGCTGCCAGCCATCAGCGAGACAGCGGTGCCCATCGGCGCTGGCTTCCAGAGCGCGCTCAACGCGCCCGCGCTGGCGTCGGGGTGAGGCGAGAACAAGTAGAAGGAACAAGGTTGAAAGCCAGGAATTGCAGCCTGAGGCCTCAGGCTGCAATTCCTTTTCTTTTTGCGCTTTATGCAAAATGTCCAGGGGGCGTTTTGAGCGATGGCTGGAGTGCGGTTTCGTTGAGCCGCCGCAGGTTGAAACCATCAGGCGAAGGAAGCGACTTCCCGCTCATTGGACTCGTCACGATTGCATTTCTCTTTATTTCTTTCAACTTTCCCATTCAATCCGCCCATACGCGCAGATTTGGTGCGGTCAGCACCGCTGGATTGACCACATGCGGCGGCAGCTCTCCTTGCAGCGCCATCGCCACATGCTGCGCCGAACGCAGTTCAAGCTCGGCCAGCGACTCGACGGACGTGAAAGCGGCGTGCGGCGTGATCAAACAGTTAGGCAGGCCCAGCAGCGGATGATCGGGCGGGGGTGGCTCGACCGTGAGCACGTCCAGCGCCGCGCCGCGAATCACACTCGTTTGCAGCGCCTCAAATAGAGCCGGTTCGTCCACCACCCCGCCACGCGCTGTGTTGATCAGGAACGCCTCTGGCCGCATATGGCCGAGAAATACGGTGTCCACCATCACATGCGTGTCGGGCGTGAGCGGCACATGCAGTGAAACGTAATCCGATTCGGACAGCAGCCAGACCAGATTGCGCGTGAAAGTCACTCCGTCGCGCTCGCCTTCCTCGGTGTTGGGGCTGTAGGCCAGTACGCGCAGGCCGAGGCACTGGACTTTAGCCGCCAGCGCCGCCCCGATGCGGCCGAAACCGACGATGCCCAGCGTGCGCCCGCGCACGCGATACATCGGCTTGCCGCCAGGCAAGTCCCACTGTCCCTGCTGTGACGACCGGTCGAACTGCGGAATGCTGCGCGCGCACGCCAGCAGCAGTGCCAGCGCGTGGTCGCTCACTTCTTCCACGCAGTAGTCGGGTACGTTGGTGACGAGGATGCCCAGTTCAGTGGCGTGATCGACGGCGATGTTGTCGACGCCCACGCCGTAGCGGCTGACGATGCGGCAGCGCGGCGCGGCATCGAGCACCGCGGCCGACACCCGTTTCCAGTTGGTAATGATGGCGTCGGCCTGCGGCGCAAGCGCCAGCAGCTCGGCCTCATCGCCGGTCTCTGCGACCATCAGCTCGGCGCCCAGCGGGGACAGCACTTCGCGCTCAATATCGAGCGAGTCCCAAGCGTAATCCGTGATCAGAACGTGAAAGCGGGGGACCGTAGTCATCGAGCCGTGCTCCTGAAGAGATAATTGAATCGAACTTCCCCTAGAATAACGCATGCGGGAAGCGCGTGCCCGCCGCGGCGCAAGACTTATCGGCGCGTACACGGCCGCCCCTGGCGGAAGATACTTCCCAACTGTTTTGGATGTGCAGTCGTCAGGGTTTTTCTGTGGCGTTGTCCGGTTGGCGCTTGATAACTTGCCGCAGTCGGGCCCTTTTCTCGACATTGTTACAGCATTCTGCCCGGTGTTTCCCTTGCAAGTTTGACACCTTGAGATTTCCTTGATATAGTGGTGGCGATCCCGCTTGCATTGATGAAATTCGAAATACGTACTCTCCGCCCGCGAATCGCGCCTGTCCGCACGCATGGGACAGCGCAAGCGTGTCATCTGAATCAACCTCTCTTCCGACCCACTCCTCTGGACAACTTAGATGGATATCGCACAACTCGAAAAACTCTCGCTGGACGACCTGCGGCAGCAAGCGCGCGAGGCCAGCGTCAACGGCTTCAGCCGCATGAAACGGCAAGATTTGCTGCTCGCGCTTCTGCGCGACCACGCCGAAAAGCAGGGCCTGAAACTGCGCGGCGGCGTGCTTGAAATCGTTGACGACGGCATCGGCTTTCTGCGCGCCGAAAAGTACCTGCCCGGCCCCGACGACATTTACGTGAGCCAAACGCAGATCAAGCGCTTCGGCCTGCGCACCGGTGATATGGTCATCGGCCAAGTACGCGCACCCAAGGACTCGGAGAAATACTTCGGCCTGCTGCGCGTCGAATCGGTCAACGGCCTCAATCCCGAGCAGGCCAAGAACCGGCCGAACTTCGAAGACCTGACGCCGATTTTCCCGCTCGAACGCTTCGACCTCGAAACCAAATCACGCACACTGTCCACCCGGCTGCTCAATCTCATCGCTCCCATCGGTCGCGGCCAGCGCGGCCTGATTGTGTCGCCCGCCAAGGCCGGCAAGACGACCGTGCTCAAGGAAATCGCCAACTCGATCAGCGAAAACTACCCCGACGTGCATCTGATGGTGGTGCTGATTGGCGAGCGGCCGGAAGAAGTGACAGATATGGATCGCTCGGTCGATGCTGAGGTGATCGCCTCGACGTTTGACGACCCGGTGTCGCAGCATGCCCGCGTGGCTGAAATGGCGCTCAACCGCGCCAAGCGGCTGGTGGAAGTGGGCAAGCACGTTGTGATGCTGGTAGACAGCATCACCCGCCTCACCCGCGCCTACAACCTGGTCGTGCCGCCGAGCGGCCGCACGCTCACCGGCGGTCTCGACCCCGCCGCCATTCATCCGCCCAAGCGACTGTTCGGCGCGGCCCGCAACGTTGAAGAAGGCGGCAGTCTGACCATTATCGCCACCTGCCTCGTCAATACCGGCAGCAAGATGGACGATGCCATTTTCGAGGAGTTCAAGGGCACGGGCAACATGGAGCTGCACCTCAGCCGCAAGCTGCAGGAGCGCCGCGTCTTCCCCGCCTTCGACATCGAGCAGTCGTCCACGCGCCGCGAAGAGCTGCTGCTTGGCCCCGATGTGCTGCAGCGCGTGTTCACCCTGCGCCGCATGTGGAATCATCTCGCCGAAGACGCCGACCTTGGCCCCACCGGTGCGACCGAACAGTTGCTCAATCAGCTGCGCCAGACAGATACCAACGAGGAATTCCTCAACATGCTGCCGGGCCCGGGAAGCGTCACCAACGGCGCGCGCCTCTGGCGTGAGTAATCTCCACGATGATCGACGTTAATCAGGCCCGCAAAGGCACGACGTTTGCCGACGGCGACGACATCTATAAAGTGCTGGATTTCTGGCACAACAAGCCCGGGCGCGGCAATGCCACCGTGCGCCTGAGCGTGCGCAATCTGCGCACCGGAACCAACCGCGACATCACCTACAACTCTGGTCAGCGCGTGCAGGACATCGAGGTGGAGGAGCGCACCGTGCAGTTCCTCTACGACGACGGCGAACACCTCACGTTCATGGATATGGAGAGCTTCGAGCAGCCGCAGCTTAAGCGCGAACTGTTCGGCGATGACGTATCGTACCTCAAGGAAAATCTCGAAATCACGCTCAATGTCTATGAGGGCGAGATCATCGACTACACACTGCCGATCAACGTCGATTACGCGGTGATCGAGGCCGATCCCAGCTTCATGGGCGATACCGCCGGCGCCGGGCTGAAGGGCTGCGTCATCGAAACCGGCCGCAAGGTCATGGTGCCGCCGTTCGTGAACGTGGGTGATGTCATTCGCGTGAAGGTCGAGGATGGCACGTACCAAACACGAGTGTAGGAAAGTTGAACGTTGAAAGTTGAAAGAGGCGCGTCCGGAGTAGTGGACGCGCTTTTTGTTTGCTGCTTTTGCGTGCGTAAGAGAGAAGAAGCAAATCGCGCGCTGCCGCCGCTTTTCCAACCGATTTATCGATTTACAATCGGTTGGGTAGCTGCGGGTTTTGAACCCGCAGTGGCAGCAGCGCGCCTGCTATCATCGCCCACTCCCAGTGTGTGAAAAGCCTCGTTCACGGGGCGCAGCTCCAGCCTGATAGCTTCAGCCTCAGGCGATAGGCGTGTCATACACGGGCCTCACTGAGACACGCCAATGCATCCCTTCGTGTCCTTCACGTTCTTTGCGTTTTTTTGCGTTGTCTCTTGCCTTGCCCTTTCAGAACGCATGAGCTAAAATTACAGCCTCGTAATTTGTGTGCGATGAGACGGGAATAACCACGATGCCGATGACAGTTGACGAGTACATCGCGGAGAAAATCCGGCCCGAGCAGAAGCCGATTGTGGAGCGGCTGCGCGCCCTCATGCGCGAGTGCGCTCCCAACGCGACCGAGCTGATCACCTATGGCATCATCGCATGGCGCGGCAAGAAAATGCTGGCCGTCATCAGCCCAACCAAGAAAGACATCACGTTTGCGTTCTCACAAGGCGCGGCCATGGAAGACAAGTACGGCCTGCTGACGGGCGTGGGCCACGTCTCGAAGCATGTGAAGATCAAGGATGTCGATTCGCTGCCCGAAGAAGCCATCCGCTATTACATTGCCCAGGCGTTGGCGCTGGACGCCGAATAGGAGAGGCCATGCCGACCGTAGACGAATACATCGAGGCGCGCATTCCGCCAGAGCAGCAGCCCATCGTCCAGCGCGTGCGCGAGTTGATGCGCGAGTGCGCCCCCAAGGCGACCGAGCTCATCAGCTACGACATGGTGTGCTGGAAGGGGGAAAAGCGGCTGTTCGCTCATATCACGTCCGCGAAAAGTCACGTCACGCTGGGCTTCATTGGTGGCGTGGACTTCGACGATAAGTACCATCTGCTGCAAGGCACGGGCCGGGGCACACGGCATGTGAAGATCAAGAGCCTCGACACGCTGCCCGCAGAAGCTGTTTGCGACTACATCCGGCAGGCTGTGGCACTGGAATTGAAGGCGTGAACCGTGAACTATCCATCCTGAGCTTTGAGGATGCGGTCGCTTTGCGCCAGTGGCTGGAGGCCAACCATGCCACCTCAAGTGGTATCTATGTGCGAATCACCAAGAAGCACGCGGGAACGGTTAGCGTCCGCTTTGAGGATGTACTCGACGAGGGATTGTGCTTCGGCTGGAGTGAAAGCACGCGGCTCAAAGGCGATGAAGCCTCCTATTTGCAGAAATTCACGCCGCGTAAAACAAAAGGCACGGCCTCCGAACGAAACCGGCGCCGTGCGGCAGTGCTTATTCAGGAAGGCAGGATGACACCCGCTGGGCTTGTGGCATTAGGATACGCTTCCGGCACACCCCAAACCGATACAGAGACGTGATCACGCGCTTCTGCGATACAGCATTTATATGCGCGTGCGTAGCGTGGAGTTGATTGAGTGGGCCCTCAGGCACGCACGGCCGCATACAGCAGTTCGAGGAAGCGGGCGCGATTGGCGCTCACGGCCACATCGACATTGGGCGGCAAGTTGAGCAGGCCCAGTGGGTCGTTGACCGTCTGGCCTCGGCACAGCACGCCAAGCGTTTCGATGGTCACGTAGCGGCGCTCAAACTCCACCACGGCGGGGTCGATGGCAGCGGCCATCGCGATCGGGTCAGGCAGGTCATAGCCGGCCAACTGGGTCGTGCTGGTGGCGAATGCATCGACCGCGCTCTGAATCTTCACGCAGAACTCGGCCAGCGGCGTGCCAATCGCGCGCACAGCGGCGGATTCTTCGGGGTTGAAGGTGGCGTACTTACGCGAAATATCCCAGCCGATCATCTCAATTGGCAAGCCGCTTTCGAACACCAGTTTGGCGGCTTCAGGGTCGGCCCAGATGTTGTACTCCGACACCGGCGTGACGTTGCCCACCGCGTCGCTCGTGCCGCCCATCATCACCAACCGGGGCACGAGGCCAGCGATGGCGGGGTCGCGTAGCAGCGCCATCGCGATGTTCGTCAGTGGCCCGAGCGTGACCAGCGTGATTTCTCCCGGATAGCGGTGGATCGTTTCGATTAGCGCATCTGTCGCGTGGCCAGCAGCAGGGGTACGCCCACGCAACGGCAGGCCGCAGTCGCCCATGCCATCTTCGCCATGCACCATCTGCGCGGTGTCCAGCGGGCGGAGCAGAGGCCTGTCCATGCCCGCATACACCGGCGCGGCGCAGCCCGCCAGTTCGAGCGTGTAGAGCGCGTTCTGCACGGCCTGCGCCAGCGGCACATTGCCCGCTACCACGGTCACGGCCTCTATTTGCACATCAGGTGCTTTGGCGGCCATCACCAGCGCCACAGCGTCATCGGAGGCGGTATCGGTGTCAATCAGGAAGCGGCGCATGGGAAAGCCTTTGCGTTGAAAGTTGAAAGTGAAATCGTCGCGTGCTGGCCCTCATCCCCGGCCCTTCTCCCTCAGGGAGAAGGGTAAACCCCTCGCCCTGAGGGAGAGGGATTGAGGGTGAGGGCGTTTATGCCGGCAGTTGGTACAGCTCCGTGAACTTGTCCTGCAGGTAGTGCAGGTACGGGCCGGTTTCCAGCGGGCGGCCGGTCGAGCGCACCAGCAGTTCTTCGCCGCTGAAGGCACGCCCGTGGCGATAGATGTTGTCCGTCAGCCAGCCGCGCAGGGGCGCATAGTCTCCGCGCTCCAGCGCCGAGCCGAGGCCATTGACCTGCTGATAGGCCGCTTCGAGGAACTGCGCTGACATGACATTGCCCACGGTGTAGCCGGGGAACGAGCCAAAGCCGCCGCCGCTCCAGTGGATGTCCTGCAGCACGCCGTGGCTGTCGTCCGGCGGCGTCACGCCCAGATACTCCTGCATCTTCGCGCGCCAGATTTCGGGTAGGTCGTTGACCTTCAGGCGGCCGTCGAGCAGGCCCATCTCCAGTTCGACGCGCAGCATGATGTGCAGGTTGTAGGTCACCTCATCTGCCTCAACGCGAATCAGGCTGGGGCGTACGCGGTTGACGGCGCGGTAGAGCAGGTCGGGCGTCGCGCCTGCGGTCTGATCGGGGAAATAGTGGCGCAGGCGGTCGAAATGGACATTCCAGAAGGCGCGGCTGCGGCCAATCTGGTTCTCCCACAGGCGCGACTGCGACTCGTGGACGCCGTAGCTGGTGCCGCCCACGGGGTACTTGCCGAGCAAATCGAGCGTGAGGGCAGTGCGCGTGAGCGCGGGGTCGACGCCCTGCTCGTACAACGCGTGGCCGGTTTCGTGCAGCGTGCCATAGAGCGCCATCGGCAGGTACGACGTTTTGTAGCGCGTGGTGATGCGCACATCCTGGCGCGTGAACGAGATTTCGAACGGATGCGGCGCAATATCGAGGCGGCCACGAGTCAGGTCGTAGCCATACTGCTCGGCGATTTCGAGCGCGAAAGCCTTCTGCTGGTCAATCGGATAGTCCATCGCCCACAGGTCGCGCTCCAGCGGCCGGTCGTGGGCCACAATTGCGCGCAGCAGCGGCAGCAGGCCAGCTTTCAGACCCTCGAACAGGTCGGTGAGCTTGGCGGCCGTCATGCTCGGCTCGTACTCGAACACGAGCGCGTCGAACGGATGCGCTTCGTAACCGACGGCGTCGGCCTGGCGCTTGGCCAGATCGAGCTGCTTCTGCAGATACGGGGCGAAAGCGGCGAAATCGTTATTCTGCTTGGCCTCGGCCCATACGCCTTCGGAGACGGGTTCGAGCGCGGCCTTCTCACTGACGAGATCGAGCGGGATGCGGCGGATGATGTCGTAGTACAGCCGCGTTTGCTCGACGGCGCGGCGGGCGTAGGAATTGTCCGGCTCGCCCGCGATTTCGGTCTCGGCGGCATCGAGCAGGCGCGCGGTCTTGTCGCTGATGAAGTGTTCCTGCGCCAGCCGCGACAGTGTGGCCAACTGCTGGCCGCGTGTTTCTGCGCCGCCGGATGGCATCATCGTGCGCGCGTCCCACTTCAGGATCGAAATGCTGTTGAGGATGTCGCTCAGTTCGGCGATATGGGCGGCGAACTGGTCATAGGCACTGGTCATTGGGATAGCCTTTCTGAACTCGGATAAATCGAACATCACCCCGGCCCCCTCTCCGAACACAGGCGAGGGGGAGCAGTTTCTCCCTTCTCCCCGCTTGCGTGGGAGAAGGGCCGGGGATGATGGGAAAGCATTAGATCGACCGCATCATGCCGCCATCGACGCGCAGGGTTGCGCCGGTGATGTAGGACGCCGCTGGCGACAGTAGGAACGCGCCTGCCGCGCCGAAGTCGTCGGTCGTGCCCAGCCGCCTCAACGGGATTTTGGCAATACTGCCAGCGCGCACGTCCTCGATGGGCTTGCCGGTACGCTGAGCGGCGGCGGCATCAAGCTGCGCCACGCGCTCGGTATCGAAGCGGCCTGGCACGAGGTTGTTGGCGCGAATCTGCTGCGGGGCCAGTTCGTCGGCCAGCGTCTTGACCAGCCCGGCCACGCCCGCGCGCATGACGGTCGACAGGCCGAGGCGCTCAATCGGCTCGCGTATTGATGACGAGGTGATCGTCAAAATCGACCCGCCTTCGGTCATGCGCGGCACAGCGGCGCGCATCATCCGCACCGAGCTGAGCAGCGTCAGTTCAAAGGCGGACTGCCACTGCGCGTCCGTCATATCCAGCGCGAGGCCCCCCGGAGGGCCGCCGGCATTGACGAGCAGGGCGTAAATCGGCCCCCACGCCGCCGTCGAATTGACCCACGCCTGAATTTGTTCGGGTTTAGTCACGTCGCAGGCCACGCCGTTGACTTCCGCGCCCGTTTCTTCGCGCAGCTTGGCCACCGCCGCATCGACATGCGCTTGCTCGCGGCTGCAAATCGAGACGCGTGCGCCATTTTCCGCCAGCGCTTTAGCCACGCCGTAGCCTAGCCCCTTGCTGCCTGCCGCGACCAGCGCGACCTTGCCGTTCAGTCCGAGATCCATGGAACGCTCCCTTATTAGTGTTGAGTACTGAGTGCTGAGTAGAAACAAAAGTTGGAGAAAGGTTCATAGTGCTGTAGCGCAGGCAACGGGTGATGGGGTCGTGAACCCACTCAGCACTCAGTCCTCAGCACTCAGCACTATTCTTTTCGTCGCATCCATAATGCCCACACGCGCCAGTACCCACGACAGTTCATCGAGTGTTTGGAGGTCGATGGGCGTGAACGGTGAGCGCAGCAGCGGGGTTGCTATCGCCCCGCGCCGGTGCAGCAATGCCTTGCGGATGCTGAGGTTGATGACCGGCTGATTCTCGTAGCGAATCAGCGGCAGATAGCGGTCGAAGATCGCTTCGGCGCGGGTACGGTCATCGGCGCGCCACGCCTGATAGACCGCGACAAGAATCTCGGTGAAGGCGAATCCGGTCATCGTGCCTTCCGCCCCGCGCGCCAGTTCTTCGAGCAGGAACATGCCGCCGAGGCCGCCGAAGATGGCGAATTTATCCGTGCGCGCGCGAATGGCGCTGATCTTCTCCATCAGGGGCGGGTCTTCCAGTTTAAGCGTGCGCGCCGTCGGGATTTGCTCGGCCAGCCGCGCCAGCATATCGGGCGTCATGGTGACCTGGTTGACGGGCGGGAAGTCCTGCACCACCAGCGGGCAGTCGACCGCGTCCGCGACTTCAGCATAGAGCGCGATGATATCGTCATCGGTATAGCCGGGCATCGGCGGCGGCGCGATCATCACGCCGAGCGCGCCCGCTTCCACTGCCGCCTTGCTGATCGCCACGCGCTGGGCCGCTTCCGGGTGGCTCGCGCCCACAATCACCGGCACGCGGCCATTCACCACTTCCAGCACCGTGTCTCGTGCCTGTGCGCGTTCGTTGACCGTCAGCTTGGCCGCTTCGCCGAGCACGGCCAGAATCGTCAGGCCATACGCACCCTTATCAAGCTGAAACTCCACCAACTGGCGCAGGCTGTCGAAATCGACTTCCAAATCACTCGTGAACGGCGTGGCGAGGATGTTGTAAATGCCGGTAATCGGGCTGGTCATGGTCGGGCCTCCGGAAGTTCAAACGGCCTGCATGCGCGGCTGGGGCCGGCTGCTGGAACGATGGCGAAAGATGAGCACCACACTCGCGCCGCAGACGAGCACGCCCACGGCCACGACATTCATGATGAAACCATATCCCTGCGTGGTCTGCCACGTACCACTGATGGCAGTGGCCGAGAACCAGCCCAGATTCCAGAGCACGCTGCTCATGCTGCTGGCCATCGAGTGTTGATCAGACGGCAGACTGTTCATTAGCAGCGGTTGATACAGCGGCTGCATGACGTTGCGGAACGACACGGAGACGATATAGGCGATTGCGCCCACGATGAGTGCCCCCGCCGCGCCCAGCACGACGAAGGCCACCGAGGCAATCGCCATGACGATGAAGATCGACCACGGGCGGCCAAAGCGCCGTTCCCACCACGGATTGGCCAGCGGCACCAGCGCCATGCCGATCCAGCCGATGCTGAGGATAACGCCGACCGCGGCGTCTGGCTGGGAGAACACATCGCGGAAGAACAAATTGTAGAACGGGAACGTCAGCCCGCCAGTGAAGCCAAATGGGATCATCGGCAGCGTCAGAAAAATCAACAGTCCCCAGCGAATGCGGATGCGCTGCTCACCCGGCGCGCGCTTGTGTGCGCGCGCGCCAAGAGGCGTATGCCCTTTCAGCCACAGGAAGGGCAGGATGCTGGCCAGCGTCAGCGCCGCGCACACAAGCAGCGTTGAACCGTAGGCGAACGGCGTTTGCGCGCCCCCGGCAGCCAGCCCGGGCGCGAACGGCATGGTCATATCGACGATCCAGAGTGGAATGAAGCCGCCAATCACGCCACCCAGCGCCATCCCTGCCATCGCCACCACGTTCTGATAGGCGAAGAAGCGTGTTTGCTGGTCGGGCCGCACCAGCGCGATCATGTACGGCACCATGGCGATTTGCTGCGCGCCATAGAACACGCCCAGCAGGAATCGGGCCCCAAGCAGCATGCCCACCGATGGAAACGCCACATACATCACATAGACGATGGCGATGCCAACCGTCGACAAAATCATGACGCGCTGCGCTCCGTAGCGTACGGCGATCAGGCCCACCGGCACGCTGGTGAGCAGACCGCCGATGCGTGACATCCCCTGAAGCCAGCCAATCGTCGCCTGGTCGTAGCCGATGCTGACGAAGTAGAAATTGAGCACGATGTCGGCGATGCCCAGCACGCCAATGTGAAACACGAAGATGTAAATGAGGAACAACCACGCGGCGCGGTAGTCTTCATTCAGGCGGGCGCGTACCCAAAGCATTACGAAGCCCTCACCCTCAATCCCTCTCCCTCACGGAGAGGGAAGCAGATTACTGTCGCCTTTACAGGCTTTCCCCTTCGCCCTGAGGGAGAAGGGGCAGCGGATGAGGGCTGCATCTTACCCCCCCACGCGCAGCATTTGCTTGCCGGCGATAACCGTTTGCTGCACATAGGTGAGCGCGTCGAGGTCGGCGGACGGATCGCCGTCAATCACGATCAGGTCGGCTTCCTTGCCCGCTTCGAGCGTGCCCAGCTTGCTTTCCATGCGGTTGACGCGCGCGGCCACAATCGTCGCGCTGCGTAGCGCCGCCATGTTGTCCTTTACCACGCCGACCTTGACCATGAACTTGAGCTCGGGCGCGACAACTTCGTGGCCGACTGCCGGGCTGCCCGCATCCGTGCCGAAGGCAATCGGCACGCCGGCTTCCGCCGCTTTCACCAGCCCGGTGTAGCGCCCGGGGTTGGCAACTGCCTTCTTGCGCTCTTCAATCTTCCATTCGGGAATGTTGAACTTGCGCGCAATCACTTCGTCGGCCTGCTGCACCAGCGGCGCAAACGTCGTGACGATGGGAATCTGCCGGTCGATCAGCAGTTGAATGGTCGCGTCGCTCATCGAGCCGCCATGCTCGACGCAGTCGATGCCGAATTCGGCCACGCGCGCGATGCACTCGTCGTAGGTGGCGTGCGCGGTAATCGGCAGTCCGTTGCGGTGGCTCTCGTCAATCACGGCCTCCAGCTCGGCATCGGTGAATTCCAGCGTGTCGTGGCAGGCCATGATCTTGATCAGGTCGGCGCCGCCGCGCACCTGCTCGCGCACGGCTCGGCGCATCTCATCCGCGCCGCTGGCCTCGCGGCAGCACCAGTAGGTGTGACCGCCGGTCTGAATGATCGCCTCGCCGCAAATCAACAGGCGCGGGCCGGGGAAGATACCCTGTTCAACGGCCTGCTTGGCGTAAAAGTTACTCTTGTTCATACCCAGGTCGCGGAACAGCGTCACGCCCGCGCGTAGATTTTTGAGCATGTTCGAGGCGCTCTTGTACGCGCTGATCTCCGGCGGATCGTCCATCGACTGGCGGGCGAGGTCGTGGATGCCGTCCCAGGCCAGATGTGCGTGCGACTGGATCAGGCCGGGCATGATCGTCTTGCCGCTGCAGTCTATGACCTCGGCGCTGGTTTCGCCCAGGTCGGCCATACGACCGACGGCCTTAATCTTGCCGTTCTCGACCTCGACAAAGCCATCCTCGATAACCTCGTCGCCCACCATCGTCAGCACGCGGGCATGGGTGAAGACGCGCGGAGGGCTGGGGAACTCCCACATCGGCAGCAGGATTTTCTGATAACGCCAGGCAGCAGGTTCAGGCATCGTTGCATCCTTTCAGATTGGGTGAGCTGCTTTTTCTTTTCACCGCCAAGATGCCAGGAACGCCAGGGAAAAGCGCCAGGAGATTTCCCCTTTGTGCCCTTCGCGTTCTTTGTGTTTGCATTTTCTCTTGGCGTCTTGGTGGTTCATCACTTTGTTTTCACAGCGCCAGCACGCGCTTTTCGGGTGGGTGCTCGGCCAGAAAGTGGCTGGGCACGCGCGCCTCGCCCTCGGTGACGATCATCGTGTTGATAGTGCGGTAGCCGTCGATACCAGGCCGGTAAATGCCCGGCTCGTTGGAAAAGACCATGTCCGGCACCAGCACGGTGTCGTCGCCGGGCGCGAGCCACGGCCCCTCATGCCCCTGCAGGCCCATGCCGTGGCCGATGCGGTGGCGGATGGCGTCGCCCAGGCCGTAGTCGCGCAGGGCAGCCAGCGCCGCTTCATTGACCGCGGCGCAGGTGTTGCCAGCGCGCAGGGCGTCCACGCCCGCATCGTTGCAGGCCGCCGCCGCTTCGAGGCAGCGCATCTGGTCGCCGGCCGGTTCACCGATCAGAAAGGTCGCGCCGCTTTCGGCGTGGTAGCCGCTAACGGCCGCGCCGATACCGGCGATCAGCGTTTCGCCACGCTGGGGCTGCTTGCGCATGGGCGAGCCGTGCGGCAGGGCCGCGCGCGGGCCGCTGTGGACCGTTCCTACCACCGCACCGCCGTGCAGTTGGAACAGTTCTCCCACTTCGGCGCGCATTTTGGCGCTGGTAGCAGGCAGGCACTGGGCGAGGATATCCAGCTCCGTGCCGCCGCCTCGGATAATGTCCGGCGCGTGGTCGCGCACCTGTTCGAGGCAGAAGTCAGCGTAGCGCGCGGCCCGCTCGATGAGCGCGATCTCCTCGGCTTCCTTCACCCAGCGCAGGCGGTCGACCAGCGGCGTCACACGCACGCCATCGCCCAGTTTTGCGAATACATCCTGCGTCAAATGGTCGATGCCCAGCCGCCGCGCACCACAAACGCGGCGCATCCACAGTGTCGGGTGTTCCTCGCCCGGGTACTCGAAATAGGTGCGGATGTCAGTCACCCAGCTTTCGGCGGCGTTCTCCTGCTCCAGCAGCGGCACGAACAGGGCGGGGTCGCCGTGCGCTGGCACGAACAGGCCCAGCGGGCGCTCGCTTTCGATATGCCAGAAGCCGGACAGGTAGATGACATTCGAAGGCGCGAGCAGCAGCAGGCCGTCGAGGCCCTCAGCTTCCATCTGCGCCTGCGCCTGCGCGGTTTTGCGGCGGTAGAAGCTCTCGGAGAGCAGCATCAGCCCACCTCGGCTTCGGCGCGGTCAATGCCCGCCCGTTGCGATTGGGCCGTAATTTCCAGCAGCGACGGTTCGCTGAGCCGCACCAGCCATTCGGCTTTACGCGCCGTCGTGTGCCACTGGCGCAGCCACGGGCTCCACGGGGCGCTGCGCTCGTCGCGGCCCGCCAGATGGCCCAAGTCCTGCGCCGCGCTGCCCATCACCAGTTCAGCACTTTCGGGCAGGTTGAGCGTCACCATCACTGGCGTCACGGTTTCACGCTCGATGGCGCGCTCGGTCATGTTGGTCGGCAGGTAGCCCTCGTTGCGCACGACCGCGCTGACCTTGTACAGTTTCTCGCCAAGGGGTTCGACGGTTGTGCTGAGGATGCGCACCAGCGGCGTGCAGGCGGCGTGACGCAGCGTGAACAGGCAGTTCTGGTGGATGGTCTCGTGCAGGAAGCCGCGCGCGTGGTCGGTGGCCGCAAACGACGCCGGCGGCGGGTTGCGGAAGGTGTACATGTGCGTCCAGCCGCCAATTTCGACCGGCCCCAACTGCGGGTGGTCGAACGGCGCCCAGTCGACGAACCCCTTGCCGCCGAGGTGCTCATCGTTGTAGGCCAGCAATTTCAGCTCGTCCTCAGTGCTGCGCCCGCGCACCTGATAGAAGGCGGGATGTTCGATGCCGGCGGCCAGTTCCGGGTTCCACAGTTCGGTCGAGAAGGTGATGATGCCCATCTCGTCATACGACCACTGCATCAGCGAACCAGTGCGCGCCTCGTCCGGGTTGGGCGTAAATTCCTCGTAGACCGAGATGGTGGGATAGCCGGTAATGGCGGTCGCCATTGCGCCGATAGTCTTGTAGACGGCCAGATCGGCGCGCGGGATGGCGCTGTCGGGCGCGACCAGCGACGGGCGCAGATGCACGCCGCCATGCGTGTGATAGCATTGCATCCCGCTGATATTCGGGTGATCAAGAATAAATCGCCCGACCGCCATCGCTTCCGGTTCGCTCAACGGATATTCGCCCGCACCGTACTGGCGCACTTCGCTCACCCAGCCAGCGGGGTAGTTGCGGTTGAGATTGCCGTCGCGCGGCTTCTCGATCTCGATGGTCACGCCGTCCCAGTCGCCCCGGATTTCGCCCTCGCGGAACAGGCGGTAGTACGGGCCATCGCCGATTTCGCCGGGCTGGCGCAGCACCATCAGGCGCGGGTCATCGGCAGAGACTTTCCACTCGCCGGCGGGGTCTTCGAGGCGCATATCGACGATCAGTCCGTCGCCATTGATGTCTGACTGGCACAGGCCTCGCGTCTGCTCGTCGCCGGGCAGATAGCGGCCGTTGCCGCACCAGTGATGGCCGGTCGTGAGGCTGATTTCCGCGCCGTCGGGGTTGACGCGCGGCAGGACGTAAAACGCCGTGTGATCGAGCAGCCACGTCGCTTCCGGGTCGCTGCCATAATTCGTGAGCAGATACCAGACGGTGTAAAGCGCCGTGTGCGAGGTGGCGACTTCCTCGGCGTGAATGTGCGCGTCGATGTAAAAGGCTGGCTTGTCGCGCGCCGGGCCGGTGGCGGAATTCGTGAGAGTCATCGCCCAGATATCGCGGCCCTGCCAGCTTTTGCCCAATGACTCGAGCGCCGCCAGACCGGGGTAAGCCGCCGCCAGCGCTTGAAGTTTTTCGGTCAGGCCGGCGTAATTGAAGTACTCGCTGAAATCGATGTCTACCAAAGGCGCCACGGGATGACCTCCATATGAAAACTGCGCGGTGAAGCTGTTTGTAGGGTGCGCTCGTGAGCGCACTCCCTGAACATGCGAAAATTCGCTGCTGTGATGTAGGGCGCAGCGTGCTGCGCCCCTGCAACACCCTTATGTGGTGCGTGTGGTAGGGGCAAGGCATGCCTTGCCCCGCCATCGGTTGGTACTACAAGTCCTTCGCCACCTGCGTCTTGTCCGGCCGCACGAACTTGCCCCAGCCGCGCTCACCGATAATTGCGCCGTCCACAAACACGGCACGGCCATTCACCAGCGTGCGCCGAATACGGCCCTGGAACGTTTTGCCCTCATATAGCTTGTCGCAGGCCCGCGCCTGGCTGAACAGCATGTCCTCGCGGATAGTCGTCGTTTCACGTGGGTCGTAGACGACGAGGTCGGCGTCTGCCCCGATGGCGATCACGCCCTTGTGCGGATAGATGCCGAAGCGGCGCGCGCCATTGGTGCTGATCAGCCGTACGGCCTGCTCGATGCTGAGTTTGCCGGAGAGAGCAGCATCCATCATGCCCAGCACCAATTCTTCGACACCGGGAGCGCCGGGCGGGGTGCGCCAGATATCAGTGCGGGCGCGTTCTTTCTCTTCGACGGTGAACGGGGAGTGATCGGTCGTGACCGCCATCAGCGTGCCATCGGCCAGCCCGCCCCACAGCGCCGCCTGATCAGCCGACTTGCGCAGCGGAGGGTTGATCTTGGCGTATGGCCCGACGCGACCCATATCGTCTTCGTTGAAGAACAGGTAGTGCGGGCAGGTTTCGGCGCTGACGGTGCTGCCCGTCGCCTTGAAGCGGCGCACCATATCGAGCGCCTCAGCGCACGAGACATGGGCGATGTGCAGGTTGGCCCCGATTTGCTCGTTGAGGCTCAGCAGCGTGGCAATCGCCAGCGCCTCGACATGCGGCGGGCGGCTTTCACCGTGCGCGAAGATGTCGTTGCGGCCTGCCGCCTGCAACTGCGCCGTGTGCCATTCCAGCAGCGTGTTGTCTTCGGCGTGCACGGTGCAAACGAGGCCGGTTTCCGCCACCAGCTTGAGCGCCTGATACAGGCCGTCCGTATCCGGGATGCACAGCCCGTCGAACTCATCGTCGCGGCCTGCCGGGGCAGCCGTCATGAAGATTTTCCACGCAATCGCCCCCTCAGCGGCCATGTCCTCGATCTCGGCGCGATCGAGCAGGCCGGGCGCGCCGAACAGCGCGAAATTGACGTAGGCGTCCGCTTCGCCCAGTGCTTTGCGCGCCCGGAAGATATCGCCGGTGGCGCAGCACGGCTTCGAAATCGGCATCTCGAAAATGGTGGTCACACCGCCCGCCGCGGCGGCACGGGTTTCGGTGGCGAAATCGCCGCGCTGCGGGTAGGCGGGGGCGCGGCAGTGAAAGTGAATATCGACCGCGCCGGGGATGACGTACTGGCCCTCGGCGTCGATAGTCTCGTTTGCGTCAAGCTGCGAGCCGCGCGCGAACAGCCCGGTTATTTTGCCATCCGCAATCCCGATATCCACGGCCTCGATGCCGCGCTCGGTGACCACATTGCCATTGACGATCAGTGTGTCCAGTTTCATCACAGGGTCACCCATTATTGGTCAAAACGGCTTTGAGAAAGGTGCTCAATATGGTGTAGGTCTCGTCCAGGGCATCCAGTTCGACATATTCATCATAGGCGTGGGCGACTTCATAGCTGCCCGGCCCGAAGATAACCATCTCGCCGCGCGCCGCGCCCACCAGATGCTTGGCGTCGCTGCCCGGCAGATAACCGATTGGTCCGGGATCGGCGTTGAGCGTGTGCTTCAATGGCCGCCAGAAACTGCCGCGCCAGCGGGCTGTCCAGCGTCAACTCGAACCAGTTCGACACCTGAAACTCGCCGACGGACAGCGACGCCGCGCCGGCATCGATGCCAGCGATCACGTCGATCAGCTCCTGCTGCACAGCGGCGGGGTCTTCGCGCGGGATCATGCGGCGATCGAGCCATGCCGCGCACGAATCGGGCACGGCATTGGCGGTGCTGCCGCCCTGAATCACGCCCACGTTGCAGGTTGGGCTGCCCGCCAGCGGGTGCGACCGTTCGGCCAAATGGCGGTGGTAGGCGTCGAGGGCCAGCACGGCTTTGGCCATCGCTGTAATCGCATTGACGCCGCGATCCGGGTTGGTGGCATGGACGGATTTACCGGTGGCGCGCACGGTCGCCCGCAGCACGCCTTTATGGGCGGTCGCGGCGCGGTTGTGCGTTTGCTCACCAACGATGATGAAGTCGCTTGGCGGAATTAGCCCTTCGTCCGCCAGCCATTTCGTGCCCAGCCGCCCGCCCGTCTCTTCTTCCGCTGCTGCGACGATCACCAGCGTGCCGCGCACAGATTTCGCCGCCAGTTCGATGCCCGCCTGCATCATGGCCGCCAGCGGCGCTTTGTCATCCACGCTGCCCTTGCCGTACAGCCGCCCGTCGTGGATATCGGCGGCGTAGGGGTCGCTCGACCAGTGACTGGCTTCATCGTCCGCAATTGGCACCGTGTCGATGTGCGCGTGCAGCAAAATGACTGGCGCGCCCTGGCCGAGTGTGGCGATCACGCTCGGGGCCTGCGGCTTGCCCGGTGGCGCGTGCAGCGTGGCGGTGAAGCCCGCTGCGCGCAGCTTATCGGCCACGAACGCCGCAATCGCCGTCGAATCGCCGGGCGGGTTCGGTGACGGGATGCGCACGAGTTCCTGCAGCAGCGTAACCAGCGCGGGCGATGCGCTCATTCGGCTTTCGCCAGTTCGCCCTGAATTTCGGCGTAGAAGCAGCACCAGTCGCCCGTTTGTACGTTGGGCAGGGCGCGCAGGCCGAAAATCATTCCGTCCACCGGCGCGCGCACTTCGGCCAGCAGGTCACCGTAAACATCGACGATACGCGCGATCAAATCGCCTGCTTTCATCGGCTGCTGAAATTGCAGTGAAGGCTCGGCCAGAAACAGGCCGCTGACTGGTGCGAGCAGCGCGTGCTGCACGCCCGTCTGCCAGCGTTCGGCATAGGTCGGCGCGCCGTCAATCACGCCATAGTGGCGTAGTACATTGAGCACGCCATCGGCCAGCACGCGCCCGCAGCGGTGAAAATCCGCCGGACTCGTAGCCGGGCGCCCGCCCAACTCGACGGTGATGCCCTGCTTGCCCGCTTCGTACATGACGGCGGGCGGGCTGCCTTTGGGCAGGAAGCTCTTGAGGATCAGCCCCCAGCCCGCGCCCATCGCCTGCGCCAGATCGATGGCTTTGGGGTCGGTCGTGGCGAAAATCGTTTCGCTCAGATACGAGTGTGCCCCGCCAGAGTGAATCGAGATTTCGTAGGTGGCGACGTCTTTCAGCACCACGCTGTGGGCATGGGCGAGGCGTTCGGTCAGGTAGCCATCCGCCTTGCCCGGATAGATGCGGTTGAGATCGTAACTGAATGTGTCCAGCGGGTTACCGCGTTGGGCCGCTTCGTAAGCTGGCACATTGAGGACGGGCACCAGCACGAGGCTGCCGCGCATCTGCGCCGGGTCGAGCACGGCATCAACCATGTGGCAGGCAAGCGTGCCTTCCGGCTCGTCACCGTGAATGACGGCATCGACCCAGATGACCGGGCCGGGCTGCGCGCCATGCAGGACGATCACCGGAATTTCGAGCGCCCGTCCGCCGGGCAGGTTGGTGACAGGAATCACGCCGCGCACGCGCGTTCCGGGCGCGGCGCTGGCAGTTCCGACGACAAGATGGGTCATGAAGAAAGTCCTTTCAAAGTGAGCAAGCAGTTCCTTGACCCCTCATCCCCACGCAAGCGGTGAGAAGCGGAGGCTAACACGCCTAACGCATCTGCAAAGCCCCTCTCCCTGATTGCGTGGGAGAGGGGCAGGACGAAGTCCGGGGTGAGGGGTGAATACAAGCACTGTTTCATACGGCTGCCCGGTAACGGGCGATCAGCGGTTCCATACGATCGAGTGCCTCCTGCAGCAGCGCCGTGCTTTGCAGAATGCTGATGCGCAGATAGCCGCCCCACTGTTCACCGAAGCCGGTGCCGGGGAAAATCAGCACATGGGCGTCGCGCAGCAGCAGGTACGACAGCTCGGTCGCGTGGATGCCGGTCGAGGCGCTGTTGGTCCACAGGAAGAACGCGCCGCGCGGTTCGCTGTAGTCGAGCCCGAGGCGTGTCAAGCCGTCCATCATGATCTGGCGGCGTTCGGCGTAAATGAGGCGGAATTCGTCGATGGCGTCCTGCGGGCCAGTGACCGCCGCGAGTCGCCCCACTGGCTGATGGTGGCTGCCGGGCCGCTGGTGATGGCCTTAACCCGCGCTATGGCGTCGATCAGATTAACCGGCCCAGCCACATAGCCGCAGCGGAAGCCCGTCATGGCATACGATTTCGAGAAGCCGTTGAGCGTAATCGTGCGCTCGGCCATGCCGGGCAGGCTGCCGATGCTGAAGTGCCGCCAGTCGTCGTAAACGAACTTCTCGTAGATCTCGTCCGAGATCACGATCAGGTTGTGGCGGATAGCGACGTCGGCAATCGCCCGCAGGCGCTCTTCGGTGACAATGCCGCCGGTGGGGTTGCTGGGCGTGACGATCAACAACGCCTTGGTGCGCGGCGTGATGGCCGCTTCGACCGCTTCGGCGCGCAGGTTGAAAGCGTCTTCGTGATCGGTGGGCACGAGCACGTAACTGCCACCGGCGCTGACGATGGCCTCGTCGTATGACGTGTAGCGCGGGTCAGGCACGAGAATCTCGTCACCGGGGTCGAGCAGCGCCTGCATGATCAGATACAGCCCTTCTTGGCCGCCCGCCGTGATGATGACGTTTTCGGCAGTCACAGGCAGGCCGTTTTCGCGGCGCAGCTTTTCAGCGACCGCTTCGCGCAGCGCCGGCATGCCCGCGACGGGTGTCGGCCCGGTTTGCTGGTTACGGATGGCGCGTTCGACCGCTTCGATGATGTTGCGCGGCGTGGCCAGATCAGGGTCACCGCGGCCCAGCGCAATCGCATCGGGATACTGATTGGACAGCTCCATCAGCGCATAGCGCAGCTTGGTGCCGTCGGCAGCGACGGCGCGGACTTCTTCAGGCACGTTCGAGACGTTAGTCATGCGCTGCCTTCCAGTCCGAGCGCAGCCCACTGCGAAATGCTCGGGCTGCAAATGGTCATGCTCTGCTTGTAGGCGCGCAGCTTGCCCGCCGCCTTCGAGCCGGCCATGAAGCCCACACGCCAGCCCGGAAGCGTATCCGACAGGCTGCCGAGCGAGACGACCTGAGCGGCAAGTTGGGCGTCCTGCGCCGGATGAAATGCTGTCCCCTCTTTCTCAGTGAGGGGCGGGGACGCCGTATCCCAAATCACCCACCAACCGTGCTCAGCGGCCAGCGCCAGCAGCGATTGGATGGCTTCGGCGGGGTCGTTTGGCGTGAGATAGACGGCGCTGATCGCGGCAGGGTCGTTGGCCTCCGTCACCAGCGGCACGCCTACCAGTGCAGACGCAGCGGTAATTGCGGCGTGAGGCTGTGCGGCGGCCAGCGCCGTGCCGGGCGCGACCAACTGCTTAACGCAGACGAAACGGGCTTCGGTCGCGCCAATGGTGATGGTCACACTGTCCGGCGACAGTTCGAGGCCGTATTGCCGTCCTAGCCACGCCACAACGTATTCGCGCAGCGGCAGAATGCCGGGCCGGTCGGTGTAATGCGTCTTGCCAGCTTCGAGCGCGGCTTCTGCGGCGGCGATCACGCCTTCTGACACAGACGGCGCGTCGATAGGTTCGGTGGGCGCGGGCAAATCGGCTACACGGGCCGCCAGTGGACGGGTGAGCGTCTGCGGGCCGGTCATGAGGCGGCTCCGGGCGCAGCTAAATCGGTCGGTGCGGCATTTGCCGCAATTGGCGCTTCGGCCACCAGGTCGCGCTCAAACGGGAAAGCGATGCCCAGCGTACCCGCCAGCGTCTCCAACTGGTCAAATATGACTGCGTCCAACTGCGCGCCGTGCTGGCGATAAGCCTGTTCGCGCCGGTAGTCCAGTTCGCCCGGCACGAAGATTTCGCTCACGCCGGGGCGTTTTTTCGCGCCTTTCAAATCACGGATGAATTGATCGACATCGGCCTTGAACTCGGCCAGCGGGCGGAACCAGTCGATGTGGTAGGCGGTCATCATGAACGACACATCCTGTTTGGCCGGGTTGCTGTAAGGCATGAGGCCGAAGCCCGCGCCGCCGAGGATACCGGTCAGCACATCCGTCATCACCGCCAGCGCGTAGCCCTTGTGCTGGCCGATGGGCAGCAGAAAGCCTTTCATGGCCGCGTTCGGGTCGTCGGTCTCGTCGCCTTCTGGCGTCAGCGCCCAGTCCAGCGGCATCTTGCGGCCTTCGCGGGCGTACCACTGCATCATGCCCTTGCCAGCGGTCGTCAGCGCGATATCGAGTACCAGCGGGAAGTCGCCGCCGGTGGGCGCGGCAATGCCCCACGGATTGGTGCCGGTCACGCCCGAAGCGCCGCCCCACGGGGCCATCTCCGGGCCGGCGTTGGTGTAGGCCACGCCGATGCAGTCGTTTTCGACGGCGATCAGGGCGGGCACGGCTGCGCTGCCAAAATGGGTGCCATTCTTCACCAGCACCGTGCCGATTCCCGTCGCTTTGGCCTTCTCGACCGCCAGGCGCATGGCGCGCTGGGCCGCCGGTGAGCCGAGGCCGTTGTGCGCGTCGATCAGCGCCAGCGACGGCGACTCCTTGACGATTTCATACGGTGCGCCCGGCTGAATGTAACTCTTACTCAGGCGCTCGTGATAGACGGGGAGGCGGCGCACGCCCTGACCCTGACCGGGCAGGCAGCGCAGCTCGCTATGCATCAGGCCGCGCGCGCACATTTCGGCTTCGTCGTACGGCACGCCCATCGCCAGAAAGCAGTCGAGCGTGAATTGTTCGAGCGCGTCGACCGGGACGCGCACCAGCGTAATCGGCATGGCTATATTCCCTTGACGGCTTTGTATTCCTCAAGCTGTTCGGGCGTGTAGACCTGCATCATCTCCAGCTCGATGCCGCCCGCTTCCTGATCGAGGAACGCCACCCAGCCTTCGGGGTGGACGTGGCTTCCCTTCACCTTGCAGGCGCTGCATTCCTTCAGCGTCGCGCCCTTAGCCTGGGCGTCGGCCAACGCCTTGTCGATGTCGGGCACGGCGTAGCAAATATGATGAAGACCTTCGTAGCCGCGCTCATTGATCCAGGCGTCGAAGCGGCCACCGGCGTCGAGCGACTGGCACAATTGGTATTCCACATCGCCCACCCAGAAGATGGCGACACGATTGCGCGATTTAGGGTAGTCGTGCACTTCTGCGTCACCCCCTACGCCCAGCAAGTCCTGATACGTCTTGAGCGCCGCCTGCGCATCGCGCACAGCAAACGCCATATGCTTGATATAGGTGCCGTCGGGCATGGTGAAACCTCCAGACAGAGAGTTGAAAGTAGAAAGTTAAAGGTTGAAAGTGAAAAGCAGAAAGTCCAAGGCGTTTAGCGTTCGATAGATGGAAAGTACCGGAGCGTTCGCGAACGCCCCCTATACCTTGCGCGTTTGGGTTCATACCGAAGCGCGAAATTCAACTCCACCTATAAGCCTTTCAACTTTCACACTGCTTTTATGCCAGTGTAAACACATCCTTCAGATTGACCCCGGGCGTGACGGCGGGCGCGATGCCGCCGGCGGCGCTCGTCATCAGCAGCGTGATGCCCGGGCCGTAGCCCGCGCGTGGGCTGTCCCCCTGGCCCACGACGCCGATGCCAATTGCGCCGCGGAAATAACCGTGATTCCAACTGCTGTCGAAGTCCTGCAGAGCGACGATATCGCCCAGGCGCAGTTGATCGAGGCCCGCCTCTTTGAGCGCGTCCCGATCCTGGCTCTGGATGTGCAGTGATCCGCCTTCAGATGTGAGGCCCGCGCCCGCGCCTAGCAGGTGCGGTGGCACGACGGCGGTAACCGGCACATGCAGCTTGCCATCCGGCCCGTCGGTCACTTCCAGCCCGTCAAGGACTTCCGGCGAACACGACTTCAGCTTGATGTCCGGGTGGTCGAGCAAGTCCATGCCCACGCCGAGCGACTTGACCACAATCTTGTCGCCAATCGCCATCTTCTCGCGGTCGGCCTGGCTGAAGTGGAGGATGACCTGCTCGGAGAAGCGGCCCGACTTGCCCGTGACCATGCCGCGCGCCCCTTTGGCGTCGCCGCTCATGACGATGGCGGTATTGCCGACGCACGAGAATAAATTCAGGCCGCGATTGCCGGTGTCATCCTTAAGCGCAATGCTCACGCCCGGGTGGATGCTGTCCGCCAGCCAGCCGAACGCTGAGTCGCCCACGCTGACGTTATAGACGATGCCGCCGTAGGTGGGCAGCAGGAACGGGCGGCCCTGCGCGTCCAGCCGGTACGGCTCGGCGGGCAGGCCGGGGAAGCCGGGCGAGGCGATTTGCCCCATCACCGACACGCTGACAAGTCGGTCACGATTGCTGCGAACGCTCATACGACCTCGCGGATGTGCAGGTGGCGCGCTAGATTGGCTTGCGGGTCAATGACCCATTCGATAACCGGTTCGCTGCTGGTCATGATAGTGAGGATTCCCGGGCCGTGGCCGGTCATGACCGAGTCGCCGTGAATGCACAAGCCGATGGTGGCCGCACCCTTGCGGAAGCCACGGCCGAAGTGGTGGTCGGCGTCCGGGATGACGACGATGTCGCCCAGCCGCATCTGGTCGATGCCGAGTTCAGTCATCAGCGCGCGGTCGCCGCTCATCAAGTCCTGATCGACGTACTCGGAATTGAGTTCCGCGCCCGAGCCCATGATGCGCGGCGGCAGTTCCATCGTCACCGGCACGCGTAGCTTGCCGTTTTCGATGCTCACGCCCATGCCGTGCAGCAGGGCGGGACTGACCTTCTTCAACTCGATCTGCGGGAAGTCGGTGAGGGCCAGCCCGCGCCCATAGGCGATGATCTGGATTGAGTCGCCCACACACAGCAGGTCGTGCGCGTCGGGCGGAAAATCCACCAGAATGCGCGCATGCTCGCCCGTGACGATGCCTTCAGCGCCTTTGGCCAGCCCGCTGGTCACGACCGCCTTGTTGCCCATGCACGACAGATAGTGCAAGGCAAATTCGGCGGGCGCATCGGGGTTGGCGATCGACGCGCCCGGCTCGACGTGGTCGCCGGCCCAGCCAAAGGCGGGGTCGCCGACGCGGGCGTTATAGACGACGCCGGCCATGCCCGGCAGCACGCGCCCAACGCCGTCGTTATCGAGCGTGTAGCCCGGATAACGCAGGCTGGGCTGGCTGATGTTGCCGGTCACGGCCATCGCCACCAGATGTTCCTCATTCGTGCGAATGGTCATTCTGCCTCCGTTTCACGAATTGCCCGTGCAGCTCTCAACGCATCCTATCGGGTCGTGTGCGGTCCACACTGTCGCCCACTCCGCCGCCCGCCGCGCCCGTCAGCGCGCTACGATGAAAGCGTGCCGGTTTCGGCGCGCGCGTCTGTCATGACCTTGACTGACCACCGCGCCCCATCTGTCGCACTGTCGCACTTCGTCTTCTCTCAGTTGCTGTCTCACTCTTTGAATTTGTCGCACTGTCTCACTTCCGCTTGTCCCTTTCTCCCCTCGCCCTGAGGGAGAGTGGTCGGAGGTTGAGGGGTAAAACGGCCGCTCGTTTAATAGCTTTATTTCGATTTCTTGACAGCGCCTTCAGGTCACTCTATACTTTCTTTCGTCGGTCGTCAGTAGACTGTCGACAATCGACTTTGACATTATAACGACGCGGAAATTGTTGTCAACCTATGGGCGATTTCACCAATCACCACATCGACAACCGGCCACTACGAGAACGCATCACCGAGTTTCTGCGGGATGCAATCGTGAGTGGTGAGCTGCGCCCCGGTCAGCCGCTGGTGGAAACCGAGCTGGCGGCCCAGTTGGGCGTCAGCCGCGCTCCGCTGCGCGAGGCCATGCAGGTGCTGGTGCAAGACGGCCTGGTGGAGATGATCCCGTATCGCGGCGCGGTCGTGCGTAAGCTCTCGCGCACCGATATTGAGGAGTTGTACAGTTTCCGCAGCGTGCTTGAGCAGTTCGCCATCCGCCGCATTCTGCAGAATGGCGCGTATGTGGCCGACGCGGAAGTGCTGCGCGCGATTTATGTCGAGATGCTCACCGCCGCCGAAGCTGGCGATCTGCGTGCAGTCAACGACATCGACCGCAGGTTTCACGACACACTGATCGACCTGAGCCGGCACGGGCTGTTGCATCAGACTTGGCGCTCGGTCTCGATGCGCGTGCGCCAGGTGATGGCCCACCGCAACCGCCGCAACAGCGACCTCAAGCAGGTGGCCTACAACCATCTGCCCATCATTGACGCCATTGCCGCCTGTGACGAAGCCCGCGCGCTGCTGCTGATTGAGCGCCATATTGCCTCGGCGGGCGATCTGCTGGCCGAGTCGTGGGAAATCGAAACGGAAAGCCCGTTATGACCTCGCGGCGTGCGCTCGTCACTGGCGCCGGCGGCTTCGTGGGCCGCCACATCGTCGAAGCGCTGCTGGCCTCGGGCTGGCAGGTTTTGGCGCTGGATCGCGCTTTTGACGCGGCGCTGGCCGCCTCATGGCAGTCGTATGGCGACCGCTTGTTGCTGCTGGAGAGTGACGCCGTCGGCCTGCCCGTTACGGACGCCGATGCAGTCGTGCATGCCGCCGCGCTGACCGCCAACCCGTCTGACCTCGGCCTGACCCCCGAAGAACATCTGCGCGCTAACCTCGACCCGATGCTGGCCGCGCTGGCGTGGGCGGCGGAACGCGATGCGCGCGCGCTACTGATCAGTTCCAGCGCCGTCTACCGCGAATCCGCGCCCGGCCCACTGGATGAAACCGCACCGCCCACGCCGCTGGGTCTGTACGCCGTTGCCAAAACCACCGCCGAAGCGCTGGCCGAAACCCTGCGCACTGAGTATGGCCGTGATGTGGCTGCGGTGCGCCTGAGCAGTATTTACGGCCCGGGCGAACTGCCGCGGCTCACACGCCCGCGCACCAGCCCGGTCGCGCGACTCATTGTCGAAGCGCTGGAGACAGGCCGCATTTCGGTCTATCGCAGCGACCCCGCCCGCGACTGGACGTATGCGCCGGATATCGGTGTGGCCATCGCGGCGCTGTTGAACGCGCCGAGGCTCAACCACGCGCTTTACAACGTGGCTTCAGGCCAGGTGCTAACGCCGCTGCAAACTGCCGAAGCCATCGCCGCCGCGCTGCCGGATGTGCGCCTTGATATACGCGAAGGAGCCGACCCCGCACTGCCGCCGCTCACGCGCTTTGGCGTGCTCACGCATCAGCGTCTGCTGGATGACACCGGTTTCTCCGCATGGACACCGTTTGAAACGGGCATTTCTGTAACGGCTGGCTGGATGCAAAGCCAGATGGAGGCCGTGCGATGACCATGCGTATTCTGCTGGCCGGGCTGGGCGTGCGCGGCCGCCACTGGGCGGAAGTCATCACGCGCAATCCACGCACCGAAATCGCGGCCTATGCCGACCCGAACCCGGCGGCGATTGAGCGCACAACCAAGCAGTATGGCGCACGCCCCGCGTTTGCCTCGCTTGAGGACAGGCGTTGGAGCAGGGCCCAGCAGTCGATGCAGTCGTGCTGGCCAATCCGCCGATTGGGCGCGAGATCCAGGTGCGCGCCTGCGCCGGGCGCGGTCTGCCCATGCTGATCGAGAAGCCGCTGGCGCTGGATGTCGATGAGGCGCGCATGCTGGTCGAGATCGCCGAAGCGGCGAAGGTGCCGCTGATGGTGGGCCTCAATTTTCGCTATCTGGGCGTCACTGTCGAAACGATGCACCTGCTGCGCGAAGGCGTCGTCGGCGAACCAGCGTTCGGGCGCTTCACCTACGAGCGCTACCGCGACGGCAACCGGCCTGACCTCAACAAGTATCCGTTGACGATGGATCAGCCGATGCTGTGGGAGCAATCGATTCACCACTTCGACCTGATGCGCTATGTCTACGGCGCCGAGCCGGTGACGGTCGAATGCCGCACCTGGAACCCGCCCTGGAGCATGTACGCCAGCGATACCAACGTCGCCGCGCTGTTCACGTTCGACAACGGCATGGTCGTCAATTATCAGGGTACATGGCAAAGCGGCTGGGCGGAACCGGCCTTTGAATGGCGCACGGATTGCACGAACGGCGTCATCAGCCAGCGCCAACAGTTCGGCGACCTGTACTACGCTCGCCGCGCCGATGCGGAGCTGACGCCAGTGGCGCTTCCGCCGCATGAATTGTGGATTACCGAAACCTCCGGCCTGCTCGAAGCATTCGTCGCCTCCGCCGCCGATGGCGCGCCGCTGCAGTGCAGTGGCCGCGATCATCTGGCCTCGCTGGCGATGGTTCAGGCCTGCGTCCGCTCCAGCCGGACTGGACAGAGTGTTGAAATCGCCAGTTTCTCTGCTCGGAATCTGGCGCTTTAGGACAGCGAGTTCAGGGGAGGAGCCTGCCATACTCGTGATTTAAGAGCTGTAGTCGCATGTTTCGTTCGTCGAGCAGTTGTAGCAAGGAGTTTGCTAATGGCCCGTCGTGTTTTGTTCACCTTCGTGACTGTGCTGGCGCTGTTGTCAATGGCGTTGGTTGCGGTCGCCCAGACGCCCGACGAGACCACCCTCGTCGTGGCCCAGAGTGTGGATGTGGGTTCGCTGGAACCGTCGGTTGTCGGTTCGCGCGCGGAGTTCAACATCTTCAATCACCTGTTCGGCACGCTGTTCGAGATTTCGCAGGAAGGCACGCTCGATCCGTATCTGGCCACTTCCTACAGCATTTCGGAAGATGGCACCGAGTGGACGTTCACGCTGAATGAAGGCCTCACCTGCCACGACGGCGAGGCGCTGACGGCTGAAGACGTAGTCTATACATTCCAACGCGCGGCTGATCCGGCCAATGCCTTCACCGGCAATACGGTTGGCTTCGTTTTCCCGAGCGTGGGCTATGTCGATGCGCGCGCCGAAAGCGACCTCGATGTGACCATCGTCATGGATGGCCCGCAGTCCGAATCGCTGCGCCTCGGCCTGCTCTCCGAAGTTTACATCCACTGCATGGACTCGTATTCGGCGATGAGCCTCGAAGAGGCCGCCCAGACCCCCATCGGCAGCGGCATGTACCGCTTCGTCGAGTGGGTGCCGGACGACTATGTGCTGATCGAGAAGGTGCCGGATTTCACGCTTCGCGAAGCGGGCTTCGACCAGGTGTACTGGCGCGTCATTCCTGAAGCATCGACCCGCGTGGCCGAACTGCTGGCTGGCAACGTCGATATCGTCGCCAACGTGCCGCCGGATCAGATTGACGCCGTCAACAACTCGGGCGTAGCGGCAGTGGATGCCGTGCAGGGTACACGTCGCATGTATGTGGGTTACCAGTTCAGCGAAGCGTTTGCGGATGCGCCCGGCTACGACGCGCTGCAAAACCAGGATGTGCGCATTGCCCTGCAGTACGCAGTGGACGTGCCCACCATCTGCTCGGCGCTGCTGGGCACCGAATGCACCCGTATGTCGTCGATGGTGAACCCGCCGAACGACAACCCGAACCTCACCGCCTATCCCTACGATCCGGCCATGGCCGAACAGCTTCTCGACGAAGCCGGTTATCCCCGTGGTGCAGATGGTGTGCGTTTCGAAACCACGCTCATGGGCCCGCGCGGCCGCTACCTGAACGACGCCAACGTGGTGTTGGCCATCGGCCAGTATCTGTCGGATGTGGGCGTGCAGACGAACGTCGAAATTCTCGATTGGGCGTCCGACTATCTGCCGCGCGTGCGCGAAAAGAATGTCGGCCCGCTGTTCTTCCTGGGCACGGGCGGCTCGACGTGGTCGGCGCTGTACGACATGTCGGACCTGTCGGCCCCTGATTCGGGCACCAACTACACCAACTGGGCCAACCCGGAGTGGTTCGATCTCTGGGATCAGGCGCAGGGCGTTGATGCCGTCACCGAGCGCGAACTGGTCGACCAGATGCTCGAGGTCATGTTCAACGATCCACCGTGGCTGTTCATGTACTTCCAGCCGGACTTCTACGGCGTCAGCGACCGTCTGGATTGGTCGGCGCGCCGTGATGAGCAGATCGTCATCTACAACGCAACGGCCAATTAGCCACCAGTAATCGAGTAGTTGCAGTACGGGAGGGCGCGCCCGGCGCGCCTTCCCCATTTTCGACCGAAACCGGAGGACGATGGCATGGGTAGCTATCTGGTGCGGCGTTTGCTGCAGGTCATTGTCGTCCTGATCGGCGTCACGCTGCTGGCCTTCATCACGCTGCATATGGCGGGCGACCCCACCTATCTGTACGTGAGCGAACGCGCCAGCACGCAGGAAATCATCGACACGCGGGCCAAGCTGGGCTTTGACCGGCCGCTGCCCGAGCAGTACCTCAATTTTCTGATTGGGCTGGCGCAGGGTGACCTCGGCGATTCGCTGCGGCAGCGCCGGCCGGCGCTCGGGCTGGTGCTCGAACGCCTGCCTGCGACGCTGGAACTCACTTTCGCGGCCTTCCTCATTTCGACCGTGATTGCCATCCCGGTGGGCATCATCGCCGCCAGCCGCCGTGGAACCTTCTTCGATGGCGGCACGATGCTGCTTGCCATGTTTGGCCAGTCCATGCCCAGCTTCTGGCTGGGAATCATGCTCTTACTTTCCCTCGGGCTGGGCCTGCGTATTTTGCCAATTTCCGGCCATGTGCCGTTCCTGGAGCCGTTATTAGAGGGCCGCCTCGATATCGCTATCGCCAATCTGCCGCTGTCGATGCGCCATGTGCTGCTGCCAGCGATCACCGTCGGTGTCTTTTCGCTATCACGCAATGCTCGCCTGGTGCGCTCGTCCATGCTCGAAGTGCTGTCGAGCGAGTATGTGATGACCGCGCGCTCCAAGGGCTTGTCCGAGCGTGTGGTCATCATGCGCCACGCCTTCCGCAACGCGCTCATCCCAATTGTGACCATGCTCGGCCTCGAATTCGGCTTCCTGCTCAGCGGGGTGGTCGTGGTAGAAACCGTGTTTTCGTGGCCCGGGGTTGGCCGGCTGGTATTCACGGCCATCAACCAGCGCGATATCCCGGTCGTGCTGGCCTCGGTGGTCGTTTTCTCTTTGATGTTCGTCTTTCTGAATTTCGTCGTGGACATTCTGTATGCGCAGCTTGATCCACGTGTTCGCCTAAGTTGAATCGAGAGCTGCTGCTACTATGGCTCAGAATGTAACTCCAAGCGCAAGCAGCACGCCGCCTGGCCAGAGCGCGGTGGCGGCAATCAAGCCGGATGTTCAGCCGCACGTTTCGGAATGGACGCGCGCTAGCCGCAGCCTGCGCAAGGCGCGCTGGCCCATACTAGCGATTGGCGTCCTTGGCTTTATGACGCTGCTGGCGTTTTTTGGGCCGCAAATTGCGCCGAAAGACCCCAATCGGCAGAACCTGGCCGACCGGCTGGCTCCGCCGTTCTATATTGACGAGCAGGGCCAGTTTGTGTTTAACACCGAATACCCGATGGGGACGGATGCGTTGGGCCGCGATGTCTACTCGCGGGTTATTTATGGCGCGCGCGTTTCGCTATCTGTCGGGATGGCTGCCGTGATCATCGGCGGGTTCATTGGCATACTGGCCGGCCTCACCGCTGGCTACAACGGCGGCAAGAGTGACAACGTGATCATGGGCTTGGCGGACATCCAACTTGCGTTTCCGTTCATCCTGCTCACGATCATGATTCTGGTCGTGCTCGGGCCAGGTGTTCTCAATCTCGTCATCGTGCTCGGCGTTTCACAGTGGGTAACGTACGCCCGCATCTCACGCGGGCAGGCTATCTCGCAGCGCGAGAAGGAATATGTGGAAGCCACCCGCAGCATGGGGTCGCGCCACCGCCGCATCATGTTCAAAGGCGTCCTGCCCAACATTCTTGCGCCGCTGATCGTGCTGGCGTCGTTCAATGTCGCCAGCGTCATTCTCGCCGAGGCTTCGCTGTCATTCCTGGGCCTGGGCGTGCCGCCAACTGTGCCGACATGGGGCGGCATTCTGGCCGAAAGCCGCGATCAACTGCTGGGCGGAAGCTGGTGGCTGGCGCTTTATCCGGGCGTGGCGATTATGGTGACCGTGCTGTCGCTGAACATCCTCGGCGACTGGCTGCGCGATTTCCTCGACCCGCGCCTGCGTGGACGCTAGGAAGGGCCCTCACCCTCAGGGAGAGGGATGCCAGAGCACAGAGCTATTTCCGGCTCTCAGACATGCGGAAGGGCTTGCAGGGGGATAAGCAAATTCAATGCCACCCCCGGGTAGTTCTCCTTTCTCACTAAGGGAGAAAGGCATGGGGATGAGAGCTAGACACACATTCACCGAATGAGGAGAGTATGACCAAGACATTCGTAGGTATTCAAATCGGCGCGATCTCGTTTGTGGACGAGGGTGTCGAGCAGGTGCTCGATACGCTGCAGGAAACCGCCGGCGTCAATGCGCTGTTCATCTCGGCGCTGTCGTGGAGCCGTGGTAACGCCGGGCGCGCGCTCTATGGCTTCCCCGATCATGGCGCGCAGGAACCGGATAATCTTCAGGGCGGCGCGTTCTGGAACCCGAACCCGGTCTATTACGGCGCGACAGCGCACCGTGACTTTTTGGCGCCCGACCCGCTGACGCAGGGCTTCGACACGCTGGCCGATGTCATTCCGCTGGCAAAAGAGCGCGGCATCAAGTCGTACACCTACTACTGCGAAACTTCCAGCTCGGGCATTCGCCACATCTGGCAGCCGGGCTTTCACCAGTTCCTTGACCGCGACCACTGGGGCAAAGTTGCCAGCCGTCCGTCGTTGCTCAACCCGCACTACCGCACGTGGTGGCGCTCGATCATCGACGACTGGTTCAGCAATCACGAGCTCGACGGCATGTTGTGGGGCATCGAGCGCCAAAGTCCGCTGATGGACATTTTCCGCGCCGACAGCAGCACCGGCTTTGACGAGTATTTTATCGCCGAGGGCCGCGCGCGCGGCATCGACCCGCCAGCGGGCCATCGCTGGCTACCGTGCGGTGGACGAATTTCTGGCTCGTGTGCGCAAGGGCGAGCGTCCGCGCGATGGCGTGTTCATCATGCTGCTGCGCCTGCTGCTTCACCACCCCGAGGTGCTGATGTGGGAGAAGATGTGGCTGGACGCGCATCTGTCGTTCGCGCAGGAGATTTCCGGATCAGTGCGCTTCTACGACCCGAAACACGAAGTCGGTTACGGGGTGTGGCAGGTCATCAATACCTACAACCCGTACCTGAAGGCGCAGTACGACCAATCGGAGTACGCGCACGGGGCCGACTTCCTCAAGCCGGTGCTGTACAACGTGCCCGCCGGCGCGCGTTTCGCTCACTTTGCCGAGGCGTGGCAGCAGGGCGTGCTGGCCGACGCCTCGCCGGAAGGCGCTTATCAGGCACTGTCGACCATTCTCCAACTCGACGACTTCACCGCGCCGCTGGCCGAGGCCGAACAGGCTGGTTTCCCGGCAGCTTATGTCAAGAAGTGGACGGAAAACCTGATTGCCGATACCGGTGGCAAGTGCAAGGTCTACCCGGGCATTGGCGTAGGCGTGGGAGACGCGGGCGGCGGCAAGCCGATCACGCCCGAGGAGACGCGCGCCTCAGTCGAGGCGGCGTTTGACGGCGGTGCGCACGGCCTGATGCTGTCGCGCAACTACTCCGAAGCCGAGTTGACGACTCTGCGCGCCGTGGGCGATGTACTCAAAGCGCGTGGGTTGTGGTGAGGGCGCTATGACGATTAAAGCTGGAGTCATTGGCGCGAGTTTCGCCCGCGCCGCCTATTTGCCGGCGCTCAGGACGATTGAGGATGTCGAGATCGTGGCCGTGTCGAGCGCGCGGCTGGAAAGCGCGCAATCCGCCGCCGAAGCCTTTGGTGCACCGCATGCCTACGATGACTGGCGCGAGATGCTCGACAAGCACGACCTCGATTTTGTCGCCATCGCCACGCCGACGGTCTATCACGCGCCGATGACGCTGGCCGCGCTCGATGCCGGCGCGCATGTGCTGTGCGAGAAGCCGACGGCCATGAATTCTGATGAGGCGCGTCAAATGCTGGAGCGCGCCGAAGCGCTGAACCGTGTGCACGCCATCGGCCATGAACTGCGCTTCAACCCGAACCGGCGCAAGATCCGCCAGTTGATCGCCGATGGCGCGATTGGCGATGTGCGCCACGTCAATATCGTCAATATTTCATCGACATGGGGCGACCCAGCCAGCCGATCTGCGGGCGATTGGTGGTCATTGGCCGAAATGGGTGGTGGCCGTCTCGGCGCGAACGGCAGCCACCAGATTGACCTGCTGCGCTACTGGCTGGGCGACATCGGCGCGATCAGCGGCCAGGTTGCCACGATGGTGCCCAACCGCGTCGATAAGACGACCGGCGAACCCTGGACGGCCACGGCTGATGATGAAGTGAGCTTCACCCTTGAGATGCAAAATGGCGCGCTGGTGACCGTGTTTTTGAGCGGCGTGGCCCGCCACAACATGGGCAATCATACGCACATCTTCGGCAGCGAAGGCACGATCAAGCTGGCCGACGCCGATGAAAAGCTGCTCGTGGCCCGCGTGGGCGAGGATTTCGCCGATGTGAGCGAGGACGACCCGAACGCGGCGCTGCCCGGCATCAACAAGGGTATCTGGAATGTGTCGGTCGTGGGCATGATGCGCGAGCTCACCGATGCCATACGCACCGGCCAGCCGCCGCAGACCGCCGCCACATTTGCCGATGGGCTGGCCGCGCAGATCGCCATGGACGCCGTGCGCCAGTCCAGCGCCGAGCGCCGCTGGATGACGGCGTAAACACCCTCACCCTGTGTCCCTCTCCCTCAGGGAGAGGGATTGCACCCTTCTCCCTGAGGAAGAAGGGCCGGGGATGAGGGCTTGAAACTTGCGAAACTAAAACTCAAATGGGGGTAGTGTTTTCCAATGACACTGAATCTCGACAAGCATCTCTCCAATCGCGCAAAGACACTGCACGGCTCATTGGGCACGCAAACGTCCGTGCCGATTGAGGGGCTGATCAACCTCGGCAGCGGCACGCCCGATTTCACTCCGCCGGACTTCTTCTTTCAGGCGATGGCCAAGGCATTGTCCGAACGCAAAATCCAGTACACAACCTGGACAGGTATCCCTGAACTGCGCGCCGCGATTGCCGAAAAGCTGCGCGTGGAAAACGGCTTTGAGGTGGACCCCGCCAGCGAGATCATCGTCACCAGCGGCGCGCAGGAAGCGCTGATGGCGACGCTCATGGCGCTGCTCGACCCCGGCGACGAGGCGCTCACGCCATCACCGAATTACGACGAGTACACTCGCGACGCGACGGCGCTCGGCGGCACGCTCGTGCCGGTGCCCACGCGCCCGGAGACCAATTTCACGATTGATGTGGCCGATCTCGAAGCCGCGATCACGCCGCGCACCAAGGCGCTGATTGTGGTCACGCCCAACAACCCCACCGGCACGGTGCTGCCCGAGGCCACGCTGCGCGATATCGCCCGGCTGGCACAGGAACGCGACCTGATCGTCATCTCCGACGAAATCTACGAGTACTACGTCTTTGGAGAGCACAAGCACGTCAGCATGGCGTCACTGCCCGGCATGAAAGAGCGCACCATCACCATCAACAGCTTTTCGAAGTCTTTCGCCATGACCGGCCTGCGCCTCGGCTATATCGCCGCGCCCGCCGAAATCGTCCAGGCGATTCTGCCGTTCCACCACGCCATGATGATCTGCGCCAACGCCATCACGCAGTACGGCGGGCTGGCCCTGCTGTCGCAGCCGCGCGACTGGTTCCAGAACGTGCTGCAGGAGTATGACCGCCGCCGCCAGTTGTGGATTAACCTGCTCGATGAGATTCAGTTGCCTTACAGCGAACCGCAGGGCGCGTACTACGTGTTCATCGACATTCGCCCGACGGGCATGACCAGCGCCGAGTTCGTGGCGCGCGCCCGCTCCGAGGCGCGGCTGGTGTTCCAGCCCGGCACGATTGGCGGGGGCGCGGGTGAAGGCTTCATTCGCGGCGCGCTGACCAAAGGCTCGCCCGAGTTCGAGGAAGGGCTGGAGCGTTTCGCGGCTTTTATCCACAAGCTGCGCGCGGAGCGTGGATCGTGACCGCGCTGCAGGGCGCAGGCGCGATTATCACCGGAGCGGCGCAAGGGCTGGGGCTGGCCATCGCCCGCGCCTATGCTGCCGAGGGCATGCGCTTGGCGCTGCTGGATGTGAAGGCTGACGCGCTGGCGCAGGTGACCGGTGATCTGCGGGCGATAGGTGTAGCCTGCCTGCCGATTGCAGTCGATTTGAGCGACGCCGAAGCTACACAGCGCGCCGCCGACCAGTCGCTGGAGTTTCTAGGCACGCCGCGCGTGCTGGTGCATAACGCCGCAATGCTCGTTCAGCGATCGATGCTCGAAATCACCTACGCGCAGTGGCGCAAAGAGGCCGACATCATCCTGCAGGCCGCGTTCTTGCTGTCGAAAGCGGTGTGGACGCAGATGGCCGAAGCGGGAGAGGGCAGCATTGTTTATGTGTCGTCTGGCAGCGGCGTGCGCGGCTTCGAGAAGGAAATCGCCTACTGCCCGGCCAAGCATGGGCAGGAAGGGCTGATGAAGGCGCTGGCGATTGAGGGTGAACCGCTGAATATCGCCGTCAACACCATCACTCCGGGCGCGCCGATGCACACGCCCATGAGCGAGGTCAACTACACCGAAGAGTACAAGCGCGATTGGATCGATCCGGCGCTGTTGGCCCCGGCTTTCGTCTATCTGGCGCGGCAGAACGCGCGCGGCGTGACCGGTGAGCGCCTGAATGCATGGGAAGTGAGCGAGGCTGTGCGGGCGGGAACGCTGTAGCTAAGCCCTCAGCGCTTCAGCTCGAAATCGTTGGGGGCGCATACGCGCAGGCGGCCGGCCAGTTCGTGGCCGATGACTGGAAAGTCTTTGCCAACCTCAAGCTGCAGCGGGCCGTTGAACGGCGCGCGGCCAATCAGCGTCAGGCGCGCGCCTGGCTTGAGGCCCAGTTCGCCCAGATAGGCCAGTTGATCGGCGTCGTGCGTGCTCACGCGGCTGATGACGAACGAGTCGCCCACAGCGGCTTCGTTGAGCGGAAAGTCGACCACGCGCGGCATCACCCCATCCGCGCTCGGAATCGGCTCACCGTGCGGGCAGCGGCGCGGAAAGTCCGCCATCTGATCCATGCGCGTGACCACAGCATCCGACACGGCTTCGCCCAGCGAGTCGGCGGCGTCGTGCACTTCATGCCAGCCAAAGCCCATCACATCGACCAGAAACACCTCGACCAGCCGGTGCGTACGGATATGGCGCAGCGCTTCTTTCTGCCCGGCGCTGGTGAGCAGAATGCCGCGATACGGTTCGTGTTCGAGAAAACCCGCTTCCTTCAGCCGCTGCACCATGCGCGTGACAGCCGGCGCCGACACGTTCAGCACTTCGGCCAGCGCGGAGGTGGAGACATAAGCGGTTTCTGGCTGGTAGTAAGCGATGCGATACGCTTCGGCCAGATATTCCTGCATTGCGGCGCTCGCGCCCATTCGACGTTCGCCTCGTTCCTGCACATTCTGTCGGCTCAAGAATAAATCCAATATTCATCTGAAATTTAGCAAGCAACCGGCAGTTTAGCAAGCGTTAAATCTCAACTTAGTCGGGGGTACAGTGCCGGGATGAAACTGTACTCTCTCCCTCAGCCCCTCTCTCAGGGTTGACGACAGGAATCAACGAGCCAATAGCTGGCGATGCGCTGCCTCACTCCGGCAGGTTCAGTAAATAGTCGAGCAGCGCGCTGAAATCACCGGGAGTGAGATCATAGGCGATGCGGTGCAGTCCGTCTTGCTCAAATACCTCGCGCAGCGCTGTGGCGCTCCCGTCGTGGAAATAGGGGGCGCTCAGGCGCAGCCAGCGCAGTGACGGTGTATCGAATACGCCGCCGGTGCCTACGTCGTAGGCGTTCAAATCGGTGAAGGCCGTGCCGCTGTGACAGACCGCGCAGCCTTGTTCCACAAATACCTGCGCCCCGCGCGCCCGGCTTTCCGCATCTCCAGCGGGCGCAAGGGCGGGGGGCGGCAGTCGCAGCAGCCACGCGGTGAGCGCGTCGAGATCGTCCGACATGCTGGCATGGATATCGGCCGCAGTCACGGGTGTCTCGCCCTCGATCAAGCCCTGGCCAGCCTGCAGCGCGCGGATTTTGAGTTCCACATCGGCCAGTTCGTCCCACGCGCCGCTCCACAGATAAGGCGCGGTGTCGGCCAGCCCATAGAGCAGCGGTGTATTGCGGCCGTCGTTGATGCCGGCCCACATGCGCCCGTCGCTCAGCCCATCGTAGTGGCAGGTGGCGCAGCTCACGCCGTTGAGCGTGCTCATGCGCGGGTCACTCGCGCTGGCGAACAACTGCGCGCCGATCAACTGGTCGGCTGGCATGTCGAGCGGCGCGACCACTTGCACGCGCACAACATCGAAGGTGGACGTGTTAACGGTGCTGACTGTTCCATCGAGCATGTTGTGCACGTAGAGCAGGCTGTTGTCCGGGTTGAGCGCTACGCCAATCGGCCCGCTGCCCACCGGAATGTGCGCACGCGCCGCGCCGGTCGTCAGGTCGATAACGCTGACCGCGCCGCTGCCGTAGTTGGCGACGTAGAGCAGTTGGCGGAAGCGGTCGAGCGCCGCGCTCAGAGGCAGATTGACCGGCCGGTCGGCGCTGTCGAGCGCGATCACGTCGGGGTCGGCCTCCAGGCTGCGTAAATCGACGCGCACCACCTCGGGATAGGCGACGCTGTCGTACAGTGGGGCTGCGTTTTCGGCATTGAGGCCCGTGAACGGCGCATAGACCACGCCGCGTGAAATGTCGAGCGCCAGCGCCCCCGCCAGCGCCGCGCCCGGCGCCAGTGGCGTCTGCGCGATGACCTGCGCCTGCGGCAGATAAATCAGGCTGATGGTTCCCGGCCAAAAGTTGGTCATGTACAGAAAATCGCCCCAGAGGGCCAGAGCGGCCGGCGTGTCGCCTGCCGGAATGCGGCGGCGAACGGCCTGCGCCGCGAGATCGACCTCGACGATTTCATCCGAGTCGCGCAGAGCTATGTAGGCCAGCCCACGGTCGCCAGCAACCACCTGCACCGGCGATGCGCCGCCGAGGTCGATGGTGGCTGTCACTTCGGCCGTGCGAATATCGATCACGCTCAACGTCGCGTCTTGCCGGTTGGCGACCAGCGCCAACGTCCCGTCTGGCGTGATCGCCACGCGCACGCGGATCGCGCCCGACCGGCACTTCTGCGATGATGCGTTCTTGCCCGGGCACCGTAATCGTCACGCTGTCGCTAAGCGGATTTACGACCACCACCGTGCGCCCGTCTGGCAGCAGCGCCAGGCTGCCGCCTGTGAAGGCGCGTTCGGACGACGGATTGGGCAGGGCGAACAGCGGCAGCGGTGTGGGCGTGGCCTGCGCGATGGCTCCATAGGTATCCGCCACCAACAATAGCGGCAGCCAGCAGCACAAGCAGGGTGAGCGCGCGCGCGCGAAGGCTCACGGCTGGGACCCTGCTGTTTCAAGCGCGATCAGGCGGTCGTGGCGGAAGGTAAACGCCCGCGCGCTGATTTGGGGTTCGCCGCTGGCATCGCGGCCGGTGAACGCAACCGTCAGCGTGACAGCGTCGCTCACTTGCGGGCCAGCCAAACGTCCTTCCACCTCGAAATTCAGGAAGTCGCGCTGAATATCGGCCGGGTTGTACTGCGTGCTGAAGCTGCGGCCCGCCAGACGCACCTCACCGTCAGCCAGCACCGTGCCGGGCGTCGTCAGCGTCACGTACCCGCGCACATCCGTCCAGTCGTCAGGGGCGGCCAGGTTGAAGTTGTAGGCGGTCGCGCCCGGAATCGGGATGTCGGTGATCAGCCGGTTCCAGTCGAGCGGCTCGGAATTGGCAGGCAGCACGTAGAGCGAGAAAGCTTCGCCGTCGATTCCGGGCACGCCAGCCGATCCGGATTCGGTTTCAGCGCTCAGTTTGACGCGCCACACGCCGGGCCTATTCGCCGCAACGAGCATGGCCGGGTCAAAGGCATAGCCAAACTCATTGGCCTCAATCGTGAACGTCTGTGTCTCCCCCGCCGGGCTGGTGATTTCGGCTGTGACGCGCGCAGGCAGCGGCGGCGCAACCTGACCGGCGATCACAATCGGGTCGCCGACGGTCAGGCGCTGGCCCGGAAACGCGCCGGTCGGGATAAACGCCAGCGGGGCTGCGCCCAAATGCGCGGGCGCAAGCACGCCCAGCGCTTCAGGGTCGTCATCTTCGGTGATCAGCGCCAGTCCCGCGTAGCCTGCCGTCGTCTCCATGGTTCGCTTCGGCGCGCGCGCACGACTGCGCCGCCGAACAGGAACACCATATCGCCCGCAGCGAGGCCAGCCGCGCCCGCGCCAATCTGCTGGTTGAGCGAGTCATCGGCGTCCACCCACGCAGGCAGGCCGCCATCGGCGCCGCCTGCCACCTGCTGGCGCACGCTCACCGCAGGCGTCACAGCCGAGACATAGGCGTAGGCATAACCGGGAATTTCAGCGGGCAGGTCGCCGCGCGCGGCGCTGAGGCTGTCCACTGCGCCAGTTTCGATCAGCCAGCGCGCATAGTCGCCAACTACATCCTGCAGGCGCAGCGGAAAGGCCAATCCGTAGGCGCTGCTGCCGCCTGTTTTCGCGATCCCGCCGCCGTAGTACGGCTGGTTGAGGATTGCGCCGTCGAGCAGGTCAGCGTCGCCCGTTTGCGCTGCCAGCCCGCGCAGGCTGTAACGCGCGGGCGCGCTTGCGCCGGGTTGCTCATACGCGCCGCGTGCGCCGTGCGCGATCAGCGGTCTGCTTGGGTCTGTGATGACACCGGCGCTGCGCAGGCTGCCGGCCCATAGCCGGCCCTTGGCGTCGGTGTAGGCCGCGCTGGTATCGAGCCGGTACTCGCCGGGCGTGTCGTTGTCCAGCGCATTGGCAGGCACGAACGTGCCGTAGCGGCTGGCGCGGCCGCTGAGACGGGTGGTGCTGGTGACGCTGTCCAGACCGGCCGTTTCCAGTGTGGCCGTAACCTCGGCCGGGACTGGTGGCGAGATACGCACGCCGCCATAGACTGGCTGGCCAGCCGGTATCGGCGCACCCGGCAGCAGGCCGGGGAATAACTGCAGCGGCTCGGCGATGAGCAGGTGATAGTCGCCGCCGCCGGTGTATAGGTTGCCGAACTCATCGGCTACCGTCAGATCGAGCGTGATGGTATATGCGCCGTACTGGTCGAACGGGTATGCGGCGAAGTTCGGATCGCTGGTGGTCAGCCGATACACGTCCGTGGGGCCACCGCCAAAACGCACGCGTTCGTCCTCTTCCGTCGTGCCCATCCAATTCTGCGTGATGGCTGCGTTGAGGTGCACCATGCCGCCGTCGGGCTGCGCAATCGTCACATGCAGCTCGCCACCGGGCAGGTCAAGCGGGATCAGCGGTGCTGTGTAGCGGTCGCTGCGATTGAGAAGCTGGGTGGGCAGGTACGGTTCGATGGGATAACTGCCGGGCGGCAGGATGAAGTCCGGGCCATTCCAGCGCGCGCCATGCGACAATGCGCCCACAGCATTTTCAGCCAGCAGGCCGCGCGCGCCGTCCGTGCCGCTATCCATGAACAGCGCGACCGGCAAAGGCACTGTGTCTACTGCGCCAGCGCGCACGATCATTGGCAGGCGCGTGACGCCGCCGTCAGGCAGATCGAGCAGCGGCGCGTACAGGCCAGTAGGCAAATCGTCCGGAAGTGTGCCGTCAAAGCGCAGGCTGAAGCGGGTGTTTCCATCTTCGCTGTCTGGTAGGGGAATTTGCGTCAGTTCGCCAAGCGGCACCGTCGAATCAATGCCGTCAATGGGCATACCAGTCGGCGTGGTTTCAGCCACCCAGCCGCTGCTGCCGGTCACGGTCGCGGGACGCATGAGGCCATCGTCGTTGATGGCAATTGGCTGAAGCCGCAGCGCCGCGTCAAACGGTTCCGGCGCGGCAGCCGCCACATCCAACTGAAGCGTCCACTCAGCGCCGGTTTCTACGTCCAGCGAGCTGGCCTCGATATCGGCCCTCCAGCGCGCGCCTTCATACAGGCCGGCCATACTGAAACCGCCGTCATCGCGGGCAGGAGCGTGCACGATCATACCTATATCGCCGGGCAGAGCGGCAGGGAACTGCGCGCCGCGCGCCGGGTAATCATTATCCGCTTGAATGAGGAAGGGGTTGCCGGGCACGCCCGGAAGCTGCGCTGCGAATGCGCCGGTAAAGCTGGCTGACGCAAACGTGAATTCACCGCTGTAGAGGTTGCGAATGCCCACGACTGCGCCTGGATAGGTGCTGTTGGTATCGCCGGTGATGGTGATCAGTCCGCTCTCGTCGGGCACGGACAACGCGATGCGGTCGGCGCGCGGCGGTTCATCGCGTTCGACCGGCGATGGCTGGCCCCATGCAAGCGGCACAGCCCCCAGCAGCAGCGCGCAAACGAGGACTACAGCGCAGCGTCGATGCAAAACGTCCCCCTGAAGCAGCCGGCAGCAATACTGCCAGTATAACAGGCGGCGGCGCGATCAGGGCTGCAAGCCGAGCCGCTCAATCAGGTCATCCAGTTCGGCCAGCAGTGCCTCGGGCGCGCCGTTGTTGAGCAGGGTGTAGTCGGCGATGGCAATCGGGCCGCCCTTTTCGATCTGCTCGATCTCCTGCCAGTCGCGGCGGCGGGCTTCGTCGGTCGTCAGCGGGCGCTCGGCGCGGTTCGTCAGCCGGCCATAGCGCAGGGCGCGCTCGGCGGCAATCGTGACGACCACCAGCTCGCCGCGCAGTTGCTCCTGCAGGAATTTGTACTCGCTCCAGCTATATAGGCCGTCGATGATGATGCTTGGCCGTTCGTCCAGCGCGGCGCGCAGGGTGGGCAGCGCGCGCATTGCGACGGCGGCCATGCCGTCGGCGGCGCGGAATTCTTCGCGCACGACGCGCTCGTTCTCAGGCGTCAGCGGCCAGCCGCGCCGGTAGACCTCGGCCACGACGATGCCGCCGAAGCGGAACTGGAAAAAGCCGCGCTGTTCGAGATGGGCCGCGCACAGTGATTTGCCCGAGCCGGGCATTCCAACCAGCGCCAGCGCGCAAACAGAGGGGGCAGGGGTCACAGCAGCTCCTCGCCGGTGCAGACAATGGAAGCGTCCATTATAGGCAGCGGCGCGCACATTTGAACCGTCAAGCCACCAGGAAAAACCAACAAAAAGCACGCCAAAGTACGCCAGGGGGAAATCTTTTGGCGTGTTTCTCTTGGCGATCTCCGCACCTTGGCGGTTCAAACGGCTCTCTCTGTGTCCTTCATGTCTCTGTGGTTCAATTGCTATGTTCGTTTCAGTCCATTGCGACGGTGTTGATTCGCCTCGACAAGGTGGGTGGAACATGTCACAATATTGTGCATTAGTCAGTCGATTAAAAAGTCACATTCCTTCGAACGCTGGCCGCCACAAAGACACGCTTTTTCAAGAACTCCCGCGTTGTCCTTTCGGCTCACTTACGTTTGGCCCGCGTTCGCCCTCTTCGGGCGGGCAAGACTGGAAGAGGGAAGCATGGTGAACCTCTGTGTAATTGAAGGCGATGGCATCGGGCCGGAAGTCGTTCCGGCGGCCGTGCGCGTGCTGCAAGCGGTGTTGCCCGAAGTGCGTATCCATGTAGCTGAAGCCGGCTGGGGTACCTTTCAGCGGCGCGGCACGTCGCTGCCGGCCGATACGCTGGCGTTGGCCCGCGAGTGCGGGGCGGTGCTGTATGGCGCGGCCGCATCCCCTTCCTACGGCGTTGATGGCTACACCATTCCCGGGGTGCGCCTGCGCCGCGAACTGGCCTGCTACGCCAACCTGCGGCCAACGCGCTACTTGCCGGTGCCGACTGCGCGCAAGGATGTCGACCTGATCGTGGTGCGTGAAAACACCGAGGATATGTACATCGGCCACGAGCATACCGAGCAGAACGGCGAAATCGGCATCTCTGAGAAGGTGATTACGCGCGCGGCAACAACCCGCGTGGCGCGCAGAACCTTTGAACTGGCGCGCGCAACCGCCCGCGAACGCGTGACGATTGTGCACAAGGCCAGCGTGCTGGTGCAAACCGACGGCCTTTTCCGCCGCGTGGCGCTCGAAATCGCGGACGATTACCCCGATGTAGCGACCGACGAACTGCTGGTGGACACGGCCGCCTACTGGATGGTCAAGGATCCGCTGCGCTTCGATGTGCTGCTCGCGCCCAACCAGTACGGCGACATTCTGTCGGACATGGCGGCGGCGTGGGGCGGCGGGCTGGGGCTGGCCCCGTCGCTGAGTATCGGCGATGGCGTCGCCATGGCCGAGCCGGTGCATGGTTGCGCCCCCGATATTGCAGGGCGCGACATCGCCAACCCGACTGCGACGATTCTCAGTGTGGCAATGCTGCTGCGCTACCACTGGATGCTGCCCGAACCGGCGCGGCGTATCGAAAACGCGATTCGTTGCGCGCTCTCGGATGGCATGCACACTGGCGACATTTATACGGATAATGCCCTGTCGACGACGGTCTTCACCGACGAGGTCATCAAGCGTCTGTAGCGTCAAGCCTCCATCAGTTTGCTTTGCTGGAGGCTCGTTTACTTGTCGTTTCATTAATCCAACGCATCGTCTTAACGATCCGCGCGGATCTGTCGTGCTACGCTGTTGGGTGTAAGAAACCACTTGCTTGCGTGCAGGCGCAGCGGACCTTCAGAAAGCGTCACTCATGAATTGTGTGCTGATCGTTGACGATGAACCCGGCTTCCGGGAAGTGCTTGAAATCGTCCTGGCGCGCGCTGGTTATACGACGCTCACCGCACCGAATGCGGCTGAAGCGCAGAACCTGATCGCGAACTTTGCGGTGCATCTGATCATCCTCGACGACATGATGCCCGGCATGAGCGGCACCGAACTGTGTTTGCAGTTGAAGGCCAACCCCGTCACTCGCCCAATCCCGATTCTGATGCACAGTGCCCACGAACGGCTGCACCAGCCGGGCTATGCCGAGCGCATAGGCGCGGACGGCGTGCTGCTCAAACCGTGCCCGCCGCGCGAAATCGTCGCGCGTGTGCAGGCGTACTTTGAGGAGAATGGCGCGAAAAAGGTGGGATAGCTGAACGTTCTGCGCTGGTCTACGACAAATACTCGCGCCTGCCGCTGACGCCGCCCTCATACCCAATCAGCCTCTCCACGGCTCAATCCAGCCCCGGTGAGGCTTGTCATTTTGGCAGCCGGAGCGTTCACGCTCTGGCGGCAGTGGTTGCTGCGCCGCCAACGGTTCAGAACCCGCAGCGGCAACATCTCTCTTTCAACGTTGAACTTTCAACTCTCAACTGCTTCTTCCAGCCACTGCTGCACGATGCGGGCGGTTTCGGTGGGCGCGGTCATCGGGAACAAATGGCCGCCCGGAAGCGTAACGAGCGTCGTTTGCGGGCGCAGCGCGCGCAGGCGGGCGGCGGCGGCCTCGGTGAACACGTCGGTGCGGCTGCCCCGTACGACCAGCACCGGCAGGTCCTCGTGCAGCGCGTCCAACAGCGGCCAGGCGTCCGGGTAAGCCAATGCGTAGCAGCGCGCCTCCCATTCGGGCGACCAGCGCAGCACCAACCCAACGCCATTCTCGGCTGACTGCAGCGCCGACTGGGCATACAGGCGCAGCGTCGCTTCGGGCCACTGATCGAACAACGGGCGCGCGCGCCAATAGGCGACCGCCTCCTCCAGGCTGCCGAAGCGGCTGCGGCGTTTCAGGGCGCGGTCGGCCAGTGGATTGGGCACCACGCCGCCGATGCTGGCGCGCTTCATGGCGGTCACCCGTTCGGGCGCGAAGATGGCGGGGTCGAGCAGAACCAGTGCGCGGAAACGTTCCGGTGCGTGCGCCGCCGCCATCAGCGAAATCGTGCCGCCGAATGAGTGGCCGAGCGCAATCGTGTGGGCGATTCCCTGCTGATTAAGCCCCACCAGCAGATCATCCGCCATGTCCGTCCACGATCGCAGGCTGGCGGGCAGCGGCGGTGGATCCCACAGCGGGCGCGGCGGCAGGGTGTATACAAAATAGTCGTGCGACAGCGGCCGCGCGACGGGCAGATAGACTTCAGGCGGAAAGCCGTTGCCCACACTGATATGCAGCGGCTGGCCTTCGCCGCCGAAGACAACGATTGGCTCACTCACGGTCCGCCCTCCAGGAACAGGCGCATTTCGTTGCTGTCCTTGAAGCCGAGGCTGGCGTAAACCGCGCGGCCTTCGTCGCTGGCGTGCAGCAGAATGAGCTTGACATCGCGGTCACGGCACTCCTGCACGCATGCCCGCACCAGTTCATGGGCGATGCCGTGCCGCCGATGTTCCGGCTCGGTATACACGTTCAGCAGATATGCGCGCAGGCGCTGTGGAGAGTGAAAGGTGGGCGGCCACTCGAACAGCCAGATGCCCGCGCCTGCCACAACCGCGCCATCTTCAGCCACGGCCAGCAGGCCGATGTAGCGTCCGTCGGCCAGATGTTCATCGAGCCAGACGGCGAAACCGGCGTCCATTCGTTCGAGGCCCGCTTCGTCGTGCAGGCCCATCGCCGCGAACATGGCGCGGCGGTGATGGCGGATGGTGGGAGCGTCCCCGGCAGCGGCGCGGCGCAGTGTATAACCGGAAATCAGAATACGACCGCCTTTCCGCCTACAACGCCGTGAACGCGCCGAACTCCTGCACATCAACGCGCACGCCGTCCAGATAGCGGGGCAGCAGGTCATCGGTCGCAATGCCGTCGGCGGGCCGCTTTTCATCAACCATCACGATCAGCGCGGGTTCGGTCGTTTCCTGCCCGGCTTCGGTTGCGTAACCCACCGCCACGCCGACCACGTGCGGCAGCGCCATCAGCGCATCCTGATACTTGGCCTGCACCCGGCTGGCTTGCTCCCAGGCAGCCGATGGTTCAGTGGACATGGCAAGCTCCTTTAACTGAAGTGCTAAGTGAAAACTGCCTTCGCACTGCCTTTGACTCAGTACTCAGTACTCGGCACCCAGCACTAAAGGCTGATATTGAGCGCATCGAGCACGACGTCAATTGGCGTGAAGATGGTTGCCAGTTCAGAGCCGGCGAACAGCAGGCCGACAGCTTTGGCTTCGGCGGTATCCACGATCAGTGAGCCGCTATCGCCGCCCTGGCTCATGCCATCAGTGATGACCTGGCCGCTGAAGCGGGCCGTGCGCGTGCCGTGCACCGTGCTGTAATTCACGTTGACAGTGGCGTTGAGCAGCTTGATATTGCCTTCGGTGTAGGCGGTCGTGCGCCCATACTTGCGCACGCGCATGCCCAACGCCGGGGCTTTAATGTCGTTTACCAGCCCGATCTGGCGGATGTCATCGCTGAACATGGCTGGGTCGATGGGGCGGGCCAGAGCGCAGTCCACCTTGTTATCGGGAATGCTGTCCGCCTGGGCGCTGGCGCGCGCAATCGTGGGCGCGTTGGGAACGGAAGCGGCCTGAACCGTCATCACGCGCTGCTGCGACCCCAGCGCGCCGGCCAGCGCATTGCTGAGGCCGACCACCAATGCCAGGCAACCCGAGTTGCCGTCGGGTGCCGGAGGAGGCGTAGGGCCCGGAGTGGGTGTTGGCGGGGGCGTGCCGGGCGTGGGCAGCGTCACAGGATCGCCGATGAAGCCCAGTTTGACGAAGCGTTCGAGCTTGGCGACCATATCGCCGGGGTTTTGACCGCCGTCAATCGTGCCGGGCTGGAGTATGGCATCACCGGGCACGGCGTCGTTGCAGTTCGCCAGCACATGGTTGTTCGACAGAATGAACAGCTCGCTGGTCGTGCGGTCTTTGACAATCGTGCCCAGCGTCCCCGCCGTAACTTTGAAGTGGCCGATGCTCACACCCGATGGAATCGTCGGGCGAAAGCGGTCTTTGGGCGTTTGCAGCGCGCGCAGGTAGCCCACTTCGACCACATCGGTGCGCATGCCGTCCAGTTCGCGCGGGATGGCTGTTTCGGCGCTGAGGGCGGCGATGGGTTTCTTCTGCTCGACCAGCACGACGACCGCAAGCTGATCGGTGACGACTCCATTGGATTCCTTGAAGCCGACGGCCACGCCGACCACATTGGGTTTGTTCAGCAGCGTGTGCTGAAACTGCGACTGCGCTTCAATCGCCTGTGCGACGAACATTAGGCTGTTCCCCCGTCCCTGCATCCGCTCACGGGTCGACAATCAGGCGGATGTCGTATCCATTATAGCCCGGGATGCCAATCCAGAATGGCCGCACCAGCTCATACGGGCAATCTCCGCCGATAGTGAGCCGCAAATGCACCGTGAAGGTGCGCGCTGTGTCGTCGATTTCGACCCGGTCGATGGCGTGATCGGCGGTGCAGCCTATGCCCGCACTCCACAGGCCGGCCAGCGTGCGGATGGGCGGGCCGTTCGCGCCGCCGAAGTCAAACGCGCCGCGCACGGCCGGCCTGCGACACAGGCCGCTGGCATCGGAACTGTCGAAAAGCCAGGCGAGGTCTTCGGGCGAGCGCAGCACAAACACGCGCCCTGCCGCATCAAACGCACTCTCGAAGCAGATGCCATTGACAACCGCGCGCTCATCAGTCAGGCCGAACGGCAGCGGCGTGGCGGCGAGTGGGACGGGAGTGCCTGTCGGTACATCGGTGGCGAGCGGACGGGCAGATCTGCAGCCTGCGAAGAGCAGCGCCACAGCGGCAAGTGCGCAGAATTGTGCGGCCATTAATGCACCGCGCTTGCTAGCTCGTGGTATCATCACGTTATTGAGGATCTGCTTCTTTCCTGCGCCGTCGCTGCGGCGGTGGTCATCATTCAAGGTCTCATTCATGCGCATTCTGATCATATCGGATATCCACGCAAATCTGACGGCGTTCGAAACCGTGATGGACGACGCCAGTGGCGATTGGGATTATGTGTGGTGCCTGGGCGATGTGGTGGGCTACGGCCCTGACCCGAACGAGTGTGTCAACCTGTTGCGCACGCTGCCACACCTTTGTCTGGCCGGTAATCACGACTGGGCCGCGCTCAATCGGCTCGATATCCGTACCTTCAATCCCGACGCGCGCAAGGCCGTCGACTGGACGCGTACGACGCTCACGCCGGATAATATTGCCTGGCTGGAGGCGCTGCCGACCACCTTCGTCATCGGCCAGTACACGCTGGCGCATGGTAGCCCGCGTGAGCCGGTATGGGAATATATCCTCGAACCGCTGATCGCCGCGCTCAATTTCCCCCACTTTGAAACCCAATACTGCCTGGTGGGACACACCCATCAGCCCATCATTTATGAGCTTCAGAATGATCAGGGCGATACCGAGGCGATTCCGCCCAGCTACCGCCTGCAGCGCCAACTCAACGGCCACCGCCAGATCATCAACCCCGGCAGCGTGGGCCAGCCGCGCGACGCGAACCCCGACGCCGCCTATGCCATTCTTGACGACGAAGCCAACGTATTTGAGCATCGGCGCGTGCGCTACGACATTGGCGCCGTGCAGAAGCGTATGCGCCAGCACGACCTGCCCGAGCGCCTGATTGTGCGCCTTGAGCATGGCTGGTAGCAGCGACCCCGTCGACACCGAGGACGTGTTCGGTCAGCCGGACAGCGCGGGTGAACTCAGCCCGACAATGCGCGACTATCTGGCCGAGGTTTACCGCCTGAGCGAACGCGGTGAGCGTGACAGCTATGTGTCCACCTCGGCGCTGGCCGAAATGCTCGATGTGAGCGCGCCGGCCGTCAACCGCATGGTTACGCGGTTGCGCGAGTTTGGCCTGCTTCAGCACGAGCCGTATCAGGGCATCCGTTTGACGCCTCAGGGAACGGTCGAGGCTCTCAAGCAGTTGCGGCGTCAGCGCATCGTCGAGGCGTTTCTGGTTACGGTGATGGGCTTTGGCTGGCATCAGGTACACGAAGAGGCGATTCGGATCGCCCGCTCACTCGCTGAGCCGATCGCCGAACGCATGCTGTTGATGGCCGGCAACCCCGCTGCCTGCCCGCATGGTGAGCCGATTCCGTCGGCCGACGGCGAGATCGCCGATTTGCACGACCTGGCGCTGCCCGATGCCCCGCAAAACCAACTGCTCACCGTTACGCGCGTCAGCACCCGCGAAGCCGACCGCCTCGAATACGTAGCAGCGTTGGGCCTGCTGCCCGGCCGTACGGTTGAGGTGCTGCACACCGCGCCCTTCCACGGCCCGATTCAACTGCGCGTAGGCAAGGAATACCGCATCATCGGCCACAATCTGGCGGAGATGATAAGGGCAGTTGACAGTGCTGAGTGATTTTCAGCCGATCACAGAAGAGACGAAAAAGCGAGGGCGCGGGAGATATCTCCCGCGCCCTCGCTCTCTGTCTTTCTACGTGCGACCGTCAGATTGCAGCTTCAGGCGGCAGTCCAGCCGCCATCCACAACCACCACTGCGCCGTTGACGAAAGATGCCTCATCCGAGGCCAGGAACACGGCGACTTGCCCGAGTTCGTCCGGCTGGCCCTGGCGCACGATCGTGGCGAACGTCGGCTGTGACCGCGCATAGCCAAACTCGCTGGGGCTGCTCACATCGATGTTGGTTGCCACAGGGCCGGGGCAAATGACGTTGCAGCGAATGCCCTTCTGCGCGTACTCATAGGCCAGCGCCTTCGACAGGCCGAGCACGGCGTGCTTGGATGCCGTATAGGCCGAACCGCCGCGCCCGCCATTCAGGCCGGCAACTGACGACACATTCACGATTGCGCCCTTGCCCTGCGGCAGCATAACGCTCAGTGCCTTGCGCATGACGTACATCGGGCCCCAGAGGTTGACCGCCAGCACCTTCTCGAACAGCGCGTCTTCAAGCTCGGCCACTGGCACGAAATTGTCCATGATGCCTGCGTTGTTCACGGCAATATCGAGCGTGCCAAACGTGGACACAGCGGTATCGATCAATTTCTCGGCATTCTCACGGCTGGAAATGTCTCCCGTGAGCGTGACCAGCGTGGTGTAGCCAGCATCCTTAACTTCCTGCGCCAGAGACTCCAGCCCCTCCGGTTTTAGGTCCGAGGCGACGACCTTCGCGCCTTCTTCGACGAACAGCCTGGCAATCGAGCGGCCGATACCAGAACCCGCGCCCGTGACGACTGCAACCTTGCCTTCGAGTTTCATGACATTTCCTCACTATCTGGTTGAACTTCGCTGACAACTTGACATTGAGCATAGCACAGAAAACAGTCTGTTGCAATGCGAAGTGTAATATTATGGATGCCGCTAAACCGATGCGTTGCACCCCAAAAAATCCGTTCGAATCGGTCTTGTGTCTGACTCAGAAGAACAGGAAGCGGAATGCCACAGCCAGGATGAAAAGGCCGTACAGTCGCTTGACCGTCCTGGACTGCATGCCCAGGGCAAGACGTGCGCCGCCCAGCGCGCCAATCGTCAGGCCGAGCGCCACGAAGACGGCTGCACTTACATCCAGCAATCCCGCCTGATAGTACGACGCCGCCGCACCGAGGCCAACGGGCAGCAGCAGCGCGCCCAGTGAGGTACCGCTCGCCATCTTCTGGTCGAAGTGCATGATGCCCACCAGCGCCGGCACGATCACGATGCCGCCGCCCACGCCAAACAGACCCGACAGAATGCCCGCGCCAAAGCCCAGTGCCAGCATGATGTACCAGTTGGTGTTTCGCATTTCACGTTCAGGAGTGGGGGGAACGGTTACATTGGCGCGCCGTTCGGCCAGCCACTTGCGCGGCTCGGCAAAGCGCCAGCCCGCGTAGAGCAGGAACACCGCATAGGCTTTCTGCAGTACCTCGGTATCGAGGCCGAGTGCGATTTGCGCGCCCAGCAGCGCGCCCGCAGCCAGCCCCAGCGCCACCCAGATGGCAATCGCGATCTTGAGCTTGCCGGCGCGGTAGTAGGCGATAGCAGCGAAGATGCCCACCGGCATCAGCAGCGCCGCCAGTGACGTGCCCACCGCTTCCTGCAGGCCGAAACCGAGCGTAACCAGCACCGGCACAATCACCACGCCGCCGCCGATGCCAAACATGCCCGAAAGCACGCCGGCTCCCAGGCCCACCAGCAGCATTACAATCCAGCTATCCATCGCCGCAGCCCCGTTTTTGATCTGAGACGGTGGCCTTAAGGTTGCAGTCCCCCGCCATCCCGGTATGCTAAGGATGAAAGCTTAGCGCCTTGTGCGCCGATGCGCATATACCAAATGAACCCGATTCATGCGCGCCGCCCGCCATTTCTGAAGCTTATCGCCACTGCTGCGCTGGCGCTGGCCCTGATTGTGCTGTTGGCGCTGATGGGTCGGTCGCTGCTGCTGTTCGGTCAAAACGCGCAGGTCGCCCTCACCTATCCCTACAACCTGAATTATGGCGAAGGGCCACTGCTGGATCAGGCGGCGCGGCTGGCGCGTGGCGAAGGTCTTTACAGCCTTACGACCCCGCCGTATCTCATTACCAACTATCCACCTGTGTTCATGCTGGCCGTCGCGCCGTTTGTCGATTCCTACGGCCCATCATTCCTGTACGGCCGTGTTATCTCGCTCATCAGTATGGCGGCGTGTGTGGGGCTGCTGGCCGCGCTGCTGTATGCCGTCACGGCCGACCGGCTGGCGTCGCTCATTGGCGGCGGGCTGCTGCTGGTTATCCCCTACATCCTGTACTGGTCACCGCTGGCGCGTATCGACTCACTGGCGCTGGCGCTCAGCCTCGGTGGGCTGTATCTGGCCGTGCGCGCCACGCCCACCCGCGAACCGCTTTTTCCGGCGGCGCTGCTGCTGGCGCTGGCCGCTTATACGCGCCAGACCTATCTGCTGGCCGCACCGCTGGCTGCTTTCGTATGGGTGACGCGCATGAACGGCTGGGCGCGCGGACTGACGCTGATGGTGTGGCTGGGCGTGCTGGTGGTGGGCAGCTTTGCCGCGCTGGTGGTATGGACGCAGGGTGGCATCTGGTTTCACGTCATCACGGCCAATGCCAACTCACCCGATTTCACAATTATGGCGCACTACGCCCGCGAGGTGGCGCGTTATCTGCCGGTGCTCCTGCTGATGCTGGCCGTGTTTCTGGTCGTTGGCTTGTTCGCCCGCGCGCGCTCGTGGTGGCTGGTCGCGCCTTATGCGCTGGGCGGGCTGGGCACGGCGATGACGATTGCCAAAATCGGCTCGGATGTGAATTACCTGTATGAACTGTCGGCGGCGCTGTGCTTGAGCGCTGGCGCGCTGCTGGCGCTGGCACGGCGAGCCAAACATGGGCGGCGGGCATTGAGCGCCCTTTTAATAGCCGGGCTGGCGCTGCAGGTGTGGATGGCCACCGATCTCAGCCTGCGCCGCTATATGCCGATTACGGCCGAGCGAGTCGCGCGCCGCCCGATGACGGATGCCTTGTTCACCGGCATCAGCGCGCGTAGCGATGTGATCCTGGCAGACGAGGCGATGGGGCTGCTGGCGCTTTCGGGGCAGCCGCTGGCGTTTCAGCCGTTCGAGATGAGCGCGCTGGCCAGTGCCGGCCTGTGGGATCAGTCGAGTTTCATCGAACGGCTGGCGCGCGGCGTTTACCCGACGATTCTGGTCTACAACCCCAGCCTCAATCCATCGCTGCGCCAGGAACGCTGGACGCCGGCTATGCTGCGCGCGCTAAACACTTACTACCGCCCGCTCGACCTGATCGGCGAAACGACGGTCTATACCTACGCGGCGCGGTGACGATCAACCCCATCCCTGACCTTTCCCCAAACATGGTCTGAGGAGAGGACATGTTTGGATGTGTGAGAAGATTTGCGCGGCCGAATCGTTTGTAGGGGCAAGGCATGCCTTGCCCCTGCGAGGACGCTTCTGCTTCACATGCCACAAATGCCGAAAAGGTGTCCTCCCCTCAGCCATGTTTGGCTGAGGGGAGGACACTGGCTTTTTTCAATGCTCACCCTACCCCATCGCGATGGGGAGGGCTAAGGGTGAGCGCTCCCCGCCTCGCACCCCGCTCATCCGTGACCACCCGATCCCCCAGAGCGTCGCCTGCAAGGAGCGCATCCAGTCTATGATGGAACCGTGCCTGATCGCCGCGCGGCAACGTTGGTAATCCCGCTGCATGGCCACCGCGCACCCGTTGTCCTGTATTCTGTCGCTCATTCTCGTTCGTTTTCCCCTCGGGGGTTGTCGCTCCGTTTCGATTCTGTCGCTTAGTCGCTTATTCTCTTGGTCTTGCAGTCTGGTTTGGCCAAAGACTAGGGCGCGGGGTTAACTTGTCGCACATCATCACCTGGCGCCTCCTCAGCTGTGTTTGGGGAAGGATCAATGGTGGGGTTGGTGGTTCGCTTTCCTCCGCGCGGCGGGCATAATACGGCCTTTCAACTTACCTCCACACCACGGAGCAAACGATGAAGATCGCGTTGATCGGTTTTGGCACGGTCGGGCAGGGGCTGGCGCAGATTTTGCGCGATCAGGCGGGGGATTTGCAGGCCCGGCACGGCTTCAGCACGCCGATTGTGGCGGTGGCGACTCGTTCTCGTGGTTCGCTCGTCCATCCCAACGGCCTCGATCCGGCCGCGCTGCTGGAGGCCGTCGGCGCAGGCAGCCTCGATCACTACCCGGACGCACCCGGCCTTGAGCGCGGCTGGAGCAGTGAACGCATCGCCCGCGAAGCCCCGGCCGATGCGCTGGTCGAGGCCAGCCCGTCCGACTTGCAGACCGGCGGCCCGGCTCTCGACCTGTGCTACGCCGCCTTCGCCGGCGGCAAGCACGTGGTGCTGGCCAACAAAGGGCCGGTCGTGGTGGCCTATCCTGCGTTGATGAACGCGGCGCAGGCGGCGAACCGGCGGTTGCTGTTCGAGGCGACGGTCATGGCTGGCACGCCGTCGCTGCGGTTGGCGCTCGAAGCGCTGGCAGGCGCTGGCATCAATGGCGCGCGCGGCATCATCAACGGCACGACCAACTACATCCTCATGCAGATGGAACTTGGCATGAGTTTCGACGATGCGTTAGCTCAGGCGCAGGCGATTGGCTATGCCGAAGCCGACCCCACGGCTGATGTCGATGGCTGGGATGCGGCGGGCAAGGCGCGCATTCTGTCGGCGGCGCTGTTTGGGCGTCCGCGCACATTCGACGACATGCGCGTTGAGGGCATTCGCGGGCTGACACAGGCTGATATTGCGGAGGCGCGTGACGCAGGCGAACGCTGGAAACTCATTGCGGATGTCACGCCCGATGCGCTCACTGTCGCGCCTGTGCGTGTGCCGCTGGCGCACCCGCTGGCGGGCGTGAGCGGCGGCACGAACGCGATTACGTACAGCACGAAGCTGCTGGGCGATGTGACGCTGGTGGGCGCGGGCGCAGGCGGCGTGCAGACCGGCTTCGGCCTGCTCAGTGATCTACTGGCGCTGCATCGCTACGGGGCCTAGTACCAAGCCCTCACCCTCAATCGCTCTCCTTCAGTGAGAGGGAAACTAACTCACAGGCGGTGAGGTTCGCCCCTTCGCCCTGAGGGAGAAGGGGTAGGTGATGAGGGCCTATCGCTAGAGCAAGTCCACGTCCGCAGCGTCAGCATCGCCTTCAATCTCCTGGCGGTCGTGCAGTGCAAGCGCGAGGCTGAGCACATCGTCCAATTCGGCGCAGATGGCTGGAACATGACCTGCGGCGTAGGCTACCCAGTCATCGTAGTCGTGGCGCGTCAGCATCGTCAGTTCTTCGAGATCAAGCTGGTCGGCGATGGCAATTGCGTCATCCTCGTCGCAGTCGAGCCATTCCATCACGTGGTACAGCGGCGTGTAGAAGACCTCACGCGGGAAGCCCCAGTCGATGAATAGCTCGTACAGCGGCACGAGGATGGCGTCCTCGTGTACGGCCAGCCCCAGATCGTTGATGGTCAGCACGCTGCCATCGCGGCACAGGTAGGCGGCCATGCTGTCGCTGGCGAACATGATCGAGTCGATCAGCCGCTTGGCCAGTTCCACCTTCCACGCCGCATAGTCGACGTAGGTGGGGCCGGCCAGCCGCAAAGTCGCCAGCGCAGCGCGCACCTGAATCAAATCATCGCTCACAAGCCGCTGCTCCTTCCGCGCACTAGCGGATCGTCGGGTCGCTGATCCACACGTCGTTGGCGAAGAAATTCTGCGACTCGATCACCACATTAGTGCTGTAGCCATACGGCAGTTCAAAGACGTTAAGGCCGTTGAACTGCGCGATGGGCGGCACGAAGGCGGCCGTTTGGGTATTGAACACGGTCAGCACAGGTTCGCACGCGACTGCGTTCTGCGCCGGCTGCTGGCACAGTTCCAGCGTCACCTGCGCCGAGCGCGTGGCCGGATTGTCCTGAATGTAGGTCACGCGCACGTAGTTCCACGACACAAGCTGCTTGGTCGCTTCCAGCATGCCCGGATTAGGCGTGGGTGCGGGCGTGGCAGCGAACAGCACGGCTTCCAGCGGGCCGCTGCCGGTGGGCGTGGGCGTGGGGCCCGGGCCGTTGCACCAGCGCGCATCGCAGAACGAGATCGGGTCGATGCCTTCCAGCGTGGGCAGGCTGTTGTAGATCGTTTCGGGAAGCGTGGTGAAGCGGCGGTCGACGTACAGCGCGAAGTCCTGGCCAGCGACGAACATCATGTTCGAGTCGCCGAAGTTGCGATAGACGGCGCGAATAGGCACGCCGCCGGGCATGATACCCATGTATTCCATTGCAGCCACATCGAGATAGGAGAAGGCGTAATTCGAGGTGGCGTTGTAGCGGTCTTCCGCCTCAACCACATCGATCACGGGCGGATTTTCGACCACCGCGTTGGCGGCAGCCTCGATCTGGGCGCAGAAATCAGCCACAGCAGGGTCGAGGTCGTTGAAGCCGATCTCGAAGTTGTCGGTCACGAGCGTAACAAGCTGCGTTACCTGCGGCTCGCAGCGTTCGAGCGGATTGGTGCCTTGCCAGCCAGTCGGGCGCGTGCCGAAGCCCAGCGTCGCGTCGGTGAACAGTTCCACGTCGTGGCGCAGCGCGTAGTAGTTCGCGCCGGCAGACGTGGAGATCACGCCGATCCAGCCGTCGGGGCGTTGGCCCTGGCCAAATTGCAGATCGGCCATCGTTTCGAGGTCAAGGAACAAGTCTCCGGCGAAGCTGGGCGTTGAGGAGTCTCGGTTGCCTACGTAGCCCGCGGGGCGCGTGTTCAGGCCAAGCAGTTCATCAATCGTGCGCTCCAGGTCGCCGCGCACGCCCGACAGCAGGTCGTTGACATTGACCAGCGTGCTATTCGCGCCCGGCGTGCCGAATAGGATGTTGATCAGCTCGTCTTCGATTTCGGCTTGCAGTGAGGTGCAGAAGTTCAGCGCCGAGTCGGGCGTTTGCGGCAGAATGCGGTAGAAGTTGCCCAGCACGCTCACCAGATTCTGCAGCGTGCGGCCGCATGCGAAGATCGCCGCCGCGCCCCGCCAGTTATCCGGGCGCGCCGTCAACTCGAAGACGGCCGTCGCAGCGACCTCCAAATCGTGGCGTGCATTGCGTACCAGCGCCGCCAGGCTGGTCGTGGTTGCGCCCAGCCAGTTATCCGGGCGCACGCCAGGGCCAAACACGGCATCGGCCAGCAGTTCGCTGTCGTACCACAAGTCGGGCGCCATCGACGGGCTGGTGAGGTCGAAGTTGGCGCGCCAGCCATCAGGGCGCGTTTCTGCGCCAAACACCTGATCGGCCAGCGTTTCCATATCGGAACGCACGTCGAACAGGAAATCCTGATTGATCAATAGTTCAAGTGGGGTGGGTTGCTGCGCCAGCACCGGCGCCGCCAGCACCAGCGCTACGATCACGAGCACGCACGCCCGAAGGAGATGTGGCCGTCGCATATTGGCTGCCCCCTGCCATCCGCCAGCGCGCCAGCGGGGTATGCTGCGCGCTTTGCCATCCAAACCGAATCCCTACCGCTCCATTATACCCACGCTTACGCGCTCTCACACTTGATTGCGGAAAAGAGGGTCGAAAGTGCTGCGTGCTGCATGCTGAATAGAAGAAAAAAGTTGAAAATGAACGCAGAGGCGGAAGCATCCAGGCGGTTTGAAAGCCCGGTTATCGGGGCATCTCGGACGTATACAAAGGTTGCAATCTTCAGATGGGGTTCGCGCTGCACTACCGGAACGTGAACGCTCTCGGCTGGGAATTTCTCTGCACCCTGACCCGCTGTAATGATTCGTTATAATGCGCCTGTGGTTCGGGGAGCAATCATGATCTGTCGATGGCAGTGGGTGTTCTTGCTGGCCTTGCCGATACTGGCCGCCGCCTGCGCTCCTGAAACGAGCGGCATTTCAGTGCAGGGCGTGGGTCTGACCGACGCCGATCTCGTGCAGGGCCATGTGCTGTACACGGCCTACTGCGCGGGCTGCCACGGTGACCACGGGCAGGGGCAGTTTCCGGGCGCGCCGCTCGAACCCAGCCCGATCACCAACCGCATTGGCGCACCTCCCCACAATGAAACCGGCCATTCGTGGCATCACAGCGACGACCTGCTCGTGCGCTATGTGCTCGAAGGCGGCTTCACCGACCCCGCCGCGTTCTATCCTATGCCCGGCTTTGGTTGGCGGTTATCCGTAGATGAGGCTCGCCAGATTGTGGGCTACATCATGACGCTGTGGACCGACGAGCAGCGCATGATGCAGCAGCGCACCACGCAGCAGGAGATGGCGATGATGGCGGGGCAGTAGCCAGGTATATTGGTAAGGAATGCTCAGGCAGAGGAGGAGATTCGATGAGCAAACAAAGCAGTCCTGCAAACAAGCGGCCCAGCTGGCTGATTCCGGCGTTGGTAATCGCGCTGGTGGCAGTCGTGGGCGCGGTGCTGGCGCTTGTGCTGGGAAACCAGCCTGCGCCATATTTAGCGGAAGTCGCGGGCGCGCCCAGCGCAGTGGTCGATGAGACAGTCGTCGATCACGGCACAGTGCCGATGAATCAAATGGTTGATAGCGTCTACCGCGTGCAGAATGTAGGTGATCAGCCGTTGCTGATTCTGGGCGAGCCGCGCGTCGAACTTGTCGAGGGGTGCTGACCGCCCCGCGCGGTCGTCAGTTCGACGACCATCAACCCCGGTGACAGCGCGACCGTGAGTATGCGCTACACCATGACCGAGGGCATGGGCGGCCCGCACGAGTTTCGTATTCACGTCCTGACCAACGACCCAGCCCAGCCGGAGATCGTGCTCACAGCGCTGTCGGATTGGGGAACGTAGGCAAGACAGCGCTGAGTGCTGAATAAAAACACAATACGAGGGCGCGGGGAATTGTCTCCCGCGCCCTCGTCTCTCTACTCAGCACTTTCGACTCAGCACTATCTCTCAGAAATAGCTGCTGATGATTTGCAGCACGCGCAGGATGCTGTCGGGGTCGCCGGACTGCACGCGGGTGTTGCTGGCGCGGGCGATGGCGTTGAGTGCGTTGATGTCGGCGTCGCTGCCATAGGCCACCGGAATGACGAGGATCGGATTGAGCGACTCGCGGCTGGACTCAATCGCGCGCACGGCATCCTGCAGCGTCACATTCTGATCGCCGGTGTCGGCGCCATCGCTCAAGATCACCACCGCGCGAATGCGGCCATCATCCGCGTTCTTGTTCATCTCGGTGACGACGTCACGCACCGCCATATACAGCTCTGTGCCGCCGTTGGCACGCAGGCTGCGAATGTTGCTGTATACCTGGTCGTAGACGCCCTCGGCGTTGCCCAGCGGCACGCGCTCCTCAACCACATCACTGAACGTCGTCAGGCCGATGCGATTGTTCGAACTCGGTAGCGTTGAGGAAGGCTTCGGCGGCGCTCATGGCCTGCACGATCTTGTCTTCGCTGGCCATCGAGCCAGATGTGTCGATCAGCAGCACGATATCGGCCTGCTTCTTGACGAAGGCCCAGCTTTGCTGAATGGCGGCGATCACGTCGGGCGCGGGCACATCGAGGATGGCGCGCGGCTGCGCCGGGTCGATGCCGTTCTCTTCCACGAACGGGAAGCCGAGTTCGACATCCGGGTTGGCCGGCCGGAAGCCCTGGGCCATGATCGCCTGCTGCACCGGCTCGGTGAGGACGTAATCGACGAATACGCGCGCGGCCTGTGCCTGTTCGGGCGTCACCCAGTCGGCATTAACAATGCCCATTGGGTGCTCGTGCCAGAACGTGCCTTCCTTGGGATAGAGCGCGACCAGACGTTCGGGTGGGCGGTACTCGGTCAGCCCGCGATTGATGTAGATCAGGTCGTTCTCTTCCAGCGCCACGAAGTCGAGATAGTCCGGCCCCTGTGCGATGTACTCTTTGAACTCGGTTGTGCGGGTGGAGTAGTGGCGGATGAGCGACTCAATATCGCGTACGCCCTGCTGCACGGCCGGGTCGCGGACCTGATCGGCGGTCAGGCGGCGTTCGGTGAAGCCGTTTTCGCGCGCGCTGGCGTAGAACTCGCCGATGAGCGTCGACAGGCCGGTCGAGCTGACGTTGGGATCGGTGTGGCCATAGTAGACGGTACGGCGGCCGTTGGGGATGCCGTAGTCCTGCCAGCCGTTCTCGCTGTTGAGCACGCCGAGCAGTTCCTCCCAGCCCACATCCTCATAGCCAACGGTTTCACGGATGGCGTTGAGGCGGCTTTCCCAGATCGCCATGACAACCGGCGCGAGCGCCGTAGCGCGCGCATCCGCCAGGTCAAACAGGCTGCGCCCAGACTGATAATTCGCCAGCGCCAGCCAGTGGCTGACGGACGGCTGGAAGATGGTTGGGCGCTCGACGTTCTGGTTATTCGGAGCGATGATGGCGTTGACGATGCCCTGCATCACCGTGCCGGATGAGCCGGGTTGGCCCGTTACCCAAATCGGCTGCTCACCCTGCGCCCACGGCTCGCCGGTGGCCGGATTGCGGCCCTCCGCCGAAATACGGTTGAAGTCGGCGATCACCTGCGGCATGTACTGCTCGGATTCGGGCGCGTAGATGATGCTGATGTCGATGGCGTTATTCGGTCGCTGGCCCTGCTGGGCGGTCTGTGCGTCGCCGTCGCAGGCGGCCAGGATTGCCACAAGCCCAACCAGAGCAACAAGCAGAAATGCGCGGCGCATAGGTCTCCCTCGCAGTCATGTACACAAGTTCACACGTCAGAATAGCACAGCTTGCATTCAGGCGCGGCTGAACCCCGCGCGATTGGGGGATGAACCGAAAAGGTCGATTGAACCGCCAAATCCCTTTTGTCTTGTTACGGCGCGACTTGAGAGGCGGACAGCGCCAGAAGCTGCGCATCGCTGCGGCGCGGCGCTTCGACCACGTTCGCTAGCGTCGGGTTGAGCAGGATGCCGTATTGCGCCGCGTTGGTGAAGATGTTCGCCGCCTCGGGGTCAAGGATGCCATCGGCCGGGCGCAAACCGAAACGCACAGCATTCGCCTGCTGCGCTGGCGTAAGCAGATAGTCGCAGAACGCGCCGACTGCCTTGATGCGATCCGCCGCGCTCGTGTTCTGCGCCGTGGGGCTGGACCACGCCGCGCACGGGAAGTTAAAGACGACGGTGTAGTCGGGATAAGCAAGTTGCAGCGGATCGCTGCTGCTGACCAACTGCCCGCGCAGATTGTTGAGCCACTCACTTTCGGGCAGCAGCGCCAGCCCGCCGACCGACGGCCCGCGTGCGGCCATAGCCTGCGCCGCCGACGCGCCGAGCGTGGTCGTGTTCGGCACAGCCTGAATCGTGTTTTCAAGCCAGTCCCGGGCCTCCGGGCTGCGCAGGGAGTCGCGGGTGATGACCGTGCTTTCATTGAGCGCCGCCGCGCCGGAGAGCAGCACCGCGAAGCCGTCGATAGTGGAAGACGGGCTGCGGAAGGCGAGGCGAATCGGCTGCGAGGCAACCGCCTCGTTGACGGCCGGCCAATCGAACGGTTGCGCGCCGTCGTTCGTCGCCTGATCGACGAGGCTGCTGAAGCCGCCCCATACGAGCGACGTTTGCGCCACCGATGGCACGAGCGTTTGCATGGGGAGGCCCTGCGCGCGCGCATAGTCGAGCGCAAACGCCGCTGCCGGAATCCAGCCGTCAGCGTGATCTTGCTCGTTCCAGCGGCTTGATTCACCCAGCGCGATATCGGTTTCATCCAGCGGCTGTACCACCACGCGCACCGCCTGCGTGCCGTTGATGGTGGGGTTCGAGGCGTTGAAGCTGGCCGCCGCGTCGCGCAGCCAGGCCTCGGCCAGCGGGCTGACCGGCATGGTGATTTCCAGCGGCGGCTGTGAGCGCAGGAAATAGCTCACGCCGACGACTGCCGCCGCAATCAGGATGAATACAATCAGAACGAGGGTGCCGCGTCTCATGGGCGCATGCCTTCGGGGAGAGGTCTACCTTCACAGTGTAGTCGCATTTTTCGAACGGTGATACCCAATTTGAGGGGCGTTGCAGCGTGTAAGTGCTTCTTTGAACTGCCAAGCCACCAAGAGCGCCGCGAATTTCTCTCAGGCCGTTTTGGCATGTCTCCTTGGCGTTCTTAGCGGCTTGGCGGTTCAGATTGCGTTTTAGTCCGCGTCTCGGGGCTCGGTGTGCAGTGTCACCCGCGTGAGTGTAGGAAACGCGGCGCGAAGCTGCACTTCGGCCGCTTCGACGATGCGATGCGCCTCCTGCACCGGCAGGTCGGCCGCCATGCCCGCGTGGGCGGTGAGGGCCAGCCCACCATCGGCCGCTGAAACGTGTACGTCATGCCAGTCGCATTCGGGGACCTGCTTGGTCAGCAGTTGCAAAGCCACCACCTGAATGGCTGCTGCGTTGGCGGGATCAGGCTCGTCGATGGGCGTGGCCGGCGCGCTTGGCTCGATATGCGTGGTGATGTCCGCCACTGCTGACAGCTTCTCGTGCAGGGCGGCTTCCAGCGCATCGACTTGCTCATGCGCCTGTTCGAGCGTGATGTCTGGCGGCACTTCGACGTGCAGTTCGAGCGCTTGCTGCCCGTTGTGCTGCGACAGGCGAACTTCGTGGACCGACAGGTTGAGCGGATCGGCCAGCGACCGGGCGAGCAGAGCAACATCATCGCTGCCGTCTTCTTCCGGCACGAAATGGACTTCGACTTCCTGAACGCCCCCGAACTGTGATTCGATCGACTTGCGAATCGCGGTCGTGATGGCTTCGGTGCGCTCGGTCGTCGTCGAGGCGGGCACAGCCACATCAAGATCGACATACACGGAATCGACTGGCCCACGGCTGCGGGCGCGCAGCACATGGCCGGCTGCGGGCACGGCTGCGGCGGCCTGTTTGAGCGCGTCGGGCGGGATCGGCGCCGCGTCGGCGAGGACGTTGCCGGTCTGTTTGAGGATGCCGATGGCTGTACGCGCGATCAGAATGACCACAATGAGCGCCGCAATCGCATCCGCCCAGGCGATGCCAACTTGCGTGAGCACCATGCTCACCAGCACTGATATCGTCACCAGCACGTCCGATCCGGTATGAGCTGAGTCGGCGACCAGCAGTTCGGATTTCAGTCGCTTGCCCTCACGCCCCTCGTACCAGGCGACGAACAGGTTCACAAGCAGCGTGGCGATCATGATGGCGAAAGTGAGCGGGGTGTAGTCTGGCTGTTCGCCCGAATTAACCTGATTGATCGCCCCGGTAATGATCTCGAAAGCCATGAACAGCAGCAGCACGCCGATGCCCAGGGCGGCCAGCGTTTCGAAGCGGCGGTGCCCGTAAGGGTGCGAGTCGTCGGGCGGGCGGCTGGCGAACCAGTTGGCGAACAGCGCGATGATGTTGTTGATGCCGTCCAGCAGCGAGTGGAAACCGTCCGCGACGATGGCGAGCGACCCGCTGAGCAGGCCAATGATGATCTTGCTGGCCGAGACAACCAGATTGAGTACCAGCGTAATAATCAGCACGCGGCGCACTTCGCGCCGGGTATCGGACATACTCGTGTGCGCGTGGGCTGTAGTTGGAGCGGTCATACTGTGGATGCCCCCAGCGGCGTGAACATCGCTGATTGTAGGGCGCGCCATCTGACTTAGGCAATCTTGCCGACGGGATTTCGGCGCATATAAATTATGCGTGAAGCGCGCGAATGATTCAGTGTATCAGCACGAGCACAACACGCGCACATCGGCATCTCTGTTTTTATCAGATGAATCGTTTCCGCAGGGTTATCGCATCAAAATACGATTATCGCTTGAACTCATTTCCCGGCCTCTTCTACCTCAGGGAGAGGTCAGGGGCCGACAGTGGACGATATTCGATCAATAGCCTTCGCCCGAGCCTTTCATGGAACCAACTAGCGAGACAGATTCAAAAGAGTGAGACACTCACTGAGGGGAAAAGTGATTGAGACAGTGAGACAGCCTTCAGGGGAAACGAGCCGGACAGACAGACAGAATCGAAGCTAACAGACAGCCTCTGAGGGGAAACGAGCCGGACAGACAGACAGAATCGAAGCTAACAGACAGCCTCTGAGGGGAAAACGAGCCAGACAGACAGACAGAATTCAGGACACTGGATGCACAGCGGCGGGGCATGGTGGTTTGCAATCGTCCTGCGCGGCAATGGGGCACGATTTCATCATAGAACAGGTGCGCGCGCTGCAGGCGACGTTGTGGTGGATCGGGTGGTCGCGGATAAGCGAGGTGCGGGGCGTGTTGCGGGTCTGGGGGTGAGGTTTATACGCGATGCCCAATTCTGATGCGGTTGCCCTGTAGTTTTCGCGTGTTTCGTTGCGTGATACTCCAGAGTTCGTTAGAATTGACACTCAGGCGGCGATTATGCCGCTGCTAATGGACAGGTTTTAGGTTAAGGAGTAAAGCCAATGTTGAAACGAACCAGTGTGCTATTGGCCATTTTGGCCCTGCTCGTATTTGCTGGAGCAGCACTCGCGCAGGATGCCGTGCCGCTACCGGAGGCAGGTGAAATCACGCAGCGCATTGTTGATCGCGGCAGCTTGATCTGCGGCGTCAATCAGATTCTGCCGGGCTTTGGGGCGCTCAATGAGGCTGGTGAATTCGAGGGCTTCGACGTGGATACCTGCCGCGCCGTGGCAGCCGCTATCTTGGGCGATGCCAGTGCCGTGACCTATCGGCCCTTGACGGCCGCCGAGCGCCAGCCGGCGCTGGTATCGGGCGAGGTCGATATGATCGCGCGCAACACCACCAATACGCTCAGCCGTGACACACTGTGGAGCGCGACGTTTGCCCCGACGACCTTCTACGACGGCCAGGGCATTATGGTGATGGTAGATTCGGGCATTACCTCGCTCGAAGACCTCGAAGGCGGCACGATCTGCACCAACGCCGGCACGACCACCGAGCAGAATATCACCGATGCGATGGGCTCTCGTGGTCTCGACTTCGAACTGCAGACGTTCCAGGACTTCGACGGCGTGATGGCGTCCTTCTTTGAGGGCCGCTGCGATGCCGTAACCAGTGACGTGAGCGGTCTCGCTTCGCGTAAGGCCGTGTCTCCCGATCCCGGCGCGCTGGTCATCCTGGACTTCGTCATCAGCAAGGAGCCGCTCGGCCCATTCACTCCGCAAAGCGATCCCCAGTTTGCGGATATTGTGCGCTGGGTAGTCTACGGCATGATTCAGGCTGAAGAGTTCGGCATCACCAGCGAGAACGTCGAGAGCTTCCTGACGAGCGAAAACCCGAACATCCAGCGCTTCCTCGGCACCAACGGCAACACGTTGGGCGAAACGCTCAATCTGTCCAACGACTTTATGGTGGCCGTGATTAGCCAGGTGGGCAACTACGGCGAGAGCTTCGACCGTAACCTCGGGCCGGACACGATCTTTGGCCTGGCGCGCGGTGTCAATGCGCTGTGGACGGACGGCGGCCTGATGTACGCTCCGCCTTTCCGTTGATCCATCGCCAGTTTGCATAAGTTGTTTGCAGGGGCGCAGCGCGCTGCGCCCCTACCTGTGCAATCCGCTCTGAAAATAAACAATTTTGTATCGCAACCTGTTTCTGATTAGTCTTGTTTAATCGAAGCGCGCTGTTGGCCGCGCGCTTGAGCAGTGAAAGTTGAACAATTGATGAGCAGTCCCGCCAGTCCTCGCTCCGCACCGACGCTGCTGCAGCGCGCCGGCGCCCTGCTCGCCGACCAGCGGTTCCTGCGCATCTTCGGCCAACTGGTGTTTTTCTTCCTGCTGATGGTGGTGCTGTTTCAGGTGTGGAACAGCATCTACTCAGCACTCGATTCGCGCAACCTCACCCCCAACTTTGACTTCATGAACAATCGCGCCGGTTTTGAAATCGGCGGCGCCGGCGACTATTCGCCAGACGATCCGTATTGGTCGGCGTTTCTGGTGGGCCTGCGCAACACGCTGACGGTCGTCGCTGCAGGGTTGGTAGGCGCGTCGCTGCTGGGCGTGCTGGGCGGCATCTTCCTGCTCAGCCATAACTGGCTGGTGCGCAACATCACGCGCGGCATCGTCGAGGTGCTGCGCAATACGCCGCTGCTGGTGCAAATCTTCGTGGCGTTTTTCGTGGTGGTGTTGGCGCTGCCGCCGCTGCGCGAGAGTATTGCGATTCCATCTGAAGGCATCGTGTTCATCCCCTTCCGCTGGCTGGCGTTTGCGGGCGCAATCATCGCCGCGTGGGTGCTGTTGCGCCGCTCCAGCGACGCGCGCCGGGCGCTAGTGTGGCCGGCGCTGATTGTGGGCATCATCGCGGCCGAAGTGGGCCTGAACTGGCTCACCAGCGATGCAGCGATGTTGCTGCTGGCGGTGGCTGGTCTGGCTGTCATCTCGCTGGGGTTATTTGGCGGCCGAGCCCCCCAGACGTTGATGGGCGTGGGCATCGGCCTGATCGCTGGCGCGGCGTTGGCCTATGTGCTGCGTGGCCAGCCGCCCTCGGGGCTGCGGATCGAACTCCAGCCGATCATCTATCTCAACAACCGTGGCCTGTACTATCCCTCGATCGTGCCTACAGCGCGCTTCGCCGAGTGGGCGGCCTTCATAGCTGTCGGCTTCGGTGTGGGGGCGCTCGTGTTTAACAACCAGCGCCGCCAACAGGAAGCAACTGGCGAGTCGCGCCACTATTGGCGCAATGCGATTCTGGTCGTCGTCGGGCTGGCGCTGATTGGCTGGCTGGCGGTGCTGATTCAGCCTGCCGTCACGGCCGTCACCGTGCCTATCGACGGCGAGGAAACGACGATTACGATTGAGCAGGCGCTCGACGAGGGGCTGATCTCCACCGATGCGGCGCTGCAGCTTGCGCCTGAGCCGCTGGCGGTGTTCATTCCCGAGCGCAAAGGCCTGCGTTTCGTCAACGGGCAGACGTTGTCGCCAGAGTACGTGGCGCTGCTGCTGGCACTAACGGTGTACACGGCGGCGTTCATCGCTGAAATCGTGCGCGCGGGTATCCTGGCTGTTCCATACGGGCAGTTGGAGGCCGGGCGCGCGCTTGGCCTGAAGCAGCCGCAGATGCTGCGTATGATCATCTTGCCTCAGGCGCTGCGCGTGATTATTCCGCCGCTCACCAACCAGTATCTGAACCTGGCCAAGAATTCGAGCCTCGCCATCGCCATCTCATTTGCAGACGTCTATTCGGTGATGAATACGGTCGGCAATCAGAGCGGCCAGAGCGTAACCAGTATCATCATCGTGATGATCATGTACCTGATTCTCAGCCTGATCATTTCAGCGGTGATGAACTGGGTCAATGCGCGCTTCCAATTGGTGACGAGGTGAGCGCATGACGACGACAACTGATCCGCGCACCGGCGCGCCCACTGTGGTTCATGCGGATGCGCCGCCAACGCCGCGCCCGATTCTGTCCGCCGGCCCGCTGGCGTGGATGCGCAAGAACCTGTTCGCCACGCCGATGGACATTGCGCTGACGATCATCGTGGGCATCATTCTGGTCGTGATGACCGTGAGCTTCCTCGGCTGGGCCATCGGCCAGGCCAACTGGTTCGTTGTCACGCGCAATGTCCGCCTGTTCATGGCAGGCACGTTCCCGCTGGATGAAATCTGGCGCGTGGACCTGGTGGCGCTACTGGCCGCGTTTGGCGTGGGCTGGAGCGTGTATGCCTTTCTGCGGCCGCCGCGCTGGATTCTGTGGGCTATGCTGATATTGGCGCTGGCGCTGCTGCTCATTCCGCCGGCCATCAACGCGCTGGCCCCCCGGCCACCGTCCTTGCTGGCCGCCGGAGCAGTGTCCATCGAATCGGGCACGGTGACGGAAACGCCGCTCGAACAGGTGGCGATTGTCGGCCAGGCCGGGCAGACGTTTTCGTTCGAGGTCTATCCGGCAACTGATGATGCCACGCTGGCGGTAGCGGCCGGCTTCAGTGACCGCGCGGCGCAGGCGCTGACCAATGCGGCGCGCAACCGCCTGAGTGCGGCGGCGCGGCTGGATGAATTGGAAGCGCAGTTGGCCGGCGACCGCCTGACGGAGAATCAGCGCGCAGACGCGGAATCCGACCGCGACCGCCTGACAATCCCGCCGTCACCGGTGGACACATATGCGCTCAACAGCACGCCGGTGCAACTGCGGCTGCTCAATGCCGAGACGATGGAACCGGTGGCGCAGGGCGAGCTTAGTGCAGGTGACCCAGCCTGGAGCGTCACGCTACCCTACGACGGCTGGTATGTACTCGAAAAGATGGTCGACGACGGCAGCGTGGCGCTGCTGCAGGCCATTAACACCGAGCCTGCCGTTCAGCGCGCGGTGCCGGGTGGGCTGGGCTACAGCCGCGTGATTGACGATTTCACGATTACCGCTGAACGGCCGCAGGTGGATGGCCGCGACATGCCTTTTAATGCGCTCACCGACAACCAGTGGCAGGGAAGCAGAACGATCACCAACTATTTGGTGATGTTCGCCGCCCCGATGCTGATGATTCTGGCATCTGGCCTGATCCCGTTGATGGTGGTAGGTCTGCTTGGCTATGGCGCTGCCTGGGGGCTGGGCCGCGTATCGCCACGGCCGCCGCGCGAGGTAGACAATCCGCAGTGGCCAGCGCGCCGCGTCATGCTGCCGCTGTGGATACTAGTCGGTGCGCTAGCCACCATCCTGTTGATTGGCCTGCCGGGCGCAGGGCCGGTGACGGTCGGCAGCACGCTGGCGCGCTTCGTGTGGGTTGGCTGGCTGTTCTTCACCGGAATTGCGCTCAATCGAGCGTGGGGCAGGCCGCTGTTTGCACTGCTGATGGTGCTCGGCATGCTGCAAACGCTGCTTGACCAGGGCGTGCTCGGCGGTCGCGTGTCGATAGGCGCGCTGGGCGCGGGCGGCATGTTGTCATTGTTCGTGAATTTCGGCATCTGGTTCATCATCGGCGTCATCGCAACCCGCCAGGGTGTGGCATCGCGCAGCCTGTTCAACCCCAAACAAGTCACACGCGCCGTCATCGTGTGCGCGGTGCTGTGGATTGGCCTGTTCATTCTGCCGGTGCTGTTGTCGGGGCCGGGCACAGCCGCCGGGCAGTCGCTGACCCCAATTGACACGCGGCGCTGGGGTGGCCTGCTGTTGACGATGGTCATCACGATTGTAGCGCTGGTGGTGTCGTTCCCACTGGGCATTCTGTTGGCGCTGGGCCGGCGCAGTTCGCTGCCGCTGGTGCGCGGTGTTTGTACGGCCTACATCGAGCTGGTGCGCGGCGTGCCGCTGATTACGGTGTTGTTCATGGCGATGCTGCTGGTGCCGCTGATCAACCCCCAACTGGCGTCGGTCGAGAACGTGTTCCGGGCGATGGTGGGCTTCACCTTGTTCAGCGCTGCCTATCTGGCCGAAAATGTGCGCGGCGGTTTGCAGTCGGTGCCGCCCGGGCAGGAAGAGGCGGCGCGGGCGCTGGGGCTGAGTGGAACGCAAGTCATCCTGCTGGTGACGCTGCCACAGGCGCTGCGCGCGGTCATTCCGGCGCTGGTGGGGCAGGCGATCTCGCTATTCAAGGACACCTCACTGGTGGCGCTGGTGGGCCTGACCGACCTGACTGGTATCTCGAAAGCCGTCATCTCGCAGGCCGAGTACGTTGGTTTGCAGACCGAGGTCTACGTCTTCATCTCAATCATCTACTTCATATTCAGCTACGCCATGGCCTACGTCAGCCGCCGCATCGAAGCGAGCGGCTCGGGCACGGCGCGCCGCCTGTGAAGCGGCCGGGCGAAGGAGAAATGGGCACAATGGATAACGTGGCGGACAGCGTCGAACCGATCATCATCTGCCGGGATGTCAACAAGTGGTTTGGCGAATTCCAGGCGCTGCGCGACATTAACGTGACGGTGCAGCCGAAAGAGGTGGTGGTCATTATCGGCCCTTCGGGCAGCGGCAAATCCACCTTCATCCGCTGCGTCAATCGCCTTGAGGAGCACCAGAAGGGCGAGATCGTCATCGACAACATCCTCATGGATCACAACGTGCGCAATATCGCGGCCATTCGCCGCGAAATCGGCATGGTGTTCCAGCAGTTCAACCTCTTCCCGCATCTCACGGTACTGCAGAACATCACGCTGGCGCCGATCAATGTGCGTCACTGGTCACGCGAGCGCGCCGAAGCCAAGGCAAAGGAACTGCTCAACCGTGTGGGTATTCCTGAACAGGCGGACAAGTATCCGGGTCAACTATCGGGCGGGCAGCAGCAGCGCGTGGCGATTGCCCGCGCGCTGGCGATGGAGCCGAAGATCATGCTGTTCGACGAGCCGACGTCGGCGCTCGACCCTGAGATGATCAAGGAAGTACTGGACGTGATGAAGGAACTGGCGCTCAGCGGCATGACCATGCTCGTCGTTACGCACGAGATGGGCTTCGCACGCGAAGTGGCCGACCGGGTGCTGTTCTTCGATCAGGGCCGCCTGGTGGAAGAAGGCACGCCGGACGCCATGTTCGAGCATCCCCAGCACGAGCGCACCAAGCTGTTCCTGTCGCAGATCATCTGACGGCGGACACAGGGGGCGTGCTTGCAAACTCGGAAACTGGGGCCGCCAAGGGATAGTGCAGTTTAACAGATGAACCCATTGAAACTTATTCTGCGAGAAGTGAGCGAAGATTGATGAGGGTGTAGATTACGAAATGCTTGCCGAGGAAGTGAGCAGCTTTGCGATCAAAGCGGATGAGGACGCTGCGAAAGCTGTCGATCCAGGCGAAAGTGCGCTCGCATGCGAAGCGTAAACGGTAGATGGCCGGGTGGAACTGACGCTTGCGTCCGCGTTTAGGTGAACGCCGGTTACGGTCGTTGGCAGGGAAATTGGGGTGCAAACCATAGCGGAAACAGACACGCCGGGCAGCCCGTGTGTCGAAGGCAGCGTCGCCATTGAGATAGGTGTCGCGCAGGGAAAATCCCAGGCGGCGCAGGTCGAGGATGGCCGCTTTCAGGTGCTGAGGGAGTTGATACGCGTCGTGATGATTGCCCGCGACAATGCCCGTCGAGGCGACGATGTAGCCATGCGCATCGCTGATGGGCAGGAAGTTGGAGGTTTTGGCGCGTTTGCGTCTTTGGTAAGCGACTGCTTCGCCGCCTTTCTTGGCCAGCGCATGACTCCCGTCCAGATTCAGGTGTGTCGTGTCCACCTGCTGGCGCATTGTTACGATGCTCCCCTTCCACAACCGCTCAAAGCTGCCATCCTGGCTCCACTTGCGGAAGTGGTGGTAGACCGCGCTCCAGCTGATTTCTTTTTGGGGGCGCTGGAGGCGCTGGTTGCTATCGGCAGCTGCGCCCACTGGCAGCCGGTATACAACTGATACAGGATGTAGTTGAAGATTTTCACCAGCGGGATTTTGCTCACATAGCCCCGCTTGGCCTGACTTAGATACAGACGAATATGCAATTCGAACTCGGCTTCGGTTACACTGCGCGGGATAGTGCCCATGGTTGAATGTCCTGTAGAGGGGAGATTCGCCCATGGTGCACTATCTTTCTACCTTCTCCAAAAGTTTCAATGAGTTCAGATGAACCCGGAGAAACAGACTATGGCGGTGGCTGCCTTGATTGTACGACGACATTCCGGCCATCGCCTGAGGCTGAAGCCATCAGGCTATAGCTGCGCCCGCTGAAGCGGGCTTCAAAAGTCTCGGTCATGGGGCGCAGCCTTATCCGAATGGCTTCAGCCTGCGGCAAATGAAGCCTTTCTCCGCAACCATTTGTTGAAGTGCATAATCCCCCGTCTGGAAAACTCAAGTCCACTGAAGGTACTCAAAGCCAGCGCCTTCAGTGGACTTGTCGTTTCCTGCGGTGGGACTTTAGTCCGCCGCAGTGCTGACGTAAATGCTTCTCCTCAACCGATGCACTGCTGGCCGAACAGTTCGAACTGGCCGGGAAACACGTTGATCCAGCCTGCGTTGCCGAAGCCCTCAATCGGGAACCAGCGCGACGTGCCATAGCCAGCCACTGACGCGCCGAGCACGTCATAGCGGCCGCCTGCTCGCGTGACACCCATCGGGCTGCCGCCGAAATTCGGCGCGGGGAACACCGTCAGCGCGGGTGTGACGAAGATCGTACAGCCGGCAATGGGCTGGGTTGGCCCGGGCGCAGACGGGCCGCACAAACCGGGAATGACCAGCCGCGCATTGGCGAACAGCCGCGCGTTCTGGGCAAGGTCGTTCGCCTGGCGGATGGCTTGTTCGGTTGTGCCGAAACGGTTGGCCACAGAGAACCAGGTGTCGCCCCACGCGACCGTATATACGTTGCCCTGCACAGTGCCCTGCGCGAATTGGCTCGGGCCACGGTCGAACACGGTGCAGCCGGGCGGAATTGCGCCGGCGCCGCAGCGGTTGGGTACCGTCAGCACCGTGCCGGGTCGCAGCAGGTTCGGGTCTGGCCCAATCGTGGCGGCATTCAGATTGTAGATTTCCTGCCATGTCGTGCAATTCTGCTGGGCAATCTTCGCCAGCCGGTCACCGGGCTGCACGACGTGGGTAACAAATACGGGGGTGCCCTGGGCTGAAGCGGGCAGCGCCGCACTGAACAGGACAAGCATCAACGCGACGCCCAAAACGACGGAAACAACTCGCTTCACAAGTTCCACTCCTCACATTTAGCAGATAGTGATGGGTTTGGCCATGCCACCACTGGCTTCTCATCGTTTGGGGGGCTGCCCACGGATCTGTAAACGCCGCAGCCCCTTTCGAAACGTCTGGGGCTGCGGATTCGTTTGCATTCGCCTCAGTCAGATCAGCCGGGGCAGTTCGGCGATAGATAGTACTCGTTCGGGAATACATTGACCCACGCTGGCGCCTCGAAGCCGGCAATCCCGTACCAGCGCGAACCATCCGGCGAATACTGCCACGGTTCAATCACCGTATAGGGCGTGTTGACAAGCGTGACACCCACGATGGAACTACCGTAATTCGGCTGGCTGTAGGCTGTCTTTGCCGAGTTCATCGTGATCGTGCAGGCACTACTGGGTGGCACCGGAGTCGGTGGCGGCGTGGTGGTGGCGCACAGGCCCGGAATGATAAGCTGCGTGCCCGCGTATAGCGGCGCGTTCTCAGGATACCCATTGGCCGTCTGAATGGTCTGGTAAGGCATGCCGAAGCGCATACCAACCGAGTACCACGTATCGCCGTAGGCGACCGTATACACGTTGCCGTATACGCTGCCCTGCGCGTACTGGCTCGGGCCGCGATCATAGATCGTGCAGCCCGGTGGCAGCGTGCCGGAGCCACAGCGGTTAGGCATCGTCAGCACCGTACCCGGCGTGACGATATTCGGATCAGGGCCAATGACTGCGTAATTGAGGTTGTAGATTTCCTGCCACGTGGTGCAGTACTGGGCGGCGATCTTGCTCAACGAGTCATTCGGCTGAACGATATAGGTGACATACTGCACGTTGGACTGGGCAGAAGCGGGCACTGCCGCCAGCAGCAGCCCGGCCAGGACGAGCAGACCAAGGACGATTAGGACTTTACGGGACATATTGTCTTTTCTCCTCGCCTATTGGCCAGCAGGCAGCACGTCGGGCTGCGCGGCGGCATCTTCGCTAATGACCAGCAGCCCCGTCGCAAAGTCAGAGGGGGACGCGCTGGCCAGCCAAATCGTATAGTCGCCAGCCTGCGCGTTCTCCAGTAGCAGCGCCGGGTTCAGGTTGCCATCGGCGGCGTTGGCGTTGCACAGGAACGTGCCATCCGGCAGGCGAACAATCAGACTGGCGTCGGAGAGGCCGTTGAAGAACACAGACAGCGCCTCAGCGTCACCGCTGAAATTGAAGCGATACGAGGGCACGAGGTTGATGTAGCCCGCGCAGGTTTGCTCGCCAAGGCTGAACTGCGATGCATGTTCCACGCCAGCGGCCGTTGCTGGCACATCCATCACGCCAAACCCGGGCGCCAGCTCGGTTTCGCCGAAGATCGGATTGGCGGCGTTGCGCAGTTCACTGGCTGCACGGCGAATAAGTTCGGCGGCCACAGGGCGCGGGCGCAGCGCCAGCATCGGGCTGAGGTCGGCGCGGGCCAGGTCAAGGCCTTCGGCCGTTAACTGGGTAATGCCCAGCCAGCCGTAAGCGCGTCGTTCGGGATTAAACGAGCCCACGAATACCGCATACAGTCCTTCTTCCGGGGCCGCTATGGTCACGACTGGATTCAGAGTGTCGAGGCTGTAGTCGTCGTTGCACAGAATTTCGCCCGACGGCGTGACGACCAGCAGCGTGGGGTCTACGTCGCTGTAAACGAAGAAACTCAGCTGGTCGGCTGCACCTGTCCAGTTCACCACGACATCCGGTGCAGACGGTATGACGCCTACGCAGGCCTCATCGACCGTTGCCGCATCCACCGTGCCCGCGCTTTCCACGCGCACGAGATAGGGATCCAGCGGGAAGCCCGCCTCCAGAAAGATCGCCGCGAAATTGGGCGACGCTGCCGGGTCAATCGTCTCCTGCGCCGACGCACCCGCCGCCAGCGCCAGCATCAGCACCAACATGGCGGCTATCATTGCACGTTTCATGCTCTAGTCCCTTCCCTGTACGAAACTGTCCGACTGGTTCATTGCTGGTTTAAGGTTAGCTCAGATTTGAGCTTTGTTACAATAAGCGACAGCCCTACGGAAAGGTGGCGCAGGAAACTTGCGTTCGTTGGGGAAGAGGCTGTCGAAGCGTCGAAGCAGCCGCTAGCGGAACAGCCCGCGCTGTTCGACGCCGAGCGCGCCGATACGCAGGAAGCCGCCAAACTCATCGGCTGTAAGCCGCACTTGTACGGCGTTTTCCGGGCCGAGGAAGCGCGCGAAACCGGCATCCAGCGTCAGGCCTTCGCGCCCGACATCCATCGACACCCACTCGGCCGCTTGCCAGTCGTACAGATAGACTGGAATACGGCGCACGGCCACGTTAAGGCTGTCGAGCACGATGGATAACTGCTGCACGCGGCTGAGCACTGCGGTCGGCAGCGGCGTGAAGCGGAAGGTCACTTCCTCACCTTCCTGCAGGCTCAGATCAATCGGTGTCACTTCGCCCAGGCCGGTGTACTCGCGCACGGCCCATGTGAAACGGTCGGTACTGACGGTGATGGCGCTTGGCGGCGGCTCAATCGCCGTTTCCAGTGCGGCAATCACGAACGTCAACTCATGTTCGGCGGCGGTCTGGCCGTCCAGCACGGCATTCAGCGGCGCGCTGTCGATCCAGCCTGTCAGATACAAGCGGTCGCCGCGCCCGGTCGAGTTCGAATGAGTCATCCACCAGCGACGAAATGAACAATTGATCGCGCAGGCGCTGCTGATCTTCTTCATCGGTGAGCGTAATCAGCGTGCCATCTTCGAAGCGGCCCGGTCCAAGCACATCGGCGGCCGTCTGATTGGAGTGATCCTGCCCGCGCGCCGTGCGAAAGGTGAGATAGGGCGTAATCGTGCTGGGAAGCCAGGGCGCAGGTGCGGCCGGGCCTTCGCCTGTCAACGTCAGTTCAAACGGAGTCACAGCGCCCGGGTCGAGGTTGGGCAGCCGCAGGGCCGCGCCGCGACCGAGTACAACAGGCGAACGCAGCACCTGATCGGTGTCATTGCGAATTGCGCCGCGCGCCAGCATCTGGCCGGCAATCACCGGGTCGTAGACCAGCGTCGCGCTGCCGCCAAGCCCGGGTGCGCGCGCTTGGCCCGGACTGGTTGAAGCCAGCCACGAAACTCGAATCAACGGCGAAATTGACGGCTGCGAACACATCCGTCTGCTGAATATCGACGCTGGCCTGCGCGCCTCGCACCAGCAGCGAAGCGGACTGCACCGCCTGCGGGATGGGCCGCAGCGGTTCGCCTGCGCCGGACACCAGCGTGTATTGCGCGCGCCGGGGGGACAGCAGTCCGATCAACCCATCGGCTGCGGCGCGGTCTTCGTCCGGCCAAGCGCGCACGGCCGCCAGCCGGTTCAGAATCGGGTCGGTGCCGCGCAGGTTCGAGCCAATGATCCAGGCCGCGGCGCTGAAGACGAGGATCGACAGCGGAATCGTCAGCCAGGCCCAGTCGCGCTTGTCGACCCGTGACAGCAGCAAATAGTTGAGCGGGCCGACCACCACGACATACGCCAGCATGAACAGGGCGAGCGGCACAATGTCCGGCAGCGGGTCGATGCCCGGGATGATCGAAACGGCCTGCTGTGCCTGCGCCCAGTTCTCGAAGCCGTGCGCCCAGCCGGGCAGCGGCCCGCGTGAGGTTTCCAGCGTGAACCACAGGTCGCCCATGCCCGCCCAGTCGCGCAGCGGCGCGGCATTGGGATCGGGCGCGAGGTAATCGACGACGCCATCGCCCTCGAAGCGGCGCGTTATCAGTGGCAGGCTATCTTCGCTTTCCACCAACACCTGCGCGTCAGCCGCCAGATCGCCAGTCGCAATCAGCGCCTGGGTCATTGAGCGCGTCCACCTGGGCATTGGGAACGGCCAGCCAGCGCGCAATCGGGGCCAGCGAGTCGATGCTCGTGCCCGCCTGCGGAATCAGCGGCAGCAGCTCTGCCAGGCCAGCGGCAGTCGCCTGCCAGCCCGCGCCGCCGGCCGCGATCAGGTGGCCGCCTGCGCGCACCCAGTCCGCCAAAGCCTCGCGTTGGGCCGCCGCTGAATGCGCCCGTATCCATGTCATCGAACAGCATGAGGTCAATGCCGGCCAGCGCCTCGGGCAGCGGCGGAAGCTGCTCCGCGCTCCAGTCGGCCTGAAACACGTTGAAGCCACCCAGCGCCGCGCCAGACAAACTCACTCCGCCGGCGGGCGCATCGGTGAAGACTACGGCGATCCGGTCGCCGGGCCGCACCGAGCGGATGAGATCATCGCCGCTGGTGAGCACCGCGCCGGCATCGCTCAACAGCTCCACGCGCACCAGGTTGGCGAAGGCGCGGGCGGTGATGTACAGGAAAATTGTCTGCTGCGCGCCCTGCGGCAGTACCACTGGCGCGCTGAAGGTGTTGGTGATGCCATCGCCCGATGTTTCCGGGCGCACCACCAGCCGGCCGCTGACTTCCGGCCCGTTGTTGACCACGCTCACGCGCACCGGCAGCCATTCCAGCTCGCGGAAATGGCCGTCGTAGCCCGCGTCCACGCGCAGCTCGATTAATGCTTGCAGTTCGCCGGTTTGCGCGGTTGCACCGCCAGCCAAAGCCAGCAGCAGCGCGAACAGCACGAATAGCACGAGGCGAGGGCGCATCGGCAAGCCCTATGACTCCATCTCAAGGTTGACGATGGGCAGACGCGGGTCGAGCGCGCGCCAGTTCGCTTTGACCCACGCATAGGCCGGGTCGTCGCTATTGGCCAGCGACTGCGCCGAACCAGCCAGGAAGTTGAGGTAGTAGGTGGTGTAGCCGTGCGCACTGACGACGGGATGATAGCCTTCCGGCACCAGCACCATATCGTGATGGCGCGCCAGCATCAGCTCATCCAGATGACCGTCATCCGTGTACACGCGCTGATAGGCATAGCCTTTAGGCCGGTCGAGTTTGTAGAAGTAGATTTCTTCCAGGTCGGCTTCGAGCAGCGTCCCGTCTGCGCCTACACGGTGGACATCGTGCTTGTGCGGCGGGTAACTGGACCAGTTGCCGCCGGGCGTGTAGACCTCGACCGCGACGATACGCTGGCACGGGAAGCCGGGTGGCAGGATGCCGTTGATCTGGCGCGAGGCATTTTCGCCGCCGCGCAGTTCCACCGGGCAGTCGGGCGGCGTCACCAGCCGCGCCGGAAACTCGGCTTCGGCCTTCACCCAGCACGACGCCATCTCGAAGCCGTCCGTGAGCGCCTCGATTTCGTAGTCCACGCCGGGCGGCAGATAAACCGCCCAGGGCATGCCGCTGAAGACGTTCGGGCGGCGGCCGATATTGAGGTACTCACCGCCGCTGAAGCGGATGTGGCAGCGCCCGCCCAGCAGCACATGCGCGATTTCATATTCGCCGGTCGTGCCCGCGAGCGATTCGCCCGCATCCAGCCGCCGCGCCGCCATGTTGAGATGCTCCCAGCCCGCCTCAGCCGTCGTCACGCTGGCAAACACGCCCGCGCCGCCCGTGTCTTGCGAGGGGATGAGGAGTGGGTGGGTCATGGGAGAGCCTCCAAAAAGACAGTCAAAAGCTGAAGGTTGAAAAGTTACGCCTAATATGAAATGGAAGCGCGATGAGCGTATATCAATGGCGGGGGAAAATCGCTTACCACGCCTGAGGCTAAAGCCATCAGGCTGAAGCTGCGCCCGCTCAAGCGGGCTTCAAGAGCCCAGTTTACGGGGCGCAGCTTCAGCTGCATGGTTTCAACCTGCGGCAACTCGGCCATTCTCAACTCTATTCTCCGCTCAACTCGTTCCGGCTCCATTTCACATCAGGCGCAAGTTGGAAGTGACTGCGTGAGACAATCGGAGCTATTTTCAAACTGCAGGGTTGCCCTTCTTTCAACTTTCAACTTTTAACTTGTTTCACCACCCCGCCGCGCGCAGAAATGCCAGGCTGGGGGGGAGTTCAACGGCGTACTGCGCGGCGCGTTTGCCGTTCGCGCCCGGGTCGCCCGGCTCGTAGACGGCCCAGCCGTCGTAGCCGTTATCGCGCAGCGCCGCCGCCAGTTCGGCGAACGGTGTGAAGCCCTGGCCGGGCAGCCGCCGGTTGTGGTCGGCCAGATGCACATGGCCAATCACGTCGCCGTTGTCGCGCATGGCCGCGACCATATCGGTCTCTTCCAGCGCCATGTGAAACACATCGGCGACGATTTTCACGCGCGGGTGATTGCGCTTGTGGGCCACGGCCGCCGCCTGATCGAGCCGGTTGAGGAAGTGGGTTTCGTAGCGGTTAATCGGCTCGACGTACAAATCAACGCTGAAGGCCGCCGCAAAATCTTCGAGCGTGCGCAGATGCTGGTTGAGCAGTTCCATTTCCAGCTCCGGCGCACTCATCCACGGTGATAAATCGGGCAGCGAGGCCGCGCCGAACTGCGGCACGAACACGACGCCGGCCGCGCCCAGATCGGCTGCACAGGTCACCGAGCCGCGCAGCGCATCCAGCCCCTGCTCGCGCACATACGGGTCAGCATCGAGGATGCTGGGAAAACGGCCGTGATTGATGGCGGCAATCGGCATGCTCGCGCCTGCCGACGCGCTCATCAGTTCGTCCAGCCGCAGCGGTAAATCCCGGCCCCAGACCTCGATACCATCGAACCCCAAGTCGCGGGCGGCCTGAAAACGCTCGGCGGCCGTCTGTCCGAGCAACATGTCTTCCTGAAGGGCGATACGCATGATGTCTACTCACTCCATGTGGCAAAATCAGAGCATAACGCAGGGTAGAGCGTGGTGCTAAACGACAGTTCTTCACCGCCAAAGTGCCAGGAAAGATCCAAGAGCAACTTCTTGGTGTTTTGCCTTGGCGATCTCGGCGTCTTGGCGGTTCAATCTCTCTTTGCCCTGTCCGATCAATCAAAGTCCGTAGGCAAATCCGGCTGGCGCAGATGCTCGAAGAAGCGCGCGATTTGTGCTGGTGTGACTCGGCCCAGCGACAGATCAGGCAGATCGTCCTGGGCGAACCAGGCCGCCTCGCCGGTTTCGTGATTGCGCGGATCGGGAATGCGCTCGCTACTCTCCAGTTCGCACCGGAAGAACAGCTTGTAGATGTGGAACAGGTGAGGCGGGTGCGCGTGGCGCTGGCGGTCGTAGCAGGCCAGCAATTTCGTGGCGCGCACGCGATAGCCGCATTCCTCGTAGACCTCGCGGGCAGCGTTTTCGGCGGGGCTGGAGCCGATATCGGCCCAGCCGCCGGGCAGCGTCCAGCGCCCCTCATCCAGCAGCATCTCCTGCACCAGCAGCACGCGATTGTCTTTGAACACCACGCCGCGCACATCCACTTTGGGCGTAGCGTGGCCGTCCTGCGCGGCATACTGCGCCTGCACGGCCTCGGCGGCTAGATTGCTGTCCGCGGCGGCCATTTCAGCCGCAATCGCCTGTACCTGTTCGTAGCGCTCGCGCTCGAACAGCGGTGGGTTATAGTGCAGCCCGCTCTGAGCGATGCCCTGCAGTTTCTGTGCCCATGCCAACAGCGGGTGCGGTGAGGAGTTCGACATCGGGATACCTCTCGGCCATGTAGTCCGCGCCCCAGTCCAGCATCAGGTCGAGTACCGGTTTCAGGCGCTGCCCGATGGGGGTGAGCGTGTATTCTACCTTGGGCGGCACCTGCCGGTAGACCTCGCGGTGTACGATGCCGTCGGCTTCCAGTTCGCGCAGTTGCAGCGTCAGCATCTGCTGGGTGACGCCGGGCACGCGCCGCTTGAGTTCGCCAAAGCGCAGCGTGCCCTCTTCCATCAGAAAGTAGAGGATGAGTGGTTTCCATTTGCCGCCGATGACGCGCATGGCCGCTTCGACCGCGCACTGGGGAGGCTGAGATTCGGGCATGGCTGGCTCCAATAGGATGATTTTCAGGACTATAACCTAAATTTGTGCGTACTTGAGGGTTTCAGCGTATGCCGCAATAATAACAGCCTTATCGCGTGAAGTAATGTATCCGTGGAGTAGTGTCTCATGAAACTGACTGTGCTCGGCGCAAACGCGCGTACCGGCCGCCTGCTGGTGCAGCAGGCCCTCGATGCGGGCCACGACGTGACCGCCTTTCTGCGGCATCCCGACAAGTACGACATCAAGCATGATCATCTCACGCTCGTGCAAGGCGACAGCATGGACAAAGCCGCCGTCGCCAAAGCCATCGCCGGGGCCGACGCGGTGCTCAATACCGTTGGGCCGGTGAAAGACGCGCCGGACGGCCTGATGCAGACGACCGCGGCCAACATCCTCGCTGGCATGAAGGCGGCGGGAGTCAAGCGGCTGATCTATCTGACCGGCGCGGGCGTCAAAGACCCGAAAGACCCGACCTCGTTCGGCTCGCTGGTGATGGTGCCGCTGATGAAGGTGATGGCCGGCAAAGTGCTGGCGGACTCGGAAGCGGGCGCTCGCGCGGTTCAGGCCAGCGACATGGACTGGACGGTCGTGCGTGCGCCGCGCCTGGGCGACGATCCGCCGCGCGGCAAGTACAGCGCCGGTTACATCAAGGCGGGCTTCACGCCCATGTCGCGCGCCGATGTGGCCGCTTTCATGCTCGAACAGGTGACGGACAAGCAGTTCATCCACGAGTCACCGATCATCTACTACGGCGGGTAAGCGAAACCAGAGGCCCGAATGGTCTCCACGCATCGAGAGCGGCGGACGTATTTGGAGATGAACGGATATTCTTGCGGCTAAGCGTGTTTAGGGTGCGCTCACGAGCGCACGCTACGATAACTGCGATGGTTTATCGGCCATGCGTATACCTTTAAATCCGCCGCCTTCCATTAACGCGTAGTGTATTTACACAACCTTTCATCATTCTCCGTTACAATTCAGGTAGCCTCATCGCGCAGATTGCCCGGTGAGCAACCGTTCTCATTCTCGTTCGAAAGGACGAGCATTGCGTAATTCAATCGTCATTCTCATGGCTGTTGTGCTGGCCGCGCTGGTGCTGGGAGCTGCTGCCCCACTGCTGGCACAAACGGCCCCGTCCAGCCCGCTCACTTGCCCCGAAATGGTGCAGGCCGCGCTGGTGGCGCTCGAAGACAACTGCACGGGCGTGGGCCGCAACACCGCCTGCTATGCCAATACGCTGGTCGAAAGCTCATTCACGCAGCCTGTTCCCGACGACTATTTCAGCCAACCGGCTGACCGCGCTGATATCGTGACCCTCAGCAGCATGGCGACCTCACCTATGGATGAGGCCAACGATATCTGGGGCATTGCCCTGATGAACGTGCAGGCGAACCTGCCCGGTGCGCTGCCTGGCCAGTCGGTGACGATGCTGCTGATGGGCGAGGCCATCGTGGGCAACGCGGTAACTCCGGCCGACGCCGCGCTTCCCATTCAGCCCATCGAAGTGGTGACCAACCGCGAGGCCGAAGTGCGCACGCTGCCCGAGGCCGACGCGCTGGTGGCAGGCACAACCGCAACGTCAGCGCGGCTGGCCGCCGATGCACGCACACCCAACAATTTGTGGGTACGCGTGGCGGTTCCGGCTGTGCCCCCCTATGGCGGCTGGGTGGAAACAGCGCAGTTGGACGCCTTTGATCTGAACCAACTGCCGGTGGTTGATGCCAATACGCGCACACCGATGCAGGCTTTCGTCTTCCGCACGGGCATCGGCCAGCCCAACTGCGCTGAAGCGCCGAATTCAGTCATCGTGCAGGGGCCGAACAACACGCAGGTGCTGATGAACGTCAACGGGGCCGACCTGACGATTGGCTCGACGGTGCGCCTGTCGAGCGTGGCGGGTGCGCCGCAGGAAATCCTCGATACGCTCGACCTGCCCGAAGACGTGGCTAACCAGTTGAACAACGCCAGCCAGCAGAATGGCGCGAACTGCGGCGTGATGGCGATGAACGTCCTCAGCGGGGCGGTTGAAGTCAATGACGGTACGGCGATTCTGCCGGCGGGTAACACGGCCTTTGCGGTCGCCTGCGGCCAGCCCGAACCTGAGAGCGAGAGTACCCCCGAGCCCGGCACGGCGGAATCAATCGTCACGATTGACTTCACCAGCCCCTGGGGCGCGTTTACGCCAATGACGGAAGAGGAACTGCTGGCGCTTGCCCCGCTGCAAGAGGTGGGCGATACGGTACTCAATTATCCAATCGTGCTGCCTGACCCGAATAATATCCAGCCGCCCATCACTGTCACACCCACGCCCACGCCGGGCGGTTTCGGTGGCGGCTTCCCGGCTCCGACCGCTACGCCTACGCCCACTGCAACCCCGATGCCGACGCCCAACCCCACCGAACTGCCGGGCCGAGGCCTGTCCACCTTCCTCGATATCAGCCCGGCTGCCAACAATCAGATAGCAATCGTCACGCAGCCGTTTGCGGTTCCCTTCAGCGTGCGCGTCACCGACCCGTATGGTGGCCCGTCGATCGGCGTTCCGGTCACGTTCAGCGCGCCAGCCAGCGGCCCCAGCGGTGTGTTTAGTGCCACCGGCACGGCTACACAAATCGTGAATACGGACCAGTCGGGCAATGCAGTCACGTCGGCATTCATCAGCAACGCCATAGCCGGCGGCTATACAGTGACGGCCAGCGCGCCGCAGGATGTGGGTTTCTTCGCGTCGCTCACGAGCAAAGACGTGTTCGCCAAGCCCGCCGCCCAGTCGATGCTTGCGGGCACGTTTAACGTAACCAACGTGCCGGGCGTGCCCAGCCTGATCAGCGCGGCGCCGGGCGGCACGAACCTGACGGCCACCGTCGCCACGACTTATGCGGGCCAGCCCGCTGTGCTCATCACCGACGCCTACAGCAATCCCGTACCGTTCGTGCCGGTCACGTTCACGGCGCAGACCGGCGGCAGCGGCGCGACCGGGTTGTTTGGCGCGTCGCCCACGGCAAACAGCGCCACTGGCTTCGATGGCATCGCCAGCGCGCCGTTCCTGACGGCCAACACGATTGCCGGGGCGTTCCAGATCGCCGTCACATCTCCAGCAGGCGCGGTCAATCTGGATATGACCAACCTGCCCGATGTACCAGCCGCCCTGACGGCTACATTTGGCGGCGGGCAGTCGGCCACAGTCGGGACCGCCTTCGCCAACTTCCTGATCGCGCAGGTGACCGACACCTACGGCAATGGTGTGCCCGCCGTGAATGTAACCTTCACGGCCCCGGGCAGCGGAGTGAGCGCGGGCTTCCTAGGCAGCGGCACGAACAGCGAAACCATCGCAAGCGACAGTACCGGCTATGCGACCAGTTCGGCCGTGATCGCCAATACCATCAGTGGCGGCTACACCATCACGGCTACGGCTGGTGCGTTCAGCGCGCCCTACGCGCTGACGAACACAGCCGGCGCGCCCGCTTCGATGGCGATCACCGGCGGCAACGGCCAAAGCGCGGTAATCAACACGGCCTTCGGCGCGAACTTGAGTGTGAACGTGGTGGACACCTACGGCAATCCAGCGGCGGGTGCGCCAGTTACATTCACTGCGCCCGGAAGCGGGGCCAGCGGCAGCTTCAGTGGGCCGAACCCGGTGAGCACAGACGGCAGCGGGAATGCAACTTCGCCGCCATTCACCGCCAACGACACGGCTGGGGCTTATACTGTTACCGCCACAAGCGGCGCGGCATTAGCTAATTTCAACCTGACCAACCTCAACCCTGTTCCAACGCTGACCCTCATCAGTCCGGCCTCGGCTGTGGCGGGCAGCGGCGGCTTCACGCTGACGGTCACAGGCGCGGGCTTCGTACCCGGCATGCAGGTGACATGGAGTGGGCAGGCCAACCTGGCAGCCACCGTAAGTTTGCCCACCTCAGCGACTGTGAGTGTGCCAGCGGGATACATCAGCCTGCCCGGAGTAGCCACGATTGGGCTGGTTAATCCTGCGCCCGGTGGCGGCCTGGCGGCGGGCACGCTGACTTTCACCATCAACCCCAGTACGGTCGTTACGACCCTTGCGGACAGCGGCCCGGGTTCACTGCGCCAGATTATCACAGACGCGCCGCCCGGCAGCACGATCACCTTCGGCGTCAGCGGCACGATTACGCTCACCAGCGGCGCGATCGGGATCAACAAGAATCTGACTATCAGTGGGCCCGGCGCAGGTGTGGTCTCCGTGAGTGGCAACAACGCCGATCGCATTTTCGATATCAACGGTGCGGGCACCACCGTCGCAATTTCTGGCTTGCGCTTCACAAACGGATATGGTCCCAGCGGGCTTGATGCTGGTGCGATCTACGTCCATCTGGGCACGATTGTGAGCATCAACACCAGCCAGTTTGACAATAATCAGGCGTCAGGGGCCCCCTGCTGTGAGAAGGGCGGCGCGATCTTCTCGGAGGGTGCGCTTACCATCACCAATTCCAGCTTCATCAGCAATTATGCAGGTCAGATGGCCAGCGCAGTCGCGGCATGGCCCACTGGAACGAGTCTTTCGATCACCAACAGTTGCTTGCTGAACAATACCGGCGCGGGCAATTACGCGGTCAGCAGCAGCGTTCCGACGACCATTAGCGGCAACTGGTGGGGCAACCCCGGCGGTCCGGGCGCAGGGGGTGTTAATAACAGCATCCCAACCGACAGCGCACCGGCCAGCGGCCCAATCGGCGGCGTGCCGGGCTGCTGATCTCGATCAGTTGAACGGAATGCCAGCGATCAACTTGCCACTCACCCCCGGACGGCCAAGCCCGGGGGTGTTTGTTTTCGCGGTTCGTTTCTCGCCGGGGGTATACTGGCGCTGAATCGCCGTTCGAACATGTGGGGCTTAAGCGCGATGGCAGAGTCGATCATCCAGACGCAGGATCTGGTCAAGCGGTTTGGCAAATTTACTGCCGTCAATGGCATTTCGCTTGACGTGCCGCGCGGCGCGATCTACGGCTTTGTTGGCCCCAACGGCGCGGGCAAAACTACGACCATGCGTATTCTGACCACGCTCACGCGCCCGACTTCGGGGCAGGCGTGGGTCAACGGCATGTCGGTGCTGGACGACCCACGCGGTGTGCGCCGGGCAATCGGCTATATGCCAGATGAGTTTGGCGTGTACGACGACATGCGCGTGTGGGAGTACCTCGACTTCTTCGCCGCCTGCTACGACATCCCCGAAGGTGAGCGACGCAAGCTGATCGAAGACCTGCTCGAACTGGTCGATCTCGCGCACCGGCGTGACGACATGGTCGACAAGCTGAGCAAGGGCCTCAAGCAGCGGCTGTCGCTGGCGCGTACGTTGTGCCACGACCCGGCCGTGCTAATTCTCGACGAGCCGGCCAGCGGCCTTGACCCGCGCGCCCGCGTTGAAATCCGCGAGCTGCTGGTTGAACTGGCGAAGATGGGCAAGACGATCTTCTTCTCGACGCACATACTGGCAGACGTGAGTGAAATCTGCACCCACATCGGCATCCTCGAAGCGGGTGAGATTATCGCGCAGGGCAGCATGGCCGACATGCGTTCCCAGCTTCAGCCGCACCGCGAGATTACCGTCACGCTGCGCGACCGCGACTCGGTCGAAATCCTCAAGGCGACGGTTGAACGCATGGTCGATGTGGCCAACGTCGCCGAACTGGAGCCGAAGAACGGCCGGCCGCGCGTGCGCATCGACTTCACCGGAGACGATGAGGGCGTGGCCCAGCTCAATCAAGCCATTCTCGGCGCGAATATCGCCATCCTCGGCATCAACGAGGAGACGAAAGACCTCGAAGCGATGTTCATGCGCATCACCAAAGGTATCGTCACCTAGCGTCCATGACCACGCTCACCAACACGGGCACACTTCAGCGCGCATGGCTGGCGCTGGCGGCGCTGCAAATTCCGCTGCTGGCGGGCTGGGCGCTGTATCTGGCCGAGCCGGGCAAGCTCGACAGCCGGGCGCTGCTGGTCTTTGCGGGCGCGACGGCGCTGTTCAGCCTGGGCGTGATTGGATTCACCGTCTTTGCACTGCGCACTGATCTGGCGGCCCGCCTGCCGCTGTGGGCGCGCCGCCTGCTGGTGGCCGGCTTGATCGTGCTTGGTTTTGCCGTCGGGTTAGCCGCACGGCCTGAATGGATCTACGCCTTCACTGCGCTCAATCTGGCGGCGGCGGGCGTGCTGGCGGTCTTTACGCTGTTGCCCGAAGCGGCGGACAGAAGCATGCCGCGCTGGGGCTGGATTGTGCTGGCGCTGGGCGCGGCGGCGGTGATATTGCTGCGCGTATATGGCCTTGCCTACTACCCCTACACGCAGATTACAGACGAAGGCTGGCTGCTGGCGTGGCCGGTCGGCTATTTGCGTACCGGCCACTTCAGCGACTATCTGATGGCTTACGGCGGCCATGATATTCACCGCTACTACCTGCCGATGGCGTGGTGGCTGAGCGTGGTCGGCGTCGGTTTCTGGGAAGCGCGCCTGTTCAGTTATCTGGTGACGCTGGCGGTCGTGGTCGGCGGCGGTCTGGCTGGCGCGTCGCTCTACGACCGCGCCACGGGCTGGACAGCCTCGCTGGTGCTGTTCGCCAGCGCGGTGGTGATGATCGGCGCGCGTGTGCGCCACGATGCCGGTTTGGCGCTGTCGGTGGCGCTGTGCCTGTGGCTGTACGGGCTGGCGCTGCGGCGCAAAAGTTGGTGGCTGCACGCGCTGGCCGGCATGATGATCGGGCTGGGCTGGTTCTCGCACTATCACGCGATTGGCTTTGGCCCGGCGCTGGCGCTGGCGCTGTACCTGCCGCGCTATGTCGCGCAGGTGCTGGCCGGAAGGGACGCGCGGCGCTGGCTGCCGGAAACGGGCTTCTGGACGTTTGCTGCGGGTGGTCTGCTGGGTGCGGGCGTGGTGTTTGTGCTGCAGGTGCTGCCTGATTTGCAGGCGTTTTTGCTCACACGCGAGGCGCGCGCGCCAGCAGAATTGGGCGCGTTGTGGACATCGATCCGGGGCCACATTGAAAGCATTGGCTTCCACTCGCGCTACGAGCTGATTTTGATCGCGCTGGGGCTGGGCGCGGCGCTGTGGCGGCGGACTCAAACTGATCTCGCGATCGCGCTGGCGCTGATCTTCAGCCATGTCGCGCTGGGCGTGATGGCATCGGTGCCGTGGGATCACTACCCGATGGCGCTGACGCCTATTTATGCGCTGCTGATTGCGGCGCTGGTTACACGCGGCTTGAGGCGCGCGGGCATGCCGGCCTTGCTCACGCGGCGGACAGTGCTGGTGGGCCTATGCGTGGCGCTGCCGGCGCTCGGTATGACGCTGCAAATTCCGGCGGCCAGGCTGGCGGCAGGTGCGCCGATGAAGCCGCCGCCGCCCCCAGCCGCACAGTGGGTGCTCGATCATGTGCCGCTGGATGCGCGCGTCGAGGGCGAACATTTCTACTATCTGTGGCTGCACGATTACCGCTACATCTCACCGATTTCGCCTAATTTCTTGCCGCCCGAGCGCCTCGCCGTGCTGAATACGCTCGAAAAGCAGTGGGCCGATATCAACCCCGATGTCTTCATCCTCGACCCGAACCTGAACACCTGCTGCATCGTCGGGCCGCTGGCCGCCAGCGGCTGGATGGAGGACAATGGCTATGTACGCGCCGCCGAACTGCCTGGTGCACGCTTTCCGATAGTAATCTACGCACGCGAGGGCCTGATCGATGATGCTCAGTGACGCTTCGCTTGACCCGCGTGACCTGCGGCTGGTGCGGCAGGCGCGCATTCTGATGTGGGGCGCGTGGGCCTGCGCCGGATTCGGGCTGACCGTGCTAACGCTGGCGGCGCTGGCAGGCCCGCTCAGTTCGCTCACGGCGACACTGCGCGATGTGTTGCTGGCGCGTGACAGCGGCCCGGCCGATCTGGCGCTGGCGGCGGTTTCGGCCCTGCTGCTGGGGAACAGCGTTGGCCTGCTCATCAGCTACGTGGGCGTTACGGCGCGCGAACTATGGGCGCCGTTTCTGCTGGCTGTGCTGGCGCTGGCGAACGGCATTCTGCTGGTCACGCTGGGCTTCACACCCGGCCTACTGGCGCTGGCCTTCATCGTGTGGTCGGCGGCGGGCCTGTGGCGTGAGCGAGCGTCGTTCCGGCGTAACCCGATGGCGCTGCGCGAACTGCGCGGGCGCATGCGCGGAGCGCGCGCCTTTCTGGTCATCACCGTTTACGTGGGGCTGATGAGCGCGTTTGCGCTGCTGCTTTACGCCATCTACAGCAGCACGTCCAGCGTAGGCAGCGCGGCGGCGGGCGAAACCGGCCGCGTGCTGTTCATCGGCATCTTCGGCATCGAACTGCTGCTGATCATCTTCATCGCGCCGGCTTCGACGGCGGGGGCGATCAGCATCGAGCGCGAGCACCAGACCTACGACCTGCTGCGCGCCACGCTCCTGTCTGCGCCGTCGTTCGTGATGGGCAAGCTTGAAAGCGCGCTTGTGTTCCTGTTCATCCTGCTGCTGGCGGCCATCCCGCTGCAAAGCATCGCCTTTCTGTTCGGCGGCGTGGGCGAGGCGGAAGTGGGCATCGCCTTCGTGCTGCTGGCGGTAACGTGCATCGCGCTGGGCGCAGTGGGCATTTATTTCTCGGCGGCGAATGATCGGTCGATTGCTGCCACCGTGCGCGCTTACGGGCTGGTGGCGATACTGATGTTCGCTGTGCCGCTGGCCGGTACGCTGGTGCTGGATATTCTCAGGCAGATTCTGATTTCGCCGGGCGCATTCACCAACCTGCCGCTGCTGGAAACATTGTTCGCTTACATGGGCGTCGTCCTCACTGGCCTCAGCCCGATTACGGCCGCGTTGAGCACGCAGCAGTTGCTGGTCGAGCGCCAGACCGCCTCCTTCTGGAATTTCACGCTGTCGAGCAGTGGCAGCACTATCCCGATGGCCAGCCCGTGGATCGTGTACACTATCATCTATCTGGCGCTGGCGGTGCTGCTGGTTCTGGCCGCTATCCGCCGCACCCGCCAACTGCGCGAGCCGGCCTAAAGCCCGCCTGCGTGAGTGAAAGGCGTAGTTGTACCTGTGGCAACTAATACCCTGAATGACAATCGCAGCGCTCTGCTGGGCATGGTGCGCCGCTGGGATCGCCGCCAGCGCACACAGCAGACGATTGCGTGGCTGCCGCGCGCGGCGCTGCCCGGCCTGTCCGTCGGCGTGGTGCTGGCGGTGATCGCCCGCTTCCGGCCGCTGTTGATGCCAGAACAGATCGCCGCGCTCACGCTGGCGCTGGTGGCGGTTGGCATGGTTATTGCGCTGGCCGTCATCTGGCTGCGCGCGCGTTCACCAATGGGCGCGGCGCGGCACTTCGATGTCGTGTTTGGCCTGAACGAGCGCGTATCGACGGCGCTGGAACTGCTGGATGGCCGCATTCACACCAGCAGCGAACTGGCCGCGCGCCAGTTGGAAGATGCCCGGCTGACGGCGCGCGAAGTGCATGCGCGCGAACGGTTGCCGCTGCAGGCGGGGCGCGGCGATCTGCTGGCGCTGCTGGCGCTGGGGCTGGCACTCGTGCTGCTGCTGGCGCTGCCCAATGCCCAGAGTGAGGCGCTGGCGATTGAATTGGCGCAGGCCGCCGCCGCCGCTGAAGCCGTCGAGGATGCCGCCGAGACTGTGCGCGAATTGACCGAGCAGGTAGCCGCCGATCCGCGCCTGGATGACGAACAGCGGCGCGATTTGCTGCTGGTGCTGGAAGACAGCGCGCGGTCGCTCGACGACCCGGACGTGACACCTGAGCAGGCGTTTGCCGCCATGAACGATGTGCAAACCGCCTTCCAGCAGGCCAGCGATTTACTTGCGCAGCGCCTGAGCGAAAACGCCGCCGCGCTGCAGGCCGCCAGTGAAGCCCTGCGTGATGTGACGCCCGGAGAAGGCGCTGATCTCGCAAACATTGAGCGGATGCTGCGACAGATCGAGGCGATGCGCCAGATGGCCGAGCAGATGGGCCAGCAGCCGCAACCGAATGCCAGCCAATCCCTGAGCAGCGCCGCCGAAGCCTTGGCCGGCGATGGTAGCCAGAATATGCAGCAGGCCGCCAATGCAATGCGGGACGCGGCCAATGCCATGCAGCAGGGTGACCAGAGCGGCGCGCAGCAGTCGCTGCAGCAAGCGCAGGACGCGCTGGGCCAGGCCGGCGGCGAAAACACGCAGCAGCAGTCCGCCCAACAATCGCTGGAGCAGGGCGCGCAGCAGGCGCAACAGGCAGGAAGCCAGATCAATCAGGCACAGCAGCCGCCGGGTGAGCAGGGCCAGCAGCAGGGCCAACAGGGACAGCAGCCGCCGCAAAATCAGCCCGGCAGCGAGAGCCAGAATGGCGAGGGTGAGCAGTCGCCACAGCAGGGACAGTCCTCGCAGGGCCAGCAAGGCGATGTGCCGTCATCGCAGGGGCAGGACGGGAATGCCCAGCAGGGCGCGGATGGCGAAAATCAGGGCCAGTCGCAGCAGGGGGAGGGCCAGCAGTCGGACGGCGCGCAGGGCGATAATCCAGGCGCGTTGTCGGGCACGGCATTGCGCTCGGAAGGCGCGGGCGCGGGCGATAACGCGGGCGGCGAGGCGCAGGCCAGTGCGGGCAGCGGCCTGCTGGATGCCAACAACAACCCCGATGGGCTTGGCGAAGGCGACTATACGCCGATTTACGCGCCCGAGCGCATTGGCGGCCCGCAAGGCGATGAGCAGATGATCCTGGAGCCGGACACCGGCAATGCCCCCGTCGTGGAAGGCGACTTCAGCAGCAACCCCACGGGGAACGCCCGCGTGCCCTACAGTCAGGTCTTCCGCAGCTTCTTCAACGCGGCTACGCGCAATCTCGACACCGGCTATGTGCCACTGGGCCTGCGCGACGTCGTACGCAGCTATTTCACGTCGATTGAGCCGGGGTCGGGGCAGTAGCGATGTTCCGACTTTCTAAAGTCCGCCCCCTCTGTTGCATCAGTGGCGAAGGATAGGCTGGATATTGGCGACAGTGAAAGTAGGGATGTCTTTTGGCCGCCTGACGGCTTCAGCCTGCGGCGAAGTGGCACATTGATACAGGCACAGCGCTTCTTTCAACTTTCACCTTTGAACGTTCAACTCTCCCTTGAGGTTCCATGAGCGACGTGCAGGATATCTCCCTCGAAACCTTCAGCCAGCTTGCGCGGTCGATTGAGACCGAAGTCAAGCGCATCATCGTCGGGCAGGATGACGTCGTGCGCGGCGTGCTCATCTGCGTGCTGGCAGGCCGCCATGCGCTGCTCGAAGGCGTGCCCGGCCTCGGCAAAACGATGCTCATCCGCACGCTGGCCGATGCGCTCGACCTGAAATTCTCGCGCATTCAGTTCACGCCGGATATGCAGCCTGCCGACATTACTGGCACGGATATCCTCGAAGACTCGGAGGACGGGCGCACCAAACAACGGCGCTTCCAGCCCGGCCCTGTGTTCGCCAATCTGGTGCTGGCCGACGAGATCAACCGTGCCACGCCCAAAACACAGTCGGCGCTGCTCGAAGCGATGGCCGAGAAGACCGTGACCGTCGCCAATCGCACCTACACGCTGGAGCCACCATTTTTCGTGCTGGCGACGCAAAATCCGCTCGAAATGGAAGGGACGTATCCGCTTCCCGAAGCCCAGCTCGATCGCTTCATGTTCAAGGTCAATGTCACGTTTCCGTCGCTCAGTGAGCTGGTCACTATCCTCGACCGTACAACGGGCATCGAAGCGGCGGAGGCGAGCAAGGTGGCCGATGGCGCGCAGGTGCTTGAGATGGGCCGGCTGGCGCTGAACACGCCGGTGGCCTCACATGTCAGCGAGTACGTGGCGCGACTGGTGCTGAACACGCACCCTACGACCGACGGCGCGCCGCCGCTGGTGAAACAGTACGTGCGCTACGGGGCCAGCCCGCGCGGGGCGCAGTCGCTGATTCTGGGCGCGAAATGCAATGCGCTGCTGGAAGGGCGCTTCAACGTCGCCTTCGAAGACGTGGCCGTCGTCGCGCCGTCCGCGCTGCGCCACCGCCTGCTGCTCAACTTCGAGGGCATGGCCGAGGGCATTTCGCCGGACGCCGTGATTGCCGATGCCCTGCGCGCCACGCCCAGGCCGCGCTAGATGATTCACCGCAACCTCACCCCCCAACCCCCTCTCCACGCGCGAAGAGGGGGAGACGAGCGAAGCAAGTGGGGGTGAGGTTGCGCTATCTCACACTCTCCGAACTCATCTTCATCAACAGCCGCGTGGTGAGCAGTCCAGACATGGCGACCGGCAAGCGCAAGGTGCGCGACATCGAGCTGCTCGAAGCCGCCGCCCAGCGCCCGGAAGCCAGCGCGTTCGGCGCGGATGCCTATCCGCTGCTGCACGAGAAAATCGCCGCGCTGTTTCACTCGCTGGTGCGCAACCATCCGTTCACCGATGGCAACAAGCGCACCGCCACATTGGCCGCGCTGCTGATGGGCGAGGTCAACGGCCAACGGCTGGCGTGGGACGAGGCGAATGCGCTTGAGATGATCGTGCGCGCCGCGCAGGACGACGCGAATGTGCCTGAACTGGCAGGCTGGTTCGCGGCGCAGATGCAGCCGTGCGACGCTGCGCCAGAACCGGATGCGGAGCGCGATACCGCCGCCATTGACCGTCTGATCGCCGAGCACGCGTGGTTGCTGGATGAACTCGACCGGCGCTAGGCCCGTCAGCTACCTGACGGCGGAAGACCTGATCAACTTGAACGCGGCCATCACCAACGACCCGATGATCCGTGATCTGCACCTGCTGCACTCGGCCGTGCGCCGCCCGAAGATCGTGCTGTTTGGCGAGGCGCAGTTCCCCACGCTGGCGGACAAAGCCGCCGCGTTGCTCGAATCGCTGGCCTATCATCACTTGTTCGTGGACGGCAACAAGCGCACGGCTGTGCAGGCCGTCGAGCTGTTTCTGGCCCGCAACGGCGTGTGTTTTGCCTATGATGCCGCGCATGATGCGGGCTTCGTGCTGGCGGTCGCGCGCGGCGAACATGATATTCCGGCGATGGCAGCGTGGATTGGCGAACGGATGGAGAAGTAAGGCGAACGATGGCCAACGCAAGCGACTTTCTGGCGCTTTCCCCGACTACGCTGGCTGATGTCCTCACGCGCAGTCAGGTGATGGATTTTGGCATTCGTCCATTGTGGGCAGGCATGCCGCGCGTGGCAGGGCCTGCCTACACGGTGCGCTGTGCCCCCGGCGACAATCTCATGCTCCATGCCGCCATCTACCGTGCGCCATCAGGCTCTGTGCTCGTCGTCGAGGCGGGCGATAGGGATTACGCCGTAGCGGGCGGTAATGTGTGTGCAGTTGCGCAGCGCCATGGGATTGCGGCCTTCGTCGTGGACGGCCTAATACGCGATCTCGCCGAAGCGCGAAACAGTCAGTTTCCCGTGTTCGCGCGCGGCGTGATTCCGATTCCAGGCGGCAAGAGCGTCATCGAGACGCTCAACGGCCCGGTGCGCTGCGGTGGTGTTCAGGTGCATCCGGGCGATATGGTGGTGGCGGACGAGGAAGGCATCGTCATCGTGCCTGTGGCGCAGTTAGACGCGGTGGCTGAACAGGCGCAAGCCCGCGCCGCCAAGGACGCCACGCAGTCGTTGGGCGAATGGGAAGCCAGCCATCGAGCGCGTATTGAGGATATCCTTCGCCAGAAGGGATTTAATGGCTGAAAACTTGCCAACACTTGCGCGTCCGGCGCATTCGACCACACTGGAATGTGACGACCGTATAGCCTGGACGCCTGAAAAATGAATCTCGGAACCTTTTCGGTCAGTTTGTCTGTCAAAGACATCGTCGTATCGCGCAAGTTTTACGAAACGTTCGGATTCGGTGCTATAGCCGGAAATATGGATGAGGGCTGGATCATTCTGGGGAATGGTGAGGCCAAGATCGGCCTGTTCCAGGGAATGTTCGAGGGCAATATCCTGACGTTTAATCCCACCGATGCGCGTGCCATTCAGCAGACGCTCAAAGCGGCTGGCATCGCGCTGGAGACCGAAGCGGACGAGACGACCACCGGCCCAACGCACCTTACGCTGAAAGACCCGGATGGCAACGCAATCCTGATCGACCAGCATGTGTAGAGGGCACTCAACCACGGAGACACTGAGAGCACCGAGATAGATGTAGGCTCTGTGTCCCCAGTGTCCCTGTGGGAACCGTCGCGTCCTAGCTGCTGGCAAATGCCGCCGTGCCGGCTGCTTCACCGCCCGGCGCTTTGCCCTTGAACTGGCTCATATACAGCGTGTAGTAAAAGCCGTTCATCGCCATGAGTTCGTCATGCGAGCCCTGCTCGACGATTTCACCGCCGTTGAGCACCAGGATTCGCGCCGAGTCGCGGATAGTGCTCAGGCGGTCGCGCGTGGTGAACAGGATATTCCGGCGATGGCGGCATGGATCGGTGAACGGATAGAAGAATAGCGGTAGGTGGCGCAAACAGGACTTCACAATGACTAGAATGGCGTAGTGGCTGTAACCCTTCGTTTTGAACTTGCCATTGACAGGGTTATTGCACTATCATGCGCGGCATCGTCCGGCCCTCACTCGAAAGGAGTTCATATCATGAGTTTCACAAGCACTCTCCATTCCACTGACAAGGTCATGCCCACGACGAACGGCGGGTAAACGACGAACCTGGAATTTGACCATTTATTCTGACGGCGCACTTTGTGCGTGTCAGTTCTCAGTGCTTGACCCTCTCCCCAGGTTTCGCAATTCCCCTCAGCAGTTAATCGCGTGGACATCCCCGCTGGCCTCATCTGATGAGGTGCTGCTTTGTGCTGTCTCGCACGTGCCCCATGATTATCCCTGCTGAGGAAAAATCCGTTGAGCCTTCGCGTTCGCAAGTTCTTCTCGTATTACCGTCCCTACCGGGGACTGTTGTTCGCCGATATCGCTTGTGCCGTGATCGTGGCAGTGATTGCGCTCACCTTGCCGCTGTTCGCCCGGCACATCACCGAAAATCTGCTGGCGGCAAACACGCCGGATGCCGCCACGCAGATCGTCACTATCGGCGCGATCATGGCTGCGTTGCTGATCATCCACACGCTTTGCAACACATTTGTCGATTTTCAGGGACACATGATGGGTAGCCTGATGGAGCGCGATATGCGCGCTGATCTGTTCGATCATTATCAGAAGCTGTCGATCAGCTTTTACGACGAGCAGAGGACGGGCCAATTGATGTCCCGGCTCACCAACGACCTCATGGCGATTTCCGAGCTGGCGCATCACGGGCCTGAAGAAGCCCTCATTGCGATCCTCAAATTTGCAGGCGCGTTCATCATCCTGCTGACGATCAACGCGGACATCACCGCGATTATTTTCCTGTTCCTGCCGGTCATGGCGCTGTATGCCCTTTACTTTAACCGCCGCCTCAATGCTGCAATGGCGCAGAGCAAGGCGCACATTGGCGATGTTCACGCGCAGGTGGAGGACACTCTCGATGGCATTCGCGTGGTCAAGTCGTTCACCAATGAAGCGCTTGAACAGCAGAAGTTCACCGGGGCGAACCAGCGCTTCGTGCAAAGCCGGCGTGACGGCTATCGCAGCGAGGCGTACTTTTACGGCGGCATGAACCTGTTTATGCAGAGTATCACCGTGGCGCTCATCGTGTTGGGTTCGCTGGCTATCCTCAAAGCCAGCCTGAGCCTGCCTGACTTGCTGACCTATCTGCTGTTCGTCGCCATCCTCATCGACCCCATCCAGAAGTTCGTCAATCTGGCGCGACTGTACCAGGAAGGAGTGACCGGTTTCGACCGCTTCATGGAAATCATGGAGATGCAGCCTGAAGTGCAGGACTCGCCCGCTGCCCTTGATCTGAAGCCTGTGCGTGGCCACATTCAGTTCGACGACGTCTGTTTTCGCTACCGCGAGGATTACGATGAGGTGCTGAAAAATCTCACGCTGGACATCGCGGCGGGAGAATATGTGGCGCTCGTAGGCGCCTCCGGCGTCGGAAAAACGACGCTATGCGCGCTGATCCCGCGTTTCTATGACGTCACGGAGGGCGCGATCCGTATCGACGGCCACGATATCCGCGATATCAGGCTGGCCTGCCTGCGCGCCAATATCGGTGTGGTACAGCAGGATGTGTATCTGTTTGCTGGCACCGTCGCCGAGAATATCCGCTACGGCAAACCGGATGCGACTCATGAGCAGGTTGTTTCGGCCGCAAAGCAGGCGAATGCCCATGCATTTATCACAGGCTTGCCCGATGGCTACGACACCGATATAGGGCAGCACGGCGTGAAATTATCGGGTGGGCAAAAGCAGCGTCTGAGCATCGCCCGCGTGTTCCTGAAAGACCCGCCCATCATTATCTTCGATGAGGCCACCAGCGCGCTGGATAACGAAAGCGAAAAGGCTATTCAGGACTCGTTCGAGACGCTCAGCCGTAATCGCACCATGATCGTGATCGCGCATCGGCTCTCGACCATCAGAAATGCGGGGCGCATCATCGTGCTGACCGACAAAGGCATTGGCGAACAAGGGACACACGCACAGTTGCTCGCGCAGGAAGGAAAATACGCGCAGTTGGTGACCATGCAGGCCACGCTGTGATGGGCGCTTCATTCCCTTCTCTCTGTGTCCTCCGTGCCTCTGTGGTTTAATCGGTCGGTGGTATGCTTTTCATCACACATAGCAAGGGCGCAGTGATGACTGACATCGTTTTTGATGAGACCACGCGGCGCAAGCTGGAACAGATCGTGCTGGTCGCCACCCGCGTGCGCGCCGGCGCAATGAAGGGCGACCGACGCTCGAACAAGCGCGGCACCAGCATCGAGTTTGCCGACTATCGCACCTATAGCCCGGGCGACGACCTGCGCCGCCTCGACTGGAATATCTACGCCCGCCTCGAACGCCCGCTGACCAAGCTCTACGAGGATGAGGAAGACCTCGCCGTGCATCTGCTGATCGATGCCTCGGCCAGTATGGCGGGAAACGACATCGACGGCATGCCGCCCGACTGGCACAAGTTCACGTTTGCGCGTCGCTTGCTGGCGGGGCTGGCCTACGTGTCGATGGCCTCCGACGACCGGCTGACGCTGGTGGCGCTGGGCGGGCGCGGCGGCCAGTTCGGGCCGTCACGCGGGCGCGGCAGTGGGCCACGCCTGTTGCAATACATCAACCAGCTTCAGGCTGAGGGCGCGACCGACCTCAACAGCGTGCTGCGCGACTATGCCGTGCGCCTCGTTCGGCCGGGCATGGTTGTGATTATCAGCGACCTGTTCGCGCCCGACGGCTTCATCGACGGACTGACGGCGCTGCAAGCCAAGGGCTGCGAGGTGGTGGTGCTGCACACGCTGGCCCCCGATGAAATCGAGCCGGCGCTGACGGGCGATTTACGGCTGATGGATGTCGAGACGGGCGCGCCGCAGGAAGTGTCGATTGATGGTGGCCTGCGCGACTTGTACATGCGCCGCGTGGCCGAATGGCGCGACGGTATTCGCGCCGAGTGCCGCAAGCGCGGCATTCACTACCAGTTCGCCGATACCAGCACCCCATGGGAGCGCGTCGTCCTCACCGACATGCGGCGATTGGGCGTGGTGCGCTAGAAAACTCACATTCCCCCGCGCAATACATCCACGTTATACTTTCCGGTGTAAGAATGCGGGACGATTCTGTCGTTCTGCGTACTCGTCATCAGGGGGAACTATGTCGCAGTCTTCAGAATCACCGGGCATGCAGCAGCAGGCGGTGTCCGCCGCCAGTCAGCAGATGCCCTGGCGCAAGGATGTCGCCTGGTGGGTCATACTAATTCAGGCCATCATCCTCACCGTGCTCGGCTTGTTCGTCCTCACGCAGGGCGAGTCCGCGTCGAACATCGTGGTGCTGGCCGCAGGCGTGCTGCTGCTGGTGGATGGTGCAATGGCGGGCGTTGGGGCGATGCGCGGCCGCCATGCAGGCAGCGCCGGAACGCTGAACGCGATCAACGCGGGCATCGCTTTGATTGTGGGCGTATTGGTCATCCTCGGGCGGCTACTGGACTTTCTGGATATCCCGACCGCAGCCCTGATCGCCGCAATCGGTCTCATCGTATCCGGGGGTATCAGCCTGGTAATCGCGCTGTTCCTGCGCGGCCCAGAAGAGAAACTCCGCCTCACCCGTGTGATAGGTCCGCTGGTGTGGATCGGCCTTGGCGTGCTCGTGCTGCTGACGCGCGACGGCACGGTGGATACGATGCGCATCATTGGCCTCGTTTCGCTGGGCTTGGGAATTATCCTGTTTGTGCTCACGTTCTTCCGCTTCCGCGCCAGCCGTGTACCCGCGGCGGCGACGGAAGCGCCATCGGCGTAATCTACAGTCTGTTTCGTTCGCTTTGCTTCACGCACGTGTTAAAGAAAGGGACTCATCATGCCTACCGAAACCGTTAAGAAGGCGCTTCCCTGGCGCGCAGGCGCACCCGCCTGGATTATGGCAGTCGAGGGCGCGATTATCGCGGTGCTCGGCATGTACGTGATCGATCAGCCGACCAATGCGGCGCGGGTGCTGCTGATCGCGCTGGGTGCGCTCATGCTTTTCAATGGTGTGCCAAAGGTGTCTCGTTACTATCACAGGCCGGAAGAAGAGCGCGCCGAGAGTGACATGCTCTCCGGGTGGTTTGGAACAGTGGTCGGCGGCGGAGCGATTATTCTCACGCTGCTTGCCGACAACCCTGACAGCCTGGTTTGGGTAGCGATTCTGTTGGGCATTGCATTGATCATCGCTGGCGTGCTCGAGTCTTTTGAGCGCTTCAGTGCCAATAAGGGCCATCGCCGGCTGGTGCAGTTCATCATGCCGCTGATACTCATCCTTGCCGGCCTTTCGCTGGTAGGGCTGCGTGTCTCGGACAGACTGACCCCTCTGTTGGTTGGCCAAATTCTGGCGCTGCTCGGTTTTGCGCTCCTGGCCATTGGCCTGGTTCGGATGTGGGGCAATCACAAGGCGCGCCAAGCAGCCAAGGAAGCTGAAGAGAAGCGTTTGCTGCTGGCCAAGGAAATTGCGGATGCGGATGCCAAGGCTGGCAAGACGGCCACTCCTGCGCCAGCGCCCGCTGCGGCTGCTCCTCCACCTGCCCCCGCCGCGGCTGCTCCTTCTGCACCTCCGCCTGCTGCGCCCGTTGCTCCGCCTGCACCGGCTGCGACGCCGGCCGATGACCCTGAAGACCCGGCGGTGAGCGCCTCGCTCGACCAGTAGCATATCGCCCGGTTCAAATCGGTAACAAACACAAGCGCAGGCCCGATATCGGGTCTGCGCTTGTTGGTACAGTCGCGCGCTGTTCGCCTAGCTCAAATAGTCGCGCAGTTGGCGGCTGCGGCGCGGGTGGCGTAGGCGGCGCAGTGCGTGGCCTTCGATCTGACGGATGCGTTCGCGGGTGAGGCCGAACTGCTCGCCCACTTCTTCGAGCGTGTGGCTGTGCCCATTGGCCAGCCCGAAGCGCAGACGCAGAATCTGGGCCTCTCGCGGGCTGAGCGTGTCGAGGAGGGCCTCGATCTTCTCGCGCAGCATGGTCTCGTAGGCCGTTTGCGTAGGGCTGGGCGTGGATTCATTCTCGATGAAGTGGCCGAATTCGCTGTCTTCGTCCTCGCCAACGGGCCGTTCGAGGCTAAGCGGCTGCCACGACACGCGCAGCATCCAGCGCACCTTGCGTAAGTCGACACCCATCAACTCAGCGATTTCCTCGGGCGTCGCTTTGCGGCCGTATTCCTGCTCAAGGTCGCGCGCCGTCTTGTACATCCTGCGGATGCGGTCGCTCATGTGCACTGGCACGCGGATGGTGCGGCCCTGATCGGCGATGGCGCGCGTGATCGTCTGGCGAATCCACCACGTGGCGTAGGTGCTGAAGCGGAAGCCGCGCCGGTAGTCGAACTTCTCGACCGCTTTCATCAGGCCGAGATTGCCTTCCTGAATCAGATCGAGGAAGGGCACATCGCGGCTCATATAGCGTTTGGCGATAGAGACGACCAACCGTGTATTGGCCTTGATCAGATGCTCGCGGGCAAGCTCGGCGTCAATGATGGCCTGCTGCCACATGGCCGCTTTGGCGTGATCTGGGTGCTGCTCCAGCCGCACGGCGGCCTTTTCGCCCGCCTCGATGGCCTGAGCTAGCGCAACCTCTTCCTCGGTGGTGAGGAGCGGCACCTTGGACATTTCCTTCAGGTACAGCCCCACCGTATCGCTGGAGACGATGGCGGATGGATCGTAGAGATCGTCCGTGTCTACGTCTTCGAGTTCGAGGTCTGCTTCATCCAGTTCATCGATGAAGTCGTCGGCATCTTCCACTTCGTACAGGCTGTCGTCGGTTTCGGATTCAAACGGATCATCTTCTTCTGAAAAATCTTCCCCTGAAACGGGGACAATACTCGGTTGGTAGGATTTCTGAATAGCGGCCAAAAGAACACTCTCCCTGAAAAGACCGCTGCCAGCACGGTCTCGTGCGATGGGGTGTCATAGTTCGCGGCGCTTGCGCCGGGCTGGGGATTACTCGTCTTGCAGCAGTTCGCGCAGCTTGGCCAGGCGCGGGTCGATTGATTCCACGCACTGGTGCGGGCCTTCGTTCAGGTTCGCGCCGCACTCAGCGCACAGGCCCAGGCAGTCCGGCCGGCACAGTGTGCCACGTGTGTCAGCGATGATCGCCTCGTCGCGCAGCAGCGGGCCCAGATCGAGGATGGCATCCTCATCGATGCTGAAGTCCGTTAGTTCGGATGCAGGAAAGGCGTAGAGTTCCTCGACATCCACATCAAGCTCGCGCAGCACGGGTGCGAGGCAACGAAAGCACTCATCCTCGACGCCGAGGTGAAGCGTTCCCTGCACCAGCACGCCTTCTTTCGCCCGGCTGAGGCGCAGACGGCCGCGCAGATAGGTCAAATCCACATCGTCGGCCACTTTAACCGCCGGCACGTCGAACTCGGTCTCGTGCGTGTAGCCCGGGCCATGCGCCAGCACAAAGCCGACGTTCAGTTTGAGCACCCGGCTGCTCACATAACCGCTGGAAATCTGCTTCACGAGCGCTGTCACTCTGTTATTCAGGCGGCGCGCCACTTGCGCACTCTGGATAAACGGTATATGAGTTTGAAGTGCGAGTCAATATGACGGCAGCCGTCTACAGCCGTAGTAGTCGCTATTTTTGCAGCTTTTTTACGGGTGAACGCTCCCAAGAGACCATTGTGACAGCCGGGCGGCGGCGTGCTACAATTCTCTCGCGCCTGGGCGTGCAGCCTCGCGACCGCGAAATCAAGTCAGGTTCAACATGATCGGTACCCGGCTCGGACCGTACGAGATCATCGAGGAAATCGGCAAGGGTGGTATGGCGACGGTTTTTCGCGCCTACCAGCCCAGCATTGGCCGCTACGTCGCCATCAAGGTGATTCACCGCTCGATAGCGACGGATGACCGCGCCGTCGAGCGTTTCCAGCGCGAAGCCCGCCTGATCGCGCGGCTCGAACACCCGCATCTGCTGCCAGTGTACGATTACGACGGCGCGCACGAGCCGCCGTATATCGTCATGCGCTATCTCGAAGGCGGCACGCTCAAGGATGTGGTTGACAAGGGCGCGCTGCCGATAGTGGACTCCAGCTATCTGCTGCGCCAGTTGTCCTCAGCGCTCGACTACGCTCATCGCCAAGGCGTGATTCACCGCGACATCAAGCCGTCGAATATCATGATCGACATCGACGGCAACGGCTTCCTGATGGACTTCGGCATCGCCCGGCTGGCGTCTTCAGCCGAGGGCCTCACCCAAACCGGCTTCGCGGTCGGCACGCCCGGCTACATGGCCCCCGAACAGGGCATGGGCATGGACAACATCGATCAGCGCGCTGACATTTACGCGCTTGGTGTGATGGTCTATCAGATGGTGACGGGGCAGATGCCCTACAGCGCCGAGACTCCGCTTGGCGTGGTGATGAAGCACATCAACGATCCCGTGCCCAGCGCGCGCGCGATCAATCCGCAGATACCGGATCTGCTCGACAGCGCACTGATGAAGGCGATGGCCAAGAAGCCGGAAGATCGCTTCGAGACAGCCACCGACTTTGCCGATGAGATGACGCGCGCGGTTGGCCGCATGACCGCCGGCAACCTGCGCCCCGAGACGCTGCGGCGCATCGCCCGCGAGAACGTGGACGTGATTTATCAGCGGCGCGCGCAGAACCAGGACAAGATCGACGCAACGATGGCATCGTTCGAGTCCAGCCGCGTGTCGTCCACTCGCGCCAAGCCCGCGCCGCCGGTGGACCCCGATCAGCCGACGATGACCGAGTTCGGCGCGCCGCCGCCCACGTCGGGCGCGACGCCTTCGCCCACGCCCGGCGCAACGCCGTATGCCACCCCGCCGCCCGCACAGGCCGCGCCCGGCAGTACGCCGCCACCCGCCCAGGCTACGCCGGGTAGTGGCACGCAGACGACCTCCAAACCGCTCGGCGGCATTTACGGCCGCCTGACCGCTGATGAAACGCCGACGGGGATGACGCCGTCCGGCCAACTGGCCGTGCCGCCGCCAGTTCCCCCGCCGCCCAGTGGCCAGCAACCCGCCGTTGCGCCGCCGCCCGCTGGCCGGTCACGCCTGCCCCTGATTCTGGGCGGCGTGGCGGCTGTGGTGGTGATCGGCATCATCCTCGCGCTGCTGCTTGGCGGCGGCGGAGGCCTGTCCGAGCAGGACATGACGGCGACACCGGCGGCGGCTACGTCGGTGGCCGCGGCTCAGATCGCGGCTGAAACGGCCACGCAGCTTGCATCAGTGCCTACACAGACCAACACGCCGGCCGCAACGCGCACACCGCTGCCGGTGCGCGAAACCGCGACGTCGGCTGATACCCTGACTGAGTCCCCAACTGAAGCCCTGACTGAAGCGGCGACGCTGGCGCCAACGGATACGCTGACGCAAGCACCCACCGGGGCGGCCACTGACGCGCCGACCGGCGTGGTGATCATTCCGTCTTCGGCCAGCGACACACCCGTACCCACTTCGACGCTGATTCCGCCGTCCTCCACGCTCGCGCCGACGAATACGCCCGCGGCGACCACGACTGGAATCCCGTCTGACACGCCCGTACCGACCGCCACCAATACGCCCACCGAGACGTTTACGCCGTCTCCGACCAATACGCCGCTGCCGACCAGCACGCCCACGCCAGCCACACCGGTGGCGATTGCGAGCCGGCAGTTGACTTTGCGTATCGGGCCGGGGCCGCAGTACCCTGCGATGGGCGCGATTGACGCCGAACTGCCGGTGGAAATTCTCGGCCTGAGCGATGATGGCGGCTGGTATCTGGTGGCGCTGCCCGATGGCCGGCAGGCATGGCTGGCTGAGTCGCGCTCGATCCGGATTGCGGGCGACCTGAACGTCGTGCCGTTCGCAGACGCGCCAACCGATACGCCGACGCCGCTGCCGACGGATACGCCGACGCGCACACCAACCGAGACGTTCACGCCGTCGGCTACACCGACGAATACGCCAACCGAAACGCCAACACCGCTGCCGACGGACACATCGGTTCCGACGGCAACTGATACGCCGACGCCAGTGCCCACCTCGACACTGCGGCCGACGAACACCGCTACACCGCCGCCGACCGATGTGCCACCGACTGAGACGGCAATCCCGACGGATATGCCCCAGCCCACGGCAACACTGCTGCTCATCGATACGCCAGTGCCGACTGAGCCGCCACCTCCGACTGAGCCTCCGCTTCCAACGGCGACCGGTGTTGAGCCGCCTCAGGCCGCCTTTACCTGGGCCGTATCGCCAGACGATCCGCTGACGGTGCAGTTCACTGATCAGTCAACCGGAGGGCCGACCGCCTACCGCTGGGATTTCGGCGACGGCGCGACGGCTTCCCGGCGCAGTCCGCTGCACACGTTCCCCGGGCCCGGCTCCTATACCGTTGAGCTGCTGGTGGGCGGGCTGGGCGGCACGACCACCTACAGCGAGGCAATTCTGCTGACGGCCGATGCCGTACCGACTGCTGCCCCGACTGAGGCGGTTTATCCTACGCCGACTGAAGGGGCTGGGCCGCAGCCGACGCCCGGCGATTCGCAATCCGGCGCATTCCCCTACATCGAGGATTTCCAGCAACCGGACGCGATCGATAACTGGGACTTTGACCCTACGGCATGGCAGTTGGTGACGGAAAGCGGAGAGAGCTACCTGACCGGACAAGGTTCGCTGCGGCAGCCCGCCGTGGTCATGGGCCGCGTGCAGCCGGAGTGGCTTGACCCTAACGTGAGCGACCTGATCATCCGCATGCGCTTCAATCTGGATCCGCAGGCGGCGGGCGCGCGCATCGTATGGCACTACACCGATCAGGGCTATCGCGTACTCGAACTGTATCCGGGCCTGATGAGCCTGCGCCGCAACGCGCCCACGCCCGACGTGTTCACCCGCGAGCCAGAACGCATTCTGCAAACCATCAGCGCGCCGATACGCGGCGGTGAGTGGTATGAGGTGATGATCTGGTCGAGCGGCAGCCGCATCTACGTGTATCTGGATGGTGAACTGCTGATTTCGGCACAGGATGGAATCGCGCCGACGTTGAGCGGCGGGCAGATTATGCTGCAGGTCAACAATCAGTCGCGGCCGATTCGCTTTGATGATCTCGAGATCATGTCCCCCGATCCGGCAAGCTCCAGCTTCTCTGGCGGCACGGTTCCGCCCAACTGGACTGGCGGCGAACCGGCGCTGGTGACAGTGACGAGTGATGGCGCGCTGCGGATGCAGGGGGCCACGACGGTGCGCCCGCAGGTTGAAGCACTTGGGAATATGCTGCTGGTATGCAGCGTGTGGAGTGAACAGGGCGGCTATACCATCCGTCTGCGCGAAGGGCCGGATGGCTCGGTTCAACTGCGCGCTGATGGCGGCAACCTGTGGATCGAGCGCGTGCTTTCAGACGGCACGGTGGCCAGCTCGGAGCAGGTCGCCAACTTCTATAATCGGGGCCGCTGGGAACTGATCAACATCGAGCTGATAGGCGACCGCATGGTGCTGGGGCGTGATGGCACCGTGCGCTACGAAGGCAGCATCGATGGCCTGCCGCCTGAAGGCGGAATCTCGTTCGAGGCGCGCACGCCCACCGACATTTTCCGGCTCGACTATTGCACGTTCGCCCCCACCTCCGGCGTGAGCAACATTGATGCGCGCCCGTTCTACACCGAGCGTGAACGCGCTCTTGCCCGGCCTTTCCGCGAGCTGCGCAGTGACTTCAGCGACGATTTCGCCGACATCTTCCGCACCGATGACTGGTGGCAGGACGGTCAGCGCGCGGAGGGTGACTTCCAGATCAACCCGAATTCAAGCGATCACCAGCGCTACATTCAGATGATCCACACCGGCCGGCCCACCTGGCGGCTCATGCGCGATGTGATTGGCGTGGAGGTGTTTGAAAGCGGCAGCAGCCTGGCGCATTCGACCGACATCTACACGTCGGTCGAAGCACGATTCCCGGATGGCGAAACGGGCACAGCCTGGATCATGGCGCGCGCGCTGCCAACGATTACCGGCGCCGATCTGCAGGGCTACCGGTTGGACCTGACGCAGAACGCCGACGGCACGCAAACGGTGACGGCGCGCTTCATCAGCCCCACTTATGAGGAAGTCTTCTTTGAGGGGCCAATACCGGAGCTAGGCGACGGCTCACCTCTGCCGGAGTGGACGACGCTCGAAATTCTGACGCTTGACGACAAGGTGTCCTTCTTCGTCAACGGCATCTTTGTGGGCGCGGCCGACGGATCACGCCAGTTGGGTGGCACGATGGCGCTGGGCGTGGAACCCAACACAACGGTCAACTTCGACTCGGTGATCGTGCGCGATACATCCCCGCACGACGAGTAGAACAACCTCACCCCCAACCCCTCTCCGCGCGCGGAGAGGGGTGACACCACAACCTTGTTTCACTTGTCGCGGGTAAAGACAGTCGCAGCTCGCCGCACCTCTCCATTTGAGAGGTTGTAGGGGCCGCTCGTGAGCGGCCCGTTGATTCCCCGCCTACAGCTTGGTTTCGTCCAGCTTGCCATCGCGCAGGTCGAAGATGGCGGAGCGTAGTTCGTCGGCGTCGGCCAGTCCGCGCGCGCTGATTTCAGCGCCGCTCGAGCCAGCCGAACTAATCATGATGTCGCCGTGGTTCAACAGCTTGCCCAGAAACGACCGGTTGAGCGTGACGTCTGTGACATTGGTCAGCAGGATCGATGTCTCATTCTGGCTGACCCAGTTCCCGCGCTGCTGTACTACACGCCGCGTGGTCAGGTCGATCTTGTTGTGGCGGTAGACTGTCCAGTACCAGATGCTCAGTGTCAGTATGGCGCGCCACCAGAAGCCAAAGCGTGCCTTGCTCTCGCGGAAGCTCTTGAGGGTGCGCTCGGGTTCCTGTGGGCTGGGTGCTGTCGGCGGCTGCTGGCTCATGATATGTCCTGTTCTATGCGGGCTGTGCTGGCTCGATTATAGGTGAAACGAAGCTGTCCCTACACCTGTACACGCTCATCGGGCGTGATAGTAATGCTCACAGCGGCTTCGGGCAGGCGCGGCGCGCGCGCAGTGACGGTCACGATGCCGGGTGTTTCGGTCGCGGCCAGAAAGACGGCCGCCTGCCCGCCCACCAGCGCGAACGGATTCTCGCCAAGCAACCGCCCCGGCCCTTCGACAGTGAACGTGACGACAGTCGTATCGAACGGCAGCCGGTTGCCGTACTTATCCACCACGCGAAAGGCGATGCGCGTCATGTCCGCGCCATCGGCAACCAGGTCGGCGTCATCGGCTTCGAGCGTGAGCGCATGTGGTAGGCCGCCGGCGCTCATGCGCTGCTCCGCCACCACTTTGCCATCAATCAAGCCTTCGATACGCAGGTCTTGATAGCCTGCGCCGAATATCACTGGCGCAGAAAATCCAGTCACGGTGAATGGCGGATGCGGCAGGTGCGGAAACTGGGCGCGATCTGGCTCGAACACGCCGAGCAGATCGTCGCTTTTGTACACGCGAAGCTGCTCACAGTTGCTGAATACGGTGAGCGGCTCCATACCCGAGCCAGCGCGATCGCCGGGCGTCCAGAAAGTAGCAGCGCGCACAACGGGCCGCACAGCAGGGTCGGCCTGGCTGGTGTAGAAATCGGCCGCGAATTTGGGCAGGCGGAAACTGTCGCTCACGCCGTGATAGCAGATGCGGTCGCCCGAGCCGAACTCGCGGTGCGTGGGGTAGTCGAAGGCGCACCAGCCAATCGCACCGGCCACGTTCGGCCGCTCATACGCCTTGTTCAGCACCCGCGCATGGCGCAGCGCATGTTCGAGCTGGCGTTCCTCGCTGTCGTAGCTCTTGGTTGGGAACATGTGGCCGTTATGCTCGGTGACGAGGTGCGGCTGCTGTGTGGGTTCCACGATCGTGTTCGAGAAGTCGTTGTAGGTGAACACGTCTTCCAGGAACTGGCTTTCGAGGAAGTTGCGTACGCCGCCAGTGGGGCGGGTGGGGTCGAGTTGATGCGCCAGCGCATTCGTGCGCGTGTAGAAGCGCTCGTCATCGGGCAACTCGTTGATGCGCACGCCCCAGATGATGATCGACGGATGGTTGCGGTCGCGCAAAATCATGCGCTGCACATTGTCAAGCGACAGGGCCTGCCAGTCTTCGTCGCCGATGTGCTGCCAGCCCGGGATTTCCTCGAACACCAGCAGGCCAATTTCGTCGCAGCGATCCAGAAAGTGCGGCGACTGTGGATAATGCGAGGTGCGCGCGATGTTCACGCCTAACTCGTGCTTGAGGATGTCGGCGTCCTTACGTTGCAGGCGAGCGGGTGCAGCATAGCCGATATACGGGTACGACTGATGGCGGTTGAGGCCGCGCAGCTTCGTCGTCTGGCCGTTGATGCGCAGACCATCGGCGCTGAAGGCAATTTCGCGGAAACCGAACGGGAATGCGCCGTTATCGTCGACGACTTCACTCAGCGCCCCATCGGCATAGAGCGACGTCGCGATGCCATAGCGGTATGAGTCGTCGGGCGACCACAGGCGCAGGTCATTGCCCAGCGCCAGCTTCATCGTGACTTTGCGCTCTTCGCCTGCTTTCAGCGCGACTTCGAGCGAGGCGCGGACAACTGTTTTCCCCACGTCTTCGACGGCTGCCGACAGCCAGACCAAGCGCGCCGCTCCCGTATTTTTCACCGTGACATCGACTTCGGCGTAGGGCACATTGGTGAGTAAGTCGAACGGGCGCACGAACACATCGGCGATATGGACAGCGGGCAGATAGTGCAGGTGCGCCTCGCGGTAAATGCCGCCGTAGGTGAGGTAATCGACGACATTGCCGTTGGGCGGCACATCGGGGCGTTCGGACGAGTCCAGCCAGACTTCGAGCACATTCTCGCCCGCGCGTACGCTGTCGGTCACGTCGAAGTGGAACGGCGTATAGCCCCCAGCATGGTCGCCCAGCCTCACGCCATTGAGGAACACCGTCGAAACGTTCATCGCGCCGTCGAACTGCAGCACCAGCCGCCGGCCGTTGAGCAGCGGCTCGGGCAGCGTGAAGCGCTTGCGATAGGTCGAGACGAACTGATAGTCGTGATTGTCGAAACTGTGCCACGGCAGCACGATGTTGGTATGCGGCAGCGACACGCGCTCGAAGGCGCTGTCGGGTGTCTGTGGGGACAGCTCGCGCGGCGCGAAAAGCCAACCCCGGTTGAACGGATACAAACGGCGCATGGGGACGCTCCTGTGAGTGCGCGAAGTGCGCTCGATTCAAGCGTATTTGCGCCGAAGCGCAAGGGACAAGAGCTATTGAACCACAGAGGCACTGAGAACACAGAGGTTTCAGCGTGAAATCTCTGGTTCCTCCGTGTCTCTGTCGGGTTCATCATGCTTTCGCATCCTTCCCCTGCGCTATACTGTGCGCATCTTTTGCCCGAGCCAGAAAGCCTGCTGCTTATGCGTAATCGTCCCCTCATCATCACCCTGATTGTGCTCGGCGTGATCGGCAGCATCGCCCTGGTGGTCGTGATCACAGCGGCGCTGACGCCCGGCGAGACCAATCCCGCCTTTGCCGCAGCGGTCGCATTTGTGGAAGCGGCCGAGCGTGGCGATGATGCGGCGGCAAACGCCTTGATGACGCCAGAGTTGGCCGCCTATGTCGTGCTGAACTGCCCCGAGGGCAGCGTGAGCGCGTGCGTACAGTCGTACACACCACCGGAGTGGGGCGGGCTGATCAGCGCCGTATTTCGCCGCGCCGCGCCCGATGGCCCGAACTGGGATGTCGATCTGATCGCCACTTATCAGCATGGGCAGGGTTTCAGCGGCGTGTGCATTTATACGCGCATGGTTCCCGACGGTGAGGTGTGGAAAGTGGCCGAATACGCGGGCTTTGCGGCCTGTGGCGACCCGGCCACGCGCAATATGGCTACCAACCCTGATGCACCCAACCGTGCGCCGTCCGCCCCGTGAAACGACTCGCGTGCGCACTGGCGCTGGGGATAGTGGCTGCGGCGCTGGCAGGCTGTGGCGCTGACCTCGGTTCGCTGGGTGGTTATCCCGACGTACGAATTCTGTCGGACGTGCTGACTCCCACGGCCGGCCCGCCGTCGGTGGTCGATGCGGGCTGGCAGCGCACCGAAGCGTTTGCCGTACGCATTCCGGCTGGTTGGCAGGCCGAGACGCCGCCAGCGTGGGCCTCGAACGCGGCCGCCTTCCGGGCCGGGCCTTGCACCACGCTCACCGTCACGCTGCGTCCGTTTGCCTCGCGTATTCCGAAGGATTGTGAGGACGCGCCGATGCGCTTTGTGCTGCGCGGACGGCCCATCAATGGGCAGACGGTGCTCGTGGTGGCAATGACTCCCGTGGATGAGTGGCCGGCCACCGCGCCAGTCTATGCGGCGCTGGCCGAATTCGATGCGCGCGCCGTGACCGCCGCAAAGTCATCGCGTGCGCTATGGCTGGGGCTGGCGGCAGTGCTGGCGGTTGCGCTGATCGCCCGCTTGCTGCTGCTGGCCAGCGGCGCGGTCTCGTTCCACTCCGACGAGGCGGTCGTGGCGCTGATGGCGCGCGGCATCCTGCACGGCGAACGCCCGACGTTCTTCTACGGGCAGGCGTATATGGGCAGCCTCGACCCGTGGCTAATAGCGGCGGGCTTTGCGGTACTGGGCGAGTCCGTGCAGACTATTCGCATTGTTCAGTCTGTGCTGTATCTGGGAGTGGTGGCGGCCAGTTTTGGCGCGGCCTGGGTGCTTTCCGGGCGCGTGCTGGTGGCGGTTGTCGCCGGGTTTACGCTGGCCGTGCCATCGGTGCTGCTGGCGCTATATACGACGGCCACGCTGGGTGGCTACAACGAAACACTGCTGTTAGGCGCGCTGATTGTGCTGATCGGCTTTCCGATCACGAGCGGCGCGAGAGGGCTATGGTGCTGGGCGCTGATCGGCGCGCTGGCTGGGTTGGGCTGGTGGACGAACGCGCTGATCGCCGTGTATCTGCTGCCCGTAGGCGTGCTGCTGCTGGCTCGGCTCTGGCGCGAGCGACGCACGGGTTGGCACATCTTTGCCGGGCCGTTGCTGGCGCTGGCAGGCTTCGTGCTGGGCAGCGCGCCGTGGTGGTGGTTCGCGCTGGAGCATGACCTGGCGCCGATTCGCTTCCTGATCGGTTCGTCTGGCGGTGGCTTCGCCAGCGCCGAGGTTGTGCAGCCGTTCGGCATCCGGCTCATTGGGTTTGCGGCTTTCGGGCTGCCAGCGGCGCTGGGCGTGCGCTTTCCGTGGTCGCCGGAGTGGTTCGCGCCTCTGCTGGCCGTGGGCGTGGTCGTTGTCTATATTACGGGGCTGGTGGTGCTGATTCGCCGCCGAACCATGCTGAAGCCGGGCGCGCGGGCGTTGGTGCTGGCGATGATCGGGCTGCTGTGCGCCGTGTTTTTGCTGTCGCGCTTCAGCAACGACCCCACGGGCCGCTATTTCCTGCCGTTGAGTTTGCCGCTGGGCGTGCTGATCGGGGTGCTGGTGGCGGCGCTGATGCAGCCGTCCGCCAGTGCCGGGCCGCTCCGCAAGATTGTGGCGGGAGGCATCGTTGCGCTGGTGCTGGGCACGCACGCCGCCGGTCAGATTGCGGCAGCGCGGGGGGCGGTGGGCCTGACGACGCAGTTCAACGTCGCTGAGCACATACCGGCGGATCACGACGCCGAGATGGTCGATTTTCTGCGCGCCACTGGACTAACGACGGGCTATAGTAGCTACTGGGCCGCGTTCCGGCTTGCGTTCCTGAGCGGCGGTGACCTGACTTTCAACGCTGCGCTGCCCCCGCGTGACGACCTCGACTGGACGCCGTTCTACGAGCGTGTCCCATCGTTCCGGGCCGCCGCCGATGCTGCGCCGCCGGTGTTTCTGACGGCCAACACGCCCGTGCTGGACGCGGAACTGGAACGCATTTTTGCCGAGGCGGGCGTGAGCTATTCGACCGAAGCGATAGGCGTGTACCGCGTCTATTACGGCTTCGACCGGCCAGACGCTGTGCCGCGCCCGCCGTTGGAATTCGAGAGAAACGACTAACACGAAACATGCAAAGAACACGAAGGGTGCAAAGAAATTTCCATCGCGCCCTTTACGTCCTTCGCGGTTCCTTGCGTTGGCTTTATCGTTTACGTGCTGCGATCAGCGCCCGGTTGCCGTAGGCCTGCACGACGCTGGCCGTGAAACCGGCTTCGGCCAGCAGCGCCAGGTGTTCGGAGGCCGTCAGCGGGATGTCGCCTTGGCACGCCATCATCGCGTTGTGCTCATCCATGTTCGCGCCTTCGTCGGGCGCGAAGCCGTGGGTGCGCGCAAGCCGCTGCCACAGCGCCTGATAAGCCTCAAACAGCGGCGATTCAACCGCCATACGGTCGAGATTGAAGAACCAGCCGCCCGGCTCCAGAATTTCGGCCAGCGCCAGATACACGGCCAGATGTCCTTCGCGGGTCAGATGGTGCAGGGTTTGTACCGAGAACGCCACCTGATAGAACTGGCGCGGCAGTGGGCTGTTTACGCCCACCAGCGTCGCTGCGTCGCTTAGATCGCGGCGTATCTGAATAAACGAGAAGGGATAGGGCTTGAGGCGTTCGGCGGCCAGGGCCATCATCGGCTCGGAGCGGTCGATGCCTACGACCTGTGCATGCGGCACGCGCTCGAAGAGTTCAGCCTCAATCAGGCCCGAGCCGCTGCCCAAATCGAGCAGCGTCCTGCCCGGTTGAAACACGGCCTCGATGAGCGTCAGCAGCGTATCGACCAGCTCGGCGCGCAGCGGGTTGTGCCGATGGGGATCACTGGACCAGCCTTGTGCCAGCGACGGATCGCGCCAGTCGTCGGTCATGCCAGCAGGGCCTGCGGTTCGTTGGCGGCGATCAGGTCGCTGTAGATGTCGATGACTTCATCCATCATCGCGTCCCACGACTGCGTTTCAGCGAAGGCGCGCGCCGCTCGGCCCATTTCGTCCATGCGGTCGCGGCTTTGTGCGATCTGGCGCACGCCGTCCACCATCGCCTTACTGTCATCCACGTCAAACGTGTAGCCGGTGACGCCTTCTTCGACCACGTCGCGCACGCCGCCCACGCGCGAGGCCACGACGGGCAGGCCAGCGGCCATCGCTTCGACCACCACCAGCCCGAAGGTTTCGAGCGCGGATGGGAAAACGAAGATGTCGGCGCTGGCGTAGGCTTCAGACAACTCCTCACCAGTGAGATAACCGGCGAACTTGACCGGCAGACCGGCGAAGTGCGCCTCCAGATCTTCGCGGGCGGGGCCGTTGCCCACCAGCGCCAGCCGCGTGCCCGGTACTTGTTCAAGCACTGCCTTGATCTGGTCGATCTGCTTTTCTGCGCCCAAGCGGCCCACATATATCAGCAGGGTATCCTGCGGGTGGCTGTCGGACAGAAATTCGCGCATATCGGCGTTTCTGAAGCGCGGGTTGAACTTGTCGGCGTTGACACCGCGCTTCCACAGGCGCACGTTGTTGATGCCGATACGCTCCATGTCCGCCTGAATCAGCCGTGACGGGGCCAGCGAGACATCGGCCTTGTTGAAGATGACGCGCGTGGCGACATCCGTCACCGGCTCGATGAAGCCGAGGCGATAGTGATGGGCGATGCGCGCTACGTCGATGTGGAACGATGCCACTTTGGGGATGCCGAGATGACTGGCCATCAGCATGCCCGGCACACCGATCAGGGCCGGATGGATGAAATGCGCGATATCTGGCTCGAAGGCCTTGATCTGCTGATAGGTGCTGGTGGTGGGCGGGCCGACGCGCAGTTCGGGATACAGCGGGAAGCGCATGCCCGGCACGCCGATGACTGGTGTTTCGTTGTAACGCTCACAGCCCATCTTCGGCGCTACGATCACCGTTTCGATGCCGCGTTTGGTGAGATGATCCAGCAGCAGACAGGTGACCGTGACGATCCCGTCGATTTTGGGCAGGAAAGTTTCAGTAAACAGCGCGACGCGCATAGGCGATTCTCAGGCTCTCTCGAAGGGCGGAAGCTCGTTTACAGTAACACCACCGTGTTAAAAGAGTTGCAAGGCCAATGCGCTACAATCAGCGGTCGCTGGTTGTGGGGGAGGGGGCAAGAAGTAGTATGACGGCAAGCGATGTGCAGGTGCGGATTGATGATCGGGTGCGCCTGATGGGCGCGCTGCTGGCAGCGTCACGCTACCCTGACCTGGCGCAGGCGCGCAAGAAGCACGCTGTGCATGCCTATGCCCGCGCGACGCGCAAGCGCGTGGCTTCGCTGGCCGGCCACCCGGCAGTGCACAATGTGAACGCCCTGCTGGAGGAGGAGTTTTCGCTGGACTTGCTGTTTGCAACGGCTATGGTACTTGATCCAGTGACCCTCCAACTATCTCCAAAAGCTGCCGCTGCCCGGCCAGACGGGAGCATGGCCGATGACTGGCTCGATTTTGCGCAGCAGGCTGGCCTGCAGGATTGGTGGCGCGAGGAAGCAGAGGCCTGGGAGCGCAGCATGGAGGAAGCCGGGCGCGTGCTGGCGGGCGCGGCGCTGGCTCCATTTCTGAGCCTCACGTTCGGGCCGATCAAGATGCCGCTGGCGTTCATGCCCAATATCAGCTATCCCGCGGATGTCGAACTCGCGCTTCCTTCGGTGGGCGCAATGATGGCCGTCGTGCCACCGCGCCCCGCCTGGGGGGACAGCCCACCGTGGCCGTTTGACGAAGATCCTGCCCACTTGCTTCGTGGGGCGATTGTCGCGTTCACCAACCTGCTGCTGTGGGAGGTGCTGGGCAATCAGACGCTTGAATTCACCAGTCTGATAGACGACCGGCTGCCGGTGAGCCATGCATTCCGCACGCTCTACCCCTATGAGATGGAACAGTATGTACAGGTGTTCGGCGCAGGGCTGGTGGCGATTTACCTCGAAGATCATATCAGTCCGCAGGAAGCCAAAGCCTATCTGCTGATGGAAAAGCGCATGCGCGGGCTGGATCTGCTGCCGGCCGTGGTGCAAGTGCTGCGCGAGTATCATAGTCGGCCGAAAGCAGGCACTCCGGGGGCGGTGAAGACGCTGCTGCTCACCTTCGCGCCCAAAGTGCGCGAGGCGATGGGTTGACTGCGCCCTAGCCACGCCAAACTATTTCACCATCGTTCCACTCGGGCGCACTGGTGAGGAACTCCATCATTTGCAGGTATTCCTGATGCTGTTCCTGGCTGTTGGCATTGGCAAGATAAGCCTCACGGCTCTCAAAGACCACGACCATCATAATTACATCGCGGTTGGCGTCCATCTGATAGATCGTGGAGTCCACCATCCCGGGTACGGTGCGCAAAGACCATGACGAGTATTTCGCCCAGTTCAGAAAGGTCCCTTTCAAGCCGGGTGCCACTCTAAATCGTGCAATCGTGCCGTACATTTAGCACCCCCAGAGCAAGCGTTCAGGTTCTTGTTCGACAAAATGAGAGACGGATGACATCACTTCAGCTTCTTGCTCCGTCCGCTGCCGGGAAGGTAGAAGAGAATCTCTCCGTCATGCCATTCGGGTTCAGCGGTCAGATACTCCATCATCATGAGGAATTCAGCGTGTTGTTCACTGCTGGCGGCATTGGAGACGTAGGCGTCCCGGCTTTCGAAGGCCACCGCCATCATCAATACATCCGGGTCGCTGTCCATCTGATAGACCGTCATCTGGAGAAGCCCCGGGATCGAACGAGCAGTTACGGTACTGGCCGTCCATTTAAGGAACGCATCTTTGACGCCGGGCTTAAGCTTCATGCGTGCGATTGTCCCGTACATGGTAATCCTCTCATCGTTGTTGTGCACCGTATAGTAGTATATGCGAGTATTCAACAGGCGTGGGCTGGTTTGAATGCGCCTGTGCTACAATCACCTTCTTCTTCGTGGTGTGTTTTGAGGGTGCCCATGTCTCGCAGCGCGCGGCGCTGGCTGCTGCTGATTCTGATTGCTGGCGCGGTGGTCGTTATTGACCAAGCGTCCAAGAATGCAGTCCTCGGCAGCGTGTTCTTCGGCCAGAGCGTGGCCCCAATTCCGGCACTCGTGCCCTACTTTCAGATCACGCCCAGCATGAACACCGGCGCGGCGTTCGGCTTTCTGCCACAGGCGGGCGATGTATTTCTGCTGCTGGCGGCGGCCATCCTCATTGGCCTGTTCTTCTTTTACCCGCGCCTCGATGACAAGGCATGGCTGACCCGCATTGGCATTGCGCTGGTGGTGGGTGGGGCGCTGGGCAATGCCGTTGACCGGCTCACGCACGGCGCGGTGGTCGATTTCATCCATTACCAGATACCCGGCGTCATTTCGAACGTGTCCAACCTGGCCGATCACGCCATCGTCATCGGCGTCGCGCTGATCCTGATCGATAGCTGGTTCATTCAGGATAGGCCAAAGAAGGCAGACCCCGAAGCGGGCGCGCCGCCGGAGAGCAGCGAACCACCCGCCGTCTAGCCACCCCACTTCGCTCGATAGCCCGGCCCTTCGAACAGGGCGCGCGTGCGCTGCGCCTCTTCCAATGCCGCTTCATTGAGCAATCCAAGTGCCTCGCGGGCGGCCGCCGCCATGCGTAATGACCCGGCCATGGCGATCGTTCGCTCTGGCGCGTTGAATGCGGCGGCCAATGCCTTTTCAAACATTGGCTGCACTTCGACGCGAGCGTGCTGTGCGGTGAACGCAGTCGCCAGCGCCTCAGCCGGCCGGGCGCGCTCCGCCGGAGTCGTCGTGAGCACCAGCGTCAGGCCCGGCATGTCCAGTTCGCGCAGATACGCGCTGGCGTCCTTGTCGGCCAACAGTCCGACGATCACCCGCACACCAGTTTGCAGATCAGGCGCAAGCGCAGCGGCCAGACGGCGCGCGGCCAGCGGCGTATGCCCGCCATCAATGATGAGATTGTGCTCGCCCACAATGGCCCGTTCCAGCCTCCCGGGCAGCGCAATACTGGCAGGAATGGATGCGGTTTCGCCTACGATGCCCAACTGCATGAACCACGCCAGCCCCGCTTGCGCCAGATCATCGGCATAGGTTAGTGACGCCTGCTTATCAACTGCTTCCTGCTCAAACACCGCACGCACAACGGGATTGACTGGCGGAAGCACAATCGCTGCTCCTCCAGCGCTGATGATCCCGGCCTTGTGCCAGGCAATGCTTTCGAGCGACCCGCCGAGCATGGCCGCGTGTTCAAGCTCAATCGGGCCGATCAGCGCCAGTTGATTGCCCGCCGCGTTGACGGCGTCGAAGCGGCCGCCCAGCCCGATTTCGCACACCGCCACATCGACCGCTTCGTGTGCGAACCAGCGCAGCGCCAACGCGGTGGCGTATTCGAAGGTGCTGGGCGATTGACTGAGGGAAGCGGCCGTGTTCAGGACAGCGTGAGCGTGGTTGACGAAGGCGGCAGCTGAGATGATGGCTACAACTTCACCCCATGGCCCCTCTGCTATAACCTCACCCTCTAGCCCCCTCTCCGCGCGTGGAGAGGGGGAAGGCGCGGCCCTCACCCCCGGCCCCTCGCCCTGAGGGAGAGGGGTGACTTGTAGGGGCAAGGCATGCCTTGCCTCTACACTCGTAAGCGCAATATTCTCCCCCTCTCCGCGCGCGGAGAGGGGGCCGGGGGGTGAGGTGGGGCCAGAGAGGGGTTGGGAGGCCAGAATTGCAAAGCGTTCGCGGAAGCTGTGCACATGCGGGCTGGTGTACAGCCCCACGCGCAGGCCGCCGCTAGCCAGCCCTGCCGCCAGCCGCAGCGCGGTCGTGCCCTTGCCGGTTGAACCCGCGACCGTGATGATCGGGTAGGCCCGTTCCGGGTTGCTCAATGCAGCCAGCAGCGCCTGCATCGGCGCAAGCGTGGCCGGCAGCGCGCCGGCGGCTCGCGGCTGAATCAGCGCTTCGAGAGCTGTGTAGAAGGCTTCGTCGGGCCACATCATCGCCACGCCCGGGCCACTTTGAACTTCCTGCTTTCAACTTTCAACTGAGGCTATATCCCTTCGCCGCTTGCGTGTCGATTTTAGCCTGTGCTAGAATTTGTGCTGATGTTCAACTACGTGCGACGAGTCGGTGATAACTGAAAACCCAGACAATCCCCCCCAACCTGACTGGGGGCTTGATCTGAACGCTCGGGCCGGTACCGCGCGGTGGACGTATGTCTGCGCTGCGCGTCCGGTTCTTTTTGTGATGAGCGATCACCGGTACGGCCGGGCGAGGATCAAGGTTTGCTAACTCAGGAAAGTCTTATACTGCTGCTGGTGTTTCTGCTGTTCTTCGCGCTGCACGGCTGGGCGGCCTACGCAATCAGTGTGATGTCCAACGTGCGCCGCATGTCGCTGGCCGAGCGCGCTGAAGCCGGTGATCCGGTCGCGCGGCGCGTGCTGAAGCTGTCCGACCGCTTCACGCAGCTTTTCTCCACTATGAACATGCTTCAGTGGTACTGCCGCGTGGGTATGAGCGTGGCGGTCACGCTCGCCATTGGTGTGCCGCTGCTGCAGGCCGCAGAGGGTGTGGATGCCAGCCCGCTGCCATTCATCATCTTTCTACTGCTGCTAATTCCGGGAACGCTCGTCGTGCTGTGGCTGACTGCGACCCTGCCCACAGTCTATGGCATGGCCCGCGCCGATAAAGCCGCGCCGCTCGTCAGTCTGGTCGCCGGGCCGGTCATGGCGATTCTGGGGCCGTTGGTGCGGTTAACTTTGGCCGTGTCCAACTGGGCCGCCCGCCTGTTTGGCGCTGAAGGCATGGACAAGGCCGTGACGGAAGAGGAAATCATCGCGCTGGTCGATTCGGGGCAGCGCGGCGGCGCGATTGAAACCGGCGAAAAAGAGATGATCTACTCGGTGCTGCAATTCGGCGAAACGCTAGTGCGCGAGGTGATGATCCCCCGGCCAGATATGGTAGCCGTGCCTGCCGGTAGCAACCTGCACGAGTCGCTGCGCATCTTCATCGAAAGCGGTCATTCGCGTGCGCCGGTGTTTGAGGATGATCTTGACGATGTGAAGGGGATGCTCTACGCCAAGGACCTGCTGCCCGTGTGGCATCGCGGAGAAGAATCGCCGCCGATTTCCGAGCTGATGCGACCGGCCTATTTCGTGCCCGAAACCAAGCGCGCCGACATTCTGTTCAAGGAAATGCAGCAGCGCAAAATTCACATCGCCATCGTCGTGGATGAATACGGCGGCACGGCTGGTCTGGTGACAATTGAGGACCTGGTTGAAGAGATCGTCGGCGACATTCGTGACGAGTTCGATATTCACGAAGAAGCCGAATACACGCAAGTGGGCGATGGTGAATACGTCGTCGATGGCGCGATCAACCTGGGCGATTTCAACGAACTGTTGGGCGTCGATGTGCCAGACGAGGAGAACGACTCGATTGGCGGCCATATCTACAGCTTGATCGGGCGCGTGCCTGAAGTGGGCGAAATCATCGAAGACCCCGAACACCGCCTGCACATGGTCATTGAGGGCGTGGAGAACCGGCGTATTCGCAAGGTGCGCGTGACGGTACTGCCGCCGCCCGGTGACGACGAGGACGGCGAAGATCACGGCGATTCGATTCGGGGCCGCCGCTCGGCGCCTACGCCCAAACCCGCTGACGAGGCCTGACGATGGGCGCACAGGATCACCGCGAACAGGCCGGGCATGGGCCTATACAAGTGGCGCTGGTGACTGTCAGTGACACGCGCACGCCGGAAACAGACGTCAACCGCCAGTACCTCGAAGCGCGGCTGGCGGAACTGGGCCATGTGACAGCGGCCTACCGCCTGATCAAGGATGAGCCGGATCAGGTGGCGGCAGTGCTCGATGAACTGGCCTCGCTGCTCAATGTGCGCCTGATCCTGTTCAACGGTGGCACCGGCATCAGCCCCCGCGACACCACGTATGATGTGCTGTCACGAATGCTGGAAAAGGCGCTGCCGGGCTTCGGTGAGCTATTCCGTATGCTCAGTTTTCAGGAAGTGGGCGCGGCGGCCATGCTCAGCCGGGCGACAGCGGGCGTGTATCGCGGGCGCGTGGTCGTATCGATGCCGGGCAGCCCGAATGCCGTGCGCCTGGCGATGGAGCAGTTGATCTTCCCGGAAATCAACCATCTGGCGTGGGAAGTGGCGCGGCAATAGATTACCCGCGCTTGCGCTTTTGCTGTTCGTCCCATTCCTCGTCGGTCAATTCAACCAGTTCGCCATCGGGGCCGACGCTCATGGTTGGGGCATCGTCGTCATCGAACACGAAGTCGTTCTTCGCTTTCTCGTCGCCCCACGCGGCTGCGCCCAGCAGTTCGCGCTGGCGCTCGACCTCGCGTTCGATATTTCTTTGGCTGCGGTTTTCTGTGGACGCGCTCAGGCCGTGCATGACGAGCCCCAGCCCCCAGAATCCCGTGATGAACAACGGCCATGGGAAGCCGCCGGCCATCACCGCCAGATAAATCCACCAGAGCATGGCATTGATACCCACGAATACCACCAGATGCGATAGAAATTCGCGGCGTTTGTTGTAGGGCTCTTCGACGCGCTTGAGGGTTCTGCGAAGCTGCGCGTGGTTGGCGGTGTCGTACCAGCGCGGCCCGTACTCGTCGCGGAAGGCCTGATGCACCCGCGCGGTGCGAAGGGCGGCGCGTTTGCCGGTGTAGTAGTAGGTGTCCACACCGTGCGCCGCCAGCCCCGAGCCCCACGCCAGCGCAATCATGCCAGCAACCCACGGGATGCCAATGGCCACGAATAGAGCCGTCAACAGGGCAACCACTACCACGTAGGTCACGAGGTGCGTGCGAAATTCGTTGCGCTTGTTGATCTGGCGTGTGACGCGGCGGCGAAAGGCGGCTTCGTCGCTTAACGGCGCGAGTTCGTCGTCAATGCGCTCTTCTTCTGCTTCCTGTTCATTGAGTGCGTGCTGCGTGTTCATTGCTGCTCGTCTCCGGCTTCTTTCCAGTGCCCGTTGTTCGTGACGGCGGCTCATCAGATGGGTATCCTGCCAGCCTTAGCGCCTGCTTCGGCGAATCTCGCGCTCGATCTCGCGTACCATACTGTCGGTCAGTTCGCCGTCTTCGGTAAGGCGCGGTTCGTCGCTGTCGTAAAAGTCGTTCTTGGGCTTCTCGTCATCCCATTCGTCGTGGCCGGCCAGCGACCGCTGGCGCTCCATCTCGCGCTCAATGGCCGTTTCCTGACGCCGTCCTGCAATCACGCTGTAGCCGTTTTTGGCGATATCCAGCCCCCAGAACAGCATGACGATTAACGGCCACGGGAACTGTGTGGCCACATTGAACGGGAAATCTGTACCAAACTCACCTGCGATAAAACCCGACGATACCCCGTAGATGACCCACAACATGGGGATGATGAACGCAAACGAGGCGATATTCTTGTAGAAGTCGATGCGCTGCTTGATCGGCTTATCCACGCTCCGGCGCACGGCCTTCAATTGCTTGCGCGAGGCGGTGCGGTACCACTGTGGGCCGAAGTCGGCGCGAAATTCAGCGTGAAGATTGGCCAGCCGCCGGGCCGCGCGTTTGCCTGTTTTCTGATAGGTCTCGATGGCGTCACCCGCCAGGCCTGCGCCCCAGCCCAGCATTACGATCAGCGGCCATGGGAAATTGGCCGCGATATTAAAGGGGAAGGTTGTGCCAAATTCACCAGCAATGATGCCGGACGAGAATCCAAAGACGATCCACATCAGTGGGATGACGATGGCATAGGCGATGGCGTTCTTCCAGAAATCGCTGCGCTTCTTCATCTGGCGCTCGACGCGGCGGCGCAGGGCGGCGTCATCGCCGGGCGGCGCGAGATCGTCGTCCGTCTCCGAACTGCTGTCGCTCCAATCCTCGAACGTTTCCTTGAGTTGGGTGCCAATTTGGCGCAACGAAGCGTCTACCTGCGACAAATCAAATGAGGCTTCGACTACGTCGCGCTTGGGCTTTTCGGGCAGCGTGTCGTCTTCGGATGGATAGGCGGCAGGTACACTGGGATAAGCGCCGCTGCTATCATCCGCCACACCATCAAACGGATCGAAAGTGACCAGCGGTACAGCCGAAGCAGTGGGCTGTTCGGCACGCGGGGCAGTTCTCCCCGCTGGTGCTTGGCGCTGGGCCGGCGCGGACGGCTGGTCTTCCACCGCGGCGCGATAGGCGTGGATCAACTCGCCTGCCGAGGTGTAACGTTCGGCCGGGTCTTTCGCCAGCGCCTTGACCAGCACCGCCTCAACTTCCGGTGAAATATCCGCATTGATGCTGCGAGGATCGGGCAACGGGTCGTAAATGTGGGCATGGACAATAGCGTAGGGTGTATCACCGGTATAGGGCACGCGGCCGGTCACCAGTTCATACAGCACCACGCCAAGCGAATACAGGTCGGTGGCGGCCGTGAGGTGCTCGTTGCCAAGCGCCTGCTCGGGCGAAATGTAGTGGGGCGTGCCCAGCAGCACATCGCCGCTGAGCGTGCTTGAACCGAGCGCGGCCATGCGCGCCAGCCCGAAATCGGTCAGATATGGCGTGCCGTCGGCCGCGATGAGGATGTTCGAAGGCTTGATGTCGCGGTGCAATACGCCCTGCTGATGGGCGTAGTCGAGTGCCGCTGCAATCGGGGTCATGACGCGCAGTGCATCCGCTGGTTCGACGGGTCCATCTTCCAACACGCGCTTCAGCGTCGTGCCGTCGATGTATTTCATCACCAGATAGGGCTGGCCTTCGTAGTCTGAGAAATCGTAGACGGGGACGATGTTGGGGTGATCGAGCTGCGCGACGATCTGCGCCTCGCGTTCGAAGCGAGTAAGGAAGGCGGTGTCCTGCACGAAGGCGGGGTGCATCATCTTGATCGCCACGACGCGCCCAAGCCGCTGCTGCGTGGCGCGGTAAATCGTCGCCATGCCGCCCTGGCCCATGGGTGCTTCAATGCGATACTGACCAAGCATCTGGCCTTCAGCAAGTGGCATGGATGGCAAACCCCCGTTTTGCCCACGAACAATACTCATTGTAACGAAAATCGTGGTTTTGCGTGGCGCGGTGTTGTCAGCCCAACCACCTGCGGCGGCGGATGGCGTCGAAATCGTCCGGCAGTTCGCCGTCATCGTCCACCCGCACCACTTCTTCCTCTTCCACGACGATGCGCTTGGGTTTTTCGTCGTCAAAATCTTCGTTCCACCATGGGGCCTCCACCGCCCGTTTGGGTTTGGCCGGGTTCCATACGGTGGCACGTTTCAGTGCGGTGCGCACGCGCTCGGCAGACGCCTTGCGCGCCCGGCGGTGAAAGAACGTAAGGCCACCAAGCACGAGCAGCCAGAATGATGAAGAACTCAAATCCGGTTCCCTGAAACGGAATGATGCCTGTATCAGCGTCTGGCGACGAAGAAAGTCGAGCAGCCATAAGGCTGACCGCAACGCGGTCAGCCACACCATCGCCTTACCAAACCCGGCTCGGGTTTCGATGTCGTCATCCAGCAGTGAGGTGAGCAGCCGAAGTTCACGTGGTGATGGTTCCTCGAGCGGCCAGCCGGTATAAACGGCCTCTTCGAGGGTCTCGTCGATTGCTTCCCGCCGCCGTTCAGATTGGCCGCCGTGCGCTGGCGCACCAGCAGCAGCGTGGCCACCGTGAACAGAACGGCACCGCATGCTGCGAAAAATGCGATGATGAATTCCTGAGGGCTGCGCATAAACATTAGGAGATAGGCGAAGCTCTGAAACAACGAGAAACGGCCAGACCGAGAAGACTGGTCAGCCGTTTTTCGGCGCGGCGGCGCAGTTCGGCGTAATCCGCGTAGTCCATCAGACGTAGAAGTTCCCACCGCTGCTCTGGCCGTGCTTGGGCTTCTCGTCCTCCAGCACCTCGTCGAGTTCAACCAGTTCACCGTCGTCGCCCACCACATATTCAGGGCGGCGCTTGGGCTTTTCCTCCTCGTATTCCAGCGGGTGGGCGCTCGGTGCGCGGTAGGCGCGGCTGCGCGCGTCAGGTTGCGCGTTGTTGGCCCGGCGCCGGGTATTGTCGTCCACTGCGCTTGTCACAGCACGGACGACGCTCTTGATGATCGGAATACCCACCAGCAGGAAGATCATCAACCCCCACATACCGAGGCGGGGCACGGCCAGCAGGACGATAAACAGGACGACGCCGATGGCGATCCAGGTGGTTGTAGAGGTGGCTTCCGGCTTTGACTTAGGGCGATGCATCGAATAGGTCTCCGTTACAAAAGGTTCCCAACGAACCGATCGTATCACCTATCAATACGCAAAACGGGCCCGAAAGTTGCGGGGTATTGGGCGTGAAACCCCTCAACCCCCGACCCCTTCTCCCACGCAGGCGGGGAGAAGGGGTCAGGGGTTGAGGGGTGTGCGCTGCCTACTTCATTCCCGTATTCGCTACACCTTCGACGAAGTAGCGCTGCGCCAGGATGAATAGCACCAATGGTGGCAGGATGGCAATCGCTGCGCCAGTGAGCACAAGATTCGGCTCGCTGGCATAGGCGTTGCGCAGGGTAATCAACGAAAGCGTGAGCACATGGTTCTGGATCGGGCTGTCGCCGATGATAACCAGCGGCCAGACGAAGCTGTTCCATGCGTACAGGAAAGTGATGATCGCCTGCGTGGCAATCGCAGCGCCGCTCAGCGGCACGAAGATGCGCCACAGAATACCCCAGCGGCCCAGTCCGTCCAGATAGGCCGCCTCTTCCAGTTCCTTGGGAATGCTGATGAAGAACTGGCGCATCAGGAACGTGCCATAAGCCGTGAACAGCCAAGGGAAGATCAGTGCGGTGAGCTGGTCTTGCCAGCCGAATACCACCATCAACTGGTAGAGCGGGATGATGAGCACGACAAACGGGATCATGATCGTGCCGAGATAGAGCAGGAACACCCCGTCGCGCCCACGGAACTTCATGCGCGAGAAGGCGTAGCCGCCGAGCAGCGAGGTGAGGACCTGCCCGACGGTCACGCAGATCGTGACAATTGCCGTGTTTATAAGCGCGCGGTTCAAATTGTTCAGGGTGAGGACGGCGCGGTAGTTGCTCCACTGGAACTCCACCCGTTCGACTTGAGGCGTCGTGCGGACGTTGGCATAAGCTGTGACCGTCGGTTCGCTCGGGTCCACAAAGCGGCCGAATGCGCCCCGATACGCCAGAATCAGTTCTTGCTGCTGTCCACTCGCATCGGGCACCGGAACACGTCGAAACTGTCGCCGCCGATCTGCACCGTCGCGCCGGTGGGTTGTGCCGTCTCAACCGGGACCTGCAGTGTAAATCGGGCTTTGGCGCGGCTCGTCCGAATTGACGAGGTCCACCGTGGTGAAGAAACCGAAACGCACACTCTCTTCCACCAGCACCATCTGTCGCGTGTTGCCCTCGTAGGGCACGTTGTAAAGTGGCAGTTCCTGGCCCTCGAACTCGACCATCACCGGTGAATACGGCAACAACTGCGGTGGATAGCGGAAGACATCGGTCGCGGTCTTCAGCGATGTCGTGACCATGTACAGGAACGGGAAGAGCATGAGAAACGCGCAGCCGCCGAGGATGACATAGACCATCGCGTAGACAATCCAGCGCCGAAAGCGGCGGTTGCGCTCGCGGGTCAAGGACGCGGCGCTGGGCTTGTTTGTTGTCTCGGGTTGCGTGATCGTCGCCATGGTTCAGCCTCCTAGTCCGAGTACGCTTTGCTGCGCGACGACATACGGAACTGGATGAGCGTAATGATGAAGATGACCACGAACAACACCCAGGCAGTGGCTGAAGCGTAGCCCATCTGGAAACGCTGAAAGCCCATCTGGTACAGGTAGTACACGACGGTCAGGCGAGCGTTGCTCGTGCTGTTGCCAAACAGCGTGTACATCTCCGAGAAAGCCTGTAAGCCCGCAATCAACGTGGTGATCATCACGAAGAATGTCGTGGGGGCGAGCATCGGCAGGATGATCCGGCGGAAGCGCGTCCACGGACCGGCCCCGTCCACCGTCGAGGCCTCGACTAGTTCCTTGGGCACGCCCTGCAGGCCCGCCAAAATGATCACGGTGTTGAAGCCCACGACCTGCCATGCCGCCATGATGGCTGCTGAAATCACCATGATGCTGTCATCCGACAACCACTGGATGTTGGGATTGGTGGCGGGAATACCGATGCCGTTCAGGAAGGCGACGAATTGCGAGATGGCGTAGTTTATGTAGCCAATGACCGGGTTGTACAGCCACTGCCAGACTAGCGCGACGCCCACGACGGCGGCAATGGCGGGCAAGAAGTACGCCGCCCGGAAGAAGGTCATGCCGGGTATTTTCGAGTTCAGCAACATCGCCAGCCCGAAGGCCGGCACCACGCCCAGTAAGAGCAGGATGACCACATAGCGCGCGGTCGTCCACAGGCTTTGCCAGAAGACGGGGTCGCGGGCTGCGACGACCAGCGATTGGCCGCCTAACGAGATCGTGAACAACGGAAAGTGATCCTGCTTGAGCACACTGGCGGTTGGCGTGCCCTCCGGGATCAGTTGAATATCCAGGCTGAGCAGTTTGGTGTAGTTGTCCAGGCCAACGAACTGGGCTTCCTGAATCGCGTTGTAGTTGGTGAAGCTCAGATACAGTGACAGCACCAGTGGCATGGCGAAGAACAGGATGAAGCTGAGAAAATTGGGCAGCAGGAACAGCCAGCCCTGCCAGGCTTCGCGCTGAAGAATCGTCTCGCCAAAGGTTTCGCCGTAGCGCACGAGTGCCGAGCCAGCCGCCAGGAAGAGCGTCGCTATGATGCCTGCTGCAATCGACGCCGGCGTAAAGACCTGGCTGAGGGCGGCTGAGGGATTCTGGACAAGGAGACCGGGCCAGCCGGAGAGCAGCAGAAGGACAATCGTGGTCAAGCCGATCAATCCCCATCCGATGCGAGTCAGCCACTTGCGGCCTCTGGTGCCTTCCGGGAAGAAACGCCGCCCTATCCAGGCGAGGACATAGCCGATGGGATAGCCAAGGAGCAGCCCTGCGTGGTCGAAGATGCTGTAGGCAAGCTGATCGACGCCCTGATACAGCCCGATTATCTGGCCGATGTAAATGAGCGTCAGTCCAAAGCCAGCGAAATTACCGACTACGCCCACCAACCGGGCCATGCTGCTGCGGCGCAGCAGCAACAGCGCTGAACCGGCTAGGCTGATCGCCGCAATCACGGCCACCACGCCGACAAAAACCGGTACGAAAGCGCCGAGATTAAAGAATTGGCGCTGCTGGAAGAGCTCGAGCGCGAGCATGACCAGGCCGCCCGCCACCAAGAACTGCCACAGCATCACCAGATACAGGAGGGGCGGGAACCGGGTTGCGGTCGAAGTCCCGGTTCCAGCCTTCAGCGGCGTGCTCGTTGCGGCCACAGGAGTTCACCTTTCGCTCTGGAAGGTGCGTGTTGTGAATTCA
>CAWJBF010000011.1:0-143022 GCA_963841085.1 uncultured Chloroflexia bacterium | reverse complement strand
TGATGAGTGAGGCAAATTCGATGACACCGTCTGCCAAAGACGCGCTGCGTGGGGCCGAATGGACCATGGACGACCGGCGATACATTGTGGCGCGCCTCAGTCCTGAAGCCGTAACTGCCGCAGCGGCCATTATCGCTGAGCAAGGTCAACCATTTCACGCCCTGATTGTGGACAAGGACGAGGTGACGCTGGTTGCACCCCACAACTCGTTCGATATGGTCTCTCGCCGCTTCAGTGGATTGAAGGTGGGCGAAATCATCTACCGCCTGATCACGCTCGAAGTGGAATTTACGCTCGACGTAATCGGAATTATTGCCACTATTTCACCGGCACTGGCCGACGCAGGCATCCCGATCCTGGCGCTGTCATCCTTCTCGCGTGACCACTTTCTCGTTCCCGAAGCCCGCGCCAAGGAAGCGTTACGCGTGCTGCGCGCGCTGTCTGCCGCTTAACACCTGCCGTTCACTGGACACTGCCCACATGATGGACTTGCCGCTCTGTACCCCGAAGGCACAATTCCTCGCCCGCCTGATGAGGTCGAGATCGAAACGCTCGAACTGGTGGTCTACCCCGACCGTCGGCGCATCTTTCTGCATCTGGTGGTGACGCCCTTCCTGCAGCGGCCCAATCTGCTGGTGACTGCGCGCGATGCGGACGGCGCGATAACCACCGAACTGAGCGTGATCGAAACCATGCACCACGATATGGAATTCACGATGCACCTGCGCCGCAAGGGTGACACGGCCGGCACGTATACGTTATCGGTAGAGTTGTACTACAGATCGCGCAACCCGCCGCAGGCCCGCGCTGAAACCACCTTCGACGTCCCCGAAGCCCCAGCGGCCCCCTGAAGCGCATGCCGCTCTGGCTCACCCCAACGCAGGCTGAGGCGCTGGTTGGGCTGGCACGCGCCGCCGCGCCCCGCGAAATCTGCGGCTTGCTGCTCGGGCACGTAGGCGCAAGTAACTGAAGCGGTGAGATACTCAACACAGCATCCGCGCCAGAACGCGCTTTTCGCATGGACGATCATGCGCTGGCGCGGACATTGACGACTCTGCCCGCTTCCGGCCTAGAACTGCTGGCGTTCTACCACTCTCACCCGCACAGCGACCCACGCCCCTCAACGCTTGACATATCAGAATGGGCGTATCCTGATACAGCGATGGTCATTATCGGCCTGCACCCTTCCCTGCGTTCACCGCGTGGTCCGTTCGCTACGGCGAAGTCACGCCTGTTAATCTGGTCATCCAGGCTGGGCCGCCAAACGAAGCGCTGGATTGGACGCGGGCCGCACAGATCGCAGTGCTGGTCACCATCATGGCAGCCGTCGCGCTGTTTCTCCTGATCGCCTTTTCGCTACTGCCGCCTGCGCCGCAGATTCCGCCTACTCCCATGCCGCGCTGATTGGAGATTGCATGGCCGTCCTGCTCTTCCTGCTGTTCATAATGGGACTGCTGGTTGGCGCTGTCATCAACGCACTGGCCGACGACCTGCCGCTGCGCCAGAACCCGCGCCTGCCGCATTACGCCGACGGCACGCCCAAGCCCGTCCTGGCATGGCTGGGCCTGAGTGCATATGTGTTCGGCAAACGCACTTCGCCTTCAGGCGCGAGACTCGGCTGGCGCTACCCTGCCGTCGAGCTTGGCACGTCGGCCCTGTTCGTCCTCACAGCCATCACCACCGCTGATCGGCCTGAAATCGATACCCTCCAACTCATTTTCTATCTTATCTACATGGCCCTGTTCATGCTTCATCACGGTCATTGACCTCGAACACCGCCTGATTCTATTTGTCGTCATCATTCCATCGTACGTGGTGGCGCTGCTCGATGCGATCACCACGACCTTTCGGCCCGATCTCGGCCAGGCTTTGCTTGGGGCCGCCTTCGGCTTTGGCATCTTCTTTCTGGCGTATCTGGGCGGTTATGCCTACATCGCAATCATGGGGCGCATGCGCGGTGAGAAGATCACCGAGGTGGCGTTCGGCTACGGGGATGTGATGCTGATTGCACTGTCGGGGCTGATCCTCGGCCTCGGACCGCTGCTGCTTACGATGTTCATCACGGTATTTCTGGGGGCCGCTGGCGCAATCATCTATCTGGCCGTGCGCCGGCTCCGCGGCAAGCATACCCAGCCTGCTCACGCCGCTTCCTTACGGCCAGTACATCATCATCGCCACGGCAATTATGCTGCTGTTCTCGCAACAAATGCGCTCGGCGCTTCTGTAACCGCGCGCAGCCCTAATTCTGTAGGGGCAAGTCGCCTTGCCCCTACTCTAGCCGCTGGCACGTTCGATGATGCCGCCGCCAAGGCAGACCTCACCCTGATACACGACTGCACCCTGTCCGGGCGTGATGTCGCGCAGCGGCCCATCAAACAACACCCGCATCCGGCCGCCTTCCAGCGGTTCGACCGTAGCTAGCGCGGGCCGTGCCTTGTAGCGGATCTTCACCTCGGCGCGAAACGAGGCGGCAGGCGGCGGGCCAGCCACCCAGTTGACGCGCCGCGCGATTAACGCGCACCCACCCAATTCATCGGCCGCACCTACCACCAGCGCGTTCGCCAGCGGATTCATGCCGACGACGTACATCGGCTCGGCTGCATAGATACCTAATCCCTTGCGTTGGCCGATGGTGTAATTCGCCAACCCTTCGTGTTCGCCTAACACAGACCCGTCCCGGCTAACAATCGGACCGGCAGTCATCGTCTCAGGCGCGTTCTCGCGCAGGAAGCGCCGATAACCCAACCGTCGCCCAGGAAGCACAAGTCCTGGCTATCCTGCTTGCTGGCCGTCGGCAGGCCGATCGTTCTGCCATGCGCCGCACTTCCGGCTTCTCAAACTCGCCAATCGGAAACAGAGCATGAGCAAGCTGCTCCTGCCCATCACGCTCAACACGTATGACTGGTCTTTGGCGGGGTCGAGGCCGCTCATCAACGAGTGCTTGCCTGCCAGATCGTGTCCGATCCGCGCATAATGCCCCGTCGCCAGGAAATCCGCACCCAAACTCAGCGCGTGCTGCTGCAAGAAGTCAAAGCGAATCTGTCCGGTTGCATTCAAGGCAGGGATTGGGCGTCACACCTGCCGCATGCTGGTCGATGAAGAACTGCACGATGCGTCCCCGAAACACATCCTTCGTATCCAGCACGAAGAACGGGATGCCCAGTTTAGCGGCGATCCGTCTTGCGTCTGCCATCTGGTCCGGCGTGCAGCAGCGGTTGTGCGCACCCCCTGCAGTCGTCTCCTCTGACCACAAGCGCATCATGATGCCCGTCACGCGATAGCCCTGCTCCACCAGCAGCGCCGCCGCCACCGAGTTATCTACGCCACCGCTCATCGCGACAACAACATGCGTATCTGCGTTGCTCATGCGCTGCCCTCAGGCGTAAGCCGACTGAAGCTGGCGCACGGCCGCCACCGATTCGGCCACTGCCGTGACCGCACAATCGATATCAGCCTCGGTTGTCGACAGGCCGACTGTCAGGCGCAGCCCCGCCAGCGCCAACGCACGGGGGTAGCCCATCGCCAGCAGCACTTCCGACGGCTCGGGATTGCCGGTCTTGCATACCAAGCCGCTGCTGGCCATCACGCCGCGCGCATCGAGGTGCATCAGCAACAAGTTGCCATCGACGCCGTCAAAGACGAAACTGGCGTGACCCGGCAGCCGGTCGGTGGGATGACCGGTCAAATATGCGCCAGGCACGGCGGTCGAGATACTGTTGATTAACTGGTCACGCCGGGATGTGTAGTGCGCTATTCGCTCAGGAAGCTCGACCATCGCTCGCTCCAGCGCAACCACCATGCCAATGATGCCGGGCGTATTCGACGTGCCAGCCCGCAGGCCGTACTCATGGCTGCCACCAGTCTGCACCGAAGCAATCGGCGTCCCTTCACGTAGGTACAGAAGCCCTATGCCTTTCGGACCGTAGAACTTGCTCGCGGACAAACTCAGCATATCCACACCCAGCGCCTGCACATCAAGCGCGATCTGTCCTCCAGCCTGCACAGCATCTGTATGGAACAGCGCTCCCTGCGTATGCGCCAGCGTGACCAGCGGTGCGATATCGTGCAGCGTGCCAACCTCATTATTGGCCAGCATTAGGCTCACGAGCGCCGCACCCTCTGCGGCCACTTCAACTGTTTCCAGCAAAACGCGGCCATCGTGATCGACGCCCACAAAGACCGCCTCGAAGCCCTGCCACGCGGCCAGTTGTTCGGCCGTCTTGCTCACGGCGCTGTGTTCCACCTTTGTAGTTACAATACGGTTCGCGCCTGTCCGTTTGCGTTGGGCCAGAGCTGCCCCACGCAACGCCAGATTGTCGCTTTCGGTGCCGCCGCTGGTGAACACAATTTCAGCGGGGCGGCAGTTGAGCAGCCGGGCGATCCGTTCGCGCGCATCCTCTATCGCCAATTCAGCGGCCCGCCCCTGCGCGTGCGCCGACGAAGAATTGCCAAACCAGCCGTCGAGGTACGGGCGCATCGCTACCGCCGCTGCCGGATCGAGCGGCGTACTGGCCGAATGATCGAGATAAATGGAGTGTGTGAGCTTGTTCATGACGCGGTCTTTCATCTGCTGCAATACAATGGCGTGCATTGTACAGGGAAAAGCACCCTTCCCCGCCTGCGCTTAATCCCCTCTTTAACAATACACCCTGCTCAAGCCGCCCTGCCGGGGTTATACTGGTCGGGTTATCCGTACGCGGCCGGCCAGAATCTTACCGGCCAGAGTGATCCAGCGGCTCAACAGAGGAGCGAACCATGACGTTAATCGAAAACATCCCGGACGTGAAGTCCTTAACTCGCGCGGCAACCCGACAGTCGAAGTCGAAGTCTGTTCGAAGACGGGCATCGGGCGCGCGATTGTGCCCAGCGGTGCATCACCGGCGAACACGAAGCGCTTGAACTGCGCGACGGCGACAAGAACCGTTACGGCGGTAAGGGTGTGCTGCGGGCGGTCCATAACGTCAACGGCCCGATATTCGCCAGGCGCTCGACCGGCGGGTACGCGCTACAACCAGAAAGGCATCGACGACCTCATGCTGGAACTGGACGGCACCGCCAACCAAGAGCAACCTGGGCGCGAACGCGATCCTCGGCGTTCGATGGCAGTCGCCCATGCCGCCGCCAATCAGCGTCGGTCTGCCGCTCTACCCTACCTCGGCGGCGTTCATGCCCATGTGCTGCCCGTCCCGATGATGAACATCATGAACGGCGGCAAAGCACGCGGCCGACAGCACCGACTTCCAGGAATTCATGGTCATGCCGGTCGGCGCGGAGAGCTTCCGCGAGGCGCTGCGCTGGGGCGTCGAGATCTACCAGGCGCTCAAGAAAATCCTGCACAAGCGAGGCCACACCACCATCGGTCGGCGACGAAGGTGGTTTTGCGCCCAGCCTCGGCTCCAACCACGGCGCACTCGACGTGATCATGGAAGCGATCGACAAGGCCGGCTACAACCCCGGTGAACGAGATTCGTATCGCGCTTGACCCGGCGGACCGCGAAATCTATACCAGACGGCAAGTATCTCCTGGCATCGAAGGCCGTGCCCTGACCGGCGAAGAAATGGTCGAATTCTGGGCAGACTGGATCATCACGTTACCCGATCATCTCGCTTGAAGACGGCCTGGCCGAAGAACGACTGGGAACACTGGGTGAATGCTGATGCCGACATCGGCGATCGCGTCCAGATCGTCGGCGACGACCTGCTCGTGACCAACCTCGAGAGCGCGTCGAGCAAGCGATCAAAAGCCGCCAACAGCCTGCTGTGCAAGCTCAACCAGATCGGCACGCTCACCGAAGCGATGGCCGCCAGCCGCCTGAGCCAGCGTCACAACTGGACCGTCGTCACCAGCCACCGCAGCGGCGAAACGCGAAGACGCCACCATCGCCGATCTGGCCGTCGCGCTGAACGCCGGCCAGATCAAGACTGGCGCGCCCGCGCGTTCGGACCGGATCGCCAAGTACAACCAACTGCTGCGCATCGAAGAAGAACTCGGCAGCGCGGCGACGTACGCCGGTCGCGGCGCCTTCTTCAACCTTGGCATCGGCGGAAAGTAATCTGCTTCACTGGCAGGACTTATCGGGGGACACGGCATTTCGTGTCCCCTGTTAATTGAATCACCATCACTCGCGCACCTGTGTTCGGCTGTTATAATGAGTGAGCTTGGTTGAGCGCCTCCCCGACTGGACCGCCGCGAAGAGGAAACCCTTGAACAGCAACCGCCTCAACGGAAAACGCACCAAAATCGTCGCCACGATTGGACCACGTTCAAGTGACGAAGCCACCGTACGGCAGATGATTCGCGCCGGCATGGACGTGGCGCGCATCAACCGTTCGCACGGCGATCATAAAGCTCACGGCGCCACGACGATGTGGTGCGGCGCGTCGCGGCTAGAAGAAGGCGTCGTTATCGCGGTGTTGGGCGACATTCAAGGACCGAAAATCCGCATTGGCGTGATCAACAAAGAGCCAATTCACCTTAACCGGCGACAAGATCACGCTGACGCTCGACCACGCCAACGGCGAGAACAACGTCGTCCACCTGCCGCACCCCGAGTTCGTCCGCGACATCTCCGCCGGCACGGTGCTGCTGCTCGACGACGGCAAGCTGGAATTTGTGGCGCGCTCGACAGCGCCAACTGGACGTTACCGAAGTCGTCGTGGGTGACCCGCTGTCGCCGCAAAGGGGTGATGGCCCCCAACGCGCGCCTCACGCTCTCGGCGATCACGCCGAAAGACAAGGAGGACGTCGAGTTCGCGCTCTCCAAGAATACCGACTACCTCGCGATGTCGTTCGTCCGCTCGGAGGACGACATACGTGAAATCCACTGGCTAATCCGGCATCTAGGCGGCAAATCCGCCGTCGGCGCCAAAATCGAAAAACACGAGGCGCTCGAGAACTTCGAGGAGATCATCGAACTGGCCGACGGGATCATGGTAGCGCGCGGCGACCTCGGTGTCGAAATCCCGGCCGAAGAAGTGCCTTTCCACCAGAAGCAAATCATCCGGCTCGGCAACGACGCCGCCAAGCCAGTCATCACCGCGACGCAGATGTTGAACTCAATGGTGTTCACCCCGCGCCCCACGCGCGCCGAAGCCAGCGACGTATACAACGCCATCCTCGATGGCACCGACGCCGTCATGCTCAGCAACGAAACCGCCAGCGGGCTGTATCCCGCGCGCGCCGTCAAGACGATGGTCAACATCGCCAATATTGCCAGCGCAATCTGCTGAAATCAGACGACGGAACGCCAGTTCCGCCGCCCGAACTCAGCCGGTCGCGAAGCGATCAGCGACGCCATCAGCCAGGCGACGGTGCAGGTGGCCGAGTCGCTGCGCGTGCGCGCCATCGTAACCGCCACGATGTCGGGCTATACCACCCGGCGCGTAGCCCGCGAACGGCCGCGTACGCCAATTATCTGCGTAACGCCAGCCAGGAAACGTTCAAACGGATGACGCTCCTATGGGGCGTGACCCCAGTCATAATTCCTGCGTTTAACAACAGTGATGCATTCCGTCGCCTGGTCGTGCGTACGTTGTACGACCAGAATTTTGCCAAGCACAACGATCAGATCGTGCTCGTTGCAGGTATCCCGTTTGGAGCCAGCGGTCAATCGAACCTGCTGAAAGTGGAGGTTGTCGGCGAGGACGGCCAGCTCGAACAGCCGTAAGAAGTGCCCTCACCCTCAATGCCTCTCCCTCACGGCGAGGGCAGAATGAAATGTGCCACATCACCACACCGCAAAAAGGCTCGCTCGTTAGCGCGCCTTTTGTTTCGTGCGGCACTAATTCGGTTCAGCGCGGCAAACCTACCATATGCATTTCACCCGTCGTCTGATGGAGAGAGGCCGACAGTGGGGGCCTAGATGTCTTCCCCATCTACGAATTCCACCGCTTGCGCAGCGGCCGCGGCTCGGCGAGCCAAGCGTGTGCGCGGGTGTTCGGCGCTGGCTGGCGCTGACCACGCATCCGTGGTCGGGCGCGCTGCGGGTGAAGTTGCGGTGTCCCCTTCCGCGTAGGGGGCAGTTGCGGTGATGCAGTAGGGGCAAATATCCCACGACAGTTCCAGCATGCGCCCGCAGCGTGTGCATGGCTTGCCCAGGCGGGTGTGGCAGTGCGGACATGCCTGCCATTCCTCTTTCACGCGCTGCTTGCAACCCGGGCAGGTCAAGCTCCTCAATCTCCTGCAACAGCGCTTCTTCCTCAAGCGAACGCTCATAGGCTTCGGCCAGCGTTTCGCGCGGGCGCAGGAACAAGTAGATCAGCACACCGAGAATGGTCAGCAGCGCCACCATCAGCGCCATCAGCACCTGAGCAAGCGTGTCGCGGGAGCGCGCGCGCATGTCGCGAAACGTCCACACGACCATCACTACCCAACACGCAATCAACACCAAGCCAAAGTAGGCGGCCAGTGCGGCGCCGATGCCCGCTGCATCCTGAAACATGTCTGATGTGCCTCTCTGGAACTCAATTACAACCAGCAGCGAGTGATTTCTGACGTCCGCAGTATAGCGTCGGGGTCTCCGTCGCAATTTCATCTGGCTCATCAACGGCTCGGGGCAGCGGATCCAACATACCGCCAAACAACTCGGCGCTGGCCACAAACGAATCATACTCGTGGCCCGAAGCATAGACGACCACATTGACGATTGAGGCGGGCCGCGCGTTGGCCGGAAGCAGCGAGAACAGGTTGTCGCTTTGATAACTGTACCAGGCGTTGGCGTTGACGGCCTCGTGTTCCTGGGTGCCAGCGCACACCAGCGGGTTGGTGATATTCGGGTCAAATGACACGAAGAAGCCGTGGAACCATGACGCAGCCGGACCACCGCCCACCGGGATGTAATCTACCCGCACCATCACCGGACATTCGCTGCCTGCCACGCCACAGGCGCTCAGGGAATGGCTGCTAATGAACAGCACATCGAGCAAGAGCGTATCGAACTCGGTGACATCGACGCCCTGCCCCGCGTTCAGCGTGCGCGAACACAACGTTTCGCCGTGCGTGCGCGCTCCGCCTGCCCGCAGCATGTTCAGGGCTGTGCGGCCGTCTTCATCGACCAAGTTGAATTCCCCAGATCGGGTGATTCATTGGCCACGCTGTAGCAGCGCCAAACCGGCTGAAGCAGTTGTGCCGGCGTACCGTAAGACTCGATTACCGTCTCCTCCGTGAACTCTGGATGCTCAATCAGGCTTACCGGAGCCGGTACCACGTAGACTTCGCCCGACCGTGGGATAAACAGGCCGCGCTGCCTATCGGCGACATACTGCGTCGTCGCGCCATCCGACGAAACCAGCGCCGCGCTGCCACCGTAGTTGGTCAGCAATTCAAGGCCCGGCGATACATCGATGAAGTATTCGCCGCTGTCCGTCAGCGTCATCCAGTTACCGGCCTCCGATTCCACCGTCACCCGCATTGACCGGTCAAGATCGTTTGGGATGATGACTTTCAGGCGGCCACTCACGTCACTAAGCGCAATCTCGTAACCGAGGCCGCTGACCTCGAAACGCGGTCGCGTCATTGCGACCAGATCGAGCGCCGTATCGCTGCGCACAATCACGGTAGCGACCAGTTTTCCAAGTTGCTGCGGATCGTAAAAAGAGATCGTCGCCTGCGACTGCCGGTCAGTTGAAATGACCGAGTATTTCGAAATCTCGCGCGAGAAGCGCACCGCCTGCTCGATCAGGTCGGTCTGGTTGAGTCCGGCGGTTCCGCGCCCAACAGTGAGAATGCCTTGCAAAGACACGGTCGAGTCGAGCAGAAAGTAGCGCATACCAAGCCCGGTGCTGATACACAGCACGCACGACATGGCAAACGCAATGATCCTTCGGATAATCCACGCCACACGCTGCTGATGCAGACTGCGACTGCTTACGGGAGGCGATTGCAGCGTCCCAGCGGGGTTAGCCACGCGAGTTTCTCCCTGCGAAGTTATCCCGGGCATTATAGCATGTGCCTGTCCGTCTCGACGGCGGCGGGCCGGTTGGGTTATAATCGGCGTATGACGGCGATGAAATGATGAACGCGGAGCACAGCGATGTCTGGTCACAGCAAATGGTCTACCATCAAGCGCAAGAAGGGCGCAGAAGACGCGAAGCGGGGCAAAATCTTCACCCGCCTTGCGCGCGACATTATGCAATGCGCCCGTGAAGGCGGCGGCGACGAAAACACCAATGCCAAACTCAAGATCGCCATTCAAAAGGCGAAAGCCGAGAATATGCCCAAGGACAACATCGACCGCGCGATTGCGCGCGGCACCGGTAAGTTGGGCGACGGCGAAACCCTCGATGAGATTGTGTATGAAGGCTACGGCCCCGAAGGCATCCAACCTTTCTGGTAGATACACTCACGGATAACAAGATCGTTCGCTGGCCGTATCAAGCGTGTGTTCAACCGTGCTGGCGGAGCGCTGGCCTCAGCGGGGTCCGTTGAGTGGCAGTTCGAGCAGCGCGGCCAGATTACGCTGGCGAATGAAGACGTGGATTTCGATGAGGTGTTTATGGTGGCCGCCGAAGCCGGCGCTGAAGACGTAGTCGAAGATGAGGACATCATCACGGTGTTCACGCCCCGCGAGCATCCTGTTTGCGGTTGAGGAGGCACTGCGCGCGGCTGGCTACGAAATCGAGGATGCCCTGCTGCACTGGGAAGCCAAAGCAAACAGAAGTCGATACCGAGAAGGCGCTCACCAATCTACGCCTGATGAGCGAACTGGAAGAACTGGACGACGTGCAGGCGGTCGCATCAAACCTGCAAATCACAGACGAGCTAATTGCAGCCTTTGAAACGGCCTAGCACCGCGCAGTGATGATCTCACTGGGGATAGATCCGGGCACAGCGACGGTTGGCTATGGCCTCGTGGGCGAGCGGCAAGACGGCTCCCTCGAGGCCATTGACTATGGCGTGATCGCCACGCCGGCGGGCGTACCCATGGCGGAACGGCTGCGCACCATTCATGACGCGCTGGCGACGCTAATTGACTTGTATAAGCCAGACCGAGCCGCAGTTGAAGAACTGTTCTTCGGTAAAAACGTCACTACCGCCATTACCGTCGCCCAGGGTCGCGGCGCTATCCTGCTCACCCTGAGCGAAGCCAGCCTGCCAATCCACGAATACAAGCCAAATTACATCAAGCAGTCGATTTCGGGCTATGGCAACGCCGGCAAGCCTCAAATTCAGGAAATGGTGCGGATGCTGCTCAATCTCGAGGTCATTCCCCGGCCAGACGACGCCGCCGATGGCCTCGCAATCGCGATTACCGACCTGTACCACGCGCAGTACAACGCACTCGTTTAGTAGATCGATTTTGAGTGCGAGGCATGCCGTGCTTCTACAAAATCTAATCCGAAGACCCGGCAGCCAAAGCTGTAAACCGGAGATATACCAATGATCTCGCTGCTGCAGGGCACAGTCGCCAGCCAGAAACCCGACCACGTCGTCGTGCTGGTGAATGGTGTGGGTTTTAAGGTGGCGGTGCCAGTCAATGTCTCCGCGGCGGTGGGCGACACGATCACGCTAAACACGGTGATGATCGTGCGCGAGGATCTTATCGCGTTGTATGGCTTTGAAACGCAGGAAGAACCGCGAGGTATTCCAGCGCCTGATCACGGTCAGTGGCGTGGGGCCGCGCATCGGCATCGCAGTCATTGGCACGCTCGGCATCGACCGGCTGCGCACTGCTGTGGGCACCGGCCAGGTCGATGTGCTTTAGCGCGTTCCGGCCTGGGGCGCAAGACCAGCGAGAAGATCATCCTCGAACTTCGCGACAAGTTGAAAGGCGGTGACGGGCTAATCCCGGCTGGGCCATTGAGCTATGTCAACCGCGATCTGCTCGACGCATTGGCGGGATTGGGTTATACCCCCGCCGAAGCGCAGAGCGCGCTCAACAGTATTCCGGCTGGCGCGGACAAATCCTTTGAGGATCGTCTGCGGCTGGCACTTCAGTATTTCATGCGAGGCTGAAACGATGACGACTTTGCCGCTGGGAACCCGTGTGGATGTGCTCGACAAGGGCTGGGTCGAATTGGTCGATATCATGCCCCACCCCGCCACTGGCACAAGCGGCGATATGGCGATTGTCAGCGCCGCGCGCGTCAGCTTCATGGGCGACAGCAAAGGCGATGAGGCCGACAAGAAGCTGCTGTTCTATCTGCTGCGCCACGCGCACACCAGCCCATTTGAGATGGTCGAGTTCAAGTTTCGGGTGCGCGCCCCGCTGCTGGTCTGGTGGCAGTGGGTGCGCCATCGCACCTTCCACTTTCAGTCGGTCAACGCGCAATCGGGCCGCTACACCGAGTTCGACGAGAATGACTTCTACGTGCCGGACGTCTGGCGGCAGCAGGCGCGCAGCAACAAGCAGGCCAGTGAGGGCGAACTGTTGCCCGAGGCGTCGACTGATTTCCTAGATAAGCTGAATACGTTTTACGCACACAGTTTCGGACTATACGAAGAGGCTGTGCAGGCTGGCGTGTCCCGTGAAATGGCGCGCTTGTTCCTGCCCGGTTTCAGCGTTTACTACACCTGGGTGATCAAAGTGGACGCCCACAACCTGATGGGTTGGCTGCGCCTGCGGCTGGCCAGTGATGCGCAGTACGAAATCCGCGTCTATGCCGAGGCCATCTACCGCGCCTTCTTCAAGCCGGTGCTGCCTTGGACAGCCGAAGCGTTCGAGCAGTATGTGCTTTCGCCGGGAGGCATTGACATACCGTAGCGACGATTTCTCCCCTCTCCCTGTGGGAGCGAGGTCGTGGGTGAGGGCTAACGAATCATCATGTGTTCAGCCGTGCGAATGAAGTAATCGCGCATGAGCGTGCGCATTGGCTCATCGATACCGGTTTCGTCCATCGCGGCCAGCGTGTCGTCAACCAAGCATCGCGTTCGGCCGGGCCAATCGGAAACGGGGCATGACGCATTTTCATCCGCGGGTGGCCACGCTCCTCGGTATAGATCGGCGGCCCGCCGAAGAACTGCACCAGAAAGATGAACAACCGATGCCTGCTTCCAGCTAAGTCCTCTGGATACATCGGAAGCAGCAGCAACTCGGTTTCGATGCGAGCATAGAAGGCATCCACCATGCTGCAAATCGTGTCTTCTCCGCCTACCACTCGAAGATAGTGTATTGTGACGGTTGCACAGGCGATCTTCTGTCTGGACAATAAGTCCCCACAAAGGTACAATCTCAGCTTACGATTATACCGAACCCGCGCCTCACTCGAAGGAGCAAGAAGATGATTCTAATCAGGCGTCGCGCCGCAATCGCCGCGGCCGCCGTGCTGGTGGCACTGCTTGGCTTGGCAGTGGCCGTCGGGGCGCAAGACGCAGGAAACGTGAACGTGGCAGGCTCGGCGATTGTCTCGCCACTGGTGGAAGCAGTCGCTGCTGAAGCTGGCGTGCCTGTCACGTTGAATATGACCGGCACAACCGCCGGAGTAAATGCATTGTGCGCTGGTGAAGCCGATGTGGCGCTGGCTAACCGTCCGCTGACAGCGAACGAAGAGGCCGTATGCACGAGCACAGGCGTCTCGTTTTATAAGGTCTGCTGGGGCACACCGCCGCTGCCGTCATCACCAACAGCGCATCCCCGGCTCCGCAGTGCCTTACCAGCGCGCGGCCTGGGGTTATTGTCACGCCCAGCGCGGCAGGTCAGGTCAGCACATGGGATCAGGTTGCGCCAAATGCCGCACCGGACGCGCTCAGCATTTATCTGCCCGCCGAAGACAGCCTGGCCGTGGCGCTGCTTGATAGCGTTGTAGAAGGTGACGGCCTGCGCGCCGATGCCTCATCGCTGGCCAGCGACGCCGATGTGATTGCCAGTGTGGCGGCTGAAGCGGGCGCGGTCGGCGTCATTGACTACGCTTCGGTGGGCACGCTGCCCGAAGGCATCAAAGTGCTGGAATTGAATACTTCGGCGGCAGGCTGCATCGCGCCGTCCACCGATGGTTTCGAGAGCCGCACCTACGCGGCCGCTGCCCCGCTGTTCGCTTATGTCAACTCAGCCAGCGAAGCAGCCATACCGCTGGCCGAAGCACTGATCAGGGCGGCAGATGCAACTGCTACAGCTGGTTTCGCGGCCCCGTCCGAGGCGGCCGCTGCGCAGAACGCCAGCATCCTTGCAAACTCGAACACTGGCCGTGAGTTCACGCGCTACGTCACCGATTTCGTCATTCCCGAAGGCGCGAACGGCTCGGTGCTGGTGGCTGGTTCATCGGCCGCCATCGATCTCGCCGACCTGTGGTCGCGCGCCATCACATCTGAATTCCCGGGCCTCATCCTTACATCGACGCTTCAGGGTCAGCCAGGCGGTATCACCAGCCTGTGCACTGGCGCGGCCGATATCGCCTTCATCTCTGGTGAAGCCGGCCCCGATCTGTGGGCAGCTTGCACGGACAACGGCGTCGAGCCTACGGTCATTCCGCTTGGCGGCCGCCCGGTCGTGCTGGTTGCCAACGAAGCCTCCGAATTTCTGGCCTGCCTCACGCCGGCTGAAATTGCGGTAGCCCTGACCACCGATGCTACTACTTGGGATCAGGTCAACGCAGAGTTCAGTTCCACGCCTGTCACCGTAGTGTCCCCGACGGTGGGTAGCAGCCTGAGCGATCTGCTCGTGCGGTTGACCGCCACTCCAACGCGTTCCTGCGCGCCGACAAGGTTAAGTCGGATGACCCGCTGTTCCGCGCGGCGGCAGTGGCCAATGTGGAAGGCGCGGTTACGTTCATGGACTGGTACGATTTCCAGCGCGTGGCCGATAGCGGCCAGCAGGGTATCCAGTTGGTGAGCGTCAACGATGGCAGCGACTGTATTGCGCCCAACGAAGCCGCGTTCCAGGCCAGCAGCTATCCGCTGTGGGAGCCGGTCACGCTGCTTGTCGATCCGATCAGTCTGAACAAGCCATCCGTACAGTCGGCGCTGTGGTATCTGTTCAGCGACCGCAATTTCAACATCTTCTCGGCATCCGGCTTGTATGGGCTACCCTTCCAGACCTGACCCCGCTGCGCTACAACCTGCAAGACGCATTCGCTGCTGCCGAGCAAGCTGCGGCCGATACGGCCGCTGCCGCAGCCGAAGTCACGCCAGAAGCAACTGCCGAGGCGACACCGGCAAGTTAGTTCAGTCACGTAAGCGAGGCGGGGCGCACTGCTGCGCCCCGCCTCGCACTTCCGGCCTGAGCTTTCCGCCCTTGATGCCCCCATTCCCGCCGCTGCCCGGTGAATACATTGCCCTCGATCTCGAAACGACTGGCTTCTTCCCGAATCCGACGCGATCATCGAGGTGGGGGCTGTGCTGGCGCGCGACGGTGAAATCGTCAGCACGTTCAATCGCTGATTGATCCGGGCCGCCCCATCTCGCCCGAAATCACCCGCATCACGCATATCGATGATGACATGGTGCGCGGCCAGCCCCGCTTCGCCGAAATAGCTGCCGCGCTCGATCAGTTCGTAGGTGACCGGCCTGTTGTCGGCCACAATGTCGACTTTGACCTCGGCTTCCTGCGCCACGCCGGGCTGTTCGCGCGCAACATCAGAAATGGATAATTGAGCTGGCGGCCGTCCTGCTGCCATCAGAGGCGCGTTACAGCCTCACAATTTTGCATCGTCGTGGGCGTCACCGGCGATCAGGCGCACCGCGCCCTCGACGATGCCAGCGCCACGATGGAACTTCTGTTTTTCCTGTGGGACAAAGCCATCGCCTTGCCCCCGCCGCTACTCAACGAAATCGTGTCACTGGCGCGGCGCACCCCGCAGGCGGCCAACCGTTGGCAGGCGCTGCCAATCTTCGACGAGGCGTTGGCGCTGCACGGCCCATTCGCGACTGCAGTTCCGCTAAAGGTCGCTGAATTCCCGCCCGATGATGCGTCCATTCCGCCGCTCAAGGCAGTGCCTGCACCCGCGCCACTGAAGGTGGATAAGGTGCTGGCCCTGCTCGATGAGGGCGGCACGCTGAAACTGTGCTGCCCGCTTATGAACACCGTCCCCAGCAGGTGCGCATGGCCGAACAGGTCACCGAGGTGCTGAACGACGGGCGGCACGCCATCATCGAAGCGGGTACCGGAACCGGAAAATCGCTGGCCTATCTGGCCCCGTCGGCGCTCTACGCCCTGCAGAATGGCGAGCGCGTGGTCATTTCAACCAACACCATCAACCTGCAGAACCAGCTCATCCACAAGGACATTCCGCTGCTGGGTGAAGCGCTCGATACTCCCCTACGCGCCGCCATGCTCAAGGGGCGCAGCAACTATCTGTGCCCGCGCAGGCTGGAAATTGTGCGCCGCCGCGCCCCGGACTCGCTGGCCGAACTACGCGTGACGGCCAAGCTGCTGGTGTCGCTCCGCTCAACGGCAGTGCCGACCGTACCAATCTGACGCTGCGCGGCCTCGATGAGCATATCGCCTGGTCGCGGCTGAGCGCGGAAGACGAAGGCTGTTCGCTGGAGCGCTGCCGCACGGTCATGGGCGGCTCGTGCCCATACTATCGCGCCCGCCGCGATGCCGAACGCGCCCATCTGCTCATCGTCAATCACGCGCTGCTGATTTCCGACATGACGGCCGAGAGCAATCTACTGCCGCCGTTCAAACGCCTGATCATTGATGAGGCGCACCAATTTGAGGACGCGCTCACATCCGGCCTCACATTCCGCGCCGATGAACTGCTACTGCGCCGCAATATGTCCGAACTGGGCGATAGCCGCCGTGGCTTGCTCACCACCGTCACCGCCTTTGCGCGCGCCCATGCTTCCGACATCGAAGCGGCGCGGATCGCCGATTTCGCCAGCCTGATCATCGCCGCGCTGGCCGAGCTTGACACGCCACTGCGCCGCTTCTTCGCCGCCTGCCGTTCGCTGTCGAAGTCGCAATCCAGCCATCCCGGTGACCGCCAGTTTCGCATCACCGGGGCCGTGCGCGCGCCAACGCGACTTCGAGGCCGTTAAGTCGACGTGGGAAGCACTGTCCCCGTATTTGACCGTGCTGGCAGAAAAGCTGACGGAACTCGGGCACGTCGTCGGGCGTATTCGCCTGGACAGCCGCGATGATGCCAAGGACCTCGCTCTTTCAGTGCTCTCGGCAGCCCGCACTTTCGGCGGCGTGCAGCGCCAGCTTCAGGCGCTGGTGGCCAAACCGGATGACAATGCCGTTTACTGGGTTTCAATTGGCAATGACCGGCAGCCGGTGTCGCTGTTCAGCGCCCCGATTTCCGTCACGAACTGGCTCGCGAAGGCATCTGGAACGAACGCGAGTCCGTCGTGCTCACCAGCGCTACGCTGCAAACCAGCGACGGCTTCGGCTACGTGGCCGGCCGCCTTGGCGCAGACCACATGGAAACCTATGAAATCGGCTCGCCATTCGACTATCATCGCGCCACCCTGCTCTACTTGCCCAACGATCTGCCTGAACCGAGTGACAAGTTCCGCTATCAGCGAGCCGTCGAACTGGCCATAATCGAGCTGGGCGCGGCGCTCGGCGGGCGCACCATGGCATTGTTCACCAGCTATCAGCAGTTAAAACAAACGGCCAGTGCGGTCGCGCCCCGGCTGGCGCTCGGCAATATCGCCGTACTCGACCAGAGTGACGGCACCAGCCGCCAGCGCCATGCTGGAAATGTTCAAGACCAGCGAGCGCGCAGTACTGCTGGGCGCGCGCAGTTTCTGGGAAGGGGTGGATATTCCCGGCGAGGCTCTGAGCGCGCTGGTGATCGTCCGCCTGCCGTTTGCGGTGCCCAACGAACCGATCGTCGCCGCGCGCTCGGAAACCTACAGCGACGGCTTCGGCCAGTATTCGCTGCCCGAAGCCGTCCTGCGCTTTCGCCAGGGGTTTGGCCGGCTCATACGAACGGCCACCGACCGTGGCGTTGTCGTGGTGCTCGACGGGCGCATTATCAGCAAGCGCTACGCGCGAGTCGTTCATCAATGCCCTGCCCGATCCTACGGTCGAACTGCTTCCCCTCGCCGATCTGGGTCGCATTGCGAGCGCCTGGCTAACCCGACCATAACCGGCCTCAACCCCGATTATCATGGCACGCCGCCCCGTGTAGGGCTATGATCCTGCCGGGTTACCACAGGAATGCATCGATGCGTACGCCCGCGGGCACAGAATGCCGCCATTACTTCCAGGACTTCCATCGCGGCAACCATGCGCAGGAATGCCGGCTGGAGAAAGACAATCCGGCTTCGAAGCGTTGGAAGCCGACGGACTGCGCCGCCTGCCCCGTGCCCACGATTTTGCAGGCCAATGCCAGCCCTGATCTCGAACTGACGCTCACGATTGGTGCACGAATGCTTGGAATGGGGCGGAAGTTGAGCGTAACCGCGCGCTGCAAGCGGCATCTCGTCTCCATCGACGATCCGTTCGTGGGCTGCCCCGAATGCAATCGTGAGCGCCCGGGGCTGGATTTGTTCCTGAATGCGCTAGAAGGCACTGACGAAGCAGCTACGGATTAATCGCCCTCCTCAGGAGATCGCCGCCGCTCATGGTTGCGTAAGCACCCCCACCCACCAGCAAATCGTCGCCATCGTCCCTCGGGGCGCTCCGGGCTGGCTGCGTGACCTCACCAATACCTGCGGTTTCATGCCCGCGACGGGTGTGAAGGCGATTCTGAAACGAGCATGTCGCGAGGAGCTTCCCGCCTGTGTGCTGGGTGCGCCCACGATGCGTGTGCTGGGCATGTTCCAGTCCCTGCGCGAGGCGATGGAACTGCCGCACCGCCCCCTGCTCGTCTTGCTGTCCGACTATCCCGCGCCCATCGAGCGTGGCGGACTACGTCTGGTCGCCTCAGCCCGACACCCTGCTCCACAATCTGGAATCTGCTCTCGCCATGCGCGCGCAGTGGCGCACGCTGCACGAGCAGCGCCGCCGAAGGTGTTTCGGCCAGCGAGCTCGAAATCCTGCTTGAACTTCAGCGCAAGACGGCCACCGAACTGCACCTGCTCAAAATACGGTCGTCAACAACGTCGCCCACGAACTGCGCACCCCGCTGCTCCATCTGAAGGGTGCGCTCACCTTCATCGGCGACGAAGCCTACGCCGACCGCTACGAAGAGATGTACATGTATGCGGTGCAAGCCACATCGCGGCTTGAGGGCGTCATCAGCAATATCACGCTGCTGGCAGGCGCGTTTGGATCACTTGAGTTCGAAGATGTGCATATGCCCGATGCGCTCGACCAGGCGATGCGCGCCCTGCGCCGCAGTTGGGCACATCGGGATACTATCGATCGCGTATTCGTGCCTGCATATGAGCAGCTTCCGCTGGTTCGCTGCAATCGCCGCGCCATCTCCGTCGTGCTGCAACTCCTGATCGACAACGCGCTCAAGTTCAGCGACGATCAGGTGGACGTTGAGTTCACAGCCGGCGTGGCCCATGTGCAGGTGACTGTGCGCAACCGGGGAATCGGAATTGCCGACGACCAGCACGAGCAGATTTTCGAGCCGTTCTATCAGGTGGACAGTTCATCCACGCGCAAACATGCCGGCATGGGGGTTGGCCTCGCCATCGCGCGGCAGATCGTCGAAAACCACGGCGGGCGCATTATCGTCCACAGCGCGCCCAATGCGGGCAGTGAATTCTTCTTCAGTTTGCCGCAATGCCCGTCGTAAGAACCAGTCATCAACCTGCGTCTAACCCCTCAGGCAGCACTCACACGAATCGCGTTGACGCCCCATAGTGTTGTGTGTAGAATAAAGTTCACTATATTCAGTTTGTTCTGAATGTAACAAACGACGGCCTTAAACAGGAAAAGTTGTCAGATGACCATCAACCAATCGTCGGTACTTGTGCGAGATGACCCTTCCTCTGCCAGGGATGTCGAATTCGACCTGCAAGCGGCGCTTGATGTAGTCGACCAATTGATGCACGACACCGTCAACAGCGAGGTTGAGGTGCTCCGCGACGCAAGCTGGCATATTCTGGCCGCGGGCGGTAAGCGTATTCGCCCTCGTTTGACATTGCTCAGTTTTGCCGCTGCCGGTGGCCATTCCATCGAAACGGTCACGCCGCTGGCCGCCGCAGTCGAGCTGGTGCACACTGCCAGCGTCGTCCACGACGACATCAACGATCACGGGATCGTACGCCGGGGCCGGCCATCAGTCAACTCAATCTGGGGGCGAACATTCGCTCTACTCACTGGCGATTTTCTCTTCACCAAGGTCTATGACCTGATGTCCGAGCATGGTGACCTGAATGTCGTGCTCTCCGAAGCGACCACCGCGCTCGTCGAAGGCGAGACACTGCAGGCCGCCGCTGTGAAGGACAATCAGTTCACTCGCGAAGTCTATGCGCGCATCATCGCGCTCAAGACTGCCGCGCTGTTCAAAGCCGCTGCCACGCTTGGCGCGCGCGCCGCCAACGCCTCGCGGGCAGTCGAGCAGGCGCTGGCCGATTACGGCTTCAATATCGGCCTTGCCTTCCAGATTGTGGACGATGTGCTCGATATCACCGCGCCCAGCGAGCAGTTGGGCAAGACCTCGGGCATCGACATCGAACAGGGGCGCGGTTTTGCCGTGGCCTTCGAGAGTGCTGACGGCATGCCCACCAACGGCGACCCGATTACGGCCCTGCGCGAGCGTGTGCTGAAGGGGGATGCCGTTCGGGAAGGTTACGATCAGGCGCGCCGCTTTGTTGAAATAGCGGTGGCTGGTCTGTCGGTGCTGCCCAAGTCCTCGGCCAAACGGCAAATGGTGGAACTGGCCTATTCGGTGGTCGAGCGGACAACCTAACTCGGCATCGTCGCATGGATTGAATCAGAAAAGGCGTCCACTGAGGGCGCCTTTTTGATTGCTTCAGGCGAGTATAATCAGCCTCAAACAGACAAGTGAGGGCCATCACATGACTATTCCCGTCATCTCCGTAGCAGCGATGCGCGAAGTCGAGGCACAGGCCAATCAGACCGGCCTGACCTACGCGGAAATGATGGATCGCGCCGGAACTGCGTTGGCGCACCGGCTGGCGCAGCTTCTGGCCGAAAGCGGCGCTCCACATGACCAGTGGCGCGTGACATTTCTCATCGGGCCGGGCAACAACGGCGGCGATGGCCTTGTGGCCGGGCGCATATTGGCAGCGGAAACTAGCACGGCAGTGCGCTTCTATCTATTCAAAGAGCGGGCAGAAGCTGATCCCCATCTTCGGGCAGTTCAGGACGCCGGTTTGACTGTGGCCCGGGCGCAGGATGACCAGCGCTTTCGCGTACTTCAGCAGATGGTCTCGACTTCACTGATCGTCGTCGATGCCCTGTTCGGGATTGGCGCGCGGCTGCCCCTCGACGACGAAACACGTAAGCTGCTTAAGGCAGTGCAGACTGCCATGAACACGTATAAGCCCGAGCCGCAGCCCGCGCTCTTTGCCGACGAAACAGCGCCCTCGCGTTCAATTGGCGCCCGTGTACTCGCTGTGGACTGTCCCAGCGGCCTCAACTGCGACAGCGGCGAGATCGATGAACACGCGCTGCATGCCGACGAGACCATGACCATGATCGCGGCCAAGCCCGGCCTGTTCGTTTTTCCCGGCGCTGCAGCAGTCGGCCGCCTGAGCGTTGCCAGCCTCGACGTGCCGCCCACTACCGGCCCGTTGAAAAGCGCGCCTTATCAACTGGTCACTTCGGCGGACGCCGCCGCGTGGCTTCCTGAGCGTGCATCAGACGGGCACAAAGGCACCCACGGCCGCGTGCTGGTCGTGGGCGGCTCGGCCAACTACACCGGCGCACCAGCCTTGGCGGCACGGGCGGCCTATCGCATGGGTGCGGGCCTCGTCACCATTGGCGCACCTAACCCGCTGGTTAATATACTCGCCAGCGCACTCTATGAAGCAACCTGGCTGCATCTCCCGCACGAACTCGGCGCGCTTGTGTCAGACGGAGCGAAACTGGTTCGGCGTGAAGCGGCAACCTGCGATGTATTGGTCATTGGCATGGGCGTCGGCCGCGAGGCGGAAACGCGCCATTTTCTAACCGAACTGCTGGCGGGCGATCACGCGACCAGCCACGCCCCGATTGGCTTTACCGGGGCCGCGCCTGCACCATCAGGCTCCGTGCCAGATTTGCCGCCGCTCGTCATCGACGCCGATGCGCTGTCGATGCTGGCCGAGATTCCCGATTGGCCCGCGCTACTTCCCCCAGATACCATTCTCACGCCTCATCCCGGCGAAATGGCGCGCCTGTGTGAGATGAAGACGACGGACGTTATCAATCAGCGCTGGGAACTCGCTCAATCAAAGGCGGTTGAATGGGGTGTCACTCTGGTGCTTAAGGGCGCGCATACGCTGATTGCAGCGCCCGACGCGACGGTGCGCGTGCTGCCGTTCAAGACATCGGCTCTTGCAACAGCAGGAACCGGCGATGTGCTGGCAGGGATGATTGGTGCGCTGTACGCATTGCGCATACCGGCGGCTAACGCGGCAGCGGCGGGGGCTTACTTGCACGGGCTGGCTGGCGTGATGGCGGCCCGCCGCCTTGGTACTGAACGTTCAGTCTGCGCCGGGGACGTCGTCGAGTCGATTTCGGCGGCGCTGGCGAGCCTGAATCGCTAGCGCACTCAGGGCGCTGCGCCCTCTCGCCGGCGGCGAGCAGCTTCCTTGCCTTCCGCCATGCTCTGAGCGACGGTGTCGGTGGGCGCTGCCGACTTCAGCCTGGCCTTCGCATTCGTCGTAACGGACTGGGCCCGCTCGATCACGCACTCACGAAAATCCGGGCCGCTCTTTGGCGCACCCAGCAGGGCAACGACAACCCCCAGGCCCACCCCAAGCACGAGTCCCCACGCCAACCAGCGCCCGTCGGCGCTGAAGCCCCTTCGGTTATTTTCCATTTTCTTCTCGCTTGGGTTTGGTGGCGCGGCCATAAGCGCGGCGAAGCCCGAACAAACCGCCAAACAGGACGGAGATAGCCGCAGCAAAACTGGCCACATCAATCGCCGGTTCGAGCACGTTCTTGCCCGCAAACTTCACTGTGTTCTGCGCGGTTTGCACCGTATCCTGCGTCGATTCCAGCAGTGGCTTCACTTCCTCGGTCAGCAGGCTAACCAGCCGCGCGACCTGAACCAGCAGGACCGCGAAGGCCAGAAAAATCAGCCCCAGCTCCAGCGCGATGAACACCAGCAACAAGTCTCGCAACATGCGAATAGCTTCACCGGTTCCCTGCACATCGGCCAGTGCCGCGATCACAGCGAGCAGGACGATCACGCCCATAAACACGAGCGGAACCGCGATAACAATAATCACGATCCTGCGGAAGCGCGTTTGAGTTCTCTCTATAACCTGGGCCAGTTCCGAGTCAATGTTCGAACTCGTCATGCCGTTCCCTTCCCTTCGCTAGACAAACAGCCGGCGGCGGCGCATAAACCACATTGCGCCGAACAGGGCCAGCCAGGCAGTAGCAGTGGCTGCAAGCAAGTGAAGCGTACCAATATTGAGCAGTTCAAAGCCGAGCACCCTACCCAACAGTTGGCCTACGGCGAAACCTGCCCACGATGAAATCAAGTAAACGGCTAAACGCCGCGCATCCCCACCCACAATCAGGTGAAAGATTGTGCCGTAAAGCGTGGCCAAGATGAAGCCCAGCGTAATGGCGGGAAAGGTCAACGTTCGGCGCTCTGGCGTGCGGGTACGATAGCTAGATTGTAGCAAACGCACGCTAGTTTGAACACCAGCCGGGAGGGCTGTATAATCTGGCCACTATGGCGATTATCGATCAGCAAATCCTCATTCCCGCACGGCAAGAAGTCGTGTGGGCATACCTAAGCGACCTCCAGAATAACGCCGAATGGCAGACCGACTGCCGCGCGGTGTCGTTTCTGTCGACCAAACACACAGGTGCTGGCACGCGCTGGCGCTCGACCACGCAGCAGGGCCGTGATGCCGTGCTCGAAATCACATCCTGGTACAACGGCCTCGGCTACGAATATAACTATGTCGACGGCGGCCCGTTCAAAGAGAACCAGGGGCGAGTACGCCTTCAGGAAATCCCTGAAGGTACGGTCGTTCAATGGACATTCAGCTTCGAGAGCGGCGGCTTGTTTGGCGGAGGGCGCGCATCGCGCCAGGTGGACTCCACCATGGCGGCCAGCCTCAAGGCGCTCTACAGGCAGATCAAGGCGTTCACCAAAGACCAGAACGAAGAATTGGTTGCCAAGTCGCTGATGCGTGAAGCGCCAGACGTCGAAGCGCGCGCCGCCTACAAGCCGCGTCATCCGTCGGCGCTGACAGAGGAGGCGCCAGCCGAAGTCGTCGAAGATGCGGTGCTGATGCCGGTCGCAGCCGAGCCGGCAGTCAACGCCGGCGACGCCACGCTGGTGCCGGCAATTGACCTCGCAACCGAGCCGCCGGTGGTTGTGGACGATACCAAGCCGCGCGAGCCAGCCCTGGCGGTCGCTGAGGGTGATGAGCGTTTCGCGCCGAAATCTGAACCGGCAGAAGTTCAAGCGCCTGAGGCGGAACCGGCCCCGACCGCAGAACCTGACACAGCGGCCGCCGTCGAGCCCGAAACCGCTACCGCCGAAGAGCAAGCGTCCGCGCCGATTGCGGATGCGCTGGCCGCAGCACCGATGGTTGACCGTACCGAAGCGGCGGCCCGTGCGGCAGCGATTGCAGCCGTGCTGCCCCCGTCCGACAGTGAAGGCAAGAGTATTTGGGAAGTCTTTGGCGTACAGCGGCCAGAGGTTCCGGCGGAAGAGAGCGTACAGGCCGACGAAGCCCCACCGCAAACCGAGCCGGCCTCAACCGAAGCACTGACGCCGCCTGACGGCGCCATTGACGAAGCTGCGACTGAAGCTGTGTCAGCGCACGAAGAAGTGCCCGCTGAAGTAGCCGAAGTGGCAGAAACGCCGGCCGTCGGAGTTGAGCCGGAACAGCCGCTGGCGAAAGCAGGAATTCTTGCCGCGCTGATGGGAGCAGGCGAAGTTAGTCTGATCGAAGCCGCTGTCGCTAAAGCTGACGCGGTTGAACAGGAACCGCAGGCGGCCGCCGTCGCAGCGCCCGCTGCCTATCACCCACGCAAAGGGTTGCGCGTGAGCGAACGACAAAATCTGGTGGCGCTGCGACGGCCTGTGTAACTCCAGAGACAAACCTGCCCAGACCTCATTGCAATAGGCTGGGCAGGTTCGCTACTTGGGGTGGCTAGACGGACTTGAACCCTCGACCTTCTGATCCACAATCAGACGCTCTAACCGACTGAGCTATAGCCACCAAGTCACGGGGAAGTGTAGCACAGCCTCTTCCTGCCGCGCTAGGGCGTTTTTCGCGCCACGATGACCAACGCGGTGCTGCGTGGGCACGGCTCCTCGAACGTCTCCACCGCGAAGCCATACGGCTCGAAGTAGCGCACAACGCTGGATTGAGCAGTCTGTGGCCCATCGCGCTGACCGGTCACCTGATAGGCCCATTCCAGCGCCACCTTGGCCGCCCCGCCCCGGTTGAACGTTGCAGCCGGCACGATGATCAGCGGCGCGCCCGGCCGCAGCACCCGCCGCACTTCCGCCAGCGTTTGTGGCTGCACGATGAATTCGGTCGGAAACGTGCTGATGACGGCGGCAAAGGCCTCGTCAGCGAACGGCAGCGCCTGCACTCTGGCGCGCGCCAGTCGCACAGAAAGGCCGCCTCTGAGCAAGCGCCGCCGCGCCTGCCGCCCCATCTGCGCCGACAAATCAATGCCATACGCGCATCTGCCTTGTTCCGCCAGCGTCACCTGTAGATGCCCAGGCCCGTGCGCCAGTTCCAGCACCGGTTCGCCCGGCGGCAGATGGCGCAGCGCGCTTTCGACCCAGCAGCGCCATGCGCCCATCGAGGCCGTCCAGCTAACCGCGTCGTAGGTGAAGGCCATTTCCTGGTACAGCAGGCGAAAGCCGAAGCGAATGCTTCGTCGCCAGAGCGCGCTCACCCGCCCAGCGCCTCAAGAATCACATCTGGCCGGTCGGTGATGACCGCGCCCACGCCCAAATCGCGCAGGCGCATGGCGTCGGCAGGGTCGTTGACCGTCCACGTATTCACGGCCAGCCCACGCGCCTGCGCCTGCGCCATGTACGCCTCATCGATGTATGGAAAATACGGGTGCAGCGCCTGAATTTTCAGCGTATTCAGCAGCCGCGCACGCTCAAACGGCGTCTCACTTTCAACCAGCAGACCGCGCAGAATATCCGGCATGACCCGCGCGCACCGGCGTACCGTTAGCGGGTTGAACGACGACACCAGAATGCGCTGGCCCAGATTGTGCCGGGCAATAGTTTCGCCCACCTGCGCCTCGATGCCACCGCCCGACAAGTGCTCCGACTTTATTTCAACGTTCATCAGCAGCCGCTGGCCAATCAGTTCGAACACCTCATCGAGCGTGGGAATCTGTGTACCTGCATATTGCTCGCCCATCCACGCGCCGAAGTCCAACTCGTGCAGTTCGGCGAACGTCAACGCATCGACCGCGCCGTTGCCATTCGAGGTGCCGTCAATGGTCGCGTCGTGCAAAATGACGAGCACGCCGTCTTTCGAGCGGCGCACATCAAATTCCACGCCGTGCGCGCCCATCAACGCCACCATCTCAAAAGAGGGCAGTGTGTTCATCGGCGCGTAGGCCCGCGCCCCGCGATGGCCGAAGGTCAGCGTGCGCCCCGATTCCAATCCCTCTGCGAACGTCTTGAACACGGCCGACTACTTTCGTCTGCGAAGCTGCAGCACGCCATCTTCCACACGCGTTTCATACGCCTTCACGGGCGATACCGCAGGCGGGGCAAGATCCTTTCCGGTCGCCAGGTCGAAGACCGCGCCATGCTGGATGCATTCCACCGTTTCACCATGAATCACACCGTCAGACAGCGGCACGTCTTCGTGCGAGCAGCGGTCTTCGAGCGCGTAGAACTTGCCGACGACGTTGAAAATAACCACAAACTCGCGGCCCACGCGCACGACGGTGCGCTCACCTTGCGGAATTTCGTTGGCCGGGCACACCGTCACAAATTCTTCACTCATTCATCTTCCTCATCTTCCATCTCGGGGTGCTCAATTACGCCCAACTTGTACAAGCCAATCGTGAGCACCTTCAGCGACAGCAGCGCGCATTTGACGCGGTTCATCGACAACGGAATGCCGATCATTTCGAACACGGCATCTTTGTTGATGGTCTTCGCCTCTTCCAGCGACTTGCCGATCAACTCCTCACCCAGCATTGAGGCGGCTGCCTGGCTGATAGCACAGCCCTGCCCATCCCAGCCAACTTCGCTGATATGGCCGGTCTCATCCACTCGCAGCGTTAGCCGCAGTTTGTCGCCGCACAGCGGGTTGTCGGCCTCCACATCCACAATCGTGGGATCGAGCAAGCCGAAGTTGCGCGGGTTCATGCCGTGGTCGAGGATATTCTCGCGGTAAAAGTCGTACATCTGCTTTCCTGCTTTCAGACGCTGAACGTGGTCTTGGCGGCGTACAGGCCGTCGATCAACGCATCAATTTCCTGCGTCGTATTGTAAAGGTAGAAGCTGGCGCGGGCCGAAGCCGGAATGCCCAGCCGGTCGTGCAGCGGCATCGCGCAGTGATGACCGGCGCGCACGGCGATGCCGGCGATATCGAGCATCTGAGCCACGTCATGAGCATGGATGCCCGCCAGCGTGAACGTAGCCACTGCGCCGCGCTCGTGCGCATTAGGCCCGTACAACGTCAGGCCTGGCACTTCGGCCAGACGGTCGAGCGCGTATTCGGTCAACGTCCGCTCGTGCGCGTGAATCGCATCGAGACCGAGGCCATTCAGATAGTCCACCGCGTAGCCCAGCCCAATCGCTTCGGCTATTGACGGCGTGCCCGCTTCGAACTTGTACGGCAGTTCGTTCCATGCGCTGCCTTCCAGCGTCACGCGGCTGATCATATCACCGCCGCCCATCCACGGCGGCATGGCTTCGAGCAGTACCCGCTTGCCATACAGCACGCCAATGCCGGTGGGACCAACCATCTTGTGGCCACTGAAGGCCAGAAAATCGACATCCCATGTGCGCACGTCGAGCGGCATGTGCGGCACAGCCTGCGCGGCGTCGACCAGTATGAGAGCGCCACGCGCGTGAGCTAACCGCGTCATGTCTGCTACTGGATTAACCGTGCCCAGCACATTCGATACCGCCATCACCGCCACCAGCTTCACGGGCTCATGGGCGAGGATGCGTTCGTACTCGTCCAGATCAAGCTTGCCGTCATCGGTCACGCGCGCATAGCGCACGACAACGCCCTTTTCATGCGCTAGCATCTGCCACGGCACGATGTTGGAGTGGTGTTCCATATGCGTCGACAGCACCACATCGCCCGCCGAGAGGTTGGCCCGCGCCCAGGTTTGCGCGACCAGGTTGATGCTCTCGGTTGTGCCGCGCGTAAAGATGACTTCGCGGCGACTGGCGGCATTGATGAAGCGCTTGACCTTCAATCGCGCCTCTTCATAAGCCTGCGTCGCTTCCTCACTCAGCAGGTGAATGCCGCGATGGACGTTTGCGTTGTACTCGCGGTAGTAGCGGTCTAGCTGATCGATAACAAGGCTCGGCTTCTGCGTGGTAGCGGCATTGTCGAGGTAGACCAGTGGCGCACTGGCGTGGTGCTCGCGCGCCAGAATCGGGAAATCGGCCCGCACCTTGTCGATATCGTACGCCGGTTGAGTGTCAGAGGTCATGTGTGCTTCCTTATCCTGCTCACCCATTGTAGGTCACGGGCGAGCGCCGTCGAGGGCCGGATAAAACCAAAGGGGCGAACGGATTCAACTTGCGAATCCATTCGCCCCTATCGGGCTCGCTGAGTGATTGCCGCTGCGCTTATGAGCGCCGGCGGCCGAGGATCTTGTCCTCCAGGGCCACGCGCAGGCGGTCCTGCACACGCGGGAACGGCACGCGTTCAAGCAGTTCCTCGAAGAAGCCCTCGGCGACGGTCAATTCAGCTTCTTCACGCGTCACGCCGCGGCTCATCAGATAGAACACGGGCAATTCTTCGAGCGTGCCGAAGGTGGCGGCATGGGTGCAGCGCACGTCATCCGCCTCGATCTCCAGCCCGGGGATAGCGTCCATACGCGCATCCTCGCCCAGCACCAGGTTTCGGCAAGCCTGAAAGCCGTCGATCTTCTGCATCTTGGGCAGTGACTTGATCATGCCCTGCCAGACGGTGCGGGCATTATCCTTGGCCGCGCCCTTGAACAGCAGGTCGCTGCTCGTCAGCGGCGCGTTATGCACCTGTTGCGTATCCTGGTCGAACGTCTGCTCACCATCTGCGAAGAACATGCCGGTCACGCGGCCAAATGCGCCCTGCCCGTCCAGTTCCATCTCGATGAACTGCTTGACCAGCTCGCCGCCCATGTTACCGATCACCCAATCGAGGTTGGCGTCACGCCCAACCCGGCCGCGCAAGGTGCTGAATTCATAGGTAGCGCGGTTCCAATCCTGCAGACTGACAAACTTCAGGTTGGCCGCATCGCCCACCAGCAGTTCAGTCGCACCTACAAACAACGACTGATCATCAGCATCCGCCGACAAGTAGTCCACCACGACCGTCGCCTGCGCGTTTTCGTCCAGCGCCACCAGCACATGGCCCATTGTCGCGCCAGGCTGGCTGTTGTACATCACCACATGAATTGGCAGCTCTGCCGCTACGTTGCGCGGCACGTAAAGAAACACGCCGTGCGTCCATAGCGCTCCGTGCAGCGCCGCGAACTTGCCTTCGTGCGGCAGCACTGCGCTCGTCATCAGGCGCGGGCGCACCAGGTCTTCATGCTCGCTAGCGGCAGTCAGCAAATCGCTGAAGACAATGCCCTGCGACCGCAGCGACTCATCCAGCTCGAAATGTGCTAGTTTGCCGTCGACGAAGACGATGAAGCCGCCCTGCGCGCCCTCGACTAACGGCTCCAGATTTTCGGCAGGCACAAGCGACTTGTCGCCCCACACCGTCTCCAGTTGACGACCTGCTTCGTCCCAGCGAATGCCGCGATAGTCGGTGCGCCGCCAAGCTTCATCCGTGCGGCCCGGCATTGGCATGCCTTCATATAGTTCCCACGCAGCCAGCCGGCTTTCGCGCAGCCAGCGCGGTTCGTTGTTTGCCTCGCTCAGCGCAATCACATCTGCGCTCATGTAGAGTGGCGCCTGCGCAGCGCGCGCGCGCCCTTGTGTCACTACCACCACAATGTTATTTCTCCTTGGCCGTTGAAGTTCGCCGGACGTCTAGCCGATCGAGCCTTCAAGTTGAATCTGGATTAGCCGGTTCAGTTCGAGCGCGTATTCCATCGGCAGCTCGCGTACAAGCGGCTCGATGAAGCCGTTGACGATCATGGCGTTGGCCTCGTCTTCGTTCATGCCCCGGCTCATGGCGTAGAAGAGCTGATCTTCACCGACCTTGCTCACCGAAGCTTCGTGGCCCATCGTTACTTTTTTGGCATCGCATTCAATCGTCGGATAGGTGTCGCTGCGGCTCATGTCGTCCATCAACAGCGCATCGCACACGACGTTGCTCTTGACGTTGTCCGCACCCTCGACGATCTTGAGCAGACCGCGATAGCTGGCGCGTCCGCCGCCCTTGCTAATCGACTTGCTGATGATCTGGCTGGTCGTGTTGGGCGCGAGGTGCGTGATCTTGGCCCCGGCGTCCAACTGCTGGCCGGCGCCGGCGAACGCGATCGACAGCACTTCGCCGTGCGCGCCATCGCCCGCCAAAATGACCGCGGGGTACTTCATAGTCACCTTGCTGCCCAGATTGCCATCCACCCACTCCATCGTCGCATTTTTGTACGCAACTGCGCGCTTGGTGACGAGGTTGTAGACGTTGTTCGACCAGTTCTGAATGGTCGTGTAGCGGCAGCGGCCGCCGTCTTTGACGATGATCTCGACCACGGCGCTGTGCAGGCTGTCTTCGCTGTAGGTGGGCGCAGTGCAGCCTTCCACATAGTGCACGTAGCCACCCTCTTCAACGATGATCAGCGTACGCTCGAACTGGCCCATGTTCTTGGTGTTGATGCGGAAATAGGCCTGCAGCGGCATTTCGACATGGACGCCCTTGGGCACGTACACGAACGAGCCGCCCGACCAGACCGCGCTGTTGAGCGCCGCGAACTTGTTGTCGCTCGATGGGATGATGGTGCCAAAGTATTCCTTCACCAGCTCGGGGTAGTCGCGCAGCGCCGAGTCCATATCGGTGAAGATGACGCCCTTGCTCTCCAGGTCCTTGCGGATGCTGTGATAGACGACTTCACTCTCGTACTGCGCCGTCACGCCCTGCAGATACTTCTGCTCGGCTTCGGGAATACCCAGCCGGTCGAACGTCTTCTTGATGTCGGCAGGCACTTCGTTCCAGTCGCGGCCCTGTTTGTCAGATGCGCGCACGAAGTAGAAGATGTCATCGAAGTCGATGCCGCTGAGATCAGCGCCCCACTCTGGCATCGGCTTGCTCAGGAAAATCTCATGCGCCTTGAGCCGGTATTCGGTCATCCACGCTGGCTCGTGCTTCATCGCGCTGATCTGGCGAACGATCTCGGCGTTCAGGCCCTTCTGGCTTTTGAACGCGTATTCGGTTTCTGCGTCATGGAAGCCATACTTCTCTTCGTACGACGTGCGCACGCCGGTGAGCGCCGCTTCCTCTTCGGTAAACTGCTTGGAGCTGGGGACGAAGGTATCGACCATTGTTGTCCTCCTGCTATAGGCGGCCTACTCGGCCACCTGCTGCGCGCGGATCCAATCGTAACCCGCGTCTTCCAACTTGAGCGCCAGTTCCGGGCCGCCGCTTTCGACGATGCGGCCTTCGAACATAACGTGGACGAATTCCGGCTTGATGTAGTTCAGAATGCGCTGGTAGTGCGTAATCACCAGCACACCCAAATCCGGGCCGCGCAGCGTGTTCACGCCTTCCGACACCACGCGCAGCGCGTCAATATCGAGGCCCGAGTCGGTCTCGTCCAGGATGGCGAAGGTGGGCTGAAGCACGGCCATCTGCAGAATCTCAGCGCGCTTCTTCTCGCCGCCGCTGAAGCCTTCATTCAAATAGCGGCCTGCAAAACTGTGATCCATGCCCAGCAGATCCATCTTGGCCTTCATAAGCTTGCGGAAGTCGGATACCGAAATACCCTTGCTGTTCGGGTCGGCCGCCTTCATGCGCGCATTGATTGCCAGGCGCAGGAAGTTCGCCAGCGTCACGCCCGGAATTGACACGGGATACTGAAACGCGAGGAACAGGCCGGCGCGGCTGCGCTCGTCCGCTTCCAGTTCCAGTAAGTCGCGGCCATTGAAGATGACCTGACCGCTGGTGACGTCATAGGTCGGGTTGCCCGCCAGCGCATTGGCAAGCGTGCTCTTGCCTGAACCATTCGGCCCCATAAGCGCGTGCACCTGCCCCTGCTTGATGGTCAGGTTGACGCCGCGTAGAATTGGCTTGTCCTCTACGCTCACATGCAAATTGCGAATTTCCAACGCTGCACTCATCGTCCGAGTGACCTCCTGGGCGGATTTTAATGGCTGTTAACTTTCAGCCGTACCTCATGGTGATAATAGAAGTTCAGTGTACCAGTCTGAGTGAAGCAAGTCAATATTTCTCAGACGAATATGATAAAAATTGACTTAGAGAATTTCCCCGTGATACCATGGCCTTGATACGCTATGATGGCAGCTTCAGGCGCTGATGAGTGAGGATACGCGATGACCGATGGATCCGTGCAGACAAAAACCGAAGAGGGACTGCGCGAAGCCCTGCGCGTGGTCATTGACCCCGAAATCGGGATGAATGTGATTGAACTGGGCCTGCTGCGTAAGGTCGAGCTTGAGCCCAACCGTGCCCACATCGTCATGATTATGACGACGCCATTCTGCCCGTATGCGCCGCAACTCCTGGAGAACTCGCGTCGCGCCGCCCAGGAATACGCCGGCGTGCCCACGACCATCGAGATGGGGCTGGAGATGTGGGACCCGTCGATGATGGAAGAAGGCGCGGCTGACGACTGGGGACTGTTCTAACCGAGCGTCATCCAGATATAGCATGCCGGGGCATCCGCTGAGGATGCCCCGGTTTCGTTTGGAATGCCCTTTGGCGCACAGTAGGAATCGTGGTGGGGCGGACACTACACTTTCGGCCGGTGCGACGCGATGAAGTCGCGCGGGTCGACATAGTGCTTCAATAGCTCAGCGCGATTCTTGCCGGGCCAGTGTTCTGGCTTCTGTTCGAGAATAGTCGTCGGGCTGAGGTCGAAGTGCAGGTGGTAGGCATAGCGCCCATAGGCGTTGCCCACGCGAGCGATCTGCTGCCCACGAGCCACGCGCTGGCCCACCTCGACGATCATTTCCTCGATATGCCCGTAGCGGCTGAACATCAACAGGCTGCTGTTCACCATCGGGTCATGCCGGATAATGATCAGATTGCCCCAAATGGGCATTCGGGCCGCGAACGTCACCACGCCGCTGGCCGTCGCATAAACCGGCGTATGCGCGTCGGCATCGGCGGGCAGATTCAGGTCTGCGCCCGTGTGATAGGCCTCGCTTGGCGTGCCGATGAAGTAGAGCTGCCCGAATGGCGACGCATCCAGCCACTTGCCGGCCCACACCTGCGACGAGCGCCGTTCGGCGGCCGTGCCCACTGGTTGATCGAAGCCGTCGGCATAGCCGGGCGGCGTGACAATTGGTCCAGGACCATCGGGGTTGCCGGGAAGCAATACGATCTTGCGCCAGCGCACCGCATCAAACGCAATCTCCTGATCCCCTTCTCCTGTTAAGTCATTGAGGAACACTGTGCCGCCGTTGATCGCGCCCTTGTCGAAGTCGAACACGCCCAGCGTCACCCATTGGTTAGAATAGATCGACTGATCGACCGGTACGATGACGTCGGATGACGAACCTTTGATGCCATACACACGGAAGCGCGCGTTGCGGGTGGTGGCATGGCGTGCCGGTACAAACACCGAGACTTCGTACTTGCCACTCTCGCTGAGTTTGGGCGCCCAACGCGCCGCCGCACTCGCCACTTGCGGCGAGGTTCGCTTGTACAGGACTGTCCAGCCATAAAGCCCGGCAAATTCACGGAACTCGTTCTGGCCGGTATAGGAAAAGTTATTGAACCCCGCTTCACGCGGCTTGACAATCTGCTCTTCCCCGTAGCCCTCGACCGGCGGCGGCACCGGAAGCGGATCGGTGGCCGTGACCGGTTTGTTGATCACCTGCCACTCGACTGGCCCGACCACACCCAAACGCCACCAGCTTATGCCCTGCGCCGCGTGGCGCGCGACCGAAAGCGTTTGTGCCGTTGCCATGTCCTGCGCCAGCGCATCGCCTTGCAGCGCCGGGATGATCGGCTTGCCGTAGCTGCCCCACACCTCGAACGCTTCGGCCAGCACGTCATCCGGCTGGCGGCGCATCGTCTCCCAGTAGGCCATGGGGTGTACGCTGTTGACGAACGGCTGCCACTCGCGCGGGAAGATCGTTTCGTAGTGATGCGGCCGCGAGTCGACGGCCAGGCCGATGTGGAACGCGCCCGGCAGTGCGCGCCGAATGCGCGTCATGAACGGGCGAACGCCCGCCTGTCCGCCGAGCCAGAAGCCTTCGTACGGCTCGACATCCAGGATGAGCGATTTCACGCCCGGTCGCTGGCAGGCCTGAATGATCAGGTTGGTCTCAGCATCAATGTTGCCACCGCGTGGCACGACCCAGATATGCAGTTCCAGGCCAAATTGCGCCAGCGCTGTGACCCAGCGGTCAATGCTGGACGGGCCATCGATGGCGAGGTTACGCTTCGTATCCCAGTAGCCCATCCACTGCGCGCCCGCGGTCGGTGTATAGTCGGATGTCTTGACCCAAACCTGGCTGACCGCCGGAGCCCGATTCTTTATCGTACGCGCTAATTCCTCGATGGTGTTCTCAGACACCGAATCGCCCTTCCAGTGCCACATCGCCACAGCGCCCTTATAGGGTGTGGGCGGCTGCGAACCGGGCACGGGCGCGTTGACGTGCTCGAAGGTGACGACGCTCTTTGAGACCCAGCCGCCAACCCCGGACTGCTCCACCCACACCCAGCCATTCTGCGATACGGCCCCGGGGTAGTAGGCGGCGAGGGTCAGGTTGCGCATGTCAGCGACGTCGCGGTAATTCGTGCCAGGGCCATTGCGTATGTTGGCGTAGGCGAGCTTCGTGTTGACAATCGCCATTTGCGGCTGGCCGGGATTGCCCGGTTTCGGCACAGAAGGTGGAAAAGTAGTCATGCGCTTCTCCTCACGGTCGGGCGAGTTTGCATACCTGTAGTGTAACGTTGTTTTCGGGTTTGAGGTTAGTGAGGTTATTGAGCCGCCCCGCTGTTCAGGCGGTTAGCATCAGCCGGCCCGTGCCGACGCGCACCGCGCCGACGATTGCCGCGCGTTCGCCGCACGCATGCAGATCGGCCAGAAGCGCCGCCGCGTCTTCATGGTGCACAGCCATCAGCAACCCGCCAGAGGTTTGCGGGTCGTACATCAAATCTAGCTGGACTGAACTCACACTTGAGCTCAAACCCACCCATTCTCCGTAGAATTCGCGGTTGCGTTCCATGCCGCCGGGAAAGATATCAGCCTCAGCGTATTCGCGCGCGCCGTCAATCCAATCCAGCGCCGCCGGCCGAACTTCGAAATCCACGCCGCTCAGATGGGCCATCTCGTGCCCATGGCCGATGAAGCCGAAGCCGGTGATGTCCGTCATAGCATGCACGCGATACTTGCGCGCGCACTCACTGGCGGCGCGGTTCAGGCGCATCATGCTGGCGACAGCGGCATCAACGTGGGCAGCAGATGCCACTCCGCGTTTGAGTGCAGTAGTAATCGTGCCGGTCCCGAGCGCCTTGGTGAGGATGAGGATGTCATCCACGAGCGCGCCGCCCTTGTGAATAATGCGGTCGGGATGGACGCTGCCCGTCACGGCGAGGCCATACTTAGGCTCACGATCGGTCACGGTGTGGCCACCAGCGATGACCGCGCCCGCTTCACGCACTTTTTCCGCGCCGCCGCGCAGTATCTCGGTCAGCATCTCCAGCCCTAACCCGTCGGGATATGCCACCAGATTGACCGCGAACAGCGGATCGCCGCCCATCGCGTAGATGTCGCTCAGCGCATTGGCCGCCGCTACCGCGCCAAATGTGTACGGGTCATCGACGACTGGCGGGAAGAAATCTACAGTCGAGATGATGGCGCGATCAGGCGCGACGCGGTACACAGCCGCATCGTCCGGCGATTCCAATCCGACCATTAGATCGGGATATTCAGTTGGGGAGAAGATCCCCTTGAGCGGCTGCAGAACCTGCGCCAGGTCTTTCGGACCCAGTTTGGCTGCTCAACCCGCGCAAGCGGCCATCGTCGTCAAACGGATGGTCATTGCCCTGCCCCATTTCCCACGCGCTCCAGCCCAATGCCGGAAGCTGACGCCAGTATAGAGAGGGGCACGCGAACGTACAAATCGTGCGTATGGCGCAAGGCCACCAGTGGCCGAAGCCGCCGGCTGCCGAAAAGACAAGACTCTCCGAGGCTGAGGAATGGTAGGCATACCCCAGCGGCCGGATTCAATCCGCCATGACGACCAGCCACATGTGCAAGTTGAGGCATCATTCATATTATCAACGGTATTTCAAAGTGAGACAGCGAGACAGAATCAGAACAGCGAGACAACCTTTGAGGGGAAAAGTGAGCGAGACAGCGAGACAACAGCAGGACATCCGATGCGCTGCGCGTGATCGCCTGTGGGCTGATGGCGGAAGCGCGATGGAGGGCACAACCTCAGCATAGTACACGCGCGCTGTTCACGGGGGGAGAAATGGTGGCCGGAATGGTCGCGGGGCGGGGGCGGAACGCGGGGGCGCGTGCTGTCATCGCACTTCCCGCAGCCGGGACTTCGGTCTGGCACGGCAACCGGCAACGTAAGCGCATTATGTCATCACTCACGTTACCAATAATCTATGGCGGTTACAGAGACGAGCATCGCCTCTTGGACCGCCAGGACGCCAAGAGCGCCAAGAATCCTACCCAACTTCCCTTGGCGTCCTCGGCATCGTGGCGGTTCGGAGGTTTTGTTCACTTCAGCCTTGCGTGCCCTACGTGCGCGTTCTATACTCACGGCAGTTCGGGGTGTGGCGCAGCATGGTAGCGCGCTTGCATGGGGTGCAAGAGGTCCCCGGTTCAAGTCCGGGCACCCCGACACAGAAGAGGCTTCAGCCAACGGCTGAGGCCTTTTTTAATGAAATGTTCATCCCCCGCCGGTCAAAAGTTGGCGCACTGGCAGAGCGCTTGTTAAACTTACAGAGAAGCAAGGTAGCAGGAATATCGAACCAGGCGCACGCGTACTGTGTAGATACAGTGTAAGTGCTGTCGTGTTCGTGAAACCCGCTTCCGAGCGGAATTGCATTCTCAGTTTCAAGGAGAAGGACTCAATGAAGAAGTATCTTTTCGTTCTGCTGCTGGTCGTGATGGTTGCGGCCATGGTGGTTCCGGCATTCGCCCAGGATTCGGGCAGTGGCGGCATCATCATCGAAGGCAACTTCGGTGGTGACCCTGCTCACCTCAATCCGATCCTTGCTGGTGACACTGCCAGCACGCGCATTACCGGCTTCCTGTATCCGGGTTTCATCAATGCCAACGCCGAATCCGCGTCCTATTCGCCCTACGATCCGCCGCTGGCGGCTGGTGGCATCGTTCAGGACTGGACGATTGATGACACCGGTACCGTCTACACCTTCACCCTGCGTGAAGGCCTGACCTGGACTGACGGCGACCCGATTGACTCGGCCGACGTCATCTATACGTGGAACGCCATCAAGGCCGGCGCTGAAGGCCTCGTCGATACGCCTCTGAGCTTCGTTGTGGACCCCACCGGCGCGTCGGGCATCCTCGATGTGGTTGCGCTTGATGAGTACACCGTTCAGGTGACGTTCGCCAGCGCGGAGTGCACGGCCCTCGGTAACGTCGGTGTGCTCTATCCCGTGCCGTCGCACGTGCTTCCTGAAGACGTAACTGAACTCAACAATTCGCCCGAAGATCAGAACCCGACGGTCACGGGTGGCGTGTTCAACTTCAGCGCCCTCAACCCCAGTGAGCAGGTTGCACTGGTCGCCAATCCGGACTACTTCGACGCGGCCAGCGGCGCGGTGCTGCCCGCCGGCTACATCTATCGTGTCGTGCCGGACCAGAACGTGATGGTCGAGCAGTTCCTCGCTGGCGAGACCAACGTGATTGACGGTCCTGCCATTGGCCGCCGTGCAGACATCCGCGCTGCTGGCGATGCTGGCGATGCCCAGGTCTATTCGTTCCCCGGCAACTCATGGGACTATCTGGCGATGAACCTGGCCGATCCGTCGAACCCGCAGAACGGCCTTGACGCCGACGGTAACGCGATTGATCAGGGAAATCACCCGATTTTCGGTGATGTGCGCGTGCGTCAGGCAATTGCCAAGGCTATTGATGTCGACGCTATCATTGAAGCCGCGGTGCTGGGCGAAGGTGAACGCATGACCTCGTTCGTCATTCCGGCATCGTGGGCCTATGCCGACGACCTGCCTCCGATCGCCTTTGATCCCGAAGCCGCTGCCGCCCTCCTCGAAGAGGCTGGCTGGGTGGACGATGGCAGTGGCGTGCGCAAGGCCTCCGGCGCGATGTATGCCGAAGACGGCGCCCCCCTGCAGTTCACGCTGTATACGAATGAAGGCAATGGCCGCCGTGAAGCTATCGGCACCGTCATCCAGGACCAGTTGTCGCAGGTCGGTATCCAGGTTGACTTCCAGACCATCGACTTCAACACGCTGCTGGACATCATGGACAGCCAGACCTTCAACTCCTTCATCCTCGGCTGGCGCAATGGCTGGCCGGATGACCCGGATGCGACTCAGCTCTTCACGGTCGCCTCGGACGTGGTTGGCTCGGGCAGCAATATGACCTCGTGGAACAACGCCGAATTTGCTGACCTGAACCTGCAGGCCAAGACGCTGGAAGGCTGCGATCAGACTGAGCGCGCCGCCCTGTATTATCGGATGCAGGAAATCTTCCAGCAGGACCTGCCGTACGTTCCGTTGAATGTCCAAAACGGTATGTATGCGGCTGGTGCCGGTGTCGAAGGCTTCGGCCCCTACCCGTCGCTCCTGTACTGGAACGTCGACAGCTGGAATGTGGCCACTCCGTAGTTCGAAACATCTAGTGTAATTCGTAGTTGATTTTCGCCCTCTTTGCCGCGACAATCCGCCGTGGTGGAGAGGGCGAAATCACAGTACTTGTTGTTGCATAATTACGGCGTTTCGTTGTTATCGGTTTTGTTGCATAACAGTGCGTTCATCCGTCAGTCCGGGTTGCATTCCGGCCGTTCAAGTACGGTGCCCCTATGTTCAAGTACATCATTCGACGGTTGCTGCAAGCAATTCCCACATTCTTTGGGATCACCATCCTGTCGTTTCTGCTCATGACGGCTGCTCCAGGTGGCCCAGTTGCTGCGCTCACGCAGGACCCGCGCATCACGCCGGAACAGCGCCAACTGCTGGCGCTGCGCCTGGGCGTGAATGACCCGTGGCCAATTCAGTATTTGCGCTGGCTGGCTGGTGATGACTGGATGCGCTGGGACAGTGACGGCGATGGCATCTCGGATCAAGCATTCTTGATTCCGCTTGACGCCGATGGCGACGGCAACCCCGAGCCCCCCGGCGACCGGCTGGGCATTCTTCGTGGTGACTTTGGGCGATCGTATTTTTACCGCCGCGCCGTTAATACCATGATCGGTGAACGTATAGCGGCCACGCTCGAATTGGGCTTCGCGGCGCTGTTGTTGGGTATGATCGTCGGCGTTCCCGTCGGTATTCTGGCGGCAGTGCGACGAGGTGGCGTGTTCGACAATGTCACACGCATTGTAGCCGTCATCTTCAACGCTATTCCGGTCTTCTGGCTGGGACTTATCTTGCTTTTAATATTCGGCTCGCAGCTTCACTTATTACCCATGGGTGGTCGCTGTCCACCTACGCTCACTGGGGGCTGTCCACCGATTTGGGGACGCCTGGATTACCTGATTCTGCCCACGTTCGTGCTGGCGACGGGCGCAATTGCCGTCTACTCGCGCTATATGCGCGCATCGATGCTGGATGTGATGAGCCAGGACTACATGCGCACGGCGCTCGCCAAGGGTCTTTCGGGCCGCACCGTATGGTTCAAGCATGGCGCGCGCAATGCCCTCATCCCGCTGGCAACGTTTCTCGGCCCGGCACTGACAGGTCTCTTGAGCGGCGCAGCCATTACTGAGACGATTTTCTCGTGGCCGGGTCTTGGGCGCCTGGGCGTGGGCGCGGTCACTTCGCAGGACTATCCGGTGGTGATGGCTGTCGTGATCATCAGTGCCATTGCGACGATCTTCGGCTATATCCTGTCCGACATCCTGTACGCGGTCATCGACCCGCGTATTCGCTTTGACTAGGGAGATTTTCGAATATGGCGTCTTCCTCCGCAGTTGCCAAACTGGATATTCCCGAACAGAAACTCGAATCGGGCGAATCGCTGACGAAAGTGGCGCTGCGCCGACTTCGCCGCGACAAACTGACGATTCTGGCAATGGTACTCATCGCCATCATTACGCTGATGTCGATCTTCGCGCCGGCCATCTCTGATGCGCTGAACGTGAGCTATACCAAAACCAATACGTCCGACACATTCCTGGCGCCCATGAGCGTGACGGAACGGGACGGAGAGCCTTCGTATCATCTGCTGGGCACGGATGACCTCGGCCGCGACCAGTTCTCGCGCCTGCTCTATGCCGGCCAGGTTTCGCTCAGTGTCGGATTTCTGGCGGCGGCGTTGTCGCTCACGATTGGCGTCACGCTCGGCATTTTCACGGGCTATTACGGCGGATTGGCGGACGACTTCACCAACTGGGTGATCGCCACGCTCACTTCGATTCCGTCGCTATTTCTGCTGTTAATCGTAGCTGCGGTCTTGTCGCCTACGCCGACGACGCTCATCCTCGTGTTGGGTTTCCTCGGCTGGACAGGTACGACACGCCTTGTGCGCGGCGAAACGTTGTCGCTGCGCGAGCGCGAGTACACTGTCAGCGCCAAGGCGATTGGCGCGTCGTCCCGCCGCATCATGTTCAGCCACATTCTGCCGAACGTCTTCTCGGTCATCGTTATCACGCTGGCGATTGACATCGGCGCGTTGATTCTGGCCGAGGCGGGCCTAAGCTTCCTCGGGCTGGGCATCAAGCCGCCGATCCCAAGCTGGGGCAACATGCTCAGCAAGTCGCAGGAGTTCTTCACGCGCGGCCCGTTCCTTGTCTGGCCGCCCGGCATCATGATCTTCCTGACGGTGCTTAGTATGTACATCATCGGCGATGGCGTGCGCGACGCATTTGACCCCACCACCAAAGACAAATAAGCATCCACCGCCGCAAACGCCAAAGGGCGGCCACGTGGGCCGCCCTTTTTCATGTCTATTCCGCGATCACTCAGGCAGCTACTATTCAAACTGCCTGCGCCGGTAGAGTTCGTCCGGCCGTTTGTACAGATGGCCAATGTCTTCTTCTGACAAGAACACCGGCGTTCCAAGCGCGCAGGCGCCCGCGTAAATCGCCGCAGCCTTCACCGTCATTTCCGTAATCCGCAGCGCATCAACCGGTGTCTTCCCAAGCGCGATCAAGCCATGATTCTGCAGCAAGATCACCTTGGGTGGCTCTCCCTGCGCGTCGGCATAGGCCCGCGCCGACTTGCGAATGCCCTGCGCCAGCGGCACGCCCGGGTCGAGATAGGGAACGAACGCCGAGCGCGGGCCGCACAGCACCACTTCATCAGGAAAGATGCGATGCGCAGCAAACTCGGCCGCCCGGCTTGAACACAGTATCTGGTTAACCGCAACAGGGTGTGTATGCGCGATGCACTGCGCCCCGAATTCGTCCAGCAACATGGCGTGAAACGTCACCTCAATCGACGGACGCAGCGGAGATTGCGGGTCAACTTTGGCCGCACCAATCGCCTCGTCCATCGCCGCGCCGCTCAGACCACGATCAAGTACATCCAGCACGGGCGCAAAACGCACTTCCACGAAGCCGTCTTCGCCCACTGTCTCTAGCATCTGCCCGCTGGCCTTGATCCAGAAAGTTTCGCTGTCACGTCGCAGTGATGTATTGCCCTCACCAATGATGACATACTGCCGGGCGGGTGCGCCGAGGGCGTGGCTCAAGACCACAAGCGATTGGAGTGACATAATCGAGACTCACCTTTCAGTCTGAAAAACAAACGGGGGCGCATGTGACTGCGCCCCCGCACTTTGACTTCACGGCTGAAGCCGGAAAGCCGGACTAGAAGTCGAAGTCGGCGATGTTTTCGAGGCTATAGATGAATGGCGCACCCAGCAGAATTTCGCTGCCGTTGACCACCATCAGCTCGCCCAGACGGCCAGCGTCAACCGAAGTCGACTCAGGCGTGAGGGTGCCGTCCACAACCGCGCGCATCACGTAGACCGAGGCGTAGCCCAGGTCCACCGGGTTCCACAGCACGACCGACTTAACGCATTCAGACTCGACATACGGACGCATGGCATTCGGGGTCGCAAGACCAACCACAGCGATTTCGCCGCACATGCCGGCCTGGGTAACGGCCTCAGCCGCTGCCGGGGTCGCCACGCTGGTCATGCCGAGAATGCCGTCAATGTCCTCACCATACTTATTGATGAGGGTCGCGGCCTGAGTCTGCGACAGAACGTTGTCTTCCTGCGCTTCGAGGGTTTCCAGCCACGTCAGTTCCGGATAGCACTTGGCGGCATACGCCCACATTTCCGAAATCCAGCGGGCCTGGTTCGGGGTCGTGAAGGTGCTGGTGACGATACCAAACGAGCCATCTTCGCCGGACTCAGCGACCAGGCTGTCGATCATGGACTTGCCGATGCCATTGAACTCGGCCTGATTGACGAACCACGTACGAGCCTCGGGGCTGGAGTTGGCGTCATAGCCAACCACGTGAATGCCGGATTCCAGCGCGCGGGTGAGTACCGGGGCAATCGCCACGGGGTCGTTGGCCGCGAACAGGATACCGTTTACGCCCTGGGTGATGTAGTTGTCGATGAAGGCGATCTGGTCGTCAATGTTGGCTTCGGTGGGCGCATCGGTCGTAACCGTGACATTGCCCAGTTCTTCCGCCGCCTGCTGCTGGCCGAGGGTGGTGGCCGCGAAATAGCCAATGCCGATCAGCTTCGGCACGTCCACCAGCACGATGTCCTGCCCTGCAAGATCAGGCGGGTTCACTGCCTGGCCACCATCGTAAGCAGGCACTTCCATCATGGGATCGGGGGTGGCAGGGTCTTCGCCGGGGCATTCCAGCGGGTTGACGGGCAGGTCATCTGCACCGTCCCAGCGCGGACCATCATCCTGCGCGCTGACGGGGACGCCAATGATGAGCACGCCCAGTACAAGTACGAGCAACAAAGCGAAAAACTTACGGCTCATGGGTTTATCTCCTCTTACCTTTGATCAATTAGACGAAACACTACCCGATCGATACTGCTTTTGAAACCTTGCTGGATGGCCTCACCTCCTTGTGATTGGTATCAGATTATAACGCGCCCCTTCGGCGCTGGATGAAGTTATTCACAAACACCGACAGGATCAGCACGACGCCGATGACCACAATCGTGCCATCGCCGGTGACCCCACTAAGCTGCAGGCCGTTTTTCAGCACCTGAATCAGCACGACGCCAATCATTGTGCCTACAATGCTGCCGCTGCCGCCGAAGATGCTGGTGCCGCCTAGCACGACGGCCGCGATCACGTCCAGTTCCAGCCCGCCGCCCATGTCCGAGCGTGTGGTGGTGGTGCGCGAAACGAAAATCCAGCCAGCCATACCGGCCATGAAGCCTGAGAAGGTGTAGATGAGCAGCTTGACGCGGCCGACCGGGATGCCCGAGAAGCGCGCACCCATCTCATTGTTGCCCATGGCGTAGAGTGAGCGGCCAAACGTCGTACGCGACAGGATAATTGCCGAGATGACCGCCGCGATGATCAGAATCCAGACTTGCGTCGGTATTCCGAGCACATCACCCTGCCCGAGTTGCTCAAACCAGTCGGGGAAGCCGCGCGCTGACCGGCCCTGGCTGATGCCTTCGGCCATGCCGCGATAGAGCGCAAGCGTCGCCAGCGTCATGATCAACGGCGGAACACCGATGCGGATGATGAACAGGCCGTTGAACAGCCCCGCGAGCGTCGCCACACCAAGCCCGATGACAATCGCCAGTTCCAGCGGCGCACCGAGCACGCTCCACGCCCAGCCCATCACAATCGCAGTCAGGCCCAGGATCGCGCCCACCGACAGGTCGATGCCGCCCGTGATGATGATATAGGTCATCGGCAGCGCCACCAGCCCGACTTCGGCCAACTGCCGGCCTTGATTGAGGAAGTTGCCAATCGTGCGAAACGGCGGCGAGATCATTGAAAGCACCACTATCGCACCGATCAGAATCAGGAACAGGATGCCTTCCTGGCTAAACAGAAGTGAACGCAGGCGGCTGGGTTGTTTGTCTTGATTCGTGGATGCGCTTAGTTCAGAGGCAGCCATAGTCGTTTCTCCTCTCCCCTTAGCGCCCGGCGCTGCGCGCTTGACGGCGGCGGCGCACAATGTCGGCGATAACAGTCACCAGGATCAAAATGCCCTGCAGCGCCCGCGTCCAGAACGGCGAGATGTTCATGAAGATGAGCGCACTGGTGATGGCGTTGAGCAGAATGGCTGCCAGCGTCGAGCCGACGACCGTTCCGGTTCCGCCAAGGATGCTCACACCGCCCACAACCGATGCCGTAATCGTCAGCAGCGCCACATTGTCTGGCACGGTCGAGCGAATGATCTGGCCCTGTGTGGCATACATCACCGCCGAGATACCCACAAACACGCCGTTGAGCAGGAAGACCGTGAGAATGGTGCGCTTGTAGTTGATACCCGACAGGCGCGCTGCCTCAGCATTGCCGCCCACCGCGTAAATCGAGCGGCCGGTCGCGCTGTAGCGCATCCAGATTGCGACAATAATCGTCAGGACGATCATGATCGGGATTTGCATCGGGATGTCGAGCAGCTTCTGCTGCGACAGGAAGAATTCGCTCGGCATGCGCGTCACTTCCGCCCCGCGCGTGAAGATTAACAGTCCGCCGCGCAGGATACTGGCCATCGCCAGCGTCACCACAATCGACGGCACTCTCAGATAAGCCACCAGGGTGCCGTTAATCAGCCCAACAAGCAGCCCCAATCCAATAGGCACCAGCCAGGCAAGCTGCGCAGGCGACACTTCCTTGGACACCAGGCCGGCAATCACGGCAAATACGCCGATTTGTGAACCAATCGAGATGTCAATGTTGCCGGAAATGATGATCATCGACATGCCCAAGGCGGCCACGGCGATGTAGGCATTACCCTGTAGAATCTGCGTGAGGTTGTTGCTGCTCAGATAACGCGGGTTCATCGCCCCCGTCACCACAATCAGCACGATCAGCGCCACCAGAAGCAGGAATTCCTGGCTTCCCACCACGCTGCGAAGCATATTGCCCAGTTTTCCGCCGCTCTTCGCGGCTGGCTTGGGAATGGGTTGACTCGTAGCGGCCATCTTATTCCCCCACCGTCGCAGCGGGCCGGCCTGCGCCATCGGCGCCGGATTCGGCTTGACCGTTCAACATCACCGTGCTCATCATGGCAGCCGCAATCTTCTCTTGCGTCGCCTCCTCGCGGCTGTACTCCGCCACCATTCGGCCCTCGCGCATCACGAGAATGCGGTCGCTCATGCCGAGCACTTCAGGCAGTTCGCTGGAAATCATCAGCACGGCCAACCCTTGCTGGGCCAGTTCGCTCATCAGGCGGTGGATTTCGGCCTTCGCGCCCACATCGATGCCGCGCGTCGGTTCGTCCATGATCAGAATACGCGGCTTGGTAGCCAGCCACTTGCCTACAACGATCTTCTGCTGATTGCCGCCGCTGAGCCTGCCCACGATCTGCTCGATGCTGAACGTTCGCACCCGAAGCTTCTCAACCGTATCGCGCGCGAGTGAGCGTTCCTGCTTACGCTGGATGAACGAACCGCGCGAAATCTGGCGCAGCACGGCCATGCTCACGTTCTCGCGCACGCGCATCTGGCGCACCAGGCCCTGCGTGCCGCGATCTTCGGGCACATAGGCGATACCGAGGTTCATGGCATCACCCGGATGGCGGATGCTGACAGGCTTGCCATCGAGCAGGATTTGCCCGGACTCGGCCGGGCTGAAGCCAAAGATGACCTGCGCCACTTCGCTGCGCCCGGAGCCGACCAGCCCGGCCAGCCCGAGGATTTCGCCAGAGCGCAGTTCAAAGCTCACATCATGGGTGTTCGGCCGGCGGTTCAGGCCGCGCACTTCCAGCACAGTCTTGCCGATATTGGCTGGCAGCTTGGGGAACATATCGTCAATCGTGCGCCCGACCATCATCGTGATCAGGTCACTCTCGGTCACATCCGCCACATCCTTAGTGTCCACGTACTGGCCGTCGCGCAGCACCGTCACGCGGTCGGCCAGTTCAAATACTTCCTGCAGGCGGTGGCTGATGTAGATGATGCCCACGCCACGGTCGCGCAGCAGGCGCACAATCGAGAACAGGCGCTCCACGTCGGCTTCGGTCAGCGCCGCCGTCGGCTCATCCATGATCAGCACCTTGGCGTCGAGTGACAGCGCCTTGGCGATTTCGACGCGCTGGCGGTTGCCCACGCTCATGGTGCCGACTTTGCGGCCCACGTCCATATCATGGATGTTGAGCGACTCAAGAATCTCATCAGCGCGTTCCCGCATTTGGCCCCAATTGAGCATGCCCATGCGCCCACGAGGCGCGTGGCCCATGAAGATATTCTCCGCCACGGTCAGCTCGGGATACAAGCTCAGTTCCTGATAGATGGTGGCAATGCCGGCGCTCTGCGCTTCACGCGGATTGTCGAACGTGCACAGTTTGCCCTGCACGCGGATCGTGCCGCCGTCTGGCTTGTACACGCCCGACGTGATCTTGATGAGCGTAGACTTGCCAGCGCCGTTCTCGCCCAGCAGCGCATGAACTTCACCCGGGCGCACGTCAAAGTGGACGTCGCTCAAGGCTTTAACGCCGGGAAAGACTTTCGAAACGTGCTCTAACTGAAGAACTGGATCCATTGAGAAGGCCTTTTCGCACCCAATTGGCGCGTGTCAGCGAATCAAATGCGCGAAGCGCGAAAACGCGGCGTCCCATTCCTCCTGCTGCTGCGGCTCAAAGCGTTTGGTCTCCACCGACTGCGCCACGACACGGCGCGCCGCGCCCAGCGACTCAATTTTGCCCAGCGTGATCAACTGCACGATGGCATTGCCGAGGGCGGTGGCTTCGGCTGGCCCGGCGACGACCGGCCGGCCAATGGCGTTGGCGGTCATCTGGCACAACAGGGCGCTGCGCGATCCGCCGCCGATCACGTGCATCACATCCACCCGCTTGCCCGAAGTGGCGATCATACGCTCGAGCGCCCAGCGGTACTTCAGCGCCAGGCTCTCGTAAATCGCACGCATCACCTGCCCGGTCGTCTCCGGCACCGGCTGATCGGTGGCGCGGCAGAACTCGCGCACGCGCTCGGGCATATCTCCGGGCGGCAAAAATACGTCGGCGTCCGGGTCAATCAGACTGCGGAACGGCTCGGCCGCTTCCGCCAGCCGCGTCAGGTCATCATAGCTGTAGTCTGTGCCATGCGCCCGCCAGGTCGCCCTGCTCTGCTGCGCCAACCACAGCCCCATCACATTCTTCAAATAGCGGAACGTTCCATACGGGCCGCCTTCGTTGGTCACATTGGCCTTGTACGCCGCCTCGGTGATGATCGGCGTGTTCACTTCCAGCCCGATCAGGCTCCATGTGCCGCTGCTGATGTAGGCGAAGTGTTCGTCAACAGTCGGCACTGCTGCGACCGCGCTGCCCGTGTCATGAGTGGCCGGCATGATGACAGGGATACCCTTGTAGTCACCGAACTTCGTTCCCGGCTGCACGATCTGCGGGAACCACTGTATCGGCACGCCGATGGCTTCAAGCGTTTCGTAGTCCCAGTTGCCCGCGCGTGGATTGTAGAACTGCGTGGTCGTCGCGTGAGTGAACTCCCAGCCGACTTCGCCGGTCATCCAGTAGTTGAACAGGTCGGGCATCGACACGGCCACCGCCGCCGAGCGCAGCGCCGGACTGTTGCGCTGCACCAGGCTCGCAAACTGATAGAGGGTGTTGATGTGCATGAACTGCACACCGGTGCGGTCAAACACGGTGCGCCGTGGAACGCGCTCGAACACCCAGTCGGTCATGCCCTGCGTACGGTCGTCGCGGTAATGTATGGGGTTGGCAACAAGCCGGCCATCGCCATCCAGGAGTGCGAAATCGACGCCCCAGGCATCCACGCCCACACTCAGCGCGCCGTCCATTCCGGCCGCGATTCCCTGCTGAATTTCGTGCCAAAGGCGCAGCGCATCCCAATAGAGGGTATCGCCAGCATAGACCGGATTGTTGGGGAAGCGGTGAACATCGTCGGTAGTCAGGCGCTGACCATCAAAGCCGATGCGCAGCACCCGCCCGGACTCTGCCCCCAGATCGACCGCCAGCACATGCCCGGCCATCGCGCCCTCCCTCCTCGCCTGCCCTAGCGCACGTAAGCCGCAGGCACGCCGCCATCAACCGTGAGCATCGCGCCGGTGGTCTTGGCGCTGCGCGGCCCGGCCAGAAAAGCAATCGCCTCGGCCAGGTCCTCTGGCAGAATTTCGACCTTCAGCGTATTGCGCTTGCGGTAGAAGTCGTTCAAGTCTTCCACCTTCACGCCATAGGCCTGCGCCCGAGCCTCTTTCCACTCGCCGCTCCAGATGCTGCTGCCGCGAATGACCGCATCCGGCAGCACGGAGTTGACGCGGATGCCAAACTCGCCGCCCTCTTCGGCCAGGCAGCGCGCAAGATGGACCTCGGCAGCCTTGGCGGCGCTGTAGGCGCTCGCGCCTTTGCCAGCAGCCAGGCTGTTCTTGCTGCCGACGAAGATCATCGTGCCACCAATTCCCTGCGCCTTCATCACCTTGAACGCCTCACGGGCGAACAGGAAATAGCCCTTCACCAGTATGTCCATCTGGCGCTCGAAGTCGTCAAGAGTTGTCTCCGAAATTGGCGCGCCGCCGGCGACACCGGCATTGTTGACGAGCACATCGATGCCACCGTAGGCCAATACTGCCGCCCGCAACGCGTTCTCCACCTGTGCTTCGTCGGTCACATCCGCTTGCACGAACGTAGCGCGACCTTTGCCGAACTGTTTATTCAGGGCCGCCGTCGTCTCCTCACCTGCCTCAAAATTGATGTCGACGATGACGATGTGCGCGCCTTCCGATGCCAGTTTGAAAGCCCCTGCGCGGCCAATGCCGCTCGCGCCGCCTGTGATCAGGGCAATGCGCCCGGCGAAGTCACGGTCTGGCGGGGCCAGTTTGAGCTTGTACAACTCCAGCGGCCAGTATTCGATGTCGTAGGCTTCCTTGGCGGAGAGGCTGATGAAGCCGCCCACGGCCTCGCTGCCGCCGATTACGTCGATGGCGCGGTGATACAACTGGCGGCTGACATCGGCATTGGTCACGTCCTTGCCGGTGTTGACCATGCCCACGCCCGGGATGAGGATGACGCGCGGCGCGGCGTCGCGCAGTTCGTCGCCCGGCTCCATGCACTCCTCAAAGTAGGCGACATAAGCCTCTTCATAGGCCGCGATGCCGTCGCGCACCTTCTGCTGAAGCGCCTCGATGCCTTCATCCGGCGTCCAGTCCACGAACAGCGGCTGGCGCTTGACGTGCACCAGATGATCTGGGCAGGCCGCGCCCAACTGGCTGATGTCTCCCGTGCGCTCGCTGCCGATGTAATCGAGTACATCCTCGCTGCTGTCGCTCTGCAGGATCGCGGCCCGCCGCTTCGAGACCGCACCACGAATGACTGGCAGCACCGCCGCCAGTACATCCTCACGCGCTTGCGGCGGCAGCGGCTCGGTCGTCAGTGCGCCGAACACGCGCTTGCCGCGCCGGCGTTCGGCGATGTAGTCCTCTGCTTCCTGAATGATGGCAATCGTGCGGTCGTAGCTGGTCTTGCTGTCCGGCCCCCAGGTCACGAGGCCATGCTTGCCCATCACCACCAGCTCGATGCTCGGGTTTTCGCGCACTTTCTGACCGATCCACTGACTGAGCGTGAATCCGGGCCGGATGTAGGGCACGTAGGCCATGCGGTCTCCGTAGACCGCGCGGGCGGCCGCTTCGGCATCGGGCGCGCAGGCCAGGCTGATAATCGCGTCGGGGTGCGTATGATCGACGTGCGGATGCGGCACAAACGCGTGCAGCAGCGTCTCGATGCTCTGGCGCGGGCGGCCCGGCTCGAACAGCGTCCGCTCCAGATAGGCCACCATTTCCTCGTCGGTCATGGCGGGGCGGCTGAACAGCGGCTCGATGTCGTCCATGCGCAGGAGCGCAAAGCCGCGTTCCTTGATCGTCGCCACGTCCGAGCCGGAGGCCTTGACCGCCAGTACTTCCACCTTGCGGCCCAGATGATCCGTCATCATGAGCTTGGCGCTGGTGTTGCCACCATAGATGTTGACAACAGCCCGATCTCGCCCGAGCAGATTGCTGCGATAAACCAAGCCGCCCAGGTCGGGCAGCGCCGCAGCATCCGCGTCATTCCATAGATTGACTGGCATCGCGACAACCCCTTTTCAAAAACCAAGCGGCGCAGCACTGCGCCGCATCATGCATAAATAAGATTTCGATTACTTTCGGTCTGCTCCAGTTTATCGCGCGAATGGCCGCTGTCAAACCGGTCTATTCAGTCTCTGGCAGGCGGCGGCGCACATGCTCAACCTGCACTTCCACCCCGCAGGCGCGTACGTCCTGCACCAGCAATTCTGGCGCCTCGTCGGTTGTGATAATCCGCGTCACGTCGCTGAGGCGCAGAAACGTATACGCGCCAAGCTGGCCCCATTTCGAGCTATCCACCAACACGACCGATTGCACGCAGCGCGATACCATCGCTTGCTTCATGGCGACTTCATCCACGTCCACATCACTCACGCCGCCTACCGTGGACACGCCGCGCGCGCCGAACAGGCCGAGGCGCAGGTTAATATCAGGCAGCGCGTCCGGGCGGCCCACCAGCGAGATTGAGTCGCGGCGTAGGCGTCCACCGGGCAGCATGACCGTAATTTGCGGCGCATCGAGGAAGAAGTTAGCGAGATACAGGCTGTTGGTGACGACGGTGAGGCGGCGCAGCAGTTTCAGAAGACCAGCCGCCGCGAAAGCGGTCGTACTGGCGTCGAGCGCAATCGCGTCACCTTCGCGCACCAGCGCAGCGGCAGCCGCGGCAATCGCTTCCTTCTGGCCGTGCTTCTTGCCCATACGGGTGTGGAATGACAGTTCAGGGGGGCCAGACGGCGCTTCACGCAGCAGCGCGCCGCCATACGTTCGCTCAAGCAGGCCGTCTGTCTCCAGCGCGCGCAAATCCTGGCGAATGGTCACTTCGCTCACGCGCATCGACGTGCTCAACTCTTTCACCGAGACACGTCCACGCTGCTTAAGCCGATCCAAAATCATCCGCCGGCGTTCTTCCACAAACAAACCCATATTTGACACGCCTCTCCCCAACGGGATAGACTCGCGCCAAACAAAAGAAAACGAAAGCAATTGGCAAGATTGTACCGTCGAATTTGAGCAGCGCAACAAGGACTTTCCAACCATGACCAGCGCCAAATACTACCACTCGTTAGAAGAGCAGCTTCTGGAACGCCAGATCAATGTCGACGTGGTGAAAGGAAAACTGCGCCGGCAGCACATCGAAACGCCGTCGTGGGGCTATGGCAACAGTGGCACCCGCTTCAAGACATTTCCCAGCCCAGGCGCGGCGCGCAGCATCGAAGAGAAGCTGCAAGACGCGGGCTATGTGCACCGGCTTACGGGCGTAGCTGGCTCGGTCGCTATCCACATTCCATGGGACAAAGTGGACGACTGGCCCGCCCTAGCACAGTACGCCGGGGAACAGGGCGTGACCATTGGCGCGGTCAATCCCAACCTGTTTCAGGATGAGCAATACAAGCTTGGAAGCATTACCAACGCCAGCAGCGCCGCGCGCGAAAACGCGATCGAGCACCTTGTCGAGTGCTGCGACATCATGCGCAAGACTGGCAGCAGGCTGCTGAGCCTGTGGTTCGCCGATGGCACCAATTACGCCGGCCAGGACAACATCCGTGAGCGCAAGCACCGCGCCGCCGATGCGCTGGCGCAGGCCTACCAGGAATTGCCGGAAGACGGGCGCATGCTCATCGAGTACAAGTTCTTCGAGCCGGCCTTCTATCACACCGATTTCGCGGATTGGGGCATGGCTTACGCGACCGCGCTCAAAGTCGGCCCGCGCGCCGAAGTGCTGGTCGATACCGGCCACCACGCGCAAGGCACCAACATCGCTCACATCGTCGCCTTCCTGCTGGACGAGCAGCGCCTGGGCGGGTTCCACTTCAACGCGCGCCGCTATGCCGATGACGATCTAATCGTGGGCAGCACCAATCCGCAGGAATTGTTCGAAATCTTTGTCGAACTGGTCGAAGCGGGGGATAATGCAAACGATGTCGCTTACATGATTGATCAGGCCTTCTATCTCGAAAACAAGATCGAGGGCATGGTTCTGAGCGTCGTTAACTGCCAAACCGCCTACGCCAAGGCCCTCGTCGTCAACTATGACCGGCTGCACGCGCTGCAAGCCGCCGGTGATGTGATGGGCGCTCACGAGGAACTGATGACCGCCTACCAAACTGATGTGCGGCCTCTGCTGGCGCAGGTACGTACCGAAATGGGCACCCCGCCCGACCCAATTGCAGCGCTGCGCACGGGTGACTACATCAAACGCGCCGAGCAAACGCGCGGCAAAGCCAGCGGCGCTGAAGGAGGCTATCCCGGTTGAACGATAACGATCCTGCGGAACTGGAACTACCCGCGCTTCTGGCGGAGCAGCGAGCCTATTACCGCGCCCGCGCCGCCGAATATGATGAGTGGTTCTACCGCAAGGGCCGCTACGACCACGGTGACGAACTGAACGGCCGGTGGGCGAACGAGATCGAGCTCGTTCGCGCTGAACTGCTGCGCATTGGAGCGGTCGATCAGGCGCTCGAACTGGCGTGTGGAACTGGCATCTGGACGCAGGAACTCGTAGGCATGGCGAAGCATGTCACCGCCCTCGACTCGTCGGCGGAGATGGTGTCGCTCAATCGCTCGCGGCTGGGCCACCATCGCGTCGCCTATCAACTGGTTGATTTATTCAACTGGACGCCGCACGAAGAAGTCGATCTGGTGTTCATGGGCTTCTGGCTATCACATGTGCCGCCAGAACTGTTGGCCGATTTCCTCGCTGCGGTGCGCAAGAGCGTGCGCGCGGGCGGACGGCTGTTCCTGGTCGATTCGCGGGCGGACAGTTCATCGACCGCGCTCGACAACCCAATCACGCAGGACAGCGATATTCTGCAGACGCGCACGCTGAACGACGGACGCGAATTCCGCATGGTCAAGGTATTCTACGAACCCGCCTTTCTCGATCAGGCCCTGCGCGACGCCGGCTTTGCGCCGCAGGTCCACACCACCGAACGCTATTTCATCTACGCCACCGCCACGGCAGAATGAGGGGGTAAGGCCGATGCAGTACCGTGAATTTGGGCGCACTGGCTGGAACGTGTCGGATATCAGCTTCGGCGCGTGGGCGATTGGCTCATCATGGGGCCCGACCGATGACGACGAGTCGCTGGCGGCGATGAACCGCGCGCTCGACCTCGGCTGCAACCTGATCGACACGGCCGACGTGTATGGAGACGGCCACTCCGAACGCCTAATCGCGCGGCTGCGTAAACAGCGCAGGGAACCGTTCTACGTGATTACCAAAGCGGGCCGTCGGCTTAATGAGCAGACGGCAGATGGCTACAACGCCGCCAACCTCACCGCCTTTGTCGAGCGCAGCCTCTCCAATCTCGAAACCGATGCGCTCGACCTGGTGCAGCTTCACTGCCCGCCGACCGAGGTATATTACCGTCCCGAGGTGTTCGGGGCGCTCGATGACCTCGTGCAGGCTGGGAAAATTCGTTACTACGGCGTGAGCGTCGAGAAGGTGGAGGAGGCGCTCAAGGCCATCGAATTCCCGGGCGTGCAGTCGGTGCAAATCATCTTCAACATGTTTCGCCAGCGCCCGATTGAACGGTTCTTCCCAGAGGCGATCAGCCGCAAGGTCGCTGTGATCGCCCGCGTGCCGCTGGCCAGCGGCATGCTGACTGGCAAACTGACACAAGACAGCATGTTCGCCGCCGACGATCATCGGAGTTTCAACCGGTACGGCGAATCATTTGACAGGGGCGAAACCTTCTCAGGCGTCGACTACGAAACCGGCCTCGACGCCGTCGATGAACTGAAGGCGCTGCTGCCACCCGGCGTGAGCATGGCTCAGTTTGCGCTGCGTTGGATATTGATGTTCGAGGCCGTCACCTGCGCCATCCCCGGCGGCAAGCGCCCGTCGCAGGTGGAAGACAACAGCGCCGCATCTGACCTGCCCGCACTGACCGGCGCTCAGATGGCTGCCGTGCGCGGCATCTACGATCAGTACATCAAGGAACAGGTGCATCAGCGCTGGTAACAGACCACGACTGAAAATAGAAGAACGCGGCGCTCGAAAATAAGCGCCGCGTTCTTCTTGGTACTTTCAAGCAGAGCTTCTACGCCCCAGGAGCAGGAGTCGGCGGTGGATCAACAGGCAGCACCCCACCCTGACTACACGAATTGTAGTTCTGGCCGATGATCACTTCGAAATCGTAGGTGCGGTCGGCGGCTGGCTCAATGCTGATCTGATCGGCGTTCAGGTTGAGCGCGCGCGCCAGGGCGGATAGACTGCTGCCCTTCGTGCTGCCCGTGTGATCGACCAAAAAACTAGTCGCATGATCGATGGTGAGCGCAGGGCCGAGTGCAATCGCATTGAAGCCGCCGGACTGCAAACGCTGCGCCGCCACCTGATCCCAGTTGGCGTTGCCGGTACCGTTGTACACGCCGACTGCTGCGCCCTCAAACGTGATCTGATTCTGTGTGGGCGGCGTGTAGAAATCCTCCAGCAGCGGCCGAATGGTCTCATATACGGGTAGCTGCACATAACTGCCGTCGGGCGTTTGCCACGGCGTGGTGTGATAAGTGCGCACCAGCGTGAACTCTTCGATTTTGCCCGGATCGAGATTGGCCGCAATTGGCGCGAGGCCGAGGATATCTTCGAGCGTAAGGCTGGTCTGCACATAAGGTGCAGCCTGTGTCCACAATTCAGGCACTTGCGTCAGCAGCCCCTGCGCGCGCGCCTTGCGCCATACGGCCCGCAGAAGCTGCATCTGGCGGCGTCCGCGGTCAAAGTCGCTGCTGTTATGGCGCGAGCGCGCATACCACAGCGCCTCTGCGCCCGTCATCGTGTATGAGCCAACCGGCAGCACCCAGTAATCGTCGTCGGCCGCCTGGTAGGCTGCGGCCGGCACCTGCGAATCGACCAACGGCAAGTCTTGAAGCGCGCAGTCGACCGCCAGTTCCACCCCGCCCACCGCATCCACCAGCGCCTTGAAGCCGGTCAAATCGACCATGGCGTAGTGGTGGACATTGATGCCGAGGTTGTACAGAAGCGTCTGGCGCATCAGGCCGAAACCGCCGTCGGTCCAGCCTACTGCATCGCCATAAGCCCAAGCGGTGTTGATGCGCTGCATGGTCCAACTGGGCATATACACGTACAAGTCGCGCGGGATACTCAGCAGTGCGACCGTGCCGGCGGTTCGGTTAACTGACACAACGATCATGGTGTCGGTGCGCAGCGAACCATCGTTGGTGATCTCACCGTCGTTGCCGACCAATAAGATGTTCATCAAATCGTCGCCGTGCCGGTCGAGTGGCTGTACGGCCGTCGGGATGGCGGTGGGCGCGGCGCTGCTCTGATCTGGCCCGCTGTAGATGAACAAAGTCGGCAGCGGCGGGGGCGTGTTCTGGGCTGTGGGTTCGGCTGGGGCCGGTGTAGGCGTCGCCGCGCCGTCCAGCGTGGGTAGCGCCACGGGAACGGGCGGCGGCGTATTAGTCGCAAACAAGATTTGCTCGGGCCGGACTAAATTCAGCTTGGGCTGCCTGCGCGCCTTGGGAGCGCCCTCAGCCTCAGGCGCGGCGGCAATAGCAGTCGCAGTCGGCGCAAATGTGTCCGACTGCTCAATGTAATCAGCGCGTTCGTTGGCAAAGCGCATCAGCGGCGTGGCCAACAGCACCAGTGCGACCAGAATCGCCACCAGCAGCAGCGCGGCGGCCAGCAAGAAAGCGCGCGAACTACGCCGCCCCTGTAAAGATGAGGTTGAGGTCATGCCGCCACCTGATGAGCCTTCGTGCAAGGCATGTCAGTGTAGCAGAATGGGCCGCACGGCTCTACGGCCGCTCAGTGTTCAACGAAAGATCAGCGGGATAGCGCAGGGTTCGAGCGTATTCCCGGCCTGATCGACCACGCGCACGCGCACCCAGTGCAGGCCCTCACCGAACAAGTCCGGTGTTGATCGCGGCCAACGGGCCATCATCCACCGGCCGGCTACGGCGCAGGTAGAAGTCATAGCTTTCGACACCCTGCGGCCGCACATCGATCTCGTAGTAGCGGAAGTTCGGGGCCGATGCGCTGCCGAGCAGCGCGAACACACTGGTGACCTCGTCTCCGGCTTCAGGAGACGTAATCTGAACGGTTGGCGCAGTGCAGCCCTCCAGTTCGAGCGCTTCGGGCGTGCTACCAGCGGGCGGCGCTGTCGGGAAGACCGGGGCCACGGTCGGTACAAATCCAGTGACGGGACGCGGCACGAATATCACTGAGCCGGAGATGATGACATTGGCATCGTCAATACAGTTGGCTACGCGCAACGTCCCCACAGTCGTGCCGGTCGCCTGGGCGATTTCGAACAGCGTTTCCCCTGGCAGAATCGTGTAACGCACCCATCCCGGCGGCGCGATGCACGTCACCGACGAGTTGGGTGAATTGCTGATAACTTCAATCGTCGGCAGCACTGCGCCTTCTGGCAGCACAATCGCAGTCGGAAGTGGCCGCGTGGGCGTTGCCGTGGGTGTACGCGTAAACGTCGGTGTAAACGTGGACGTCGATGTAGGAGTATGCGTGAACGTGGGAGTATTAGTGGGCGTCCACGTGGGTGTGCGAGTAAAGGTAGGTGTGAATGTTGCTGTAGCCGTCGGCGTGAACGTAGGCGTCGCAGTATGTGTGGCGGTATTGGTCGCCGTGGGTGTGCGCGTGGCCGTATTGGTTGGAACCGGTGTACGTGTCGGCACGGACGTATTTGTCTGCGTTGGTCGCGGCGTATTCGTTGGCGCTGGCGTGCTGCTTGGCGCACGAGTAGCTGTGTTTGTTGGGCGCGGCGTATTGGTCGGCGCACGTGTCGGCACGCGCGTTGCGACCTCACTCACGACCGTCTCAACGGCAGGCAGCGGCGTCCGGGTTGGGCGCGACGTGTTGGTCGGCTCTGGCGTGTTGCTGGGCGCGCGTGTCGGTAACCGGGTAGCGACCTGACTTACAGCAGTCTCGACAACAGGTAGCGGCGTCCGCGTTGGGCGCGACGTGTTGGTCGGCTCTGGCATGCTGCTCGGCGCGCGCGACGCGGGTGTTTGCGTGCGTACGGCCGCAATCTGGGTCGCCGTACTCGCCAGCGAACTATCTTGCGTAGCGGCCAGCGTCTCCGCACCAGCGGTCATCGAACTCGGTGGTTTGCGTGGCTTGCGTGCCGGAAGTCATCGAACTCACAGACTCGCGCGTCGCCGTGGCGCGGCCGCTGGCGGCCGTTGGAGAAGCTTGCGCTATGGGCTCGGATGTTGCAGGCGCGCTTGTTGGCGTTGCTGAAGCGGGACGCGGCGTTTCCGTGGCGGACGCGTTTGTGGGCGTCGCCGAAGCGGGGCGCGTTGTGGCCGTCGCTGGCACGGCTGTTGCTGAGGCCGGTTGCCGGGTTGACGTTACGGGCACGGCCGTCGCCGAAGCAGCAACCGTCGTAATTACCGTCGCCTCGGTGGTTTGCGTGGCTTGCGTGCCGGAAGTCATCGAACTCGTAGACTTGCGCGTCGCCGTGGCGCGGCCGCTGGCGGCCGTTGGAGAAGCTTGCGCTATGGGTTCGGATGCTGCAGACGCGCTTGTTGGCGTTGCTGAAGCTGGACGCGGCGTTTCCGTGGCAGGCGCGTTTGTGGGTGCCGCCGAAGCGGGGCGCGTTGTGGCCGTCGCTGGCACGGCTGTTGCTGAAGCCGGTTGCCGGGTTGACGTTACGGACACGGCCGTCGCCGAAGCAGCAACCGTCGCTATTTCCGTAGACTCGGTGGTTGGCTGCGGCGTTCGGCTGGCCTGAGCGCCCAGCCCTGCGAACACCGGCGTCAATGTGGACGTGCCGGCGGGAACATCAGTTACTGGCGCATTCGTCGCAGGCAACTCGGTAGCCGGTACGGAAGTGGCCGGTTGCGCAGTCGCAGATGCCGGAAGCGGAGTGAACGTCGAGGCTTCACTCTCACCAGGTTCAGTCTCAGTAGCCGCGCTGGTGGGCGCTGCCGTAACTTCGGTCGCTTCTTCGGTTGCTGAAGCTGCGCTGGTCGTTTCTGTAGGCAGCAGCACCGTGCCGGCCGGCGCTGGATTGGATAGAGACAGGATGATGCCGAACGTTACCGCAAAGGCGATCAGCGCCACCGCGATGACCGCCACTACCACTTCGTTACCAATGTCTCGCCGCATGGCCTGCCCCCGCTAGCTTTCTGTTGCCAGCACCGGCTGCGCCGGGATGAAGAAGGAAAAAGTGCTGCCAATACCCTCACGCGATTCCAGCCAGATCTCGCCGCCGTGGGCTTCGACCAGTGCGCGCGCGATCGCCAGCCCCACGCCGGTATCGCCCAGCCCTTGAATCAGCGGGTTCTCGGCCTTGTACTTGCGCGCAAACACGCGCGGCTGATCTTCCAGCGCAATGCCACCGCCGCGATCCTCGAACGAGACGATCAAGGCAGGCACTTGCTCCGTCCTGCCCTCCTCCACCTGCGCATTGACGATGTCCTCACGCGCGCTGATGTACAGGTCAGCGCCGGGCGGGGACACCAAATAAGCGTTGGTGAGCAGGTGACCCACAATCTGCGACAGCGCGTCGCGGTCGGCCAGCACGTCCGGCACGTCCTCCTGCAAATTCAGATGCAGCGACAGTCCTTTTTCGCGCAGCGCGTTCATGGCGCTGTCGATAGCGTCCTCAATCAGTTCGGTCACGTCCACTTCCTGCGGCGACAGCGTGAAGCGGCCCGCGTCGAGCAAGGCAACGTGAATCAGGTCGTCCAGCATCGATGTCAGGCGCTGGACATTAGTGGAAATGCGCTGCAGGAATTTGCGCTGCATTTCGCCCAGAATACCGGCGGACTCGCCAAGCAGCAGGTCGACGTAGCCCACAATCGAGGTCATCGGCGTGCGCACGTCTTGCACCATGCTCAACAGCACATCTGGGCTGTCCTGCTTGAGCAGGCCCTGCGACTTCGACATCCCTTTGATCTGGGCCATATCGAGCTGATTTTCGGCGGCCGCCAACCGGTTCTTGACCTCGTTTAGTTCGCGTTCAAGCCCGGCACGCTCGGTAGAAAGCTCCTCGATCATACGCGTGAGCGCGCCTACGCCGTCGACGCCCAACTGTTGCAGGCGCTCGCGGTCGCCCTCGACCCGCGCCAACAGTTGATCGCGCTCATAGGCTGACCCCTGCTGCTCGGCAAACAGGGCATCGCGCTCGCTCACCAGCGCGCTGCGCTCGTCGGCCATCAGCCGCATGACTTCGCGCAATTCCAGAAGTTCGAGGTGCGACTCGGTCAGCTCCTGCTCAAAGGCAGTGGCTTCGGCCATCAACTGCCCCTGCACATCTTTGAGCGACTCGATTTTGGCGGCAAGTTCATCACGTTCGGCGCGATAGCGGTCGCGCTGCTTGATCACCGCTTCGCGGTCAGTGGCGACATGCGTCAAATCCGTCTGCAACTGCGCCAACTGCAAGTCGCCCAGGCCCACGCCGCGGCTTTCGAGGCTTACGCGCTCATTCAGCAGCGCGTCGCGCTCCATCCGCAGGGACTCGTTACGCGTTTGCAAACTGGCGCGCTGTTCGAACAACTGCGTGATGAGTTGGGTCAGGCCGACCGCGCCGCCCTGCACACCCAACGCGTTCAACTGCATTTCGATATCGCTCAACTTGCTGCTCAACTGGTCATTATCGATTTGCAGGCGCGCCTTGTCTTCGCTCATACGCAGTAACATATCCTGCACCATCTCCGGGTGGGCCGCGCCAGCCGCGCGCAGTCCATCCAGTTCTTCCTGCAGGCGTTCACGTTGGGCAGTCAGCTCGACGCGCTCGCGTTCCAGCACGTCGATCATGGCGCGGAACACAGCCGCCGAGTCTTCAGCCGATGCGCCAGCCAGCGCCGTTTCGGCTTCACGCAAGCGCGCGGCCAGCCGTTCACGCTCGTCGGCTAACCGCTGCTGCTCTTCGGTCACGGCGGCCATACGCTGCGAGATCGTTTTGCCCTCGTCGCCCTCATCAATAGCCAGGGCCATACGCGAGCGCTCGTCATCGAGCTCAAGCTTGAGCAGCGTCACCTGCTGCGAAAGCTGTGCGATCTGGCCGTGCGCCGCTTCCAGATCGGCGCGCATGTCGTTCCAGACCTTCAGGCTCTCTTCCTGTGCTTCCGGTGCAGGCATGCCCATCACCATCGCACCGATAATCTTGCCCTCGCCCTCCATGCGGGCGTCGCGGGCCGCCAGCGACAGCGCCATCAGGCTAGCGCCGATGATGCCGATGCCCTTGAGCAGTTCCTGCTCACTGTCATCCAGTTCGCGCCCCGAATACGGGTTGCCGATCACCAACACGCCGTAAAGTGCGCCCTGGCTGACCAACGGTTGAAAGTACGTGGGGCCGATTGGCTCGATATCCATCCGCCCATACAGGTCTTTGAGTTCGTCTTCGCTGCGATATGGCAGCAGTGAACGCAGCGCGCGCCGCTCAAGCGCATTCACGAGCGTGGGCTGATCGTTCAGGTTAATCGAGATGCCGGTGATTTCACGCCCCATCACCCGATCCTGGCCGGTGGTGATGTCGGCATACTGCGTATCATGGGTAGACAAGAGCAGCGCCACATCGGTCCGCAGGCTATTGGCTGCGGCTGTCGCCACACGCTGAGGGATAATCGTCGGCGTGGCGTTGTCGAGCATCATGCCCAGCGCGCGCATCAACTGAGCCTGTTCGCGCTCGTTGGTGCGTGCCGCCGCCTCGCTGGAATCCGCCTGAGCAGGCTGAACTGGCGCGGGCGCGGGTACAGCTTTGGCCACCGGGTGCTGGCTGACAATTTCGCGCAGCACCATCCGGTAAACCACCCACATGGTTACGATCAGGAAGGCGGTGAAGCCGACACGCACCAAGCCGGACGCGTCACCAAACGCCCCCACGCCGAGCAGAGCCGCAGCCTCGGCAGCGGCTACCATTGCCAGCGCCACAATGCGCAGCGGCGCATCAACCACCGAGCGCAGGTCGGCTCCCACCAATGCAATGCCCACCAGTGAAGTCGCCAGCGTCGCCACCATCCACAGCGTGCCGTAGCTGGAGAGCGCGAAACCTGCGCCGTCCCCGGACAACCAGGCCGCGCTAGTGACGACATAGCCGACGAATAGCACGACCGTTGCGCCGATTGCCAGATTACGTGGCAGCCGCCCGTAGCGTGTGCTTTCGGCCGTCAGAAAGGCATAGGTGAGCCACACAACCGCCAGGGACTGGGCTAGCGCTTCAATCGGCGGCAGAATCAACTGTGACGGTTGGCCGGTAAGCAGCGCCACCAGCGCGCCCGCCAATATCAGCACCCAGGCAACGGCAGCCGCGCCCGCGCCCACCATGAAAGCGGCCGGCGCGCGCGCGGAACGTGAACTCGTCGACTGCCCCGCAGCCATGAGAAACATGGTCAGGACAAGGATGAAGTTCAGGATGAAATAAATCTGATCGCCGGGAGACAGCAGGAAAACCTGGAGGAAGTTCGCGGTTTCAGCACCCAAGGCAACGCTCCTGGCGGCGAGCCAGCATTAGAAGAGATAGTTCCTTGTTAGGTGAGTATACCATATACCAACATTTGCGCCTCAACTGTCCCGTAAAGATTTCAGCGTACAGCAAGCGGCGGCCGCGCGGCGTTGACGGGTCTGCCCCACGCTCTTATACTGACACCCCGAAGGTTGGAGCGCACTATGGCATCCTCTGGGCTTACGGGCCTGGGCACACGCAAGAAAACGCGCAGTCTGCCCATTATCCCTATATTTTCATGGATTCTCATCCTGCTGGCGCTGGGATTATTCGCCATCGAGTTGATTCGATTCAGCCAGCAGGACGATCAACTGGCGACGGATGTGACGGTGGGCGGCGTCGAAGTCGGCGGATTGTCGGCCGCTGAGGCAGTCGCGCGCTGGGAGCAGGCTTACGCCCAGCCGGTCGTGCTCTGGTACAACGACAGCCCGATTCTGCTTGATCCGGCCGCTGTTGGCTTTCGCACCAATCAAGAGTCGATGCTGGCGGCCGCGCGCTCGGCCAGCGCCAACGAGGCGACCTTCTGGACGCGCTTTGCCAACTATCTGACTGGCAACGCCGCTGAACAGACCAGTAACGTGCAGCTCAGCGCCGACTATCAAGAACGCCTGCTCGAGAACTACCTACTTGACGTGGCGGCGCGCTATGATCGTTCGCCCGGCGATGCACAGTTCGACTTGCAAACGCTGTCCATTCGCCCAGGCGCGGTCGGCTATGCGGTCGATGTCGAGCGCGCGCTGCCGCTGGTGGACGTGGCGCTGAAAGACCCCATTAACCGCCAGGTGGTACTACCGCTCAAGGGCACCAACGGCGGCCGCCCTGAGATTGGTGCACTACAGGATTTGATCGTCTCCTATCTCGACTCGGAAGGCTTCATTTATGACGGCCAGGCCTCAGTTGCTTCGGTCTATATCATGGACCTCGAAACTGGCGCGGAAGTCAATCTGCTGAGTGACGTGGCGGTTTCGGCGGCCAGCACCGTCAAAATCTCGATTTTGATCGACTATTTCCGCAATCTGCTGTTCGCGCCCAGCGACGACGAAGCGTTCTTGATGGCGCAGTCGCTGTTGTGCAGCAACAACAGTTCATCCAACCTGATCATGCAGCTCATCGGAAATAACGACCTGTTCACCGGCATCGCCGATGTGACCAATACCACACAGTATGTGGGCGCGCGCAACTCGTACATCTCGGCCCCGCTGTATCTGGGCGGCGATCAGGTGCTGGGTTCGATTCCTGCACCGCTCACCTCGCCCAACGTCAACTTCAACACCGGGCCAGACCCGTTCAACCAGACCACGACTGAAGACCTGGGCACGATGCTGGGCATGATTTACGACTGCGCGCAGTACGGCTCGGGCCTGATGACGGCCTACCCGGATGGCGAATATACGCAGCAGGAATGCCGGCAGATGCTCAACCTGATGAGCGCGAATGACCTGGGCCGCCTGCTACAAGGGGGCATTCCAGCAGGGGTGCCGATCGCGCACAAGAACGGCTGGCTTGAGGACGTGCACGGCGATGCGGGAATCGTATTTGCGCCGAATGGCCGCAATTACGTGATCTCGGTATTCGTGTGGGAGAACGGCGAATTCTTTAGCTTCGAGCGCGCCTGGCCGCTGATTGAAGGCGTGTCACGGGCCGCCTGGAACTACTTTGTGCCCGAGCAGCCACTGATCGCCCCGCGCGAGGATTTGCCTGAACAGGCGATAGCCTGTGAGGCCTTCGCGCCGCCCTACGGCGAGGTCGATCTCAACAACATCAATAGTTGGCGCGACGGCGGCGAAGCCATCAATTGGCCAGCGCAGTAACACAGGATCAGCCACGTTATGGATGTTGGCCTCACACTGCTGCTCACATTTCTCTTCAGCCTCATATTCCTGCTGATACAGCGCAGCGAACGGCGGCGGCGGCTGATCGTCATCTTCGCGTTTCTGGTCGTTGGCGAACTAATCCGGCGCTACACCTGGTATCGCAACGTGCACACCGAGGCGTGGGTGGCGCTCATCCTTGCGCTGCTGATCAACCTGCTTTTCTGGCTGTTCATTGGCCGCTACAACCCGCCGCACAGCAGCGAGGAAATTCAGGTCATCGGGCTGGATGACTAGCGACAAATATCACAGCCCCTCTCCGCACGCACCGACGAGGTTAAGGCAAAAACGGCCCCTCAACGTTTGAGGGGCCGTTGTCTATCTCAGGTTTGTCTATCTCAGGTCTGTGTGCGCTAGCCGATCACCGACAGCGGGATAACATCGTCCGCTTGCAGCATGACCACGCTCACACGCGCCGCCACCGCCTGCGCCAGATCGGCAAAGGCCTGGCCCGCCGCCGAGTTGGGGTCATGCACGATCACGGGACGGCCAAAGTCTCCGCCCTTGCGTACTTCGGCGTCCAGCGGAATGCGCCCGAGGAACGGCACGTTCTGTTCCGCCGCCAGCTTTTCGCCACCGCCGCTGCCAAAGAAGTCGCCGGTCATATTCTCGACCACGCCAAGTATCGGCACGTTCAACTGCTCGTACATATTGATACTGCGCAGCGCGTCCTGCACCGCCACTTCCTGCGGCTGCGTGACGATAATCACGCCGGTGAGAGGGAATGACTGCGCCAGCGACAATGGAGCGTCACCCGTGCCCGGCGGCAAATCGACGATCATATAGTCGATTTCGCCCCACTCCACATCCACGAAGAACTGGCGGATAGCACCGTGCAGCATCGGGCCGCGCATGACCATCGCCTTGTTCGGGTCGATGAGGAAGCCGGTGCTCATCACCTTCAGGCCATAGGCTTCCATCGGGATGATCTTCTCATTTACCACGTTTGGATGCCCGTAGCCAACGCCCGTCATCGTGGGCAGATTGGGATTGAGAATATCGGCGTCCATCAGGCCCACGCTAGCGCCAGCTTCGGCCAGCGCAATCGCCACGTTGACCGCCACGGTACTCTTGCCCACCCCGCCCTTGCCGCTCGACACAGCGATGATCGAGCGCATGGGCACATCGAGGCGGCCCAGAATGCGCTTATCAGTGGGCACCTGCGAATCCCAGTTGATTTCGACTTTTGTGATACCGGGCACCTTGCCCAGCACCGCCTCATCGATGTTGCGCACGAAGACGTGCTTCAGCGGGCAGGCAGGCGTCGTCAGCACCAGCGTAAAGCGCGCCACGCCGTCTTTGACCGTGAGATCGCGGATCATGCCCAGCGACACAATATCGCGGTGCAGTTCCGGCTCGATGACCGTGCTGAGCTGCTTCATGATCAGTTCATTGGTATCAGTCACTGTCCCTCCAAGGACAACCTATTTGGCGTAGAATTGAGATAAGTATAACAAGCATCTGTTAAATTAGGCAGGCTCGTTCAGCTGGAGGCTGGCAGAAAAAAGGCCCGGCTGTTCGCCAGGCCTTGCGGGTGCATGCGCGAGTGACTGCGCCTACTCTTCGCCAGCCTGCTCACGGGCGTGCTTCTTGGCGAGCGCCGCCTCGCGCTTGGCCTTGCGGGCGGCGCGTTCGGCTTCTGCATCATCAACAGAGGCGGCCTCGGCCACAGCTTCGGCAGTTGGCGCAGTTTCAGAGGCGGCGACAGGCTCTTCTTTCGGCGGCACAATCGGTGGGACGTACGGATCAGTCCATGACGGGCCGGGCTGCGCGACCGGTTCGCCGGTCTTCTTCTTGGTCTTGATGACGTCCGAGTGTTCCCAGCCGCCGCGATCGACCGCTTCTTCCCAAGCCGTCGTCGGCGCGATCTGACGCCAGTATGCGAACGGCTTGGACAGCTTGTGCTTGTCGTGAATGTGATTCTGCGTGCGGTCGAAGCTGGCCAGTTCGTAATCGTGATCCATTTTGATCGCGTCAAACGGGCAGTATTCGGCGCAGTAGCCGCAATTCATGCAAATGTCGATGTCGATGAAGAAGGCCTGCGGCTGCGGCACCGGTCGCTTGGTGACCGGGTCTTCGCTGCGCACAATCCAGATGCACTGCGGCGGGCACACCTTGGCGCAGATGCCGCAGGCCGTACACCAGTCCTCGCTCGGCGCACTGGGATGATCGGGGTCGTTCACCACGAGGAACGGGATGAAGCGGAAGCGCTCTGGCGTAGCGATCTTCTCCTCGGGGTACTGCACGGTGAAGATGCCGAAAGCGTCTACGCCCTGACGCTTCTCGAATTTACCCTGCTGCGACTGCTTGCCGCCAAGGAAGCGAAGGTCCTCAGCATAGGTGGCAAAGAAATGCTTGAAGGTGACACCCAGACCCTTCAGGATTCCTTGTCCGTACATCCTTGTCTCCTTCGGGTGCGTGCGCGGCCACATTCACCGACGCACGTTCACGCCCGTTAGCGGTCGGTTTCGCCCAACACAATATCGATGCTGCCGAGAATAGCCACCACATCCGCCACCTTCGAGCCTTTGGACATCTGGCCAAGAGCAGTCAGGTTGATGAAACTGGGCGCGCGCACATGATAGCGCCACGGGTTCTGCGGGCCTTTCGGGTCGCCCTCTGAGACGACGTAGAAGCCCAGCTCACCCTTCGGGTTTTCGACGTGGCCGTAAGACTCGCCCAGCGGCATACGCGGGGCGTAAATGGCCTTGTTGCCCGAGAAGATGCTCTCACCAGCAGTGCGTTCAAGGCGCGGCAGAATCTGCTTGAGAATACGCAGGCTCTCGCGGATCTCGTCGAGGCGGATCAGATAGCGGTCGTAGATATCGCCGTGGTAGCGCACCGCCACATCGAAATCCAGCTCGGGATAGATGCTGTACGGGTCGGCGCGGCGCACGTCGTAAGGCACGCCGCTGGCGCGCAGCAGCGGGCCGCCTGCGCTATAGGCAATCGCCATCTCAGGCGGCAGGTAGCCCACGCCTACTGTGCGTGACTTGATGATTTCGCTGTCCGACAGGAAGCGATCCAACTCATCCACCGCGTACGGCAGGCGCTCGTTAATCAACTCGGCCAGATACTCGATGGTATTGAAATCGCGCACGCGGTCGTTGAGCAAAACCGCCGTGCTGTGAATGCGCTCGGGCAGGTCTTTGGCCAGGCCGCCGAAGCGCATGTAGTTGCACATCAGGCGGCTGCCCGCGGTCGCCTCGAAAAAGTCGAGAATCTTCTCGCGCTCGGCAATCGCATACAGCGCTGGCGTGAAGAACGCGCCCAGATCGTTGAGCAGGAAGCCAATCGCCCACATATGGTTGACGACGCGCGTTAACTCAACCATCAGTACGCGGATGACTTCAGCGCGATAGGTGGGCGGGGTGTAGCGCGCACCAAGCGCCATCAGGTTCTCGACCGCCAACGCATAGCCGTGGTTATTGCCCATGCTCGAAATGTAATCGAGACGGTCGGTGAAGGGCATGTTCATGCCCCATGCGTTGCGTTCGCCGATCTTCTCGTGATTACGGTGCAGGTAACCCATGACGGGTTCGAGCGTATCAATCGTTTCGCCGTTGAGCGTAACGACCATGCGAAACACGCCGTGAGTACTGGGGTGATGCGGGCCGAGATTGACGACCAGCCGGTCGGTGCGCAGCTCATCCGCGCCCATGCTGATGCTCTCGACATCCACGCCGAGGCCCATACCCGCGTACAGGCTGCTCTCGGTCGAGTTCGGTCAGTTTCGACAGGTCGATGTCATCGGGATATGCCACGTTCTTGCCGAACATGTTGAGTTCTTCGGCGCGGCGCACATAGCCCTTGGGCCAACGGCTGTCAAATGGCTTGGTTTCCTGCTCGTAGTAGGCTTCTTTCCAGTCCTTGCGCATCGGGTGGCCGTTGAAGCCATCCCACAGCAGAATACGCTTGAGGTTGGGGTGGCCGGGGAAACGGATGCCGTACAGGTCGTAGGCCTCGCGCTCCTGAAAATCCACGCCGGGCCACACATCGATCAGCGACGGAATGGTGGCGTTCTCGCGCGCGGTCTGCGCTTTGAACACCAGCGCCGGGCCGCCAGTGATGCGGAATGAGTGGTAGACCATTTCCATCGAGTCGGCGACACCGAAATAGTCAACCGCAGTCGCGCTCGATAAATAGTCGTAGCCGAGGTCATCGCGGATGGCCTGCGCCACTTCGAGCAACTGACCCGAATCGATGATGACGCCGCCATAGCCCTGGCGCGTGTCATCCTTCACCGCTTCAGGAAAGCGCTGCTTGAGGTATTCAATGGATTGCCCGACATCGAGTGTTTCGGTGCGGGCAGGAGTGATCGACTGGTCCGTCACGGGCCGTAACTCCTTACTTTTTCACCAGGGCGCGCTTGCGCGCGAGCGCTTCCATACGGCGCGCCAGGCGCTGAGCCTGCGTCACCTCGTCCAGTACTTCGATCTTGGGGCCAGTGGTCGCCTCAACGGCCTTCACAGCAACCTTGGGCGCGCCGGAAGCCAACAGCACGGCTTCAGGCACTTCGCGCACGCCGTAGGGCAAACCGGCCGCTGCCATCGCCGCCTTCTCGCGGATTAGTTCCATCTGCCGGGGGTCGATGATGTCTGGCCCGAGAATCGGCAGCGGCACGGGGTCGGACGGGCCGACGCCATACCACGGCACTTCGTTCAGATCGGCCAGCGACTGGCCATCGAACTTGTGCTGAAGCGAAATCAGGCCGTAAAGCAGCGCCTGCGGTGTCGGCGGGCAACCGGGCACATAGATGTCGACCGGCACGTACTGGTCGATGCCCGACACCACGTTGTAGCCTTCCTTGAACGGGCCGCCGCCGCTGGCGCATGCGCCCATCGCCAGCACGTACTTCGGCTCAGGCATCTGGTTATACAGACGCACGATCGGCACGACCATCTTCTTGGTCACTGTGCCTGACACGATCATGAGATCGGACTGACGCGGGCTGGCGCGCATGACTTCCATGCCGAAGCGGGCCGTATCGTAGCGGGCCGCCGCCGTGGCGATCATTTCAATCGCGCAGCATGCCAGCCCAAACAGCATCGGCCAAATCGACGACCGTCGGCTCCAGTTGTAAATCCGGCTCAAGCTGGTGATCGCGAGGTTATCCTGAAGCTCCGAAGGAATCGGAAACTCCGTGGCATTCAACTCGCGCAGATTGAGTTCACTCATCAGGCGCTGACCTCCTCATACCACTCCTGCAGAATACTCAGGAGGATGCCTTCATTCACCAGCGCCGGGTCGTCCTCGAACCCTGGAAGGTCGAGCACCCAGCGATACAACTGCCCAAGGCTAACCTGCTCCACATCCACATCTGGATGCGCCGCCATCAACGCAAGCGCAACCTCATACGAGGCATCCCAATGCAAACGCTGTGACCAGTCGGACATGCGTGCACAGTGTAACACATCCGGCGGGAGAAAAAACGACCCCTGCGCGCGAATTCAGGGCGCGCTCATCCAGCTCGCACTTTACTCGCGATTATCGATCTGCGCGCGCTGCAGGCGGCCGCTGTAATCAATATACACTGCCTTCCATTCCGTGAAGCTGTCGAGCGCGCTCTGGCCCGCCTCGCGCATACCGTTGCCGGTACCGCGCGTGCCGCCGAACGGAAACTGAATTTCCGCGCCGGTCGTGCCGTGATTGATATAGACGATACCGGTGGTCAGGTCACGGATGGCGCGGAAAGCCTGATTGACGTTCTCGGTGAAGATGCTGCTCGACAAGCCGTAAGCGACACTGTTGTTGACCTCGACTGCCTCTTCGAGCGAATCGACCGGGATCATCGACAGGACAGGCCCGAAGATTTCCTCGCGGGCGATACGCATGTCGCGGCTGACATCGGTGAACAGCGTCGGCGCGTAGAAGAAGCCGTCGCCGGCCACACGCTCACCGCCGAAACGCCAGTGTCGCGCCTTCTTCGCGGCCAATCGCCACGTAACGTTCGACTTTGTCGAGCGCCTTCTGATTGACGAGCGGGCCGATTTCGATGCCCTCCTCGACGCCGTAGCCGACGCGCAGATCGCGCGCTTTCTCGCGCAGCGCGTCGATAAGCTTCGGCATAATGCCGCGCTGCACGATCAGGCGGCTGGTGGCCGTGCAGCGCTGGCCGGTTGTGCCGTAGGCACTCCAGGTGATGGCCTTGACCGCGAGTTCCAGATTGGCGTCATCCAGGACGATGATGGCGTTCTTGCCGCCCATCTCCAGCGCCACCTTCTTGCCCTGCGACGCCGCGCTCGTGTAAACCTTGAGGCCGGTGTCGGTCGAGCCGGTGAACGAGATGACGCGCACATCGGGGTGCGACACCAAAGCCGCACCTGCCTCACCCGCGCCCAACACCAAATTAATCACGCCCGCGGGCAGGCCCGCTTCTTCAAACACCTTGACGAAGGCAGCAGCCACAGCCGGTGTCTCTTCGCTAGGCTTCCAGACGACCGTATTGCCGGCCACCAGCGCCGGCAGCATCTTCCAACTGGGGACGGCTACCGGGAAATTCCACGGCGTGATCAGGCCAACGACGCCAGCGGGGTCGCGCAAGGCCATGCCAAACTTCTCCGGCATTTCCACCGGCGCGGTATAGCCGAGCATGCGCCGGCCTTCGCCGCCCATGTAGTAGGCCATGTCGATGGCCTCCTGCACGTCGCCGCGCGCTTCACTCAGAACTTTGCCCATTTCCTGTGTCATCAGGCGCGAAAGCGGCTCTTTGCGCTCTTCCAGCACCCGCGCCACGGCGTAAAGCAGTTCGCCACGCCGGGGGGCCGGCACCAGCCGCCATTCGCGGTAAGCTGCTTTGGCCGCCGCGACCGCAACGGTGATATCATCCGCGCCACTCTGCGCGGCATTGGCGATCACTTCCTCGGTCGCGGGGTTACGCGTCTCAAATGTCGCACCAGAACGCGCCGGGACCCACGCCCCGCCAATGAAATTCTTGACTTGATCCACCATGAGGTTCAGCTTTCCAAGCGGCAGCTTTCGGCCGCCAATACAGGACGAAACATTTGCCGAGTATAGAGAAGTGGCGGCTGGTTTGTCAACGATTTCACAAACCTCGGAAGTAATGAGGAAACAAGCGATCTATCGCAAAGGCGCAGATTGAAACGAGAGAGAAAGCCGGAACATTCGCGTCAATCAGCCAGATTGTTATCCGATGCGACGACTAGAAACTCATGCGAGTTCCGCCATCCCGCTTATGTCCAATCCTATTACGATAGCGGACAGACAGACAGAAACGAAGTTAAGAGACAGATAGTGAGGGGAAAACGATCAGGACAACCGGACAGAATACAGGACAATTGACGCGCGCCCCGCGGAATTGCAGTCAGGTTTGTCTCGCGAACACGACGCCGGGTGCATGCTCAGCATAGAACACACGCGCTATTCACGGGCGAAGACGTGGTGGCCGGGATGGTCGCGGGGCGGAACGCAGCGGCGCGTTCTATCACTGAACTCCCCATAAGCCGAGCGTGCCCGATCGCGGCAATTGACGACGCATGCGCAGTACTTCGTGCCCCACGATTCCCGTTATAGCACCCGCGCCCCGCCCGACGCAATCTGGCAAGCGCGGCTGACAGCGCCAATACCGACTTCCACATAGGTGCGTTCCATCGCAGCAGCAGCGCGGGCGGCGGATTCAGGAGAATCACATATGGCGGCCAGCGTCGGCCCTGCCCCGCTGATGACAAGCCCGTATGCGCCAGCGGCATGAGCGGCGGCGCGCACTTCGGCCAACAGCGGCATGAGATGGGCGCGCGCCGGCTCGATAACACGGTCGGCTTCCATGGCCGCCGCCATCGCTGGAATGTCACCGCGATAGAGCGCGCTCAACAGGCGCGCCACGGACGCGGTCTGATGCACCATCGCTTTCAGCGGAACCTGTTTGGGCAGCACGGCACGCGCCTCGGCAGTGGGTACTTCGACGGCTGGCGTGACCAGCGCCAGCCACAGATCGGCCGGCACAGGCAGCGGCCAAATTTCGGCCGCCGTCAGCCCGAACGACAGCGTGATGCCGCCGAACAGGCACGGCGCCACGTTGTCGGCGTGGCGGCCACTGACCAGTTCTTCCCCGTCAAGCGCGGCAGGCAGCAAATCGGCCCGCGCCAGCGGCTCACCCAGCAGCACATTGACCGCTACTGCTGCCGCGACCGCGCTGGCGGCGCTACTGCCCAGCCCGCTGGCGAGCGGCAGGCCCTTGTGAATTGTGAGCGAGACGCCTCGCGTTTCGCTCACCGCGCGCAGCACGCTCAGCGCAGCCACGCCGGCGGTGTTGCGTTCGGCTTCGCGCGGCAGGCGGCCTTGGTCGCCGTGAATCGCCGCAATCGTCACGCCCGGCGCGTCGCAGAACTCAGCTTCTACAATGTCGCCCGGCTCGGCCACGGCCAGCCCAAGGATATCGAAGCCGACGCCCAAATTGGCCATCGTGGCAGGCGCAAAAGCAGCGGCTCGGGGTGTCATCGACGGCATGGCAGATGCTATCCTTGTGCGCGCAGCAGAGCGAGCAAGCGAAACCAGACAGGAGCACGTATGCGCAGCATGTTACAGTGCATGGACTGCGGGCGAGAATACCCAACTAACCGCGTTCTGTACACCTGCGAAGCCTGCGGCGGTCTGCTGGATGTCGTACACGATCTGGCCGCGCTGCGCCCAGTCGTCAGCCGCGAACTATTCGACTCACGGCTTGGCGCGCTGGCCATGCCCTACCGCAGCGGCGTGTGGCGCTATAAGGAACTGGTCTACCCCGATCTGCTCGACGATCAAATCGTCACGCGCCCCGAGGGCAACACCAACCTGTATCAGTCCGAGCGACTGTCTGAATACGCCGGCATTCGCAACCTTTTTCTCAAGCACGAAGGCGAGAACCCGACCGGCTCGTTCAAGGACCGTGGCATGACCGGCGGCGTCACTCAGGCGCGCGCGCTGGGCATGCAGCGCGTGGCTTGCGCTTCGACCGGCAACACGTCCGCCTCGCTGGCTGCTTATGCCACATGGAGCGGGCTGCAGGGCATCGTCCTGTTTCAGAACCAGCAGGTGGCGCTGGGCAAGCTATCGCAGGCGGTGGCGTATGGCGCGATCTGCATCCGCGTGGCCGCCGACTTCGACCGCAATCTCGAACTGGTGCGCGAACTATCCGAGTCGCTTGGCATCTACGTCCTCAACTCGGTCAATCCGTTCCGGCTCGAAGGCCAGAAGACGATCATGTTCGAGTTGATCCAGCAGTTAGGCTGGAACGCACCCGACTGGGTCATCGTGCCAGGCGGCAACCTGGGCAACAGTTCCGCCTTCGGCAAGGGGCTACGCGAACTGTACGAGCTTGGCCTGATCGACCGCATCCCGCGCATCGCAGTGATTCAGGCTGAAGGTGCGAACCCGCTTTACCGCGCTTTCCTCACCGAGTTTGAGCATTACGAGCCGATGCACGCCGAGACGCGCGCCACCGCCATCAAAATCGGCAATCCGGTCAACTACAAGAAGGCCGTGCGCGCGCTGGAATGGACCAACGGGTTAGTGGCGCAGGTGAGCGACCAGGAAATCATGGACGCCAAGGCGCTGATCGACGCGGCGGGCATCGGCTGCGAACCCGCGTCTGGCTGCTCGCTGGCGGGCGCGCGCAAGCTGGCCGCCGCTGGCCTGATCCGGCCAGACGAAACAGTGGCAGCCATCCTCACCGGCCATCTGCTCAAAGACCCAGACGCCACGATTGCCTACCACCGCGGCGAACTGGACGGCATCACGCCCACCTTCGCCAACCAGATTCACGAAGCCGAACCCACCATTGAGGCGATGGCGGCGATACTGGGCAAGTGAGCAGGTAACTGTAACCTCCACACACATAGCGTGGCCAAGCGATCCGCTATCGTTCGGCATCCTTACCGACCTCTATCTGGTGCGGCAGTTACTTCGAAACGAGGCAACGATGGCCATTGGCACGCGCGGGCCCTCGTCGCGAGTCTCGAGGTCGACCTGTCGATGCGTTTGGCAGAATAGGTGTTATCCCTCATAATGCGTCTCGTGACTAAGGTACGAGGGACTATATTCGCATCCCGATATTGTCTCGTATTTTTTGTGAGGGCGATAAATCTGATGGACGAATTTCTGGCACGGATATTCCTGTTTACGTTTGTTCCACTTCTGTTCGGTGCGGGAATCGTTCTGTTCGACCGGACAGCGTTTGGAAGCCTCCGCCGTACGGAAGCCATGCTCATCCCCCTGTTCGCACTCGGAGTTGCAGGAAGTGGTATTGGAAGTTTTATTGCCCATCTCTTCTTCTCCGACACCGTCGCCGCGTCAATTGGCTGGGCCACGGGCAGTCCCTTTCAGCACGAAATTGCGTTTGCCAACCTTGCAATCGGCCTACTAGGTGTTGTCGCTGCTGGCCGGCGAGATGGGTTCCGCGAAGCGACTGTAATAGCAGTGACAGTCTTTGGCGTAGGCGCTTCCATCGTTCACTTCGTGGACATCGCACAGACGGGTAATCTGGCGCCAGGGAATTCTGTGCAAAACGTGGCCAATTTGGTCAAACCCGCCGCCCTTATTCTGTTGCTTGTAGCTTCCAGGAGAACCGAACGCCAGCCGGGCTCGGAGGCTCTCACTCACACATTCGCTGTGTGGCGGTCACCTATTCTGCAAGCGTCCACTATTTCAGTGATCCTCATCTCCACCGCCTTCGCCGTCGGATTTGGCGTGGAGCAGGTAGTTCCGGTCTCGCTCCTTGGTGTGGCGATAGCAGCGGTTATTTTCTCCGTCATGATCGCCAGATCACCATCTCACAAAAGGGGTTCCAACGAAGAAGTGTGAGCAAAATGGCAGTGTGAAGGCAGAGGGAATTGGCCGTGACCATCCTCTGCACTATCTCGCATCTTCACTTGGGCGCACAGAAACACGAAGGCCACAGAGGATTGAAATCAAACCCCCTGTGGCCTCAGTTTCTCTATGGCTCAGTCTATTCTTAGCTACGGAAGCGTTCCTCCCACAGCGTCGACAGGCCGCGCAGATGTGCCTGATAGGCCGGCACGCCGGACAGACCTTGTTCGAGATCGTCGAGCAGGTCGTCGGTGTCCTCGATGCCCACAGCGAAGCGCACAAGATTGTCCTTCATGCCAAGCGCCAGGCGTTCCTCGGTCGTCTTGTCGTAGTAGCTGATGAGCGCAGGTTGTTCGATCAGGCTCTCCACTCCGCCGAGACTGGGCGCGATGTAGGGGATACGCAGCCGGTCAATGAAGTCACTCGTCACCTTCAAGTCGCCCTTGACCTCGAACGTCACCACGCCGCCGAAGCCGTTCATCTGCAAGCTGGCTACCTGATAATCGGGATGATCGGGCAGGCCCGGATACCACACGCGGTCAATGGCCGGATGGTGCGACAGGAACTGCGCCACAGCAAGCGCATTGGCGTTCTGCTGGCCCATACGCACGCCCAGCGTTTTAAGGCCGCGTTCCAGCAGTGAAGCTGCGTGCGGGTCCATGATCGAGCCGAGGATACCGCGCGCGTCGCGCAGCGCCTTGATGCGGTCGGCCCGTCCCACCACCACGCCTGCCAGCAGGTCATTATGCCCGCTGAGGTACTTTGTGGCGCTGTGAGTCACCAAATCGATGCCCCAGTCGAGCGGGCGCTGATTGATGGGCGTCGCAAACGTGCTGTCGATGAGCGTGAGCACTTTATGCGCCTTGCCAATCGCCGCGATTTTTTCGAGGTCGGCCACGCGCAGATACGGATTAGTCGGGCTTTCAGAAATGATGACGCGCGTCTGCTTGGGAATAATCGCCGCTTCCATCGCCTCATAATCGCCCATCGGAACGACGCTGGTTTCGATGCCGAAGCGCTTGAGGAACGTTTGCGCGAACTGGCGTGTGCGCCGGTAGCAGTCGTCAGTCATGATGATGTGTGCGCCGGTGGGAAGAATAGCCAGCAGCGTGGTCGTGACTGCCGCCATACCCGACGAGAACAGCACCGCATCCTCACCGCCATCGAGCGCGGCCAGCTTGCGTTCGACACTGTTGACGGTCGGGTTGCCGTAGCGCCCATATTCCTCGCGCTCGGTCCCTTCGCCGTGCAGCGTGGCTTCCATGTAATCGATCACGTCCTGTGTGTTGCGGAACGTGAAGGTTGCCGTCTGCACAATCGGCTCGGTCAGGCTGTGATAGGCTTTGGTACGGCTGGTGCCGCCATGTACTGCGCGGGTGCTTTCACCCATCCGGTTCACGTCGGTGCGATTATTCTGTTCCCGCCGCCCCATGTCGTTCAGATATTCATCCACCATGATCAATCCTCCACACTCACTACGGCCGTTCGAACGCTGCACTGCTCACAGGCAAACAAAAAGGACTTCAATCGGAAGTCCATTTTCTGTGAGGGGAACGCGCCATAGGGAATACCCGTGGTCACGCTCTCATCTTCCAGAAAACTCTGCCGGACTTGGCACCATGCCGTCTTTCGACGACGGTTGCCGCGGTTTCACAGGGCCGATCCCTCCACCGCTCTGGATAAGAGTGACGCATATTCAGTTGTTAAGTGCAGCGCAGAGAGAGTAACACGGGAACGCGGCGGGGTCAAGAAAATCGTTCTGCTAAACCCTCATCCCCGTCCCTTCTCCCTTAGGGCTGAATGGGCGACAGGGGACTTCCTCGTTCCGCTCCGTGAACACTCGATCCACGACAGCGTCGCCTATTGCGCGCGCTGCCGTCCTACAATGGAACTATGTCGCAGTGCCGCGCGCGTGCTGTCCGCTATGCTGTCGCTTATTCGCTTACGTTTTCCCCACAGGGGTTGTCGCTTAGCTTTGAATCTGTCTCGATGCCCTGATGTCTCGATCACCTTTCCCCTTAGGAATGGTCGCTTGGTTTCGATTCTGTCGCTTGTTCGCTTAGTCGCGCTGTCCGGTTCGGCCAAAACCTCGGGCGCGGGTGACTTGTCGCGCAGGATCTACTGTCGCCCCATCAGCATCGGGTGCAAAGCTACGGCATCTACGCTGTTTTCCCCGCCCTGGGGGAAAGGGGTCAGGGGTGAGGGCTGTTTCGCATCGGTATCTGAATGCCGTTCTCCTCAGCAAAAGCGATGGCTTCGGGATAGCCGGCATCGGCGTGGCGCACGACGCCCATGCCCGGGTCGGTCGTCAGCACACGCTTCAGGCGGCGTGCGGCCTCAGGCGTGCCATCCGCCACGATGACCTGACCAGCATGGATGCTGTAGCCAATGCCCACCCCGCCGCCGTGATGGATGCTCACCCAGGTCGCGCCGCCCACGGCATTGACCAGCGCATTGAGCAGCGGCCAGTCGGCAATCGCATCTGAACCGTCGCGCATGGCTTCGGTCTCGCGGTTGGGGCTGGCCACCGAGCCGCTGTCGAGATGGTCGCGGCCAATCACAATCGGGGCCTTCACTTCGCCATTGGCCACCATCTCATTAAAGCGCAGGCCGGCTTTGGCACGCTCGCCGTAACCGAGCCAGCAGATACGCGCCGGCAGACCTTGAAAGTCTACTTTCTCCTGCGCCAACCGCAGCCAGCGGTTGAGATGCTCATCTTCGGGGAACAATTCCATCACGGCGCGGTCGGTGGCGTAGATATCCTCCGGGTCGCCGGACAGCGCCACCCAGCGGAACGGCCCCTTGCCCTCGCAGAAAAGAGGGCGGATGTAGGCCAGCACAAATCCAGGATAATCGAAGGCATTGCTCACGCCGAAATCAAAGGCTCGCTGGCGCAGGTTGTTGCCATAGTCAAACACGACGCTGCCCTTTGCCTGCCATACCAGCATGGTTTCGACCTGCTGCGCCATTGATTGCAGCACGCGCTGGGTATAGGCGCTGGCGTCACGTTCGCGCAGATCAGCGGCGGCCTCCAACGACAGGCCTGCCGGAATGTAGCCGTAGAGCACGTCATGCGCCGAGGTCTGGTCAGTGACCACATCAGGCACAACGCCGCGCAGCAGCAGTTCAGGGAACACCTCGGCCGCGTTGCCGATCAATGCGACTGATTTCGGCGTACCACTTCTGACGGCATCCTCCACCCACGACATAGCCTCTTCAAGTTCGTCGGTCATCACATCGACCTGACGCAGCGCCAATCGACGTTCGGCGCGCCAACGATCCACTTCGACCAGCAGCGCCACGCCGCCGTTGACCGTTACCGCCAGCGGCTGCGCCCCACCCATTTCGCCCAGCCCGGCACTCAGCACGAACTTGCCTTGCAGCGAATCCCAGCCGTGCTTGCGCGCTAGTGCGCCGAAGGTTTCATAGGTGCCCTGCAGGATGCCCTGCGTGCCGATGTATATCCACGAACCGGCCGTCATCTGACCGTACATGATCAGGCCTTCGCGCTCCCAGCGGTCGAAGTTCTCCTGTGTAGCCCACGCCGGCACGATGTTACTGTTGGCAATCAGCACACGCGGCGCATCGGAGTGCGTGCGAAATACTGCCACCGGCTTGCCGGACTGCACGAGCAGCGTTTCGTCTGACTCCAGCCGCCGCAGCGACTCCAGAATCGCATCCAGCGCTTCCCAACTGCGTGCTGCCCTGCCTCGCCCGCCGTAGACGATCAGATTATCGGGGTCAAACGCGACATCGGGATCAAGGTTGTTCTGCAGCATCCGGTAGGCAGCTTCGATCTGCCAGTTCTTGCATGTGAGTTCGGTACCGCGTGGCGCACGCATGGGTCGAACCATAGTTCACCTCGGGAGCAGTAGAAAGTTCAAAGTTAAAAGTTGAAAGTGAGAGAAAATAAGCTTCATGAGGCCGCCTCCCGCGCCGCAAGAAACGACCAAATTGCGACGGCGGCCAGCCGACAGGTGCGGTTATCGATGTCATAGACGGGGTTGACCTCGCTGATTTCCAGCAGGCGCGTGCCGGGCCAGCGGCCCGCCGCAGCGGTGATATCGCAGAATTCCTCGCCGGTGAGACCAAGCGGATTAGGCGCGCTCACGCCCGGGGCATCTGCCGTGCGCACCGAGTCCATATCCAGCCCCCAGAAGACCAGCGCGGGAGCGTGATCGGCGAGAATGCGCTCGAACACCTCAGGAATGCCCCCCGTGCGCACCTCTTTCAGAGGAATGACGTGCGCGCCTTTATCGTGCAAGTAGTGCGCATAAATGGGCGAGTTGGCGAATAGCTGGCTGCACATCTCGTAGAAATTCCCCGGCTGAAGCACAACTTCTTCGAGCAGCTGGCGATAGGGTGTGCCGCTGTTACGGACTAAATCGGCGCGCACGTCGAAGTGGGCGTCCACATTAAAGGCAAGCACCTCACCGGCCGCATCAACCAGTCCAGTGCAGTCGGGGTAAGAAATGTCGTTACCACCGCCCAGCACGATCAGCGTTTTTCCATCCGCAATAATGTGGCGCACGATCTCGCGCTGGTGGTCGTGCGTAGTTTCCAGCGTCGGCTGAATGAGCGTATTGCCGAGGTCGAACAGGCGCAGGCCGTCTAGCTGATTGACCGTAAGCCGATATAGAAAGCGGCGGATCGCATCGGGCGCGAGCGCCGCGCCTGCACGCCCCCCATTGCGGCGCACGCCTTCGTCCTGCGGGCAGCCCAGCAGCACGACTTCAGCCTGGGCGTATGCCTCTGGTTGAGACAGCACGACCTCACCGAGCCGGGGATCAATGACATCGCCGCGCCGGTAGAGCAGTTCATCATCTGGGCGCGCAGTGGCTTCGAACAACCAGCCGTCGCCTCTCACAATTCATACCCCGCGGCGTCATCTACTGCGCCGCTTCTCACTAACTGAAGGACCGCTTTCATGAACGGGTACATCAGCATATCCTGCGCGATGAACGGCACCTGCTGGCGAATGAGCGCATAGACTGGCCCCGTGCCCTGCCCCAAGGCTGCATCTGCGCCTGCCGACTGCTTGCGGAAGTCGATGCCCTGCGCCGCCGCCATCAGCTCAATGGAGATGATATGCTCGACGTTTTCCAGCACCTGGCGCAACTTCAAACCTGCGGTTACTCCCATGCTGACATGATCCTCGACATTGGCCGAGGTCGGGATGGTGTCGACGCTGGCCGGATGCGCCAGCACCTTGTTTTCCGATGCGAGCGCCGCCGCCGTGTACTGCAAAATCATGAAGCCGGAGTTGAGACCTCCGTTGGGAGTGAGGAAGGCCGGCAGCGTCTGCGTATTCGAGGCCTCATCCGTCAGACGCATGATGCGGCGCTCGGAGATATTGCCCAGTTCCGCCGCCGCCAGCGCCAGATAATCGAGCGCGATTGCCAGCGGTTCTCCGTGAAAGTTCCCGCCCGAAATCACTGAGATTTCGCCCATGTCGTCGATGAATATCAGCGGGTTATCGGTCACTGCGTTGAGTTCGATTTCGAACGCCCAGCGGGCATAGGCAATAGCATCACGGGCTGCGCCATGTACCTGTGGAATGCAGCGCAGCGTATAGGCGTCCTGAATATCACGCGGAGTCGCTTCGCGCGTGAACTGGCTGCCTTCCAGCAAGCGGCGCAGATTGGCTGCACAGTCGATCTGGCGCGGGAATGGACGCAGCGCGTGAATGCGCGCATCGAAGGCCATCGCTGTGCCGTGGAGCGCTTCGAGGCTGAGGCAGCCCGCCACATCGGCGGCGCGGCTGATGCGCTCGGCTCGCAGCGTTTCGAGGACACCAAGCGCGCACATGACGGCGGTGCCATTGGTCAGCGCAAGCCCCTCTTTGGCGGCCAGCGTGATCGACTCCAGACCACATTCGCGCAGTGCCGCGGCGCTCTGCATCTGCCTGCCGCGGTACAGCACTTCGCCTACGCCAATGATCGGCAGCGCCATATGCGCCAATGGGGCCAGATCGCCGCTAGCACCCAGCGACCCCTTCTCCGGAATGACAGGGTGCATGCCGAGATTCAGCATATCCAGCAGGCGCTGCAGTGTCTTCAACCGGATGCCGGAATAGCCGCGCGCCAGCGTGTTGGCCCGAATTAGCATGACCGCGCGCGTGGTGGGAATGTCGAACGGCGCGCCCACCCCCACCGCATGGCTGATGAGGATGTTGCGCTGGAGCATTTCGACATCTTCACGCGAGATCAGGCGATCCTTGAACGCACCGAAGCCAGTGGTGATGCCGTAGGCGATCTCGCCGCGCTCCAGCAGCGTTTGCACCGCGTCAGCACTGCGCTCAACGCGGCTTTTGGCCACTTCGGACAGCACCACGTCAGGCGCCCCCGGCTGACCATACGCGACCGCTGCAACCTGCTCAAGTGTCAGACTTTCGCCGTCAAGAATAATCGATTCCACAGAAGCCTCTCTATTAGTCGATGTGACCTAAGTCACGACGCCCCGCTTGATGACTGTCTCGACCAAATTGCCGCCGAGCGTGCTCATCAGATTACGGTAGTCGGGCGTGTTTAGTATCAGCAAATCCGCCTGCTTGCCTACTTGGAGCGAACCAACTTCGCCGCCCATGCCTAGCGCACAGGCCGCGTTGATGGTGCTTGCATTCAGCGCTTCGGCGGGCAGTAGCTTCTGCATGCGGCAGGCAATCGCCATCACCAGCGGCAGCGACAGGCACGGCGCAGAGCCAGGGTTGAGGTCCGTCGCCAGCGCTACCGCCGCGCCTGCATCGATCAGCGCCCGCGCACCGGCATAGTGCGCGCTGCCGAGATGGAAATTGACCGCCGGCATGATCACGCCAATCGTATCCGACTGAGCCAACGTCTCTACCTCTGCGCCTTTGGTCACATCGAGATGATCGACCGTCAACGCGTCCAATTCGACAGCCATCCTCACGCCACCCAATGCGTGGAACTCATCGACGTGCGCGCGCACGCCCATGCCCAGTGCCTTGCCAGCCTCCAGCAAGCGCCGCGACTGCTCCAGGTTGAATGCGCCTTGCTCACAGAACACATCCACACAAAAGATGCGGCCCTTCCGCGCAAAGATCGAGTCCTCGTACCAGCGCGCCGCCTGCGGCAGCATATCGTCGATGACATGATCAATATAAGCTTCCGCGTGGCCTTCATACTCCGGCGGGATGGCGTGCGCGGCCAGAAATGTCGGCACTATATCTGCAGGGTGCGTTTCGGCCAGCGCAGCGATGACTTCCAGCATCTTCAGTTCAGTAACCGTATCCAGCCCGTAGCCCGTCTTGTTCTCAACGGTGGTTGTGCCCAGCTTCAACATGGCTTCGAGGCGCGTACTCGCTTCCGCCACCAGTTCCTCAACTGACGCGGCCCGTGTGGCGCGCATGGTGCTGCGAATACCCCCGCCCCGCGCCATGATCTCCAGATAAGTCGCGGCAACGATACGCTGCTCGAACTCGTCCAGCCGGTCACCGGCATAGACTGTGTGCGTGTGGCAATCGACGAATCCCGGGCAAATAACCTTCCCCGAAGCGTCAATCACGCGGTCAGCACTGTATGCACCCAGCACTTCGGCCGTCCGCCCCACAGCCACGATCCGCCCATCGGCCACAGCTATCGCGCCGTCAGCGATCATGCCTACGTCGCGCAGATCTAAGCCTCGCTTCGGGCCATCCGGACTGGCACACGTGACCAACTGCCGCGCGCTGTGGAGGATCAGATCGACGGTCGTCATGGGGATTCAGATATCCAGTGTGCGCGAGAAGAATGCTTCGTCCAACTCATTCTCGTGATCTTCAACTCTCGTCAGCAGTTTGTCTGCTTTGTGCCTCAGCGCCAGAACCGGCTGACTAGCTGGCAGACCCTCCAGGTTCGCACTCGCATTAAGGGCCGAAACGCTAACGGCGTTAATCGCCAGCCAGCCCGCACACATCGCATCATTAATCGCATTCAAATTACCACTTTCCGCAACTTCCGCGGCCAATTCCAGCACTTGCAGCGCGACCTGCGCTGTCTTGATCGGCACTTCAGCCGAGTCAATAGACGCCTGAATCACCGCTTTGTCGCGCATGCTCCCAGCAGGGAGTCGTTTGGCGGCCAGAAACGCATCAAATGCATCGCTGTCGAGGCGGACAGCTTCCACCAGCAGCGCACGATATTCTTCCGCCTCACTAACGATCTCTTCCATCCGGCCGGCGACTGCCGCATATTCTGGTTTGCCGATGGTCGTACGTGCCACCAGTGCCACGAGCGCAGCCGCCATTGCGCCTGCATAGGCCGCCGCCGCACCGCCCGCTGGCGTCGGGCTCTTCGCAGCGAGTGCATCCAGAAATCTAAGCTCGTTCGCACAAACCATGTGTCGTCCTCGCACCTAACACAGTGATCCAAGAGCTTTCAACTATAGCGCGCATCGCGAACCGCTGGCCGGTTTTTGCACAGCATGCCTCCCAAACACGGCTATACTAGGAGGCATGAGTGAGAGATCAAGCGAGGGGCGCATGACTTTGCGCGTGGACATTATGGTAATGAGCGGCGTCGATGACGGCAAGCTGCTCACATTTTCATCCTATAACGGCGATGGCGCGGCTGAGGAAGACAACTGGTTATTGCGCATTGGCCGCCGCGACGGCAACGATCTGATTCTGCGCAATGATACGTATGCCTCGCGCGAACACGCCCTGCTCCGCCTCGATGCCGAGGGCAAGTGGTGGCTAACCGACAGCAACAGCCGCAACGGCACGTTCATGGATGCTGGGCAGGATGAGGCGCGTGTCAGCGGCGCGATCCCCGTTTCGCCCGGCCAACTGTTCCGGGTGGGGCACACCTGGCTGCGTATTCAGGAAGATAGCGAATGAGCGAGACCACGCTGCGCGACATCCTCATCCGCGCGCGCCAGGAATCAGCGCGCATGCAGCACCACTTTCTGGGCGTTGAGCATCTGTGCATCGGTATGCTGTATTTACCCGGCAGCATACTGGCGAGTGCGCTGGAAGATCAGGGTTTCACGCCTGCCTACCTCACAGACCACATCCGCCGCAAGGCTGGCAAAGGTGTGAAGCAGCGCCTGTGGGCAGGAATGCCCCACAGTCCACGTGCGGATGTCGTCATCGGCATCGCGGCCGACCGGGCGCTCGAAGCTGGGCGCGCCGAGCCGGATCAGCGCGATCTGGCGCTGGCCGTGCTCGACGAAGCGGACAGCCTGCCCGTGCGCGTGTTTGCGGCGCTGGGGGTCGATTTCGAGCGCCTGACCGCCGCGCTGGAGAAGTCGCAATCGCCAGTCAGCAGCGGGCCAATGACCGAAATTCTGTTCGCCGACGCCATGACGGACGATATTCCGCTGGCGCATTTGCTGCTACTACGCCGGATGTTCAGCCGCAGTGGGCGTGTACGCCTCGAACGCCGCTTGCCCGGTGGGCATACGTCGGCGCTGGTGCTACTGGCGACGCCGCTGCGCCCCGAAGGCGACTCCGACGCCACGGTCGTTGTCAAAATTGACCATGCCGACGCCATTCTGGATGAGGCGCAGCGCTATGAAACCTTCATCAAGCACACACTGCCGCCGCTCACGGCCCGCCTGATCGATGTACCGATGGTGCTGGCCGAGGAAAATCTGGCTGGTCTGATGTACACCTTTCTTCCCGGCGACACCGGCCGGGTGGCTGCGCTTGATCTGGACAGCGCCGCGCTGGGGAACTGGCTGCGCGATGAACTCTATCCTGCCTTCAATCCGGCATGGTGGGGGCAACGCCGCGCTTACCGTTTTCCGGTGTGGGCTGAATATGACTGGCTGCTGCCGCCGCTGCTCACCATCGAGCAGATTCCCGAAGAAGAGGCGCGTGTGGCCTTCGTCGTGCGCGATCCGGTGCGGCGGGCGCGCATTCGCACGCTCGAATACGGCACAGTGGTTTCTGTCGAGGACTTCGTACTCGAAAAGCTGCGCCCAGAAAAAAGCACCCTGCTGCTTGTAGGTGGCAAAGGGCAGGAGGCAGCACGCAGAGCCTTTCGCATTGAAGTGCGCAAGGCCGATTTGGAGGAATCCGCCTACTTCCGGGGCGAGGTCGTCGAGCGCGTGGTCGGCCGTGTATGGCGCACGCGCGACGAAAGCCTGATGTTCAGCGTGCTGGCGCTCGACCCAGATTTCGACCCGCGCGCAACGACCATTCCCGGCACTTCACGTGACCACCGGCTGCCAAACCCGCTAGTGCATTACGACGATCTGCTTGATCGCAAGGTCGATGGGACGCTGTCCACGCTGCACGGCGATCTGCACCTTGGCAATATCCTGATTGGTCACAAGCAAGCGCCATTCCTGATCGACTTCGAGCAAGCGCGCAGTGGCCACACACTGTTCGACTGGGCCAGCCTCGAAACAAGCTTGCTTACAGCGCTGGTCGCACCAGCCTTCGGCGAAAGCTGGGAAGAGGCCCGGCGTGCTCTGGGGCTGATCACGAACTTGCAACCGCCGCTCACGGCCGACCCGGGTGACGAGGTGCTGTATCCGGTGCTGGCCGTGCGCGAAATCGTGTCCCAGAATTTGGCTGTGCCCGGCGCGTGGGGAGAATATGCACTGGCGCTGGCGTTCACCGCGCTGCGTGGAGTGGGCTTCGCCGATTTATCGCTGGGAGCGCGCCGGTTGCTGCTGCTGGTCGCCGCCCAGTCGATGGCCGATGCCGGCGCGGGCAGCGCATCGGCGTCCGGCGCGCCAGCGGATGTGACTCAAATCGACCTTTCGAGCACGAAGAACTAGGGGAAGACTGAGAAGGACTTGAGCCGCCGAGACGCCGAGGCAGAAGCAAACGCAAAGAACGCGAAGGACACCTAGAACGCCAAGTGAAAATCCGCTTGGCGTTCTTTCTTGGCGATCTCCGCGACCTGGCGGTTCAAACAAGCCATCTCTCTTCAGCCAAGTGCCGCAACGACCGCCTGCGTGAACTCGTCGGTGCTGATTGGCGTCGCGCCGCGCGCGATATCCGCCGTGCGCGCGCCCGAATCGAGCACCGCATCGACGGCGCGTTCAACAGCCTCCGCCTCCGCGTCCAGCCCGAGGCTGTGACGCAGCAGCATCGCCGCGCTCAAAATCGAGCCAATCGGGTTGGCCTTGCCCTGTCCGGCGATATCCGGCGCGCTGCCGTGGCACGGCTCGTACAGACCGAGTTTTTCACCATTCAGGCTGGCAGACGGCAGCATGCCAAGCGACCCCGCCAGCACCGACGCCTCATCAGTCAGAATGTCGCCAAACATATTGCTCGCCACCAACACATCGAAGCTGGCCGGCCGCGTCATCAGGTACATCGTGGCCGCATCAACCAGGTTATGTTCGAGAGCAACATCGGCGTAGCCCTGATGCACAGCCACTATCGTGCGCCGCCACAGGCGCGACGACGCCAGCACATTGGCCTTGTCAATCGAGGTCACTTTTTTGCGCCGCGTCTGCGCGGCATCAAAGGCAACCCGGGCAATGCGCTCGACCTCGGGCACTGAGTAGATCTCGGTGTCGAACGCTATTTCGCCGTCACCCTGTTCCTGGCGCGCACCGAAATAGATGCCGCCGGTCAGCTCGCGCACGAACAGCATATCGACGCCTTCGAGCAGTTCAGCCCGCAGCGGCGCGTAACCCGCCAGCGCCGGATAGGTCTTGACCGGGCGCAGGTTGGCGAACAGGCCGAAGTGCTTGCGAATACCCAGCAGGCCTTGTTCCGGCCGAACAGCCGCCGTCGGGATGTCCCACTTCGGGCCACCGACTGCACCCAGCAGAATTGCATCGCTCTGCTCACCCTGTGCCAGCGTTTCCGGCGGCAGCGGCGAGCCGGTCAGGTCGATGGCGATACCGCCGATTAGTGCCTCGTCAAATGAGAACGCATGACTGAACTTGCCCGCAACCGTTTCGAGTACAGCCACGGCCGCCGAAGTCACTTCCGGGCCAATGCCATCGCCGGGCAGAACCGTTATTCTTGCCTTCATCCCGCTTCACCCTTCATCATGCTTGATCCAGATCAGAGAGAACGAAGCCGGTGAGCGATTTACCTCACCAGGGCTGGTTCGATTTCATCTGCCGGCTGCGCCTGTGCCACCCGCAGGCCGTATTCGAGACTGTCCACCAGCGCCAGCCAGCTCGCGCGGATAATGTTCTGGCCGGCGCCAACGGTACTCCAGCGGCGCACGCCATCGGTTGTTTCGATTAGCACACGGGTCGTCGCCGCAGTGCCATTCTTGCTGTCGAGGATACGCACCTTGTAGTCGGCCAGTTGAAACACGCCGATGTCCGGATGATGCAGCACCAACGCCTTGCGTAGCGCCAGGTCGAGCGCATTGACCGGCCCGTTACCTTCGGCGGCCGTATGCATGATCTGACCATTCACGTCGATCTTGACCATCGCCTCGGAGACGGCGCCGCGCCCCTGCCGATCCTCGACGATCACTGTGAAGTCAATCAGCCTGAACAGCGGTTCGTAGTCCGGTCGCGCGCGATGCATACGAATAGCGACCGAGGCTTCCGCGCCTTCAAAGACGAAGCCCTGGCTCTCAAGGCGCTTGATCTCATCGAGCACCTTCACGGCCTCAGCCTTCGACACGTCCAGCCCGAATTCCTCGGCCTTGCTCAACACATTGCCCTGCCCCGACAGGTCCGAGACGAGCACGCGCATCTTATTGCCCACGCGCTCGGGGTCGATGTGCTGATAGCTGTCCACATTGCGGCGGATAGCAGCGACGTGGATGCCACCCTTGTGCGCGAACGCGCTCTTGCCGACGTAGGCCAGATGATTATCCGGCGCGAGGTTGGCGATTTCGGCCACCGTGCGCGAGACATGCGTGAGATGGCGCAGGCTGCCTTCGGGAAGGCATGCGATGCCCATCTTCAGCTCCAGATCGGGGATGATGCTGCACAGGTTGGCGTTGCCGCAGCGTTCGCCATAGCCGTTGATCGTGCCCTGCACCTGCACCGCCCCGGCCTGCACCGCCGCCAGCGAATTGGCGACTGCCAGTTCAGAGTCATTGTGCGTGTGAATGCCCAGCGGCACGCCCGGGAAAGCCTCCGCGATCATGCGGAAGAAGCGATCCACCTCCCACGGCATCGTGCCGCCGTTGGTGTCACACAGCACCACGCTGTCCGCCCCGCCTTCCACAGCCGCGCGAATGGTGTCGAGGCCGTATTCGAGGTCGAGCTTCAGACCGTCGAAGAAGTGCTCGGCGTCGTAGATAACTTCTTTGCCCAGCGACTTGAGGTAGCGCACGCTGTCACGGATCATACGCAGGTTTTCTTCGGGCGTCGTTTGCAGTACGTCGGTTACGTGCAGCATGGACGTTTTGCCCACGACTGTCACAACTAGCGTTTGAGCATCGACCAGCGCAAGGATGTTGGCGTCGGTGGCGGGGTCGCTCTCCTTGCGGCAGGTGCTGCCGAACGCGGCAATTTTTGCTCGCGCCAGCGGCATATCACGCACGGCGTCGAAATAGGCCGCGTCCTTAGGGTTCGAGCCGGGCCAGCCGCCTTCGATATAAGCCACGCCCAGCCCATCGAGCAGTTCCGTCACGCGCAGCTTGTCTGCCAGCGACAGCGAAATACCTTCACGCTGGGTACCATCCCGCAGTGTCGTGTCATAGATTGCGACGCCCATGATGCTCCTTTTATCCAGCGACCAGCGCCGTGTTTACGCGTGGCGGATGGGTCGCTTCATAAGTTCGGGTCTCGGGGTCGAGGCCCATCAAATAGCCGAGTTGATCGACGCCGTTGAGCAGGCAGTACTTCGAGAAGCCGTCAATCGGGAAGTGGACAGCGCGGCCATCGGGCAACGTCACCGTCTGCGTCTCAAGATTGATCGTGACCGTGCTGGTGGGATCTTCCTGCGCGATGCTGATCAACTGCTGCTGCGTGGCTTCGTCCACCGCAATTGGCAGCAGCCCGTTCTTGAGGGCGTTGTTGCTGAAGATGTCTGCAAAGTCGGTGCTGATGACGGCCTTGAAGCCCGCGCCGAGCAGCGCCCACGGCGCATGTTCGCGCGAGCTGCCACAGCCGAAATTGTGCCCGCCCACCAGTACCTGCGCGCCCTTGTATTCGGGCTTATTCAGGGGAAAGTCGGGCTTGGGCGAACCATCAGCTTCGTAACGCCAGTCAGAGAAACAGGCCGCGCCGAGGCCAGCCTTGTCCGTCACCTTGAGGTAGCGCGCCGGGATAATTTGGTCGGTGTCGATGTCGTTGATCGGCAGGGCGACCATTGTGCCAGTGAATGTCTTGAGCGGTTCCATCGTCAGACGCCTTCCTGCTCGGTGATGAACGTGCGCGGGTCAGTAACGACGCCGGTTATGGCCGTCGCTGCTGCTGTCAGTGGACTGGCGAGGAACGTGCGCCCGCCCTTGCCCTGCCGGCCCTCAAAATTGCGGTTGCTGGTGCTGACAGCATACTGGCCGGGCGCGAGCTGGTCGCCATTCATGGCAATGCACATCGAGCAGCCGGCTTCGCGCCACTCCGCGCCAGCCTCGAGGAAGATACGGTCGAGGCCTTCGGCTTCGGCCTGCACCTTCACCTGCTGTGAGCCGGGCACGACCATCACGCGCACATTGGCGGCCACTTTGCGGCCCTTGATGAACTTAGCGGCTTCACGCAAATCACCGATGCGGCTGTTGGTGCACGAGCCGATAAAGACGACATCGACCGGCTTGCCCAGCAGCGGCTGATTGGGCTGGAGGCCCATATACGTCAGCGCCTTGTCGAGCGCCATTTTCTGGCTGGCGTCGCTCATGGCAGCCGGATCGGGAACATTGGCGGTGATCGCCATGCCCATTCCAGGATTGGTGCCGTAGGTGATCATCGGCACAAGTTCGTCGGCGTCCAGCATGACTTCAGCATCGTAAACCGCGCCTTCGTCGCTGGGCAGCGTGCGCCAGTAAGCGACCGCTTCATCCCACGCTTCGCCCTGCGGCGCGGCGGGGCGGCCCTTGATGTAAGCGAACGTCGTTTCGTCAGGCGCGATCATGCCCGCGCGCGCGCCGCCTTCAATCGACATATTGCAGATGGTCATGCGGCCTTCCATGCTCAGATTACGGATGGCCTCCCCCATATATTCGAACACGTAGCCCGTGCCACCGCCCACGCCGATCTTGGCGATGATGCCGAGGATGATGTCCTTGGCGGTCACGCCCGGATGCAGCTTGCCATTGATGCGGACGGCCATCGTTTTCGGCTGATTCTGCAGCAGCGTTTGCGTCGCCAGCACATGCCCGACCTCGCTGGTACCGATGCCGAAGGCCAGCGCGCCAAACGCGCCATGCGTGCTGGTGTGGCTGTCGCCGCACACAATCGTCATGCCCGGCTGCGTGAGACCCTGCTCCGGCCCGATGACGTGGACAATGCCCTGATTACGCGTGCCGAGGTCGTAGAGCGGAATGCCGAAATCGGCGCAGTTCCGGCGCATGACATCGAGCTGCGCCGCCGCCATCGAGTCGGTGACGGGGATGATACCGTCAGCGCCGCGCGGCGTGGTGGGCGTGCTGTGATCCATCGTCGCGATCGTGCGATCCGGGCGGCGCACTTTCAAATCGCGTTCGCGCAACATGGTGAAGGCCTGCGGAGAGGTTACTTCATGCACGAGATGCAGGTCGATGTACAGCACGGCCGGCAAATCGTCGCTTTGCGGACGCACCAGATGCGCGTCCCACACTTTTTCAAACAGCGTCCGTGGACGGCTGTGGCCATTCGAACTCATGGATTGCACCCTTTTCTCCCTGATTTACGGTTTTCGTACTGCGCGAAACAGCGCGCCGGAAATGGCGAACGTTTCACGTTCCTTCCACTGGAATTCAGCCTGCACTTCGGCAGGCGCGCCGGCGAACAAGGCTTCGATCATGGCCGTGTTCTGCGCGGGCGTGCCAATGCGCGCGACCCAGTCGGCGAAGTCGAGCGTGAGCGACCACGTGAACGTGACTTCGGCCTGAAACCCTGCTTCGGCCAGCAGCGCCAGCCACTGGCTGATGCTGTGGTCACGGACGTGCGACGGGTCGCGCAGTAGTTCAATCGTCTGCAGGAATGTGTCTAGCGCCGGCGCCTCGGGCGCGACAATATCACTGAGGATGAACGCGCCTTCGGGCTTTAGCACGCGATGAATCTCGGCCAGCGCTGCGGCGGGGTTCGGCCAGTGATGGGCGCTGTAACGGCTGATTACGCGGTCGAACTGCCCATCTTCGCACGGAATGTCCTCGACATCGGCCAGCAGCGTCGTGACGTTCGCCAAACCTAGCTCAACAGCCAACTGCCCGGTCTGGCCCAGCATCGCTTCCGTGATGTCGAGCGCAACGACGTTAGCGGCGAATGGCGCGACCGTCACACTGGCATGGCCCGCTCCGCTGCCGGCATCCAGCACGCGCTCAGTACCTGTCAACCTAGCAGTCGCCACCATCTGCGCCAGGTCTTCACCCTGCGCATGAACAGTGCTGTTGCGGTAGTTCTCCGCCACCGCGCCGAACTGCTGACGCACCGCATCTTTGACGTCGGTCACGCGTTAGTCTCCTGCAAGCCCCACCACAACCTCCGGGCCCCTCTCCGCGCGCGGAGAGGGGCCCGGAGGTTGTGGGCTTAATCCCCAATACTTACTGTCGCGGCTTCGCCTTCAGGCGTGACATGGCCCAGGCCGAGGCCCGCGATCATGCGGTTGAGCGCCGCCAGATAGGCACGCACGCTGGCAACAATAATGTCGTCATCTGCGCCGTAGCCGCCGAACGAGCGGCCGCTGTCGGCATCGGCAATACGCACGGTCACTTCGCCCTGCGCGTCGATGCCTTCGGTCACGCTGTGCACGTTGTACTCGATCAGCCGGTTCGGGCACTGCACCACGGCGTCAATCGCGCGGAAGCAAGCATCCACCGGCCCCGTGCCCACCGCCGCGTGAACGACTTGTTCATCGTCCATGTTGGCGAGCTTGGCGGTAGCAGTCGGCATGCCCATCGTGCCGCAGGTCACCTGAATATCGAGCAGGCGGAAGAATTCCTCTGGACGAAGAAGCTCGTCGGTCATCAGCGCTTCGAGGTCGGCATCGGTCACGTTCTTCTTGGCGTCCGCCAGCGCCTTGAAGCGCTCGAACACCGCCACCAACTGCTCTTTCTCCACTTCGTAGCCCAATTCGCTCAAACGCACGCGAAGGGCGTGCCGACCGCTGTGCTTGCCCAGCACCAGCCGGCTCTGCGTCCAGCCCACACTGTCGGGCGTCATGATTTCGTAGGTGCTGGCATTCTTGAGCATGCCGTCCTGATGGATGCCAGCCTCATGAGCGAAAGCATTCGCGCCAACAATCGCCTTGTTGGGCTGAACCATCATGCCGGTGTAGTTGCTGACAAGGCGGCTGGTCTTCACCAGTTCTTTGGCCACGATATTCGTCTTCAGATAATAGTGCTGAGGCCGCGTTTGTAGGGCCATCACCACTTCTTCGAGACTGGTGTTGCCTGCGCGCTCACCAATGCCGTTAATCGTCACTTCGGCCTGGCGCGCGCCCGCCACGATGCCCGCCAGTGTATTGGCCGTCGCCAGCCCGAGGTCGTTATGACAGTGCACCGACCAGATGACTCCGCTGCCCTTGCCCGCGCCCGGCGTTTCCGCGATCAATGTCGCAATGACATCGTGCCATTCTTCGGGCGTAACATAGCCAACCGTATCCGGGATGTTGAGCGTGGTCGCCCCGCATGCCACCGCCAGCGCACACACCTCGCGCAGGAAGTCGGGATCGGTGCGTCCAGCGTCCATCGGGCTGAACTCCACATCGTCGCACAAGCTTCGCGAAAGCTTGACGGCCATCTCGATGCGCTCCAGCGCTTGCGGCCGCGTCAGCCCGGTCTGGTATTGCAAGTGAATGTCTGATGTGCCGAGGAAGGTGTGAATGCGCGGATGGGCGGCGTCTTTCACGCCTTCCCAGCACACGAGAATGTCTTTCTCGACCGCACGCGCCAGCCCGGCAATCGTCGGGCCATCCTCCGTACCCACTTCAGTGGCAATGCGCTGCACGGCCGCCAAATCATCAGGCGAGGCGGCCGGGAAGCCGGCCTCGATGATATCGACTCCCAGCTTCGCCAACTGGCGCGCTATTTCGAGTTTTTCGGCGCTGCTCAGTGTCGCGCCCGGGCTTTGTTCGCCGTCGCGCAGGGTGGTATCGAAGAACAGCACTACATCATCGTCTACTACACGTCGAGCCATGAGGGAGTAATCCTTTCTCGCTGCACTATCCGGCCAAGATTGTCGCATTGAAGGTCAGCAAGACCATCGTCGGTCAACAGGATCACCCCCTTTCAGGCCCTGATCCGGCTTCGCGCCCATGTCATGCCACCGGCGCAAAGTGGATTTCGTCGATATCGGCCACCGGCAGATAGCCGATGTCCTGGTAAATATGGTTTGAAGTCGGATTCGCCAGGTCAGTGTAGAGCGTGACGAAGGCGAAGCCCTTGTCCAGCAGTTCCTGGCTCAGCCCGGCTACGACTGCTGTAGCATAGCCGTGCCCACGCTGTTCAGGCGGTGTATAGACCGGCCCAATGCGAATGCTGTTGGGCGTGGGGCCGGTGTAGCCCGCCAGTGACACAGGTGAGTCATCGACTTCCCACAGGCGCAGGCCGCCCACGAGCGGGTCGACACCGTAACGGTTTGAAATTGCCTGCGCCGCCTGCTGTCTCGAAATTGTCTCGACCGACTCTTCCGAGAACGCCAGCCACCAGTCGGTCACCAGTTCGAGATCGGCGTCAGTGACTGCCCGCATACGTCCATCGACCAATGGAACAGACTTGACCTGCGTCAGCCGGTACAGGCGCTCACTGAGTCCTGCCGCCGCCGTTTGACCCGTCAGGCTGGTCCAGCATGCAGAGAACTCAGCCGCCTCGGCTGTGGCAGAAAGCACACCCGGCAATTGAGGCGTATCACTATGCAAATCTTGTGCCAGCGCCTCGATCACATCCGAGTCCATGCCGTGCGACAGCAGCAGCTTGAATGGAGGCGTGCGCATCGCCACGCCCACGATTTCACCGCCGCGTTCAGCCCACGCCAGATACGGCGCGATTTCGGGCGGGCGCACCTGCAGCACTGCGAACAGGCCAATCATCACATTGTGCTGGGCTTCGCGCTGCAACAGGAACGGCATCACGCGCCGCGCAAAGGCGACGACATTCGTTTCGCGGCGAACGACCAGGCTGCTCATGCGTGCGCTACCTCGCCAGCCAGCGCGAAGGTAACGGCCGCTTCGGCATGCAGCGCTGTCGTATCAAAAACCGGCACGGGGCTATGTTCCGGCTTGATGAGCAGCGTGATCTCGGTGCAGCCAAGGATGATGCACTGCGCGCCCTGCTCCACCAACCCGGCGATCACCCGCTGGTACGCGGCGCGCGCCTCTTCACGCACCACACCCAGCACCAGCTCTTCGTAGATGATGCGGTGTACGACAGCCCGCCCCGCTTCGTCCGGCGAATAGACGGACAATCCATGCTCATCTGCCAGCCGGCCTTTGTAGAAATCGGCCTCCATGGTGTAGCGCGTGCCTATCAGCCCCACCCGCGTAAAACCGGCAGCGCGAATGGCCTGCGCTGTGGGATCAGCGATGTGCAGCAGCGGAATACTCACCGCCGCGCTCACTTCATCGGCCATGCGGTGCATGGTGTTGGAGCAGATGACCAGCAGATCGGCACCGCCGCGTTCCAGCCGCTGCGCCGCGCCAACCATGCGCTCGGTCGCTTCACCCCAGCGATCCGCCTGCTGCAGCGCCTCGATCTCAGAGAAATCGAACGAATACAGCAGGCACTCCGCCGAGTGCAGCCCACCCAGCCGTTCACGCACCACCTGGTTGATGATCTGGTAGTACAACGCCGAGCTTTCCCAGCTCAGACCACCAATGAGGCCGATCACCTTCATGACTTACTCGCTCTGCTTGACGCGCTTCGGATTGACGAACGGCATCATATCACGCAGGTTCGCGCCCACTTCCTCGATCATCAGGTCGTGCTCGCGGTCACGGCGCGCCTTGAAATTGGGCGAGCCGCTCTTGAACTCATTGACCCACTGCTCCGCAAACGAGCCGTCCTGAATGTTGTGCAGCACTTCGGCGTGATACTCCTTGATGTCGGACTCGATCTGGTCACCGACGACATAACCGCCATACTCCGCCGTGTCGCTGACGCTGTACCACATATAGCTCATGCCGCCCTGGTACATCAGGTCAACAATTAGCTTGAGCTCGTGCATGCACTCGAAGTAGGCCACTTCTGGCTGATAGCCGGCCTTGACCAGCGTCTCAAACGCCGAGCGCACAATCGCGGTTACGCCGCCGCATAGCACGGCTTGCTCACCAAACAGGTCGGTTTCGGTCTCTTCCTTGAATGTCGTTTCAATCACACCGGCGCGCGTGCAACCAATCGCTCTCGCATAGGCCAGCGCCATCTCTTTGGCATGGCCGGTCGCGTCCTGATAAACAGCCAGCAGGCCGGGGGTACCACCGCCCTCGACGAATACTTCTCGCACGCGGTGGCCGGGGGCCTTGGGCGCGACCATGGATACGTCCACATTTTCCGGCGGCACAATCTGGCCGAAGTGGATGTTGAAGCCATGCGCAAACATGAGCATCGCACCCGGCTTGAGATTCGGGCCAATGGATTCGGCATAGACGGCGCCCTGAATGGTGTCGTGGATGAGAACCATGACGATATCGGCCTGGGCAGTGGCCTCGGCCACGCTGTAGACCTCAAAGCCGTCCGCTTCCGCCTTCGGTTTGCTGCGCGTGCTGCCTTCGTGCAAACCGATGATGACGCTGCAGCCGCTCTCCTTGGCATTCAGCGCATGGGCATGGCCCTGGCTGCCATAGCCGATGATGGCAATGGTCTTGCCGTCGAGCAAACTGAGATCCGCGTCCTTGTCGTAGTACATGGTAGCCAAGATAGTGTTCCTCCCTGATAGTCCTGTGAATGCCTTGACAAATCGCCTTCACCCCTGCCCCTCTCCCTCAGGGCGGGGGGAATAGCACACTACGTCCCATCTCACCCTCTCCCGGCGTTCCGCTGTGTCTACGCGCGGTGCGTGGGAGAGGGGGTCACGGGGTTGAGGGGTAACTGCTAGACGCTGTACACGCCGTAACTCGCCGCTGCGCCGTTCTCGGATGTAGCCGGCACGACCGGCTGATACTGCGTGTCGAGGATGCGCGTGCCGCGCCCCATCGCCACCACGCCGGTACGCACCAGTTCCACAATGCCCAGCGGTTCCAGTTCAGCGATCAGTGCTTCAACCAGTTCACCGGTGGACGTGATTTCGACAATCGCCACTTCGGGGCCGATGTCGACGACGCGCGCTGGATAACGCTCGATGATGAGCGTGAGCGAGTTACGCGACTCAGCATCATTGGCGCGCACCTTAATTAGCGCCAGATCGCGGCTGATGTGCGGGTCATTGCTCACCGTAGCCACTTCAATGACGTTGATGAGCTTGAACAGATTGGCTGCAATGCGATAAGCATCGCCGCGCGTGGCATCGACCACCACCGTCAGGCGCGAGATGTGTGAGCGATGCGTGCGGCCCACAGTCAGGCTGTCGATGTTGAAATTGCGCCGGCGGAACAGATTGGCGACGCGGTTCAACACGCCGGGCTTGTTCTCGACCAATGCCACCAGGATGTGCTTCTTCGACTGCATTTCCGACATGATCTACTTCTCCTCACCGGGTTTGGGGCGGCGGATCATGTTGTGCAGATCGGCTCCGGCCGGCACCATTGGATAGACGATGTCCTCTTTTTCCACGACGTATTCAATCAGCGCCGGGCCTTTAATGCTGCGCGCAAACGCGACCGATTCGGCCACCTGCTCGCGCGACGTGACGCGCATGGCCGGAATGCCGTAGGCTTCGGCCAGCTTGACGAAATCGGGCGTGAACATGGGCGTGGCGTTGTAGCGTTCTTCGTAGAAGAACTCCTGCCATTGGCGCACCATGCCCAGAAATTGATTGTTGATGATGGCGATATTGATGTCGACGTTCTCCTGCACAGCCGTCGCCAGTTCACACAGCGTCATCTGGAAGCCGCCGTCGCCGGCAATTGCCCACACTTCCTCATCCGGCTGGCCGAACTTCGCGCCGATAGCCGCCGGCAGGCCGAAGCCCATGGTCCCGAGGCCGCCGCTGGTGATCATCGTCTTCGGGCGCATGTGCGGGTAATACTGAGCTTCGAGCATCTGGTGCTGGCCCACATCACTCACAGTGATCGCATCGCCGCCGGTTGCATGCCACAGGTCGTTGATCACCTGTGCACCAAGCAGCTTGCCAGTGGACTCGCGGAAGATGATGTCGCGCTCCTGGGCATCTTCCTGCCAGTCACGAATGCGGTTCAGCCACTCGGGGTGAGCGGTTGGCACCACGCCGGGCATGATCTGCGACAGTACCATACGCAGGTCGCCTTCGACGCCCACATCGACACGGATGTTCTTGTTGATTTCCGAGGCGTCGATGTCGACATGAATCTTCTTCGAGTTGGGTGAGTAGGTCTTGATGTTACCGGTCACGCGGTCATCAAAGCGCATGCCCAGCGCGATCAGCAGGTCGGCCTCCTGAATGGCGAAGTTCGTCGCCGCCGCGCCATGCATGCCCATCATGCCCACGGTCAGCGGATGATTCTCAGGAATAGCGCCCTTGCCCAGCAGCGTGAGCGCTACCGGGATTTGCGCGCGCTCGGCCAGTTCGCGCAGTTCATTGACCGCGTTCGCCATCATGATGCCGTGGCCAGCCAGAATGACCGGCCGCTGCGCCTCATTGATGAGCGCCAGCATATCCGCCACCTGTTCTTCGCGCGCGCCTTCCTGCGGGCGATAGCCGGGCAGCCGGATCTCTTCGGTGGGATAGACGAACTCGATGCGCTCGGTTTGCACATCCTTCGGGATGTCGATCAGCACCGGGCCGGGCCGACCCGTGCGCGCGATGTAGAACGCCTCGCGCACGATGTATGGCAGTTCGTGCACATCCATCACCAGATAGTTGTGCTTGGTCACCGGCAGGCTGACGCCGGTCACATCCAGTTCCTGGAAGGCGTCGCTGCCAATCGCGCCACGCGTCACCTGGCCGGTGATCGCCACCATCGGCGACGAGTCCAGCATGGCCGTGGCCACGCCCGTGATCAGGTTCGACGCGCCCGGACCGCTGGTTGCCAACGCCACGCCGACACGACCAGTCGCGCGCGAGTAGCCATCGGCCATGTGCGCCGCGCCCTGCTCATGGCGCACCAGCACGTGGTGAAGCTGAGGGTACTTGGTCAGCGCGTCGTAGGTCGGCAGAATTGCGCCGCCGGGATAGCCAAAAATGACATCGACGCCCTCGCGGATAAGACACTCGAGCAGGATTTCTGCTCCATTCAGGATCATGCTGCACACTCCATCAACTGGCTGGCGCTCGGACAGGCTGCTGCGTTCATGACTTTCGCACCGGCGTCAGCCAGCCGTTGATATCCGGCTTCTGGCCACTGGTGATTGCGAAAAACTCATCTTGCACGGCTTTAGTGATTGGCCCGCGTGAGCCGATGCCGACTTGCAAGCGGTCGACCGAGCGCACGGGCGTCACTTCGGCCGCTGTGCCGGTGAAGAAGATCTCGTCGGCGACGTAGAGCAAATCGCGCGACAGCGACTCGAAGCGCACTTCGACGCCCTGCGATTGGAGGATCGTCAGGATTGAGTCGCGGGTGATGCCCATGAGAATGGACGATGCCACGCCAGGCGTGTACACAACCCCATTGAGCACGACGAAGATATTCTCGCCCGGGCCTTCGCTGACGTTGCCCGCATAATCCAGCGCGATGCCTTCGGAAAAGCCGTTGTCGTGCGCTTCCATGCTGATCATCTGGCTGTTGACGTACTGGCCGCCGATTTTGGCCAGCGACGATCCCGTGTCTGGGGCCAGACGCCGCCACGTGCTCACCTGCGCGTCGATGCCGCGTTCAAGGCCTTCCGCGCCCAGATACGCGCCCCACTCCATCGTCAATACGATGACCTCGGTCGGGTTCTTGCGGCCTTCGATGCCCAGCACGCCCGCGCCGCGAAAGATGAGCGGCCGGATGTAACAGGCTGCATGGCCGTTGGCGGCCACCGTATCGAGAACGGCCTGATTCAACTCGTCCGCGCTGTAGGGCACGTCAATGCGCGCGATTTTCGCAGAGTTCAGCAGGCGTTTGGTGTGCGCCTGCAGCCGGAATACGGCCGGACCTTCGGGCGTCGCATAGGCGCGCACCCCCTCAAAGACGCTCGATCCGTAGTGGAGCGCGTGCGTCATGACGTGTACGGTGGCAGACTCCCAGGGAATCAGCTCACCGTTCTTCCATACTTGCGTGCCGTATGCTGTCATCCTTCACCCCTGCCGATTCAACAAAAAAGAGCGCGCTTGCCGGGCTTGTGCGGTGTTTCCGCAGGAGGCCAGTGACAAGCGCGCTCGTGAGCCGCGCATCGTGGACTGAGTGGGGCGCGGCTGCGCGGCATGGGCAGACGCGAATTGAGCGCACGTTTTCGTGCCCGTTTCGCTGATTGCCGTGTGCTGCCGCTGCTGTCGTCCCACGATTTCACTCCATATAACAAAGAAGCCCCCTGCTCGGGGGCTTCCATTCGGTCGTCGTTACGTCGATCCGTCTGCACCCAAGCCGCTATGCTCCGCCTTCCGTAAGAAGGAGGACGCCGAGTACTACGCCGCTAATGACGATGATGCGCGGTTGGCGTGCGGTCACAGTGAAAAACCTGTTGGGTTGAGACAAGATTGAGATAGCGTATCCAAGTTGTGAACGCATGTCAAGGGATTGGTGAAAACTCGCACAAGACGGCGTTCACGCGCCTCATCCGGTTCATTTACCGGCCGCTGAAGCGGCAGGCTACCGAAAAGACAAGCCTCTCCGAGGCTAGTTTTGCTCGCACACGCACCGTTATTCAGCCTCCACAGAAGGCTTGTCGGTCTGGCGGAATGGCTGCACGGCCGGGGGAGATGAAATGACTGATGCGACTTACGCCGCACCGAACTCCTCCAGCCACGCCCGTGCTGCCGCGATCTGGGCCCTCAGTGCATCCGGCGCGGTACCGCCCATTGCCTTGCGCCGCCGCACCGATTCGTCGAAATCAAAGACAGCGGCCACATCTTCAGCAAAGACCGGCGACAGTGTATTCAGCGACTCCAGCGGCAGATCGGCCAGCGACACGCCCTGCCCTGCCGCCTGCGAAACAGCGCGGCCCACGATGTGGTGCGCCTCGCGGAATGGTATCCCTTTCATGACGAGATAATCGGCCATATCGGTCGCCAGCATATCCACGCTCAACGCGGCCCGCATGTTGTCCGGGTTGAGTGTGAGCGAACGCACGACTGCGGTCATGACTGGAATGATCAGGGCCAACGTGTCGAAAGAATCGAACACGGCTTCCTTGTCTTCCTGCAGGTCCTTGTTGTAGCCGGTCGGCAGGCCCTTAAGTGCGGCCAGCAGGCCAGTGAGGTTGCCGATCAGCCGCCCGGCTTTGCCACGTGCCAGTTCCAGCGGGTCGGGATTGCGCTTCTGCGGCATCAGGCTGCTGCCCGTGCTGTAGCGGTCATCCAGCGTGATGAAGCCGAAGGCCGGATTGCTGAACCAAACCACGTCCTCGCCCAGCGGCTGAGATGCACGCCCGCCAACGCCAGCACAAACAGCGCTTCGGCGGCAAAGTCGCGGTCGCTGACCGCGTCGAGGCTGTTCTGGCTGGCCGACGCAAAACCGAGGTCAGCCGCTAGCGCCTCCCGATCCACGGAGAACGGTGTACCGGCCAGCGCTCCCGAACCCAGCGGCGAAACGGCTGTGCGCCTAGCGCAGTCGCGCAGGCGGTCTCGGTCACGCGCCAGCATCCAGAAATAGCTCATCAACCACTGGGCGGCTGTCACAGGCTGCGCCGGCTGCATGTGCGTGTAGCCGGGCATGAGCGTTTCGGTGTGGTTCGCCGCCATATCCACTAACGCGCTTTGCAGTTCGCCCAGCCGCGCATCCATTTCGCGCAGCGCGTCGAGCGTCCACAGCCGAAAGTCCGTGGCCACCTGGTCGTTACGGCTGCGACCGGTATGCAGCTTGCCGCCTGCCGGGCCGATCAGCTCGGTCAGGCGGCGTTCGACGGCCGTGTGAATATCCTCATCGCCAGGCGCGTACTCGAAGCGACCTTCGATGAACTCGGCGCGCACGCGCTCCAAGCCATCGACGATCTGAGCAGCTTCGTCAGCGCTGATGACACCCGCCGCGCCGATTGCCCGCGCATAGGCGATGCTGCCCGCAATGTCCTGCATGGCCATGCGCTGATCGTAGGGCAAGCTGTCGTTGAGCCGCCGCAGTGCCTCGTCCGCCGCGCCCGAAAAGCGCCCGCTCCAAAGGTCATGAGTCTAGTCCCGCTTGAACTTGCTGTAGTCGGGCTGGCGATAGCGGCTCTTGCCGCCGCCGTCGATGCTGAGCAGCGCTTCCACTTTCAGAGGCAGACCGAACAATTCGATGAAGCCCTCAGCATCCTGCTGGTCGTACACGCTCTCCTGACCAAACGAGGCGTAGTCCTCGCGGTACAGGCTGAGCGGGCTGCGCCGGCCCGAAGCGTTCACATTGCCCTTGTACAGCTTCATGCGCACGGTGCCGGTCACGTTTTCCTGCGTCACATCAAAGAAGGCGTCGAGCGCCTCGCGCAGGCGGGTGTACCACAGGCCGTTGTAGACCAGCTCGGCGTACTTGACCGACAGAATGTCCTTGTAATGCATGGTGTGCTTGTCCATGGTGATGCTTTCGAGCGCCTGATGCGCCTTGAACAGCACCGTGCCGCCCGGCGTTTCGTAGACGCCGTGGCTCTTCATGCCCACGAGACGATTCTCGACCATATCGACGCGGCCAACGCCGTTGCGCGCCGCAATCTTGTTGAGCAACGTGAACAATTCCACTGGCGGCAGTCGTTCTCCGTTGACCGCTACAGGAATGCCCTGTTCGAACTCGATCTCGACATACTCGGCTTCGTCGGGCGCGTTTTCGGGGCTGACCGATAGCTTGAACATGTCTTCCTCAGGCTCCAGCCACGGATTTTCCAGCGGCCCGCCTTCATGGCTGAGATGGAAGATATTGCGGTCGCGGCTGTAAATTGACTTGAGCGTGTTGGTGATCGGCACGTTGAATTCTTCGGCATAGGCGATCGCATCTTCACGGCTGCGAATGTCCCACTCGCGCCACGGCGCAATCGTCTTGAGCTTGGGATTGAGCGCCATCACGCTCACCTCAAAACGCACCTGGTCGTTACCCTTGCCAGTGCAGCCGTGCGCAATCGCATCTGCGCCTTCAAGCTCGGCGATTTCGACCAGATGCTTGGCAATCAACGGGCGCGCAAACGAAGTGCCCAGCAAATACTCGCGCTCGTAGATCGCACCTGCCCGCAATGTGGGATAGACGAAGTCGGTGAGAAACTCCTCGCGCACGTCACGGATATACAACTTGCTTGCGCCCGTGCGAATGGCCTTCGCTTCCAGCCCGTCCAGCTCGTCATCCTGGCCCAGATCGGCGGTGAAACACACGACTTCGCAGCCGTAGTTCTGCTTCAACCATGTAACGATGACCGACGTGTCGAGTCCACCGCTGTACGCGAGGACGACCTTCTTGACGTCTTTCTTCTGTTCCTCAGCTTTAACCGGCATGTGCGCGCCCTCCACGGTGCGGTGAAATAAAAAAGACCCCGAAAGTCCGGGGTCTTGACGATCCTGCGCTCCACGCGCGCATCACCCGACGGACAGCCTGAAGGCGTCTAAACGGCGGCGGGGACGGCAAATCATCTGCATGTTGCTCATGGGCACGAAGCATAGCGCGGCAAACAGAGATGTCAAGCGCGGCGTGAAATCAGCGACAGGGCAAACGCATCAAATCGAGTTCTCCGCGTGTGGCCCTCAACCCCCGCCCCCTTCTCCCTCAGGGCGAAGGGGTGAACCGCATTCGGCGTGAGCCAATTTTCCTCGCCCTGAGGGAGAGGGATTAAGGGTGAGGGCTTGTGGCAGGCAGATGGTGAATTTGATGCGTTTGCCCTGGAATCAGCGAACGGATGCATCGCAAAGGCGCGGAGGAAAAGGAGAGGCGCAGGGGACCGCCACAGCCTCTGGAATATCTCGGCGTTCTCGCTCTTGTCTCGGTGTCTCTGTCTGGACTTTATCCAATCTGTAGAAGGAAAAGAGAGGGAGCGGTAAGCTGGTTCTTGTTCAAGGAGGACCAGATGCTTACCGCTCCTGACAAGATTATGCGCCTGCTGGAACCGTTCCGTCCAGTCTTCAGTGACCGCGTGTGGGGATGGGCGCAGGTGTTGTTGCTGGGGGCGATACTGGCTCCTGGACGACGGACGGTCACGCGCATTCTGCGGGTGATGGGATTGGGGCAGGAGACGCAGTTTCAGAACTACCACCGGGTGCTGAACCGGGCGGTGTGGTCGGGACTGGGACTGAGCGGGCGGTTGCTGCGGGTGCTGGTGGACACGTTTGTGCCAGCGGAGGCGGCCATTGTGCTGGGGGCAGATGAGACGCTGGAGCGGCGGCGCGGCGCGTACATCGCCGAGTTGGGCTGCTACCGGGATGCCGCGCGGTCCACGGCCCGCAACAAGGTCAAGAGCATGGGGTTGCGCTGGCTGAGCCTGATGCTCATCGTGCCGTTGCCGTGGGCAAGCCGGCCGTGGGCGCTGCCGTTCCTGACCGTGTCCGCACCCAGCCCTGCCGTGGACGCAGCGCACAAGCGGCGGCACAAGACGAGCGTGGACTGGTTGCGGCAGATGCTGCTGCAGGTGGTGCGCTGGCTGCCCGGACGCCGTATCGTGCTGGTGGCGGACGGAGGATTGGCGTCGGTGGACGTCGGACATTGCGGTCAGACGCAGCAGACGCCCGTCACCTATGTCACCCGGCTGCGGCTGGATGCGCGCCTGTTCGACCCGCCGCCGCCCCGCCAGCCCGGCACCCGTGGCCGGAAGCGGGTGGTGGGGGCGCGTCAAATGAAGGCCAGCCAGCGCCTGGGCGACGCGCAAACCGTCTGGCAGACGGCCCGCCTGACGTGGGCGGACGGGAAGTTGCATCCGGTCGAGTGGGCGAGTGACACCGCCCTGTGGTACGTCAACTGCAAGCCGGTGCTGCCCGGGCGTTGGGTGCTGGTGCGCGGCGCTCAACTCAAGCCGTGCCTGCTCTTTTGCACCGACCCCAGCGCCAGCCCTGAGCACATCATCGCCTGGTACGCCCAACGCTGGAACGTCGAGGTCACCTTTGAGGAAGTCCGTGCCCACCTCGGCTTCGAGACCCAGCGCCAGTGGAACGCACTGGCCATTGCCCGCTCGTCACCGGCGCTGCTGGGTCTGTTCTCGCTCGTCACCTGGCTGGCTCACCAGCTACTCGCTCATCCCGGCGACTTGCCTGTCCGCTCCACGGCCTGGTATCCCAAGGCTCATGCCACCTTTTCCGACTGCCTCGCCTTCGTCCGCAGCACCCTCTGGACCCAGACGCATTTTCCTACTTCCCGCTCGGCACCCTCAAATGTGTTTATTCCAGCCTCTTTGCTCGAACCTTGGCTGGACATACTCTGTTATGCCGCCTGAATTTGGATAAAGTCCAGTCTGCGATAATCCGTTTTTGCCTAGCTGTTCACGTGCATGCTCGACGGGTCGGTTTTCCACTCGCTTTCGGGCAGCAGCCAGTAGCGGCCATTCTCGCGGGCCATGAAGTGCCAGTCCACCAGTTCGCGGCGCAGCGTAGCGTAGTCCTCGTTGTACTGGCTGAGGAAGGCGCTGATCTCCTTCTCACTGTAATCACGCGCTGGCTCAATGCTGCGTGCGATCCACTTCAACAGCACCAATTGCTTCTTGAGCACCGCCGGAAACGCCGTGATCCGCCCATCCTTGACGAACGACTGCATCACGCGAAGCTCAAAGTTGTCGGCCAATTCGTCTGCAAGGTTGGCTAGCTGTTCGCGCGAAAACACGAGTTTGCTCATAGCCACAAGGGTGGCAGCATTGAAACTGTAGATGCGACTGGTGCCCTCTGGGCGCACGTTGACGAGCCCGAACTCGCGGAACATCGCGAGATACTCGCTCACCGTCAATTCGCGCAATCCCATTTCGGCAGCAAGATCGCCTACGGTGTAGTCGCGCTGCGCCAGCAAACCGGCCATCCGCAGGCGGTTTTCGTTGCCCAATACCTTGAAGAACAATAGCAGCGTGTCGAATGGTGCTTCCATTTGGCCAATCCTTCGAGCATTCCCTAATTCGGTATTTCACTATTTCGTATTTTCCCTAATTTATGCACCGTGTCAAGACCGGGTGTTTACGATTGGCGCAAAATGAATGCCTGTTTCACCTTATCGCCCTAATGTTAAGACCTCGCAATGCGGTCCTAGTGAAACGACCTACTGAGTTCAGCTTGGACGCATCTTCTGACCACATACGCACTGCGACTATCCGCAAAGTGGCTTGCAGCGCTCAAATTCGGGAGGCATAATAGTATGTGAAGTTCATCACAGATCAGATCATTATCACCATGAGCATGAAGGAGAAGTGGTAGTCATGAGCACCAAACGTGTTACAGGGCCGGTACAGGTTTTCGTAATCGGGTTCGACAATTTCGAGGCAAATGGCCGAATACTGGCCGAACTCAAGCGTGTACGTAAGCGCGGCGTCATTCGCCTGATCGACCTGCTGTTCGTGCAGAAGGACCGGAGCGGCAACGTAAGCTCGGCGATGCATATGACCGACCTGAGCGAATCTGAGCGCATGCGCCTCGGGGCCATCGCGGGCGCGATAATAGGCATGAACGCCGACGGGGTCGCCGGCGCTATCGTGGGCGCAGAGTTGGGTGCTGAAGCCGTTGCCGAAGAAGACTACGGCCTCAATGCAGACCGGACGGCCGAGCTGGCCGCCAGGATTCCTGCCGGTGGCAGCGGCGCGATTCTGGTCATCGAGCACCACTGGGCAGCCGACTTGCGTGAGGCGATTGCGGAAGCAGGCGGCGTATCGTTGGCGCAGGCTATGATCTCCGAACGCGCGCTCGTGATGGTCGGCAAAGAGCTGGAGGCCATCATGGAAGCCGAAGAGGCGATTGAGGCGGCCGAAGAGGTCAAACTTGCCGCAGCCATGGAAGTCGCACAGACGCTTCTTGAGGCAGACTTGATTGAGGCCACTGCCATCAACGAAGCGATGGATGTGGTCGCTGCCGCGCTTGCGGTTGAAGGTGCAGCCGCAGAGGAAGCACTGGGCGCACTCATGGCTGCCGATCTCATCGAAGAGAACGCCATGGAAGAAGCCGCAGCCGTCGTTGCTTTTGCACTTGAGGTGGAAGACGAGGCCTTCGAAGAAGCCGATGAGGCAATCGAGTTGGCCGAGGAAATCAAGCGCGAAGCCGCCATCGAAGCCATCCGCGCCATCATCGCGGCCGAAGTGATCAAGGAAGAAGCCGCCGAAGAGGCCATCAGGGCTCTTATTGTCGCCGAGATCATCGAGGAAGAGGCTGCTGAAGAGGCGCTGGCCGCCGTGCTGGCCGCCGAAGAAATCGAAGAAGACGAAGAAGAGTAATCTCTTCGCCCGTACCTCATCGCCAGACAAAAACACAGCGACGCGAGCGAATTTGCTCGCGTCGCTGGTTTACTCGTGGCCCACCCCAGCGTCACGCAGCCTGCATAGTACTCGAACGCCGGCTCATGAAATAGCCAGCGGCCACAGCCACCCCAACGACCCCAGCCATAATCAGCGCGGGCACGAACACCGTGCTGATGTCCGCATGGCGAGAATACAAGCCAAGATATGCCCAGATGATGACCCCGCCGTAGGCCAGGTCGCGGTAGCGGAAGGCCACCACCGCGCCAATCAAGCCGGCGACCACGATCATGATCGCGCCCCACGTTTCGGCGGATATTCCCAGGCCATCCCAGTTGCCGCTGAGTAGCACGTAGGTGACATTGGCGACCGTCGCCACGGTGATCCAGCCGAAGTAGATGCTCATCGGCACGCTGACAGCCCAGTATTCAGCGGTCGAGAGCGTGGAACGGCGCAGGCGCAGATAGATGCCGATCAGGCTGACGAGCAGAATGACCATGGCCACCGTGCTCAGCGCGAACTGCTCGTAGTGGAACAGCACCAGCCACACCATGTTGGCAAAGCAGGTAATCCAGAACAGGGGCGCAATCGCCTTGAGCGTCGCGTTGGTGCGCTGGGCAGGCAGAACCTGATACACACCATACACGATCAGGCCGATGTAGATGATGCCCCAGATGCTGAACACGTAGTTCGCCGGCAGAAAATAGTTGGGCACGAAGCGGTTGGCGATTTCGGCGCTGGTCTGGTTGTTCAGCGGGATCGCCTGCGAGAGACTATTGAAGGCAATGGTCACGATGGCAAGGACGAGGGTGATGATTTGACGGACCATGTTACGGGTTCACTCCTTGTAGAAAACTGAGAAGATCACGATTGAAGGCGGCCGGCTGCTCTTCCATCGGAAGATGACCGGTCTCAGGATAAACAGTCCACTCGGCATTGGGCAGCGCCTCGCGCAGGCGCTCACCGGCTGCAATCGGCACCCAGGTGTCATCAGCGCCCCAATAAATTGCGACCGGCATGGTGAAGGCAGCCAACCGATCTGCCGAAAGCGGTGCGAAGCCGCCGTTCATGCCCGCCAACAACCGAAGCATTCCTTCGTCCCAGCCCTCCACCTGCAACTGACGCTGGTAGCCCGCCGCCACCTCCGCTGTAACGAAGGCGGGATCGTAGTAGGCGCTGGCTTGCAGCCCGGTGAACGCCTCGGGCATGAGGAAGGTGCGCAGCAAGATGCGACCCCAGCGTTCAATTGGCGGGAACTCGAGCAGTCCGCCCACAAACGATGGCACGCCCATTGCACCACCGCTCTCATTCCCATCGGCGACGGCAGGAGCGCCATCGACAAAGGCCAGCGCATCCACGCGCTCAGGATAAAGCGCAGCAAACTGACCAATCACGCCGCCACCCATACTATGGCCCACTAACGTGGCGCTGTCGATAGCCAGCGCGTCCATGAACGCGGCAGTGAACTCGGCCTGTGCCTGCTGTGTCAGCGGCAGATCGCCGGTTTTGGCACTCAGGCCGTAGGGTGGCCGGTCGAACGCGACGGCACGGTAGCCCGCATCCGCCAGCGCCGCGAACTGCTCACGCCACGAGAAGGTCGAGCCGCCAAAACCGTGCACCAGCAGCACCACCGGCCCATCGGCTGGCCCGGCCTCAAGCACGTACGTCTTGAGGCCGTTCACGTCCACGAAATAGCCGCTCGGGTCGGCCAGCGTTTCGGCAGCGACACCCACCGCTGGTAGCGGAATCAGCAACGGCAGTATGAAAATCACAAAGGCTACTACCGCCAGAATGACCAGAAGTATTTTCACCCAGCGCTTCATGAAGTTCCCTTCACTTCGGCAAGCGCCCGAAGCGCCCGTTCGCGCACAATTCCGTGATCGACCATCGGCGGCGGATAGTCACGCGGTGGGGTTGCCATCTCCCACGGCTTATGGACAAGTTCAGCCGGCACGTCGCGCAGCTCGGGTACCCAGGCGCGGATGTAGTCACCAGTTGGATCATACCGCTTCGACTGCAACACGGGGTTGAAGACGCGGAAAAACGGCTGCGCGTCGGTGCCGGTGCCGGCCGTCCACTGCCAGCCACCGTTGTTCGAAGCCGGGTCGCCATCCAGCAGATGCTGCATGAAGTGGGCCTCACCTTCGGCCCAGTAGTGCAGCAGGTCTTTGCACAGAAAACTGGCGACGATCATGCGCGCACGATTGTGCATCCAGCCGGTGGCGCTCAATTGACGCATGGCGGCGTCTACGACGGGGTATCCTGTCAATCCCGCCTTCCAGCGCTCCAGTTCGTCCGCCGAATAACGCCAGTCCATGCGTTCGTACTGTGGCTTGAAGCTGGTCTTCAGCACGTTCGGAAAGTGAAACAGGATGTGGGCATAAAATTCGCGCCATGCCAGTTCGCTGATCCATGTGTCCGCGCCCGAACGCGCTCCTCCACCCTGGTTCGCGCGCGCAGACCGCGCCGCTTCCAGCGCCTGGCGCGGCGACACCATGCCGAAGCGCAGGTAGGGCGACAGCGCGGACGTGCCCAATTCATCATCGACCCACGCCGGGCCGCCAAGCCGATTGCGCCCGTCGCTGTAGTCCGCGATTGGGCCAGCAGCGAAATCAGTCAGCAGGCTACGCGCGCCCGCTTCGCCTGCTTTGGGCAGCGGAACTGCGCTGGAATGACCCAGGTTCGCGAGCGATGGGATGGCCTCACTGGCGATTGTGGTAGTGTCGGCGAAGTCGCTATTCCGCAGGCGGCGATCATCCGGTTCCGGCGCGGGCAGGGCCGACCACGCCCGGAAAAACGGCGTGAACACGGTGTAAGGTGAGCCATCGGATTTCGAGACGGCTTCAGGTGGTTGCAGCAGCGCGTCGTCGAACAAGCGCAGCGGCACGTGAATCGCCTCGGCGGCTCTGGCATCGCGCGCGATGGCGAACGGTGAATAGTCGCGGCTGGCATGGACCGCAGACGCGCCGGTTTCTTCCACCAGCGACCGCAGCATAGCCGCCGGTTCGCCGGTGCGAATGATCAACCGCGCGCCGAATTCGCCCAGCCGCTTGTCCAGCGACTCCAAACCAGCCAGCAGAAACGCCAACCGTGCCGGGCTGAAGTGCGGTCCGCGCAGCAGCGCCGGGTCGAAGATGAACACCGGCAGCACCTGCGCGCCACGATCCAGCGCCGCATTCAGCGCCGTGTGGTCACTCAGGCGCAGGTCACGCCGAAACCAGACGACAATCACATTGTTCATGCTTTTGCGCGCTCCGGTTCGGTGACGGACGCAGCGATGGATATACGCCGAGTAGAGCGCGGCAGATGGCGCAGCACGTCGGCGGCTACGCGAAGTGCGCCCAGCGATACGCCTGCCGTGCTTTGGCCCGGGAAGATCGAGTCGCCAACCAGCCGCAGGTTGGGGATGCCCACACGCGGGCCGCGCGCCCGGAACAGCGACGTTTGCGGGAAACCGCCGACCATACCGCGATGACGGCCGGTGTAGAACTGGTAAGTCAATGGCGTGCCGGGCATGGTCAGCGTAACGGCGCTCCGAAAGCCGGGAATGCTGCGCTCGATACCGTCCAGCAGGCGCTCGGTATACACCGATTTGCGCTCGGCGTAGAAGTCCTCGCCACGGGCCATCGCGTCCCACCACGGCCCGACCTCAGTATGTGTAGTCACAGTCACGGCGCGGTGACCAGCAGGAGCGCGCGAACTATCCCACGCCGGCGACATGCTCAGGAAGATGCTGCGCGTTTCGCCCAGCGGCCCGTCATACGACTCGACGAACTGATGGTGATCGGGGATTCCGGCAGGCAGTCCGCCGTCGCGCACGCCCAGATGCAGCACGAACGCGCCCCAGCCCGGCTTGCGAGATTTGGTTTCGCGGCGCAGTTGTGCGGGACTGGCGTCGCCGAGCAGGTCATCGAGCGACCACGGCGTGAGGTTGGCCAACGCAAAATCCGCTGGAAACGTATCGCCTCTTTTCGTGGTGACGGAGACAACACGACCCGCCTTAACTGCTAACGCCTCGACTTTCTGGCGATAGAGCACGCGCCCGCCGAAGCCCTCGACGGCTTCAACCAACTGGCCGGCAATCGTGCCCATGCCGCCTTCGGCGTGATAGACGCCCTGCCGCGCCAGATCGAGGGCGGTGGCGCTGTAGGCGGCATTGGCTCCGCGCGATGTCGTCTGCGCCGAAATCAGGAGCTGCGCGTCGATGAAGCGCATGAGCGCCTTATCCTCGTGCAGGCCGCGCAGGCCCAGCCAGCGCCAGGCGCTCATCAGCGTATAGGGGGCGAGGCGCACATTGGCGGGGAAGTTGCGCAGGCCAATCTTGAGGAGTTCGGCTATTTCAGCCGAATCCGACGGCGGCCACGGCAGGCCCTGGCTGGACAGCGACCAGCCAAGCTCGGCCAGTCTTGACTGCTCATCCCAGAACATGGCGCTGCCGGGAAACTTCGCCAGCACGTCGGCGTTGTCGCGGGTGAGCGCCACGTCGCGGTCGGGCAGATGCACCACCCACGCTGGATCATGTGCGCGGACGTTCCAGTCGATGCCGAGCCTCGCACCGATGATGGCATGCGGCCCACCCGCCTGAAACCCGCCTGCCACTGTCGCGCCCGCGTCGAAACGATAGCCCTTGTGGAAGAACGTGCCCGCGCTGCCGCCGGGATAGACCTGCCCTTCCAGCACGGTCACGTCGTGGCCGGCCTGCGCGAGTAGTGCAGCAGCGGTGAGGCCGCCGACGCCCGCGCCGATAACGATGATGCGCGCCGGATCAGTCACGGCGGGCCTGCGTCTGCGGAGCGGGAGCCGATGCGCCGCGCGTACCCAGCCGCGTGCGCAGATGGCGATAGATGAAGAAGACTTTGAGATTCGGTTTGCTGAAGAATACCCGCGTGAACAGCGGCCATGCCCCGCCTTCGGCGTGTTCATACTGGATGCGGTCGGTGAGTTTGACACCGCCCGGTACGTCCTCGAAGATATGCTCGTGCCGCCACGACTTGAGCGGGCCACGCACTTGGCGGTCGGCGAACGATTTGGGCGTCGGACCCGGCTCGTGGCGCGCGACCCAGCGGGCGGGGATCGGCCCGAACCAGAGCGTGAACTCCAGTTCGCCTTCGGTGAGCGACGAGCGGTCATCGCGGTGAAGCTGCATGATGACCGGCGGCGGCGTGAGGCGCGACAGCGCAGCGGGATCGCTGTGAAAGGCGATCATGCTGTCCATCGTCGTCGGGATCACCGACTGGTGTTCGAAGCTGTGTACGGGCATAGGATGCTCTCGACGGCGAAACTTATCTGAGGATAGCGGCTCAAGATGACCGGACAATCACGGGAAGGTGAGCATTGCATAAAGCGGCGAATACCCCTGGCTCAGCCGATCCCCTCTCGCACGTTCTATGTTGACCGGTGGCCTGCAAACCCTGGGCGGAGTGAGACAGTGCGACAGTGCGACAGATTCAAAAGAGTGAGACAGCGACTGAGAGAAGACCGAGCAGGACAGCGAGACAGAATTCAGGACACACGGTGTCTGTTGGACCGGTTCGGCGGACGATGCGGCCATTAGGCCACGTTCATCGTAGTGCGGGCGCGCGGGGTTAGTGCGACGGGATGGTGGATTAGGTGGACGCGAGGCAGGTGAGTGTGAAGAAAAGAGAACGCAAAGCACGCAAAGAACACGAAGACACAAAGGGGACAAGGCCGGGTGGCCCTGCCCCCTGATGCTGCGCTAGGACGTGGGTGTGGGGGTGGGGCAGGTGGCGCCGCTGCTGGCTTTCACGTCCTGCTGCGCGCCGTTGACGAACAGCCGCAGCGTGTTTGCCCCGGCCTCGGTGACCGTCGAGATAATGACCTCGCTGGCGACGCCGTTGACGGCCGGCGGCGCGACGTCAAAGCCGTTCTGCCCGGTGGGCGAGCGGTACACGTCCCACGTGAAGACGACATCGTACGGGTTGCTGTTGCGGATGCGCCACAGGCGATAGGCCGCCGGATTGGCCGAGCACATCGAGGTGAGCCGCAGGCGCTGGAAGGGGGCGGGGGTGGCGGTGAGGGTGGGCGTCGGCGTGAGGGTAGGAGGCGGCGTTGGGGTGAATGTTGCGTCCCCATCCGGCACGACAATTTGTAAAGCTCCTAGGTTGTTGGCGTCCGGCGTGTGCCCCAAAACGAGGTGTATTCCGTACCAGATAGCTATTCCACGCTGTACATTCCGCTGACACCTTCTGTCAAATATCGTTCCAATGCCGCTCCTGCTGTACGTCCCACACCTGCACCTGCCGCATCTCCATTGCCACCACTCGCGATCCGTTGGTTCTGTCCGGACTGAACACAGCGCCGTCTACCAGACAAATCACTCGGATTAGGGATGAATACAATGATTTGACGTGTCGGAATATCAAGAATGCTGATACCGCCGGACTCCAAAGAGGCCAGCGTATTTGCATCTCGCCATGCGACGTGACGGGTTCCCCATCAAGCAATACCTGAGGTTGCGTGCTGAGCCCGGTTCCAAGGCCGTCATATCCCACGACCACATCTGCCCGGTTTCACCGCCACGATAGACGCCATGCGCTAGGTAACGTACGTCCGACTGCCCGCAACCAGCATCGCCCGCCATAAACATTATCGATCAACTCATCCGGGATCCAGTCGACCGAACTCGCCCCGCCCATACTCGCATCAGCTGCCGAACGAGGCAAGCTCCTGGCCAGTAATTGGCGGTATCCGCGAATCGCGCCCGTAGCCGGTCAGCAGGTACAGCCTACCTGCCGCAGATGCGCGATCCATCCGCACTCCAAATGTCTTCAAGGCGGTACCGAGGTGCAACCCGGTTAAAGTACCCGATAAATATCGTGCCAAGTCTGCGCGTGTCCACTCACATGCTAGCCCCACCGACATACCCTGTACCGACCATCCGGTACCATCGGGGCTCCAGTTTCCTTCTTTGAATACGGTTAGGTTCGTTGTTTCCTGAGCTTTGAGCGACAGGATCGCGTTCAATACCGTAATGTACCTGCGGAAGGAACGCGCAGGCCAGTTCCCCGGTCTGCGTATCCACAATTCGAAGAATTTCTAATCCGTGAAGTTGGGTCCAAGGAAGCCTGGCGCAATCGCCAGATAGCGCCCGTCTGGGCTGTTCGCAATGCTCTGAGCACGCGATCCTTGTTGAACTCATTGGCGCGGAACTAGAACGACCGTAGAAATGACTAGCGAGAATAGGCTTAACCGCTTGGCAATTCGCCACACGAGAAGCATGTGAAGTCCTACTCATTCCTGTAATAACCAGTGGTGCTAGAAAGTAAGCATGAGAATTTGAAGTAGTCACGCAGACAGCACACACTTAAAGTGTCGAAGTTTGAGTGAGGTGCGTCGCGTGACTACGGAAGAGATTATAGTCCACATTTTCTGCAAGGTAGACGATGCGCTGGGAGCGGTGCACAAGGAAGTCTTGGCGAAACTGTACCCGAGCGAAGTGGTCACGATTGGCATTCTGTTCGCGCTTAAGGGCGGACATTTCCGCGCGTTTGAGCGCTGGTTACGACGGGATTATGACGCGCTGTTCGGTGGCCTGCCGGAGCGCACGCGGCTGCTGCGCCTGTTGCGTCAGCATCAGGGCCTGACGGATGCGCTGCTGGGCGAGCCAAGTCTGCTGTGCGTGGCCGACACCTACCCCATCGAACTGCTGTTTCCCATCCGCCAGGGACGCTCGCAGGCTCAGATGGGCGGCAAGAGCAAGGACAAGGGCCGCTGGTCGGTCGGTGTGAAGCTGGCCTGGGTGATCAACAGTCTGGGCGATGTCTGCGCCTGGTCGTGGGACACCCTCAACACCCATGATCAGGCGTTTCTGCCGCTGCTGGAACTGTTGGATGAAGAGAGCATCGTGCTGGCCGATTATGGCTTTCGCTGCGCAGCAGGTATCCCTGCAAACGTCAAGTTGTGTAAGAAAGGCACCTGGAACGAGCGCATGACGATTGAAACGCACTTTTCACTGCTGACCGTCATCTGCAAAGCCAAGAAGATGCATCACCGCGTCACCGAACATCTGGAAGCCCGTCTTGCTTACACCGCCGCCATGTTCAATGTGTGCGTCTCACTTTGGCACGAACTCCATCCTGACGCCGATCCGTTCACCATCAGCATCGCCCAGTTCAGCTTATAATCCCGCACCACTGGTTACTATTGGCTGACAGAAGCGCCTCGTAAGCAAGACCACGAACAGGCGCATGGTGTTTGGCCCCGCTTCCGTCCCGCTCAGGATGAGGACCTCGCTCGCTACGCCGTTGACCGCAGGCGGCGCGACGCCGAAGCCGTTCTGGTGCGTGGGCGAGTTGTAGATATCCCGGGTGAAGAAGACGTCATACGGGTTGCTGCTGCGAATGCGCCGACCGTCCCTTTGCCTCGCGCGCTGCCGCCCGCCTGGCTATGTTCGAATGCATCGACCGCTGGCACAACCGCCGGCGTCTGCATTCTGCGCTCGGCTATCCCAGCCCTGTCACCTTTGAGCAGGCCATATGTCCTGACATCTTCGCCCTTCCTTAAATCGGGTTAGGTCAACCCTCTCTTGCGTGTTGTCAGGCGAATCACAGGGCAATAAACAGCAGAGGGGCGGCCCAGCCCCGGCCGCCCCTCAGTACAGCTACGGTATGCCCACGCCGCTACTCTTCCAGCGTGCTGATATCGCCTTCGGGCTGGCCCATCGCCCGGGCGCGCAGCACCCGGCGCATGATCTTGCCGCTGCGCGTTTTCGGAAGCGTGCTCACGAATTCGATCTTGCTCGGCACGGCAATTGGCCCGATCTCGTGGCGGATGTGTTCCTTCAGCGCGTCCGCCAGATCATCGCTCGGTTCTTCGCCTGCCCGCAGGATGCAATAAGCGTAAATGACATTGCCGCGCACCTCATCCGGCACGCCAATCGCCGCCGCTTCGGCCACGGCATGATGGCTCACCAGCCCGCTTTCGACCTCCGCCGTGCCCAGCCGGTAGCCGCTGACCTTGATCACATCGTCGTTGCGTCCAATCACCCAGATGTAGCCGTCCTCGTCCTTGCGCGCCGAGTCGCCGGTGAGATACCACCCCTGCTCGGCGTAGTGGCTCCAATACTGCTTGACGAACCGTTCGGGATCGCCATAAATCGTGCGCGCCATTCCCGGCCAGGGCCCCTTAATGACCAGATTGCCATCGGTGCCGGGAGCGCAGACCTCACCGGCATCATTGACCACATCGACTGAGATGCCCGGGAACGGCCTTGTCGCACTGCCTGGCTTGAGTGGCACGGTCGGCAGCGGCGTGATCATGAAGCCGCCAGTCTCGGTTTGCCACCACGTATCCATGATCGGGCAGCGTTCCTTGCCGATGACCTTGTAGTACCAGCGCCATGCCTCAGGGTTGATCGGTTCACCTACCGAGCCAAGCAGGCGCAGGCTGCTCAGGTCGTGCCGGTTCGGCCAGGCATCGCCGAAACGCATCAGGCCGCGGATGGCCGTTGGCGCGGTGTAAAGCACGCTGACGCTGTACTCCTCAATCAACTTCCACCAGCGGTTCGGATACGGGAAGTTGGGCGCGCCTTCGTAGACGATTTCGGTCGCGCCCAGAATCAGCGGCGCGTAGACGATGTAGCTGTGGCCGGTGATCCAGCCGGGGTCGGCGGCGCACCAGAAGCGGTCATCATCCTTAAGGTCGAACACCCAACTCAAGGTCGTACTTGTGTAGACCTGATAACCGCCATGCGTATGCAGAATGCCTTTGGGCTTGCCGGTTGTGCCGCTGGTGTAAAGGATGAACAGCGGGTCTTCGGCGTCCATCGGCACCGTCTCGCAAATCGGACTGGCGATAGGCAGCGCCACCAGATCGTGATACCAGTAGTCGCGGCCCTGCTCCATGTTCACTTCGTGGCCGGTGCGCTTGACGACGATGACCGATTCAACAATCGGTGAGCGGCGCACAGCCTCATCGACGATGTCCTTGAGCTTGACGATGTTGCCGCGCAGCCATGCGCCATCGGACGTGATGACGACGCGGCTTTGCGCGTCCTCGATACGGTCGGCTAGCGCATGCTCCGAGAAGCCGCCATAGACGACGCTGTGGACTGCCCCAATTTTGGCGCACGCCAGCATCGCCATGATCATCTCAGGGATGCGCCCCATATAGATGGTGACGCGGTCGCCCTTTTTGACGCCCATGCTCTTGAGGATATTGGCGAACTTGTTTACCTCGCGCCACAGCTTGTGATACGAGTAGCTCTGCTTGTCGCCCGGCTCGCCCTCGAAGATCAGCGCCAGCTTATTTTTGCGCCAGGTCTTCACGTGCCGGTCGAGCGCGTTGTAGGCGATATTCGTCTCCGCGCCCACGAACCAGCGGAAGAATGGGGCCTGTGACCGGTCTACCACCTGATCCCACGGCTTGAACCAGTCAAGTTTGCTGGCCTGTTTAGCCCAGAAGCCTTCGATGTCGGCGGCGGCCTCGGCATAAACGGCCTCGTAATCTTTGACCAGCGCCGTGTCCACAACCTGCGCTGAGGGCTGATACCATTCACCGACTGGCGGCGAAAAACTGTCGTCCTGATGCATTGTCATGAGCGCAACTCCCAACATGAATGCCACTAAAGGAATTCTGCATGGGAGTATAACGCAGCGGAAGGACAGCGAAAGAAAATCGCGCACCGTTAGCGCAATCACTGGTGATGTGGCCCGTTACGTCACCAGCCCCTGGCTGCGGATGACAGCCGCATCTTCCTCAGCCGCCACGCGCTGGCCCTCTGGCACATTGACGCGCGCCAGCAGCCAGCCACCAATAACGAAGAAGGCGATCAGGCTGAGGATGGCGGGGCGGCTGCTGCCAAACACCGCCACGGCTGCCGCGAACAGCAGCGGGCCAAGCACCGCCGAGAATTTCTCCATGACGCCGTACAGACCGAAGAATTCGCCGCTCTTCTCGCTCGGCGACAGGCTCGAAAAAAGGCTGCGGCTCAGGGCCTGGCTGCCGCCCTGCACCATCGCTACCATCCACGCCAGGAGCCAGAACTCGACCGTGGAGTCGATGAAGAAGCCCCATGCCGCAATCACGCCGTAGATGAGCAGCGCCAGCAAAATGCTGCGCTTGGTATTCAACCGCGCCGCCACGCCCTTGAAGAAGCGGCCGAACAGCAGCGCGAAGACCACTCCAGCGGCCTGCACGGCCGCGATGATGCCCAGAATCAGCGGCAGGCTTTGCTGGCGTTCAGCGGTCGCCACAGCCGCTTCTCCATCCGGCGATTGAGCCGTGTCCGCAGCGTGTGGCACGTCATCCACTGCGGGAGGAGCACCCACCAGATCGGCTGGCAGCACGTTGCGCGATGCAACGCCCACCAGCGGCAGCGCCACCATATTGAACAGGATGAACGCCAGAAAGAACGGACGGCGGCGCGCAGCCTTATTGGGCAGGTTGCCAAACACGAGGCTAAAGGGAATGCCCACGAATTGCACCAGCAGCAGCGCCAGCACCAGCTCGGTCGAGCCAAAGCCCAGTTCTGCGCCATAAATTACGGCAAGGCCGATAATCGTGCCAATTGCGTCGTTGTAGAGCAGAAACGCGATCAAGTACTTAAATAGTTCGCGGTAGCGCCGGATTTCGCGCACTGTGTGCGCTTGCCGCCGCAAACTGGCGCGCACGACCGAGTCGCCCGGCTTGAGCGCCGCAATGGTCTTTGGCTCGGGCACGCGCCGGAACAGCGGAATCGAGAATATGGCCCACCACAACGCCACGCTCAGAAACGACAGGCGCGGCCCCCATGTGCCCGGCAGTACGAAGATCATGACGATGTTGATCGCCAGCAGAATACCGCCGCCCAGATAGCCCAGCGCGTAACCGGTCGCAGACACGCGATCCTGATCATCCGGCCGCGCCACATGCGGCAGCAGGGAATCGTAAAACGTGTACGAGCCGCCGAAGCCCACACGCGCAGTAACGAACAGGATGATCGCCGCTACCCAGTCACCGCGATCGATCAGCACCAGTAAACCGGTGGCCAGAATGCCGACCGCCGCGAAGATACCCAGAAATGTCTTTTTGCTGCGCCGCACATCCGAAACCGTGCCGAGGAAAGGAGACATCACCGCCGTGATCAACAGTGCGGCGCTCAGGCCCAAACTCCAGTAACCGGTTGCCGTGGCCTCGTTTGGGAGCGTAGCCGCCGCAACCGTGCTGAAATAGACCGGCAACACCGCCGCCAAAATCGTGGTCGCAAAGGCCGAATTGGCCCAGTCGTACATCGCCCAGCCCCACACCCGCCCCTTGTATTCTTTTTCGGTAATCGGCGTATCCTGCGGCAGTGCAGCAGCGGTCATGGTGTGTCCCCCTGTGTGTGGCGCCAGCCCGCGCCAACAATAACGCGCTGCGATTATGGCTGCGTTAAGTCTCTTCTGCAGCAATTGCCGGACGAAGCGAACGCGCTAAACTAATCCTGCGATGAAATCTGAGAGAAACGGAATGATCATGAAGCGAATCGCAGTGCTGACCAGTGGCGGCGACGCGCCCGGAATGAACGCGGCCATCCGCGCCGTGGCGCGCACCGGCAGCAGCCGGGGCGTGGAAGTCTACGGCGTCCGCTGGGGCTATGCCGGCCTGATTGCGGGCGACTTCCGGCCGCTGGGTGCGCGTGACGTGGGCGGCATCATCCAGTTGGGCGGCACGCTGCTGGGCAGCGCCCGCAGTCTGGAATTCAAGACTGCGGAAGGCCGCCAGATCGCACTGGCCAATCTGGCAGCGGCAGGCATCGACGGGCTGGTCGTCATCGGCGGCAACGGCTCGCAGACCGGCGCGTACATGCTGCACCAACTCGGTTTCCCGATCGTCGGCGTTGCCTCGACAATTGATAACGACCTGATTGGGTCGGACATCACCATCGGCGTTGATACGGCGCTCAATATTGCGCTGGAAGCCATCGATCGGCTAAAGGTCACGGCATCGTCGCACCGGCGCGCATTCCTGGTCGAAGTGATGGGCCGGGACTGCGGCTATCTGGCTGTGATGTCAGCCATTGCGGGCGGCGCGGAAATGGTCGTTATCCCCGAAGTTGAAACCACGCCTGAGATGGTCGCCAGCACGCTCATCAGCTCGTACGAGCGCGGCAAGACTAACGGCATTGTGGTGGTCGCGGAAGGCGCAACTAATGATGCCGAGGAACTGCTGGCTCAATTGCGCCCGCGCGAAAAAGAGCTTGGCTTTGAAATCCGCGCCACAACACTGGGCCACATCCAGCGCGGCGGCGCACCCGGCGCGTTCGACCGGATTCTGGCCTCACGGCTGGGCAACGCGGCCGCTGAACTGCTCATCGAGGGCCGAAGTGGTGTGCTGGTAGGCACGCGCAGCAGCAAGATCACGACCACGCCGCACGAAGAGGTCGCCGGCAATACCAAGCCCATCGACCTCGACCTGCTGCGCCTTGCGGACGCGCTGACGGGATAAGGTTAAAGAGCCGAAGCAGCGTCCTCGTCCAGCACCCAAATCACTGAGCCGCTGGTCGGAGCGACGCGGTGGGCCGGCAGCGTTCCCTGTGACTGATCGTTGTGAATGACGCGCGCCACCACCTCGGCCTTGTCTGGTCCCGTTACCAGAAACAGGATATTCGCTGCGCTGTTGATGGCCGGGAACGTGAGCGTAACCCGGCCAAACGGCTCATCGGGACGCTGCGCCGTGGTCACCCAGCGATCGTGCACATCCAGCGCAGGTGAACCCGGCAGCAACGACGCCACGTGCCCATCGGTGCCCAGGCCCAGCAGCAGCGCATCGAAGCGCGGCCCACGCGTGCCCCGGCTTTCAAAGAACCGGCGCAGTTCTTGCTCATAAGTGCTGGCCGCTTGCTCAGGTTCGTACTCCCCATGAATCCGATGCATGTGATCAAGAGGGATGCGCACATGGTTCAGCAGCGTATCGCGCGCCATACGTAAATTGCTCAATGGCGACTCGGGTGGCACGCACCTTTCATCACCCCAAAACACGTAGGTGGTACCCCAATCCACCACCCGAGCGAACTCGCTGGACAGCAGATCGTAGGCCATGCGCGGGGTACTGCCGCCGGCCAAGGCGATGATGAAGCGGTCGCGGACAGCCATCGCAATCTCGGAGATGCGGGCGACCCGATCAGCGAACGCGCGCGAAGCGGCCATTGGCGTGGGATAGATCAGCAATTCGCTCATCCAATACGGTCTCCGCAACCATGCCGCCAAACGCGGCCATCATCTGCCAACAGGATTTCGGCCGCTTCAGGCCCCCAGCCGCCGCGCGTATACTCCACCAGCGGCGGCGCTTGCTCACCGTCCCAACCCGCCAGAATGTAGTCGATTAGCCGCCACTGCAGCCTGATTTCATCCTCGCGTGTGAACAGCGCCGCATCGCCCTGCAGCGCGTCGAGCAGCAGGCGCTCGTAAGCGTCGGGCAGCGTGATGTCGCCAAACGCTTCGTTATAGTGAAAATGCAGCAGATTGCTGCGAATTTCCGCCGAACCAGGCACTTTCGCGCCAAAAGCCAGATGTACGCCCTCGTCTGGCTGGATACAGATGGAGAGGATATTTGGCTCCAGCCGTTTACCTTTGGGCATATCGAAGAACATCTTTGGCGGGCGGCGGAACTGGACATTAATCTCGCTGGTTTTGCGCTTCATGGCTTTTCCGCTGCGCAGGTAGAACGGCACGTCCTGCCAGCGCCAGTTATCGACGTAGAGCTTGAGCGCGGCATAAGTGGCCGTCATCGATTTCGGATCGACGCCCTGCGCTTCGCGGTAGCCCGCATACTGCGCCCGCACCGTATCGGCCATGGCCGGAAGGCGCAGGCCGCTGAGCACCTTCACCTTTTCGTTGCGCAGCGCATCGGCATCGAACGAGGACGGCGGTTCCATGGCGGTCAGCGCAACTAGTTGCAGCATGTGATTCTGAAACACGTCTCTCATCACGCCAGCCGTATCGTAGTAGCCGGCGCGGGTGCCCACATCCACATCTTCAGCCACCGTAATCTGCACATGATCGATGAAGTTGCGGTTCCACAGCGGCTCGAAAATGGCGTTGGCGAAGCGGAAAACGAGCATGTTCTGCACGGTTTCCTTGCCCAGAAAATGGTCTATGCGATAGACCTGCGGTTCCCTGAACGACTGGTGTACCACCTTATCGAGCGCTTCAGCCGACGCCAGATCAACGCCATACGGCTTCTCGATGACAATGCGCCGCCAGCCGCCATCCTCCTCCGACATGCCGTGCTCTGCCAGGGCGCGCACCGTTGGCTCATAGTGCTCCGGCGCAGTCGCCAAATAGTAGAGCCGGTTGGCCGGGCCATCCTCGATCTTTTCCAGATAGGTTTTGAAGCGCCCGAAGTCGTCCGGCTTGTCGAGGTCACCTCTGAAGTAGTGCAGCAGCGCTGTGAATTCCCCCCAGCGCGCGTCGTCAAACTCGCCGGCGTGCGCATCTGCCACCCCATCACGCACGAGGTCGCGGAAATCATCGTCGCTGTATGGACGGCGTGCGTAGCCAATGACCTGCACACGCGGCGGCAGGCGGTCATCTTCGTAGAGCGTGAACAGCGCCGGAATCAGCTTGCGGCGCGTGAGGTCACCTGACGCACCGAAGATAACGATGGTGGTAGGAAGTTCACCCCTCTTGTTCGCCATAGCCCCGCTCACTCACTGCCCGCTGGCTTGATGGCGTGGCCGCCGAAGCCCTTGCGCATGGCCGCCAGCACTTTGGCCGAATAGTTGTCCTCATTGCGACTGACGAAGCGCGCCATCAACGCCAGCGTGATCACGGGAGCTGGCACGTCGAGATCAATCGCTTCCTGCACCGTCCAGCGCCCCTCGCCGCTGTCCGCCACCCACGGCGCAATCGTAGACAGTTCGGGGTCGTCCTTCAATGACGCGGCGGTCAAATCCAGCAGCCACGAGCGCACCACGCTGCCATAGCGCCAGATTTCGGAAATCTGTGACACATCTAACTCCAGCGCAGTCTTCTTCTTCATAATCTCGAAGCCTTCAGCCAGCGCCTGCATCATGCCGTACTCGATGCCGTTGTGCACCATCTTGACGAAATGACCCGCGCCATGCGGCCCTACGTGGCCCCAACCCAGATCAGCCGCGGGGGCCAGCGTCTCGAAAACCGGGCGCAAACGTTCGACCGGCTCGCGTTCGCCGCCGATCATCAGGCTGTAGCCTTCAGTCAGCCCCCATACGCCGCCGCTCGTGCCCACATCGACGTAGTTCAAGCCGCGCGCCGACACCATGCCCGCGCGCCGGATCGACTCGTGGTAGTTGCTGTTGCCGCCGTCGATGATGGTGTCGCCCGAAGACAGGATATCCATCAATTGAAGCAGCATCTGCTCGGTCACGTCGCCAGCCGGCAGCATCATCCACACGGCACGCGGTGCTTCCAGCAAAGTCACCATCACAGCAACTGTCTCGGCGGCTTCTGCGCCAACCTCAACCGCTGCCTGCACCGGCTCCTTGCTGCGGTTCCACACTACTACGCGGTGGCCGCCGTTGAGCAACCGGTGGGCCATATTCCCGCCCATGCGCCCAAGGCCAATCATCCCGATTTCCATAAGTCCAAACTCCTGTGTCATCATTGGGGTAAATCGCCGTCATTATCCCCCGCTCTTGCTGGCGCGACAAATGCAGCGCATCACCGATCGCGCCATCTTAATAATTGTCGAAACGCTTGGGCTGTGGCACAATGCAGGTATCCCATTCCGTTCCGCGATGAAGGAGACTGCTCTCGTGAGCGAGCGACTGCAAGCCGCACCAACCCGCCTTGAACATGCTTCCCCCCGGCCAACTGGCCTTGACGCCATCTTCTTCCCGAAGAGCGTCGCTGTCATCGGTGCAACCGACCGTGTTGGCAGTGTGGGCCGCACCATTGTATGGAACCTGATATCCAGCCCGTTTAATGGCACGGTCTATCCGGTTAACCCCACCAAAAACAGCATCCTCGGCATTCGCGCCTATCCAAGCGTCGAGGACATTCCCGAACAAGTCGACCTGGCTGTCATCGTCACACCCGCCAAAACGGTGCCGAAGCTGGTGGAAGACGCGGTGAAGGCCGGCGTGCGCGGCTTCATTGTCATCTCGGCCGGTTTCAAGGAAACCGGGCCTGAAGGCGTAAAGCTGGAGCAGGAAATCCTTGCCACCATCCGCAAGCACAATGTGCGGCTGGTTGGCCCCAACTGCCTGGGCGTGATGAGCCCGATCAGCGGCCTGAACGCCACCTTCGCCGCCGGGCAGGCCAATCCGGGCAACGTGGCCTTCATCAGTCAGTCGGGCGCTCTCTGTACGGCCGTCCTCGACTGGAGCTACCGCGAGAAAGTGGGTTTCAGCGCGTTCGTCTCGATTGGCTCGATGCTGGATGTGGGTTGGGGCGACCTGATCGACTATCTCGGCAACGACGAACACACCCACAGCATCGTCATCTATATGGAATCCGTCGGCGATGCGCGCTCGTTCCTGTCGGCAGCGCGCGAAGTTGCCATGCGTAAGCCAGTAATCGTCATCAAGGCGGGCCGCACAGCCGCGGCGGCGCAAGCAGCCGCTTCGCACACTGGCGCGCTCACGGGCAGCGACGACGTGCTTGATGCCGCCTTCCGGCGCGCGGGCGTGCTGCGCGTGGATCGTATTTCCGACGTGTTCAATATCGCCGACCTCCTCGCCAAGCAGCCGCGCCCGCGTGGCCCGCGCCTGACGCTGATCACCAATGCTGGCGGCCCGGGTGTGCTGGCGACCGATGCGCTCATCACTGGCGGCGGCGAACTAACCGAAATCTCCGACGCGACCATGAATGCGCTCAACCAGTTCCTGCCCTCGGCGTGGAGCCACAACAACCCGATCGACGTGCTGGGCGACGCCGGGCCGGAGATTTATGCGCGCACGCTTGAGGTGGCCGGTAACGACCCGAACAGCGATGGCCTGCTCGTCATCCTCACGCCCCAGGCCATGACGGACTCGACTCAGACCGCGAAGACGCTGATTGAGTACGCCAAAATCCCCGACAAGCCGGTGCTGGCAAGCTGGATGGGCGGCCCATCAGTCGCCGACGGCGTCGAGATTCTCAACGAATTGAGCGTACCTGTGTTCAGCTATCCCGACACCGCCGCGCGCGTGTTCAACTCGATGTGGCAATACAGCAAGAACCTGGCCCAGCTCTACGAAACCCCTATGCTGCCTGAAGACTCGTTCGGAGAAGGCCCCGACCGCGACAAAGTCGACGCGCTCCTGACGAGCGTCCGCGAAAGCGGACGGACCATTCTCACCGAATTCGAGTCCAAGGAACTGCTGGCCGCCTACCGGCTGCCTACGGTCACAACCGTGCTGGCTGAGACTTCTGACGACGCAGTGGCCGCCGCCGACAGCATTGGCTACCCCGTCGTCCTCAAGCTCAATTCATACACTGTGACGCACAAAACCGACGTGGGCGGCGTGCAGTTGAACCTGCGCAATACCGACGCGGTTCGCAAGGCCTACGAGCGCATCGAATCATCCGTCACTGAAAAGGCGGGCGCGGAACACTTCAACGGCGTCACCGTGCAGCCGATGGCCAATCTCGATGGCTACGAACTCATCATCGGCAGCAGTATCGACCAGCAGTTTGGACCTGTCCTGCTGTTCGGAAGCGGTGGCCAGTTGGTGGAGGTCTATAAGGACAGCGCCCTCGCGCTGCCGCCGCTCACGACCAACCTGGCCGGCATACTGATGGAAGAAACGCGCATCTACAAGGCACTGCAAGGCGTGCGCGGCCGTCCGCCGGTTGATATGGTGGCGCTGGAGCAGCTTCTGGTGCGCTTCAGCCAGTTGGTCGTCGAGCAGCCGTGGATCAAGGAGATCGACATCAACCCGCTGCTGGTATCGCACGAGCAGCTTCTGGCGCTTGATGCGCGCGTGCTGCTATTCCCGCCCGATACCTCGCCTGAAGACCTGCCGCGCCCTGCCATTCGCCCTTACCCCGTTCAATACGTCGGCGGATGGGTGTCGAAAGATGGCACGGATGTCGTCTTCCGGCCGATTCAGCCCGAAGACGAGGTGATGCTGCGTCAGTTCCACGAAACGCTGTCCGAGCGCACGGTGCACAACCGCTATCTGAAGGCGATGCAGTTGAGCCAGCGCATCGCGCACGAGCGCCTCGCCCGCCTGTGCTTTATCGACTATGACCGCGAAATCGCGCTCATGGCAGTTCGCCGCAACCCTTACAACAAGGCGCCCGAACTGATGGCGGTGGGCCGCTTGACGAAACGCGCGGGCACCAATTCGGCCGAGTACGCCATGATCGTCAGCGACCGCTTCCAGCACCAGGGACTGGGCTCGGAGATGCTGCGCCGCCTGATCCAGATCGCGCGCGACGAGCATGTGGGCACCGTTTTCGGCACGGTGCTTGAAGACAATGTCGAAATGCTGAACCTGGTGAAGAAACTGGGATTCAAGGTCATACCCACCGATAACCCCGAACTATTGCGCGCCGAGATAAAACTCTAGCACCGAACACGCGGCCGGATCGACTGCGAAAGGTTCCCACTGCGGCAGCACTCCCAAGGTGCTGCCGCTTCATTTTGCACGTATATGCCCGGACAGGATTTGGTGCCATATCGCCATCATCCAATTGACCCTCTATGACCCTTCAAGCGCCATTATAGAATTCATGTGGACTTCCCCCTTGCCGAACATAAGTTCGTGTGCTATGCTTCGGTTTATGGATGCTTCTTACCCATCCTGTTCACATTTCTCATCCTAATCCGCATCTACGTTCGTCGGGCGCCTGTTTGGTTGACCTCACTCAGGCGCACTGTCCTTCATTGTCGTTTCTTGGCAGACAAGGAGGCTCGAAATATGACCGTGAACACCGGATCGGCCGACCCACTTACACTTCGCCTGCTCCCCGAGTACAACCCCGACGCGCACGACCGCCGCTGCGCCTGGGATGAGCTTCTGGATGCAGGCCTCATGCAGCAGCTTGGCAGCTTCATTCACTTTCGGAACGGCACTTCAGTATCCGACGACGACATTCTGCAGGATACGTTGACCGTAGCTTACATCAAGGTGGAAAGCGGCGAGTACGTCTACCGGCAAACGCCATTCGCGGCCTACCTGAAGGGCGTCGCCAACTTCAAGATTCTTGAGGCCGCACGCGAACGCTGGCACGCGCCGCTCGAAGACTTCGAGGAGGCCCTGCCCGACCCGCAGGCCGGGGCCGCCAGCGCGGAACTGCTGCTGGCAGGCGGGCCGCTGCTGACGGCGCTCAACGAGCTGCCGCCGCGCCGACGCGACATCCTGCTGCTGTCCGAACTGTACGACTACAGCGGCGAGGAGATTTCGCAGCGCCTTCACATCCGCGCAGACCTCGTCCGCAAGGATAAAAGTCTCGCACTTCAGCAGCTCCGGCGCTCACTCGCGCCGGAGCTGCCAGATATCATTCAAGCAGCCGCGTGACCTCTCTGGTTGAGTAGCTATACGCGATCTGCAAAGATGCCCTCTGCCCGCTGACAGGAGACCCTTGAGTGGCGACCATTTCTTCAAGCGCGCGCGCCTTCGCACCCGCGACCGAGTTTCACGTAACCGACGCGCCCCGCTACGACCACCGCAGCGCCAGCCGCTGGATCGTCTCGCATCTGTGGCGTGATCGCTGGACAACGCTGATCACCGCCACCATGACGATCTTCGGCTACATCTTCTACTCGCAGGCGCAGCTTCTGATTGGCGATGCCGCCAACCTGCTGCTGTCTCCCAACGCCACCATGGCGGCGCTGGCCAGCATTTCCGCCACCATCCTCCTCGCCTTCGTCCTCAGCGGCGTACTCGACCTCGGCCGCAGCCTGGCGATTGAGGTACTGGCGCAGCACTTCGAGCGCGATGCGCGCGCGGAACTCTACATCAGCCTGCTCGGCAAGGATCAGACGTTTCACGACCGCCAGCGCGTGGGCAATATCATGGCGATGGCGACCGATGATATGCAGCAGCTTAATATGATGGTCAATCCGGGTTTCCTGTTCATCAGTGACATCGTGCTTGGCTTTGCGATACCCATTCTCACCATCGCCACCATTCACCTTCAACTGCTGATCATTCCGCTCATCTTCGTAGTGTCCTACATCTTCACGGTGCGCCGTTACTCGCGCCGTCTCAACCCGGTGACCCAAAAGGAACGTGACCGCTTCGCGCGCATGAACGCGATTGCCGAGGAGTTGATCTCTGGCGTCGAGACGGTGAAGGCCACTTCGCAGGAAGGCTTCGAGCGCCGCCGCTTCAGCCGTGCCGCCTATGTGTTCCGCAACTACTTCGTGCGCCAGGGCTACATCGAGGCGGGCTATCTGCCGGTGCTGCTTTACGGCCTGGCGCTGGGGGCGTCGTTCGTCTACGGCTTCGCGCTGGTCACGAACGGCACCATCAACATTGGCCAGCTCATCTCATTCATGGCCCTGTTCGGCCTGCTGCGCTTCCCGACCTTCGTCGCCATCTTCTGTTTTTCGCTGGTGCAGCTTGGCATTGCGGGCAGCGACCGTATTCTGGGCGTCATTAACACCGAGACTGATCTGGATCAGAATACCGAGGGCCATGACGCCCCAATGCAGGGCGAGATCGTGTTTGATAACGTGTCGTTCGGATTTGAGGATGGCATGGTGCTGGAACAAATCAACTTCAGCATCGCGCCCGGCCAGACGGTTGCGCTGGTCGGCGCGACTGGCTCGGGCAAATCGACGCTGGCCGAACTGATCAACCGCACGTATGAGGCCACCGAGGGCCGGGTACTGATCGACGGCGTGGACGTGCGCGACTGGAACCTCACCAGCGTGCGCTCACAAATCTCCAAAATCGAGCAGGACGTGTTCCTGTTCTCGCGCTCAATCGCCAGCAACATCGCCTTTGGCGCGCCCGATGCACCGGAAGAAGCTATCGAGCAGGCCGCGAAGGAAGCGCAAGCGGATAGTTTCATCCGTGAAATGCCGGAAGGCTATCAAACCGTGGTGGGCGAACGCGGCACGACCCTGAGCGGCGGCCAGCGCCAGCGCATCGCCCTTGCCCGCGCCTTCCTGAGCGACCCGCGCGTGCTGATTCTGGACAACTCGACCAGCGCCATCGATAGCGCCACCGAGGATGAAATCCAGAAGGCCATCCGCCGCGCACAGGTGGGCCGGACGACCATCCTGATCACGCACCGCCTGTCACAAATCCGCTGGGCCGACCAGATCGTGCTGCTGGAAGCAGGCCGGGTGGTCGCGGTTGGCGCGCATGACGAACTGCTGCGCCGTTCGCCGCACTACCGCCGCATATTCGCCCGCTACGACATCGACCTCCCGCCGCTCGAACCGGCGGCGGCAAGCGACTGACCGGAGACCGCGCATGGGCTTCCTGATGGATGGACTCGACGCCGAGTCCTACGACCGCAAATACACTGATCGCGAACTGGTGCGCCGGATCGCGGCCTACTTCATCCCGCACCGGCGCAAGATGGTGCTGATCGCCATCGTGCTCGTCGCCGCTTCGGTACTCGATATCGGCTTGCCTATCGCCATCTCGGCCGCAATTGACATGCTGACCGAACAAGCGCCGGCCAGCGCAGTGCTCGCCACCGGACTGTTCATCACCGTCATCGCCAGTTCGTCATGGGTGCTCAATTACGTGCGCCGCTCGCAAACTGCGCGCGTCGTCGGGGATGTCGTGTTGAAGGTACGCGAGGACGCATTTAACGCCGTACTTGACCGCGACATGTCGTTCTTCGACGCAGCGCCCAGCGGCAAGATCGTGCAGCGCATTACCGGCGATACCCAGTCATTCAGCAACGTGGTCACACTGACGCTCGATCTCGCCAGCCAACTGCTGATCGTGGTGCTGCTGCTGATCTTCCTGCTCACGATTGATGCGCGCCTGACGCTGATCCTGCTAGCGATTGCGCCAGTCATCATGGTGATCGCGCTGGGGTTCCGCCGCATTGCGCGGCGCACAATCACAGCATCGCGGCGCGTACGCTCTGTCGTCACCAGCCATATTCAGGAAACGGTGAGCGGCATCCGCGTCGCCAAGACGTTCCGGCAAGAGCGCGCGGTCTACGACGACTTCCTGCGCGTCAACCAGCAATCTTATCGCGTCAATCTACGCACCGGCTTCGTCTTCAGCGGCATCTTTCCGATTCTGGGGCTGATGGCGGGAATTGGTACGGCGGCACTCGTCTACTTCGGCGGCCAGCAGGTAATTGAAGGTAATCTGACGGCTGGTCAGTGGTATCTGTTCATACAGGGGCTGGCGATATTCTGGTTCCCGCTCACCAGCATCGCATCTTTCTGGAGCCAGTTTCAGCAGGGTCTGTCGGCTGGCGAACGCATCTTTGCATTGCTCGACGCTGAGCCGAAAGTCATCCAGCACGCAAGCCTGCGGCTCGAACCTTTGCGCGGTGACATTCGCTTCGGAAACACGGACTTCAGCTACATCGAGGGCGAGCCGGTACTGACGGCCTTCAACCTGCACATCCCTGCAGGGCAGAATCTGGCGATTGTTGGTCATACCGGCGCAGGCAAGTCCAGCCTCGGAAAGCTGGTGGCGCGTTTCTACGAGTTCCAGACCGGAGAGATTCTGATCGACGGCCAGGATATCCGCTCACTTGACCTGAGCGCGTACCGCCGCAGGTTGGGCATCGTCACGCAGTCGCCATTCCTGTTCGAGGGGAGCGTGCGCTCCAATATCGCCTATGGCAAACGCGGCGCTACCGGTGGCGAAATCGAGCGCGCTGCCCGGCTGATTGGCGGCGGCGACTGGATCGACCTGCTGCCGCAGGGGCTGGACACGCACGTGACCGAACGCGGCGGCAACCTGTCGATGGGTCAACGCCAATTGGTGGCTCTGGCACGCATCCTGCTGCAAGATCCGTCGATCCTGATTCTGGACGAGGCTACCGCTAGTGTCGATCCGCTCACCGAGGCGCTGATTCAGGAAGGCCTCGACACGGTGCTGCATGGGCGCACCGCCATCGTCATCGCCCACCGACTGTCCACAATCCGCAATGCCGACCGAATCGTGGTGCTGCGGCGCGGCGCAATCCTCGAGGATGGCACACACGACTCGCTGCTGGAGGCCGGCGGCCATTACGCCGACCTGTATAATACGTACTTCCGCCATCAGTCCCTCGCCTACATCGAACAGGCAGGGGCGTAGGTCACCAGCTTATGATCACCGTGCTCACTGTCCTACTGCTCGCATTCATCCTTGGCGTTACCGGCGGCGTCGATGCGCAGGTCGGCAAGCCGTTCATTCTGCCAGTCACATCTGCGCCCGGCCCGGGTACGTGGCTGCTCGGCCAGCCCTATGGCAACACGGTTGGCGCATTCCTGCGCGGCGCGGACTGGTACAGCGCGGGCCAACGACTGCATTTTGGCCTCGATCTGTCGATGCCGTGTGGCACAGAACTGGTGGCGATTGGCGACGGAACCGTCGTCTTCGTGGACGATCTGGGGTTCGGCAGCGGCCCGCACAACTTGCTCATTCGCCATGATACGGAAGGGCTGGTTTCGCTCTACGGCCATCTGTTCGAACGTCCGGCGCTCAACCCCGGTGACATTGTGACGCAAGGCCAGGTGGTTGCGCGCTCGGGCGACCCCGACGTGACCTGCGATTCGCGGCCGCATTTGCATCTCGAAATCCGCTCACTCGACTACTTCGTCACCTACAATCCGCTTGATACGATCGAGGCGAACTGGCACGCTATCGCGATTGCAGGCCCGTTCGTGTATCCACTGTTCCAGCAGAACTTGGATGATGCGCGCCGCTGGATTGACCTGTTCGGCCAGCCACAAGTCGCCTTTGGCGGGCAGCCGCTGAATGACTACGCGGCAACGTTCCCCAACCTGCGTGATGGGGCACCGCCCAACAATCCGCCGATGCCGCGCGCGGCACCGCCTCCGCCAAACGGTGTGTACAGCGCGCGCTCAACTGGCGCGCTGGGCTGCTGCGCCGGCGCGTTCTGGGACGCGAATTCGGGATTACTGACGGCCATTGATGGTGTACCCGATCAGCGGGCCACATTGATGCAGTGGTCTGCCGAAAGCGGCATCTGGACCGGGCCCTCCGGCAGCACGCCGCCGCCGTACACCTCACCCGACGAATCGCATACCGTCACACGTGATGACAGCGGTCTTACACTCATCACCCGTCTTGCCGATGGCGCGTCATGGACGGTCGATACACAGGGCGCGTGGCCCGCACTCAGCACCGACAACCAGCAGATAATGTGGACGATTACGCCAGCGAGCGATCCGACAGTCACCCCAATCACAGAGATCTGGATCTCAAATAGCGATGGCACCAACCCCCACGGGATAGCAGCGGCAGAGGGCAGCTACGCGCAGTGGCTGGATGAGCATCGGCTGCTCATCGGCCGCCGCGACATTGTGACGACGACGCTTGGAATCTACGACACGCGGTCCGGTGAGGCCTATGGGCTTGGGCAGTGGAACTGGCTGCGTGGATTGTCGGTCGCGCCGGGTGGCGGGCGACTGCTATTTTACACCGTGTGGGAGGCCGAAAACGGACTGTATACCATCGCCACCGAGCCAGGCGCGCAAGCACAGAAGCTGCCTTGGTTCGGGGGCTGGCGCTGGCGCGACGAAAATACCGTCTATCTCGCGCCGCTGGACGCGGCCGCCGCGACCACGAACCTACTCCTTGCCGACCTAACAACCGGTGAAGTTATTCCTGTAGCGACGGACGTCTCGTTCCTGATTGCAAATGGCGATTGGGCAGTTTCGAGTGATGGCCTGCGGTTGGCGCTGTTCAATGTGCTGGATGAAACGACGTGGATTCTGACGCCGGCAGGCGAAAGTCAGTCTTGACGCGGCGCGTACGCCTCGTTAAACTTCGGGTGTTAGCTGGGGACGTGGTGTAGTGGCTAACATACTGCCCTGTCAAGGCAGAGATCGCGGGTTCGAGACCCGTCGTCCCCGCTGTATCTGGAAATAGAAGCCGTAATAAAGGCTCCCGTAGACAGATGGTTGTGAGCGGCGCGTGCGATTTGAGCACGCGCCGTTTCGTTTTGTCCAAGTACGATGGCGAAGTCCCGATGCAGGACCACCGTCGTGATCACACGGTCATACACGTAGACACTCTGCACAATCCTGGCGACCAATTCTTTGCGCGCTTCCTGGGCATTCGGCAGAGTCGCGCAGCCATCCCAGTAAGCCTGAAAATGCCGAATTAGGTCCGCCGCTTCATTCAGGTCGTCGTAATCGACCGGGCGCAGCGACTCGATTTCGCGCTGAAGATCGCGGCGCTTCTCTCGATATTCCTGTTCAGAGATGAATCCCTCGTTCCATGATAGGTCGACCCTGTCGACCCCGCTCTGTAACTCCTCCATCCGTTTGAGGTTGCCTGCGTTCTCAGTGCGCGCTGTCACGGCCTGCTCGATACGCTGCTCGACATCGTCGGGCAGTCTGAGGGATGACAGGACCGAAATGAGCTGCTGATCGATCTCCTCTATCCTCGCCCACTTCTGCCCGCACTTTGAATAACCGCGCTGTACTGCCGTGCAGCGGTAGTGGCTGGTGCCGTCACGTTCGTTGGTAGTGGGATGCATATACCCGTAGCGTTCGTCATCCAGTTCTGCCGGCTTGCGGACGGCGCAGCGCTGGCAGATAACACGATCGTTCAGGAGATAGGTTCGTACTTTGCCGGACGCTTTTTTCGTTCTGGCAGCTTCCTTACGCACTTCCTGGCAGCGGTCGAACAATTCGTCGGAGATGATAGCGGAATGCTTGCCTTCAAAATACTGAGCGCGATTGCGCTTGGTCGTCCGCTGTTCGCCCAATGCGCCACGGTAGATCGTGTCGGTGTGGCCCACACGACCGGTATACAGGCGATTCTGAAGCATCTCGCGCACCATGTCCTTGCCGATGGGCGCTTTGCCCTTGCGCAGCGCCTTGATCAACGGACGCTGGTTGAGCCAGTGAGCAATGTCGAGATCGCTGTAGGCTCCGGTTGCATGCTTCCGAAAGGCGCGGCGCACAAGGGCGGCCTGGCGGGGATTGATGTACAGGCCGGATGGCCGCATCTCAGTCGCGTCTTTCAAGGTCACCAAGTCGTAGCCCAGCGGCGGCTTGGAGCCATTGAAATCGCCACGCATTGCCCGCTGTTGCTTGCCGCGCTTGGTCTCACTGCTCAGGTTGCGCGAGTAGAAGGCCGCGATGACAGCCAGCATCTGCTCCATCATGGCGCTATAGGCAGAATTGTCATCATCCTCGCTGAAACCCTCCACGCAGTAGAGTTTGAGGTCATACTGCTTGCGTAGCAGCATCTTGATCATGACGACGTGTTCGTGATTGCGCGCAAGCCGGTCGAATTTCCAGAACATGACGGCATCGAACTTGCCGTGCGATGCAGCTTCCTTCATCGCCTGAAAGCCGGGCCGGTCAAGGCTCCATCCAGAAATAGCCTTGTCCTCGAACTGCGCAACCACCACCCCGCCACGTGCAGCAATCGCTTTCTGGCAGCGGTCCATCTGCGCCTCAATGCTCAGGTCGGACTGCATCTCGCTGGAGTAGCGGGCATAAATGGCAAAGCGGATTCGGCTCTTACCGGAGTTGTCTTTGTCATTCATGGCTTCTTCTGCTCCTTTGGATCAGCGAATTCGGTCACGAGGATGACGACGCCGGCTTTTTCAGGCTCCGGCTTCTTGCGATTCAGGAGGGCGTACGGATTCGGATCCACTTTTACCTTCCCATCTTTGAAGATGTATTTGCCTGGCTCCCTGCGCTGGTAGTAGATACGGATTCTCTGAATGTGTAACGGCTTGGAATTTATTCTCGGAGTTGGCACGGCGTCCTGATGTTCCAATCGTCCGCGGGGAATTGAGTCTCGGGGGACCGCCATCCCGCAACTCGTGCGTTTGGTTGTGGCCTGCGATATCGCAGTCGTCTGGCTGGAAAACTTCTTCAATTGGGGCACCTTTCTGTTCTGCGTGGAAGCCAGTAGCGGGGAACAGCGTCGAGAAAAGACGCGGGAGTGGAGGCAGAGCGGCGAACTGAAAACCAGCATGGCTTACTGACGGGAGCGTTGGATCGGAGGCACATGGTCAAGGAATTCGGGAGATCCGCCGAAGGGGCAAGTTGTGAAGGTTAAGTCGGATGCATTGAGGCAATAGAGGTTGCTCAGGAACGAGCATGGTGCGGCCGGAGGCATGTTGTCGGGGGCAACTGGGCGCCTCTGTGAGGGCTACTCTTCGGGCTGCTCAGGCTTTGCTGCGTCGACCTCGGCATGCTTTGCTCGCTGCGCTTCGTACCGCTCACGATTGCGTCGCATCCGCTGCTCGCGCATTTCACGCCGGCGCTGAAGGTCATGTTCGTCGTACTCCCGCGGAGACTCTTTCCTGGGGAATAGCAATGACAGGACAACGAACGTTTCGTGGACATCCTGCTCGCGAATCGCCCTCGATGAGGAGCCGTTCCTTGGATTTCAGGTCATCGGACGCCAGGCCGGCAATACGTGAAAATTTGGAGCGGCCGAGCAGATAGTCGGCTGAGCAGCCGAAAAAATCCGCGATGTTCACCAATGTATCGACTGACGGAACAATCGTCCCGGATTCATACCGGCTAATCTGGACATTGTCGGCACTTATCGCCTCGGCCAATTCCGTCTGTGTCTTGCCCGCCCGCTCCCGAAGCTCGCGAAGTCGAACTGGAAAAGCATCTCTGGCATCCATGGTTTCGTACCAATCCTTATCATTGGCACAACTATACCTGCTGAAAGCGAATTTGTCAACCCGGCGACGCTGAATTCGAGCAAAATCAACCTCGTATATTTCTTGCAGCATTCTAGTGGACAATTTGCATTTCCGCGCTATAATGTTGTTGTTCAAGCCTATATATGCGCCAGAGTATTGAGCCCCGATTGGTCTGACAGACTCCGCGCCAATCCACTCAAGTCCGGGAGCACAGGTCGAACCGTTAGCCGTTTGCCTATGTTATATGGAGAACCTGCGTTTATGTATCGATTTGCACTGTCCTCGCCACACCCCTCCACACGTTGTCGCGTAACCCCCAAAACCCGATACAAGAAATCAACTCAATCCTCCTCGAGCCGGCAACCAGACGAGGGAGGGTCTATGTAAGCACAGTAACGCCAGAGAGGTATCCACTCATGACTCCTCCCCCACCCTTTCCGCAGGGCTTGACGTCCTGTCGGCGACGGAGGGAGTTCAGTGAAAGCGCATAAGGGCACGGGACAGAGGCACCGGATTTCAACCTGACCGGCGACAACACAGCGTTACTAAGCAACCCGACGGTCCAGCGTGCACTCAAGGGGGACGCGATTGCCGCGCAGCTACTGTTGCAGGCGATGCACCTCAGTACCAGGTATGGCCACGCTGAAGGCTGGTTTGCAAGAACGCTTCCAGAATGGGCAGACGAGCTCGGCGTATGCACCAAAACTATCCAACGCAAGATTGCGAAGCTTGAAGCGTTCGGACTTGAAACGAGTGGCACATGGTCGAAGTATCACAGCGCTCCCCATGTGAACCACCATCGAGTTAATGAGGCGGTGCTTCTTGCAAAGGTCAACCAGGTGCTGGGCTGCACGAATGCCAGCCTCCAGCCTCCGCCGGATTTGCCCGTTCCGGAAGAACCAGTAGCACCAGAGCACCTGCCTGCCGAATTGGTCAAAGTGGACACCTTGTCCACTTCCTATATACAGAGAGAAAAGGTTTATGAATCCGCGTTTGTGCCTGGGAGTCGAGGAACTTGGCCGAAACGATCCACCCACACTGCAGGGAGTTCACATCAGGGTTCGCGGAGTTCGCGAAAAGAACCTGGTCAGGCGACGCTTGACTATTTCTTCAGTGAGTTGGGCAGCGGGGAACAACTGCTCGCCGCGCTGGACGACAAGTACCTGTTCGCCCCATACCGGCCCCAGATGGAGGCATTTGTCCGCGAGTGCTACGACGACGCTCGCTTGCCCGCTGAGCAAGTAGCAGTGGATCTGGCGGGGATTTCGAAGTTCGTCGTAGGCCAATTCCACCACAGGCTCATCCTGGATGACCTCGCACGGTGGTACGAAGCAAGGCCACGGCGCATTTTCCACTCTGATTTGCGCATGATTGTGGACACGGTCAACCCCATCTCCGCGGATCACTTCCTGTACGTGCTCAAGTACCTGGTTAGTGAACGCGAGGCAGTCGAGCCCTCGTCGAGACGACGTAAGTCGCGGTCCATCATCCCGGCGCAACACCTATTACACTCTGCTGACTGGGCCATAAGAAAGCGGGCGAGATAACACTAGAGTCTCTCGCCCGCCTTCATTTCGAGGCCCGGACGTGATACTTGCCGAGTACCGTCCGGGCCGTCTGACATGGAGGCCACCGCTCATCACACTGGATGTTACGATGACACAGACATTATACCGAATAGACATCTGGTTTTCCACATATTGGTGCGCCGGTTTTTCGGTCATTCCTGCGAACTCTCCCTCCTCAAGTACTCAATCATTGGCGTAACTCAGTCCCTATTATCAGAAGCTATCTGGTGGAGGTGTGCTCATACAGAGAAGTTGCCCTCACGCCTTGGTCCCCATCACGCCGCGGAGAATGAATTCTCTGCAGGGCACAAGTTCACGAAGGGCGTGCTTTCGGGGCCGTCCCGTCGCCTTTGCCTGCGGGAGAACCTTCTCCAGCACGCTCCATTCCGCGTCCGTCACATCACTGGGGTAGACCTTGCGTTCGCTATTCATTGAATCTGCCATCCCCTGCCCATTTCTCAGACGCGAGCTACAGACGGCAATATGCACGTGCGGGGCGGGCGAAGTTCGCTCCCTTTGTTCCATCACGTCCGGAGAATGAATTCTCGGTGCTCTTCTCGCGCTGAAGAGTCAGTCAGGTGCGCTTGCTTCCATCATCATGGCATGGAAGGCACAATCGCCTCCATACATGGCAAGTCAGGCTGTCGAGACTTTTGCTCATACCGATGAAGTCGCAGCGTAAGTTTGGGTGTCCAGGTGTCCCTGAGTTGAAATCGACGGGTACATACATGGAGCGGAACGCAGCTGCCTGCCCACACGGATCTCGATTGCCCGGCGCGGTCGGCGCGTTTCCATCTCGCTCCGGGGCACCTGCCCCTCCGTCCAAATGCATGGCTGCCCCTGTACGAGCACAATTCTCGCTGAATCCTGTCGTCGGGCCGGAGGAACGATGAAACTGCATGCCAACGTGGATTAGGCCGATTGCATAACCGACTTCACAGTTTCGAGCACCCACGTTTGCTACCTCATCGCGCTGGAAGGTGGAAGCGCCTGGCTGAGGGATTCTTCAAACGTCCGGGCTCACAAGGGCAGCCGATGCGAGACCCCGAGAAGTTATTCTCCAGGCTCCATCTCCGCCAGGCCATGAATGCTTCCCATCAAAAGTAGGCAGTCGCCTTACTCGCGAGGCTGAGCTCCTGCCAGGAAGTATGCTATGCGGTAGGAGAATCGATTCTCAGCTCTGCAGCATATGTAGGCGCGGCAGGCAAGTGGACTGCAATACATTGAGCAATTTCGATGAGATAAGCAGTATCGATGAGATAGGTTCAGCAAGTTGAGCAGCTGCCAACGAAGGCAGACACGAGGACCAAGTTGACAGGAAGCAGTGCCGCCTCCTCCCCATGTACGTTTGTGCAGAAGCAATCAGGTAACTCGCTTGCCGTAGGAGCATATTCTTCAACCTGGCTTATGGGAATACCAATGAAGGAAATGACCCGGAGATCTCACATCGAAGATGGCACACATACTACAGGCTCATACGGGAGCGGCATCCACGAATGTATTCTCCACCAACATTCAGGTGGGAGAGAAATGCGGCAGAACCACTTGAGGCTGCTCTCGAAGCCGCACCAGACACCCCCACTGACGTGGGGAAGGAACTGCCCATCCACTCTTTCAACAAGCTCGTCGGCGGTTCCGTGAGGAGAGCTTCGCTGCATACCAGTTCACTATCAGGGATCTGAGACCAAGCAGATGAGTTGACAAATCACGGGGAATCAAGTAAATTTACTAAGTTGGCTGAGTAAATCCAGTTTTTCATGAGTACCAGTTCGAAACCTATCTCTGCGACCATCGGCTATATGATTGCACGAGTTTGTCTGGCACATCATTGTCGTGCCGGTCACTTCATGTCAGATATTGGACTATATCTCGGGCAAGAGATGGTGCTTCAACATTTGTGGCAAGAAGACAAACTATCCCAATCCGATTTGGCTAACAAGATTGGTGTGCAGATACAAACGATCCACAAGATGGTTTGGCGTATGGAAAAAGCGGGATTGGTGACCAAACACGCAGATGAAAATGATGGACGGGTGTCTCGCATTCATCTCACAGAAAAAGGTCGCGAGCTACAAACAGTGACTGAATATGCCTGGGATCAACTTGAAGAAGAGACACTGCATGGATTTACTGTAGAGGAACAATACATCCTCAGACGCCTGTTGCAGAAGTTAGAATCGAATCTTGGCACGCCTGATTAGTGCCTTTTTTTGCCCTAAAGATCAGCCGGCTTAGCATTAGCTCACATAGAAGGAGAAATCATGAGCGACTGGAACCAAAAAGTCATCGAAGAATTCCGTGCCAATGATGGCAAGGTGGGTGGGAATTTTGAGAACATGACACTGCTCTTACTCCATACCAGAGGTGCAAAGAGCGGGCTACCGCGACTAAATCCGACAGCATATACCAAAGATGGAGACCGCCTGGTCATCATTGCCTCGAAAGGGGGTGCAGACACACACCCTGATTGGTACTACAACCTGGTTGCCGATCCGAATGTGACGGTTGAGGTGGGCACAGAAACGTTTGATGCCGTAGCAACCGTTGAGCAAGAACCGGAACGAACCCGACTTTACGATCAAATGGCCGCGCAATACCCGGGTTTTGAAGCGTATCGGCAGAATACATCGCGCATGATTCCAGTGATCACCCTCAAGCGCAGAGGTTAAAGGAATAATCCCCTGCAACCATCGTCTCAAATGATGAGAGCTGTCGTCCTTGACGCACCTGGTCCAGTATCCGGCTTGCAGGTTCGAGAGTTACCGATTCCCGAACCGCGTCCGGGCTGGGTGTTGTTGCGCATTATGGCTTTCGGGCTGAACCGCTCGGAGTTGCATACACGCCTGGGTCTGGCAGGGCCCGATGTCACGTTTCCCCGCGTACTGGTTATGGCCCTTCTGCTGGTCTGTAGAGTGCGTCCGTCGACACGAAGAAGACCTCAAGGGCAATGTGTCAGGGATAAGCGTGACCCTCAGACCGGGCTTCGAAGGCTCCCTCCGCCTTACACCAGCCTTACACTGTCTGACAAAATGTGAGGGAATTCAAGCAAAAACATACGACGGGGTACCTGTTTCCTGCGTCATCAAATATGCTCCCTATACCCCTTCTGCACTGACCCCCGATCCCGTCAATTCCCCACTTAGCCAGCCTTATCTCCTCCACGTCTTCCCGCCTGGCGCTGGAGGGGTCTGGTGCGACGAAACGACCGCACTCCTTACGAGGAGAGCAATAAGGATGCTGCGTTTGATCTACCCCCCTTCACGGGCCAGGAATCGCGTGTTGGCACGACTCCTGACCCGGATAAGTTCTTCGGGCCACTACAGCTATTGGCGCTTATTGAGAAGTGAAGAAAGGTGGGAACAGTTCGAGCAGAGTGCGACTAAACGAGGTCATTCGGTAGGTGTGAAGGGCTCGTCGTCAGGCTCGGTCAGATCGCTGTAGATGAGCATCGCGAGCGTCATGAAGGTAAAGGCGGTGTTGCCGACGATTTCTTCCGGGCTGAGCGGTTCGAGCAGATCCGACTTTGGGCGGTGACGGTGGACGAGACTTCATCGCGAATCAGCAGCTGCAGTACATCGAGCTGGTCATCCCAATGGTGCGCGGGGTGCTCAATGTATTTCTCGATACGAGCGCGGATGAGGGTGCGAATCTGTTTGGCCACGGCGGACGGGACGTCGAGAAGCTCTTCTCCCGAGACCGGGATCGGCGCACCAATCGGCAGCTCGGGCATGCTCATACCGCCGATGAAGTCTTCGAAGGGATCATAATCGTGCATTAGGCTTTCCTTTCTCATTCGGATAAGGGGTGCTGCGCTAAGGTGATGAAACTTGGGGGCTTGGAAGTGAATGGCGACGGGATGCAGAGAGAGGTCAAGGCGCATTGGCGAATGGGCTGCGAGGTAAGGGCTTTGGATTGCCACTGGCCGTCTGTCTCGCTGTGAGAATGTATTCTCCGACCAGCCCTCCCCTTTCCGCGGTATGAGCACGACGCTTCCTCATTCACGGGCTTCCAGGTCAGGCGGGGTTCATCAGTGACATCTGCATTTGAGGAGAGACGTCGGGAGTGGAGACTGCGGGGGATTGCGGAGCGCGTCTGCTTTCTGCTCACCAGAGCCAGTCGAATGTGACCCAGTCATCGTCGTCGTATTCGTCTTCCTCAATTTGATGGGTCGCCAGGTAGCCATCGATCATGTCCGCCATCACGTCGTCGTTGTCGAGGTAGTCCTGAAACTCGACCAGAACCTGCTTGAGGATTGCTCGCTGCTCTGGCTCGCTGAGATGGCTGAGCAGCTCGTACTCGGCGGCGGTGGTTTGCTGCAGGAACTGATCCCAGCTCACGCTCATCATCAGGCTGGCACTCTCAGTCACTTCAGTCATTGTCTGACGTCCCGTTCCCGGAAACCCCGGCTGCAATCCCGTCAAGCGTGTCGTAGTACGCGCAGGCGATAGGGGCTTCGAGCGACTCATCGGTGCGCAGATACGCTTCCAGTGCTCAAGGAATTCTGCAAATACAGAGTCCTGCTCGCTGTTCGCTTAACCTGTCCCACCATGCTTTCTCACTCACGCTCATCTCCGCCTCAAACCGTGAACGGGGAATGCGGAACTCGATGGTGATGCTTGCTTCTTGTTCCATTTACTCCTCTTTCTAAATGAATGGCTAAGGCTCAATCCTCGTAGCCTTCATAGACGCTTGCGATGTTCTCGACATAAAGCTGCTTTGCGTAGCTGCTGCCTTTGCAGAAGTCGTGGATAGCAATTTCAGGCAGATAGACCTCTTCGAATCGCTCGAGCAATCGCATTGCGGCCCACTTCAGGGCGCCGATCTCGAGGTATCTGGCAATCTCAAACGAGGAGATATTGCCTTCCTCGAATTCGCGCATGGCCAGATAAATGTGCGGGGCGTTCAGATCGTCGGGCTCCAGATCTCGGTTGGCCATCCACTCCAGCATCAGGGCCTTGATCCACTGATGGGCATCCCCGATGTTGTCTGCTGTGACGATGATCAGCGGCGGTTCAGTATCGAACGTCCGTAGTGTGACCAGATAGTTGGCTTCGTTCATTCTGCTGCTGCATCCTCAGTGCCCGTAATCACCTTTGCTGCGCGATTCATCAAGTCGATGATCTCGCCAAACTCGAAGGGGAAATGGCCGGTGATGAACCAGTCGCCCTCATAATCAACGTCCAGCGAGTCCTTCAATCATTTGCGCGTAATCGCGTAGTTCTTTTGCCAGGTTGTTCATTTGTTCTCCTTGTTTAGACCACCAGGGAGCGTAAGCTCCACCATCGTCCTGATCAGCGCTGCCTGATAGTCAGAGCAGGCCAGGTCAATCGTGATCCGGTAATTGAATTCAAGAGGGGTCTTCATTTGTAGTGCCCCATTGCTCTCAGATAGGCCATCGCCTCTTCGTCTTTGCTGCTGAATTGCGTGTCCGAGCTCGTCTTCTTCTTGTTCTCGGCCACCGGCAGGTCGTGGCTGAGAAGGTATTCTCTGAAGCCATACCCCCGAGCGTCGTAATTGAGCATGTGCCTGATCATTGCGCCGGCCGTCAGGCCGCTGGTCGTGCTTCCGGATGTGGTCGGGCAGCGTTTTGAGCCAGTTTTCGAACGAGTTGCCGTACTTGTCGTACAAACTCGCCAGCGTGTGGTCCATTTCGCCATGCACCGTCACGATCCTTTTGTTCGTCAGATCGTCGATCTGGGCCAGAGACAGACTGCGCAGGGCAGGGGCGCCGGCTTTGTTCAACACCGCCAGCACTGTTTTCCCGACCTTTGGGAACGAATTGCTTTCTATGTCGATTTTTGTTTTTGGTGATGCATTTCGTTCGGTGCCCAATCCTGTGCTCCTACCAAGAGCGTCTCTTTTTCTCTCTGCGAGCTGTTTTTTGAACGCAGAGGAAGAGAGGACGCTCCTTGTATGAGCACCATTTGGGTCGCTCGAGTTTTCTTCATCAGGTTCAATTGAATTCCGCTTAGAAGCTTTTTTCTGAGATCTTCCATCTCTTCAGCGTTTCGTTGATCGTCTCACCGTCCAGCTCGGAAAGCGGAACTTCCTCGAATCGTTTTCGTCCTTCTCATGCGGATGGAAGACTTCGCAGGTTAAATCGTCAGCAGCGTAGGAATACATGTCCTTCGGCTCGACATACCCTCCAGACGAAAAACCGCTCTCCAAGGCCGCATCCGCAGGATTCGGCCCTCTTTTGTTTTTATCTGTGTATGATCTCTGTGGTATTGTTGCGGTAAAATTACTGTCTTGATCCGGTAAATTTACCGGATCGTTCCTGTCTCTTTTACCGAGGTGGTATGAGGGGAAGATTGCCGATTTCGCCCTGAACCAGTCCAGTGTTCAGCGTGTACTGATAGGTGTGGTCCCAAGGGTACTTCGGATTCTTGCGACGATGCACAAAGCCCCGTTCGACAAGCCATGTCAGCGCATTGCGGATGGTCTTGTCGCTGTACTGATTGAGCAGCTCAGCAATGAACCCTTCAACGCTCATGTAGAAGTATTCGCCATTCGACGGCAGAGACTCTTCGCCGGCCTTCAGGCGCACCGCATTGGTGGAAGCTTCATCC
>CAWJBF010000010.1:0-139236 GCA_963841085.1 uncultured Chloroflexia bacterium | reverse complement strand
CGCGCCAGCAAACTCATCCTCGCCATCATCGCAGCGCTCGCCATCATTGCGGTCATCGCCGTCATCTGGTTCATGACAACCAGCGGCAGTGGCGAGGCCAGTCAGCCAATCACCGCGCCCACGCTCGACATGAGCGCGCAGCCTACCGCCGAAGGAACGCCATCGGTGGATGCGCCAGTGGGCGACCCCGTGATCTTTGTGCTGGTTCCCGGCGAGTCGTCGGCCTCGTTTGAGCTGGAAGAAGACCTGCGCGGCACGCGGACGACGGTGGTCGGCACGACGCCTGACGTGGCTGGGCAGATCGCGGTCAACTTCGAATACCCGTCCGCGTCGGAAATGGGCGCGATCCGCTTCAATCTGCGCACGCTGGCGACCGACAACGACTTCCGCAACCGTGCCATTCGCGGGCAAATTCTGCAGTCGGCGCAGGACGAATTCGAGTTTGGCGAATTCACGCCCACGTCGATCAGCGATCTGCCAACTGAGCCAATTGAACCCGGCCAGTCCGTCAGCTTTGCCGTTACGGGCGACCTCACGCTGAAGGGCGTCAGCAATCCGGTCACTTTTGCGGTGACGCTGAGCGAGGTCGGCGCTGATCGGCTGGTTGGCGAAGCAATCGCCAGCGTGAATCGAACCGAGTGGGGCCTGACGATCCCGGATGTGCCGGGTGTCGCCAACGTCGAGGAGTTGGTCGATCTGACGCTGGTGTTCGTCGCGGTGCCTGAGACGCCAACAGCCAGCGCCGAAGCGACCGATGCGCCTGAGGCCGCTACTCCTGAGGTGACGGCTGTTTCGGATGCTGCCGCGCCTGAGGCAACTGCTGTTCCACAGGCCGCCGCGCGGCCGCCGCCGTGGTGTTCAGCATCACGCCCGGGAACTCGACCGTGAGCTTTGAGCTGGACGAAGACCTGCGTGGCGCGCGGACGACGGTGGTCGGCACCACGCCCGACGTGGCTGGCCAGATTGCGGTCGATTTCGGCCAGCCCAGCGAATCTCAGGTAGGCGCGATTCGCTTCAACCTGCGCACGCTGGCGACCGACAACGACTTCCGCAACCGTGCCATTCGCGGGCAGATTTTGCAGTCGGCGCAGGACGAGTTTGAGTTTGGCGAATTCGCGCCCACCTCGATCAGCGGCCTGCCAACGGAGCCGATTGAGCCGGGCCAGCCCCTCAATTTTGAGGTCACGGGCGATTTGACGCTCAAAGACATCAGCAATCCGGTGACCTTCGCCGTGACGCTGAATGAGGTCAGCGCGGATCAGATCGCAGGCGAAGCGACAGCAACCGTCAACCGCACGGATTGGGGACTGACTATCCCGAACGTGCCCGGTGTCGCCAACGTCGAGGAAGAAGTGCTGCTGACGATCCGGTTTGTGGCCGCGCCCGAGGCCTAGCGCGCGATAGCTCACCCACGCAGTAAAAAGTCGCTTGTCGGGGCCGTTCACGAACGGCCCCGAATGCTTTGTATCTTCGGCGCCTCTGTTCCCTTGCATCCATTGCCCACTCAAGCGACCTCCTATTGTGACGTCTACGCGCCACATTGTGATTTGTTGCACAAAATCACAAGACTTGTTAAACATCACAATTGTAATTAAATATGTCGGGCGAGTGGCCTCGCTGCCTCTGGCACGAGCGTCATTGGCAGCGAAAGGCCAACACCATGCAGCATAAACCCGCACCAACGGCCGGAGAGGACGCGGCGGCTCCTTACAAAACGCGCATCGGCCTTATCTTGTTTGCGATCTACGGCTCGTTTTACGCCGGTTTTGTCGCCATCAACGCCATCAGCCCGCAGGCGATGGGGCAAATCGTGTTCGAGGGGCTGAACCTGGCCGTAGTATATGGCTTCGGGCTGATCATCCTGGCTATTGTGATGGGCCTGATCTACCACGTCATGTGCGTTCGCGCTGAAGACCGCATGAATGTGCCCGACGAGGAGGTCGATCATGACGTATGAAGCCGCACCACTGGCCGTCGGCCTGTTCATCCTGTTCGTGCTGGCTGTACTGGGAATTTCCTTCTACTTCGCCCGGCGCACACAGAATGCCAAAGACTACTACGCGGCTGGCGGGCAAATCCACTGGACCATAAACGGCGTCGCCTTCGCCGGTGACTACTTGTCGGCGGCCTCATTCCTGGGTATCGCCGGGATGATCGCCTTCTATGGTTACGACGGCTTCCTGTATTCGATTGGTTTTCTGGCCGGGTGGATGGTGGCGCTGTTTGTCGTCGCTGAAGCCATCAAGCGGCGCGGCAAGTACACGCTTTCCGACGCGCTCGACTCGGCGTTCCATTCGCGCGGCATCCAGCTCATGGCAGGCATCAGCGCGCTGGTGGTGTCGGTGTGCTACCTGATACCGCAGATGGTGGGGGCCGGCGCGCTGGTCACACCGCTGATGGGACTGCCGCAGGAAGTGGGCGTCATCCTCGTCGGCATCATCGTCATCATCATCGTGGCGACCGCCGGTATGACCTCGACCACCTACGTGCAGTTCCTCAAGGGCGGCCTGTTGATTGTGTTCTCGACCATCCTCGTGATCGCCGTACTTGCCAATGGCGTATCGCTCACGCCCAACGACGACTTCCACCAACCAGTCAGCCTCGGCGCGACGCTGGGGGCAGATGGTCAGGTGCAGTCCGTCGACGATGCCAGCTATGTTATTGTCACACAGCGTGAGCAAGGCAATCATCAGCTCGTGCTGCTCGATCAGGATGGCCTGCAAACCTGGTGGAGCGTGGCCAGCACTGAAGCCGGCGCGCAGTTGAAGGAAGCGCTTTCGATCACCACCAGCGCCGGCGGCGTGACTCTCTATAACGGCGCGCCCAAAGAAGACGCGCGCTTCTTCCAGGTGGGCTCGTTCGCCCGGATCGTGGTGGACGGTGAGGAAGTTGAGAGCCTCGATAACGTCGGCCCGTTCCAGTTCCTGGCGATCATTCAGGAGAGTGACATCCTACGTTTCACGCCCGTCAAGTTCACCTATGAGGACGAGAACGCGACCGTTTGGGTGCAGACGGTGACGCCGGGTGAAGCGCTGATGCGCCCGGGCCTTCGCTTCAAGATCGATGAAGGTGCGACGACGCTATCCCGGCTCGACTTCATTTCGCTGATGCTGGCGCTGTTCCTGGGCACGGCGGCGCTGCCGCATATCCTCATCCGCTATTACACGGTGCGCAGCCCGCGTGATGCGCGTAAATCGACGCTGGTCGCTATCGTCGCCATTGGCTTCTTCTACATCCTCACATTATTCATCGGCACGGGGGCGATGGTCGGCGGTGTGCTGGATGTCGAAAGCAGCAATATGTCGGCGCCACTGCTGGCTCGCAATTTCGGGCTGCTGCTATTCACCATCATCTCGGCGCTGGCGTTTGCGACCGTACTGGGCACAGTCAGCGGGCTAATCGTCGCCTCGTGCGGCGCGGTCGTGCACGACCTGATGGATCACTTCCTGGGCATGAATATGAGCGAAAACACGCAGGTGCGCGCCGGAAAGATCGTGGCGATCATTGTCGGCGCAATCGCCATTGGGCTGGGGATCGTGTTCCAGCACGCCAACGTGTCGTTCCTGGTCGGGCTGGCGTTCGCGGTAGCTGCGTCGGCGAACCTGCCCGCGATTGTCATGATGCTGTTCTGGAAGAAGACCACCGCCAAAGGCATCGTGGCCTCGATCCTCACCGGCATTGTGGTGTCGCTGGGGTTGATCATGCTGTCTCCGCTGATGTGGGACATCTACGGGCTGGGCGCAGCCAACGCGCCCGTTCCACTGGAGAACCCGGGCATCATCTCGATTCCGATTAGCTTCGCCGCGCTGGTCATCGTGTCGCTGATGACGCAGAAAGACAACAAGGCGCTGGCTGCTGACCAGGCTGCGAAAACCGGCGCAACCGCCTGATTCTCAGGCGCAAAAGGCCTCAGGTGATCGTCGCAGGGCCGCTCTCATGCGGCCCTGCGCGTTTACATATTCCCCGCAAAATCAGGGGGAACGGCAGCGGCCAAATCCGTTATGCTTAAACGGACGAGATCAGGCACTTCGCGGCACGACGCTGCGATTGAGGAGACGGCACGTGAGGAAGAGCGCAGGGCGACTAAGCGCAACCTTGATACTGGTGACGCTGGCGCTGCTGAGTGTAACGGTGGGCTTGAGCGCGCAAAGCCGTACTCTGGCCGCGTTTCAGAACGCCGCCGGCCAGCTCGTCGTCACCAGTGCGGACGGCAGTTATCGCTGGGTCGTCACCAACCCGGGCGAAGCAGTCGCGCCTGCGCTCGGCTTTGCCTGGTCGCAAGGTGGTGACCGCCTGTTCTTCGCGATTGATCAGGGCGGTGAGGTCAGCCTGCGCGCCGCCGACGTGCCCGCGCAAACGATCACCGAAATCGGGCGTGTGCCCAATGCGGGCCTGTCGGGCGGAGAGTGGACGACTGATCAAAGCGGTGTGCTGGTCGCGGCGGGCGACCGTCTCACCTATTACCCGCTGTCGGGCCAAGCCGTCGATATTCTGGCGGGGCAAGGCGCGCTCAGCCTGCGCACGCCCGGAGCGGACAGCCGCTTTGGCTGGCGCGCGCTCTCGCCCGATGCCCGCGCACTGGTGTACCGCGACGCCGGTGGCAACGCGGTACTGCTTCCGCTGACGGGCGGCGTGCCGCTGGCGCTGGCTGCCGGGTCTGATCCATCAGCGGCGGGCGGCTTGTGGGCGGACGATGGCGGGCTGGTTGCCCTGTCTGGCGCAAATCTGATCGCGGCCGTTTCGCCAGCGGTGGGCGCCGTCGCGCAGGCTTCAGGCGCGTCGGCCGTGCCGCCTGCCCCGCTGCTGTGGCGACCGGGCACCAGCACGCTGCTCTACCACGATGGCGCGGGAGCTGTGCGCGCCGCCGATCTGAACTGCCTGCGGGCTGGCCCGTGCGATCCGTTCGCGGCGGCCGTGCCCGCGCTGCCGGCCAGCGCCCACGATCTGCGTATCGCTAACGACACCCTACTGTATATTGACGGCGAGACGGTCAACGGGCTGTCGCTGTCATGCCTGAGCGGAGGTTCGTGCGCGCCAACGTCTCTGGCGACCGCCGCTGCCCCGGGCACGGGGCTGGATGTACGCGGTGGCCTGCTGGCCTACACGGCGTATACCGCCAACCCGAACGACCCCGCCGACCGCGAAGCGCGCCTGGTCGATCTGGGCTGCCTGAATACGGGCGGCTGTGCGCCGAGGACGGTCGCTGCCGGAGCGCAGGCTGGCCGCCTGTCGCCGGACGGCCGCGCGCTGGTCGTACTGACGCCCGCTGGCCTGAGCATGATCGATCTGGCGACGGGTGCGCAGATGCCGCTGTCCGACCCCGCGCCGGGTCAGTCGGCCCGCTCCGCGCGCTGGAACGGCTAAATTGAGAAAACCTGAGTTATGAAATTCTGTGCCTGCCAACAGGGATAACAAAGCCGATTAGGTTCAGCAAGGTGGCTTTAGCCCCTTGTTTGAGGCGGCAATGGGCTGAAGCCCGTTGTTATTCCGTCGACGCCAGTCGCGCTTGTTCACACCTAGGGCACGGCCGGCACATCCACACCATCGGCCTGCGTTTCCAGCGCCTGCACCTGCGCTTCGAGCGTCGCAATCCGTTCCATCAGAGCATCGGTGGCTGGCGGTTCGCCAACGGACAGGTGCAGGTACAGATACGCGACCGCTATGGTGATTGCGGCCACCATCAGCAGCGTGCTCACCACATCGGCGGCCGTCACCATCACGCCGGGCCCGATGCGCGCCGGGCGCAGCGGCGGCAGTTCCTCGGTACGCACAAAGCCGGCGATGTCCTTGCCCGCCAGGTTCAACTGGTGTCGCTGCAATTGCTTGCCGCCCACTTTCTCGCTGAAATTGCCCACTGTGCCCCGGCTCGGGGTGTAGCGCACGACTGTCCAGCCGGGCATGATGTTACGGATATAGGTGATACGCCGCGCCGATTTGCGGGTGAGCGGCAGCGCCAGTTGTCCGTCGTGATCGCGGTAGTCGAAAAAGGGCTGATGCAGTTCAAGGCGCTGCGTTTGCAGGTGCATGACCGCATGCTGCCAGCGCACGTCATCACGCATGGGGATACGCGGCAGGCGCGGCCCCCGGCTGCCAGCATTGGGCCGCAGCGCGCCCATCAAACCGCTGGAGAAGCCATCGGGCAGGCCGCCCGGAAGCCGGAAGCGAACGACAATGCTATCGGGGTCGTCCAGATCCAGCACGGCCTCGTCTTCGTCCGGATCATCCTCTTCCAGCCCATCGAGGTCGAGGCTGTGATTGATGAACTCGTCGAACAGCGAGTCTTCGTCGTGCTCGTCGGGATTGGGCGGCAGCGGATCAGCAGTCAATGCGATGCTCCTTGCGGGACGCGCGGGATAATCGGCCCTTATTCAGAATACGTTGCAGCGGGGCGAAAAGTCGCGCCGGGCGCAGTTTTGATTCATGACAGTATGCACGCGCGGACGCTGATTGTGAACCGTGCCAATTGCGGGCTGGACTGGCGCAGCAATTTGAACCGCCAAGGCGCGGAGATCGCCAAGGAAGAACGCCAAGAGGGATTTCTGTATTGCCTTGGCGACTTGGCGGTTCAAACAGTCTCTTTGAGTTAGATCGCGCCGTGCTCAATAACGCTCGCCGTCTTGACGCTTTAGAACGAAAGTGCTAGTGTTGAGCGAAGTGTATGCATTTTCTAACGTGAGGCGTCGTGGGGCTCGAATTTACCCGCCTGCTCGATCAGGTTGATAAGATGGGCAGCTATCTGGCGCATCGCGGCGAGACGATGGCCGAGAAGGTCGATCTTGCGCTGGCGCGGCTGGAAAACTCGTGCGACCTCGAACCAATCCACGCCCGTATCGAGAAAGTGCGCACGTCTGGCGTCAGTGGCTATCGCGGCGCAGCCCCGCTGCCCGACCCGTTCGGCGAAATGGTGTGCGGCGTGGGCGCGGCCCCGCAGCCGTTCACGCCTATCATGCTGGTCGCTGCCGACGGCTCACAGGTTTACCCCAGCACGCACGGGCAAATGCTTTACTACCTCACCAACATCGCCCTGTTCCGCTACCACATCGGCATCGATATCGGCCCCAGCCAGCAAACGATGGCCGCGCTCGAGTACAGCGATAAGCTGGTGCGCGACAAGGACGGGCGGCAAATCAACAACAAGACGGTCGATGCGCGGCGCACGCTGCTGGAAATGCAGACGCTGGCGCAGGAAGGCTGGGCCTTGTCGCAGCAGTTCAACAGCGGCGACACCTGGACGCCGATTGTGCTGGTGTTCGACGGCAATCTGCTCAAGCTGTTTGGCGCGAACGAGATCAGCGATGGCCCGCGCATCGAGCGCCAGTACCTCAAGGCGCTGGCGCAAACGCGCGATGCCAACGCGCTGCTGTGCGGCTATGTTGACCGACCGCGCGGCGTGAACCTGATCAGCCTGCTGCACCTGCTCAGCCTGCCGGATGATGGCATCACCGAGGCGGCGCTTCAGAATAATGGCGATATGGAAGGCGTGACCGACGAGATGCTCTACCGCCGCTATTTGGGGCCGGGCGAGCGGTCGGCGCTGCTGGCGCTCAACTCGCCCAAGAATCGCGCCTACAAGGAATTCGACGAAGACCTCGAAATCGCCTTCTTCTACGTGAACGTGGGCGTCGAGGGCGACCCGGCCATCGCCCGCGTCGATATGCCGATGTGGATCGCGCGGCGGCCCGACCTGGTGAGTATCATTCACGGGGCGCTGGTGGCCCAGTGCGCGATTCAGGGCCGCAAGCATTACCCGTATGTGCTCACCCGCGCCGACGAGCTGGCCTACGTGGGCGGGCAGGATCGCGCGCAGTTGGAACAGTTGATTCGCGTCGCTATGCGGCGTCACCGTCTTTCGCCAGAAGCATCACACAAGCTGCAGACCAAGGGCCTGGCGCGCGGGCAGCGCCGCCAGCACCGGTTGCGCGCATGAGGAGCACCTGATGACCGACTATGTAGACGCACCCTCATCGGTTGGGCGCGTCCTGCGCGCCAGCACCACCGGCTTCGACTGCGGCACGCGCAGCAGCGGGCTGAACGGCGTCCATTCGTTCGGCGCGTTCGTGAAAGCGCCGCTGAGCGAAGATGGGGCGCTCAATGTGGTGGGCGTGATTTACGCCATCCGCGTGGATGACGACCCGCTGGCGCGCGAACTGGTGATGGCCAGCGCGCTCAACGATTACACGCTCTACGACCAGCGCGAGAACCGGATGGCCCCGGTGGAAATCTGCGTGCTGGCGGTGGGCTACATCGCCGATGGCCGCGTCGTGCATGCCCTGCCGCCGCGCCCGCCGATGAGTATGGCCGAAGTGCTGGCGTGCCCGGCGCAAGAGGTGGAAGCCTTCACGGCGCGCAGCGAGTTCTACCGGCTGGTGCTGAATGCCCGCGAAGCCCCGTGCGACTCGCTGCTGGCGGCGTCGATTCGGGCTGGAGCCGCCGCGCGCGCCTCGCATTTGCAGTACGACTACCTGGTGGACTGTGGCCGCGCCTGCGCCGCGCTGTTGAGCAGCGATTTGCAGCGGTTGAGCGGCGTGCTGGCCGAGCTAGACCCGGGGTGGAACTGAAGCAACCCGCTAAAAGAGACCACGCAACGAACGCAACGAACGCAAAGGCGGAATGGCGCTTGCCCTCTGCGGGCCCATTAGTCATGATGTTTCAAAGCGAGACAGACAGAATTGAAAAAGCAAGACAGACACTGAGAGAAGAACGAGCAGGACAGCGAGACAGAATTCAGGACACATGGCGTGGGATGGACCGGTTAGGCGGACGATGCGGCCATGGGGCCACGTTCATCGTAGCGCAGGCGCGCGGGGTTGGGGCGGCGGGATGGTAGACCGGGCGGACGCGAAGGGGCTGTATGGACGAAAAGATTCATCGCGGAGGCGCGGAGGGGGAAGAGAGACCGCAAAGTTGGACGCGGCGAGGGTGCGTGCGATCCGCCTGCCCGCCTGAGGCTAAAGCCGTCAGGCTATAGCTGCGCCCCGTGAACGGGGCTTTTTAAGCCGGTTTCAGCCGGCGCAGAACGAGCGGCACGGTTTCAACCTGCCGCGAAAAAGGCGATCAAATCATCGAATTGTTAAATGTGTCCTGTCCTCAAGCTGCGTGGCGAGGGGGAGCAAAAAAGCGCGGGGTTTGGTTCTGCTCAGCTGATACGGCAGTGCCCGCCAGCCTGTTGATCAGCGCTTGCAGTACGACTACCTGGTGGACTGTGGCCGCGCCTGCGCCGCGCTGTTGAGCAGCGATTTGCAGCGGTTGAGCGGCGTGCTGGCCGAGCTAGACCCGGGGTGGAATTGGGCGGGTGAGGGGGTTTCATTGCTCCTTCGCCCAAAATTGAGAAGGGTCAATGCAATTAAAACTAGCTGCCATGTTCGGCGCGGTATTTGGCTATGGCAGTCTTTACGCGCTCGATAGTGCTCGCATGGGGGTTTCGCGGTGGCAGGAAAACAGGCTGATCGTTGAGGATAGCAAGCAGGGCGTCTATGAACTCAACCTCAGTGACGCGATCTGTGCCTTGCCCTGCGAGATCGGAGCGCAGTACGCGCAGTTCCTGCTTGCACTCGTCGAAATGCTCTGGCACAACGGTCTGTACGGCAACGGTATTTCCAGCCAGTGTTTCCACTATTTCGCTTGTGAGGGTAGAGCTAAAAGTCTGCGCCAGTTGGGCGACGATCTGCTCTATTACCTCATCGGGAGCCTGTCCCTTGAGCATCGGCCCGTACCGCTTTAGGTCCGCCATGCGCGAATGCTTCAGCCAATTGCGTTACTAGCAGCTGTTTGAATCAACCTCAGTGTTGCCACTTTTTTCTCGCTTAAGCTCCTCCAGTTTTCGAATATACTCCCAGATTTGGTGTATTACTCTCGATCTTTAGCTGAATACACCGTTCGTCGATATACTCAATGGCTTCATCCAACTCATTTAGTGCTTGAAAGACTGTGGCTATGCTATAGCATGTATCGGCTTCGCTACTTTTGTCGCCGATGGACGTACTAAGTGGCAGTGCTTGTTTCAGGTAGACCAATGCTTTGCGTTGGTCACCCATTGAATTATAAACTATACCTATATTGTTTAGGGTCCGTGCTTCCTAGATCTGGCGATCCAACCCATGGAATATTGGCAGTGCTAGGGTAAAGTAACTTAGTGCTTTTGCTCGATCACCCAGCGCATATAACGCTGAACCGACGTTATAGAGAAGATTGCCCTCGAATTCTTTGTCTCCCACTACTTGTATCAGCGGTAGCGCCTTTTCCATATACTTGAGTGCTTTGCGCGCTTCGCCCATGGTGATCAACGCTGCGCCGATATTATTAAGGGACTGGGCTTCCATACTGCGGTCACGAACGGACCGGCTTACGGAATAGGCCTTTTCATAATAACCAAGAGCTTCGCGCTGTTCTCCCAAGGCAAACCAGGCTAAACCTATGCTGTTAAGGGTTGCCGCCTCATTTGCCGAGTCCCGTGTCATTCGAAAGTGCTTTAAGGCTAAGTCAAACGCTATGATTGCCTGCTGTTGTTCGCCCTGACTTGATAACCCTTTACCAAGTTTGGTAAACAATTTTGCGGGCAAAGTGTTCTGGTCAATTGTGGAATCGCTGTGGTCGCGATGAAACTTGACGATAGCGGCAAACATCTTCCCAAAAGCTCGTGCATAGGGATTAATGTCATCAAGAGTGATCAATGTGTCATCGAGTATCTCTAGAAGCGCATCCGCAAAATCAACCTCGTATCTCCAATTATGGTTGGCGAAATCCATGCGAGTTTTCTGTAATTGGCTTTTCCAGACTGCAAGCTTCTCGGGGGTGCTGGTCTTGACGGCGTAGGTCTTTTGAACCGCGCTCTTGACCGCCTCGCGCGATAGTTTAGGTTGATCAGTTTGCTTAATGGCAACGTGGTTACCGCGCTCTCGTCTTAGTTCCTCGAGCATCTGCCGATCACTGTCGTAGATCAGGGAGGCCAATTTCAGTATCAAGTTGCACGCAACTTTCTGCATACGCGATTGCCTGATCTAGGTTACCTAGAGCGCGCCAAATCGTAGAGATATTGAAGCACGTCGCGGCTTCCTCTTCGCGTTCGCCCAATAGTCGATTAAGCGGTAAAGCTTGTGTGCAGTAGTCCAACGCCTTCTGATGCTCCTCTAAGTCAGACCACACCTTGCCGATGTTGTTCAATGTGGTCGCTTCTCCAGCCCGATTGCCCATCGCCCGGTGAAGTATCAAAGCTTGTTCATAGTTCTCCAGTGACTTCTGCTTGTCCCCCAATTCATCCCATGCCGAGCCGATATTGGTCAGCGTGATGGCTTCGCCTCCTTGGTCGCCTAGCGCCTGATAAAGCGATAACGCTTGTAAGTAGTTTTTCAGCGCCTTTTGGTTTTCCTCCAATTCAGACCACGCACCTCCGATATTGTTCAGTATGGTCGCTTCGCCATCACTGTTTCCCACCGCGCGGCATAGCAGCAACACCTGTTCGAAAAAGTCGATCGCTTTTTGCTTCTCCCCTAAGGTGTTCCACGCCATACCGATGTTGTTCAGCGTAATTGCTTCGCCTTCCCTGTTACCCACTGCACGTACTGTCGATAGCGCCTCAGTGTAGTAGGCCAGAGCTTTCCTCGTGTTCCCTAAGGTGATCCATGCCGATCCGATACTGTTCAGTACGGCTGATTCGCCGTCACCGTTGCCCACCACCCGTAATACCTGCAAGGCTTTTTCGAAGTAATCTAGCGCCTTATGTTGTTCACCTTGGGCCAACCATTCCCGACCGATGTTGTAAAGGACCGCTGCTTCTTCCTCACGATCGGCTGATGCTTGAGCATTTGCCAGTTGCTGGTTCAGAGCCTCAAGATTGTTGGTCACAGTACATCCCCATTTATATATGCAGCACCTGAAAAATACTACCTTCTTATCGTAGTGTAGAGCCTCATAGGAGAAGTGATGATAAACATTTGGGGCCCGCACTCATCACATGCCTCCAATTTCAACTTTCAATTCACCCTTCTACCCCTTCGGCCGTTCGACCAGCATCAGCCCGTTGCCTTCCGAGTTGATCAGCGTGGTGAACGTACCCCACGGCTGCACCTCGGGCGGGCCGCTGAACTGCACGCCTTTTGCCGCCAACTGATCGTACAGCGCGGGCAGGTCCATCACCTGAATGGTGAGCGCCTGGGATTCTCCCATCGTGCTGGCGTAGTGCGCCGACTCGGGATCCATCTTAAGCAGCGTAATCGTGGTGAACGCGCCTTCGGGGGCGACCGCGATCCAGCGGTTGGCCGCGCCGGGATAGAGCGGTACATCATCCCACAGCCTCCAGCCGAGCATATTCACGTAAAAATCTTTGGCCCGGTCCTGATCCTCAACGTATACCGATACAGAGCCTACGGCTACGAACATGAGGGATGCCTCCTGATGGATATCGACGAACATTTATGCCGCTTCGAACGTGCGTACTTCGACCTGCACGCCTGCGCTCATTTATCCCCACTGCGCGCTCAGGAGGCGTCCAGCACCGCCATCGGTTCCACGCGCACCGACTCGCCAGCCCCGCGCACAGGGCGCAGGACAAGGCTGTGCGCCTGCGGAGTGTAGAAGGTTTCGCCACACTTCTTGCGCACCTGCGCCGGCACATGCTCGATCAGAACCCAGCGCCCGTGAACCTCTTGCACTCGTGATACCCGCTTTTCTTCCAGCGATCGCTTGCAATACATGCACTCGTTCATGCACCGATGTGATACAGTGCCGGTCGATAGCGCGGTTCGGGAATGGACAGCCCGTTTTCCTCTGCGGCTTCCAGCCATAGAGATTTGGCAAGCAGCACTTCATGCAGGGCTTCTTCCGGGGTTGTGCCCGACGCCGAACAGTATTTCAGATCGGGGATATCAGCGATGTATTCCTCATCCTCAACGCTGTAAAAGATGTTGATGTGATAGTCCTTCATTCGTCCTCACTCAAGCTCAGGTTATATTGTTCGATCAGTTTGAAGAACTGCCGCACCTGGTATGGCTTGGCTTTGCCACCTTGCTTTGATTGAACAGAGAGCAGTTCTGCAAGGTCTGGATGCGTGAAAACGTGGTGACTTCCCCGCACACGATCCAGTTTGAAGCCGAATGATTCGAGAAGGGTGACGAACTCTTCAAACCGAATATTACCCGGGCTTGTTAGTGCCTTCTCAAGGAGCTTTCGCTTCTTAACCACTTGTCAGCCTCGCCAGTTTCGCCCTGATCACAGGCTCATGCCATCTCGAACGTGCGTACTTCGACCTGCACGCCTGCGTTTACGGCTGCTTCCGCCGTGCCGAGCAACTGCATGCTGACCGTCTCATCCACGTAGGCTTCGCCGCAGTTTTCGCATACGAGCGCTGGTACGCTTTTGAACACGAGTGTGGTATCCCCGCGCTCCAGTGTCACCGTGACCAATCCCGGCGCAGTCTCGCCCTGCTGGCAAATGACGCATTTCATCGTTGTAGCCTCAGCCGCCTTCCGCCCTTCGTGAACGCCGCAGGCTGAAGCCGTGCGGCTGGAGCTGCGCCCCGTGAACGGGGCTTCAGGACCGTGAGCGTGCGCCCCATCTTTTCACTTTCAACTCGCAACTCGTAACTGCCCTTCTCACTCCCCGCTCGGCGTCCAGATGTTCTTGACCTGCGTGGCTTCGCGCAGGAAGTCTTCGCCGGCGGCGTGTTCGGCATTCATCCAGTCGATGGGCAGACCGTAGCTCACCCAGGTGCGCTTCATGTTGCCGGCGGACAGCGCCTCGACGTGCGCGCTGCCTTCCGCGCTGCCGAAATACCACACCGCATCGACATCGTCGTGCTCGACCAGCGTCTTGACCAGCGTATCGCGCGCGCCGGTGACGATATTGACCACGCCCGCGGGCACATCGCTCGTTTCCAGCACCTGATAGAAGTCGGTGGCGGCCAGCGGATGCGCCTCACTGGGCACGACGATGACCGTGTTGCCGCGCGCAATCGCCGGCGCGGCCAGCGCGACCAGCGCCAGCAGCGGATACTCGTCCGGGCAGGCGATGCCAATCACGCCCACCGGCTCGTGCAGCGCAATCGTCAGGCCGCGCACAGGCGTTTCCTGCACTGTGCCGCCGTATTTATCGGCATACGCGCCGTAGGTGAACAGGCGATCAATGGCGGCGTCGACTTCGGCGCGGGCGTCCTTGCGGCCGGTCATGGCGGCGATGCGCGATGAAAATTCATCAGCGCGCGCGCTCAGATTTTCGGCCAGATAGTAGAGAATCTGGGCACGGGCGTGGCTGTTGCGATAGCCCCAGCCGGAAGCCTTGTGCGCCGCTTCCACCGCCTCGCGGATGTCTTTGCGGTTGCCGTCCGCCGCTTGCCCGACGAGCACGCCCTTCGGCCCATAGACACCGCGCGTGTAGTTGCCGTCCGAGCGCGCCTGCTTGCCGCCGATGAATAATTTCGCCGTGCGATCGAGCGCAGGCAGGCCCTTGTCGCTGGCTTTCGTCTGCGCCGCCAGCGGGGTGGGCCGCGCGGGCACCGCATCGCCCCACTTGCCATTGACCGCCGTCAATTTGGGACGCGGGCGCTCCTGCCAGGCCGGGCGCAGGTATTCCCACACGCCTTCGAGGCCGCCTTCGCGCCCGAAGCCGCTTTCGCGGTAGCCGCCAAAACCGCTGGCCGCGTCGAACAGGTTGGTGCTGTTAATCCACACGGTGCCGGCCTTGACGCGCCGCGCCGCATCCAGCGCCAGGTTGATATTTTCGGTCCAGATCGAGGCGGCGAGGCCATAGCGTGTGTTATTCGCCAGCGCGATGGCTTCGGCGGGCGTGCGGAAGGTCATCGACACCACCACCGGGCCGAAAATCTCCTCCTGCGCCACAGTGGAAGCAGGCTCGACGTTCGTCAGCAGCGTCGGCAAATACCACGCGCCTATGTCTGGCAGCGGGCAGTCCGGCTGGTACAGGGTCGCGCCTTCAGCCACGCCACGCTGCACCCAGCGGTCGATGTTGTCGCGCTGGATGGGGTCGACAATCGCACCGATGTCGATGGACTTGTCGAGCGGGTCGCCCACGCGCAGCTTGCCCATGCGCCAGCGCACTTTGTCGAGGAAGCCGGGCGCGATGTTTTCCTGCACCAGCAGCCGCGAACCGGCACAGCACACCTGGCCCTGATTGAACCAGATGGCGTCCACGAGGCCTTCGACGGCGCTGTCCTGATCGGCGTCATCGAACACGACGAACGGCGATTTACCGCCCAGTTCGAGCGACAGGCGCTTGCCCGTGCCCGCCGTGGCCCGCCGCAAAATGCGCCCGACTTCGGTGCTGCCGGTGAAGGCGATCTTGTCCACGCCCGGGTGTTCGACCAGCGCCGCGCCGGTTTCGTCGCCGCCGGTGATGATATTGACCACGCCCGGCGGCAGCCCGGCCTCGGCCAGAATTTCGGCGAACAGCAGCGCGGTGATGGTGGTGTAGGGCGCGGGCTTGAGGACGACCGTGTTGCCCATCGCAATCGCCGGCGCGATCTTCCAGGCCAGCATCAGCAGCGGGAAATTCCACGGGATGATCTGGCCGACCACGCCCACCGGCTGATAGTCGGCCAGTTCGCGCCCGGCCAACTGCGCCCAGCCGGCGTAGTGGTAGAAGTGGCGCGCGACCAGCGGCACGTCAATGTCGCGCGTCTCGCGGATCGGCTTGCCGTTGTCGAGCGACTCCATCACCGCCAGCAGGCGGGCGTGCTTCTGGATGTGCCTTGCCACGGCGTAAAGATAGCGGGCGCGGGCGTGGCCGGATTGCGCCCGCCACGGCTCGAAGGCCGCGCGCGCCGCCGCGACTGCCGCATCGACATCCGATTTATCGCCGTCGGCCACCTTCGCCAACACCTCGCCATTGGCCGGGCTGCGGCTCTCGAAGTAGCGGCCGCTTTTGGGCGCAGCCCAGGCGTTGTTCACGAACGAGTCGAGCTGGCGGTTATGCTCGTCCAGCCACGCGGTCGCTGTGCTGGCCGATTCGGGCGCTGTGCCATAGGTCATGCTGTGAAAAATCTCCGCAACGCGCATAGGAAATTACCCCTCACTCCTGTTTCGACCGTTCTGCCTGCCTCAATAGTGGCATAGTCTCCATCTCGATCGGTAGCGTCCCAGGTTCAAGGTGATAGAAGTGACCCTCAAAACCGATCACTCGGTTATCCTCGTCCTTGATCAGGAAGACATCTTCGGGTGTGTCATCGTCGATCGGCGACAGGTATGCCATCTTCCCTGGATCTCCAAAGAAGACCTGGAGCGTGTTGTCGGTGGGGTCAAATCGAACCCTTATCTTGTCCATATCGTGGATCCCCGCTTCATCGAGTCCGTCGTATAGGCTGTAATCAAGAAGCCGCCGCCTTCCGCATCACGTGCAACGGCACATACGAAGCGCTTTGTCCCCATCACGTAGAACAGCAGCACATCAGAGTCGCTGGAACTCACTCTCACCTCGTCGGGTTCCACGAGCGCCTGTATCACGTCTTCCACCATGCCCGCCATATTGTCGTGGTCGGCCAGCACTTTGCGTTTCCAGTACTCCTCGGTGCAACGCACGCGAAACCCCAACGGTGTTTCGACATCAAACAGCATCGCATCAAGATCAGAATCGGTCGACACGGCGCGCCATTTTTCTCACCCCATCGGCATGTATTTATCGCTGGCGTAGCGGCCCGTGGCGAAATGCGACAACTGACGCTCGATGTCGGTCAGCAGCGAGCTGGCCCCGAAACGGAACAAATCCGGGAACAGCCAGTCGTCGCCCAGTTCTTCCTTCATCAGAAACTGCCAATTCATGGCCTGCCTGGCACTGCGAATACCGCCGGCGGGCTTGAAGCCGACCTTGTAGCCGGTCGCTTGCTGGTACTGGCGGATCATGCGCGTCATCACCAGCCCGACTTCGAGCGTGGCGTTGACCGCTTCTTTACCCGTCGAAGTCTTGATGAAGTCGGCACCGGCCATCATGCACACCAGACTAGCCTGCGCCACCATGCGCAGCGTGCCCAGTTCTCCGGTTGCCAGGATCGTCTTCATGTGCGCCGGGCCGCAGGCTTCGCGGAACAGCGCCACCTCGTCGTAGAGCGCGTCCCAGCGGCCCGTCAGCGCCAGATCGCGCGAGATGACGATATCGATCTCCTGCGCACCTGCCGCCACCGAGGCGCGGATTTCCTGCAACTTGATGTCGAGCGGGATTTGCCCTGCCGGAAAGCCGGTCGAGACGGCCGCCACGGGCACGCCGCTGCCTGCCAGCGCCGCGACTGCGTCGGCGATGCGATTGTGATACACGCACACCGCGCCGGTGGTGATGCGCTCGTTTTGCACCCCCAGCGATTCGAGCAGGTCGGCGCGCACGGGCTGGCGCGCTTTCATGCATAAGCGATGGACATTGCCGGGCGTGTCGTCGCCAGCGAGCGTGGTCAGGTCGATGCAGGTGAGGGCGCGCAGAAGCCACGCCGCCTGCGTGTCCTTCTTGACGGAACGGCGCGTGCCCAGCGTGGCGGCACGGCGCTCGATGGCGCTCAAATTGGCCCGGCAGGCGCGCACCCAGCCCATATCCAGCGGCATTCCCGGATTGCGCGCGTGCGATGCAGGCTCTTTCACAGTGGGATTGATTTTGGCTTCGCGCACGGCCATCGGCAGGGCTCCTGAAAAGAAGTAGAAGGTAAAGGACAGAATGGACCATGATCTCAATCAGATCACTCCATTTTCCACTTCCCAGTATAGCCCGGAAATTCTGGGGTTATGCGGGGGGCGGAATGATTACGGGCGCTTCGCGCCTGATCCAGTTCTCAGGATGGAGAACGCCTTGCAGGATGTCTGCCGTGCGCTTTATCGTGTCGAAGGCGTACAGGCTGACCGCTATCGATATGGCGTCCGGGTCGAAGCCACTGACATCGAGTGTATGGTGCGTGGTCACGATTTCATTCAGCGCCCAGGGGATGGCCCGTACGACCGGATCCTGTTCCTCCTGAGGAATGCGCTCTCCGTCCGCCAGCGCATCCACGAACACCGCCCAATCGTCGGCGATCGGGCCAGCACTGTCCCAGAACAAATCCACGCCAATCTCATCGTGGTCACGACGGATCTCGTATCCAAGCAGGCGCGCGCCGTTGTCGAAGCGGGCGTCCAGCGCGGTCATCGGCGGCGGGGATCGGGCAGCACTGCATAGACCACCAGCACCACGAGCGACGCCGCCAGCACAGCCTTCAGCAGTCTTTCAGCGCGGCGGATCTGCGGGTGAACCAGCGGCGGAGGCGTCAGCAGGAACCACGTCCACAGCACCAAAATCAGCGCGTTCACGACAGCGACGAACAGACCGACTTCTCCGATGACATACCACAGGTTCACGCCGAGCCAGATGAACGGGGTGGTTGTGAGCGCGATCACGTTATACGTGTAGGTGAATGCCAGCGGCAGCGCAATCCACAGCATGCGCCGGTCTTCAGCGATTGCAAAAATGGCGAGAATCAGCGCCGGATACAAATACCGCTCGTGCATCTGGGTGGACAACATGAAGAAGGCCATAAAAAGCGCGCCTGCCCACGTGAAAATTCGTTCCCGATTTCGCTGCTGAACCATAACGATTACCATCAGCAGCACGAACAGTCCCAGCATCAGCAGTCCGGCCTGTCGGCCGGTGAGGACCCCGATCACCGGCATATTGTCTGGCAGCATCGTATAACTTGGCGCTCTGAGAGGAAGTCCCCCACGAGCCGTGAATATCAGCCACAAGTTGAGGGCATTGAGCGTTAAAAGCGGATAACGATCGACCGAGCTCAGGAATGGGCGAAGCGTTTCCTGGAAGCCGCTACCGGCAATGAAGGGCAGCAGGCCAAGGGCGAGCGTCAGGCTCATCGCGAACCCGCTGCGGAGCACGCCGCGCCAGCCGCACGTCAGCAGGGTATACATCCCCAGCACTGGCGCCAGGACAATCACCTGAGGCTTGATCAGCAGCCCAAACGCAAACACGATCCAGGCGAGATTGAATCGGGATTGCTTGAGGAGATATGCGCTTAACACCACGCACACAACCCACGCCGAGTTGAACTGGCCCCAGAAGGCAGATGTGGCCATGACACCGGGCAGGATGGCCAGCACAAGCGGAATTCCCAGCCGAAACCACCAGCGCTGGCGGCGAAACACGGCATAGGCCAGCAAAATCAGCGCAATATCTCCCGCAATGGGAAGCGCTTTCAGAATGAACATGGTGGACGGGCCGCCCGTAAGCGCCTGCATGCTGAACCCCGCCCAGAGCACCACAAGGGGCACCGGCGGATAGTCCTGCTGCGGTGGGTGACCATATACGCTCAGCAGCCCACCTTCCTGCGCCGAGCGGCCAAAATCCTCGATGACCATCAGGTCGGGTAAAAACCCGGCCTTCTCGACATACCCGGCACGCAGCACGAGCGCAATCAACAGGATGCACCCTAATTCCAGCAGCGGTTGCCATTGCAGGGAGCGTGATCGTGGCCCAACGTCTGATCGGGTGTTCAGGGTTTGCAGCGGGCCTTGCAAATCCATCATTCTTCCCGTGCAGGCCGCACGCGCTCGATGACTTCGGCGCGGTAAGGGACAAGTTCGGCCTTGATCAGGGGCAGGGCGGCTTTGGGGTTAGCGACCGTAAGCACCAGCGCCGGGTGGCCCGCTTCCAGCCCTTCGGCCAGTTCGACCAGCATTTCGCTGCGAAAGCCGCGCTCAACCATTTCGCCAGCGGCGCGCCCGGTCAGGCCGCCCACCAGCGCGCCGGCCAGCGCACCCGCGCCAAGTGCGATGATTACGCCCACGCCGGGCAGCGCCAGCGCGCCGAAGCTGACCACGCCCAGCACCCCAATCGCCGCGCCCAGCGTGCCGCCGGCAATGCCGCCTTCATCCGGCCCAACGTGACCTTCGAGCACGGTCACTTCGCCGTCCTGCGCCCGCGCGATCACCGCTACGCCTTCCATGTGGAGTGCATCCAGCGTCTTCAGATGGTCGAGCGCCTCGGTTAATGCATGGCGCGTCGGAAATTGCACCAGAATCAGGTCATCAGTCACGCACGTTCATCCGTCCGGTCAGTCGTCGTCAGCCTGCAGTAGAAAGTGGCTTCCCACATTTAGCGCCGCGCCTCGTTCGATGATTACGGCCCAAGGCGCTTACCCTTGTACCGCCCACACAAGGTTGAGGTAGGCGTCGGTGTGGTCGATGCCGGTTGTCACCACGAACGTGCCATCCCGGCTGAACTCAGCAAGGGATGCCGCAAGCGGGCTGGAGAACACCGGTTGCCCGGACTGTACCGAGTAGACGATCAGGGCGCGCGCGGCCGCGGCCAGCAGTTGGCCATCCGGGCTGAAGGCAAGATCGCGTACGCCATCACCGGGAGGCATGTCCCAGCGCTCGACAATCGAGCCAGAGGCCACCTCGATCCACAGGATCGCAGGCCCACCACAGGAGAAGCCCGGGCTAATGTTCCACGCACAACCGGCGGCCAGAACAAAGCGACCGCTTGGACTGAATTCCAGTGCATTGGGAAGGATGTTGGTGATGAATGGCGTCTCGATCCGCTGAAGCAGATCACCGCTGGCTGTGTCCACCAGGAAAACCACGCCGGGATCGGCGCTTGAAAAAGCCGCGAAGGTCGCACCGTCGGCGCTCAGGGTCATTTTAGCGTCATTGAGGTCGAGCGGCTCGGTCACTGGCACACGACTCATTTCTTCCAGTGTACGCGCATCCAAGCGCCGAATCTGCTCAGGCTCAATCACCACCAGATCGACGTACGCGGCATCATAAACCGATGGATGCCTTTCATAAGGCACAGACGCCACCACCTCACCTGAGGCGACGTCCCATACGGCGTATGTTCTGGGGTCGCTGTCCCTGCTGGTCAACTTGTGTATACCCAGTAACTGCTGATCGCCGGGCAGGAAAGCATAGGTAGTGGAATCGGCTGTGTCCAGGGAGGCAATCTGGCGCCGTTCCAGCAGATCGTAGACAGCCGTCGCGCTTTGCGCCCTGCAGTTGAACGCCAGGTAGCGCTGATTGTTGCTGAGGACCAACGAGCTTATGTTGTCCGCGCCGGTTTCACAGGAAAACTCAAAGACGGGCTCCAGTTGGGGCACGTTGTCCGGAGTGATCACCGTAGGAAACAGCATCACCGGCGGCTCGGAAACGGCCTCCTCCGATTCTGCGGGCCCGGAGGGGAACAGCCATGCGTCGCCGTCAGCGCCGTCCACTGTCCAGCCGGTCACCCCCTGATGCTCCACCTGCCACCACACGAATCCATCAGCACAGCGCGGGCCGTCCAACACAGCAAACGTCTCGCCTCCGGGAATAGCGCCGATGCGCTCGCCCGAGGTGGTGGGCGCAGAGCGAACACTGTTGGCATCCCCAGCGCTCACGCGGCCGAACTCGCCAACGACCAGTGGGGCCAGAGGTTCACATTCGCCGGCCGGTTCATCCTGCGCCAAGACGGGGGCAACCAGCGAGAGCAAAAGAAGCAGAGAGAAAACGATATGGCGCATAAATCCTCCCGCTAGCTAAGTGCAGCATCCGGCCATGGGTATGTAAATGGCGAGGTATGCCTCGCTATTTGTTACGGAATGGGCGCCGGCGGCACGGAATCGGTCTCCGGGGGCGTGTCAGCGGGCGGCTTCACAATCACCAGTTTGCCGTTGAACTGAGCGATGTCGGCGGCCACTTCCTGAAGCTGGGCCTCGCCGCCTTCGATGTCCATCACGGCGGCGATTTCGTTATCGGCCAATTGGCGCGCCAATTCGTCGAGCAGGTGAGTGCTGAGGCCGTGATCGATCACGCGCGCGGTCACGCCGCCGGTTGCCCCGCCGATTAAGCCGCCAGCCAGCGCCCCCGCGCCAATGGCGATAATCGGGCCTACGCCGGGCAGCAGGAACGCGCCCAGCCCGGCCACGCCCAGCGCACCGATCAGACCGCCCAGTGTGCCGCCCGTGATCGCGCCTTCGGTGGGCGTGATGTCATCCTCATAGATGGTCACCTCGCCCTGTTCAGCGCGCACAATCAGCGCTGTTTGATGAATTTGCAGGCCGGTTATTTGGTGGAGCTTATCGGTGGCATCCACCATCGAACCGCGAGTCGGGAAGACCATCATGATGATCTCACGCATGACCGTAGCCCTCCTGGTTACAGCGGACACCTTCGACTCTACCGCGCTGCTTGTGGGATGCAACCGCCCGCCGGCGAAAAGCCCCTGCCATCTGTCGCTGCTGGATAACATGTCGCGCTCGGAGCGCTTCCTGGCCGTGACCTGGCGTGGATGTAGCCAGCAACAAGCGGGGGAGCGTCAGACTTGCCCCGCTTGCTATCTATAACTGAAATTGCGGCTTGGTTTTAGAAGGCCATCGCAGCAAGATCTAGCACCCGAACGGAATGCTGATGTTGTTGGGCTGGCCCAAATCGGAGGCGTCGTAGCGCAGCAGCACCGTGCCTGTTACAGGCGATGGCCGGTCGAAGACGATCGCGTTCTCGACGCTCAGATTGACGTAGAAACGCACCACCGCATTGCGGGCGGGCGCGATCCATAGTTCGGCGCTGTCCACAGTTAGCCGGCCGTTGTCGCCCAACTGCACAGACGGCAGTGATAGGTCTTCGGGCGCGACGGTGTAGGCGTAAACCTCCTCACCGTTGATGACGGCTTTGCGCCCGGCCGGTACGGCGCGCACGACCCCGCCCACGAGATCGCCAGCGCTCAGGCCAGCCGCTGCCTGTGCATCGGCCCCGCCGCCCGACAAACACGCGCCATCACGAACGAGGAAGGCGTCCTCACCCAGCTTGATGGCCTCGAAGCTCGTATCTTCCGGCTGGCCGATCAGCGCGCCTTGTGTGGTCAGCAGCACGCGCCGCGCCGAAGTCAACTGGTCAAGCGCAACTTCGGCCCGCGCCGAGGCGTTTACCTGCTGTCCCGTTTCGGAGTACGCCCCGTCGAATTGAAGCTGCACGACATAACGCGCGCCCGGCAGTTGGTTCAAGCCGTCGTCAATGCGGGCGAAGCGCGTCTGCTCGGCGTTATAGGGCGGCGGCGGCGCATTTTGCGTCAGCGGTTGAGCCGTCGCCAGCGCATCGAGCGAAGCAGCGGTCGGCACTTCGGCGGGCGAAAGATTGCGCTGGCTGCGGCAGCCCGCCGCCAACAGCAGGGCAAGCGCCAGCAGCGCGATCAGGCGAGTATCGAGTCGAATGTTCATGCGCCGATGATAGCCAATCGCGGGCACGGCGGCCAATGGCGCAGGCTGAGGAAAGCAACGACTCGCCGCAAAGGCGCGGTACACACTTTCTCTCAGTGTCTCTCTTTGCTCTACGCGTCACTGCGATGAATTGTTGCTTGGTCTGTCTTCATCAGTTGCAGTCGGCCGGTGTAGCCTGTAGATTCGAGGCGGATCGCGCAGGTACCCAATGGGGACGGCTCATGGCGGACAAAGTCAACAAGAAAGCTGCCGAGCGCGCAAAACTGATCGAGCAGAATCAGGCACGCCTGTATTCGAAGAAGGCGAGCGAACGGCGCGACGCGGCTCAGTGGTTGGGCGAGGCCGCCGCCGCAGAGGCCATACCCGATCTGGTACGCGTGTACCAAACCGACCGCGATTCGGGTGTGCGCGCCGCCGCCGCCTACGCGCTCGGCCAGTTCCGCGCCATCGAGCAGGCGGTCGCCAACGGTCAGCAGGCCAAAGTCGAAGACCTGCTGCACAAGGTCGAAGTCGAAGGCAAGTACGGTTCACGCGGGGGGCGCGGCCGCTGGACGCGCATTGCGCTGGGGCTGCTGCTGTCGTTCGCCATCTTTGGCGGGCTGGCGCTTGTGCTCTACGGCGGCATCAGGGGAATCCAGGCGGCCGTGCAGTCTGCCGTGCCTGTGAGCACAGTCGCTCAGCCCACGCCAAATCTCGATGAAGTCGCGGTATATGCAGCCGATCTGCGCAGCGCGTTTGCGCCCATCAGCGCCGATATCACGACGCTGCAAGCGCAGTTCACGACGGTGCTGGCAGGCGACGTCCCCGATTGCGGCGCCTTCTTCAACCAGGCACCGCCGTTTGCCCTGCCCGCCGAAACCGAAACGCAGTATCCCGAACTGGCCGCGCTGGCGACGCGCATCAATGAGATGCAGGCCAGCTTCGATCAGGCCCACGCCGCCTTCATGGCCGCCTGTCAGTCTGGCACGCCGCTGAATGCGGCCACCGCCGGTTCGGCCTATGCGGCCCTACGCCTGGCGATTACGGCGCTGCCGCAAATGGAGGCGGCGCTCAACACGCTGTCACTGCTGCTGACGCCCACGCCGACCGGTATGCCAACCAGCACGGCCACCCCGCCGCCATCGGTCACGCCCACGCCGCTCGTCACCGCCGTGCCGACGACCAACCCGCAACTCACTGACCCGCGCAGCCATCTCAATGCGCTCTACCTGCTGATCGATCAGATGGCCGGGCCGGGTGGACAGGCGGTGGTGCTGCGCGACTACTGGGGTGAAGCGCTGCGCGTGAACCGGCCGGCAGGCTGCGGCGCGCGCCCACCTGAAGCACCCGATCCCTATGTGATATCTGAAGCCGAGGCAGCCGCTTCGCCGGAACTGGCGACCGCAGTCGATCTGGTGAACAACGGGCTGGAACAGGTGCGGCTGGGCTGGTCGAATTTCTTCTTCACCTGCGGCTCAAATACGGTCGGCGCGTCGGCCATTCAGGGCCAACTGGAGGTGGGGGCGGCGATCACAGCCTTCGAGAGCGCCCGCACCTTGCTCGACGCGGTGGCGGGGAGCTAGAAAAAGCGGATCGTGTTGCGACGCTGCGGGCTCCAAACCCGCAGCTACGAACCGATTGGAAACCGATAAATCGGTTGAAAAACAGACGTCAAAAGATAGTAGCTGACGGTTCAAAACCGTCGGCTGCACATTCGAGGGGGAGTGTGCGCCGGTTTTTCTCCCCTCGCCGCGTGCGGCTGAGGAAAGGACATGTTTGGATGTGAGAGAAGATTTGCGCGGCCGAATCACTTGTGCGGGCACGATTCTTCGTGCCCGTACGAGGACTTCTTCCTCACAAGCCACAAATGCCGAAAAGGGGGTCCTCTCCTCAGCCGCACGCGGCGAGGGGCCGGGGTGAGGTTGATAACGGCGGCTAGCGGACCTGGTTAGCCAGCGATTTTCCCCGAGGCTATCGCCGCGCCAGCGCGCACGAATAATTACTGATCGGCGTCACCTGCCCCTGTGCGTTCAACACCGTCGAGAACACCGTCAGCGTTTGCGCTCCCGAACCGCTCAGGTTGATCGAGGTTTGGCCGTTGCTTCGTTGGCCGCCCACCTGGAATTCGGGGTAAACCGGATTGCCGCTGCACGTGAGCGTGTAGTTGCCGCCCGACAGGGCCACGACATGCGTGAACGAGCGTTCGCCGGGCGCAAAGGCGTGTGAGAAGCCCGCGCCGGTGGCGATCACGGCCGAGCCTTCGGTTTGCGGCACGTTGGCGCAATCGCCGCGTTCGTCCACGTCGCTCTCCAGCACCCAGTAGCGATCCAGTTCCGTCGTCACGCCTTCAGGCTGCACACGCCACCACACGCGCCCGGCTTCGTCGGTGAACTGGCCGGTGACCGGCACATCGACGCCGGTGGGCAGCGAACTGCGGATGGCCCGGTTGCGGCTGGGCCCAACGTGAATCGGCACGCCGGCAACCACGCTCGAAACGGTGCAGTCTTCGCCAGTGACGGGTACTTCTGTGGGGACTGCCGCGTCGGTGGGGGCGGCTGTGGGCTGCTGCTGAACAGCCGCTTCAGTCGCGGTCGCGTCAATCGCGGCCTGATCCAGGCTGGTGATGATGGCATCGGTGATTTCGCCGGACAGGGACGCGCCGCGCAGGTCGCTGAACGCGGCGCTGGCCACGGTCAGCGTCGTTTCACCGGGCGTGAGCAGCGTCACTTCAAGCACGAACAGCAAATCATCGACCGGCAGGGGAACGGGCGAGGCGGCCAGCAGCGCCAGATCGATCTGGCCGCTGCTGTTGTCGATGTTGTTTTCCAGCACTGCCACCTGGCCAGCCGATACATCGCCAAACGCGCCACCCAGTTGCAGGCTGTCCACGCGCAGCAGCGCCGGATCGTAAGTGAGCACCAGGTCTGCCGAGCCGCACTGCGGGCTGCACGACAGCATGGCTTCAATCACGCCGGTTTCGCCGGGTGACAACGCCAGATCAGTCAGCTCCAGTTTGGCCTGCGCCTGTGCGCTGATCGGCGCAGCCCAGCCGAACGCCAGCAGCATGATTGCGGCTGCGAATGCCAGCAAATGGGAGGGCGTGAGGCGGTGTTCAGTCATCGATGGCTCCGCACGGCTGCGTGTCCGTTGGCTTTTCCGGGCAAACCTTCCATAATTATAGCGTGGGTTCATAAACGTGCGCTTGCAGCCTGGCTGAGGCTATCAGGGCCCTGCCTAAATCGGGCTTGGGGTGAGGTTCAGGTTCGGGCATTTGCATGTGAAAGGGGCAGCGATTGGCGATTTCGGGGCGGCTAAGTGTGGGATTGGCGGCAGCGGGGCTGCTGGCGTTAGTGGCGCTGGCTGCGCCGGTGATGCAGCCGGCAGTCGCGCAGACCCAGCCCACGTCCACGCTGCGGCCGTCATCTACGCTGCGCCCCACCAACACGCGCACGCCCTCGCGCACGCCGTCGCCGCGCCCTACGGTTGGTCCCACGTCCACGCTGCGATTGCCGGGCGGCGCGACCGCAACGGTAACGCCGACAAGCACGTCCACTGCGACGCCTACGCGCACCGCTTCGCCCACACGCACGGCGACGCTTACGCCGAGTAAAACGCCGGTCAGCGCGACGGCCACTTCCATCCCCAGCGCAACCAGCGCCCCCGCGACTGCCACGCTGCGCCCGCCCGGCGGGCCAAGCAGCACACCTGCTCCGCCCACGCAGCCGCCGACGGCCACCGTGCCGCCTACCGCGACTGAAACACTGGCGCCGCCCACCGATACGCCCACAGTGACGACTTCCCCAACGCGAACGGCCACGTCCACGCTCGCGCCGACGGCAACGCTGCGCCTGCCCGGCCAACCAACCGCCGTGCCCAGCAATACGCCCGCGCCCGAGACGGCCTGCCTGGAGCGTGACGTGAACGGCAGCGGCATCATCGATGTGGCCGACCTGCGCGCGCTGGTCAATGCGTATGGCGCGCGGGTGGGAAGCCTCGAATACTCGCTGGCCCGCGATGCCAACGAGGATGGTGTCATCGACGTACAGGACTTGCGCGTGTTGTTCTTCCTATACGGCTTCCCGCCCTGCTTCTAGCTCGTTCACCCGCGCTTCACCCGCACACGCTGGCCATTTTCGGCCTATACTGAGCATATCCACTGTTGTTGTGCAGAGGCGTTTCGCATGATTCGGTTGGGGATGTGGTTGTTGGTCGCGGCGCTGATCGGGCTGGCACTCGTGTTTGTGCCTGCGTGGCTCGGCGGCGCTGGTGACATGCAGTTTTTGGCCGACTTCGTTTTTTGCGACGATGCCGGCCAGGCAATCATTGCAGTCAATTTAAGCGAGGCGGCGCTGACCAAAGGCAGCCTTGGCGCGGTCATTGCGGGCACTTGCATTGCCAACGGCCAGCGTACAACCATTCCAACGCAGCGCTTCAGCACGGTGCTGTCGATAGGGGTGGCGGTGGCGATTGGCAGCTTGCTGCTGATATTCCTGGGGTTCTTGCGCCGGTCGAGTCGGCAGCGCCCAGCGAGTGGATTGGCGCAGGTAGCGGCCAGCTCGTTGAATGTACTCGGTTTAAGCGCGCCCACGGCCGCCCAGGCCGAGCGCACACGCCAGCGCGATTTCGACGATGCGGCGGCACATCGCAGCGCCAATACCGCCCGCGCGGCCGCTGCTGCGGCGGCTCCGGTGCGCGCAGCGGCGGCGGCTGCACCGGTGGCCGACTGGCAGATCGGCATGCCGTCATCGCGGCCAGAGGTACGCTCAGCCGAGCGCTTCAGCTTCGAAGAGAATGCGCCCGCTATCCTCGATAGCGACAAGGCGATTCAGCTCAATCAGCTTCATCTGGCCTACGAAAGCAGTCTGATCACACGCTCGGAATATGATGCGCGGCGCGATGCGCTGCTGCGGACGGCGTCGGCGGACAGGCCGAAAGCGCCCTGATCAGCGTGACAGGCTGAGCGCATCGTCGCACCACTCGTGCGTGAGCGCCACGGCTTGCAGCGGCGGCGCGGTCAGCGCGGAATCGAGGCGCGATTTCCATTTGCGAGGCATGATGGGAAAATCGGCCGCTAGCGACAGCAGCCATTTGTCGCCCGCTTCCCAGCGCCGGTTCACGAGGTAGAGCAGCCGCACGGCCGCGCGCAACATGTCGATGGACGCCTGCATCGCTGCCAGCCGTTCGCCGCGCTGCGCCAGCCGTTCGAGGCGCACCCAGCGCGCCGTGTCGGTCAACTGCGCGGTCAGTTCCGCCAGCAGCAGGTCACGCAAGGCATCGGGATACAGAGTCAGTTCGCGCTGAAGCTCTAGCAGCCGGTCATCGGGGCGCAGGACGATGGCGCTGACGACCAGTTCACCGAGGCGCAGCCGGCCGGGATCGCTGGTGCTGCCCGTTCGCAGGGGTGCGAGGCTGTTCGCCAGCGCGTCGAGCGTTTGCCAGCCGGCCTCGAATTCCACGCCGCCATACGAGCCGCCGAACCACTCCGACGCATCGCTGCGCGGAGACGGCTCGGCCTCCAGCGCCGTGACGCCCGCCCCCATCAGCCAGTCGGCGCGGGCTGCCAGCGGCGGCAGCGACTCGGCCCAGAAGACGAGTTCGGCATCGGACGCAGGCTCGGCCAGCCCGCGCGCTGACGAACCGGTGAGCGCAATCGCAGCGGCCAGATTGTGCGGGCAGTTGGCCGCCAACTGGCGCGCCAAATCGAAGCGGATATGGCTGGAGTGAGTGGCGTTTTCGGGCAGTTCAGGCGAAGCGGGCATGAGGTAATCCTTAAGCGCAGTGAACGCGCGGACCGTTTACTGCATAATAACAAGTAGGGAGTTGAAAGGTAAAAGTAGAAAGTTGAAAGGATTGAATACGTGTTTGAAATGCGCCAGTACGCCGAACGGTTTTGGCCTCAGGCGAGAGAGCGGCTTTTCAAACACCCAGGCATCACTTTCAACTTTGGACCTTCACCCTTCAACTGTAGTGGAGCCATCGTGCCGTGACTGTTGACCAGACGCTGCTGGAACAAAATGTGCAACGCATGCTCAAGCCGCAGGCGCACGAGATTGACCGCCGCCTGCCGGAATGGGCGCGGCGCAGCAACCCGATCGTGCGCCGGCAGTTGGGCGCGTTCTGGAAGCTGATGACGGTCGATTACGACCTGATCGGCCGGCTGTATGTGGTCAGCGCGGCAATTGTTGGTCTGTCGCTGCTGGTGCCGTTCCTGTTCATGCTGCTCATGCCGGCGGCGGTCATTTCGTTTGTGGTGCTGCCGGTGCTGCTGGTGCTGTATGTGCTGTCGCTGGGCCGGATCGCAGCCGCCGCTGCCGCCAGCATGGCCGATGAGCGCAGCAAAGGCTCGCTCGATTTGCTGCTGGTGTGCCCGCGCCCGCTGCGCGAGATTCTGTACAGCAAGGCATCGGCCTCGGTTTGGCGGCAAATCGAAAACCTGGGCCTGGTGCTCACCGGTGTGGCTGCCCTCAGCCTGCCGATACTGGTCATTCAGTACGACTGGTTGTTTCCGTCGATGGAGCAGCCCATCGCCATGCGCGCGGCGATGCTGCTCGGGTTGGCGTCTGCCATCGTGCGTATTCCGCTGGAAACGGCGCTGATCGCCTCAATTGGCGTGGCCGTTGGCTGCTTCACGCGCCACCGCATCGCGGCCATGCTGGCGGCGCTGCTGCTGGGAACCGCCTACTTCGCCATGATCAACATGGTGCGGCTGCTGCCGGTTTCGCCGCTGGTACGCTTGCTGCTGGATACGCTGCTGCCGCTGGCCGCGCCCATCCCGCTGATCGCGCTGGCCTACTGGGCCGCGCTGCGCCGCATCAGAAGCGAGTGACGAATCGGCGGATGGAATCCGGGCCGCCAGCTATTCAGGACAAAAGCCAACGCAAAGAACGCGAAGGGGAGTTGAGTAAAACCCCTAACCTTACCCCGATTGAGTTGAGCGTTAAACTTTCAAGTTGCCAAGTGGCGCGCAAGAGCAACGGGGCTGGGAATGCAAACGGCGCGGGTTGTACCAGAGTTCGATGTATTCGAAGACTGCGGCGCGGACGTTGAGGGACTGGTGTACGCCTGTCGACAGCGACGTCCTGGCGCTATACCCCGCCATGGGCAGTCCTATGGGCCAGTTAATCACCGTGCGCGCCACTCCGAGTAGCATTCTGTTTGCTGTCCGGTGCATGATTGATAGAGTTCAATTGTACGCAGGCGACGAGGACGATGGGGGGCATGGAACTCATTCTGGGGGTCGACGGTGGCCAAAGCAGCACGATAGCGCTGCTGGCGAATGAGGAGGGGCTGGTACTGGGCGTGGGCGACGGCGGGCCTGCGAATCACATCCATGAGCCCGGGGGTGTTCAACGCATGGAGAACTCCCTGCGCGACGCCGTCCACTCCGCCTTCGACAGCGCCGGGCTCCCGCTTCAGCGGGTAGCCAGCGCCTGTTTCGGAATGACCGGAGGCATGGATCTCGCCACCGAACTCGTGCCCCGCTTCCTCCAGACGGATGCCCTCGCCGTGCATCACGATGTGGTCACAGCGCTGGCAGGGGCCAGCCGAGGCAGACCAGGCGTCATCGTGATCTCAGGAACCGGAGCTATCGCTTACGGGCGAACCGCTGATGGCCGCACTGCGCAAGCCGACGGCGCAGGGTATCTCTTAGGGGACGAAGGCGGTGGGTATTGGATTGGGGTGCGCGCACTGAATGCATTCGCTCGCGCCGTCGATGGCCGCGGGCCGGATACGTCGCTCGCCCACGATGTTCCACGGGCATTCGGCCAGGCAGATTTCGCTGGTGTGCACCGAGCAATCTACAGTCAGTCCCTGGGACGGCCTGAGATCGCCTCGCTCGCGGCCGTCGTCAGCGCCGCTGCTGCCTCTGGTGATATAGTCGCGCAGGCCATCTTGCGAACGGCGGGGACACACCTTGCCGAGTTTGCGCTCACCGTGCTCCGAAAGCTGCCTTTGGATCAGCCCGATGTCTACTTCTCGGGCGGCGTGTTCCAGGCGGGCAACTGGCTACTGGGCAGCTTCACCGACGCAATCCACACAGTCGTTTCGCAAGCCAGGATCACGCCGGCGGCCTTTCCGCAGGTTGTGGGGGCTCTAATTCTGGCGCAGCAGCAGCACAGTGCACCAACAGTCGCCTTCTATCAACAGCTTGAACAGTCGCTTCCAGAACGTGTGCTTCGTAAGCGGCCTGTTCAGCCGCCTCAACAATGCTGAGGGGAAACGGAACAAAATGAACAAGCTTGAATTGCTGCGTAACCAACTGATCGTGTCCTGCCAGGCGACAACGGACGAGCCACTGCATGGGGCCCATCATATGGCAGCAATGGCGCGTGCGGCAGCCGAAGGGGGTGCTGGCGGCATTCGCGCCAATGGGGCGGAAGATATTCGCGCGATTCGAGAGGCGGTATCTCTCCCCATCATTGGTATCGAGAAGCGGCACTATCCAGACAGCGACGTGTACATCACACCGACATTCGAATGTGCCCGGCGCATAGCAGAAGCCGGTGCCGATATTATTGCCATTGATGCGACGGCGCGGCCGCGGCCGAATGGCGAAGACCTAGCCTCTTTGGTTGCAGCGATACACCGCGAATTCCATGTGCCCGTTATGGCAGACTGCTCGTGCATGGACGATGCGGCTGCAGCGACGGCCGCGGAGGTCGATATCCTCGCCACCACACTCTCCGGATACACCGACCACGGCCGAAAAACAGTGCCCGGCCCAGACCTTGAATTCATCAGCGAGCTGGTGGGGGCGTATTCCCTGCCCGTGATTGCTGAAGGACGATTTGAGCAGCCCGAGCAGGTTGTGGCCGCCTTTGAACGAGGCGCCTATGCCGTGGTGGTTGGCGGCGCGATCACCCGTCCGCAGCTTATTACGCAGCGTTTTGCAGCGGCTCGGGTTGCCGGCAGCGGCAGCCAGCGTTACTTTGCAGCCGTCAGCGTCATCCTCGATGAAGTCGCGGCCACTGAGGGACCCACCATCGCGCAGGCGGCGGCGGCGATCAGGCATTCTATTCGCGGCGGCGGAACGCTCTATCTGTTCGGTACGGGCCACTCGCACATGATGGCGGAGGAGGGGCACTACCGTGCAGGTGGATTGGCGTCAGTCGTCCCGATCCTGTCATCCAGCCTGATGCTGCATGAGAGCGCGGGAGCAAGCACCCTGACCGAGCGCCTTCCCGGTGTGGGCCATGCTGTGCTCGATCGCTATGATCTCAAGCAGGGTGATGTACTGATGGTATTCTCCAACAGCGGCGTCAATGCGGCCCCTGTTGAGGTCGCGATGGAAGCAAAAGCGCGAGGACTGACCGTGATCGCCGTGCAATCGACGCGCTATGCGTCGGTGACCCCAACCGGCGTGGTGGGCCACAAACTGGCGGAGTACGCTGACATCGTGATCGACAACCACCTGCCACAAGGCGATACGCTGGTGCGGCTGGGCGAAACGGCGATGAAGACCGGGCCGGGCTCGACCGTGGTCGGGGCGTTCATCCTGAACGGGCTGCTGACCGAGGTCATTGACATGCTGGTGGCAGAGGATGGTTCGGCACCCATCTATATCAGCGCCAACCTGCCGGGCGCGGCGGAGCACAATCAGCGATTGATTGAACAGTACCGCGGCCGCAACCCCCATCTGTGAGTTTCCGGGGTATTGGACCCACAAGGTAGGTTCGACCAGGTTTATCAGTGTGAGCATGGGGGCAGCGCGGTGAGGCTGCCCTCGTCTGCAAGCTATGCAACAGCCGTAACATGGTGACTATCAACCCGCATGGGCTAGTCCCGCCGTAACAATGCCTCAAATTCACGCCAGTCAAAAGTATTTGACTCAAATGACAAACCGCTTTATCATCTCTTGTAAGGAGATGCAAAGCGATGAAACGTCCGCGTATTGCAGATGTAGCCCGGCTGGCTGGCGTATCAGAGGGGACGGTCTCCGTCGTCCTCAATAACCGTGTGGGTGAGCATGTTCGGGTCAGCGAAGAAACCCAGCAGCGCATTCGGCAGGCGGTACGCGAACTGGGTTACGTGGCCAACCCGATGGCGCAAAGCCTGGCCGGTGGCCAAAATCGCATCATTGCCATCTTCACGTTTGAGTCGATTTTCCCGATTGATTCGCGCAACTTCTACTATCCGTTCCTGATTGGCGTTGAAGAAGAAGCCGACGCGCAGGGCTACGACATCCTGTTGGTCACCGGCTCTAACGGCACCCGGCAGGGTCAGCGCCACATCTACCAGCATGGCATTAACCGGCTGCACCGCGCAGATGGCGCCATTCTGATAGGCGTTCAGAGCGACAATCAGGAAGTCCGCGCATTGCTGGAAGAGCGTTATCCCTTCGTCTTCGTCGGGCGGCGCGAATCTCCTGGCGACGATATCTCTTATGCCGCAGCCGACTACGTAGAAGCGGCTGCTGAAGTTGTCGCTTATCTTGTTCAGAACCAGCACCAGCAGATCGCCTATATCAAATCCACGAACAAGCATGAGGCGGCGCGCGACCGCGAGGCGGGGATTCGCCTTGGTCACGAGCGCGCCGGTTTATCGCTGCCCAACACCAATATCTGGAATGGGACTGTCGCTGACTTAACGCTTGATCTACTTCATGTATTCTTGGGGCAGGGTATCACGGCGTTTGTCACCGAAGACGACATGCTGGGCAACCAAATTCTGCAGCTCGCAGCGGCGGCGGGTTTGAAATGCCCGCGGGATTTTTCGCTGGCAACGCTGGGCGACCCCCTGAGTATGGCCGAGCCGGCGCATCGCTGGACGACTTTCAAGATTCCCCGCCAGGCGATGGGGCGCGAAGCTGTGCGCCTGCTCGTTCGCCGGCTCAATGAGGATGATGCTGGTCAGGTTACACCCTATCGTTCCGTGCTTCCCTGTACGTTCGTGCCAGGCTTAACTGTCGCCAGTATTTCCCGGGTATAGGCACAGTCCAGTGCATAGCGCTTCTCGCCGAAATCTGTTTTACCGAGTTGATAAATCGATTTGTCATGAGGAGGAGTACGTAGGAGAAAAACGCCAGTCTCATACTTTTCCAGTTCGTGTAGCTCAAGTGAAATGAGGGATTGAACAATGTCCAAGCAAAAGGTTGTCTCTGTTCTATTGAGTCTGGTTCTGATCTTCGTGGTTGCGCTGGGCGCGCAAGCCCAGGACGAGCCTGTATCACTGCGCTTTACCGTGTGGGTAGGGCCCGGCCCGGCCATGGATATGTTGAACGGGATTGCGGCCGATTACACGGCTGAACACCCGAACGTATCGGTCACGTTTGATACGTTGACCTTCAGCGAATACACGTCGCAGCTCGTGCTGCAGTTGGCCGGCAGCAATCCGCCGGACGGTGGTTGGATTCTGGAGAACACGGCGCCGCAGTTCGTGCAGAGCGGCGTCATCACTGACCTGATGCCCACGCTGATGGCGTATCCAGACTACAACTTCGATGATCTGGAGCCGTCGACCCTCGGCCTGTGGCGCGACGGTGATGCGCTGTACGGCCTGCCTTTCTCGACATCGCCGTTCCTGATCATCTACAACAAGGACGCATTTGAAGCCGCCGGTCTGGAAGACCCGAACGTCCTGGCGGCAAGTGGGGAATGGACCTGGGAAGCGCTCGCAAGTGCGGCCAAGGCAATCTCCGATACGCAGGATATGTATGGGTTCGAGAACACGGATGGCACGGTCTACACCACCGGCTTCTGGACCACCATGTACCCCTTCATGCGCGGGTACGGCGGCGGCGCGTGGGATGCAGATGGCAACTGTCTGCTGAATTCACCCGAGAGCGTCGAAGCCGTGCAGCTTTATCACGACATGGTCTTCGTAGACGGTAGTGCTGTTCCTCCGGGCGAAGCAGCGACCTTCGCGGGTGGCCAGGCAGCCATGCGCATCGGCCAGATCAGCCGTGTATCTCAGCTCGACGGCGCAACCTTTGGCTGGGATATCGCCCCCATGCCAGATGGCCCTGCCGGCACATCGTCGGTGATTGGTCAGGCAGCCCTGGCGGCTTTCCGCAACAGCCCGAATCGTGACGTCGCGCTTGATTTCCTCGCCTACATGACGAATGAAGCGAACTCCGAAACGATGTCCCAGTTCTTCCCCTCGGCTCGCGCGTCTGTCCTCAGTTCAGACACCTTCCTCAACAGTAACACCCGCCTGTCGCCGGAGCAGATGGCACTGGTCGTGGATGGGATCAGCGACGGAGTGGTGCTTCCTTCCAGCCCCAATTACTCGCAGATCAGCCTCCAGATGCAGGGGCTGCTCGACGAACTTTGGGCGCCGGATGCCAACATTCAAGGCACGCTGGACGCGGTGTGCGAAACCATCGCCCCACTGCTGCAATAGTACTGTTTCTGGCTCGTGGGAGGGGCGACAGCCGTCGTCCTTCCCACGCCAGCATTCATGATTGTGTGAAAGAGAACGCTCATGGCGCAGGCCGAACGTACCCGGTTCCATTTGACGAACAGACAGCGTGATACGTTATGGGGCTACTTTTTCATCGCGCCTCAAACGCTCGGTTTCCTCGTCTTTATCCTTCTTCCGCTGATCATGATTTTTGTGTTCAGTACGCAGGACCGCAACCTGCTCACCGGCCAGGTCATTCCGGTCGGTTTTCAAAACTTCCGCACGATCCTTGAGAATGACCCTCTATTCAAAAAGGTTCTGATCAACACGCTGGTTTTTACGCTCGGTTTGGTGCCGCTCAATATTGGACTGGCGTTGTTCCTCGCCAGTATGTTGACGCAGAAATTGCGCGGGATCACCGTTTTCCGCGTGTTGTTCTTCTCCCCGGTGGTGACCTCTGCTGTCGCATGGGCGATTGTCTGGCGCTTCATGCTTCAAGGCGACCAGGGCACGGTCAATCAAATGCTTCAGTTGTTTGGCATCGACGGGCCGAACTGGCTGCGTGAGCCGGGGTGGGCGATGTTCTCGGTGATTGTGACGCTGGTCATCAAGAATGTGGGCCTGAACACCATCATCCTGATCGCAGCGCTCAATAACCTACCCAACGAATATCGCGAGGCAGCGCGCGTGGACGGCGCAACGCGCTGGCAGTCGTTTCGCAAGATCACGCTGCCGTTGCTCGCGCCCACCCTGTTGTTTGTCACTGTCATTACCGTGATTGGTTCACTGAAGGTGTTCGACCACATCATGCTGATGACGGCGGGCGGCCCATCCAACTCCACCATGGTGCTGGTCTACTACATCTATTATCAGGGCTTCCAGTTCTTCGAAACCGGCTATGCCAGTGCGCTGGCGGTCATTCTCTTCTTCATTGCGCTTGGGTTGACGATGACACAGTGGACCCTGCGTGGAAGGGCCTATGATGACTAGCCGTGATACGAGCCTGGCCATGCAGGAATCCGGGCGTCAGCGCCGAATTCATCTCGAAGGGAATATCAAGCGAGCAGCCATGTACATGCTGCTGATCCTGTTGGCGATCCCCTTCGTGTTTCCATTCTGGTGGATGGTGACCAGTGCCTTCAAGCAGCCCGGCGAGATATTCACGTACCCGCCTACGCTGGTGCCAAGCAGCCTGAATTTGAGCAACTTCGTGGATGTGTTCAGCTATCAGCCATTTGCGCGGCAGTACCTCAACAGCCTGCTCATTGCAGCCGCCGTGACGATTGGCACGCTCATCGTGGCGTCTATGGCGGGCTATGGTTTTGCGCGTATCAAGTTCCGTGGCAGAACGGTCATCTTTCTGATGCTGCTCAGCGCTCTCATGCTGCCCTCGGAAGTGACGATTATCCCGAACTTCTACTTCATGAAGTCGCTGAATCTCACCGGCACGCATATACCGCTGATTGTGCTGCCTATATTCGGCGCGCAGGGCGTGATCGGCATGTTCATGATCCGGCAGTTCTTCCTTGCACTGCCAGGCGAGATCGAGGAAGCAGCGCTGCTCGACGGCGCAACCCGCTGGGGCCTGTTCTGGAAGATCGCGCTGCCCATCGCGCGGCCTGTGCTAGGCGCGCTCGCCATCCTCTCCTTTCTCTATAGTTGGAACCTGTTCCTCGAACCACTGGTCTTCATTGACGATGTGAACATGTATACGCTGCCGCTGGCGCTGCGCAACTTCAATGATGTGTACGGCGCGCCGATGTGGAATTTGCAGCTTGCCGCAACCACGCTTGCCGTCATTCCTGTGCTCATCATCTATGTCATTGGGCAGCGGCAGGTCATCGACAGTTTCGCAACGTCGGGTGTCAAAGGCTAGGGCTTGTCAGTTCAAAATCCTCACCCCCCAACCCCTTCTCCATTGCAATGGAGAGGGGGAGTTAAGCGAAGCGCAACAGGGGTGAGGATGCACCGAAACCAGCTCGGCAGGAGTGTGCAGTCGGGCCCAAGCTAACTTATCGGGATCAAAGCAGACTAAAGCCAGGAAGACATAGATGAAAGAGAACCACGCGGACATTCTGATTGTGGGCGGCGGATTAGGCGGAGTAGCGGGCGCACTGGCGGCGCTGCGCCTGGGAAAGCGCGTCATTCTCAGCGAAGAAACAGACTGGATTGGCGGCCAACTCACGGCACAGGGCGTGCCGCCGGATGAAAATCCGTGGATAGACCGTGAGGGAACAGGCTGTACCGCCAGCTATCGCCGCCTTCGGGACGGCATTCGGGACTACTACCGGCGCAATTATCCGCTCGCGCCCGAAGTCGCCAGTGACCCCTACTTCAATCCTGGCATGGGTAATGTCAGCCCGCTTTGCCACGAGCCGCGCATCGCTTTGGCGGTGCTGAATGAGATGCTTGCGCCGTACCTGTCCAATCAGCAGTTGACGCTGCTCCTGCGCCACAAGGCCATTGAGGCGCGCGCCACAGGAGATCGCGTTGAATCGGTAACTCTGCGCGATGAGGACACTGGCGAGTTGGTTGAAATCAGCGCGCCGTTCATCCTTGATGCGACGGAACTGGGAGATCTGCTTGAACTGGCACAGATCGAGCATGTGATCGGCGCAGAAAGTCAGGCAGACACAGGTGAACTGCATGCACGGGCTGGCGGCGCCGATCCGCTCGATCAGCAGGCGCACTCGTGGGTGTTCGTGCTGGACTACCTGCCAGGCGAAAACCACATCATCGACAAGCCCGCGGATTACGATTTCTGGCGCACCTACAAGGCGGATTTTTGGCCAGACCGCCTGCTGAGCTGGACCACGTCCGACCCCATCACGCTTGAAACGGCGCATCGCCCAATCTTCAGGGGCGACACGGACGCGCCGCATGGCGATGACCTGTGGCACTTCCGCCGTATTGCGTACCGGAAGTACTACCCGGAAGGCTTCCACCGCAGCGATATTGTGGTCGTCAACTGGCCGCAAATTGACTACTGGCTGGGGCCGTTGGTGGGCGTGAGCGATGAGGAGCAGCAGCGCCATTTGCGCGGCGCGCAGCAATTGAGCCTATCGATGTGTTACTGGATGCAGACCGAAGCGCCACGGCTGGACGGAGGCGCAGGTTATCCCGGCCTGCGCATGCGTGGCGATGTGTTTGGGACGGATACAGGGCTGGCCAAAGCGCCCTATATCCGGGAAAGCCGCCGAATCAAAGCCGAATTCACCGTACTGGAGCAGCATGTGGGGGTGGATCAGCGCGCCGGACTTGTGGGCGCCGAGCAGTTCTCTGACAGCGTGGGCATCGGCAGCTATCGCATAGACCTGCACCCGAGTGCCTGCTGTAATTACATTGACATCAACAACTATCCCCAGCAGATTCCGTTAGGCGCGCTGATCCCGAAGCGCGTCGAGAACCTGCTGCCTGCGTGCAAGAATCTGGGCGTGACCCACATCACGAACGGCTGCTACCGCCTTCATCCGATTGAATGGAATATCGGCGAAGCCGCCGGCGCGCTGGCCGCTCACTGCCTGACAGAAGGGTTGCAGCCAACGCAGGTGCGTAACACGCCGCATCTGCTGGCCGACTTCCAGCATGTGCTGACTGATACGCTTGGTTTTGTGCTGGAATGGCCAGAACCCTTGCGCCTCACCGCCCGGCATAAACAAGATCCGTTGGGGATATGAGTTGCCAAGTGCGCCAAAGGTATAGAGAAAACCCTGGCGCACTTGGCGGCTTGGCGGTTCAACATCTTCCTCTGTGATCTCAGTGCCTCAGTGGTTCATATCCACCGTGACTGGCGCTTCCGGCTCGGGCGCGGCTTCGGGCATCGTCAGCGGCAGTAGCACCGTGAACGTGCTGCCCACACCCGGCTCGCTGTGCAGGCTGATCTGGCCGCCATGCGCATCGACGAGGAAGCGCGTGATCGCCAGCCCCAGGCCCGTGCCCTCGATCGCCAGTTGGCGCACGCTCTGGCTGCGTTCGAACGCCTCGAAAATGCGATCCTGTTCCTCGGGCGGAATGCCGATGCCGGTGTCGCGTACCTGCACTTTGAGCATCTGGCGCGCGGTATCGATCTGCACGCTGAAGCGCACCTCGCCCTTTTCGGTGTACTTGATGGCGTTGGTGAGCAGGTTGGTGAAAATCTGGCGCGCGCGGCGGGCGTCAAGTGGGATTAGCGGCAGCCCGGCTGGAATGTCGGCGCTGAGAGCAATCTCAGGCTTGCTCTCCAGCAGCGGCGCGACCGAGTCGAGCGCGTCTTCGATGATCGGATACACGTCGGCGGGCTGAATCGACAACTGCATTTCACCCGCTTCGATCTTGCTCACGTCCAGCAGGTCGTTGATCAGATACAGCAGATGCTCGGCGCTGCGAATCGTCTGGTCGAGGCGCTCGCGCTGCTCGTCGTTGACGCCGCCGAACATGCCCACACGCATGAAATCCATGTTATTGATGACCAGATTGAGCGGTGTGCGCAGCTCGTGCGTGACGCTGGCGAGGAAGCGCGTTTTCACCTGATTGGCGCTTTCGGCGGCCTGCTTGGCCTCGTCCAGTTCCACGTACAGACCAGCGTTGTAGACGACCGGCGAGGCGATGTTGGCCAGCAGTTCAAGCAGGCGCTGATGATTGTCATCGAACTCGGGTTGATCGGCAGGGCGGCCAACGATGATCGCGCCGATGCTCTTGCCCTGAACCAGCAGCGGCACAGCCAGCGCGCGCTCCATGCTGGGGTCGAGCCAACCCAGCCGTTCGGGCCATGACGAATACGACTCAACACGCAGCGGGCCGCCTTCTTGCACCGCAGCGCCCGCTAGCCCGCGCTTCGCATCAATCATGCGGCCGAGATGGCTCTTGTCGGCGGTGGAACCCGCGAGGGTGAGTGTTTGCGCGTCTTCATCCAGCAGCCAAATCGAGCAGTAGTCCGCGTTGAGCAGGCCGGGGACCTGTTCCGTCAGGCGCTGCAGTACGGCGTTGGTGTTGTATTCGCTCACCAGCGTCACAGACGACGTGTACACAGATTGCAGTTCGTTGGCGGTCGTCTGCGCGGTCTGGCGTGCTTCGTCCAGTTCAGTTGTGCGCTGGGCGACACGCTTTTCCAGCGTGCGGCCGTAACTGGTGAGCTGTTCATACGAGTTGGCGAGGTTGGTTTTCATGTCATCCAGCGCCAGCGCCAGCTCGCCGATTTCGCCGCCCTCACCCGTATAGCCCACCTGATAGCGCATATCGCCGCTGCCGATTTCGCGCGCGGCGCTCGTCATCCCGCCCAGCGGCTCGCTGATGTTGCGGCGGCCAAAGCGGAAAGTGAGCACCGACAGCAGCAGCACTCCCGCGACCGCGACGACGACACTCCCCAGCACGATCTGGCCTGCGCCGCCGAGGGCTTCCGTCGTCGGCACCATCGATACCCAGTTCCAGCCTGTGGCTGGCACCTCTGTAGTCGTCACGTAGCTGCTGCGCCCGCTGTTGAGCGGATCGCTGAGGACAGGCAGTGTCTCGCCCGCTGTGCTGCCCGTTTGTGCAGCCGCCAGAATCGGGGCCAGTTCCGGATTGGCATTGAGAAAGACCTCGGTCAGTCCGCGCCGGGCCATCGGGTCTGGCTCAAAGGCGGCGATAATCAGGCCGTCGCCGCCCACCAGCAGGCGGTGCGAGTTGGTCGTCGCGCCTTCAAAGACTACGATCTCATCGAGGACGGCGCGTAAATCACGGGCTGGAATTTCCACCCAGAGGACGGCGTTACCTTCAGGCGCACGGAACGAGGTCGCGGCCATGATGACGGGCGCGTGCGATGTCGACAATACCGGATCGGTGGGGCCAAACCACTGCACATCGTTCGAGTTGGGCGCAGGCGTGAGGCCAGCCAGGTCGGGCGGCGTGGGCGACAGATAGTCCGCCAGCGGCGCGGCGCTGCGGCCTGCCGTGGGCGCGCGGAAGATCACGGTTTGATACTGGCCATCATAGGGCCGGATGACGCCGATGCGGTTGATCAGACTGTCAGGACTCTGCATCAGGTGCGTCGAGGCTTCCCACAGCGCAACCGGCGAACTCGGGGCGGCCTTCGAGCGTGGAGGCCAGCGCACGCGCTGTGGCGGCGGCGGCCTGCAGTGTGCGGTCCAGGTTCTGCGCCTCGCCATCGGTCTGACGAACCAGAGTCTCCTCGACCTGTTGGTTCACCGCCGTGCTGGCCGCTGATATGGTGAGCGCCAGCACAAACCCGACGATGAGCGCCGTCGTGAGTGTGACCAGCAGGGTCAACCGGCGGGGAATACTCCAGTTTTTGAACATGGGGCGCAGCCTGTCAGGAAGTCGTAATGAGTATTGATTCGGATTATAGGGTCGTCTTTTATGTGCGCGGCATAAAGGAAATCATCGGCACTGCTGCATCGAACTATATTCCGCGCTCGTCCATGCCCCGGCTGGCCGCGATTCGGGCGTAGGCGGCGTTGAGGCGCTGCATGTCCTCATGGGCATCAGGGCTGGCATTGACATCGGGGTGCAGGCGGCGGGCGAGCAACCGGAAGGCGCGCTTGATGGCCTCGGCGCTGTTCTCGGGCGCGGCTGCCAGCAGCACATAGGCGGCGGCCAGTTCAGCATCGAGCGCCAGCGCGCGGTCGGGGTCGTGCGCCGCGCCGCTCGTGCCCCCGAAATCCGCCACGCGCCATGTGCCCACAAAACCGGCCAGATGCGTTTTCACAATGCGCGCGCCGAGATGCTCGAAGTGCAGCACTGTGCCATGCTCGGCCACGCGCAGTGGGCCGCTGCCGCGAAAGTAGATCGGAAAAACGAAGCTTTCGCTGCCCCACTGGTCGTAGGCATAAATGCAATCGCCGTAGAGCGTGAATAAGATCTCCATCCAGTCATCGGCGTGGTAGCGCTGGTTGTGCGCGGGCAGCATCATATCGGCCCACAGCACGAACAGCGTGGCCGTGTCCTGGGCGGCGTTGGCTTCGAGGATGTGTTCGATTTCGTAAACGGGGATGCTGCTGTCGATGAAATGCATGCTGATGCGCCCGGCGCTCACGCTTTCAAACAGCACGATATCGATGCCGTTGTGCAGCATGCGCCTGATTTGGCCGGCGGCATCCAACTCGTTAACCAGCACGGCGCTGGCGGCGGCGGTTTCAAAGCGGATGCGAGCCATGAGCGAATTGCCAATAGGCGGGCGCGGTTGCGAGGCATTGTACCGCTTTTGGCCGCCGTTCCTGACCGTGCCGCCGGTCCCTTCTCCGAGCTTGCGTGCGAGGGGGTGACACTAGATTCCTAGTTTGCTTGTCGCAAGTGTAAATACGGGCGCAGCGCACTGCGCCCCTACAAAACGATCGCTTTGTAGGGGCAGCGTGCTGCACCCAAAGTCACCAATTCGCGCCGCCGTTGATTTAAAGCCGCCCTCGGCGCTGAGGGCGGCTTGTGCTGAAAGCGGTTTAGCGTGCAGCCGCTTACTCAGCCACCACTTTGCACGGATTGGTCAGCTCGCCGATGCCTTCGACCGACACCGTCACCGTGTCGCCGTCTTTCAGATAGACCGGTGGCTTCTTGCCGTGGCCCACACCGGCCGGCGTACCAGTGAGGATGATGTCGCCCGGCTCCAGCGTGATGTGCTTGCTGATGTAGGCGATCAGCGCCGGAATCTTGAAAATCAAGTCGGCGGTTGTGCCGTCCTGCATCTTCTTGCCATTGACCGTGCTGCGAACTTTCAGCGCGCCTGGATCGGTGAGTTCGTCAGCGGTCACGATCCACGGCCCCAGCGGGCAGAACGTGTCGAGGCCCTTGCCGCGCGTCCACTGCCCATCTGGCCCATTCTGAATATCGCGGGCGCTCACGTCGTTGGCGCAGGTGTAGCCGAATACGTGGTTCATCGCCTCGTCTTCGGGCACGTCTTTGGCGCGGCGGCCGATGACGACCGCCAGTTCCGCCTCGTAATCGACCTCACTCGTGATCGATTCGCGCCAGGTAATCGCCTCATTCGGCCCGATCACGCGCTGGTGAGCTTGGCGAAAATCAGCGGGTTGGCCGGCGCTTCCTTACCCGTCTCCTTGGCGTGATCGGCGTAATTCAGGCCAATCGCCAGAATCTTGTTCGGGGCGAGTGGGGCGTGGAGTGTGACCTTGTCCAGCGGAAAACGTTCGTAAGCGCGGCCCGCAACCAGATTGCGGCGCACCATCTGGCGCATGTTGTCCGTCCACGCCAGCGCATACACCGTGTCGTCGATCACTTCGCCAATACGCGCGCGCCCGTCCACCGAAAATGTGATGAGTTTCATCTGTCCCTCGACTGCGCGCCCTCAGGGGCGCTGCACGAATAGTTTGATGCCTCGATTGTAACAGACGCGCCGGGCGGCGATCAGAGCGTCGGATCGATCCAGCCCCTTACGCCTTTCTGCAGCACACGGGTGGGGTCGGGTTCGGTCACGAACAACTGCAGCAGCCGCGCGATCACGCCCGTCCAGCCGGTCTGGTGGCTTGCGCCCAACCCCGCGCCTTCGTCGCCGTGAAAATACTCATAGAACAGGATGTAATCTCGCCAATGCGGATCGGTCTGGAAGGTCGTATTTCCGCCATAAACCGGGCGCTGGCCGCTGTCGTCACGCTCGAAGATGCTCGACAACCGTCTGGACAGTTCCACCACGACCTCGTACAGCGTCATCATCGTGCCCGAGCCGGTGGGGCACTCGACTTTGAACTCATCGCCATAGTAGCTGTAGAACTGCAGCAGTGAACGGATGATCAGCACATTGACTGGCATCCACACCGGGCCGCGCCAGTTCGAGTTGCCGCCGAACATGCCGCTGTCGGATTCGGCCGGAAGATAACGCACCTTGAACTCCTGCCCGTGTACCTCGAAAGTATATGGCTCATCCAGATGGTGGCGCGAGAGTGAGCGCAGGCCGTGCGGGCTGAGGAAACGGTCTTCGTCGAGCATGCGCGCCAGAATACGACGCAGCTTGTCTTCATTGACGGCTGCCAGCATCAGCCGTCCGTTCACGCCGGGCTTATCAAACGGGTGAATATTGGCGACCAACTCCGGGTGTCTTTTGGCAAAGTGCTTGAGGCGCTCACGCACCGCGGGGAAATTCTGCACCCCTTCATTTTCCAGCACCGTGGTGGCGATCAGCGGCAGCAGGCCCACCATCGAGCGCACCTTGATACGCTGCGCGCTGCCATCGGGCAGTACGAGCACATCGTAGAAGAAGCCATCTTCCTCGTCCCACAGCTCATCCTGATTGTCGCCTACGCGATCCATCGATCCGGCAATCCACAGGAAGTGCTCTGCGAACTTGGCGACGAAATCCTCGTAGCCGGGGTCAGTCTTGGCAATTCGAGCGGCCAGTTCGAGCATGTTGAGCGCGTAGAAGGCCATCCACGAAGTGCCGTCGGCCTGTTCAAGCACGCCGCCGCTGGGCAGCGGAGCGCTGCGGTCGAAGACGCCGATATTGTCGAGGCCAAGAAAGCCGCCGCTGAAGACGTTGCGGCCGCGCGGGTCTTTGCGGTTGACCCACCAGTTGAAATTGAGCAGCAGATTATTGAACGAGCGTTTCAGGAACAGTTCGTCGCCAGCGGCGAAATCCTGGTCCATCAACAGATTGAACAGCGTGGCCCAGGCATGCACCGGCGGGTTGACATCGCCGAAGTTCCATTCGTAGGCTGGCATCTGTCCGTTGGGGTGCAGATACATCGAGCTCAGCATTAGGCGAAGCTGTTCGCGGGTGAAATCAGGATCGACCATGCTCAGCGCCAGGGTGTGGAATGCGAGATCCCACGCGGCGTACCACGGGTATTCCCACTTGTCAGGCATCGACAGGATGTCGTCGTTGATCATGTGATACCAGTCGCGGTTGCGCGATGGCAGTTTGCCGCCGGTAATGGGATTGGCGCCACGCTCTTCCAGCCAGCGGTCGAGGTCGAAGAAGTAGTACTGCTTCGACCACAGCATACCAGCCAGCGCCTGACGGATGATGCGCTTGCGGTCTTCGGTCAGAGCGGCCGGCGTAATCCCGGCGTAGAAGGCATCGGCTTCGGCCTGGCGCGCTGCGAACGCCGCGTCGTACTCGGCCGCGAAGGGCGCGAAGCCCGCATCGGGCGCATGGGCAGTCAGGCGCAGGCGGATGGTTTCGGTCGCGCCGGCGCCGACGGTGATGACGTAGTGCGCGGCCGATTTAGTGCCCGTCTGCGTTGGATTGACCCTATCGGCATGCCCGCCAACGACGGCATCGTTGATGCCGTCCTTGACGTACGGGAACACGTTGGCCCCGCCGCCCAGAAGTTCACTATTCGATTCGTTTTCGGTGAACAACAGCGCTGGATTGCCCTCGGCATACAGATAGTACGCGCCGAGCGTTTCGTGGCGGGCTTCGATGACGCTTGCGCCCTGGTGAGCAGGCAGCGCGCGCAGTTCCGGCCGTGGCGCGCCGGGCGTCATCCACCAAGTGTTGCGGAACCACAGGTGCGGCAGCACATGCAGCGTTTGCGCTTCCGGCCCGCGATTGACGACCTTAATCTGGATCAGCACATCGTCGGGCGCGGCCTTGGCCGTTTCCACGAATACGTCGTAATAGCGGTCATCGGCAAACACGCCGGTGTCGAGTAGTTCGTATTCGTAGTCTTCGCGGCCGCGCGCATGGTTGACGCCCACGATCTGCTCGTAGGGGTAGGCCACCTGCGGATACTTGTAGAGCATGTTCATATACGAATGGGTGGGCGTGCTGTCGAGGTAGAAGTAGTACTCCTTCACATCCTCGCCGTGATTACCCTCAGCGTTGGTCAGCCCGAACAGGCGCTCTTTGAGTATCGGGTCTTTGCCGTTCCACAGGGCCAGCGACCAGCACAGGCGTTGTTTGTCGTCCGACAGGCCAGCGATGCCGTCCTCGCCCCACTTGTAGGCGCGTGAGCGTGACTGATCGTGCGTGAAATAGCTCCAGGCGTCGCCATTGCTGCTGTAGTCTTCGCGCACTGTGCCCCACTGCCGCTCACTGAGGTACGGTCCCCAGAAGCGCCACGGCACTGCCTGTTCACGAGCATCATCCAGCCGCTGCTGTTCCGCATTCACCTGCGCCATTGTGATCGCTCCATTTTGCTCATCGGTTGGGTTTCCGCAGCTCTCCGGCCCTTCTCCCTCAATTAAATGGGAGGAAGCTGCTGTTGAAGTCCCTCGCCCTGCCGCGCGTAGTACATTGCGGATTTAGCAGAGGGTTTAGGGCGAAAGCCGGTTTTTGACTATTTTCTCAGAGGGGAATGAGGTGGGACAGGCATTATTACCCGCCCACCGAATGCTAAAGTGCGAACTCGGCCTTCACGTCCTTGACCCACGCGCGGATGCGCTCGCGCGTCATCTCAGTCTGGCCGACTTCATCAATGCCGAGGCCGAGCAGATAGTCCTCGACGCTGGCCTTCGACTCTTCAAACTCGTACGACTTGTCGGGCCACAGGCCCCACACCTGGCCGCCGCGTTCCATCACCTTGTCGGCCAGAATGCCGATGGCATCAAGGAAATTGAAGCCGTAACCGTTCTGATCACCCAGGCCGAAGAAGGCGACTTTCTTGCCCTTCATGTCCATACTGTCGAATTTGGGCATGAAGGCATCCCAGTCGTCCTGCAGCTCGCCGGTGTTCCAGGTGGGAATACCCATGATCAGGTACTGGTACTTGAGGATATCCTCGGGCGTCGAGCGGCCGATGTTATGCACTTCCACGGTGTCGGGCAGGATCTTGTCGAACTCATCCTTCATCTGGAAGGCGACGTTCTCTGTGTTGCCCGTGTTGCTGCCGTAAAACAATCCGATTTTCGCCATGCGCTGCTCTCACAGAATTCTGCTGCGTCGTGAACAGGCTCCGATTATAAACCGGCAGCGCGGGAATGCCACCGGCGCATCTGAGCGTTTGCACAGAGCGATCCGCAGCGCATTTGCGCAGATTCGAGAAAATCCCTACAACGAATATCTGTGGGTTTGTATTAAGTGCGTAACCATGTTCGATGATCATCAGTTTCTGGAGGCATGAGACGAGTATGCCGGACATCGGTGGAATGATTCAGGGAACGATGACGACGACGGCCATCATCCTTGTTGTGGTGGGTATTCTCACGGTCGGCATCATTTTTTTCGCGCTGCGCTATGCGCGCAATATGTCGGGCGGCGGTAAGGACGCCCAGCGCATAGCCGCCAACGGGGTCGCGGCGCAGGGCCGCATTCTCGGCGTGCGCCAAACCGGAACCTATATCAACAACAATCCGGTGGCCGATATTATGCTGGAAATTCACCCCGCCAATGGCCAGCAACCGTATCAGACGACAGTGCGGCGCACGGTGTCGCTGTTCCAGATTTCGCAATTCCAGCAGGGGGCAGTGCTGCCGGTTAAGTTTGACCCGGCCGACCCCAGCAAAGTGGTTGTGCTGGTTTAGGCGTATCTCTAGCATCCAGCCAACGGGTTAGGGCATATACTGGGGTGGTGTCCTTCGCGGACGCCACCCTTGTTTTGTGAATAGTTGACGGTAAATCGTATGACTCCCTTGCCCCGCATCCTCACGGTTGATCCCACAGGCGGCGCCGCGGCACTGACGCGCGCGGCCCTGCGGCTGATCGAACGCCCGGCCATTCAGGTGAACGTGCCCGGCGGCGCTGAAGCCGTTGATGAGATCGAGCGCGGGCATTTCCGGCTGATGATCGCGGCCTGTGATCTGGGTGAGGAATTCAGCGGCATGGATCTGGCCCACCACGTGCGCCAGAACCAGCCCGAAACCAGTATCCTGCTGCTGGCCGGCCCGCAGGATGGGCTGGATCAAACCGAACTTGAGCCCAGCCAGGATAGTGGCGCATGGGTCGTGCTGCGCCGCCCGATCGATCCGCACCAACTGCTGCGTATTCTGGCGGCCGCGCTGGATGGCCGCGACGTCAGATTGGCCGCCCAGACCGCCGTCCGCAGCGTGGACGAGCCGCGTGGCGCGATGCACTCGGTGCCCATGCTTGACCTTGGGGCGGCCAGCCGCGTGCTCGATTCGGCGCTCACTGATGTGGGTGCGATGGCGGTCGTGCTGTCTGCCCGCACCGGCGAAGTGCTGCTGGAACGCGGCGCGGTGGGCTATCTTGACCGCGAACAGCTCACCGCCGCGCTTGCGCCGACGGTGAATGCTACCATTGATATGACGCGGCTGATCGGTGGCCGTCCGGCGGCGCTGCTCTACTACGATGGCGATAACTACGATGTATTCGTGCTGTCGGTGGGGCTGCACCACTTCCTGGTGCTGGTTTTTGACGGGCAGAGCGGGCTGCGCTTGTATGGCGCGGTCAACCGCTATGGACGGCGCGCCAGCGAAGACCTGATCGCATTGATTGGCGCAGGCGCGCTGATTCTGGAAGAGCCTGCCCCGCAGCCGGTGGAAGAGGAAGAACCGCCCGCCGATGAGGCCATTGAGCCTGAGGCGCTGGCGCTGGCGGAACTGCCGCCGGCCCCGGCCCCGGTTGCCCGCAAACGCAAAACCGGCGTGCGCGCTGCGGTCACGCCGCCGCCGCCCGAACCCGAGCCTGCCAGTGACTTCGACTCGTCGATTCTGCTGAGCCTGTTCAACGCCAACGACTTGCAGGCGCTGGAAGACCACGCGCTGGAAGACTTGTTCAACCCCGAGCGAATGGCTGAGATCGCCAGCGAGACGCGCCGCGAAAACGGACCGCTGTCCTACGAGGAAGCACGCGAACTGGGCTTGATTCCGTAGCAATCAAGTCTGCAAGAGAGCGCCAGCCGCAGAGGCGGGAGGCTGCCATCAACCGGGGAGGTGCGTGGAGCGTTTCAGCCTCCGCAGGAGGCTTGTCAGTTCGGCAGCCGGGGCGTTTACGCTCTGGCGACGACGAAAGCTAAACGCCATCATTTCTCAACAAACAGCGCGGGCCGGTCCACTTGGACCGGCCCGCGCTGCATTTGTGTTGATGGATGGAACTAGAGGCCCTCGAACGACGCTCGAGAACACGTTGCCAATCACCGGGCCAAGCAGGGCGAGGATGACGATGACGACGACGGCGACCAGGACGAGGATGAGGGCGTACTCTACGAGGCCCTGGCCCTCTTCACGCGGCTGATACATCATGATGAAAACTCCTTGAAGCTATGATGAGGACGAAAACTTGCTTTCAGCATCTCTGCTTGTTTGTATGCTAGCACGGTTTTTGGAAATGCAATCCATGAAAACGTAAAATTTTCGTGAAATTGTGTTGAGATTTGTCAATGCGCCAATGCATCTTTCCCCTGAGGGCTTTACACGGCTGCGTAAACTGGGCGATCAAGCATTGTCTCCGCACCATTGTGGGGTCACATCTTAAGGTTTCTCGCTGGGTTGGCGGCTCAAGGATTCGGCCAGCATATGCACGGCCGCGCTCACGGATTCGGGTAAGGCATCGGCCTGTTCGAGGCGCAGCGCCAGATAGCGATCGTTGAGATTGGTCGCTTTGACAGCCAGCAGCGAATAGTGGCCGGGGCTTGCCAGTAGCGACGGGTATTCCACCTCGGCGTGAAACCGAATCGCCTCAAGGATAGTCTTCATGCTGACATCACGGCCCTCGATGTGGAGCGTCGTGCTGGCCGTGTCGAAGCCAGCGTCGCGCGCGGCCTGCTCGACGGCATCGAGCGAGGCTTTTGTTTCGGCCAGCCAGGCGTTTGTGTGCGGGTATGGATCGGGCGCAGCCTCGGCGGGGTGCTTTTCGCCGCGCAGCGTCAGGCGGGCTGCCGCAATCAAGGCGCGTGTGTAGTCTCCGGGCGTGCGTTTGGTCACGGCCTGCGCCCTTTGCGGCCGCCGCGCAGGAAACTGATCGCGGCTGCCCCGATGACGCCCACTTGCACCAGAATGGCTACCACCAGAAGCGTGTTGGTGTTGTTTTCGGGCGAGGGTGGCACGATGGCCGCGGGAATGACCGCCTCTGGCGTGGCGTTCAGCGCCACGGCAACTCCCATCGCGGTCGTAGTGGCGGTGGCACTGATGGCCGGCGTGGAAGACGCTGCGTTCGTTTCCAGCCATGCCGGGGCAGCCGCGGCCGTAGCGACAGATGGCGGGGCCGGTGAGGCCGTGTGCGTGAGGGCAGCCAGCGGTGTCACTTGCAGCGTGGCGGCGTTGACGGGCCTCAAGGCGACAAAGGGCGTCATCGTGGGCGGGACAGGCGTAGGGGTGAGCGAAGGCGGCGGCGTGGTGGGCACCGGCGTGTACGTCCCCGCTTTTGGCGGCACCAGGAACACGCTGCCCACGTCCAGGTCGCGCACATCGGTCAGGCCGTTGAGCGCCATCATCGCCGGCAGGTCATCCCACGTATAGCCGTAGATCAGGGCGATATCGCCCAGCGTATCGCCCGGCTGCACCTCGTGCATGATATTGCCGAACTCGTCGCTGCCAACCACATACGACGGCGGGCCAGATGCGCCGCCGCCGCCGGTTGAGTTGGCGCTGACGAACGCCAGCGACGGACCGCCCGAATTGCCGAACACCATCACATACGTACTGCCCCAACTGCCGCTGGCGCTGCCAATGCCTATTTCGTTGTAGTTGGGGTTGACCATGCCGGCGTAGTGGATGCCTGAGTTGAGCCAGAAATTCCACGCGCTGTCGGCGGTGGCGTTGGTGCCGCCGTAGATATTCTCGCTCACCTGCGCCGAAGGATAGCCATAAGCGGCGGCGCGGGTACGTGGCCCGCTGCCATCCGGCCGCGTGTGGCTGATCGATCCAGTCGAGGCCATCCACTGCGCCTGATCCTGCGCGGCGGCTGACAGCGCGCTGTTGATCGTGTACGGCGCGCGCCCCACTGACGCCCGCAGCGCATTCACGCGCCCGAGCAAATCACCCTGCGCCAGCAAGAGAACGGGTGCGGCCAGCGAAGCAATCAGAAGGAGAACCGGCAAAACACGGGAGAGAATGCGCATGGGCGGTATTGTAGCATGGTCATTTAGAGGCAGAAGCTGACGACATGCCTACGCAGATGGGGCGGGCTGAGACAACGGCGTTCGAACACTCAAGAGATATTGAACCGCCAAAGCGCCAAGGACGCAGAGGAAGAGCGCCAGGAGGATTTCCCCCTGGCGCTCCTTGAGTCCTTCGCGTGATTTGTGTTGGCCTTTACGCCGACGGTCAGGCGAGAATTAGGCCCGCTGCAGCGCCTGACGCAGATCATCAACGATGGCTTGCAGAAGCGGATCGATGGGTAGATCGTTGGCGACGCGCCCGCATGAGTGCAGCACGGTGCTGTGCGTGCGCCCGCCAAAGGCGTCGCCAATCTGCGGCAGCGAGGCGCCGGTCAGTTCACGGGCGAGGTACATGGCGATCTGGCGGGCGTGGCTCACCGGCCCGTGCCGGCGCGGGCCGATCAGGTCGGCACTGTCCAGCCCATGATGGCGCGCCACGACTTCAACGACCTGCTGCAGCGTGACCTGCTGGCGCGGGCGGCGGTAGCCGTCGATGAGCGAATCGGCCATATCGGGCGTGGCTGCCGTCTGCGAGAAGCGCAACGCCGCCACCATGTGGTTGAACACACCTTCCATCTCGCGCACGTTCGACTTGACGCGCTCGGCGATATGGCGCAGCACAGCGGGCGGCGCATTCAGGCCGCGTTCTTCCGCCCAGTTGGCAAGAATGGCGATGCGTGTTTCCAGATCGGGCGGCTGAATATCCATCACCAGTCCACCTTCGAAGCGCGAACGCAGCCGTTCTTCCAGCGTTTTCATATCGCGCGGCGGCCGGTCGCTGGCCAGCACGATCTGCTTGTTGAAGGTGGCCAGCGCGTTGAAAGTGTGGAAGAACTCTTCCTGCGTGCTCTCTTTGCCGGCGATGAACTGGATGTCGTCCACCAGCAGCACATCGGCGCTGCGATAGCGTTCGCGGAACATGGCGGTGGTGCGCTGGCGAATCGCATCGACCAGATCGTTGGTGAAGGCTTCCGATGGCACATAAATCACGCGCAGGCCGCGATCACGGCCCACATGGGCGATGGCCTGCAGCAGATGTGTCTTGCCCAGGCCCACGCCGCCCCACAGGAACAGCGGGTTGTAGGCGGCGGCGGGCTGCTCGGCGACAGCGCGGGCGGCCGCCACCAGCATCTGATTCTCGCTGCCAGACATGAAACGGTCGAAGGTGAATCGCGGATTCAGGTCACTTTCGGGCAATTCAACACGGTTGGGGCGCGGCACCTGCTTGTGCAGTGGCAAACGTGACTCCGGGCTTTGGCCAGAGCCCTGCTGGGCCAGAAGCCGGAACAGCGGCATGGCGTCATCCATGGCCGCGGCGGGCACGGGCGCATCGTTTGCCTTCGCCACCTCAAAGCGCAGATCGACCGGCCGGCCAGCGACGTCGCGCACAATTCGCGTAACACTGCGCTGCAGGCGCGTTTGCATCTGCTCGACCGCAAAGGCGTTGCGCAGGCTCAACACCAGCACGAGCTGCTGCTGCTCTTCACGCGCATCGGCCAGCGCGGCACCGCGCACCCACGTTTCAAAAGAAGCGCGATCAAGCTGCAATTCCAACTGATGATAAGCCGCATTCCAAATCTCTTGAGGTGTCACTGTTTTTACTTCCTGTCTTCACCGGCATCCCCATGGCCGGTCTGATAGGGGTGGCGCTGCCCCAAAACAGCGCTGGCAGCAGCGAATACAGCATCCACAGTAGAGTATCTCCCCTTGGCAGGTAGCTTTTGCGTCCATGTGAGTGCTGAGTTGGTCGCTTTCCGCACAGCCCGGCGCTGCCGGACAAGAGGGCGTTTGGGGTGGCCCGAAAACGCGGAAAGAGGTCATTCGCTGACACCAATCATTATAGGGGCAGCACGCATGCGACACAACCAAAGAGTCTTAAAAACTCGCCACTTTTAAGGTTGGGAAATGGACTGATCAAGAGCCTTAAACATGGCGAGTTTTAGACTTGCGATTACCAGTCCACGCATATCCCATAATCCATTTATTTCCCAAGATCATTGCGATAAAACGGGTGATATCTTGGGATATATGGCCGTTATATCCCCATAAATGCGCCGGGTCTACTAAACCAGATCTCTTTAACATTGGGAAATAGGCTGATCACGTCGATCAGTTCGTAAAATTCCACGGGAAACCGCGCGCGCCTGAGAAAACATACCTTGCGAAATGTTTTTCTAACCTTTGGACATGACGCTGCGCGAGCACCAGCAGATTTGTAAAATTCGTATAGAATCTGTGATAGCGCCTCATGGTAGCGAAAGGCAGAGGGTGCTCATGGATGAGTGGCTGCCCGCCAATAAACTCCCCGCCCCGGCGGATGACAGCGCAGACGACGCGCCGGTGAAGGCCAGCATCATCAAGGTGTCGGCAAAATCGCGCTCGACAGCGGTGGCTGGCGCGATTGCCGCCGTGATTCGTGAACATGGTCACGCCGAAGTGCAAGCCATTGGCGCGGGCGCAGTCAATCAGGCGGTCAAGGCGCTGGCAATTGCGCGCGGCTATCTGGTGGGCGACCACATCGACCTGATCTGCATCCCCCAATTCGCCGATGTGGACATCGACGGCGAAGAGCGCACTGCGGTTCGCTTCGTCGTGGAAGCACGTTAGCCCGGGTGCGCGCCGAACTTCACGCCCACACCAGCGCGTCGGACGGGCAGCACACGCCGGCCGAGCTGGTGGTGCTGGCGCGCGCGCTCGGCCTCGATCTGCTCGCCATCACCGATCACGACACAACGGAAGGCATTGGGCCAGCCCGCGAGGCGGCGCGCGGCGCGATCACGATCCTCGCCGGCATCGAACTCAGCGCCGAAGATGAAGGCGGCGACGTTCACGTGCTTGGCTACGGCATTCTGCCCGAAGACCAAGCGCTGCAAATTGCGTTGGCTGAATTTCGCGCCCGCCGCATCGCGCGCGCGCAGCAGATGGTCGAGCGCCTGAATGCGCTGGGCTTGCCCGTCACCTGGGAGCGCGTGGATGCGCTGGCGGCCGGCGGATCGGTCGGGCGGCCGCATGTGGCGCGGGCGCTGATTGAAGCGGGGCATGTCGAGTCCGTGCGCGACGCCTTTGACCGCTATCTGTATTCCGGCGGCCCCGCCTATGTGCCGCGCAAGCGGTTAGCGCCGGAAGATGCGATCGGCCTGATTCACCGCGCGGGCGGCGCGGCGGTGCTGGCCCACCCGGGCGTGTTGCCCGACTGGCGCGGCATGGTTGAACGATTGGCGGTCGCAGGGCTGGATGGCGTCGAAGTGGCGCACCCGAAGAACGATGAGTCGGTGCGGCTGAACCTGCGCGGGCTGGCCGTTCGCTACGGCCTGATTATGACTGGCGGCTCCGATTTTCACGGAAAGGCAATCAGCGCGTCGATGCTGGGTTCAGTCGAAGCGCCGCCGGGCGCAGTCGAGGCGCTGCGGGCGCGGGCGGCACAGTGGCAGGCGGAATGGCGTACGTAGAAAAGAGTTTGAACCTCAGCGTCTCTGTGGTTCAAAACTACAGATATTCTCGCAGCGCCGCGTCAGTCTGGTCGATGAGGCGACTGTAGGCGAAGCGCTCCATGCCGACGTTGTGATTGGCCGCCAGATCGTCGCGCTTGCCCGGCGTGAAGGCTTCCCGCAGCGCCGCCGCCAGCGCCTCGATGTGGACATAGGGCACGAGCAGGCCATTCACGCCATGCTGTACAACTTCGGGATTGCCGCCTTTATCGCTGGCAATGACAGGCGTGCCCACGCGCAGGCTTTCCAGCAGCGTGTGCGACAAGCCTTCGTAACCGGAATAGAGCGCCACGTAATCGGCCGCCTTCATATACAGCGGCATCTGGTCGCGCGCGACGCGGCCAAGAAATGTCACACGCCGACCCCCGTCCGTTGATGCGGCCAGCGCCTGCGCTTCGCCCAGGGCCGGGCCGTCACCGGCCACGGCCAACTGCACATCCGGCACATCAGCCAATGCGGCGATCAGATGATCGACGCCTTTCCACGGCAGCACGCGCCCGACCGTCAGCACCAGCGGGCCTTCGGGCAGACCAAGCTGCGCGCGCGCCTCGTGTTGGGATATTTCGGGCACACTCATATCAGGCGGCAGCGCGTTGTAAATCACGCGCACGCGCTCTTCAGGCACACCCCAGCCAACTACGAGCCGCTTGAGATACTCGCTTGGCACAATCACACCGTCGTAGGTGCGCGCTTCGCGGGAAAGGCGGGCGCGGTCGGCGTTGGCGGCCAGCCCATAGCGGCGCGTTTGGTAGACGTCGATATCCTCGGTGGGCGCGATCCAGCCCCGGCGCACGGCGCGCTCCCACGACAGATCGCCCACGATTTTGATCACGCGCTTGGCGTGGCGGTCACCCACCAGCGGCAGGCCGAGCAGATGCACGTACACGAGATCGGCCCAGGCCAGCAGCGGGCGCGCCGCCGCCGCATAGCGCGCCATGCGCAGCGGAAAGCTTTGCCGGACAATGCGGGTGACTTCGTAGGGTTCTCCGCGCGCCTCGGCGCTGTCGCTGAAGGTGAGGGCACGAATATCCCAACCGCGCGCCTGCAGTTCGGGCAGCAGTTCGCGCAGATAGGTGGCCGGGCCGCCCGGTTCGGGGTGGAAGATACCTGATGCGACGAAGAGTTTGGCGCGAAAAGCGGGGCTGAGTGCGTTCATGCCCCCTAGTTTAACTGGCGATTGCAGGGAATATAGGCTTGAATCGGCTCGCCCCTGCGCGCTGCAGCAATGAGTTGTCGGGCTTCTTCAATTCCAGGCGCGAAAGCATAGGTGAAATGAAATTCCTCGCGATCACTGTAGGCCTTAAAGATCATTGTGCTGAAAGTCATCGACCGTCAGTACAACCATATTCAGGTTTTCCGGCTGCTGGCTGTTGTCCAGAAGGGCGTTTGACTGTTCTATAAAGCGAGGAGGCCGATAGCTCGTATTCAACATCTCGGAGATGATGTCGACACAGTGAAGCTGTTCGGCACACATAGAGACTACTGTTTCGCCAGCCTCAAACAACTCTTCCCACGTCCAGTAGCCCACAAAAGATAGTCTCAAGATGGAACACGCTTCGTCGTCCCAATAAACGTGAACGGGCATGGTTAACTCCTGGTTGGAAAAGGATGGCAGTGCGCGCTTGCACGCCAACAGCATTAAGGCGAATGAAGCCGCTCAGCGTTCCAGTGGGCTGCCGCTCACATGGGAACAACATGCAGGATGCTGAATTAAGACATATCGTAATTCAATTGGCCGAAAATACAAGCACTTTGTTCGCAGAACTGGAGAACTGCTAAGGGACGCGCGCTATAAAGATGGAAGTAAGACACAAAGCCTGAACCGGGAGCGAACATTTGCCTGAATGGATTCGTGCAGGGGATTCCGAGCCTGAATTCAGGCTCGGAATGAACGTGGATCAGACGTTGAAGCGGATGTGGAGGATATCGCCGTCCTTGACAACGTAGTCGCGGCCTTCGAGCCGGAACTTGCCGGTGGCGCGCAGTGCGGCTTCGCTGCCAGCCGCGATCAGGTCGTCGTAGCGCATGACTTCGGCGCGAATGAAGCCCTTCTGCAAATCGCTGTGGATCACGCCAGCAGCTTCGGGGGCAGTTGCGCCAATGCGGACGCTCCAGGCGCGCACCTCATCCTCACCTACGGTGAAGAACGAGTGAATCGCCATCAGTTCGTACGACAGGCGGATGACCTTGTCGGCGCTCAGTTCAGCAATATCGTACTCGGCCATGAAGATTTCGGCGTCTTCCGCGTCGAGCTGGCTCAGTTCGGCCTCGATGCGCGCCTGCAAGCTGACGACCGTGCTTTCGCGGTGGTCGTAGGGCAGCGTCATCGCGCGCTGGGTTTCGTCGATGTTGAGGACAATCATGGTGGGCTTGAGCGTGAGGAAGCCGAATCCGCGCAGGGGCTTGATCTCGTCTTCGGTGAGGCCCAGGTCGCGCAGCGGTTGACCGGCTTCGAGCTGCGCCTTGAGGCGGTTCAGCATCTCCAGTTCGTCCGACATGGCCTTGTCGCCGGCCTTGCCCTTGCGCTTGAGATCGGCGTCGAGGCGCTCGATGCGCGTTTCGACCGCGATCAGGTCCGACAGCAGAAATTCGCCGTCAAGGATGTTCACGTCGCGGGCGGGGTCCACCGTCGTATAGGGGTGGGGCACGTTCTCATCGCCGAACACGCGCACTACATGCAGGAAACCGTCCAGGCCGCTCAGTTCGTTGCGGAACTGGCCTTTCAGCCCACCATCGCCCACGCCCTTGTCCAGCCCGCCGATATCGACATACGTCATCTGCGTGTAGTTGATCTTGCGCGGGTTGTACATGGCGACCAGTGTGTCCACGCGGGCATCGGGCACCGGCACGACCGCGGTGTGCACCTCGAACTGGCCGCTGGTGGCTGCGCCGGTGGGTAGGTCGCCGCGCGTGAGCGCATTGAAAAGCGTGGTCTTGCCGCTGTTGGGCAGGCCGACGATGCCGAGTTTCATAGGTGGAATGTCCCCGTTTGTGGCTGGAAAAACGCCGCCAGTATACAGGCGGCGGCGCGGATTCTACAGGCCGTAGATCAAGCCGTCACAACTCAAACTAACTGTCCGCGCGCGATTTACATGCCGTGAGTTACGCAAGCGCAGGGGATTGAGTCTGGGCGTCGCCAGGGGATCATGCATTTTTCCTAATTGGGATAGTAAACGGTCGTCGGGTAGGGGCAAGGCATGCCTTGCCTCTACAAAACACACACGTAGGGGCGCAGCATGCTGTGCCCACGTTTACCAGGTCAAATATTCAAACTGCATAATCCCCTGTCTGGAAACCCCAAGTCCCTTAAGTGGACTTGGGGTTTTCCTGCGGCGGCACTTTCGTCCGCCGCAGTGTCAGACTCCAGCGAAGTCAGGCACGTCACGATTTGCGTTCCCCCTCTCCGCGCACGCAGAGAGGGGCTGTGGGGCGAGGTTTAGGTTGGCTTACTGCTGCTCGACGACCAGCGTATAACTGCCGCCGATGTTACCGAACGTACCAACGACGATGGTGTATTTGCCGCTCGTATCGGGTGTGAACTCCAGCCGCGAGTCCGTGCCGCTGCCACCATCGTCATTGAAGGCCACGACGGTGTTGCTGCTGTCGACCACCGACAGAATCGTATCGACGCTGGTGTCGCCCTCAGCATCGATCACATAGGTCGCGCCGGCGCTGGCCGAAAGTACCCAGGCATCGCCTGCGCTGCCGGAGCTGATATTTCCGTTCACGGTCTGGCCTGGCTCGATGTTGCCACGGCTGACGGGGGAGCCGGGCATAGGCTGACCTACTATCGGCATTCCAAAACTGGCTGCGGCCGTCTCGACGATGCCGGGCGTGCCTGCCATCGTCGCCAGTTGATCGATTGACCCCTGCATCGTGCCCTGCAGTTCGCCCATATTCGAGACGCCCATCTGCGAGAAGGCGTCGTCGAGCGCAGAACCGGGTAGTGGCGTCGCCTGGCCGCTGAATACGTCAGCCAGACCCTGGAAGTCCCGCGCACCAAGCGTGCGTGCCACATCGTTGAACACCGGCGACAGGCCAGCGAAGCCCGCACCGACGCACAGCAGCGGCGCGATGCAGAACAATACGACGGCCAGGCAGCCGAAGAGCAGGCAGCAGCTTGGGCCGCGCCGGGGCGCAGGGCCTACGTAAATCGGCGCGGGCGGCACATTTCCGACGGGCGTGGGAGTGGTCATCACGGGCGGCGCATAGACCGGCGGCGCGTCGTTCTTCTGCTTGGGTGCAGGCGTATACGGATCGCCGGCATCGGCAAATGGATCGCCGGGGTCGGCGAACGGATCGGTGCTGGCGGGCGGCGGCGTGCTCACGACGGGCGCTGGCGTTGTCGCTGGCGGATCGGTGGACGGCAGTTGGCCGAGCATGCGCAGCGCCTTTTCGTCGCCCGGGCGCAGCTTCAGCACTTCGTTGAGCGCGCGCCGTTGCTGCGACGGATCCGTGACCGCGTTGGCCAGCAGCCACCAGGCATCGGCGTTGGACTGGTCCGCCTTCAGGATGGGCATCAGGATTTGGACTGCGTCCTGACGATTGCCGGCTTTAATCAATTGGTAGGCCTGCTGGAGCTGATCATTGGTGGACATTGGCGGGGCGCTCCTCTGAACAAAAGGCACAAACGCACAAGGAACCAGGTGAACGCAAGCGCCTGCAAATCAGCCAAGTGGCGTAAGCGAAGCAGGCGGCAGGTGCTGGTGCATCAATCGCTTCACACACAGAGTATAGGAATTTTCGCGCCATTGCCAAACGCGGCGTCTTCCACGACAATGCCCAGCATGGCGCCCGGCTCATGGGCGTGCCCGATCAAACAAATCGTACGAGGGCGGATGAGTCTTTCCGCGCAGAGAATCGGCTTGATTGTGGTGCTGGGGATTTACCTCATCCTCGGCGTGCTCTATGCCATTCGTACGCCAGACTGGCAAAACCCCGACGAACCCGCGCATGTGCAAGTCATCAACCAACTGGACAACGATGGCTGCTGCGCCGTCATCGAGGACGGTGACTGGGATCAGGCCCTGCTGAGCCAGCTCACGAACGAACGTTTCGCGCCGGAGCTGCTCGACGCCCTGCCCACTATCCAGTACGAAGACCACCAACCCCCACTGTACTATCTGCTGGCGCTGCCGGTTTACCAAAACACCGATAGCTCGCTACTGGCGCTGCGGCTGCTGTCGCTGCTGATTGGCGCGGGTGTGATAGTGGCCGCCTACGGTGCGGCGCGCGCCCTGCTGCCCGCGCACGGCTGGGTGGCGGTGAGCGCAGCGGCGTTCGCGGCGCTCGTCCCCCAGCATCTGGCGATGATGGCCGCTGTCAACAACGACGCGCTGTCTGAACTGATCATCGCGGCCGGGCTGCTGCTTATCATCTTCTACCTGCGCGGCACGGTTGAACACCTGTATGCAGTGGTATGGGATTTGCTGTCGCTGGTGCTGGCGGCATTGTTCGTGTTTGTGGCGCTGCCGGCCGGAGATGTCGCGCCACTGGTGGTGGGGTCAGCGACGCTGGCGGTGGGCGCGACTTCCGTCGTGTTGTGGACGTGGCATGGCGACAGGCCGCCAACATACATCGGCGTGGCGCTTGGCGCAGTCGCCGGGCTGGCGTTTCAGACCAAAATGAACGCGGCATTTATTGCAGGCGTGATCGCGCTGGCGGTGCTGCTGCGCTGGACGGCCGCCGCGCCCGGGCTGTCCGGCCGCGAACGGCTGAAAGGCATCGCGCGCGATGGCCTGCTAGCGCTGGCTGTGGCGCTGGCGCTGGGCGGAACGTGGTGGGTGCATAACGTGAGCGCCTACGGCTTCCCAGACATATTCGGTCTGGCCGCCCACGATGCGGTCGTGACCGGTCAGCCGCGCACGGCCGATGTGTTCGCCCAACTCGGCGCGACGGAAGGACTGGGGCGCTTCCTGCAAACGACCTTCAACAGCGCCTGGGGTCAGTTCGGCTGGATGGCGCTGCCGCTGCCCGACTGGGCGTACGCGCTGATTTGGGCCTTCCTCGGCGTGGTGGGCGGGGGCTGGATCGTGCGGCTGGTCAAGCGCGAAACGCCCTCGATCGAGGAACCAGCACGCTGGCGGCGGCTGGCATGGATTACGCTGGCCGTGGCGGCTGGTTTGGCCGCGCTCCAGTTCGGGTATTACAACACCGTCTTCTATCAGGCGCAGGGGCGCTACCTGTTCGTGGCGCTCATTCCGGCGGCGCTGCTGGTTGGGCTGGGGTTGGACGGCTGGAGCCGCCTGTTTGCCAGTGGCCGCGCGCGCCATCTCGCGCGCTGGGCCGGGCCAACGCTGGTGCTGGCCCTGTTCACGTCGCTCAATCTGTTCGTCATCTGGCGCATGCTGCCGCTGCTTGCGCCGTAGAGAGGCTTCACTGAAAGAGAAGGACGCCGAAATATGCTGCAACGGCTGCCCGCGTTGGCCTTCGAACCGGACGTACAGCTTGCGCCCGAAGATGTGGTGAAAATCCAACTCGACCTGCTGCAGAACGATGATCTGCTGCCTTTCAATACCGGGCTGCGCGCGGCCTACGCGTTTGCGTCACCTGCCAGCCGCGCCGCCAGCGGGCCGGTTGAACGCTTCATCACGCTGCTCGAAAGCCCCGGCTATGCGCCCCTTATTGGCTTCACGCAGGCCCAGCTTGACCAGATGATCGCCTCGAAACGCAAAGCCTATCAGCGCGTGCACCTGCGCCAGCGCAGCGGTGAGTGGGTGACGTATTTGTTCATCCTCTCGCGCCAGCGGCAGCCGCCCTGCATGGGCTGCTGGATGACCGACGCCGTCATCCGCGTGAGTTAGCGGCGCGGCTGATGGTGGCTTTTCGCCCCCTCGACCCCGAGCGCGATCTGCCCGCGCTGGCGGTGCTCCTGAACCTGACGGCCACCCTGCCAGTGACCCCCGATCTGCTAATTGAATGGCGGCGGCACGCCGACCCCGCCCGCCTGCGCCAGCAAATCGTCGCGGTCGATGACGCCGATCAGCCGGTTGGCATTGGCGATTGCGTGCGCGACCCCTGGATGCCAGCCGGTCAATTCTGGCTCGATGTGATTGTGCAGCCGGACACGCGCGGGCAAGGCGTCGGCGCGCAGTTGTACGACGCCAGTGAGGCCTGGGCGCGCGAACAGGGCGCGCTGTATGTGGGCAGCGATGTGCGTGACGACCAGCCGGAAGGCCTGCGCTTCGCCGAGGTGCGCGGCTTCAAGCAGGTGCAGCACACTGCCGAGCACATGCTTGATCTCCCCACGTTCGACCCTGAAATCTTCGCGCCGCTGATTGACCGCCTGCAATCTGAGGGTTTCGCCTTTCTGAGTTATGCCGAAGCCGGCGATACCCGCGACCATCGCAAGGCAATCTACAAGCTGCACAAGCGCGTCATCGTCGACGACCCGACGTTCACCGGCGCGCATCTGCCGTTTGCGGAGTATAGCAAGCGCATCTTCGAGTCGTCGTGGGCGCGGGCGGACGAACTGCTCGTCGCGGTGCGCGGCGCGGCGTGGGTCGGCTTCACGCAGTTTGCGGACTTCCCCGATTCGGCGACTGTCCTTTCGACGTACACCGGCGTGGAGGAGCAGTACCGCCAGCGTGGGGTTGCGACGGCGCTGGGCGCGCTGGCGCTGGCCCATGCAAAGGCGCGCGGCATGAGCACGGCCCGCCTCACCGTCGACCTGCGCGACGAGCCGGCGCAGGCGTTGGCTGTCCGCCTCGGCTACCTCGCCAGTCCCGGATCGCAGCGAATGGTGAAGGGTCTTAAGGAAGTTGAAAGTTAAAGGTTGAAGGTTGAAAGCGGCATCAAGCGCAGTCTGATTGCCAGTGGTGCGGATACTGGTAGTGGAAGTCGCCATGCGGCTTTGGTAGCTGTTGCCCCGCGTCAGTAGCGCCTATCCCCGCGTAGCCGATGCGCGCTTGTTCTATGGCGCGGCCGCAGCTTTTGCGTCGAGCCACTGATCAATCTCCGCGCGGCTCGGCGCTGACGGCTGCGCGCCCAGTCGCGTGACGCTGATCGCGGCGGCGGCGCTGGCAAAACGGGCCGCAGTTGGCAGATCGCGCCCTTCGACCAGCGCGACCGCCAACGCGCCGCAGAAGATATCGCCTGCGCCGGTGGTATCGACCGCTTCCACCTCAAAGGCTGGCAGTTTTTCGCGCTGCTCACCGCAGGCAAGATAGGCGCCGTCCGCCCCAAGCGTGATGATGACGGCATGCGCGCCGCTGGCTAACAGATGGTCAGCAGCGCGTTCCACCGCTTGCGCCGACTTCACGGAAAATCCGCACAGCGACTCGGCCTCCACCTCGTTCACAACCAGATAGGTGATTTGGGGCAGGCGGGCTGGATCAAAGGCGCGCGCGGGCGCAAGGTTGAACATGATCGGCTTGCCCAACCGCGAAGCCAGGTCGATAGCGGCATAGAGGGTCTCCGGCAGAATTTCGTACTGCAGTACCACCATCCGCGCCTCCGCGATCAGCGGTTCGAGCGCGTCTACCATCTGCGGAGTAAGCAGATAGTTAGCCCCCGGCGACACGGAGAGGTAGTTCTCGCCGGCGCTGCCAACCATCACCAGCGCGGTGCCGCTATTGATGCCTGTTTGCTCAAGCACATATTCAGTATGCACCCCTAACTGGCGCATATTTTCCATGAGCAACGAGGCGAAAATGTCATCGCCCACACAGTTCACGAACCAGACATCACCGCCCGCCCTGGCAGCGCCTGCGGCCTGATTGGCCCCTTTGCCGCCAAACGTCTGCATAAACTGCGCGTTGGTGATGGTTTCCCCGATGTGCGGCAAGCGTTCCATCTTCATGATGAAATCAACGTTGGAACTGCCGATCACGACTATCTTCTCGTCCACAGTGAGGTTCCTGCTACTGATAGCCGCGCTGACGGGCTTCGTCCAGAATAGTGACGGTCGCGTTCGCGCCAACCCGCGTTGCGCCGCAAGCCAGTGCTTGCAGCAGGCCGTCGAGGCTGCGAATGCCGCCGGCGGCTTTCAACTGAACAGCCGGATCGCTGTGCCGACGCATTAGCGTTAGCACCTGTTCGGTTGCACCCTTGTAGTTGTAATCGCCGTTCGTCTGCTTAACGTATCCAAACCCGGTTGAAGTTTTCACGAAAGCCACCGTCAACGCCGAGCAAATCTGGCACAGCCGGATGATGTGGTTATCGGTCAGATAGTCCGTCTCGAAGATGACCTTGAGGATGGCCGCCTGCGCCACGCACGCCTGATTGACCTGCTCGATCTCCCCGGCCACGAAATCCCAGTCTCCGCCCAGCGCCTTGCCGATGTTGATGACCATATCGATCTCGGTGGCCCCGTCCTGAATAGCGCGTTCCGTTTCCGCAACCTTGATGGCGGTCGTGTTGTTTCCGTGCGGAAATCCGATGACCGAACAGACGATGACGTTTGAGCCTGCAAGCGCCGCTTTGCACGGCGCCACGGAGTACGGTTTGACGCAGACCGTCGCCACCCCGCATTGTTTGGCGACAGCGCAGCCTTCAAGAATTTCTGCATCGGTCAGGGTGGGGTGCAGCAGCGCGTGCTCAATCGTTTGGGCAACGTCCCGTAACGACCGGGGTGGGTTCTGAAGCATTTGATTCACAGCGTGTACTCGCCTTTCGCCACGAGGTTGCGCCCGCATAGCATAGCGCCTGTGCAGGCCTGCCGTTAGCGCCAGAAGCCGGAGGGGATGTTATTTCTTCGCCCGTTCCCAGATGAGCCGCATTCCGTCGAGCGTCAGTTCGGGCGCGGCTGTTGTACGGCTACTGTTGATTGAGAAATCTGAGCGTTGTAGTTTCGACGTTCCACTACTTATCGCACCGCAGTTGAACAGCGGCACACATTGCAGCAAAGTTTACAGGTTCCCCATCCTTTGCGCACAGAAGGATTACACTCGCGTTCTATAGTTGGCGCATTGGACGAGGATTCATGGGTGGCCAGCGGCTTATTCACAGCCCGTCACCGCCGAATCCGCGCATGAAAGGAACGCAGCATGAACACCCGACCTATGGTCGTTCTTCTCCTCATAGTCGTGCTTGCACTGGCAAGCATCGGGGCCGTCAACGCGCAGGACTCGGCCACTAACATCGCCCTGAACGGCGACTCGATTTCCGTGACGGGCGACGGCGCAACCGCCGACGGCAGCATCGTCACTATCAGCGCGGCGGGTACCTTCAATCTGACCGGCACCTTGACCGACGGTCAAATTCTCGTAGACAGCGAAGACGCAGGGGCGGTTACGCTCGTACTCAACGGCGTCAACCTGACTAGTTCCACCAGCGCGCCGATCTACGTCAAAAACGCGGAGAGCGTAGCGCTTGTGTCGGCGGATGGCACCGAGAACACGGTCACCGACGCCGCCGAGTACGTCTATGCCAGTGCCGACGAAGATGAGCCTGACGCGGCGGTCTTCAGCGACGTCGATATGATCATCGACGGCAGCGGCAGCCTGACGGTGCAGGCCAACTATGGCGACGGCATCGTGAGCAAGGACGCGCTCACCATCACCGGCGAGCCGGTCATCACAGTCAATTCCGTCGACGACTCCATTCGCGGCAAAGATTCACTGACTATCAGCGGCGGCACCTTCACCCTTACCTCCGCCGAAGGCGACGGACTCAAGTCGAACAACGATGACGCCGACGTGGAACTCGGCAACATCCACATCACGGGCGGTACCTTCACCATCACGGCGGCGGACGATGGTCTGCAATCGGTCACTACGACCACGATTGACGGCGGCGACTTCACGATTAGCGCTGGCGGCGATGGCATTCACTCGGACTGGCATCTGATTATCAACGACGGGGATATCCATGTCCTCACGTCCGAGGAAGGCCTCGAAGCCGGTTTCATCACCATCAACGATGGCAGCATCCGCCTGCTGGCGACCGACGACGGCATCAATGTCTCCGAGCCGGATGACATCCCCAACCCCAGCCTGTATCTGCTGGCGATCAACGGCGGCACGATTGTGGTCGAGGCGGCGGGTGATGGCCTGGACTCGAACGGCTCCATCGAAATGACCGGCGGACTGGTGATCGTCAATGGCCCCATCTCCAACATGGACGGCGCGCTTGACTATGACGGCACCTTCACGATTTCAGGCGGCGAGTTGATCGCGGCGGGCAGCGCTGGAATGCCGTACGCGCCCAACGATACGTCGGCGCAAAACTCGGTGCTGATCGTCTTCGACTCGCTGCAGACGGCAGGCACGCTGGTGCACATCGCCGCCGCTGATGGCACGCCGCTGCTTACCTTTGCGCCGTCCAAGGACTTCCAGTCGCTCGTCTACTCGGCGCCGGAACTCGCCACAGGCGATACCTATGACGTGTATCTGGGCGGCACATCGGACGGCACTGTGACCGATGGGCTGTACGCCGACGGGACCTACACGCCGGGCACGCTTCAGGCCAGCTTCACGGTGGATAGCCCGGAGACGCAGGTCGGCGATGTGCGCGGGCCGGGTGGTCGTGGTGGCGGCCCCGGTGGCCCCGGTGGTCAGCCTGGTGGCCCCGGCGGTCAGCCTGGTGGCCCCGGTGGTCAGCCCGGTAGTCAGGGCTAGACACTACAGCGTAAATACAAACACAGCGGCGGCCAGAGTTGGCCGCCGCTGTGTTTGTGGTGGGTTACGGCTTCGCCCGCTCCCAGATAATCCGCATTCCGTCGAGCGTCAGTTCGGGCGCGGTCATATCGATAACCGTCGTGTGCTGCTCGAACAGCGCTGCCAGGCCGCCAGTGCCGATCACGCGCACCTCGTTCTCTCCGTATTGCGCGCGCATGGCCTCTTTCAGCCGCGCCACCATCCCCTCGATCATCGCCACATGCCCCCAGAACAGGCCCGACTGCATAGCGTGAATGGTGTTCGTGCCAATCGGCGACGGCGGCGGCTGCAAATCGACCTTGTGCAGGCGCGCGGCGCGCACCACCAGCGCATCGTGCGAAATGCCGATGCCCGGCGCAATCGCTCCGCCGCGATACGCGCCGTCTGACGTGAGAATGTCGAAATTCGTGGCTGTGCCGAAGTCGATGATGATGGCCGCTCCGCCGTAGAGCGCATACGCCGCCGCTGCATTGACGATGCGGTCCGCTCCGGCCTGCTCCGGCTGGTCAATCGCCACTCGAATGCCCAGATCGGTGCGGTGCGTGATGACTAGCGGCTCAAGACCGTAATAGCGCCGCGCCAGTTCGACCCAGGTGCCCGTGAGCGCCGGCACGACGCTGGCAATCACGATGGCGGTCACGGCCCGGCGGCGCAGTCCCGCCCCGTGCAGAAAATTCCGCATCAGCACGGCGTACTCGTCCGGCATCTTGTCCTGCACTGTGCGCGCGCGCCAGTGCATCACCCAGTGGCCCGCCTGCCACAGACCGAGCGTATGATTCGTGTTGCCAATATCGACGACCAGAAGGCCCACATAGTCCGGCGCATCCCATGCGGTGGGGTCGGTGATTGGCGGATGTTCAGTACGGCGCGGCGCGTTGGCCATGATGTCGATTTCCCGTGGTGTTGTGACAATCGCTGATCCAATTATAGGCGCGTGGGCTGCATCTGGCCGATGTTGGGGTATGATCCAAAGTGGAAAGTTGAAAGTTAAAAGTACAAAGTTGAAAGTGGGAAATAGAGTTGAGCATTGTCGCGCCGCCGCAGGTTGAAACCATGCGGCTGGAGCCTCAGGCGTGGCAAGCGATTCTCCCCACAGTTGATATTGGCTTATCCTGATTCCATGTTCTTCACTTTCCACTTTGTACTTTCTACTTCTTTCAACCTTCCACTTTGAACTATCAACTGAGGTATGCTCCATGCAAATCCGCCAAGCCGTTCTCGACGACACCCGTGCCATCAGCGCCCTCTTCCGCGAGCGCATCAGCGCCTGGCAGCGCCTGCTGCCCGACGGCCAGGTGGAAGATGTCGACTACGACTCGCTGTCGGTCTATGAGCGCTGGCTGCACGGCGGCGCATGGATGACGGTCGAAACCGGTGCGGTCTTTCTCAACAATCTGCTGCTCGGCGCGGGCGTACCGATGGTAGCCGAACACGACGGGCGCGTGTATGGCTACGCCGAAGCCTATCCCAATCACGAGATCGAGCCGTTCGGCGAGCACCTGCACATCGGTTCGGTCATCGCGCCGGATGGTGAAACGGAAGATGCGCTGGTCGATTCGTTCGTGATGACGGCGCGCGCGCGCAAGCTGATGCGCCTGACTGCCAGCACGGCGCTGGGCGAAGAAGCGGCGGCGGCGCTGACGCGGCGCGGCGGCGCACCGATCATGACGCTGCATCGCTATGCGCTGGCGGCGCGCACCGGCCAGGGCTTTTACCGCGCCGTCGATCTGACGCAGACGAACCGCGACACCATCAATGGCTGGGCCATGCCCGTTGGCCGCGACACCAGCCCGCGCCACGCCTGGGAAACGCTGATTCAGCCGATGTTTGACACTATGCCCGAGCTGGCTCAGCGCCGCGTACATCGCCTGCGTATGTCGGCCGCCGGACAGGACGTGGTGGTCTATTGCCGCCAGCAGATGTTTGAACCGCGCAGCGCCGACGTGGCGATGTGGTCGCCCAAGGGCCTGCAGCCGCAAACCGTGATCGCCGTGCGCGACTGGGCGCACCGCGAGGGTTATCGCACGCTGTGGATGACCGCCGGCGAAAGCGACGCGCGCGCGCTTGGCCCCGACGCAGAAGCCGACGCGATGACCGTGACCATCTCGGCGCTGACGATTCAGTGAGTTAAAAACGAGTTGAAAGTTCAAAGTTGAAGGTTGAAAGAAACCACTTTGACGCAGGGCTTTGAGCTTTTTCGGTGATCTCATGTGAGGCCTGGCCGCTGGGGCGTGTGCCCTACGCCGAAGCGCTGGCACTTCAGGAACGGCTAGTGGCCGAACGGGCTGCCGGCGCGCCGGATCGTTTGCTGCTGCTCGAACATCCGCCGGTGTACACGCTTGGCAGCGCCGCCGACGAAGCCAACATCCTCTGGAACGAGGCGGAACGCGCCCAGCGCGGCATCGGAGTGGTACACATCGATCGTGGCGGCGATGTGACTTATCACGGGCCGGGCCAGCTCGTCGCCTATCCTATCCTGCAGCTTGCGCGCATGCCCGGCGCCATGCACGCCAATGTCGTCGGCTATGTGCGTGGGCTGGAGCGCGTGATTATTGCAGCACTGGCGTCCTATGGGATCGAAGCTGGCACGATCACGGGGCTGACCGGCGTGTGGGTAAGTACCCCGGCAGGCTACGCCAAGATCGCGGCCATCGGCGTGCGCGTGAATGTAAAGGCCATCACCAAGCATGGCATCGCCCTCAACCTGAACACCGACTTGAGTCATTTCGAAGGCATCATCCCCTGTGGCATCCGCGACAAGGGCGTCACCAGCCTCGCCGCGCTGCTCGGCGGCGCGGTCGATGAAGCCGAGGCTTATGCCCGCTTTGCCGAGGCGTTCGGGGGTGTGTTTGAGCGCGAGATGGTGTGGATGGATGGGAAGGGGACAGCTAGTTGGGGTGAGTGTTAGGGAAAATGTGATACGCTGGATTTAGCATCAGAGGATGAAATTCGGCTTCATGCCGTGTGGTTGCTTGCAACCCAATATCCTTCTGGTGCGTTTTTATTCCAGCAGTTTCCGATCTTCATCATCTCTCTTCGCGTCCTTTGCGTTGGCCTTTCCTGTTTCTTCCTGAATCCGCTTCTCCACCGTTCGTGTGTATACTCCGCCCCACTCGTTTCCATACGCATCGAGCCGTTATGATCGACCAAGCCACCCCGCGCCGACGCCTGCGCCTTGCCCACTGGATCGTCATCGGGCTGGCCCTGCTGGCGTTCGGTCTCAGCGCCGTCCTCAGCAATATCGTCTTTGAGCGCCTGCCTCATCTGGAAGACGAAGTGGCCTATCTGTTTCAGGCGCGCACACTGGCGGGCGGTCAACTGGTAACCGAAACGCCGCAACCGCGCCTGGCCTACTGGCAGCCGTTCGTGGTCGATTTCGAGGGCCACCGCTTCGGCAAATACTCGCTTGGCTGGCCGGCACAGTTGGCGATCGGGGTGCTGCTGGGCGAAGAATGGATCGTCAATGCGGCCTTTGCAGCTCTCACCGTGGCGCTGGTCTTTCGCCTCGGCCGCGAACTGTTCAACCTCGAAACGGGAGTTGTCGCGGCGGCGCTGGTGACCTTTTCGCCAGCGGCGGTGCTGCTCAACGCCACGCTCATGGGCCACACAGCGGCCCTGTTCTGGGTGGTGCTGTTCGTCTATGCCTACTGGCGCACCGAGCGGGGCAGCCATCCGCTGCGATGGGGGCTGGCGGCGGGCGCGGCGCTGGGGTTGGTGCTCATCAACCGGCCGGCTACGGGCGCGGCGCTGGCGGTGCCGTTTGCCGCTTACAGCCTGGTGCGGCTGGGTCGGCTGGCATGGCCTGTAGTGCGCCGTCATGGATCAGGCCGTCCGCTGCGCCGGCTGACCGTTGCGTTGGCGGCGCTGGCGCTGGTGACGCTCGCCATCGGCCTTGTCATCCCGATGTACAACGCGGCCGCCACCGGCGACCCCGCGCGCAACTTGTATCGCTTCGTGTGGGATTACGACCGTATCGGCTTTGGCGAAGGCTACGGACGGCACGGCCACACGCTCGAAAAAGGCGTGCGCCACATGCGCTTCGACCTGTCGCTGACGGCCGCCGACCTGTTTGGTTGGCAGTGGCCGCCACTGCAAGGAAGTGATGGTGCAGTTCAGCCTGAACTGGCCAATCACTTCCTCAACGAAGGCGACTACTATCCGGCGCTTGGCCTAAGCTGGCTAATGCTGCCGCTGGCGCTGATCGTGATTTTCAGATGGCGCTCGGCTTACGTGCTGTTGTGGCTGGCGCTTGGGCTGGTGTGGCTGGCCCTGCCTTTCTTCGGTGACGGGTCGCTTTCCCGTGACCCCACCTGGGCATGGGTGACGGTCATTGGCCTGCTGGGGTGGGTGTGCGCGCCGCTGGTGCTGCTGCGCGACCAGCGCGAAACATGGGGCTGGCTGCTGCTGGCGGTGATTTTGGGGCTGATTATCTTCCAGCTTACCTACTGGATCGGCTCGCAGCGTTACAGCACGCGCTACTACTTCGAGGGCCTGTTCGCGGCGGCCATTCTCAGCGCGCTGCCCATTGTGTGGCTGGCACAGCGCACACGGCGGAGCATCATCTACGGCGCATTCGCGGTCGTGCTGCTGGCCTCGCTCGTCTTTTATACGCTGCCGCGCGTGGGCGTGCTCTATCAGTTCAACCTCATCGACCGGCGGCTGATCGAACAGGTCGAGGCGCGGCGCGAGGATAACCGCGATCTGCTGGTGATCGTTACCGGCGACAATGTGCGCTGGCGCAGCTATGGTGAGTTGATGGCGCTCACCAGCCCGTATCTCGACAGTCCGATTGTGGCGGCCCGCGCCAGCAGCAGCATCCCGCGCGAAGACATTCTGGCCCGCTTCCCGGATCGGCAGATCATCGATCTGGATGCCGAGGAGAACGAAGCGTGGTTTGCAGGGGAAGCGCGGCCCTAGACGGTAGACGCGCGCGGCCAAATTCCCTCTCGGCACGGTAGAGGCGGGGTAATGATCATGATGCGTGCCTCGTTTGCCCCATCTCCGGATTTCCCTATACTGTGAATCAGTTGGATAGGGCGGATATTCATCCCGCCGCACCAGTCGTTTCTGGGGAAAAGGGGCCATGATGGCCGGTTCAGCGCACAAGACTCCGCAGGCATCGGCCACCGAAGAGGTGCTGCAAAAAGCCAAGGGTCAGGCCCAGCAGGCGGGCGCTTCGCTGGATAGCGCCGCTGCATTTGCCGCAGCGCCTGCTTCCCTGCGTGCCGCTTCCCCAAGCCAGATCGCTACACTCCAACGCACCATCGGCAATTCGGCGCTGCAACGGTTGCTGGCACCTACGGCGGTGGAAACACCGCACGCGCCGGCCTGCACCTGCCCGCACTGCAAACCCCAGCGCGTCTACACCGACGAGCCACTCGCGCCAGTCATCCAGCGCGAAGCGGACGCGCACGCCCAGGGCTGCACCTGCCCGACCTGTTCCGTTGGCCTCGAAGCCACCACGCCCACGATTCAGCGTTGGTGGGGCGATGAAGAAGAGACGGCAGACCAAACCAATCCGGAACAGGCCGGTGACAGCCCGGTGGAGAATGGCGCGGCCGGGGATAATGCGGCAGGCGAAGAAGGCACGGGCGAGGTCATGACCGTGCAGGAAGACTTCGCCGCCGATGAGACCGGCGGTAAGCCAGACATTGGCCTGCACGTCGCGGTCGTTGAGGGCGGCGACGGCGCAGCCAACGAGTCCGAGCCAGCGGTGGGCGCTCCGCCCACCATCCGCTTCGTCGATGGCGGCCGCGTGGGCAGCGCGCCCGTGCAGATCGGCTCACAAATTCCCGATGACGGCCAGCCCCACGCCTTTGTGGACGGGGGCATGAGCGGCACGGTTGTGTGGGCAGGCGGCGGCGGCGCAGGCCCGCGCGGTGAGCAAAACACGGGCTCCATCCAGACCACCGTCAACCCCACCTATCAGTCCCGATCCAACGGCATGTTCAGCGACTCGGAGGCGTGGGTGCTGGGCGGTACCGGCGATTTGACCGTCAAACGCTCATGGCTGGGCGCGAACGGCGGCGATCAGGGCAACGGCCACTACGTCACGCCAGCCGCAGCGGCCCGCTTCAACGCCCATGAAGTGCTGCACGTCAACAGCACCAAATCGATCTATGATGCGAATATCAAGCCCATGCTCGACCGGGTGCTTGCGCATCGAGACGACAATCCGGGCCACACGACCGTGCACTCGTTCCTGCAATCGACCGCGATTGCCACGCTGCGTAGCACGATTGGCTGGGCAGCGGCTGTAGCGGCTTTCCAGACGGGGGACACAGCCGCGAATGCGCCCATGAACACCGTCGATACCAATGACCTCGCCAGCGGCACGTATCCGGTCGATCGCGGGCCGGGCAAGGTCGAGGGCAAGCAGTTCCAGCACCGCGTGACCCTGCCGAGCGAGCCTGCGCCGCCATCGGCTGTGCCGGGAGCCGGTGAAGCTGAGGTCACCGCGTCCGCCCTGCGCATCCGCGAAACGCCGAGCACGTCCGCCAAAATTCTTGGCCAGTATTCGCGTGGCACGAAAATTCAGGTCATCAGCCAGGAAGTGGGCGATCCCGTCAACGGCAACGACAAGTGGGACAAGACCGACCAGGGTTATGTGTCGGACGCCTATGTCAAACGCAATGCGGCTGGCCCGTGATGAAGTGGGCTACTGACACGGAGAGAATAACCAGATGAAACTCGAAATTGATGCGCCAAAGACGGTGACGGCGGGTTCGAGCTTTCAGGCGCGCGCCCTGCTGTTCAATGACAGCTACGACCCTGTGCCAGTGTCGCGCAATGCCTTCACCGGCCCTACGTCTGTTTCGGCCACCGGCATGACGCCGCCAGCGGTCGAAGCGACATTCGGGCTGGAAGAGCAACCGTTGACGCTACAGCCGTTCACCTTCTACGGCCGCGAACGCGAGATCGACGCCGGGCAGGCCGGCGCGATCAAGCTAACGGCGGAATACAAGGACGAGTCAGGAACGATCACGGCTGAAGCGACGGTGCAGGTTAGCTAGATCACCGAGTTGATGTCCACCACTATGGGGACGGCGCAATGCCGTCCTTTTGCTGCCTGCGTGCCGCGCAATTCGGCGTAACGTGGCCGTGTTGTGTCGTATAATCAGGCCAGAGTGAAAGGGAACTGCAATGGTGCTCGAACCACGAACGCGCACCGGCATGCCGCTTGACGAATTCATCGTTGAGTTTGAGCGCGCGCCTTTTGAGCTGATTGACGGCGAAAGGAGGGCGCTCGTGCCGCCCGTTGCGATTCATATTTTCATTATCAAACAACTGCTCGCAGTATTGCTGCCTTACGAGGCGCGCCACATAAGCGTAGGGCAGTTCTTCACCGAATCGACGTTTGTGATGATGGACGTCAAGAACTGGGTGAAGGACTCCCGCGTGCCGGATATCGCTTTCTACGCTGCGGCGCGTTGGGAGGATTATCTTGCCAGCATGCCCGACTGGCAGGGCAAGCCGTTTGTGCTGGTGCCTGATTTGTGCGTCGAGGTGATTTCGCACACCGACCTGTACCGCGACGTGCAGCGCAAAGTCGATGTGTATCTGGACGACGGCGTTCAGCAGGTGTGGGTCATCAGCCCCGACGACCGTTCGCTGTTTATTTATACAGCAGGTGACAAGACTATCGTCCGCCTGACCGCTGAAGACACGCTCACCAGCCCCCTGCTGCCGGAATTCAGTCTGCCGGTTGCTTCGCTGTTTCCGGCCTGATCCGACATTCAACACACGGAAACAGACAGGAACGGCCTCGCACCGTCCCTGTCTGTTTCTATGGGCGGAAACTGCGGCAGAATTCTATGGAGCGGTCACATCCACGCTGGCCAAAATCGCCTCAATCAGCGGTGTCTGCGCCTCGATCTCATCGGGTGGCAGATAGACGACGAAAGTCGCAAAATTGCCATCGCTGGTCGGTTTCAGGGCCACATACAGACCGAGTTCCGAGCCAGCGCTGGTGTTGGCGGCAGTCGCCTTGAGCACCTCTACGCCGCCGAGCGTGATCGTTTCCGGATCGGAGAGCGTCATGCCCAGGCCCGAGGCCAGTGGACTGAAAGTGAAATCGAACAATTCCTCGGGCGTCCTGTTGCTGCTGTTGGGCTGGCTGTTGATCTGGAAGGCCATGCCGCCCGGGCGGGCGCGCATGAAGTTCATAGTCGACTGCCCATCGGCGTTGTTGTACAGGAACACGCCGACGGTAGCGACTGGATCGAGCCAGCCGTCGGGGTAGCTGACCGTTACGTTGTTGTTGCTGCTGGTTACGGTTTGGCTGAGTGCAGGCACATCACCGGCAGCCGGAGCTTCGGCCACAGGCGTATCCACAGGCGCAGGTGTATCGGCGGCGGGTGCAGCCGTATCCACCGGCGCGGTCGTGGGAGTAGCGTCACCTCCGCAGGCGGTCATGCTCATGACAAGGACGAGAGCGACGAGGAGGAGCGTGATAGAGCGCATGGTGCGACAATTCCTTTCAGTCTAGTAGCGCAAGCTCAGGAACCCGATTTGCCGGCAGCATGGTCAAGCGGAACGGCTCACACACGCTGTTTCATCCAGTGTACGCACATCTGTGAATTTCTTCACATATCCACTGCCGCGCCGGTAATACCATGCTCGATATCCTGATCCCTGATTTCTTCGTGCGTACCGTCTGTTTACGCCACGCCTGGGCAGCGTTATAATGCACCGCCTTATCGAAGCACAGTTATCGTTCGGCCACAGGGGGCCTCATGACCGCTCAGGATCGCCTGCACGAACTGCGTTTGCAGGTCGACACAATCAACATGCAGCTATTGGAACTGCTCACGAAACGCGCCCAGGCGGTCACCCAGATCGGCAAGGTGCTGGAAGAAGTGGGCGGCGATCATTACGATCCCATGCGCGAGGCGCAGATGCTGACGGCGCTGGAACAGGCCAATCAGGGGCCGTTCAGCAACGAAACGATCAAGGCGCTGTTCCGCGAAATCTTCCGCGCCTCACTCGCGCTCGAAGAGCAGCAGGCGCGCGCCAAGATGCGCGTGCAGCGTAAGAGCAGCGAAGACCGCACCATCATCCAGCTTCCCAACGGCGCGGTAATCGGTGATGGCGAATTTCAACTCATCGCTGGCTCGTGCGCGGTCGAAAACCCCGAGCAGATGGACGAAGTAGGCGCGGCGCTGGCAGCGCGCGGCGTGAAGATCATGCGCGGCATGGCCTACAAACCGCGCACGTCGCCCTATGAATTCCAGGGGTTGGGCGAGCAGGGACTGCAAATCGCGCGGCAAGTAGGGAACAAGTACGGCATGGCCGTCACCAGCGAGATCATGGATCAAAGCCAGATTCCGCTGTTCATGGACTATGTCGACATCTTCTGGGTGGGCGCGCGCAATATGCAGAACAGCTTCCTGCTCAAGGCGCTGGGCAAGATCAACCGGCCGATCATCCTCAAGCGCGGGCTGGCCGCCACGCTCGAAGAGTTCCTCTACGCTGCCGAGTACATTGTCAGCAGCGGCAACCCGAACGTTATCCTGATGGAGCGCGGCATTCGCACCTTCGAGAAGTGGACACGCAACACGCTCGATATCGGTGGCGTGGCTGTGCTCAAGCTTAAGTCGCACCTACCGGTGATCGTCGATGTGTCGCACAGCGCCGGACGTCGTGACATCGCCATTCCGCTGTCCAAGGTGGCGCGCGCGGTCGGCGCAGACGGCCTGATGGTCGAGGTGCATCCGAACCCGCCGGTCGCCATGAGCGACGCCAAGCAGCAGCTTTCCATCCCCGAATTCAACGCGCTGATGGACGAGCTAGCCCAGTACGCCTAATTGGGGTTAGCAGGTCGATCAAAAAGCGGCGCAGGGACTATTCACCTGCGCCGCTTTTTCTATGCATAGACGCATACCTCAACCGCCCGAACGCAATACCTCGACGGTGAGCGTGTCTTCGGCGCTATTGCCCACCGCGTCGAAGACGACGGCGCGAAACTCGTGCATGCCAGGCGCGTCAATGCGCCAGTCGAGGGTATAGGGCCAGTTCTCGTCCGAGCCGAGCAGTTGTCCATTGTGATAGAACTCGACGCGGGCGATGGCGATGTTGTCAGTGGCTTGCGCGTCGAGCGCGATTTCACGGTCGGCCGGGAAGCGGTAGATCTTGTCCGGCTCTCGCTGCACCAGCGTGACCGCGGGCGGCTGGTTATCGACCGTCACCTGAATCGCGTCGGTCTCGGTGCTATTATCGCGACCAGTGACAGTGAGCAGGATGCTGTACAGTCCATCTAGGCCGGTCGTATTCCAGGTCGCCATCGGCTGGCCGTCGGTGAGGCTGGTCTGGCGGCCGCCCAGATCGATCCACTGCGACGGATTCAGCCCCTGCCCGTAGGAAATCTGGAAATCACGCATATTGGTGAGATTGATCTCGCCGAACAAATCGACCACGCCGCCGACGTAACTGTACGAATCGGGAGACGTGAGGCGCACGGCCGACACCGTTTGCGGCACGCTGACGGTGTCGTAGTCCTGCGGCGGCAGCGGCTGGCCGGTATCGCGCCACCACGCCAGCGCAGCAGTCGGCGGCACGAAATAGCGTTCCCGGGCGATGCGTTCCGCCGGTGTGCTGACTGTGGCCAACTGGCCCGTTTGGCTGTTGACCTCGTACTGCTGCCAGTAGGTATCCGTCTGGCGCGGCTGCATGCCATCGCGGAAGACCTCGCGGTAAACCGGGCACACGCCATTCGGCAGCAGCCCTGAAATCTCGCACACCGGCTGCTCGATGACGAGGTCCGGGCGCTGCCAGTTGCTGGGCGCTATGCCGTCGCGGGTGTGCGCGTATTCCATGACCGCGTTCCATACGGTGGCCGCGCCTTCGACCGCGTAGGGCGAAAGTGACATCGCGGCGTCGTCCTGCCGGTCGAGATGTACCGCCGTCACCAACTGCGGGGTGTAGCCAATCGTCCAGTCCCCAGCGTTGTCGCCCGCCGCGCCATTGACGACTGCGGCCGGCCGTGACAACGCAGTCGGGTTGTCCTGCCCGAGCGTGCGCCAGCGCGTTTCCGCGTCGGCGTAGATGTCGTTGACCAGATAGGCGAGGCCATCTTCCAGCACGGGCGCGCAGGTCTCGGCTGAACTGCATTGGGCCGCGCCCGCCGCGTCATATGACCACAGGACACGCCCATCCGCGTCGGTTATTTCACGCACGGCAACTGGGTCGCGGCCCCGAAAGCCACTGCCGATAGGCTCGACCGGCACGCCGCGCATTTCACCCAGCCCGGCAAAGACCGAGTAGGCGTAGGCGAGATCGAGCGGCGCGACTGAGCCGCCGCGTTCGAGCAGCATCAAGTCGTAGATGTCTTCGTTGAGGCTGTTCAGGCCCAACTGGCGTGCGGTGCTCACAATGCTGCTCATGCCCTGGCGGAAGGCGATTTCGGCGGCGGGCGGCGTAAGCCATGCGCCCATCGCGTCGCGCAGGTTGAGCGGGCCATAGTAGAGCCCATCGGGGTTGGACACGTTGTAGATCAGCCCCTCCTCCGCGCCAGGCAGTGACGAAGGCACGTCCAGCAGCATCGTCGCCGGGCTGGTGAGGCGCTGCGGCTTGACAAAGGCATCGAGGTATACGAACGGCTGGAGCGTTACGCCTGGCTGAAACTCGCCTGAGGCCACATCGCCCACCAGCGCCCGAATTTCGCCGGTCGGCACATCCAGCACCACCAATTGGCCGCTGTCCGGCGGGGCATCAAGCGGCGACGCGGTATCGGGCAGGAAAGCGGCACCCACGCAGGCGCTGCCGTCGAGCGCGGTGACAGGCGTCGTGTCGCCGTTGAGCCGCGCGATCTGCTGGCGCAGCGCGCATTCGGCCTGCAGATACAGATCGACATCGAGCGTGGTCGTTATGTTCAGCCCGCCCCGCGCCACCAGTTGGCGGCCATCGTAGCCGAGGTCGTTGAGGATGGTTTCGGCCTGGCGGCGGGCATAGGCCATGAAGTCGGGCGCAAGCTGGGGCACATAGCTGCTGCGCTGAATCGTGAGCGCCGCCAGTTCCTGCGCGGCGGTCGTGAGTTGATCGTCGCTGATACGGCCAGTGCTGTGCAGCGCGCGCAGCGCATCGAGGCCACGGGCGCGGGCGGCTGTTTCATCGAGATACGGGTTGTACTGCGGCGCATTCGGGATGGCGGCCAGCAGCGCGGCCTCGGCCAGCGTCAAATCGACCGAACGCTTGCCCAGATAGATCTGCGCGGCGGCCTCGATGCCGTAGGCTTCGCTGCCGTAATCATTGGTGTTGAGGTGCCATTCCAGAATCTCAGCCGGCGTGTGCTGGCGCTCGATTTCAGCGATCATCGCGATTTCGTCGTTGCGCTGCTGGTTGAGGCCAGTAGCCCCCGTCATCGGCGCGCGGGCGATGACATTGCGCACCAGCCGGCCGGTGATGCTGGTGTCAACTGGCTGCGTTTCGACCAGCGCGTTGGCCCACAGATTGACTGCGGCATTGAGCGGGTCGAACTGTGTGTTGTCGAGAAAGTCCGGGTCTTCGAGCAGCAGCGTGAGCGCCGGCACATAGGGCGGCAGGGTATCGACCGCCACCCAGCGCCGGTTTTCGCCCAACGGATCCTGCAGGCTGTACAGCAGCGTTGATGCGTTCCGGTCGTAAAAGCGCGTAATGTGCTCGGACGTGAGCGCGCGCACGCTGGCTTCAGGTGATGGCACCTCGGCGGCAGGCCCGGCGTACATCACGGCTGCGCCCGCGGCGGCGGCCCCAAGCGGCAGCACCACCACCAGCGTGAACGCCACCAGCGCCGCGGCCCACCAGAAGGTGCTGCGCGCGCGCTGCGCCTGTTTGCGATCCATGCGGTTGCGGCGGCGCTGAATGATGCGGGTTGCAGATGCCACGTGCGGTTCTCGGCTAATCTGAATTGGAATGCGCTGATTGTACCAGCAGAGCATGCAGGAAGAATAAGAGCCAACGCAAAGAACGCAAAGGGCACAAAGGAGATTTCTGAAAAGTGCCGGAACGCTGTTGACATGGAAAATACGTGAAGCGCCGCCAGAGCGTAGGTGTAATTTCAGTGTCGGGCATGCTTTTGGCCGCTGGCGCTCCCCTTTGCGCCCTTCGCGTGCTTTGCGTTTTCTTTTCTTTCGGCCTGTGGTCTGTAATGGCCTGCTGTCGTCTTGTATACTACTCAGCGTTCAGCCAGAAGAGACGACAGCGAGAATCATGTCGAAACGGCCATTGGTGTACCCCTTCACAGCTATCGTCGGGCAGGAGCGCATGAAGCGCGCCCTGATCCTCAACGCGATTGACGTCCGCATCGGCGGTGTGCTGGTGCGCGGTGAACGCGGCACGGGCAAATCGACGGCGGCACGCGCACTGGCGGCGCTGCTGCCCGAAATTGACGTCTACGCCGAATCGCCGTTCAACGACGATCCGCACCGGCCCGATAGCTGGTCGGACGCAGTGCGCGATCGTATGGCGCGCGGCGAACCGCTCACCATCATCCGCCGCCGTATCCCGTTCGTCGATCTGCCCGTCAGCGCCACCGAAGACCGCGTCGTCGGCACGCTCGATATCGAGAAGGCCATTCAGCGCGGCGAACGTCATTTCGACCCCGGCGTGCTGGCCGCCGCCAATCGCGGCATTCTCTACGTCGATGAGGTCAATCTGCTCGATGATCACGTCGTCGATCTGCTGCTCGACTCGGCGGCGATGGGCGTGAATGTGGTCGAGCGCGAAGGCATCAGCTTCAGCCACCCCGCGCGCTTCATCCTCATTGGCACAATGAACCCTGAAGAAGGCGATCTGCGGCCGCAGCTTCTGGACCGCTTTGCGCTATCGGTTGAGGTCAAAGGCATTCATGACGCCGCCGAGCGCATGCTGATTGTCGAGCGCCACATCGGCTACGAGAGCGACCCCGAGGGTTTCCGCGCCGCGTGGGCCGACGCCGAGCACGAACTGGCCGACCGCATCACCCGCGCCCGCGCGCTGGTGGACAGCGTCACCTGGTCCCGCCGCGACCTGTTCACGATTGCCACGCTCACCAGCAACCTGCACATCGACGGCCACCGCGCCGATATGGTCATCCTCAAGGCCGCCCGCGCCTACGCCGCCTTTGATGGCCGCGACGAGATCAACCAGAGCGACATTCTCACGGCGCTGGAACTGGCCGTGCCGCACCGCCTCAAGCGCGGCCCGTTCAGTGACGCCGCCATGAGCATGGGCGAAATGGAGCGCCAGATCGACGATATCAACTCGCAGTGGGGCGAGGGCGACGAGGCCGAACCGTCTGAAGAGGGCGGCGACGAGCAGCAGGTCAAAAAAAAAGCCAATCCGTAGCCTCGCCGAGCAGCGATCAGACGCCTGACTTCGGCCAAACCGATGCCAGCCCGCAGTCGGTTTTCGACAACCGCGACTCGTACTGGTGGGAAGGCGGGCGCAAGACCGAGACCGGCGCGGAGTTCATGCCGCGCAAGCTCGACACCCAACTCGACAAGCTCGTGCGCAAGCAGGCGGGCCGACGGTCGCGCACCATCACCGAGCGCAAACGCGGCCGTTACGTGCGGGCGCGCCCCGCCAACGGCCGCACCGACGACATCGCCTTTGATGCCACCTTGCGCGCCGCCGCCGCCCTGCAGAAGGGCCGCGCCGCCGAGAAGGCCGCCAGCGGCATGGCCTACGCCCTGCACAAGAGTGACCTTCAGCGCAAAATCCGCGTGCGCCGCACCGCCAACCTGATCATGTTCGTCGTCGATGCGTCGTGGAGCATGGCCGTCTCCGAGCGCATGGCCGCCACCAAGGGCGCGATCATGAGCCTGCTCACCGACGCCTATCAGCGCCGCGACCGCGTAGGCCTGATCGTCTTCCAGAAAGACCGCGCGCAAACCATTCTGCCGCCCACCAACTCGGTGCAGCTTGCCAAAGAGGCGCTCGTCAACATCCCTGTCGGCGGCAAGACGCCGCTTTCGGCCGGGCTGGCGCTCACGCTCGATATCGTGCTGCGCGAGAAGCGCCTGCACCCCGATGTGATGCCGATGGTGATTCTGCTGACGGACGGCGCGGGCAACGTCTCCATTGGCGACCTGCCGCCGCAGGAAGAAGCCGGGCGCATCGCCGACGTGTTCAAGTACGAGCACATCAAGACGGTGACGATCAACATGGAGCATGTCGCCTTCGATCAGGGCCTGGCTGCCAAGCTGGCCGAGCGCATGGGCGGGCCGTGCTACACGCTGGGCCAGATGCGCGCCGAAACGCTGCTGGAAACCGTGCGCAATGAGATGGAGTACAAGTAAGGGGCGAGTGCTGAGTCGAAAGTGCTGAGTACTGAGTCGAACACAAACACTCGTCGCAGAGGCGCGGAGAAAAGTCCGAGAACACAGAGGGAGTCTCTACGTCTTCTCTTTTTTGTTCTCGGCGTCTCTTCGGCAAGCTTCTTGCTCTTTGACTCAGTACTCAGCACTTTCAACTCAGCACTATTTTTCCTTCGTCAACATCGCCTTCAGCTCGGCGATCTGCTGGCCCAGACTGGCGATCTCCGCCTGCATATCGCCCAGCGTAGCGGGCGGCGGGCTGGTATCCGCGATATTCGAGATCGCCGCGTCCTCCTTTTTCTCTTCCGGTGATGGCTCATCGGGGCTGGCGATGAACAGGTTGGCCATATAGCTGGTGAACACCGCAAAGATGCCGATACCGGTGACCATGGTCATCATGCCGATCAAACGGCCGGGCCAGGTCGTCGGGTATTCATCACCGTAGCCAACCGTCGTGATCGTGACGATGCTCCACCACACCGCATCTTGCCCGCTCGTGATATTTGGGTCAGGACTATAGGTTTCCGCCACATAGACGCCAAGGCTGCCCAGAGTGATGACGAGGACTGCCAGCGATATCGTGACGTAAAGCGCGGACTCCGAGCGGCGGTGGATGAATTCGTGCAGGATCCGGCTTGGCCCGCCGATACGCAGGAGGCGCACCACGCGGGTCAGGCGGAACAGACGGAACAGGCGCAGCGCGGGGATCGCCGGGATGCTGCCGAGAAAATCGGTGGTGCCTTCCCATTTCAGGTAACCCATTTTGCTGGGGGCCTTAATCAGCCGCATTGTGAAGTCGGTCAGGAAGATGAGGCAAAACAAATTATCGATGATCCACAAGACCTGCCAGACCGCCTCGACTTCGCGGAAGATGAACTGCGTCACCATAACGGCCAGCGACAAAATAGTCATCAGGCCGATGAAGAGGTCGTACAGGCTGAGTTTGTCTTGGTGCTCGGCGGGAACAGGTTTCTTGGTAGCCATGAGGGGTCTCCGATTTCTGGCGTGCCCAACAGGGACACGGAATATTCAGCGCGCAATAATGCGGGAAATTATAACAGCCCGGGGACGAGTTGTGCGTATTTGACGCCGCACGCTCGCCCGTCTACGATTGGCGCACCACGGGATTGCTCAGACTGTGAGGCCGATCTTGACGACACTGATCACGGGCGGTGCAGGTTTCATCGGCAGCCGGCTGGCGCTGGATTTGCTGGCGCGCGGCGAGCGTGTGGTCGTGTTCGACAACCTCGACCCGTACTACGATCCGGCGGTCAAACGCGCCGCGCTGGCGGCCGTGCGCCGCGCAGCGGTAGACGCCGGGCGGCCGGATGATGCCCTGATCGTCGAAGGCGACGTGCGCGATTTGGCGGCTGTTGAAGCGTTGTTCGAAGTCGCAGCCGATTCGCCGCGTAGCGCACATGGCCGCGATGTCTGGCGTGCGCTATTCGGCCGAGCGCGCGCCGCTGTACGCCGATGTCAACGGCACCGGCTCGGCGATTGTGCTGGATGCTGCGCGCCGCTATGGGGTCGAAGTCGTCGCGCTGGCCTCCACCTCCAATATCTACGGCGATACGGCGCAGGTGCCCTTCCGCGAGGACGACCCGGCGATTACGCCGCTGGCTCCGTACCCTGCCAGCAAGCGCGCCGCCGAACTGATGGCGCACAGTCTGCATCATCTGCACGGACTGAACGTGACGGCGCTGCGCTTCTTCAACGTCTATGGCCCGGGCGGGCGGCCCGACATGATGCCGGTGCGCGCCATCGAGTACATGCTGGCCGGCACGCCGATTCCGGTCTATGGCGATGGCGGCATGGCGCGCGACTGGACGTACATCGACGATATTGTGGCTGGCGTGGTATCGGCGCTGGAACGACCGCTGGGCTTCCGCATCCTCAACCTCGGCAGCGGCGCGCCCGTTTCACTCACGGCCTTCCTTGATCTGTACGAACAGATTATCGGCCGGCCTGCTTTGCGCGTTGAAACGCCCACCCCTGCCACTGAACTCCCTATCACCTACGCCGATAACACGCTGGCGCGCGATCTGCTGGGCTTCGCGCCTACAGTGGCGCTCGAAACCGGCCTACGCCGCACCTGGGCGTGGTATCAGGCGGAAGTGCTGCCCTAACCACTCTGGCCCTCATCCCCCGTCCCCTTCTCCCTCAGGGCGAAGGGGTGAACTGCACCCATGCGGTCTTGCTTCCCTCTCTCTGTGATGGTGAGGGCTGATACGCGATTTGATGAGATAGGTCCCCGGCAAAGGCGAATAGTCACTCTTGACGGCCTGCACGAGCGATCTATAATTCATTCTGACTAGTCTATATTGACTATTCAGAATGGAGGATAGATGGATCGTGAACTGCTACTGCTTGGATTGCTGCGTCACGGTGCGCTGCACGGCTACCGGCTGAACGAGTTCATCAACCGTGATCTGGTCTACTGCACCGACCTGAAAAAGCCGACCGCCTATCACCTGCTGGCGAAAATGGCCGAACGCGGCTGGATCAGCGAAGGTGATGAGGAGCAGGAAGGCAACCGCCCGCCGCGCCGCGTTTATGAGATCACGCCTGAGGGCGAAATCCAGTTCCAGAAACTCCTGCGCGAGAATTTGGCCGCGCACACGCCCACGCGCTTCACGGGCGATATCGGCGTCGCGTTCATGGATGCTCTGCCAACAACAGAACAGCACACGCTGCTGGCCCGGCGCAGGGCGGGCCTCAGCGCCGAACTGGAAGCGCTGCAAAGTACGCCGGCCGATGCTCATCGCGGCAGCCTGGCCCTGATCATCGCCCATCAAATCCACCACCTGCGCGCCGAGCTGGACTGGCTTGACGAGATCGCTGCCCATATTTCTGCCGCCGCTGAAGGAGATAATCAGGAATGACGACGTCTGCTCCCGCTGTACCCGCTGAAGACAAACTCGATTTCAAGCGGGTGCTGCCCATTTTTGTGATCGTGCTGGTCGATTTACTCGGCCTGACGATCATCATCCCGCTGCTGCCGCTGTATGCTGCCTCGTTCGGGGCCGACCCCGTCACTATCGGTCTGATCGGCAGCGCCTATCCGCTGATGCAGTTGATTGCGTCGCCGATTCTGGGCGGCCTGAGCGACCGGTTTGGCCGCAAGCCCGTGTTGGTCATCAGCCAGATCGGCACGCTCGCCGGCTTCCTCGTCCTCGGCTTTGCCCACACACTGCCGGCTGTGTTCCTGTCGCGCATCATCGACGGGCTGTCTGGCGGCAATATCGTCGCAGCGCAGGCGGCCATCACCGACAGCACGACTGAACGCACGCGCACGCAGGGTCTTGGCCTGGTAGGTGCAGCATTCGGGCTGGGTTTCACGCTCGGCCCGGCGATTGCCGGTATCTCGCTGGCGCTCAGCGGAAACGACTATCGCGTGCCGGCTTTCATCGCGGCGTTCTTTTCACTGCTGTCGATCCTGCTCACGGTGTTCTGGTTCAAGGAAACTCTGCCGGCAGAGAAGCGCGGCCAGCAGATGGCGGAAGACAAGAAGAAGGGTAGTTACTTCGGCAATCTGGCGCGCGCGCTGGCCAATCCACTGGTGAGCATCCTGCTGCTGGTGATGTTCATGCAGCAGCTCGTTTTCGGCGGTTATGAGAACCTGTTCTCACTGTTCAGCCTCAGCCGGCTGGGGTTGAACGCCGCCGGCAATGCGCTGCTGTTCGTGTTCATCGGCATCGTTCTGGTACTGGTGCAGGGCAAGTATATCGGCCCGCTCAGCCGGAAATATGGCGAGCGCAAGCTCATCTTCGCCGGTCTGGCACTGCTGGCGGTGGGCCTGATCCTGACGGCGCTCACGCCTGCCGTCACGGTGCCGTGGTATTCGTCTGCAGAATTGACATCGGAGTTGACGATGAGTACCAGCACCATTCAAGTGCCGCTGCCCACCAGCGATGTCAGCGGCTGGATCGGGCTGATCTGGCTTCTCATCGCCTCGGTGCCGATGGCAATTGGCGCAGGCTTTCTGTCGCCCAGCATCAACAGCCTGATCACCAAACGCGTTCCCGGCTCAGAGGTCGGCGGTTCGCTGGGCGCGAGCAGTAGTCTGGTGAGCCTGGCCAACGTGATTACGCCCATCGGCGGGGCGATTCTATTTCAGTCACTAGGCACGAGCGCGCCATTCCTGATCGGCGGGGTGGTGATGATCGGCGTGCTGGCGCTGGCAATGTCTAAGATCAAGCCAACCCCCGCGCCAGAAGCCTCAGTGGCGACTGCCACGAACTGAAAAGGCAACACAAAGAACGCGAAGGACACGAAGGAATAACCCTTCGTGTCCTTCGCGTTAGTGGTTCTCTTTAACCGTGGTTGCGCATGAAGCGGGTCATGCGTTCGAGCGCCCGCTCGATGGTTTGGTCGCTGGTGGCGTAGGCCGCGCGCACGAAGCCCGCGCCGCTGTCGCCGAAGGCACTGCCCGGAATGACGGCCACGCGCTCTTCCTGCAGCAGCGCGTCGCAGAATTCCTCGGCGCTCATGCCGGTCACAGCCACATTAGGGAAGGCATAGAACGCGCCGCGCGGCTCGAAGCAAGGCAAGCCAAGGTTGTTGAAGCCATCGACAATCAGGCGACGGCGGCGGTCGTACTCGGTACGCATGTACTCCACAGCCGGTTCGCCCGACTGCAATGCTTCGAGCGCGGCCGCCTGGCCCATCGTCGGCGCGCTCATGATCAGGTACTGGTGCAGCTTGCGCATGGCATCCATCAGCGGTGCGGGCGCAGTAACATAGCCTATGCGCCAGCCAGTCATGGCATAGCTCTTGCTCATGCCGCTCATCACAATCGTGCGCTCACGCATGTGCGGCAGCGACGCAAACGCGATGTGCTCCCAGTCGTAGACCAGGCGCTCGTAGATTTCGTCAGACAGCACGATCAGATCATGGCGCTCGGCCACGTCGGCGATCTCGCGCATATGCTCCAGCGTCAACACCGCGCCGGTGGGGTTGTTGGGGTAGCTGATCAGGATCGCTTTCGTGCGTGCAGTGACCTTTTCTTCCAGCGCTGCGCCCGTCACCTGAAACTCGTGTTCGACGTATGTATCGACCGGCACCGCCACGCCGCCAGCCATCTCGACAGCGGCCGCATTGGCGACGAAACACGGCTGTACCACCAGCACCTCATCACCCGGGTCGAGAATGGCCCGCAGCGCGATAAACAGCGCCTCGCTCACGCCTACCGTAATCAGCACTTCCTGATCGGGGTCGTAGTGCAGCCCATACAGGCGCTCGATGTGCGCCGAAATCGCCCGGCGCAGGGCGGGTGTGCCGCTGTTCGAGGTGTAGCCCGTTTCGCCGCGCAGCATCGAGTTGATGCCGGCCTGCATGATTGGTTCGGGGGTGATGAAATTTGGCTCGCCGATTCCCAGCGATACGACATCTTCCATCTGCGCGACGATGTCGAAATAGCGGCGAATGCCGGACGGGCGCATGGCTTGCACACTCTTGCTGACGTAAGACCGCATAATCACAATGACTGCTCCGGTGCATAAATGCCGTAACAAGCACAGGCATTATGCAGGAAATTATACGCCGCCTCTAGGCTCAGAGTGTTCAAAAACGAGGCGGCTGGTCGTACACAGTGTATGACGGATGGTGTTAAAAGTTGAAAGATAGAGGTTGAAAGTGAGTTGACGGAACTCTAAGCGGTCAGGCTACCGCATTGAAAAGCCTCTCCGAGACGATTTTACACGTAACACCTGTTTCAGCCTTCGCAGGAGGATTGTAAGTACGGTCAGCCGGAGCGCTTTACGCTCTGGCATTCGGGTGAACCCATACCGGTTCAGGACCGTCGGCGGCCTGCAGCGAAAATACAACAGGACTTGAAGGCTTGAAGCGAGCGATGCGCCGTATACTGCTCATGGGCGCACACAGCGGGAGTGTAAGTTGGTCAACGGAAACAGCGAAATCCTGACGGTACTGACGATGTGCTGCCTGTGCACTGCGCTGACCGGCACGCTGACGATTTTGACGCTCGCCTTCCTGCGCGGGCGCGGCAGTGCGCTGCTGCCTTTCCTGCAGGTGCTGTTGGGCCGCAGCGAGGCGGCTGACGACGCGCTGCTCGACAAAACTATGGCGCGCACAGTCTCCAAACCCGACTTGCGCGCTATCGCCCGCGAGCACGACTTCGACGCGGCGCTGGCCCGCCAGCAGCAGGCGTCGCCCGCGCCCGGCACTGCGCCCATTGACTGGGAAGCGCCGTCCGATCCTTCAGCCGCAGCGCCCGCGCCCGGCGATACGCAGCGCATCCGCGACGAGGATGACGAATTCGGGTTCGATACGCTGGATCACTGAACCTCTTTCGCCACATACTCGCCCCTGAAAGCAGGCTGCCTTTGCTCGTTATGCTACTCCCCACTACGTACCTTCTGCTCATAGCCCTGTTCTGGGGCGGTTGTGGCAGCCGGCGGGGCGCGCTCATCTGGTCAGCAATCACTTTCGCGGCGCTGCTGCTTGCGCTGACGGAAGGGTTGAGCCGGACTGTTGGATTGAGCACAACCAGCGTAGCTGTTGCGTGGCTGGTCGTGGCACTCGTGCTGGCTCTGGCTGTCTGGCGCTGGCGGCCCGCCGGGCATCCGCCAGCCCCGATTCATCTCGACCGGTTTGAGTGGGGGCTTCTGGCTGTCCTCGGCGTGTTCTTCGCTATCCTCACGCTGAACGCGCTTGCATCCGCACCAAACACGTACGACTCGCTCACTTATCACATGAGTTGGGTCGCACACTGGATACAGAACGGCTCGGTCGATTTCTATCCCACGGCGGTTACACGGCAGTTGTACCAGCATCCGTTGGCCGAATATGGCATCCTGCATCTTCAACTGCTCGCGGGCAGCGACCTGTTTGCCAACCTGATCCAGTTGGCCGCTTATGCGCTGGGAATGGTTGCAGTCTCCGTGATTACCCGCGAACTGGGCGGCAACATGCGCGCTCAAGTCGTCAGCGCAGTGCTGTTCGGCACGCTGTCCATGGCCATATTACAGGCGACCAGCACAGCCAATGACCTGGTCACGGCGCTGTGGGTGTCGATCTTTGCCTGGTTCTGCCTGCGCGGAATTCGGGGCAGCCTGACGTGGCCCGTCATCATTGGCACGGGGATGTCGCTTGGCCTGGCGCTTGCCACCAAAGGCTCGGCCTATTTGTATGTGATGCCAATAGCACTGTGGCTGGGTGTGGCGGCGATTCTGCAGCACAGCGTACGGGCCCTCGCGTATGGTGCGGTGATTCTGGTCGTTGCGCTGGTATTCCCGCTGGCGCATTTCGCCCGCAATGCATCGGCGTCTGGTTCCATACTGGGTTCGGACGGGCCGTTGTACGCGAATCAACTCGTCGGGCCACAAGTGCTGATCTCCAATCTCAGCCGGAACATCGCGCTGGAATTGACGCCGCCCGAGCCATTCGACAGCGCGCTGGGCGTGTCGGCGGCGTTCAATCGCGGACTGGGCGCGCTGCATCAATGGCTGGGCCTTGATGTCAGCGATCCACGCACGACTTGGGAAGACGGGATCATGCGCCCGCCGGAGATGCACGAGGCGCATTTGGGCGCAACCCTGTTCGTGCTCCTCGGGGCGCTGTCCATTTTTCTCTACATCGCACGCAGGCGGCGGCTGGCGAGCCGGACGCTGACCATTTACGGCCTATTGATATTGGTCACATTGGTGTTGTTTTCGCTCGCGCTGCGTTACATGCCCTGGCACAACCGACTGCACCTGCCCATCCTCGCGCTGGCCGTGCCGTTTGTGGCCATTGTGCTCAAAGGCGGGCTGCCGCGCTGCCTCATGAACGGTATCCTGATCGTGGTGCTGCTGGCCGCGCTGCCGCCGCTGCTGGCGAATGTGTCACGGCCGCTCATTGGCCCGCATTCGGTGCTGACAACCGACCGCTGGACTCAACTGTTCGCCAATCAGCCTGAATCACAGGAGGGCTTTGCGGCGGCGCTGGATGCTGTGGCGGACTGTGATGAGGTTGGGCTGCTGTTCACGGCGGGCAGCCCCGAATACCCCTTGTGGGTGCGGGCGGAGATGCTGGGCCGTGATATTCGCTTTATCCATTTGGAAGGGGAAAACGCTGAACTTAGACCCTGCGCGATTATTGCAGATATCGTGCTACAGCAACCCCCCGACGTGCCGGGCTACGCGCTCAGCGAAACGGATTCTCCGCTGGCGGTCTATTTGCCTGACCCATAAGCGCCGCCAGCGCTTCGGCGGCCTGCGCGCGCAGCGCTAAGCGATCTTCTGCGCGGTAGGCGGCGCTCCATGATGGCTCATTGGGCGGCCTGCCATCATCGGCGTAGTACAGCGCGAATTCGCGGCGAATGCGCTTGTGGTAGGCGTCCGCCTCGTAAAAATCGAGCGCGTAGGCGAGGCGGCGGATACCGGCCAGAATCTGTGCGCCCTCTGGCGCTTGCCGGGCCCACAGGCCGTAGAGCGTGAGGGTCTTGTAGCCGAAATAGCCGGGCGCACGCTGCCAGATGACCGCGCCTACCCACGGCATGAGCTGCGCTCCGCTGACGGCCAGCGGACCGCCGGACAGCAACCGCGACAGGCCGCCTGCCTTGAGCGAATCCAGGGCGCCGAGCGCGTTCAGCCCATCGAGCACGGCGGCCAGCTCGGCCTGCGCGGCCCGCAGCGGCGCTTCATAGTGCAGGCGGCGCAGGCGCGCGATCTGCGCGGCAATGCTGATGGGTGCGGGGCGGCGTGAACGAGAGGACATGATGGGGAAGTATAGCAAGATCGAGTGATAAACGCGGAGGCGCGGAGAATAGCCGAGAGGCGCTATAGTTGGCCGCGCCAGATCGACTGGCCTAGTTTCCACAACCTTGCTCTGAGGAGTGCCATCTTGCGTGAGCGTGCGGACAACTGGCTGCGGCAGGCTTTAGGCCCGCAAGCGCGGTTTCACGATGGACAGTGGGAGGCCATCGAGGGGCTGGCCGCTGGCCGCAAGCGCCTGCTGGTCGTTCAGAAAACCGGCTGGGGCAAGAGCCTCGTCTACTTCATCGCCACGCGGCTGATCCGTGAACAGGGCGGCGGCCCCACCGTGCTGCTTAGTCCGCTGCTGGCCCTCATGCGCAACCAGATTCAGGCGGCGCGCGCGCTCGGCCTGCGCGCCGAAACCATCAACAGCACCAATGCCGATGAGCACGAGCAGTTGGAAGCCGATCTGCTGGCCGGGAAAATCGACCTCATCCTGATTTCTCCCGAACGGCTGGGCAACAAGCACTTCCGCGAAACGGTTTGGAACCCCTTGCGCGCCCACGTGGGGCTGATGGTCATCGACGAGGTGCACTGCATCTCGGACTGGGGCCACGACTTCCGGCCCGATTACCGCCGCATCATGGCGCTGCTGGATGACCTGCCCGGAACGCCGGTGCTGGGCACGACCGCGACCGCCAATGACCGCGTGGTCGAGGATGTCAGCGAAATTCTCGGGCACGGCGTCGAAGTGTTGCGCGGGCCGCTCACGCGCGAGAGCCTGAGCCTGTTCAGCTACCGCGAACCCGCGTCGGCGGCATATCGACTGCTGCACCTGGCGCACCTGCTCAAGCGCATTGAGGGCAGCGGCATTATCTACTGCACTACCACCCGCGACTGCATGATGGTGTCGGAATGGCTCAACGCGCAGGGCTTTCAGACCAAGCCGTATTTCGCCAACGTCGAGACGGTGCTGAGCGAAACCCGGCCCGAGTTGGAAGATCAACTACTCAATAATCAGGTCAAGGCACTGGTCGCCAGCGTGGCTTTGGGCATGGGCTTCGACAAAGCCGATTTGAGCTTCGTCATTCACTACCAGATGCCCGGCTCGATTGTCAGCTACTACCAGCAGATCGGGCGCGCCGGACGCGGCATTGACGCGGCTTGGGTGATGCTGATGCGCGGCGCTGAGGACCGCGATATTCAGGAGTATTTCATCGGCAGCGCCTTCCCGAAGGTCGATCAGGTCGAGGAAGTGCTGCGCCTGATAGCAGAACAGGGGCCGCTGCGCTACACCGACCTGCTGCAAGCGGTCAACGTGGGCAGGAACGCGCTCGGTAAAATCCTGCTGCATCTGGAACTCGAAGGCGCAGTCGCGGACGGGCGCGGCGGCTATCAGTCTGCCGGCGGCCCGCCACCCGATTTCGCGCGCTGGGAGCGGGTATCGGCCCAGCGCCTGAGCGAACTGGCTGACATGGAACGCTATACGCAGTACGACGGCTGCTTCATGCAGTTTTTGTCGGAAGCACTGAACGACGTGCAGGTGTCCAAACCGTGTGGCAAGTGCATGAACTGCCGCCAGTGGCGCAACACGTTCGAGCCTGCGCCAGCCGAGCTTGAGCGGGCGCAGCGTTTCCTGCTCGAAGGCAAACCGATCCTGATTGAGCCGCGCAAGCAGTGGGCGGGCAGTCTGCGCCTGGGCGAGAAGCTGCGGCTGGAACACCTTAATCAGTACGGGCTAGCGCTGTCGTTTTACGGAGACGAAGGCTGGGGGGCGCTGGTGCGCGCTGGTAGGCACGACACTGGCGCGTTTTCTGATGAACTGGTGGATGCCTCAGCAAGATTGATCGAGCGCGAATGGAACAAGGTGCTGACGGCGCAGGCATGGGTGACGTTTGTGCCTTCGCTGCGCCGCCCCGCGCTGGTGGCTGATTTCTCGCGGCGGCTGGCCGAGCGCCTCGGGCTGCAATGGGCCGAGGCCGTGCGCTGTGTGCAAACTGTTCCCGAGCAAAGGACGATGCACAATACCTATCAGCAGTTGAATAACATCCATGCTGCTTTTGAGATCGTGCCCTTTGAAGCGCGCGGGCCGGTGATTCTGGTCGACGACCTGGTCGATTCGGGCTGGACGCTGACGGTTATCGGCTGGCTGCTGCGCCAGCACGGCGCGGAGGCGGTCTATCCGTTCGTACTGGCCAAAGCCGCCGCTGCCTGAACGCTCACCAGCCCCGTCCCTACGCCGTCCCCACGTACGGCCTACGGCGCAAATTTGCGTATGTAAGGGCTTCTGTCACGGTGCTATTATCAGTGTGTTCGCACGATTTACAGGTCACGATAATCAGAAAGGCATTGCCATGAAACGTTCTCTGCTTGTGATGGGTCTGCTGGCGCTGGTTCTGAGCGCCGCCGCCCTGCCCGCCTTTGCCCAGGACGACACCTGCATGATGGTGGGTGGTGTGATGGATGAGACGAACGGCCAGTGCGTACAGCGCGCCAGCCTCGATATCTCCTCGGTCTATCCGCTCGAAGCCGCTGCGGTTTCGGACGAGATGGCCGCCGCGATTAACGACTATATCGACGGCTCGTATGCCGCCATCACGGCCCAGTTCGCCGAGGCGGGTTTCGTCCCCAGCAGCGCCTACACCTGGACATTGGATATCCAGAGCGAAGTGCTGCAGGGCGTTTCGACCGTGTCGGTGGTATTCACGCGCTACACGTATACCGGCGGCGCGAATGGCATGGCCGAATATGCGACGGCTACGGCCGATGCGGCCAGCGGCAGCCTGCTCACGCTCGAAGACATTTTCGCCGAGGGCGTTGACCCCTACACCACGCTGCAGCCGCTGGCTGAAGCCGCCCTGACCGAAGAACTTGGCGATATGGCTGTGCCCGATATGATGACCCCGGGCCTTGAGCCGGTGCCCGCCAATTACAAGAATTGGGCACTGACCGCCGACTCGCTTAACCTGTACTTCGACGAGTATCAGGTCGCGCCTGGCGCGGCTGGCGCGCCGATGGTGGCCATCCCGTTGAGCGAACTCAGCGACGTGCTACAGCCGCAATACCTGCCCTGATCGCTCTCCACCGCGCCCCCTGTCACATCGCTGACAGGGGGCGCTTCTGTTTTCTGTGGGCCGGTTTCTCAAGCCCCCGCTTAACATCCCCCGCCTTTTGCGCTATGATACGCCCCGTTTGTCCCCCGCGGACTCTACCTCCGGAGCTATTTCCTTATGAACGGTAAGCGCGCCAGCATCATCCTTGGCATCTTCATGGCAATCGTGCTGGTTGGCGGCACGCTGCTGCAGTTGTTTGGTGGCCAGCCGACGACTACGCAAACGGTCGTGCCAACGGCCACGGTCGCTCCCACGTTTGCGCCTCCACCCGATGCGGCGAGCATTGATTTCGGCCTGCTTTACTTTCATCCCACCGGCATTTTTGCCATCAGCCAGCCCACCGGCTTCGATCAGGCGGCGCCCAGCAGCAGCCCGAGCATCGCCCAGGTCAATATGGTCAACAACACCAGCCTGAGCGTGATCGATGCCTTTGTGCAAGACCCGGGCCGCGTGGTGACGGCCGCCGACCTGAGCGGCTTTTTCACGCCGGAAATCCTCAATGGTACCTGGCGCAGCTTCACCAACTGGAGCGAGACCAACCGCAGCGCGACCGATTCGGATTTGACCATCGATTTCTCCGTCACACTGAGTCAGCAGCAGTACGTCGCCCGCCAGCGCGCCTGGACGGACGGCACCTGGATTTACTCGGTGCGCGTGCTCACTCCATCCAATGCCACCGAGTATCTGCGCGCGCTGCTCGACGGCTCGGCCAACTCGATGATCGGCTTCACGCAGTTCGCTGGCACTTCGCTGAACTGGACGGCGCTGTACGACTCCACCAGTGGATCGATCATTCGCCATCCCGCCACATGGCAGGTGACGGACGGTGGTGCGGGCCGCCCAACCACCGTGAGCAGCCCGGATGGTGCGGCGCTGCGCGTGGAAACGCACACCGGCCAGCAAATTGACTCGGCGGATGCCGCCAGCGCTGTGCTTCAGCAGGTGCGCCCGAACGCAGCCATTGCCACCGTTGAAGAAGTCAGCCAGGAAGGCACAAGTACGTCGGTTGCCGTCAGTGGCTATCGTATTACTTACACCAGCCTGACGCCCGATGGCGAAATGCAAAGCGGCATCGCCGAAGTCCTGAACGGGCCGGATGAGACGGTATACGTCGCGGTGCTGCGCGCGCCGGTTGCCGGACTGGAGCAGGGCGCCGAAGCCGCGCAGGAGCCTGGCGTGACCGATAATCTGGCCGTGTACTGGCAGATTATGAACACCTTTGGCGTACTGCCGCCGATGACGCTGTCGCCCAGTTCACTGCCGCCGACCGCCGTGCCGACCATGACGCCCGTGCCTGCCGCGACCGAAGCGCCTGCGCCGGAGGCAACGGCCGAAGCGACCGATGCGCCAGATGCCGAGATGACGGCCGAAGCGACTGCGACCTCCTAAGCACAAAGGCTTCACAGAAACAGCAGGGAGCGGGGGTTATCAGACCCACGCTCCTTTTGATTCATTGCACCTTGCACAGTCATGTCGCGGCGAGCATCGCTTGTAGGGTGCGCGCACGTCATACGCACCAAGCCAGATGATTCTCTCCACATGAGGCTCAATTGCAGCGCCACCAGAGCGTGAACGCTCCGGCTGCCAAACTGAAAGCCTCCTGCGGAGGCTGCAAAACGGCGCGTGCCGGCAAGGTCAGCCTCGGAAAGGATGGCTTTTCGGTAGCCTGCCGCTGAAGCGGCTGGCGCTCCATTGCTCACCGTTTTCTCGGCGGCGGCGCGCTCGCCGGATTCACGGGCAGCCAGACGGTGAACGTCGCCCCTGCACCATCGCCCGGGCTGCTGGCACTGATGGTGCCGCCGTGCGCGTGCACGATCTCGGCCACGATCGCCAAACCGAGCCCGCTGCCGCGCCGGGGCCCGCGCGCCTTATCGACCTGATAGAAGCGCTCGAAAATGCGCGGCAGTTCGTCGGCGGGAATGCCCACGCCAGTGTCCGTAATCGTGATGATGACGCCCCCATCCTTCACACCCGTACGCACCCACACCGAGCCGCCTGATGGCGTGTACTGCAATGCGTTGCTGATCAGGTTAGTGAGTACCTGCGCCAGCCGGTCGCCATCGCCCTGTATATCCGGCACTGGCGCCGTGATGACCTCGAAGCGCACGCCCTTTTCGCGGGCGACAATCGACAGCCGCTGGCCGATGGCGCTGCTAAGCTGCGACAGGTTAATGGGCAGCAGCGTCATCGAGAAACGGCCGGATTGCAGGCGCGCCAGATCGGTCAGTTCAATCACCAGCCGGTTAAGCCGCGCCGCCTCGTCGTAGATGATGCCAGCCGCGCTCACCGGATTGCTCGCCGCGCCGTCAATGATCGCCTGCGAATAGCCCTGAATCGAAGTCAGCGGTGTCTTCAGGTCATGCGAGACGTTGGCGAGAAAGTCCTGCTGGGCACGCTGTTCCGACTGAACCTTGTCGGACATCAGGTTGAAGGCTTCAGCCACGGCGCGCACTTCACTAGGCCCCGCGACCGGCGCGCGCTGGTCGTCCTGCCCGGCCGCGACGGCGTCGGCGGCGCGCGCCACATCCTGCAGGGGGCTGGCGATTCCACGACTGATAAACGCCGACAGCACAATCGCGGCCAGCAAGCCCACGCACAGGGCCTGCACCAGCACAGGCGCCAGTTCGGGCAAATAGTCGTTGACACTCTGGCGGAACGACTGCGGTTCGGGCTGTTCAGCAAAAATGGTATAGACATTCTCGCCGCGCAGGGCGAAGGCGCTGATGCCCAGATAGCGCCATTCTTCGCCGTCCAATTGGGCTACACCGGCGACGGCGTCAATCTGATCGGCAAACACGCCACGCACCAGCGTAGACGGAATCGTGTAGGGCTCAAGCGTGCCGGGGAATATCGTGCCGGCCGTAATCTGGCCGCTGCTGTCGTAGAGCACCAACTGCTCGGGCGCTTTGATGAGCAGGATGCGCACGCCGCGCTCTTCGGCGACCTGCGTCAGGCCTTCGCCCAAACGCTGCAGCGCATCCTGCAGCGAGATCACGCCCATGCGCGTGCCCACCAGAAGCTGCCGGTAGTCTACGCTCAGGGCTACAGGCGCGAGCCGGCGGTAGGTTTGGTCGGGCGGGGCCGGGCGCGTATTCAGCAGCACCAGCAGCGCCGCGACCACCACGCCAATGGTGAGCATGAGCATCGTGACGTACGACAGGAACAGGCGTGAGCGCAGCCCGCCCAGAAAATGGCGCGCTGGGCGTGGAGAGATCGTCATGTATCCAGCCGGTAGCCCACGCCCCACACGGTTTCAATCGTCGGGGTCATGCCCTGCAGCTTGTGACGCAGATGGGCGATATGCACATCAACCGTGCGCGTTTCTCCGGCGAAGTCGTAGCCCCACACCACATCGAGCAGCTTCTCGCGCGAAAAGACGACGCTTTTGTTCTCTGCCAGTGTTTGCAGCAGGTCGAACTCTTTCACGCGCAGATCGACGGACTTTCCATCGACGGTCACCGTTCGGCGCTCGGGGTAGATGACGAGATTGTCGAGCTTGAGCATGGCATCACCGGCCTGCTTATCGCGCTTGACCGAGCGGCGCAGGATGGCCTTGACGCGCGCCACCAGTTCGCGCGGATTGAACGGCTTGGTGAGATAGTCATCTGCGCCCAGTTCCAGCCCCACGATGCGATCGATGTCGTCGCTGCGGGCGGTGAGCATGATGATGGGCACATCGGAGGTGGCGCGCACGCGGCGGCACACCTCCCAGCCGTCGAGGCCGGGCAGCATCAGGTCGAGCACGACCAGCGCAGGCAGTTCGGCGGAAATGCGCTCCAGCGCCTCCAGCCCGTCGGTGCAACTGGTGGTCTTGAAGCCCTCGATCTCCAGATAGATCTTCGCCAGATCGATGATGTGCTGCTCATCGTCCACGATCAGGATGGTATCGGCCACGGGGCACCTCGCTTCCTGCGCCGAAGGATAGCGCGAAATTGTTGCCAGAGTGTTACGCAGGTGAAAAACATCTTGCGATTTCACTCGTGACGTCGACAAGGGTAGCGCTTTATTCAGGTACGGACGGCTCGCGGGGAGAGGGGTCGTTTCTACATCTTCCGGCGCATATGCATGAGCGAACGCGTACGCCGGAAACCATAGTGCTCCAGCAGCGCCGATGTGCCCTGATCGGTCATCGGGTGTTCAATCGCCAGCGTGCTTTCGTCCCCGAAGCGGCGCAGGCTGGTCAGCAGCAGCGCCGAGCGCTGCGCGTCGGTGGCGGCCGGATCAAGCAGCAGCGTGAGCTGGACGGTGCTGGAGATGAAGGCGCGCTCGATCCACAGCGCAGCGTTCAAATGCCGTCCATCGCTGGCGTGCGTGACCAGACGCTCGGCGCTGCGGAAGTTGAAGAAATCGTTGAGGGCTTTGCGCAGAGACGGCCGGAACAGGCTGGGCACAGTCGGGCGCAGCCAGCCAATGCCGCCCTGTTCCGGGGGGCGGGCGGCCAGTGCCAGCGCATATTCGCTGCGCCAGTCGTTCCAGCCGCGCCGCGTGATATACGGGCCGCCGCGGTCGAGCGCGTCGGGCGGGCGCGCCGGTGAGCGCCGCCAAAGCGTGAACGCGCCTTCGTCGTGAAAGCCGAGCGACAGATACAACTCGCGAGCTTTCCAGTTTTGCGTTTCCACCTGCAAAATCACATCACCGCTGGCGCCCGGTCGCTTGCGGATGGCGCTCAGGCTTTCGTTCATCAGGCGGCGGGCGATGCCGCGCCCGCGATAATCGGGGTGCACGGCGACGTTGGCGATAATCCAAGCGCGGCCTGCTTCGGGGGGCTGGCTGGCGGGGTAAATCGAGACGTTGCCGATCAACCGGCTATCCTCGATCCAGACGTAACCCATGCCGATTCCCAGCACCAGGTCGTTCATGCCGGGGAAGACGCCGATGCCCGGGCTTAGGCGGCTGAGGGCGCGCATTTCGCGGATGGCCGCCCGCCCGCCATTGTCCATCGTGTCCGCAAACGCCAGCTCGATCAGGTCGGCCAGCGGCGACAGATCGGTCTTCAGATTGACCGGCCTCGGCCCGCTGCCGACTATGGGCGGATTGGATACGCTGAGGCTGACCACGTTGCCGCGCTTACTCCTCTTACGATTTTGTTGTATTCTAGCATAGGCTTCATGATGCCCTTATACGTTGCGAGCGGCGTATGGCCTAATGCGCTCTTGCCAATCACCCGCGTAAAAGGCTAGACTGAACAATCATCGTGGCCATCCATCCGAATAATCGATAGATCCCTCATGCTGCTAGACGTGTTAGCACTCATATACGTCGGTTGTGCGATTCTACTCGCGCTCTACGCCTTTGGCGCGCTCGTGCTATTGACCACCTTCTTCCTTCATCGCAACCAATCTCCGCAGGCCAAGAAACTCACCTCGTTTCCGGCTGTGGCGGTGCAGCTTCCGATCTACAACGAGGTCTATGTAGTCGAACGCCTGATTAAGGCAGTTGCCGCGATTGACTACCCGCGCGAAAAGCTGTTCGTGCAGGTGCTCGACGATTCGAACGACGAAACCAGCGCGTGTGTTGAATCGCTGCTGCCCGGTCTGCTGGCCGAAGGTGTGCAGATCGCGCATATTCGCCGCCCCGAGCGCAAGGGCTACAAGGCGGGGGCGCTGGCCTATGGCCTCACGCTGCTGCCGCCCGAAGTGGAATATGTCGCGGTGCTGGATGCCGACTTCGTGCCCCCCGCCGATTTCCTGAAGCGGACGATCCCGTTCATGATCGAGAATCCACGATTGGGCATGGTGCAGGCGCGCTGGGGCCACCTCAACTCTCAGGATAATGTGCTCACACGCGGCCAAACGCTGGCGCTCGACGGCCACTTTGTGGTCGAGCAAACGGCCCGCAACCGCGCCGGTTGGCTGATGAACTTCAACGGTACGGGCGGCGTGTGGCGGCGCGAAACGATTGCCGATGCAGGCGGCTGGCGCGACGTGACGCTGACCGAAGACCTCGACCTGAGCTACCGCGCCCAACTCAATGGCTGGCAGTTCCTTTACATTCCCGAGCTGGTGGTGCCCGGTGAATTGCCGCCGCATATCGCCGCCTACAAGCAGCAGCAGGCGCGCTGGGCCAAAGGCGGAACTCAGTGCATGAAGCTGCTCCTGCGCCCGATCTGGACGCACCCCAGGCTGTCACTCATGCAGCGGCTGATGGCGACCATGCATGTGTGCCAGTATCTTGTGCATCCGCTGATCGTGATCATGCTGCTGGTGACGCCGTTCCTGCTGCTGGCCGACCGCATGAACAGCCTGCTGTTGTGGCCACTGGGCATCTTCGCGCTCGGCCCACCGCTGATTTTCATCATCAGCCAGCGCGAACTGTATCCCGACTGGCGCCGGCGCCTGATCGCGCTGCCGGCCCTGATCGCGCTGGGCACGGGCACCGCCTGGAGCAATGCGCGCGCCGTGGTCAGTGGCCTGCTCAATCGGCCGGAAGAGTTTAAGCGCACGCCGAAAAGCGGCGAGCGCAAACAGGCCAACCAGTATGCCGTGCGCCTGAATGCCAATGTCTATTTCGAGCTTTTCCTGAGCGTTTACGCCTTCGGCACGGCCGCGCTGGCGCTGCGCTTCTCGCCCGGGCTGGCCCCGTATCTCCTCCTCTATGGGTTCGCGTTTGGGATCGTCGCATTATGGGGTCTGCGCGACTATCTGGAAATGCGCCGCTACCGGCGGCTGGCGGCTGCATGAAGCGGCGGCGGGCACTCGCGGGCATACTGGCGGCCTTGCTGCTGGGGGCTGGTTTGGCGGGTGTGGCGGCGCAAACCGCCCAGCCGGTGACAAGCTGCCAGAACCTGCTGCCCACGCGGCTGATCTTGCACGAGCGCGGCCGCGTGTCGAGCGACGACCCGACCCCGATCAATCTGCGCGCCGAACCGGGCACGAATGCGGAGCAACTCGATCAGCTTGAAGCAGGCACGGTTTTCTACGTGATGGAAGGACCATCCTGCACGGTCAGCTACACCTGGTATCGGGTGAAAGTGCGCAGCGCGGGCGAGGCGCTCGAAGGCTGGATCGCAGAAGGCGATGCCCGCGCCTATTTCGTCGAACGCTACCCGCCGGGGCTGTAAGCCGCTCTCACACCAGCAGCAGTTCGTCCATCTCCCCGCGGTCGAAGAACACCTTTTCGCCGTCGAACAATTCCAGTTCCCGATTCCACGGGAAGTAAATCATCACCGTCAGCGCGATGGCACGGCCGGTTGGCGCAATGCCCGCCCACACGCCCTGATGCGTACCGGTGAGCTGGGCCACCTCGAATACGCCTTGCGGGCCGATGACGATATGCTGAAGCGCGAAATTCACATCCGGGAAAGCGCCGATCAGCGACGTATAGAACGCGCGCGCACCAGCGTGGCCTTCCCAGCGCTGGCCCGTCGGCACGACTTCGTACACACAGCCGGGCGTGAGCGTTTCGATCAGGCCATCCAAATCGCGCTTGTCCTCGGCAATCGAATGCTTGAGCCACAGTTGGCGAATCTGATCGTACAAATCCGGCGTAATCGGCCAGCGCAGGCGCTGGCGGGCGTCTTCAGTCGTGCTGCTGTGGGTCATCTTAATGTTCCTTTTTTGTAAATTTTCGCATTCGGCGAGGCCCAACACGACGCACTCAGCGGGAGTGTAGCGCGCAGCGGCGGCCCGGCCTAACTAATGAGCAGGTTCATTCAGGGCGATTGCATCAAAATTGGTTCACGTACAAACCTCACCCCCAACCCCCTCTCCGCGCGCGGATTCGCGGCAGGTTGAAACCGTGCCGCTGAAGCTGCGCCGGCTGAAGCCGACTCAAAAAGCATCGTTCACGAGGCGCAGCCATGGCCTGATGGCTTCAGCCTCAGGCGCGTAAGCGGTTCATTCCTACCCTCATGATGGTCAACACTAAAAGTGTCCAGTCCTCAATCGCGCGGAAGAGGGGGGCTTGTTGTGAGCCTTTGGCGGAGCCAGACAGCGAGACAGTGAGACAGATTCAACACAGCGAGACACCCTCTGAGGGGAAAACAAGTGAGACAGTGAGACAGAATCGAAACAGCGAGACAGTCTTCAGAGGAAAATGAACCGGACAGACAGACAGAATCGAAGCTAACAGACAACCTCTGAGGGGAAAACGAACCGGACAGACAGACAGAATACAGGACACTGGATGCACGGCGGCGGGGCAGAGTGGTTCCCGACCGTATTGCGCGGTGATGCGGCACGGTTTCATCGTAGCATGGGTGCGCGAGCGGCAGGCGACGTTGTGGTGGATCGGGTGGTCACGGATAAGCCGGGTTCTGGACGTGATGCGGGTCTGGGGGTGAGGTTTGTACGCGATGCCCAATATTGATGCGGCCCTGCAGGTTCATTGTGGATGAGCGCGGCGTTCCGCATCATAATGGGAGGTGCGAGGATACATTACTCATGGCTGAATACACTCTGTGAACACTTCAACGAATGCTCCGGTTTTACTCCTGGCCGATCCTGATCAGGATCAGGCGGTGACGCTAATGCAGCTTCTGCGTCTGGAAGGCTATGTCGTGCACATGGCCGCCTCGGCCGAACAGGCGCAGGAGGTGGCGCGCGCGCACCCGCTCGACCTGGCGCTCATCCACGAAAGGCTGCCGGGCCACAGCGGCCTGGCGTTGTGCCGCGCCCTGCATCTGGGCCGGCCTGACCTGCCGATTCTGATGATGCTGCGCGAAAGCGAAGAAGCGATTGGCACGGCCTTCGAAGCCGGCGCAACCGATTATCTGGCCGTGCCCGTTAGCCCGGTGGTGCTGTCGCGGCGGGTGGCGCGGGTGCTGGCGTCGGCGAAGGCCCGCGCGCAGGCTGCTTCGCTGGAACGGCGATGGGCCCAATCGTTCGAGCAGCATCACGCGCCGAAACTACTGATCGATCCGTCAACCGGCGTGATCATCGACGCCAACCCGGCGGCCTGCACGCTCTATGGTTACACGCGTGAGCAGTTCCACAAGCTTCAACTGAAGGATTTGGAGGCGGTTGATCCGCCCAGCGAAGACAAGCCGGGCGCGCTGAGCACGCTCTTCAGCGCCCGCCATCGCGCCGCCAACGGTGATACACGGCCGGTGAAAGTGCTGTCCGGGCCAGTGGAGATCGACGGCCACACGCTGGTGCTGGCGATTGTGGTCGATCAGTCCAAGCGCGCGCGGATTGAGGCGGCGGCGCGCGCCCAGCGCGATCTGCAAAAACTACTGGCACAGTCATCGGTGACGCTCACGCGATCACTGGCGCTGAACGACGTGCTCGAACGCCTGCTGGTGGAAGCGGAAGGCTACGTGAAGGCGGATACGGCGCTGCTGCTGCTGGTGGATGAACAGTCGGTGTATGTGGCGGCTGGGCGCAATTTTGAGAGCCACACGACGGCCGAGGCGCTTCAAGCGTTTCAGCCGCCCATTCGCACCATCGGGCCGCTGGCGTGGATGGCCGAACAGGAGCGACCGCTGTTGATCGCCGATACCGGCCGCTATACCGGCTGGCCGACACAGCCAGCGCTACGCTGGGCCGGGGCGCAGGTATCAGCCCCGCTGATCTTCGATGGCGTGCTGCTCGGCTTCCTGCTGCTGCAGAACAAGGAATCCGGCAGCTTCACCGAGCGCGACCCCGAGCGGCTGATGGCCTACGCTGGCCCGGCGGCGCTGGCCCTGCACGCCGCGATTGTGGTTGCGGAGGAGACGGCGGGGGAGTGAGCTTAGTGTTCCTAACGAGAAGGATCAGCCTGCTATGACTGTGCCCGGATACCAAAGCTACATGACTCCAATGCTGGAGCTCTTGAGTGATGGACAGAGTCGCCACATTAATGATATTAGCGACGCACTCGCGCAGTACTTCCATCTTTCCGAGAGTGATCTGGGAGATATGATTCCGAGTGGAAAGAAGTCTCGGCACGTTGACCGTGTGGGTTGGGCTGCGACCTACATGAAACAATCCGGGCTTCTCATGAAGCCTGCGCGTGGCTGGTACCAATTAAGTGAGCGTGGCTTCGACGTGTTGCGTTCCGAGAGATGCCGTGAATACCGCATTCCTGTCGAAGTTTCCGGAGTTTCAGTCTTTCAAAGCACGCAGTCGTGAGAATGAATCTGATAACGGATCTACCTTTGCAATAAGCCCCGAACCAACCGAAGAACTCCAAACGCCTGATGAAGTCATCGATGCAGGATATTTGACGCTTCGAAATGCCCTTGCGGCAGATTTGTTGGATCGACTAAAAGAAGGCTCCCCCCAGTTCTTCGAGCAGATAGTGATTGATCTGTTGCTTGCGATGGGCTACGGTGGTTCGCCGGCTATAGAACACTTCGGGCCAGCCTCGCGACGGAATTGCTTGAGCTTGAAGCCAGCCCACCGGATTTCTTCGAAAGCTGTATCGACTTGCTTGGCTATGGCTACGTGGTTCGCGGCGTGAAGCGGCCCGCCGCGTTGGTCAATCCGGTGATGGCGGAATTGACGGCATAATCAACGAAGATCGGCTTGGTTTGGATGTCATTTATGTTCAAGCCAAGCGGTGGCAGGGTGCAGTTGGGGCCAGAGATGTTCGTGACTTTGCTGGCAGCCTTGAAGAGAAGAAAGCATTGAAAGGTGTATTCATTACTACTTCTGATTTCACGACGTGATGCGCGCGATTTTGTGGGTCGGATTGGCAAACGGATTGTCTTGATTGATGGTGTGGACCTGGCACAACTGATGATTGATTTCGACATTGGTGTGACAGCGCGCAGAACCTACATCATCAAGAGATCGACGAAGACTACTTCAGCGGGGAATAGATCGACGAAGACTACTTCAGCGGGGAGTGATGGACTCGCCTGACCCACGCCTCACCCGCGCCGATGCCTTTCTGCTGGCCGGCGAGCTGGCCGACGCGCTCGAAGCGCTCGATTCGTATCTGGCCGAACACCCCGGCGACGGCGATATTCTCCGGCTGCGCGCCGCTGTGCTGCTGCGCCTGCCGGGCGATGATGCCGCCTGGGCCGCGCTCGATGATCTGGCGGCCATGCGCGCCCGCACCGCCGAGGACGAGATCGCCCGCGTGCGCGCCCTGCGCCGCCTCAACGAGGATGTGGCCGCCCACGAGGCGCTGTTCGATGCCTGGGAGCGCACAGACGACCCGCGACTGGCCGACTTGCTGCTGGCGTCGCTCTACAGCCGCGCCGAACCTGACATCGCGTTCGAGGTGCTCGATAGTTTGCCCGACAGTACCCTGTGGCTGCGTTGGCGCGGGGACTTCGCGCTGCTGGCTGGTGATGCGGCGACGGCGGTGGACGCCTTCAGCGCCGCGCTGGCTCGGCTGGATGCACTCACTCCAAACGACATGATCGCCAACCAGCGCGGCCAACTGCTGCTGCGCCGAGCCGAGGCGTACCGCCTGCGTGGGGATGCGATGGCAGCCAACGCGGATGCAGACGCTGCACGCCACCTGCTGCCGGCCGAAAACTAGCCGCCGCTTGCGCTTGTCTCAGCCGGAGCCGCGGCAGGCGCAGGCGGGATCACAGTCGCTGGGCCGAGCAACTGGCTGAGGAAACCTTGTCGCGCACCTGCTGGTATTGATTCTTCCGGGAACGGGTCGCGCCCGTTGACCTTCGACATCAGATAGCCCAGTGCGGTGCGCAAAGTAGCAATGATGGGCACGGTCAGCCACGCCACCAACAGACTGCCAGTCGCCAATCCGGCCATACTGCCGATCAACACCACAGCAATCGGCAGCTTCACCCCACGCCCGGTGACGGGCAGGCCTACGAAATAATACGTTCCCTGTGTAATCACACCATTGATGATGGCGACAGCTACCGCGAAGGTCAGGTTGTCCATGCTGACGGGGTTGGTTGGGCCAAGCATCACGCACGTGACAAACACCACCAGCGTCGCCAGAATGCCGCCAATGCTGGGAATGAGCGTGAGCACGCCGGTCAGAATCGCCAGAAGCACTGGATAGGGCACGCTCATCAGCTCGAACTGAACGAACGATAGCAGTGCCAATACGCTGGCAAAGATGATGCCGGCGATCAGATAGCCCGCCCATGTCTTGTCCAGCTTATCGAGCAGCAAAATCAAATCGCGCTGATTGCTGCCGGGCACCCACGCCAGCGCGCTTCTGCGGCTGGCCCGCAGCCCCCACTGAAGCATAAAGGCAAACAGCAGCGAGACAACCAATGTACCGACGAAGCCCACGATCGACGACAGGCCCAGCGATAAATGCTCCGCAAACTGCGAAAAAAGCGACGTGCCCACCTTGACGAGTTCTGTCACGCCAATGTCGTAGACGAGAGCGGCCGAACTGTCCGGCAGCCCCTCCAGCGGCGCGCCGTCTTCGATGGCGGTGGCGGCCACTTCGACCGAGTAAACGAGATCATCTGCCTGCCCAACCAACACTCGTCCAACCGACAGCAGCATCGTGATTCCGACCAGCACGACCAGCAGGTAAATGATGATGGTCGAAACCTCATACGATGACCCGAAGCGTTGGGAGTAGCGCGCGACGGCATGGAAGATGAACGCAAACACAAAGCCGAGCAGAATCACGTCGATCACCGGCGCGAACAGCCAAGCAAACGCGCCCAGAATCAACAGCACCAGCGCCAGACCAAACAGGCGCAGCGGCATACTCCACTGCGCCCCGGCCGTATCTGCAGGCGCTGCTTGAGATTGATCGAGATCCGCCACGGGATCACCTTTCATTGACGACACACTTCACAAGCGAACCCGTGTTGAGAGAAGGAATTTCTGAACCACAGAGACATTGAGAACCCTGAGGTTTTTGCCAACCCTCTGTGCCCTCTATTTCTCTGTGGTTCAATCGTTCGTTACTGCGCGGCCACCCAGGCGATGGTCTTGCTGGCCAGCTTGTCGAGCGCCTGCACGCTCATGGCGATGTGCTCTTCCTTCGTGTCTTCAATCTTGTTGTGCGAGATGCCGCGCAAGCTTTGCACGAACAGCATGACCGTCGGCACACCGGCGCGCTGCATCTCAGGCGCGTCGTGCAGCGGCCCGCTGGGCAGACGGTGGCTCTTGCCGGCTACTTCCAGCACCGCTTCGTCGGCGAAATCCTGCAGCATGGGATCGAACGGGATCGGCGCGATATTCCACAGCTTGCTCCAGGTCGCCTCAACATTGGCTTCAGCGGCCGCGCGCGCCACTACAGCCTGCGCCTCTTCCAGCATCAGCGCCAACTTATCGGCTTCCATGTGGCGCTGGTCGAGCGTAAACACGCATTCGCCCACCACGGACGTAACGATGCCCGGCTTGGTCACCACGCTGCCGAGCGTGCACACGCCGCCATGCCGTTTGGCAATCGCGTATTCCTCGATGTTGAGATGCGAGGCGGGCAGCAGCGCGTCTTTGCGCACATCCATTGGCGTCGAGCCAGAGTGCGCGGCCTGACCGATGACGCGGCAGGCGTGGCGCTCGACGCCGAACGTGCCGACGACCACACCCAACGGTAAGTCCATATTCAGCAGCACCGGCCCCTGCTCGATGTGCAGTTCGAGATAGGCTTTGGCGTGTTCGATCTGCTTGTGCGAGTCGAGGATGTGATCGAAGTCGATGCCGACGCGGGTGAGCGCGTCCGGCAGGGCCACGCCGTCGCGGTCTTTGAGGCCGCGCAGTTCTTCGGGGTCCATCGTGCCCGAGCAGGCGCTGGAGCCGAACAGGCTGCGGCCAAAGCGCGCACCTTCTTCATCGGCCCAATCGACCAGCCGCACCGTCACTGGCGGCGTGCCTTCGCTGGCAATGCGGCGCAGCACTTCGAGGCCGGCCAGCACGTTCAGGCTGCCATCGAGCCAGCCGCCGTTGGGCACGCTGTCGATGTGACCGCCAATCAGCACTTCCTTATCACTTTTGCCTTTGAGCGTAGCCCACTGGTTGCCCGCTTCGTCCGTCTCCACCTTCACGGGCAGGCCCTTGAGCTTGTGGCACATAAATGCGCGCGCCTGCAGCCATGTGTCGGTGAACGCCACACGCTGCGCGCCGTCGTCGTCGCCGGTGAGCGCGCGCAATTCCTTCAGCTCGTCAATCGTACGCTGTGGATTCAACATGATTCGGCCTCCCTACCCTCAAATCAGCAATCTACGTGTCACTTGATGATAGCGCATGGCCCATATCATGCATAACGACAGGCAAAGACAACCGCCAACGCAAACGGCGCGAAGAACCACGAAAGTCACGAAGGGAAAACCCCTTTGCGCCATTTGCAGTTCTTCGCGCCGTTTGCGTTGTTTCTAGTTAGTTCAGCGGGAACAGCGTATCTTCGTTTTCGGACAGGGGAAGCTGCTCAGGGGCAGGCTCGCCGTCTCCGTAGAGCGCCATCGCTTCCAGCGCCTTGTCGAGTTGGCGGCTGCGCACGCCCAGCATCTCGTCAAACGTACTGCGCGCCTTGTCGAGCGCCTTGCGCAGCTCGTCCATCTTGCCGGTGTAGGCTTCCCACTGCTTGCGGAATTCGCCCATGTTGGCCGCAATCTCATGCGCCTTGGCCTGATAAGCGAAGTTGTCGACCGCCTCGCGGATGACGGCCAGCACCATGAACAGCGTGTAGGGCGACACGAGGATGACATGCTGCTTGCGCGCGTCGTCCAGCAGGGCGGCGTCCTGCTCGTGAATGAACTGGTAAACCGATTCGTTGGGGATGAAGGCCAGCGCGCAGTCGACCGTGCCGAGCTGCGGCGCGATGTAGTCACGGGTGGCGACCTCTCGGATGCGCGCGCGTACGTCGATGAGGAACGCCTTGACGTAGACCTGCCGCTCGGCCTCGGTGGTTGCTTCCAGTGAGCGCAGGTAATTGGCCAGCGGGAACTTGCAGTCCATATGCAGCAGCTTATCGTTGGGCAGCCGGAAGGTGAAGTCGGGGATATTCGCCTTGCCATTAACGCGCACGGTCATCTGCGTTTCGTAGTGCAGGCCCTTAATGAGGCCGATAGCACGGATGGCATCTTCCGCAATGCGCTCGCCCCACTGCCCACGCGCCTTGTTCGAAGTCAGCGCCAGCTCAATCTTACCCGCCGAAGCAGTGAGTGAGCGCAGTTCTTCGCTCAATGCGCCCAGCCGTTCGGCGCGGCTGCGCTCGAACTCGGTCACGAGCGTCTCGACCTGCGCCAGGCGGCCTGTCATCTCGCTCATGCGCTGGTCGATGAGCGCCTTCTCTCCTTCAACGACGGCGCTGTGCCGCCCCAGTTGCGAGTTCGAACTGCGCGCCCGCCAGCCGCAGCAGATCGGCGTTGGCTTCGCGGTTGGCCTGCCGTGTGAGGTCGGAAATTTGCAGGCGCAAATGCTCGATCAGCGTGGCGTCGGTGGCGCGGCGCTGGCGCTCGAACAAGGTGTAGACGATAAAGGCGGCGGCAACTGCACCGATGAGCAGGCCAGCCGCAAATCCGGCCAGCAGCGAGATGGCGTCCATAGTTGGACTCCCACTCTACAAACGGAATGCAAACTTAATGGCGATGATACCACTGGAACGGCTGTTCTGTAAAAGCGGACGGGAGAACTGTGCTAAGATGCGCGCATCAAGCCGCATTTTGTATGGATGATTATGATGCAGTCGCCACTCATCTCTGTACATTCGTCCGTTCCTCTGACTCCGAAGCAACTGGCTGACTTCTGCAAGGCCTATCATATTCGCAGGCTGGCGCTTTTCGGCTCGGCTCTGCACGGTACGATGGATGACGAGAGCGATATCGACATCCTTGTCGAGTTCAATCCGAATGCGCAGGTGGGGTTCTTTGAGCTAATTGAGGCCGAGTTGGCGCTGTCTCGTCTGATCGGCCGCACGGTCGATTTGAACACGAGCGGGTTTCTGAGTGCTCGCATTCGAGAGCGGGTGGAGCAAGAGGCGCTGGTGTTGTATGAAAGTTAGCCCCGAATATGACCTGGAGCGTTTCCGGCATATGCAGGCTGCCGCCGCCAAGGCGATAGACCTGAGCCGTGCTATCACAAGAGATCAACTTGAACACGATGAAGTTCTGGTGCTGGCGCTCACACGCCTGCTGGAGATTGTGGGAGAAGCAGGCTCGAAGGTGACTCCTGAACGGCAGCAGCGCTTTGCGGACCTCCCGTGGCCAATGTTAACCGGGATGCGTAATCATCTGGCACACGGCTATTTCAACGTCGATGTGGATATCATTTGGGATACGCTTACGCACAATCTCCCATCCATGCTCGTTCGGCTTGATGAGATTGTCATCACGATGGAGCAGGAAGAAAACGACGCACTATAATAGCCGCGCCTTTTCACTTTCAACTCTTTCCTCGTATACTCTCCCAATCCATTCGCCCGCGCATGTCTGTGAGCCGCCTTATGTCTGACTGGACGCCGATTGTCGGCCTCGAAATTCACGCCGAACTGCTGACCCAAACCAAGATGTTCAGCGCCTGCCCGGTGGTGGACAGTGTGACTGCGCCGCCTAATACGGCCGTCGACCCGGTGTCGCTGGGCCTGCCCGGCACGCTGCCGGTCATCAACCGCACGGCGATGGAGATGGCGCTGCGCGTGGGGCTGGCGCTCGGCTGCGACATTCCGCCGGTCAACCAGTTCGCGCGCAAAAGCTACTTCTACCCCGATCTGCCCAAGGGCTACCAGATCAGCCAGTACGACCGTCCGCTGGCGATCAACGGCACGCTCGACATCGATTTGGCTGACGGCACGACCGCGCACATCCGCGTCCGCCGCGCCCATCTCGAAGAAGACACAGGCAAATCGACGCACACCAGCATGGGCAGCCTGATCGATTACAACCGTGCGGGCGTGCCGCTGCTGGAAATTGTCACCGAGCCGGATATCCACAGCGCCGAAGCCGCTGAAGCCTTCGCCCGCAAACTGCGCGCCATTCTGCAGTATCTGGGCGTGAACGACGGCGATATGTCGAAGGGCGTCATGCGCGTCGAGCCGAATATCAGCGTGCGCCACAAGGACGACACCGGCTATCGCACGCGCACGGAAGTCAAAAACCTGAACAGTATCCGAAGCTTGTATCGCAGCATCGAATACGAAACCGCGCGCCACATCAAGGCGTGGGAAAACGGTGAGGGCGTGCGCCAGGCGACGATGGGCTGGGACGAAGTGCGCCAGCGCACCGTCGTGCAGCGGTACAAAGAGAGCGCCGAAGAATATCGCTATTTCCCCGAACCGGACTTGCCGATCATCGAGGTCAGCCGCGAGTGGGTGAGCGAACTCAGCGCCCAGCTTCCCGAACTGCCGGATGCCAAGCAGGCCCGTTTTGAGCACGAATTTGAACTCAGCCGCCAGGACGCTTCGGTGCTGACCGCCGACCGCGCCAGCGCCGACTACTACGAAGGCGCACTGGCGACAGGCGCGAACCCCAAATCGGTTGCCAACTGGATGACGGGGGCGCTCTTTAGCCTACTCAACGCCCAGAACATAGACCGGGCCGACCTTGGCGCGTTCAAAATTCAGCCGGCGCAGTTCGGCGCGCTGGTCAAGCTGGTTGACAGCGGCGCGATCAACAAGGCCACCGGCGTCACGGTGCTGGCGGAGATGGCCGAGACGGGTGAGGACGCCGAAGCGATTGTCGCGGCGAAAGGTCTGGCGCAGATTTCGGATACGTCAGTGGTAGACGCCGCCATTGCGCAAGTGCTGGCGGATAACGAAGCATGGGTGCAGGACTATCTGGGCGGCAAGGACAAGGTGTTTGGGGCGCTGATGGGCAAGGTGATGGCGGCGCTCAAGGGGCAGGGCAACCCGGCTGTCGCCAAAGACCTGCTGGCGAAGGCGCTGGAGGCGCGGAAGGAGTGAGTGAGCCTGTGTCGGGACGTATTTATCTGCTCAACGAGAACAATTCGCTCGTACCCATGTCCGAATCCGCTTATGACAGCGAAGATCTTCTGCAAACGCTGCTGGCTGATCATCCCGATCTAATTCCTGGCGATCAGATCGATCCGCGCAGCCCGCGCAAATGGCTGCTGGTAGATCGAGAGTTCGGCATTCCAAAGGAAGACAACGCCGGCTCATACTGGTCGCTCGATCATTTGTTTCTCGATCAGGACGGCGTTCCGACGCTGGTTGAAGTCAAGCGCAGTACCGATACCCGCATCCGCAGGAAGTTGTCGCGCAGATGCTCGACTACGCAGCGAATGTGCTCGATTATGCGCCAGTGGAGCACATCCGAACGAAGTTTGAAGCGCGTTGCGCAAAGCAGGGGGATGAGCCCGAATCTGAACTCTTGGGATTTCTCGGCCCGGAAGCAGACGTTGAAGCGTTCTGGCACAGGTGAAGCTCAACCTGTCCGCTGGTAAGCTTCGCCTGCTGTTCGTATCCGACTACATTCCCCCAGAACTGCGCCGGATTGTGGAAATCTCAACGGCCAGATGCGGACGACCGAGGTGCTGGCAGTCGAAGTCAAACAGTATGTGGGAGAAGGCCGGCGGACTTCGTGCCCTCATTAATTGGCCAAACAGCCGAAGCGGGGCAGTCCAAGTCCGCGGGCGCTAGTACCCCAGCCCGACAGTGGGATGAGCAGCGCTTCTTTGAGGACATGGAGAAGAAAGACCCGGACGAGGTCCGAGTGGCGCGGGCGGTACTCGACTGGGGTCAAGCCCAATTGGCTAGATTCCCGGGAAGCTTCATATTCTGGGGTTCGGGAACTCGCTGGGGTTCGTTCTATCCCGTGATCCGACATAATGGACGAAATTATCAGTTCCCAGGTGTTTGGTCGCAGGGCTACATGGAAGCGACATTCCAGTATCTGCGCACGCTGCCTCCATTTGACCAGCCTGAGAAGCGGCTTGATCTACTTCGTAAGCTGAATACACTTGGAGCGCAATTGCCGGAAGAAAAGGCCCATTTGCGGCCCTCAAAGAATCTGACCGCATTCAATTCTGATGAGGGGATTAGGGGACTGATTGCCGTGCTGGAATGGTACGCAGATCAGATTGCAGCGGTACAGAAATAGCCATTGATTGGCATGATAGATAGTCTTCAGAGGACGGTTCATTGAGTTCATCAGGTCTCTCGGTTTCAATCTTCCTACTGGCGCAAATCTTCGTGATCGTTTAGAATATATGTTCGTAGGTCAAGGCGGAAACACAGCCGTTTTTGGCCTCAAACTTGCCATCAGTGATCGTAAGTGCAGCCATTTCAAGGAGTGAAGAAGCATGGCGGGTTTCAGCAAGTCGATCATCGTCGGTAATGTGGGGCGTGACCCCGAAGTCCGTGACCTGCCGGACGGCAATAAGGTCGCCAATTTCAGCGTGGCCGTGACGCGCAAGTGGAACGACCGCAGCAGCAACGAGCGCCGTGAGGAGACGACCTGGTTCCGTGTGGCGTGCCTTCCGGCAGTTGGCCGATATCGCCAGCCAGTACGTGCGCAAGGGCGGCCAGATGATGGTGGTGGGCCGCATCAGTGCCCGTGCTTATCTCGACAATGCCCAGCAGCCGGCAGCGTCGCTCGATCTTGACGGCCGACAACTTCCAGTTGCTCGGCTCACGCGACGGCGGAGAAGGTGACTACAGTGGTGGCTCCAGCTACAGCGGTGGAAGTTCACGCGGCGGCAGCTCCAGCGAGCCGGATGCTGGCTCCGACATTCCCTTCTAGCCTATCCAAACATCAGCAGCACGACGGGCGCGGCCAGCACACAGGCCGCGCCCGTTTGTATTTCCGGTAGGGCTTGCAGGCCGCGTTATAATGCACTCAGAGTGAAAAGAGCATCCTCATGCAAACCGACATCACCCAGCTCACCATGACGGCTGAAGCATTCGAACAATTCTCACTGCAACCTGAGAATGCGCCACGGCGGCTCGAACTGATTGAAGGAGAGGTCATCGAATTGGTCTCTGATAGCTATGCCTCTGAAATCGCCGCAATCATTCTGGGCTATCTCATTCAATATGTGCGTGTTCACGAGCTTGGGCGTGTGACCGGGGCAGATGGCGGCTACGCGGTGAGCGACGACAGGTATATTCCTGACGTGGCGTTTATCTCGAAGGCACGTCAGCCAGATCGCCCGCACACCGCCTGGAATCCTGTCGCGCCCGATCTGGCGGTCGAAGTGCTATCGCCGGGCAACACGGATGACGAAATCCGCATCAAGGTCGTCACCTATTTGCAGGCGGGAACGAGTGTCTGGGTCGTCGATCCCGACCGGCAGATCGTCGAAGTGTACGTTCCCGGTCAGCCGCCGGTCAGAGCGACCAGGGCGGACACACTCAGCGGCGGTGACGTGCTGCCGGGTTTTTCACTCGCGGTCAGCGAAGTCTTTCCGGCCTGATTTCAGGCTTCTGAAAAAGGATAAATCCATGACTCAATCGCTTCCTCCCGGGCAGCGTCAGCTTCGGCTTGAAGTGCCCGCCGACCTGCGCGCCGAATATTGCAACGCTGTGACCGTGGCGCAGTCCGCCCACGATGTGACGCTCGATTTTGTTCACATCCTGCCAAACGCCAACAGCGCCCGCGTACAGGCGCGCGTCGTCATGCTGCCGGCGCAGGCCAAAGTGCTGATGCGCATGCTCGAACAAAACATCGCCAAGTATGAAGAACGCTTCGGCGAAATCAAGGTGAACACCACCGGCACGCTGGCCGATCAACTTTTCGGCGGGGTGAAACCGCCGGCCGAGGATCCGTCGTGAGCCTCGAAACCATCAGCGAAACCATCCGTGCCCAGTTCACCGAGAAGAACGCGGCGCGTGACCAGGCGCTGGCGCGTTCGCGCGAACTCATCCGTCTGTGCGCCGAGTTCGATTCGTGCTACGCATCGCCGCGAATACGATGCCGCCAGCAGCAAACTGACAGCGGTACAGTCGGCCGCCGATGAACTGCGCGGTGTGGTGGCTAATTACCCGGATCTGTATCGCGCAGGCTATACGCAGGACGCGCTGAAGGAGGTCGTCGAAGCCTTCGCCACCGCCGCCATCATCCGCGATCAGCCGCTGCCCGCGCCCGAAGACCTCGCCGTGGATGGCGATACCTATCTCAACGGGCTGGCCGAAGCCGCCACCGAACTGCGCCGCTTCATCCTCGACATTCTGCGCCGTGAGGACGGCGGCGATGATCATCGCGGTCGCCGAGGCCGAGCGGCTGCTGGGCTGGATGGACGCCATCTACGATGAACTGGTGACGTTCGACTTTCCCGATGCGATCACGGGCGACCTGCGCCGGCGCACCGACATCGTGCGCGGGGTGCTGGAGCGCACGCGCGGTGATTTGACGACCACGCTGCAACAGCAGCGGCTGCAAGCGGCGCTGCGGCTGACTGAACACCGTCTGCTGCCAGATGACCCGGGCGGGAGCGCCTTGTGAGAAGGCTGATCCGGCGCGGAGTCTTCCGGCTGCGCCTCGTTGTACGCCGGTCGGACCAGGGCGCGTTGATCGCAATCGCGGTTGCGCTCGGGCTGACCATCGGCATCAGCGTTTGGGTGTTTCAGCAGGGCATCAAGCTGTTTCATCTGATCTTCCAAACGTGGTTTGCGGGCGAGGTGCTCACGCCCATCGTTGGCGCTGTGGCCGTCGTCATCAGCCTGACGATCGCGGGCGCGCTGGTGGGGCTGGTTGTGTCGCGGCTGGTGGGGCACGAACAACTGCACGGCGTGGCCTCGGTGATGGAAGCCGTTGCTTATGGCGGCGGGCAACTTCCGTACCGAAAAATGCCGGCCAAGGCGCTGGCCTCGATGCTATCGCTGGGCGCGGGTGCATCCGTCGGGCCGGAAGACCCGAGCGTGCAGATTGGCGCAAGCCTCGGCTCGTGGTTCGGCAGCCTGCTGCGTCTGCACGGCAACCAACTGCGTTTGCTGGTGGCGGCCGGCGTGGCAGCCGCGATTGCAGCGGCCTTCAAGGCGCCGATTGCGGGCGTCTTTTTCGCGCTCGAAGTAATTCTGAACGGCACGTTCGACGTCAAGTCGTTCGCGGTCATCGTGCTGGCCGCCGTCGTGTCATCCGGCATGACGCAGGCCCTCGACCCTACGCTGGAGATGGGGCCATTCAACTACAGCCTCGGCTCGCCGCTTGAAATTCCGCTGTTCCTACCGTTGGGAATCATACTGGGCTTTGTCTCGATTGGCTTCATTCGTCTGCTCTACTGGCAGCGCGACCGTTGGGACGGCATCAAGAACCTGTCGCTGCCCGTCAAAACGGCCATCGCGGGCGCAATGGTGGGTGCAGTCGCCATCTTCCTGCCGGAGATCATGGGGGCGGGGCGCGAGACTATCAACGCGGTACTCAGTGGTGAGGCGCATTTCACGCTCGTTATGCTGTTGGTGCTGGGCGCGGCCAAGCTCATCATGACCACCGTGAGTATCGGCGGCGGCTTCGTGGGTGGCGTGTTTGCGCCGGCGCTGTTCATCGGCACGATGTTTGGCGCAGCTTACGGCCAGATCGTCGCCGCGCTGCTGCCGGGTACGGCGGCCGGTGACGCGCAAGCCTACGCCATCGCCGGCATGGCGGCCATGCTGGCGGGCGTGGTGCGTTCCCCGATCACTGCGATTCTACTGGTGTTCGAACTCACCAACGACTACCGCCTAATCCTGCCGATTATGCTATCGACGGTGATCTGCGTGTTCGTGGCCGAGCGCATGATGGCGGGCGTCTATCATCACGGGCTGGCGCGGATGGGCATTCGCCTGCCGCAAGGAAAAGAGGTCGATCTGCTCAATCGGGTGATGGTGAGCGAGGCGATGCTCACGCCCGCGCCCATCATTACGGAAACGGCCAGCCTGGTCGATTTGCGCGATCGATTGCGCGCGCAGCGCAGCTACTCGATGGTGGTGCTGAACGACGATCATGAACTGCGCGGCATCGTCACCCTGCCCGATTTGCAGCGCGCCTATAACGAACGCGGCAGACGCCGACCTGACGGTAGGCGACATCTGCACGAAAAATGTGGTGACAGTTAGCCCGCGCGATTCGGTGTGGACGGCCGTGCGGCGCATGAGCGAGGCCGACGTGGGCAGGCTGGTGGTGCTGGAGCCTGAAACCCAGTCGGTCGTTGGCCTGTTTGGGCGGCAGGGCGTGATGCGCGCTTATCAACGCGCTTCGGCTCAGTCTCGGCATCGCCAATCTCACGCTTGACCTGACGGCGGCCCGTCCCCTATACTTCGGGAGTTCTACCCGCTGGCGTTCGCGCCAGCGCCGCAGACAGCAGGCAGCCGCCCTCGTGGGCGCAGAAGCCCTGCCGAGGCGAGGGTTCAGACGTCCCCATTTTTCACCAACGGGCGACCCCTTGCATTGCTGCGGGGGGTCGCTTTTTTGCTGCACATCCTCATGGAAAGGAGGAAATGCGCTTGGCTATCACAAAGCAACGCAAGGAAGACCTGGTCGCAATCTACAGCAACCAGCTCGCCAATACCGATGGTTTCATCATTGCCCATTACAACAAGTTGTCGGTGGGGCAGTCGAATAATCTGCGCCGGAAGCTGTCGGACAGCGGCGGCACCTATATGGTGACGAAGAACACGCTGTTCAAGATCGCGCTGAAGCAGAATGACTGGCCGGTGCCGGAAGAACTGCTAACCGGCATGGTTGGCATCGTGTTCGGCAACGGCAATCTGCCCGCCGTCGCCAAGTCGATGCAGGCGTTCATCAAGGAAGCGCCCGATAACTTCCAGGCTATCGGCGGCGTGCTTGCCGGCAGCGTGTTCGGCGCTGCGCAGGTGCAGGCAATCGCCAGCCTGCCGACAATGGATGAAATCCGCGCCCAGCTCGCTGGCCTGATCGTCACGCCCGCGTCGCAGATCGCTGGTTTGCTCCAGTCGGCTACATCGCAGGTCGTCAACGTGCTTCAGGCATACGAAGACCAGCAGAACGCAGCGTAATCGTTTGCGAGCCGCCGAAAGCCGCTCGCGCCATTCCCAAAATAAACTGAAATCACGCATGCGCAGTTGCGCACACAGGAAAGGAAAGTCACGACCATGGCGGATTTGAACAAGCTGGTTGAAGAACTCAGCGCACTCACGGTGCTCGAAGCGTCGGAACTCAAGAAGCTGCTCGAAGAGAAGTGGGGCGTCACGGCCGCTTCTGGCGGCGGCATGATGATGGCGGCGGCGGCGGCGGCCCCGGCGGCAGCAGCCGAACCGGAAGAAGAGCAGACCGAGTTCAACGTCATCCTCAAGGAAATTGGCCCGAACAAGATCAACGTCATCAAGGCTGTGCGCCAGGTGACGGCGCTGGGCCTGAAGGAAGCCAAGGATCTGGTCGAAAGCGCTCCTGCCACCGTCCTCGAAGCGGTGAGCAAGGACAAGGCCAACGAAGCCAAGACGATCATCGAAGCCGAAAAGGCCGTCGTCGAGGTCAAGTAAGCGTTCTACGCGTGCGCTCTACGAAACCGATCACGCCCCCGCCAGTCTGTCTAGCGGGGGCGTGGTGTTTGTGGCTCCCCATATATGTACCATCTGCACGAAATAAGTCTTGCATAGGCCGTTAAGAATTGAGCATAGTGAGCGCCAAAGGCAGCGGCTACAATGCTGCTTCGTTTGACCGCCAGCCCTGACGACCCCATGAATCTCACGCAATCTCAGCAACTGCACCTGCTCGACCGGCACGAACTGGCCGACGTGGTTGATCTCGCGCTGTGGTCCGGTACGCTGCTGATGCAGTCCGGTGCGGAGAGCGAGCGCGTCGAAGAAACCGTTCACCATATTGGCACGGCGCTGGGGGCCAACTGGCTCGATATCCTCGTGTCGCCCAACGTCCTCATCATCACTACCAGCAGCGCCGATGGTGAGTTTCGCACCAAAGTGCGGCGCATTGCCTCGCTGGGCGCGCGCATGGACATTGTGGATGGCGTCAATGACCTGAGCCGGCGCATCGGGACAGACCAGCTTGACCGGGCGCAGGTGCGGGCCGAACTCACCAGAATTTCGCAGCTTCCCGTTTATAACCGCTGGATCGTCGTCTCTATGGTGGCAGCAGCCTGCGCTGCGCTCAGCCACCTGGTAGGCGGCGATCTGGTCGTGTTCGTCGTCACATTCATCGCCTCGGGCGTGGCTGCATTTGTGCGCCAGGAACTGCTGAAACGCCATTTCAACTTGTTCCTCGTCGTGGTGATTACGGCGATGGTGGCCACACTGATCGCCGCCAGCGCCGTGCTGCTCGATCTCAGTCCGCGCGGACAGGTGGCAATTTCATCCTCGGTGCTGCTGTTGGTGCCCGGTGTGCAGTTGATCAATGCAGCCGAGGACATCATCAAGGGCCATCTGGTCACTGGGCTTACGCGCGGCTTCCTGGGCCTAATCATTTCGCTGGCGATTGCGATTGGAATCACGCTGGCGCTTGGCCTGCTGCAAGTTCCGGTGACGATGCGATGAACCCTGCCGATTTGCTGCAAACAGTTGCGCTGGATTTTGTACTGGCAGGCGTCACGGCTGCCGGATTCGCGGTGCTGTTCAGCGTGCCGCGCCGCCTGCTGCTGGCCTGCGCCTTGCTCGGTGGCCTGGGGCACAGCTCGCGGGCAGCGCTGCAGTTGGCATTCGGCCTGCCGGTTGAGTGGTCCACACTTGCCGCATCCATCATCATCGGCTTCTCGGCGGTGCTGCTGGCCCGGCGGCTGCGCGCGCCAGCGCTGGTTTTCGCCATCGCGGCCTCCATTCCACTCATCCCGGGTATTGCGGCCTATACTGCGATGATCAACTTCCTGCAGGCCAGCACGCAGCCCTCGCTGGAGCTGGCGCAAGCGTACCTGGCCACGGCCCTCCTCAGTTTCCTCAAGGCGGCGCTCATCCTCAGCTCGATTGCGATTGGCGTGGCCGTCCCCTCACTGCTGATGTTCCGCCGACCACCGGCGCAGGATTGACCGGTTGGCCCCTCATCCCCCAACCCCTTCTCCCACGCAAGCGGGGAGAAGGGGCAGGACGAAGTACCGGGGTGAGGGATCCCGGCGCTGCACGATTGGTACCTCACTCCATCTGCCTGACATGAGCATGGCGCACGCCGCTTTGCCGTAGGCGAACCGCCTCCGGCAGAAGCGCCGCCAATTGGCTATAGTGGAATGCATACGCGCTTTCCACCTGCCTCGATGGATTCTGCCGTGAAACTCTTGTACGTCACCCCCTACTACGCGCCCGCCTATCCGTTTGGCGGCGTGGTGCGGGCCGTCGAAGGCCTGGCGCAGGCGCTGGCCGCGCGCGGGCATGACGTGACCGTACTCACAACGGACTCCTACAGCCGCTCGGCGCGCCTGGATGCGCCGTCCCGCGAAGTGCTGAACGGCGTGCAGGTGGTGCGTATTCGCAATAGCGCGCCGTGGCTGCGCGCACGCGCCAATCTATCGACGCCGCGCGGCATGGGGCGGGCCGTTCGTGAATTGCTGGCCGATGTGGACGTCGTTCACCTGCACGAGTTCCGTACCCTCGAAGCGCTGGTGACCACGCCTGAGGCCGAGAAACAGTCTGTACCGGTGGTGATGTCGCCGCATGGCACACTGACGCTGGAAACAGGCCGCACCGGCCTGAAAGCGGGCTGGGATCGCTGGATGAGCCCGCGCGTCGCCGGGCGGATTTCGACGGTAGTGGCCCTGACCGTTTCGGAAGCGGAAGACGTGGTGCGCTTGTGGGAACGGCTGGGACTAGAGCCGCCGCCCGTGCAGGTGGTTCCCAACGGCGTCAATCCCGATGAAATCGCGCCGAGCGCGGCGGCGCGGGCCGAGTTTCGCCGCCAGTACAGCCTTGGTCACGCCGTGGTGTGCCTGTTTATGGGGCGGCTTCATGCGCGCAAGGGCGTCGATGTGCTTGCCGAAGCCTTTCGCGCCGCCAATGCGCCCGACGCGAAGCTGGTGTTCGCCGGGCCGGACGAAGGCATGCGCGCCAAACTGGAGGCGCTGCACGATCCGCGCATCGTGCTGACGGGCTATCTCGACCCGCAGGAACGGCTGGCGGCGCTGTCGGCGGCCGACCTGTTCGCGCTGCCGGCCACGGGCGAAGGCCTGTCGATGGCGGCGCTCGAAGCGATGGCGGCAGGCCTACCCGTCATTCTTTCGCCTGGTTGCAACCTGCCCGAGGTCGAGCCTGCCGGCGCGGGGCTGGAAGTGGCCCCTGCCGTCGAACCGCTGGCCGAGGCGCTCGGCCGTCTGCTGAGCAGCACGGAACTGCGGCTGCAAATGGGCGCGGCGGCGCGCGCGCTGGTCGAGGAGCGCTTCACATGGCCGCGTGTGGCCGAACAGATGGAACACGTCTACGACTCGCTGCGCTGATGGCGCGGCCAGTTCTTGAAAAGGAGCATTCATCTTGGTGCTAATTCTGACCCCCGAAGCGATCCTGATAGCGGTGCTCATCTTCGCGCTGCGCGTCGTCAACAGCGCCGTGGGCACGGTGCGCCTGATCGTCATGGCCCGCCAGAAACGCGGGCTGACTGCCTTGCTTGGCATCCTGGAAGCACTCACGTTCGCCATCACCATCGGTAGCGTCGCAACCGACCTCAGCAATGTGCTCAATCTCACCGCCTATTGCCTCGGTTTTGCGGCCGGCGGCTGGGTGGGCATGGCGATAGAGGCGCGCTTCATCGTCAGCTTCGTCATCGTGCATATCATCACACGTGCACAGCGCGGCCTGGTCGCTGCGGCGCTGCGCGACGGGGGCTTCGGCGTGACGGAAATCGACGCGCAGGGGCTTGAGGGGCAGGTTGCCATGCTGCATGTGGTGACGCAGCGGCGCGATATCGTGCAAGTTCGCAGCATCGCCGAAACGGCCGACCCCGCCGCGTTCATCTCGGTGGAAGAAGCGCGCACGGTCGCGCGCGGCTGGCTGCGCCGGTCACTGCTGCCCTGACCGGCAGAGCGTCGCCCAACCTCACTCCCGGCCCGTCTCCGCACGCGGCTGAGGAGAGGACACCATTTCGGCATTTGCGGCTTGTGGAGCAGAAATGTTCTCGTAGGGGCATGATGCATCGTGCCTCTACAAACGATTCGGCCGTGCAAATCTTCTCTCACCCCGCCACGACGCAGCGCCGCGCATCGAATTGTTCGCGGCAGGACCAGTCATCGGGGCTGACAGGCGCGCGCGGCGTGCCGTCGTCGCGGGCGGGCACGATGTAATAGCCATCCCACGTGCCTTCAGCCAGCCACCCGCTCAGGCCATTGGGCAGTTCCACCCGGTACCAGTGAAGATGGCCGTTGCAGCTTGGCCCATCCAACACCGTCAGCCGCTGGCCCGCCCCTATCTGCGCGCGAACACCGGTCGAAACCGCCGGCAGCGCGCGCAGGTTCAGGCCCCAAACGCCCGGCGCGGCCACCGCCTGCATGCCTGGGCGCAGCCGGGGCGCAGGGGCCAGCGGGCAGCCGCCGGGTTGGGACGGCGGCGCGGCGAAAAGCGATACAATCAAAGCGAATGCCACGAACATCCCGGGCATGAGCAGAACCTTTGCAGCATGATTTCGTGTAGATTGTATCCTGCCCGGCGAACTACGCCGCGCGCCCCCTGCCCACGACTAACAGGCGGTTTGATGACGGAACAACGATTCACCAGCGAAGCACAGGCGGTCACTTATGTGTTTCGTTCGCTGCGCAAGCTGCGCGATGTTGTGCGCGGCCCTGACGAACTGAGCCGCGATATTTCGCCCACGCGCCGCCTGATCAGTGACACCGGCCTGCTGAATACGCCGCGCGAATACGCGATTGTGACCGGCAGCAAGGGCAAAGGCTCGACCACGCTGATGACGGCCAAAATCCTGCAGCGGCTGGGCCACACCGTCGGCATGATCACCAGCCCGCACCTCGTCACCTACCGCGAGCGCATCCGCGTCAATGGGCGCGCTATTCCCGAAGCCGATTTCACGCGCATTCTGTCGGAACTCGCGCCGTATATCGACGCGATTGAAGCCGGGCTGAGCGAACAGCAGTATTTCAGCCCGCAGGGCATCTTCCTCGGCGTTGCGCTGCGCTGGTTTGATGAGCAGGAGGTCAATGCGGCCATACTCGAAGTGGGGCGCGGCGGCCGCTTCGACGATATTTCGGTCGTGCCCAACCGCCTGTCGTTGTTCACGCCGATCATGCTCGAACACCCGCGCCAACTTGGGCCAACGCTGGAGCGCGTCGCGTGGCACAAAGCCGGCATCATCAAGCCGCACAGCTACGCTTACAGCGTGCCACAGCCCACCGAGGTGCTCGATATTCTGCAGACGGAAGCCGATGCGCACGATGCGGAGTTTGCGTGGATTATGCCCGCAGATATGGGCCAGTTCGTTGCGGCTACACACAGCGGCATTCGTATGCGGCTGACGCGCTACGGCGAAATCGACCTGCCGATGCTGGGCCGCTACCAGGTCGATAACGCGACGCTGGCCGTGCAGGGCGCAGGCAACATGCACGGGCGCTTGTCGGGCGTCTCGCACGGATCGCCAGACTACATTGAGGCGGTCAGGGCCGGGCTGGGCGATTTGGTGTGGCCGGGCCGTGTGCAGAAGTTGCAAAGCGCGCCCGATGTGTACGTGGACGGCGCAATTCACAGCGATTCGGCGCGCTCGTTCGTTGCCAGCATCGGAGATCGCTTGCGCGAGCCGGTGATCGCGGTCGTGGGCGTGCCCGACGACAAGGACTACGAAGGCGTGTTTCGGGCGCTTGGCCCGGTCAGCCAAACACTAATCGTGACGGAAACGGCGCGCAACATCTCGCTGCACTTTCCGCCGCCCGAAACCGCGCTGGCCGCCGCCCGGCAGCACAACGCCGATGTACGCTTTGCGCCTTCGTTGGATGCCGCGCTGGATGTGGCGCTGCCGCTGGCCGGCGCAGACGGCACTGTGCTGATCGCCGGCACACTGTCGCTGGTCGCTGATGCGATTGGGCGCTGGGGTTTCAGTTACGAGCAGATCTAGGGCAGTCCTGAGTGCTGAGTTGAAAGTGTTGAGGACGAGCAGATAGGGATTTACCAAAGGGACACAGAGGAATACCGCTCTGTGCCCCTCAGTGTTCTGTGGTTAAAAGAGCTTTTCGTTCAGCCGTCGAAAATGCCGCCGTCATCGCCTGCGTCCTCGGCATCCCACGTGTCGAGGTCGTCCATCATCGCGTAGGCATTGAAGCGCGCGTCCTTCACCTCGTCTTCGTATTCGGGATAGAGCGGGTTGTCCTCGATGTCGTGGTCGAGCGCAACGAATGGATTGCGCTCCGCCTCTTCGAGCAGCTCCTCGATTTCCTCGCGCGCCTCTTCTATCGCCTCATCTTCCGGCTCGTCGTCAAACGGGCCGCCCCAACGCAAGCCAGCCATATGCCACCTCCATCCAATGCCTGCCCCTGATCACAGTATGGCGGAGATTGGCGGAATTGTGACGCGCAATTGGTGCAGATTATGGGGCCAGCCAGCCGAGTTCATAGCGATACCACCCGTTGATCAGCAGGCTGTAAGGAGAGCGTTCGCTTTCGGGGGCGCGGAGAACCATCTGTGTCAGCCCCAGGCCGGTGTCTGCGTCTTCGGCGGCGCTGGTTTCGAACAGCACGCCGCGCTCTTTCAGCGTAGCAGCAAACGAGTCATCATCCGGCGAAGATATCCGGCTCTCCAGCGCGGACGCTGCGACCTCGGCATCCGCCAGCGTGGGATACACCAGTGTGACCGTAGCGATCAGGCCCTCTGCGCTTTCGGTTTCGGCCAGCACCGCCAGCGTGTAGGGTGGCAGCGCAGCGGCGTCATCCGGGGCTGGCCCAAACGCCTCGGCGTTGAGGAAATGCGCCTGGTAGAGCGTGCCTGCATCCGTCACAGCGCGCACGGCCGTCTGATAATCCGGGCTGTCCGCAAGTGACGGGATTTCGCCAGCGGCCGCCAGCGCAGCCTGTTCAAGCGATTCCAGCGTGGGCGAACTGAGCAATTGCAGGCCGTTTGCAACCGGCACGAGGAGGACGGGCTGCTGCCTGCCCAGGTCGCCCCCGAACGGATTGCCCGGATCACGCGCGGTCGGGTTGATGCTCGCGCCCGATTCGCAGCCGTCTGGCCCGCACAACAGCGCCAGGCCGGCCGTCTCAGTCTGGCTGTAATCGCGCGCGGCGTGGGCCGCTTCGATGGCGGCCGCCTCGGTAGCGCCTTGCAGCAGCGTAACCTGAGTGGGAGGAATAAGCCCCCAGGTTGCGGCTTGCCCAACATCGAAGGGGGACAGGCCGATCAAGCGTTCCTGACCTTCCACCTGCACGACGAAGTTGTTCAGCGACGGCCCACTAATCAGGGTTCGCAGCGCATCTATCCACGACTGCTCATCAGTCGTGCCGCCGGTCATGGCCGCGTAATTTGCGTAAGACAGAATCTCGCGCGCCTCGGGCGTGTCGGGCGCGCTGGCGAGGACATCCAACACCGGCTGGGGCGTGGGTTCCTGCGCCGCCGCGCCGAATGCGCCTACCAGCAGCAGGGCGATAAGAAGTATCCAGCGGCGAAAATACATCGGTGGCGCTCCTCGGTTAGAGAAGGACGATGCATCTTCTATAGCACGGATCGGAGAATCGTGCTGGTTTGCAGGGCGCGGCCTACGACACCTTCTCCGTTGGCAAGTGAGCGATGCGGTTGAGGTAGCGCACCAGCAGGCGGTCACGTTCGACGAAATCGATGCGCGTTATGGCCGTGTTGTAGTGCAGATAGAACAGCGCGCGGCTGGGAAGCTGCGCGAACAGCGCCTTGATGAGCGCGTCCAGGAACGTGCCGTGCGTCACCATGAGGATACGCTCGTCCGAGTTGGCGCGGCGGCGTAGATCAATGCTCACCTGTACGGCGCGGGCCATGGCTTCGGGCATGGTCTCGCTGCCGCGCGCGGGGTTCCACCAGCCCTGATCGGTGATGCCTGCGGGCAGCACATAGCCGGGGAAATCGGCCTCGATTTGAGGGCGGGCCAGACCGGGAAAGCCGGTGACGCCTTCGGGCCGCTGCTGATAGACGCCGCCGTGCTCGTGCGTTTCGACCCACACTTCGGGCTTCAGTCCAAGCGCCGCCGCGAGCGGCGCTGAGGTCTGCAGCGCGCGCGCCATGGGGCTGGAATACAGGTGCGTGATGCCCCAACTGGCCTCATGCTCCAACCGTGAATAGCCGGTTGACGGGTTGTACCACGGGTCGCGGTTGCGCCCGTCCTTGAGATACTCGGCCACCAGCCGCGCCTGCTCGTGGCCGAGATCGGTCAGTGGCGAGTCCGGCGTGCGCAGCGTCTGGTCATCGGGCAGCGCGTTGTTGGCGCTCTGGCCGTGGCGAATCAGATAGAGTTCCATGTGATAGCCTTCGGTCTATGATTGAACTATGGAGTGTTTGAACCTCACCCGGCCGCTTTCCGAGTGCGGAGAGCGTGTTGGGGTGTGGGGCTGGTGGTCTGCCTGCGCGCGTTGCCAGATCAGGTTATCATGTTCAGTGAAGCACTGCGTAGCGTCAATCCAAGGTAATTTGCCGTGAGCCAAACGCCACCCTCCAACCCGAGTGACGATTTCTCATTTCCGCCGCCTTCTGGCGCCCCGAAAGGTGAGCGCGTGGAGCAGAAGGGCGTCTACGAAATGGTGTGGGATTGCCAATTCTGCGGCTCCAAGGGCATCCCCGCCAAGACGCACCAATTCTGCCCGAACTGCGGCTCACCGCAAGACCCGGCCAGCCGGCGTTTTCCGTCCGACGCCGAGAAGAAGGCCGTCGCCGATCATGAGTACAAGGGCGCCAGCCTGATCTGCCCGGCGTGCCAGTCAATCAACGATGGTGATGCGAAGTTCTGCCGCCAGTGCGGTTCGCCGCTGGAGAACGCCGCGCAGGCGGCACGGGTGGACGATCAGGTGAAGGCGTCGGGCGCGACATTCACGGCCGACGCTGAGCGCAACGTGCAGCAGGAAGAACTCGACGCCGATCTGGCGCGGGCGAAGGCGTCCAAGTCGAAGAAAGGCGGCATCCCGTGGGTGACTGTCGCGGTGATCGCGGTGATTGCGCTGGTGATCATCGGGATAATCGCAGCGCTCACGTGGAAGCAGGAAGTGCCAGCGCAAGTGACCGAGCTGAACTGGGAGCGCATTATCGCTATCGAAGCCTACAGCGCGGTGCCGGGCGGAGACTGGTGCGACTCGATGCCGTTTGACGCCTACAGCGTCAGGCGCAGCGAACGCCAGCGCAGCACCAACCGCGTTCCCGATGGCGAGGAGTGCAGCGTGCGCCGCATCGACAACGGCGACGGCACCTTCCGTGAACAGGAAGAATGCCGGACGATCTACCGCGAAGAGCCGGTCTATGACGATTACTGCTCGTACACGGTCAATCGCTGGGTACACGCGCGCGACGCGGCTGCCAGTGGCGTGCTGGGCCAACGCGATCCAGCCTGGCCGAACCTGGACTTGCGCGGCAGCAGCGGCCTGGGCAGCGAACGCGAAGGCGGCCGCGACGAGTTCTACCGCGTGCTGCTGCTTGCCGGCGACAAGGACTTCACCTGCACGGTGGGCTACGATCTGTGGCGGCGCGTGGAAGTGGGCGCTTCGTACAATCTGCCGGTCGGCGTCATCACCGGCTCACCCGATTGCAGCGCGCTGGAACAATAAGATTGAACCACTGACTGGACTTTATCCAAATTCAGGCGGCATAACAGAGTATGTCCAGCCAAGGTTCGAGCAAAGAGGCTGGAATAAACACATTTGAGGGTGCCGAGCGGGAAGTAGGAAAATGCGTCTGGGTCCAGAGGGTGCTGCGGACGAAGGCGAGGCAGTCGGAAAAGGTGGCATGAGCCTTGGGATACCAGGCCGTGGAGCGGACAGGCAAGTCGCCGGGATGAGCGAGTAGCTGGTGAGCCAGCCAGGTGACGAGCGAGAACAGACCCAGCAGCGCCGGTGACGAGCGGGCAATGGCCAGTGCGTTCCACTGGCGCTGGGTCTCGAAGCCGAGGTGGGCACGGACTTCCTCAAAGGTGACCTCGACGTTCCAGCGTTGGGCGTACCAGGCGATGATGTGCTCAGGGCTGGCCCTGGGGTCGGTGCAAAAGAGCAGGCACGGCTTGAGTTGAGCGCCGCGCACCAGCACCCAACGCCCGGGCAGCACCGGCTTGCAGTTGACGTACCACAGGGCGGTGTCACTCGCCCACTCGACCGGATGCAACTTCCCGTCCGCCCACGTCAGGCGGGCCGTCTGCCAGACGGTTTGCGCGTCGCCCAGGCGCTGGCTGGCCTTCATTTGACGCGCCCCCACCACCCGCTTCCGGCCACGGGTGCCGGGCTGGCGGGGCGGCGGCGGGTCGAACAGGCGCGCATCCAGCCGCAGCCGGGTGACATAGGTGACGGGCGTCTGCTGCGTCTGACCGCAATGTCCGACGTCCACCGACGCCAATCCTCCGTCCGCCACCAGCACGATACGGCGTCCGGGCAGCCAGCGCACCACCTGCAGCAGCATCTGCCGCAACCAGTCCACGCTCGTCTTGTGCCGCCGCTTGTGCGCTGCGTCCACGGCAGGGCTGGGTGCGGACACGGTCAGGAACGGCAGCGCCCACGGCCGGCTTGCCCACGGCAACGGCACGATGAGCATCAGGCTCAGCCAGCGCAACCCCATGCTCTTGACCTTGTTGCGGGCCGTGGACCGCGCGGCATCCCGGTAGCAGCCCAACTCGGCGATGTGCGCGCCGCGCCGCCGCTCCAGCGTCTCATCTGCCCCCAGCACAATGGCCGCCTCCGCTGGCACAAACGTGTCCACCAGCACCCGCAGCAACCGCCCGCTCAGCCCCAGTCCCGACCACACCGCCCGGTTCAGCACCCGGTGGTAGTTCTGAAACTGCGTCTCCTCCCCCCATCCCATCACCCGCAGAATGCGCGTGACCGTCCGTCGTCCAGGAGCCAGTATCGCCCCCAGCAACAACACCTGCGCCCAGTCCCACACGCGGTCACTGAAGACTGGACGGAACGGTTCCAGCAGGCGCATAATCTTGTCAGGAGCGGTAAGCATCTGGTCCTCCTTGAACAAGAAACCAGCTTACCGCTCCCTCTCTTTTCCTTCTACAGATTGGATAAAGTCCAGACTGAGACACTGAGGAAACAGAGCGAAAAGCTAACGCAAAGAACACGAAGGGCCACAAAGGGTAGCCAGAAACAGAAGGGGCCGGCGTATAAAGCCAGCCCCTTCTGTTTCTTACTCAGCACTGTTAGATCAGCATTTGCATCGGCGTTTCGAGCAGCTTCCGCAGCGCCTGCAGATACTGCGCGCCTTCTGCGCCGTCGCTCACGCGGTGATCGACGCTCAAGGTCAGCTTCATGCGGCTGCCCACGCCAATCGTGCCATCTTCCTTGACGACCGGCACCTTCGCAGCGGTGCTGACGGCCAGAATAGCCGCTTCGGGCGGGTTGATGATGGCGGCGAATTCATCGACATCATACGCGCCGAGGTTACTGACGGTGAAGGTGCTGCCCTGAATGTCGGCGGGCTTGACCTTGTTGTCACGGGCGCGGGCGATCATTGCCTTGTTCTGCTGCGCCATCACGGAAATGGGCGTCGAGTCGGCGTCCTGCGCGACGACATTCATCAGGCCGCCGTTGGGCAGCGCGACCGCGATGCCGATGTGGATGCGCTTGTAGCGCACGATCTTGTCGCCGTAGAAGTGCGAATTCAGGTTCGGGAACTGGCGCAGCGTAAGCGCCGCCGCCTTCACGACCAGATCGTTGACGCTGACTTTGCGCTCGTCATCGAGCGTAGCGTTGATCTGCTTGCGCAGCGCCAGCATCGGCTCGACATCGACCACCGTCGTCACGTAGAAGTGCGGCACCTGCTGCTTACTCTCGACCATGCGCTGGGCGATGCGCGAGCGCATTTTCGACACCTCTATGATTTCGGTGTCCGGGCTGGCGGCGGGCGCGGTAAAGACAGGCGCGGCAATCGCGGCGGCAGGCGCAGGTGAACCGGCAGCCTGGGCAGCGGGTGCTGATTTTGCAGGCGCAGCGCCGGGCACGTAATCCTCAACGTCCGACTTGGTAACACGACCGCCTGGCCCGGTTCCCGCGACCGCTTTCAGGTCGATACCACGGTCGGCAGCCACCTTGCGTGCCACTGGCGAGGCCTTGACTCCACCGGGCAGATTGCCGTCCTCTTCTTCCACCGCAACCGCTTCTGCTTCCACGGCGGGCGCAGCTTCTGCCGGTGCGCTGCCGCCATTCGACGCGGCCGCCTGCGCGGCTGGTTTCAATTCGGCCGCCGGGGCGCTTTCGCCCGCCGCGCCGGAATCGACGTAGCCAATGATTTCGCCTACTTTCAGCGTCTGGCCCGGCTCACCCACCAGTTCAGTGATGGTGCCGCTGGCGCTGACGGGCACTTCGACGGTCGTCTTGTCCGTTTCAATTTCGGCGATGACGTCGCCATCCTTGATGACGTCACCCACCGATTTAGTCCAGTTGAGCAGCAAACCTTCTTCCATGCCCGAGCCGAGGTCGGGCATCCGAATCGGGGCGGCCATTAAAGCACCTCTCTCACCGCGTTGACGACTTTCTGAGCATTGGGCAGCGCCATCAACTCGATGTCCCGCGAATAGGGCAGCGGCACATCCATGGCGTGCACGCGCTTGATGGGCGCGTCCATGTAATCAAAGGCGGCTTCCTGAAGCTGGGCCGCGATCTCACTACCGAAGCTGTACATCGGCAGCGACTCTTCCACCACCACACAGCGGTTGGTCTTCTTGAAGCTCTCCAGCACCAGCGGCATATCCAACGGGCGCAGCCAGCGCATATCGACGACTTCGGCCTCGACGCCTTCCTTGGCCAGCATATTTGCCGCTTCGAGCGACCATTCCACCCCGCGCCCGTAGCTGACAATCGTCACGTCGCTGCCAGCGCGCTTGATATCGCCCTGGCCAATCGGGATCAGATATTCCTCATCCGGAATCGGGCCGGGCTTGGGATACAGCGCAATGACTTCGGTGAACAGCACTGGGTTCTCGTCGCGGATGGCCGTCTTGAGCATACCCTTGGCGTCGTGCGCGTTGGACGGAATGCCGACGTACATGCCCGGGAAGTGGGCGAAGATCGGCTCGGGCGCGTGCGAATGCGTGGCCGTGGCCTGATTGCCCCAGCCGGTCGCCGCGCGAAATACCAGCGGCACGGTGAACTGGCCATTGAACATGTAGTGAATTTTGGCGGCGTGATTGACCATCGCATCGAGCGACAGGAAGGCGAAGTTAATGGTCATCAGTTCGGCCACCGGGCGCAGACCAGCCATGGCCGCGCCGACAGCGGCGCCGGCAATCGCCATCTCACTGATCGGGGTATCACGCACGCGGCGCGCCCCGAATTCCTCGTAGAAGCCGCGTGTGACGCGGTGCGTGCCCTGCCAGCGCCCAACTTCCTCGCCCATTACAAACACGCGCTCGTCGCGCACCATTTCCTCGTGCAGCGCGGCGCGCAGTGCGTCGCGCATGGACATATTCTTCATCAGGCTTGCCCTTCCGGCTGCGGCGCGTCCAGCAAATCGCCATGCACAAATTCCGAGTCGACGTAGACGTTGGCGATCAGGTCTTCGTAGGTGGGATCGGGGCTGTTGGCCGCGAACTCGACGGCGTCGGCAATCGTTTGCTCGGTGGTGGCGTCGATGCGCGCGAAGTCATCGCCCAGGTTCTTGAAGCGCTTTTCAAGCTGCGCCTTCAGTACCAGCAGCGGGTCGCGGTTGCGCCACTCGTCCAGCTCACGCTTGAGGTCTTCGCGGGCGTCGAACTGCTTGTCCGACACGCCATGGCCTTCGTAGCGGTAGGTGAGCGCTTCCATCAGCACCGGGCCGTGAGCGCGGGCATAGTCGAGGGCTTCGCGCACCGCCTCGTTGACCTTGACCACGTCCTGGCCGTCGACGCGCGGGCCTTCCTTCATGCCGTAGGCGATGGCGCGCTTGACCAGCTCGGGCTGGCCGGTCGAAATCTTCGATGCGCGTGCCCATGCCCACGAAGTTGTTCTCGATCAACCAGACGACCGGCAAATCCCAGACTGCGCTCAGGTTGAGCAATTCGTGGAAGTAGCCATTGTTGCTGGCCCCGTCGCCGAGGAAGCAGAGTACGGCGTTCGGCTCGTTGTTATAGCGCACCTTGAGGGCGATACCGGCCGCCAGCGGCAGGTGACCGCCGACGATGGCGTAGCCGCCCCAGAAGTTCAGCGGTCGCCAGGCCATGTGCATCGAGCCGCCCTTGCCACCGCTCACACCGGTCCGCTTGCCCATCATCTCGGCCATGAGCAGGTCGGGGCGCACGCCGCGCGCAATGGCGATGCCATGATCGCGGTAGGCAGTGATGACGTGGTCATCCGGCCCCAGCGCTTTGACGGCGCCCAGATGCACGGCTTCGTGGCCGCTGGCCAGATGCAGGTAGACGCCGGTGATGCGGCGCTTTTTGTCTGGCTCATCAAAATACAGCGTTCGAGACATCTCCTCGAACTTGCGGATCAGCACCATTTCCTCGTACCACGAGAGCAGAGTCTCTCGGCTCAAGGTCTCGGTTTTGGTTGGCATCGAGACTCCTCACCTCTACGCGCCGGACGAGTCAATCGTTCCGGCGTAAATTGCATACCGGCCATGTTCCCATGACCCCATGAACAACACAGTGCTAGTCTACCCCAAGTCCGGCGGATCGGGAATAACCGGCGGCGCGGGGCAGCATGTTCCAATGTGGCGCTAATTTCCGGCCATCACCCCTCAGGGTTGAGGACGAGGCATGCTCTGAAATGAGGGATTTGTTCACGCGAGTCTCTTTTGCAGGGCGCGTTCGCGAACGCACCAACAGACAGCAGGCAGGCAAAGAATCGGCTACGTTATAATCCCCATCAACCTGTTCATCCACCCAGGACATTCGCCGCGTGCGTGTCGTCGTCATCGGGGCGTTCGCGCCTGAATATGCCCGCAACTACACGATCTTCGAGGGGCTGCGCGGCTGCGGTGTCGAACTTGACCTGCGCCCGTTCCCCAAGTCGCTGCGCGCCGCCAGGCGGCAGCGCGCCGTGCTCGCGTCGTTTCCGCGCCGTGGCGAAGCCGATGCCGTGTTTGTCCCCGCCTTCAACCAGCTCATCGGCCCGGCCGCGGCGTCGTTGAGCCGCCTGCGTGGCGTGCCGGTGCTGATCGACTATCTTGTGGGCCTGATCGACGCGGCCGATGACCGCGGTCAGGTCGGCACGGCCAAGTCGGGCCTGTACCGCCAAATCGACCGCCTGAATCTGCGCAGCCTGACCGCCCTCACCGACACTACCGTGCACAAGGCCGTGCTGGAAGGCATCGCGGGCTGCTCCCTGCCGCGCTTGCATGTGCTGCCGGTTGGCGCGCGTGACCTGTCGCTGCTGCCTCCGCCCGAAGCGAACAAGCCGCCACTTGTGCAATACACCGGCACCTACATCCCCTTTCACGGTGTCGAAGTGATTCTGGAAGCGGTGCGCTTACTGCCCGAAACTGAATTTGAGATGATCGGCAGCGGCCAGACCTACAAGGCGATGGTTGCCCGCGCCGAAGCCATGCAGCTTGGCAACGTCCGCTTCACAGGTGGCTACTTTCCGCAGAATGAACTGACGACGATGCATGCGCACAGCACGATCATGCTGGGTGTGTTTGGCGCGGCGGCCAAAACCGATTACGTCGTGCCCAACAAGATTTACGAGGCGCTGGCATTGGGCCGCCCGATGATCACGGCCGAGTCTGCGGCGCTGCGCGAGATGTTCACGCCCGGCGAGCACCTGATCACCGTGCCACCCGGCGATCCTGCTGCGCTGGCCGGAGCCATTCGCGCGCTGCTGGCTGACCCGGCAAAGCAGGCCGCGCTGCGCACGGCAGGGCGTCAGCGCATCGATGAGCGCTACCTGCCGCAGCACATCGGCCCGCAGGTGGTCGCCACACTGGAAGGGCTGACATGAGCGTAATGAGACGCTTCAAGACCAGTTCGGCCGGCCAGGCGCTGCGCCGTACCCGTAATCTGCTGCTCGACCCGCTCTACTGGCGGCGCTCCCGCAACGAGTTCAAAGTGCTTGCTGCCGGGGCGGCCACGCCTGAGGACGCCATCGCGCTGTTATGGGCCTATCTTGGCGCGGGCTTCTATCGCAATCTCAAGCCCAATCAGGATCGCGGTGAACTGACCGGGCTGGCGGCGGCTGTGGCTGAAATCGAGCCGCGCGTGATTGTCGAAATAGGCACGCGTGACGGCGGCACGCTGCTGGTATGGAGCCGCTGCTCCCGAAATCTCCGCCACCTGATCAGCATCGACCTGCCCGGCGGGATTCATGGTGGCGGCTATCCGCCCCAGCGCGAACGCTTCTACCGCCTGTTTGCCAGCGGCCAGCCTGACTTGCAGCTTGACCTGCTGCGCCGCGACAGCCAGACCGAGGCGGCGCGCGATGCGGTCGCAATGGCGCTCGGCGGCCAGCTCATCGACTTTCTGTTCATCGACGGCGACCACCGCTATACGGGCGTCAGCCGCGACTACGCGCTTTACGCGCCGCTGGTGCGCCCGGGCGGCCTGATTGCCTTCCACGACATCCGTCCCAATACCTTCGACCCGACGATTGAGGTGTGGCGCTTATGGGATCAAATCAAGGCAAGCGGCGCGCCCGTGCGCGAATTCGTGCACGAGCCGTACACAGGCCGCTATGGGATTGGCGTGGTGGAGCGGCGGGAATGAGGACGCCGCCCAGCCGCTGAGGCGGCAGCCGGTGCGTTCACGCACTGGCGGGTGAGCCTTAATTCAATCCACTACGAGCGGGATATCTACGTATTGGGAGTGTGTGGGTCAGCCCACCGTCCGCCCACCGTTGCCCGGGCATGGGGCAGGCGTTGTCCTTATTGGCGTAACCGTCTGTTAAAATGACGGATAAGTTCGCACCAAGCCTGAGGTTTACGCCGCAATGCCCGACGACCGGGTTCCGCTCACACCCCCGCCCACGCCAGAACCCGAGCCAAAGCCGGTTGACGATGACACCGAGCCGTTGGTGTTCGATCTGGACGACGAGCCAGCACAGCCCACCCAGTTCGGCGCGCCCGATTCGGCCCATACGCAGGCAGCCATGCGCCCGGTGCAGCCCACACTGGCGGGCAGTGGCGGCCTTGATCCCAACCCGGACACCAAAGCACCGCCCACAGTCAGCACACCAGTGGTGCCACCTCCGCGCGCGGCCAACCCCAACGATCTCACCTCGCCGCACGTCGAGCCGCTGCAGCACACCTACGTGCATGTGCCCGGCCAAACCGGCCAGTATCCACCGCGCACCGTGCAGGGCCAGCCGCCCGTATCGCAGCGCCCGGCCGTCACACAGCCTGCACCGAGTAACCGCCCGCCGCAGTCCAATCCAACGGTCGCTCGTCCGCCGGCGCCGCCGCCGCCGCAGCCGGTCTATCCCGCGCCACCGCGCAGCGCCGCCAACCGGCCGCCTGCAGGCGCTCCGCCGCGCCGCCCACCCAAAAAGCGCCGCGTGCTCGGTTGCCGACCCGGCTGCCTGGCGCTGTTCGTGGGCATGTTTGCGGCTATGTGCGGTGGCATTTCGCTGCTTGCGCTCATCCTCACGGCCACGCTCGGCTCGCAGCTTGAACAGCGGCTGCAAGGGCAAGTGGCGCAGGTTGATAATTACGACGCCTTCCAGAGCACCTTCTTCTACGACCGCACTGGCGCGCTGCTGTACGAGTTGTTCAACGAAGGCCGCCGCACCAACGTGCCCTACGCCGAATTTCCGCAGGATTTGATCAACGCGACGATTGCGATAGAAGACGACAGCTTCTTCAGCAATCCCGGCTTCGAGGTCGAGGCCACCATGCGCGCCATGCTGCAATACTTCGGCGTGGCCAGCGGCAGCAGCGGCGGCAGCACCATCACCCAGCAGTTGGTGCGCAACGTGTTGTTTCCGCCAGAGTACCGCGCCGAGCGCAGTATTCAGCGCAAAGTTGAGGAAATTCTGCTCGCGTTCCTGCTGCGGCAGCAGAAATCGCCGGAAGAAGTGCTGGCGCTGTATCTCAACGAAATCTACTACGGCAACTTGTCATATGGCGCAGAAGCAGCGGCGCAGAACTTCTTCGGCAAGAGCGCGCGCGATTTAACGCTGGGCGAGGCGGCGCTGCTGGCGGGCCTGCCGCAGGCCCCCGCCAATCTCGACCCGTTCAGCAGCGACCCCGACGTGCAGCAGGCCGTGCGCGAGCGCTGGGAAGAAGTGCTGCGGCGCATGGTTGAAGAGGGCTATATCAGCGACTTGCAGCGGCAGGATGCGTTGTCACAAGGCTACTTGCTGTCACCGCCCGATGCGCCGCTCAATGCGCCGCATTTCACCGTCTATGCCCAGCAAGAACTGGAGCAACTGCTCACTAACCTCGGCTACGGGCCAGAAACGCTGGCGCGTGGCGGCCTGCGCGTCTATACCACCGTCGATCTGGCGCTGAACGATCGCGCCCAGCAAATCGCCGCCGAGCAGGTCGCCTCGCTGGCGGGCAATCAGGTCAGCAACGCGGCGGTCGTCGTGCTCAAGCCGATCACCGGCGAGATTCTGTCGATGGTGGGCAGCGTCGATTACGATAACGAAGCCATTGACGGCAACGTGAACGTCACCACTGCGCTGCGCCAACCGGGCAGCACCGTCAAGCCATTCACGTACTCGGCGGCGCTCGAAATGGGCATGACGCCCGGTGATGTAATCTGGGATGTGCCCATTGATATCGCTGGCTACAGGCCGGTCAACTACGACGGGCGCTTCCACGGGCCGGTGCGGCTGCGTACGGCGCTGGCGAACTCGTACAACATCCCGGCCGTGCAAACGCTGCGCCGCATCGGCGTCGAAAACCTGATCGCCATCATGCGCCGCTTCGGCATCGAGAGCATCGAGCCAGACCCGAGCCGCTACGGTCTATCGCTCACGCTCGGCGGCGGCGATGTGACGCTGCTCGAAATGACGCGCGGCTTCTCGGTCTTTGCTAATGGCGGGGCCTATGTGCCCACTACATCGATCCTGTGCGTACTCGATGGCAACGACAACATCCTCTACAACTACAGCGATGGCTGCTCACGCGGCCGCGTGACCGACCAGACCGAGTACGGCGAGGGCTACGGCACGCAGATGCTCGATCCGCGCATCGCCTACTACATCAGCGATGTGCTGGGCGACAATGCCGCGCGCACGCCGGCCATGGGAGCAAACAGCCCGCTGTACACGCCCAATATCGGTACGTCGGTGAAGACCGGCACGACCAACGACTTCAAGGATAACTGGACGGTGGGATACACACGCAATGCCGCCGTGGGCGTGTGGGTGGGCAACAGCGACGGCACACCGATGGTCAATACCAGCGGCCTGACCGGCGCGGCGCCTATCTGGAACAGCGTGATGAACCTGATTTATGGCGATCAGTCGATTCTGGGCCAGTTCGTGGAAGGCGGCCAGCTTCAGCCCGACCGGCTCGACGCGCCCGGCGGCATGTCGCGGCGCAACATCTGCTCGATCGAGGCCCTGCGCGACCCGGCCATCGACTGCCCGTCGCAGGTCAGTGAGTGGTTCCTCGACAGCCCCGCCGGCATCCCCGACGGGCTGGGCAACGTCAATTACCCGCCTGCGCCCGCGCCGGTCTCGAATGAGCAACCGCCCGCCGGGGCGTGGCTGCGCCCCATCGACGGCGGCATGTACCGCACCTATGTGCATCCCATCCCGCCGGAAATCGGCCAGCAGGTTATCTTCAACGTACAGCAGGGCACACTGCCGCCGCCCGCGCCAATTTACTGCCAACTGCCGGTCGAGCTGGTGCCGTCCGACCCTGCCGCGCGCGATCAACTGTTCCTTGAGCCGCCGCTGTTCCCCGAAGACATGGCTCAGGCCGAGCAATATGCGCGCAACAACGGCCTGCCATTCCTGCCCACGATTGTGTGTTCGCCCGAGCTGGTACAGGCGGCTGGCAGTGGCTCCGGCCCGATAACCGCCTACATCGCCAGCCCGGCTTCCGGCTCGATCATCCCGATTGGCAGCCCAATCCCGATTCTGGGCACAGCTCAGTTTTCGTCCGGCCAGGCCCAGTACTATAAGGTCGAGATCGCTGGCGGCGCTTTCCCCGGCTGGACGACCATTGGCAACACTCATGATGGAGCAGTCGCTAACGGCGTGCTGGAAAACCTGCCCCCGCTCGATCCCGGCAGCTACCAGATTCAACTGGTGGTCGTGGGTAACGACGGCAACTATGTTCAGCAGCCGTATCAGGTGGGCTTCACCGTACAATAAAAGATTTTGAACCACTGAGAACACAAAGGATTAATTGAAAAATCCTCTGTGTTCTCGGTGTCTCTGTGGTTAGCTCTATTTCAGGATGTGGCGCAGGGCGGGCAGCAGCGCATCTACCGCGTTGGCGCGGTGGCTGAGCTGGTTCTTCTCGGCGAACGGGATGTCGCTTAACGGCTGGCTGTAGCCCTCCGGGATGAAGATCAAGTCGTAGCCGAAGCCCTCGCTGCCTGTGCCCGCCGTGAAGCCGATGCGCCCCTCGACCGTTCCGCGCGCGCTTTCGCTGATCGCGCCGTCGGCGCTGACGACCGCCACCACGCACACGAAGCGGGCTGTGCGCTGCGCTTCCGGCACCTCCGCCATCTCCTGCAGAATACGCTCGTAGCGGTCGCGGTCGGTTGCACCCGGGCCGCTGTAGCGCGCCGAATACACGCCGGGCCGGCCATCGAGCGCATCTACCATCAGGCCGGTATCGTCCGCCAGCGCCAGCAGGTCGCTTTCGCGCGCATAGATGGCCGCTTTGTGCAGCGCGTTCTCCTCAAACGTCTCGTACGGCTCTTCAACGTCCAACGTGTGCAGGTTCACGTCGCGCAGACTAACGAGCGTCGTCGGCAGTCCGTCCAGCAGCGCCGCGTACTCGCGCAGCTTGCCTGGGTTGGATGTGGCGATGAGCAGAGGCATAGATGCTCCAGTACAAAGAGGAAAGCAGAGTCAGGTTACCTGAGTTTATCAGACTGCATTTGGAGTCACATAGCACTCTCGGGGTACTGCTTCTGCCCATTCCCTCATCTGGCTAAGACCCGGGCCCTCATGCCACGCCGTATACTCAAGGCACTAATTCGGGATAAAGTGGTGAGGTACTCAATGAGCAATCTGCAGGCGACGCTCGCATTTCTGGACGATTTGGCGCAGCACAACGACCGCGCCTGGTTCGAGGCCAATCGCAAGCGCTACACAGCAGGCCGTGATGCCTTCGAGGCGCTGGTGGCGGACATGATTTCGGAACTGGGCAAGCTGGACGACTTCGGCACGCTTGCGCCCAAGGACTGCATGTTTCGCATTAACCGAGATGTGCGTTTTTCGAAAGAGAAGTGCGCCACAGAAGTAATCCCGATACCCGTGGTTCCCGTTTCTGGGTACCGTGCCACGACCTTGCTGTAATCCCCAACCATCGCCTATCCCGTATGACCGCACTGATCACGCAGACAACCCTCAGTGACTGACGCGTTACGAGGGCGTGCCTGCAGCTTCCTCCAGATAAGCGAGGAACGGCTGCATGGCGTTGCGCGCTCCGACCACCCGTTGGACCAATGCGTCGTCCACAACATCCGCGTCCTTCAACCGGTGGAAAGCGAGGAGCTGCTTGTAGCGCAGGAGGTCGATATCCGGGTGGCGCTGGCGGTCATAGCCCTCGGGTGCAGTCTTGAGCCGGTCACCTTCCATGTCCCCGAACCAGTGCACAAACTCCGGCGCGGAGATGATTCGCGGAACGGCTGAGCATCCTGGGCCAGATGCTGGCGCACGTGGCTGAGCTGCTCACTGTTGGGTTCGTAGAGACCGCCGGCAATAAAAGAGGCGTCATGCGGTTCGATGTGGACGTAGACGCTTCGTACCAGTGAACGACGCCCGTTGGGCCCGACTACCGCCCCCATTTGCGTCTTGTATGGCGATTTATCCCGGCTAAACCGGACGTCGCGATTGATT
>CAWJBF010000009.1:0-924041 GCA_963841085.1 uncultured Chloroflexia bacterium | reverse complement strand
CGCTTGGCTTCCTTCAGGCGGTCGGCATATTTGCGCTCGTCGCGGAATTTCAGCGGATCGACGCTGACCGTTGGAAAGGAGATCTTCTCCCACTCGCCGTCGTCGAACACGGATTTCATCCGCGCCTCGGCGGGCATGCGGTGGTGATGATTGGATCCGGGGAAGACGAACTGGTTCGCTTCCAGATCGCGGTAGAACACCATCTGGCCGGATTCAGGATCCTTGATCCACATGTTCTCCGGCGTGTCGCGCTTCTGGCCGAGCAGCGAACGGATTTTCGGACGGACGAAGTTCTTGATCCAGTTCATGCCATCAACTCCTTACGCCCTTGGCGATCTTCTTGACCAGCTTGTGCACGGCCTCTGCGGTTTTCGGCGTGGCCTTGCCCGTCTTGGTCAGGCTTTCGGCCACGGCAGACACCAGCGCCGAACCGACAACCACGCCATCGGCATCTACCGCAATGGCCTTGGCCTGTTCGGCCGTCTTGACGCCGAAGCCCACGCAGATCGGCAGCTTGGTATGTTTCTTCAGGCGCTTCACATTGGCCTTCACGCTTTTCAGGTCGGGCGCCTTGGTGCCGGTGATGCCGAGCACCGAGACATAATAGACGAAGCCGCCGGTGTTCTTGAACACGGCGGGGGCGCGTGCATCATCGGTTGTGGGTGTGGTGAGGCGGATGAAGTTCAGTCCCGCTGCCATGGCGGGCAGGCACAGTTCGTTGTCTTCCTCCGGCGGCAGATCGACAACGATCAGGCCATCGGCACCTGCGGCCTTGGCATCCTTCAGGAATTTGTCGACGCCATACACATAGATCGGGTTGTAGTAGCCCATCAGCACCACCGGCGTGGTGTTGTCGCCCTTGCGGAAATCCTTGAGCAACGCCAGCGTCGTCTTCATCGTCGCTCCCGCCTTCAGGGCGCGAAGTCCACCGGCCTGGATGGCCGGGCCATCGGCCATGGGATCGGTGAAGGGCATGCCGAATTCGATCACGTCGGCACCCGCCTTGGGCAACCCGGCAATGATCTTGAGCGAGGTCTTGTAGTCCGGGTCACCTGCGGTGATGAAGGTCACCAGTGCGGCGCGGCCTTCCTTCTTCAGTTCGGCGAATTTGCTGTCGATGCGTGTGGTCATGATTCAATCTTCTTGAAAACTCTCGGAGCCTTGCTGGCGCATGTCAAACAGGCGGTGAATTTCAATTCGGCCATTCCGCACCCGGTAGAGAGGGCGAAGGGTGTGTTGGGGATCGTCAGTTTTCTCAATTCCGAGGTCTTCGACCTTTGCTCCGGCCATCGGGTTTTCCTGCAACAGGCGTTCCGATGCCAGAAAATCCGATAGGCATTGGAGCCACCCTGAGGAAACACCTTGCGATAATAACTCCGCCACCACGCCACGTCGCGGCGCGTTTCGCCAGATAGATAACCTTCATCCCTTGTGGCCCGGCGGGAAAATGTCTGGCTCTGGCGGTGGCAGTTCATGGTCGGTATCCCAGGATTCCATCCAACGGTGCATGGCCTCTGACGAAATGAAAACGCCTTTGTCGGCCTCGGCTTCCGCCTTCTTTATTTCGGCGTAGAAATAGTCTTTCGCATCCAGATAATTCGTCAGGGCCTGCTGGACAATGTAGGCCGCCGAGCGGTCTTCGCGTTCCGCCAGCTTTTCCAGCCGGGCCTTCAGTGCGGGGTCAAGCCGCAGGGAAAATGGGGCGCTGCGCATCGGTCTGTCCTCCTGACTACATTGTATTACAATGTAGTCACCACAGGCAAGCCATTGAAACGGCTTACAGCTTCACCCCCAGAATGTCGGCGACGGTAAAGATATCCTTGTCGCCCCGGCCCGACATGTTGATCACCATCAGGTGGTCTTTGGGCAGCTTGGGGGCAATCTTCATGGCATGGGCAATGGCGTGTGACGGCTCCAGCGCCGGGATGATGCCTTCCAGTGCCGAGCACAACTGGAAGGCCTCAAGGGCTTCCTTGTCGGTGGCGGAGACATATTGCACCCGGCCGATATCATTGAGCCAGGCATGTTCCGGGCCGATGCCGGGATAGTCGAGGCCCGCCGACACCGAGTGGCCCTCGATGATCTGGCCATCGTCGTCCATCAGCAGGTAGGTGCGGTTGCCGTGCAGCACACCGGGCTTTCCGCCGGTGATGGAGGCAGCGTGCTTGGTCTTGGTCTTCAGGCCAAGGCCAGCGGCTTCGACGCCGATGATCTCAACCGAGGTATCGTCGAGGAAGGGATGGAACAGGCCCATGGCATTGGAGCCGCCGCCAATGGCCGCCACCAGCGAATCCGGCAGGCGGCCTTCCTGATTGAGCATCTGCTTCCTGGTTTCCTCGCCGATGACGCATTGGAAATCGCGCACCATTTCCGGATAGGGATGCGGGCCGGCTACCGTGCCGATGCAGTAGAAGGTGTCTTCGACATTGGCCACCCAGTCCCGCAGCGCCTCGTTCAGCGCATCCTTCAGGGTGCGCGAACCGGAGAGGGCGGGCACCACTTCGGCCCCCAGCAATTTCATGCGGAAGACGTTGGGCTTCTGCCGCTCGATATCGACCTCGCCCATGTAGACCACGCATTTCAGGCCGAAGCGGGCGCAGGCCGTGGCGGTGGCAACACCATGCTGGCCGGCACCGGTCTCGGCGATGATGCGCTTCTTGCCCATGCGCCGCGCCAGCATGATCTGGCCCAGCACATTGTTGATCTTGTGCGCGCCTGTGTGATTGAGGTCTTCACGCTTGAAGTAGATCTTGGCCCCGCCCAGATGCTCGGTCAGGCGCTCGGCGAAATAGAGCGGCGACGGCCGGCCGACGAAGTGGGTGAGGAAGCTGTTCAGTTCCGTCTGGAACGACGGATCGGCCTTGGCGTCGCGATAGGCCTGCTCCAGCTCAAGAATGAGCGGCATCAGCGTTTCGGCGACAAAGCGGCCGCCATAGATGCCGAAAAGGCCCTTTTCGTCGGGTCCGGTACGGAAGGAATTTGGTGTCGGTGCCTGGGTCATGAAATGTGCTCTAGCGCGAGGCTCTTACGGCCTCAATGAAGTTCCGGATGAGGCCAATGTCCTTGATTCCGGGAGCGGATTCGACGCCCGAAGAGACATCGACCATGCCAGCCCCGGTCACCCGGATGGCCTCGGCGACATTTCCCGGCGTCAGGCCCCCCGAGAGCATGAAGCGGTGCCCGCCCTTGCCGTCGGCGAGAAGCGACCAGTCGAAGCTCAGGCCATTGCCTCCCGGCAACGCATCCTTCAGCGAGGCCGGGGCCTTGGCATCGAAGAGCAGGAGATCGGCTGTCGTGGCATAGTCCTGTGGCGGCGGCCACGTCCTCGGGCCCGGCCACCTTGAAGGCCTTCATCACGCGCACGCCGGTGAGTGCCTTGATGGCGGCAATCCGCTCCGGCGTTTCCGCCCCATGGGCCTGGATCAGATCAGGCCATCACCTCGCGCAGATTGCCGAGAGCAGGGCATCATCGGCATCGACCGTCAGGGCGACGATCTTCGCCCGTCCCCGCGCCAGGTCGGCAAGCTCTGCCGCCTGGGCCAGCGAAACATTGCGCGGGCTCTTGGGAAAGAACACGAAGCCGACAAAATCCGCCCCGGCAGCAAGAGCCGCCTGTACCGTCTCCGCCGTCGACAAACCGCAGATCTTGATGGCGGTGTTCATGTGAGACTTGCCAGAATGCTGCGGGCGGCCGCAGCAGGATCGGTGGCACCCGTGATGGCACGGCCAATCACCAGCACATCTGCGCCTGCGTTGATCGCCGACTTCGGCGTGGCAATCCGCTTCTGGTCGTGGGCGGCGCTGTCGGCGGGACGGATGCCCGGCACCACGGTGAGGAAATCGCGCCCGAGGTTTTCCCGCACGCCCGCAAGATCAAGCGGCGAACAGACGATGCCATCAAGTCCCGCTTCTTTGCTGAGACGCGCCAGGTTCAGGGCCTGTGCCGCCGTATCGCGGGCGGGATCAAAACCGGCGGCCCAGATGTTTTCATTCGACAGGCTGGTGAGCACCGTGACGGCGATCAGTTTTGTACTGGGCGGAACGGCCTTCCGTGCGGCCTGCATCATGTCGAGACCACCCGAGGCATGGACGTTGATGATCGCCGGGGCGGGCGCCAGCGTCATCAGCGAGCGCAGGCCCTGTTCCACCGTGTTGGGAATGTCGTGCAGTTTCAGATCGAGAAAAACCGGAATGCCCTTGCGGGCCACGGCAGCGTATCCGGCAGCGCCATTGGCATAGAAGAACTCCATGCCGAGTTTCACAAAGCCGACGCTGTCACTGAGCGCGCCCACAAGGGCGAGGGCTTTGGCGAGGTCGGGCGTGTCGATGGCGACACAGATGGGATTGGCGCGTGTCATGGCCCCGTGCCCTAGCCGCAAAATCGCGGCAGCGCAAATGGGGCTGCGGCACAGGTCAAAAAGCGGGCTTCTCTGTATCCCTCATGCGGTGGAAGGCGCAGAAGGCAACTCTCACCCTTCCTCCTCTCTGCAAGTGCAGGCTGTGTCTTTGCCAATTTCCGGATGTCAGGGCGCTGCGTTCAAAGACTCATGGCCCGCAGGGGTGGGCCGCGACGGTCATGTTTCCGAGCGTTGATGCACCATGACTGCGGCGGCGAGGTCTTCCAGCGCCGTGCCGCAGGATTTGAACAGGGTGATTTCAGCCGCGTTGCGGCGGCCCTTTGCCGTGCCCTTGCAGAGTGCCGCAAGATCGCCCGCCACCTGGTCGAACGAGAATGTGCCTTCCTTCTCGGCCTGAATGAGGTCGCCCGCTTCCGCCCTCGCCCCCTCATGGGTATCGACGTAGACGGTGGCGCGGCCAACCGTTTCCGCATCGGTCTCGCGCATGGTCGGGCGGAAAGCCCCGGCCAGATCAACATGGGTGCCGGGTTGCAGCCAGGCGCCCTTGACCAGCGCCTCGCTTGATCCGGTCACGCAAGAAACAACATGGGCGGCACGCACGGCGGTTTCCGCATCGGAGACGGCAGCAGAGAAGCCTTCCGCCTGCAAGGCCACAACCAATGCTTCGGCCTTGCCGCGGCTGCGGTTCACCACATGCACGGTCTTGATCGGACGCACCGCCGCATGGGCCCGGACGAAATGGAGAGCAAGCGCCCCTGCACCAAATACCGCCTGCACGCTGGCATCGCTGCGGGCGAGATAATCCGCCGCAAGGGCAGAGGCTGCAGCAGTGCGGCGGCGCGTGAGTTCACCACCATCCATCAGCGCCACAGGAGCACCCGTCTCGTTGTCGATGAGCAGGTAGCTGCCCTGAATGGTGGGCAGGCCCAGAGCAGCATTGTCGGTTTTCACCGTCACAGTCTTGAGGCCGGTCCACTCCTGCGACCAGGCGGGCATGAGCAGCAGCGTGGTCGCCGGGCCGGTGTCGTGATGATGACGGACCGGCGTTTCAATTGCCGAACGGAAGCCCTCGCGCAGGGCTTCAATCAGGCTGTCGTAATGTGCGAGGCGGGCGACGGCGCCCGAATCAAGCCACTTCATATGAGTCCGCCCGGGAAGATCGTCGCATCGTTTGTCTGGTCGCTGAGCCGCTGGTTGTTGCCCCGGAGATCGGCAAGCTCGCGCTGCAATTGCGCCACTTCGCTGCGTGAATCGCGCGCCGCCTTGCGCCACTTGCCCTGCGCCAGCCAGCTTCCGAACCAGCCCACCAGAAGACCGAAGAAGCCGCCGACAAAAAGCAACAACCACAGCGGCATGTCGATGGATGCGAAGGGTGCGTCACGCGAAAACGGATCAAGCGACAGCGTTACCCACTGACGGTTCGCCACCGCAAAGGCGATGACGAAAGCGGCCACGGGCACACCCACCAGCCAACGGAAGAAACGGCGCAACGGCTCCAAGTCCTTGTTTTACGGCCTTTTGATCGGCCCGTGCTGCGGCCGGTGTCAGCCGGCCTTGTTGTTCATGCGCACCCGGAGTTCCTTGCCCGTCTTGAAGAAGGGCACGCGCTTCGGGATCACGTCAACGGCTTCGCCGGTGCGCGGGTTGCGCCCGAGGCGTCCCTCGCGTGACTTCACCGAGAAGGCACCGAAGCCACGCAACTCGACCCGCGAACCATCACGCAGGGCGGCTATCACCTCGTCGAGGATGCGATTGACAATCCGCTCCACGTCTCGGTGATAGAGATGGGGATTCTTGTCGGCGATCTTCTGGACGAGCTCGGACTTGATCATGGGGGACCTCAAGCTGCTGACACGGCGCAATATTTCACGGCGCAGGGTGCCAAAGCACGAGCATGCCGTCAAGCTTTGCGCGTTCGGCCATTTGGGCAATACCGCCCAGGCCCAGGCCATCGAGGATGGAACTGCCGATTGCCGCTCCCAGCAGCCGTTCGGACACGGGCTTCGGCGGCTTGCGGTCGAGAACCTCCAGGCCATCGCCAAGCTTCTTTTCCGTTTTGAGCCAGGCCAGGGCGGCATCCTCGCCGCCCAGCTCGTCGATCAGGCCCTCGGCCTTGGCCAGACGCCCGGTGAACACCCGGCCATCGGCCAGCGCATCAACCTTTGCCGGCGCCAGCTTGCGGCGCTCGGCCACCAGCCCCTTGAACCACTGGAAGCCATCCTGCACCAGGGTCGCGGAATAGGCCCGGGCCTTTTCCGAAACCGGCTTGTAGGGCGACGGTTCGGCCTTGAGGTCGCCCGACTTGATTTCCTCGATCGAGACGCCAACCGTGTTGAGCAGGCGCGAGACTTCCGGGAAGGTGAAGATCACGCCAATCGACCCGGTGATGGTGTTGCCACGCGCCACGATGTGGTCGGCGGCGATGGCTGCGATGTAGCCGCCCGAGGCCGCCACCGTATCCATGACCGCGACCACGGGCTTCTTGGCGCTCATGGCGCGGATCTCTTCATAGAGGGCCTCCGAGCCTGCGGTGGTGCCGCCGGGGCTGTCGATCCGCAGGATCACTGCCTTGGCCTTGTCGTCCTTGGCGACCTCGCGCAGAAGATCGAGGCTCGCCTGATCGCCGGTGATGAGGCCGTCGATCCGAAGTCTTGCGATGTGGTCATGGGCCGGCAGGCCACCGCCGCCCATCTGCGTGAGCAGGGCGAGCAAACCGATCACAAACAGGATGATCGCAATCCAGCGCCAGCGGCGGCGGCTCTTGCGCAAGCTGATGTGATTGATGATGTGGTCGATGTCCTGGGCTGTCATGATGGCTCACCTTAGCTGCTTTGGCAGCCGTTGCAGCAAACAAAAATGGCCGGAAGCGGACTTCCGGCCATTCGCAGCTTTTTCAGAAGGAAGGGGTTATTCCTGCCCTTCGTCCTTGCGCTTCATGGCTGCCTGAAGGATGTCGCCCAGCGAGGCGCCCGAGTCGGACGAACCGTACTGTGCAACGGCTTCCGTCTCGTCGGCGATTTCGAGCGCCTTGATCGAGACGTTGACCTTGCGGGTCTTGGTGTCGAACACGGTGATGTTGGCGTCGAACTTTTCGCCGACGGCGAAACGCTCGGTGCGCTGCTCGCCACGGTCGCGGGCCAGATCGGCGCGCTTGGCATAGGCCGTCAGGTCGGTGCCGACGAGCTTCACTTCGAGGCCGCCATCTTCAACCTTGAGCACTTCGCAGGTGACCGTGTCGCCCTTCTTGAGCGGTGCCGGCCGACTTGATCGGATCGGAGCCAAGCTGCTTGACGCCAAGCGAGATGCGTTCCTTTTCCTTGTCCACGTCGAGAACGACGGCCTGGACGCGGTCGCCCTTCTTGTAGTCCTTGATCGCTTCCTCGCCGGACCGCTTCCAGTCGAGGTCGGAGAGATGGACCATGCCATCGACGTCGCCGTCGAGGCCGACGAACAGGCCGAACTCGGTCATGTTCTTGATCTTCGCCTTCCACATCGATCCCGTTCGGATGGCGGGCTGAGAAGCGTTTCCCATGGATTCTCCTGGACCTGCTTGAGGCCCAGCGAAATGCGGCGCTTGGCAGCGTCGATTTCGAGCACCTGCACCTCAACCTCTTCCGAGGTCGAGAGGATCTTGCCGGGATGCACGTTCTTCTTCGTCCAGCTCATTTCCGAGACATGGACAAGACCTTCGATGCCATCCTCAAGCTCGACGAAGGCGCCGTAGTCGGTGATGTTGGTGACGCGGCCCTTGACGCTGGCGCCGATCGGATAGCGGCCGGCGACGAGTTCCCAGGGATCCTTGTCGAGCTGCTTCATGCCGAGCGAGATTCGCTGCGTTTCAGGATTGATGCGAATGATCTGCACCTTCACCTGCTGGCCGACCGAGAGCACGTCCGACGGATGGTTGACGCGCTTCCAGGCGATGTCGGTGACATGCAGGAGGCCGTCGATGCCGCCGAGATCAACGAATGCGCCGTAGTCAGTGATGTTCTTGACGACACCATCAACAATCTGGCCTTCGGCAAGGTTCTGCACCAGCTCCGAGCGCTGTTCGGCGCGTGTTTCTTCCATGATGGCGCGGCGCGAGACAACGATGTTGCCACGGCGGCGATCCATCTTGAGGATCTGGAAGGGCTGCGAGACATGCATGAGCGGGCCAACATCGCGGATCGGGCGAATGTCAACCTGCGAGCCGGGCAAGAAGGCCACGGCACCGCCGAGATCAACAGTGAAGCCACCCTTGACGCGGCCGAAGATGACGCCATCAACGCGCTCGTTCTTGCCGGAGAGTTCTTCGAGACGGGTCCAGGCTTCTTCGCGGCGAGCCTTGTCACGCGACAGCACGGCTTCACCGAGGGCATTTTCAATGCGCTCGAGATAGACTTCGACGGTGTCGCCAGTCTTGACGGCAACATCCTTGCCGGGCTGGGAGAATTCCTTGACGGCCACGCGGCCTTCGATCTTGAGGCCGACGTCGATGATGACAAAATCGTTTTCGACCGCAACGAACGCGGCCCTTGACGACCTGAGCCTTCGGTCGCCGGATTATCGAGATAGCTCTCGCTCAGGAGAGCTTCAAAATCTTCACGGGTGGGATTCAGGAAGCGACGGATCTTCGCCATACGTATATAGTCCTAGTTACGTGGCCGGTCCGACAGATTGATCGATCCGGACGTGGAAATGTTCTCACCAGCGCAAGCCGGGAGGCTTGGCAAATGTCACCGATTCTGAAACGATTAAGGAGCCGGCGCATGGCGACCAGTTAAGTGCTCCGGACTATGTTCGCCCGAACCTGCAGGCGACCTCCAACGTGCGCGTATAGCCAATACAGTGAGATCAACTGCTGGGTTCGGAAGGCTCCCCGGTCAAGCTGGGCCTTTATCCACGTTTACATCCGTTTTACCGGCCTCTGATGGCGGCGCATAGTCATCGTCGCACCTGTGGGTGGCACAGGATTCGAGATCTTCGTCTCGCAGCAGTGGCATTCTGGCTCGCCGGTCGCTGGTGGGCTTGCGGCGATGACGACCTGGGATCTGCTGATCAGCTGGAAGGACCCGCCGGCCTCTGAGCCGTGCATCGACTCCATGATGGCTGCGGCGAGCGCCTCCTCGATCGTCAGTTCGGAGGTGTCGATGATTGATCGCATCATCGGCCATGGCACAGCGGGGCGACGGCCCGGTTCCGTCACGCTCGTCACGGCTCTTCACCTCGGCCAGCACGATTTCAAAGCTTGTGTCAACGCCCTGCCGCTGCAATTCGTGCCAAACGTCGCTCCGCCCTGACTTCGGTTGAAGCGGTCACGAATAATTTGAGCTCGGCATCGGGGCAGACAACCGTGCCGATGTCGCGGCCATCGAGAACGGCGCCGGTGGCTTCTGCCGCGCGAAGACTCCGCTGGTAGCTCGAGCAGAGTCGGTCCGCACCTCGGGAATGGCGGCGACGATGCGAGGCGGCTGCCGCCACCGTTTCGGTGCGCAACTCGCTCATCGAGCGATGGTGCGAGAGGTCGAGCGTGAGGCACAATGAGCTGCATCATCTGTATCATTCAGGGTCGCCCTGCTTCAGCATGGTCAGTCCGACGCGGCGGTAGAGCGTGCCGGTATCGAGAAAATGATAGCCGTAATGGCCTGGGCAAGGCCACGCGCCAGGTGCCCTTGCCGGCGGCGGCTGGCCCATCAACGGCGATGATCATTTCAGCTTCGAGGCGCCATGCGGGCGCCCATGCCGTTCATCAGGCCCGTGAAGTCCGGGAAAGCTGGTGGCGATGAAGCGGCTGTCATCCACCCTCGTGTGGATGCGCGACGCAAGGCCCATGACCAGGAACGACATGGCGATGCGGTGATCCATGTGGGTGATCACGCGTGCCGCCGCCCGGCGCGCCGCCGCCCATGCACTTCCAGCCAATCGGGGCCGGATTGGCCGTCATCACGCCGTTGGCCTGAAGGCCCGGCTTCAACGGCAGCAAGACGGTCGCTCTCCTTCACCCGCAATTCTTCCAGCCCTTCCATGCGGGTGGTGCCTTCGGCGAAAGCGGCCGCACGGAGAGTATCGGGTATTCGTCAATCATCGAAGGCGCGCGCGCTTTCGGCACGCGCACGCCGTTGAGCTGCGAATGGCGGACGCGGAGGTCGCCAACGTCTTCGCCGCCGGCATGCCGGCGATTTTCGATGGAGATGTCGGCGCCCATTTCGATGAGTGTGGTGATGAGACCGGTCCGCGTCGGGTTCAGCATGATGTTCTCGATGGTGATGTCGGAGCCTTCGGCCAGCAGCGCTGCCACCATGGGGAAGGCGGCTGACGACGGGATCGCCGGGGATCGCAAATTCCTGAGCCTTCAGTTCGTGCTGGCCTTCGATGGCGATGTGGCGGGCACCATCCATCTCGCTGATCGCAGATCTTCGCGCCGAAGGACGTGAGCATGCGCTCGGTATGGTCGCGGGTGGCCACGGGTTCGATCACCGTGGTGCGTGCCGGGCGTGTTGAGGCCGGCCAGCAGCACGGCGGATTTCACCTGCGCCGAGGCAACAGGCAGGGTGTAGGTGACAGGTACCGGCTTGTTCGCGCCATGGATCGTGAGGGGCAGCCTGTCGCCTTCGGTGGTTTCGAAGCGGGTGCCGAAGTGCGCCAGCGGCTTGGTCACGCGGCCCATGGGGCGGCGCGACAGCGAGGCATCACCGATGCAACGGGCCGACGAGCGGCGTTGTCGCCATCAGGCCCATGGCGAGGCGCACGCCGGTGCCGGAATTGCCGAAATCGAGCGGCTGGTCCGGCGACCTGAGCCCTGCCGACGCCGACGCCCGTGACATGCCAGACTGCCATCGGTCCGTCGCGCAGCACCTGGGCACCCAGGGCTGCCATGGCCTTGGCAGTGTTCATCACGTCTTCGGCCTCGAGAAGGCCGGTGAATCCGCGTTTCGCCCTATGGCCACAGCTCCAAACATCAGGGCGCGGTGCGACATGGACTTGTCGCCGGGAACGCTGATCCGTGCCCTTGAGGCCGGTGGCCTTGCGGGACAGAAGGGGAAGCGGTGCTTCAGCGTGGGCCATGGCGGCCGTTCTGTCTGCGGTATGAGTTGTCTGCGGGGTGTCCTACACGGCGGAAACGCGGCTGTCACGCGCCAGCCGCAACCGCCGGGCGGGCGGTCTTCGCGGAGGCCCATCCGCTCCGGTCAGATTTACCGGCGTTTTGACATTGCTGCGGCGCATGGCATGAGGACCGCAATTCCCTCACACATTGTTTTCTGAAAGGACACTAACGTGGTCAACGCTGAACTTGGCACCAAGCGCACCTGCCCATCCTGCGCTGCCCGTTTCTATGATCTGCTGAAGAACCCGATTACCTGCCCGAAGTGCGGCACGTCTTTCATCGCTGCAGCCATCCTGCCCTCCAAGGGCGATTTCCCCGTGCGCCCCGGCCCCTGTCGCCAAGCCGCGCGAGAAGGAAGAGGTCGAGGATAGGATACCGGCGATGTCGAACTGATCAGCCTCGAGGACGTCGAGGAGGACGACAAGGACGATGACGAAACCGCCGGCATCGAAGACGTCGATCTCGGCGAAGAAGCAGGCGACGATGAAGCCGAAGAAGACGATACCTTCCTGGTTGAAGAAGAAGAGGAAGGCGGCAACATGTACGGCCTCATCGAAGGCGGCGGCAAGGAAGACGAAGACGAAACATGAGAGGCTGAAGGCTCAGCGCAGCCAAGCGGTTGCGCTGAAAGTTTTGCTTGATCGGCGGGCGAAGGCCAACTATGGCAAGCCCCGCAACGGCATCCGGGCACAGCCCGGACGCCCGCAGAAGCACCGGCGTCAGGGCCCCTTTCCCTGAACTTCGACCGGCCTGCTTTTTTCTGGATGGACCGGTAACGGGGTCATAGCTCAGTTGGGAGAGCGCTTGCATGGCATGCAAGAGGTCGGCGGTTCGATTCCGCCTGGCTCCACCATCCACTTCACGAATTCCAAAGGGCTTGAGCGAACGTGTTGCTCGCCGTGTTCTCACGAAAAATCAGACACAGTCAGAACGGAGCTGTCCGTGAGGTCAGCTTGTGGGCTGGCTTGTGAACTGACAGCGGGTCTGCAATTGGCTGCCAATGCTGACCGGCCTTGTCCGATCGGGCAGGCAGCATATCAGGCCGGAGGAAATCTTCAGGGGCAGGTGAAACAGGTGCGTCAGAAGCTTGACCCTGGTTCAATCCAGTACCTCTGCCGCACAGCAACTTCATCGTTGAAAAATCACTTCGTCCTTCGCGCATCCTGACAGGAAACATTAAGCCCGCCGAAAGGACGGTTGTGGGATGGTTTGCGCGTGTCGAAATCGAGCTGAGCGTATGGATCATACAGGCGATACCTGTTCCAATCGGTTGTCATCACCGTGAGTGGCATTCCACTTACTGTGGCGGGCGAACGGAATGACGGGCGAGACAGCCCGGATGCGCGGACGCACCACGCTCTGCAACCTGAGATGGAAACACCCAAACTGCCGCCTTCACCGGAGGCCGAAGCCGGCGGCTGCATCGCCAGCCCGACCAATTACGATCCGGCAGTGCCCAGTCCCCCATGACAACGATGCCTCTTCTCCGCAGGCCGTCGTTGAATACTTGAGCCTGTTCAAAAACGCCGTCTGCGGCATCTACCGGGATTGTCTCGATGGCACGCCAGTCAGAGCCAATGCCGCCCTTTACACCTTCAACGGCTACAGCAATGAAGAAGAGCACCTTGCAGCGGTAACGCGACACGGTGGCAGCTGGTATGTTGATCCTGACCGCTCGAAGTATTTTCAGCACCTGATGGACACTCAGGGTTTTGTGCGCGACCTGGTATCCGAGGTATATCGCCATCGCACGCGCGAGAAGGCCTGGATCACCGAAAATGCCTGGTATGTTCGCGACAAAGACGGGCGGCCTCTGTTCATCGAAGGAACGATTCAGGACGCTACGGAACGCGTTGTGGCGATGGCCGAGGTCGAGCGTCATGCCAACACCGATGCGCTGACGGGCGCTGCCAGCCGCCTCATGTTCATGAAGACACTGCACGAGGTTGTCACATCCACATCCACGACCACTGCACTGCTCACCATCGATCTCGACAGGTTCAAGGAAGTCAACGACCTTCTGGGTCATAACGCCGGTGACATTGTTCTTCGAACCGTAGCCGCGCGGCTGAAAACGGTAACACAGGGACTTAACGCTACAGTGGCACGATCTCGGTGGTGATGAGTTTGCCATGCTGGTGCCGGATCTTCCGCCGGACGTCGATATAACTCAAATTGCTGGTAGTGTGGTCGAGGTCATGCGCCAGCCCATCGACATCGAGGGCCATCCGATGGTGATTGGCGCGAGCGCAGGCGCCGCACTATGCCCCGAGCATACTTTGGACGCCAAGGAACTCCTGACCTTTGCTGATCTGGCACTTTATGAGGTCAAACAGAACGGCAAGAATGATTTCTGCGTCTTCAATGCCTCAATGCGGGCCAGCCATCAGCGTCGCAAGGATCTCGAGACCGAACTGAATGCGGCGATCGCCTCGGATGCACTGGAGTTGTTCTATCAACCGATCCTGGCTCTGAAGTCGCGCAAGATTGTGGGGTATGAAGCGCTGATGCGCTGGAACCACCCCAGACGAGGACTGTTGCCACCGAGCGAGTTTATTCCAATGGCCGAGGACGCAGGGCTGATGGTCGCGCTTGGGAGAATGGGCCATCGGGCGTGCCTGCCGACAGGCATCCGTTTTACCCAATGAGTTGCGGGTATCCGTCAATATCTCTCCGACCCAACTGCGCTCCGCCGGCATCGTCCAATCCGTAAGAAACGCGTTGGCAGAAACCTCACTTCGTGCCGCATCGCCTGGTTCTCGAGGTCACTGAGACCGCTATCTTGAGCAATGAAGCCATAGCCTCGCGGGTCATCAGTGAATTGCAGGCGCTCGGAGTCACCTTGGCATTGGATGATTTCGGCACTGGCTATAGCTCTTTGAGCTATCTCCAGCACTATGTCTTCTCCGAGATCAAGATTGACAGCTCATTTGTCTCCGGTATCGGAACAAAGCCCGTAAATCTTGCCATTATTCGCGGGATCATAGGCATCGCCCGTGACATCGGCATTGACGTCGTAGCCGAGGGTATTGAAACCGAAGCACAGGCCAAAACGCTGCTCGCCGAAGGCTGTGGCTATGTGCAGGGCTATCTCTTTTCCAAACCGAAATCCTTTGCCGACACCATCGCTGACCTCGCTGTGCGAAGGCTTGAGACCAGGACGCCGGCTAGCAACAAAGCGGCAGCGCGTCACTTTCAATCGGGCAAAGGTTGAAAACACAGACGCGTGCGAGCGCGGCGCAGCTTGCCTGAACGCCGCCTTCAAGCGGCATCGCTTGAGCACATGCTCATTTCCCTGCCTTCGCCCAATCGGGAAATACCAGCTGATGGTGATGCTCTTGGCGCAGGCATCGACAGCTTGCGCTTCGCGTTGTCGATGAAGGCCACTCCCCATGTCTGCACACAGGGCTGATACAGCACCACACCGTGACCGCTTCCGGAATGGCAAAGATTGCGCGTTGCTGAGCTTCCCGTGGCTGCCTTCGCCCAACTGACCGGCGTCTGTGAAATTAGTAAAGTCCGCCGATCGACAGCGTTGCAAATCGCTCACCACCGGCACCTGCCAGTTATCGCGCGGTTGTGGCTTAAAGGACATGCAGCCCCGAACAGCATGTCGGCCAAGGGATCGAAGTCATCACCCAGGTAGGGATATTTATTGTTGGCCGTGAAGGTCTTGTAGCCCTCATAGCATGTTGAAGGGCACGTCTCCTGGCAGGCATAATTGAACAGGTACATGTTGCCGAAGAAGCCCGCCTCCGACGTTGCGGCATCGCCGTGATGATCGCAAAGCGAAGCGGCCAACTCGCTTCACTCATGCTGCCGATGAGCGCCTGAAGACGGGCCTGCCTCGCCCTCAACATGGGCCTTCACGAAGCTGCCAATGGTCCTTTCGATGGCGCCACGGTCTGGAGGGCAACAGTGTCGAAGCATGTTGCCGACAGCGGCGGGATCACTTGTCTTTCGGACCAGCAAAGCCTTTTCCAGTTCCTTGTCGAACAAGGTGGCCACCGGCCCATAATTGGTGCTGGCGTCCTGTCGCGTCCCGCAATTCTTCATGACGTTCTGGGTGGAGGTGTTGATCCGTTGCGCAATGGCGGCATTGTCGGCCAAGGTGGAAAGCAGGGCGCGCTGCTTCGGCAAGGGCGCTGAGGCTCTCCGCAACATCTTCATCGCCCGGCATCCGCAAGACGAGTCTTTGCCCACAGCATGTCCACTGTCGGCATCTGCTTGCCGCGGTGAAGCTCATAGATGAAGGCCGGAAGGTATGGCGTCATTGACAGGTTGCCGAACCTGTTGTCGCGCTCCTCGAAGGGCCAGAAAACCGTGGTGGGCGAAACAGCTTGCCCTGATGGCGATCTTTCCTGCTTGGCCATGTGCAGGGTTTCGATGATCACCTTGTCCAGATCGGGATAGACCTTGTTGCACGTCTCGTCTTCCCGGCATTGCACCACGAGGTCTCGACGACTTCACTGGTTTTGAGCGTGAGCGTTTCGTAAAGCTTGAGCCAGGGCGGGGCCACGCCGTCAATGATCACAGACCGCAGGCCCTCGGGCGCTGGCGCATGGTTTCGCAGTGCCAGCTGGTACCATAGGAATCGCGTAGATGTTGTAGGTCCTGATAGCCGAGTCGCCTGCCCACGATGCTGCGCACGTCCTTGGCATCTTCCAGCGTGTTGTATTTCGTGATGTCGATCTCGGCAGCCCTCGATTTCCTTCAGGCAATGGAACGGTATTACTGTCCTCGTTCGCGCAGTGATCTCAGCCGAGGTGAACGACCCTTGGCAATCTTCGTCGGCGTTCGCCGCGAGTGCGTTGCTAGCAGTTCACCGACTGGCCAGAGAATCCGCGGAACGCTGGTCAACAGCACCACATCGCGGGTCTTGCGAAATGCTTCAAAGGATCCGGCGTAAAGCGGAATCGGCTGATCGCACTGCCACCGGGACCACCTTGCAGAAAAACGAATGGATCCGTTTCGGGATAAAGTGAGTGCGCCTTGAGAATGGAAAACTTCAGGGCAATCTTCTTTTCGTCTGGCTTGTGTGGTCTTCCGGCACGTGCAGCGTGCTGCAGAAGACAGTCTTGCCTTCAATCTCATGGGCAGGCAGGGGACGCGGACACATGATCTGCGTGATCTGGCGTTTTGGATGCCGCGCGGTGGATTTCAGCGAGGCAAAATCATCGTCAGCGGTGCCGGTGAGAGCAGAGATCAGAGTGAGGATTTGCGCATAGTCCATCGGGCCGACCTTGTGTGGCAACCTGAAAAGGTTGAAATCTGGTCGTGCGGAGGCGGGCGGTCAAATGAGAAGAAGAACCAAAAACCTGAATTGAACTCACGTAGCCCGCGTCTGTTCCGCAGGCAAGAACGGCAGCGGTGCGCCATGCGCCTTGCCGCGTGACGCTGGATGACGATATGACCGGGCACTGGCCGGGTTTAGAGCAAGGGATGTCCAACGATGGCACAATGGATTGATGCGTGCGCAACAGGTGATGTGGATGCGGAGGACGTGATCAGGTTTGATCACGGTGGGACACCTTTGCGAATCTATCGCTCGCCTTGACGGCGATTTTATGTGACCGATGGCCTGTGCACCACGAGAAAATCCATCTGCGCCGATGGTTCGTGATGGATGAAACGTATTGAATGCCCCGAGCACAATGGCCGCTTCAACTATACGACCGGCGAAGCGATGGGGCTCCGGTCTTCATCGACCTGAAGACCTTCAAAGCGAAGGTCGAAACGGACGTGTTCTGATCGAGATCTGAATCTCCGGCCGTCCTGCAACGGCAGCTTGCCCGCCGGGATCACGGCGCGTTGCACGGCGCGGAATAGCGTGTGGTTGCGGCCGCTTGGCGGTGATCATGCGGGCTTGCAGAACTGTGCCGTAAGCCGCGGCGCGAAGCCATGCTGCGGCGGCGCGAAGCAATTAAAGCTTGCGAATGCAGGCCGCTGAGCCCATATCGAGGTGATCGAACTTTGGCGGTCGGCTTTGCTTGCACTCCCTGATGCAAGTGTGAATAGCTTTTGTATTTTCCAGAATATCCGACATTCGATGGCGTGCGCATCTCTGCGCGCGAACGATGTCACGCATTGGCGCAAAGGCGCTCGAATGGCAGACCGGCATCATGTCCTGACCCCCTGTTGTTTCGGGGCTTTGGCTTTCAGCGGCGGCAGAAGACAGGCGTTGTTTCCGCGCCGGCACCGTCAAAGAATTTCCGGCCCATGCCCGTCCCATACGGGTTTTCTAGGCCGCATGTGTGTGCGCCGGTTTGGAAAGATCGGCGCTTTTGTTTGTTGAGTTACCCGATCCAAATTGGAGATTCGAACATGGATGCTTCTGCCAACCTCTTTTTCTATTCATTGGAAAAATCAGAAGGGCTGCTTTTGCTATTGCGCCGCCCGAATGGTGAGGGGCTGCGAGACCAGTTTTCTCCCTGGCAGGCGCTTGGCGTGCTGCGTGGCGATCAAAAGCCGCCTTACGGCTTGTCGCGCCAGGCCATTGAAAGCGGCCTTACGGCCAAGGGTTATCAGTTGCTGAGAAAGCGCAAGAAGACGCCGGCAACGGCAACGGCTGGAAGGAGCTGAATTCAACATGCAAGTTGTAGTACGCGATAACAACGTCGATCAGGCCCTGCGCGTCTTGAAGAAGAAGATGCAGAAGAGGGCCTGCTGCGCGAACTGAAGGCGCGCCAATCCTACCAAAAGCCTTCCGAAAAAAGAATCCGCGAGTTGGCCGAGGCCATCCGCCGGGCCCGCAAGTTTGCCCGCAAGAAGGCCCAGCGCGAAGGTCTTCTGCCCATGCCGAAGCCCAAGCCCAAGAAGCCGCCGAGAAAGAACATGTTCACACAGTTGGACAGCGCTGGTTCATCGGCAGGCGGCCTCGACAAGAAGCCACCAACACTCTGACGGCGGTGGACCTGTCCACCACCTTCCGACCTTGCGACCCGTCATTGAGCGGTTCCGGCGTGGAGCCCTCAATGACGCAGAGCGTGCCTTCGACCCACTCCAGCTGAAAGACAGGCAAGCCATGCGCACGAAAAACTCGACGGTGATGTTCCATCATCCCTTCTCGCTCTCCGGCCTGACCGGTGAGCAGCCCGCCGGGCGCTACGCCATCAGCACCGATGAAGAAGAGATCATCGGCATGAACAGCATGGGATGGCGCAGGTGGAAACATCCATCCGCCTGCCATCCGTCGATGTGAAGTCGGGCATGGAACAGGTTCACATCGTGAACCCCTTCGATCTTGAGCAGGCCCTGACCCGCGACCTTCTTCTCAGTTCGACAAGCAGCAGCCGATAGGGAGTGCCCATGCAGATTTCTTTGTTCGGCCCCATCATCACTGTCATCGTGACGGCATTTGCCATCTACTACCTGTTCCGCCTGCTGATCGCCACGGACAAGGTTCTGGTGGTCAGGCCACCGGTCAAGAGCGACCAGGAAAATCCTTGAGAGGCGCCCTGAGAGGCGCCTTGAGAGGGGCACCGTCCTGATCCTTCTCATCGTCACCTGAGCTGACCGCTTCAAGCCTCTCCAGAAGCGTCTGGAAGTGGCCGGGAAGTGGTTCCACCAAAATCCCGTCGTAGTAGGTCTTCAACCTCGCTCCGAACGTGAGGCAGGTTTTCGTATGGCCGTGTGTCGCTGACATAACGTTTCTCTTCCTGCGCGAGACGCGCCGTTTTCCTTGCGCGAGACGCGCCCTTGCCCGGTTTCTCCATACCCCCGTTTCTTCCGTGCCCCCGGTTTCGCAGCGGGCCATTAACCGCACGCTCAGGGAATGCGCTGTTTTTCAAATGGTTCCACCATGCCAGGGGCAAGCCGGACAGAGGGTTTGGATTGGGTTAAAAGAGTGGCTAAGCCTGTGCCTGAGGCGGGTTTCGCAACTGAAAAGACTGTACTGTGTCCGGGCCCTTCCCTCACAGGGCCCGCAACCGCCGCAGATGAGGATCGCATGCGATATCGTCGTCTGAAACAAGGCGGGGGATGGCAGGCCGTTCTGGGTGAGCGCCGCTGGCCCTGTGCCGTGGGCCGCAGTGGTGTCTGCACGCCCGATGCAAAGCGTGAGGGCGATGGTGCAAGCCCGGAAGGCTGCTGGCCGCTGCGCAAGATCTATTACCGCGCCGACCGCGTTGCTCCGCCCTCGGAACACTTCCCCTGCATCGCCATCGAAAAGCATGACGGCTGGTGCGATGATGCGGCCCATCCGCTCTACAATCAACTGGTGCGGCTGCCCTTTCCTGGGCCAGCCATGAGGAGATGTGGCGCGAGCACCATCTTACGAGATCGTCGCGGTGCTGAGTGACAATGATGATCCCGGTCGTGCGGGGCAAGGGCAGCGCGATTTCCTGCACATCGCCGCGCCGGACCATGGCCCGACGGCAGGCGTGCCGCACCTGCGCCGGGCGATCTTGGCGACTCGCGACTCGGTGCGGCCCGGCGCGCCCGCGCTTCCGTGCCGGAGCCGGCAGGCCAGGGGTGAGCGCTCAACTGCGTTTGGATTTCACACCGCCCCGGCATAGTAGGGCAGCCGGTCCACGCGCAACCGGCCTTCGATGAATTTCGGGGCGAAGAGGTTGATCCCGGCCCCCTCCTGCTCAAGCGATGCCGACATTGACGGCTTCATGAGCAAGCTCATCTCCTCGCACTATCATCCCGTCGGCACCTGCAAGATGGGCAATGACAACAAGGCCGTGGTGGATGCGAAGCTGAAGGTACATGACTGGACGGCATTCGCGTTGTCGATGCCTCGGTGATGCCGCCGCTTGCCGGGCAAACACCAATGCGCCCACAATCATGATTGCCGACAAAGCGGCGGATATGGTGCTGAACGAAGCAGAGTGCCGGAGCAGAAGGTTGGTTGCGGATCATCATGCCGCGAATGCCCCCTTCTTACGCTACCCGCCTGATGATTTGAGACATTGCGCAAGCGCCGCTGGCACACATAAGGTAACGGCAAAGGACGCTTCCCATGACCCGGCCCCTCATCCTCATTGATCCGCTGCCCCGCACCCTTGATGTGATCTGCGATGCTGCAACCCGGGCGAAGCTGCACTCCCTGGGAGAGCTTGTGGTGCACGAGTTCGTCCCGCATGCCTGACGCGATGGTGGAGAAATACCTGCCCGAGGCCAGTATCATCATGGGGCAGACGAAGTTGCCGCGTGAGCGTCTGCTGAAGGCCAAGAAGCTCCGCGCCATCATCGATGTGGAAACGAACTTCACCGACGCCATCGACTATGACTACTGCTTCGCCAACGGCATTCATGTGCTGACACCGGCCTCTGCCTTCGCCGATGCCGTGGCGGAAGCAGCACTTGGCATGGCGATCGATCTTGCCCGCGGCATCACCAAGGCCGACCGCGATTTCCGCGCCGGCCGCGAAGCCTATGGCCTTGATGGCAATGCCCAGAGCTTCAGTCTTCTCGGCGAGAGCATGGGCCTGATCGGCTATGGTGATCTGGCACGCTCCTTCCACCGCCTCGTTGCGCCTTTCAAGTGCCAGATCAGTGTTTATGATCCATGGGTACCAGACTACGTTTTGACCAAGGCAGGTGTGAAGGCGGTGCCATTGGAGACGCTTCTCAAGACCTGCCGCATCATTCTGGTCTTTGCCGGCGTCACTTCGGAAAATCAGGGTTTCCTTGGCCGCAAGGAACTGGAACTGATCCGCAGCGACGCCGCCTTTCTTCTCATGAGCCGCGCCGCCGTTGTCGATTTTCCGGCATTTGTTGATTTGGTGAAGCAGGGTCGCTTCCGCGCCGCGAGCGATGTCTTTCCGGTCGAACCGGTGGCGAAGGATGATCCGGTCCGTCAGGTGGAAGGCATGCTGCTATCGTCCCATCGCACCGGGGGCATGCCCGATGCGTTGTTTGACATTGGCCGTCAGGCCGTTGCCGATGCGGAGCTGATCCTCAAGGGCCTGCCGCCGGTTGTCTGCCGCAAGGCGCTGCCGGAAACGGTGAAGCGTTTCCGCAGCAAGCCTGTAGACATGACCTGAGAAGGTCGGCCGACTAGCGCAGCGTCAGACCACCATCAATGACGATCACTTCGCCGGTGGTGAAACTGGCCGAGTCAGAGGCCAGATAAACCGTGGCGCCGACCAGTTCATCGACGGTGCCGATGCGGTTCTGCACCGCCGCCTTGGCCCAGACGTTGTTCACCACGTCCGGGTGTTCCTTCATCACTTCGTCGGTGAGTTCGGTGCGGATGTAGCCCGGTGCGATGGCATTGACGCGAATGCCATGCTCGGCCCACTCCACCGCAAGACCCTTGGTGAGCTGGTGCACGCCCGCCTTCGAGACATTGTAGGCGGTGTGGCGGAAGGGCCAGTTGATGATGTAGCCCGACATGGAGCCCACCGTGATCATCGAGCCCGACTTCTGCTTGATCATGTGCTGGCCCACTTCACGCGAGACCAGGAACACGCCATCGAGATTGACCGCCATGGTGTTGCGGAAATCCTGCAGGGAATAGTTTTCGCTGTTGCCGGGGAAGATGATGCCGGCATTGTTCACCAGAATGTCGATGCGGCCCCAGCGCTTGATCACCTCGTCGGTCATGCGCTTGACGTCGGCCTCATTCGAGACATCGGCCTTGATGACGAAGGAATTGCGGCCCGCGTCGCGAATGTCTTTCGCCACCGCTTCGCCGCGCTCGACCGTGGATTTCACCACGATGGCCACATCGGCACCATGGGCCGCCAAGCCTTCGGCCAGCGCCTTGCCGATGCCGCGCGAACCGCCGGTGACGATGGCTTTCTTGCCGGTGAGATCAAAGATTTTGCGGTACTTCGCGATATCAGCACATGGACGTTCTCCCATATTCATCCGGTTGTTGTAGTTTCACGCTGCCTCGCGCATGATGGCGAGATAGTCAGCTGCCGTGGCCATGCGCGGGTTGGTCGCATGGCAATGGTCCTTCAGGGCTTCATCGCAAACTGCTTGCATCATGTCGTCGGTGACACCCAGGCCGTAAGCCCGGAGGGAATGCCGATATCCTGGTTGAGGGCCTCAATCGCCTTGTCAGGTGCGGCCGAAGAAGTTCTCGAGCACGTCCCACTTCTCGCCGATGGCCTGCCGGTTGAAGCGCAGCACTGCGGGCATCAGCACGGCATTCAGCGTGCCGTGATGCAGGTTGAGCGAACGGATGGCACCCAGCGGATGGGTGAGGGCATGCACGGCGCCCAGGCCCTTCTGGAAGGCCATGGCACCTTCAAGCGCGCACACCATCATGTCATTGCGGGCCGCCTTGTCCTTGCCATCGCCGACGGCACGCGCAAGAGCGCCAGCCGCGGGTCAGGCCGTCCATGGCGATGGCATCGGCCGGCGGGTTGAAGGCGGAAGCCATGAAGGTTTCGAGGCAATGCGACATGGCATCCATGCCGGTGGCCGCCGTCAAGCCTGCCGGCAAGCCATAGGTCAGTTCCGGATCACACAGCGCAATCGACGGCAGCATGTGCGGCGATATGATGCCAAGCTTGCGCCCCTCTGCCGTGATGATGACGGCAGCCCGGCCCACTTCCGAGCCGGTGCCGGATGTGGTGGGCACTGCAATCATCGGGCAGATGCGGCCGTGAATACGCGAAACGCCACCCGCCACCAATGTGTATTGCGCCAGTGGCCCCTCGTGACCAGTCAGAAGGCGCACGCCCTTTGGCAAGATCAAGCGCCGACCCGCCACCAAGACCGATGATGCCGTCGCAGCCGTTTTGCCGATAGACTGATGGGCCGCAATCACCGCCTCTTCCGTCGGGTTGGCTGGCGTTCCGTCGAACACCGCGCATTCGCCGCAACAGGCCGCAACCTTCGCCACCAGCCCCGTCGCGACCAGCCCCTTGTCGGTGGCGATGCAGCGGGCGCTTCATGTTGAGTGCGTCGAGAAATTCCGGCAGGCGCGACAATCTGGCCTTCGCCGAATTCAATGCGGGTGATTGATGGTGCTGACGCATGCCCTCCGGCGCCGTGCTCTTTCCGGCTCGACTCGTTTCGAAAACCAATATATGAGTTATTAGGCACCGAACGGGCTGCCATTGGAATTGAGCGCTCCCGAATTTTTATCGGAAGCCTGAAAGTCCGGTGAGTCCAGAACGTGCGCCCGCCAAGGCCGAACAGATATATGAGATCTGCGCCGCGCCATTGTCCGGCTTGAGCTGGCGCCGGGCGCGGCGGTTCAGGAAAAGGACATTGCCGAACGCTTCGACGTGTCCCGCACCCCCGTGCGCGAGGCCTTGCAGCGGCTCGCCGAAGAGGACCTTGTCTCCATTCACCCGCATTCCGGCACCTGGGTCAGCCGCATTTCCTTCACCGTGGCCGGAGGAGGGTTTCGTGCTGCGCCGCGCCCTTGAAGTTGAAAGCGTGCGCCACGCCGCCAGAGCTGATCACGCGAACACGGACGCGCCTCCCTTCTTGGCATCATCACCGACATGCGTCTGATGCTCGCCAGAACACCGCCTCGAGGACTACCTCGAAATTGACGACGCCTTTCACGCCCTCATCGCCCACATCTCCGGCTATCCGCGCATCTGGAAATTCATCAACGCTCGCCAAAGGTTCACCTCGACCGCATGCGCCAGCTCAGCGCGCCGGTGCCGGCCATCTGGCCGACGTGACGCAGCAGCACGAGGCCATCGCGCAGGCGATAACCCGCAACAACGCCATGCAGGCCGAGCTTGCCATGCGCATTCACCTCGACAGTTCATTCGCCGTGATGGCGGGCATGTATGACGACAAGGCAGCACTCTTCGGAAGAGGCAGCGCGCGTCGCGGTGCGGGCAAGTGATTCCAGAGGGCAGAGCTCGCAAATCCAGAAATCCTATGACGCAGGTCATCGTCGGTGCCGGTGTCGGCGGCGGGGCCATGGCCAACCTGACTGGCACTTGCCGGTGCCACGGTGCTGGTCATCGAGCGCGGCACGCGCCTGCCCCGCGAGGCTGATAACTGGTCAGTGAAAGCCGTGTTCCACGAACGCCACTATTCCACGCGCGAGACATGGCGCGACCGCGAAGGCAAGGATTCACCCCCTCCACCTATTACTACGTCGGCGGCAATTCCAAATTCTTCGGCACGGCCACCATCCGCTTCCGCGAGCAGGACTTTGGGCATGCAACACGAAGCGGGATCAACGCCCGCATGGCCCATCACGTATGCCGACCTTGCGCCCTATTATGACGTGGCGGAACAACTCATGGGCACCCACGGCACTGCCGGAATGGACCCGTGCGAGCCGCCCGCTCCGGCCCCATGCCCTATCCTGGCCATCGGCCATGATCCGGAAATCCCCGAAATTGACCAGAAGCTGCGCGCCAAGGGGCCTGAAGCCCTTCCCGCTTCCTGTGGCCATCGACCTACACCCCGGTGGCAAGTGCATCCGCTGCAAGACCTGTGACGGTTTCGCCTGCAAGCTCGGCGCCAAGAACGACGCCGAAGTGCGCATGGTCGATCCTGCGATTGCGACAGGCAATGTCGACCTCATCCTCGCAAACGCTGGTGCACAGACTTGTCACCGATGACACGGGTAAAAAGGTCGTCGGCGTTGAAGTCACGCAGAAGGGCCACAGCACGACGATCGCATGGCGAACTCTTCATCTCCTCCTGCGGCGCCATCAATTCTTCCGCCCTGCTCTTGCGCTCCGCAAATGCGAAACATCCACGGGGCTTGGGCAACAACTCATCAGACCAGTTGGGCCGCAACTACATGGCCCACAACAACACCGCCATGATGGCGGTGAACCCCTTCAGGAAAAACACCGTCGTGTTCCAGAAGTCGCTCTGCATCAACGACTATCTATCTCGCCAGCAATGTGAAGCCCTACCCCCTTGGCAACGTGCAGGGCTTGGGCAAATTGCAAGGCGGCATGCTCACCGGCGAATACGCGTTTTGTGCCGGAGCGTTTGATGGACTGGTTCGCCACAAGAAGTGTCGATTGGTGGATCATGTCGGAAGACCTGCCCGACCCCAACAACCGCGTGAGCGTGGACAGCGACGGCAAGCTGCGCGTGGCCTACACGCCAATAACCTCGAAATCCCATGGTGAATTGGTCAAGCACTGGACCAGCCTCATGAAATCAATGGGATACCCGATTATTTTCACCCAAAAGATGGACATTACAGTGGCCATGCACCAATGCGGCACGGCCCGCTTCGGCAATGACCCCGCCACATCCGTGCTCGACCCCATGTGCAAGGTCTGGGACGTCGAAAATCTCTACGTGGTGGATGCCAGCTTCCTGCCCTCTTCCACGGATTGCAAACACAGTCGCCGTCAACAGTAGCAGGATTTTAGGCACGTCATAGACGAAGAACACACCGATTGGCCGAGTTGGCTGGCAGGGTCGAGGCCAAGCAGCGTAAACGACACGAAGGCTGCGATTTCGGGCAGTGCGCTGAACACCAGCACCCAGGCCGTCCCTGCCAGCAGCAGTATCGTCCAGTCGCGCCGGTCGCTAGGCCGGGTCATCCACTGCCGGGTAATTGAAGTCATGATTGCCTCACATAGGGGATGATGCGCATTAGGAGTACCGCGCGCCTAGCTGGCGCTGTTCTGCTGCGCCAGTTCGACGATGCGCGAGCGCGACGGAATTCGCCCCGCCGAAACGACTTTCTCGTCGATCACCAGCGCGGGCGTGGACAGCACGCCGTAACCCGCAATGTCGGCGAAGTCGGTCACTTTGGTCAGTTCAAATGGGATGTGCGCCTCGTCGAGTGCGGCGCGCGTTTCGGTTTCCAGCTTCTTGCAGTTTGGGCAGCCCGATCCGAGGACTTTGACATACAGCATGGGGTTGGTTCTCCGTCTACATTCATAAATCTGAATGTAATCGTACGAGCCTTTAGAACGTATGTCAAGAGGTCGTGTGAACTTCTTTTCAGCCGATATCGGCCACGGAATGGCGGTGCAGTCCGGGCATGGGCAGCCCTCGATGCGATAAGGCGGAATTGGCGCGGGAGCGCCAGCCGCGGTGAGCAGCGTTTCGATGCGTTTATCGGCCAGCCGGTAGTAGACCTGCAAGCCGCGGCGTTCGCTGGTCACGACGCCGCTGTCACGCAGCACCATCAACTGCTGCGATATATACGCCTGGCGACGGTCCAGCACCCGCTCGATATGGCACACGCACATAGTCACCGGCTCGCAGCATGCACAGTATGTGGAGGCGCACAGGATGCCCCATTGCCTTGAGCAGCCCCGCCATCTCGACGATCCGATCGGTCGGGTAAGTCGTGATTGTGATCATAGATGCATTCTGCCCCGGTTGCAGCATTTGTTCAAGCGTGCAACAGCTTTTGCTTACAATATGATCAGTCCATTGCCCCCGCCAGTGCAGACCTGTGCTACGCTAATAGCAGGTAAGTCAATCTACACAGGAGACGATTCTCATGTTGGGAACCAAGACGGCCAAGACAAACACTGGTAGCGTGGCGCAGACGTTGGGCCTTTCGGATGCTACCCGCGACACGTCCGTCAATGTGCTGACGACCACGCTGGCAGCGACCTTCACGCTCTATACCAAGACGCGCAAGTTTCACTGGAACGTGACCGGCATTCATTTCATGCAACTGCACAAGCTGTTCGAGGATCAGTACGACGAACTCGACGACGCCATGGATGCCGTCGCCGAGCGCATTCGCCAGTTGGGCGCGGTCTCCATTGGCACGCTGGCCGAGATGCAGAAGCATTCCTACATCAAGGAAGATGCTGGCAACAACCCGGACGCTCCTGGCATGGTGGCCGAACTGCTGGCCGACCACAAATCGGTTATCCGTCACCTGCGCGAAGATGTGGAAGTGACGACCGAGAAGGGCGATGCGGGCACCGCTGACTTCCTCACTGGCCTGTTGGAAGCGCACGAAAAGACGGCGTGGTTCCTGCGCGCACATCTGGAAGGTTCTGAAGCCTAAATTCGGGCACAGCACAAGAATCATGCGGGGCGCTGAAGAGCGCCCCGTTTTCGATCTTGTAGCTTTTACGCTTGGTGCCTCTCCATCACGACGACGGGAACATGATGTTCTCCGCCGCAGATCACCCCTTCGCCCTGAGGGAGAAGAAGGGGAAGGGGACGAGCCTTTACCCCTGCGCGATGCCGAACTGACCGTATTCGCCGCTGCTGTAGACATAGACGTAGGTGAGCGGATCGCCGGTTTCTTCATCGATTGGATTGCCGTTGGTCCACTCATAAACCCAACGCGCGTCGCTGATGCTGAGGTTGACACAGCCGTGGCTGCGGCGGTAACCAAAGCCGTCGTGCCAGTACGTGCCATGCAGGCTGATACCGCCGTCGAAGTACATCACCCACGGCACATCCTGCAGCGCATAGGCCTGGGGTGAGCCTGCCGCACCGCTCATCGGGTCTTTGATCGCGCGCGCCCACACGTTGAACACGCCCTCGCGCGTGTCCCAGTCGGGCAGGCCTGACGCAATCAACGTAGCGAACACGGGCACGTCGTCTTCGTAAGCGATGGCGGTTTGTTCGTAGAGATCGACGGCCACCCAGCGGCCACTGACGCCTTCGGGGCGTTCAACGGGCTTGGCGATGGCGACCCAACGCTGCTCGACCCACTGATCCGGGCCAATCATGTACCAAACGATGCCTTCTTCATCTTCGACCGCTGCAAAGACGTTGAAACGGTCGTACTTGTCCATGAAGCGGCCGGTGTCTACATCCTGCTGGCCGCCCACTTGATTGGCCGGGAACAGCGGGAACATCACCCAGCCGAAGGGCTGTTGCAGCCCATCAGTGATGCTGACACCGCGAAAGTACGACGGCGGCGTGTAGCGCAGGTCGGACGCCTGCATCCAGCCACCGCCCTGAATCTCGATCCAGTCCGGGGCGCTGGTGGTGTCGGTAGCGATGATGAAGTTGAAGCCGGGCTCAATCTGGCGCGCAACGTTTCCGTTGGGCGCATCGAAGACGTTGGCCGGGCCGTCGGTGATGACTTTCCAGTAACTGTAATTGCTGAGGGTGAACGTATCCTGCGGCACTTCGATCACCGTTGGCGCCGGGTGCGATTCCATAACTGCGGCGCACTCGGGGTCGGGGTCGAAATTGGTCTGCTCGATATTGGTGCATTCCACGTAGCCAACCGCGTGGGCGCTTTGCGCGGGCAGCGCGGCGACCGCAAGCAGAAGCGCGGCGGCAGTGAGGGGGAGAGAGTTACGCCAATGATTCATAGGGTGCTTGCTGCTCCGGAATCGCAATGCTCGAATGACATTCAAGCGTATGATAGCACAGCGAAATTCATCAGTTGAAGCGCCACGTCCCCACGCTTGGCCTACGGGTTATATTCTGGTGGATGGCCAGCCTCTGTAAGACTGAAATTACCGGCGCAATGCGTGTGGCCTGCAAAACCCGATGGAACTCTTGCCGTCCGGCGCGCGTCTTAGGAGTAGATGAAGCGTTTGAGAAGGAGATCAGTCATGACCCGCCGGCCATTCTTGTTAGTCATCGTCGTTGCCGTCTTTGCCCTGCTGGGCGTATCCAGCGCATTCGCGCAGGTGCTGCCACCGTGCCCGATGCCCCCCCATGCCCGCCCGATGCCTTATGCGAACCCGTTTTCTGCCCGCCGCCGCAGCCCGGCGTGTTCACCAACCCCGAGTGGCTCAAGATTAGTGAGCACAGCGTGAACGTGACCATCGATGATCAGGTGGCGCGCACCCAGGTGACGATGGAATTCGTCAACGAGGGCAACGGACTGGCAGAAGGTACGTTCATCTTCCCGCTGCCGGCTGGCGCGTCCGTCGATGAACTGATCATGTACATCAATGACCAGCCGATTGAGGCGCGTATCCTCGATGCCGACGAGGCACGTGAGTACTACGACGCGATTGTGCGCTCGTACCGCGACCCCGCGCTGCTGGAGTACCTCGGCACGTCCGCCGTGCAGGCCAACGTATTCCCGATTCCGCCGGGCGACAAGCGCCGGATTGAATTGACCTACTCCCAGGCGCTGACCGCCGACAATGGGTTGCTGCAGTACCTCTATCCGCTCGATGTGAGCCTGCTCACGTCCAGCCGCCCGATTGAATCGATGAGCGTGCGCGTGAATATTCGCAGCAGCCAGCCGATCGGCACGGTCTATTCACCCAGCCACAATGTCGCCATTGCTCGCGATGCGGGCGACCTGAACGAGGTGACGGTTGGCTTCGAGGCCAGCGACTTCCGCGCGGATCAGGACTTCAGCCTGTTCTGGGGCGTCGATGCTGAGGTGATTGATGCGAACCTGCTCACCTACCGCGACAGCGCAGCCGAGGATGGTTTCTTCCTTCTGCTGCTCCAGCCGCCGCTGACGGTAGACGAGAGCACGATTGCGCCGAAAGATCTGATTCTGGTGGTCGATCAGTCGGGCAGCATGGATGGCGACAAGTGGGCTCAGGCGCAGGACGCCGCCCGCTATGTGCTGGAAAACCTGAACGCCGAAGATCGGTTTAACGCCATTCTGTTCAGCACGGGCACGCGGCTGTTCAGCAGTGGCCTGGAAGGTCCGAACATGGCGGGTGAAGCGGCTGGCTGGATCGACGGCCAGTTCCCCGAGGGCGGTACGAATATCAACGACGCGCTGCTGCAGGCGTTCGCGCAGGCCGATCCCGAGCGCGAGGCGACGATCCTCTTCATCACCGACGGCATCCCCACCGAAGGCGAAGAAGATCCGGATCAGATTATGGCGAACCTGGAAGCCGCCGCGCCTTCAAATGTTCGCGTGTTCACGTTTGGCGTGGGCGACGATGTCGACACCTTCCTGCTCGACAACATCGCCACTACTTTCGGCGGCTCCTCCTCCTATGTGCGGCCGACCGAGCGCATCGACGAAGAAGTCGCCAGTCTGTTCACCAAGATCAGTGCGCCAGTGCTGACCGACCTCGAACTGACGGTCGATGGCACGATGATCGACTCGACCTATCCCCAGACCCCGCTGCCTGACCTGTTCGCGGGCGAGCAGTTGGCGGTCACTGGCCGCTACCGCAATGGCGCTGAGAACGCGACGATCACGCTCAGCGGCATGATGGATGGCGAGCGCGTGACGTTCGTCTATGACGGGCTGACCTTCCGCGAGGTGGCCGGCGGTGAGCCGTTCGTGGCGCAGTTGTGGGCCACTCGCCGCATTGGCGACCTGCTCAACACCATCCGCCTGGAGGGTGAAGACGCTGAATTGGTGGACAGCATCATCAACCTGAGCGTGCGCTACGGCATTATCACGCCCTACACCAGCTTCCTGATCGACGAAAACGACATTCTGTCGCAGACCGGGCGCGCGGCCGCCGCCGAGCAGCTATTCCGCGATGCAGAGGTCCTGTCCACGCAGAGCAGCGGCGCGGCAGCCGTGGGCGCAGCCGACATGGCCGCCAATATGCAGGAAGCCGCGGCCCCGATGGCTTTGCCGGTGACGGGTGGCGGTGGTGATGGCGTTGAAGATGAGCGCGGCCAGTCCGGTCAGCAGACTCTGCAAACTGTGGGCGGCAAGACGTTCTTCCTGCAAAGCGGCGTTTGGACGGACAGCACCTTTGACTCCGACACCATGACGACCGAGCAGGTGCAGTTCCTGAGCGACGCATACTTCGACCTGCTGGCGGCGCAGCCCGAACTGGGTGAGTTCTTCGCCCTCGGCGACCGCGTAATCGTGGTGCTCGACGGCACCGCATATGAGGTGACAGCAGCGGAGTAGAAAGCAGTGAAAGAGACTGATTCACCGCCAATGCGCTGGAGATCGCCAAGAAGAACGCCAAGAGGATTTCCACTTGGCGTTCTTCTCTTCCACTGTGTCTTGGCGGTGAATCAAGTGTTACGGTCGGTCTTGTCCTCGGGCAGCACGTCGCGGCTTTGCGCCTTCGACGGCCGGCCCACCACGCCACGTCTTCCATCAGGTCGATCATGCGCGCGGTTTGCCGGAACGGCAACGTAGCCTCCGCATGGTGTTTTCGACTAGTTGGAAGCTTCTGCCCGAACACGAACGCGGGATGTATGCGCGCCTAGCCGTGTTTCGCGGTGGTTTCACGCGCGAAGCCGCTGAACACGTCGCCGGCGCAGGGCTTGCGGTGCTGCTTCGTCTGGCCAGTAAGTCACTGCTCTCCGGGCACGGCAGTGGGCGCTTCGGGTTGCATGATCTGCTTCGTGGCTTCGCGCTCGACCAGCTTGAAATCTTGGATGGATCGCAGACGGCGTTAGCGACCCATACCGATTTCTACTTGGGCCGATTGTCATCCATGGCCATGGATCGCTTGGCGGTTGATGATATGGAGAACGTGCGCGCTGCATGGGCTCATGCGGTGGCTCACGGACACTCCGAGCAGGTGGAGGCGGCATTGACGCCGCTGGTGGATTACTGTGTGAGTTGGGGCCGTTACTACGATGCGCTCTACTGCATGGACCTTGCCGTTGATGCTGCCGAGCGCGGTGCTCTTTCCGGTCGTCTGGGATCTCCTGCGAGAAAGCCGCGGTCACCTGTACATGCTGGTGTCTGATCACGATGCAGCAGTAGGCGACTTGAATACGGTCCGCCGGTACGCATCGGATCTGAACGACAGCGTCTGGGAGCGCCGCGCGCTCCTTCGACTGGGCCATGCTCTCCGGCGCACCGAGCAGCCTGATGACGCGATACGGCACCTACAGACGGTGTTACGCGAATACCGCCAGAGTAATGATCTGCGCGCTTGCGCAGATGCGCTGTATCACCTGGGTACGGTGCAGTGGGACATGGGGCGCAATGGCGATGCGCTCGCCAGCCATCGCGAAGCGGCTAATATCTGTGAGGAACTGCGCGTCCGTGACATTGTGGCGGTGCAAGCAATTCATGGACTTGGGGAAGCACTCATGTTCGCAGGTGATCTGACGGGAGCGGTCCGTGCATTTGACGCCTCCGCTGCGTTGGCGCACGAAGTCGGCGACCTGAGTTATGAGGCGGAAAACTACCTGATGGCCGGGTGGTCAAGCCTTTCTCCTCTGGGCCTCGGTGACGTGACGTCCGCTCGCGCCTACTTCGAGCGCGCGCTGTCTTTGAGCGAACCGGCCGGGGCCGATATGCACACGATGTGCACCGCAGTGGGCATCGGACTCAATGAGGGGAAAGCTGGTCATATCGCTTTGGGGTTCGAGAGACTGGCTTATGGCATCGATCTGGCACGGCGTATCGGTTCGAAACGCATGCACGCCGTAGCCCTGGGCAGCATGGCCGAACTCTATCTGGAACAGGATCAGCCAGAGAAGGCGTTGGACGTGCTTGAACGCGCGCTCACTTTGGTCGACACACTCCAGTCCGACTACTGGCGGCCTCGCTTAATGGCTGATGTGGCGATTGCGCGCATGCGAATGGGTGACCTGACGATAGGTTCACTGCTGGATAACGGGCTGGAGTTGGCGCGAGACAGAACCGTGATGCTTCATGGCATTCACTGCCTCGAGGAACTCGCCGAACTTGCAGTTCGCCAGGCGGACGGGCAGGCTGCACTACGCTGGGCCGATGAACTCCTCACCCAGGCCCAGCGCGGCAGCCAACAGGTTCTTATCACGGAGGCGCACCGCTGGCGCGCCGAGGCCATGCTCATCCTTGGCGAGGTGGACAAGGCCCGCGCGGAGGCCGAGGCTGCCCTTGCTCGGGACACGCATCTCCACGTTCCACGACAGCATCGCGATCTGCTGGAACTCCTTGCGCGCTGTTCACCGTATTCCGCGTAGGATCAGCCTGGCAAAAACCTACGGTCGGCTCTTGTCCTCGGGCAGCACGTCGCGGGGCTTTGCGCCTTCCACGGCCGGGCCCACCACGCCACGCTCTTCCATCAGGTCGATCATGCGCGCGGCGCGGGTGTAGCCAATGCGCAGGCGGCGCTGCAGCAGCGAGACCGAGGCTTTGTTGAGTTGGCGCACCGTTTCGACGGCCTGCGCGTAAAGCACGTCGTCGCTGTCGGCGTTGTCGTCGCTGTCGTCATCATCCATGTCGTCATCGAAGCCGCCGCGCGCCGGGCTGCTTCCCGGACGCCCACTGTGACCATAGCCAATGCCGCTGCCGCGTGAGGACGCCGAATTATTCTGGCGCGCTTCCTCATCGAGCTTGAAGTCAGACAGTATCGGCTTGGCCGCATCGGCGTTAGCCGCGTCGGACAACTGATTGCGCCAGAAGCGCGTGATGTTGCCGATTTCTTGATCGGACACATACACGCCCTGCAAACGCGCCGGCGCAGGCGTGTCGCCGCTCATGAACAGCATATCGCCGCGCCCGAGCAGCCGTTCTGCGCCGGGTTGGTCGAGGATAACGCGGCTGTCCACACCAGCCGACACCGCAAAGGCGATGCGCGCCGGAAAGTTAGCCTTGATCAGGCCGGTGACGACATCGACCGACGGCCGCTGCGTGGCGATGACCAGATGGATACCGGTGGCGCGGGCAAGCGCGGCGATGCGCGTGATGACCTTCTCGGTGTCGTCGGGGGCCATCATCATCAGGTCGGCCAGCTCGTCGATAATGACGACGATATAGGGCATCGTCGGCTCATTGTTGGGCAGATGGTTGTTGAAGTCCTCGATATTGCGCGCGCCGGCGAGCGCGAACTTGCGGTAGCGCTCGTCCATTTCGCGCGTCACCCACTTGAGCACGCTGACGACGCGCTCTAGTTCGACCACCACCGGCGCGACCAGATGCGGAATGCCGTTGTAGCCGGTCAGTTCCACGCGCTTGGGGTCGACCATGATGAATTTCAGGCGGTCGGGCGGGTTGCGCAGCAGCAGGCTGGCGATGATGGTGTTGACTGCCACCGACTTGCCCGATCCCGTCGTGCCCGCGATGAGCAGATGTGGCATGGTGCCCAAATCGGCCGCGACCGGCGTGCCATCGACGCCCTGACCGAGCGCAATCGCCAGCGGTGACTGGATGCGCCGGAACTCATTCGACTCCATTACGTCGCGCAGGCGCACAATCGCTGGCTTCGCGTTTGGCACTTCGATGCCGACGTAGCCCTTTCCCGGCACCGGCGCTTCAATGCGGATCGATTTTGCGCCCAACGAGAGCTGCAAGTCCTTGTCGAGATTGGCGATCGCGTTCACCTTGACGCGGTTCTTCTTGCCGCGCACCTCAACGTAATCTGGCTCGACGCCGAACTGGGTGACGACCGGGCCGGTGCGGACTTCGACTACGCGGCCAGGCGCGCCGAAACTGGCGAGCGTGTCCTCAATCATGCGCGCGCGCGCCAGCAGCTTGTCGTGATCCATTTCCTGCTCGCCGCCCGCCGCCAGCAGGCCCGTGAAGTCCGGCAGCCGCCACGAGGCGCGGTTCGCGGCTTGACGCGGCGCTGCGGTGGGGGCTGGTGCGGGCGCGGCGCGCTGGACTGGCACAGGTGCGGGGCTGGCTGGTTTCGGTGCATCGGGGCGCAGCGCGCTGGCGGGCGCTGCGGCCATGCCGCCTGGCACGGCAGCAGTACCCGCTTTAAGCGCGTTGCCGCCGCCATCCTGCCTGTCCGTTGCAGGCGCGGACTCGGCGGGTTTGCTGCTTGCGCTACCGTTGGCGGGTGCGGCTTTGGGCGCTTCCCATGGGCGCGGCGCGTCGGCGGGCGGGGCCATCACCGGCTCGTTGGGCTTGGCCGGGGCCGGGCCGCGCAGGCTGGACAGCCGCGACTGGAGATCGGGGCTGGCGGCTTTGGCAGGCTCGGGCGAAGCGGAAGCTTTCGAGTCGTGATCCGCCGTGCTTTTCGGGCGGGCCGGTGGCAGGCTCGACCAGTCATCATCCAAATCGGGCGCGGCAGGGCGCTTCAGGCTGTCGGAAGTTTGTGCCGTCGGGGCCGGCGGAGTTGATTCGGCTGGCTTGCTGACCGTAGCAGCCGAGGCTGGGGCCGCTGACTCGGGCCGCCGCTGCAGGCGCAGCCTCGGACGCGAGGCCGCTCGACGTAGTGCTGTGGGTGGTTGTGTCCAGTGGCGGCCGCGTATACGGTTTCACGCCGCTGGCCGAGCCTGCCACGTTTTGCGGCGGCCCTGCACTGGCGGCTGTGGTTGGTTTGACGCCTTCCGCCGGTGGCCGCAGCAGGTCGCCCAGGCGTGCGGGTGGTGCGCCGTCGTCTTCATCGTCGTCGCCAAAATCGTCGTCATCCAGCAGATCAAGCGCGTCGTCCTCGTCCTCATCATCGTCGAACGGGGACGGGCCGGGACTGGCTTTTGGCGCGGTCGTCGTGCTGGATGTGCCCAACGGGCCGCCTGATGTGACCGCGCCGCTGGCAGGTTTGGCAGTCTGTGCCGAAGCAGAAGCGGCGGCGGCCATGCCCATAGCGGCCGCCGCAGAGACCGGTGCGGCTGGGCTGCCGGGTGCGGCGTTCGATTTTGCGGCGTCCGCTGGCGTGGCAGTCGTGGCGGCCTTGTCTGCTTCCTTGTCTGGCGTCGCTGCGCCTGCAGCGGACTTGGCCGCCAACACGGTCGCTGCGCCGACGGCGGGGATCGCGCTTTTCAGGCGGCCAAACAGGCTGGACGGCTTGGCGGTGGCATCTGGTTTGGCTTCGGCAGATGCCGCGCTGGTCGTGTCACTAACCACTGGCACGGGCTGCATGGGCGGGAAGGGTACAGCAGTCTGAGCCGCCGCTGCTTCAGAATCGGCCGAGGCGGGCGTCAACTGGCGGCCACCCATCAAAATCGGAATGCTGCGCTCTGGCGCTGGTTCGTCCAGTGGCAGCGGCTGTGTCGTGGCCCCTGCGGGCAGCGCAGGCGAGGTGGCTGTTCCCGGAGCGGAGATAACCGGGCCGGCGGGGGTGGTGACAGTGATGCCCTGCGCCGCGGCCTTCTCCGCCGTGATGCGCGTGCTGCGGCGCGTGCGGGCGTCGCGCAGGTTGCGGAAGCTGCCGATGACGATGGCCGCGATTTCATAGGCGCTGATACTCAGCGTGAGCATCAGGCCGACGATGAGCACGCCCATCAGAATGACGAAACCTCCCGGCTCGGAGAAGTTGCGGATGAGCTGAAAATACAATAGTCCGCCAATACGTCCGCCGCCGCGTCCGAATTCACTCGACAGCGGCAGCAGTACTTTCTCCAGCGCCGTCAGGTATTGATCGTAGGATTGGCCCTGTCCCGGGGGGTAGCTGAGCGCGTCGATGAACTGCATCAGCACCAGCGCGCCGGTGAAAAGCAGGGCGAGCCCGAGAATGCGCGACAGCGCGATCACGGGCGTACTCTGGCCCACTTTGATCAGAATCAGCCAGATGCCCAGCGGTATCATGATGATGGGCACGACCAGCGCACCCCAGCCGAACACGCTCGACAGGAAGGTGTTGATCTGCTGTGGGATCGAGCCTTGCACCGGCGACAGGCTGCTGAGGAGCAGTACGATGCCGGTGATAGCAATGATCAGGCCGCCGATTTCGAGCTGCTTGTCGCGGGCGAAACTGACCGGCTTAACCTCGACGGCCGCGCCTTGCCTCGCTGTGCGCGCGGTCTTGCTGGTTTCGCGCGGACCAAATGGATTGAGCGCCGACAGGAACGCCAGCCGCCCCGCACCTTTTGCCGCGCTGCGGCCGCTCTTGGGCTGGCTTCTGCCGGTGCTGCTGGTGGCGGTGGCCCCGTAAGTCGAGCCGGGCCGCGAACTGCTGCTGCTGGCCGGTGAAGACGACGAAGCTGCGCCCGGCCCGGTCGATCCATACGGCCTGCCGGACGCGCCCATCGCCGCCGAACTACTCATCGGGCTGGCGCTCGATTTGGCGCTCTTGTCATCCTTGCCGCGGCCAAAACGGCCCAGCATCCCGCCGCCCTGCTTATCGCTGGTTGAACCTGCCGAGCGGCCGGGTACTGCCGATTTGGGCGTGGCTGGCTTGTCGGCTTTTTTGTCGCCGCGGCCGAACAAGCCGCCGACCTTGCCGCCCAATCCGCTGCCACTTTGCTGCGCGGGCTTGCCCCGGTCGTCTTGCCTCGCAGGCGCGGCGCAGCCGGGCGCGCGCCCTGTGAGCTGGATGCGCTCGAACTGCCGTAGGTGCCGGGGCTACCGTAACCACTGGATGAGCCGGGCTTACTCAGGGGCTGGTTCGTTGACGAGCCATACGAACTTCCGCCTGGCGACTGTGTGCGCGGGTCGGCTGGGCGCTGCGCTGGCTGGCCGCCGGACGAGCTGCCGCTTGCCGGCGGGCGTTGCTGGTACGGCTGAACGCCACTGGATGATGGTTGTGGGTTGGAGCCGGGGATGTTGGGGCGGCTGGAACTGCCCGCAGGCGCGCCGAAGGCCGAAGGTGAGGCGGGCGACGCCGGGCGCTGCTGGCCGCTGGAAGCTGGCGGGCGTTGCGCATTGGGGTTGTTCGGCTGTGGAGACGAACCTGACGCAGGCCGCTGCGGCGCTGGCAAACCCGCACCACGCACGGCTGGTCCTGACGAGAATGGGTTGTTGGACGAACGACCGGTCGCTGCCGAGTTCTAGCTCATCCCCCAGCTCGTCATCATCGAATTCATCGTCCTCAAAGTCGTTGTAGCGGCTGCTCATCCCACCCTCGTGGCCCGATCAGCCAGGGGTTATTCCCGCAGGGCTGCGAGGCGGACCCTTCGCTAACGGTAGAATACCACACAAACCGGTTTGGCCGCACAAGGATAGCACAAATATTCTATAGATGAAGGATGTGTTGGTTTGTTGAAGTAGTGAAAGGACAGGGGCCGCCCTAAGCTGCCGTTTGGGGAAACTTCAATCCTCGTTCCCCTCTCCGTAATGCAGGTTAGGCATAAGATGCGAGACCTTTCCAATTTCTGCTCGATATAGGCGATGTGGAAGAAGCGGGACATGAAAGAAGCGGCATATCTTCCATGCCCCTACTGCTCACCACGACGAAGTACGGACCGCGTTCAGTATCCTGCTATCGTCATTCGTCGGCGAGGACTCCGCCGAGCTCGGCGCAGGTTTCGGTTGCCCATTGCTCCTGAGCCCCATCACCATACTGATCAATGTACTCGTGCATAGCCGGGCCATCGGCAATGTCGTACGCGAACGAATGTGCCTCGGTGCCATCGGCGCACGATGCGCTCCAGATCAGCCCTCCTGCGAACCCAAGATCGCCGGTCAGGTCGAAGCCGAAGGACGACAAGTCAGAGCGTTCAGCACGGAATACCCATGCGGCTGGTGGAAGCAGCACCTCCCACACCGTAGCGCCCTCCGTATTAACCTCAAAGACGCGGCCATTCACTCCATCAGCAATCAGGGTGTTGCCGTTCGGCTGGCGCTGCGCCCCGGAGATCAGGGACGAGAAGAAGTTCTCCGCTGGGTCCGTGCGGTATTCCCAGATGATGTCCGCAGAGGTAGGTTCACCGGGGCTCATCACGTAGCTGCCGTTCTCGTCTATCTCCGGCTCAATTTCGATGACTCGCGAGTAGGGGCTGATCTGCCCCCCCCAAAAAAAACTGGCAGATCAGTAAGAGTCATCATTCGCCCACTTGTTGACGACGCGCCCATCATTCGCTAGTAGGAGGGCATCTTTTGATTGAATGATGGTCAGCAGAACGTATCCATCCATCACTCCGTCCGACGATTGTGTGACGCCCACGGGCCGCCAGGACGATGCACACTAGAACTAGCCCTTTCGTGAATCTTGCCATGCCTGCTTCCTCCGCCAATCGAATGTGGCTCAGCCGCCACTTAGGGTGGAGGCTAAACGGATGATGGATACACGGAGGATTCGGAAAACCTGAGGAGAAGATGTGGGGAAAGTTTAATATCCCGACTGATGGGGGAGTTTTCTACAGCGTTTGTAGTTCGTCGATGAGGATGTAGCCGCCGCGCACGGCGGCCAGCGCCGCGGCGTTGCGGTCACGCGCACCGAGCTTGTCCATGGCGCGGGCGAGCAGTTCGACCACGACGATGATCGAGCGTTCCATGCGGCTGGCGATGGCTTCGTTGTCCCAACCGGCGGCCACCAGCAGCAGCAGTTTGCGCTCGTCTTCGGTGAGCGGGCTGCCCTGCAGCATACTCGTGACCACCTTTTCGGCCACGCCTGCCCCGAGCACTAATTCGCCCTGCATCACCCGATGAATGCCGTCAATCAGGTCGGTTTCGGCGGCTGCCTTGAGCAGATAGCCATGCGCGCCGGCCCGCAGCGCCTGAATGATGTAGAAGTCCTCGTTGCGGCCCGTGAGCACGAGCACTTTGGTTTTGGGTGCGGTGCGGCGGATGTCCGGCAGGACTTCCAGCCCGCTGCGCACGGGCATGTTCAGGTCGAGCAGCAGCACATCCGGCTGATGCTCGACGACCATGTCCAGTGTCGCTGCGCCGTCGCTTGCCTGCCCGACGACCAGAAAGGCGGGCTGTTCAGACAGCAGCGCCACCAGTGCCGTCAGCAAAATGCGGTGGTCATCGGCCAGCGCGAGACGTATCGGGCTGGCGGCAGCGCGCCCGCCGGTGGTGCGCGTGGTACGCACCGCGTCGATTTCGGATGTATCCGCGGTCGGCGCGATCTGAACTGCCTCCAGCGCATCCGCCATGGCCTCGGCCGTTTGGAAGCGGCGCGTGGGCGATTTTTCCAGCGCCTTGAGGATCACGGCGTCGAGGTCGGGCGGTATTTCGGGCTTGAGACTGCGCGGCGCGGGCGCGGGCTGGCGCACATGCTGCGTCAGCAGGGCTTGAATGTCATCCTCGGAGAAGGGAAGCTGGCCGGTCGCCATCTCGAACAAGACGACGCCCAGAGAGTAGATGTCGGTGCGAAAGTCAAGCGGCAGGCCCTGCGCTTGCTCCGGCGACAGATAGGCGGGCGTGCCGATGATCATGCCTGCGGCCGTCACGCGCTTGGCCTCGCGCGGCAGCGCCAGGCCGAGGTCCATCAGCTTGGCCTGATTAGCGGGCGTGACCATGATATTGGCCGGCTTGATGTCGCGGTGGACGATGCCGCGTTCGTGGGCGTAGTGCAGCGCGCGCGCGATCTGCATGCCAACGCGCACGACGACCGCCGGCTCGGCTGGAATCCAGCTTTCCAGCGGTGTGCCCTCGATGTATTCGACGACGAGGAACTGCAAGCCATCGTCTTCATCCTGGTCGAAAATTGACATGATGTTGGGGTGGTGAAGCTGCGCGGCCGCCAGCGCTTCCTGCAGGAAACGCTGCTGCGTGGTGGGGCGGGACTGCGCGAGAAGGACTTTGAGGGCGACAATGCGGTTCAGCTTGTGGTCACGGGCGCGGTAAACGACTGCGGTTGCGCCTTCGCCCACCAAGCTTAGAATTTCATAGCGATTGCTGAGGAGTCGCCCGATCATTGGTGGCAAAGGGTTGTTCCCACTTCCCCCGAATGGCGTTCAGGATACCACACGCAGGCAGCGCCGCAAAACGACGGTCGGTTATCGCATCGAGATGGCTGCTAACAGGCAGAACGGAAAGTGCGAAATACGCGGTACAGTGGCACGCCCCGTGACTGTCCAGCATGTTCGTCGGCGACTCATTGCTGCGCCGCCGACGGTTCAAAACCGTCGGCAACCAGAAGGCTGAAGTCGCAGATGCAGTTTAACAGATGGTTGCGGAGAAAGTCTCCGTTTGCAGCAGGTTGAAGCCGTTTGGCTAAGGTTGCGCCCCGTGAACGGAGCTTTTTGAAGCCCGCTTCAGCGGTCGCAGCTATAGCCTGATGGCTTCAGCCTAAGGCAAGGGCCGGAGTGTAGTCGCTCAATCATGGCAGTCACAGCCAGAGGCCGGTTCTCCGGTTTCATTTGTTGATCGGCATAAGCGACTTTTTCAAGCCGCTTTTCAACCGATTTATCGGTTTACAAATCAGTTTGGTAGCTGCGGGTTTTGAACCCGCGGCGGCAACAGCGCGACTATGCTGAATCTTGTCACTCGTGCCTCTTACTCCGCGCGGCGGTCATTCCACGCGGGCACGCCCAGCAGCCGGGCGATACGCACCGTCGCTGCTTGCAGAGTCGTGCGCACCGTGTACTCAGTCAGGCGCAGCATGCTGCCATCGGCTGGCAACTCACCCGCCTGCATCGGCAGCTTGAGGTCGAAATGAAGCTGCGTGACCACAGGCTGAAATCCGCCATCGCCCAGCAGCAGGTTAATCTCGCCGTAGCGCACGCGCTCACTGGGCGTGCCGCGCTTCTTCAGCTTGATCACCTGGCTGGCGAAGATCGAGTCGATCTGGTCGGCCGGAATTTGCCAATCGGGGCCGCGTACCACTTGCGCATAGCCATCTATCTCGACCCAACGTGGCTGTTGGCGAACCTGCACCAGCGTGCGCAGCGTCAGGAAGACGAGCCACACGGCGCAGGCCAGCCCAAGCCACGGCAGGAAGTCCGGCTGAGGCGGCTTGATGCCACTGGTGAAGCTGGTGATGGACAGGATCAGGAACAGCAATGCCCACAACGCATAGAGCGTGGCGCGGATGGTGCGCGTGCGTGCCCAACTGGGTCGCAGTGCGAAGCGCAATTGGTTCTCGCCAGTGGCCGACAGCGTCCAGTCATCGAGCTCGTACGGGAGCGCGGGCAGGGGCGGAGGCGGCGCCGTGGGCGCATCGGCGGCGGGCTGCGCTTCACCCGGGCGGGGCGGCACAATCGCCAGTGGGCGGGCCAATGCCATCGCCAGCGCGCGGCCAGCTTCGGCTGCTTCACCGCGATGCACGTCGGCTGATGGATCGTTCCAGCGGGCAAGGGCGCACCAGCGGCTGCCACGAGTTTCGGCCAGCGCCGGATTTAGGATCAGGCCCAGGTGCCAGGTTTGATCGGACGGTGACCAGCCTAGCACCACGCGCTCGATTTCGGTTGGTGCAAGCTCCGTGTCTGGCAGGTGCAGCCGGCTGGCAAACGCTGCCGGATAGCGCAGCGGCGCGCCCACAGCCGTTTCGGCCAGCACGTCACCTTCGCCGTTACCGTTGACGCTGAGCAAACGCCAACCGTTCGGGCTGACTTCGATCAGGCGGTGGTCGTTGGCGAAAATGCGGGCGGAGGCGCGGTTTGCCATAGCTTTAACTCGTGGGTTCGGTGAATTCAGCCGCTGAGTCTACTCTTTGCGTCCGGCGCTGACCAGAGTTGGCTTGAATACAGGGGAGTGCGGTTCGCTTGGCGCATCTGGGGGTGCGCTCACAAGTGCACCCCTAAGACCTCTTCATACTGACGAACTAACACTCAAGCGAAAGAGTGTTACGCCGTTACGCGCCGCCGCCACGGCCATTGGCCGACGGTGATATTGCGGCCTTGGAACGCCCACAGCGTAAGCAGGAAGAACACCAGCCCGATACCCAGGAGTACCGCAACATTGCTTGCCTGGATCCCATCGGTGAAGACGGCGCTGGTCGAGTCCACGTAATTGAAGAGGGACAGGTTCTTCAGGCCTTCCAGCGAGTTGACCATGCCGGAGATAGACCGGAGCAGGTAGCTGGCCAGGTAAATCACGACCATGACCGCGAGGGCCATCATGCGGCCTGGAAGCACAGCCGCGAAGAACATGCTCATCATGATAGTGGCCACCATGAGCGGCCATGCACCCAGTAGCGCGACGATAAGCTGTCCGGCCGTCACATCCACTACCGTCGTCGTGGTTTGCCGCACTAGTTCGAGGGATAAGGCGTTGCCCAGACCAACAATCAGGAGGATGACGAAGCTCACCACCATGAGCGCGATTGCCTTCATCATGACAATCTGCCAGCGCGGCAGGGGCATGGCCACGACCAGTTCGAGCGTGCCGTTTTCTTCTTCGCCGCCCAGCGTGCCGGTGGCCGCCATAATCATGTAGACGCCGAGGATGATGGGCATGATCTGAACCACAACCGAAGCGATGTAGCCCGCAAACGAGCCGATATCCATGCCCAGCGCTGCATAAATTTCTAGATCGCCGAGCGCTTCAATTGCCTGCTCCCCTATGGCCGGGAAAACAAGCACATACATGGAGCCAAACGCCGCCAGCGCAATGCCCCAAAGGATCATCGCGTTCCTGCGCGAGAAGATTTCGTACCGCAGTAAATTAAGCATGATTGCCTCCGTTGAGCGTGCGCCCGTAGTACGTGAGGAAGATTTCCTCCAGCGTGACTGGCGGCGAGTCGATGTCGTCGATTCCATAGGGCGCGGCGATTTGCATCACCTTGTCCAGCCCTTGCTGGATTTCCAGCATCACTGTTTTGCCGTCGCGTCCGGTTTCCTTCACACCCTCAAGTGCAAATGCCTCGACGGGCGGCAGTTCGCGGAAGGTGAGGTTCAGGCGTTTGAACTGCGCTTTGGTCAGCGTTTCGACACGCTCGGTTTTTACCAGTTCACCTTCGCGGATGATCCCCACGCGATCGCACACCGCCTGTACTTCCGGAAGAATGTGCGATGAGAAGAACACGGTGCGGCCATCCTGCTTGACTTCCTGCACCAGTTCCATCACCGTTTGCTGCACGAGTGGGTCGAGGCCGCTGGTCGGCTCGTCCAGAATCAGCAGGTCGGGCTTGTCCATGAAGGCCGCGACGATGCCGATCTTCTGTTTGTTGCCGCGTGAATACTGCTTCATCTTGCGCGACGGATCGAGATCGAGGCGTTCATACAACTGCTGCAGGAAAGCCGGGTCAATGTCTTTCGCCTGCAGGGAGGCTAGCATGTTCAGAAAATCACTGCCCTTCATGTTCGGGTACAAACTCAGCTCGCCGGGCAGGTAGCTAATGCGCTTGCGCAGTTCAACGCCGTCTTTTTGCGAATCGAGGCCGAATATTGTCGCGCTGCCCGAGGTCGGATGAATGACATCGACCAGGGCGCGCTGTGTCGTCGTCTTGCCAGCGCCGTTCGGCCCCAGAAAGCCGAATACCTCACCTTGCTCGACCGCCAGATTGACATCCTTGATGCCGCGCTGCTTGCCGTAATTCACGGTCAAATTGTGCGTTTCGATAATGTTCGCTGCCATGCTGCGCTCATTTCTGTGGGGACTGTCTTTGCGATGATAGTCCAAACGGCATAAGTTGTTAACAATAATTGAAATGCAGGCGATGTCAGCCCCTAACTCTTGGGGGGCAGTGCAAACGCACCAAATTGTGAAACAGTCTGATCTGCCCCCACAGCCTCACCTTGTCTGGGGAGGGTCGGCCTCGGGGTTCATCCACGCTCCTCTCCTCAGTCCCGCTCATCCGTGACCACCCGATCCACCAGAGCGTCGCCTGCAGCGCGCGCACCTGTTCTACGATGGAACCGTGCCCCATTGCCGCGCAGGACGATTGCAAACCACTATGCCCCGCTGCTGTGCATCCAGTGTCCTGTATTCTGTCTGCCTGTCCGGTTCGTTTTTCCCTCAGAGGGTGTCTGTTAGCTTCGATTCTGTCTGTCCGGCTGGTTTTCCCCTGAAGGATGTCTCGCTGTTGTGATTCTGTCTCACTGTCTCACTTGTTTTCCTCTCAGATGGTGTCTCACTCTTCTGAATCTGTCTCACTGTCCCGCTTTGAAATACTGTGAGTAATAGGCCAGATGCATGAAAAGGCCCGCTGATTCAGGTCGGCCAGCAGCGTGTAGTGTGCTTTTCATCCCCTCGCTATGCATTGGAGCGGGGACCGAGGGGTGAGGGCGCTGGTGGGGCGTGAGGTTTGTACGCGAGCCAATTTTGACGCAATCGCCCTGCCGGGGGTTGGCTGTTGAGAAGTAGGAATAAAAACCCCGCCCTCAGCGAGTGGCCGAGGGCGGGGTATGAAACTTGCGGGGAATAAGCGCGTTGGCAGCTTACTCAGCCGACGAAATGCGCACTTCCACCTGGCTGTTGTCGTACGAGTACTCCGAGACGTTGACCGTTAGATCGCCGCTCTGGCTCACTTCAAACACGTAGCTGAAGTCAGTCACGTAATTGGCGCTGCCATAGGCCAGCGAAGAACCGTTCTGCTGAATATCGACGTTGGGCGAAATCTCGCCGCCCGAGACGGACGTTGCAGTCAGGCGCAGCACGTCACCGGCTTCGGCGGTGTAGGTGACGACGCGTGAGTTGACTGATGAGTTGAAGTTGAGCGTGACCGGGCCATCGTTGAGCGACGGCAGTTCGGCGCGCGTGACTTCGATGGTGAACGCGCCTGTTTCGGAGAAGGGCGACCCAACGATGATGGTGTAGGTGCCTTCGCTGCTGAGGACGAGATCGCTGATTTCAGGGTTGTTACCCTTGCCGCCATCTTCATCCGAGGCGATCTGATAGTTGTAGGGGTCGTTGACGGCCAGGTTGGTATCGATGTCGCTTTCTGCCGTAATCGCAATCACATCACCCGCATTGGCTTCGAGCGTGTAGTAAGCGATGCTGTTGGCGGGTGTCAATTCGCCCGACATCGGCTCGCCCACGGTGATTGGCTCGAGGTTGGCCGCCGACAGGCTGAGCACGAAGTTGCCGGTCGCGCTGCCGCCGAGGCTGCTGGCGATGATGGTGTAAACGCCACCCTCAGTGAGGGCCAGCGGGCCAATCAGCGAGTTCAGGTTGCCCGCGCCGTCATCGTTATAGGCGATTTCCGTGCCGTTGGCGTCGCGCAGGCGCAGATACGAGTCGAAGTCGTCGGACTCGAGACGGATGATGACCGAGTTGCCGGGCGCGGCAGTGAAGCTGTATTCAAGCGCGGGGGCAGCAGCCGTAAACGTGCCATTGACTGTCTCGCCATACTCGATGGTTTCGACTTCGATCTGCGCGACCGACAGCGTATACGCGCCGGTTGCGCCGGTTCCACCATTGTGGCCGCTGAAGCTGGTAGCGGTGATCAGATACTCACCCGCATCGGCGAAGGTGTAGGAAATGCGCGAGTCGAGGTTGCCGGCGCTGTCATCGTCGGTGGCAAGCTCGTTGCCATCAGCGTCTGCCAGCACGAGATAGGGGTCGAAATCATCTGACACCAGGGTGATCTGCACCGAAGTGCCAGCTTCCGCCTCGAAGCTGTAAAGCGATTCAGGCGCGCTGGCGGTGAGTGCACCTTCTACAGGTTCACCGGCTGTAATTGGGGTGGCGTCCTGGGCGCTGGCAGCGAAAGGCATCACGGCGAGGGCAAAGACGGTCAAGACAAGCAGGATGGTGCGCATAGAATGAGGCTCCTTGGTCCGAACTGCACAAAGCAAGAAAGACAGGGACTGTTTCCCCGTAATTCCACTATAGCATCATTCTGCAATGTGGGTGGGATCAGGAGGAGAGTCAGCGGGAGCGGCGGGTTTCCGCAGGCCGGACGATGTGCTAGAGTTGGCTTGTTCGATCAACAGGAGCAACCCGCCGTGATCAAGGAACTGGCTGACTACTCGCGCCCCGTGCTGGATTTGCCGGTCGTGCGGCGTACGCGGCGCAACCACGGCCTCGAACACGCGACAATTCACCTGCTCTCGCGCCGGGTGAAGAACCTGCGCGTGGCCGGGCGCAGCGACGCGGGCGGATTCTACCTCATCGGCGAAGCGCCCACCGAAGCGGTCGAGCAGGCGGCCCATGAAGCGCTGCGGCGCATGCGGGCAGGTGAACACGACCTGGCGATTCACCCCAACTGCGGCACGAATTTGGTTACGACCGGCTTTTTGGCGACCAGCGCGGCCATGCTCGGCTTTGCAGGCACCAGCCGCCGCGATGCCTGGAATCGCATGCCTTGGGTGATGGCGCTGGTGATGGGCGCGCTCGTTTTCGGGCAGCCGCTTGGCACGGCCCTGCAGCGCTATTTCACCACCGACGGCGACCCCCGCGATCTCGAAATCATGAGCATTGAACGCTCCGAAAGCCGCCTCAACCCCTTCGGCGGCCCGGCCACCGTTCATCGCGTGACCACGCGCTCAAGCTGAGCGATAGCTATGGTTGCCCCCACGTTCTACGTATTCCACGGTGAAGACGAATTTAGCCTCGATGAGGCGGTCACAAAGCTGCGCGCCGAACTCGATGGCGGGCCGAATGCGGGCCTGAACACCTCGGTATTTGATGGTGGCGAGGCCCAGGTTGCGGAAATCCTCAGCGCGGCCGAAGCCTATCCGTTCCTCGCCGATGCGCGCGTAGTGCTGGCGCGTGGACTTTTGTCGCACCTGTCACGTAAGGGCGCGGGCGAAACCGGCAAGAAAGGGCTGGCGCTGTTGGCCGAGGCGCTGCCAGCGCTGCCCGAGTGGAGCCGGCTGGTGTTTGTCGAGCGCGTCAAATTGCCAGACGGCAACTCGATCCTGAAGTTGGCGGCGGGCAAAGACAGCGGTGGCGTCGTGCGCCGGTTCGACCACCAGTCGGACAGCACTAACTGGATTATGCAGCGTGCCAAAAGCTACGACGCGCCCATCGAGCGGGAAGCGGCGCGCGCGCTGTCGTCTGTTACGCAGGGCGATCTGCGGCTGGCCGATAACGAGCTGTACAAGTTGATTGCCTACGCGCACGGCCGCCCGATCACTGTGGCCGATGTCGAGCGCCTGACGCCGTACGTGGCCGATGCAGTGGTGTTCGATATGGTTGATGCGTTGGCGGAAGGGCGCGGCGAACGGGCCGCGCGGCTGGCGCACCGCCTGCTCACCCAGCAGGAAGACGTCTTCGGGTTGCTGGCGATGATTACTCGCCAGTTCCGGCTGCTGCTGCTGGTGCGCAGCCACCTCGATGACGGTGGCGCGCGCGACGAATCATCGGTCGCCAAGGCCGTGGGCGCGCACCCGTATGTGGCGAAGAAGCTGCTTAGTCAGTCGCGCCACTTCGACTACGACCAGCTCGCGCACATCTACACGGCGCTGCAGGACTACGATGTGCGCATCAAGACCGGCGAAATCCAGGCCGATCTGGCGCTGGATTTGCTGATCGCGGGGCTCGCCCGATAAGAGTAGTTGACGGTTAAGAGTTGAGAGAGAATGCCGTTCTACTTTCATGGCATCCTCTTTCGCTATCCGTTCAACTTTTGACCTTCAGCTTTCAACTATCCCCCACCCGTCATCATCGCCCGCAGCACAATCGCCGCCAGCAGGAAGCCGCCCCAGATGTAACTGCCCATCGCGGGCCGTTTCTTTGACGTGCGCTCGACATAGTAGAAGAACGGCAGCGTCAGCAGTGCGCCAAAGCCGTAAATCAGATGGACTTCCTCGAACGGACGGCCGCCGAGCGCATAGAGGGTAACGCCCAGTGCAGTTTGCACGACGATCAGGCCGAACACCGCATAGACGCCGCGCCGGAAATGGGGCGTCGCGTCTCCGTGGCGGATGAGGCCCACATACACGGCCACTGCGCCCAGCACGACTCCCGCAATCAGCGACAGCCAGCCAACCAGCGTATGCAACTGCGTCAGGACAGGATAGGCGTCAGTCATGAACGCGCCGCCCTAACGCGGCGTGGCTGGCGAGTCGGCCGGTGCTGCAGGTTGGCCGTCCGTCCAGCGCCGCGAGGTCCGCGCAGGCTCGTCCTGCGCCTGCGTTGCCAGCAGGAAGCCAGCGAAAATCAGGATGACGCCGAGCAGCAGCGCCGGATAATTCAGCTCGGTCAGGCCGAACTTGTTAAACGTGCCGCTCAGCGCAGGCAGCAGGCCGCCGGCCGCAATCAGCCAGTTGCCGATCATGCGATTGCGCAGAATCTGCTTGCGGTGGAACAGCACAGCCGAATAGATGGCCCCGCCAACCAGCCCAATCGTGCCGTAGGCATTGAGTATCGACACAAAACCCTTGAAGCTGTCGGTCGACATCAGTTCCTTGTAGGTCGCAAACAGGTTCATGCCCGGCGCCCATGCTTCGGCGTGGTATGGCGTGGCGAACAGCACCCAGGGCAGGGTCATCACCGTGATTAGGCTCAACGCCATGCCCAGATAGCGGGCGATGTTGCCGCGCCGCACCAGCAGGTAAATCGAGCCTTGGCCCAGCCACGCGGCGGTCATCAGCACGCCGCTCCAGTACCACAGGCCGAGCAGAATAGGGCTCCAGACGAAGTACAGCAGTGTTTGCGCCGTGGCCGCGACAGCGTACAGCGCCAGCCCGAAACCCCAGGCCAGCAGATAAGGCGATTTGCGCCCACGCTGGTGATTGCTGCGCCAGCGCGCAAACACCAGCACTGAGAAGATGATCGTGACTACCGTGGTGACCAATGACATGATGAGCGTGAGTGCGGACATGAGTCGACCGTTCGCCGCGGGCGCGGCGCTCCTCCCTGATCGTGTATCGATTCACAGCCGTTTCACGATTGCTCGTGCTTGCACACCCACGACTGTAAACCTGAGCAAATGTACGAAAATCTGCATTCACAAACACGGGAAAGTATAACGATATGCATTTCGACTGTCAATGAGTGGAGAAGAAATTGACCACAGAGACACTGAGGGCACTGAGGGTTAGAATCCCTCGCACAGTTCCCTCAGTGTCTCTGTGGTTTGATCTTTAGTCCGGCAAACATGAATGAGGCGGTCCCCTCAATGGAACCGCCTCACTTTCAACCTTCAACTTCGAACTTTCAACTGTCCTCAACTCTGCGGCGGCTGGTTGCCGTTGCTGCCATCCGGCGGGGCGGGCGCGTCCGCCAGCACGCCGCTCGTCGACAGCGTCGCCACAAATCGGCCGAGCAGCGACACCAGCTCGACCGGTACCACGTACTTGGTCGACGGGCTGGCCCCGAGCGCGCGCAGTGAGTCGAGGTATTGCAGCATCATCGTGTTCGGGTCGAGGTTTTTGGCGTGTTCCTGCAGCGCCTCCAAACCGCCGGCGCGCCCCTGCTGCAGCAGAAGCTGGGCCTGGCTGTCGCCTTCGGCACGCAGAATGGCCGCCTGCTTTTCGCCCTCGGCGCGCAGGATCGACGATTGCTTCTCGCCCTCGGCCACCATAATCGTTGAGGCGCGCTCGCCCTCGGCCCGAGTGACGGTAGCGCGGCGTTCACGCTCGGCGCTCATCTGCCGGTTCATGGCTTCGCGCACAATGGCCGGTGGCTCGACCTCACGGATTTCGACGTTGGTGATCTTCATGCCCCAGCGCTCGGTCACTTCATCCAGTTTGACGCGCAGCACGCTGTTAATTTGTTCGCGCCGCGCCAGCACGTCATCCAGCTCGATATCGCCAATGACGGCGCGCAGAGTGGTGGCCGCAATGTTGAGCGACGCATTCACCACGTCCAGCACTTCCAGCACCGACAACTTGGGGTTGATGATGCGGTAGTAAACCAGGAAGTCGATATCAATGGGCGTGTTGTCCTTCGTGATCGCCGTCTGGCGCGGGACTTCAAGGAAGCGCTCGCGCATGTCCACGCGCTTGCCGGTTTCCATGAACGGGATGAGCAGGGTGATGCCCGGCCCGCGTGTGCCCGCAAACTTGCCCAGGCGCAGCACCACCAGCCGTTCGTATTCAGGCAGCACCTTGATGCTGCCGAAGATGACCATCAGCAGGATCAGGGCGAGGACGATGACGATGAAAACTTCCATGACGGGTTACTCCTCCGCTGGCGGCTGTTTACGCTTGGGGCTGTCGGGGGTCACGATCAAGGTCAGACCGTCCTGTTCGAGTACCAGCACGGTTGCATCGACGGGCACGGGCACGGGGCTGTCGTCACTGGCGCGGGCGCTCCAGCTTTCTCCCTGCACGCGCACCATGCCTGAAGGAGTGAGGGCAGTTTGCACGCGCCCGTATTCGCCAACCAGCGGCCGGTCGGTGCGCAGCGCCGCCGACTGATGATGCGTGTGCAGCATTGGCGTAAGCACAAAGCGGTAGTAGGCCAGCGACAGCAGCGCAATGGTGAAGATTAGCACAGGCGACACATACAAGCCGTTGAACAGGAACAGGCCACCCGCCACCTGCAAGGCCAGCCCGCCAAGCGCGATCATCCGGTAGCGTTCTTCCACGAACGGGACGACCAGAAACAGCACGCCGCCGACGATGACCAGCAGCGCGGCGAACCAGTTGGTGGCCATGTTTGCCAGCAGCAGCAGGCCGCCAACGGCCAACGCAACCGCCAGCCCTTCGATGATGCCCGTTCCCGGCACGTAGGCCGCCGTAACGGCCATCCAGATACCAGCAACTACGACCAGATAAACCAGATTGGGGTTTTCAAGCAGGGTCAGGTCCATCGCGTCCTCAACCGTGCACAATACACGACTCTTCCATTATAGGCCTGTCTTCAACCGGCGTACCCCCGAAAACATAGGGGAGCAATTGTGGCGAATTCGCTCACCCGCGGAACAGAGTCTCTCACCGCCAAGGCGCCTTGGCGGTTCAAATTCGTTAGCGGCGCTGAAATGGGCTTGCTATACTCGCGGCCAATCGCGTGGGCCGGTGGGTTCGCCTGCACCGCGCCAGCCACGGAACTGGAAGGGGGGAACCGCGTGTCGCAATCCGATGCGCCATCTGCGCCGCCTGTACCCGCAAACAGCCAGCCTGTGGTGCTGGAGGCGCGTGGGCTGACCAAACGCTTCCCGGGCGTGCTCGCCAACGACCATATTGATCTTCAGCTTCACAAAGGTGAGGTGCTCGGGCTGCTGGGCGAAAACGGCGCCGGCAAAAGCACGCTGATGAACCTGATTTTCGGCCTCTACCGGCAGGACGAGGGCGAGATTCTCGTCAATGGCCAGGTGGTTGACGTTCAGGACGCCAGAGACGCTATTCGCCTCGGCATCGGCATGGTGCACCAGCACTTCCAACTGATTCCCGTGCTGACCGTGACCGAAAATGTCATGCTTGGCGACGAGGCCATGCGCGGGCCGTTCCTGAACAAGCGCGTAGCGCGTCAGCGCATTGAGGCGATTGCCAAACAGTACCGGTTGGACGTGCCGCCCGACGCTGTCGTCGAAGACCTGTCGGTGGGCGCGCAGCAGCGCGTAGAAATCGTCAAGGCGCTCTACCGGGATGCCGACATCCTCATCCTCGACGAGCCGACTGCCGTCCTCACGCCGCAGGAGGCCGAGGGCTTGTTCGAGGTAATGCGCTCCCTCATCGCCGGCGGCCGCAGCATCATCTTCATCAGCCACAAGCTGAAGGAAGTGCTGGAAATCTGCGACCGCGTGGTGGTACTGCGCGGCGGAAAAGTTGTCGGTGAGGCCGATCCCAAGAACTCGACTGAAACATCGCTGGCGGCGATGATGGTCGGGCGCACGGTGATGCTCGAAGTCGACAAACAACCAGCCACGCCCAAATCTCCCGTCCTGGAAATTGAGGGGTTGACCGTGCGCGATGACCGCGATCTGATTGCGGTCAATGGCCTCGATCTCACGGTGCGCGCCGGCGAGATCGTCGGGATTGCGGGCGTGCAGGGCAACGGCCAAACCGAACTGGTTGAGGCCATCACGGGGCTGCGCCAGAGCGAATCCGGACTGGTACGTATTGAAGGCGTGGACGTGACCAACGCCTCGTCGCGGCGCGTGACGGAGGCCGGCACGGGTCATATTCCTGAAGACCGCCAGAAGAACGGCATGGTCGCGGCCTTTTCCGTCAAAGACAATCTGGTGCTGCAAACCTACTATCAGGAGCCGTTTTCGGGCGGATTCGCCGGTATGGTGACGCACGACAAGGCCATTAGCGCCAACGCCACAGCGCTGGTGAAGCAGTATGACGTGCGTACACCCAGCGTCGAGACGGCGATTGGTAAGTTGAGCGGCGGCAATCAGCAGAAGGCGATTGTGGCCCGTGAATTATCGCGCAACGTGCGCCTGCTGATCGCGGCGCAGCCCACACGCGGCCTCGATGTTGGCTCGATTGAGTTCATCCACAAGCAGATCGTCGCCATGCGCGACGAAGGCGCGGCCGTGCTGCTGGTTTCGGCGGAACTGGACGAGATTCTATCGCTGTCGGATACCGTCGTCGTGATGTTTGGCGGCCGCATCATCGGCCAGATGCCGATTGAGCAGGCCGAACGCAACGCTATCGGCTTGCTGATGGCGGGCGTGACTTCAGAAGGCGGCCGCGCGGCGGTCAGCCCTGCTCAGGAGGCCGCGAATGGCTGACATGTTGCAGTCTTTGCCGCGCCCCGAACCTCCGGCCGCGCTCGCCGGAGTGGGCCGCTTCTGGCGGCGCATTTCGCCGTCGCTGGTGCCGATTCTGGCGGTCATCACGGCCATCATCGCCACTATCCCGCTGATGATTGTCACTGGCGGCCGTGGCGATGTGGGCAAAGGCCTCAATATCGCCGGCACCGCATGGTCGGCGCTGCTCGAAGGGTCGCTGGGACTGGCGATCAATGACGTCGTTTCGACCGATGATTTCTACCTGCTCACCCAGATCGCTGCGGCCGACCCCGAAGGCGTGTTTGACCAGGGCGATCTGCGCCGCTACTCGCGCGCTGCCGCCGATCTGCTGACGGTCGGGCCGGAAGCTGCGGCGCAGTATCAGGTGCTGTTCGCGGCCCTGCCGTCCGACCTCGATGACGACACGATCGATGAGCTGGCGGGCAGTATCGCTGACTTGCGCGAGATTACGCCAGAAACGCTGCGCGAAATCCAGCCGCTGCTGGCCGATCTATCGGCGCTGGAGCCGGGCGAGGTGCGTGACCTGGCCGCGCAGTTCCGTGATATGGATGAGCTGGCGGCTGAAGACCGCGCGGCGCTGGAAGAGGCCTCGCTGACGGCCGCCGGTTGGCCCGATGCTGTGCTGTTGGCGCAGATGAAGCTGATCGCGGATGCAGGCCTTACGCGGCTGGTGCGCCTGAATGAGCGCCTCGATGTGCTCGAAGCGGCTGGCATCGACCTGAACGGGACGGAGGCGGATGCGCTCCTGCTGATATCTGAGTTACAGGGTGGCGCCGGCAAGGCGCGTTCGGTCGCTGACACGCGCACGCAGCTTGATGCCGCCGGCGTGAACGACGCCACTGGCTTGCAGCAGCAGGTCGAGATTGTCCGCCGCCTCTACGATGAGGGCCTGCTGACCGATTCCAATGTGATCGCCGCCATCAACAACGATCTGCCGGCCGCGCTGAAGGACGATCTGATCATCCAGCGGCCGGGCAACCGCATTGTGGTTGCGCCGGCCAATGACCGCGCCGGCATCATCTGGACGACCGGCGGCATCGCTTCGACCGAAAGCAGCGTGGCGGCTACCGACGTGGCGCGCCCGTTTGTGGTCTATCTGTCGCTGGGCCAGAGCGCGGCCATGTTCTTTCCAGCCAACCTCGAAACGATGCTGGTGCGCGCCACGCCGTTCATTCTGGCGGGCCTGGCGCTGGTTATTTCGTTCAAGACCGGCCTGTTCAACATCGGCGGCGAGGGGCAGCTTTATTTTGGCGCGATTTTCGCTGTGGCGGTCGCCATCATGCCGCAAATGCGCGACCTGCCCGGCGTGCTGTATCTCATCATCGTGATCGCAGCGGGGATGCTTGGCGGTTTCTTATGGGGCAGCATACCGGGCGCCTTAAAGGCCTTCACCGGCGCGCATGAAGTCATCACGACGATCATGCTCAACTACATCGCCATTCTGCTGGTGGACTGGCTGATCAAGTCGACCAATCCGCGTATTCTGCTCGACCCCGCCGCGACCACGCCGCGCACGCCGTTTATTAACTCGAACGCAGTGCTGCCACGCTTCAACGAAATCCCGATCTGGATGTTCTTTGCGGCGGGCATCGCGCTGGCTGGCTGGATGATCTGGCGCAGGCGGGCTGTCATCGCTGAACATAGCGCAGCGCTGATCCGGCCGGTTCTGGTGGGGCTGCTGGTCACAGTGGGCGGCATGTTCCTGTGGTGGAGCAGCGTCGATAACCGGCTGCACATCGGCTTCATCATCATGCTCATCATGATCTTCGTGGTCGATTGGTTCATGAACAAATCGACGCTCGGATTCGAGTTCCGCACGGTTGGCTCGAACCCCAACGCTGCGAAATATTCGGGTATGAGCGTCAAGCGCAGTATTGTGCTGGCGATGGCGCTTACCGGCGCGATCATGGGCCTGACCGGCGCGATGGAGGTGACGGGCGTGCAGTACAACATGCAGCCCGCCTTCTTCGCCGGGCTGGGCTTCGACGCCATTGCTGTGGCGCTGCTGGCACGCACCAACCCGAAAAACATGTTCTGGGCCGGGCTGTTGTGGGGCATTCTGCTCACGGGCGCGGGCTTGATGCAGGTGCGCGCCAATATCGCTATCGATCTGGTCAAGATCGTGCAGGCGCTGGTGCTGATTTTCATCGCGGCCGATGCGATTATCCGCTGGATCTGGCGTATTCCGGCCACCGACGACGGACAGGCTATTACGTTTACGAAAGGCTGGGGCTGATCTTATGGCGACCATGACCTCGGCAGCCGCACCTCCTCGCGCTGCCCGCCGTTTTCACGTCACCCGAACCCAGGTCTTCGCGGTCATTTTTCTGATCGCGGCAGTTTCCCTGATTAACAGCGCCCTGCGCGTGCTGCCGCCTGATGCAGTGACGACGCTCACCTTTGGGCCGGGACTACCGCAAATTCCCGTGCCAACAGCGGCCTATGCGCTGGTTGTGGGCCTGTTTTATGGGGTGACGGGCGTGGTGAGTTTGCTGCGCGCGCCGTCTGTGCGCCGCTGGCAGCGGATCCTGCTGCTCATCGGCGGCATCCTGATCATTCCTACGCTGCTGATCGTGGCTTCAGCGGACAATTCCACCAACGTCACGACGATGCTATCGGTCAGCCTGCGCCTGTCCACGCCGATTGCGTTGGGCGCGCTGGCAGGCATCTGGGCGGAACGTTCGGGCGTGGTCAATATCGCCATTGAGGGCATGATGCTCACGGGCGCGTGCTTCGGCTTTGTGGCGTTTACGCTGCTTGCGCCCAGCCTGGATACGAGTGTAGCGCAGTGGGCCGGGGTGCTGGTTTCGGTGCTGTCGGGAGCTGGCGCGGCTGCGCTGCTGGCGTGGCTGGCCATTACGTTCCGCGCTGACCAGATTGTCAGCGGTACGGCAATTAACATTCTGGCGGTTGGCATCACCAGCCTGGTGCGCCGTGAGGTACTGCTGTCGAGCGAGGCGGGCCGTGAAACGTTGCAGCCGATACCGATACCGGTGCTGAAAGACATTCCGGTGCTGGGTGAAATCCTGTTCACCGGCCGCCCGATCTTTTACATGATGTTCGCCCTGCTGATTTTCACGACGGTGGTGCTGTTCTATACGCGCTGGGGCCTGCGCACGCGCTCGATTGGCGAGAACCCGCACGCGGCGGATACAGTGGGCATCAACGTCATTCGCCTGCGCTGGAGGAACGTGCTCATCAGCGGCATGATCGCCGGGCTGGCGGGCGCGTGGTTCTCGCTGGAAACGACCGGCAGCTTTGATGACAACATGACCAGTGGGCGCGGATTTATCGCGCTGGCGGCCATGATTTTCGGCAACTGGATGCCGATGGGGGCGTTTGCGGGTGCCCTGCTGTTTGGCTTCTCCGACGCGCTCGGGCAGCGCTTCCAGTTCCTGGGTGTTCCCATTCCGCCGCAGTTCCTGCAGATGGTGCCGTACATCATCACCATCATCGTGCTGGCTGGGCTGGTCGGGAAATCGAGAGCGCCGAAGGCGGACGGTCAACCGTACACCAAAGAGGGGTCGTGACGCAGGCGGTCGCTGGCCGCCGAGTTCAACCCCTCACCTCGCACTTCGTCCTGCCCCTCACCCACGCAAGCGCGGAGAGGGGCTTTCGATTGCGGCGCATCCTCGCCCCGCACCTCGCTCATCCGTGACCACCCGATCCCCCATAGAGTCGCCTGCAAGGAGCGCATCCAGTCTACGATGGAACCGTGCCTGATGGCTGCGCGAAAAGGTCGTTAATCTCGCTGCACAGCCGCCGCGCACCCGTTGTCCTGTATTCTGTCGCTTAGTCGCAATCGTTTTCCCCTCGGGGGTTGTCGCTTAGCTTCATTTCTGTCGCTTAGTCGCTTATTTTCTTAGTCTCGCTGTCTGGTTCGGTCAAAGGCTCGGGCGAGGGGTTACTTGTCGCACATCATCCACTTTCGCTCGCTCAGCCTTGCTTTATTGCCCGTTGCCCCCGGCCGTCAGCGCCTCGTAGTGCGTGGCCGGGAAACTGAAGGTGAACAGGGCAGGCGTGTTTTTCGACGTCTCCACATCAATGGCATAGCTGAGATAGATGCAGTCGGTCAGGTCGTCGTCGTAGGCCGGGTTGAAGACCATGAGATAGACGTCGTCATAGTTGGCGCTGTCGAACGTGCCGCCGCGCCCCAGCGGAATCGCATCGACCTGGCCGTTGACGATGCCGGCGGCGAACAATTGCAGCGCGCCGTCGTCGTTGACTAATCCCGCATAGTAGATTCCGGCTGGCGCGCTGAAGCGGAAGTAGTTGGCCCCCAGTTCCTGAATGCCCTCGCCGGTGAACGTCCAGCGGCCAACTGCCGTGATCGTGTTCTCCAGCCACACAGTGGCATCGAACAGCGGCGCGAGGTTGTAGTCGCGGGCCAGGTTCTTCAGGCGATAGCGGGCGACAAAGTCAGGAAGGGTGACGTTTTCAGGCGCGAGCGTTTGTTCCAGTGACGCCCAGCCTTCGTAGGCGGCGACGTTATCCCAGTAGCGAACGACCGAGTCCGGCCCGAGATCGTCCACCATCATCTGAATAAACGGCCATTCGCCGTACTGCACTGCGCCCTCGTTCGGATCATCAATGGTGCCGAAGCACAGTTCGGGATACTGGTAGGCATCGATGACGTAACCGGTGGCGTCCTGATCCTTGCCTGCGGCGGCGGTTTCCATCCAGGTGGCAGTCGCTTCATACATCCAGTTGTGCGCGTCGGCCGCGTCGAAGCCAAACTGCAGGACGTGATTCATCTCGTGCATGACAGTCGCGCGCATCAGGCCGAGCTCCGAAGCCAATTCATCGCTGGCGCCGTCGAAGTCGTTTTCGACCACCAGATAACTGCCCGAGGCGTAGGTTTCCTCGGCTGGCGTATTCGGATTGTCGCCGACCACCACGTCGGGCACGGCGTAGCCAAGGGCTTCCTCGCCTGCGCCCAGCAGGTCCATGATGTAAATATCGAAGCGGCTGTCGCCGCCGAGCACACCATCGCCGGGCGGCATGGGCCAGCCCATCTCACCCACTTCAATCGCCCATGCGTCCTCGGCTGCCTGCGCCACCTGCTGCACGTAGTCCTCAGACAGGGCCGCGTCGACCCCCTCCAGCGTGTAGTGGATGCGGAAATTAGGCGATTCGTAGATCTGTGGCGTGCCGCTCAACTGCACCCGAGTGAGGCTGGCCAGTTCATCCAGCACGCTCTCGTCGCCAATGACGATGCGCAGGCGGTAATGGCCGCTGCTGTTGCTGCCTTCGTAGCGTTCAATCACCACCTTGTGCAGCCCGCTGGTTTCGGCGATATAGCCCAACGCCGAGTCGAGCGTGTCTTCGGCGCGATCATCGTTTTGCGCCACCAGATTGCCATCCGGCCCGTAGACCGAAACGACCGTGTCCAGATCGCCATCAATCGTCTCGGTGACGACCAGCACGGCCTGGCCCGCGTCGAGCGAGATGGGATAGGTTTTGTTGGGAACCTGATCGTCGAGATAGCCGTCGAAGCGGGTCTCGCTGATTTGCTGGGCTACAGCAGCCGACAGGCCGCTTACGGTGAACAGGACGATGAGCATGAGGCGGAGCGGCCACGAACGGAGCACGAAGGTTCTCCCTGGCTAAGCGAGTAGTGGAGCAGGCCGGAAGTCAGACGGCAAGTTTACACTACCAGTATAGTCGAGCATTTGGGCGCGGCAGGGTTGATGGTGCGGCTCTCATCAAATTGTGAACTGCGCCGGTGTGGGCAACTGCTTGCATTCTGGCCGCGAGGCGTCACAATCTTGCCTGTTACGGACTGCAATTGGGGGCACAAGAACTAATGTCTGAAGGTTACGCGCGCCCGGACATCGATATTCTGGGGGATGTGAATGACCTGATCGTCACGTATCCGCCGCTGGCGGCCGATCGCCATCATGTGTATGTCGCAGTGACGTCTGGCAAGGTGGTGTTCTCGGGGCACTGCAAAACGCCAATCAACCGCATGTATCTGATTGAGCGAACAGCGGCTGTTTCCGGTGTGATTGGTGTGAACGCGGACGAACTCTATGACGACGAATCGATCCGGCTGAACGTGGGCAAACAACTGCCGTATGGCGTGTACGCCAACCCGATGTTCGGCGTGGTCGTGCTGACCGGCGCGCTGCCGGCCGACGTTTCGCAGGATGACCTCATTCTGCATGCAGCCGAGGTTCCCGGTGTGGTTCGCGTCGTGACTGCAGTGGGTGTGGCTGGCGCCTGATCGGAATTGCCCGTTCGACGCTTTGAACTTGATGAGCATCGGCCTCGCGCGGTTGACAGGCGTTCGCTTTGCTCATAGACTGACACTGTGATTGGAATAAGGTGGTTCTCAGCATGATTCACGCACTGTGTTGTTGTTGTCTGAACAGGGGGCGTTAGCGACCTTCAGGCAGCGGCCAGAGTAGACACTCCAACACGCTGATAGCGCAAACGAAGGCGCAGCGCCCCGGCATACCAGCCGGCAAGCGACTGCGTTTTTTTGTTGCCTGTCAGCGTTTTTATTTCCTGAACACTTCACGTCCGAAACACGAAGCATCACGAGCGAAAGAGCACACTCAACATGGCCGCACTACCCGCCATTTTGCCCCACCCCACACTCACCGGCCCGCGCGGCCGCACCCTGGAAACACTGATCGGCCACACGCCGCTGCTGGCTTTCCGCAGCCTGACCACGCACCTGCCAGCCGATGTAGCAATTTACGCCAAGGCCGAATGGGCCAATCCCGGCGGTAGCGTGAAAGACCGCGCCGCCGCCAATATCGTGCGCCAGGCCGAGATCAGCGGCGCGCTGCGGCCCGGAAAAACCCTGCTTGACAGCACCAGCGGCAATACCGGCATCGCCTACGCAATGCTCGGCGCGGCGCGTGGCTTTCGCGTCAAGCTGTTCCTGCCCGCCAACGTCAGCCCGGAACGCATCGCCATCTTGCGTGCGTATGGCGCGGAACTGGTGCTCACCGACCCGCTGGAAGGCTCGGACGGGGCGCTGCGGGCCGTGCGTGAGTTGGTAGCTGCCGAGCCTGAGCGTTATTTCTATGCCGACCAGTACAACAACCCGGCCAACTGGCAGGCGCATTATCAAACAACCGGCGTCGAGGTTTGGGAGCAGACGGGTGGGCAGGTGACGCACTTCGCCGCCGGGCTGGGCACCAGCGGCACGCTGATGGGCACAGGACGCCGGCTGAAGAAGTACGACCCGAACATTCAGATCGTAGCCATTCAGCCGGACTCAGCCTTTCACGGGCTGGAAGGACTGAAGCACATGGATACGGCGATTCAGCCCGGCATCTATGACGCATTCTTCCCGGATCAGCAGGTGGCCGTCAGCACCGAAGCGACGCACGAAATGGCGCGCCGCCTCGCCCGCGAAGAGGGCTATCTGGTGGGCATCAGCGCGGCTGCGGCGATGGTGGGCGCGCTGCAGGTGGCCGAGGCGCTGGCGCAGCGTGGTGAGCCGGGCGTGATCGTGACGCTGTTCCCTGACAGCGCTTCGAAGTACCTGCACGAGCCGTTCTGGCAGGAATAACGCCGCGCAGTTTCGAGCGCATCCGCAAAATCGGCCCGCGGCTTGCAACCGCTCCCAAGTTATCGCGTATACTTGGATAATGGATAATTCGACAGGCCGTTTGCCGGCCTATGAGGGGGAGTTATGCCGTTTCGATTTGCCGCACTGCTGGCTGTTGGGTTGATGGTGCTGGCTGCTGGCTGTGAGACTGTAAGCACTGAAGTGAGTTCGCCCATCGTGGAAGCCAAACAGACGACATATGAAGTGCCGCTGGATGGCGCAACCAGCGCCGAGATTACCCTGAACAGCCTCGTGTCCGCGGTCAATATTGAGCCGCTCGATCCATCATCACCCCTGCTTCTGTATGCCGAAATTGGCTATGTGGGCGAGCTGACGACAACGAGCGAGGGTGATGCGCTCAAGAAGGTCGTCATCAGCGACGAAATGACTAGCTTCAGCTATAACGGCTCGCCGCTTGCGTTCGATGTTGACCTGAACTGGCTGCCGTCAATCAGCCTCGAAGTGACCAGCATGTCTGGCGATGCCAATCTCAACCTGCGCGACTTCAACCTGAACCGCCTATCGGTTTCGACCGCTTCTGGCGAGGTCGAAGCCCAGCTCCCGGCCTCGGCGGGCGTCTATCCGGTGAATGTCAGCACGGCTTCCGGCGATGTGAGTCTCACGCTTGCCGATGGCGCGGCGGTACAGTTCGAGTCGATCACGACGGCTTCGGGCAACGTGAGCATCACCAGCGGTGATGGTGGCGCACTGGCAGGAACCTCAATCGACACGAGTTCCGGCAATATCACGCTCACATTCAATGGGCCGGTGACGGCTGGTTTTCGCGTTGGTACGGCGTCCGGCGACATTATTGTGGACGCGCCGGATGGCGTGCCTGTGCGCCTCGAAGTGGTGAGCAATGTCAGCGGCAGCGTGACGGTGCCCGAAGACATGCCCCAGATCCAGGGCGAGGGCGACCTCGGCATCTGGGAACAGACGGGCTTTCAAGATACCGAGCAGCGCATCCTGATCGTGGTCACGACCAACGTTTCCGGCGGCATCACGATACGCTGAGGCAAGGCAAACTTAACAGTAGAAGGGTGAGGCCGGTAGATTCTTCGCTGGCCTCACTATTTTTCACGCAGCAGCCGTTCGTAGAGGGCGACCAGCGACCGGGCGGCTGCATCCCATGTTTGGGTTGCAGCAAAGGCGCGCCCGGCAGCGCCCATGCGCGCGCGTTCCTCGGCATTGGTCAGTAGGCGGATGATCGCTTCTGTTAGGCCGTCCTCGATGTGCTCCTGGGCGACCAACAGTCCGGTTTCACCCGCGCGCACGGCGTCTTCTGCGCCGCAATCGCGCGAGCCGATGACGGGCAAACCGGCGGCGCTGGCTTCGAGCAGCGCCAGGCCAAAGCCCTCGAAGCGGCCGCTGAGGTTGAGCGACGGCAGTGCAAATACATCGGCAGCGGCATAGCGCGGCAGCAAATCTTCGGGCGGGACGCGGCCGAGCAGCTCGACCGATTCGTGCAGCCCATGCGCCTCGATCGCGGCCCGCACCTGCGCGACGTAGGCCGGCTCCTGATCGAGCGCGCCCGCGATCCAGCAGCGTGCGCCCGGGATGTGGTCACCCACACGCGCCATCGCTTCGACCAGCGGCAGCACCCCCTTGCGCGGCTTGACTGCGCCCACGAACAGCACCGTACGCCCGTCTTTATCGGCGGGCGGCAGCGACTCGAAACGCGCTGCGTCGATGCCGTTTGGGATGACGACTGTGCTGACGCCCGGCAATGCAAGCTGCGCTTCGCGTGCCGTGTAGTGGCTCACGCAGGCCAGTGTTCCCCGGCGGAAGGCGCGGCGGTAGGCCATACCTGACGCGCCTTGGCGGTTGGGCAAGCGCACGTAGGTGCCGTGGCCGGTGATAACGAGCGGCCGATTGCCAGCGGTGAGCGCGGCCAGTGGCGCGTATAGTTCGACGGTCGTGTGGAGAATGTCACAGTCAGCCAGTGCTTTGCGCGCAGCCGGAACCAGCCGAATCTGCCCGCCCAGCATCCCGCGTTCGAGCGGATCGACCGTGGGCAGGATGGGCTGCATAGCTGCATCGCTGGATACCGGACTGTTTTTCGCGGCCAGTACGGTCACGTCCACGCCTATGCGGCGCAGCGCCGCCAGTAGGCTGGACGAGTAGTGCGCCCAGCCGTGCCGGTGCGTGAGGTCGGCGGTCAGCAGGCCCACGCGCAGGCGGTCAGCGGCCATCCTGCGCCTCGTCGATCGCGGCAAGAATAGAACGCGCGCGGCAGTCCCAGGTGTACTGGCGCAGCACAAGCTCACGGGCGGCCGCGCCGAGGGATTGGCGCAGGGCGGGGTCGTCGCGCAGGCGCTGAAGCGCCGCCGCCAGCGCGCTTACATCCGACGGCGGCACGAGCAGCGCGGTTTCTCCGTCGACCACGACTTCGGCCGTACTCGGCAGGTTACTGGCGACGATGGCGCACCCCGCCGCCATGTACTCAAACAGCTTGATGGGAGAGGCGTAGTAAGCGAAATGCTCTGTCCATGGAAATGGCATCACGGCGACATCGAGCGCGGCCAGATAATCGGGCACGCGGCCGGGCGGCACCTGACTGGCATACAGGAAGCGGTCATTGGGCAGACCGTGGCTTTTCCAGCGCGCGCGCAGGGTTTCGGCCTGATCATCCGGGCCGCCCACCAGCGCCAGCGCCGCACCATCGATCTGCGCCAGAGCGTCGACCAGTAGCCCGACGCCTTTGTCCATCGACATCGTATGCAGCCGTCCCACATAGCCGGCAATGAAGACGTTTTCCGGCCAGCCAACTGCGCGGCGGGCTTCAGGCCGATCGGGCAGATTGCTAAATCGATCCGCGCGCACGCCGTCATGCGCGACGAAGGCGCGGGCCGGATCAGCCCCCAGCGCAATCAACTCCTCGCGTAGCTTGCCGGTCGTGGCGAAGACAGCCGCGCGGTGGACTGCGCGGCGCTGCAAGCTCTGGCCGGCGCGGCCTTTGGCTTTGCTGTGCGCCTCATAGGCCAGCGCGCGGCGCGGCTTGATCAGGCCGAGCAGGGCGATGACAAGCGCGTCGCGGCTGTAGTAAACATCGGCGGGTGTGAACAGCGTGCCGATGAACATCGACACGGCGAAGGTGAGCATTTGCAGCCGGAAGATCAGGCGCGACCAAGCGGTATCCTGGCCCGACGCCAGCGCCATCCAATCGAGTGTGGGCAGGCGGCGCAGGCGGAAATTACGCTTGACGCCGTAATGCGCCCAAACATCGTTTACGGCGCGCAGTTCGGGCGTGTTCTGGCGCGCGGCGGCCCACAGCGACACGTCCGCGCCAGCATCGGCGAAGGCCTCACAATTCTGGACGATTTGCAGGCCGTGCGCCTTCTCGGTGGGCAGGCGGATGTTGGCGATGTAGATCAGGCGCGGACCAGTCATTCTGGTTCGCCCGTGTTCAGCACACACACGAGGCGCGGGATGAGTACATCGAGGCTATGCGCGGACACAACACGCTCACGCAACCGCGCTCCGATAGCGGCGCGCTTTTTCGGACTCATAGTCAGCAGAGCGCGCAATTGCCGTGTCAACCCCTCGAAATCATCTGCGTAATCGACACGCAGCTTTGGCAGATCATCTCCCAGAAGGCCGTCGAAGGCCGGATTGCACACGAGGGTCGGCACGGCGCAGGCCATCGCTTCGAGAGCGGCTTTGTCGAACAGGCCGGGCGGACTGAGGTTGACGGCGGCGAAGGCCGTGCGGTAGGCGTCGCGCACGCCCGCGGGGGACTGTGCTCCGGCGAAGGTCACTCTGTCGCTGGCTCCCAGTTCTGCGGCCAGCGCAGCCAGCGATTCGGGATAGTGGTTGTCCTGCGCGGGCGGCACTTCACCGATGAACACGGTTTGTGTGCCGGGCACTGCCGCGACTGCGCGAATGAGCGTGGCCTGATGCTTGATGGGCATGAGGCGAGCGACATGGACGACGGTAGCCCTCAACCCCGTTCCCTCAGCCTCAGAGCGAGGGGAGGTTTGTAGGGGCAAGGCATGCCTTGCCTCAGTGTCGCCGGAGGATTTCTCCCCCTTTTCATGCACGGAGAGGGGGTCGGGGGGTGAGGTTTGCGCGGTAGCATCCCCTCTCCCTGAGGGAGTGGGGCCGGGGGTGAGGTCTGCAGGGCTGAAGAAATTGGTATCGATGCCATGGCCGATGATGCGTAGCTTGGGCGTGGGCAGCGGAAAACTGTCCGGCGCGGCGGTCACAACGCGGCGCACCAGCGGCAGGGCGGCGCGCACCGTCCAGTGTGCGCTGCGATGCGTGTACCACAGTGTGATCGGCACGCGGGCGGCGGCTAGCAGCGGCGCGCCCATGACCGCAAACAGTGGCATCATGTGGGCGAAGCAGGCCTCGTAGCGCTTTTCGGCCAGCCGCGCCCGCAGCAGGCGATAGAACTCGACGCTACGCCGCGCTTCCGGCCAGCCACGTTCCTTGCCAACCGAAAAGACGCGCACGTTGCGGGCGACATCCAGCCGCCCGGCGCGCATGGTGATCACATCGACTGAATCATAGTGCTCGGCCAGCCGGTTGAGCCAGACGGTCGTGAACGCCAGCAGTGGATCGTCGGCGTCGGTCGCCAGATTGAAGACGAGCAGGCGGCTCATGGCCGCTTCCCGAGCGCGGCGGCGCGTTCCCACACGGCCACCCAGCGGGTCGGGTAGGCGTCGGCATTGAACTCCGTGAGCGCCAGCTTTTGCGCCGCCGCGCCATATTGTGCGCGTAAATCGGGGTCGCGCAGCAGGCGCACAATTTCATCGGCGAACTGCCGCCCGAGGTGCTCGTCCTCCGGCAGAAACACACCGGTTTCGCCGTCGCGCACGATTTCAGTCACGCCGCCGCGCCCGCTGGCGAGCAGTGGCAGCCCGGCCGCCGCCGCTTCCATCAGTACACGGGGCACACCTTCGTAGGCCGAGGGAAAGACGAACAGATCGGCAATCTGATAATAGATGGGCAGATCGGCGTGTTCGACGCGGCCCGTGAAAATGACGAAATCGCCGCTGCCCATCAATTCGGCCAGCGCTGGCAAGTCCTGCTTCGAGCGCGCCAGATCGCCCACGAACAGCAGTCGCGCGTCGGGGATTTCCTCGCGCGCCAGCGCAAACGCCACCAGCAGCAGCGGCGCGCGTTTGAATGGCACCGGATAGCCCACCCACAGAATGACCGGCGCGCCTTCAGGGATGCCCAGTTCGGCCCGTCTCTGGCGCAGCGTGTCATCTGGCATCCGCTCAGCGAAGGCCGCCGACGCCGTCGCCAGTGGCAGGGCTGCCACGCGCTCTTCGGCAAAGCCGCGCCGCAGCACGGACTCGCGGGCTTTGTGATTGACCACACGCACGAAGTCACTGCGGCCTAGCACCCAGCGCGCCAGCAGCGACAGCCCCCGATTGCGCAGCGGATGTTCGGCCCGCCAGTCGGGGTTGTCGAGCACGAGGCTGTGATCCTGCGTCAATAACGGCGCGTTCAAACGCCCGCGAAGCTGCACCCCGGCCACGCCGGTGAGGAACAAATCCTGTGTGACGATCAGATCGACAGGAACGCCGCCAGCGCGCACGGCGCTCTCGGCGGCACTGGCGGCGGCGGCAGGCAGTCCAATGCGGCTGGACACGACCGGAATGACCGTCAGCGGGCCGTCCGTCACTGTCTCACCGGCGCCGGGCGTGACAATCGTCAGATGGCCTGCCAGCGTTGCATAAGTGCGATGGCGGGCGAAAGCTTCACTGGCGGGGTTGGCCAGCGCGGGGTCGAAGCTGATCATGAGCACATGCATAGGGACGGATTGTAGCCCACCGGTGGCGGCGCTGGAACAGGCGGCTTGTGAAAGAGATTGATTGAACTACTGAGACACTGAGGACTCAGAGAGTTTGGATCCAAACTCTCTGTGTCCTCAGTGTCTCAGTGGTTTGATCCATTTTTCAGTTCAGCCGCGCGGGCGGGATGGCGGTGGCCACGAACCAGATGACAAACGCCAGCGAGGCGAGCAGCGCCGCCGCGCCAATCCAGACGGCGCGGCCCGCGTCAACGATTTCGGCTTGTGCCGGGCGGTCCACGCCGCCGAGCCAGCCGCCAACCGCCGCCCCGACCGGCGCGCAGAACAGGGCCAGCATCACCGACATGAGGATCATCACTGGCACAGTCCCTGCGTTCACACGCGGATAGACCATGATTTGGCTGATGAGCGGCAGGTCGATGAGCACCACGGCCGCCGCAGCCACCAGCCCGCCGCCAAAGATGGTCCGCCGGTTGGCAACCTGTGCACGTCGCAGCCAATACCAGATGTCCAGCGCGACCAATGGGGCCAGTGCCATGATCTGGCCGTTGGCGCTCATACCAGCCTCGCGGCCGCTGAGTGTGGCCAGTAGCGCCAGTCGCACAGAGACGGCCACCAGCCCCACGACCGTTGCTGCGCCAATCCTCTGCGTCATATGCAGAGTCAGCGAGCCGAGGAACGCTGTAATGGCCACGATCAGCACCGGATACAACCATTCGGGGCGGCCCCAGAACGCATCGGACGTTTCACCGATGCCGACCGAGGTCAGGCCGTCCCATTCGGCGGTGGCGAATTGAAGGATCATCACCAGTCCGAAGCCGAGCATGAGCAGAGCCAATAGTTCGCGGCCCGTCACGCTGAAGATTGAGCGCCAGCCCGCTGCCGGAACCAGTGAGAGCTGCACCGCCGCGCCCGCCAGCATGAGCACGAACAGCGCTACGCCGAGCGACAAGTGCGGCAGGCTCCATGCCGTCAGGTCGATGCCGTAGAGCGCATGCCAGAGCGGATCGGTGGGCGTCGTCATCAGCATGTAGCCGCAGGCGAGCGCCAGCAGCCCCAGCAGCGGCTCGGCGCGGAAGCGCTGGCGCATTGAGCCTTTGCCGAACACGATGGCGGTCATGCTGCCCAGCGCGATCACGCTGATGATGATCAGGCTGCCGTAGATGAGCAGATGCGGACGCCAGAAGAAATCCTCGTTGTCCAGCGCGACGCCATAGATGCGATGCCACGTTTCGTCCCAGAACGCGCCGATCATGAACATCAGCCCACTCACCGCGATCAGCGCGGCCAGCGTTTGGCGCAGCGCCGCCGACCGGCGCACGGGTTTAACCTTCTGGCCTGCCGGAAGCGGGCTGAGATAGAACCACCACACGGCGGCTGCGAACAGCGCCATAGTGCCAATGTAGACGGCCACACCGAGCGCGAATTCCGGGCCGGGTTTAGCCGTGCCGCCCCAGTGCACCAGCGCGACGAGGATGACGACAGCCCCGGCGGCCGTGCCGAGCATGGCCAGGCGCGAACTGCGGCGGGGCGAGGAAGCACGTTGACTCAGCATGGGCGTGGGCGCTCCTGAAGTTCTTGCGGACGGTTAGACGCCGGTGGGCTTGAGCGCGATGACCTGAGCGGACGTGCTGCTTTCGTGCTGGCGCAGCATTCGCCAGTCGGTGAAGCAAGCCGCCAGTTCGCCGGGATCAAGCAGGTGTTCGGGATTGAAGGCAGGCTGCTGGATGAGCAGACCAGTGTGGAATGTTTCGTAGATGATGCGGCCGCCGGGCCGGGTGGCGGCGCGAAGGGCTGGAATCAGGCCTCGGTTGAGGAAACGGAAGACGCAGATCAGGTCGTAGCTGTTAGGCTCAAGCACATAGCTGTCCAGGTCGGCGCACAGGAAATTGAGCGTGCGCAGTCCGCGCCTGCCCGCCTCGTCGCGTGCGATTTGCAGCGCCTCGCGCGAGCCATCGAGCAGATCGACGCTGTAGCCCTGTTCGGCCAGCCACAGCCCGTTCTGGCCACGGCCGCAGGCTAGGTCGAGGGCGCGGCTGCGCTGTGTAGGGTCGATTATTGCGGGCGGCGTGTATTGAAACAGCAGCGGGTCGGGGGCGGGGAACGGATCGCCCGCCCACTGACGATAGCGGCTGTCCCAGCGCTGGCGGTCGCTGTCACTCATGGTGTATCAGCGTTTCCCGGCATAGACCGGCTCGTAATCGAGCGCGTTGGGCACAGCATCCATCGCTTCCTGATCGCCGTGATACAACGTGGCAGATGGGCGCAGTTGGCGGCGCAGATGAAGTTGATAGGCGTCGCGCAGCGTGATGAAATCCGGCTGTGCCCAGTTGGGAATGCCTAGACCATCCAGCAGCGCGGCCACGCGGCGGCCTTCACGGCTGTCCCACTGCGGCGGATTGCCCTGGAGCGCGGCCGCCGCTGCCGCCTGATCGCCGCCCGCCTTCTTGAGCAGGCCGCCGCTGAGCCGGTCCAGCATGGCCTGCGCTTGCTTGGGGTTGGTGTTCATGGCCTTTACGTCTTCGGGCAGTGCATCGAACACGTTTCCGCCGGTATCGGGAACCGGGGCGGTTGGCGGCAGCGTATCGGTATCGGCGGGCGCGAGGCCGAAGATGTCTTCCACCCGCTTGGCTTTGCCATGCTCCCAGGCATCAAGCCGCCCACGGTCGCCTTCCAGTTCGGCCCATAACAGGGGGGCGCAGAAGCTTAGGTCGGACAGCATGGCGCTGTCGGGCTGGCCTAGCACGCGCACCCAGCCGCCTTGCGCCGGGGCGACGAACAGGCGCAGCACCTTCGGCCAGGTGCGGCTGGGCGCGCCAGTGAACGGATTGAAGGCCGTGTAGCCAGCAATCGAAGCAGCGGCCGTCAGCGCCTTGGTGACGGCAGCCATGTCATCCGTTCTGAAGTACAGGCTGCTCCAGACTTCGCTCATGAGACTTCCTCGAATGTCAGCACCGCGCCGGTATCGCGGAAGCCCAGCGCCAGCAGAGATGCGCGTTCATCGGCGCTCGCTGTTTCGCCGAAGAGCAGATCAGCCCCGAGCGCGGATGAGGCGCAGGCGGCAGTCAGCAGCAGGCGCGCGATGGTAGGCTCTTCGGCAGCGCCCACGCCGCGCCACCGGTTCAGCCGGGCTGCGCGGCCGCCCACCGCGCCAAAGCGGGCTGCGGCGGCCACCTCACCATCCCAAATCATCAACCAGTCATGCGCGCCGGCCGGTGCTGGATCGGCTATCCCTGAGAGTGCGCGCCACGCGTCCTCGTCCGCCTTGCCCAGCGCGGGTCGCGCGCCGATGCTGCTGCGATCGGGCAGGGCGGCATAGTCGAGTGGCAGCAGTTGCAGCGGGTGTTCGCTTACCAGCACCAGCCCCAACTCGCGCAACGAAGCAATCAGGCGCGGCGGGTACAGGCCATCGAGCAGCTTCACGCGAGCACTGGCGCCGGCATCTTGCAGCGAGTTCGAGCGCAGCCCGCACCTGGCTGTCGGGTACCCACACGGTGCCATGACGCGGCGTGACGTAGCCGTTCGCCGGCTGGCGCGGGTCGAGCACGACCTCCATCACGCCTACCGCCTCGCTGAACGCGCCAGCCGCCAGTGCCTCCGCCATGAGCGCGCTAGTGACCTGGCGCAGCCGCACTCTCCATGCGCGATAATCGTTTTCGTTCATTCATCCTCACATCCTGCGCGATGGTAACAGAAGTGGGAGAGCGGGGGCAATCTCCAGCCGCGATTGTTACAATCGCAACATGTTTATCGGGCATTGGGGTGAGGGTGAACGATGAAGATTTACACGCGTATTGGCGATGATGGATCGACATCGCTGTTTTCTGGCGGCCGCGTGCCCAAGCATCATTTGCGCGTGGAGAGCTATGGCACAGTGGACGAGTTGAACTCGGCGCTGGGGTTGGCGCGGGCGCTGCAGCCGCTGCCCGGCACCGATGACCGGTTGCATGCGGTTCAGCGCGGGCTGTTCCACTTGGGCGCTGATCTGGCGACGCCGCTGGACGCCCAAGCCAGCTTTGTGGTGCGCGTGCGCTCGGAGGACGTGGCCTGGCTGGAAGGTCAGATTGATGCGCTGACGGCTGATCTGCCGCCGCTGAAGGCCTTCATCCTGCCCGGCGGCGTACCGGTCGCAGCGCAGATTCATATAGCGCGGACGGTGTGCCGCCGCGCAGAACGGTTGACCGCCGCACTGGCCGACCAGGAACCGCTCAATCCGCAGGCCGTACCCTACCTCAACCGGCTGTCCGATTTCCTGTTCACGCTGGCGCGCTGGGAAAACCACCAGTCGGGCGCGCCGGAAGAAAAATGGACGGTGCGCTAGAATCGATTTCTGAACTCCATGTGTCCTCCGTGTCTCTCTGGTTCAATCGGTTTTCTGCGCTTACCCTTCCTCCCCATCGCGGTGCGCGCCGCCGAGAAAGCCCGATATCCACTTGAGGGCATCGACTGCGCCGTGCGGGTTGGCCTCGCCGCGCGCCAGTTGTTGATCAGCATCGTCGCGGCGCAGCAGCGCCTGCTTGGTGCGGCTGTCTCCCAGTTCGCCGATGAGTTGCGCCAGCGCCGAAAACTGGTTGGCGACGAGGCGCACATCGGTCGCTGGCAGGTCATTCCGGCGCGCTTCCAGTTCCATCCGCATCACGTCGGCATCGAAGGCATCATCGCGGCGCGAAGGCTGCTCATAGGCTTCGTCAAGGCTTTGCAGCAGCGCCAGCGCCGCCGCGACATCGCCCGCGAACTGTTCGAGCGTGCGCTTACCCAGCATGCGCCGGAACGTAAGCAGGCTGCTGGCGACGGCGCGCGCGGATTCCAGATGGCCCTGGCCCTCAAACGCCTTGTCGAGGCGGGCCAGGCGTGCAATGGGCAGCCCGCGCGCGTAACCACGCCACCAATTGAGAATCTGTGCGCTCGTAGCGGCGTTCCAGCGGGTCGTGTCGCTGAGGCGGGCGAGCGTGGCGGCGAAGGCCTCGTCATCGGCTTCGGCTTCGAGGTCGGCGGTCATGCGCCGGGCTGCATCCCGTGCGACCGTTTCGTCGCGGGCTAACCGCGCGATTTCCAGCAAACGCCACAGTTCCTCATGGTCGATGTGTAGGCCGCGCGTGGCGCTGCGGGCCGCCTGCGCCGCCAGAGGCAGCGTTTCGATCGCCCAGTTGCTCTCGTCGAGAGCGCGTACGGTGACGGTCAGCGCGGCCTGTTCACTGAGCAGCCCGGCGCTAACCAACGCGCCCAGCAGCGCCACCGCTTCGCCGGCATTGCGCTTGCTGCTCACCAGTGCGCCGCTCAACCATTTGGCGCTGGATTCAGCCCAATCTGGCGAGGCGGAAAGGGCGTGAGCGGCGCTCTGGAACAGGTCATCCTGCCTGGTGCGAAGCGCCGCCGCCAGTAGGGCGGTAACCGTGTCCGCTGGCAGCCATACGGGGTCATTCACCAGCGCCGTCACGGTGTGCTGCGCGCTGAACGGCTCGGCTACCTGCAGCGCCTGCGTCCCGAAGGCGATCGACCAGAGCGTGTCGATGGTCTGTGGGCTGAACAGGCCGGGCTGATGTTTGGCGGCGGCGCGCGCCAGCCCGGCCAGCAGCAGTTCAACGCCAAAGGCGGAGGCCGTGGTGAGCGAATCGCTCTGGCCGGCGCACAGCAGTTGGCGCAAATCGGCGGGCAGCGCATCGACGAAGGCGCCATCGGTCATCAGGGCATCGAGCGCGGCCTGACTGCGCTTGACCGCGACGATCAGCATACTGCGCGCCAGTTCGGGGTCAGTGCGGCCAAGGGGAAGCGCGTCGATCAGGCCCTGTACCAGCACAGGCGTGAGCGCATAACTCAGCGGTTCGCGCGCGAGCAGGCGAATCCAGTTGCGCACGATGTCCGCATCTCCGTCCGTGATGGCGACGGACAGCGCGGCGCTGGCGGCTTGAGACAAGCGTTCGAGCCAGTGCGTGCTGCCCGCGTCACCATTGGCGACGCGGGCGCGAATGAAGGCGTAGGCAGCGTCGGGCTCCTCGGCCAACGCCAGATCGAGGCGTTCGGCCAGCGCCGCATCCAGCGCCGGATCGTCATCCATCGCCCGGGCCACCAGCACGGCCGCATCGTTATCGCGGGCTTCCAGCGCATGGTCGAGCAGGCGCGCGTAATACTGCTGGCCCAGCTCACCCTGCGGCGGCAGTTCACGCAGCGCCTGGCGCAGGATTTCTGGCGCGACCGGTTCGCCCTGGGCGACGCGGCGGTCGAGGGTCGCTCGGTCTGCCGCAGCGGCCAACAGTGCATCCAGCGGCCGACCGTCGGCGAACGGCTGCGTGACCAGGTTCAGCGCCTCGATTTCGCACAACAAGTCGCTCACATTGCCCGACCACAACGATTGCAGAAGCTGCACATACGTGGTGGCCTGCGCCCCGTTGGGCAGCGGGCTTTCGGCCAGCCAGTTCGCAGCCCAGCGGCCAGTCGTCACGCCGGCGCTGGCAAAGGCGATGCGCGCGTTCGAGGGCATTTCCGGCGCGCGGTTGGTGGTGAAGGTCAGCAGGAGGCGTGCGCTGGGCGGCAGCAGCGCCGCGAGGGCTTGCACCAGCCGCAGCCGCGCCGCACCTTCAGGAGGAACGTCGTAGATCATCAGGCCGCGCTCGTGCAGCGCCATGCCGAGCAGTGACCATAAATCGTCTACCGCGCCACCACGCATGCGGATGAACGACTCGACAGCCGCCTCCCGGTCATCAAGCGGCCATGGCGCCAAATCGGGCAGGAAAGCGCGTTCGATCTGCGGGGGAACGACAAGCGGCTCATCGGCCGAGTCCGCCAGTGCGCGTAGCGGGCCAATATCGCCGCCGAGCGCGTCCAGTACGTCGCGCGGGAGCAGCAGGAAAGACCACAGCGGATTGCCGTCTGTAAGGCGGCTGGCGCGCACGAAGGCGGAAGTCTCTTCCGGCCCGCTGAACAGGCCGTAAGCGACATCGTTCTCCAGTGGGTCGAGCGAGGCCAGCCCGCGCCAGAGCAGTGCTTCCTGAACGGTCAGCCCTTCCGATAGGCCAAAGGCCGGCGCACCGCTGGGTGACGGACCATAAAGGATGCGATCAAGCGAGACAGGCACAGTGGGCGATCTCCCTGAGCTTCTGCGGCTGGTTCATGGCTGGCGCAGGCGGCGGATGAAATCAACGCTTTGCAGCCGCCGTTCGAGCAAATACGTGATATAGCCAAGTAGCACGCGCTCGGTATCGTCGGCCAGATTGGCGCTGATGTTCAGCGAGCGCAGTTCAGCATAGCGGCTGCGCTGCACATGACGCAGCAGCTTCAGCGTTGCCAGCGGCAGCGGCGTGATGCCGTCGGTGCGCGCTGGAGCGTGCTGCGGGCAGATTGCGCCGCCGTCACCGTAGCTGAATGCCTGATCCTGCGCTTCGATTGGCTCGTGACCTATGACGCACTGCTGCACTTCCGGCCGGTAGCCGGCCAGATCGAGCAGATGCACCTCGTAGTAGATAATGGCAAGGCGCGGATCAGGCTCGTTGGCGATGCGCTTGAGCGTTTCATCCAGCAGCGTGAACAGATAGCGCGGTTCCTCGTCGCCTTGTTCCACGAAGCGGTCGATCAGTTCGGCGGTGAAGGACGCATAGGCACCGCGCGTCAGGTCTTCACGCAGCGCCTGATACAACTCGGTCATTTCGGCCTGCGAGACGATGCCAAACTCGCGACCGGTGTTGATGAGCAGTTCGACGCGGGTGAACAATTCGACGTGGCCCATTTTGGTGCTGGTGATTTTGCGCGCGCCCTTGGCCAGCACGTCAATTTTGCCGTGCGCGGGCGTGAGCACTGTCAGCATCCGGTCAGCTTCACCGAAATCACGCCGCTTGAGGATGATGGCCGGCGTGCGAAAGACGCGGTCGGGGCGCGGCACAGGATCACGGGCCAGCCGGCAGCAGATGCGAGGGGCCGAAGCCATGCAGCAAGAACTCGCGCAGCGAGCCTTGCGCCACGATTTCGCCGTCGAAGCGCGCCATCACGACCAGCATATCGGGCGAAAATTCGAACAGCATCTGGCGGCACGCGCCACAGGGCGAGCCGCCGTCCTTCGTCGCCACAATGACGGTCTTGAACTCGCGCTGGCCCTCACTGACCGCTTTCACCAGCGCCACGCGCTCGGCGCAAATGCCCATCGGATAGGCCGCATTCTCGACATTGCAGCCGGTATAGACCGTGCCATCGGCAGCAAGCAGCGCCGAGCCTACTGCGTAGTGTGAATAGGGCACATAAGCGTGTTCGGTTGCGGCAGTCGCCGCGCGGATGAGTTCTGGGAGCGTGGGTTCAGTCACAACATGAGCCTCAATAAGCAGCCGAAAGCGATGCGCCGCTCATTATACCGCGCCTCAGCGAGGCGGTGCGCCGCTGGTATAGCTGTCCTGGAAGTGATTTCGCTGCTGCAGCGCAGCCCAGCGTTCGGAAAAGTGGGTGATCGCGGCGGGGTTGCCGTCCAGTTCCAGGCGCATATCAAAGGCGTCTTCGCGGTTGTTGCTGTAGTACTGGGGTTTGATGGCAACCGTTTCAAAGCCATACTTTCGATACAGGCGTTGAGCGATGAAGTTGCTGACGCGCACTTCCAGCACCACGTGAGTGGCGTGAAGCGTGATCGAGCGGCGAATCATGGCCGCCAGCGCCAGTTCGCCCCACCCGCGCCCGCGATTCAGCGGTGAAGTGGCAATTGTGCTGATGTGCGCCTCGCCGGCGATGAACCACAGACCGCCATATGCGCCAACAGCACTTTCTGCGGCAGACCGGGCTGTGCGCCGCAGCAGGCGGCTGAAGGCGCCGATGCTGGCCTCGGTTCGCGTTTCCAGCACCAGCATGTGGCTGTAGTTGGACTCGCCGACTTCGAACGCATACGAGCGCGCTGACCACGGCATGTCGAACGACTGCCGGTCGATTTCGACGACCTCGGGAATATCGCGCGCAGTCATATAACGCAGATGCAGCGTCATCATCAGGCGAACTCTCGGTACTGCTCAGGGTAGATCGCGAGTTTTTACGTACACCGGCGCGACATTCACTGGATCGTAGGTCTCTACAATCAGGCGATCAGCGTCTTCGCGCATGCGCTGCCACGCCTCTTCAGCCAGCCAGGCGGCGCGGCGGGTGCGCTGTGGGGGCGGGGCCAGCGTGAAGGCAGCGCCAGCGGCGCACGCCGCTTCGAGTTTGCCGCGACCGTCTGCATCGATCTCACCAGCGAACAGGGCTTGACCTTCGATGCTGGCGAGCAGGGCTTCCCACGTGATGCTCTCGGGCGGGCGGCGCTGCTTCCAGCGCTTGCTGCGCTGGCCGTAAACGCTGGCAACGATGCGCCCTCGCCCGGCCGCCACAATTGTCACCAGGCTGCCCTGGAACGATGGCTGGCCGGCGGCGAGGATATCGAGCGTGGTCATGCCCACCAGCGGCACGCCAAACGTGACGGCGAGCCCCTTGGCAAAAGCCACGCCGACGCGCAGCCCAGAATACGTGCCCGGGCCGGTGGCGACCGCCATCGCTGTGAGTGGCTGCCCCTCGACACACGCCAGCGCGGCTTCAACTGCCGGGGCTAACTCCACGGTATGGTGATTGTGCGTGCGCCACAATTGCTCGTACACGACTTCCGCACCGTCGTGCAGGGCAATCGAGAGCATCTGAGTTGCAGTGTCTATAGCCAGCAGCATCAGGTAGTCCTACTCTTCGCGTTTCGGATGACAGGCCCTCACTTCTGTCCCTCTCCCTCAGGGCGAAGGGAAAGGAAACGCACGATATTCCCCCTCTCCGCGTGCGCGGAGAGGGGGAATGGGGGTGAGGCTAACGCTTTCACGGCTCGGCTTGGCCACTGCCGCGAAATGCTTCCAGCAGCGCGCGGTGGCGTGCGCCAACCGCCTGAAACTTGAACAGCCTGCGCGTGGTTTCGAGCACGCGCAAGTCGGCCCACAGGCGCTCGGCGGGCAGGGCGGCGGTGATGCGCTCGGGCCACTCGAAGACCACCGGCCCATCTCCGGCCAGAATCTCGTCCAGCCCAATATTGTCGGCGTCGGCCGCATTGTCCAGCCGGTAGCAGTCCAGATGATACAAGCGCTGCCTGTCCTTGTTGCGCTCGTGCACATGTACCAGCGCAAACGTTGGGCTGGTGAGCAGCGTCTCGGCTTCCCATCCCTTGCCTATACCGGCTGCGAACACTGTCTTGCCCGCCCCCATATCGCCGGACAGGCACAGCACATCGCCGGGCTGCAAGAGTGTGCCCAGGCGCGCGCCCAGCCGCTGCGTTTGCTCGGCGCTGTAGCTGATGACCTCCAACTGGCCTTCTTTGAGAATGGGCAAGACTGTCGCCTCTCGCGGGCTAACCTCACCCCCCAGCCCCCTCTCCGCACGCGGAGAGGGGGAGTCTATCGCCTGTCTTGCTCCACTCTCGGTATGCAGAGAGGGGCCGGGGATGAGATTGTTGATGCTGTTTCGTAATAGTCGCGTTTGATGCGATAGCCCTGAGTATAACGCACGCCTGAGTAGTCTGTCAGCGTGGCGGGTGCTACAATCGGGCCAGCGCTCGAATGCATGGCAGGCCGGATGAACGATACCCAATCGCATTCCCGTTCGGTCGAGGATTTTGTAAAGACCGTTTATCGGCTTCAGCAGAGCCATGCGCGCGTCTCAACCAATCAACTCAGCCACGAACTGGAAATTTCCGCGCCGTCGGTGACGGACATGGCGCGGCGGATGGTTGCTGCTGGATTGGTGGACTATCGCAAGTATCAGGGCGTGGTGCTTACCGACGAGGGTGAGGCACTGGCGCTGCGTGTCCTGCGCCGTCACCGCCTGATTGAGTTGTATCTGCTAAGTGAACTGGGTTATTCGCTGGGTGAGGTTCACCGCGAGGCCGAGCGGCTTGAGCATGCTGTGTCTGACCGGTTTGTGGCAGCCATCGCGGGCAAGCTGGGCGACCCGCATCTCGACCCGCACGGTGACCCGATTCCAGCGCCCGACGGCTCGATTTTGCGGCGTGATCTGCGCCCGCTGACCGAACTGCCTACCGATTTGCCAGCGCGCGTGAGCCAGTACACGACCGATGACGAAGCGATGTTGGAACACATCGTCGGGCGCGGGTTCGTGCTCGGCGCGCCGGTGACGGTGACGGCGCGTGACCCGTTCGACGGGCCGCTGACGGTGCGCGTGGGCAGTAACAAACGTATGATCGGCGCAGGCGTCGCTGGCTGCATCCTCGTGGAAGAGGTGTAGATCCGTCCATTCCGCATAATAGCGGCTTAGCGCGTATGCGTCGCCAGGGGGAAATATCCTCTGTCTGGAAAACCCAAGTCCACTGAAGGGAATGGTTTTTGAGTCCCTTCAGTGGACTTGTCGTTTCCTGCGGCGGGACTTTAGTCCGCCGCAGCGAAAGCTGCTGTTCTTGCTCCAACTACGCGCTTTTCCCTACCGCGCGATTTCGCCGCCAGTCTTTAATGCCTCCAGAATGCTCGCCTTGTCAAAAATGCGCCACGGGTCGGCCCCGCCTTCGAGGCGGTAGAGGCACACGCCATGCACGTACTGCGCGCCCGGCGTCTGGTTCCAGCGCGTCACGTGCTCAAAGACACGGTGGACCCAGCTGTGCGCGTCGGCGTCCCATCCCGGCTGCGTGAGGTTAGAGCCGCGCAGATACAGCGGGTTGGTCTCGGTGATGACCAGCGGGCGGCGGCGGAACTTCATCAGCGCCGGCTGTGAGTACAGGTCGTTGGCCAGCGGCTCGTACATGCGAAACGAGTGATACTGCCACGACAGCGGCGGATTGAAGCGGTCGCTGCTGTCCGGCGGCTGGTCGCTGCCATACGAGTAGGCGTGCAGCGCGAAGAATTCTGCGCCAGCAATGCGCGACACAATTGAGCGCCAGTACTCGCGCGGGTCGGCCGTTTCGATGTTGGTGGGGTCAATCGCGGGCGGTGCGCCGCGTACCGCCTGTGGCAGCGCGTTCCACACCCCGTTGTAGACATTCACGACATCATCGGCGGTAATTGGCTCGTCAAACGAGGGTCGTTCGGCGGAACGATTAGGCTCGTTGCCAATCACATGGCCCCAAACGCCCCGGCTGGCTTTGATGCTTTCTACGCACCAGCGGATGAATTCACCGTGGCGGCTGCGCGTGGGAAACGTGCCGAGGCCACCGTCCGAGCTGGCGTACGAGTAGTTCCAGCGCACGATCACGCGGATGCCTGCCGCCTCGTGGGCGCTGAAATCGACCGGCCGCAGCGTGGCCATAGATCGCCGTTGGCATAGACAGTTTCGACGGCCCAGCCGCGCACGCCATTCTGCAGCATCCAGTTGGCAGCATTCTCGCCGTGCAGGCCGCGCAGCGGATGATCGGGTCGCTGGATTGGGCCAGTGTCGATTTCTGTCACCGTGACAGTGATGACGGGCTCGACGGGCGTCACCGGCGGCGGCCCGGTTCTGGCTGGCGCTGGTGGGATGTTTTCGCGCTGGCCGATGGGCTGGGGCGGAGGCGGCGTGACCGGCTGTTCTGGCGTTGGTTCGGGCTGCTCCGGTTGTGCGGGTGCGAACAGCGGCGCGAACGGCAGGGGGCTGCGTGGCGTGGTCGATTGGCGCGGCGGCGGTGGATCGAAGAAGTAAGCCGGGTCGAGAAAATCGTCCGAAAACAGCACATTCTGCCGGTTATTGATCAGGTCGTCGTAGCGTGTGAGGCCTTTCGCCGCCACCCCGGGCATCTTGAGCGAAAAATGCAGGTGTGGACCGTCGGAGAAGCCGGTGCTGCCAGACCGCCCGATTTGTTCCCCGGCGGTCACCTGTTGGCCCTTAGTGACCAGAATCTCGGACAGATGGCCATAGAGCGTGGTGAAGGTGCCGTCCGGCGTTTTGTGGCGCAGGCGGATGTATTTACCGTAGGCGTTTTGGGCGGGGTCGTCCTCAATGGCATCGACCGTGCCGTTGGCAGCGGCATACACAGGCGCCCCGATGGGCACGCCGAAGTCGATACCCTCGTGGCCGGGCAGGTTGAAACGGCTGTATACCTGAGGGCGCTCCAGAAAATACTGGGTGATGAGCGGATTGTCTACGGGGTAGCGTAGTCGAAAGGGCATGGTCTGTTCCTTTTCTCGCCATGAATGGGAACAATCGGTGATTCAAATATAGTGGGAATTGATTGCGGGGGGAAATCATGCGTTTCGGAACAGGTAGCTAGCAACAACAGAGGGCGACTCAAGTGAGCCGCCCTCTGAACTATTGAGGCCACACGTGTCGACCTAGTCGCCTGCGCCGCTGTGTATGACGGCTTCGACCTGTTCTTGCGCTTCCTTGTCAGGTTGCTTGCTGCGACGAATGGCCCACAGAATCACGCCGACCAGCGCCAGCATGACCACGATAATCGAAATCTGCGAGGCCTGATCGGTAATCGTGGCGGCCGTGACGACCAGTGGCGCAACCAGCAGCGACACCAGGTTGACCACCTTGATCATCGGGTTGAGGGCCGGGCCGGCCGTATCCTTGAAAGGATCGCCGACGGTATCGCCCACGACGGCTGCCTTGTGAGCCTCGGATTTTTTGCCGCCGTAGTGGCCTTCCTCGATGAGTTTCTTGGCATTGTCCCACGCGCCACCTGCGTTGCTCATGAAGACCGCCATGAGCTGGCCGGCGAGGATGATACCGGCGAGGAAGCCGCCCAGCGCGGGTGCGCCGAGCAGGAAACCAACCACGATTGGCGTGAACACCGCGATGATGCCGAGCGGCAGCAGTTCGCGCTGCGCGGCCTGGGTAGATACGCTGACTGCCTCGGCATAGTCAGGTGTCTTGGTTCCTTCCATGATGCCGGGGATACGCAGTTGACGGCGAACGATGCCGATCATCTTGAAGGCGGCGCGGTTGACTGCGCGGATGAGCAGCGAGCTGAACAGGAAGATCATCGCACCGCCGAGCAGGAAGCCGATGAAGATCATCGGGTCGGCGATGTTGATGCCACGGGCAAACACAGTGTCTTCCAGCGGCACGCCCAGGCCAAGCTGCACGACGCGCGTATCGGTTAGGAACGAGCCGAACAGCGCTACTGCAGCGATGACCGCGCTGCCGATGGCGACACCCTTGGTGATTGCCTTGGTGGTGTTGCCCACCGAGTCCAGCGCCTCAAGAATCTTGCCGCCCTCGCCTCCGCTCTCGCCAGCAAGTTCAGCAATGCCCTGCGCGTTGTCCGAAATGGGGCCGAAGGCGTCCATCGAAACGTTGTTGCCCGTCAGCGTGAGCATACCGATACCGGTCATGGCTACGCCGTAGAGTACGGCGGTGAACGTATCGACGATCGGTGCGCCCGCGTTATTCGTGATCGGGAACAGTGTGAAGACAATGATGCTGGCAAGGATGCTGCCGGCGATGACAAATGTTGCCCAGGTGCTGCTTTCCATGCCCGATGCAAGGCCGCTGAGAATAGTAGTGGCCGGGCCGGTTTGTGTGTTCTTGGCGATATCCTGCACGGGGCCGTGTTCGGTATCGGTGAAGTGGGCCGTCACTCGCTCAATGATGATGGCGAGGAAGATGCCAACCACGACGGCCGCTAATGGCTGCCAGATGATGTTTCCATCCATGATGAACGGTTCGTGCATGTACGCGACTGTGAAGACGATGAACAGCGCAATGCTGATGGCCGCCGCGCTGTAGAAGCCGCGCGAAATCGCCTTGAGTGCATCCTTACCGCCGGCGTTGGTGCCGGTAGCGCGCACGAGGTAGGTGCTGATGATGGATGAGAGCACGCCAATTCCGCGTACGACCAGGGGGAAGACAATCCAGATCGGGCTTTTCGTGACGGTGGCGAGCGCCAGGCCGAGGATGAGGCCGGCAACGATCGTCACTTCGTAGCTCTCGAAGATGTCGGCGGCCATACCTGCACAGTCGCCCACGTTGTCACCGACCAGGTCGGCGATGACAGCGGCGTTGCGCGGATCGTCCTCAGGCAGATCGGCCTCGACCTTGCCGACGAGGTCGGCGCCTACGTCGGCGGCCTTGGTGAAGATGCCGCCGCCCACGCGCATGAACAGCGCCAGCAGCGTGCCGCCGAAGCCAAAGCCCAGCAGCGCATCGGGGCTTGCGATGCCGAAAATCAGGAAGATGACCGTGCCACCGAGCAGGCCGAGGCCATCGGTGAGCATGCCGGTAATCGTGCCGCTGCGGTAAGCGATACGTAGCGCATCCGAGTAACCGCGCTTCGGATCGACGGCGGCTGCGGCCACGCGCACATTGCCTTGTACCGCCATGTTCATGCCGGCAAAACCAACGGTCGCGCTGAAGATGGCACCCATCAGGAATGCGCCAGCACGCCCAAACGCAGTCGTAACGCGGGCCGCATCACATTCAGCCACACCGCGCTGTACGATGAGTGCTTCTTCCTGGAAAACGACGGCGTTGTTCTGAAGCAGTACCAACTGGTCTACAGTGGCGTTGGGGTTCGATGCAGCCACCTGCGCGCGCATGGCTTCGGCGCCGCCACTCGATTCGAAGTCCGCACGAACGTCTTCGGCTAACAGCGGGCAGAAGTGCTCGATTGCATACGGGGTGGGGTTGACCACATACACGCTGAAGAACAGGATGACCACCAGGACGACGACAAGCAGAGCAATGATGCGAAGCTGTGAGCGCAGATAGGCATTCGCGCCGGTGCGAATGTAGTTCCACACTTCCTGCATCTTTGCCGAGCCTTTTTCCTCACGCAGAATTTGGCGCGCGAGGAACCAGGCGTAGAGAAGTCCTGCAATGGCGATACCAAGGACGATATAGATGAGGATTTGTTCGGTTTGATTGAGTGGACGCATGATAAAAGTGGACTCCATCTCTATGCTGCACGAGGGCTTTCCGTAAGTGCACCTCGCGGATGACGCGAATTTTCGCCCGGCGCGATAACTCGCATCGTCCGTGCGGCAACCCTTACGGGCAGCCACGCTAAACCCCAAATCTCACTGGCCGAAGCGTTTGCGGCTGTACACCGTGTGAACGCTCTCAGCAACCTCTCATATTGTATGCAATGTAATGCGAAATGCAACTGAAATGGACTGGTTGGTGATCGAAACCGATTAGCCTTTCACACTGCCTGCCAGCAGACCGCGAATGAAGTAGCGGCCCAGCAGCACATAGACCACCAGCGTGGGCAGGCCTGCCAACAGCGCTCCGGCCATTTGCAGGTTCCACTCGACGATCTGGCTGCCGGCCATGTTCTGCAGCGCCACTGTAATCGGCTGCGAACCCGGGCTGGTGATGGTGACGGCGAACAGAAACTCGTTCCAGATTTGCGTGAACTGCCAGATCAGCACAACCACAAAGCCCGGCGCAGAGATGGGTAGCATGATCCAGCGGTAGATGCCGAAGAAGCCCGCGCCGTCAATCTGCCCGGACTCCACCAGTTCTTTCGGGACTTCCGCGTAGTAGTTGCGGAAAATCAGCGTGGTGATGGGCAGCCCGTAGATCACATGCACCAGAATCAGGCCCGGAATGCCGCCGTACAGCCCGACCGAGCGCAGGAACTGCACCATCGGGATGAGGATGGCCTGGTACGGGATGAACATGCCAAACAGCATCAGGGGAAAGATGATGTTCGCACCCGGAAAGCGCCATTTCGACAGCACGTAGCCGTTGAGTGAGCCGAGGATGGCCGAAATCGCCGTCGCCGGGATGACGAGCAGGATGCTGTTGACCAGATTGGGCGAGAGCAGATTGAAGGCGCGCTCGAAATTGTCCAGCGTGAACGAGCTGGGGAACTCCCACATCGAGGTGATGCCCACCTGATCGATGCTTTTGAAGCTGGTGACCAGCACCATATAGACCGGGATCAGGAAGGCGATTGCGCCAATGACCAGCAGCCCATAGATGACGGTACGCGAAAGAATATGGCGCGTCCCTTTACCTGGGGCGGATGACTTGACTGGTGCGCTGGTGGCCGTGGTCGCGGTCATAGCTCGGTCTCCTGGCGCAGGCTCGAAACGAGGTAAGGCACGATGACGACGGCCACCATAATCAGCATGATGATGGCGATGGCCGCGCCTTTGGCGAAGTCGCCGGCGCGAAAGGTGGTGAACCACATGTTGATGCTGGGCATATCGATATACAGGTTGTCGCCGCCGCCCATCACGTAGACGAGGTCGAAGATCTTTAGCGAGATGTGGCCGAGGATGATCATTGCGCTTAGTGTGATCGGGGCCAGCAGCGGCAGCACGATATGGCGGTACACGCCAAACTCACTCGCGCCGTCTACGCGCGCCGCCTCGCGCAGGTCGTCCGAAATACCGCGCAGACCAGCCAGATACATGGCCATGGTGTAGCCGCTCATTTGCCAGCCAGCGGCCACCACGACAGCGATCAGTGCCAGGTTAAAGCCGTAGTATTCGGGGACAGGTAGGCCGTTCAGGTTGGATGGGCCACCGAAACTTATCCACGCCATCAGCAGCAGTGCGCCAGCCGTGAGTAGTGCGCCCAGTGTCGAACGATGTTTCAACCAGGCGCGCATCGCAAAAAACACGACGACGCCCAGCGCAGCGATGGCGAAGAAATAGGGCAGGTTCTGCCAGTTGAACTCAAGAATTGTCGTTTCGCTGATGAACCACTTGAAGGGAACAGCGGGCAATCCAAACATTGTGGGCAGCGCATTGATGCCGTGCACGGGGTTGAACAACCACTTCCAGACGACGCCGGTGACGACGAACGACAGCGCCATCGGGAACAGGAAGATGGTGCGAAAGGCGCCTTCGCCTCGTACCTTCTGGTCGAGCAGAATAGCCAGCCCGATGCCCAGCCCAAGGCAGGCCGCGATGAACAATACTGTGAAGAAGACGGTGTTGACCAGGTCCAGCCGGAAGCGATAGTCCAATGGATTGGTGAACAGTGCGTTGTACTGTTGGAAGCCGACAAAATTGGCCTCCGTGCGCCCTAACGACTGCACCACGTTCGAGTCGGTCAGCGACGTATAAGCCGTCTGGCCGATGAACACATAGACGAAGATGAACACAAGGACAATCGATGGCAGAATCATCAGAAACGCGGTCAGTCGATCGCGGTTCACTCGTCTACGCATGGCCTGTCCCCTCCATCCGTCTCATACCTAATCTTCACGCTCGCACGCAGTGCCCCCTGTTTCAGGGAGACGTTGATAGCTTTCCATCCCCGCCTGTGAGAAGGAGCCAAAGCATGAGAGCCACAAAAAGACGCCTTAAGAAGCATTACGGATATTCTAACAATACAGGGGCGGCGCTGCTACTCCCGCGCCGCCCCTGCGGTCTTGCTTACTGCAATTGAAGGTCGGGCACTAGTTGCCAGTCATGCCCGTCTGAATGGCAAGCTGCGCCAGGCCGGCGGTAGTTGAAGCAACGTCACCGTTATCAATATAGCTGGCCAGTGCCGCGCCAAAGGCATTCGAGAACGCAGGCGGAGCAACCAGACCGTGGGCAAGGCTGCCAACGATCGCGTTAGTCGTCCAGTCCTCATACGCGTTCTGGAAGTAGGCGTTGTACAGGTCAGCAGTTGGTGATATCGGCAGTGAGGTTGGCCGGCAGCGAACCCTTGACCGGGTTGAACAGGTCCTGCGCTTCGCCGGAGCCGATGAAGCTCAGCCAAGCCGTCGTCGCGTCCGGATTCGGGGCGCCAACAGGCTCGGCAAACGTGTCAGACAGCATCATGAAGTTGCCGCCCGTGCCGGGTGCGGGAGCCCAGGCGAAGCCTTCGCCGGGGGTCAGCGCCAGGTCAACCAGGAAGTAGCCGGCTGCCCAGTCACCCATGATGTTGAAGGCGGCCGTGCCGTCTACTACCGTCGCGGAGGCATCCTGCCAGCTCAGCGCGTTGCGGTCGTCATTCGTGCAGGCGATCACCTGGCTGTAGGTGTCGAAGACACTAGCGACTTCGTCGCTTGTCCAGCTTGTCGTACCATCCCACAGTCCGTTGTAGGCCTCTGTGCCCAGCACGCCGAGGGCAACGCTCTCCCACAGGTGAACCTGGGTCCAGTTTTCACCAACGGCCAACGGGGTCACGCCAGCAGCCTGCAGCGCTGGGCAAGTGGTCGTAACGAACTCGTCCCACGAAGTAGGAACGGTCACTCCCCATGTTTCGAGGTTGGCGGGCACATACCACATCACGTTCGAGCGATGAATGTTCACCGGCACCGAGTAGATGTTGCCTTCGGCGTCAGTCAGCAGGTCGAGCAGGCCCTGTGGATACTGTTCCATCCAGCCATTGGCTTCGTAAATGTCGTTGAGGGGCTGCACGGCATTGGCGGCCACCCACACGGCATTGAGTTCTTCACCGGCGTGCACCTGGAAAGCATCCGGCGGGTCGCCACCGAGCATACGGGTGGTGAGGACGGCGCGGGCATTGACGCCCGAACCACCTGCGACCGCCGCGTTGACAACGGTGACATCGGGATACATTTCAGAGAACTGGGCAATCAGCGCATCGAGGCCAGCCGCCTCGCCGCCGCCCGTCCACCACGAGAAGACTTCCAACTCACCACTGGGAGCGGCGTCCTGGCCCATCACAGCGCCGGTAAGCGCCAGCGCCAGAACCAGCACCATCAGGGCTACAATCCACTTCTTCATGTGCAAATCCCTTTCCTTCAAGCATACGAATTTGGAACGTCTCAGAATCCCGAGAGCGAGAATCTGAATGGGGATTGTAACGCTTTCGGAAGGAATTGAAAACTAAGCGCCGTCAGTTTAGTTGGACATATTGCCTAATCTTTGGGCGCGTTCCCAAAGAATCAGGCGGCGGCCCGGGCCGCACGCAGGCGCAGGGTGCGCTGCAGGGCCAGCGCGGGCAGCACCGTGAACAGCAGCATCGCGCCGGCCGCGACGTAGGGCACGCGTGGGCCAATGGCAAACAACATGCCGCCGAGCGCCGAGCCGAAAATGAACCCGAGCGTAGTGGATGAATTGTAGACGCCCAGCACCCCGCCGCTGATTTCCTCGGCGGTGGTCGTTGTCGCCAGCGATTGCAGCGAGGGCATCATCAGGCCCGAGGAAATGGCAATCGTCATCATCGAAACTGATCCCACCAGTAGCGGAGAAGTGAACACGACCAGCGACAGCATGCCAAGCGCGCGGAAGAACGCGCCGACCACCACCAGCCGCTTTTCGCCATAGCGCCGCACCGCCGGGCGGAGGAAGAACAACTGCGTGATGAACTGTCCCACGCCGATGCCGGTGAGCAGCAGCCCAACGCCGAGGCTTTGCAGCGAAACCGGGCTGCCGGCAAAGACAACGGCCTCGCCAAACAGCGCCAGTGTGGCCTGCAGGATTGCGATGCTGAACTGCGCGCAGAAGCCTATGAACAGGATGATCAGCAGCGGGTGGTTGCCGGTCACGTCGCGCACGTTCATTTTGGCGACGATGGCTTTGCGTTCCGCGCGTTTTTCCGGCGTGAGCAATTCGTGCAGGAACAGGCGCGTGAGCGTGACGGTGAGTATCGACACCAGCGCGGCCACGAAGAACGTGCCGTGCGCGCCAAATGCCGCTGAAATCAGCCCGCCCAGCGCCGGCCCGAAGATGTTGCCTAGTCCAAACGCGGCGAAGATCAGGCCGAGGCCCTGCGTGCGCTTGTCCCGCGCCGTGATGTCGGTGATATAGGCTTGCGCCACGATGATGTTGCCGCCGGTAATGCCGTCGATGATGCGCGCCGCAAACAGGCCGCCCATGCTGGTAGACAGCGCCATCAGCACAAAGCTGGCGACCGTGCCCAGTTGGCTGCCGATCAGCACGGGCAGGCGGCCCGAGCGGTCGGACAGGCGGCCGAGGAACGGCGCGGCGAGGAACTGCGCCATGTAGAACGACGACAACAGCAGCGCGATGAGCTGCGGGCTTGCGCCGAACTCATTGCTGGCATACAGCGGCAGCACAGGCATCACCATGCTCGCGCCAAGGAAGTTGACGAACACGATGGCGAACAGAATGGCGAAGCGGCGATCGATTGAGCGCAGGCGAGACATTAGACGAGAGGGTTGTTTACGAACGGACGTAGACTATTGTACGAGCGGACTGCAAACCAAATAGGGCCATGATGCGCGGCGGAATCTTACTGGAAATCCACCTGCCATTCCCTTACACTGCTCATGAGTGCCGCATCTGCGCTCCGCGCCACCCGTGACCCAGGAAATGCTCATGCCGATGACGATGGTGGTCGTACCCACCTACAACGAGCGTGAAAACCTGCCTCTTCTGGTGGAGGCGCTGTGGAATCAGCCGGTAGACGACTTGCAGATTCTGGTGGTGGACGACAATTCGCCAGACGGCACCGGCCAACTGGCCGACGAGCTGGCGGCGCAGTATCCCGGCCGGCTGCATGTGCTGCATCGAAGCGAGAAAGCAGGCCTCGGGCCGGCCTATCGCGCTGGCTTTCGTGTGGCGCTGGCCAAGGGCGCGGACTACATCGTGCAGATGGACTGCGATTTTTCGCATAATCCCGACTATCTGCCCACGCTGATCGTAGCCGTGGAAACGGGGGCGGACGTGGTGCTTGGTTCGCGTTACTGCAAGGGCGGCAGCGTGGATCATGACTGGCCCATCTATCGCAAACTGCTAAGTTGGTTTGCCAATAAGGTGTATGTGCGCGCGATTTTGCGCGTGCCTTTCAACGACTCGACCGGCGGATTTCGCCTGTGGCGCGCGGCCACGGTGATCGGAATTGACCTCAACCGCCTGCGCTCGAATGGCTACGTCTCGCAGGTTGAGCTGGCCTACATCACCTACAAGCTTGGCTATAAAACCGTCGAAGTGCCGATCTACTTCCCGGAACGGCAGCGTGGCACGTCGAAGATGGATATGCGTATTCAGTTGGAAGCGGCCGTGCGCGTGTGGCAAATCTGGTCGCGCCACCATCGTCTCAACCCAAGTATGCGCCGCACCACACCCTATTCGGACTGAGGCAGGCCATGTACAGCCGGTTCGAGCAGGCGCGCATTGGTCAGCTCCTGGGCGATTATACCCCTGCGGCTCCGCCACAGTTTCCACTCGATTTCAGCGACTATCTCAGTTTGCTGTGGCGTTTTGACCAGTGCGCGGCGCTGCCCGCCCGCGCCCATTACTACCGCGACTGTTTCCATGCGCTGGGCGGCGCGCTGGAAATCAATGCTACGCCGCTGGGTCGTATGGTCACGGCCGCCGCGCCCGGCGCGGTCTACGATCAGCTTCCCAATCTCCCGTATCGTTCGCGCGACCGGCTGCTTGACGCCCGCGATCGCAAGGCCGCGACCGGGCAGTTGATCGCGCTGCGCCACGACATTTTGCGCATCGGCACGTATCAGGAAACCTGGAACGGCAGTTTTCCCGGCCACGGCCTGCTCGATACCGAACTGCGTGAGCGCGTGTTCGCGGTGCTGTTCACGGCGCTGCAGGGGCAGTACGGCAGCTTCGCCCGCCTGTTGCTGGTAGTTGATATCGTGTTGGGCGATTTGCTGCTGGGCGCAAACAGCGGCCCCGAAGTGACCCTGTTCGACCTGGTGATGACTCACGGCTACCCCGATCCGGCCAGCAAGCGCACGCTGCGCGAGATTGCAGCCGACGACCCCGAATGACTCCGCGCCGCCGCCGACTTTGGCTGCTAATTGTACTGCTGACGCTGCTGATCTTGAGCCTGCCGGTGCTCATCGGCGGCGTATTCATGGTGGCGCTGACGGCGGGGCGCTGCGGCGGCGAAGTTGTTCCGCCGGTAGCGCATGAAGACGTCACATTCCAATCAACTGAATTCAATGCTCCTACTCGCGCCTGGTTCATTCCGGGCGCGGGCACAGACGGCAGCCCAGCGCCAGCCGTCATCGTGCTGCCCACGTTGGCGTGGGCGCGCGGTGATCTCATGGATGAAGCGATGGTCTATCACGAGCGCGGCTTCCACGTGCTCAGTTTTGAGTCACGGGCATGCGTGGGAGCGGTTGGCCCAACGTTGGGCGCAGCCGAAGCGGCGCAGGTGGGCGACGCGCTGGCGTGGCTGTCCACGCGGCCAGACGTTGATTCGTCGCGGATTGGACTGCACGGGTTTTCGGCGGGTGGTGCAGCCGCCCTCATGGGAGCGGCGCAGTTTCCGCAAGCGGCGGCTGTGGTGGCGCAGGGCAACTACAGCAATTTCGAGGACGAGTTGAACGCAGCCAGCAGTGAACTGGGCCTGCTCAAACCGGGGTTCGACCTGGGCGCGCGTCTCGGCTTCCGCTTGTCGACCGGCTGGCCACTGTCCGCGCTCAGCCCGCTGGATGCCATGCCGCAGATTGCGCCCCGGCCTGTGCTACTCGTGTATGGCTCATTGGAAGGCGCGCTGGACAGCGGCCGCGAATTGCTGGCGGCGGGGCTGGCTGCTGGCGGAGACGTAACATTGTGGGAAGTTCCCGGCGCGTCGCACGGCAATTATCTGGCCGTGGCGGGCGACGCCTACGCCGAGCGCGTGGGTGGGTTCATGGCGGCGGCGCTGGGCGGGGACTGAGACGTTAGTCGCTGCCGGGCGCGATCTCTGGCATAAGGGCTTCGACTGGCTCAAGCGTGGCCAGCGGAATGCCCTGATTCTGCGTTTCCGCCACTTGCACTGCATCGCCTTCGCGGTAGCGGCGCAGTGACGGATAGACGAATGCCAGCGCGCCAGTTGCGATCAGCGTGCCAACGCCGCCGGTCACGACCGAAAACACCGGCCCGAACGCCTGCGCCACCATCCCGGCCTCGAGCTCGCCCAACTGCGGCCCGCCCATGAAGAACATCATCGTCACTGACTGCATGCGCCCGCGCAGGTGATCGGGCGTGAGCAGCAGGCGCAGCGAATGGCGGATGACCATACTCACCGCATCGGCCACGCCAGCCAGACCCAGTAGCGCCAGCGACAGCCAGAAACTGGTCGAGAGGCCGAACACGATCGTAGCCACGCCGTAGAAGCCAACCGCGCCCAGCAGCAGCCAGCCCTGCCGCTTGATACGACCGCCCCACTGACCCATCACCAGCGCGCCCAGCATCGAGCCGATGGCCGGCGCAGAATAGAGGATGCCGTAGCCCTCCGGCCCGACTTTGAGAACGTCGGTGGCGAACACCGGCAGCAGCGCCATCGCCGAGGCGAAGAACGTGGCGAAAAAGTCGAGCAGGGTGCTGGACCACATCAGCGGCGTGCGCCGGACAAAGCGCCAGCCTTCCACCATCGAGTGCCAGTTGACGCCAGTGCCACCCGGTGCGCGCACATGGGGCACTTTGAGCAGCAGCAGCACGATAATCAGCGGTATGAACGACAATGCGTTGATGAAATAGGCGATGCCCGGCCCAAACGCGCCAAGCAGCAGCCCCGCCGCCATCGGCCCGAGCACCGCCGTGATCTCGATCATGATGACGTTGACGCGCACGGCTTTTGGCAGTTCGGCCGGGGTGACGAGACGCGGCACCAGCGCAGTCGCCGCCGGTTTGTCGAACGCGCCCAGGCCGGATAGCGTGGCAGTTGCCAGGTAGATCAGGAGGAGGCTCGCGACGCTGGTGAAGCTGACAATCGACAGGAGCAGGGCCGCCAGCAGCATCAGGCTGTTAGTCCAGATCATCAGTTTGCGCCGGTCGTAAGTGTCGGCCACTACGCCGCCGAGCAGCGACAGCACGATGATCGGCAGCACGCGCACCAGCCCGACCAGCCCCAGCGCCATCAGGTTTCCAGTAAGCGCGTAAATCTGCCAGTTGACCGCCGCCAGCTGCATCCACGAGCCGGTGGATGAGATGAACTGCGCGCCAAAGTAGGAGCGAAATGCGGGGTTGCGCAGCACGCTCCAACTGGAGCTGCTGGTGGTGCTGGCCGTCACGGCATCAGCCTCAAACTGAACGCGCCATCAAATGTGCTTAACAATACGCGTGGGCAGGGGTAGTGCGGTAGTACCAATTCAGGGCGGTGGAATTATGGCGAAGTTGAAAGTACAGATTTGAAAGTTAAGAGTGGTGTGTTGCCCTTCCACGGGGAGGTTACAGGGGCTGACCGATGAAACAACCGCAGGGAACGTAACCCCGGCCGCAGGTAGGAACAAAAGGTGCGCTCACGAGCGCACCTTACAACGAAATCGTTTGAGTCAAGTCAGCGGACAGGGTTCAGGCGGTTACCGCATAGCTGTTTAGCACGCGCATTGGGATGGGCAGGCTGAGGATGGGAGCCGCAACGACTTCGATCAGCCGGAAAGAATTGCCTTCGGGATCGATGGCATAGAGCTGACGTTCGCTGCGCATGCCAGCGCGAATGGGCGTGATTAGCCGCCCCCCGTGCGAGCGAATGCGCTCCACCACTACATCGAACATCGATACGTGCAGCGCGCCCAGATGCCCGCGCTCACCGGCCACGCGCTTGCTGAGCAGCCCGTCGATCAGCGGGGCCGTCATTGGGCCGCTGCTAACCCACCAGCTATCGCTGGCGCGCCGGCGCAGGAACGACCAGCGGAATACCCCCGCATAGAATGCCATCGCGCGCTGGGGATCGTCGGCATAGATATTGTACTGGCCCATGGTCGCTCTCCTCGATGCAGTGAAATTCAGCACGTTTGTTCTATACAATAGCACGCATGTTCTAATTTCGTCAAGTTAGAAAATTGAGTTGTTGTGGAGGCGCGTTGAGAGGATAGGGAAACAGCGGGTTGCGCGACGTGATCACCCGCATACTTGCGCGACGATTCCGTAAGTCCGCGTGGGCCAAACCTCACTCCCAAATCCGTTCACGAGGATTTGTGCTTCGATTTACGCGGCGTTAATATCGAGGCGTTTATACTTTAGGATGTTTATGGAGCAAAGGACGACATGGCAAACATCAAGAGTTCTGACTTTCACGCCGATTATTCGGAAATGCACCGACACTGGGATCCGCGTTCGGAGCGCTACGCGGGCGGTGATGCCCTGATTACGGCCATCAGTACTGGCTGGCAGTTGATGGAGCCGATCTTCGAGCAGGAATACTGGCACTCGGGCATGCGCCGCATTTCCGTCTATCACACCACGCTGGAACGCGACGGCGTGCGCATCGTCATGCCGGTTCTAGCCAACCCGTTCATCCGGCGTGGGCTGCGTGGTCGTGTGCTCGACGTGCGCCCTTACAAGGAGTTTCGCAAAGATGTGAGCATGCGCGAGTCCGAGTTCGGTTTGTAGGCCGCGCGTTTCACAGGAGTGATTGAATCCCCCGGCGTCCGCATTCTCGCGGGCGCTGTGTTTTGTTTCATACTGTCTTTGGCAGCCGTGCCCTCAGCCGCCCGGGCAGCAGCGGGCCGAGCAGCGCCCACTCCTCTGCGTTGAGGGCGCGCAGGAACCACCACGCAGCGGCATAGACGATGCTTGCGAATACGGCGGCGAACAGCGGATGGACGAAGCCGCCCAGGGCCGCCGCGCCAATCATCAGCCCGGTCGCTGCCAGCGGACGCCACAGCATCTGCAGCCACGGCAGATCGCCAATACTGCCCCGTAAAATCCAGATGAAGGGCACAAACAGCACCGCTTCCGACAAGATCGTGGTGAAGGCGGCTGCCTGATAGCCGTACTGCGGGATGAGCAGGAAGTTGGCGATCAGGTTGAAGCCCACGCCCAGCACGAACGCCCATGTAATGCGGCGCTGCAAATCGAGCGCCACCAGCATGTACTGGGTGAAGCTGTTCATCCAGCCGATAGGGATGCTCCAGATCATGATCTGCGTGGCAATCGCGCCGTCGGGCAGATACTGTGCGCCGCCCAGAATCGCAGTCAGCGGGTAGGCCAGCAGCGTGAAAATGACGGCCGTAGGCAGGGCGATGCTCACCAGCAGCTTGAGCGCGAGGATGTAATTGCGGCGCAGCGCGGCGCGGTCGTTGTGCGCTTGCCGCGACAGCAGCGGCAGCATCGCTTGGGTGAAGAACGCCGGAATCACGTTGAGCGCAGACACCCACTTGTAGGCGATCTGGTACTGGCCCACCATATACGCGCCGTGAAATGCCTCGATCAGCACCACATCGATCTGGAAGAAGATGGTCGAGAGGAAGTGGTTGAGCATTAGCGGCCAGCTTTGCCCGGCCATCCTGCGCATCAGGCTCCACTTCACGCGCGCGGCGTGCGCGCCCTTGCGCAGCATCCAGCGCCCGCCCCAGAACAGGATGCCGAGCGTGAGCACGTTGGTGATGATGCTGACGGCCGCCAGCCCGATGATGCTCCCGCCCGCCAGCAGCACAATCACGCCCAGCACGGCCTTGTTGATGGTGGCGACGGTTGACACCATGGCCGGCATCTCGGCACGTTCAAAGGCGTAGTAGAGCGCGGTCAGGCCGATGCTCAGGCTGCCCGGGATCAGGCCGATATAAAGCAGACCAATCGCAATTAGCGTTTCGGACCCAAGCGGCGGCTCGACGGTTGCCTGGCGTAGTGCAACGAACGCGATCAGCATGGGCACGCCCAGCAGCGTGAGGCCGCCGCGCATGACGCTGGTGTTGAGGAATATCTCCCGCGCGCGGCTGCGGTCGCGGGCGACTTCGCGCGTGAGGAACAAGTTCAGGCCAAAGTTGGTGAAGATGTCAAACCACACGAAGATGACGCCGGCGTAAAAGTACGCGCCCGCCAGTTCTGGCCCGAGCAGGCGCAGCATGATGAAGGCGAAGGCAAAGTCGATGCCGCGATTGAACAGATTGAGCACAATCGGGGCGATGCTGTTGCGCGCCACCCGGCTCAGGCCTTCACCATCGGCGCTGCTGTCTGGTCCACGCGCCGTCAGCCGTGACCAGAAGAATGCGCCGCCGATGAGCAGGCACACGACCACCGCGATGAACGAGGTGAAAATGCCGACGGTGAAGCTTTGCGGGCTGTAAACGACGCGCACGATCCAGTCGCCCGGCTGCAGCAGCTCGACTTGTATCAGCCCGGCGGAAGTCGTGCGTAGTTCCAGCGGAACTTCGTCACCCTCGGTGCCGTCCACCGGCCGCGCATAGGCGCGCCAGCCGGGCAGCGACGTTTCGCTGATGATGAGCGCGGCCGGCTGTGTGTTCTCGACGGCATAGAGACGCTCACGCCCGCTGTCGCTGATCAGTTCGACGGCTGTGCCGCTCTCGAGCGCATCAGCGCGCGCATTTACGTCCCCACCCTCCAGCAGCATCTCGCGCGGGAAGGCGTTGGAATTCTCCCAAATACGAACGCCCGCATCTTCATACGCCAGCGAGAATCCGGGCACGTCGCCCACATCAGTCGTTTCGTGCGTGATCAGCCAGCGGATGTTGAGCGCATTCAGCAGCGGCGATGCCAGCGCCTGGCGGGCGTCGAAGCCGCTTTCCGGCGGATAGTCCGTGTAAAGTGGCGCGATGCGGTTGTAGTCCAACTGCGACTGTGGATAGAGCGACGCCATCGTCTCGACATACGATTTTGGGATGATGCTTTCGTAACCGCGTGCATCATCGAGACCGTAGCGCATCGTCATGTTCGCCTGAAACAGCGGCGGCTGCGCAGGGTCGTCCAGCGTCAGGAAGCGTCCACCGCCTTCCTGCATCTGAAGCCACGCAATCGCCGGGGGTGTGTAATCGAGCAGCGCGGGGTCGGACGCTGGATTGAAGCCCCATGACGCAAGTATCAGGTCGGCGGCGATGAACAGCACCGCGCCGATTGCCCCCCACGACAGGCGGCGTCCAGCGGGCGGGCCATTGCGCGGCGCAAGCACGAGAAAGACGATGCCCGAGCCGAGTAGAATCAGCGCAAAAACGAGCGCCTGCATGAACACATGGCTGAAAAAGGCGCGCGCATCGGGGAAGGCCGTGTCGGCATTGGCCATGCCTGTGAACACGCGCTCAACCAGCGGCTCAATCGACGGATATGCAGCCCGTGCCAGCGCCAAGCCGGCCAGCATGAGCAGGCTGATCGCCAGCAGGACGATGCCGAACCAGCGCCCTGTGCGGCGCACGCGCTCAACCGAGGTATTGTGCGCCAGCGCGTCCATGCCAAACGCCGCCAGTACCGCCACTGCCAGCGTAAGCGCGTAGACCCAGCGGAAGGGCGAGTGCAGTTGATCGAAGCCGGGCAGTAGCGAGTACAGCACGGCATAGACCGGCACTCCGAACATGAACAGCAGCGCCGCCAGCCCCAGCAGCGCGTAGAACGGCCGGAAAAACTGCCGCGCACGCCGGGCCGGTACGATCAGCCCGAACAGCGCCAGAATCAGCGGCAGGACGCCAACATACAGTGCCGCCTCGACGTAGTTCTTCATGCCCCATTCGGTGTGGAGGATGCGCGTGCCCTGCGCGTTGTTCACGACCGTGTCGATGAGCGACACCGATTGGCCGCTGAACACATCGAGCACGCTGTGCTGCGCCGGGCTGCCGAAGAAGTTGGGCAGCGCGAACTGGATCAGGTCGCGCGGTGGGTGCGCCCAGCCGAGCACTTGCTCCAGCGAGGCCGAGCCGGAACGGAAGTTGATATTAACGAACTCGAACAGCGGGATGAGCTGGACTGCGCCCAACGCTACGCCGAGCACAGCCATCGCCAGCAGCCAGCCCGCGGAGAGAGCCACCGGCTGCAGCGCAGGCCACAGGCCGCCGGCGCGTTCGCGAACGAGTGGCACGGCAGCGTAGATCAGCCGCGCCGCGCCGTACACGCTTACGATCAGCAGCGTGTAGTAAGTGATTTCGATGTGGCCGGCCAGTATGTTCATGCCCAGCGCGACCGCGCCGAGCACAGCCCAGATCGGGCGCGCCGGCCCGCCCAGCAGCGGCCGCCCGCGCACGATCCACTCGGCCATGAGTAGCAGCAGGGGCAGCCACACTGCCGAGGCAATGATCATGGGGAAGACGGCGCTGATGACCAGGAACTGGCTGAGTTGAAACACCACCCCGCCAACGGCGCTGCCGGCTTTGCCAAGCCCCAGCCCGGCCCGCAGGTAGGCATACATGAAGACACCAGCCAGCCCCAACTGCAGCACGGTGAACCAGCCGTAGGCGGCGCTGAGTGGCAGGGTGTAGTAGAGAATACTAAAGGGGTAGAGGGCGGACTGCTGGCCAGCGGCCAGGAACGGGATGCCGCCGAACTGGTGCGGATTCCATAACGGGATTTCGCCATGGCTCAGGCTGTCGAGCGTGAACGCCTTCCACTGCATATTCTGCAGTACCAGGTCGCTCACCAAGTGGTTGTGCGGAATCTCAGGCGCGCCTGCTTCGGCGCGGTAGCTGGCGTATGGCTCGAATTGATACAGGTTCTCGGCTGGCAGCAGCGTGCGCCCGCCGATGGTTTGCGGCGCGAACATCAGCAGCGGCAGCAGGAACAGCAGCGCGATGAATCCGGCGTCCTGAAGCCAGCGGCGGCGGTGTGGTGTGGGCGTGGTCAAGTCACCTCTTGCGTGCAAGCCGGCAGAACTATACAGTTGCAGCCCAAGCGGTTCAACCACAGACTTGAAGATACGGAACTAACAGCTTCACCGCCAAGTCGCCAAGGAAGCCGCCAAGAGGGTTGAGACAACGTCTTGGCTTCTCTATCGCTTCTTAGCGGGTTGGTGGTGAAGCTCTATTCCTTTTGGCATCTCCTGTGTGAGTCACAGCAGAAAGGCAAGTCCGATGCCCCTCGAATTCGATATTGACGCTGCCGTTGCGTTTTTGGTCGATCTGCTCAAGATTCCCAGTCCGACCGGCCGCACCACTGATGCGGTGGCCTTCACTCGCGCCGCGTTCGAGGCGCTGAACGTGCCGGGCTTGACGGCCGAACTGACGCCCAAAGGCGCGCTGGTCATGATCGTGCCGGGCATGCACAGCGATGCCCCGCGCGCGCTCACGGCGCATGTCGATACGCTCGGGCTAATGGTCAAGGAGATTAAGCCGAGCGGCCGCCTGAAAGCCGCACAGTTGGGCGGCAGCATGTGGAACGCTGTCGAGTTTGAGGGCGTGACCGTAGAGACGCACGACGGACGGCTGATCCGGGGCACCGTGCTGCCGTCCAACCCCAGCGTGCACGTGAGCAAGGACGTGGCTTCCGCTGTGCGAACCGAAGCGCTGATGGAGGTGCGGCTGGATGCACGTACGTCCAGTGCCGCCGAAACGCGCGCGCTCGGCATCGAGGTGGGCGATTTCATCCTCGTCGATCCGCGTGTGGAAGTAACCGACACTCACTTCATCCGCTCGCGCTATCTCGACGACAAGCTGTCGGTGGCCTGCATTTACGCTGCCATCAAGGCGTTGGCTGACGCTGGCGAGATTCCGGCGCAGCGCACCACCATCCTGATCTCGAACTATGAGGAAGTCGGGCATGGCGGCACCGGCGGACTGCCCACTGATGTGGCCGAATTGGTCGCCATCGATATGGCCGCGATGGGCGAGGGCCAATCGTCGGATGAGTTTCACTGTACGCTGTGCGTGAAGGACAGCGGTGGCCCCTACTCGTATGAACTCAACCGGAAATTACGCGATCTCGCCGCCAACGCGGGCGCACCGCTGGTGCTAGACCTGTACCCGTTCTACGCCTCGGATGGCACGGCCTACTGGCGCGGCGGCGGGCAGGCGCGGGTGTCACTGATTGGGCCCGGTGTGGATGCGTCGCATGCATACGAGCGCACCCACCGCGACGGTATCGCCCACACGGCGCAGGTGATTGCGGCATATCTGAGAAGCGAGTAGAAAAGAACTTGAAGATTCAAGGTTGAAAGGGAGTTGCGGGGCGATCAGCCTCAGGCGAAAAGAGAGGCACCCTTCACTCGCTTCCAACCTTCAACTTTGAACTTTCAACTTCTCTTTTACTCAGCACTCAGCACTTTCGACTCAGCACTGGGAGGTACACATGGATCGCATGATTTTGCTCAGCCTGATCGCCGCGCTGGCGGGGTTGGCGATCGTCATCGAGCTGGTGCGGCGGCGTAAATTGCGTGAGGACTATTCGCTGCTGTGGCTGGCGACGGCGGTGGCGGTGCTGCTTCTGAGTCTGTCGAAGCCGGTCTACGACCAAATCGCCATTCTCGTCGGCGTGGTGACATATCCACCGGCGCTGATGTTCGCAGTCGCTATCCTGTTCGTGCTGATGATGCTGCTGCACTATGCGACCGTGCTGACCAAACTTAGTGGCGAAAACAAGCGGCTGGCGCAGGAACTGGCGCTGCTGCGCCAGGAATTCCGGGCGGGCGCAGGTGGTTCAGCCGCCCATGATCAGCAGGCGGCCGATGATCAGCGCGAGCAGCAGTCCTGAGCTGTAGATGACCACGAAGGCGAAATTGTTCCGCAGTGGATTGGTATCCTCAGCGATGAATTCCATCGGCTGGGTCGCGTCCCGACGCAGGTTGTAATACGGGCCAAGGAACCAGGTGAGGATGAGGCCGCCCACCAGCCCGCCGATGTGGGCGAGATTATCGATGCGCAATGCACCGCCACCGGCGTTTGCCAGCAGCCCAAAGCCCAGATTGATGACCAATAGTGTGGCGAGGCTGCGCAGCCGGGCTTGCCCCGCGCGGCCGAACAGCTTGCGGTGGCGGTACCAGAACACAAATTCCGCGCCAAACACAGCGAACACCGCACCCGACGCGCCAATGGAGTAAGCGTTGGGCGCGCCCAGCAGCGCACTGGCGACCGAGCCGGTCAGGCCGCCGAGGATGTAGATGAGCGCAAAACGCACGTGGCCGAACATGCGCTCCTGCGGAGCGCCAATCACCCATAGCGCATACATGTTGAAGGCCAGATGCATGGCGTTTGCCAATTCAAGCCGCCCGAGCGCGTCGTAAATGCCCGAGTGCAGGAACATCGACGTGAACAGGCGGTGAAACTGCGCGTCCACCAGCACGGCGGTCTGGTTGTTCGCGCCCAGTTCAACCAACAGGGTGTCGAGCGAAATCGAAAACGCGCGCAGGATGAAAATCGCCACGTTGATGGCGATCAACACGTAGGTGACGTTGGGCTTCACGGTAGGGATGCGCAGCAGGATTTGGTTCGGGCCAATGGGGATGCGGGCATTGCCCGGTGCGGCCGCATCGGATTGCGCTTGCGGCGTGGCAGGCTGGCGCGGGGGCGGCGCTTCCAGCGGGTGCCGCCGCTTGGGGGGCTGTGGATTTTCAGACATCAGGGGACAGTCGCTCTGCTATACTGGGAGTTGAAAGTTCAAAGTTGAAAGTTGAAAGAAGTACCAAATAGCCCGGCTATTTCTGGCTGGAAAGCAGTGGGTGTGCAGAAAGCGCCCGCACGTTCGAAGCTCGACTCTCAGCTTATACTTTGAGCCTTTAACTTTCAACTACGGGAGACATTATGCCCGTTTACGAGTACCGCTGCAATGCGTGCCAGCGGCCGGCCACGTTCACGTACAAGTCCTACAGCGCCTATGACGCGGCGCTGGCGGCGGGGCTGGTGTGCCCGCACTGCGGCGCAACCGATCTGGTGCGCCTCATCAGCCGCGTGACGCTGGCAAAGCCGAGCTACGACTTTGGCACGATGTCCAGCGGTGAGATGCTTAATGTGCTTGAAGGTGGCGATACGCGCGAAATTGGCCGTATGTTCGAGGACGTCGGCCAGGATCAGGCGCTGGACGACCCCGTTATGCGCGATGTGGGCAAGCGGCTGATGAAGGGCGAATCGCCCGAACGCATCGAGCGCGATCTCGAAAGCAGTTCTCAGCCTCCCTCAAAGCCCTCCGTTTCTTAATGCTTCGCTCATTTTCGTAAATATCCCCTCAATTAATGGGGGTTACTGCCCCCATGCAGCATCCCTATACTGGCTTGAATGCTGTATGGGCGCCGCTCGCTTCTGAAGCGAGCGTTGACGACCGCCACCTCTGCTGTGCGGGGGAGCCGGGTCAGTTCCCCCATGCCGTACGGCCATGAACAACCTACGCCAACAATGGAAGACCGAGCGCCTATGATTCTGCAGAAACCCCTCCAGAAAGCCAATACCACCGCCGGAAAAACGTCGGACTGGTACCTCAAAACCCCAGAAGAAGCGATCGCTACGCTCAACGTAGATCCCGTCCAGGGACTGAGCGACGCGAGTATCGAGCAGCGGCAGGCACAATATGGCCTGAATGAACTCAAGGAAATGCCCGGGCGCGGCGTGTTGGCGATTCTGTGGGAACAGTTGACCAATCCGCTGGTGCTGCTCCTGCTGGGCGCAGCAGTCATTTCGGCCCTGCTCGGAAAAACAACTGAACTCATCGCCATTATGGCGATTGTCGTTTTGAATGCGGTGCTGGGCGTGGGCCAGGAATATCGCGCCGAGAAGGCGATGGCGGCGCTCAAGAAGATGTCTGCGCCGCTGGTGCGGGTGCGCCGTGGCGGCCATGTGCGCGACATTGACCCGAAGGAACTGGTTCCGGGCGATGTGGTGCTGCTGGAGGCCGGTTCGATAATCCCGGCGGATGCGCGGCTGATTGAGGTGGCTAACCTGCGCGTGCAGGAAGCCTCGCTGACGGGCGAGAGCGAGCCAGTCGAGAAGGTCGTCAATGCGCTCACACCGGCCAGCGCGCCGCTGGGTGACCGCTTGAATGTGGTGTACTTCGGCACGGCTGTCACTTATGGCCGGGGTACTGCGGTGGTTACGGGCACGGGCATGAACACCGAACTCGGCCGCATCGCCACCATGATCCAGATGGTCGAGGCCGAGAAGACCCCATTGCAGCGCCGCCTTGCCCAAATGGGCAAGGTGCTGTTCCTGGTGGCGCTGGGCGTTATGGCCATCTCGGGCGTGGTGGGCCTGATCACTGGTGCGCCGCTGACCGATGTGCTGCTCGAATCGGTCGCTATCGCGGTTGCGGTCGTGCCCGAAGGCCTGCCTGCCGTCATCACGGTGGCGCTGGCATTGGGCGCACAGCGTATGCTGCGCCGCAATGCGCTGGTACGGCGCTTGTACGCGGTTGAAACGCTGGGGTCAGTCACCACCATCTGCTCGGACAAGACCGGCACCATCACCCAGAACAAGATGACCGTGAAGGTCATTGACGTGGGTAACAGCGTCCTCGATATGGATGAGCTGGCATTACAAGGTGTTGCCGCGCTGCAGCGTATGAACGGTACTGCGCGCACCAGCGCTGCCGGGGCCAAGGCGCTCGTGCTGGCGGGCAGCGCCCTGTGTACGGATGTGATGCTTGAAGGCGAGGGCGACTCGCTCAATGCAATCGGTGAGCCGACCGAGGTGGCGCTGGTCATGGCCAGCGCCCGCTATGGTATGCCCAAGCCGGCGCTCGATCACGCCTTCCCACGCGTAGCCGAACAGCCGTTTGACAGCGACCGCAAGCGTATGACGACTGTGCACCGGCTCAATGAGCAGCTGCTGCCCGGCTCGGTGCCGGCGACGCTGGCTGAACTGCTCGACCCGCAGCAGCGCTCGTTTGTAGAGTTCACCAAGGGCGCGGTCGATTCCCTGCTCAAGGTGTCTTCGTTCGCATGGATCGAAGGCCGAATCGTGCCGATGACGGCCGAACTGCGCCAGCGTATCGACGAAGGCAACAATCATCTGGCGCAAAACGGTCTGCGCGTGCTGGGACTGTCGTTCCGCTTTATGGACCAGCTTCCCGCGCACTGGACGATTGACGAAGCCGAGGTTGACCTGATCTTCGTGGGCATGGTGGGCATCATCGACCCGCCGAGGCCTGAAGTGAAAGACGCTGTACGCATTGCCAAGGGCGCGGGTATCCGGCCGGTCATGATCACCGGCGATCATCCGCTGACCGCTTCAGCCATCGCCCGAGACATCGGCATTTCCAGCGAAAACGATCGAGTGCTCACTGGCGCGCAAATAAGCCAGATGACGCAGGAAGAACTGGAAGACGTCGTCGAGACGGTGCCCGTGTATGCGCGCGTGTCTCCGGAAAACAAGCTCAATGTGGTGAAGGCGCTGCAGGCGCGCGGCCAGATTGTGGCGATGACAGGCGACGGTGTGAACGATGCGCCCGCGCTCAAGCGCAGCAACATCGGCGTGGCCATGGGCATCACCGGAACGGCCGTGTCACGCGAAGCATCCGACATGGTCATCCTCGACGACAACTTCGCCACCATCGTCGCGTCGGTGGAAGAAGGGCGCACGATCTATGACAACGTGCGCCGCTTCATCAAGTATCTGCTGGCGAGCAATACCGGCGAGATGATTGTGCTGCTGGTGACGCAACTGATTCCCGGCATGTTTATGCCGCTGACGACGCTGCAAATTCTGTGGATGAACCTGATTACGGACGGTTTGCCCGCGCTGGCGCTGGGTGTGGAGCGTTCGGAGAAGGGCGTGATGAAGCGCGCCCCATTCGACCCGAACGAAAGCCTGTTTGGGCGCGGGCTGGGCCGGCACATCGTCATCGTCGGCGTGCTTATGGGCGTCACCGGCATCGGCCTGGGCTACTGGGCCCACTCAAGTAACCTGTTGGCAGCCAACGGCGCGCCTGCCTGGAACACGATGGTGTTCATGTTCCTCACAATAGCGCAGATGGGCCACGCTTACAGCCTGCGTTCGCACATCGACACGGCCTTCAAGCTGCAGTTCTTCGGCAACCCGCTGCTGCTGCTGGCGATTGGAATTACGCTGGTCGTGCAGATCGGTGCCGTCTATCTGCCGTTCTTCAACGAGGTCTTTGGCACCAACCCGCTGACGCTGGACCAACTGCTGCTGTGCTTTGTGCTGAGTTCGGTGGTGTTCATCGGCGTGGAAACCGAGAAATTCCTGATGCGGCGCGGCGTGCTGTCGTCGAACTAACACTACCCCGTCTCAAATATCAACCTCACCCCTGACCCCTCTCCGCACGCGGAGAGGGGTCCAGATTCAGTCACACGCCCCGAGATATCCCATCACCTGGTCTCGCGCAAACGCGTTCATCTGCGCTTCGGTTTCGGCCAGCGCGGGCGGCGGTACGTGCGCCCAAAGGCGGGCGTTCAGTGCGGCGGATGAATCAACCAGCGCGCGCAGCTCCGCTTCCGGCCTGCCGGTGCGGACGCTGATGATGGGCAGGGTCTCGCTGGGCGCGCCGGGCGCAAGCTGGCGCGCAATGATGCTGCGCCACGTGCACAGCGCCGAATCGGACAGGAAGGGCAGCCAGCCCTGCGGTTCGGCGGCCGGTAGCGCCTCGCCCAGTGTGGGAATGAGTGTGGCCCGGTCGCGTTCGTCGAGGCCGATCAACAGTAGATTGAGCGTGAGAAAACGCTCGGTGCTGCTGCCCCACTCGGCATCAATGAAGTACGGTCGCATCAGCGCTTCCGTCCACGCCTCATCCACCGCCAGATGGCCGACGTAACCCGCCACGAATGCGCGCTGGCCCGGCGTAGCAGGCGCGGACAGCATGGGATAACGGGACAGCATGACCTGTGCCGGCGCGGTTTCAATCGGGCGCTCGTAGGTGTAGAAGTGCGTGTCCTCGCGGCGCAGGCCGGTTCCGCCATGTCCATCAGCGGCGATGCTGCCCAGCACAAAGGCCGGAAGTTCGGCGGCCAGCAGCGCGCGCTGAGGTTCTGGCAGCACGCCGTCGTCAAGCAAGCGCTGGGCGCAGGCCAGATGCGTGAACGGGGTAGGCATCTGCTGCGCGTTAAGGGCTTGGTTCGAGGCAGGAGGGCAGTTCGGCGTCGGACAGCGGCCAGTTTTCGCCGTAAAAGCTGAGATACTCCGACACATGCGCCGCCCAGTACTCGATGTTGTGTTCTCCGGTGGGGTTGATCACATACGTGTGCGGAATACCGCGCGAGCTGAGGCGGCTGGAGAACAGTTCGATGCCGCGCCCGGCCGGATCAGCCGCCGCGTGATCAAGGTACATGTCGAGGTCGGCGGCCGCCAGGAACGAGGCATTGAGCGCCATTTCCAGCGGATTGTTGGCGGCCGGAGCATTGTTCTCATCGAAGGCCGCGCTGTGCCCACCCAGTTTACTAAAGATATCAGGGTGGCGCATGCCGATGGAGTAGGCCCAGAAGCCGCCGCGTGAAATGCCGCCGATGGCCTGATAGGCGCGGTCGCTGATGGTGCAGAAATCGCGCTCGATAGCGGGGACGAGTTCGTCGAGGATGACGCTTTCCAGCGACGCATCGGGCGGGAACTCGTCGAGCGTGCCGATGGAGCCAGATGACGGCATGACCAGAATCATCGGGCCGAGCGCGCCCAGCCGAATGGCCTGATCGAGCGCATCCACTACGCCCACATCAATCCAGGTGTTTTCGTCCTGGCGCAGACCGTGCAGCAGGTATACAACCGGATAGCGCTTTTGTGTCTCCAGATAGCACGGCGGAATGTATACGCGGTAGGGCAAATTTTCGCCGGCCACGCCGCTGCGGAAATCATCGAAGGTGAGGACGCGGCCGCCGTCTTCTGCACAGGGATAGGCGGTTGGCGTCGGGCTGGACTCGGGCGTGGAAGTCGCCGGTGGCGTGGGCGTGGTGGTGGGCGTCTCAGTCGCAGGCAGCGTGGCGCTGGGCTCGGGCGAGACAATCATCACGACAGCGGTAGGCGTCGCAACCGGCGCGAGCGGGTCGCAGGCCGCCACAGCCAGCGCGAGCAGCAAGAGCAGGGGTAGGAACAATCGACGGGGCATCATAGGCCGGTATTATAGCGATGGAAATCGAAAGGACGAGGATCATGCCAACATTTGATGATGCAATTTCGCTGGCGGTGCGCGTGCATGCGGGGCAGTTGGACCGCGCCGGCCATGCCTACATCCTGCATGTGCTGCGCGTGACCAGCCGAGTTTACGATCTGCCCGCGCAGATGGCCGCCGTGCTGCACGACGTGGTTGAGGATACGCCGGTCACGCTCGATGAACTGCGCCTGATGGGCTACCCCGAAAAGGTGCTTGAAGCCATCGACAGCCTGACGCGGCGCGACGACGAAAGCTACGAGGAGTACATCGAGCGCGTTGCGTTGAACCCGCTGGCGGTGCGCGTGAAGCTGTCCGATCTCGAAGATCACATGGACTTGCGGCGCAGCGCGGCCCAGACGCCGGACGATCTGGAGCGGCTGGCCCGCTACCAGCGTGCGTATCGCAGGCTGACGACAGGGGAGTGAAGGGACCAATCAAAACGCTGCAGAACCGCTTGTGTCTTGTGGCTCAGCCCTTTGAAAGGAACTCTAACCGATCTTCTCGAGAGTCGAGCTACCATGGAGTCTGCTGATGTTATTGTGTGTTCGATCAACGCCTGTGCAACCCTGTGAAGTGACGAGCACCTCAGCACCCTGTTGTGCCTGCCCCTGCATAAGGTTGAAAAGCCCCATGGATCCCGCATCACAGCTTCCGTCCAATACCTCGACGTGACGCGATGAAGTAGCCGTCCGTTGTGAGGCGCACACGATAGTGACCGCCTCAAGTTGTCAACGGCCCAATCAATTTCGCGTTTGTGCCTTCAAACGATAGTTCGGAACAGGCGGCTCGTACTCGGGCGATGGCGGTGCCGGCTTCGCCGAGAACAGCGTCAAGCGCGTCTTCATCAGTTCCGGCATTCGTCAGGGCTTCAGTGATGGCGGTCGATAGGCCAGCGCGATCGCACTCACTGAAGTCTTCCAGACCTGTGGATTGTGCTACCACTGTCACGGAGAAAGCCAGCGTAAACAGTATCAGCAGACCGAGGACAATTCTATTCATCTTTTGCCTCCAACTAGCGAGATAAGCTCATAAACTAACATTTCATTACGGTTATGCCAACCTCTCAAACGATAAACCGCCTTGGCTGGAAAGCATACAGTCCATACAAGTTGTGCTGGTCGGCGTGAGTTTTGCGTGACGTCGCCAGCCGTTGAAGCGGTCGGCTACCAAACTTATAAGCCGCTCCAGGCTAACGTTGTGGTTGCACGCGCTTTGAGCCTCGCCAGAGGCTTGTCTATTGGGCAGCCGGAGCGTTCACGCTCTGGCGAAGTGTCGATGAAACACAACTTTGTGCATTTCAGCCTAAATCCTCCCCTGTATTTGTAATTCATGCCGCAATAGCTTTGCCTGCACTCGTGTGCTATTGTGACTGTACGCGGATGTTTCCTTAACGATGCGTACTCAATCCGGACGACGCGCCCAAACATTCGCCCAAGCGCGCACCGGCGGATCTGACTAATGACCACCACATTCCATTTTCAGCAGCTCATCAACGGCGCATGGGTCGAGGCATCCACTGACGCTGTCTGGCAGCTTGTGAACCCCGCCACCGAACAACTGATCGCTGAACTGCCCTACGGCGGCGCGGATGACGCGCAGGCGGCGGTCGATGCGGCCTATGCAGCACAGCCCGATTGGGCGCGATTGACGGCCTGGGAGCGCGGCGCGATCTTGCAGCGCGCGGCCGCCTGGATTCGCAACCAGATCGACGCGCTGGCCGCCATCACCACCGAGGAAAGCGGCAAGCCGCTGCGCGAGTCGGTGGGCGAGTGGAACACCGGCGCCAATCTGCTCGACTGGTTCGCCGAAGAGGGCAAGCGGGCGCACGGGCGTATTTTGCCGTCGCGGGCCGCCTCAAAGCGCGTCAGCGTGCAGCACCAGCCCGTTGGCGTTGTGGGCGTTATTACGGCGTGGAATTTCCCCGTCTACAACCCTGCTCGTGCCTGGGCGGCGGCGCTGGCGGCGGGCTGTACGGTCGTGGGCCGTCCCAGTGAGTACACGCCGCGCTCGGCCATGCTGTTGGCGCAGGCGCTGCATGAATTGGGCGCACCGGCGGGCGTGGTCAACGTCATCAATGGCGACCCTGAAGCGATGGGCCGCGTGATGCTGGATGATCCGCACTGCCGCAAGGTCAGTTTTACCGGCAGTACGCGCGTGGGCAAGCTGCTGATGGACGGTGCTTCGAAGACCGTGACCAAGCTGGCTCTGGAAATGGGCGGCAATGCGCCGGTGCTGATCTTCCCGGATGTCGATGTCGAGAAAGTGGCGCGCGCGGCCGTGATCTCGAAATTCCGCAACAACGGCCAGGTCTGTATCGCCCCGCAGCGTTTCTACGTGCACTCACAGATCGTCGAGGAGTTCGTCGATGCGGCGGCGCAGGCGGCCAGGGCGCTGAAGACTGGCCCGGGCATCGACCCCGCCACTGATGTAGGGCCGCTGATCAATGTGCGCCAGCGCGAGCGCGTTGAGGCCATGGTGCGCGACGCGGCTGCTGAAGGCGCGGAAGTGCTGGCGGGCGGCAAACGCCCGGCAGGCGCGGGCTACTTCTATGAGCCGACCGTACTGCTGAACGTGACGCCGGATATGGCTGTCTATCATGAAGAGATATTCGGGCCGGTGATGCCGATCGTGCCCTTCACCGATGCCGATGAAGCGCTGGCGCTGGCCAACGCGCTTGAATACGGGCTGGCTGCCTACGTGCACACCAGTGATGTGAACACCTATATGAGAATGACAGAAGGGCTGGAGTACGGGATTGTGTCGGTCAACGACTGGTTCCCGTCGGCCCCCGAAGCGCCGTTTGGCGGCATGAAAGGGAGTGGCATGGGTCGCGAATGTGGAACTGAAGGACTGCTGGAATACATGGAAATCAAGACGGTGTTCTTAGGTGGTTTACCATGATACCCGGCTCAACGCGGGTAAATCCCGCTCACGTGTATATCACCATCGAGAATACGCGGCCAGAGCATGTGCCCTCGCTGGCTCGATTACAGCAAATCGTCTTCCCTACGCTGGCTGAAGACGAGTTGTTCAGCAAAGACAAATATCTCAAGCACCTCGAATTTTTCCCCGAAGGCCAATTCACAGCGATTGCGCACCACGAAGGTGGCAGTGAGCCGGTGGGCGCAACCACGACATTTCGCACGACGTTCGATTTCGAGCACATCCAGCACACCTACGTTGAGGCCATTGCAGACGGCTGGTTGGCCAACCATGAGCCAAAGGGCGAGTGGCTTTACGGCGTGGATGTGAGCGTGCACCCCAACTATCGCGGCATGCGCATCGGCCGCCGCTTATATGAGGCGCGCCGTCAGTTGGTGCGTGAGCTCAATATGCGCGGCGAAATCGCCGGGGCGCTCATGCCCGGTTACGCGCACCACCACCGGGACCTGACCGTGGCGCAGTATGTGTTGAATGTGTGGCAGGGCAGGTTGCACGACCCCACGCTGACGGTGCAAATGCGCAACGGCTTCAAGCCGCGCGGCATTCTGTACGAGCATATCAGTGACCCGCGCTCGTTCAATGCAGCGGCGCTGATCGTGCGCGAGAACCCGTTCTACATCGCGGGCGCCGCGCCGCAGCCGCACACCGCCGGGCATGGCCGCCGCAGCGCACCGCGCCGCGTGAGCGTGCCATCCGCGCGTCGTCCCGGCCCACGGGCTGAACGGCCACTGGCGCAGCTATAGCGCCGCTTCACCTGATGACATGGACACTTCGCGCCGCGCTCCCCGATGAGGCGGAGACGCTGGTCGCTTTGCTGCTGCGCTCGAAGGCGGTGTGGGGCTACGATGCCGCGTTCATGGCCGAAACGCGCCGGCAGGCACTGCGCGCTATTACGCCAGACACGATTGCCACCCATCCTGTCTATGTGGCCGAGAGTGAGGGCGAACTCGCCGGCTTCTACTGCCTGTGCGACCGGGCGGATGAACCACGCGCGGCCGAAATCGACTGGTTGTTTGTCGAGCCAATCTTCATCGGTCGAGGCGTGGGGCGCGCACTGGTGCTGCACGGCATCGAAACGGCGCGGGCGCTGGCGTATACGGCGCTCGTCGTCGAATCCGACCAGCATGCCGAGGGCTTTTACGCGGCGCTGGGGATGACACGCTGCGGCGAGCAAGAATCAAGCGTCGTGCCCGGCCGCATGAACCCGGTGCTGCGCTTCGAACTGAAGCCGTTTTGAGGCCTGTGATCGCCGCTACTTGCGCCGGTAGTCCTCGTAGTGATCGGGGATGATGGCGTGGGCGTCGTGCGGCGGGCGAACGTACTTCTCGTCTGGGTCGGGCCGCGCCTTCAGCTTGACCGGCTCGGGCATCATGCTGGCATAGTCGGGAAATTGCGCCAGCAGGTGGTGAATCAGATTGAGGTGCGCCCGCCGCTTGTCGTCCCCCAGCACCTGATACCAGGGCGCTTCGGGAATATCGGTGTACTCCATCATCCGGTCTTTGGCCTTCGAATACTCCACCCAGCGCTCACGCGAGAGCAGGTCCATCGGGCTGAGTTTCCACTGCTTGGCCGGATTGCCGGCGCGATCCTGAAAGCGACGCTCCTGTTCCTCGTCACTTACCGACAGCCAGTACTTGAGCAGGTGAATGCCCGAGCGCACCAGCAGGCGCTCGAACTCGGGGCATGAGCGCAGGAACTCCCAGTATTCCTGCTCGGTGCAAAATCCCATTACGGCCTCGACGCCTGCGCGGTTGTACCAACTGCGGTCAAAGATGACGATTTCGCCGGCGGCGGGCAGGTGCGAGACGTAGCGCTGGAAATACCACTGCGTGCGCTCGACGTCGCTGGGCTTGCCTAACGCCACTAACCGCACACCGCGCGGGTTCAGCGGCTCGATCAGGCTCTTGATTGTGCCGCCCTTGCCGGCCGCGTCACGCCCCTCAAAGATCATGACCACGCGCTGGCCGGTCGCTTTCACCCAGTACTGGAGGCGCACCAGCTCGAATTGCAGTAGTTTCAGTTCCTTTTCGTAATACGGACCGGCCAGCTTGTCGATGAATTCGATGATCTCGTCGCCGGTGGGCTTGAGCCGGGTAGCCGTGCCATTGGTGAGGTCGGGTGGCACATCGGTATCGGCATGCGTCTTCTTCTTGTCGTCGCCGTCTTTGTCTTTGGCCATGATGCGCTCCCCTTTCATCAGATGGTGCGGTTTATTATGACAGGGTTAGATGTAGTGGGGGTACGCGGAAATCGGCAGGAGCATATTGAGCCGCAACCGCGCTAGCTACGCCGAGAATACTGTCGCCTGTGCGCGCTTCGTGAGCTTTGGGTTGTTTGTGTGGGTTTCAGTCCTAGCCGTTCAAGTAAACAGATTACCTGTCCCTACACATAACAGGCTGACTTACGGTATGATCGCACCCGTTCAAACGACCAAATATAAGCAGGGAGACCCCTCATGGCTAATTTCGAATTGACGCGCCGCCTGACGACCGATGAAGGTGGCAAGATTCTGCTGCTGGTGATGGACGGGCTGGGTGGCCTGCCCATGACCGCGGACGGCAAGACTGAACTGGAAGCGGCCAAGACGCCGAATATGGACGCGATTGCCAAAACCGGCAGTCTCGGCATGACCATTCCGGTGGCGCGCGGCGTGGCCCCCGGCAGCGGCCCGGCGCACCTGGGCCTGTTCGGTTACGACCCGCTGGTCTATGACATTGGGCGCGGCGTGCTGGAAGCGATGGGCATCGGCCTGCGCGTAGGTGATGGCGACGTGGCCATTCGCGGCAACTTCTGCACCGTCGATGACAACGGCCTGATTACTGACCGCCGTGCCGGGCGTATACCGACTGAAGAGGGCGAAAAGCGCGTGGCCCTGCTGCAAAACATCCCAGTTGATGGCGCGACCGTTGAAGTGAAAGCTGGCGAAGGCTATCGCTTCGCGCTGGTCATTCGCGGTGAAGGCTTGAGCGATGAGGTGGAGGATACTGACCCGCAGGCGACCGGCGTTGCGCCGCTGCCCGCCCGCGCGTCATCCCCGGCTGGCGAACGCACTGCTGCAATCGCCAACCAGTGGATCGCCGGCGCGCGTGAGCGCCTCAAGGGCCACGAACCGGCCAATATGCTCACGCTGCGTGGTTTCGCCTGCGACCCGCGCCTGCCCAAGTACAGCGATGTCTACAAGCTCAAGGCGGCCTGCGTGGCGGTGTATCCGATGTACAAGGGTGTCAGCCAGCTTGTGGGCATGGACATCATCCACACCGATATGCACGACACGGTTCAGGATGAATTCGACAAGGTGGCGGAAATCTGGAACGACTACGATTTCGTCTTCTGCCATGTGAAGTACACCGACAGCCGCGGCGAGGACGGCAATTTTGACGGCAAGGTGGCGGTCATCGAGGAAGTTGACCGCGCGCTGCCGACGCTGCTGGGCCTGAAACCAGACGTGCTGATCATCACTGGCGACCACTCGACGCCGGCCAAACTGCGCTCGCACTCGTGGCATCCGGTGCCGCTGCTGCTGCACGCGCCCGAAACCGCCATGCCCGACCGCGCTACGTCGTTTGGCGAGCGCGAGTGCATGACCGGCGCGCTGGGCCAGTTCCCCGCCGCTGACCTGATGCCGATTGCGCTCGGCCACGCGAAGCGCATGGCGAAGTACGGGGCGTAGCAGGCAGGCCCCTCAACCCCTCAGTCTCCTTCTCCCACGCAAGCGTCGATGAGGCCCCTCTTCCCGCTTGTGTGGGAGAGAGGCCCATAGGAGTACCCATTGCCCGAAATCATCATCCTCGGCGGCGGGCTGACCGGGCTGGCCGCCGCCCTCGAACTGCAGCGCTTGGGCCTGACGTATACGCTGATCGAGGTCAAGCCGCGCCTGGGCGGGGCGATTTGCAGCGAAACACGCGCTGGTTTCGTGTTCGATGGCGGTCCGTTCTTGCTTGAACGCTATGACTCATGGTCATGGCTGGACGAGTTGGGCCTGCGCGATGCGGTGCGCCATTTTGCGCCCTACCGCGATGGTGAGCTGGTCTATTTCGCGGGCGGCACAGCGCAGTTGATCGAGGCAATGGCCGCGCGGCTGACGGGCGCGGTGCTGACGCGCATGGCTGCCAGCAGCCTCGGCGCGATGGGCGGCGGCTTTGGCATATGCCTGGAAAATGGCGTGCTGCGCACAGCCGATGCCGTAGTCGTGGCGCTGCCTGCGCGCTATGCGACACATTTGCTTTACAGCCTCGCACCCGATGCGGCGCTGTTGCTCGACGGTTACCGCTACGACCCGGTGGCGCGGGTGTCACTGGGTTACCGCCGTGAGGATGTGCCTGCCGAACTGCCTGCGCCCGTCGGCGAACGCATCAAGTTCCTGCAAGCGCTGACGATGCCGGAGCGTGTGCCCGAGGGCTGCGTCACTGTGCGCGCAGGCGTCCGCCTGAGTGAGCCACTCGATGAGATTGCGCTGATAGACGAAGTGCGGGCGCTGATGGGCCCGGCCGAACCGCTGGCGGCGTGGGCGCGCTTCTGGCCCGAAGGCGATCCCTTGACGGGACGCCTGCCTGAGTTCGCTGAACCATTGGCGGCCATTCGTGCCGCTCTACCGCCGCGTGTGGCGCTAGTGGGCAGCGATTACGGCGCGTTCCGCATCGACCAGCAGATCGCGGCGGGGAGATGGCCGCACAGCAGGTAGCCGAAGCGCTTGCCTGAGCAGTGGGTGAGTCTTTCGCCTGCGCTTCGGCTGGCCTTCATCCGCATCTCATTCCCCTGTACTATCCTTCACAAAGTGGATGCTATAGCGCATTAGCCTTCAGGGTTCACACGAGGAGGCTTAAGCGACTTGCATCCGCATGAATTACTATCTCAAAGCATGGATTTTTCAGCGCCCGGGTTTCTACGTGAGTGCGTCACTCCAGACGGCTACGCGAAATACTACGGTCAGTCGCGGATGATTTCGGAGTTTGTCGCACGGGGCAACGAAGAATCGGGCGCGAAATTTTCAGCTCTGATAGCCGATGAGATCAATGCTTTTCTCAAAGAGCATGCGTTCGCTGTAGCTGAGGGCGAAGAAGGCCGGATACAAACCGGATGTGACAGTTTTACGCTCCACTCGTTCGAGGGTGAATTTCCCGTGAAACTGTTCAAGGCCATACAGCGCACGGAACTGGCAATGCAGAGTTTCTCCTATGTGGTGCACCCCGAGGAACTCGATGTGGTGCTGCGCTCCGTTTTCGGGCCGCAATACGCTGAACTTTTCGATCCGGCCGAATAACTGGCTTGTGCTGTTTCTGGCAATCTGCCCAGTCCGATTTGGGCACAATCGGGTAATTGCGTCTGCCAGCATGGGCGTATAATCGAGGACAAACATCATGACGACTTCCCCGAACCTCCCCAGCGCGCGCCCGATTGTCGAGATTCGCGGCCTGCGCAAAACGTACGAAGAGGCGGGCCAACAGCGTCTAATCCTTGACCATGTGGACCTCGATATTCACGAAGGCGAGTTTTTCGTCCTGCTGGGTAAGAGCGGCAGCGGCAAGAGCACACTGCTGAATTTGATCGCTGGCATTGATGTGGCCGAAGGCGGCGCGATTTGCGTCAATGGCGCCGATATCACGCGCCTCAACGACCGCCAGTTGACGCTGTTCCGACGCGATCATATCGGCATCATCTTCCAGTTCTTCAACCTCATCCCCACGCTCACGGTGCTGGAAAATGTGATGCTGCCCGAAGAACTGCGCGGGGATAGCTCGAAGGCCACCCGGCAGCGCGCGACAGAGATGCTGCGGCGCGTGGGCCTGGCCGACCGCGCCAGCACGTTCCCCGATAAACTGAGCGGCGGTGAACAGCAGCGGGTGGCGTTGGCTCGCGCATTGACGAGCGAACCCGAACTGGTGATGGCCGACGAACCGACCGGCAACCTGGACGAAGAGACAGGTCAGCAAGTGCTCGATCTTCTGCTAGAATTAACCCGAGACGCGGGAAAGACGCTGATCATGGCGACGCACAACCCCGAAATCGTGCCAATGGCCGACCGGGTATGCCGCATCCATGAAGGCAAACTCTTCGTCAGCGCTCCGGAACAACTCAAGGAGTACGCGCTATGAACAATCCTGACCTGGCCCTGCTGAAACAGGCAATGTCGGAACTGCGCGACGTGAACAAGGAAAAGCGCCGCACCGCAGTCATGAAGCTGGGCATGCTCGGCGGCGACGAGGCGATACGCACGCTCATTTTCACGGTCCGCAACCCGACCGAAGACCTAATCGTGCGCGGCCGCGCGGCGCTGATGCTGGGCAAACTGGGCGATTTGCGCGCAGTCGATCCGCTGATCGAGGCGCTCGATGCGCCGTCATCTGGGTTTCAGACCCGTATGCACGCCGCCGAGTCGCTGGGCAAGTTGGGTGACCGCCGCGCGATAGCACCGCTGCTGCGAGCCACCGAAGCCGAAGGCGAGAAAATCCGTGAGGCCGCCGAAGCCGCGCTCATGCGCCTCGGCTACGACACGAGCCAACTGCATCGCGACGCGCGCGAGCCCGTGGCCGAAGGCGAAGAATAGCCACGCACGGTTGTGATGGAACGAGACGGAGGGCGGGCCTGACAAATGGGCGCGCCCTCTTTTCTTGATAACACAACCTCAACTTTCAACCCCATGTATGCGCGTGCGGGCCATCCATGGTGCAGACAAGGGGCTGAAGCCGCCTTGTTGGTCTGATTTCCTCCCTTCTCCAGAATAGAGAGTGGCCGGGGGCGAGGTTCTCATTTTTTACCCCCGCTTCAGCCTCGGCTCATGCAGGCGCGCTACACTAGCCGCGTTGCCTTGCGCCGATTTCCCAATCAGGCGGTTCTTTTCATGCGAATTCCCATTCTCGGGCGGCTGACGCAGCGTTTCATCGCGCGCAGCTTCCTGCAAAGCGTGCTGTTCATCGTAGGCGTGGCGTTGGGCGTGGCGGTCGTCGTCGCCATCGACCTCGCCAACAATTCCGCCGGGCGCGCTTTCGCCCTTAGTACCGAAACCGTCACCGGCAAGGCGACGCAGCAGATCATTGGCGGCGCGGGTGGACTGCCTACCGAACTGTATGCCCAACTGCGCTTGCAACTGGGGCTGGAAGCCGTCGCGCCGGTCATCGAGGATTACGTGCGCTCGCCGGAACTCGGCGACCGTCCCCTGCGCCTTCTAGGTGTCGATCCGTTCGCCGAACCGCCATTTCGCGATTATTTGACCAACGTACAGGTCGATGGCGAGAACGCCAACACGTTTGAGGCCCTCAATAATTTTCTGGCGCAGCCCAACGCGATTTTGATTGGCGCGGGGCTGGCGGGGCAGTTCGGTCTGCAAGCGGGCGATGTTGTTACGCTACAGCCGGGCGGCACGCCGGTCACGGCTACGATTGTGGGCACGCTGGCAACCGATGACCGGCTGACGGCGCAGGCACTCGATGGCCTGATTCTGAGCGACATCGCGACGGCGCAGGAGATCGTTGGCCGGCCCGACACCATCAGCCGCATCGATCTGATTCTGCCGGACGGCTATGACCTCGCGCCAATTCGCGCGCTGCTGCCCGCCAACGCCACGATTACCACGCCGCGTGACCAGAGCAGCGCGCTGGCGCAGATGACCGACGCCTTCGAGCTGAATCTGCAGGCGCTGTCGATGCTGGCGCTGGTGGTGGGCATGTTCCTGATTTACAACACGGTCACGTTTTCAGTCGTGCGGCGGCGGCCTGTACTGGGCGTCATGCGCGCGCTGGGCGCGACACGGCGGCAGATTTTCACGCTGATTCTGGGCGAGGCGCTGCTGCTGGGCGCGGTTGGCACGGTGATTGGGCTGGCCGTCGGCATCATGTTTGGGCGCGCTTCGGTGGGCCTGATCGCGCAGACCATCAGCGACCTGTATTTCACAGTCAGCGTACAAACGGTGACGCTGGACGCCGGTACGCTGCTCAAGGGCGCGGCCGTGGGCATGCTGGCCAGCCTGTTCGCGGCAGTCGTGCCCTCAATCGACGCCACGCGCACGCCCCCGGCAGGCTCGATGCGCCGCTCGGCGGTCGAAGAGAGCACGCGCCGCCTGCTGCCGTGGCTGACGCTGGGCGCGGCTGGTTTGATCGCGGCTGGCGTGGTCGTGCTGCTGCTGCCTCTCGACAGTCTCGTCCTCTCGTTCGGCGGGCTGTTCGCTATCGTCGTGGGCGGGGCGCTGCTCACACCGGCGGCGCTGGTGCTGTTCATGGCCGCGCTGACGCCGATTACGAGCCGCCTATTCGGCATCCTCGGCACACTGGGCCCGCGCTCGGTGTCGCGGTCACTGTCGCGTACGGCGATTGCAGTGGCCGCGTTGACGGTCGCCGTCAGCGTGATCGTCGGCGTAAGCGTGATGATCGACAGTTTTCGCGGCACGGTCAGCGATTGGCTGGATGTGACGCTGGGTGCGGATATCTACGTTTCACCACCGGCTTTAACGGCTGTACGCGCCAGCGGAGATGTTGATGTGGCGGTCGCAGAGAGCCTGCGCGCACTGCCCGGGCTGGCGCGGGTTGTGGCGGGGCGCAACACCAACACGACCGCGCCCGACTACCCCGAACTGCCGCCAGTCAATCTGAACGTGGCTGATGGCGAAGTGACCAGCGGACAGCGCGAGTTTGTGTGGCGTAGCGGCGCGGACGATTACTGGCAGGCGCTGCTGGAAGACGGCGTGATGGTCAGCGAGCCGTTCGCCTACCGGCGCGGCATCACGCAGGAGGACGCGCAGCTTACGCTAACGACCGACCGCGGTGAGGTCACGTTCCCCGTCATTGGCGTGTACTACGACTACACCAGCGATCAGGGCGCAGTCTTCATGGCCGACCCGGTCTATCGCCAGTATTTCGACGATTCAGCCATCTCGAACGTGGCCGTCTTTCTGGAGCCAGACGTTGATTTGAACGCGGCGCTGACGAATGTGCGCGCCGCGCTGACTGGCACTGACCTGATAGCCCAATCGAACCGGTCGCTGCGCGAGAATGTCTTCGAAGTATTCGAGCGCACGTTTGCGATCACCCAGGCCCTGCGGCTACTGGCCGTGGTGGTGGCGTTCATCGGCATCCTCAGCGCATTGATGGCGCTGCAGATTGAGCAGGCGCGCCAGTTCGGGGTGATGCGCGCCACCGGCATGAGCCGCCGCCAGTTGTGGGGCTACACGCTGATTCAAACGGCCTCGATGGGCATGACGGCCGGGCTGGTGGCGCTGCCGATTGGTCTGGTGCTGGCGGTGGTGCTGATCTACGTCATCAACGTGCGCTCGTTTGGCTGGACGATGCAGCTTCGCCTGACGCCCGAGGAGTTCATCATCGCCTTCATGGTGGCGGTGACGGCAGCGGTGGCAGCGGGCCTGTACCCCGCGTTCCGGCTGGGCCGCATGAATACTTCGCGCGCGCTGCGAACGGAGTAAAAACCGATTGAACCGCCAACGCGCGGAGATCGCAAAGGCAAAGCGCCAGGAGGATTTCCCCTTTGCGCTCTTTGCGTCCTTCGCGTTGCTTGTTCTTGGCGGCTTGGCGGTGAAGCTCTTTTTAGGATGATCACGGGCTCAGGTTGCGCGGCGCGCGGGCCAAACGGCTATAATCGCTGCATGAGCAGGCAGATGCAGTCCCCGGTTTTCGCACGCACAGGCGCATACAAACGCTGATGGCTTTCCTAAACCCGGTCGCGTTATTCGGCTTCGCGCTGTTCGTGCCCGTGCTGTTGCTGTACATGCTGCGCCTGCGCCGCCGCGAGGTACTGGTGTCCAGCACCTTCCTGTGGCAGCAGGTGGTGCGCGACCGCGAAGCCAATACGCCGTGGCAGCGCCTGCGCCGTAATCTGCTGCTGTTGCTGCAACTGGTGATTATTGCGCTGCTGGTGCTGGCGCTGGCCCGGCCGTATGTGACCGTGCCGGCGATGAGCGCCGGCCGCGTGGCGCTGCTGCTCGATGCCTCGGCCAGCATGAACGCCGCTGATGGCGGATCAGGCACGCGCTTCGAGGCGGCTGTCCGCAACGCCCGCGATCTGATCGGCACGGCGGGCCCGGGCGACGAATTCTCGGTGATTCAGGTAGGCCAGACCGCCGAAGTGCTGGCTCCCTTCACTGGTGACCGCACTGCACTGAACGCCGCGTTGGATGCCGCCGAGGCCGGGCAGGGCGGCGCGGACTGGGAAACCGCCTTTACGCTGGCGGCGGCCGGTGCGCAGGGCGCGGAAGCCTTCTCGACGGTCATCTTCAGCGATGGCGGCGCGCAGTTGAGCGCGGCGGATGGCTCATCGCTGCCCGCGCTGCCTGGAACGGTGCAATACGCGCCAGTAGGTGCGGCCAGCGATAATCTGGCGGTGACGGCGCTGGCGGTGCGCGCGCTGCCCGGCCAGCCGCCGCAATTATTCGCTGAGGTCGAGAATTTCGGCACGGAGGATGCCGAGGCGATTTTTGACCTGCGCGTGGATGGCGATTTGTTCACGGCCGAGCGCGTACAGATTCCGACGGGCAGCAGCGGGCAGATTGTGTTGGATGATGAACTGCCCGAAGGTTTCACGACCGTGCGCGCCGGGCTGACCGCCGTGGCCGACGGCGCATGGCCGAACCAGTTGGCGCTCGATGATGCGGGCTATGCCGTGGCTGAAGCGGCGCAGTCCCGCCGTGTGCTGCTGGTCTCGCCGAATGGCAACATCTTTCTCGAACAGGCGCTGCGAAGTTTGCCCGGTGTCGAGGCTTTCAGCACCGGCCCGATCGAGAACCTGCCTGCTGCCGGCTTCGACCTGGTCGTGCTTGATGGCTGGCTGCCCGAAACGCTGCCGAATACCGACCTGCTGATCATCAATCCGCCCGAGAGCACGGCGCTGTTCACGGTTGGCGACACGCTCGAACGCGCAGCCGATGGCGCAGCAGGGCCGACGGCGGGCATCCGCTCGACTGGCGCAGACCCCCGTTTGCGCTTCGTCGATCTGTCGGCGGTCAATCTGCTGCGCTTCCGCGAGATCAGCGCAGGCTGGGCCGAACCGCTGGTGGTGGCTGATGGCGGGCCGCTGCTGCTGGCAGGCGAAACCGGCGGGCGGCAGGCGGCTATTCTTAGCTTTGATGTGCGCGACTCCGACCTGCCGCTGCAAATCGCATTTCCAATACTGATAGCGTCTCTGGTGAACTGGTTCGCGCCGCAGGAGTTGGTAAGCGCGCCGTCTGATTATCACGTCGGTGATGCGGTCGCGCTCAGCCCCGAACCGGGCGCGGACGCGCTGCGCGTCACGCCGCCGCAGGGTGAGCCGGTGCTGCTGCCGCTCGATGCGGCGGGTGGGGCACTGTTCACCGATACCGATGCGCCCGGCCTGTATGTGGTCGAAGCGCTGGCGGGCGAAGGTGTAACGCAGAGTGCCGTGTTCGCGGTTAATCTGTTCGACCCCGCCGAGAGCGCGATTGCGCCGCAAGACACGATCACCGTCGGTGGCGAAACCGTGCTGCCCGAACAGGGCGAAGCCGTGGGCCAGCGCGAGTTGTGGCCGTATCTGGCGTTGACGGCGCTGGCGCTGCTGCTGATCGAATGGCTGTTGTACTTCCGGCGTCAGCGCGCGCCGTCCCGTTTCAAACCGGTGGCCGAAACGCGCCCGGCCGCCTGAACACCGCAGGGAGGACTGCCCAATGACGCCGATGCATGAAACGATGTTCCGTACCGCACACCCCGCGCCGCAGGCCTATGAGATGGCGCGCGCGGCGGTGCTGATGCTCAGCGGCATGATTCAGCAGGACAACCCGGTTCAACTCACGATGGTGGTTGCGGCGGCGGCCACGAACGTCTCTTATGGCGAATACGTGACCATCTCGATCCGGCCAGTCGACGCCACCGCCTGCGAGGTGTATGTGCGCAGTCAGTCGGCTGCGCCGGGCACGCTGTTCGACTGGGGCAAAAATCAACAGAATGTGATGGCGTTTCAGCAGGCGTTCATGACGCTGGCCGCGGCCACGCCGCCCGCTGCGCCTGCGCCCTATCTCGATCCGTTCGACTTTCTGGATGATGCCGGCGGTGATGACGAGGCGTTGGAGGAGTACGACGACGCGCCGCTGCCGAAACACGCCGCGCCTAAGTCCGATGAGCCGCGCCGCCACTTGTTCATCTCGTATCGCCGTTCGGACAGCAACGAGGTGGTCGGGCGCATCTACGACCGGCTGGTGCGCGATCTGGGCGAAGAGAGCGTGTTCAAGGATGTGGATAACATCCCGCTGGGTGTCGATTTCGTCGATTATCTCGACGAGCAGGTGCAGGAAAGCACCGGCCTGCTGGCCATCATTGGCCCGGACTGGCTGACGGTGAAGGATGCGCAGGGCCAGCGCCGCCTGGATGACCCGAACGACTTCGTACGCATCGAAATCGAGTCGGCGCTGCGGCGCAGTATTCCGGTGGTGCCGGTATTGGTGCGCGGCGCGGCCATGCCCAATGCTCGCGATCTGCCCGAAAGCCTGCAGAAGCTGGCGCGGCGCAACGGCATTTCCGTGCGCGCCGACCCTGACTTTCATAACGACATGACGGCGCTGATTCGAAAGCTGCTTGGCCCATGACGTTTACCGTCCCGCAAGCGCTGCTGATGCTGCTGGCGCTGCCCGTTGCCGCCTGGATTGGCTGGCCGCGGCGGCGTTTTCAGCGCGCGCGGGGGTGGGTGAGTCTGTTCCTTCGATTGCTGATTTTGCTGCTGGTGATACTGGCGTTAGCGGGCGCGTCGCTGGTGCGTACCGCCGACCGGCTGGCGGTCGTGTTCCTGCTCGACCGTTCGGACAGCGTCGACGAGGCGGGCCGCGCGGTACAAGTTGCGGCACTGGCCGACGCGCTCGCCGCCATGCCGCCCGGAGATGAAGCGGCGGTGGTGGTGTTTGGGGCCAACGCGCTGGTCGAGCGGCCGATGAGTCCGTCAGCGGACATTGGGCCGATGCGCTCGACGCCCATCACCGGCAACACCGATCTGGAAGAGGCGCTTAGTTTGGGCATGGCGCTGTTCTCCGAAGGCGCGGCCCGCCGGATTGTCGTGCTCAGCGACGGTGCGCAGACTGTAGGCGATGCTTCCGCAGCCGCGCGCCGGGCCGCCGCTAACAACGTGCAGGTCGACTATATGCCGCTGACTCGCGCGCCTGGCCCCGAAGTGCAGGTGACGGCGGTCGATGCGCCAGTGCAAGTCGCCAGCGGCCAGCAGTTTGATGTCAGCGTAACGGTCGAATCCGATCAGGACACCAACGCCATCCTCACGCTGACGGCCGGTGGCGAAACGCTGTACCGCGAGTCGCAACAGCTTCGCGCCGGCGTCAACCATCTCGCCATCCCATCGCTGACGGCGGGCGAAACTGGCTTCCGTGACTTTCAGGCGCGCATCGAGCCGGAAGGCCGTGACACGTACTACCAGAACAACGCACTCGGCGCGTTCAGCCGCGTGACCGGCCCGCCGACCGTGCTGGTGGTGCGCCGGGATGGCGAAGACGTGAGTAGTCTCGTCGAAGCGCTGACAGCACTCGGTTTTGGCATTCAAGAGCGAACGCCGTCCGAGCTGCCGGCGCGTGTGGCTGGCCTGGCCGGGTTCGACAGCGTCATCCTCGCCAACGTGCCTGCCACGGCCATGTCCAACAAGCACATGGAGACGCTGGGCGTGTATGTACGCGACCTCGGTGGCGGGCTGGTCGTCATCGGCGGCCCGGACAGCTACGGGCCGGGCGGCTACTTTCAAACGCCGCTGGAAGCCGCGCTGCCGGTGGAAAGCCAGATCAAGGATCAGCAGCGACTGCCGCAGTTGACGATTGTCTACGTCATCGACCGCTCGGGCAGTATGGCAATGATGGGCCCCAGCGGCGTGGAGAATCTCGATCTGGCGAAAGAGGCGATCGTTCGCTCGATTGATTTCCTGCAGCCGACCGACCGTGCCGGTGTGGTGTCGTTTGATACCGATGGTTACTGGATTGCGGATACGCAGCCGGTGCTCAATCGCCTGAGCCTGCAAACGATGGTGGCGCAGCTTCGCGCAGGCGGTGGCACTGACATTCTTGCCGGCATGCGGCTGGCGGGCGACGCGCTGCGCAGCGATCCGTCCGAACGCAAGCACATCATTCTGCTAACCGACGGCGGCGCGCCCGAGCAGGGGCTAACGGCGCTGGCGCAGGATTTGTACGAAACGTCCGGCATCACCACCAGCGTGATTGCCATCGGCGCGGGCGCGGCCAGCTACCTGGACGATATGGCGGCGGCTGGCGGCGGCAACTACCACGCCGTCAATCTGGTCGAGACGATCCCGTCGATCTTCACGCAGGAGGCTGTGCTGGCCACCCGCGCCTACATCATCGAAGGCGCATTCACGCCGACGGCTTATCAGTCCAGCCCGATCCTAGACGGCATTACGTCGCTTCCGCCGCTGCTGGGCTACGTCGCTACTACGCCGCGCCAGACGGCGCAGGTGGCGCTGCGGGCCGACCCGCCGTACTACGACCCCATTCTGGCGCAGTGGCAGCACGGTCTCGGGCGGGTGGTGGCTTTTACCAGCGACGCCAGTTCACGGCTTGATCCCCGCATCAATCAATCGTTGGGCTGGTCGGCGGAGTGGGCCAATTGGGACGAGTTCCCGCGCTTCTGGGGGCAGGCAGTGCAGTGGTCAATCACCGAGAGCGCGACCAACAATATCGAGGCGTTCGTGACTATGCAGGGCGAGCAGGCCGCGCTGAACGTGGACGCCCGCGCCGACGACGGCAGCTTCCTTAACGGCCTGCTGCTTTCCGCGCGAATAACGACGCCCGACGGCGAAACGCTCGATATTCCCGTGCGCCAGACCGCGCCCGGCCGCTATGAAGGCGCGTTTGCGCCCGGCGCAGACGGAGCCTATTTGGTCCGCCTGTACGGGGAAGATGGGGCCGGCGCGCCGGTGAATGAGACGATGGGCTGGGTGATGAGCTATTCGCCCGAATACAGCCTCGCCAATCGCGGCGCCGCTAATGCGCTGTCCGAGGTGGCCGCGCTCACAGGCGGCCGCGACCTGTCGGAGACGCCTGCCGATGCATTCGCCCATACGCTGGAAGCGCAGGCCGCCTTCAGCCCGATCAGCTTCGAATTGCTGCTGTTGGCGCTGCTACTGGTGCCGTTCGATGTGGCCGTGCGCCGCTTGCTAATCACGCGCAGCGATCTTGCCCGGGCGCGGGCCGCGCTGCGCCGCAAGCCAATCGCACCGACTGCGGCCAGCGAACAGATGCAGTCGCTCAAAGACGCCAAGGCGCGAACACGGCAAACGCTGGACGATGCTCCCGTGTCGGCTCCCATGCCGGCGGCCGTACCTACTGTTCCAGGCCCTGCTGCCGCGCCCGCCACTTCGACGCCCAACCCTGAACCAACCGCCGCGCCAGCCGATGGTGACAATCTGGCAGGCCAACTGCTCAAACGGCGCAAGCCACGCGACGAGTGAGGAAAATGCAAGCGCAAAGGCCACAAAGAATCACAAAGGGCGCGAAGGAAATCATCTCCTTCGTGCCCTTTGCGTTCTTCCTGTTGCTTGTTTTTTCCGTGTTTTACGCGGGCGGCTGCGGGTGCAGGCGTTCGGCAATGATTGTTCCACCCCTGTAGACCGCAGTGCCAACCAGCGCGGCCCACAAGGGCAGATAGGCGGGCAGCGCCGCCTCGCCCTGCAGGAAGCCGCTCAGGAACGCCGCTGCCAGCGCCCAGACCATCGCCGCCTGCACGCGTTCCCCGCGTAAGTCGTAGCCCGGTACATCAGTCGTACTCTTCACATGCTGCGTGCTGATCAGCAGGAAGCCGAACGCCAGCACGATGACGAAGATGATGTTGCCCGTCGTGCCTTCCAGCCGGGCGGGCGTGATCGGCTGATTGATGATACCGATAATTCCTGCGGCCGCCGCCACGGCCGCAAAAGCCAGATGCCGGCGCAGTGGCGGCTTGAGCAACCCGTCGAGCGCAAAGGCGATGCCCATCAGTATCGCCGCGATACCCTCACCGTTGGCCGCCAACAGCAGCGTCAGCGCCAATGTCGCGAGGCTGTCGATCCAGTGAAACGGCGGGCCGACGATGCGGTTGATCAGTCGCAGGCCGATGATCGCCGCAAACAGCGGCAGCAGCGCCAGCGCCTGCGCGCCAAGCGCCAGTGAAGCCGCCAGCGCCAGCCCGGCCGAGACGAGCGCCGAGTAAGGATAGTCGGGGTCAATCTCACGGGTATAGACCCACGCGAGGAAGGTCGCAACGCCGGTGACAAAACCTGCTATCAGGGCCGTGTTGAAGTCCTGTCCGGCCAGCAGCGCTATCCCTGCGCTGATGAGGCCGCCTAACGCCGCCAGCGCCATGACCAGCGCGTGGGTAGGCGTGCGCGGATCGAGCGTGCGCCCAATCGAGGTGTAGCGGTTGATCCACGGTGTTTCGGGCGGGAGGGTAGTGATGGACTGCATTCAACTCTCGTTTCGCGTGGCTAATGTCGTTTGAGCGCATGGGTTTGTGACCCAGTCAGCTTAAGGTAATGGGCGCGGGCAACAAGGGCAGGATGAAGCGAATAGGTACTGGAAAGGCCGCCGCGCCAGACTTCGCATCCAGCGGCTCGACGTGATTAATCGCGTACGGTTTGCCGCGCCATACGACTGCGCCACCGCTGGCAGCTTGCAAGTTCTTCACCCAGTCCACGTTCGGTCCGTAGGTGAGCTCCGCTACGAAACTGTCATCGGCCACGCCCACGATGATTGGCGTTTCGTAGGCTGTGCCGCTTTTCCTGCCCACGTGCTGGATGAGCGCGAACGGGCCGTAGCCCTGCTCCCGGCGCGCAGCCGTTCGCGTGAGCCGACGAGTATCCTGCGAACTTTGCACATTGCTTTTTGAAGTCATGCTTGACACTCTACCTAGCGACTGCTAGATTCGCAACATCGGATGCCTAGCGATTGCTAGGTAGCATAAAGGAATCGGCACATGATCATGAAGTCTCTCGTTGTGCTCACACTGGGCTTGTTGCTTATGGGCAGTATACCGCTTGCGGCACAGGCACAGGAGAATGCGGAATGCTTTGCGGAACTTCCCGTTCAGACGACTGCTGACGGTGTGGAATTCGTGCGCACGCCTGACGCATGTTTCGAGAATCTGCCTGACTGGGATTATGCACCCCAATACGTGGAGATCGACGGCCTGCGTCAGGCCTATATTGATGTCGGACCGGCCGATGCCGATCCTATTCTGCTCCTGCACGGCCAGCCATCTTGGTCCTACCTGTATCGCTTCATGATCCCGGTGCTGGTCGAAGGTGGGCATCGCGTGATCGCCATGGATCATCTCGGCATGGGTCGTTCCGACAAGCCCGTCGATGTCGAATACCACACGTTCGACAATCACGTCCATCGTCTGGATGCGTTCATTCAGGCGCTGGAGCTGGACAATATCACCCTGTTTGCCCAGGACTGGGCAGTATCATCGGTTTGTATCTCGCCGGCATGAACTCTGATCTCTTTGATCGCATGGTCATTGGAAATGGCGGCCTGACAGTCGTTGAGGAAGAGACCCCGTGCCGGAGGATATCGAGACAAGCATCGCTGGTTTTAATCAGACCCTCAATTTCCTTCCGCCAATCCAGCCGTTCTTGTTTGACGAAGACGGTAATTCGCTTCTCCCATCGGTCGGCGTGGATGTAGGCTTCGGTCAGTGGATCGCGTATGCCATGTACTTTGAGGATTTCCGGGCTTCCACCATGGTCGAGGCGCTGACCTTTGGCGCGCTCACGCCTGAAGAAGCGGCCGCTTATGATGCGCCATTCCCCACACGGATCACAATGGCTGGCCCGCGTTCGTTCCCCAGTCTGTTGAACCAGATGGTCGGTGTGACCGAATTGGCCATCGAGGGGCTGATGACCTACGAAGAACCGTTCCTGACCATCTTCGGCGGGAACGACCCCGGGCTGGCGGGTGGAGGAGACGCCCAGGAATGGATGAACACCGCCATTCCAGGGGCTGCCGGTCGGCCGCACTACCGTTTCCGTGACGCCAGTCATTTCCTGCAGGATGACAAAGGCCCGGAAATCGCCGAGATGATCAACCGTTTCATTGCGGACAATCCGCTCTGATTGAAGCCGCGACACATCGGTACATCGAATGCAAACGAACGGCACGCTTTCTGTGAGCGTGCCGTTCCCTTGTTTATTCCCCGGCAATCACGACGAAGTTTTCAACAGGGCATGCCGCACAGGTGTGGCAAACAAAACCCGGCGATCCAATTCGGATCGCCGGTCGCGTTTGTGGGCTGTAGAGGACTCGAACCTCTAACCTTCTCGACGTCAACGAGACGCTCTGCCAGTTGAGCTAACAGCCCGCAACTGACGCCAAGTATACGCCACCCACGCGCGCCCATGCAAGAGGGAAGCCACGCCGCACAAGCCGGAACCCTGCGTGACAAGAGCCTCCTCAATACTGTAACTATGTGTAAATTCGCATAGATTGGTTGACAAATGCAAAAAATCGCATAAAATGAAAATTAGATTATGCAGTAGAGCGCATGAATTGACATGCGACCGAGCGAGGACAGGCAAATGCTGACACGGGAACTGGTATTGGCGCCAAAAGTGGTCGAAATCGAGTTCGCGCTGGTTCCGGCGCTGAACGTGCTTTCCAGCCTGAACATTTCCACTGAGGTCGAGCGGCTGTCCGGACTGGGCGACTGGGCCATTCGTGCAGCCGGCGCGATGACACCCGCGGATCGGCACATGGTGCACTTCATCAGCGACGGGCTGGCGCTGCCCTTGACCAACTTGCTGCCTTTGGAGCGTTATTCGAGCTTTCCGGCGTTCATTCGGGCGTTCAGCGCACTGGAGCCTGTAAGCCTGCGCGATGGCCTGCTGAGTCACGTGCTCAGAATGCCGCTGATCTACCCGAGTTGCTGGGCGGAAGATGCGCCCGTGCCTGCGCTGGATGACATCCTTGCCAACCGCGAGGCGTACGTCGCCTTCATGCAAACCTTTAGCGACATGCCCGAAGAGCGCGCCGGTATGTGGGCAGAGGCATACGACCTGGTGAGCCAACCGGCGCGGTTGCAGCGCGAAGTGTCGCTGTTTCTGGCGCGTATGTGGGACGACATGGGGCTGCGCGAGGAGTGGGAGCGATCGCTGCCGCTGCTGACTGAATCGGTGAGCGCGTTTCAGAAGCAAAGTTTCGGCCATCTCACGGCGCTGGAAGCTATTCGTGCCGTCACTGGCCGCGATCTGAGCAGCCTCGATGACCCGATTATGTCGATGGCCGAAAAGATCGTGTTTGTGCCGTCTACACAGATGGGGCCGTATGTGGCCGGCATGGTGCGCGACACGGATTTGTATCTGATCTTTGGCGCGCAATCCCCACGCGGCGGTCAGCCGGTTTCGCCCGACCTCAGCCGCGCCGAGCTGCTCATCCGCCTGAATGCACTGGCCGATGACACGCGGCTGCACATGCTGGAACTGCTCACTCATACCGACGAGCTGTGCGCGCAGGACATCATCGAGGCGCTGGAACTAAGTCAGTCGAGCGCTTCGCGCCACCTGAGCCAGCTCAGCGCATCTGGCTTTGTGACCGAACGACGACGCGACGTGAACAAGTGCTACAGCCTGAATGGCGAGCGTGTGAACGAAGTGCTGCAGGCGCTCGGCACATTTCTGACGCGGCAGTAGAGCCAACTCGCTGCCATCGACGGGGCCGTCCTGCGGCCCACCGCCTTTCAGCCCGATAGTGAGATGAAGACCGAACCATTCGGCGGAGATGACCATGTTCAACCATAAGGATTTCGTCGCCAGCCAGGCCGACCGTGACAGCCAGATTCGCGCAGCCGAACAGCACAATTCGGCCCGGGCGCACCGCGCGGAACAGCGCGTGGGGCCTGTGTTTGGCCCCCTGATGGCCCGCATTGGCGCGGGTATGATGGCGGCCGGCGCGTACCTTCAGGAGCACTACGATACCATGCACGCCGAACCCTCTGGCGTGGCCAGCCCGGTGCTGCCGCTGCCTGTTCGTGACTGACCTCGTAGGCCGCGCACCAACTGAAGCGGACTATACTCAAGCCAACGACAGACACACGAGGTAATTTCCGTGAAAATCGGGCTTCAGGTCTTCAGCTTCAGCTTTCCGGGCGCGCCGGCCAGTATTCGTTCCGTCACCCGCGATGCCGCGCAGTACGCCGACGCCAATGGCTTCTACAGCCTGTGGGTGATGGATCACTTTTTCCAAATGGAATTCGCGGGTGGCGCAGAGGCCGAAATGCTGGAGGCCTACACCACGCTCGGCTATTTCGCCGGCCTCACCGAAAACGTGAAGCTAGGTGCGCTCGTTACTGGCGTGATTTACCGCTACCCGGGCCTGCTGGCCAAGACGGTCACGACGCTGGATGTGCTGTCGGGCGGGCGCGCCTATCTGGGCATTGGCGCCGCCTGGTACGAGCGCGAAGCGCGCGCGCTGGGCGTGCCCTATCCGCCGACGGCCGAGCGGTTCGAGCGGCTGGAAGAGGCGCTGCAAATCGTGCTGCAAATGTGGTCAGGCGAGGTCAAGCCCTACAGCGGCAAGCATTATCAGTTGGCAGAAACGCTGAATCATCCGCCGGCGCTCAGCCAGCCGCACCCGCCGATCATGATTGGCGGAACAGGCGAGAAGAAGACGCTGCGGATGGTGGCCGAATACGCCAACGCCTGCAATCTGTTCGCCCAGTTGGGGCCGGAAGTGCTGGCGCAGAAGCTGGATGTGCTCAAGGCGCACTGCGATGCCATAGGCCGCCCGTACGAGGACATTGAGAAGACGGCTCTGGGCAGCGTGACTCCCGGTAAGCAGTCCGCTGCCGAAATCGTGGCGCAGTGCAAGCAAATGGCCGGGCTGGGCTTCACGCACCTGATCTTCAACATGCCCAATGTGTACGAACCGGCGGCGCTGAAGTTGCTGGCCGAAGAAGTGATCCCGGAAGTGGCCGCACTATAAGCACAAACGAGCAGGGTCACGGCATTGCTCGTGACCCTGCTTGCTGAATACATACAGTCAAACGCGCCGCTAGACCGACTCGGCCTCGACCAGTTCGTCAAAGACGTAGACCTGCTGGGCGATGGCGCGGTGAACGGGGCACTTGCCGGCGATTTCGAGCAGGCGCGCACGCTGTTCTTCTGTAAGATCGCCCTTGAACGCGATTTTGAGCTTGAATTCATGCACAAAGTCGTGCGGGCCATCATAGCCGGCATAATCGACGGCCTTGAAGCGCTCCATGTCCACATCCACGTCGACGCCTTCGAGGGGCCATTTCTTGCGGTCTGCGTACAAGCGCACGGTGACGGCCACGCATGCGCCCAGCGCACCACGGAGTAAATCCATCGGCGTGGGGCCAAGATCCATACCGCCGCTGTCGACCGGCTCATCGGTGATAAAGGTGTGATTGCCGGTGACAATCGTGACTTTTGTGCCTTCTCGAAGCCTGATTTGCGCCTGGGTCATGAGTGCGTTCTCCTTGTTCACTCTGTGTTCATCACAGTTGAAATTACAGATGAGGTGTTCGGGAACAATCTTACTGGAGCCTGTGACCAAATCCACAGCACAAAACAGCCCCGCGCAGAGAATACGCGGGGCTGTTGTTTGCGATGGCTGTTTGCTGTGGCGGATGCCGAAACTAGCTGGCGGCTTTCACCGGTTTGGTGAGGCGGCGTACGTTCTGATACGAAGCACGGCCCTGAATCTCTTTCCAACGCAATTCGCCGCCATCAGTATGCCACTCCACGCAGGTCATCCCGTGAGCGTCCTGATACATGAACGACGGTCGGAACATCAGCACCTGACGCATGACACCGATGAGTTCCTTGTTCTCTTCGCCCAGGCGCAGGACAAACCATTTGCCCGGCTGCCATTCAAACTCAACCGGCATGGCGTCGGCCCAGCGCCCGACCATCTTGATCGGCGTTTCGGGCTGAACACAGGTCATCCAGATGTTGGCGAGCCGGTTCCTCCAGAGCGTGTGGTTCACCCGCTCTTCGATGAAGAAGGGGCGCGGCTGAGGCGTGGTGTAGAACCAGGTACGCGAATCGGTGGACATCCTGCGAAACTCCTCGAAAAGGCAAGGCACGTACAGTGTAACGGAATCTGGCGCAATCCTCCAGAAATCCGCGCTAACTTGGCACAGTGGGCAAGTTGCCGGTCGTGGTGGTGAGCACTTGGGTGGTGGGCTGATTGCGGCGCGCCACAAACCAGTAGGCCGCGCCGCCCAGCAGCGTCATGAAAGCGGCGACGATGGACGCCCCCAGCAGGCCCAGCGCGACCCGCGCCACCTGCGTGCGCTCTCCCAGATAGATCGGCAGGCCAAACAGCCCGCGTACCGATGGCGACTCGGGCAGCGCGTCGACGATGGGCTGCACCCCCGCTTCAACGACGGCCGGTATGCCATCGGCGGCGATATCGCGTGTGAAGCTTGCTTCGCCCGTGGGCGCAAAGTCGGCACTGGTCACAACGGCGGTATATGCGCCAGCCGGCAGGTTCTGAAAGCCGATCAAGCCCTGCGTGCCGTTGGGTGATTCGTCCAGCAGGGCAGTCGCGATGACCGCGCCCGTGCTGTCGCTGAGCGAAATCGCCGCGCCGCGTGTGAGCAGTGGTTCGCCCACATCGCGCTGGCCATTGCCGTCAAGATCCTGATACAGGCGTATCCACAACTGGCCGCCGCTCTGTGCGCTGGCTCCGCTCACCCCAACCAGGGTGAGCAGCAGGAGCAGGAGGGTAAGGCGGCGGGCGTGAACCATGGGGAGTGTGTCCAACATGCGAACGAGGCTCATGCACACCAGCCTCTCTTGCTGAAGAGAGGCTGGTGTATGACGGGGCAATTGACTAGCGGCCGCGCATCACGGTGGCCATTACGCTGCCGACCACGCCAGCGACGGCGGCCAGACCGAATGCAATCAGGCCAACATTGTCACCCAGCGGATTATCCGGGGCCATACCAGTGGCAGGCTGGCTGCCATCGGCCGCGCTGCTGGCGTCGGCGGCAGGAACGGCTGGCGGCTGAACGCCCTGCGCTGCGCCGAAGCCGACGTTGATCATCCAGCCCTGTGCGGGCTGGACCAGAAGCTGCTGCGGCGTGGTCAGTCCGTAGCCGGCAGGTGCCTGCGCCTGTGCCAGATAGCTGCCAGCGGGCAGATCACTGAAGCAGAACGGCTCGCCCGCGCCAGTGGTCACATATTCACCGGCCGGCACGCCGTCGAGCGTGAGCACAATTGTGCCGCCAGGCAGCAGGACTTCGCCCGCTTCCTGCAGCCGGTTCTGATTGGCGTCGTCGAACATCAGCACGCACACCTGCGCGGGCGATGCGGCGGGGTCGATGGCAGGCAGCACGCCGCCAGTGGTGATCGACACGATAGGCGCGGCGGGCGCGTCATCGGGCGAAACGGGCGCGACAGGCGCGGGCGTTGCTGCATCTGGCGGAGGAATCGGTGTGCCAGCTACACCCGAAGCGACTGGCGGCTGCACGACCAGCTCTGAGCCGGGTGTGAGCACCGCGTCCGCGGTGAGGCCATTGAGCGCGGCCAGGTCTTCGGCGCTCACGCCGATGACCGGCGCGAGTGCGGCCAGCGTATCACCAGCCTGCACGGTGTAAATGACCGCGCCATCGGGCCGGATGCGCATGAACGCCATCGGGTTGGTCACGGTTGCGGCGGCGACGACCGGGCCGGTTTGCTGCGTTTCGACCGGTGCGGGCGCGGCGGAGGTGGGCACGGCCGCGACCTGCGTGGGCGGTGCGGCTTCGCTGGCCGCCTTGATCAGCAGCTCCTGCCCAGCGAAAATGAAGCGGCCACTGGTGAGGCCATTCAGATCGAGAATGTCCTGGCGCGAAACACCATAGGCATAGCCAATGGCGTCCATCGTGTCTCCCGGCTGAACGATGTGGACAACCGAGCCATCGGCCTTAGGTGGCTGCGGCTGCACAAAGCTGGCAAATGGCGGGGCGGTGGGCACAGGGGTCGCGGCAGGTACGCCCGGAACGCCAGGTGCAGTACCGCCCGCGCCGCCAATCGTGAGCGAGGCTTCATCCCAGTACGCAGTGTTCAACTGCGACGGCCATGCCTGCGTATTGAACAGGAACATCGTCACTGTGGGGCCGGTGGACGTAGCCGTTACGGAAATCTGTTCCCAGCGGTCGTGCGGCAGTGCATTGGCCGAACAAATGACATCGCTGTCATACGGGTTCGTGCCGCCATTGGGGTCGATACAGACCTTCATGTATGCGCCGGATTCCACAGCCGAACCGCAGGTGGGCGTGTTCGGTGCCGGGTTACAGGTCTTTTGCTGGCCATAGGCGCTGCCGACCACGTTCGAGCCTTGCGGCACGGCCACCTGCTGATAGATGGCGGCGGTATAGGTGGCGTAGCCCTTGTTGAAGTTGAACGCGCGCGCGCCGGCCACGGGGTTCGGATCCGGGCCGTTGTGCGGGAATGCGACAGGTGGCTGATTCATCCACGCTTCGGTGCGCGGCGATTCGGTGAACCACACGCCCCACGGTGCGGGCACGTTGAAGTCCGGGCGGCCACGGTTGGTATATTCACCCTCCATGCCGCCATCCTGAAGCAGATTGCCAGATTGGGTGAAGGCGGGCAGTGCGGAAATGATCACGGCCACGGCGATCAGCAAGACGAGCAGGCGTCGCTGCATGGTGGTCTCTCGCTCCTCGTAACAACGAATCAGGGGCGCAGGCCGCGCGCAAGGCATGGCTAAACGGCGCCCCCACCGCGCTAGATTGTAGTGGATAGGGTGGATGCAATCAACCGGCAGTGGGCCGCGCCGCAGGGCTGGCGTAGCCGTAGCGCAGGTGACGGGCAACAGTGAATAACGCGGATTCATCGCAGAGACACGGAGATTGCAAAACAAGAGTCGCAGAGGGTTTCCTCCGCGCCTCTTCGATGAGTCTTTCTGTTCTACGCTTCGCTAACGGATATCGAGCGTGACCACCACCGGGCCGTTGACGTTGACATCGGAGTGCGTGACGAGCACTGTATAGACGCCGGACTGCGGCAGCGTAACGCCAGAGATCACAGCGTCGTGCACATTCGGCGATACATCGTCACTGCCTGCCAGCGGAGTACGGCCATCAGGCCCCAGCAGCACCAGCACAGGGTCGGCCTGCTGCTGCGCCGAGGCAGCCGCGATCTGCACCGTTTGGCCGGCTGTGCCTTCAAACGTGAAGCGGTAAAGCACGCGCGCGTCGAGGGAAACCGTCGCCGGCGTGTTGGGGTTCAGAGCGCCGCCGTCGTACAGGCTGGGCTCGAGCGCGACGATGTAGGCGTAGAAATCGAAGGAGGCATTGGCTGGTTGGCCGGCCCATTCGTACAGCGCGCCGCGAAACACCAGCGCGAGGTCGAATTCCGGGTTAATGGCGAGCGCCTGATCGAGATCGTCGATGGCGCTGCTCGAGTTGGCCAGTTGGTAGCTGGCGCGGGCGCGGTCGTAGTAAGCATTGACGTAGGTGGGGTCGCAGGACAGAGCGAGCGTGAATTCGCCGCGCGCGCCGTGCACGTCCATGTTGCTGAACAGCACCATGCCGCGATAGTAATGACTGCGCGCATCCTGTGGGTTGAGAGAAATGGCCCGGTCGAGCGCGATCAGCGCGTCGTAAATATTGCCGACTTGCTGATAGGTCGAGCCGATGACCGAGTACACGTCCGGGTTATTGGTGTCCAGGTTGACGGCCTGCTGGAAATCAGCCGATGAGGTGACAGTGTCGCCCAGGTACAGCCGCGACGAGCCACGAAACAACACGGCAAACACATGGGTGGGCTGCACGGCAAGAATGGCCTGATAGTCGCCGAGGGCCAGGTCATCGCGAGCATCTGCCCAGTGCAGCAGGCCGAGCAGCGCGCGTGCATCCAGATCGCCGGGGTTGGCCATGGCGCTGGCGGTAGTGGTCGCGGTAAGGGCATCGAAGTGCGTGCGGTCAATATCACGCAGGGCGCTGGCATCACTGGCGGCCAGGCCATAGCGGCCGGCGTGCAGCGCGGTCGTCATGCGATCAGCGCGGGCATCGGCGTCGCGGAAGTCAGCGTTCAGCGCACAATTGAGCACATCAATGGCGCCGGCATCGTTTCCCACGGCTCGGTTCGCGGCGGCGGCCTGGCGCGCGCCTGACAGCGGGCACGAGGACGCAGTTTCATCTGCCAGCGCGGGCAGAGCGATGACGATGGAGACGAGGGCTGCGAGAACTGCGGAAACGAGGCGCATACTTGTCGAAGTCTCTAGAATGGATGAACACTCTACGCATTATTCTAATGAGTTTTATGGATTTTGATCCACCCAATCTCAACTTTCTCACAATTCGAGGAATTGCGACATTGGCCATAATTTGGCGTTTGCAAGCGAGCGATTACCGAAATAGGGAACGGCCCGCAAAGGTTACGGACCGCATAAATTTACAAAGTTACGAAAAAATCCACGAATTCAGGTGCGTCACTGTGACCTTAGCACAGGTGGGCCAGAAACAGCAACCCCCGCCCCGGGGGGACGGGTGGGGGCTGCCATTGGGGGGAGGGAGTGATCTGATTGGAAGTGTTCCGCGCCGGTGGACCGTATGGCTTGATTAGCTCGTTGGCGCAGAATAGAACTTATGTTCTATAGTATGCCACGCAAGCTGCCGGCGAGTCAAGTGATTTCGCCGAGATCTTCAGATTGAGTTTTTGCTCAGGGGAAGTCAGCCATAAAAGCATCGACGGCGTCGGCGGCTTCGGCGCTGCGCTCGCTGACGACCAGCCCGGCGATTTCAGCCAGCGCCGGTTTCATGGCTTCGTACTGCGCCAGCGCGGTTGGCTCGTCGGCGAAGAAGCGGGTGTGCACCATCCAGCCGTAGACGCCGCAGGTCAGAGCGAACGGCGCGCCCATCAGCGAATCGCGCTCCAACGTAATACGCGCGCCGTCGGTATGCTCCTCATCTTTCCAGATGATGCCGCCTTCGCTGCCGTTGTGCCCGAGGGTGGCCCCGCCTTCAACTGCCACCCAGCCAGAATTTGGTTCAGTCATTATGGCCCTCCCTCGGGCACGGGCTTCGCTCAGGCCAATACAGTCTGCTGCTGATCGGCCAGCATCTTCGTGTTCATAGTTCGGATGGCATTGGCGACCACACCCATCGCTTCATCGAGCTGATCGTCGGTGATGTTGAGCGGCGGCAGGAAGCGCAGCCCGTTGGTATACAGGCCAGCGCGCATGGTCACCACGCCGCCGAGCAGCGCCTGTTGTGTGACGGGCAGCGTGTAGGCTGTGGCGGGCGCTTTGGTCTCGCGGTCGAGCACGAACTCGACCAGCAGCATCGGGCCCAGCCCGCGCACATCGCCGATCATCTCAACCTCTTCCTGCAGGCGCAGCAGGTGGCCGCGCAGCCGGTCGCCAACCTCATTGGCGCGGCGCAGGAAGGCGGGATCGCGGATCATCTGGATCGCTTCAATCGCGGCGACACAGGCCAGCGGATTGCCGCTGTAGGTGCCACCCAGCCCGCCCGGGTGCGGTCCATCCATGATTTCCGCCTTGCCGGTGACAGCCGCAAGTGGCATGCCTGCCGCCAGCGACTTGGCCGTGACGATTAGGTCAGGCACGATGTCATACTGCTCGACGGCAAACAGCGTGCCGGTGCGCCCGAAGCCGCACTGTACTTCGTCGGCGACCATGACGATGCCGTACTGCGTACACAGTTCGCGGATGCGCTGCAGGAAGCGCGGCGGCGTAGGAATGAAGCCGCCTTCGCCCTGCACCGGCTCGATGACGATGGCCGCCACCGCTTCCGGGTCAACTTGCGCGACCATCGCGTGATCGAGGCGCTGGATGCACTCTTCGACGTACTCTTCCTCGGTCATGAACGCCGGTCGGCGGTAGACGTAAGGGAATGGCAGGCGGTAGACCTCGGGCGCAAACGGGCCGAAACCTTTCTTGAACAGGCCGTATTTGCTGGTCATCGCCAGCGTGAGGTTGGTGCGGCCGTGGTAGGCACCTTCAAAGACGACGATCGCCTGGCGGCCGGTTGAGGCGCGCGCGATCTTGATGGCGGTTTCAATGGCTTCTGCCCCGCTGTTGAGCAGCACGGTCTTTTTCGGGAAATCGCCGGGCGTCACCTCGTTCAGCAGTTCGGCGGCGCGCACGTATGGCTCGTAGGTGCCGACGATGGCGCACAGGTGGATCAGTTTCTCGGCCTGATCCTGCAGCGCCTGCACCACACTGGGTGGGCAGTGGCCGACGGCCAGCGCGCCAATGCCGCCGGCGAGGTCGATGAGCGTGTTGCCGTCCACATCGGTCAGCACTGCGCCCTGCGCCCGTTCGATGGCGATAGTCGTGGATTTGGCCGCGCCGCGCGGGGTGGCCGCTTCGCGCCGCGCCACCAGTGCGCGGCTGTTTGGCCCGGGAATCTCTGTCTTCAATTGAATTGTGGGCATGATCGTTCTTTCCACGCGAACAGCGAACCAGTGCTGGTTATTCTAGCGCGGCGTGGGTAATTAGGCAGAAAGGCAGAAAGGCGGTCCCGCAAACGCCCTCACCCCAGCTTCCTCTCCTCAGCCACGCAGTGGAGAGGGAGGGACAGTCGATGATGTACGACCAGTAACCGCTCGCCCGAGTCTTTGGCCGAACCAGACAGCGAGACTAAGCGACTACGTGACAGAATTCGAAGCTAAGAGACAACCCCTGAGGGGAAAACGAACAAGACAACCGGACGGACAGGACAGAATCGAAGCTAAGAGACAACCCTGAGGGGAAAAATGAACAGGACAACCGGACAGAATACAGGACAATCGTTGCGCCGCGCGCGGTGCTGCGGGCGCATGCTCAGCATAGAACACACGCGCACTTGACGGGCGAAGGCATGGTGGCCGGAATGGTCGCAGGGCGGGGCGAAAGCGTCTCACCCGGCGCTCAACCTCATCCCTCAAACCCCCTTACCGCGCGATGGAAATTGGCTCACACTGAACGCGGTTCGCCCCGTCTCCCTTGAGGGAGAATGGGCATGGGGATGAGGGCCGTACGCAGAGATCCTGATTTGATGCGTTTGCCCTGTTGGGCGGCGGAACTACCCTTGACCGACTACGGCCCTGTGCTAGACTATGGGGTAGATACGTGCCTGTAGCTCAGCGGATAGAGCATTTGCCTACGGAGCAAAGGGTCGGGGGTTCGAATCTCTCCAGGCACACCATCTGAAGAAGTTGGCCGCACATGCAGCCAGCTTCTTTTTGTTTGTAGAGGAGTAGGGCAATGGCTGAAACATACGCGGTGTTTCTGCGCGGAATCAACGTCGGCGGCATCAAAATCAAGATGGCCGATCTGAAAGAAGCGTTCTTTGGCATGGGCTTCCCGGATGTGCAAACCTTGCTAGCCTCGGGCAACGTCATTGCCACCGCACCGAAAGAAGGTCAGAGCAGGCAGGCGTTGACGAGCTCAATTGAACACGGGTTGAGCGAACGATTCGGCTACGAAGCCCATGTGCTGCTGCGCGACCGTGATGAGGTTGCCGCTGTCATTACTGCCGCGCAGGCGATCTCGGTACCTTCGGACTCCCATCAGTACATCCTGTTTTGCGACAGCCCTGACCTGCCGATCGAGCTGCGGTCATTGTTTGAATCGCTGGCTCACGAGGCCGGTGAGCAGTTCTTCCTGGCCGGTCAGGAAGCGATCTGGATCGTTCCCAAAGGCGCGACGCTGGCGTCCGACTTCGGCTCCAAAGTGCTCGGGAACAAGCAGTACAAGAGCCGATTGACCTCAAGGAACATCAATACCGTTGAGAAAGTGCTGAAGTTGATGCCGCCTGAAAAGGCCTGATAGATGGTCTTATAGCGGCCTGAACTAAACAGGTGGATAGTTTCTGTATGGCAGGCTAAACACGGAGGTATGGCACCATGGGTAATCGCAAGGTCACGACAGAAGAAGCCCGCTCGATCGGGGCGGCTATCGGTATCGACTGGACAAAGGTCGATATTGCGCAGTTCCGGCGCGGCATGGAAGTCGAGTTTGAGCATGGCAGCCACGACCCGGAAACCGACGTGACCCACGACGATCCGATCATCACGGGCAAGATCGCCTGGGCGCATTTGAAGGAAATCCCCGACTACTACACTCGCCTCGACCGAATGGAAGCCGAGGCGGAGGGGAAAGTCGCATCAGACGAATGAGACTGCTGGCGCTTGAACGTGAACAGCCCGGTATACTTATCAATGCTTCCACTGGTCAGCGTTGGCCTGATCACGTTCGAAATTATCTCCCTCGAGCCAAACGATGGGTTTGAACGTCTTTTCAACTAACAGCCCGAGGCGGGTCATTCCTCGGCCCGCCTCAGTTTATTCCGCTATTAGCCTTCAGGGTCGCGGTACTTCTGTCGGATTAATCGAAGATATCGAACATCTCGCCCAGCATCGAGCGCTTCTTCTTCGGCTTGCCGTGCTTGTTGTAGTAGACATAATCTCGGCGGTCGTCGTCATCGTCGTCGTCATGATGGCGATAGATGGTTTCGCGTATACGCGGTGGCTGGGCGGATGCGGCTGGCTGCCGGCGGTTGCCCAGCGCCTCTTCCTCGCGCTCGATCAGCTTGTCCAGTTCGCCACGATCCAGCCAGATGCCGCGGCACTGCGGGCAGTAGTCGATTTCGATTCCGCTGCGGCTGGTCATCAGCATTTCCACATCGTCGAGAGGGCATTTCATGAGTAGTGTCCTTTGCGGTTGCGAGTCGTCATTTGAAATGTACAGCTCAGGCCAGCGCGCGCTGGCTCTGGGCGGGCAATTCGGCGTCCATGGTCTCGCGCAGCGCCAGCAGGCGGGCAACGCGCTGCTCGGTGGGCGGATGCGTGCGGAACAGCGCCACAACCCCGCCGCCAGCCAGCGGGTTAACGATGTAGAGCGAGGCCGTCGCCGGGTTCACATGCTGCTCGTCGCGGGCCTGCGGTGATTGCTTGCGATGAATGGTTGCTTCGAGCTTTTGCAACGCGCTGGCCAGCGGCGCAGGGTCGCCGGCGATGCGCGCCCCGGCTTCGTCAGCGCTGAACTCCCGCGAGCGCGAGATGGCCAGTTGCAGAATGATGGCTATGACCGGCGCGAGGAAGATCATCATGAAGCCTCCCGCCCCGGCCCCTTCTTCATCCTGACCCGTGCCAAACAGCATCGACCAGAAGAACATGTCGGCGAGGATCGAAATCGCGCCTGCAATTGAGGCGGCGATACTGGCAATCAGCGTGTCCCTATGTTTGATGTGCGCCAGTTCGTGGGCGATAACGCCGTCCATTTCGCGTGCATCGAGGATGGTCATTAGGCCAGTCGTTACCGCGATTGCGCCATTGGCTGGATTGCGGCCCGTGGCGAAAGCATTTGGCATAGGACTCTCAATCACATAGACGCGTGGCGCGGGTATATTGGCGTGAGCCGCCAGCCGTCTGACCGCTGCAACCAGTGCTGGCATTTCTTCAGCGTTCACGGCTTTGGCGCGGCTCATCTTCAGCGCCACTGTGCCGGAGAACCACCACATGCCCATGTTCAGGCCGATAGCAAACAGCAGTGCGATGATCATGCCTCCTGTGCCGCCCAGCGCGCCGCCAATTACGACGAACAAGCCTGTCAAACCGGCCAACAGCAGGGTCACTTTGAGGGTATTCGCAGAGGTCATCCCAGTCTCCACTTGTTCAACCACAGCACACAATAGGGGTGCCGTTTCAGATTGCGCCCACGATACACGAGAAGTTCTAGCCGCCGCCCCCCTCAGAATGGGGGTTTGGAAGATATACGCCTTAGAAATCCGTGAGGGGAAAATGCCAAACAAAAAGCGAGGCCGCGCGGCCTCGCTGGGTTCTTCTCTGTGTCCTCAGTGTCCCAGTAGTTCAATATTCCGCTTTGCTCTACGCTTCGCGGTAGTGCGTTTCGCTCACGTCACGCAATCTCGCGGCGGCCTGCTCGGGCGTGATATCGCGCTGCGCCTCGGCCATCATCTCGTAACCGACCATGAACTTACGCACCGTTGCAGATCGCAGCAGAGGCGGGTAGTAATGCGCGTGCACCTGCCACGGGCGCGTATCGGTCTCCATCATGTCGCCAGTAGGCGCGCCATGCCAGCCCATCGAATACGGGAACGACGTTTCGAACAGGTTGTCGAAGCGCGTGGTCAGGCGCTTGGCGATGTCCGCCAGTCCGTCGCGCTGGGCGGCATCCAGATCGGGCAGGCGCGCGGCGTGGCGGCGCGGGATCAGCATCGCCTCAAACGGCCAGGTGGCCCAGTAGGGCACGAGCGCGGTCCACTCATCATTGACGGCAATCAGGCGCCCTTCCGCCGCCAGTTCCTGATCAAGATAATCCAGCAGCAGCGGCCGGCCATGCGCCTCAAACCAGGCGCGCTGGCGCTCGTGCTCGCGGGCGGGCAGTGTGGGCAAAAAGCTGCTGGCCCACACCTGGCCATGCGGGTGCGGGTTGGAAGCGCCCATTGCCTCGCCCTTGTTCTCGAACACCTGCACCCAGCGATAGGTCTGGCCCAGATCGGCGATCTGTTCGGCCCACACATCGACCACCCGGCGGATGTCCGGCAGGCTCATCAGCGGCAGCGTGAGATCGTGGCGCGGCGAAAAGCAGATGACGCGACTGGTGCCGACCACGGCTTCGGCCTGCATCAGCGGCGCGATTTCCTGTGGGCCGGTGGGCGTATCGGCCAGCAGCGCAGCAAAGTCATTCGTGAAGACAAAGGTTTCCGTGTAACCAGGGTTGTGCGCCCCGCCTGCGCGCTCGTTGCCCGGGCAGAGGTAGCATTTGGGGTCGTAGGCCGGACGGTTGTCAGCGGGCAGCCGCTCGACCTGCCCCTGCCACGGGCGTTTGGTGCGATGCGGCGAAACCAGCACCCAGTCGCCCGTCAGTGGGTTAAAGCGCCGGTGCGGATGTTCGGTTGGGATGAACTGCACGAGTGATCTCCTGTGGAAGATTCGTTGAACTGATCCAGCCCCTCACCCCGGACTTCGTCCTGCCCCTCTCCCACGCAAGCGGGGAGAGGGGCATATGTTGCGCGTCAGATGTTTGTCTCCCCTACTTCCCGTTTACGTGGGAGAAGGGGTCGGGGGATGAGGGGTTCAGCCTCAAAACGCCGGGCAGGTGGTCGAACTCGACCACGTTGTCCGCACGTGTCCAGCCCGTCACCTGCGCGCCCTGTATCTCGAACGTGATGCGGAACCAGCGTTCACCGTTTGCGGTGCGCTGAATTTCGAGCACGTTGGCCTGGCGGCCGTTGGGCAGCAGGCTGATCTGAGCCGAACTGACGGTCGGCTGCGCGCGCACATACTTGCTTTCGCCCGAGGTATTCACTACCACGCACAGGAACTCGGGCGTAGGCGTGACAGTGGGCGTGTCCGTTGGCGTCAGCGTATTGGTCGGCGTGGGCGTGTCGGACGGCGTCGCCGTCGGCGTATGCGTGCGCGTCGGCGTTGCCGTATCGGTCGGCGTGGCCGTATCCGTCGGCGTATGGCTGGCGGTTGGCGTACTCGTGTTGGTAGGCGTTTCCGACGGCGTGAAGGTCATGCTTGGTGTATAGGTCGCGGTTGGTGTGTCGGTTGGCGGCGGGAACAACACCGGCTGCCAGGTGTCGCGGGTGAGCATCACCACGAAGGCGATCAGGATCAGGCCGCCGCCTATCGAGGCCAGCAGGCGCAGGCGGTTGCGCTGGCGAATGCTGCGAATCTGCTGCTCGACGCGCGCCACTTCCGGCCGCCGCCCCAGAATCGTGAACGGCTCCTCGTGGGCAATGTCCGTCAGCGCCTGCGCTTCATCCAGGCTGCCGTCATCGAGCGCGGCCACCGCCCGCTCGATGATGCGCGCCAGCAGGTCGCTCACGACCGAGCGATAGCGGCTGTCCTGCGCGTATTCCTTCAGGCCGGCCAGCATCGAGCGCGCCTGCACCAGATCGTTATCCTGATTGAGCGCAATCAGCGAGGCCGCCCGTTCGATGACCTCTTTGGCGCGCTGCAGCTCGCTGTTGGTGGCGCGCGTCTCCAGAAGCTGCTGCGACATGGCCGTGTCGCCCGGATCAAGCCGAACGCCCTGTTCGAGCAGCGCCCGCGCCTCGTTAAGCAGCGCCAGCCGTTCCTCAATTGAGGTCGCGCCATTGGCCCGGCTCACTGCGGCCCGCGATTGATCGGTAATTTGCGTCTTCAGCCCCTGCACGCGGTTGGCCGCATCGGTCGAGAGCGCCGCGAGCCGCTGGCTGTTGGGCAGCAGCGGCCGTAGCCGCGCCAGCGTCGTGAGTACGCTCTGAAGCTGGGCCACCTGCTCGGAAATACTGCCGCTGAGCGTCGCCAACTGCACGCCGATATTTTCGGATTCCTGCTGCAGACGGCGCACCTTCTCCAGCCGCTCTTCCGCCTGTGGGTCGTTCGGGACGATGCGCAGCGCGCCTTCGTAGCGGCGCGTGGCTTCAATCCAGTTATCCGAGTTCATCAACCGGTCACCCTCGATGATGAACTCGCGAGCGTCGGCCAGTTCCTGAATTTCGATCAGCGCCTGTTCCGGGTCTTTCCAACTGGCGATGCCAGCGCGCTCGGCCAGTTCGCGCGCTTCCTGATACAGGCGGGCGGCTTCGTCATAGCTACCGGCGCGCACGAGCGAATTGGCGCGGTTGTAGGAAATACGCGCATCGAACGGAATGCGATGATCGGGCACAACGCCGCGAATCAGGTTGTCTTCGGCCTTCTGGCGGTAATCCAGCGCCGTTTGATTGCCGGGGTACTTGTTGAGGATGCTGTTGGCGAGGTCGACCACCAGCTTGTAATCGCCGGCGTAGTAAGCTTGCGTCAATTCCGAAACTGAGCTGTCAAGCTCGCCACCGCTGATGGTGGGGCCTGCGCCGCCAGTGGGGCGGCGTGGCGGAATCGGCGGCTTGCCTTCGCGGGTGAGATCGCGCTCCGGCGGCGGGTAACCCGACGAGGTGGGGTACTGCGTCGACGGATATTCGCCAGTTGTCACGGTTGAGGGTGGCGGCTCGGAGTCGCGCACTGCGGGCAGCGGCGGCGGTGTGGGCGCAGTTGGCGGGCGGCGCACGCCGTAGCGCGCGTACAGATCGGCCACGCGCTGCCTGGCCTGCGGGCTGCGTTCGGCGGCGCTGTCCAGCAGCGCCAGCACGTCGGCGTCCTTGGGGTTCAGCGACAGCGCCTCGGTGAGGATGTCGATGGCCTCGTCGATATCATCGTCGTCGCCGGCCACCTCAATGCGGATGCGCGCGCGGCGCACCAGCCCGCGCACGGTCGTCGCGGTGGGCGAGGCCGGACTGTTGGCGCGCGCCAGATCGGCGAACAGGGCCTGGGCCGCCGCTTCGTAAGGCGTATTCTTGGCGTCGGCCAGCAGCACGCGCGCGGAGCGTTCGAGATCATCCAGCTCCGCCTGATCGGGCATGTCGCCCAAGGCGTCTACGCGTGCGCGCAGGTCGATGATTTGCTGCTGCAAGTCGGGCATACACCCGCCCCTTTTCCAACCTCAAATCAAAGTTGAACCTTAGCGCAATCGCCCACCCTTCACAAGATGCGACCGATCTGCGAACAGGGCTATCGCATCAAAATGAGTTTTTCGCGCACAAAGCTCACCACCCAACCCCCTCTTCGCGCGCTGAGAGAGGTGACTTGTTGCGAGCCTTTGGCGGAGACAGACAGAATCAGGACAGCGAGACAGCCTTCAGGGGAAAACGAGCCAGACAGACAGACAGAATCGAAGTTAACAGACAACCTCTGAGGGGAAAATTAACAGACAACCGGACAGAATACAGGACACTGGATGCGCAGCGGCGGGGCAAGCTGATCTGCAATCGTCCTGCGCGGCCATGGAGCACGGTTTCAGCGTAGCATGGGTGCGCTCCTTGCAGGCGAACCTGTGATGGATCGGATGGTCATGAATGCGTGAAACGCTGGGTGTAGGAGCATCCAATTCGCCAGCAAGCAACTTGCCCGTTGGTTATACTGCTCTATGCTGTTTCGCACATCGCGCAGGAGCGCGCCCATGCCCGCCATCTTCAACCGTACATTTCGCGTGCGCAGCTACGAAACCGACAGCTACGGCCATGTCAATCAGGTCAACTACCTGCGCTATATGCAGGAAGCCGCCATCGATGCTTCTGCCGATGTGGGTTACGACGAGCCACAGTACCGGCGGCTCGGCACGCTGTGGCTGATCCGTGAGACGGAGATCGAGTACTTTCACGCACTCAAGTTTGGGGACAGCGTGGCGATTACCACCTGGGTGGGCGATTTCCGGCGTGTGCGCTCGCGCCGCTTTTACGAGATGCACTTGGCCGGCAGCGGTGAATTGGTCGCAAAAGCCAGCACCGACTGGGTCTATCTCGACCGCGCCAGCCAACGCCCTGTCGCCGTGCCCAACGAGATGATCACGGCCTTTGCGCCCGAGGGACTGGACGGGCTGACGCCGGGCGAACGCCGCGACAAGTTCCCCGAGCCGCCGCCCCCGCCGCCGGGCGCGTACACGATGCGCCGCCGGGTGGAATGGCGCGACGTCGACAGTGCCGAGCATGTCAATAACGCCGTCTACCTCAGTTACATGGAAGAGTCCGCTATTGAGCAAAGCGCCAGCATTGACTGGCCGATGACGCGTATGCGCGATGAGGGCTTCGGCATGATCGCGCGCCGCCATCTGTTCGACTACCGGCATCAGGCAGTGCTGGGCGATGAACTCGATGTGACGACCTATCTGTCCGAACCGCGCCGCAGCTCGATCATCCGCAATTTCATCGTGGCGCGACCCAATGGCGAAATCGTGGCGCGATCACGCTCACTCTACATCTGCGTCAATCTGGAAAAGAACACGCCGATGCGCATTCCGCAGCATGTCATGGACGATTTCGCGGATGTGGTGGCCGCGCCGCCGGACAAGGCATAGCGCCGCTAAACTTTTGGTTTGGGATAGCCCAATGCCTCAATCGCCGCAGCCGCGCGGAAGTCCTTGGCCGTGATCTTGTCGCCCGCGTCGTGGGTGTTGAAGCGGGCCGTGACCTTGCGCCAGCCGATGACGAGTTCAGGATGATGATCCTGCGCCTCGGCCAGTGTGCCAATCGCAGCGGCAAACGCCAGCCCCGCCAGGTACGTATCGAGCTTCCAGGTTTTCGTGATCAAGTCGCCGTCGCGCTCCCAACCGGGCAGCGCCTGTAAACGGGCCGTAATTTCGGCGTCACTCAGCGGAATAGTAGCCATTGAACGAGTCCTTTCGCTGCTGAAACATGCCTACGCGGTCGCGCCGGGTGAACGAGTTCACCCGCGCAACCGTATATTCAGTATAGGGAAAAGCGGGCCGGTGTAGTTCGCTTTTCATCAACCCCTCACGGACGGAAGTTGCCAATCCAGACCTTGAGGGCGCACAATATGCGTTCAGGACAACCAGCTTTACGGAAGGGAAGACACGCTCATGACGGATGCAACTGCTGTTGAGGCTCAGGCCACAGGCGCTGAAAATGTGTTCTGGGACCTGTCGATCTTCTACGAATTACCCGCCGACCCCGCCATTGAGCGAGACATGCACGTCGCGTCTGACCGGGCCGATGCGTTCGCCGAGCGCTACCGGGGCACGATTGCATCGCGGTCAGCCGCCGAAATGGTCGAGGCCATCGAGGAACTGGAGGCGCTCCACGATCAGGTCGGGCGCATTGGTTCGTATGCCTCGCTGCTGTACGCGACCGACACCATCAACGCGCAGTACGGCGCGCTGGTGCAGAAAGTGACCGAGTTCGACGCCGCTATCGACCAGAAGCTGATTTTCTTCGGTCTGGAGTGGAAAGCAGTCGATGACGCGCAGGCGCTGGCCGTGCTCGATGACCCGGCCATAGGCATCTACCGGCACACGCTCGAAGCTGACCGCCGATACAAGCCTTACATGCTCACCGAAGCTGAAGAACAGATTCTGGTCGACAAGTCGGTGACGGGCAACAGCGCCTGGCAGCGTTACTTCACGCAGCTTACCTCGTCTATGCGCTACGACTATGACGGAGAGAAGCTCAACCAGTCGCAGATTCTCAAGCTGATGTACGATCCCGACCGAAACGTGCGCGAAAGAGCCGCCGGCGCAGTGACGGCTTCGCTGCGCGACGAGTTCGATGGGACTCACCTACATCTACAATGTGCTGGCGGCGGACAAGGCCAGCGATGACCGGCGGCGCAAGTACCCGACGTGGATTTCGGCGCGCAATCTGGCCAACAAAGCGCCCGATGCCGTCGTCGAAGCGCTCATCAGCGCTGTCACCTCAAACTACGAGATTGTGGCGCGGCACTATCGGCTCAAGCGCACGCTGCTCGGCTACGACGAGCTGTACGATTACGATCGCTATTCGCCGCTGCCGATCAAGGCAGCTGAGCGCGATTACACCTGGGAAGAAGCCCATGACATCGTCATGGATGCGTATACGGCCTTCAGCCCCACGCTTGGTGAATGGGTCGATCGCTTCTTCAACGAGCAGTGGATTCACGCGGCGCTGCTGCCCAACAAGCGCGGCGGCGCGTTTGCCAGCCCCACGGTGCCCTCGGCGCATCCGTTCGTGTTCCTCAATTACACCGGCAAGGGCCGCGATGTGATGACGCTGGCGCACGAATTGGGTCACGGCCTGCACATGGCGCTCACTAACGAAGCGCAGCCAATGTCCTACGTCTACACGCCGCTGACGACCGCCGAAATGGCATCCGTGTTTGGTGAGATGCTGGTGTTCAGTGATTTGACCAAGCGCGAAACCGACCCCGCCGCGCGGTTGGCGATGCTTGCCAACAAGCTGGAGGACAGCTTTTCGACGGTGTTCCGGCAGGTGTCGATGAATCGCTTCGAAGATGGCATGCACACAGCCCGACGTACGGAAGGCGAACTGCCCACCGAGCGCCTGAGCGCCATCTGGCTGGAGACACAGCGCGCCATGTTCGGCGACAGCGTGACCCTGCGCGACGATTACGGCCTGTGGTGGAGCTATATTCCCCACTTCCTGCACGTGCCCGGTTACGTCTACGCCTATGCCTTCGGCGAACTGCTGGTGCTGGCGTTGTTCAATCTGTATCAGAAGCGCGGCCCGAGTTTTGCAGATGAATATCTCGGCGTGCTGGCGGCGGGCAACAGTGACTACCCCGAGCAGATTCTGGCGCATGTCGGCGTCGATCTGGGCGATCCGGCCTTCTGGAACGAAGGCCTGCAAACGCTCGATGCGCTGGTGACGCAAGAAGAGGCGCTCGCCCGCGAGATCTACCCGGATAAGTTCGCGTAAAGACAGATTCACCACCAAGCCGCCAAGCGAAGAGAAAGAAGCGCCAAGAGTCCTTCCGAATTGAGACTCCTGGCGTTTCTCTGTCTATTCTCTGCGCTTTGGCGGTGAATTGTTTACTCTTCAGTTCGCGCGGACGACCTCTTTGGTCAGGCAGTGGACTGCGCCGCCGCCGTTGGCCGCCTGTGAGCAGTCGATGGGCACGATTTCGTAATCCGGCATGGCGCTCTTGTACACCGCCAGCGCCTGCTCGTCCTGGCGCGCGCGAAACACGGGGACGAGCACCCGGCCATTGACCGTCAGGCTGTTGGTGTAGCTGCGCCAGATGGCATACACGCCCCAGTTCATGTAGGGCGCAAGCGCGGGCAGTTCGAGCACGCGGTAGCTTTCGCCGGCGGCGTTGGTTTCGCGATTTCAGCAGCGCCCTCGTCTGTTTGAGGCGTGACCGGTTAAGTAGCAGCGACGGCGCGTTGATCAGGATCGTGTGATCATCGGCCAGCTTGAACACCAGATCGACGTGCCCCGTTTCTTCGCCCTGCACCGGTTCCACCAGAATCAGCTCTGTCGAATGCGAAAGCTTCATGCAAGCGGCGCAGCACTTCCGCGCGGCTGAGATGCGGATTGCGCGCATACAGTCCTTCGGTGGTCAGCAGTGTGCCGCGCCCGTCGCTCCAGAAATTGCCGCCTTCTGTGTGTAGATCGAGCAAACGAACCGGCATGTGTTCCAGCGTCGCGTAGCGCCGGGGCATACTGTCATCCTGCTGCTGCGGGTAAGCCGCCAGCGGGTGATACACGGCGTCAATCGCCGCGCGCGTGCCATCCGCCTGAAAGCCAGTGAACGGCCCGTAGTCGCGCACCCAGATATCATCGGTGGGCAGGCGCAGAAAGCGCACCTGTGCCATGCGGACTTTGCCGCGCTGTTCGAGAAACAGCGCCACCGCGCTGGCCCACAGATCGTTGTTCACGAGGATGTCGACCCGGGCAACCGCGCTGATTGCTTCGGCCATTTCCGCGTGCGCGCTCCACAGTGTGGGGTACAGGGCCGGCCACGTAATCAGGACGGCTTCCAGCGGCTCCCACTGCGCGGGCAGCCGGATCGGGCCGTCGAAGGACACCGCAGCAGAGGCAGACGGCACATCGACCAGCGGCGGGTTAATTTCAGCCAGCGCGTCACGCGCCGCGACTGAATTCATGCCGTAGGGCAGAATATCCCAGCGGGTGAGGTAATGCGCCATCTGCGCCGGCGTGGTGGGGGGATGGGTATCTGCCGAGGCGGTCGTGACTCCGCGCCACAGCGGACGCAGTGCGGTCAGCCCGCGCCGCCGCCAGATTGGATACGGGATAAAGTCAAATCGAAGGGGTAAATCCATCACTACGCCGTCCTTGTCAAACAATCAGCAGCGGGCTGTATTCTAGGGGACGCAGCGGGGCGGGGATAGTGGGGGCGCAACTTCCTCAACCACTGACCTCGTTCCTCACGCACGGTGGACTGAGGGTGAGAGTAGATTCTGTGGCTGGTTACGTTGAGCCGCTGCGGGTTCAAAACCCGCAGCTATGAACCGATTCGAAACCGATAAATCGGTTGAAACGCGGTGCGGGAAAGAGTCGCTTGAGCGACTTCCAGCTTTTTGTAGCCGACGGTTTTGAACCGTCGGCGGCACGGGAAGATTTGGTGTTGCCCTTCGCACAAGTAAAACCCCTCTCCCTGCTTGCGTAGGAGAGGGGCAGGACTAAGGCCAGGGGTGAGGGGTTCTCCGCCTAGCTATTCGTCGGGTCGAGCGTGTTGCCGTTGGACAGCACCAGCGTGCCCTGGGCAGTGTCGGTCGCCGAGAACGTGCCCACCCAGATGTTGTATGCACCGGCTGCCGGTGCCTCGATATCGATCAGCGGATCGAGACGGCCACTGAAATCGTCATTGCAGGTGAAGGTGCCATCGGGCAGACCGACGACCAGCGTCGTGTCCGCCTGGCTCTGGAAGAAGATGCGCAGGAAGCGGCCGTCTGCGCTGTAGTTGACCGTCACATCAGGCGGTGAAGCCACGAAGCCACGGCATTCAGGGCCGAGGCCCATCGTGCCCACATTCACGCCGCCGCCCGCCACCATATCGACTTCGGTCGGGTCGGGCTGGAATCCGGGGGCCAGCTCCAGCGTCGTGAAGGTCGCCGGGCTGGCCGGATTGAGGCCACCCGTGTTGGTGGTGGTCGTGGTCGTCGTGCTTGTGGACGATGAGCTACTGGCGCTGCCGAGCAGGTCGGACACCAGCGCGCCGGGCAACGACTCACCGGTTGTGATGACGAGATGGCCCGGAATCAGGCCGCCACTACTGTAGGTGCCGATCCAAAGGCTGTAGGTTCCGGCCGCAGCGTTTGCCACATCGATGACCGGATTTGCGCCCACGCCATCATCATTGCAAACGTAGGAACCATCTGGCTTATACATAATCAGCGTGGTATCGCCGGCCGAAGCGAAAAAGGCGCGCAGTGTGCCCCCGCCAAAGTCGAACTTCAGATCAGGGTTGCCTGTGACATAACCCACACAGCCCGCGCCCACATCGGCGGCGCTGGCGTCAACATCGCCGCCAGCATCAATGGTGAGAATGAACGGATCGGGATATTCAGCCAGCGTCCATGTGCCATAATTGGGATCGGCGGTTGGATCGAGGGTTGCTTTTTGTGCGCCCACCAGCGCTGCCGGGCTAACCAGCACCACCAGCAGTGCCACAGCAGACAGAACTTTCCACGGCATCTTCATCAGCGCTCTCCTGTCGAGTAGACCAAATTGGGCGCAGCCCGCCCTTCGGCAATGCTGACCCTGATCCAATGTATGGCTCAATTGTTCCAATCGCGCAACTGGTTCAGGCGAATGTGACCGGGCAAAGGCATGCTTTACTGGAGCGTGGCAATCGTCAACGTGAACGGCCCGCTGCTGCCCTGGTAGCCGCGCACTTCAATCGTGTGCTCGCCGGCCCGGGTGACCAGATAGTTGCGTATCAGGCTGTCGCCCGGCCCAAGACCCGGATAGCCACTGGTGTGATCGTCGTTGTCGGCTGCGATCACGCCGTCGGGCGTGATGAGCGTCACCAATGGGTCAAGCGCGCCGTCCTCGCCGGCCGCTACAGTGATCGTCACATAGGCACCCGCGGGCAGCACCGTTTCATGAGTGTAGATGCCGTTCGGTGTGAGCGTGCCGGAAATTGTCTCGACTTCGGGCGCTCCCAGAGGCGCATTCTGGCCGGTGCGCGCAATTGTCAGTTCGAACGGACCACCGCCGCCCTGGTAGCCACCGACGACCACATCGTAACTACCGCTTTCGGGGACGATGAAGTTGGTGATTTGCGAGTTGAAGAAGGCTAGATCGGTGGACGACGTGCCGTGATCGTCGTTGCCCGCCAGCAGCGTGTCGCTTCTTTCGGGAAAGATGCCCATCTGTGGGTCGAAATCAGCGTCGAGCGCGCGCGCTGTGAGCGTGTATACGTCACCGGCCTGCCACGCCTGCGTGATGACGAACTGCTCGTTTTCGGGCACGCGGTCGGTGATGACCTGGTCAGCTCCAAGGCTGCCATTTGCAGGCGTGGGCGAAGTAATGGCGCTGCCCGAGGCGCGCGTAATTGTTAGTTCGTATGGCCCACTGCTGCCGCCAAAACCGCTGACGCAAAACTGATAGTCGCCATCGGCGGGAACGGCGACGTTCTCCACGGCCGAGTTGAAGCGAAAGAGCGAGGTATCTTTCAGGGAATGATCATCGTTATATGCCAGTTGGCTGCCATCGGGCCCGAGCAGCGTGAGGGTGGTGTCGAGGGCTTCGTCGAGCGCATGGGCGACCGCGGTGATGGTTTCGCCCGCTATCAGGCTCACTGTCGTGCAGTCCTCATCATTGTCGGGCACATTATCCTGCACAGTGGTGACGATGGAATCGCTTACTGGCCCGTTCCCTGTTATGGGCGTCCCACCTTCCTCTGTGCTTACAAGCACCTCAACTGGCCCGTTGATGGCCGGGTCAATGCTACTGACTCGCACGATCACGATGCCGTCCTCCAGCAAGTGGATCGACGGGATAACCGAATCGAGCAGATTGAAGCCGGAGCGTACGCCGACCACGTCATCGTTGAAACCAAGACGCACGCCGTTCTCGTCGAGTAGTTCAAGCGTGGTGTCGAGGCCGAGCGCCGGTGTCAGACTGCGGGCGCTGATGGTGACCGTTTCGCCGCGCACGCTGTCATAAATCAGATCGAGGGGCGCACCTGAAAGCGTGATTTGCAGCGGCTGGTTGGCGGCCAACTCCAGGCCTGTTGATGCGAGACTGGGCGTTGGTGTGGGTGCGGCGGCAGGTATCCAGGCTGGATCGGGGGCATTGGCCAGCGCGACGGGTACCATAAGGCCGAGGGTAGCGACGAGCAGCAGCAGGCCGAAGTGGCGCAGGTTCATTGAACAGATCTCCCGGGGCGCAGCAGGCTTCAATCACACCTGCTCAGTATAAAGCAAACGGGCTGGCACAAGGCCAGCCCGTTGCGTAAAAATGGATGCTGATTGGCTTACATGCCGCCCATCATGCCGGAGAGCATGGACTCGAGAGGCTGCGAGCTCGCGGGGGCCACCACCGGAGCGGTTGCATCGTAGTTGCTCAGGTTGATGTCGAACACCACATTCACGCCGTCACCCGCGCTGCCCATCGCATCGAGCGGGAGGCCGAACGAGATGGTCGTCTGCTGCACGAGTTCAGTGGCCGGGTCGATGACCTGCACGAGGGTGGCATTCGCATCGGCGAACATGCCGCCGATCATCGCGCCCATCATCTGCATTTCTTCGGCCGACGGAGCTTCTGTGCCCGTGCCCATTTCGCCGCTGCTCATCAGCGCCATGCCGAGGAGCTGGCTCATTTCGGGGGTCGAGAGCAGCGTGGCGATATCGATGGTGAGGGTGAACTCGACGTTGCCATCGGCTGCCGGGGCGCTGGCCATGCTCATGAACGAGGTCGGGTCAATGCCCTCCATGCCCGTCATCATGTCGCCCATACCGCCCATCTGGCTTTCGAGGCCCGACAGGTCGCCGCTGGCCAGTTCGGCCGGATCGACGGGCAGCATGCCGCCCATCATCGAGGAGCCCATGCTGGACAGTTCTTCCGGAGTGGCGCTGTACCAGGTCTCGCCATTGTCGAGGCTGATGTAAAGCGTATCGCTCACCACCATCACGCCCAACTGGACAGGAACGACATCGCCCGAAGCGGTCATGCTGCCGCCGACATTCATCGAGAAGCCGTCAGACATCGCACCCGAACCATCGAGGGCAATATTGACACTGTCACCGGCGGTGGATGCATCGAGCGTGAGGGTGAAAGCATACTCATACGAGCTGGAAAGGCTGCTGTTTTCATTGGCGGTCGTCAGCAGAGCGTAGTCTTCTGCCGACAGCCCGTAGGTTTCCTGGGCGGCTGCAACCGGCACCAAAGCCAGAATGAGCGCGAGGACGCCGAGTAGCATCAGGGAACGAACACGAGTCATAGAGAATGCTCCTACATATGGTCTGCGAGTCGCGGAAATTGCGATACCTTTCAGTGTAAGGCTAACGGGAAATACTTGTCAAACCCGCAACGCTAGAAATGTATTAACATCGGTGGCGGTGGACGAACGCCTGTTGGCCGTTGGTTGCGCCTGAAACAGCGCGGCGGTATTCTCGACCTAATCATAGTTTGTATCGACGTCATGCGCAGGACGCGCCCATGCTCATGAAACGCTGGTCTCTCGCACTCGCAGCCCTGCTGGCTTCTGCCCCGCTGATTGCTGCTGGCTGTACGCCAGACGCAGCAGCCGTGCCGGCCACGGCCACGCTTGCGCCTATTGTCAGCCTGACGCCGCGCGCTACGGCGACACCCGTGCCCACCAGTACCCCGCTGCCTTCAGCGACGTTCACTCCCTCGACTACACCGACGATTGCGCCGCCTACGCTCACACCGTCGCCCACGAATACGCCGCAGGTGCTGGGCAGCGTGTTCTCGCTCAATGATGTGAATATGCGCGAAGGGCCGGGCGTGACCTTCCCGGCGGCCAGTGCGCTGCGCCCGGGCACCGGCTTTGTCGTCGTTGCCACCGACACCTCGGGTGGTTGGTTCAATGTACGGCTGGATGATGGTGAGGAAGGCTGGATTTCGGCCACGCTGGTGCGCTTGCAGCCCACTGAAACGCCGGCGCCTTCCGCTACGCCCACGCCGGACAGCACACTGCTGGCGCTGGGCGGCCCGCTGCCCACGTCGATTCTGGGCGGCCAGCCGGTGACGCCCACCCCGCCAAATGTCATCGCCACAGCCGAAGGCGCAGCAACTACCGCCGGCGTGCAGCTTCCCGATCTTGCTTCCATCAACCAAACCGCAACTGCGCTGGTGGGCGTTCAACTTCCGGTGGGTACGCAGCGGCCGGTTGGCGGACCAACGGGCGGTCCGCTGCCGTCTGGAAGCGCCACCGCCGCGCCGCCGATTGGCAGCGGCACCGTCGGGCAGGGCGTCGAGGTGTTCGCCTACTGCGACGACCCGGGCTTCAGTGTGCCGCGCGCGCCCACCAACCTTGTGACTGGCTCGACGATTGAGATCGTCTGGGCGTGGTACGCATCGACACGCGACCTGCTGGCCGAAAACATCGCCGCCGCCAACTATGATGTGCGCCTGAACGGTGTGCCGGTGAGCAATGTCGTGCGCGCCCAGCCGCGCCAAACGGCCGACGGCAACTGGTGGCAGTACTTCTATGCGCGCAGCCAGCCGCTGAACGCCGGACCGCAGGAAATCACGTTCACGGTGACGTGGGACGAGCCGATTTACGACGGCTATGGCAATTACGGGCCGGGCACCGGCAATCCGTCGCAAAGCGGTACGTGCACGTTTACGGTGCGGTAAAGAGAAACAGCCATCAGCTTAAGTCCCTCTCCTCAGGGAGAGGGATTTTTGTTGAATGGGGAGGGGCGGGAGAGGATCTCCTCATACAGTGCGAGATAGCGCCGGGCGATGTGGGTGATCTCGTATTCGCGCTCGGCTTTGGCGCGGGCGGCCGCGCGCAGGCGGGCGTGGCGTTCCGGGTCTTCCAGCACCCAGGCAATGCCGCGCGCCAAATCCTCCGTGTCGAACGGCTCGGCCAGATAGCCGTTGACGCCATGCTCGATCAAGTCGGGGATGCCGCCAATGCGAAAGGCCACCACCGGCGTGCCGCAGGCCAGCGACTCCATGACTGTCTGAGTGGCAGGTTCTCCGAACGGCTGGGCACGACCATCACATCAGCGGCGGCATAGACTTGCGCGATTCGCCGGTCATCCTTCAGTGTGCCCACCGCGTGGCCTTTTCGAGTCAATCCGTCCGGCACGCGGTCGCTGCCGAAAATCAGAAAATCAGCATCCGCCTGTAGCTGCTCAAGCGCCTCGGTTAGCAAATCGATACCCTTATTCCTGTCCTTAAGCGCCGACAACGCACCAAAGGCGATGAGCGGCCGGTCAGGTGGCAGATCGAGCGCAACACGCGCTTCCGCCGTCTCACATGGCTGGAACATGTCCAAATCCAGCCCGTATGGGATGGTATGAATCTCGGCGTTTGCAAGCAAACTGCTGCTGCGGGCACAACTGGCCAGCCATGTGCTGGGGGTCACGATGACCGGATTCATCCTCGGTATGGCACGCGTTTTTGCCACCCAGGTCCAATGTGACAGATCGCGCTCACGCGTTGAGCCGAGTATTGGGCAGCGTCCACATTGGCCTTCGTAGTGGCGGCAGTCGTGCGGGATGTGACAGCCGCCGGTGAAGGCCCAACTGTCGTGCAGTGTCCAGACTACCGGATGGTTCAGATGCTTCCAGGCGGCGATGGGCAGAAAGTTCATGCCGATCCAATGCAGATGAATCAGATCGGCCTGTATGCGTCCCCACTGGCGCGTGTAGGGAAACCAGTTGGTCGACCACATGGCCGAGAGGTCGCGGTGGCGATAGATGCGCGCAGGCAGCCGGTTGATATCCGATTCGCGCCGCCGCATGAGATAGGCGCCTCGTCCGGTCAATTCCTGGACGGCGGGATCAGAGCTGGTCTTGTGCAAGACAAGCATATTGGAATCGATGCCGATGCGCCGCAAGCCACCGTGCAACCGGTAGGCGGCGATGGCTGCCCCGCCGGAAAGATCGATGCGCGAGAGGTGGAGGGGGATCATGCACTCTGACCAGAATCTGCGCGGAGCCGTTTCTTTGCACTACGCAGGCTGCGGCCAAACATGATGCCTGGATGCAACAGCCACGCCGCTGAAATCAGGTATAGCGCGGCTGCGGGGCTTTTTCGTCTGCCTCGGCGTGCTCCACTCACTATTCGCTCAATCAGATCATCGTCCACCGCAGCCCGGCTAGCCGGCGTAAGTTTTCTGGCACTTACAAATGAATTGCGCAGTGACTGCGTGAGGGAAACCCATCTCCGGCAGGTGGACAGGCGCATATCGGTGACTGGCCCTCGCTGCAGCAGTTCGGCATCCTGAAACGATGTTGGATGCTGCAGATAGTGTTCCGCCAAACGCTGGCCAATCTCTGCCGATACTCGAAGCTGCTCAGTTCGGCGTTGACTCGTGATGTTGCCGCTCCACATGCGGTACTGGACGAGGACATCCGTCATGCCCGCGATTGAATAGCGCATGCTGAGGCGCGTGAGCAAATCGTAATCAGCCGCAATAGGCGTCGCCTCACAATAGAGGCCCACTGCATCGAGCGCGCTTTTCTTGTACATCATGGCTGAATGCGCAAACAAGTTGGTGTGCAGCAGTGACCATGCCGCCAGCGTAGGATCCTCTGGTGGATGACGTGACGTGCTGGCATTGCCCGTCGCATCAATTGTCACTATACCTGCGCCAACGGCAGCGATTTCCGGGTGCGCGTCCAGATAGGCGACCTGCTTCTCGATTCGCTCGGGTAGGCTAAGGTCGTCAGCGTCGGCGACGGCAATGTATTCGCCCACAGCCATGCGTAAGGCTTGATTGCGCGCTTTCGGGATGCCCGTGTTCCGGGTGAAAGTATGCACACGAATACGGGTATCCGTTGTTGCGTAGCGGGCAAGGATATCGGGTGTGGCATCCGTCGAACCGTCATCGACAACGATGATTTCGAGGTCGCGAAACGTCTGAGATATCAGGCTATCGAGCGTGGCCGCCAGAAATTGCGCGCCGTTATACACTGCGACGGTGATGCTCACGCGCGGGTTCATGATTTGATCGTAAACACCAGTGTGGTGTTGAGCGTATCGCAGGCCGGCGTGACGTGTTCCTCAATGGCCAGCACATCGGCATCCGTTACTTGACGGATGGCCTGCTGGTAGTGCGGTCGTTCGGCATTGTCCAGTATCAGCAGACCGCCACGGCGAACTTTGGGCAACGCGTGAATCAGGCACGCGGGGCGTGCGCGGCCATCTACCAGCACGATGTCGAAGGTGCTGTCGGGAAAGGCATCGATTTGCGTCACGTAGTTCTGAAAGTCCAGATACTCTGAATATGGCGCGACTGAGCGGTAACGCGCTGGATCAGCCGCATCTTCGGCATTGGCGGCGTCCTCGGCCACCGATGGGGTAATGAGTTCGATAGTCCACGCTACTTCCGGATGGGAGCAGCTCTTGGACTTCATTGAACCAGACTTCGTCGTGCTCTATTGAGACGAGGGCTGCGTCATGCTTCAGCCAAAATAGGGTGGATCCGCCGCTGCCATACTCGAAGACCTTCCAGCCCGGTTGCATGCGAGATTCAAGTAGATCAATGGCGGCAAACGGCAGCCATGGCATCGCCTGCTGCACCAGAAAATCCGCTCGAAGCGAGCGTGACCAGCGCCACATGTAGGGCCAATGCCGTATATTGTACAGCATGCGCGCAATATGCTCCCTCCTCGGCGGGGGCAGATTTCTACGCGGCCAGCCGAGAAGTCGCCTGATCGGGCGGGGAAGCCAGCCTTTGATTGTGCTCGAAACGCTCATAACCGTATCCACTCGGCAGGGCAAAAATCGTGCGTGTCTACCTCCGCTGAACGAAACCACTGCCGGGGTGCGATGACGATTTTGTCCTGGTATTCACTCAGCCATGCGCCCCACCAGCTAAAGCTGCTGTTGGCGATAATATGATGGTGACAGGCACGCATCAAGCGCAGGTCTTCATGGCCCTCATCCGGCCCATGAAGGTCTATAACACTCATTGGGCCGGGAAGCCGCAGGGCTTCCTTGGCCCAATGTGGTTCGTCTGAAAATACATAGAAGTGCGGCTGCGGGATTTTCTCCAACATAAGCGCAGCTGCGCGCGCGTAGTATTCGAGTGAAAGCACGCCATGGTGCATGGCTGCAACGGTATTGGTGATGTAGTCTCCTCGGCGCACATGCACGCTGACGGTGCCTGGCCGGCAGATTTTCTCCAGCAGCGCAGCGCTGCGCGGATTCGGCGGCTGACGAACCGTGAAGGCCTGGCGAATGAGGGGAGCCAAAGATGCGAAATAGCGTTCTGTGTGCCAGTGGCCAATGAGATAAGTGTATTTTCCGGCTTGTTCAAAGGCGGGATCGTAGAAGCGCCCACGTTCCACCAATTGGGAAGCAAGACCCAGTCGGGCGCGCAGACGAAAAACGCGAAGTTCAGACGGGGTGGCGATTCCCGGAGCTGCGCTGAAAGGCGAAAGCGCATAGTGGCGCGGTGTCACAGCGGGACTACGCGTGGCAAATGCTCCCACGTCCACGCGCAGAGGGGCCTGAACCCGCTCTGCCAGTGCCCGTCCGGCAGCGTATTGGAACATCTGGTTGCCCGTACCGCCGGCCAATTGCACTATGATCATGAGGTTAGGACGTGGCTACAGCATTCGGCCGCGGGATGAGTTGCTGGAATTTCAGCACTGGGCCTAGCAAACCTGGCCGCGCCATCATCCAGTAAGGTGACTCGCTGAGTCCGCCGCGAATCGACAGATTCAGCATCGGCGCATTCACGCCCGGCTGCGTTAGCCACTCCTGAAAATGGAGGCCCGAAATCAGTTCGATGCGGTAAGTGCCCTCATTGAGCAGGTGTGGCGGCACCCACCCGACCAGCCGGTTCAAGCCTATGTGCAAGGGCGGCCACTCGCGTTCGGTGACATCGGTGTGATACGACCAGAAAAGCAGGTCACCGCTTAGTGCATAGATTGCGAACCCCACGGTCAGATTGCCGCTGGGAATACCACAGTTGCCCTCGATCAGGACGCCGAAGCCTTCACTGTTAGGCACGTCCCCACTTAGGGGCTCCAGATTGTGGTTCACAAGGCTAAAGTGGGTGGGTGTAAAGTAAGGGTTGGCCAACCGGTTGGGTTCATCGGCGGTCCAAACGCTGTTTCTTGTGCCGCTGCCAAGATAACGGCTGATAATATCCTGGGGCGTCCCCAACGCCCGAGCTTCGCCATTGGCCAACCAAAGCGCGCGTCCGCATAGTTCGCGCACGGCGTTCATATTGTGGCTCACGAACAGTACGGTTCGGCCACCGTGCGCCACTTCGCTCATTTTGCCCAGGCATTTCTTCTGAAAGGCCGCGTCGCCTACCGCCAGCACCTCATCTACCACCAGCACTTCCGGCTCCAGATGGGCCGCTACGGCGAAGGCCAGCCGCATATACATGCCGCTGCTGTAACGCTTCACCGGCGTGTCGAGGAACTGCTCGATCTCGGCGAAGGCCACGATCTCGTCAAAGTGATGCTGGATATCGAGCCGCTTCATGCCCAGAATCGCACCGTTGAGGTAGATGTTCTCTCGGCCGGTGAGTTCGGGATGGAAGCCAGTGCCGACTTCCAGCAGCGATCCAACGCGACCATTGATGACGGCCTGGCCCTTGGTTGGCTTGGTGATGCGCGAGAGAATCTTGAGCAGGGTGCTTTTGCCCGCGCCGTTGCGCCCAATGATGCCGAGTGCCTCTCCATGCTTGACCTCAAACGACACGTCATTGAGTGCCCAAAATGTCTCGCGAGTTGGCGCAGTTTCACCTCGGCGCAGCGGTTTCTGCGCTAGCGCAATTAGGTCCTCACGCAGCATGCGGTAATTGCCGCGCACCCGCGAGTGGCGAATCTGGTAGGATTTGCTCAGTCCCTCAACGTGGATGGCGGTGCCGGTCATTCAGCCTCATCCGCGCATGTGTGTTGTGTCAGCATGTGAACACCAATCATGAATCAACCGTCCCGGTACTTGTCGAGTGCGCGGCGCGCAGCATAAACACTCGCCTCATTGCGTGTGCGCTAGTAGTCTGATGCAGACTTGATCCGCAAGGTCAGCGTGAACGGTGCTGGCGATGATGGAAGGTGGTTGACTTAGGTACTGCTCCCCGGACAGTCGAAGATCGGCGTACCGGCTTGAACGAGCGCCGTTCATTTCGCAGGTGCGCTGAGGATAAATGATGCCGACCGTAAGTATCGTAGTGCCTTCATATCAGCAGGGGCAATACATTCGCTTCACCCTCGATAGTATTCTATCGCAGGATTTCCGCGATTTGGAGTGCGTCGTGATGGATGGCGGCTCGACGGATGGCACCGTGGATGTGCTGCGTTCATATGACGATCCGCGTCTGACATGGGTTTCCGAACCCGACCGTGGTCAGTCGCACGCGATCAACAAGGGGCTGGAACGGGCGACGGGTGAATATCTCTCCTATCTGAATTCGGATGACCTGCTGCGCCCGGGGGCAGTCGCCGCCATTGTGCGTTTCTTCGAGCGTAATCCCGAGGCCGATCTCGTTTATGGCGACATGGACCATGTGAATGATGCTGGAGACGTATTTCGCACTGTTATCGGCGCAACGTTTGATCTGGCCGAAACGCTTGCCGGGCACAATTCGGTTAATCAGTCGGGGACGTTCTGGCGGCGCGGCGTGATGGACCGTATCGGCTTATTCGACGAGGAACTCCATTTCAGCATGGATTTGGAGTACTGGGTGCGCGCTGTAATCAAAGGGGAGACGATTGCTTATGAGCCCGGCGTACGCTCGGCGTTCCGCTATCACGATGAAAGCAAGACGGTAGCGCGTTCTGCAGGCTGGCTGCGTGAATGGGATTTGATCTACAGCCGACTCGAACAAGCGTATGCGGATGATCCGCAAATGCTCAAGTTCCTGCGCGAGTGTCAGGTCAACTACAGTTGGAATTATGCAGATCATTTCTGGGCATATGGGCAGCTATCCGAGGCCAAACCGCTGCTGCGCCGGGTTATTCTGAGGCACAAAAGCTATGGTCGAAGGGTGCTGGCAGGCTTGCTCATGGTTGATGCGAACTTGGGGAGTAACCTCGCGCGCCGCGTCCAGCGAACTTCAAGGATCATACGTGGCAAAGACCCAGGTCCCTAGGGAAGGAGGGCGTTAGCGCCCGGCAAGGAAACTTGCGTACTCTGGCAACGACTTAATCCATTCAGCATAACCCCGCGCATGTGCTGTGCGCGCACTTCTGCCCAATGATTCAAGATCAAGCTTTTCCAATTCATTCCATGCCTGGTGTTCATTCAGGAAATATGTGTATTTGCCGGGATTAACTTTGAGACCCCATTGGCGCACCTTTACGCGAGCTCGAATATCGATCCGTCTCAGCAGTGGCGTTTGCATCCGAAAAAGATATCCGTCGATGCCGCTCTGAACGTACTCATTCATGGTTGCGCCATCAAAGGCGAAGACAGCGCAGCCGCGCGCCAGTGCTTCAATGAAGGTTAGGCCAATGCCCTCGTGACTGCGTGGCGCAAGGACGACATTGGCAGGCTGGATCAACCGAAAGAAATCTTCACGGCGCTCGGTTTGCGGGATGCTCTCGACTCGGGTACGCCCGAATCTGCCAGGCAGGGTGAAGTGCGCGCGGCGGTCGACCAGTGGGTCCAGGTCTGGCCTGAACAGCAGTCGATCAATTCGGAGGGCAGCGCACCACTGGTGGAGAAAAGCAGGGCTAACTAGCCCATTTCTATTCCAATAGAAGGCAACGCGCTCACCGCTCCAGTCTGCTGGGGGCAGGGAGACGGGGTCACTGAAGTACTGCAAACGCAGCGTATTCAGGCCTGCCGACCGGGTTCGCAGGGCAAGTGCTTCTGAGAATGCGACGATGCGAACGTTGCGCGGTAGTCTTCTCCAATACCGGTTGGGGCGACGCCGGGCGCTGTCCCACATGGGAATCCATACTACCTGCCGCGCAATATCGCGTGGAGGCGCGCAAAAAAAGTAGACAGTTGGCTCTTCTTCAGAGTTCGCAGAGAGAGTCTTCTCCCAGCTTAAAGAACGGATGTCGTAGTCAAAATATGAGGCAAGCGGGGTGAACAGCGTATCGTCTGCGGCCGGGCTGCGATGCGAAGCGTGCCAATCGTACAATTGTACGGAAAGTCTCGTTTTTTCAGGAGAGTCGGAATGCATAAGTCCAATCCGGATCAGTTTTCGACAGACGGGCTAGCTGTTTCCAGCGCTTCCGTGCAGGGTGCGTAGTCTCAGGAGAAGAGTTCAGATTGTCTCTTCGGGTATCGATCATAGAGCGCGCAATAAGTTTTGATCGAATAGCTGCACACGATTTCACTATGCGGTCCATCAAGCTGGAAGACGGTCGAATCGTCACTCGACTTAATGAGCACCACCATTTGTGAGTCTACGCTGCTGGCGCGCAGGCCCTGATGTAAGCGGTAAGTTGATCGTGATGCGCCGCCCTAAAAATCCCGATGATTAACCAATCCAACTCTCACGAGGCACCCTACAACCGGCCAACTCCACGCCTTACAAGCGACCTTGCACTACGCAACCCAAGCTTGACTGTCATGCGAATTACAAACAGCGAAAACGGCCAGTTTGCCCAGGCGTAGGCCATATAGCTCAGGCGGCGGCTGCGTGTTGGCGCACGAGCCGCGATTCCTATGTACAACACGGCACGCATCTGGCGCGTTTTTAGTCGCGTGCTGAATGTTGATGGTTGGTTGTGTGAGAGGTCAATTTTCGAGGCAATGTTGGAAAAGAATGTCTCCCACAGCGGGCCAATGACCTCGATTGAAGCCGCTTCGACCGCATAGGCATAGGCATTTTGGGCCATGCGCTGCCGTTCAGCCTTGTCCCTCATGGAGCGCAATGCTAGCCTCCACGCTTCCTGATCGACGCAAATATAGCCATTCCAGCCGTTTTCAATAGCTTCACGGTAAGCGGGAATATCCGACGCAATCACCGGCAGCCCGGCAGCCATTGCTTGTGTGACTCGATTAGCGGACTTGGCTTTTTCGGTGATGCGGATAGTTCGAACCGGCAAGACAGCAATGTCTGCCGCTTCAAGCTCACCAAGAATAGTATCCATGCTCCACCGTGCGTCGGCGTCACTTGAACTGGTCACGACGCGCAACTCAAAATCAGCGAATTCTGACTCGCGTAGGATATCGCGGACTATGGCGACATCATGGTCGCGCTCCGCGCTCCAGTTCCCGAACCAAACGCAGCGAATGCGTTCACCCTTCTTTTCAGCCGGTGGCGCAGGGGCGAACCCTTCGGCAGGGTCTGGCAAATAGACAACGCGCCTGACTCCTTGGTTACGATACTGCTGCGCCAAATAGGCGGATGTACAGACTGTCCACAGAGCGACTTTGGCCTCAGAGCTATTCACAGGTAAGTCGCTGTCAACATAAACGGTCCTCACGCCCAAACCCGTGAGATGCTCCACGAGGGCAGCGGTGTTCATTCCGCCGAGCTTTTGAAAGACCGCAACATCGCCCATCACGAAACAAATTAGTCCGAAGCACGATCGCCAGAGGCACGGGAATGTCACTGATCCAGTCGCTGTGCCATGGTTCAAGAAGAATAAGACTATCCCAACCGCGAGCCTTCAGAAACTCGTGAATCCGTGGCCGTGAATACGTGAGCTGGCGATTTCAGGGCCAGCCGACCAGAAACCAGAACAGGCGCGGGCGAATCTGCGTGGCGGACTCTGCCTTCCACAGTGGATGTACATCGTGTACAGGTTTTCGGGCTTCAAGGCGCAGATCGCGCTCAGGCACATGCGTCTTCGGGTGAGTTGAAAGGACATCTGTGAAGCCCGCGCGATAAAGCATGCCAGCCAGCGTAATCGCCGTGTACCCCCATTTGTGACTGTAAAAAGGGTTTTGGGGATTGGGGTCACCATAGATGCCCCACATGCCCATCTGAGACCATCTTGTGAAGTTGGCCGAATGAACCAGGGAGCGAGCAACCCACTCGATATTCGGGCATTCAAGGGCAATTCTGCCACCCGGTTGCAGCGCCCGGTACCATTCCGATAATGCCGCTTCGGCTTCCCAGTAAGTTGCGTGTTCAATGACGTGATACGCGATGATCTCATCCACTGAATCGTCACGAACAGGGAGTTGTTCGATCAGGGCGGCAATATCGGGCTGCGCTGCGAGGTTGGCATCCACACTCAGGAATCCGGCAACTGGTATAGGCCCTGCTCCCAAATTGAGTTTCATTTGGACTCTTTGTGGTAGTCAGTGGGCAAGAGTCCGTGTGCCTCCCCTGTGACTTCCGGCCGGGTGACATCGATCATTGGATCATCATAATAAACTACGCGCAAGGCCGAGGCGTTCATCGCCTCCACGACCTGAAAAAAACACGGCAGATGACTCGGAAACAGGAAACTCGAGGGGAATACCTGTGGCCGATGTACTTCTTCTGGAAGGCGGTGCCACCGCATGCCGGCATGTCATCGAAGCCAGGCGCTGCGCTTGACGAAAATGGTATTGATAAAAGTATCGGCATAGTTCAGATAGCCTGCACGCGCAATCTGCTCAATTAGTGCAGCATTTTTCACGCCGCGACCAGTAACTGAATAAGAAATCGTCTCCACGCAGATAATCGTAGGCGCTGCCGCTGTGAAGTCAATCGAATCAAGAATTTCCTCGTCGAGGCCTTCGGCGTCCAGACTCAGAAAATCCGGAAAGCTGTGGTTCCAATGCGCCGCCAGAATGTCGTGGATGGGCAGCAGCGGAACCATCCGCGTTTCGCGCAGCGTGGCCAGCCTCTGATCCACCAACTCGGTGGCGTGCTGCTGAGAGAAGGTGTTCAGGGTGGATGGATTCAGTAAATAGATACTGGCTTCGCCCTTCTTCGCAGCGACGCCTGCGTTCAGGTTAATGTCGCGCGGCCTGGCCCTTGCTATGTTGGCAAACAAAACAGGGTCAGGTTCCACCGTAATGCCGCGTGAACCATTGAGATAGAAATGGGCGGTATTGCTGAACTTGTACGGATCGTACGCCCCAATCTCCAGATAGCTTGGCTTTGTGATTTTCAGCGACCCGAAGATGTGCCGGATGATCATGTCTTCGCCGCTTTGCGAAAACGAGACCTTGCCGTGGTAGTGTGTGCGCGCAAACCATCGGTTCACGATTGGAACACCGAGCTTAGTTCTACGCTGGAGGGTTTTGTGAGTTCCAGCAGCGCGGTCGTACCCCACATGGGAGAGGCCTCGCAATCATCTTGCAATGAATGACCCGCGATAAAGCACTTCCCCGCAACCACGAGCTGGTGGAGCGTGGCAAGCAAGCTGTCTGATTGAAATACCCTCGTGGCATTGGAATACGTTATGTCCTCGTTACCCACCGACGCTGAAGTGTAAAGCCGGTCACCGGGCGCGAGGATATGCTTCATTTCATTGAACGCATTAGCCGATTCGCTGGGATCCAACTGATCGCCGTAGCGCCTCAGATCGATCAGATCCTCGCGCAGGGTGCGGTAGTTGCCGCGCACCTGTGAATGACGGATCTGGTAGGACTTACTTAGTCCTTCAACGCGAATGGCGGTGTCGGTCAATCGAAACTTTCTCCTGGGTGTTTGGCTAGTCTACTGGCGCATGGGTGGATTGTCCATGAAGGGCTGGCCTGCGCCTCGTCTATCGCTCACACAGAAACAGCGGGGCGCAGCCGTTCACTGCATGAATCATCTCAATACGAGAAAATTGCGCGTCCAGAACTTCGGGCTGAAAGTCACCCTCGATGAGTGCGCTGCGCTGCGTGAATTGCAGCACGCGTTCCAGCGCTTGCACGGGGTCGTAATGCGAGCTTACAGACCAATCGCCAAGCGCAAGGACAAGATCGGCGCGGTAGCGCTCGGCGAGGCGGTCGCCCATCTCCATCCAACCCCCGGCTTCCTCATCTGCGTGGGCTAGTGGACGCACCGGCAGCAGTGCCAGTGACGTAGCGCGCGCCTCGGCATACAAGCGTTCGCTGTCCCCTTCGCTGGACACGAAGGCCGCTGCGCTGACGCCAGATTGTGCGGTCAGCCGCGCAAATTCCCCACTGCCGCTGAGGTCGAGGACAGACAAAGGCACTAGGCGAGTCAACAGTTGGCGTACCACCGCCTGTTTCGCAGGATTGTCCGGGATGGCTGGGAAAACGTCTTGGACGGGAAACGTTATATCCGCCACGGTTTCACGCAGATGTGCCAGCCGGGCCGTGCGTTGGTCGCTGGCGCTGCGCTGGCGCGGGATCAGGTTCCGCTGGGCCCACTTCTGCTTGCGTTTTAGATTGGCGTGTGCTGGCGGCGGAATGACGGCCCGCGCCAGCTCTCGAACCTTCGCTCCGGCGGTCGCTGCGCGCCTGTCATGGGCAGCCGCGGGTGTTTTCGCAGGAATCAGCCCAGAACGCATGTCGTGGTGGTTTCCGGCGCTCATCAGGCGAAGCGGCTCGACGAACCAGTGATGAAACTCGTTCTCGCTTTGCCAGACGGGCGTGCCGATCAGCGGCACAATAGAGCAGAAATCCACGAAGCACGGATGATAACCGTCGAACAGCGTGTTCCAGCAGTGACCATCCTGTAGCATCAGGCCGTGGCGTTCCAGTTCGATCTCCAAATCGAGCAGCGCGAGCGCGGCGTCGCGGTACATCGGCGCATTCCACTCGGCAGCCCGTGATTCAAATGGCACCTTGTGATGGCGCAAAACCAGCGCGTAATCTTTGAGCGTCCAGTCGGTCAATTCAGTTGGAATCAGCAATCCGCTATCGACCATACGGGCGACAATACCGCGCTCGAATAGACGGCGGGTGAAGGCAGCGTGGTGGCGGGGAATAGCCCGATACGGCCCGCCATTCCACCAGAATAGCTTGCCGTTGGGGTCTATGGACTTGTGAAATGTGACTTCAGCTAGCGGGATTTGTTTCGTCATTGGTTGGAGAGCGGCGTTGCAGAGTGCGTGAGCGTCATCAAATTGGCATGTTGCTGCGAGAGAGTGTTCATAGTGGAGTGACTAAGCAAATAGATGTCTGCTTCGCCGTTCTTCGCAGCGACGCCTACGTTCAGGTTAATGTCGCGCAGCCAGGCTTTTGCGATGTTGGCGAACAGAACAGGGTCAGATTCTACAGCAACGCCATGTGAACCGTGGACATAGAAATGCGCAGCATTGCTGAATTTGTACGGATCAAAAGCAGCAATCTCAAGATAGCTTGGCTTGTCGATTTTCAGTGACCCGAAGATGTGCCGAATGATCATGTCTTCCCGCTTTGCGAAAACGAAACCGCACCATGCCGGTGCGTGCGCGCGAGCCATCGGTTCACGAGCGGAATTCTGAGGCTGTATCGCTGCCAGCGGGTTTTGTGAGTTCCAGCAGCGCGGTCGTGCCCCACATGGGAGTGGCCTCATAATCATCTTGAAACGAACGACCGACGATGAATTTTTGCCCTGCAACCACGAGCGGGTCGAGCATAGCAATGAGGTGGTCCAATCGAAACACCCGCGCGGCATTGAAGTAAGTAGTATTCTCGTCACCCACTGGCACGGAGATGTAAAGCCTCCCGCCAGGGGCGAGGATTCGCTTCAATTCATTGAACGCAGCAGCCGAGCCGTTTGGATCCAAGGGATCGCCGTAGCGCCCCAAGCCAATATGCTCGACGACGCAGATGCTGGATATCGAAGGCACGCTGTCTGTCTCATAGGGCATATCCAGAATCGAGCCCTCTTTAAATTCCAGGGATTCCAACGGCACAGGCAGCGGGCGGATATCCACCATCGTAACCGGCACAACTTTCGATAGCAGCGCAACGAATTTGTGATGCGATCCTACATCGATATGCCAGGGCGGAGCGTTGTGCACAATTCGCTCGAAGGCCCAGGCATCCTGATAGAAATACACGACATCGATGGGCGTTTCTGCCGTCTTATCGCGAATGTAGGGCGTAATCACCATGCTCTCGGCCTGTTGCGCCGGACTGAGGAGCTGGCGGTATTCGCGATAGCTGACCCAGAAATCGCGCCATCGCGGCAGATCCCGTAGCCACACCCTCAGCCGCTGTTTGAATGTGCGCGCGAGATAGTGCAGGGTTGAAAGGGTGGGGCTGGTCATCTACCTGCCTTCACGCCGCTTTGCAGACAATTGAAGTAGTCCGGACCGTCATTAAATCACGTCTGCGAACGACTGTTGCACACGCTGGAACACGAGCGCGCCAATGATGAGGAAGGCGACAGCCGCGATGACGGAGATGAGCAGCGGGAAGGTCGGGAACGGGATTTCGCCCAGCAGCGACCAGCGGAAGCCGAGGATGACGCCGACCATCGGGTTGAGCGCGTACAGCGGCTGCAACTGCTCAGGCACGATGCTGGCCGAGTAAGCGACCGGCGAGGCGTACATCCACACCTGCATGACGAATGGCAGCACGTAGGTGAAGTCGCGGTAGTAGACATTCAGCGCCGAAATCAGCAGGCTAAGGCCGAGCGACAGCATCAGCGCCAGCAGGATCATCAGCGGCAGCGCCAGAATAGCCGGCGTCAGCGGCTGCTGATACAGCACCAGCAGCACGCCCATCACGGCCAGCCCGATGAAGAAGTCCACCACCACGGCGGCGATGCTGGCCATGGGGATGATCATGCGCGGAAAGTAGACTTTCGAGATGAGGTTGGCGTCGCCAACGAGGCTGTTGCCCGCGCGCGTGATCGAGTTCGAAAATAAGTTCCAGGCGATGGTGCCGGCAAACGCAAACAGAAGATAGGGCGACCCGTCGGTGGGAAGATCGGCGAAGCCGCCGAAGATGACGGCGAATATGAGCGCGGCGATCAGCGGCTGCAGAACCACCCAGACGACGCCCAGCGCCGTTTGTTTGTAGCGCAACTTGAGATTGCGCTCGGTGAGAATGCTCAGCAGGTCGCGGTAAGCCCACAGCTCACGCAGATCAAACGCGGCCCAGCGGGTGGGCGGGCGAATGATGGTGGTGCGTGTGCCGGGCATTGATTGGGCAGGCGAGTCGCTCATAGCTGTCATTGTAGCGGCGGGTGCGCGCCCGTTCCATACAGGATTGGGCTGGCGCGGCCGCCTATGGCCAGATCTCCTCGATGGCATCGTAGTGGATCAACAGCCGCTGCTGGACGAGCTCGTTCGAAGCGCTGTCGAAATCGGAGTACGAGATTTCGCTGACACGAGCGCCGGTTACGCGCCAGCGCCGCACTTCTTCACCGTCATCGAGCGCGATGATTTCGATGGCGCGGCGCGCAGGTTCATCTTTGGCGTCGATTGTGTCCTTCAGCCAGCGGTTGAACGGCAGTTGAGGGTCGCGCTGTACCATCTTGGTCATCACGATCGGGTCGTGAATCCTCGTGGCGGACTGTGTGGTGATGTCGATTTTGAAGGCGACGAGGCCGGAAATGCGGAAGATGCCGGTCACGAGCGCGCCGTCCAGCTCCATAGCGAACTCATTGGCGCTCAGGCTGTCTACTGCGCGTGCGGTGGTCGGTTCGTTCGGCATGAAAAGCTCCTCTCATTCTTGATTTGTGCGCTAAAGTGAACGTAACAATCTGACATCAAGTATAGCGCAGCGCGCAAACGGCTTCTTCCATTAAGGTTGCGCCGCCAGAATTCCCCGAACCCATGCGCGACAGGGATGCCTGCCGGGTTTATAATGGGTTACGATTTGGTGGATGATCGGGAATTCTGTGACACGCACTCTGTACCGCCTGTTGTTGATGGCCGGACTGCTGCTGGCCGTGGCCGCCTGCCAACCCGCGCCGCGCGCGCAAATCCAGGTGCCCACGCTGGCCGCTTTGCCTTCGCTGTATACCATGGACGGAGCCGAGCGCGTTGGCCGCGAGTTTCTGCAGAACTGGCACGATGGCAACGCCGAGCGCATGTTCGACCTGATCAGCTTTGGCAGCCGCGACGCGACCCCGCGTGAATCGTTCGTTGCTCTGTACCAGAACACCGCAGAACAGCTCACCCTCACCGACATTGAGATCGAACCGCGCGGCATTTTCAGGGCCAACGATTCGGTCGCCGTGCTCAACTACGACGTGATCTTCCATACCGATATGTTCGGGGATATCACCAACTCGAACCGCGATATGCGGCTGGTGGTGGATGGGCAGGCGCAGGACTGGCGCGTGGCCTGGACGCCGGGCGAGATTTTCCCGGAACTGGCCGATGGCGGGCGGCTGGCCGTTCAGCGCGTGCAGCCGAACCGCGCCAACATCTACGATCGCAACGGCGTGGTGCTGGCCGACCAGGAAGGCCGCATCGCTGCGGTGCGCGTGGTGCGCCAGGATGCGCCGGACTGGGAAAACTGCATCATCACGCTGGCGCAGGCCCTGTCACTGCCAACTGCCGATGTGCGCGCCCGCCTTGAAGCGCGCCCGCCGACAGAACTGGTTGATATCGGCACGATTGACGAGCAGACATACAACGCGCTTGAGCGCCAACTGGATGGTTTCTGTAAGGCCAGCTACGAGGGCCGCCGCGTGCGCCGCTACACCGATGGAACGCTGATGCCGCATCTGCTGGGCTATGTTGGCTTCCCCGACGAGACGGCGCTGGAGGCAGTCAGTGAAGCTGGCTTCACCCGCGACTCGATGCTCGGGCGCAGCGGCATCGAACTGAACTGGGATGCGACGCTGCGCGGCACGCCGTCGGCGAGGCTGGTGATCGAATCGCCAACCGGGCAGGTGCTACGCGAACTGGGCGGCATGCCGGCCCAGCCGGGCCGCAGTCTGTGGCTGACGATTGACTCGGAATTTCAGGCGGACGTGGAGCGCATTGTCGCCGAAGCCTACACGCAGGCCAAAGACTCGTGGGGGCCGGGTTCGCCGGGCGCGTCGGTCGTGGTGCTGGACGTGCGCAACGGCGACGTGCTGGCGATGGTCAGCTATCCCGGCTTCGATAACAACGCCTACAACAGCTTTCCGGTGATGGGGCGCGAGGCCGCTCAGCAGGAAATCGCGGAGAACGCGACCGACCCTCGCCACCCCGAGGTCAACCGACCGGCGCAGGGCGTGTTTACGCTTGGCTCGGTGATGAAAACGATCACGGCGGCAGCGGCAGCCGATAGCGGCGTGTATGCGCTCGACGAACGCTATACCTGCGTCGGTACGTGGAACCGCGACATTCCGCGTTCGGACTGGAACAGCGGCCACGGCACCCTGACGCTGGCAGGCTCGCTGACGCAAAGCTGCAACCCGTACTACTACGAGGCGGGGTACCAGTTATTCATGGCCGACCCCGATATTCTGCCCGACTATGCGCGGCGCTTCGGCTTTGGCGCGCCCACCGGCATTCCTGATATCGCCGAAGAGTCCGGCTTCATGCCCGATCCGGATTGGTTCTTCCGCTCATTCGGCACGGAAATGCCCTTTTCAGAAGAAGTGAACATGGCGATTGGCCAGGGCTATGTGCAGGTGACACCGCTGCAGGTGGCGCGCTGGACGGCCGCCATTGCCAACGGCGGCACGCTCTACACGCCGCATCTGGTGCGCGAGATAGGTCTGATTGGGGAGACGCCCGAACCGGCCTATCAGGTCGAGGGTGTTCCCACTGGCCTGCGCCCTGAGGTGCTGGATGTGCTGCACAGCGGCATGTGCGCCGTAACCAACACACCGGCTGGCACCGCCGAATTCGTGTTCCGCAACTCGCCGCTGCAGTCGATTGGCGTGTGCGGTAAAACTGGCACGGCCCAAACCGGTGGGCCGAGCACGCCTTCGCACGCATGGTTCACCTCCTACGCGCCGCGCGACAATCCCGAGATTGCGGTCGTGGTACTGGTCGAAACGGCCGGCCAAGGCTCCGAAATCGCCGCACCTATCGCGCGCCAGGTGCATGAGGCCTACTTCGACCTCGGTTTTTAGAGCGTCTCAAGCCTTCCAGCTACTATCTTCATCGATAATGTGCATAACTGGCCCGCTTATGCTCGCCAGACGTTGGCGCGCTTTCGACTGCGCGCAGAGGGCGTTCATCCGTGACCGTCACCGCTGCTTGGTACAAGGACTTTCGTGACGTTGTGCTCATGAGTTACGAGGGTGAGTTTACGTGGGACGAAGCATTTCGCGCGCAGGATGAGATCAACATCATGCTGCAGGGCGATACCTTCCCGTGTGCGGTCATCCTCGATTTTCCGCAGGATGCCCTCAATCTCAGCAATGCGCTGACGAACGCGCGCACGATGATGGCGCGGCGGCATCCGCGGCTGAAGAAGACGCTGCTGGTTTCGTCCGCCCCGATCACGCGCGCGCTCGGCAATACCTTCTCCCAGTTTATGGGGCAAGGCGGGAAGGTGTTTGAGGTGTGCGCTTCGCTGGCAGACGCCGAAAAGCGCCTGGCCGCAGCGGGTTTTCTTCAGCGCAAAGTAGCCGTCGATGAATGAGATCGATGCGTGGGGTAGAGCATGAAGGTGGACGTGGGCTGGTACCGTGATTCGGATCGGGTGATCCTGATGCATTTTCAGGAACAATGCACCTGGGGCGAAATGCATCATGCAAAAGAGGAGGCCGATGCGCTGATGGACACGGTCGATCATGACTGTGCGCTGGTGCTGTGGTTCCCGCCGATGGTGCTGCCGCTGGCAGACATGCTGTCCAATGGGCGCTCAATACTTTCACGCCGCCACTCCCATGCGGAACGCTTCATTTTCGTATCGGAAAGCAGCCTCGTGCGCTCGATGGCGAGTGTGTTGAGCCAGATCACAGGCCCCCGGTCAAATCTGATTGAAGTGACCACTACGATGAGCGAGGCAGATCAGCGGCTTGAAGCAGCCGGTTATTTCATCGTAGCTTAGGCCGGTCGCGGCTCAGGCGCGATCATCGTTCTTTGAATCTTCGCTGGCTGTACTCAGATCCGCAATTTGGGCGAAATGGTGCGCCGTCACTTTGTGCGGATAGTCCTCCTCGCACATCAGCTCGTGAATGAATAACCCGCCGGACTCGGCATCCATCAGCGCGATCACGCGGTGCTTTTCCACGCCTACCACCTGGCGCAGGCGCTGCCTGCCCGCGTTGGCGCGCAGCAGGCGTAATTCCGCTAAACGCGCCGCCGCCGAGTTTTCCTCAAGCGCCAGTTCGGCGAAGTGTTCGCGCAGATATTGGCGCAGGCGCGCGAAATCGCCTTTGTTAAACAGCGTCAGAATAGCGACGAGGCGCATTCCGGCCTGGCTCATGACCAGCGCCTGCTGATCGGTCATGGTGAACTCACTTCCTTAGCAGAGAAAGCAGAAAGTACAAAGTGAAAAGTTGAAAGTTGGGGTCGGCAGGACGCAAGTCGAAACCAAAGACCGATGACCTTTCACTTTGTACTTTTTCACCTTCAACTTTTTGATGAATCGGTTCTCTATGCTTGCTACGGTGTCACCGGCGTCTGGTTCAAATCCTCGGTGATGACAAGCGTGCCCGGAACCGTCGCTGCCGGGTCGAAGCTGCCCACCCAGATGAAATACGCGCCGGGCGCAGCGGCTGGAATATCTACTGTGGGCATTTGGCTGCTGTAGCTGTCGTCGTTGCAGCGGAACACGCCGTCCGGCCCCAGCAGCACCAGCGTCGAATCGCTCTCACTCGTGAAGAACACACGCAGCGGAACGGCCGCGCCCTGCCAGTCGGCGCGGAAATCAGGCTGGGCGCTGACTGCACCCACACATTCGGGCGAGGCCTTGCTGGAGTCCTGTTCGCCGCCGCCAATCGCCGCCACAGTGTGGGCCGGAATCGCGCTGGTGAGCGTGACGCTGCCGTAGTTTGGCGTTGCGCCGGGCGTCAGTGGCCCAGTCGAGAAGGCCACGGCGGTCGGGAATTCCTGGGCCGATGCTGCGGGCGGAGCGAGGTTGATCTCGGTCAGGCCAGTGAACGGCGCGCTGGTTCCCGGGTTTACGGGTGTGGCGCTGCCGCGCGTCAGATAGAGCGTTCCAGCGATGCCCGCTTCTTCTGGCGCGAAGCTTCCGACCCAGATTTGTGCGACGCCGCTGACTGGCGGGCCAAGCACATCCACCGTCGGATTCTTGGAGTTGTACGAATCGTCGGTGCAGAACCAACGCCCATCGGGCATGCGCAGTACCAGCATCGGGTCGGTTCCCTCTGCGCCCACGAAAAACACGCGCAGGTAGGGGTATGGGAAGGTCAGATCGACTGTGAGCGTTGGGGCGGTAGTCGTGTAGCCCACACAGGCGGGTGCGTGCTGGCCTTCGGCGGGCGGGTTGAGCGCGGCCAGATCGACTGTGCCCGGCGCGAAACCGAGCGGTGCAGCCAGCGCCAGCGGATCGGGGGCATTCTGGTCGAAGGTGATGGGTGATGACGGCGCGTACGGATCGAGGCCGGCCACGTTCGCCAGCGCGGGCGTGCCGGGCTTTCGCACCGTTTCGGGCGTCGAGTTGATCTCAGTGGCGAATAGCGCGCCAGTGAAGCGCGTTCCGTAGCTGCTTTCGTTGGCCGACCACACGGTGTACACGCCTTCGGGCGGATCGAGCACTTCGACCGAGGGGTCAGTATAGCCGCCGGGTGCGAAATCGTCGTTGCACAGCCAGCGGCCGTCGGGCGTGTGCACGACCAGTGCCGCGTCGAGGGTATCATCGGACGGCAGCAGGTGGAAGCGCAGCCCGGGCGATTCGCCTGACCACGCCAGGCGCATATCCGGCTCACTGGTGACGAAGCCAGCGCAGCGCGTATTGGCCGGATTGTTGCTGTCCAGCGGCGGAACGGCCAGTTCGCCGCCGCCAATGACGACTGTCCAGAACGGGTCGGGCAGGAAGCCGTGCGCCAGCGTCACATCAGCGTGCGCCGGTGGCAGCGCCGGATCAAGGTACGTACCGGGCTGCGGCGTCGGAGTCATCATCCCCTGCGGGACGGTGGTTGGCACGGTCGTCGCAACCGGCAGCACCAGCCCGGTCGAGCCGGGCCGCGCATCCTCGCGTGTGGTGATGAACAGTTCGCCAAACACTGGCGCGTCGGGGGTGAAGCCGCCCACCCAGACGGCATAGTCGCCGGCCGCGGCGCGGCCTATCGACACCATCGGATTAAACAGGCCATTGGCGTTGTTGTTGCACCAGAATGTGCCATCGGGCGCGCGCGCAATCAGTGTCGTATCAGTCGTAATGGCGTCGGCGATGAAAATCAGCCGCAGGAGCGGCAGCGCCCCGTCGAGGGCAAGGCGTACATCGGGCGTCGCGGTGATGAATCCAGCGCAGTCCGGGCCAAGCTGGCGGTTCACCGCGTCGATATCACCGCCGCCAGTCATGGCGGGCACGCGCAGGGGATCAGGCGCGAAGCCCGGTTGCAGCGCGACGAAGCCGAATTCTGGCTCGCCATCGGGCTGCAGCACCGTTTGCGCCTGCATCGGCTGCCACACAGCCACCACAGTGAACAGCATTGCTAGAGTAAGGATCAACCGGCGCATGACATAGCCTGAGTGTGAGAGGAGACTGCGAGGATAGGAGTCAGGCGGCCCGCCTGATACCAGCGCGGGCCGCCGTTTAATACGAGTTTACCAGAAGAAGCCAATGCGCTGGGTGCGCTCTTCCTTGAACGGGTCGCCGTTGTTGTGGTAGCCCGCCTGTTCCCAGAAGCCCGGCTGGTCGGTCGTGCTGAATTCGAGGCCGCGCACCCATTTGGCGCTCTTCCACAGATAGCGGCTGGGCACGAGCGTGCGCATGGGGAAACCGTGATCGGGTGACAAGTCCTGGCCGCCGAACCGGTAGGCGAGCAGCACATCGTCTTCCATCATCACATCCAGCGGCACGTTGGTCGTGTAACCGTGATCGCAGTGGGCGATGACGTATTTCGCGCTCGGCTTGACGCCAAACAGCTTGACGAATTCCTTGAACGGCACGCCTTCCCACACGGTGTCGAACATGCTCCAGCGCGTGACGCAGTGGATATCGGTCGTGAGTTTTACAGTTGGCAGCGCCGTGAATTCCTGCCAATTCCAGCGCATCTCGCGCTCGACCTCGCCAAACACTCGCAAGTCCCACGTCTCCAGATTTGGTTTGGGCGTAGGGCCATAGGTCAGCACCGGGAATTTCTGAGTGAGCGACTGCCCGGGCGGAAGCCGACCCTCGGATTTTACGCGCTCTTCATCCTTGCGGCGGCGCAGCACATCATCAAACAGGCTCATCACGCAAATCCTTCAACCATCTCAAAGATGTTGTCATTATAGCGGAAGCGGCCGAGGGTGCGCGTGATCAGTTGATGAGGGCGTGAAAAGAAAGTCCAACGCGAAGAACACGAAGGGCGCAAGGGGCGCAATGGGGCTGATGTGTACTCTTAGCGCCCTAGCGGTTCAATCTCTTTGTTCCACACCTCACTATGCACGGCCGGGGTACAATGCGAGTTCTATTGCCTAAAGCGCGTAAGCGAGGCTTCGTTGGGCGAAATTCTCACGCTGGAGCAGGCAGTTGAATGGCGCAGCGCCTTGCGGTCAGCCGGGGGGGCACTCGTGCTCACTAACGGCCATTTTGACCTGCTGCATATGGGCCATCTGGCGTATCTGGAACAAGCGCGCGCTTTGGGAGCGGCGCTGTTCGTGGGCGTCAACAGTGATGGCAGCACGCGGCGCTTGAAAGGGCCGGGCCGCCCGCTGATCCCCGATTTCGAGCGCGCGCGCTTGCTGGCTGCCCTCGCACCGGTGGACGCCTGCATCCTCTTTGACGATGACACCGCAACGGCGCTGGTCGAAGCGCTGCGGCCCGAGATTTACGCCAAGGGCGGCGACTATGCTGCGCCGGCCAGTGGCGCACCCAAGCCGCTGCCCGAGCGCCCGGCGGTGGAAGCCTGCGGCGGCCGCGTCGTGCTCATCCACTACCTTCCCGGCCACAGCACCAGCGCACTGATTGCCCGAGTGCGCGCGCTGCCGGAGGGATCATGAAGAGACCCTCACCCCTCACCCCTCTCCCTCAAGGCGAGGGGAACACTGCTCAAGAACTGCTTTGCTCCCGTTCACCGTGCACGGAGAGGGGGCCGGAGGGTGGGGTTGCGGGGGGCTTCAATGCTCACCGTCGCTGAGGCCCTTGCTATGCCGGTCTTCGCTGGCGCGCGCGTGGTGGCTGGCGAGGCCGGATTAGAGCGCGTGGTCGGCTGGGTGCATGTGGCTGGCGTGCCCGATGCGCCGCAGTGGTTGAACGGTGACGAACTGGTGCTGACGACGCCGTTCAACATGCCCAGCAGCGCCGAGGAACAGTCGGCCTACTTGCAGGCCATGATCGACAAGGGCGTGGCGGCGCTGGCTGTGACGGTGGGCCGCTACGCCGAACACATGCCGGCCGCTCTGCGCCAGAATGCCGACGCCGCCGGTTTCCCCCTCATCGAAATCCCGTATCAGGCACGCTTCGTCAATATCGCCCGCGAGATCAATCAACGCATCACGCAGGCGAACATGGCCACGACCGAGCGCGCGCTGACCATCAGCCGCGTGCTGACGCAGTTGGTGCTCGATGGCGGCGATTTGCACCGGCTGGCCGAAACGCTGGCCGAACTGGTGGGCCAGTCGATCAGCATCGAAAACGAACGGTTCGAAATTCTGGCCAGCCACAATATTGCCGACTACGACGAAGCGCGGCGCTACACGCTCAGTCAGGGCCGCACCGACCCACGCCTGGTGCAGGCTCTGGAAGCGCGCGGCGTGCTGGCCGAAATTCGCCGCACGCTGCGCCCGGCCCATCTGCCGCAGATGCCAGACGTGGGGCTGGAGATGGAGCGTATTCTTGCTCCCATCGTCGTGCAGGGCGAAATCTATGGCTACATGTGGATCATCGCCGGAGAACGCCCGCTGGCTGATCTCGACCGCATGGCGATTGAGAGCGGCGCGACCATCGCGGCGCTGATGCTGCTGTATCAGGACGCGCTGCAGAGCGCCGAAGCCTCGCTCAAGGGTGGATTGCTGTCGCAGTTGATTCAGGGTCAGGGCGAACGCGAAGCCGTGCTGGCCGATCAAGCGCTGCGCTATGACCTGTCGCTGGCCACGCCTTACGTGATGCTGGTGGTGGACTGGCGCAGCCCTGAGGACGCGGGCCGCTCTGACCGCCGTTCGCAGAAGCTGCTGCAACTGTACCGGCGCATCAACCGCGCGGCGGGCGCGGGCCGCTGGAAAGCGGTGGTAGGCCAATTTGCCGGCCAGGTGGTGCTGCTGGTGCAGGCCAGTGAGGACATCGCGGCGCTGACGGATATTGTGCACGGGCAAGCCGCCAGCGAGGACGCGCCGCTGGGTGCGCTGCGCGTGGTGGTGAGCGCCGCGCAGCGCGGGGCGGAACGGGCTGCTCTGGCGCACCAGCAGTGCCAGGATGCGCTGTATATCGCGGGCCGCTTGCAAGACCCCAGCCGGACAGTCTACTTCGACGACCTGGGCTATCTACATGCGCTGTATCACGCAGGTGAGGTCAGCCTGAACGCCAACCCCTATGCGCCAGCTTTGCGCGCACTGCTGACTGAGCAAGGCCCGAACTTGTTCCATACGCTGGAGGTCTATCTGGACGTGGGCGGCAATGGTGTGCAGGCGGCCGAACAGCTCACCATCCACCGCAGCACGCTCAACTACCGGCTGGACAGAATCGCGGCGGTGTGCGGCTGCAATCTCAGCGATCCGCTGGTGCGCACAAATTTGCAGGTGGCGCTGAAATTACTGCGGCTGTTTGAGGTGGAATAGCGGAAGAACAAACGCGAAGCACGCAAAGGGCAAGAAGAGGCCATTCTCTTTGCGCCCATTGCGTGCTTTGTGTTGCTTCCTAAAGCGGCTGAATCAACTCGATGCGGTTGCCAAACGGGTCGCGGAACTCGAAGCGGTCGAACCCCTCGATGGGAACGGAGTCGGTGGGGACGATGCCAATGGCCGCCAGCTTGTCTTTCCACGCGCCTACATCATCCACCTGATAGGCGAAATGCGCTTTGGTTGCCAGCGGTCGACGCCGTCTTCCGTGCCGACATGAATTTGCAGGTCTCCCAGCGCCAGCCAGAAGCCACCGCGCCCGCGCAGCGATTCGGGCTTCGGGATTTCGGCCATCCCCAGCACGCCGCAGTAGAAGACGCGCGCTTTATCCTCCGCGCCTTTCGGGACGGTCACCATCACATGATGCAGGCGGATTACCGTTTGAGCTGCCATCGGTCGTACTCTCCTTCGCGGCCCGTGCGCGCCATGCCCAGCCGTTCGAGCACGCGCCTCGACGCGATATTGTTGAACAGGCACTCCGCCGTGATGACGCTCACTTTGGGCTGTTGAAAGGCCCAACCCGCCAGCGTGCGTGCCGCTTCGCTGGCGTAGCCGCGCTGGCGATACGTGGCAGACACGCCGTAGCCCATTTCAACCACGCCGTGCCAGTCCGGCTTGCCTTTGAAACCTGCCGAGCCAATGATCACATCGTCCGACTTTTCGCGCAGCAGCCACAGTCCCCAGCCTAACTGGGAAGGATCGGCCACGATCCAATCGGCGTAGTAGCTGATGAGGAAGCGCGCTTCATCGTCCAGCCAGTCGGACATGATCGGGCAGCCAAGCGCCGCCTGCAAATCCTCGGCAGGCGCGTAGGCCAGCGGTGACAGCGCGCCGGCGCAGGCGATCAGTTCCAGCCGCGCGCTGTCGAGGCGCAGCGTATTCAGCCGGGGGCGTTCGGACGGAGCATCCATAGGCGGAAATTCTAGCTCAGAAGCGCGGCGCCGATCATGAGTCGGAAAGGTCAGTCGGAAAATGGAGTTCAGCGTGCCGGAAAGGAATGAGCGCCAGCACCACCGCATGCTCATAGTAGGCTTTGCGGTCGATGGCCCCGCCGGTGAGCAGCCCCACTGAGCCATCCTCCTGTTTCGAGTTGGTGCGGCTGAAGACCGCATCATCGGCGTGACCGAGTTCCATGCCGCCGCGCACCAGCACGGCCACCTCCTCGGGCAGCATGAACATGCCGGTGCGGCTGCGCCCGCTTGTATCGCGGCCCAGCGCCACCACCCACGCGAACGCCTCCAGCCCGCCCGCGCCTTCGGCACAGCCGCCTTCGATGCCGATCCAATAGTCCGCCTTAGGCACGGCGGCGCGCGCACCAACTGCCCGGTTGTGCGCGCCGAGCAGCGTTTCCTCATCGCCCATCGGCTGGTCGCTCACGCCGCTGGGGACGCTGATGCCTTCAGCCGTGAATGACTCATCTGGCCACATGCGCTGAAAACCGCCCAGCGCCGCGCCGATTTTGACCGGGTTGTTCGAGGCCACGATGATGCGCCGTGTGTGTGCCACTGTTTATCCCCTTCAGCCGGCCAGCGCCAGCAGTTTGAGCACGGCGAACAGGCCAAAGCCGGCATGCGCGACGATGGCGGCGCGGGTTGAGCCGGTGACCGCGCGCACCGCCGAAATCGTCAGCCCTGCGAGAAATGGCAGCGCTAGCCCGTACCACAACGCCGGAAACGCACCCACGCCCGGGCTGGCCTCCGCGTAGTCGGGCGGGAAGATCAGCACATGAAACACCGCGCTCAGGGCCGCCGCCGCGATCAACCCCGCCCATGCGCCCAGCTTGACGCGCAGCCACGGGAAGGCGAAGCCGCGAAAGACCAGTTCCTCGCTGATGGGCTGAATGACCAGCATGACCGCCAGCGCTAGAAGCCATGTAACCAGCGATGCCTGCATGTCGGCGCCGATCAGTTCGGGCGCTGGCAGAAACGCGCCGCCCGTGATGGTGAGGCCGAGCAGGTCGAGTGTGAGCGCTACGCCGACCGACAGAAACAGGATGAACGGCAGGGGGGTCGTGCCCGGCCCCAGCCGCAGCGCTGCCGTGATCTGCGGGCGATTGCGTACCTGCAGCGCGATCACGCCGATCAGCAGCAGTCCGCCCAGCGCCCAGCCCGCCAGCCGCGCTTCGGCGGTTGGCGGCAGCCATGTGAGCGCCACGAAGGTGCCCGCCACCAGCAGCAGGAAGGCAGACGCGATCATGCCAATGACCGTGCCGCCGCCCCACGGGGGAGCCGCTTCGAGGCGCGCCATACGTTTGAACAGCGATTCGCGCGGAGTGCTGCGTGTTTGCATCGATTAGTCCTTATCCAGCAACAGCGCCATCATGAGCATATCCACTGGCTGCCCACCCCGCTTGTAGGCGCGGCGGCGCACGCCTTCTTTCTCAAAGCCGGATCGCTCGTACAGGCGGATGGCGCGGACGTTGCCTGCCATCACATCGAGCGTCACGCGTTCGACGACGGGGTTCGTTTGCACCCAGCGCAGTGCTTCGGCCATCAGGGCCGCGCCGACTCCGCGTCCGCGCCAGATTTTCGCGACATAAATGCCCAGTTCGGCCACATGCCGGTCGGCTTTGAGCGTGCCGCCCATGCACGTGAGCACGCCGATGATCGGCTGCGGCGGCTTGGTGGCCAGCGCGATGAGAAACAGGCTGTTCCCTGAGGCCGGATAAGCCGCGATACGCAGCCCCATGGCGTCGGGGTCGGGATCAAACTCGCTGCGATCATAGGGCGTATCGACGGGCGGCTGTTCGCGTAGGATGCCCTTGATCAGGCGGATGTAACCCGGCGCGTCACGTTGTTCAGCCTGCCGCACCACGAAATCACTCATGCAACACGTCCGGATTGCGCTTCAGCCAGGCGCGGAATGACTGCTGACTGATGCGCTGGTATATCCACAGGATCGGCAGCACGCGGTTGATGGTGACGCCGAGAGCGTACAGACGTGACGGCTGCACGCTGTGCTGGTCGCGCAGAAGGCCTCTGATGACGGCTTTCGCCACCGTTTCCGGGGACTGCGTCGGGCGTGGAACCGGCGCAGGCCGGCTGCCGTTGTCGAAGAAATGCGTGTGGGTAGCGATAGGATAGACCATCATCAGGTGGACGTTGGACGGCGCTTCAAGGCGGAAAGAGTCCGCGAAGCGGTCGAGCGCCGCCTTGGTGCTGCTGTAGAGCGCATAGCCCGCCATGCCCAGCCGCGCCATCGCTGAGGCCGTGATCACGAACGTGAACTGCCGCCCATCTGCACGCCTTAGCAGGGCATCGAGCGCCGCCAGCGGCGAATACACATTGACGCGATAGATGGCCTCGACGTGTTCCCAGCGGCCATCGAACGGTTCATAGTAGCCGAAACCGGCATTGGCGATGAACAGGTCGATATCACCAAGTGTTTCGTAGGCAAACGCGAGCAAGGCTTCAGTCGATGCCGGATCGCTGAGATCGGCCGCGAATGGCGTCACGTTTTCGGCGCTGGGCAGCGCTGCAACTGCCGCCTGAAGCGCTTCGGTGTCGAGGCTGGCCGCCACAATGCGTACATCGTAGGCGCACAGTGCTTCCAGCAGCGCGCGGCCAATGCCACTGGCCGCGCCGGTGAGGACGACAGTCTTGCCGTTCAAGTCCATGCAATCAGGTCAATTCGACGGTCGGAATCGGAAAGGTGATGGCGAAGTCGACGAGCTTGACTCCAGCGAGCGGGCGCAGCCCCGACAGCGACGGAAAGTGCACGCCGTCGGCGCGCCAGTGAATCACATCCAGCCAGCGAACCTGCGCCCGCATGGTCAGGCCCAGCCGGAATATTTGCCCCTGCCAGACCTGCGCGAGTGGCAGCGGAAAGGCGCGCGTATCGACGCGCAGGCGTGGGCCACCGGGCCGGGCGATCAACTCGGCGAAAGGTTCGTCGGCCGGGCCTGCGCGTAGTACATCCTCGCCAGTCGGTCGCGTGCGGATGTCAAAATCGGCGCGGTCTTTGGGGATGCCCCAGTTGGCGCGCCCGTTGACGACGCTGGCCTCGCTCGACACGTAAATCTGGCTGATCGAGAAGGCCGACTGGCCGCCCACATCCGCCAGCCCGGGAATGAACAACAGTTCGTCATAAGGGCCAACGCAGCTTTCATCGTAGCGCATCCACGCGACGGCGCCGATGCCACCGCGCCATGCATCGCGCAGTTCCGACCGCACGATGCCCGGGCGCATGGCGTAAGCTGCGCTCAGCCGGAACAGCACCACCCAGCCATCGCCACGCAGCGGCCACGGCGGCGGCGCGATGGTGCTGTCTGGCATGGGCTGGCTGCCCGTGAAGAACGGTTCGTACGCTGGGCTACGGCTGGACATGGGTCATCCGGGAACAGCAAGCAGAAGCGCCGATTGTAATGGATGGCACAAGTGAAGCCAACCGCCCAACTCGAAATCGGCGGAGCCAATAGCGACCCAATTCCAACACGCAACAAACGGTATAATATCCGCCAGGCATCACAGAAGGAGCGATTCATGCACAGGAAAATTCAACTGGCCCTGGCGGCCACCGCGTTAGTGGCGGCGCTGGCGGCCTGCAATCTAGGCGAGACCGTGGCTGGCGTTGCGCCCACCACAGGCGACACTGCGGCCGATGCGTCGGCCGCGCAGCAGTTTCTGCCCCAGGTGGCCGGCTACAACGTGATCGACGCCGACAGCATCGTCGATGCCCTCTCTACGCTCGCGAGCGGCGGTTCGCTGGTCACAGGCAACTTCCCGGCGCTGGCGCTGGTGACGCAGATTGACAGCATGATCCAGTGCTATCAGTCGGTGGGCGCGGCGGCGGCGCGGATTTATGTGCCGGTCAATGCGGTCGACATCGCAGGCCAGATCACGCAGGGCGCCATCCCCAGCATGGGCGTAGTGGCTATCATCAATCAGGACCGGCTGGTGAACAATTTCCTGAGCTGCGCGCTAGGCGGCGGGGCGCAGGCGTTCTCGGCGCAGGCGGCAGAGCCGCAGCCATGCGCCGGTTCGGGCACGTTTACCGCTGATGGGCAAACGCTGCACTATTTGTACGCGGCCACCACGCCCGATCTGTGCACGGCGTTCGACGCCAGCCTGCCCTGAGCCATCCGGGTATGCGCTTGCTAGTCGCTCTAGGTCTGCTCGTCATCGTGGGGCTGGCTGCGTGTGCGCCGGCCGCACCCGATGGCATCCCGTCATCGCTGCCGGCGCGGATTCTTGAGCCGTGGGTGCTCGTGTCCGATACGCTTGAAGCCGGCGAACTGGCGCATGAGTGGCGCATACACGGCGAGGCCGGTGAAAAAGCACTGATCGATGTGACATCCAACAGCGCGCTGGATGTGGTGCTGACGGATGAGCAAGGCGTAGCGCTCGGCCAGGGAATGCCTTTGAATGTGGTGCTGCCAGCGACTGGAACCTATCGCGTGGTCGTCGCTTCGCGCAGCCCGGCGGATTATCAGATCGCGCTGGCATTCAGCAATCGGCCGACACCCACGCCGACCGACACGCCCACACTCACCCCGTCGGCTACCATCACCCCGAGCCCCACGTCGGTGAAGACGAATACGCCCACGCCGACCAACACGCCGGTCTCAACGCTCACACCCAGCGCCACGCCCACGCCAGTCTATGCGCCGCTGGGCGATCTGCGCGGCGAACTGCTTGTAGACATGCCGTTTACAGACAGTTTCATCTCATCGTTTGAACGGCATGTGTTCCTGTTTGAAGGGCGCGCCGGGCAGTATGCGCGCGTGGCGATGGATGGTCAGGGTGAAGTCGATGCCGCGCTGGCGATGTTTGCGCCCGATGGCCGCCTGATCGCGATGGATGATGACAGCGGCGGTGACCGTGATGCATTGCTGAACGGCATTCGGCTGGAGCAGGATGGCACGTATATCGTGCAGGCGGCCAACGGCGGTGGCCCCGGGCCCTACAGTCTCGTGATGTCACTGTCAGATTCACTCCCCGCCGCTGTACCCGCCACGCCCGCACCGACGGCCGTGCTGCCGGTGGGGCTGGTGACGCCTGCGCCGTTTGATGGCGTTGAACTGGTCGATCATGTGCCGGTGCTTGGGCGGTTGGATGCGCCTGGCGATGTGGCGCGTTTCACTATCGGGCTCAACGCGGGCGATGTCTTCAGCGTTGCGGCGCAGTCCGCCAACAGTGCGGCGCTGCTGCCGCGTATTCAGATGGTCAATCCTGCCGGCGAGATCATGTTCGAAACCGGCCTGCTGGCTGAAGCGGGTGGGGCGCTGCTTCCGGCACTCGGCGTGATCGAATCGGGCGTATATTCTGTGTTCGTGAGTGGCGACCGGGGGACGTTCGGGGATTTTGTGCTGGCCTACGGTCTCGGCCAGTCGCATACCGATGTGCTGCGCGGCGATGCCCCTGCCGATACGGCCATCGAAGGCGGTCTGGGCCAACGCGGCCTGCGCGATGTGTGGTCAGCGGAACTGGCGCAGGGTGCCCGCGTGCGCGTGACGCTCGCGCCGCTGGTGGGCGGCTTCGCGCCGTCGCTGGCGCTGGTCGCGCCCGATGGCACGACACTCGTGTCGGCTGAGGCCGAGCGCGGCGCGCCCAATCCCGAGCTGGAATTGGACGTGCCCGCCAGCGGCCGCTACCGGCTGGAAGTGACGGGCGGCAGCGCACTCACCTACGGCCCGTACCGGTTGGAATGGACGCGCGTAAGCGAGGGGCCACAGGCCACCGAAGTGCCAGCGGCCGTCACCGTACTCACAGCCTTTGATACGCTGGCCGCTGGCGAATACCGCGACTACGTGTTTCAGGGCGGGACGGGCGAACGCTTCCGCCTGCGCGTGCTTGCGCTCAGCGCGGGTCTCGATCCGGTTGCGGCGCTGATTGGGCCGGACGGCAGCACGGTGGCGCAGGCCGATGACAGCCCGGGCGGCAGCCTCAACCCGGATACTGAAGTGACCCTGCCTGCGAGCGGCAGCTTACATCTGGCGCGTGAATGGCTATAACGGCGCGACCGGTGAGGTGCAGGTGCTGATCGAGCGGCTGGTTGGCGCGGGCGAGTGAGCGGGCTAGAATGCTGGCCATATCTGCCCAATGTTGGAGGAAACAATGTCCGATTTATTGCAGCGTGCGATGGCGGCTTTTTCGACGCGCCTGGGCGGCATGCCCACGCTGATTGCGCGTGCGCCCGGCCGCGTCAACCTGATCGGTGAGCACACCGACTACAATGACGGCTTCGTGTTACCGATGGCGATTGACCGCGACGTGGCGATTGTGCTGCGCCCACGCCACGACCCCTACGTCGTGGTCTACTCGCTCGATTTCGACGAGATGATCCAGTTCTCGCCCGCAGAGATGGAAGATCGGCGCGAAGGCGGCCTGTGGGTGGAGTACATGGAGGGCGTGGCCTGGGCGCTGCAGGAAGCGGGTTTCCGGCTGAGGGGGTGGGAAGGCGTGGTCGGCGGTGACGTGCCTATCGGCGCGGGCCTGTCGTCGTCGGCGGCAATGGAACTGGCCACGGCGCGCGCCTTTGCCGAAGTATCGGGCCTGCCGTGGGACCCGGCGCAGATGGCGGTTCTGGGCAGGCGGGCCGAAAACGAGTGGGTGGGCGTCAACACCGGCATCATGGATCAGATGATTTCGGCGGCGGGCGTGGAAGGCCGCGCACTGCTGATCGACTGCCGCAGCCTGGAGACGGATTCTGTGCCGCTGCCGCCAGATACGCTCGTCGTCATTCTCGACACGGCCACGCGGCGTGAATTGGTGACAAGCGCTTACAACGAACGGCGCGAACAGTGCGAAGCCGCCGCGGCCTATTTTGGCGTGAAGGCGCTGCGCGACGTCTCGCTGGAGCGTTTCGAGGCTGAGCAGGATGGCCTTGATCCCATCGTGCACCGGCGCGCCCGCCACATCATCACCGAGAACGCGCGCACCCTGCGGGCAGCGGAGGCTATGCGCGAGGGCGATGCGGTGCTGCTGGGACAGTTGATGGACGCCAGTCATACGAGCATGCGCGATGATTTCGAGATCACCAACGATGCGCTCAACGTGATGGCGTCGATTGCGCAGGCGCACCCGGCCAGTTACGGCGCGCGCATGACCGGCGGCGGCTTTGGCGGCTGTGCGGTGGCGCTGGTGCGCGCCGATCAGGTCGATGCCTTTGTGGATGATGTGAGCCGCGAATACAAAGCCGCCACCGGTCTGACTCCGGCGATTTACGTCACTCCCGCCGCGGCCGGCGCTTCGGTGATGAGCGTGCAGGCGGGCTAAGGCCGATGCGGGTTGTCGTTCTTCTTGCGATTGTTCTGTTTTTTCTGGCAGCCGGCAACATCGTCTCCGCTCAGCCGCAGTGCGGCTATGCGCGCGCCGTGCAGTTTCCGGTCGATCCATCCGTGTTTGTGCTGGCGCAGGACTTTGGGGCGGCCAGCCCGCGTCATCAGGGTCGCTTGCACACGGGCGAGGACTGGACGATTCCGGGCGGCGCGGCGCTCGGCCAGATTGTGTATGCGCCAGCCGATGGCCGCATCACCTTCTCCTCGGCCAACGCTTGGGGCAGCGACGGCGGTGTCATCATTCTGGAGCACACTTTTCCTGATGGCTCGGTCGCGTACAGCATGTTTGGGCACCTCACCGAAGCCGACGGCATCACGTTTCCGCCAGCGTTAAGCTGCGTGCGTATGGGCGAGCCGTTGGCCACGATTGCTGATGTGCGCCCTGCGCCGCATGTGCATATCGAAATGCGCACCAGCGGCGGCGCAATTCCCGGCGCGGGCTACACATGGGATGATCCGCAGGCGGTGGGCCTGCGCCGCCCAACCAAATTCCTCATCAATCAGGCGCTGCAGTTGGGCGAAAGCTACCGCTGGCGTGTCGATCTGGCCGATGAAGCCGGGCCGTTCGGCGCGCCGGTGCTGCTGGATGACCTCAGCCTGATTTACATCGATGGTGAGCGCGTCAACCGCATCACCGATGACGGACGGCTACTGTGGCGTACCCCGCTCACTCAGCCGTCCGTGGGCCTGTTTCCAGCGGATGATGCCGCATGGATTGTCTACGCTGATGGCCGCTGGCAGGCGGTGCAGCGTGATGGCGCGCTCGGTCAGACTGTGGAAACCGGCCTGCCGCTGGCCCGCGTGCTGCTGGCGCTGCCGGACAAATTGATCGCCCAGGCGGCTGACGGCCGAATTGCCGCCTTTGATCGTGCAGGAACACTCGTCTGGCAGTCCGCCGAGGTGCTGCCTCCGGTGATTGAGGCCGTGCATGAGCCGGTCAGCGGACGCCTGGCGTTGATGGCGCGAGCTGTGCAGGATGGCGGCGCGCTGCTGCTGCTGAGTGCCGACGGCGCAGCGATTGATTCGGCGCAGTTGGCCGAGCCTGCACCGATGACGTTCGCGCCCAGTGGCTGGCTGTGGACGTATACGCAGGGCGGCCTGTGGATGATCGATGAGTCCGGTCAGTGGATGCTGGCGGATGACGCGGCTACGCCGGGTGGGCAGTCGGCGGCGCTGGCGTTCGCGGCGGACGGTGCGCGCTATCAGTTCGACGGTCAAACGTTGATCGCTTATGGGTCGGACGGCGCGCCGCGCTGGCAAACCTCGCCCGGTGCAATAATGGGCCAGAATGTACTCATGGCAGAAGACGACCGGCTGCTGTTGGTTTCGAGCGCCGGTGATCTGGTGACGTGGCGGACGAGCGACGGCGCGGAATGCGGGCGGGCCCGTTTATGGGGCGGCCCGCGTGCGTGGGCTGAACTCGGTACAGATGGGCTGCTGCGCGCCTACATCGCCGACCAGATCGCCGGGCTGGACTGGGCCGATTTGACGCAGGCGTGCGGGTAAGGTTGAGCAGAAGCAACACAAAGTACGCAAAGGGGATTGAAGCTTAACCCTCTGTGTGCTCAGTGTCTCAGTGGTTTAATCCCTTTTCAGCCCACCAAGCCGTTCGCGTGCAGTTCGGCAATGCGGGAATCGCTCAGGCCGAGGTGCTCGCGCAGGATGGCGTCGGTGTGTTGGCCCAGCAGCGGTGGCGGCGCGTAGACCTCCGGTGGCGTGGCGCTGAAACCGACCGCTGGCCCGATCAGCCGCAGCGTTTCACCGAGCAAATCGACCTCGTGAATCAGGCCGCGCGCCGCCACGTGTGGATCATTCAGCGCCGTCAACACGTCATTGATCGGCCCGGCAGGAATGCCCAGCGCGCGCAAGTCCGTTGTCCATGCCTCGGCCGGGCGCTGACGCAAGATGGGCGCAAGCAGGCTGATGAGCGCGTCGCGGTGCTCGACACGCGCCGGATTGGTGGAAAAGCGCGGGTCGGCCGCCCACTCAGGATGATCAATCAGGCGGCACAGCGCCGCAAACTGGCGGTCGTTACCCACTGCCACGGTAAAAGCGCGGTCGCTGGCCTCGAACGGCTGATAGGGCACAATGCTGGGGTGTGCGTTGCCGTAGCGCGCGGGCGGCTGGCCCGAAACCAGCGTGCCCGACACGATATTAACGAGCGCCGCAATCGACGTGTCGAACAGGGCGATATCGAGCTGCTGGCCCTGGCCGGATTGTTCGGCGTGGCGCAGTGCCCCCAAAATCGCCACCGCCGCAAACAGCCCGGCGATCACGTCGGATATTGCCACGCCGAGCTTGGTTGGCTCACCATCGGCCGGGCCGGTGATGCTCATCAGGCCGCTTTGCCCCTGAATCACGAAGTCGTAGCCGGGGAAATCGCGCGACGGCCCGGTTTGGCCATAACCCGTGAGGCTGGCGTACACCAGCGCTGGATTGAGCGCGCTCAGGCCGGCATAGCCCAGCCCGAAGCTGTCCATGCCACCCGGCTTGAAGTTCTCGACGACAATGTGGCTGCTGGCAGCCAGATCGCGGGCAATGGCCTGCGCTTCCGGTGTTTTAAGATTGAGGGCGAGGCTGCGCTTGTTGCGATTGACGCTCAGGAAATACGCGCTTTCGCGCTGCTCGCCGGCATCGAACCACGGCGGCCCCCACTGGCGCGTGTCATCGCCCTGCAGGCTTTCGACCTTAAGCACGTCCGCGCCCATATCGGCCAGTAGCATGGTGGCAAACGGACCGGCCAGCACGCGCGAAAAATCGAGCACGCGAACGCCGGACAGCGGGGCAGGTGCAGCAGTCGTCACCATGTTATCCTCTCGTAGGCGTATCGTGTTCAAGCAGAAGTGAGGAGTTATATCGCGCTTGTCGTTGTTGCAGGAAGCTGCACCGTAAATGTGCTTCCCTGCCCGGACGCGCTCTGCAGTTGAATCGCGCCGCCATGCGCCTCGATGATGGCCTGCGTCATCGGCAGGCCAAGCCCGAGGCCGGCAGTTGAGTGGGCGTCGTCATTGCGAAAGAAACGCTCGAAAATGTGGCTTTGGGCAGCCTGATCGATGCCGATACCCGAGTCGTGCACGGTGATGAGAATGTAATCACCGAGCTGGCGGGTGCTGATCTGTATCGAGCCGCGCTCCGTACTGTACTGGATCGCGTTCTGGTACAGGTTATTCAGCGCGCGCCGAAGCTGTGCAACATCCCCACGCACGGGCGGCAGTTCCTCGGCTAGATCGAGTGAGATGGACGCCTGCTGAGTTGGTGGCGTGGAGCCTGACTGCGCGATGCTGGCCAGAAGTGCGTTGATATCGACGTCACTCAGGTTCAGGGGTTCGCGGTCGTCTAGCCTCGACATGGTGAGCATGTCTTCCAGCAGGGTGTTGATCTGTTCCACCTGGGCGGCGATTTTGTCACGCTGAACACGCTGCATCTCGGGGTCGGCCTGTTTGCCCAGAAAGTACAGGCTGGTGTTGATAATGGCCAGCGGCGTGCGGAACTCATGAGAGGCATCCCGGATGAAGCGTGACAGCAGGCGCACGCGCTCGTGTTCCAGTGCCAGATCAAACTCGCGCTGTTCAGCCAATTTCAACTGCGTGATGTCGCGCAGCAGCAGCAGCATGCCAACCGGCCGTTTCTTTGAATCACTGAGCGTCGTTTTTTGAATGTCCACATAGATGGGCGGTTCCCGGTTCAGTACCTCGGTTGTGTGTGTGGGCGCATCGGGGCTGCCAAGCGCAGCCAGCTTCGGGAAAGCGGCGATTGCCTCGGCGAAGGGCTGACCCAGCCACGACCGGGTGTTGAGACACAGCAGCCGCTCAACCGCTGGATTGATATCGGCGATGCGCCCGTCGCTATCCATCACCAGCACGGCATCACTCATTTGTTCGATGATCGCGCCGCGCGCAACGGGCGTGAGATCGAGCATGCGCAGCCCCAACATTGCCGGCAGGTAGATTAACCCGCTGAACGTGCAGGCCAACACGACAAGGCCAACGGGCACTCCGGGCAACAACCCCGAAACGTAGAGGAGATAGGCGAGCAGGGGAGCCAACGCGCCCACAATCAGCGCCGTGGTTTGCCACTGACGGGTTGCAGGGGCGTTGAGGCAGCCACGCACCAGCACCACCATGCCGACCAGGACTATCGTGTAGCTGAAGACTGAATGAATCCAGAACCATGCTCCATGCGAGTAGGCGGATTCAATGGGAGAGTTGGGTATGAGCTGGAGATCAGTCCAGATCAGGCTGTGGAGATGATTCGTCCACACCAGGACCAGTCGTAATTGATGGGATGATCCACAGCGCTTCGGCGCGCCATCCATCAAGCAGCCGGGAATTGGTGTGGCGAACCGCGAATAGCAGCCATAAGGGAGCGATTAGGACGATGCCAACGTACTGCACCTTGCTCCAGAACAGCATGCTGTCCAAGGTGCCGGCGCCGTACTGGAAGCACTCGGCGACTGACCAGACAGCCGCCGCCAGCATGGCGCATGCGAAAGCGGCAGCCCCGGGTGAGTGCCGCGGGCGCAGTGCTGCGATTGCGATAGCGACCGCAAGCAGGCTGTTGACCAGGTAAGCAGATGAATAGCCGGGGAATACGAGAGTCATGGCTGGACGCCGGCTTGGAGAGGCTGCGCAGATTGCCCATGTCTTCACATTATATTGTTACTTACTTTAGCATTGTTCGGACATTCGTCAATTCGAAATTCATGAAAGCAACGAACCTTATACGGATTTAGGCAGCCGCCGGGCCGCCTTGTGATGGATTGGGTTAATTCTGCCGAAGTCAGAAGCGTGCAGCAGAGTAGAGTGATAGCGTGCTTGTCACGGGGTCTCGACGGCAGGCGTGGTGGAGGGGTGCAGCGGCGCATACAAACGGCCGTTGACCGCAGGTGGCTGGGTCGGGGCGGCCACTGCCTGCGCCGGAAGCTGCAAGGTGAATGTGCTTCCCTGCCCGGGCGTGCTCTGCACTTCGATCATGCCGCCGTGCGCCTCGATGATGGCGCGCGCAATTGGCAGGCCCAGGCCCAGGCCCGTGGTCGTGTGCGCGTCATCGCTGCGAAAGAAACGCTCGAAGATGCGGCTTTGCGCGCCGTGATCGATGCCAATGCCCGTGTCTTGCAGAGTGATGAGGATGAAGTCACCGCGTTCGCGTGTGGCAATCTGGATGGCGCCGCCCTCGGCCGTGTACTGGATCGCGTTGCTGAACAGGCTGTCCAGCGCGCGCTGAAGCTGGGCCGCATCGCCGCGCACCGGACGCAGGCCCTCGGCCAGGTCCAGCGAGACGGTGGGCCGCCTGGAAGACGAGAGCGACGCCGAGCGCACAATGTCGGTCAGGAGTGCATTGATATCTACATCGCTCAGAGCCAGCGGTTCGCGGTCGTCCAGCTTCGACATCGTGAGCATGTCTTCCAGCAGAGTGTTCAGGTGATCGACTTGCGCGGCGATCTTGTCACGCTGCGTGCGCTGCTGGGCGGGGTCGGTTTGCCGATCCATCAGATACAGGCTGGTATTGACGACGGCCAGCGGGGTGCGGAACTCATGCGAGGCGTCACGGATGAAGCGGGACAGCAGGCGCACGCGTTCGTGTTCGAGCGCGAGGTCGAACGCGTGCAGCTCCGCTACCTTGACCTGCGTAATATCGCGCAGCAGCAGCAGCGTACCAATCGGCCGGGCCTTCCCGTCCTTCAGTGTTGTCCTTTGTGCGCTGAGATAGACGGGCGGATTTGCGCTAAGCGTGATGACCGATTGCTCGGGCGCTTCGGCGCCACCCAGCGCAGCCAGTTCGGGGAAAGCAGCCAGCGCCTCGGTGAAGGGAACCCCCAGCCATGACTGCGTGTTCACGCCGAGCAGCGCCGCGACAGAAGCGTTGAGATCGGCTATCCGCCCGCTGGCGTCGACCACCAGCACGGCGTCGCTCATCTGCTCGACCACCGCCTCGCGCGCTACGGGCGTGAGATCGAGCACGCCCAGCCCAAACAGCGTCGGCAGGTACAGCAGGCCAGTGAACGTGAACGCAAACGCGGTGAGGTCAATACCGGGAAGCGGCGACCATTGCATGAGATAGATTACGTTGGCCACCAGCGGGGCCAGCGCGCCAGCCACCAGTGCAGCCGTTTGGTACTGGCGAACGCGCGGCGCGTTCAGGCATGCACGCACCAGCAGCGCCGAGCCGCCAATGACCATCGAATAGGCGAACACGGCAAACATCCAAAACCACAGGCCGTGCGTAAAAACGGCCACATTCTGGTCGCCTGGTAACAGCTCGATCTGCGTCCAGACCAGGCTGTGCAGCGGATTTGTCCAGACGAGCGCCAGCGTGATTAGCGGGATGATCCACAGAAGATAGACTCGCGCTCCGTCCAGCAGGTGCGACCGGCTGTAGCGCACTGCGAACAGCAACCACAGAGGCGGGACGGCCACCACGCCGATGTACTGGATCTGGCTCCAGAATACCTTGCTGGCGACCGTATCCGTACCGGCCTCGAAGAACTGGGCCAGTGACCAGATGGACGCCGCCAGCATCACGCCGGCAAAGGCAGCGGCCCCGGGTGTATGCCGGCGGCGCAGCGCCGCAATTGCAAGCGCAACGGCAAAGAAGGTGTTGATCAGATAGGCGAGCGCATAGCCGGGGAAATCGAAAGTCATCGTGGCAGCGAACCAGTGAAGCACAGCCGCCCAGGGCATATTCCCGCGGCCTTTACACCCTTCACTTTAGCATTGTCATCGCGTATGCGTCAATGCAGGAATCAAGGGTCTTGACAATGCTTTGCGGATTCCGTGCAGTCAATGGTGTTGCGCTGGCTTAACCTGCTTTTTCGGCCCTGGCCTGCTGGCGGGCGAGTATCTTCTCGATATAGGGCGCTGCGTCCGGCGTCTTGCAGCCGGTTTCGCCGTGATCGACGATCACCGGGCCGATGCGCAGAGCGGCCCCAATCGCAGCGCTTGCCAGTTCACCGCCGCGCCCGCCGATGGCAATCAACACGTTGTTCATCGCATAGCCGACGCGGTTCTTGCTGGTGTGAATATCGCGCTCAATCCGCGGCAGCAGGCGCGCGCAGTCGGCATCGGGCAGCGAACCTGAAAGCACGAGCTGGCCAAGCATGTTCCAGCCTGTCGTTTCGATCCACTCACTGTCTGCGTCAATCCACAGGTACGCCAGCGCTCTGGCGTGGGCAGTATTGGCCGCAAAGCCGCTCAGAGCATCGGTGAGGCCATAGTTGTCGAGGTCGCGCACCCAGGCGTTGAGCAGAGCTTCATCGGCCCGTTTCGGGTCAGCCAGCCGTGTGGCCATGATCCGTGCATCGTGATTGCCGGTCGCCCACAGCTCCAGCGCGATCTGGTGATCTCGGGCGGGGTCTTTCCCGCGTTTGATCTGTTTTTCGAGCTTGGCCAAAGCGGCGTAACTTACACCGTACTGGTTCTCGCCCACGCCATGCCGGGCGTAGATCTTGCGATTTTGCGCGGTTCCTTCCGCTTCCAACGCCTCAAGAACGGATTGAGTGGTGTACACGGCCCGGCTCCTTTCAGGCATGTGCCCATTTGAACATTACGCCATCGTAACATAGGACAAATGTTCTGGCAAGCCGGATTGATTAACTGATTAACTGATTGAACCGCCATGAACGCCAAGGGATCGAGCAACCCTCTTGGCGGTTCAAATCCTTCACGTTGTGTATCAGCGCGTGACCGGCTGGCGCAGGATGGTCTTCATGCGTTCCGGCGCAGTGCGCTGGGGGTCGCTCAGGTAGATTTCGTGGTGTTTGCCGTGAGGTTGATAGCCCTCGGCGGCGATGAAGGCGTGCAGCGCGGTAACCGTCGCCGGTTCGTCAGCGTAAGGGCCGAGGTGCATGATCTGCGCGGCGCGGCCTTCTTCAAACCATTCGTGGCGCAGGCGGGCCAGCGCGGGATTGGGCTTCTTCTTGCCAGCGGCGGCCACGGCGTTAGCGCTATCTTCGCTGGTGATGAAATCGGGCAGCAGGATCATCGCTGTCCAGCGCCAGGCCCCGCGCTCGGTGAACGAGAAGTCGGCTCCTTCCACCCACCACAAGCCTTCCAGCGGCATCACCGGATAATCGATGGCTTGAGCCTTCTTGATGGTGAATTTGAGGGTGTAGGCCGCACTATAGAGCGCGGCGACTGCTTCCTGAAACGGCACACTGTTAGGGTCGCCTGCGCCATCGATCATCAGGAAGGGCAGGCGCGGCACGTCCACGAACTGGGCTTGTTTGGCCGATGGTTTCAGCAGTGGGGCAAAGTGCTTTTTCAGGTCAACTGTATCCACGTTGCGCCCTCCATTTCTGGTTGTCGTTCCTGTCTCCAGTGTAATCCGTATTGCCCGGCCGGTTTCGACGTCCTTCGTCAAACTCGACAGATGAAATCAATCGAAATTAGGGAAGTCCGTCCATTGGCGCTATGCTGAACAGGCCGATAGAATTGTGACGCTCACGTAATGTGAACCTGAGTGAACGATGCGTCAAGCAGGGCATTGAAACGGGATGGCTGAATCGACACGGGAACGCCACATAGCCGCAGCAGCGCGGGCGGAGAATCCGCCGCCCGACCGCAGCGGCTTGCGCACCGCCCTCATGGCGGTGGGGATCGTGTTGATTCTGCTGGTGCTGTGGGAAGGCGCGAAGTGGTTCGCGGCCCTCAATAATTACGCCATCAATCTGGGCCCGCTGCAGATTGATCTGACGCTGCTGAACGATACGCAGCTTCCGCACCTGACTGACATCGTCGCCTCATTGGGCGAACCCGCGCAGCGAAACGGCGCGCCGCTGTGGCAGATGCTGTTCGAGGCAGTCGCATTCACCTTCTACGCAGCCTTTCTCGGCTTCGTCATCGGTGGCCTGGTGGGGTTCGGGCTGGCGGTGATATTCGCCCACTTTCTCGCGCTTCAGCGCGGCATGATGCCATTCGTCGTTGCGTCGCAGACCGTACCGATTCTGGCAATCGCGCCGATGATCGTCATCTGGATGGGCCGCGCCGGCAACGTGTCGATGGCTGTGCCCGCGATTGCCGCCTATCTGACGTTCTTTCCGGTGACGATTTACAGTCTGCGCGGCCTCACGTCGGTGCCGCCCACCGCGCTCGAACTGATGCAGAGTTACGCGGCCACTCAGCGCGCGATTTTCTTCAAGCTGCGCCTGCCCAACGCGCTGCCGCACATCTTCACGGCGCTCAAGATTGCGTCGACGGCCAGCGTCGTGGGCGCGATCATCGGCGAACTGCCCTCAGGTATTCAAACCGGCATGGGCATCGCCATCCTCAACTTCTCGCGCTACTACAATCAGTCACCACCGCGCTTGTGGGCGACGATCCTTGTCGCTGGTTTGGTCGGCATCCTGTTCTTCGCGCTCATCGCCATGGTGGAACGGCTGGTGGTGCGCTGGAGGCCAACGAATACCTAGTTGAAAGAAGTGCTGAGTGAAAAGCGAGTTATGAGTACGCACAGTTGTGGCCATTATTTGAAGCCTGCTTCAGCCTCAGGCGGCGTAAGTGATTAGTCGAGTAATGTGAGGCGTGTTTGACTTTAGACTTTGAACTTTTAACTTTCACCTGCACGAAGGGCTGCCCGTGACCCCCGTCATTTCGATTTCACACCTGAACAAGATTTTTCGAGCGCAGGACGGCCAGCCCGTCACGGCGCTTGAGGATATCAATCTGGAGGTGGAGGAGGGGGAGTTCGTCGCGCTCATCGGCCCGTCAGGCTGCGGCAAAAGCACGCTACTGCGCGTGATGGCCGACTTGATCCAGCCGACGGATGGCACGGTGCTGGTGAATGGCAAACCCGCCGAGCAGGCGCGCAAAGACCGCGATTACGGCTTCGTCTTTCAGAACGCGACACTATATGACTGGCGCACGGTCATCAAGAACGTGCAGCTTCCGCTGGAGATCATGAAATACTCCAATGCGGAACGCGACCGCCGGGCGCGCGAAATGCTGCAACTAGTGGAACTTGAGGAGTTTGCAGACAAGTATCCGTTCCAGCTTTCGGGCGGCATGCAGCAGCGTGTGAGTATCGCGCGGGCGCTGTCATTCCAGCCCGGCATCCTGCTGATGGACGAGCCGTTCGGCGCGCTCGATGAGATGACACGCGAGCGCATGAACAACGAGCTGCTGCGCATTTGGGCCAACCTCAAGAGCATGACCGTCATCTTTGTCACGCACAGCATCGCCGAGGCGGTCTATCTGTCGTCGCGGGTAGTCGTCATGACGCCGCGCCCGGGCCGTATCTCGCGGCTAATCGACATTCCCTTGCCCCGGCCGCGCGGCAGTGAAACGCGCGACATGGACGACTATTTCCACTTGACGAGTCAGGTGCGCCATGCGCTGCGCGGCACGGAGCCAGCGTTGAACGACGGCGCTTCCGCGGCGCGCACCGAGGCGATTGAGTGACGATGACGGATAGCAGCTTGGTCGATCACAAGTCGCCATTTACGCCGCCGCAGCAAAGCGACATCGCCGCTGCCTCGGACGAAGTATACTCGTCGGCAGCAGACGAGGTGATCGCCGGAGAGATGCGGTCACTTGGCCGCGATTTCCTGGCGCTCACGACGATCCTGCTCATCGTCATCACCTACCACATCCAGAGTCCGCTACTGCAGTTCGAATCGCAGTTCGGCCGGTCGTTCCGCAATCAGTCGCTGCAAAGCGTGCTGGCCCTCGGCCTGGTGGTTAGCGTGATTGCGCTGGTGGGCTGGCACGGCAAGGACCTGCGTGAGCGCTTTCGCCGGCCGCTGCAAGGGGCTGCTGTCCTGTTGCTCGGCTTGTACGCCGTGTTTATGGTGCTTGCGATCATCCTGCAGTTGAATCCGCTGGCGCTGGCGTTTGGCATCGACCCCGCGCTGATGCACGCGGCGGTGGATGATCCGGCGCTGGCCGCGCAGTTGGAAACGCCGCTGCTGATCGCCGGGCTATTCCAGATCGGCGCGATTGCCTCAGCCATCATTCTGTGGTCACCGTGGTCACGCCTGACGATCTACCGGCGCGAGGCGCGCAGGCAGTTTGCGGTGATTGTGGTCGCGATTGTCCTCTTGCTGCTCTGGGAGGGGTTGATCGCGGTCTTCAAGATTCAGCAGTTTCTGCTGCCGCAGCCATCCGTCATTGCGGAAACCTTCCTCAGCGTCTATCCACGGCTGATCGCCAGTGCATGGGTGACGTTCCAGAATGCCTTCTGGGGCTTCATAATCGGCTGTTCAGCCGGCATTCTGTTCGGCATGATTTCAGCCCGCTTCATCAGTTTCAGCAAGGCGCTGCTGCCGGTGGCAATTGGCATCAACGCCATCCCGATCATCGCGCTCGCGCCGATCTTCAACAACTGGTTTGGTGCGCTCAGCCCAACCTCGAAGATAGCCATCGTCGTGGTGCTCACGTTCTTTCCGGCGATGATCAGCACGGTGCGCGGCCTGACATCGGTCGAGCCGCTGCAGTTGGAGCTGATGCAGTCGTACGCAGCCAGTTCGGCCGATGTTTTCCGCAAGCTGCGCCTGCCCAATGCGCTGCCCTACATCTTCTCGGCGCTCAAGCTGGCGACGACATTGAGCATGATCGGCGCGATTGTCAGCGAGTATTTTGGCGGCTCGACGGCGGGGCTGGGTTTCCGCATCCGCGATGACGCCGGTCTGTTCAAGTACCCAGAAGCCTGGGCCGCGATTCTGATGGCCTCGCTCGGCGGTATTCTGTTTTATCTGCTGGTTTCGGCCGTGGAACGCGCCATGCTCTCGTGGCATGTGTCGTTCCGCGAGGATTGAAACGCTAAGGACGGGTTTAATTAGCAGGAGGAGAAGGTCATGCGCAAGTTTGCATTGTTGGCCGTATTTGCTGTATTGCTCGCGCTGATTCCGGCAGCGGGCGCACAGGACGGGCTTACTCCGGTAAGCGTCGTGTTGAAGTGGGTGCCACAAGCGCAGTTCGCGGGCTACTATGCCGCCGAAGCGCTGGGCTATTACGAGGCCGAAGGGCTGGATGTGACTATCATCCCGGCCGGCGTCGACATCAATCCACAGCAGCTTCTCGCTTCGGGTGAAGCCGAATTCATCGTCGACTGGATGGGCAACGCGCTGGCCACCAAGGCGGCCGGCGGCGACCTGATCAACATCGCCCAGATTTACCAGCGCTCGGGCATGCGCCAGATCACCTGGGCGGACACCGGTCTGACGTCGTTTGACCAGTTGGGCGACAAGGTCGTAGGCGTATGGTGCTGCGGTAACCAGTTCCCCACATTCGCGGCGCTGTCCCAGGCGGGCTTCGACGTGGCCGATCTGGAAGCTAACGGCATGATCGCGCAGCAGGCGTTTGACATGAACGCTTTCCTGGCCCGCGAAATCGACGCTGCCAGCGCCATGACCTACAACGAACTGGCGCAGGTGCTCGAAACCGTTGCGCAGGACGGCACGTTCCCCGTGTATACGCTGGCCGACCTGAACGTGCTCGACTTCAATGAGAACGGCACAGCGATGCTGGAAGACGGCCTGTATTCACGCACCGAGTGGCTGGCCGAAGACGGTAACGAAGAAACCGCGATCAAGTTCCTGCGCGCTTCGTTCCTCGGCTGGGCGCACTGCCGCGACAACCCGGATGACTGCGTCAATTTCGTGCTTGAGGCCGGCCCGACGCTGGGCGTAGGCCATCAGGCGTGGCAGATGAACGAGGTCAACAAGCTGGTTTGGCCGTCGGAGAACGGTGTGGGCATTCTTGACGCCGCCGCCTTTGACACGACCGCCCAGATCGCGCTTGATTTCGGCGTGATCAGCGAGGCGATCCCCGCAGAAGACATGTTCCGTACTGACCTGGCGCAGGCCGCGCTCGACAGCCTGATGACGGATATGGCGGACAGCGATCTGGTGGGTGCAGACTATGCGCCGGCAGACGTGCCGGTGACGCCGAACGGCGAGTAATTCACGCCGGTCGATTGCAGCGCTAAACAACAGGAGCGACCAATTTTGGTCGCTCCTGTTGTTTTCCTGTGTTGATTAGAGCGGGTCTTGTTAGCCTACGTTTTCGATAGGAATGAAGATGTGGTTACCCGCGCAGGCGATCCACACTTCATAGAAACCGTCCGTCGGTTCAGGGCTGGTGTACCAATGGCCTGCAGGAAGGGTGAAGTTGGTCGTCTTGTCTGCTTCGGGTGCCCAGTATGCCACAGCGCCACCGGGCACGGGTCGCACGATGTAGTTTACCGGCTGAGGATTAGCACAGGCATCCGACCCACCTACCACCAAGGATGACGAATAAGTTCCTGAAACACCACAGGGCCCCAGGTCATTGAACGATCCGCGAGAATCGAAAGTGGTCGTCGCAGCTGGGCCAAGACCATCTTCGACGTAGATTCCAACCCCGGTTGCGCCCTGGAGGACCACGCCCAAGCCGATAGTCGCGACTCCGGTACCTCCGGCCGGAATGAAGACGCCAGCGCCCGTCTGGAATGTGCCGTCGTCCCAGACATTGACATAGTAGTTTCCGGCATCCTCGACGGTGAACGTCAATGTCACCACGCAAGTTGTTTGGTTAAGCACAATACTTGTAATGGTTGCGCCCGGTGCTGCAGCGGCTGGTAAAACAGCGACGAACAGAATCACGACTACGAAGCCGAGAAGCAGGAGCTTTGCTTTGTTCATGGTCGACTTAGTCTCCGTTGCAAATTCTACGCCAGATAATTAGGCGTACCCTAAAATATCAGTGTCGTCAAAACGGGAAATTTCGCAAGTGAACTCCATGAACGTAATAGACGCAAGAGGAGATACCTCGCTTGCCGGTACGTTTGGCGCACCTTCCGGACGCTCCCTATAATCGACTCATCCGTCCAATCGAGCGAGGATGCTCCCGATGGACAAGCGCATGATCGACTTTGTTCGCGCGTTGCGCGCCGCTGGTGTGCGCGTGTCGCTGGCCGAAAGCATGGACGCGGCCAAAGGTGTCGAGGCAGTGGGCATACATGACCGCGACATCTTTCGCGCGGCCTTGCGCGCCACGCTGGTCAAAGAGGCGCGTGACCAGGGTACATTTGACTACTTTTTCCCACTGTTCTTCGCGCAGAGTCAGCCGCCGCTGCAGAACATTCCCGAGGGCATGACGCCGGAGCAGCAGCAGATGCTGGAAGACGCGCTGCAATCACTGATGGGCGATATGCAGGCGCTGCGTGATTTGCTTGACCAACTGCTCGAAGGCAAGCCGTTCGATACGGAGCAGTTGGGCGAAGCGGGCCAGCGCGCCGGGCTGCCGCAGGCCAGCGATATGACGCAGCGCCAGTGGTTCGAGCGGCGCATGGAGCGCCAGTTGGGCCTGCCGCAGCTTCAGCAGATGATCGAGGCGCTGCTGGAACAGCTCGCCGCTATGGGCATGAGCGACGAGGCGTTGGAGGAACTACGGGAGCAGCTTGAGGCCAACGCCGCTGGCCTGAGCGAACAGGTCGATCAGTTCGTTGGTGCGTCGATGGCCGAACGACTCGCCAATGCCGAGCCGCAGCCGAAGCCAGATGTGCTCGATGTGCCGTTCACGCGCCTGAGCGACGCCGAGGTCGACGAAATTCGCGGCGAGATTCGGCGGCTGGCTGCTCGCTTGCGCAGCCGCGCCGCTTTGCGCCAGCGTCGCGCCAATACCGGCCAGCTCGACACGCGCAAGATGATGCGCAAGAACATGAAATACGACAGCGTGCCGCTGGAACTAGCCTTTCACACGCGTCGCGTCAAGCCGTCGCTGGTGCTGATCTGCGACATCAGCACGTCGATGCGATACTGCGCCGAATTTCTGCTCACGCTCATCTACGAACTTCAGGATCAGGTGGCGCGCACGCACAGTTACATCTTCATCAGCGATTTGGTCGATATCAGCGACGTGTTTGCGGAGATGGAGCCGATGGCCGCCGTCGAGCGCGTGTTGATAGACAACCGGCCCGGCTACTACAACACCGATCTGGGCGCGAGCCTGGCGTCGTTCCAGCGCGATCACCTTGGCGTGGTTACGCCCAAAACGACAGTGATTGTGGTGGGAGACGGCCGTAACAACTACAATGATCCGCGCACGGACCTGGCCCGTGATATTCAGCGCAAGGCGCGGCGGTTGATCTGGTTCAACCCGGAGCCGCAGCACCAGTGGGGAACCGGCGATAGCGACATGCTTCAATACGCGCAGGCGGCCCACGCCGTGTTTAAGGTGAGCACGCTGCGCGAACTGGCCAATGCAGTAGACAAGATTCTGGTGGATGGCTGATTAGGGGGCAACATGCAGCGGTTTGAGCAGTGGTTTGAGGCGTTCCTCTGGCACGCGCGTTTGCTAATGATTGTGCCGGTGTTGTCCAGCCTGCTGGCCGCCGTGGGCATTCTTTTGCTGTCGACGGTCAACACGGTGCTGATGATTCAGCGTATGGTTGGCTATCTCGCACTTTCCGAGTACGAACAACTGGCGCAGCAGGCGGAGATCCTGTCGGACGTGGTGGGAGTAATAGATCAATACTTGATCGTCGCCATTCTCCTCATTTTTGCAGACGGCATGTACGAACTGTTTATCAGCAACATCAACAATGCCGAGAAGTGGACGGTTGGCCCCCGGGTACTCATCATCCACAGCCTTGATGACCTGAAGGATAAGCTCGTCAGCGTGGTATTGGTCATTCTCGTCGTCAAGTTCTTCCAGCAGGCGTTGAAGCTGCACTACGATACGCCGACCGATCTCCTGCTGCTGGCGGCGGGTATCGCCGCGATCGGGGCAGCGCTGTACCTGACGAAACGCGCCCACCACAGCAGCCATGAGCCTGAAGAACACAAACCTGAGGAGTAGACCTGCATCATCGAGGAGCCAATATGCCCGCTTCATCCCGCGATGCCATTCTTGACAAGCTGCGCGCCGCTCGCCGGCCGTTCCCGAACGCCGAGCCGCGCCCGGATGACTACGTCGCCGTCACCGTACAGGAATCCACCGACCCCGACGCGCTGCTGGAACGCTTCAGCAGTGAACTGACGGCGTTGAAAGGCGAACCGTTCAGCGTCAAGGGCGATGCGGCCGCGCGCCGGAAGATCGTGGAACTGCTGCACGAGCACGAGGCGACCGCCGTGCTGGCCTGGGATTTCAAATACATTCCGGTCAAGGACTTGCACAAGGCGCTGAACGAGGCCTCGATCCAGATCATTCACCCCGACACGCACGACGAATTTCGCGCCGAAACCCTGGTGCATGCTGAAAGTGCAACGGTGGGGCTGACCGGTGCGGACGCGGCAGTGGCGACCACCGGCACGCTGGTCGTAACGACTGCGCCGGGCAAGGGCCGCATTCCGACTGCCCTGCCGCCCGTGCACATCGCCGTGATCACGCTTGACCAGATCGTGGCGCGGCTGGAGGACTGGGTTGCCCTGCAGCGGGCCGGCAATCTGAGCGACCTGCGCCAGGCCAGTAACTTCTGCTTCATTAGCGGGCCAAGCCGAACGGGAGATATTGAAATGCAGTTGGTGCTGGGCGTGCATGGGCCGGGCCGCGTGCAAGTAGTGGTCAAACGATGAGCCAGCCGGAACCGGATTCACTGGATGCGCTGTTTGATCGCTGGGAGGAACGCTGGGCCGAGGCGCAGGCGCGCTCACGCCAGATCAAAACGGGCGACCTGCACGCCGCTTATTACTTTCGCGGCGTGGCCGAAACCTACAAGACCGCGCTGGCCGAACTGCGCAAGCTGGCCGCGCCTGAGGACGAGGCAACTCCCACGCCAGTGCAGCAATTACTGCAGTTCACGCAGGAGCAGGTGAGCGCCATGCTCACCGATCTGGGGCTGTTTCCGAGGATTTTGCGCCGCCATGAAGATGGCGCGTTCACAGCCGTGTTTTCGCGCTTGCAGCCGGTGAGCCAGGCGCGGCGGCTGGAACTGCTGCAAGGGGCCGACCGCCGACTGCGTATTCTGCAGGACGGGGCGCTGCACGATACTGGCGACCCGTACATCGAATTCGGGTTTGTGGATGATGGGGAATAAGAGAAACAGGGCGGCCTGCAGGCCGCCCTGTTCGCTGGATGGCTAGGCCGCGTCGACGTCCATCTCGAACAGGCCGAAGATGATTACCCTCGGTGTCGATCAGGTAGGAGTTCCAGCCCATGCCCGGAATTTGGAACCTTGGACATGGCCACCATCGCGCCGGCCTCGACGGCCTTTTCCATCGATGCATCCACCGACTCGACCGCCATCGTGCACACAAACGAACTCGGGCTGCTGCCCACGGGCGCGGCGGGAGCGTTGCGCTTCATCAGCCCGCCGCCCTGATTCTTGTCATCCGTTTCGATCAGCCAGTATTCCATGTCTGGTGACCCCTCGAATTTGGCGAACTTCCAGCCGAATAATGTGGTGTAAAACGTCTTGGCCCGCTCGATGTCGTCTACGTGAATTTCGAAATGTACTACTCCGCCTGCCATCGTGTTTCGCTCCTCACCTGTCCGAATGGTTCAGCTCATACTGCAATTGCAGTATAGAACAAAAGTTCTCATAATGTCAATGCTTTCTTCGTGCTGTAACAGTGCAAACGCATCAGTTCGAGCACGCGAATGCCGCATCCGCATCATTATGCCGCCGTCTAAACCACACCACCGTGTTTGTCTGTACAATGGGCGCGTTCCGCACACAGGAGCGCGCCCATTTTGCTGCATCGCCCCGCCTGGTTTACTTCCACGTCTGCGTTGCTCGGCCTGATTATTGCGCTGGGCGCTGTGCTGCGTTTCCAGAACATCGGCTTAATTGAGCACAACGTCGATCATGCCTATCCCATCTGGCAGGCGCTGATGACGGTCGATCACGGACATTGGCCGCTGCTGGGGCAGGGCACATCCGTGCTGTTTGCCAACCCCCCGCTGACGGGCTATCTGTACCTGCCGCTGGTGGCGCTGTTCCGGTCGCCAGCGCCTGTATATATGGTCGTCATCGCGCTGAACACGCTGGCGATCCCGCTGGCGTATGCGGCGCTCAAGCCCCTCATCACAATACCGGCCGCGCTGACAGCCGCGCTGTTGGTCGCGGTCAATCCGTGGGTGATCGAATACAGCCGCACCAGTTGGGTGCAAAGTCTGCTGCCTTTTTTTGCCTGCCTGCTGGCATGGCTGCTGTTCCCGCTGCTGATGGGCGCGGTGCGGCATGGCGGCCGCCGCTTGCTGCTGACGGGATTGGCCGCTGCGGTCGCTGTGAATACCTATCTGCTGGCCTATGTGTTTCTGGCGCAGATCGGCCTGCTTATCGCCCTGTTCTGGCGGCGCGTGCCTAAGCGCGCGCTGCTGGGAGCGGCGATTATCGTGGCTGTGCCGGCGCTGGTGTATGGCGCGGCGCTGCTGTCGGATTCAGCCAATCTAATGACGCGCCTGGAGACGTTTGGAGGAAGTGGCCTGCGCTTCAGCGGTGAGGCGCTCGGCCACGCGCTGCGGCTGGTGAGCGGCGCAGACTACCCGCTGGCGCGCGGCGCGGCGGCTCCTGAACCGTGGCCCGGCTTCTGGCCGCTGATCGAGGGCCTGAGCGCATTCTATCGCATGGCTGGTGGTCGCGGCTATTGCGGCCGGAACGATCCGCGCCGTGCTGGCGCTCGTGCGGCGCACGCCTGAGCGCAACGCCGGCCTGATCCTGCTGGTTTGGTTCGCGCTGCCGGTTGCGGTGATGACAGTGGTCAGTCAGGTAGTGCATCCGTTCTATCTGTTGCTCACCCTGCCTGCGGGCGCGGGTCTGGCGGGCTGGGGCGCGGTGTGGGCGTTTAGTTGGGCCAGCAAGCGCGCACTACGCCGCGTTCTGCTGGCAACTGCGGCTGCTGTTTGCGCTGGTTTCGCTGTGGTTCAGTCCGCGGCCAGCCTGCGCTACTATGCCGAAACCGCCGCTATTCCCGGGGCGCACGGCCTGAGCGCGCTGCCGCTGCGCGATGGGCTGGCGCTGGGCGCGCTCATACGCGATGAACTCCCACCCGGCGGCACAGTACTGGCCGATACGGACGAATGGATCCTGAGCAGTTTCAGTGGGCTGACGTTCCCGTTTTTGCGCGAGGCGCGACAGCCACTGGTGACGATTCTGCCTGCGGCAGGCGGTGTGCTCGTGGCCGCGCAGCCCGCACACGCGCCGCTGATTACGCCGGATGGATCGACGGGGCAGCGGGCGCTGGAGCTGGCCGACGGCGTGATGCTGACCGTCGATACGCTGCCGACAGCGCCCGCGCCGCCCGACGATGTGACACCGCTGGCTGTAGCCGGCCAACAGGGTATCGCGCTGGAAGGCTATGCGATCGACGAACTGGGAGACGGCCAATTTGCACTGCGTACCTACTGGCGTGTGACCGATCCGGCGCTGGCGGCAGACCGCCTGTATGCGCCGTTCGCCCACATTTTTGATGCCGATGGACGGCGCGTGGCCGTGGTAGATGGTCAAGCTGTACCCGCGTTCGAGTGGGCGGCTGGCGATCTGCACGCTCACCGGATGGAATTCGAGGCGGCGCTCCCATTCACGCTGGCGCTGGGCCAGTACGATGGCGGGGCGGGTGAGAATGTCAATTTCACGCTGCCAGACGGCAGCCTGAGTGCGCTGATCCCTTTGCCTGCACATAAATGAGGCCCTTGGCCCGCGCGCTGGTGTTCGCTACACTGGAGAGTATTCACGAAACAGAAAGCCCAGGAAATGACTGCGAAACCAAAAGGTGAGTTGAAGCGAGCCGACCCGAGGGCACTGGCCACACCGCGCTCGGCGGCGGTCGCTGGTATCTTGTTCGCACTATTGTTTGGCGTGGTTATCGATGCTGATTGGAAGAGCCTTCCCAGCGCGGCCTATCCGATAGCCAGACTGGCAGGCCTGCGAGAAAAGCGAGATACCGTTACGCTGGCGCTGATGCTGATCCCATTTGCCGGTATCGCCTTTCTGTGGTTCATCGGTGTCGTGCGCGATTTGCTGGGCGAACTTGAGGACCAGTTCTTCTCGACCGTTTTTTTCGGCAGTGGCCTGCTGTTCCTCGCCATGATGTTCGTCTCGGCGGCGGTTGCGGGCGGCATCCTCGCCACTGAACTCAGTGTGACTGGATCGGGGGGAACCTCAGTAGACACGCTTCGTTTTGGGCGTGAGGTGATGTATCAGATAAGCCACAACTACTCGACCCGCATGGCGGGCGTGTTCATGATGTCGCTGGGGACCATCTGGTATCGTACTGGTATCATGCCGCGCTGGTTGGCAGTGCTCACGCTGGTGCTGGCCATATTCCTGCTAGTGGCGTTCAATCAGAATTTCGAAATCTCACTGGTGCTGCCGGGCTGGGTTCTGCTCATCAGCATCCTGATTCTGGTTCGCAATCGGCAAACTCAGACCCAACCCGCACCGACGCCAGAAACCTGATCGGCGGCTCATTCGGCTTCGTTCCGCTGCTGTGAGGAGGAAGAGCCATGCGTACTACCATTCAGGACAAAGTCGCCCTGGTGACCGGCGCGAGCCGGGGCATTGGTCGCGCGGCGGCCGTTGCGTTGGCCCGGGAAGGCGCGCACATCGTGGCGGCGGCGCGGACTGAAAGCGACCTGAAATCGCTGGCGGACGAGATTCGCGCCTTGGGACGCGAGGCGTTGGCTGTGCCCTGTGATGTGAGCAGCGAAGCGGACGTAGAAGCCCTTGTATACGCGGGCGACTGACCGCTTTGGCCGCGTGGATATCCTGGTCAACAACGCAGGCGTGGGCAAGTACGGCCCCATCGACACGATTACGGCTGCCGAGTACGACTGGATGATGAACACGAACATGCGCTCATCGTTCCTGTGTACGCGCGCCTTTATGCCCGACATGATTGCGCGTAAAGACGGCGATATCGTGTTCGTCGGCTCGGTCGCTGGCCTGAAGGGCATCCCCTACGAGGCTGTTTACTGCGCCACCAAGCACGCGCAGCACGGCTTTGCCACCGCCATCGATCATGAGTGCCGCGAGCACAATGTGAAGGTCAGCTATCTCGCGCCGGGCGGCACCCACACGTATTTCGCTTTCGGTACGGGCCGCACGCAGGGCGACCCCAAGCTGGAGCAGTACCTTGACCCTGAGGATGTGGCGGATGCCGTCGTGTTTGCCGTCACGCAGCCGCCCAAAGCGCGCGCCTTTCTGATCGCCATGCGGCCTATGCGCGAGGCGTTATGACCGCCCCCGAACGCCAGCGCCTGACGACGGCCGACTCCTACGCCCTGTATCCTGAATCGAACACCCCGGTCGAGCTGATCGAGGGCGAGGTGATCGTGAGTCCATCCGCAGTCCCGAAGCATCAAGATGTGGTGGGCAGCATTTTGCGTTCCTTCGAGACAAGACGCGCGATACGGGCGGCCGGGTGTATGTCTCCCCGCTGGACGTACGATTTGATGACGAGAACAGTACCCAACCTGACGTACTCCTGATTACCGCAGGGCGCACCCATCTGATTGGGGACAAGCGCATCGAAGGCGCGCCCGATCTGGTAGTCGAAGTGATTTCGCCCGGCTCGGTGCGCATGGATCGTGTGGTTAAGTTCCGGCTTTACGAGCGCTTCGGCGTGCGCGAGTACTGGCTGATCGACCCCGAAGGCGTGGCTGAAGTATTTGCTCTGCGCGATGGCCGGTTCGTCCTCGTTGGGATGTTCGGCGCTGGCGAGACCTTTGACTCCCCTTTGCTCGGCCAGCCCGTGCCGCTGGCCGGCCTGTTCGACTGAATGATTCTGGAGACACTATGACCCCTGACTTTGCTGCCCGTATTGCTGCTGCGCGCGAAATTTCCGGCGTGGATGCCATTGCCCTCGTGCCGGGCACTAACATGCAGTATTTCACCGGCCTCGACTTTTTCCTGTCTGAACGGCCGGTGATTGTGTTGATCACGCCCGATGCAGTGGGCGTGATCGTGCCGCAGCTTGAACTGCTCAAGTTGGAAGATCGGCCTGACATTATGCCAATCGCGTTTGCATGGGATGACGAGGAAGGCTATCCGGGCGCTTTTGCGCGCGCGCTCGAAGAACTCGGGCTGGTCGGTTCGCGCTTTGGCATCGATGGCATGACCATGCGCGTAACCGAGGCGCTCACGTTCACCAGCCTCGACCCCACGCTGACGCTGATACCGGTCGAAAAGCAGCTTGTGAGCATCCGCGCTATCAAGGGGCCCGAAGAAGTGGACTGTTTGCGCCGCGCCATTGCCATCAGCGAGGCGGCGCTGGCCCAACTGATGACCGAAGTAAAGCCGGGCATGACTGAACACCAGATCGCCCGCCGCCTGACTGAACTGCAGTTGGAAGGTGGGGCGGATTCGGTGTCGTTCGCGCTCATTCAAACCGGCCCCAATGCCAGCAACCCGCACGGCTCGACGACCGGTCGCGTGCTGCAGGAGGGTGAGGCGCTGCTGATTGATTTTGGCTGTGTGGTTGGTGGCTACGGCTCGGACATCACGCGCACGTTCTGCCTCGGCGTCGTACCGCCCGAGCTGCAGAAGATCTACGACACGGTGCTGGCGGCCAACACGGCGGCGCGCGCTGCGGCTGGCCCGGGCGTGCCTATGAGCGCTGTCGATAAGGCGGCGCGCCAGGTCATCACCGATGCGGGCTATGGGCCGTATTTTACGCATCGCACCGGCCACGGGTTGGGCATCGACACGCACGAGCCTGTGCCGCAGATTGCCGGCAACGTGGACGATCCGCTGCTGCCGGGCATGACCTTCACCATCGAGCCGGGCGTGTATCTGGCCGGGCTGGGCGGTGTGCGCATCGAAGACAACATGCTCATTACCGAGGATGGAGCGGAAAGCATGACGGCGTTCCCGCGCACTATAAACCCATAAAGCGCGGAACAGAGAGATTCACCACCGAGGCACGGAGGACACGGTGAGCGGTCTCTGTGTCCTTCGTTTCTCGGTGGTTCAAATTGCGCTTGATCTGGAGCTTGTCCATGACCCCGATTACGGCCATACCGCTCGATCTCAGCGACTATTCACCCGCCGCCGAACTGGCGCACGCCGAGACGATGCCCTCGCGCTGGTATCTCGACCCCGCCATGCTGGCGTTGGAGAAGGAACGCATCTTCTGGAAGACGTGGCAGCCGGTGGGCCGGGCGGATATGGTGGCGCGCGCCGGCGATTATTTCACCTGCGATGTGGCCGGAGAACGGCTGGTGATTTCGCGTGGGCAAGATAATGTCCTGCGCGGCTTCTACAACGTGTGTGCGCACCGCGCTGGGCCGGTGGCGACCGGCAAGGGCAACCGCAAGAGCCTGCAATGCAAGTATCACGGCTGGACGTATGGGCTGGATGGCCGCCTGCTGACTGCTCCGGAGTTTGACGGCGTAGCCAACTGGGACAAGGGCGCGGTTTGCCTGCCGCAGGTGCGCGTGCACGAGTGGGGGCCGTTCGTGTTCGTCAATCTCAGCTATAAAGCGCTCGATTTCATGGACGTCTACGGTCCGATTGACGCCGAGATTAAGGCCAAGGGCATCGACATCAGCCGCATGCGCGCTATGGAACGCCGCGATTACGAGATCGCCTGCAACTGGAAGGTCTACGTCGACAATTACCTCGAAGGCTATCACGTGCCGATTGCCCACCCGGGCCTGTTCCGTGAGCTCGACTACGAGCAGTACCGTGTCGATACCTTCCGCTACTACTCGTCGCAGTATGCTCCGATTCGTGCCGCGAAAGATGGCGACGTGCAGGGCCGCGACCGGCGCTACGTGCGCACGGATGACGAGGCCGAAGCCCTCTACTACTGGATATTCCCGAACGTGATGCTCAATATTTACCCGGACAACATGTCGATCAACATTATCCTGCCACTCGGCCACGAGCGCACACTGACGATCTTCGAGTGGTATTTTGAGGAGCCGGGCACGGGTGAGGGCTGGGAGAGCATGCAGCAGACGATTGCCTTCAGCGATGAAATTCAGCAGGAGGACATCGAAATCTGCGTGGCGGTGCAGCAGGGGCTGGCGTCGCAGGCTTATGACCGGGGCCGCTTTTCAGTCAAACGCGAGAACGGCGTGCATCACTTTCAGGCGCTGGCGCACGAATTCATGACGCGGCCAGAGGCGGGGCTAAAGGCCAACCCGCCAGAATCCAAGTCGGATTGATTGCAGAAAGATGCGCTGAGAGGGTGAGCAGAGTGCGTAATCTGATGCTGGCGGGGCTGCTGCTGGTGAGTGTGCTAGCGGGCTGCACTATCGACGGGCCAGATACGGGCGCGGGTGGCTCGTCATCTGGCGCCGAAACCGCCCGCGTGGTGAGAGTCATCGACGGCGACACGATTGACGTGAACCTCAACGGCCAGGAGCAGCGCGTGCGCTATATCGGCATGAATACGCCCGAGCGCGATGAGGCGTGCTACAGCGAGGCCCGCCGCGCAAATGATGCGCTCGTAAGCGGCCAAACCGTGAGGCTGGTGCGCGACCAGAGCGAAACCGACCGCTATGGCCGCTTGCTGCGCTACATCTACGTGGGCGATGTGTTCGTGAATGAGCGACTGGTGGCGGAAGGCTGGGCCGAGGTGGTGGAGTACCCGCCAGATACCAGCCAGGCGGCCAGTTTCCGGGCACTGGAGCAGCAGGCCGCGCGCGCGGGCTTGGGCTGCCACCCGACCGGCCTCTTCGCTGACGGGTCGTATACGCGGTGAATGATACGCTGGAGCCAAACCGCTGGCGGTGATTAAGTGCCCAGCCGACAGGGGATCATGCAGTTTGAAAATTGAAGCTGGTAAACGCGGACGCAGCACGTTGCGTCCCATGTAATGTGTTTTGTAGAGGCAAGGCATGCCTTGCCCCTAGCAGACGGCCGTTTACGATCCTAATTTGGAAAATTGCCTTGATCCCCCGCAGTGTCCGCGAATATCGTTCAGGCAATCAAGCCTCGCTTACGCCCGGTTGTACACCGGCAAACTCACGCCGTGTAGGGCATCGGCGGCGGGGGAGGCCAGAAACACGATGGCATCGGCTAACTGTTCGGGCGTCACCCATTTGCTGAAATCAGCATTCGGCATACTCTCGCGGTTGGGCGGCGTATCAATCGTGCTGGGCATGATGCCATTGACGTTGATGCCCTTATCGCGCACTTCCAGCGATAAACTCTCCATCACGCGCTGGGCGGCGGCCTTGCTGGAACGGTAGGCGCTTTGCTTCGCGCCTCCTTCAAGCGCCGCACGGGCCAGCACGACGATGATCTTGCCCTTCACGTCATGAGTGAGCATATGCTGCGCGCCGCGCCCGGCCGTGAGAAACAGCGGCACCACGTTCAACTCGAACATCTTGCGCAGCTCGTCGAGGTCGCCATCGGCCACTTTCGGGCCCATCGAGAAGCCGCCGACGGTGTGCACGACGACATTGACGTGGCCAAAACGCGAGGCCGCTTCCTCGAACATGGCATCGACTGTATCCGCCTTGCTCAAGTTGGCTACGACCGCCATGACTTCCAGATCGGGGTAGTCCTTGGTCAGACGCTCCTGCTCGGCTTCCAGCTTGTCAGCGCTGCGGTCGGCCAGCACCAGCTTCGCGCTGCGCTCGGCAAATGCATTAACCACGGCATTGCCAAGGTTGCCGGCTGCGCCCGTAATCAGTACCGTCTTACCGTCAAAATCGCCCATGAGAAGCCTCCTTCAGTTGAAAGTGAGCAAGCCGAGAATACTGGTTCAATCGTAGCTGAACTATATGAAAGCGCTGTGAGATCGGTGTAACAAAAAGGGAGCGCGTGTGCGCTCCCCATGTGGCTAGATTATTGTGGCCGGTCAGGCGATGGCCAGAACCGCTTCCATCGGCTGATCGACCAGCGCCGGCAGCGTGTCTGCGATCAGTTCCGTGTTCATCTTGATGATCTCGGGCGTCGGGAAGCCGTTGAAGGCCACGCCGTACTCGCTCACATACGCGCCGGCATCGAGATAGACCAGCACGTCACCGATGTGCAGTTCGGGCAGCTCGATATCGCGCGCCACCACATCGCACGAGTTCGCACGAAGGGCCGGCCAGCGTATAGCGGCGCAGCGGACGCTCGTTGGCATCCTCGGCCAGCACGCGCACGACCGGCGGAAAGCCTTCATACGTTTCCATCAGGCCGTTGAACACGCCAACATCGAGGTAAATCCACTCCTGATCGCCGCGTACTGCCTTGCCTTCGATCTTGCTGTAGAGCAGGCCGCTCTCACCGACGAGGCCGCGACCGGGCTCCAGCACCAGCATCAGCTCATCGAGCTCCGCTGGGATGAAGTCGCGGAGTGCGGGCATCACCACATCGCCGATCGCCTCAATCGTGGGGATGCTGGCGTCGTGATAGTGCCCCGCCGGGAAACCGCCGCCGAGGTCAAGAAAGTGCATGTCGAAGCCGCGCGCTTCGGCGTCGCGCCAGACGGTGCCACAGGCCGCGAGGGCGTTGGCCCAGTTGGCCGGGTTCAGGCACTGGCTGCCGACGTGGAACGACAGGCCAATCGGTGTGAGGCCCAGGTCGCGCGCTTGCTCAAACAGGTCGAGTGCCGTCGCGCCGTCTACGCCAAACTTGCCCGCCAGCGGCAGCACGCTGCCAGTGTTATCGACGCTCAGGCGCACGTAAATACGCATGCCCGGGGCATACTGTGCTACCTTCTCGACCTCCCAGGTCGAGTCGACAACGACGGCATATACACCGGCATCGGCCATACGCTGCAGGAACAACGGGTTCTTGATGGGATTGCTGCAAATGATCCGGGCGCCGTGCGCGCCGGTTCGGAGAGACAGTTCCAGTTCAGCGAGGGAGGCAATTTCAAGCCCGCCGCCGTGATTGACGACGTACTGGAGGACATCGAGGTTTGCGTTGGCTTTTACGGCGTAGAACACATCTGCGCCGGGAAACGAGTGGAGAAAGCGTTGGTACGTTGCATCGATTTTCGCGAAATCGAGGGTCAGACTGGGGGTGGGTAGTTCAAAAAGAGTGTCCGAAAGGACGTTCATCTGGGTCTACGGGTCTCCTCTGAATACAGTGCGTACGAAGGGTACGAATACCAAACCGCGCAGAAGTATACAGCTATTCTCCCCCAATGGAATATCAGATATTCATTAAACTTATCCCCAATTTTCGGGGGGTGACTGTTCGCGGAAAGCGCGATAGACAGCGGCCCAGCCCGCGTCATAGTCGCGGATAAACGCCTCGGCTTGCGTGACCAGACTGCGGTTGCCCACGAACACCGGCACGCGCTGGTGCAGGTCGTGCGGGTGCAGGTCGAGGATCGGGCCAATGCCGTCGGAACACGCCCCGCCAGCGTGATGCGCGAGGAAGGCGAAGGCCTGCGCCTCGAACATCAGGCGCAGCTTGCCGTATGGCTTGGTACCCGTCACTTCGGCGGGGTAATAGAAGATTCCGCCTTGCAGCAGGTTTCGGTGAAAGTCTGACACCATCGAGCCGACGTAACGCTGCTGAAGCGGTGCGCGCTCGGGTTCATCCAGCCCTTGCAGCCAGCGCGTGAACAGGCGGACACCCTCGCCCCATTCGCGCTCATAACCCTGATTGGCGCTGTAGAACTTCGGCGGCTCGGGGATGCGGATGTCCTCGTGAGTGAGCAGGAACTCGCCCACGCTGGGATCGAGCGTGAAGCCGTGTACGCCTTGGCCGGTGGTGTAGACCATCATTGTGGACGAGCCGTAGATGACATAACCGGCGGCGACCAAATGACTGGCTGGCTGGAGCGCGTCCTGAAGCGTGCCGCGTTCGCCGCTGCTGACTTTGCGATGGATAGTGAAGATCGTGCCGATGGACACGTTGACATCGATGTTGGATGAGCCATCGAGCGGATCGTAGAGCAGCACGTACTTGCCCGCGTCGAACTGCGCCGGTATTTCGAGCAGGTCGTCGTGCTCTTCGGACGCCATCACACACAGTCGCCCGGTGTGGTCATTCATCCTGAAGATGACTTCATCGGCGAACACATCCAGCTTCTGCTGGCGCTCGCCGTAGGTGTTGCTGGTATCGGTCATGCCCAGAATGCCAGCCAAACCGGCGCGCGTCGTTTCGCGGGCGATGATCTTGGCCGCCAGCGCCATGTCATACAGCAGCGCGGTCAGGTCGCCGGTGGCCGACGGGAAGCGTTTCTGCTGGTCGAGAATGTGGCGTTCAATCGTAACGATGCGGGGGTGTGTTGGCGGCTGCATGGAAAAATCCTCAAAAAAAGAAGTTAAGAGTTGAAGGTTGAAAGGTGTGGATGGATTGATAGGTTGTCATGCCGCGGGTTGAAGCCCTGTAGTTGGAGCTGCGCCCCGTGAGCGGGGCTCTTACAGCCTGCATCAGCGGGCGCAACGCTAGCCTGATGGCTTTAGCATCAGGCGAAAATTCGCTGAATCCCCAATGCTCTTTCAACCTTCAACTTTGAACTTTCAACTCCAGTTTATTCCATTTCGCCGATCGGCGTAGCCTACCCGCCGCCGCACACGGTGTCTTCCGCCAGTTGCAGGCCATCGAAGCGCGCCACGCTCAGAAAGCCCGCGCCCACGGTGAGCACATCGGCCGGGGTGGCATCCAGCAGGCGCGCGCGCGGGCTGCTGCTCTGGTTGCCGCCCGGATACAGGTCGCGTTCGGCGGCAAGTGTGCCATCAGACGCCAAATACGCGCGCAGCGCGCCGTCGGCGTCGAGCGTGTAGACGAGGCAGCCGCCGCCTACCGACAGCAGCGGCGACAGGCCGGTGCGTGTGCGCGGGACATCGATCTGCCACTGCTCGACACCACTGGAATCGAAGGCCGTCAGTGTGGGGCTTCCGCCCGCGCTGAACAAGTAAACGCTGCCAGCCGCATCGGCGCTGATCTGTGAGCCTCGGCCGGGTGTGCGGTCGAGCGATGTAAACGGAAGCCGCTGGCCGCCGATGAGTTTGGAAATGCGGTCGCCATCAACCAGCAACCAACCGCCATTGGCGAGCGGAGTCAGCAGCGCCGGGTCACTGAGCGGCATGTCGGCCACCAAGTTATCGCCGCTGAGTAGCCGAAGGATTGGCCCATCAGCGGCGCGCACGACCAGCGCGATTTCCGGGCCGCTGGCCTGCAGGCTGAGCACACGCGGTGCGGCCTCCTCGCCGGAGAGCGCGGGGATCGTCCACAGGGGTGCGCCAGCCGGAGTGAAGGCGGTCAATCCGCCCCCCTCTGTGGCAAACACCAGCGCCTCGCCTGCGCTGCCTGATGTGGCAACCGGCGAGATTTCGAGCGCGTCCACCTGCCACGCGCCGAGGAAGCGGCCGTTCTGCAGTGTGAATGCTTGCCCGCTGCGTGCCAGCGCCGCCACCCGCCCTTCCGAAAGACCAATCAGCCCGGTGGCGATTTCGCCCAGCGAAATGCGCCAGCGTTCGACGCCATCCATCATCGACACGAGCTGATCGCCCAGCGTCAGTACGGCCGAGCCATCATCCAGCAGTGCGGGCGGCAGGGTGGGCGCAGTCGGGAATGACTGCACGCTCACGAAGCCGGGCTGAAGGCGCGTGCGCCAAAGTTCGGTGAACTCGATCGGGTGATACCAGCCCGCTTCGAGTGGGTTGCCGTCGATATAGCCGGGGCCGCCTTCGCCGGGCAGCATCGACCGGATTTCGTAGTGCAAGTGTGGTTTTCCGCGAGAGGGCCAGCCGATGAGCGCGACCACATCGCCGCGCTCGACGCACGATCCGTCGATGGGCAGCATACCGCCGTCACCCTGATCGATATGGCCGTAGAGCGAATAGGCGATGCTGCCATCAGGGAAGGTGTGCTCGATGATGACGACGCCTTTTTCCGTGTCCCATTCTTCCAGATTAGCCAGGGTCACACGGCCGCGCGCGACGGCGTGTACGGGGTCACCCCAGCGGTCAAAGCCGATGTCGATGGCGACGTGATTGCCGCCAAAACGCGGGCGGTAGACGCCAAAATCGTCGTAGCCTTGCGACAGCGTATCGCTGATGTCGAAGGGGTAATCGATGGCATCGACTACGCCGCACGGGGAAAACGGCTGGGCAGATGCGATTGGTACTGGGAGCGCAAATGGCAGCGCCAGCAGCGCAATGGCGAAAAAGCGGGGCAACCTCAACGGGAAGTTCCTCGACGGCCTGGGGCCAGAATGCGCCCATTGTAGCACGGCTCGGTGGGGGAACAGGCGGGCGGGCGCAATCATCACTGCGCCCGCCCGGGCTAAGACTCAGAGGATTGGCCTGTCAGGGCAGTTGAATACGAACATTCAACTCGCCCGGGGTGATTTGGATGGATTGAACGAACAGCGAACCTTCGTCGCCCTCGAACACAGCGCCCGTCTGTCCGGCGGTGTTGGCCACCACGCTGCTGTTGAGTGAAACACTTCAGGTCGAGTACCCGCTCACCATTGCTGTCGCACCGGTCAGCGCAACCGACGCCGCGTACAAACGCAGTTGGTTGTCCTCTTCCGTGATGATGAACGTGATGCTGCCGGTGGCCGACGCGCCGGTTTCGTCGGTGATGCCGGCGTTCAACACGATTTGACCGTTGTCAAAGGTAATGGTTGGCGTGAAGGTGACGCCGCTGCCATCTGGCACCGTGGCATCGGCCAACAGCGCGTTCAGCTCGTCTTCCATGACCGTGATATCAATCGATGCGCCTCCGCGGCCCGTGTTCACGCCGATTTCAAGCGCCTGACAACCTGCCAGCGCCAGCGCCAGCAGCCCGATCAACAACAAGGCTTTCAGTTTCATGCTCAATCCTCCTGTGGACGAATGCATCAACTATAGCGAGATTTGGCGATTTCGGGCATATCGGCGTGGCATTTTGCAATCAATTTCATGGCCGCCACACCGGCGAAATCTCGTTGGCGCGGTCGTTGGTCAGGCGCAGCGGCTGCGCGCCCGGCTCGGCTGCAATCAGATACAGATCGACTTGCCCGTCCATCGACGAGACAAAGGCGATGTGCTGGCCATCGGGCGACCAACTGACGGGTGAATTCCGGCCTTGCAGCCGCCCCAGCGAGGCCAGCAGGTCGCTATGCTCACCCTCGTTCCGGCTGAGGAACAAACCCCAGTCGCCGCCGGTCAGCGCGACCGTCAGATAGCCCGATCCGGCTGGCGAAAGCGGATCGGTCAGTGGCTGCATATTAATCCCGAGTTCCGTCATCACGTCGCGCGTGTCCCAGCTTTGTTCGGCGATTAGTTCGAAGCCGCTGCCATCGGCGTTGACTATGAAGAGATCGGGCAGTGTTTCGCCTCGCGCCATCAGCACCAGCCGTTCACCATCCGCCGTCCAGCGCGGGTATTCGAAGGCGAGGCCATCGGGCGTCAGCCGCCGCACGTCGCCGCCGCTGGCATCCATGACGAAGATTTGCAGTCCACCGTCGCGGTCAGATACAAACGCGATCTGGTTGCCATCGGGCGACCACACGGGCGACAAATCATAGGCGGGATTCGCGGTCAGGTTGTGGCGCAGGCCGTGCGCCGCGTCATAGACGAAGATGTCGGCGTCACCAGTCTCGAAGCCCACAAACGCCAGTTCAGTGCGCGGAAAAGCAGCGGCCACGGCCGCCGCTGTGGTAACTAAAGCGGCGCTCAAGAACATGACCAGCAACGCAGCGATCAATGTGAGGCGCAGCAGCATCAGAAGCCGCCGTTTACCTGCCGCCAACTGCCCGCAGGCGCGCCCGGCCCGTCATCCGCCAGCACATAGGTGATATTCTGCGACGGCACATAAATGGCTACGCCGCGCTCGAACGGCTGCACCGTGAGCGTCACGCCCTGTTCGCCTGCCAGCGCCCAGCCGAGTCGAGCCGCCAGCGCGCCATCGCCCCGCCAGACTTTGCCGAAGCCGCGAATTGGCTCGACCAGCCCTGACGGCGGTGTGAGATTGGCCGAGTCGGGGTCGACACCGCTGATCCAGGTGTCGGCATAACGGCTGAAGCGGCCCTCGTTCGAGATAGCTTCAATCGTGCCGGGCGCGCCCGGTATAGCAGACGCGCGGTAAATCATGAGGCCGCGCTCGAATAACTGCACTGCGCCGGCTGGCTGGTATGGCGCGCCAACGGCGCAGCCCAACTGGGCCGAAAATGCGGGATCGCTGCTGAACAGCGTCGACAATGCGCCGGGTGAGGTAGTGCAGCTTGTGCCCGATCCGCTGGGTGGTTCCAGCACGACCACGCCGGGAACCGAGGCCGTGCTGGTCGCAGTGGGCTGGGCTGCCCGCGCCGTGCCCGCGATTTGGTCGCCAATCTCCCACAGCGCGGTCGCTGTGCCCGGCCCGTAACGCACATCCGGCGGCTGGACGGTGATGCGCGCCGCCAGATCGGCGAGCGCGCTGAAGCCGCCCACGTCAAGCGTTGCTGTCAGCGTCGGCGAGGGTGTGAGCGTGATGGTCGGCGTGATCGTCAGGCTGGGCGTGATGGTCGGTGTTTCCGTCAAGGCCGTCGTGGGCACAGGTGTCAGCGTTAGGGTGGGGCTGGCGGGTGGGACATCGGTCGCTGCAGTGGTGGCTGAAGGCGGCGGCGCGGTATCTGTCGGGGCCAGCGCCGCCGCTGTACTCTCCAGCGTGGGCGGTTCAAGCGACGGTGATGGCGATAGCGATGGTGCTGGCGTGTCGGTGAGCGACGGCAGTTCAGCCAGTGTAGGTACCGTGACCGTGGGCTGCGGCGCGCAGGCGGCCAGCGCCAGTATGCAAGCAGCAATGAGGAGGAGCGACCGTGATTTCATAGCACAAGTATAGCGCGCCGTGCCCTGAATTCTCGTTATAATGCAGTACGCGCGGCCCACAGCAGCAGGAATTGTTCATGGCGGATGAAGCGCCTCAATTCAGCACCGTCTCATTCAGCAACCGCGATCTGGCCCAGCTATTGCACGAGTACCGCAGCAGCGCCATGGTGCGCTTCGTGCATCTCAGCGATACGCACCTGAGCGCCGACCCCAACTATACGCATGCCGAGGCCGATTACCCCGCGTGGGCGGGCGCGCGCGAACTGGTGCGGCAGGTGAACGCGCTGCCCTTCACGCCCGATTTCGTGCTGCACAGCGGCGATGTGGCCTTCGATCCGCACGAGGACGCCTATCTGGCGGCGCGCGAACTGCTGGGCGGCATCAAATTCCCTACCTACTACATCCCGGGCAATCACGACAACGCCGAAATGCTACAGCGTGTGTTCCTGGGCCGCGCCGAAATTCTGCCGTCGTTCGACTATGAGTTCGAGGTGGGCGGGGTGCAGGTGGTGTGCATCGACAGCAGCCGGCCAGCCCAATACGCTGGCGGTGTGCTGCTGCCCGAACAACTGGAGCGCATCGAGCGCATCGTCAGCGCCAAAGATAACCGGCCGCTGGTGGTGGCGATTCATCACAACGTGCTGCCGATTGGCGCGCCGTTCTGGGACACGTTCATGCGTCTAACGAACGGCGAAGACCTGCACCGGCTGCTGGTGCGCGCCAAGGATCGCCTGCGCGGGGTCTTTCACGGCCATGTGCACATGGCGACCGATACCTTCGTCGATGGTGTGATGTACACCAGCGTGCCCAGCAGTTGGTATCAACTGGAGTGCTGGCCGGGCCAGAGCCATATCATCGAGGATCGCGGCGCGGAACCTGGCTTCAACGTCGTGACGATCACGAGCACGCAAACCTTCATCCGCCGCCACCGCTTCCATGTGCCGGAACACGGCAGCACCACACCATCTGAAGTGCGCGAGGCGGCTACGGGGCCGCGCGAAGAGTCGTAATCAGCGTTTTCAGTACCCTTTGCAGCGCAGCATAGTTGGCGGGGTCGCTCAGTACAGCCAGCGGCACACTCGGCTTGCGGTCGGCGCGGTCGTCGTGCAGTCGGTCGCTTTTGGGCAGCAGGTCATTGAGCGCGTGCAGCACGGCCAGTCGCTCGTCCCGGTTGTCGTAGGGCGGAAACTCCATGAAGTACTGCAGCGGCACTTCGACGGCGGGCTGACGCGGATAGGCGCGCAGCGAGTAGGCGATCACGCCGCCCAATCCAATATAGATGTGCGCGTGAAAGGCGGGCTGGCTGCGGCCGCTGAAGGTGAGGTTGTCGGCTTCGGCGCGTGTCCACACAAACAACTCGCGGGCGATGCGGGCGTTTTCCGGCCCATTGTCGAACTGTTCGAGATACTTGAAGAAGGCGTGCTTGATCGGGTCGGGCGCCGGGCGCGGATCGGCCACCGGCGCAGCGGCCAGCGCCGATTCGAGCGCCGACACCAGTTTTCGTAGCGCGGGCGGTTTGCGTTTGCGGAAGTCGCTCGCTTGCCGTGAAATCAGATGAATCGGCAGCGGCGCATCATCGAAGCGGGCCACGAACACCGGCTTCTTCAGTTCCAGCGCCAGCAGTGCCTCGCGCTCGACCCACTCCGAAGCGCGGCTGCCCTCGGTCATGACCACGATCAGCGCGGCGCAACCGCGCACGCCCTGTTCAATCTCGCGCACCCAGGTCGAGCCGTCGGGTATAGCGGCGACATCAACCCAGCAGCGGTGGCCGGCGTCGTGCAGACCGTCCGCCAGATAGCTGGTGTGGCGCGCATCTTTCGAACTGTGGCTGATGAACAGATAAGGGGCTTCCATAAGGCGGTTTGCTCGTGGGCGGCGCTGAGCCCGATTCTATGCGAGGCGGGCGCGCATGCCAACCTGTGGAAAAGATGAGAAGCGGCGTTGCTTTCGCTACTCTGGCATGAAATGCGTGTTATGACGATTATGCACGGGGTAAAATAGTTTCGTGTGCAGATTCTGCGCCTGAGGGCCGGGTTTGAGAACAGACCTATGGAAAACGAATTTCTTCGAGTTCTGATCGTATTTGGCGCGGCCTATCTCATCGGCTCGACGCCGATTGCCTATTTGGTCGCTGGTCTGCGCGGTGTCGATATCTTCGAAGTGGGCAGCGGCAACATGGGCGCAACCAACGTCGTGCGCGTGATGGGTATCGGCTGGGGCATCACGGTATGGTTGCTCGACAGCGCCAAGGCTATCATTGCGATTGTGGTCGCCACCCAGTGGATCATGCCTGAGAACGTGAATGTGGCGACGGTAGTTGCGGCTGTCGGCGTGATTGTCGGCCACAACTGGTCGATTTTGGTGGCCGCAATCACCGGGCGGCTGCGCGGCGGCAAGGGCGCGGCCACGGCTTTTGGCACGCTGCTGATGATCGTGCCGCCACAGGTGATCGCGGGCATTTTGCTCGCGGGCGGCATTGTGCTGGCGCTCACACGCTACGTCTCGCTGACCGTGCTGGTGATGTTCCCGCTGGCGACAGTGTGGATGTTCGTGCTGGCAGCAAATGGGCAAACGCCTGAATTGTTCGCGGCCTACTGTCTGGCGATGGCGGTGCTGATATTCATTCGCTTCCGCCCCAACATCGAACGGCTGATGGCCGGCACCGAGCGGCGGCTGGGCGAAGGGCGCTAGGCGGCATCCTCCACAAGAATCCCTGCCCGCACTGCTTGGCCCTCACGTCACAAAGTCGTGTCCCTCTGAGTGGCGCTTCCAGCTCCCATCCTCAAGAATAATCCCGATTTCGGCCATCACGGCGCGCACTTCGCCATCGCTGTTGTAGAAGTGCGGCGCGATGCGAATACCAGCCCCTTGGCGGAAATCGACGATGAAGCCGCGCGCGATCAGTTCGCGTGAAACGGCGTAGGCCTCGGGCGGGCGCACAGTGACCGTCCCTGCGCGCTGTGCGGGGTCACGCGGCGAAACCACCTCCCAGCCCTGCGCGTCTGCCAGCGCCACCAGCAGCGCCGTTTGCCGCATCGATTTGGCGCGGATGGCTTCGACACCAACCTGCGTAATGATGCCGATGCCCGGCTGAATGGCGTAGAGCGAGGCGATGCCCGGCGTGCCGGTCGCCAGCCGGTACGCATCCTCACGCGGCTCGAAGTGGTCGATGTCGAAGGCAAACGGCTGCTGATGAGCGAACCAGCCGGTCACTTTTGGGCGCAGTGTCGTGAGCAGGTCAGGGCGCACATACATGAATACGCCGCCCGGCCCGCCGCACATCCACTTGAGCACGCCGCCGATGTAGAAATCGACATCCAGCGCGGTCACGTCGACCGGAATGATGCCAACACTGTGATAGCCGTTGAGCACGATCTGCGCGCCCACTGCATGCGCCTTGGCCACGATTTCGGCGGCGGGCAGGATGAAGGCGCTCTTGAACAGCACATGCGACAGGCTCACCAGCCGTGTGCGTTCGTCGATGGCGGCCAGCAGTTCGTCTGCATCGAGGCCAATGCCGTCGCGGGTGCGAATCGTCTGCACCTCAACGGACGGCGGCAGCCATTGCCGCAGCGCGTAGACGTCACTGGGGAAGTCCATGTCGCTGATGACGACCTTGTTGCGGCGCGGGTCGCTGAAATCGAGCGCGCTGAACAGAATGCTGTTGGCGATGCTGGCGTTCTGCTGCACCAGCACGCTTCCCGCTGGCGCGCCCATCAGCGGCGCGATGTGGTCGCCCACTGCGCCGTTCAGTTCCCACCAGCCCTTGCCCCAGGCGGTCACGCCCTGCGTCGCCCAGGCGTCGGCGTAGGCGCGCAGGCTGTCGTAGACGCCGCGCGGCATCGCGCCGAGCGAGTTCGAGATCAGGTAGGTGCAGGTTCCCAGAAGCGGGAACTCACTGCGCCAGTCGAGCAGCGGATCGAGCGCCGTAGACATGGCGATCAGGCCTGATTCAGCGGAATGTCGGCAAACAGGACCGTGTCGTTAACCGGCACGCTGTTGAGTAGGTTGAAGGCATCGATCTCGGCCTGAATTTTGCGGGCAAGGTGGGCAAGATAAGCAGGCCACAGGCCGGGGCGCTCGAACAGGCCGCCGCTGGCCTGCCACTGTAAAACCGAGGTTTCGTAGGTGGACTGCGATTGCGGCAGCGTAAACGGCCGGAAGTTCTCCACCATGCGGAAATGCGCCTCGTCCTGCGCGTCCAGGTTCAGGTTGATGATCAGGCCGGTCAACTGCATGTCTGGCGACAACTGGCCGATTAGCTCAATGCGCTCGTCCTGAAAGACGAGATGCGGGGCCAGCCCGGGCTCGGCATTGAGCTGGCCGTCCTGCTGGAGGATGAAGGCGGCATGTTTCAGAATCGTCTCGTTCATAGGGGGCTCCGGAAGGGTACACTTGCTGGATTGTACCCACCGCTCAAGGTGAAACCGAACGATGGCCGATCACATGATTCCCCCGCCGCCCATTCGTACAGATGCCAGTAACCCGTTCGCGCAGCACACGATGGCCGTGCGCGTGCCGGGCACGGTGCGTGCTGTCGCGCAGCGCAATCCTGACTATCCGCCCGAAGTGCTGGCGGCACTCGAAGCATTGGCCGTTTCACTGGAGACGAACGCGCCGGTTCCGCCGCCAAAGCGCGACTGGCCCGACTACGACGACTGGCAAGCACAGTGGAAACCTCACGCGGGCGACACATGGGGCAGCACGGTGTGGTTCTTCGCCGAGATCTATCTCTATCGCTTGCTGATAGAAGCCGTGCGCTGGGGTGAAACCCGCCGCGATCCGTTCGCGCCCTACAAAGTGGACGAAGCCGAAAACCCAACGCTGTGGGATGGCCTGTCGGCTGCGCTGCGGTTAGTCGATTCAGATCTTCGCCAGCGCCTAAACGATCTCATCGTGATGGCGCTGTGGGGCAACCGCATCGATCTCAGTCTGGCGGCCGTGGCCGCGCACGGCACCCACGCCCGCGAGGACGATCTGCTGGTAGATGAACATGCGGCGGCATTGGATATGCTGCTCAATCAGCCGCCCGGGGCGGTGCATGTCATTTGCGACAACACCGGCACCGAGCTGGCGCTTGATCTGGGGCTGACCGATGCGCTGCTCGATGGCGCAGCGGAAACGGTAACTCTGCATCTGAAGGCGCACCCGACCTTTGTGAGTGACGCGACGCTGATCGACGCCGAGGCGTTCCTGGCGCGGCTGGCCGACGATTGGTATCCGCCCAATCGCGGGCTGGCCGACCGCCTGAATGCTGCCCGTCTGGATGGACGGTTGCTTCTCGCGCCGCATGCCGTGTGGAACAGCGCGTGCTTCCTGCGTGACTTTCCGGCCGAGGCGCTGGCCTGGTTTGACGACGCGGCGCTGGTCATCAGCAAGGGCGATCTCAACTACCGGCGGCTGGTAGGCGATGCCATCTGGCCGGCGGACACTCCATTTGCTGAGGTGGCGGCTTTCTTCCCTGCGCCGTTGCTGGCATTGCGCACGCTTAAGAGCGACCCGATTGTGGGCCTCGCGCCCGGGCAGGCGCAACGGCTCGACGCCGGGTCACCGAACTGGCGCACCAACGGCCGACGCGGGGTGATGCAGTTCAAGGGCTGATGCACGGTGATTGCCGCCAACCGGAATCTTGCGTTAGAGTCGGCTGACCTTCAAGGGAGCGTTTGCCTATGTCTACAGTTCCCCCTTCGCCCGAACCGGCTGAAACCGGGTTGCCATCAGAGGAACCGGTTTCTACCCCCGTCGATATGCCAGAGTCTGCTTCTTCCGAAGCAGAGCCAGCCGCTGAAGCGGTAGAGAAATCCGAAACCGCAGCCGCGCCCGCATCGCCTGAAGTCGTAGAGTCTGGCGATGATCTTGGCGGCTTCACCCTTCCGCAGCGTTTTAGGAGTGTGCCGCGCCCCAAGTTTGACCGGCGTATGCTCACCGATGTGATTGCCGGCGCGACATTTGCCGCAGTCAACATTCCGCAGTCGCTGGGCCACGGCCAGATCGCGGGCGTCAATCCGGTTTTCGGCCTGTTTACACTGATGTTCGCCATGCCAGTGGCCGCGATCTTCACCAGTTCGGTCTACATGAATGTGTCCACCACCAGTGCGCTGGCTGTGGCGGTGGCCAGCGTGCTGGCGGAGTTTCCTTCGCAAACGCCCGTGACTTACACGCTCATCCCGTTGGTGTTGCTTATCGGCCTGTGGCAGCTTCTGTTTGGCGTATTCCGGCTTGGCTTTCTGGTGCGCTTTGTGTCACGCGCGGTGATGCTGGGCTTCATGACCGGCGTGGCCGTGTTGATCATCCTCGGCCAGATCAGCGACCTGACGGGATACGATAGTTCTTTCAGCAACAATGTGCTGGCAGCCATCGATACGCTGCTGCACCCGGGCCAGATCGAGCTTTCGTCGCTGCTCATTGGCCTGCTGACGATGGGGCTGATCGTGCTGTTGGGTCGCACGCCGGTGAGAAAATTCGCCATGGTAATCGCCATCGTCACGGCCTCAGCGCTGGTGCAGGTGCTGAACCTGTCGTCGGTCGTGCTGGTCAGTTCGATTGCGGTGCTGCCCGATGGCATACCTCATCCCGTTTTGCCCAACTTTCAGGAACTCGGTGTCCTGCTGCCGGCCTCACTGGCCATTGCCATCGTTGGGCTGGTGCAGGGAGCGGCCATCAGCCAGACATACATCAATCCGAACGGGAAGTACCCGAATGTCTCGCGCGACTTCCTGGGGCAGGGCATCGCCAATATGGCAGCCAGCGTATTCACCGGCATTCCCGCGGGCGGGTCGGCGTCCGGCTCGGCGCTGATTATTTCGGCCGGGCAGCAAACCCGCTTGGCCAACGTGTTCGCCGGTCTGTTCGTGATTCTTGGCGTGCTGCTGCTGGCGCCGCTGATTGGCTTGCTGGCGATGCCGGCGCTGGCCGGACTGTTGATTGTCGTCGGCCTTCAGTTGATTGATCTGAGTACGATCAAAGCGGTCGTTTCGACGGGGGCGGTGACCGCGACGGCACTGGTGGTTACGTTTGCAACGACAATGGTGCTGCCGCTGCAATATGCGGTGTTCGTCGGCGTGGGTGTGTCGATCATGCTCAACGTCTTCCGCCAGTCGAACAAGGTGCGCGTGGTGGAATGGCGCTTCGGCGAGGACGGTGGGCTGGATGAGTTGGCAGCGCCGAAGACGCTGAAGCCCGATGCGGTCACGGCGCTCTATATCTACGGCGAACTGTCCTCAGGCGGCGCGTCGGTGGTGGATGCCGCACTGCCCGATCTGGATACGGCCTCGCGCAGCGTACTGATCATTGGCCTGCGCGGGCGCGAGGACATCGGCAGTACCTTCATTCAGATTCTTGAGCGCGCGTCCAGCAAGCTTGCGTCCAGGCAGAGCCGGCTGATGTTGAGCGGCGTGAGCGAGCATGTGTATCTGCAATTGACGCGCACCGGCGCGCTCGACAAGCTGGGACGGGAAAATGTGTTCAAGGCACAAACCCGTCTGCGCGGTTCACTGACTGAAGCGATGGCCGCCGGGCAGTCCTGGCTGGCTGAACAGGAAGTTGGTCAGTCCGCGAGCACTTCGGCCAGCGCCGCCACCGGGTCGCCGGGCTGATCGACCAGCGGAACCAGCGCCACTGCATCGGCGCCGGCATTGACCAACGCTGAGGCATAGGCGCGGCAGTCTTCTGGCGTGCCTGACGCCGTAAGCGCCGTAATCCAGGCATCTGGCATCTCGTCGCGAAGCACGGCTTCGCCACGCGCCGCCAGCGCGGCTGCCTCGGCGGCAAAGGGCAGATGCGACATTTGCACCGCAAAATCGGGTGAGGCGATGAATGCCGCCAACTGCGGGCGCATGCGTTTCAGGGCCGCCGCGCGGTCGGCATCCGGGCTGCAGAACGCGAACACAGTGAGGCGATGTGGCCCGCTGCGGCCCGCCTCGCGCATGCCTTCGGCGATCTGTGCCTTCGCCCAGCGCACGTAAGCGGGCGACGACAGTTCGCACAGAATCGTGCCGTCGGCGCAGCGGCCAGACAGACGCAGCGATTTCGGCCCGCGCACGCCCAGCGACAGCAGCGGAACCGGGCGCGGCTTGTGTACCAGTTCAACGCCATCCAACTGCACATAGTCACTATTTATAGTCACGCGCTCGCCGCGCAGCAGCCCACGCACCGCTGTGGTGATTTCCTCCAGCGCGCCCAACTGCGACGACGGGAACGCACCCACCTGGCGCATCCACGGCCCGACGCCGTGGCCGAAGCCCGGTAGTAAGCGGCCCGGGTGCAGGCGCGCCAGCGTGGCGAATTCCATGGCGGCGAAGGCAGCGTTGCGAACGACAGCGGGCAGGATGCCGATGCCGACGTTCAGGTCGGTCGTGGCGTCAAGCGCCGCCGCCGCCGCCGAAACACCGCCGTTGAAGAAGCAGTCCTCGACCACCCACAACTCATCGAAACCAGCTGCTTCGGTCCGCTGGGCAAATTCCGGCAACGTTTCGGGTGGATACTGGCAGCGGAACATAATGCCAGTCGGAGTGGAACGGGTCATCGCGGGCCTCCTGCGGGCAGCGTGGTTTAGAAGCAAATCGACAGGCTATCGGCCGGGCCGGTTCACCCTCGCTGCCTATTGTGTCACAACGTCGGTACGCGCGCCCACCATATACTCGACCACTTCGGTGCTGTCGGTGGATTGGGTGGGCTTGTCGGCCACTTTGCGCCCACGATGCATGATGATGATCCGGTCGGTGACGGCGAAAACATCTGGCAGGGTGTGGGTGATGAGGACGACCGGCACGTTCTGGTCGCGCAGCTTGCGAATGATGTCGAGCACCTTGCGCTGCTCAGGAACGCCGAGATTGTTGGTCGGCTCATCCATGATCATCAGGCGCGCATTCCAGTACACGGCGCGGGCGATAGCGACGGCCTGCCGCTGCCCGCCTGACAGCTTGTCGATTTGCGCGGTGAGGCGTGGAATACGAATCTCCAGCGTTTCCAACACCTGCCGCGATTCTTCGGCCATAGTGGCCTCGTCGAGCGTTTTCACCAGCCCGCCCAGGTAGCGCTTCTTCATTTCCCGGCCGAGGAAGATATTGGCGGGAACATGCAGGTTGCCCGCCAGCGCCAGGTCTTGATAGATCGTTTCGATGCCCGCGCCGCGCGCATCGAGGGGGCGGTTGAAGTGGACGGGTTTTCCTTCGAACTGGATTTCGCCTTCGTCGAAGTGGTAAACGCCCGACACACACTTGATGACTGTCGATTTCCCCGCGCCGTTATCGCCTACCAGGCCGACAACTTCGCCCGGGAATACGTCCAGCGAGACATCATTGACGGCGGTGAGGCCGCCAAAGCGTTTGACCAGATGGCGGATGGACAGAATTGGCTCGGTCATGCGATCTCCTCCCTAGGACTCCACACGCCCGATGACCAGATCGCGCACCTGATCAATCAGCACGGCAAGAATAACCACGACTCCGATGACGATAAACTGCCAGAACGGCTGCACGTTGAGCATCACCAGTCCGGTCGTGAGGACGGCGATTATGAGCGCGCCGATGACCGTGCCGATGACCGTGCCGTGCCCGCCGAACATGCTCACCCCGCCGATGATAACTGCGGCAATCGACGACAGCAGCAGTGGTTCGCCCGCGATCGACGATCCGCCCGAGAAGCGCGCCGTATGCAGCACGCCGGCCAGGCCCGCCGTGAAGGCCGATAGCATATACAGCGTGATCGTGTGCCGGTCAACGGGAACGCCCGCGCGCAGCGACGCCTCGCGGTTGCCGCCGATGGCATAGGTATGCCGACCATACTGTGTGCGGTGCAGCACGAAAATGGCGATGCCGACCACGACCGCGGTCACAATCACCGGCCACTGGAAGATGCGATCCATGCGTTGCAGCAGATCGCCCGTTACGTCCGGTCGCTGCAGAAAATGAAACCCGCCGTTCTCGCCCGAGATGAAATAGAGCAGCGATTCGTTGCCAAACAGGCGCATGCCGGGCGGTTGATTTCCCACGACGTTGCCACCCGAGAGCAGATAAGCCGCGCCGCGCACGATGAACGACATGCCCAGCGTGACGATGAAGGCCGGAATACGCAGGCGCGCGATGATGATGCCATTCAGGAACCCGGGAATGAGCGCGGCCAGCAGCCCTGCGCCAAAGCCGAGCAGGATGGCGGCTGGCTCGCTGGCCCCGCGCGCAACCATATCCACCGTCACCAGCGCGGAAACTACCGACGCCAGCCCCATCACCCAGCCGACCGACAGATCGATGCCGGCCGCGATGATGACGAAGGTTTGCCCAAGCCCCATCAGCAGCACCGGCGTGATCGCCATGAGGATGTTCTGCGAGTTGCGCAGCGATAGAAAATTAACGTCGCCGCCGCTGGTGATGCTGACCGCGATGCTGAAGAATAGAATCAGCCCAATCAGGAACACCCATGCCCAAACGCGGCTGATGAGGATGATCGTCTTCTGGCGGCTGGTTTGTTTCGCCTCATTGGGCTCGTTGGGGGAAAGCGGTTCTGCCTGAGGGGCCGCTGTCATATGCGTTCTCCCGTAAAAACAGAATAATGCAATCCAAAAAAGTGCATTGTGGGGGCGATCCAGCGGATCGCCCCCACAATGCCGGAGAGTGATGGTTAATCAGGGAACCTGATAGATGAAGCGGGCCACTTCCGGATCATCCCGGTTCTCGGCGTTGATCACCGCGTAGCCGGTGGTTACGCGCGGCGGAATGCTGGTGACGCCGCGATCATCGGCCATGCAGAACGCGACGCCCAAATAGCCCATGTCGAACGGCTTCTGCGCGATGACCAGCGAGACGGTGCCGTTGTCGAGGAGTTCCATGGCGAACTGCGTCGCGTCGAAGGCGATGACTTCGACTTCACCGCTCAGGCCGGCATTCTGCACGGCGGTACCAGCACCTTGCGCGCTGAACACGTTCACGCCGAAGATGCCGCCGAGATCGGGCTCGCGCTGGAGCACGGCTGCCGTTTGTTCCACAGACGTATTGGCGTCGTCCAGGTTGTAGTCTTCGCCGATGACCGACATGTTTGGATACATGGCAATGGCTTCACGGAAACCCTGGCCGCGCTGCTCGGTTGTGCTGACGCCGACGTTGGTGTTCTGGATATAGACGGTGCCCTGTTCGCCCAGCGCTGCCGCCATGGCATGGCCGGCGATGCGGCCACCTTCGACATTGTCTGAGCCAACATAAGACAGCGGGAAGGTAACTGGGCCGTTGACATAGTCGCCATCGCCCAGGAACGTATCGACCGTGATGACCCGGATGCCGGCGTCAATCGCAGACTGCAGCGGCGCGATCATCTGTTCCTTGTCAGTAGGCGCGGTAATCAGGCAATCTATATCGCCACGGGCCACCAGCGCATCAAGGATCGGCGTCTGCACCGTGGGGCCCCAGGTGTCGGGGTACTGGGAGACGACCTCAAGGCCAAAGTCGGCCACGGCCTGATTGACGCCGAGTTCCATCACCTGATAGAACGGATCGACGACGCCGGGCAAGAACCCGATCTTGGGAACATCATCCTGGGCGGCGGCGCTGAAGGGAATGACTGAGAGGGCAACAAAGACGAAGATAAACAGGAGGACTTTCTTTGACATGGTCCATACTCCGTAGAAATCCCAACCAATGAAACGGGTTCAGATATGCCCGGAATGGCCGTGCTGCCTTGCAAAGCCTTCGCTTATTGGCGGCTCCTTTCCTATTGCTTTTGGTTCGCAGCAGCGCGTGATGCGAGTTTGAGCAAACGATTCTATCCGCGCCGGAATCGGGAAGATGAATAAGCATCGAGATCGTAATACACTTAGAAATGAGTTTAACACCGTGATATTCAAGTCGTCAATAAAGTCGTGGCGGACTACTTGCAGGCGAGGCGGCGGCTCAATGGACGGTGTGAATAAGCTAATGCCACGCACCACTTTCCGGGGTCTTTGCTGATTTTCATCGCAAATCCGCCGCAGCACACTTGCGTTTATGAACGAATAGTCCTATGCTGGAAATACTTGTGCGATATTTCACAATGAGGTTGAGGCTGTGAACCGCTCACTTCCGCCGGGGCCGCCCGGCCAACTGCTGTTCGGCAACCTGCACGACTTCACCCGCGACACCCTGCGCTATGTGCTTGAGTCGCGTCAGTACGGCGATTTCGTGCTCATCCGTTTCGGCCCGTTCAAGGGTTTCATCGCTTATTCACCAGAAATTGTGCATCAAGTGCTGGTGACGGACGCCGAGTGCTTCCACAAGACGACCAACACCAAGCGCGCGCTCGATGAAGTGCTGGGGCAGGGCCTGTTCACCAATGACGGCAACTCGTGGAAGCGCCAGCGCAAACTGGTGCAGCCTGCTTTTCACACGCGGCGCATCGGCGCGTATGGCGAAGTGATGGTCGAGTACGCCGAGGACATGCTGGCGGGCTGGCATGAAGGCGACGAGATGGACATGGATCGGGCCATGACCGATCTGACCATGCGCATCATCGCCAAAACACTGTTCGACGCCAATGTAGACGACACTGCGGCGATTGGTGAGGCGATCACCCGCGCGCTGAAAGAGGTCGATGACCGGCTCAACCGGCTGATTCTGCTGCCGAAATGGACGCCGACGCAGTCGAACCGCATCATTCACGACTCAATGAAGCAACTCGACGCCATTATCGAACGCTTCATCACCAACCGGCGGGCCAGCGGTGAGGACACCGGCGATCTGCTTTCGATGCTGCTGCTGGCGCGTGATGAAGACACTGACGGCGTGATGACCGACAAGCAGGTGCGCGACGAGGCCATGACGCTGTTCGGCGCAGGCCACGAAACGACCGCCCACGCGCTGTCGTGGACGTGGTACACGCTGTCGCAGAACCCCGACGTGCAAGAACATCTGCACGCCGAATTGGCCGAGGTGCTGGGCGGCCGCGCGCCAACGCTGGAGGATTTGCCGCACCTGCCCTACACCGAGCGGGTGATCAAGGAGACCATGCGCTTATATCCACCAGCGTGGATTACGACGCGCGAGGCCATCGAGGACATCGAAATTGCGGGCTACACGGTGAAAAAGGGCGAGGTCGTGGTCATCCCGATCTACAGCTTGCACCGCGACCCACGCTACTTCCCCGAGCCGGAGCGCTTCGACCCTGATCGCTTCAGCGCCGAACAGGAAAAGGACATCCCGAAGTACGCTTACCTGCCGTTTGGCGGCGGGCCGAGGGTATGCATTGGCAATGCCTTCGCCATGATGGAGGCGCGCCTGATCGTGGCGACGATGGCGCAGCGCTTCACCTTCACGGTCGCGCCAGATCAAATAGTCGAGCCGCAGCGCATGTTCACGCTGCGCCCGAAATACGGCCTGCGTATGATCGCGCATGAACGGGTGAGCGAACGGGAATTGGCCTGACGCCGAGGAACTGAACGCCTGGCGCCGCCAGGGGATCAATCCTCTGTCTGGAAAAACCAAGTCCGCTGAAGGGACTGATTTCAGTCCCTTCAGCGGACTTTTCGTTTCCTGCGGTCGGACTGATGCGTTTTTCCTGATTAGGATGTCGGGTAGGGGCAAGGCAAGCCTTGCCTCAACAAAACACATAGCTGTAGGGGTGCGGTGTGCTGCACCTACGTTGACCAGATTAATGAGTCAAACTGCATCAGTCCGCCGCAGTGCGTATTCGATTTATCCCGCTCGCGAGTCGCCGGGGGCCACTTGTACCACCGCGCCCCACGGCTGATACTGGCTGGCGAAAATCTCGCGGTTCAGCACCTGCCCGTTGTCGTCAAGGATGAGGCGCTTGACCTCGACATAGGCGCCCTGCGCGGGCCAGTCCACCTGCACCGACTGGCCGGGCTGCAAGTCCGGATTGACCTCATAGACTGTGCCGCCGGGTGGCTCGATGCCCGAAATCGTCGGCCCTTCCTTCACCACCTGACGGCCCGGATTGGTGCTGAAGAAACGGAACTGCAGCGCCGTGCTGCCCGGTAGCACCGACGTTTCGATGAGCAAATGACTATCGGTGTCGTTGTAGAATCGGAAGTCGAGATCGGGATTGTAGATCGCGGCATCCATGCCCACGCCTTCGCCGCCCTCGTAATAGCCGACACGGTAGCCGTGCGCGTGCCGTTCCTGAATCGGGTAGCCGCCGTAGAAGGCAGCCTGGAACGCAGTAGTGCTCACTTGGCACACGCCGCCGCCTACGCCATCGACTGTGCGCCCGCCAACGATGACCTTGCCGGGCACGAAGCCTTCTTCCGGCGAGATATCGCCTACGTAGTTGTTGAACGAGAACAACTCACCGGGCGCAATAATCAGGCCATCGAAGCGGCTGGCCGCAGTAGCGATGTTGTCGATGCGCGCCTGTGACGAGCCCGAATAGTTGGTCGTGGCCTGTGAGACCAGTTCGGTGATGCCCAGTTCGGCCGCCGTCACATCATTGTGATAGGCGGGTAGATCGTAGGTGAAGGCCAGTGGCACAACGCGATTGACGGGGTCGAAGACGGCATTTTCGATGCGGCCCAGCGTTTCGGCCACGTTGAGCGTGCGGCCGCTGACCGAGCTTTGGATGTTGACCAGTTGGCCCGTCGTCTGGTCGAAATGGAAGCGGGCGTTTTTGGCCGGGATGATCAGTCCCGAAGCCAGCGCATCCAGCGAGGGCTGATACACACCCACGTCGGCGGCGACCTCGTAACGGCGGCTGCCGTCGGGCTGAAGCACGGATTCAACGCGCAGCAGTTCGGCGATCTGATCGACGCTGATCGTCCACGGGCCAAGGCCATTGCCGCGTCCGTCGTCCGCCACCAGCAGCAACGGGCCCGACAGCGCGGCGCGCGCGCGATTGGCCGCGGCTTCGGCGTCGAAAGCCAGCGCCGGCGTTTCGCGGATGACCAGCGGCACCTCGCCGCCCGCGCCCAGTGTGGTGAGCGAGTCGTCAAGGAAGCCGAGCGTGGCCGTAATGTCGAGTTGGCGTCCGCTTTGCGCGGGCGTGGTCTGGATCTCCCGGCCATCGACGGACAGCGTCGCGTCGCGCACCGGCCGGTCGATTTGCGCGGCCATCTGGCTGAGGAGAGCGACGGCGGTATTCTGGTCGTAGCGCACGATCGGCGTCACCGCCTCGCCGTTGAGCCACGTCAGTCCCTGATCGAGCACATCAGCGAACAGATTGCCGGAATGGCCGATAGCCTCGGCTTGCGCGGCTGTCGCTTCGGCGTCCAGTTTCACACCGAGCTGGCCGGCGGTCGCTTGCCAGAAGGTCTCGCCGTCGCGGAAGGTGAAGACCGTGTCCTCGTCGTAGGTGAACCTGCTATCGAGCGCGGCCACCGCCTGCGACGGGGCCATTCCGCCCAAGTCGAGGCCGTAGGCTGTCACGCCCGGGATGATGCGTTCGGCGTAGGCCAGCCGGTAAGTACTGTAGGCCGTCACCAGTAGTAGCATGATGAGCAGCACGCCGGTGACGAACAGCACGGGCAGGCGCACCAGCCACGGACTGAGAGACGGAGGAGGAGCGGCGTAGGGGCGTGGACCACGCGGTCCGCGTTCTGCTTCGGGATACGATGTCATCGACGGCTGCATTACCAATACACTGATGCGCGCATTTTATCACAGGCTGGCCGGTGCAATGAACGGGTGTTTGCCTTACGGCCAAGCGCCGCTTGACCTCTCATAAATTAACCCCATCTCTAAACCCCTAAAGCCGTGCGCGAAGAGGGGGCGTGTGCGCCAGTTTTTCTCCCCTCTCTGCGCGCGGCTGAGGAGAGGACACCTTTTCGGCACTTGTGGCTTGTGATGAAAAAATGTCCTCGTAGGGGCACGATGCATCGTGCTACTACAAGCGATTCGGCCGCGCAAATCTTCTCTCACATCCAAACATGTCCTCTCCTCAGCTGCGTGCGGAGCGGGGCCGGGGGTGAGGTCAATTTGCGTGAAGGCGGAGCAAAAAACCCTATCGCCGTAGTCGCTGGCGAACCAGCCCGGCCATCCAGCGCAGTTCGTCGATGCGCAGCAGTGCCGCCGCACCGAAGTAGACGGCGGCGCAGGCGGCGCTGATCAAGCCCACGACCAGCAGGCGGTGGATGAATGTGTCGATGCCTATCGCCTGTTCGAGCAGCGCGTCCAGCAGCAGCGCGACTGCGCCCATCGCCATGACGGCCAGCCCGGTCTTGAGCAGCGTCATGCCGATGTGCTGATGCCCGTAGCCGCCAATGCGCCGCCCCAGCACCACCGCCGCGATCAGGGCGTGGGTGATGTGTTTCAGGCTGTCGGCGACCATCAGGCTGAACAGACCCAGCGACGGCAGCAGGGCAATCGCGGCCACCATGTACACGCCAAAGCTGATCAGGCCGATGATGGCCGGCGTGAGCGTGTCCTGCCGCGCATAGAAAGCGTACACCAGCAGCAAATCGACGGCGGCGAAGGGCAGGCCGATCAGGTACAGGCGCAGCGCAGTCGCCGTGATCTCGGTATCGACCGGACCGAACGCCCCGCGCTGAAACAGCAGCGCGACGATGGGCACGGCCAGCACGAACAGGCCGACTGTCGCCGGCATGATGAGCGTGATGGCGAGGCGCAGCCCCAGCCCGAGCGTATCTTTGAACGACTGCGCGTTCTGCGACTCGGCAAATCGGCCTTCGCCCCTGAGACCAGCGGCCGAGTCGTCTCCGGGAAGGTCGGTTTCCAGCGCGATCAGTACGGACTGCTGCGACAGCGTGGGCAGGATAGCGATGCTGATCGCGGCCGCCACCAACCCCTGCGGGAACTGAATGAGCGTGGTCGCCCAGTTCATGTAGCCGAGCGCGCCTACAATTGTCTGGCTGGCGAGGTTGTAGCTGAAGGTGCGTACCACCAGCGTATCGATAATGAGTACGAACATCACCGGCGTGTACAAGCGGATGATTTGGCGCAGCGCCGGGTGCCGCCAGTTGAAATTGGGCCGCAGCTTTGCGCCGCGCAGGCCGGGCAGCAGTAACAGGAGTTGGGCAACCGAGCCGATCAGCCAGCCCGCCGCCGCTGCTTCGATGGCGTAGGGCGGCCGCGCAACCGTCCAGACCACGCCATTCGCCGTTACGGCAGCCATGACCTGCGGCGCAGGTGTGAGAAACAGCGTGACGAGCACGATTGCGCCGTTGAAAACCACGCCGGCCAGCGCGGGCAGGGTGAACGATTGCAGCGCGTACAGCGCCCCGCTGATGATCGAGAACATGCCCAGCGCGATCAGGGCCGGCGCGGTCAGCTTCAGCAGCGCCGCCGCCAGATCGAGCGTAGGCGCGCTGTAGCCGCCACCCACCAGCCCGACGATCTGCGGGGCCAGCGCGAACAGCAGCAGCACGATCAGCGCCAGCAGCGCCGTGATCATCGTCAGCAGAAGCGACACCAATCGCCACAACTCGGCGCGCCCGTCGCGGGTATCGACCTCACTCAATACGGGGATAATCGCGCTGTTGATGTGGCCGGCGATCAGCAGGTCATACAGCGTTTTTGGGATGATTGTGGCGGTGTAGAAGGCGTCGACCGAGACGCTGGCCCCGAACAAGGCGGTGATGACCATCTCGCGCACCATGCCCAGCGCGCGGCTGCCCACATTGCCCAGCACGAGTATGCCGGTTGCGCGGGCGACGCGGGCGTTGGTCTCGGACTGCGTTGGCGGAGTATCGGCCACGATAGGTGGTTCGCTCGCGCGCGCAGGCTGGTCAGTCGGTTGCAATCGGGCGTCCTTCGATCAAGCAAGTGACAGTAACGGGAGCCGCCGTGATTAACCTCACCCCTGACCTCTCTCCGCACGCGGAGATGGGCGACATAGCGGCGCGCACTCCCCCTCTCCCCGCTTGTGTGGGAGAGGGGGTCAGGATTCTGGCACACAAGCATAGCACAGCGCATTGGCCGAAGAAGGGCCGCGCTTTCATCGTGCATGCTACAATGCAGGCTGCATCCCGTTACACTTTCCCACAGGACTTTCGCGCGCATGGATCCGCTGATGCAGGCGCTTCAGTTTACCGGCGACGATCTGGCGGCCAACCGGCGCGGCGTCGTTGGCCCGTTTCAGGCGGTGCGCCTGCGCCGCACACTCCGGCGCGTGCTTTCATTTGCGATATTAGTGCTGTTTTTTGGCATATTGGGCGCCGCCGCCGCCCTGTATGCGGCCCAGGTTAATAGCGATTCAGTGCTGAGGCTGATTGGTATTGCGCTGACCGTGTTTAATGCGGCGGTGGTCGGTTTCATTGCGCAGTGGTGGATGCGTACACGCGCAGATTTGCATGCGCCGGTGCTGGCCGATTTGGGTGTGGTTCATCGCACGGTACGCGCCCGGCCCAACGGCCAACTACTCGGCTTCGTGCTGCGCCTTGATGGGCAGCCCCTCGAACTGCGAGTCAACCGGCAAGTCTTCAATGCCTTCAATGATGGCGCGGCCTATCGCCTGTACCGGGCGGCGGGGTCGCGCGTGCTGCTTTCGGCCGAGGCAATAGACGAAGGATAACGCCCATGCGCCGCACAACTGTCTTGCGAATGATGGGGGTCATTGGTGCAGTGATCGTGTTGGGGGCTGCGCTGGTGGGCGTCGGGGCGCAGACTGCCAACGATGAACTGGCAGCGCGCTGGATTCATGCCCGGTTGAACGAATGGCGTCTCGGACTCGACCTCGGCCCGCTGGCGTCGAACGATACGCTCGACCGCATGGCCTATGACCAGGCGGCGTATCTGGCGGGTATGCGCAGTCTGCCGGGCAGCGCGTTCATTCACAACGGCCGGCAGGGCGAAGGCCCGCGTGATCGGGCCATCTGGGATACCTACGCATGGCCGGATTTTGGCATTCCGGGCCAGGTCGTACTCAGCGAGATCACCTGGGTGGGCGATCGGCAAGATGCGCTGGAATTCTGGCACGAGTCGCGCATTCACCGCGAAACAGCCACCAACCCCTGGTACCGCGAGGTGGGCGTCGCCGCCGTGCCTTATCTGAACAACGGCGTCAAAGGCCATATTTTCGTCGCGGTGCTGGGCGCGCGCCCGAACGTGCTGCCTATGCTGGCCGACCCGCGCGAAGGTACGCTGTATCTCACCAACGAAACCTTCAACGGCGGCCGCGGCGAACGTATCCGTGCCGTGCAGCAGGTGCGCCTGTTCGACGGCGATGGCCGTCCGCTGACCAATGGCTGGATTCCATGGGCGGCAGAACTGCCAATTCCGGACGGCGCGGGCAACGCCATCAGCGTACTTTACAGCGACGGCAGTCATCAGGCGTTGGGCCGTACTTCATTGGCCAATGGCGATATTTTACTGCCCGCTTATGAAGAGGCGTGGCGTGTGCAGGTGGCCGCAGCGGCTCTCAACCTGGCTACACCTGTGCCTACGCTTACACCAACCCCGCCACCGCCGCCGCGCATCCGGCTGGTGTATGACCGCAACGGTCTGACAATGCTGAATGTTTCGCCGACCGCCGCCAATGTGAGCCAACTGCGCCTGCTGGGCGACGGGGCCGAACTGCGCACTTCTGACCTTACAGTGGGTTTTGTGCGTGGGTCACTGCGCGCGCTGCCCGCCTTCAACTGTCTTGCCTACGGCCTGAACACGCCGCGTCGGAGTGCCCCCATCGAGTGCCGCTACAACAGCGTAACCTACGCGCTATCGCGTGATTTGTTCTGGAATCGGGGCGATTTCACGGTCATGAATGGCAATGTGCAGGTGGCGGCGTGCCTGAGCGCCGAGGGCATCTGCGAATTTGACTTGCCATAGGGGGAGGCTGAAGGACAATGGCCGGACAGATTCAGGTTTTGCCCAGTGAGCCAATCGCCTGCCCGGCCTGCGGGGAACATGGACGACGTGTGGACGGGGCAACTATCAAGTGCCTGCTGCGTGTTTCGCTCAACGCCTATCGTGACATCGACTACTGGTTCTGTCGCACGCCGACCTGCTCAACGGTCTATTTCAGTGGGGATCGCACACAGACGTTCACTGAGGCCGATGTGCGGGAGATGGTCTATCAGAAACATCCCGATCAACCTGAAACGCCAATCTGCTACTGTTTCAATTTTCGGGTAGGCGACCTTCGCACTGGAGACATGGCAAGGCAGGTCATAGCGGCAATTAACGCCGGTATTCAAGCTGAGCAATGTGCTTGTGATTGGCGCAATCCGCAAGGGGACTGCTGCCTTGGGAACGTGCGAAGCGCTGCGAAACACTCGCGCTAACCAACAATGAGGACGCTCAATCGAGCGTCCTCATTTGCTTCGCGTTGACGGATGGTTACTTCCGGCGGGTGCGGGCGCGCAAGGCCCACATCGCGAAGCCGAGCATGACCGCGCCCAGCAGCAGGATGGCGAACAGACCACCAAGGATGGGCTGAGCGGACCAGCCGCTGAGCAGGATTTCGCGTTGCGCTTCCAGGATGTAGGTGATTGGGTTGACGGTCGCCGCGATCTTAATCCAGCCATCCAGCAGCGCCAGCGGCACGAAGCTGGCCGTGAGGAACGACAGCGGGAAGAACAGGAAGCCCGCGCCCTGTGTCGCCGCCGAGCTGCCCGTGAGCAGCGCCACGCCGACAGTGAAGCCGCCGAAACCGATGCCGAGCAGCAGCGCGAAGAAGATGACCGCGACCAGGCCCAGCGGGCCGGTTTCCGGGCGCAGGCCCATGAGTACCGCCACACCCACCACCAGCGTCGTCTGGAAGGCCAGCAGCACCGCGCCAGCCAGCATCGGGCCAAGCACCAGCGCCACGCGGCTGATCGGCGTCAGCATCAGCTTGTCGAAATAGCCGCGCTCGATATCGCGGACGATCGACTGGCCGGCGATGCCCGAGGCGCTCAGGGCGGCACTCACCACCGACAGCGGCAGGATGAAGCCCAGATAGCTCTTGCCAGACAGACCGGGCAGGAAATTCGAGGCCCCGCCAAGCGTGGATTCGTAGATCACCAGGAAAAACAGGCTGATGATCATGCCGGGCAGAATGGCCGCCGGCACGCGGAGATTGGTCGTCAGGCTGCGCCGCGTCATCATCAGCACTTGGCTGATAAAGGGCATGCGCTGCATGGAATCGGCGGGTGAAGCAGTGATCGTCGTGGGTTGAGTCGCAATGGTCGTCATGATGGTCTCTCGTCTAGTCCTTGGTTTCGATACGGGCGTCAGGCGGCAGCTTCGTCATTTTGTTCGTCGCTGGTCAGTGTTTGACCAGTCACTTGCAGGAACACGTCATCCAGCGTGGGCTGGGTAAGCGTGAGGGCGCTGGGCGACAGGTTGGCCTGGCTGAGGCGGTTGACCACGGCGGGCACCACTTCCGCAGCGCTGTTCTTGTACAGGCGCAGCGTGCGGCGGTCTACCTGCGTACGGTCGAACATTTCGCTCAACAGGTCGTCGGCCTGTTCGGCTGCCGCCTGATCCTTGAAGGTGACATTGATCGACTCGTTGCCGACGGCGGCCTTCAGTTCTTCGGGGCGGCCCTCAATAGCGATCTGGCCGTTGACGATGATAGAAATGCGGTCGGCCAGTTCATCAGCCTCTTCCAGATATTGGGTGGTGAGGAAAATCGTCATGCCATAATCGCGGTTGAGGCGGCGCACTTCAGCCCACACGTCACGGCGGCTGCCCGGGTCGAGGCCAGTCGTCGGCTCGTCGAGGAACAGAATTGTCGGGCGGTGCATCAGGCCCATCGCCAGATCGAGCCGTCGGCGCATACCACCGCTGTATTTTCCTACCCGCCGCTGCATCACCTCGGGGTCATCCAGCTTGACGATAGCCAGTAGTTCGCGGGCGCGGTCTGCTGCTTCCTGCTTCGACATGCCAAACAGGCGGCCCTGAATGGTGAGCAGTTCCATACTCTTCATGATCGGGTCGAGGCCCACATCCTGTAGCGTGACGCCCGCGATGCTGCGCACGTCTTTGGCTTGGTGCACCACGTCGTAGCCGCCGACGGTGGCGCGGCCGCTGGTGGGCAGCGATAGCGTGGTGAGCATCGAGACAATCGTGCTCTTGCCGGCGCCGTTCGGGCCGAGGAAGCCGTAGATTTCGCCGGCTTCGACCTTGAACGACACGTCATTCACGGCTGCGAATTGGTCGAACTTCTTGACGAGATTTTCGGTGAGGATTTCGCCTGTGGACATGATCATGCCTTCCCTGTGGGATACGTTTTTCAATGCGGACGGATGGATGAACGGGATTGATGGTGAACGGACGGAAAGCGTCAGGCTTGACTGAGCAGTGGGTCGCGCTCCATGGCTTGTGCGAACGTGGAGGCCAGCAGTCTCAGGCTGCCCGCGAGTTGGTCGCGCTCTTCGGGCGACAGCGGTTCGAGCAGCCGCGCGATGCGTTCGGCCACCTGCCGCTGGCTGTCATCGTAGGCGCGCTGGCCTTCTTCGGTGAGCGCAATCCAGACGATGCGGCGATCGTGGGCATCCCGTTCGCGGGTCAGCCAGCCGCGCGCTTCGAGCGAGCTGACAGTGGCGGACATGCTCGGTGCGCTGACGGACAACCGCTCGGCCAGGTTCTTGAGCGTATGAGGGCGCTGGATGAGCGCGCCCATCACCGGCATCTGGCCCGGGTTCATCGCCCAGTCGGTGCTGCGCATTTCGCCGCTCATCACGCGCATCACCAGCGGAATGATGTCGAGGGTCATGCGGGCGATATCGTACGTGTCGGTCAAAATTGCGCCTCTGCTCTTCACAGTCCTAATGATTAGGAGTGCGAAACATTCAATGTCCTAAGGGTATGAGCATTGACTATTTCTGTCAACAGATTTTGCATGAAATATTGATGAGTGGTTGGTGATGCGCGACTTATCTTCAACCTCACCGCTGTCTCCCACCTCGCTCACTTGTGACCACCTGTTCGACCATAGCTTCGCCTGTAGCGCGCGCACTCGTCCTACAATGGAACCGTGCCGGATCGCGGCGTCAGACGGTCGCAAACTACTCTGACATGCCTTACGCACCCGGTGTCTCACTTTTGTCTCACTGTCTCACTTTTTCTTCCCTCAGGAAGTGTCTCACTCTTTTGAATTTGTCTCACTGTCTCACTCCGCCAGGTGAGGTTTGCGTGCTAGACTCGTGGCATGGAACTTTACGCGGACACTGCCTCGGCTGCCCAGTCGCTGCAAGGCGCTCACTTTCTGGGCGCGGAAATGCTGTATCGTCCGCGCCCGGCTGAAGTACGCGAGCGCGCCGTGTTCGATCATTCGCTGCGTTCGCGTCTGGGCGCGCTCCATGCCGATGACGGCTTGCTGCTGCTAGTGGATTCACCTGAAAGTGCTGAGTTGGTTTCGCCGCTGCTGGCTGAATATCCGCAAGTGCGCGCCGCTGCGCTGGTTGTGAATCCCGCGCCACAGGCGGATGCGCCCGCCACACCCCTCGCGCTGGGGTGGGACGAGCCGGAACAGTGGACGGCGTTTGTGATGACCGACCGCTGGGTGCGCTTGCTGGCGGCGTTGGCGGTCGCTTCGCAAGCGGGCGGGGACGGCTGGCTGGCGCTGCCAGCATTGGATGCCGTGTATGGCCGTCCGCTGCTGGCGTGGCTGGAAGCTCAGGCAGTCACCTTGGGGCAGGACACGTTGGCTGCCATCAGCCCGGTAACGCCATTTCAGCATTATCTGGTGCCGGGCGTGCGTATTCCGCTGGGCGTGGTGGAAGCCTTCAACAGCGCCTTCAACCGTGACGAAACGCTGCTAGCGCGGCTCTCATCCGGGCAGGCGCAGGGCGTGTGGGGCAAGATGAGCCTGATTCCGCGCGCGGCTTGCGCTGGCTTGGCTGGCGCATTGGATACCACGCTGTGGGAGGACGACAAAGAACTCGACCGGGCGCTGCGCGAGCGCGGTGTGATTACGCGCGGGTTGTGGCTGCGCGACCCGGCCCTTTACCACCAGTCGCCGCCGGTATTCGACCGTGCGGGGCTGAAAGCAGTTATTGAGCGCACGCTGCACTATTCGCTGAATATTCCAGCGGCGGTTCCAGCAGGGAGCAGCATGCTGGCCATGCCAATGAACGCACGCTTCAGTGCCGAAGACTCGATCTGGTATCACGAGGGACGGCAATTGGCGGATGAGCTGATCGCCGAGTGTCTTGCAGAAATCGCGGCGCGCGTGGCCCGCTTTGGCGCATCGTGGGTGGACTGGGGCGCGTACCGCTATGTCGCGCGGGTTGGCGCCCCGTCCGTTGAAGTCTGGCGTTCTAGCGCTACTCGCTCACCATCACGCTGACCTCGGCTGTAGGGCCGTTCGCATCGGCTGGCTGTGGCACAAGCTGGAAGTTGTAGTTGCCGGTGATGCCCTCAGGGAATGTGAAACTCTGGTTGCCAAGTGTGGGCAGGTTGTTGATTGTGGGACCGGCCTGACCATCAGGCTGAATCACACGTAAAGTCACGCCGTTCGCGCCGCTTACTGTCCATGCCAGACTGACGGACTCGCCGGGATGAGCGGTGGTTGAGCTTGCAGCGAAGGTGGTAATCACGATTACCTGCTGCGCCCCCGGATTTATCGTGACCACGATTTCCCCGAATTGCCCGCGCGGGGGCAGCGGGGACGGCACGACCTGTGCGGTGAAACGGTCGATGGCGTCGCTGGGTACTTGCACGGCCAAAGAACCCGTGGTGGGAAGCTCAGGGTAATTGACCGTGTCCCCGTTCTGATAAATAAGATTTAGGGTCACGCTATCGGCGTTGTTCACTTCCCATTCGAATGTGACTGTGCCCCCGGCATCGACGGCCTGAGGGCTGGCGCTGAAGCGCATCACGTTTGGCCCGCCAACCACAATAGTCGCCTCAGGTGTGGGGGCTTGGGTTGGAGGTGGCGCTACCGTACCAGGCACGCGCAGGGCTTGCCCGACGGTGATGAGATTGATGTTGCCCAGACAATTGAGCCGGGCCAGTTCGGATGCCGTCGTATCTGCGCGCTGGGCAATTCCCGCCAGCGTATCACCACTAGCCACTACGTAGACCGGCAAGTTCGTATTTGGCTGACAGGGCGGAAGCGGGGTGATTTGGTCGGATGGCATCACGACCGTGCGCTCTACACCAACCCACATCAGCAGATCGGCCATCGAGCAGCCCATGAGCACTGCGGCGGCCACTATCCCCACCAACCCTGTAATCCAGAAACGATGCTTCATAAAAATCACTCCTCTGTTAGGGCAGCAGATCCTCGGTGCCTGCCGCCACAACCGCGAATCCCCCAAATACGAACCAAAGTCCGCATTTTTGCGGCCCTGTTTTCGTACTCCGTAAAATATACGCACAGTGCGCTGGAGACGTTCAGAGATGTGGGTGATGCGTAGATTGGGCGTAGGCAAAGCGGTTAAAGTGCTGGTCAAACCAACCTTGGCCGCGCGGTCAGTACCCGCTCTGGAAATCCGGTCTTAGTCCGTTATAATGCTCATATCATCAACCCATCCTCAAGTAGAAGGAACCACCAGCCAATGATCCCAGCGGGCGATCTGAAGAAGGGCGTAACGCTCAAGCTCGACGGCAACCTGTATCGTGTCGTCAACACCACCTATCACAATCCCGGTCGCGGCGCGGCCAGCATGACGGCCAACCTGCTCGACATCAAGAGCGGCAATGTCAACAAGCGCGTGTTTTCGGCAGATGACCGCCTCGACAACGTGTACGTTGAGAATGAGGACTGTGAGTTCCTCTACCGCGACGGCGACATTCTGCATTTCATGAATCTGGAGACGTTCGACCAGTACGAAGCGCGAACGACGCTGTTCGATGAAGATGTGCACTACCTCAAGGATGGCATGCAGATTACCCTCAAGTTCTACGAGGGCCAGCCGATTGACTACGAGATGCCGATCACGATGACGTACAAAGTGACGGAAGCGGAAGTCGCGGTGGTGGGCAACAGTGCCGGCAATGTCACCAAGCGCGTACTCACCGAAAGTGGTCTGTCGCTGGTCGTGCCGCTGTTCATCAACGAAGGCGATTCGGTGAAGGTGGATACCCGCGACGGCTCGTACGTCGGCCGCGGCTAAACCGCCCGGAGACCCGGACAAGAGCGATAGCGCGCGCTGAACCTCGGCGCGCGCTTTTTCTTGGTATGATGATTACGGATTGTATTGCGTCGGTTCGTGTGTGGAAGGAATGGCGTGGAAATCACCTCGGGAATGCTGATCGTGCTCGTCATTTTAGCCGTGGCGATTGTGCTGTTCATCTCCGACCGCGTGCGGCCCGATCTGGTGGCGCTGGGAGTGCTGGCTGCGCTGATGGCATTTGGCGTTCTCTCGCCGGCCGAGGCGCTGCAGGGCTTCGCCAATACGACGGTCTTCATCATCGCGGCGTTGTTCGTGGTGGGCGGGGCGGTCTTTCGCACTGGCCTGGCGGACAAGCTGGGGCGCATGATTCTGCGCGTAGGCGGCGCTTCGGAAACGCGGCTGCTGCTGGTGCTGATGGCGGCGGTCGCGGCCATGTCCGCCGTCATCAGTTCGACGGGCGTGGTGGCGCTGATGCTGCCGGCCATCATCAGCCTGGGCGCGCGCGCCAGTATCAGCCCCTCGCGCCTGCTGATTCCGGTCGCGTTTGCGGCGCTGATCGGCGGTTCAGCCACGCTGATTGGGACGCCGCCCAACCTGATCGTCAGCGGCGCGTTGCAGGATGCGAATTTCCCGCCGTTCGGCTTCTTCGACTTCACGCCGATGGCGGTGCTGATGCTGGGAGCCGTCATCGCCTTCGTGCTGCTGGTGGGCCGGCGCATTCTGCCGTCGCGCACGCCGGCCGCGCCGCCCGGGGGCATCGACCTGGCCGCCCTCGTGCACTACTACCATCTGGACGACTCGCTGTTTCAACTGCTCGTCCCGAAAGGGTCGCCTTTGGCTGGGCACACGCTGGCTGAATCGCGGCTGCGCGCAATTTACGGCCTGTCCGTCCTCAGCGTTCAGCACGGCACACCGAGGCCGTTCACGATAGGGGCAAGCTCAGCGTTGGCGACGACCGACCTTGAGCCGGGCGATGTGCTGGTGGTGCAGGGCAGCCCGGAAGATGTGGAACGCCTGCGCCGCGAAACCGGTGTGGAAATTCGCCTTGACGCGCCGGGCGAAGAAGATGAGAACCTGCGCGCGACTGTGGGCATGGCCGAGGTGATGCTGCGCCCGCGTTCGGCCGCGATTGGCAAAACGCTGCGCGAGCTCGAATTCGGCAGCCAGTACCGGCTTAATGTGCTTCAACTGCGCCGCGCGGGCAGCGAGGAAATTGTGGATGCCCCGGCCGAAATTCTGCAATTCGGGGATGTGCTGGTGGTCAGCGGCGCGTGGAAAGATATCTTTGCGCTGGGCCGCCTCGCCGCCAACGACTTCATTGTGCTGGGACAGGAGGAGGCCGAACAGAGCGGGCTGGGCGCGAGGCTAACGCATGCGCCGTTGGTTATCGGCGTGCTTGGGCTGATGGTGCTGGCCGTGATCATCAATCCTGATCTGCTCACCCTTGCCAGCCTGTCTGGCGGCGCTGGCGGTGGTGGTGGGCGGCGCGCTGACGATGACCGAAGCCTACGAATTGATCGATATGAAGACGGTCGTGCTGGTGGCTGCGATGATTCCGCTGAGTACGGCCATGACGAATGTGGGGCTGGTGGACGTGCTGTCCACACTGCTGCAAGAGACGCTGGGGGTGGTCAGTCCGCTGGCGGTGCTGGCGGGACTGTTCGTGGTCACCTCTGTGATGACTCAGGTGCTGTCGAATACGGTCACGACGGTGCTGTTGGCCCCGCTGGCGATCTCGACGGCGGCGGCGATGGGCGTTGCGCCGCAGGCCTTCCTGATGTCGATAGCGGTGGCAGCGTCACTGGCGTTCGCTACGCCGATTGGCTCCCCCGTTAACACGCTGGTGATGACGCCGGGCAATTACCGCTTCGCCGATTTCGCGCGCATGGGCATTCCGCTGATCGGCGTGGGTTTTGTACTCGTGCTTGATCGTGCTGCCCGTGCTGTTCCCGTTCTGAGACTAGCGCGTTCGCGTGTGGAATTAAGGCCCGCTTAGGGTTTGGCTGCCCGAAGCGCGGGCTGGTGTATCCTCATGTGCAATTCCCGCGCCTTCAAGGATAACCCTCGTAGATGAAGTATTTCGGATTTCTGCTGCGCTTCGTGCTCATTCCGTTGCTGGCGCTGACAGCGCTGGGCGTGCTCGACCGCAAGCGCGGGAAAACGCTGCCGCGCGCGTTCACCGGCCTGAACCCCACCACTGCGCTTCTGGGCCATGTGGCCGTCGCTGTAGCGTACACCACGCCGTGGGACAACTACCTCGTAGCGACCAAAGTCTGGTGGTACGACCGGAAGCTCGTCAAAGGCATCATCCTCGGCTATGTGCCGCTGGAGGAATACGTCTTTTTCGTGCTGCAAACGCTGCTCACTGGCCAGTGGATGCTGACGCTGGCCCGCAATATGACGCCGAATGAAAAGCCGCCTGCCCATCCGCTGGCGATACGTGCGGGCATGGCTGGGGCGCTTGGCGCGGTTTGGCTGGGGGCGGTCTACACGTTGCTCAAGGGGCCGAGATCGCGTACCTATCTGGCGATCACGCTGGCGTGGGCGCTGCCGCCGATCATCTTTCAGGCGGCCTTTGGGGGCGACATTCTGTGGCAGCACCGCAAACTGGTGGCGCTCGGTATCATCCCGACGACGCTCTATCTCGGTCTGTCCGATTCGCTCGCCATCGACAGCGGCACGTGGAAGATCAACCCGGAAAAGACGGTTGGGGTCGATATCGGCGGTAAGCTGCCGCTGGAAGAGGGCCTGTTCTTCCTCATCACCAATACGCTGATTTCGATGGGCATGACGCTGGTGCTGGCCCGCGAAAGCCGCAGCCGTGTGCCGCCGTTCCTGCGCCAATACCTGCCCAAGCTCAAGGACTAGGCCATGACCGACCGCATCGAAATTCGTGGGCTGCGCCTGCGTTGCATCATCGGCTTCAACCCGGAAGAGCGCCTGAACAAGCAGGACATAGTCATCGACATGACCTTCTTCGTCGATCTACGCAAAGGCGGCGAGACGGACCAGCCCGAAGACCTGTTCAATTACAAGACGGTCAACAAGGCGGTCATCCGCTTCGTCGAGGATTCCAGCTTCAACACGATTGAGGCGCTGGCGGCTGGCATCGCCCGCATCTGCGTGGTCGAGCACCATGCGCCGCGTGTTGCTGTCAGCGTGTGGAAACCGGGCGCGCTGCGTTTCACCGACACCGTTGGCGTGACGATTGAGCGTACGGCGGCGGATTTCGGCTGAACCTCACCCCCTCTCCGAACACAGGCGAGGGGAGTTCGCAGCATGTTTTGCTTCCCTCGCCCTGAGGGAGAGGGATTGAGGGTAAGGTCAAATTACCCCGCCAGCCATTCGCCGCCGTCCACGCGCAGCACGGCGCCGGTCGTGAACCCACTGCGCGCCAGAAAGACGGCGGCGTCGGCCGGATCATCGACGTTGCCCGATTGCCCGAGCGGCAGGCGCGCCTCGACCTTATCCCAGTCGGCTTCGCTCATGCCGGGCGAGGGCAGCACTGGTCCCAGCACGATACAGTTGGCGCGAATCTGGTAGCGGGCGAGGGCGGCGGCCGTCACCTGCGTCAGCATGATCAGCCCCGCCTTCGATACGCTGTGCTGCGGCCGCCCGGGCCACGGGCGCAGGCCACTGTTGTCGGCTATGTTGATGATGCAGCCGGCAATTTGGCGGTCACGCATCAGTTTGGCGGCCGCCTGCGTCGCATAGAACGGCGCGCTCAGATTGACATCCAGCGCGGTCTGCCACGCTCCCGGAGTCATCTCCAGAAAGTCCTCACTGCTGAAGACGCTGGCGCTGTTAACGAGCACATCCAGCCGCCCGAACTGCGCCACGGCCGCCTCGATGGCGGGCGCGATCTGGGCGCGGTCGGCCAGATCGGCCTGCACGACGAACGCCTTGACCCCCAAAGCGCGCGCCTCATCCGCCGCCGCCGCCGCCTCCTCGGGCGATGAGCCGTGATGGATGACCACATGCGCGCCAGCCTTCGCAAAGCCGAGCATAATGCCCTTGCCCACCCGCCGCGCGCCACCAGTGACCAACACCGCCTTGCCCTGTAAATTGTGTTCCATCACGCGCTCCTTCGCTTACTGTAATCAGATTGACCAACAGAGGGCGGATTGTCAAAAAGATCGATCGAACCCCCAAATACGCCAAGGGGGTTGAGGCCAAACCCTCTGTGTTCTCAGTGTCTCAGTGGTTCAATCAGTCTTTTCCTCGTAATTGACCATACCCTTTGTGCAGCGCGGGCCGATGTTGGATATACTGAATTCAAACAGCTTTTATACGCCCGCTGAGGGGGATCAGACCATGTCAGGACGCAAACTGGCGACTGCGGCGGTGATGCTGGTGGCATTCGCGCTGCTCGCGCTGACGGCTGCCTTGAGCGCCGCCCCTGCCGACGACTTTGGCACCAACTGGACGGCGCAGTACTACAATAACCCCACGCTGTCGGGCACGCCGGTCTACACCGAAACGCTGCCCAACGGCATCAACTTCAACTGGGGTGTAGGCTCCCCGAATCCGTCCGTTCCGGTCGATAACTTCTCGGCGCGCTTCACTTCAACCCAGGTGTTTCCTGTGGCTGGCACCTATCAGTTTGTCGTCACGTCGGACGATGGCGTGCGCGTGTTCATCAACAATCAGCTCATGCTCGACCAGTTCGTGCCGCGCGCCGTAACGACTGATTCGTTCCAGATGAACATGCCCGCCGGGCCGGTGTCGATGGTCGTCGAGTACTTCGAGGGCATTGATCAGGCGGCGCTTCAGTTCCAGTGGTTCCTGGTGGGCGGTGGTACATTGCCCACGGCGACAGTAGACTATTTCGTGACGGCAGGCCCAACCTCGACCGCCACGCGCATTCCGCCCACGCCGCTGCCCGAGATTCCGCCGGGTGCATTGACAGCGACCGTCATTAAGGCCTCAGTGCTACTGTCTCGCTCCGGGCCGTTCCTCGGGGCGCCGGTGGTGGCCCGTTTGCTGCGCGGCCAAACCTATCAGGTGGTCGGGCGCGATGCCAATGCCGAGTGGTTCCTGCTTCAGCTTTCGGGCCAGCAAGGCTGGGCGTGGGGCTACTATCTGTACATCAACGGCAACTCATTCACCGCGCCAGTGGTTAGCCCGTTCACGACCGCTGGACAACCCGCCTCCAACACGGGCGTCGCCATACAGACCCAGGCGACGCTGCGGCTGCGCGCCGCGCCCAACACGGCCAGCGAACAGATCGGGCGTATTCCGTGGGGGTCGATTCTGCCGGTGCTGGGCCGCACAGCCGACAGCGGATGGCTTCAGGTGCAGTTCTACAGCACGATTGGCTGGATAGCGACTCCTTACGTGAAGGTGGTTGATGGCGACATCAACACCGTGCCGGTCATCCAATAGGGAGTAGGGACGTCCAGGAAACAAACAGGGCGCGGAGACTTCTCCGCGCCCTGTTGCTTTAGAATGGAAGGTGTATTCTCCCACTCCGCTTGCGTGGGAAAGAGGTCAGCCTCTATTGCCTGTTTGCAAACTTCTGCTGGACTGGTTTGGCGCATCCTCATCCCCGCTGCGGTTCGCTTAACTCCCCCTCTACATCGTGATGGAGACGGGAGTTTGGGGGGTGAGGATTTTGGATTTTGCAAACAGAATCAGTGTTCGGCGGCCACCTCGGGCGCATCGGCCACTTCTTCGGGCTGAGGCGGAATATAGTACTCTTCGTGTACGTGCGGCTCACGCAGGATAGCCCAGAACATCACCACCACTGTGGCTAAACCAATTAGTACCAGCAGCAGGCCAACCAGATAGCCTAGCTCCATGTGCGATCCTCCATCCTGCGCAGCGGGCGGCATGATAAATTGCGCCGCAACCCTGCCAAATCTGACTCGATTGTAACACAACGACCGCTTGCCTCAACGCGAATCCGTCAGTGCGGCGTCGTAGTGGAAGTGCAGCTTGCCGAGTGCCTCGGGTGTTTTTGGCATCGGCTGTTCCCAGTACACTGGCCGGATGAACGCACCGCTCCGCCCGAGCGACAGCGCGTACTCCCATTCCTGCTGTACGTATTTCGAAGTCGCGGCCGAATTCGACCAGAACAACTGGAAGATATCAGCCTCGTCAATCAGCGCCAGCAGGCGCGCGTTCCACTCCTCACCGCTGCGCAGCGTCGTTACATCGCGCAGATACTCAAAGCCGAGCGCCTTATAGGCCCGTTCCAGCCGCTCGACGATGGCCGTGTCCTTGTGGCTGTAACTGCAAAAGACCGCGTCGTAGGGGTCGGCCGCGGCGCTGGCGGGCGCAGTGACCGCGCTGGTGGCGGTCGCCGTGACGAAGATCGACATCAGTAGATCGGCCACGATCACGCCTTCGACCGTGAACGTGATGCGGCCATTGCTGGCTTGTTCTTCTGGCGCATCGGTAGCGCGCAACTTGAATGGGAGGCTGTGCCAGTCCTCATAGAAAGCGACTGATGCGCTGGGCGGGTTGAACTGAAAGCCGGGCAGTTCGGGCGTAGCCGTGATGAGCGCGCCTTCAGAGAGAGGGGTGAGCGAATCGCCAGTCACCGGCCGGTACTCATCAAGCTGCTTGTCCAACGATTGCGCGGCGTCGGCTGTGACTGCGTCCGCCGCATTCAGGCGGAATACATAAGCGCGCAGCGGTATCCAAACATGCGGCGCGGCCTCTTTCGGATACCAGGCCGAGAAGCGCACCGGTTCGGCAGAAGCGCTGGACTCACTCGTTTCGACCGGCTCCGCACCACTTTCGGGCGCGGCTTCATCCAGCACTTCTTTCTTCGCGTCACTGCTGCGATCGATCTGGGGCAGCGCATCATCAACTTCGGTGCTTGCCGATGGTGGTGAAGGCAGCGGCAACGGCGGGGGTGGCAGCACCGTCGCTGGCTGAGGTGGTATCGGCAGGGTGGATGAAGGCTGCGCGGGTGGTTCGCTGCGCGTGGCCAGCTCCTTGTCGATGGACTCCGAGGGCCGGCTTGCTGTTCTGCCGCGCACGTAGAAGACGACGATGCCCACCACGACGATGAAGCCAATCAACGCGACCAAAAACAGACTTCGTCCGTCCATCCTGTGCCTCCTGCGGTATCTCCACCAAGCTGGATTCTAGCGCCGTTTTGATGTGCGCGGAGAATCTTGCGCTTCTTCGGCCGATGCGAAAGAAACCGAAAGTTGGTGCACGCAATATTCGCTTGCGTGCGTAAGCCGAGTTTGTTAAACTGAATTCAGCCTTTGTTCATTTTTGAACAATCGCGCTATTTGAGAGATTGAGGCTGCCGCCGATGTTGAGCGGCAGCGGCCATGCTGACAGGGTGGAACAGGTCGTAAACGCATGAATCTTCCCAAATTCGGGTCGTCGTCGTCGAAGGGTGGTGGGGCGCTCACCATTCTGTGGATCGTCTTGTTCGGCGTGATTGTGGTAGTTGGCGGCCTGCTGATTGGCCAGACGGCCCCGTCGATGCTGCCGATTGCAGGCTCGACCCAGGCCGTTCAGGTGGACGCGCTGTTCCAGGTGATGCTGGTCATTGGTGGTGGCATCTTCCTGCTGGTGGAAGGTCTGCTGCTGATCAGTGTCGTGCGCTTCCGGGCGAAAAAGGGTGACATCAGCGATGGCCCGCCCATTCACGGAAACACGACGCTGGAGCTGATCTGGACGATCATCCCTGCGGTGATTGTGCTCATGCTCACCGTCTACGCTTACACTGTTTGGAACAATACGCGCGCGGCGTTGCCGGACGAGCAGACCGTGGGCGCGACCGGCCAACGCTTTGCCTGGTCATTCACATACGATGCTGGTCTGGACGATTTGCCCCCCAACATCAATGCGCACACGCTGCCGAATGAAGCGGCGCGCACAGCGCTGCTGAGTGATGAGACGGTCCAGTTCCAGTCGCCGCAATTGCACACATGGGTGGGGCAGCAGGTGAATGTCGTCATGCAGACCACTGACGTCAATCACGCCTTCTGGATTCCCGGCATGCGCATCAAGCAGGACTTGCTGGCCGGGCTGGTGACGAACATCCGCTTCAACCCAATTGAGCCGGGCGTGTATCGCATTGTTTGCGCCGAGTTGTGCGGTGGTGGCCACGGCAACATGGCGGGTGAGGTCACGGCCGATGGCAACCTCATCGGCGCGTGGTTGATCGTCCATCCCGACGAGGAAACCTATCTCAGCGAGTTCTACAATCCGGAACTAACGAGCGTGCTGTTCCCGCCGGAAGATCCGGTCGAGCGCGGCCGCCAGGTGATCCAGAACTTCCCGTGCTCTGGCTGCCACATCCTGACTGATCTCGGCTGGGTGGGCATCACTGGCCCATCGCTGGACGGCGTCGGTGCACGCATGCAGCGGCTGGGCGCTACGGGTGAACCAACCATTGACTCGTATATTCACGACTCGATCCGTAACCCGGGTGGCTATATCGTGCCGGGCTACAACGCGGTGATGCCGCAGTTCAATGCTGACCCGGCTCAGCTCAATTACATGTCTGACGACGACCTGAACGCGATTATCGCCTACTTGCTTACCCAAACGCAGTAGCCCGATCAGGCCCGGCAGACGCAAGCCGCAACGCAGGAGACACGCACAGAGGACGCTATGGCAACGATAGCAAAACCACTTCCCGGCACGCAGTTGAAACAGCCCAAGCCCGGCCTGAACATCGGCCAGTACCTGCGCTGGAGCGTGGATCACAAAGTTATCGGCGTGCAGTACATGGTGACCGCGTTCACCTTCTTCATTGTGGGTGGCGCGATGGCGATGGGTATCCGCTGGGAGCTGCTGACGCCATCGCTCGATGTGCTTGCAGACGGAACAGCTTACAACCAGTTATTCACGATGCACGGCACGATCATGATCTTCCTGTGGATCATTCCGATGCTGGCCGGCTTCGGCAACTATCTGGTGCCGCTGATGCTGGGCGCGAAAGACATGGCCTTCCCGTGGCTGAATGCGCTCGCCTTCTGGATGATCATCCCGGCCGGTGTACTGCTGATCCTGGGCTATTTCGCCGATCAGGCGCAGGCGGGCTGGACGGCCTATCCGCCGTTGAGCATTCTTTACAGCCCGGGCAATGGCCAAACCATGTGGGCGGTGGCTATCCACCTGCTCGGCTTGTCGTCGATTCTTGGCGGCATCAATTTCATCGTCACCATCCGCAACATGCGGCCGGAAGGCATGGGCTGGTTCGACATGCCGCTGTTCGTGTGGTCAGTGCTGTCTACCTCGATCATCATCGTGCTGGCGACGCCGTTCCTGGCGGGCGCGCTGACGCTGCTCATACTCGACCGCGTGGCGGGAACGGGCTTTTTCAATCCAGCCAGCGGCGGCTCGGTGCTGCTGTGGCAGAACGTGTTCTGGTTCTACAGCCACCCTGCTGTATACATCATGGTGCTGCCCGCGTTTGGCGTGCTGTCCGAAGTGCTGTCGATCAACTCGCGCAAGCCGATCTTTGGCTACCGCGCGATTGCGCTGTCGAGCCTCGCCATCGCGCTGCTCGGCTTTCTGGTGTGGGCGCACCATATGTTTACCAGCCTTACGCCGTCGCTGCGCGTGCCGTTTATGATCACCTCGATGATCATCGCTGTGCCCACCGGTATCAAGATTTTTAGCTGGCTGGCGACGATCTGGGGCGGGCGAATTCGCTTCACCTCCTCGATGCTGTTTGCGCTCGGGTTTCTGTCGATGTTTGTAATCGGCGGTATTTCCGGCGTGATGCTGGCGGCCATTCCATTCGACATTCATGTGCACGACACCTACTTCGTGGTCAGCCACTTCCACTTCGTGCTCTTTGGCGGGTCGGTGCTGGCGATCTACGCCGGTGTTTACCACTGGTTCCCGAAGATCACCGGCTACATGCTGAATGAGCGCCTGGGCAAGTGGCACTTCTGGCTCACGTGGGTGCCGTTCTTCTTCACGTTCTTCCCGATGCACCTGGCTGGCATGCTGGGGATGCCGCGCCGCGTGGCGGTGTATGCGCCTGAGTTCCAGACGATCAACCAGATCATCAGCATCTCGGCCTTCGTCCTCGGCCTGTCGACTTTCATCCTGCTGTGGAACGTCTTCTACAGTCTGGTGCGGGCCAAGGTCGTGGCCGGCCCCAACCCGTGGCGCGCGCTGACGCTGGAATGGAATACCAGTTCACCGCCGCCCGCCTACAACTTCCAGGGCGACCCCGAAGCCTTCCACGACCCGTATGGCTATGGCACGAAGGCTGCCTTTGATTACCTGAAGGCCCAGGCAGACGAGCTTGGCCCGTCGTACCCGAACAACCTGCCGCCACCGTTGAAGAAACCGGCCGAGCTGGCCCCGGCGGCAGGCGACTAGGGAAGGCGTCTGCACCGCCATTCGTTGCAAAATGACTTGGGCTGCTGGCTCTATGCTGGTGGCCCCCGATGTTGATTTACAGAGGAAGCAGCGAAACCGCGATGACGCTGAAACAGGAACGGCTGGAACGGCCGCTGACGCGCGACGAGCAAATCGCGCTGAAGAACAAGCGCACGGGCATGACCCTCTTCCAGATCTCCTGGATTTTGGTGTTTGTCTGTTTGGTTGTCGTCTATTTTCAGATGCGCTCGGGCTTCGTTGTTTGGCCCCCGGTGGGCGTGCAGACGGCTGCGCTGCTGCCCGGCATTGCAGCGACGCTGGCGCTGTTCGCAAGTACATGGCTGATTTGGCGCGGGCTGAAGGTGGCACGCGCTGGCGACATTCACGCTCTGGTGCAGCAGTGGACAATTGCGCTGGCGCTGGGTGCGGCCTTTGTGGTGATCGCCGGCGCGCAGTGGATTATGGTGCCGGTCAACAACCCGTATGGCACGCTGTTTCGGGTGATGGTGGGCTATCATCTGATTCACGCCGTCGTGATCGGCGCGTATATGGCCCGCGTGCTGCATTCGGCGCGAACGGGGCAGTTGACCACGCGTGACTTGTGGCCGGCTGAAGCGGCCGCCAAGCTGTGGTATTTTGTGGTTATCGCCTGGGTGCTGTTCTTCATTCCGCTCTACCTGCTGTAGACGGCTACCCAATCGGCGCGGAATGCGTTACAAATTGAGAGGCGCGCCGAGATAAATTGCTGCGCGCGCGGGGATGCCCGAGTGAGGGCTGTCCACGTCGTTCAAGGAGGGGGCATGCTTCAACCTGGTCTGGGACGAGCCACAGCGTTTGGGCTGCTGGGCTTTATGACCGGCAACTTACTGGTTCTGATTATTCGCAGTCTGCAGGGGCTGGACCCGCTGTTCGACCCGTCTGTGGGCCTCGTGATCGGCGGCTTCCTCGGCGCGATTTTCTTCATCTGGGGTATCGGCGCATTCAATCCATTGTGGAGCGCGCACGGTACCGATGAAGCCGAAGCGCACCGCGTGATCGCCGAGCGCGCCACCGAACCCCGGCGTATCCTCACGGCGACCATCTGGTCGCTGATTGGTTGGCTGCTGCTGATGCTCATTCTGATCATCGTGTTTGCGACGCTGCCGTTTGGCTTCGCGCTGACGGTCACGGCCGACCCAGTGGCATCCACGTCCTCAGTCGGCTCGGTCTACATCACCATCAACGATGTGACGATAGCCGTGAGCCAGATGGTCGTTCTGCTGGTCTTCATCGGCGTCATGTTCGTGTCGCTGTTTCTGCTGGCGTGGGCGATTGGAAATTCAGTCGTCGGCTTGAACCGAGGCTATGTGGTGGCGTCGCAGGAAGCGGGGTTGAAGCCTGGCCCCAGCCCGATCCTCGAAGCGCTGCCGCCGGGCGAGCCAAGCGCCGAGCCTGCGCCGAAGCGCGAACGCAGCCCGCTGATGCGCACGATCCGCCAGGTGGTGCTGTTCGTTGTGGTGTTCACGGTGCTGTATTTGCTGTTCTACTACGTTGCCATCGGCCTGATCTTCCCGACCGAGCCGTGGCTCACGATCCTGTCGCTGACAAATGCGCTGATCTTCACCGTGCTGATTATCCGGCCCGCAGCCGTGCTGTTGTTCATTGGCTGGATAAGCGCGCAGTTGGCCCGGTTCGTGCGCTGGTTGCCCAAGATTCTGTTCCAGAGAGGCTGATCAATGAGCGAAGCCCAAGTTCAAGCGGCGCCTGCGCCAGTCGTCCACGAACATGCGGATCATGGGCATGGCAGCAGCCGCGCCGAGAATCTGAAATTTGCGTGGTGGCTGTTCCTGGCCTCGGAAGTCATCATCTTCACGGTGCTGATCGCCGCCTATCTGGTGTATGCGGTTAGCCATCGTGAACAGATCAAGCTCATTCACGAGGAAGTTGGCATTCTGCTCGTCAGCGCCAACACCTTCCTGCTGCTAACCAGCAGTTGGACGATGGTGATGGGACTGCGCGCGATCCAGCACGGCAACGCCCGGAACCTCAGCCGGTGGATTGGTGGAACGGCTTTGCTGGGTATGCTGTTCGTGATGTTGCAGGTGGTGGAGTACAACGAGCTTAATCACTTGGGCATCACGCTGACGAGCGACTTTGGCGCGCGCTTCTTTGCGCCCACCATGCTGCACGGCGCGCACGTGATCGCCGGCGTGCTGTGGGCGGTGTTTGTGGCCCTCGGCGCGCGGCGCGGCCGTTACAGCCCCAGGAATTACCTCGGCGTCGAGGTGTTCGGTTTGTACTGGCACTTCGTCGACGTGATCTGGATTTTCATCTTCACCATCATCTACCTGCTCTAACCAGTATCGGGAGACAGCGCGCATGGCAGAAGCAGCCACCGCCCATACCGCCGCAGACGATGCGGCCACCGCCGTGATGCCAAATGCACCGGCCGACGCGCACACCAGCGCCCACTATGAACAGGAATCGCTGTTTGGCCTGCCGATTCCGGTGGCGGCCTACACGGCGATTTACGCAATTCTGGCCGTCACCAGCCTGATCGAAATCACGTTAGCCGAATTAATCCCGTTCGACTCGTGGATCCGAATTCCGGTACTTGGCGGGTTGTCAGCCGTGAAGGCAATCCTGGTGATGGCTTATTACATGCACCTCAAGGAAGACAACAAGATTTTCGCGGCCGCGATCGTGCTGCCAATCATCGTGGGCCTGATTGCGACATTGTTCCTGATCGCCGTGCCAGCCACCGGCTACTAGCGCAGCACGCAAACAGCAAGCATACACACGCGGGCGCATCATCGATGCGCCCGCGTTTCGTTTCTGCGGAGGGTATTGGGGCGGCGCGCTGTTCTAGGGTCTGACTGCAAACTCCTGCTGGACTTGTTACGGCGCATCCTCACCCCGTCTGCGCTTCGCTTAACTCCCCCATCGCAATGGAGAGGGGGTGAGGACTTTGGACTTTGCAAACAAGCCCTAGCGTGCGCGGGCGCTGCGCAGCCGATGGACGACGAATACCAGCGCCACGGGCAGCATCAAGCTGAGGGACTGGCCCGGTAGCGGTGTGACGACGGTCTCATTGACGCTGAACGGTATCGGCACGAACGTGATCACGAACACGAACAGCGCCAGCACGGCGATGATCTGGTGGCGGCGGCCGAGCGGGGTGACCATGTTCAGCGGCGCGGCGTAGAAGCGGCCAAAGAGGAACAGCAGAATCAGCCAGAACAGCCACGCTTCCGACACAGTAACGACCATGACGACGGTGAGGATGAGCACGGGGTAGTAGAGGTCACGCGCGCGGTCGCCGATCAGCGAATACAGAATGTGGCCGCCGTCCAACTGGCCCAGCGGGATCAGGTTGAGGGCCGTGACCAGCAGGCCAGTCCACGCCGCCTGCGCCAGTTGGTTGAGCATGACATCGACGCTGCCGTTGGGCACGAACTGGCCAAAGGTGATGATCTTCGCCAGCGCATACAGGAGCGAATTCCCTTCCTGCAGCACGACCGGTGCGATTGGTGCAAGCTGCGAGGTTGCCAGGCCAATGAACAGGATCGGAATGGCGACGGCCAAGCCGGCCAGCGGGCCAGCCGCGCCGATATCCAGCAGGGCGCGGCGGCTGCGGATCGGCTCGCGAATCTGGATGAACGCGCCCGCCGTGCCAATCGGGCTGATGAACGGCGGTGCGGGGATAAAATAGGGCAGCGTGACCGAGGTGCGGTGCGCCCGTGCTGCGAAGAAGTGACCCATCTCGTGTGCGCCCAGAATCAGCAGCAGGCTGATAGTGTAGGGCAGACCCATCCACAGACTGCCGATCAGGTTGTTCATGATGGCGTCGGAGGCGGCCGGATCGGCCATGCTCACCTCTCCGGCGGCGATGGCCGTGCCCACCATCAGCAGCGACAGCACCGTGAGCGCAAACAGCAGCACATTCGGCCAAATCGGGCGCTGGCGTATTTGCGGACGGCCGCGGATGACGTGCACGTTGATCGCACTGCCCCCGGCTGGCCGGAACAGCGCCAGCGCATCCTGTGGGGCCAGCTCGGCGTCGAGTTTGGCGTAGGCCTCGTCAGGTGGCAGCAGCAGTTCGCCTTCGTACGACGCCATCAGTTTGGCTGAGGGGCCGAGCAGCATCAGTGTTTCGCGCACCGAGGGCGAGTTGGGATCGGCGGCAATCGCGCGCGGCAGTTTGAGGACGCTGGCGACGGCAGGCTGGTATTCGCTGGTGGCGGCTGTCTCAAATGGGTGGGCGGGTTTATGCGCCGGCGCAGGCGTTGCAGGGCCGGGCCGCACCTGTGGCCGGTCTTTAAACGACGACGCGGGTTCGTGCAGCATTGCGCTTCTCCAGGGCAGCAGCAAACAGCGGCGGCGGCCTCATTCGGTCGAGTTGATGATCTGCCACTGGTCACCGCCGGGCAGAAGCTGAAGCACCGAGCCATCGGCGCTGCTGACATAGAGCGTTGTATCGCCCTGCGGGGTGACGAACGACTGGATGAAGCCCAGTGAGGCGAATTCCGGCTGGATTCCCAACCCGAGACGGTTGCGGATCACGTCGTTGCCGCGCCAGACGTAGCCCAGTTCCTCCACCGGCTGATAGAAGCCAGCAGGCGGAATGAAGCCGGGTTCGCTTTCGGCGTGCACGGCGGGGTCAAAGCGGTTGTCGAGCGCGATCCAGGCCGGCTCAAAGTTGTCATTGAGCAGCGCGTAAACGATGTCCGTGCCTTCGACGAAAATCATGCGTCCGCGCTCGAAGGGCTGCTCCAGCAGGCGGGTTTCGCGGGCCGGGCCAGCCGGGCAGTCGTTGGGCGCGGGCTGGAAGAACCACGTATCAGGGCAGCTTACGGGCACGGTTAGCACTTGTTCGGTCGTTTGCGCGCCGTCGCCCACCGTGAGCAGGAACTCGACGTTGCCGCGATCTGCGCGGCGCGTGGGCACGGTCAGGCTGCCGTCGGGGCCAACCGCCCACAACTGATTTCGCACGCCGCGCTCCAGCCGGTAGATGTTGGCGCTGGTGGTGTTGCGTGTGGACCAATACAGGTTGAGCGATTCGCCGGGCGCGACTGAAAGCACGTCGGTCGTGAAGAACTCGATACGCGGCGCATTGGGATCGACCACGCGGCTGGGCGTAGGCAGCACGGCGGCGGGCTGGCCGAACAGCGGTGTGGGCGAAGGCCCGCCTGTAGGCGGTGCGATGGGTTGCGTCGGCGCAGCGCTGGGCGTGGCGTCGTTGCCGGGCGTGCGCGTGGGCGCGCCGGTCGGCGTAGCCGTGCTGGTCGGGCGTGTCGTGGGAATAACCTGCAATGACGACGCTTCGCAGCCGGCCAGCAGCAACATACCGGCGACCATAGCAGGCACAGCGAGGCGCAGCAGTGCGCGGCGGCTTGTGTACATCATGCGGCGAGCGAATGAGCACGTATCACGGCGCCGGGAAGCCCGTCGGCAGCGGCGCGCCGGGCGGCGGCGCGTTCAACAGCATGCGTGCCATGGTCGGCTCGTTGGTGATGCGTAGCGCGCAGCGCGCCATCCAGGCGGTGCCGCCCTGATAGTTCACTGCCACCCACATATCGAGATCGCTGCTAAAGTATTGCGTGCACGGGCGGCTGAGCGAATAGCCGTTGTAGCCGATGATGTTGATGGATGCGCCCCGGGGCAGGAAACCTACGCGGGGATAGCTGATGTCCGGGCCGCTGCGAATCGAGACCGGCGCGCGTTCGGCGTAGCCGTTGACTCCGCTCAGGCTGGCCGGCGCAGTGGACGTGACGACCGGCGTCACGGTGGGGCCTCGGCCCACGTCGAAGATCGAGGTGGGTGTGGGGCCGGCATCCTGCGCCAGGCTGCCCATTGCCAGCAGCAGCATCAGCACCGCCAGCGCCACCATGATGAGTGCGCCGCGCATGAGCGTGGGAGATGAGGTTCGCATCACGCCGTCCTCGCTGGATGAACCGTCGATTTAACCATTCGACTATACCGCGAAGGCGGGCACTCAGCGAATGGTCACTCTGCTGCCCTCGCTGGACTTGGTCACTTCCAGATGTACCGGGAACGAGTCGCGCAGTTCTTCGATATGGGTGATAACGAGTATCAACTGGAAGCGATCCTGCACGGCGGTGATGGCTTCCACCAAGCGGGCGCGGCCTTCCTCGTCCTGCGTGCCGAAGCCCTCGTCGAGGAACAGCGCGTTCAGGTGCGCCCCAGCGCGGCGGGCCAGAAGCTGCGACATCGCCACACGCAGCGCGAAATTGACGCGGAAAGCCTCGCCGCCGCTGAAGGTATCGTACGATCGTTCGCCGAGTTCATCCGACACCAGAAAGTCGAGCGTTTCAATCGTGCCGCCGCTCTTGCGTTCGCGCTGGGTATCAATGCGCACCGTCATCCTGCCGCCGGACATTTTCCGGAGCAGTTCGTTGGCATCCTCCTCGATTTCGGGGATGGCCGTTTCAATGAGCATGGCAGGCAGCCCGTTCTTGCCGAAGGCAGCCGTCAGCTCTTCGTAGACGCCACGCTGCTCACGCTGTTCCGACTGCTGCGCCGTGAGTTCATCGCGGCGCGCGCGTTGGTCATCGAGCGCCTTCAGTTCCTGGCGGGCCAGCACACGCGCTTCGTTGGCGGCAGTGTCTTTACGGCGTAGGTCGTCGGCGGCCTGTTTGCGCTTCTGAAATTCTTCCAGCAGCGCGGTGAGGTCGGCGGCCCGGGTTCTGGCTTCATTGAGCGACAGTCTGCTCATTTTCGACTTCACCCTGCCGCATCGTCACCATCTGGTGGGCGTCTTCCAGGGCGCGCTGCGCGCCGGGCAGCGCAGCTTCGGCCTGCATCAGGCGCTGATGGTCCAGATCATATTTTTCGTGTTCGCTCAGACGGCGTTTGGCGTCCTTATGGTGCGTGTCGTCATAGCCGAGGGCGTCGCGCTGGGCCTGAAGCGCCGCGATTTCGGTGGTGAGGCCAGTCGCAAAGCCGCCCGCCTCCAGATCGGCGCGCAGAGCGTTGCGTTCGGCGGCGCAGCGGTCGCGCTCGGCTTCGGCGGCATGGGCGCGCTTCTGGCGCTCCTCAAACAACGCCACCTGGCTCTGGCTTCCGTGCAGACGTTTGGCGTCAGCTTCGTGCTGCTGGCGCGCGCTGCGCAGGGTTTTGAGCGCGGCCTCAATTTCGGCCATGCGCGTCTGATTAGTGCGGTAGGTATTGCCCAGCGCCGTGCCTTCGGCCGTGATCTCCTCCAGCAGTTGGACGCGGTGCTCGGGGGTCAGCGACTGGCCGCACAGCGGGCAGGCCGCGCCTTCAATAGCCTCCAGACTAGTCTGGCGCGCTTTCATACGGTTCATCTCGGTTTTGAGATGGGTGTTTGAACTGGAGCAGCCGGACAGTTCCTTGTCCAGTTCGCTCAGTTCGGCGTTGGCGGCTTCAAGCGCCGCCTGCGCTTCGCCAAGTTGCGCGGCTTCATCACGGGCACGGGCATAGGCTTCTGGGTCGGCTTCGCGGATCGTCTTCTCCGCATTGTTAATCTGTCCATCAAGCGCACTGATCTGGCCTTCAATAGTCGCGCGCCGACTGTTGACTTCCTTTTCCAGTTCGCGGATTTTCTCCCTGAACTGGGTGTACTGCTCGAATTTCTCGCTCATCTCCAGATTTTCGCTGCGCGCCTGCTGCAATTCCTGATAACCCGCCTCCACCTTGTCGCGGTCGGCCAGCGCCTGTTCGCGTGTCTTGACCTCGGCTTCGGCTTCGCCCAGCCTGCGCGTGGCATCATCGAGGCTGCGGCGGGCGTTGGTCAGGCGCTGCTCGATCAGCGCGGCGTTGTTGACCGCGTCCTTCAGCGCCATCGGCACGTACTCAACTTCGCGCAGCAGGGCGTCGGCCTCGGCCAGCGCAGCGCTTGCGGCTGCGTGCTGTTCCTCGGCCACGCGCAGCGCAGTCACCAGCCCCGGTTCGCGACTCAACTGAAGCTCAATGTCTTCCAACTGGGCGGTGAGCACGTCAATCTGGTGCTGGGCAGCCCGAGTTTTCTCCCGCGCTGCCTTCTCGTAGACTTCGAAGCGTTTGACGCCGAGGATTTCGGCCAGCACGTCCTTGCGTTCGGCGGGCGTAAGATTGGTGAACGAGTTCGCTTTGCCCTGCTGTAGAAATGCGCTGTGTGTGAACGTTCGGTGGTCGAGGCGCAGCAAGCGGTTGATCTTGGCCTGCGTCGCGCGCAGTGTTGGCTCGCTAATCGAATTCCACGCCCCGTCGTCTGTCCACGCAAACAGGTCGAGGTGCGACGCGCCAGCGCCCTTGCGCGCGCGCTTGCGCAGCACGCGATACATCTCACCTTCGTGGGCAAAATCGAGCTGAACCAGCATATCGGCCTGGCCCAGATGCATCAGTTCGTCAGTTCGGGCGCTTCCGCGCGCTTCGCCCCACAAGGCCCAGGTGATGGCATCGAGCAGCGACGACTTGCCCGCGCCGTTGGGGCCGGTGAGGCAGGCCAGGTGAATGCCGTCAAATTGCACGACGACTTCGCGGTAAGCGAGAAAGTTCTTGAGTTCAAGGCGAACAGGCAGCATAAGACCTCGTCAGCAGGGTGTTCAGGACGCAGCGGGCGCGTCCAATGACGCGGCTTCAATCAGCGGCACAGCAGTTTCGAGCAGGGTTTCGCGGCGTGCTGCTTCTACGCCCTTCGCCTTCAGATACAGATCGAGGAGTTGGGGATCGGTCTGGTCTTCAGGAACCTGGCCCAACCGCGTGCGCGTGGGTTCATCAACTATCTTCTGGATTCCGGCCACGATATGCGCGCCCGCTTCGTAAATGGCGTCGCGCACCGTCTTCTCATTGAGGCGGTTGGCAGTTTCCGGCGTCAGTTCGAGGATCACGCGCACGACGGCTTCATCGAGCAGCCGCGATTCCACCAGCGCAAGCGCATCGGCGGTGGGGTCTTCACTCTCGCGCAAGTCACCGCGCAGAGTGACGAACGGGCGGGCTTGCACGGGCACAAATGCCCACTCGGCCGCGCCGCGCGCCAGCTCCAGCCAGACGAAACCCTTCTGGTCGTGCTCTTCGCCAAAGTCGATGCGTTCCATGCTGCCGCTGTAAACGACCGGCGGCATGCCTTCGCGGTTGGCGGTGACGTTCTGGTGCTTGTGCACATGGCCCATGGCGACATAGTCCCACACGCCGGGCGGGGCCAGCGTCGAAATCATCACCTCGACATCCGTGCCGAGCATGATCGCGCGCTCGCTGCTGCGCTGCACGGTCGCGCCCGACACCGTGAAATGGCCGGTGAGCAAACGGGGCATATCCTGAGCAGCAGCTTCTTCGGCCAGCGCGGCCAGATTTTCGGCCACGCGCTGGTTGAGCAGCTCGCTAGCCTCGGCGATGCTGGTCGCCTGCGAGGCTTCGTCTTCGCTGAGGACGTGCGCGCGCATGGGGAAGGGGGCCGCGCCAACATAGACTGGCCCGCGCCGCGTTTCTATTACGCGCCCCGTGAACTGGTGCGCGACCCACACGTTGGGCACGTCCAGCGTTTCAAACACCTCGACGCTGGACGCCTTGAGCGCGGTTTGCGGCAGATCGTGGTTGCCCACCAGCAGCACGACCGGCGCGATAGCCGCCAATTCGCGCACGCGGTAAGCGAATTCGCGCAGCAGCGTGGGCGTGGGCGTGCGGTTCTTGAAGGCGTCGCCCGCGAAGATGATCAGATCAACTTCATGCTCAGACGCATAGACGATCATTTCGTCCATCCGGCGCAGGAAATCGCGGACGCGGGTGCTCAATCCGGTTTCGGCGTCGTGCCGGCCGTGGTTCTCCACGCCGATATGGATATCGGCGAAATGAAGGACGCGAATCGGGTCGTTCATGGTCTTCCGGTCACTGGGAATTCGGAACAGATATTCTAGTGTACCACGCGGCAGGCGGGCTGTCTTGCACCGAATCTCCCCGCGCTGGCGTATACTCTGAAGTGTAGTGTGTTAGCGCACTGCCTAAAAGGAGCGGCTGATGGACAAGCTATGTCCGCGCTGCGGAAGCGCAATGACTCACGACCCGGTGGCGGCGGTGTTCCGCTGCAAGGCGTGCGGCAAAGTCATGGATGCGCCGCACGAAACGCTGGAGGAGGCGGCCGCGCGGCTGGCCGAGCGTGGGCCGAGGCCGGCCGTCAAGATCAGCCACCGAGGCGATGTGGACAATCGCGCGCTCGTCATCTTCGAGACCGGGCAGGATCGCCTGTGGATGGACGATCAGGAGGCGGCTATCGCCGAGTTCAAGCTTGCGCTGGAAATCCAACCCGACTTCGCCGATGCGCACCTTTGGTTGGCGAAGCTGAATGACGATCCGGCCGTCAAACGCGACCATCTCGGCGAAATCATCGCCCACGACCCGAGCCATCATGAAGCGATGATCATGCTGATGGTGCTGGACGAGCGCATCACGCAGGCCGAGGCCGATGAACTTATCAACCGGCCGCATGAGTCGGCGCAGGTCTGGGAAACAGCCGAAGATGTGACCACCAGCACGGCGGCGCTGCTATGCCCGAACTGCGGGGGACATTTAACCGTGACCGACAACGGTGAGGTGGTGTGCCGCTTCTGCGGGCAGACGATTGAGCTTGAGAATTTGACGGCGCTCGACTCGGCGGGCGACGTGCTGGGCGCAGCCATGCTCGAACGGCGCACCAAGCCAGTGCGCTGGCTGATTGGCTCGCGCATCGTCCACTGCAGCCAGTGTGGGGCCGAACGCACCCTCACGCGCAGCGAACTTTCGACGCGCTGCGCCTTCTGTGGCTCGGGGCAGGTGGTGCTTCAGGATGCGCTCGGCTCGTTCGATCAACCGGAAGGGCTGATTCCATTTGCCGTGAGCGAAGAGGCGGCCAAGGCAGCCGTTCGGGATGCCCTGGCAGGAATGATCGAACGCCTGCGCGGCCTGATGGCGCGCACCAATCAGGTAGTCAGCGCCACCATCGAAGGCGTGTTCCTGCCGTTCTGGGTATTCGATGCGCTGGTTGAGGTGACGGTGACTGGCTGGGACAAGGGCGCGAAGAGACAGGATCGGCGCCAGATGCAGATGGGCGATCTCGGCTACCGGCGCAGTTCGTTCCGCGATGGCTACACCGGCCTGTTCGTGCCTGCCGTCGCATCGCCGCCGCCCGAGCAGGTGGCCGAGTTGGGCGATTTTGATATGGACACGATGCGCCCGTACGAGCCGGCACTTCTGGCGGCCAATCCGGCGGCGCTGTACACCATCGAGGTTGATAAGGCGTCGCTGGAGGCGCGCTCAATCGCGTCGCAGCGCGCCAAACAACGTGAAATGGCCACATCAGCCGCGCTGGACGATATGAGCGTGACGGCGCTGCCGCTGCAGATGTCGTTTATGTTGGTGCTGGCGCCGGTGTGGGTGAGCACCCTGCACGAACGCGACGGCGATATTCGCACGGCGCTGGTGCACGGGCTGACCGCCGAAGTCGTGATGGGCCGCGCGCGCAAGCCGGTGAAGAAAACGGGCGCGCTCAAGTAGCCGATGCACGTTCCGCCGCACGCTCGCGGGACAGCGCCCAGCCGATCCAGCCGACGATGAGCGCGGCGACTGCCGCCCAGTACACGAACCAGGCCGTCGAACTGAACTCGAAATCGGGCGCGACCTGCGGCAGCAGTTCCGTGACGATGCCGAACACGCCGATGGCGATCAACAGCACGCCTGACACACGGTTAAGCAAGGTGTGATGGCGTGCCAGCCAGCCGACAGTGCGCCGCTGCAATGGCAGAGCCAGCACGGGCAGCAGGACCAGCGGCCAGCCAAAACCCAGCCCGAAGAACAGGAAGAAAGTTAGCCCGCTGGCAAGCGTGGTGGCGTCGCTTGCGCCCAGCACGAAGGCGCTGGTGATGATCGGGCCGGTGCAGGGCAGCGTCATTGGGCCGAGCAGCATACCGTACAGATAGGCCGTCAGTGACCGGTTGCGAAAGACGGGCGATCGCACCGCGCCAACCTTGGCGAACGGATTGCGATCAAACAGCAGCAGTACGCCAAACACGATGACTGCGCCGTAAACGAGCGGCAGTACAATCTGCAGCGCCTGCCCGAACGACTGCTGCAGCGCGAACAGGATCAGGCCAATGACGAACATCACGCTGAGTACACCGGCCAGCACCAGCACGCCGAGCGTGGCGGCGCTGCGCCGCGACATGGTCTTGTCCGCGCTGCCGGCCATGAATGCGATCAGGCCGGGATAGAGTGGCAGCATGCAGGCGTTGGTGAGGATCGCGGCGCTGCCCAGCGCGAACGCCTGCGCCCATTCGCTGATCACGTCAGGCGCTTCCGGCGGCTTCTTGCAGCATCTGGATCGTCTCGGCGGGCGGTGGATTACCCATCAGCAGGCCGGTTGTGCTGCCATCGGGCGAAATGATGAAATGCGGCTGACTGGGCGGCACTGAAATTGACGGCCCAAATTCCTGCACCAGCGCTGCCATCATCTCGGGTGTGGTCACGGCGAACAGCCACGGGAAGCCATTGTCTTCGGCGTAGGCCGCCAGATCGGTCGCGGCTGAGGTGGACTCGACATCGAGCGAGATAAACACGAATTCATCGGGGTTCATTTGTGGAACGACGTTGTCGCGCAAACTGCGCTGACTGTTGCGGCAGTTCAGTCACCACTTGGCCATCGGGTGAACGAAGACCGTTCGCCCGGCGAAATCGGCGAGCGAGAAGGTTTCACCCGTGCGTGCGTCCGTCAACGCAATCGACTGCCACGCGGGGCGCTCGCTGGCAGCGGCAGGTACCGGGCTGAGTGGAGCGTCCACAGTCGGGGCGGCTGCGGCGGCCGTAGGCGGTACCGGTGTGCTTGTAGAAGGCATTGCAGTTGGGGCAGCGGCGGGCGCGCAGGCTGCCAGCAGCAGCGCGGCGGCCAGCCCAGTCCAGGCGATCTTCATACATGCTCCTGTTCGTTACGCCATCAATCCGGCGGGTGAGGCTTTTGTGCCGCCCGCGCGTATACAAGAGACTACGCGAGCGCAGTGAATTCTTACATTAGCATTCGATGGGGGAAAGCTCATGCTGCCTGCGCGACAGTACCCCACCCCGATTTTCCCATGTCGGCGCTGCGCCTCGTGAAGCGTATAATCCGCGTGGGTGCAGCCGAGGAGTTGAAGCCGGATGCGTAAATGGTTGTTCATCATTGGCAGCGTGCTGGTCAGCGGATTGCTGCTCTGGCTAACGCTGCGCGATGTGCCGCTCGATGAAGTGTGGGCAACGATCCAGCGCGCCAATGTGTTCTGGGTGCTGGTCAGCTTTGCGACCGTGGGCGGGGCGTTGTTCACGCGCGGCGTGCGCTGGCGCATCATGCTGGGCGGGCGCATCACCACGCGCACCAGCTTCTACATCTTCAGCGTGACGATGCTCCTCAACCAGCTTCCGCTGCGCGCCGGCGAAGTCGTGCGCGTGCTGTTGGCCACGCGCTACGAAGTGCCGGCCATGACCTCGGCAGCAAGCATTGTCGTCGAGCGCCTGATCGACGTGGTGACGGTGGTGGTAATGATCACGATTGCGCTGACGCAGTTGCCCGATGTGCCCGAAGCGGTGGCGCGAACAGCGGCAATCTTCGGCGGACTGGCAGTCGTCGGTTTCGCGGTGCTGATTGGCTTCGCGGCGCGGCCCACGCTTGGTCACCGGCTGGCGCAGTGGCTGGAGAGCGCGCTTCCGTTTCTCCGGCGCTTCCGGCTTCAGCATCAGGCCGACGCCGTGCTGGTGGGCCTGCGTCCGCTGACCAATCTACGCACGTTCGGCCTCACTATCCTGTGGACACTAATCGCGTGGGGTTTCTCGCTGGCGACTTTCATGGCGCTGGAGCGAGCAGTGGATCTACAGGGCGTGAATTATCTGGTTTATGCCATGCTCGGCGTGGGCCTGGCCGCGCTCGGCGTTGCCCTTCCGCTGACGTTGGCGAGCATCGGGCCGTTTCAGGGCGCGGTGCGGCTGGCCGGCGAAATGCTGGGCGTCAGTTCGGTCGCATCAGCCGCGCTCGGCCTGCTCTTCCACGGGGTGACGCTGCTGGGCTACGCAGTGTTCGGCGTGATTGGAATTATCGGACTGGGCGTCTCGTTTGGTGACCTGATGAACTCGGCGATGGGTGGCAAAAAGGCCGAGGCGGAAGCCCCCGTGCCCGAGGAGTCGTAAATGCCGTTTCAGGAATTGCCGACGGGCGCGACGCTGTTCTACGAGGAATTTGGCGCAGGCGAACCAGCCGTGCTGGTGCATGGCTGGCTCGGTTCGCCGCACGATGATGTGGCCGAAGTGACAGAGTGGTTGACCGCCAACGGTTATCGCACGCTCGGCCCGACGCGGCGTGGCTACGGCGAAAGCCTGCCCCGGCCGCGCGATTATCCGACTGATTTTTACGATCGCGATGCGCTTGATGTGTTGGCGCTGCTCGATGCGCTCAACTGGCCGCGCGCGCACTTGCTCGGCTTTTCCGATGGCGGTGAGGTGGCGTTGATCATGGCCGGGCTCGCGCCCGAACGCTTCAAGTCTTGCGTAGCCTGGGGCGCGATTGGCTACTATGGGCCAGACATGCGCGCCGCGGCGCAGGGTGTATTCCCCGGCGATTGGATGTCAGACGAACTAAAAACGCGAAACGGTATCACCAATGCCGATGCTTACGTGCTGAAGTGGGCTACGGCTGTTAAACGCATCATCGACCTCGGCGGCGACGTATCGTTGTCGCTGGCCCCGCAAATGAAGCTGCCTGTGCTGGTGATGCTCGGCCGCGATGATCGCCTCAACCCCGAGGCCTACGCCCAGCGCACCGTTGATGCGATGCCCGATGGCCGCTTGCTGATGCTGCCGGGCGGCCACTACTGCCACCGCGATCAGCCGGAAGCGTTTTTCGAGGCGGTGCAGGAACTTCATGCAGCCGCCGATGCGCGAGGGGAACATCCATGACTCGTCCAGCGCCGGCCAAGCTCACGCCCAAGATCATCCTCGAAGGCACGCGCCTGACGCACAAGACCGATCTGGCGTTTCTGCTCAATGAGCACTCGCGCATAGTCGGGCCGCGCAAGTATAAGTATCACTCGCCACTGATTTCGGGTGAGTGGTGCGCCTTCACCAATTATCCGTGGGGTCGCGGCCTGATCAACTTTGCGCCAGAAGAAGAGGTGCTGGCGATGGAGACTTATGCGACGTGGGTGCGCTTGTTTGAGCTGCAGCGCTACTACTCGTGGATCATCGACCGCTTCCATCTGAGCACGCAGGTCTATCAGGCGGCGCAGGGGCGGCACTACGACTTCGGCTGGCTCGAAGACCGGCTGCTGCCGCTCGGCTTTTGCGTCGTGCTGTGCACGCGCACAGTCGAGTCATTCGAAGCGGCGCGGGTCGAACGGCTGAAGGTGAGCGGCAATCCGAGCCAGTACAACGACCTGACGCCGTTTTACCGCGAGCAGGATGACTTCCGCGAGGCGCTTTCGCGCTGCCGCTTGCCACACCTCGAAGTCGACGTCAGTGGCGGCGATCTGGATTCCATCGCCGAGCGGGTCGCTGACTGGATGGAACAGCGGGATTTGCTTGGCATGCGGGAATAGCAGATGAGCCACAGAGGCACAAAGCGTGAGGGTAAATCTCAGTGTTCTCAGTGTCTCAGTGGTTCATCCCTTCACCTTCACCCCTCAATCGGCTCCATACGTACCGTGAAGTGCCTCAGCACCGGAGACTGCTCGACGATGCGGTAGCCGGGCAGCGACTCGCGCTGCGCGTAGACTTCCAGAATCACTTCCGCCAGATAATCGACATGGCTTTGGGTGTAGGTGCGGCGCGGGAACGCCAACCGCACCAGATCCATAGCCGCCGGGCGTTCGCTGCCGTCCGGCTGTATGCCGAACATGACCGTGCCGATCTCCACCCCGCGCACTCCGCCAACCAGATAGAGCGCGTTTTTGAGCGACCACGCCGGATATTGCAGCGGCGGGATATGTGGCAGCATTTCGCGCGCGTCCAGATAGACGGCATGGCCGCCCGTGGGCTGTACAATCGCCACGCCCGCCGCCGTCAATCGATCGCCCAGATAGGCAATCGAGCGAATACGATAGCGCAAGTAGTGCGGGTCGAGCGCCTCGTACAGGCCCTGCGCAATCGCCTCCAGGTCGTAGCCCGCCATGCCGCCGTAAGTCGGGAATCCCTCCGTGAGGATTTCGAGGTTGCGGCATTGCGCGGCCAGCGTATCGTCGTTGAGCGCGAGGAAGCCGCCGATGTTTGCCATGCCGTCCTTCTTGGCGCTCATGGTGCAGCCATCGGCATAGCTGAACATCTCGCGGGCGATCTCCATCGGTGACTTGTCCGCATAGCCATCTTCGCGCGTCTTGATGAACCAGGCATTCTCGGCAAAGCGGCAGGCGTCGATGTAGAACGGAATGCCGTGCGCACGGGCAATGGCGCTGACGGCGCGCACGTTGGCCATGCTCACCGGCTGGCCGCCGCCCGAGTTGTTGGTGACTGTGAGCATAATCGCCGGAATGTGATCGCTGCCTACTTCGGCAATCGTCTGTTCCAGTGCCGCCACATCCATATTGCCTTTGAAGGGGTGGATCAGGCGCGGCTGGCGGCCTTCGGCGATGACCATATCGCGCGCCTCAGCGCCGCTGTGCTCAACATGCGCGCGGGTGGTGTCGAAGTGGGTGTTGCTGGGGATCACATCTCCGCGCCCGGCGATAGTGGTGAACAGGATGTTCTCGGCGGCGCGGCCCTGATGGGCGGGGATGACATGCTTGAAGCCGGTGATGTCCTGCACCGCGGCCTCGAAGCGGTAGAACGACGATGCGCCAGCGTAGCTTTCGTCGCTGGCGATCATGCCCGCCCACTGGCGCGACGACATCGCCCCCGTGCCGCTGTCGGTGAGCAAGTCGATGAGCACGCTGTCGGCGCGCAGCAGGAACGGATTGTAGCCGGCGGTTTTCAGCGCCGCCTCGCGTTCGGCCATGGTATTGAAGTGAATCGGCTCGACCGACCGAATGCGAAACGGCTCGATGATGGTCTGTGGGTGGAATTCACGCATGACATCTTCCTTTGCAGTCCTGCACGCTATTGCCGCCTGATGTTACCCGCGCTTACGAGCCAGAACCAATCAGGGTGGCCGGGTGGTGCTGGTCGTGCCCGGCTTCGGAAAGCTTTTTCCACAACCGGTTCGCCAGCGCCCACGCAAACTGATGCTATGCTTGAATATGATCCCCGGCACTATTCAGTTTGTGGCCAGTTGTCCTGTTACTTGAGTTAGCACGAGGGAGAGACTGATGAGTGCATCTACTGAACCCGAAGATCAACAGCCGACCGCCCCGCCTTCCGACAGCGCCCCCACGCCTGTTCCGCCCCCGCGTGTCAATCGCAGCCTGCTGCTGTTGCAGTGGGCGCAGCTCTCGGTGTATGACCGCACCGCGAGTATGCTTAAGGCCAACTACATTCGTGGGCGCTATCAGGTCATCTACCTGACGCTTATTTCCACGATTGCCGCGGTTGGGGTCAGCCTGATTGGCTTGCGCGTGCTGGCTGTCTTGTTGGCTATCATCAGCATCGCCATGCCGATCGTAGCCTCTTACCTAATGAACGATCTGCTGAGCTTCACCGGCACGACCGCGTGGATCAAGTACCGGTATACGGCTGAGATGATGCGCATGCACCTGTTCCTGTACCGGATGCAGGCCGGGCCCTATGCGGGTGATCCCACTGATACGGACAACTTGCTCGTTCAGAACATGACGATTGTGCAAGCGGAAGCCAAGCCGTTCGAGAGCGGCATCACGCCCCGGGTGAGAGCGCCGAACGCCGAAGCCGATGTTCTGGCGGTCATTGCGGATGCCAACAGCTTCACGCCCGATGACAACGGGATCGGTGAATTGACGATTGATCAGTACCTGTCCTGGCGCATGGATCAGCAGTACGACTGGTACGATTTCGCCACGAGCCGGGATTTCGTGCAACTGCGGCGTTTCACACGCGCCTCACAGATCGTGCTGCTGGTGGGCGCGGTGTCCAGCGCACTTGCGGGCCTTATCGGTCTGAACCTCGAGATTGTGGTGCTGGTCGCAGTCACCAACGCGTTTTCAGTGGCCATTACGAACTTCGCCAACGTCAACATGTTTGGCAAGACCTATGCACTGTTTCTGATCGCTGCCCAAAAGCTCTCAGCGTTGAAGGCGGAGTGGTCGGCGATGGCTAATGACCGCGACTACCTCGATCTGGCGAAGCGCGGCAAGTTGATTGACGAGTTTGTTCAGCGCGTGGAGAACACGCTGAAGTGGGAACGCGAGGAATGGTACGAGCTGGCGTTACAGGCGCAGAATTCCAGTGACAAGGCGATCATGTCGGATCTCACCCGCCTCAGCCAGCGTGCAGATGAGGAACAGAGGGCCGAGATCACCTAGGCGCTTGGCCCTTCAGTACGCCGCCACTTGCCCGAACACAGGAGAGGGGCTAGGGGTGAGGTTAACGGCCGGCGCACGGCCTGAGTTCATCCTCAATAATCCGCCGCAAACCCGCCTCGTCGAGCTTGCTGAAGACGAGGTCCTCGGGGTAGATGACCAGATTGGGGCCGATGGCGCACATGCTCAGGCAGTTGGCGCGTTCCAGCTTGAGGCAGGGCGGGTAGGCATCGCCGTTCAATTCCGTGATGGCCGGTTCCAGTATGGCCATCAGCTTGCTTGCCCGCCGGTTGAGGTTGCAATACTCGCCCATGCACAGCACCACGCGGCGCTTCTGAGGTGGTGCGGCGCTCATCAGTACGCCGCTACCTGTCCATCTTTGCGCGGGTCGCTGCCGCCGAACAGCACGCCGGTTTCGGCGTCGCGGCGGATGATCTGACCGTCGCCGAAAATGCCGCGTCCGTAGCCGCTGACTGGCCGCACCGGGTGGCCCATGTCGGCCAGCGCGGACATCACGCGCAGCGGAATGCCCTCCTCGAGGTAGAGCGGGCTGTCGGCAGTGCCATCGGCCAGTAGCCAGCGCGGGCGATTCACCGCTTCCTGCGGATTGAGCAGGTCATCGACCATGGCGCTGATGACCTGCACATGTCCCTGTGGCTGCATGAAGCCGCCCATCACGCCAAACGAAGCCCATAAGTGCACCGTCTTTCAGCGCCATGCCCGGGATGATGGTGTGATACGGTCGCTTGCGCGGGGCAAGCTCGTTCGGATGGCCTTCTTCGAGCGAGAACAGCGCGCCGCGATTTTGCAGGAACACGCCCGTGCCTTTGGCGGCGATGCCCGTGCCGAAGCCCATATACAGGCTGTTGATGAACGAGCAGGCGTTGCCGTCGCCATCGACGACGCTGAGATAGACCGTATCCGACCCGGCGAACGGACGGCCAAACGACGGCGGCTGCATGGCCCGGTCGCGCTGAATCAGTGCCCTGCGTTCGCGGGTGTAGTTGTCGGACAGGAGTTCATGGATGGGCGCGGGGTTGGTGGCGTCATCGGCGATGTAGTGGCGCGCATCGGCGAACGCCAGCCGCATCGCCTCGATCATCCAGTGCAGGCGTTCGGCGCTGTCCCAGGGCAGGGCGGCCAAATCGAAGCCTTCGAGCAGGCGCAGCGCCTCCAGTGCGGCTAGCCCCTGCCCATTGGGCGGGCATTCAATCACCGTGATGCCGCGATAGTTGGCCCGAATCGGCTCATCCCAGGTGGAGCGGTGCGTGAGCAAGTCGTCGTGGCTGAGGACTCCGCCGTGTTCCTGCACTGTCTCGACGATGGCGTCTGCAATTGGGCCGGTGTAGAAGGCCGCCGCGCCGCCATCAGCCACCGCCTGCAGCGTGCGCGCCAGATCGGGAAGCTGCACGATCTGGCCGACCACCGGTGCGCGACCATCGGGCAGGTAGTCACCAGCATAGCGGCTGTTACGCAAAAACGCCTCTGACCGCCCCCATGCCGCGCCATATACTGGTTGCACGGGAAAGCCGTCACGAGCATAGGCGATGGCGTCGCGCAGCACGCGGGCCAACGGCATGCGGCCGTGGCGCTTGATTAGGTCCTCCCAGCCCGCGACCGCGCCGGGCACACTGATGGCGTCGGCGCTGCGATCGGGGATGGCCGTCCAGCCGCGTGCCCTCAGTGCATCGGCCGTGAGGGCTGCCGGAGCGCGGCCGCTGCCATTGAGCGCCGTGACTGCGCCGGACTTTGCATCATAGAACAGCGCGAAGCAGTCGCCGCCCATGCCCGTCGAGGCGGCTTCGGTGACATTGAGCATCGCGGCGGTGGCCACAGCGGCGTCGGCGGCGTTTCCGCCTTCGCGCAGAACCTGCAGCCCGGCCTGCGCCGCCAGCGGGTTGCTGGCCGCGACCATGCCGCCGCGAGCTGTGACCATCGAGCGGCGCGAATCGAAATCAAACGACATGGGTTTCATGGGCGGTTCCCGGCATCAGACGAATTCTGCGCCGAGTATACCCAACGCAACGAGGACGCTGGCAGGGCGTCCTCTTGGGTGGCCTTATGGCGGTGAGCTGGGCTAGCTGAACGTGATCACGACTTGGTTGTCGTCGATGGTCACAGCGGTGGCGCGGCCCGGATGCTGCACCCGCCAGTAGCTGCGCCATGAGGTGCCAATCGCCGTGTTAATCTGATTGATCAGGTCGGCTGAGGCGGGTGAACCGTTGACGGTGGCGCTGGTGAGTACCCAAGATAGCCGTCCGCCAGTGACAGTAGGTGTCCACGTGCTGACCGTCTGGTTGGTCGTGCTGCTTTGGCCCGCCGGGCGGCGCAGCGTAATCGTCGAGCTGATCACTGCCTGACCGGGCTGCAAATCGACGCGCACGTTGGTCACGCGGCGGCCGACCGGATTGGTGACGCGGAAACTGCTATTTATCTGCTGTTCCGTGACGGTCACGGCGCGGGCTGCGGGCTCGGCGCTGACGGCCAGCGCGCCGACGGCAAGGATTGCGATGATGACGAGCAGAACGAGTTTACGTGCGTGCTTCATGATGAGCTTCCCCATTGGCTCAGTGAGCGATATGTCTACCGTAGTCGCCAGACGTTATCGGATTGTGCCCTAGTTGTAAAAAATCCGTGATGCCGAAATCAGAACGATGATTCTCTCATGGTGAAAATAGAACAAGTGTGCTACTATTGGGTGAAGCAGAACGCTTGTTGCCGGCGATTGCCGCACCGGAGAACGCTCCAACATGACCACACTTGTTCCCGCTTCTTCCTCGCGCCGCCGCGCACCTGCACCCCGTTCAACCAGCAAGCGCAATGGCACGGCCGAGCGCCCGTCCCTCAAGCAGCGGCTGCGCCGTGAATTTTACGTCTGGATGGCTGGCGTGATCTTCGGCGTGCTGCTGGCCAGCGGCGCGCTGGGCAATATGCTGAACGCCGCCGGAAGCTGGATCGCCACGGTGCGGCCGGTATTCAGCGCGCCGGTCTCGGCGGGCCTGATCGCGCCCTTCTTCAGCCAGGAAGTGCGCTACTGGGAGCGTGATATTTCGCGTTGGGCCGGTGAACGTAGTCTTGATTCGAACTTGCTGGCGACGGTGATGCAGATTGAATCGTGCGGCCACCCCAGCATCGGCAGCAGCGCCGGGGCGCAGGGCCTGTTTCAGGTGATGCCGTTCCACTTCAGCACCGGCGAAGATATGCACGACCCTGATACCAATGCCCGGCGCGGCGCGGATTTCCTCGCCTATTGCCTCGATTACGCCAACGGTGATGTGGGGCTGGCGCTGGCCTGCTACAACGGTGGGCCTTCGGTGGTGGGCCGTGCTTTTGACACATGGCCGGCCGAAACCCAGCGCTACTACGTGTGGGGAACTACTATTTACCGCGATGCGCAGCAGGGGATCAGCAGCAGCCCATCGCTGCAGGCGTGGCTGGATGCCGGCGGTGTGGGTTTGTGCCATCGTGCGAATGACGCACTGGCCGCCCGTTCGTAAGGTTGCGCCAACGGGGCGCGTCGGTACTTCAACGCACGCTGAATCAAGGAGCGACTCATGCCGCTGCCGCTGTTGTTCGATGACTGGAAAACGACCCGCGATTCGCTGCACCGCGCCGCGCAGGTGCTCGGGCAGATTCGCAAGGCCCATGTGGACAATCAACCGAATGCGCTGCATCTGGCGCTGTTCGTGACGCCCGATGGCCTCACGACCGGCCCGCTGAAAGATGGCGCGTCGCTGGAACTGCGTTTCGAGGACGGACTCGTGCGCGGCGTCGCCGCCGATGGCCGCGTATTTGCTGTATCGCTCAAAGCGCAGAACGGTCAATCGTTGACCGAAGCGCTGGCGCACGAACTGGGACTGGAAGCAGAAGCGGTTGAAGCGCCGGAGCACTCTGGCCCGGCGTTATTTGAGCTCAACCCCGCCCAGGGGGCCGGTTATGCCCACGCGCTGTACGCCATCTACACCGGTCTGGCCCGCTTTCGCGCGCGCTTACTGGGCACGATGACGCCGCTGGTTGTGTGGCCGCACGGCTTCGATTTATCCAGCCTGTGGTTCTTCGGAAGCGACCCTGATGAGAGCAGCCAGCCGCATTTCGCAGTTGGCTTTTCGCCGGGCACGGCCGAACTGCCGCGCCCGTATCTGTATGCCTATGCCTGGCCGTGGCCGGAAGGCGTTGAGGAGCGTCCGCTGCCCGCCGGTGCGCGCTGGCATAACGGTGAGTGGCGCGGCGCGCTGCTGGAATACGACGACTTCCGCGCCGGTGACACGCCGGAACAGACGGTCGAGGCGGTGGCGCGCGCATTTTATGAGGTGCTCACCGCGAAATAGCCCGGTCACAGCTTACTCAGCCATCGGAGAAGCCGTAAGCCCAGGCATCGGTCAGCACGCAGCTATTCTCCAGAGCCGCACCTGCCAGCCCGGGCGCAGCTTCACCTCGTGCGTTGGGCTCGGGCAGCGCCACTGCCGCATCCTCAATGACGGGGCTTCCGTTGACGAGCACGGTGACGTGGTTATCGCGCAGCACATAGAGTATTTGCTGCGGGCCGAAGAAAGGCACCTCGGATTCTATCTCGGTGACGTTGGGTCCGTCTGCGTTGGCGCCTGCCAAATCCATCACGATGACATAGTCATAGGCGTCCACGCCTACGAATAGAAACTGCTCGGGTTGTTCATCCCAAATGACGCGCACCATGAATCCGCACAGGTTATCCTGGCTATCCGGACGGAAACTCAACAGTGCGCCTCCTGCAATGTTTGCATAGGTCGACTCGCTGTCGTCAGGCAGCAGGAGTGGGCCACCGACGCTTGTGGACGCAAAATCCGCTTCCCAAATTAGCTCCCCACTGCCGTCGATCAGTTCGATTGATTCCAGCAGACGCACCAACGCGCGCCAGTCCGTCGGAGGGGCCAGTTGGGTAGCGCCAGGGGTGGGGATCACATCACTGAGGATCGTAAACGTCGCAGCCATGGCATTGACGGTATTTGCCAGCGATTCGCCCTCCACCCCATCCACAAGGATCAGCACATAGCGGTCCTCAACCGGAACCGCGAGCATGTACTGACTGGTGACATTCGTTGCGCCATCGGCGATGAAGGTGAAATCTGTGCGAACTGCTGCTACGCCCGTGTCCAGAACGACTTTTGAGGAGTCTTGAAATTCCACTAGTCCAGACGCGGTGCCGGCTTCGACGTACGATTCCATTAACGCAGTGGCTGAACTGAAGTCAGGCGCGAACAACGTGGTTACGGCAAGATGATTGGGCGTGTAAATCGTTAGGAAGGCATCTGGCCCATGGAGATTGACCGCGCCATCCGGGCGCTCTTCGGCAGTCCACTCGGCTGGGTAATCGAACTGAAATGCGCCGTCTTGCGTGATGTGCGTTTCAGTCAGGTCGAGCGCTTCGTCCGCTTGCGCAGCAATGCCAGCCATTCCGACGCACATCACAAGTATCAATAAACCTGTTCGAAGCGCACACTTGATGAACCGGCGCTGGTTATTCATCTCCACGCACCCCCACACTCAGAATGCCTAAAGATATTCTAGCCCCTGATCGAACGCGCAGACCACAAAGCACTCCTGTGCCCAGCGCGTCACTCCACGCGAACCAGCACCTCACTCAGCGGCTTCTTCGTGATGACGGGCACCTGAACATCTGGTGCGGGGTAGCCAACTGGAATCAGCACGTACGGCCGTTCGTTGGCTGGGCGTTGGAGAATCTCACTGAGGAAGCCCATCGGGCTGGGCGTATGCGTCAGTGTCACTAGCCCGGACTGGTGCAGCGCCGCTATCAGGATACCGACGGCCATGCCGGTCGACTCGACGCTGTAGTAGTGTTTAATCTTCTCGCCGCCCGGCCCGATGCCATAGGCCTGCTGAAACACGACGATCAGATACGGCGCGTCCTCCAGATGCGGCTTGTGCCAGTCGGTGCCAAGATGCGCCAGCGCCGACTTCCATTCGTCGCTCATGCGCCGCGTGTACAACTCGTACTCCTCGGCTTCGGCGGCGGCCCGTATGGCCCGCTTGACTGCCGGGCTGCTGACGACGACGAACGTCCACGGCTGCTGGTTCGCGCCCGACGGGGCGGACGCTGCGGCTGCAACCGCTGCCTCGATGATGGCGAACGGCACCGGCTCGGCCGAGAACTCGCGCACCGTGCGCCGCCGCCGCATCGAATCGCGGAAGGCTTGCGCGCGCCGGAGCATTTCGTCTTCTGGAAGCCGTTCAAAATCCAGCGGGGATGAAGCGCGCTGTGTCGTGCATTGTTCACATCCTTCAACGACCGGTAACCATGCGCCAGCCGGTGCCGATACCCAGGTACAGGGCCACGAGATAGCCCATCACCAGCCAGAGTGCGCAGGCCAGGGAAAGCCCTACGGCCGCGCCCGACTGTGACGAGAGGATACCCCCAAAGTCGCTCGCCAGCGCCTGAACTTCTGCGGCGGCGTCGCCAAGCATCTCAGGAATTGCGCCCAAATCGACGATTGCGGCCACAGCCGAGGCAAGGGTCTCAATGCCCTGAAGCATATCCTCGAACAGCCCGCGCAGGGCCGACAGGCCGGGGATGGTGAGATTGACCGAGGGGATATCGGGGATGACGATGGTGAAAGTGCCCAGCCCGAACAGGTTCAAGTCAAAGTCAGGCAGGGTGATGCCCGGGATGCGGAGACTCCCGATATTCAGATCATTCACGTCGTCGATCAGATTGCCAATGGACGTAACAACTGCATTGATTGGCGCGGCGAGCGGCGCGATCTGATCCTGCACATTCTGGATCGCGGTTTCGATGTCGTCGAGCTCATTCTGTACGCGCTCGATACGTGTGCCCACCACGGCCCCGACCTGAGAAACCGTATCGCGGACGATGAAAAAGCCGCTGGCTGCGGCCACAGGGGGAAAGAACAGCGTGATGAGCAGCATCAGGCCGATCAGTCGGCGGATCATGGAAGGTCCTTTCCTGGCTGGTTCGGTCATTGGGGATGTGAATCAAACGGGGCAGGATGTGATCCCTGCCCCATATAGACACCAATCCCTGATCTAAGAATAGTTGGTTTCGGCTCATGCGCAACGCGGCGGACGCCTCATTGCGACGCCGCGTATTACGTTGTTCACCGTCCGGTGACCATGCGCCAGCCGGTGCCGATGCCCAAATACAGGCATACGATATACACGATCACCAGCCAGATTCCACCGGCCACCAGCATGATTTGCACCGGCGCGGCGATGGATTCGCCAACGCCAGTGACGTAATCCACCAGTGCGCGCACATCTGCGGCCGCCTGATTGAGCTGGTTGGGGATGAAACGTAGCCGCAGAATGTCCTGCACTGCGCCCGCCATTTCCTCAGCCTCGCCCAGCGTATTCTCAAACAGCCCGCGTAAAGTCGAAAGCCCGGGGATGGTGAGCGTGGTGGACGGAATATTAGGGATGACAATCGTGAAGGGGCCAATGCCCGGAATGTTCAGTACGAAATCAGCCAGCACGACGCCCGGTATCGTCAGGCTGCCGGCCACCAAATCATCGGCATCGTCGATCAGGTCGCTGAGGGTGTTCACGGCACTGTTGATGGGCGTGACGAGGTCGTTCAAGTGCGTGCGAACATCTTCGACTGTTTCTTCAATGTCTGTCAGTTCGGTGCGCACGTTGTTGAGCAATAGTTCGACTTGGGATTCCATACGGCCCGTCACGTCACGGGCTAGAAGTACGCCGGCTGCAACGGCGATAGGCGGGAAGATCAGCGCAATCAAAATCAGCAGGCCGATCAGTCGTCGGATCATGATTGGTCCTTTCCTGGCTGGTTCGGTCGTTTGGTCCTGGAATCAAAAGGGACAGGGAGTGATCCCTGCCCCCGAAGGTGACACCAACCCCTCAATTACAGGATAGCCGCATTCGGCTCGCGCGCAACGTACTGGCCGCTGCCGTTCTTGCCCAGCCACTCGGCGCCGTCTACCAGCTTGTTGCCGCGCTGGTAAACCAGTTCGGGCGCGCCCGTCACCTGCATGCCTTCGAACAGGCTGTAATCGCAGCGCATGTGCTGGGTGGCCGCGCTCAGGGTATGCGTCTTGTTCGGGTCCCAAACGACGATATCGGCATCCGCGCCCACCACCAGCGCACCCTTACGCGGATACATGCCGAAGATGCGCGCCGGATTGGTACAGTTGATTTCGACGAAGCGCTGCGGGCTGATGTGGCCGCCGTTGACGCCCAACTGCCACATCACGACCATGCGGTCTTCAATCGCGGGCAGGCCGTTCGGTATTTTCGAGAAGTTGCCCTTGCCCAGTTCCTTGCCCGGGCGGCGATACGACGGGTCCTGCGCCTCGTACTCCACCCAATCGCCGCCGTTGTGCGCCTTGGCCCACTCCTGCCATGGCCCGACGCCGCCCTCGTACCAGAAATCGCAGTGGTCGGTGCTGACGACCGCCAGCGTGCCGTCCTCAATCGCTCCCCACAGTACATTGTGGTGTTCCTCGTTGCGCACCGGCGGCGAACAAACGTATTTCGCGCCTTCAAAGCCGGGCGCGCCCAGATGGTGGTCGCGGGTGATATGGAAGTACTGCACGCAGCTTTCGCCCATGACCGGGTAACCAGCCGCGCGGCCGCGCCGCAGCGCGCCGATAGACTGCTCGCAGGTCATATGCACGACGTACAGGCGGCAGTCGGCGAGCCCGGCCATCACCACGGCGCGGTTGGTTGCTTCGCCTTCGATTTCTGGCGGGCGCGAGGAATAATGCCAGACGGGATCAGTCTTGCCCTCGGCCAGAAGCTGCTGGCGCAGTTGCACTTCGACATCGCCATTCTCCGCGTGCACCATGATGATCATGCCGTGCTTCGACGCAGTTTCCATCGCGCGGAAGAGCGTGGTGTCGTCCACCTGATAGACGTTCTTGTAGGCCATGAACAGCTTGAGGCTGGTGATGCCCTCATCGAGCATCGACGGAATTTCGTCCATCACTTCGTCGCGCAGGTCGGTGATGGCCATATGGAAGCCATAGTCGATCTGGGCTTTCTTCGCCTTTTCGCGCCACGTTTTCAGGCCGTCGCGCAGGCTGCCGCCGATGGGCTGAATGACGAAGTCGATGTGCATGGTTGTGCCACCAAATGCCGCCGCCTTGTGGCCCGTGTCGAAGTCGTCATTGCTGACGGTGCCGCCGAAGGGCAGTTCGAGATGCGTATGCACGTCGATGCCGCCGGGCATGAGGTACTTGCCGGTGCAATCGACCACGTCATGGCCGCCGGCGGGGAGATTGCGGCCGATGGTCGTGATCGTCTCGCCCTCGACCAGCAAATCCGCCTGGAACATATCGCTGGCTGTGATGATGGTGCCATTTTTGAAGAGTGTGGACATGGGATGCCTCCAGTAAACAGTTAAAAGTTGAAGGTTGAAAGTTGAAAGCTGCGGACACCGGTCAACTTTCCGGCGGAGTTGATCGACTGTTGCGCGCCTCAGATCGTTGAGCCGCAACAGATCGGATTAATCCGCCGAGTACCCGGCTCACCTCCATAGATCTGCTAGTCAGTCGATTGAAGTCGGCCTCCGTGATGTAGCCCACATCAAGAGCGACATACAACTGCGACCGAACCTCACCGCACGACGCCTTCGCAATAATCAAGAACCGATGATAGTCCCCTTGATTGCTGCGTTCGAATCCCTCCGCGATATTGGACATAATCGAAACCGCCGCACGCTGCATCTGTACCGCCAGTGCGCGATCTCCTTGAAGCGACCCGGTTCGCGTGGTTCGATAGACGTCTGCCGTGAATTCACGCGCTTTCTGCCACGCGATCAAGTCCTCGAAACGACTGACCTTCATCTTCTCACGTCTTCAGTGAAGCATACCCTCACTTTCAACTTCCTTCTTGAACTTCGGAATTACCTCATTCCCATACGCCTCGACAATACGCTCTTCGTCGCCGCACATGAGATAGATGTTGAACTGGGTCACGCCAGCCGCCTTCAGTTCCTTGAGCTTGGCCACCTGCGCGCCCACATCGCCGAGGATGCCGAAACTGTCGATGATGTCGTCACTGATGAAGCTCAGATGATCGGCGTCTTTGTCGGCGTGGTGGCGGTAGTCATAGCCCTTGCGCCCTTCGATGTAGTCCGTCAGTCGCTTGGGTACGGCATGGCCTTCCTTGCCATATTTGTCGACCAGATCGGCTACATGGTTGCCCACCATCGCCGGGAACCAGCGCGTTTGCGCCCGCGCCGTGGCCATATCGCCCACCCACACTGGTGCGGCCGACATGATGCGGAAGCTGGACATATCGCGGCCAGCGGCGAGTGCCGCTTCCATAGCCTGATCGGAGAACCACTTGATCAGCCACGGATCGGCCAACTGCAGGATCAGGCCCTCGCCGTACTGCCCCGCCGCTGCCAGCGCCTTGGGGCCGTAGGCGGCGTACCAGATCGGCAGTTCGTAGCCGTTCGCCCACGGAAGCTGCGCGGTGGTGTCCTGATCATCCCACGAATAGGTCACTTCGTCGCCGCGCACCATGCCCTTGAGCGCCTGCCCGAAATCGACCATGCGCTCGACGTTGAGCGGCTTGCGGCCGAGCATACGCCGTGAGCTGTCGCCGCGCCCGAGGCCGATATCGATGCGATTGCCGCTCTGCACGGCCAATGTCGCATACAGGCTGGCAGCCACCGACCATTCACGCACGCCCGGGTTGGTGACGCACGGGCCGAAGCGCATGTGATCGGTGTGCTCCATCAGCATCGCCATCGTCGCGTAGCAGTCGCGCCACAGCACATGGGAATCGAACAGCCAGGTGTACGAAAATCCAGCCTGTTCGGCCTGCTTGCACAGGGCGAGCGTGCGTTGGGGGTCAATATCGCCCTTAAAGGTGATCGCAAACTCCATGGCAAAAACTCCTTTACGCCGGTTTCATTCTTCGCAGATGAACAGGCCATGCCCGTCCCGTAAGCTGCAATTATAACGAGGTCTACCCCTGCGGCGAAATCAGACCGTGCTATGCTTGCGATGTGCCCATGGACCAGGAGCTTGCCATGCAGAATGCCGAACTACTCGCACTCTACGACCAGCAGGAACGCCGCCAGGCCGAGTTTCCGGCAAGCGCCCGCGTGGAAACAGCCCATACCGTGCGCTTTGTAGATGAAGCGGGTGGCCCGAGCTTCGTACTCTACAGCAACTTGAACGGTCTGACCGACGCGGCGATTGATCGTGTCATTGACGAGGAGATTGCCTACTTTCGCGAGCGCGGTGCGTCTTGCGAGTGGAAGGTCTACAGCCACGACGCGCCGCCCGATTTGCGCGAACGGCTGGTGGCGCGCGGTTTCAGCGCCGATGAGCCGGAAACACTGCTGATTCGGGCGCTAAACGATGCGCCGCCGCGCCTGTTCGACTTGCGTGGGCATACGGTGGAACGGCTGATCGATCCGGTGCAGGTGGATGCCGTGGTGGCGGTGGAGAGCGCCGTATGGGGAGGTGAAAAGGGAGATTGGGGCGAACGCCTGTGCCGTGAAATGCTGGCTGCACCAGACTATGTGAGCATATTTGTTGCGCGGGCGGAGGGAGTGCCCGTCGGTGCAGCGTGGGTGACCTATTTGCCCGAGTCCGATTTTGCCTCGCTGTGGGGCGGCAGCGTACTGGAGCAGTACCGGGGCAGGGGCGTTTATGGGGCGCTGCTGGCTGCGCGCGCCATTGAAGCGCGTGAGCGCGGCCGACGTTTCCTGATGATCGATGCCAGCCCCATGAGCCGCCCGATTGTCGAGGCGCTCGGCTTTTTCGCGGTGTCTGTAACCACCCCCTGCAAGTTCGATCCATAACCTTCTTGAGCGGATTACTGTATTTGTGTTATGCTACACATTACATCCACGAGTTAATGAAAGGGACTGCCAAAGAAGGATATGGACGGATTGACTCATCAGTCAGTTTTTCGCATTACTATCAAGGAACTGGTATTTGAGTTTGAAGGAGCCGATCTGGCGCAGCGAGCGCAAGACAGCCTTGCTGTTTTATTGGGGCGATCTCTGTCAGCCAATCAGGACGATTTTGAACCCCACCTGATTGACGGCGATTCGTCCACGCGGCGCGGTCGCAGGCCCAAAGGCGCCGAGGCGGGGATCCGCAGGCGACGGCCGCGTGCCGACGCCGCCACAGCGCAGATCCGCGGCCTGCGCGACGAGGGCTATTTCGCCGAACCGCGCCGCGCCAGTGAGGTCAAGGCGACGCTGAAAGTCATGGGTCACGACCTGGAGAACCGCCAGATCTACGCCACACTGAAATACATGGCCGACAAAGGCATCCTGTATCGCAGCCCAACCGGCGAAGATGGCGTGTGGCTGTACAGCGCGGTGGCTCGGGAAGCCTGAGTGCGCTCTGACATTCATGCAAAAAAAGAGGCGGCCTGCATATACAGGCCGCCTCTTCATTTCGTAATCCTCATCGTGTTTTCAGAGGGTAGGGCATGCCGTGCCGTTATCATCGTGAGTGATACAACCTCTAAAGTCCCGCCAATTCGCTGTGCTGGCGAGCTGCGCGGTCAAGGGCGCGCTGAGCCTCGCGCACATTGAGTTTGGGCGCGCAGTCGGCGTAGAAGCGAGCAGCAGTCGCCTCGACGGCCTGCTGCCCCGCCGCGCTGGTGTCGGCCAGATTGAGCACATAGTCGTGCTCATCCAGCCCTTCAATCGGCTCCAGCTTGATTTCGGTCACGTTCTCTCGGCGCACCCGTTCCAGGTTGCTCCGGCGCTTGTCCGCGTCGGCGGCGCGGGCGCTGTCAAACGGGCGATAGTAGGTAGCAATCTGGCCTTCCATGTCGATGGCATAGGTCAGAATAGCCCCAAATGCGTTGAGTTCGCTCATTGCGATTCACTGGCTCCTGGGTCCGGCAGGCCGGACTGCGATTCATAGTTACGCACGACCATACCGCGAACGGCCCTCATGCCCAAACGCTCGTAATACGGCACCAGCGCCGCGTCACAGAGCAAGTCGATCATGTAGATCGGCGCCAATTCCGCGATCATACGCCGCACCAGTTCTCCGCCAATGCCCTGGCCGCGATACGCCGGCAGCACTTCCAGATGCGGGATGTACGCGGTCAGAACCCCGTCACTGAGCGCCGTGATGAAGCCCACGGCCTGCTCGCCGTCCCACGCCAGCACGACGTGGCTGGCCGCGCGCAGCACGCGCAGATGCGTTTCCGGCGTCGGCGGGTTGGGCCAGCCCTCGAAAAACCCGCCGCGCAGATGCTCGGCCGTGACGCCATTGAGGGAGGTGGTGTAGGAGGGCAAGATAGTTGAAGGTTAAAAGTAGAAAGTTGAAAGTACAGAGCAAAGTGAGATTTAAGCGTGCTAAACGGACGGTTGCTGAACTATCTGCCGAAACGACGCGGCGTTCCAGTGGCATTCAGACTGCGCCCGATCTCACTTTCAACTTTGTACTTTCAACTTTTAACTTCCGTCAAATCCAGCGCTCGATCAGGATCTTCTTGTCGGTGAAGAACTCGATGGAGTCCATGCCCTGGCCGTGCAGGTCGCCGAAGAATGAGTCCTTCTGGCCGCCGAACGGGAACGAAGCGGTCGCGGCCGCCACGCCCACGTTGATGCCGATATTGCCTGCCCGCACCCGGTACTTGAACTCGCGCGCGGCCTGGCCGCTGCCGGTGAAGATGCTGGCGGCGTTGCCATAGCGCGACTCGTTGATGACTTCGACCGCCGATTCGAAATCGGGCACATGCATGATCGCCATCACTGGCCCGAAGATTTCGTCCTTCGCCACCGACATGTCGGCCGTGACGCCGTCGAGGATGGTCGGTCCGACGAAGCTGCCCTGTTCGAGGCCTTCGATGACCGCGCCGCGCCCGTCCAGAATCGGCTGCGCACCTTCGGCTACGCCGGCAGCGATCATGCTTTCGATGCGTTCGCGGGCATCGTCCGAAATGACCGTGCCCATCTGCGTCGACTCATCCAGGCCATTGCCCACGCGCAGTCCCGAGGCGCGCTTGAGCAATTCGGCCTTGAGCGGCTCGTAGGCGTCGCCCACAGCCACCACCACCGACCCCGCCAGACAGCGCTGGCCCGCGCAGCCATAGGCCGAGCCCATGATGTTGGCGACGCTGGCGGCCATATTCGCATCGGGCATCACGGCGATATAGTTCTTCGCGCCGCCCTGGGCCTGCACGCGCTTGCCGTGCTTGGCGCAGGTTTCGTAGACGATTCTGGCCACGGGCGTGCTGCCGACGAACGATACGCCGGCGATGTCTGGATGTTCCATCACGGCCATAGACGCTTCCTTGCCGCCGTGCACCAGATTGACCACACCTTCGGGCAGATCGAGCTCATCCATGATCTCGTACAGTAAATCCATGCTGATCGGCGTTTGCGGCGACGGCTTGATGATGTAGGTGTTGCCGGTGGCGACGGCCGTGGGCAGGAACCACAGCGGCACCATCAGCGGGAAGTTGAACGGCGTGATGGCCGCGAACACACCGATGGGCTGGCGCTCGGCGGTTTCGTCGATGCCGCTGCTGATGTCCTCGACCTTATAGCCACGCATGACGGCCGGCACGCTCATGCCGAACTCGACGCTCTCGATGCCGCGCCGCACTTCGCCTCGCGCTTCGTCCCGAGTCTTGCCGTTTTCCTCGACGACGATGCGTGCCAAATCCTCGAAGCGTTCTTCGAGCAGGCCCTTGAGCCGGTACATGTACTGGGCGCGGCTGAGGACGGGCGTGCGGCGCCAATCGTCAAAAGCGGCGCTGGCGGCTTTGGCGGCGCGGTCCACGTCCTCGCGTGTGCCTTCCGGCACGTAGGCCAGCACTTCACAGGTGGCGGGATTGATCACCGGTGTGGTCTTATCGCTGCTGGAGGCCACCCACTGGCCACCGATATAGTTTTTGAGCGTGCGCGTCATCATGTCTCTCCCTGATTTAGTGTAACTTTCGTATGCCCACTCATTAATACAGGCGATTGTACCGCTTCGCACGAGCTTGGTTCAAGAGATGGTGGACTTGACCCCGCAACCACCCCCGACTTGCAAACCTCACCCCCTCTTTGCGCGCTGATGAAGGCCGGAAATGAGGTTAGCTGTTCTCGGCCGTCTCATAGCGCCGCACACGCCTCAAAATCACCAGCACCGGCGTGAGGAAGGCGGCGCTGCCGAGGAAGGCCAGCCGCAGCGACACGTCGCCGATGAGGCCGACAGGTGGGCCGCCCGCGACTTCGCCGATGGCGTGCGACTGGCTCTGCATCGACAGCACCGTGGCGCGCACCGGCAAATCGTCGGGGATATGCTGATTGGTCCATGTGCGCAGGAACGGATCGGTCAGTTCGCGCGCCTGCGTGAACACGAACCAGGCCGCAAACGCCACCCACAGGCCGGGCGCGAGGCCGAAAACGACCAGCCCGACGACCATGATGGCGGTCAGTACGAACAGGGTGCGATTGACGCTGGCGCGGTTGCGCGTGTCAATGCGGCGGCGCGCGATTTCGGTGAGGCCGACGCCAGTCAGTTGGCCGATGACGGTCAGAATGGCGAATATGACGATGGCGGGAAGGGCGATAGTGGTTTCCAGTTCAAACGTGCGCAGGAACTGAGCCTGCCACAGCCTGTCCCAGCCTTCGCTGAACAGCCCGAGGAAGAAGTAGATCAGCAGCAGGCTGATGAGGACGGGCCGGCCGCGCACGACGTGCAGGCCGTCGGTGAACGCGCCGGTGAAGGCCGCCCAGGTGGTTCGTTCGCCCTTCGGCTTGGGCTTGAAACCGGTCTCCGGCATGATGACGGCCAGCAGCAGCGCCAGTGCGACCAGCAGCACGCCGCCGAGCACAATCGGCACGGCCAGCGCGATACTGCCGAGCAGCGCAGATGTGGCAATGCCTGCCAGCGCCGCCACGCGATCCACCTGCGAGCCGCGCAGGAAGGCATTGCCGGCATTGCCCGCGCCGATTTCGTCCACCAGCCAGGCATCGTACGCGCCGCTGGTGAAGGTGTAGCCCAGCCCCCAAACGGCATTGCCCACCACGATTGCGCCGAAGGTGGCGATGAGGCCCTGAATCAGATAAGACAGGCCGAGCAGCGCATAGCCGATGATGGTCGAGAGGCGGCGGCTGTAGACATCGGCCACGATGCCGGTGGGGATCTCAAACAGGAAGATGGTCACTTCCATCGTCGTGCCCGCCAGCACCAGTTGCAGCGGCGTCATGCCCACCACCTGCACCTGATAGATGAGCATGGCCGTCCAGACGAGGCTCTGGGCGAAGCTGGCGATGCCGCCGCGCAGCAAATGAAGCGGATAAGGGGCCATGCGCATCGCGAGACATCCTCAAGAGGGCGCACAGCACCATGCCGCCGCGCAAGCCGCCGATGATAGCACGAGCGTGGCAAATGTTTATGGAAGCCTGCGCATGATGGGCATTATGCTGAACGAGTGTGACGCGATATTTGAGACCGCAGGAACTGGCGATGAGCGAGACGGCTGCCATTCAACTCGATGGCTTGACCAAGGCCTTTGGGCGCGGCAAGCGGCGCGTGCAGGCCCTGAAGAATGTCAATCTCGAAGTGAAGCCGGGGCAGGTTTACGGCTTTCTGGGGCCAAACGGCGCGGGCAAGACCACGACCATCCGCATCATACTCAGTCTGGTGCGGGCAACGGCGGGTGGCGTGCGCGTCTTGGGCGTCGATCCACGCCGCGATTCGACGGTACTGGGCAAAGTCGGCGCACAGGTCGAGTCGCCATCGTTTTATGGATACCTGAGCGGCCGAGCCAACTTGCAAGTGTTGGCGCGCACCTCCGGAATGAACGATCCGAGCCGGATTGATTACCTGCTGGAGCAGGTTGGGCTAAGTGCGCGAGCGCAGCAGCGCGTAAGCGGGTACTCGTTGGGCATGCGCCAGCGGTTGGGGCTGGCGGCGGCGCTCTTAACTGATCCGCAGCTTCTGATCTTCGATGAGCCGACCAATGGCCTCGACCCCGCCGGCATTCAGGAGATGCGCGTCTTCATCCGCAATCTTGTGAAGGAGCAGGGCAAGACCGTGTTTCTGTCCAGCCACCTGCTCAACGAAGTTGAGCAGGTGTGCGACCGCGTCGCCATCATCCATCGGGGTGAGCTGGTGCGCGAAGGCACAGTCAGCGACCTGCTGGGCGCACAGGCGCGGGTGCGCATCATCGCCGAACCGCAGGAGCAGGTCGAAAGCCTGCTGAACGAGTGTTGGCCGGTGACGCGCGACAACGGAACGCTGTTGGTGCAGGCGGGGCGCGCGCAAATACCCGAGCTTGTCCGCCGCCTGATCGAGGCTGACGTGCAGGTGTACCACGTCGGCGAAGAACGCCTGACGCTTGAGGATTACTTCCTGGCGGCGACGCAGGGGGAGACGGTCGAATGAGTGCGCTGTTCCGGGCCGAATGGCAGAAGATCACGGGTTACCGCATGGTGGCCGCGCTGCTGGTATGGATTTACCCCGCCGGGGCCGCGATCATGATGATTCTGGCGCTGATCGCGGTGCTGCTGTCCGACACACTGCGGGCAGGCGTGCAGTTGTCTCCGCCCAACTGGACGCAGCAGGGCGCGGTCGTCTGGGAACTGGTCAACAGCGAGATTGGGCGCTTTCTGCTGGTGACGTTTGCGGCCTTTGTGTTCGCCGGTGAGTACCAGTGGGGCACATGGAAGAATCTGATTCCCCGCCGGGCCCGCGTGCCGCTTATCCTCAACAAGTACGCGGCATTCGTCATCCTCATCACGATGGCCGTTCTGCTGGCAGTGGTCATCGTCACGGTTGGCATGTGGGTGATTGGGGCGGTGGCTGGCGTTTCGCCTGTGCCGGCGCTGAACGATGGCCTGGCGGTGGGCGGCGCAGCGACGGAATTTGTGCGCCGGGGCATCATCACGCTGACCTCGGCCATCATTGCGGCGTCGTATGCGGCGCTTGGCGGGATGCTCACGCGCTCAATCATCGGCGGCGTGCTGGTCGGTTTTCTGCTCCAGTTCGCCGAGCAGGCCACGGCGCTGGTGACGATCCTCATCGGCCAAATCGTGCCTTCTCTGCGCGGCCTGTTCGTGATTCATCTCTATACGCCGGCCTACAACCTGGCCAATATCGGTTCGATTACGCAGTACGATACGCCCTACTTCCCATATGGAAACATGGCCGACTTGTTCAGCCCACACACGCTGGAAGCGTCGCTGCTGATCGTCCTGCTGTGGGTAGTTGGCCTGATGGCGCTGGTAACGTGGCTGTTCCGCCGCCAGGACATCCTCGGTTGAGCGGCCCTTGTGTGCGCGCAACTGCGGCGTCGGCTATAATGCGGCGGGTAGCAAAAACGAACCGAATGCATACTCAATCCAAAGGTGCGACCGTGCAGCCATCACTCCGCTCCCTTCTGCTTCCTGCCGCAGCCGCGCTGATGCTGCTGGCCGCTTGCAACCCGGCTGAGGCCGGCGAATCGTCCACGCCAGCGCCGACCAGTGTGGCGCAGGCGCTGGTGCCCACAGCAGTTCCAGTGCCGGCGCTCCCAGCCGATGCCCAGGGCGCGCCCCTCGTGGCGGTCGTCAACGGGCAGGGCATCACGCTTGAGGCGTTTCAGGAGACGCTGTCTGAGCGCGAAATCCAGGCCGGCGATGTGCCCGATGCGGGCGCGTTTCAGGATGCGGTGCTGGCGGGCATGATCGAGCAGATGCTGATCGCACAGGGCGCGCAGCGGCTGGGCATCACCGTCACCGACGCCGACCTGGACGCTGAGGTGGCCGCGAACCGGGCGCTGGCCGGCAGCGATCAGGCATGGGAAGACTGGCTGGCGGCCAACGCCTACGATGAAGCTACGTTCCGCTCGTCACTGCGCGATGCCTTAATCGCCGCGCGGGTGCGCGACGCCGTAACGACGGCGCAGCAGGGCGAACAGCCGATGGTGCGGGCGCGTCACATTTTGGTGGCAACTGAAGCTGAAGCCAACGGGCTGCTGGCACGGCTCAACGCGGGCGAGGATTTCGCGGCGCTGGCGCAGGCCGAGTCGATTGACGAATCGAGCGCGCGCCAGGGCGGCGATCTCGGCTGGTTTGCGGAAGGCGAACTTCTGGCCCCGGAAGTGGCGCGAACCGCCTTCGCGCTCGAGCCGGGCATGGTGGCCGGCCCGATTCGCAGCAGCCTGGGCTATCATCTGATTCAGACGACCGAGAAATCGACGCGCACGATCGAAGGGCAGGAACTGGCGGCGCTGGTACAGGCGCAGTTCGAGCGCTGGCTAACCGAACAGTTCGCCACGTCGACTATTGAGCGTTATCTTTAGGCTGGCAGCCGCCGTCTGCGGGCGCGAAGCTGCGCTTGCAGGCGTGCACACACCGGGGGGATGAACTCGATGGGACAGGGACGAGCGCGCGTCTTTAATCTCCTCACGTTGATTATTCTGATTGCAACGGCGGTCTTCGCCGTATGGGTGCTGCTTCGTATGACGCAGCCACCGGCAGCCAGCACCGAAGTGCAAATCGTGGTGCCCACGATGCAGCAGCTTCCGACGGTGACGGCCACGAACACGCCTACCAACACCCCGCTGCCGACCTTCACCTCGTCGCCAACGGCCGTGCCGCCCACCATACCGCCAACCAATACGCCAACCTTCACGCCGGTGCCGATTGTCCCGACAGTTGCGCCGTCGCTCACGCCGATCCCGACAGAAACGCCGATTACGCCCACGTCAACGGGTACGCTGACGCCGACGGTTCCGCCGTCTGCCACCACCGTGCCATCTGCGACAATCACAGCAACCTCGGACGCAACCACCGGGCCGCAGATCACCCAGCAGGCCACTGTGCCGCCGCCATCACCATTCCCATTCTCGCTCAAAGACGGGCAGGTGATTTTCACGCAGAATTTTGCCAATGCGGCGGGCTGCGCGTGGCAGGGCATTGGCGGGCAGGTGTTCGATGTCGATAATCTGCCGTTCACGCAGGTGAAGGTACATGTGTTCGGCAGCGGGCTGGACACCTACGCGCAGGCCGGCACCAATAGTCTGTATGGGCCGTCAGGTTGGGAAATCGCGGTGGGCAGCAATCTGGCCGGAAACACCTATCAGGTTGAACTGCAGTCGCTGAACGGCACGATCATCTCCCAGCCCGTCACCGTCGCGTTTATGGCCAATGACTGCGCGCGCAATCTGGCGCTGGTCAACTTTGCGGCGACGCGGCCGTTTTAGCCGGGTAGCCGAGGACGATTGATGACAGATGATCCAGGGCTGCCGGGGCGCGTGCGCCGGGTGGGTGAGCGCGACCGCAAGCAAAGTATCGACGCCCCCGCCAGTCTGATTCCGCCCGAACAGCCGGATACCGAGGCCGCGTCGCCACCTGAGGCGGATGCTGCTCCCGAGGCTGAGGCGGTCGAAGTGCGCGACACGCAGGAAATCCCGCGTCCGCCCGCACCGCCGCCACCAGCGCCGCCAACTTCGGCGCGCCGTCCGCTACGCAAGCGCCGCCGTTCGTGGCCGTACAATCTGGCTGCGCTCGGCTTTCTCGGTCTGGCCTGCGCTGCGTGTACCTATTTCGCCGCGATCTGGAACAATCCCTACGGCACATTCAACCTGTTTCCGCCGCTGACGCCGATGCCCGTGATCGTGTCAATGACGCCCACGATCACGCTCACACCGCCGCCTACGGCCACGCTGACGCCGGAACCGACGCTTGAGCCGACGATTACGCCCACGCCCGAGCCGACCGAACCGCCGACTCCGACAGTTCCGCCGCAGCCAGCCACGGGCGCAGCGTCGTTTGCGCCCATCGAAGCCAGCGGGCGAACGGTCGTTTTCCTCGCCAATCCCGAGGCCCGCGACGGCTGTGCGTGGCAAAGCATCGCAGGCACGGTGACCGACGTCAACAGCGCCCCGCTCAACGGCTATCAGATCCGGGTGTTGGGTGATGGGGTGGACGCCACGGCCATCAGTGGCGATGCATCAGGCTACGGGCCGGGCGGGTTTGAAGTGCGCGTAGGGAGTGAAGCGCAGGAAGCGCAGTATGCCGTGCAACTGCTCGACGCCGAAGGTGAGCCGGTGTCGGAGACGATTTCGGTGCCCACCAGCGCCCGCTGTGACTGGAACATCTCAATCATTCGCTTCCAGCAGCAGGCCGCGCCGTGACCCATTGAGGAGTAACGGCAATCCACCACCTCTTCGCCTGTCGGCGCAAGAGGGAGGTGCAGCACAGGAGGAGACCACACAAGGCGCGCTCACTGCGCGCCTTGTGTTTTAGACGGTGGGCCGGATCACCGACAGCACACGCCCCTGAATCTGGCAGTGCTTGGAGTCGACGTAAATCGGATCCATCGTCGGGTGGGCTGGTTGCAAACGCACGCGCTCGCCTTCAAAATAGAAATACTTGAGCGTGGTTTCGCCGCGTTCGTCCAGCCACACCGCCACCATATCGCCATCCTTGGCGGTGTTCTGGCGGTGGAACAGCACGATGTCGCCGTTGCGGATCATGGCGTCGATCATCGAATCGCCCTTCACACGCAGCGCATAGACTTCGGATGGGTCCATGCCGCGCAGCATCGATGGCGGCACATCGAGCTGGCTGTCGGCGTCGTAGTAGTGGCCCATATCTTCCGGAATCTGCACCGGCTGGCTGGCGACAATCTGGCCGATCAGCGGCACTTTGGCCGAAACAGCCGCGGCATTGACTGGCAGCGCAGTGGTCTTGCTCTTGCCCGGCCCGGGCTTGACCAACCGGATGCCGCGCGAAGCCCGTGCCGAACGCGACACGTAGCCCGCCGCGACCAGCTTGTTCAGGTTGTAATTGACGACCGACGTCGAGTTGATGCCAGTCGCCATGCCGATTTCGCGGATGGTGGGCGGGTACCCTTGCTGGTCAACGTACGTCTCCATAAAGCGCAGAATGCCGCGCTGCCGGTCCGATAATTTCGTTCGATCGCGCATGCTTGCCTCCATTGACGCACAAATGTTCCTTAATCATTTCATTCTAAGCGAACACAAGTTCTATGTCAAATAGAACCGATCTTCTGTCTGCTATAATTCAACCTTCAATGTCTCTTTCATTGGCGAACAGGTGTGCCATGCCCGGAATGCTGCCAATTCTGCGCGAGACGGAACCCGGGTTAATTCCTGGGTTGGCGCAGGTTTGGGAACTGAAAGAGGACAACCGCGACCGGGATGATCTGCTTAAGGCGCTGGCCGCGGCCATGGAAGACCCGGCGCGCGTGGCAGCAGTTTGGGGCCAGTTGAATCCCGACCAGCGCTCGGCCCTGCAAATCCTGTATCACACCCCCACACGCAGCATGCCAGCCGTCCACTTTGCGCGCGTCGCTGGCGAAATCCGACACATGGGCATCGATGAAATTACGCGCCAGAACCCGGTGCAGCAGCCGCGGAGCCAGGCTGAAGCGCTCTACTATCGCGGGCTGATTGGCCTGCGCCGCGAAAACGCCGACACCGGTCTGCGCAATGTCCTGTTCATTCCGGCTGCCCTCGCTGCGCTGCTGCCAATTTACGAAACCAGTTACGACAATGCGGATGATGACGATGAATTTGCTGGCGGCGAGATGATGCCGACGATCGAGCGGCTGGACGATGACGATCTCGACGACTTGCGCCCGGCTGATACGTCAATTGTGGATGACATGACAGCGCTGCTGGCGTTCTTGCGCATCGAAACGCCCGCGGTCGAAGATGGCCATCTTGCGCCTGACGTGATGGAGCGGCTCGAACCGTATCTGCTGGCAGGCGGGCACGACCGGCTGCGCTTTCTGGTCGCGCTGGCGCAGGTGAGCGGCCTGATTGACCTGAGCGGCAGCCGTGCCGCCCCGCGCGCCGCCGATTCGATGCAGTGGCTCAAGCTGCCGCGGCAGGATCAGGTGCGCATGTTGGCCGAAAACTGGCAGGCGAGCGCCATGCTTGATCTGGCGCATGTGCCCGGCCTGCATATCGACCGCAACGCGGGCACCTTTCACCAGTACGATCCGCGTGCGGTGCGCGCCGTGGTGCTCAATCTGATGCTGGCGCAAATCCCGGTGGCCGACTGGTGGTGCCTGTCCGAACTCGTCACGGCTGTGCGCGAGGACAACGCCGATTTTCAGCGGCCCAACAGCGATTTCAACAGTTGGTACATTCAGGACGACGAGGAGAAGTTCCTCAGCGGCATTGAAAGCTGGGAGCTGGTTGATGGGGCGCTGCTGGAGTACTTAATCACTGGGCCGCTGTTCTGGCTGGGGCTGGCTGATCAGGCGGAAGATGCCGTGCGTCTGAACGTCTACGGGCGCGCCTTTTTGGGGCAGGTGGCATGGCCCATGGTCCAGGATCAGTCTGAGCCGCTTACGCTGGCCGCCGATGGACTGATTGAACTCTCGCGCAAAACCTCGCGTTTCGACCGCTTTCAAGTGGCGCGCTTCACGACCTGGCTGATGGACAAAGACCCATATCGCTATCGTCTCGACGCTGATGGCCTCGAGCGCGCGGCGGAGCAGGGGATTACGCTCGACCAGATTCGGAACTTTCTCATCAAGTGCGCGCCCGGCGGCGAACTGCCAGCCCCTGTGCAGCAATTTCTGGAACAGTGGCGGCACGGAGCCAAGGCGACTGTGACGCTGGAACAGGCCTTGCTGCTGCGCACCACCTCGGAAACGCTGCTCGACCAGATTTTTGATGACCCCGACCTGCGCCGCTATCTCGGCGCCCGAGTCGGGCCAATGGCAGTCTTCGTTCGGCAAGACCAGTGGCAGGCGCTGCAGTTGGCGCTGGGCGAACGGGGTATTCGGCTGGAGGTACGCCAGTGAAGCGCAACCTATGGTGGATTGTGAGCGCCGCGCTGCTGCTGGCGCTGCCCGTGCGGGCGCAGGAAACCCCTGCGCCCGCCAGTTTCCCGACCGTCGCGGCGCTGCAAGCGGCTGAATTGCCCGCGCGCGACCGCGTCGATCTGGCTATACGGCTGGCCGGCGCGCCGCCACTAGCCGGAACGCCAGTGCCCGCTGTGCCGCGCAAAGTTGGCGACCGCGCCAGCTTTGTTGTGTCTAATAGCGACAGCAACGAAACATTCACCGTCACCGCCACGCTCGAAGCGGTGGGCGAGCATATCTACATGTGGGTGGACGACAACGCTGATGTGCCGGGCACGCTGCTGGCCGACCTCGTGCGCGGCTTTGACGAGCGCCTGTATCCGGGCGTGCGCGCGCTGTGGGGAAGCGAGGACAAGCCGGGCGTGGATGGCGACTCGCGCATTTACGCGCTGTTTGCCAGCGGCGTAGGCCCGACAGCGGCGGCCTATTTCGCCTCGGACAACACCTATCCACCGGAATACGTGCCCACCAGTAACGGCCATGAGATGTTCATCTTCAACGCCGATTCGATGGCCTACTACGATGCGCTGTCGGTTGAATCCGTTATGGCGCACGAATTCCAGCACATGATCCGCGACAATCTGCAGTCCAACGAAGAACTGTGGCTGAACGAAGGATTCGCCGAATTCACGCAGGTTTACCTGTACGACGAGCCGGCCTACTGGGTGGATTTTTCCTCACCTTCCCCGATACGCAGTTGAACAATTGGGCCGAAGATTCGCAGATGCGCGGCTACAACTACGGCGCGGCGCTGGCGTTCGTTAGCTATTTCTACAACCGGTTTGGCGAGGCGGGGCTGCGCTTGTTAAGCGAGGATGACGCGCCGCGCGGCCTCGACGGTGTGGCGCGTGTGCTCGATGCACTTGGCGGCCCGCCGCTGGACGAATTCTTTGCGGACTGGGTGATGGCGAACGGCCTGCAGGACGTTGGGTACGATGCTAAGCAGTTTGGCTACGCGCCGCTGCTCGATAGCTTGATGCCCGCCGCTTCGGTGCAGTTGCACAATCCGCCGTCGCTGCTTGAGGGCGAAACGCGTCAGTACGCCGCCAATTACGCGCTGCTGCCCAACGTCACCGGCTATGACGCGATTTGCCTCACGCTCAAAGCGCCAGATACGGTCGCGCTGGCGCCGGTCGAAAGCCACGACGGGCGTTTCTGGTACAGCAACCGCGCCGACCAGTCCGACCTTCGCCTGACCCGAGCGTTTGACCTGACGGATGTTGGAACGGCTGAACTGAGTTTCGACCTGTGGTATTGGCTGGAAGAAGCCTGGGACTTCGCCTACGTGATGGTGAGCGTCGATGACGGGGCTACGTGGGAGATTCTGCCCACCGAACACACCACCACCTACAACCCGCACGGAACGGCTTATGGCCCGGCCTACAACGGGCAGAGCGACGGCTGGGTAAATGAGTCTGTGTCACTGGATGCCTATGCTGGTCAGGACATTCTGGTGCGCTTTGAGGTCATCACCGATGACGGCGTCAACCAGCCGGGCGTGGCGATTGATAACGTGCGCCTGAGTGCGCTGGACTACAGCAGTGATTTTGAGGCCGATGACGGCGGCTGGCAGCCTGAGGGCTGGGTGTGGACGGACAACCGCTTGCCGCAGCGCGCCTGGGTGCAGGCGGCCGAGCGAACCGAAAGCGGTGAGATCATCAACCTGGAGCGCTGGCGCTATGCTCCCGATCTCAGCGAAGATCAGTCCAGTTGGACGCTGACGTTCGCGCCAGGCACCGAAAACGTGCTGCTGGCAATTTCGCCATTTGCGCCCGTCACCACTATGCCCATGCCGTATGCGCTGGAAGTGCGCGAAGGGGTGTGCGGCTAGCCCGCTTTGCCGGGCAGATTCGGCGTAGTCGTGAGCTGTGCTTCCAGTTCGGCGCGGCGGGTTTCGGCTGCGCGGCGCGCATCGGCCAGCGTTTCGCGGTAGCTTTCACGCAGATTTTGGCGCAGTGCCGCGCCCGACTGCGGCGAGAACAGCACCACCGCCACCACACCCACTGCTGCGCCAACCACCAATCCCAACCCCAAACTCAGCAGCTTGTTCATACCGGCTCTTCTGCTCAATTCGTCATCCTTGCTCCAGTCTAGCGGAAGGGCGCGCGGGTGGCAATCGGTCTGTGCGCCTATTTGTAATTACGATCTGTGCTATACCAATGTAAGAGTTCGAATACACGAGTACATCAACATGCGCAGATTCGCGTGGATACTTCTGGTTTTCGGAATGAGCCTGTTTGGGCTGGCTGCTGTGGCACAGGAGAGTAGTGGGCCGGTCAATATCGCCTTCATTTTCGACGCATCCGGTTCGATGCGCGCGGGGATGGAAGGGCGAACCCGGCTGGCAGTGGCGCAGGATGCGCTCACCAATTTGAGCGCGGGTCTGCCGCCCGGGACAAACGCGAGCTTGTTGGTCTATGGCCACCGGCTGTCGCAGGACGACCCTGCGGCGTCGTGCCAGGATATCGAGCAGGTGATCGAGCTTGGCCCAGTCGATGCGGCGCAGTTCGAATCGGTCGTGCGTGGAATCAATGCGATTGGCTACACGCCCATCAGTGACTCGCTGCAACTGGCGGCTCAAACGCTGGTTGATCGGGCGGACGAGCGCAACACGATTGTGCTGGTCTCGGACGGCGAAGAAACGTGTGGCGGTTCGCCCTGCCTGATGGCCCAGGCGCTGAAGGCCGCGAATATTGAACTGACCGTCAACACCATTGGCTTTGCAGCCGATGATGTGACGCGGCAGCAGTTGGAATGTATTGCCGACGTGACCGGCGGCACCTATTTCGATGCGCCCGATGCGCAGCAGTTGACAGAGGCGCTGGAAGCAGCGGTTGCTGCTCCTGGAACGGTGCAGGTCGTGGATGCAAACGGTGATGTGCAGTGGGAAATGGACTTCACGCTGGAAACGGTGGACAGCGGCGAAACAGTCGGCAGCTTCCTGGGCACAGCCACCGTTCCTGCAGGCGAGTATCGCGCGATTGTCCCGGGCGAGCCAGCGGTGGATGTGGTCGTCACGGTCAATTCGGGCGAGACTGCGACCATCGTGGTCACCCCCCCGGAAGGCACTGGCATCCGCATGGTCAACCTTGCTGGTGATCCGCTGCCCGACCTGAGCTTTTCACTGGCCGATCCGGCCACTGGCGAGCCGCTCTACGGCACAGGCATGTTGGAGCTTCTTCCGGGTGACTATAGCGTAGAAGTGAACACAGCCTTTCCACAAGTATTCGATGTGACGGTGCCTGAAGGCGTGATGGTGTCTGTGCCGGTGAATGACGCACAAGGTCTGATTCGTATTGTCAATCTGGCGGGCGACCCGCTGCCGGAGATGTATTTCAACGTGGTCGATCCGGCCTCTGGCGAGTCGGTTTACGGACAGGGCGAAATGCCAGTGCCGCCGGGCCAATATCCCGTGCAAGTGAGAACGGTATTTGACACCTTCACTGAGGCGACTGTGGAGGATAGCCAAACCGTAGATGTGCCCGTTGATCCCGCGTTTGGCACGATTGCTCTGGTTGATCTGGCCGGTGAGCTTCTCGCGGACGTCAGTTTCAACATCACCGATCCTGCGACCGGCGAAATCCATTATGCGCAGGGAGAACTGAATGTGCCGCCGGGAACGTATGCGGTGAATGTACCCCTCCCACTACCGGTGAATGTTGAAGTTGGAATTATGGACGGCCAGCGGCTCGAGATACCCATCAACAATGAGATTGGCGTAATACGGGTGGTCGATCTCGAAGGCAATCTCATTCCCGATCTATCGTTCTCGATCACCGATGATTCGACCGGAGATGTGGACTACGGCACAGGCGAATACCAGCTCCCACCCGGAGAATACACGGTGGAAGTAAACTGGATCGTCCCCTTCAGCACGCCGGTGGTGGTTCTCACGGGTGAGATCACCGATATCACTGTCGACACCACCGCCGGCACAATCCAGTTGGTCGATGAAGATGGCGCTCCACTGGATGAGCAGTTGTTCCGCGTCGTCAACGCGGATACAGACGAAAGCACCGCCGGCAGGGGGCCAGTCGAGGTACCGCCCGGCACGTATACAGTGGAAGTGTTTACGGCCATCACGTTCGAGACCGAAGTGTCAGTGACTGCTGGTGAAACGACCGAGGTTGTCGTTGGCGCTGAGGGTACGATCCAACTCGTGGACGAGGACGGTGCGCCGCTCGACAGCCAGTTATTCACTGTCACCAATGTGGAGACGGGTGAAAGCACCGCGGGCCGAGGGCCGGTTGAAGTACCTCCCGGCACGTATACAGTTGAAGTGTTCACTGTCTTCCCGTTTGAGACGGAAGTGGACGTGACTGCTGGCGAAACGACCGAAGTGACGGTCAGCACAGCAGCGGGCGTGATCCAGCTCGTGGATGAGGACGGTGCGCCGCTCGACAGCCAGTTGTTCTCTTCTACCAACGTGATGACTGGCGACAGCACGGCGAGCCGAGGGCCGGTTGAAGTACCTCCCGGTACGTATACAGTTGAAGTGTTCACTGTCTTCCCGTTTGAGACGGAAGTGGACGTGACTGCTGGCGAAACGACCGAAGTAACGGTCAGCACAGCAGCGGGCACGATCCAGCTAGTGGATGAGGACGGCGCGCCGCTCGACAGCCAGTTATTCACTGCCACCATTGTGGAGACGGGTGAAAGCACCGCGGGCCGAGGGCCGGTTGAAGTACCTCCCGGTACGTATACAGTGGAAGTGTTCACTGTCTTCCCGTTTGAGACGGAAGTGGACGTGACTGCTGGCGAAACGACCGAAGTGACGGTCAGCACAGCAGCCGGTACCATCCAGTTGGTGGATCAGGACGGTACGCCCCTCGGTGGACAGTTGTTCACTGCCACCAACGCAGAGACGGGCGAAGCGACGGCTGCAACGGGTTCAACTGATGTGCCGCCCGGAACCTACACCCTTGAGGTGTACACGGTGTTTATACTCACGACGGAAGTCGAGGTGCTTACCGGCGAAACGACCGAGGTCACAATTAACACGGCGGCAGGCACCATTCGGATGGTGGACGGCCGTGGCAGAGCGCAGCCGTCCATGCTGTTCACGGTCGAGCGGTTGGACAGCGATGACCGAACCAGCGCCAGCGGCGAAATAGAGGTGCCGCCGGGCCTCTATCACCTGAGCATATACGCTGACAAGGCGTTCGAGTTGGATGTAGAAGTCGTCGAGAGTGAAGTGACGGCCGTAAATGTGCAGAACCAGTCAAGCGACCGGCCTGCGCCATAGCGTTTCACTGATGCGGTTAGCACGCGCCCTGCCTGACCGGCGGGGCGCGTTCATTTGCGCCCGCGCCGTTTCGCTCTCATAATCCGCCCCACTGAATAGATCCAACTGAGGAGCGAATACGATGGCACTACAACCCATTGCGACCCCGAACGCGCCCGCGGCCATTGGGCCGTACTCGCAGGGCATGATCGTCAACGGACATCTGATCTTCACGGCCGGGCAGACCGGTTTCGTGCCCGCCACGATGGAACTGGCTGAGGGCGGTGTCGTTGGGCAAACGCGGCAGGTGCTGGAGAACCTCAAAGCCGTGCTCGAAGCGGCCGGTTCGGGACTTGATCGCGTCGTCAAGACCACCGTCTACCTCAAGAGTATGGACGACTTCGCGGCCATGAACGAGGTCTACGGCTCATTCTTCAGCCAGACCCCGCCAGCGCGCACCACCATTGAGGCCGCGCGTCTGCCCAAGGACGCGTTGGTCGAGATCGAGTGCATCGCCCTCATCTGAGCCGGCAACAAGCATCTGATTCAACAGCCGCCTGAACGATGGTTGCGCCGGGTTGGGACTTCGTCGCCAGGGCGCTTGTTTCGATCTCGCACCGTAGACGGGTCAGGGTATCCGCGTTATACTCATTGTTATTCATTCGCAATATTGGGAGAATCTCCATGTCCCTGTCGCTCGATCAGATTTCCAGCATGCTTGGCGATGACGCCAGCGCCCTGTTGGACTTCGACACCCCGAAAATCTCCAAGGAATCGCTGCACTTGCCAGGCCCTGATTTCGTCGAGCGCGTATACACGCACTCAGATCGCACGCCGCGTGTGCTGGGCAGCCTGCAGCAGATGTTCGATCACGGCCGGCTGGGTGGCACGGGCTACCTGTCAATTCTGCCGGTTGATCAGGGCATCGAGCATTCAGCGGGCGCGTCGTTTGCCCCGAATCCGGTCTATTTCGACGCCGAAAACATCGTGCGGCTGGCCGTTGAAGGCGGCTGTAATGCGGTGGCTTCCACGTTCGGTGTGCTGGGTATGGTGTCGCGCAAGTACGCTCATCGCATCCCGTTCATGGTCAAGATCAACCACAACGAGCTGCTCACCTATCCCAACAAGTTTGATGAAGTCATGTTCGGCCAAATTGAGCAGGCGTGGAACATGGGCGCGGTGGCTGTGGGCGCGACGATTTACTTTGGCGCGCCGGAAAGCACGCGCCAGTTGGTCGAAGTGGCGCAGGCCTTCTACAAGGCGCACGAGCTGGGTATGGCAACCGTGCTGTGGACGTATCTGCGCAACAACAGCTTCAAGGTGGCTGGCGTCAATCACGAAACCGCCGCCGACCTCACGGGCCAGGCGATTCACCTGGGCGTGACGATTGAGGCCGACATCATCAAGCAGAAGCTGCCCACGCACAACGGCGGCTTCCAGGCGCTGAATATGGGCAGCTCGTCTTACGGCAAGCTCGATGAGCGCATGTACAGTGATCTCGCCAGCGACAATCTGATCGACCTGACGCGCTACCAGATTCTCAACTCGTACAGCGGCCGCGCCGGCCTGATCAGCAGCGGCGGCGCCAGTGGCGATGAGGACTTTGAGGATGCCGTGAAGACGGCCGTCATCAACAAGCGCGCCGGCGGCACCGGCCTGATTAGCGGGCGCAAGGCCTTCCAGCGCCCGATGGCTGAAGGCGTTCGCCTGCTCAACACGATTCAGGATGTGTATCTGAATCCTGAAGTCACGATTGCCTGATTAGAGTATCAACCACCTCACCCCAACCCCTCTCCCACGCAAGCGGGGGCCAAGGGGCTAGTGGATGCGCAGCATACACCACAGAGGCGGGCCAAACGGCCCGCCTCTGTGCTTTTGCGTTTGCTGTGTGCGTTATGGTCCAAACGAAATCGTCGGCGTAGGCCCTAACGGAGCCACTGGCAGCGTGGCGAACGGCAGCACGTTGACCGGCGGCAGCGGTGATGCCGTAATGATCGGCTGTGGCGTGGGCTGCGGCGTAGGAGCGACGTTATTCACCTGGATCGAGACGGTGCGATAAGCCACTCCGCCCGTGCTGGAATACATGGTCAGGCGCAGATCGTAGACCGCGTTGGGCACGCCGGTTGTATCCCACTGCCCGAGCGTGCCACTTTGCACCTGCGTGCCCACCGGCCCGTAGACAATTCCGTAGCTGTTGGTGTTGGCCGGCGCAATTTCAAGCTGATAGCGGTTGAAGTTTGCGGCCGACGCCTGCCCTGTCACTTGCAGTACGCCCGATACGGTTTGGCCGGTGACCGGTGATGCGATGCTGATGATCGGGTTTTGCGTGCTGGGCGTACACTCGCCGCCGGGCGGGCTGATGTTGGGCGGCTGTAACCCCACCGACGCCGCAAAGCTGGCTCCTGCCGGTGAATTGACCCACGGGGCGGCCGTTGGATCATCTGCCGCCAGCACAAGCTGTGTAAAAACATTGTCCGGGCAGTACTGCGTGGCAATCAGCCCGCTCCAACTGTCAATCGGAGTTGACTGAATGAACGCCTGCTGCGCCGATGGCGGCGGCATGCTCTGCGCGAAGATATCGGTGCGGATAGCCGGGCAGGGGTAGGCTTGATTCTGCTCAAAGACCGCGCCCGTAGCCGAACAGACCTGCGCCTGCACCATAGCGCCCGGGTTGGGGAACTGCGGCGGCGGGCTGCTGGCCAGCGCCGCGCGCATGACGGTGTTCCAAACCGGCGCGGCAGTGGTAATCGCGTTGGCGCTCGTGGGCGTGCTGTTAACGCTGCCCATCCATACACCCACCACGCGATTGCCGGTGAAGCCAAGCGTCCACATATCGCGTGAGCCTTCAGAGAAGCCGCTCATCGCCGCGACCCGCCCGCCATACTCCGGGATATTGAGCGCGGAATTGGTGCCATAAGTGGCCGCGCGCGCTTCGTTGTCCGCCAGAATGCTCTGCATGATGAACGCGACCTGCGGCTGAACCGTGGTCGAGGGCGGCGTAATTGCGGGCAGCGCCACCGGATTGCCGTCGGCATCGGTGATGCGGACAATCGGGAACTGGGTAACACGGTTGCCGGTGTTGGCGAGTGTGGCGTAGGCTTGCTGCATATCGAACAAGCGCACTTCGTTCGTGCCGGTGGCCGAGGGCAGGCCAAACTGCGCGTCGGGCAGGAAGCGCACGCCCATCCGCTGCGCGGTTTCGACCCAGCGCTCGATGCCGGTGAAGGCCAGCGCCTTGGTGGCAGACACGTTGTAGTTGTTCGCCAGTGCAATACGCAGCGGCACTGCGCCGTTGAACTGGCCGTTGGCGTTCGTGGGCGTATACGGCGGTGACGTGGGGTAGGTCGTTGGCACGTCCCATAGAATAGTGGGCGCCGTCATGTACTTGAAGGCGTTGTTTACGGTAATGCCCTCAAGCGCAGTCGTATAGTTCACGGGCATAATGGCCCCGCCAGCCCCTTGCCACGTGAAGACCTGATTGACCTGCCCGTCAATGGCGGTGTTGTTCACGTCAGGGCTGCCGACCATCGCCAGGACTGCGCCGGACGCTGGATTGGTGACGAGGACCGCGCCCGTGTTCACGCCAGTGACCTGCGTGCTGGCAATGGCGCGGCTGAGGGCTTCCTGTGCGGCGTTCTGGGTCGATGGATTTAGCGTCGTGTAAATCTGAAAACCGCGCTGGTACATCTCGGTGGTGCCGTAATATTGCTCGATCACGCCCTGCACGTAGTTAACGAACTGCGGATACAGCGAGCGCTCCCCACGCGGAGAGTAGGTCGCCGCTTCGACACGCGCTTTGTCGAGGCCGGTTTGCCCGCTGTTGATATCTTCCTCGCTGATGCAGAACGGCTGGCCGTTATACGGCGGGTAGTCCAGATTGATGCAGCCAACCGCCGCCATCTGTTGCAGGACCACGTCCATCCGGTCGAACGATGCCTGTCGGTTGACGACCGGATCATACATGGCCGGCGCGTCGATCATGCCCGCCAGTAGCGCGCTTTGGGCGATATTGAGGATGTCGGCGTTCTGCTGGAAGTAGAACTCGGCCGCTGCCTGGGAGCCGTAGGTCCGGTTGCCCAGATAGATTTCGTTCAAGTAGAAGTTCAGGATTTGGGGCTTTGTGTACTGCTGGTTTAGTTCGCAGGCGACGGCCATATCGCGTCATGGCGTTGGACGAGTCCGCGCCGCTGGTTTGGACGATCACCCCCTGCGCGATTTGCTGTTCGAGGGTCGATACTGGATCGACGCCGCCGAAGACGTTATCGACGAACGTGCCAAAGACCGTGAAGATGGTGCACCCGGAATTTTCGAAGAATGTCGGGTCTTCCATCGACAGCGTCGCATGGACCATGTAGGGCGAAATATCAGCCAGCGGCACAGGTTCGCGCGTGCCGCCGTCCACGCCCACCAGTTCGGCGATGAGCGTGCCATCATCGGCGTACATGCGCGCGGTTTGCGACTCGGGATTGTAGTTGGCCAGGCCGGCGATCTGGTCCATATACGGCCCAACCAGGCTGTTGTAGTAGGTGATGCTGAGCACAAGGCCGCACGCACCCAGCAGCATGAACACGCCGAAGCTAATGGCAGCCGCGATCAGAATCGTGCGCAGCGTTCGGTTGCGCTGCTGCTGAACGGCGTCATCATACGACGGCGCGTCGCCGCTGGGCGGCGGTGTAACGACCGTAGGCTGGCCAGTTGCGCCCGGTATCGCCGGAATACCCGTCGCCGACGCAATCGTGGGCGACATCGAGGCCATCGGGATAGTCGCATCGCTGGCCGCGGCGGCGAGAGTAGGATCGGCGCTGGGGTCGAGGAACAGCCCCTGCGTATTCGGCATGGTGGCGTCGAGGTCTTGTACCGGCACCTGTTTAGGCAGCGGCATCGCCTCAAAGTCATCAGTGATGGGTGACGAGGGGATTGTGCTGCCATCGCCTGCGCTAGCAGCGACGGCTTTTTCTTTCTCGTATACGGCCGGGGTTGCCAACACCCATCCATCATCGTCGTAGCGATACCACTGATCGCTTTCGACGCCCATCATCCACCAAACGTCTTCGTCCTCGTCGAGCACCATTTCCTGTTTGAGGGCGGCTTGCAGTTCTTCCTTGCTGATCGTGCCGGCGCGGTACTGTTCGCGCAGGGCGCGGATGTTGTTCTCCGCGGCGTGGAATTTATCAGCCAGCACCTGTTCTTCGGGCGTGAGTGGCACGGCCGGGGCTGGCGCAGGCTCGGGCGGCGCGGTTTCGTCTGGCGACTTCGGCTTCTGGTTCTTCGACGGCTACGCCACCACGCAGACGTTCCATCTGCTGGCGCGCGTATTCCGCGGGGTCAAGGTCTGAGCCGTCATCCGGCTTCGGCGGCGGGGCATCCTCAACCGGCACGGCAGGGACGGCGTCGGCCAGGCTGGCCAGCGCCACCAGCTCGCTCATGCTGAACGAGTCGTCGTCCTCATCGTCTTCCAGTTCGAGGGTATCCGAGCCGTCAACCGCTTCGTGCTCAGCTTCAAACGGCAGCACTTCGGCTTCCGCCTCGGTGGCCGTCTCGTCGGCTTCTGCCGGTTCAGCGGCAGGTTCGCTGCCGTCAGGGCGGCGCCAGATGGCGGCGGCTTCAGCCGAAACTTCCGGTGCAGGGGCTGGCTCGGCTGGCTCTTCCTGTTGGTCGCGCTCGGAAACGCGCTGCCAACTGGCCGTGTCTCGGCGTTCGACTGGCCGCCACAGACTGTCGGATGGGGGTGTTGTGGGTTCGGGATCGGGCGCGGTTGGTTCAACAGGCGGCTCGTCGGACGGGCCGGTCGTTCGCCACCCGCCTCCGGCATCGCTGGGGGTCGAGTCGTCTTTCGGGCGGTCGCTCATACCGAAGTCCCTTTGCCGCGCAAACCAAAAGTCAACGTCATTATAGCCATAAATGAGGGCACGACCAACGGAGCCGCCAGGCAGGTGAAATCGACCACGTTTTGAATGGTCAATTACGGCCCCCTTGCTGAGGATTGCCAGTGAGGGCTTGGCGCGCTAGCTTTTGTCGTCGGGGTCGTCCTGCGGTTGGTAGGCAGCGCGGAACGTGTCATCCGCGTCTGAGGCGGGGATTGACGAGATCAGATCATCCAGAAAGGCGCGGTTCTTCAGGGAAAGCGTTTCTTCAGCCTGCGGGTTGATCGGGCGCAGTTCCAGCGTCGCCTCGGGGTTTACAGCCGGATCGGCCGCGATTTCAATCACGACGACGCTCACGTTGTCCTCGCCGCCGCGCGAGTTGGCGAGGTCGATCAGGCGCGCGCTGATGTCGTCCGGGTTGTCATATGCCTGTGCAATTTCAGCGATTTCGGCCGGCGCAACGTGCCGCGTGAGCCCATCAGAGCACAGCACCAGCCGGTCGTCCGGTTCAAGCTGCACCTCGTAAATATCGACCTCAACATATTCAGACTGGCCGAGGGCGCGGTACAGCACGTTCTTCATGGGGTGCTCGGCCGCCTGATCGGGCGTGAGATGACCAGCGGCCACCAGCGCCTCGACGAACGAGTGATCGGACGTGATTTGGGTGATTTGGGGCGGCTGCACTTCCACGAGGTAGGCACGGCTGTCGCCCACATGCGCGACGATGCAGCGGTTGCCGCGCACATAGGCGATGGTGACCGTCGTGCCCATGCCGCGCAGATCGGGCGTGCGCCGTGCCAGTTCCAGAATGTCGTGATTGCCTTCGCGGATGGCCGTTTCGAGCATGGAGGCCACGCTTTCATCGGTCAGCCCCGCCAGCTCTGACTCGTCAGCCTCACCCGGAAGTAGTACGCCGCGCTCGATGGCCTGCACCGCCAGACTGCTGGCTTCTTCGCCGGCCGCTGCGCCGCCCATACCGTCTGCCACCACGCCAAGCACATAGGCGTCATGCGCCCACAGGCGTATGCTGTCCTCGTTGTTTTCGCGGACTTGGCCTACGCTCGTATGCGCGCTGCTTCGATGAAGGTACTGCCGATCGGAACCGGCCATTAGCCTGCTCCCCCACGTGCCAACCAACCCTAATTCTACAAACGCACAATAAACGCGCAACTAAAGGCGGGCAGCGCATCGCTTTCGCCCTGTCCGAGATATGGCGCGAATGGTAGAGTGGTGACGATATATCCCAATTTGGCGTAGGTGCTTGGGATATATGTGCCTTTTTCCCTGATGCGAATTTCGCTGAGGTCATTTTACCTTGAGAGTAGCCTGGAACGGGGTTCATGGCGCTGCTTGACGACCTCTATCGTATTGATCATTTCATCGACACGTTCGCGCTGGGTCATTACGCGCGCGTGCTCGAAGCCTATGACCGGCGCACCGGCGGGACGGTCGCGTTCAAGCTGCTGCGCCCTGAGCACATGCAGGAGAACGGCGAACTGCGCTGGGAAAGCCGCGCGTTCGCCAACGAAGCCGACTTGCTCACGCGCATGGCGGGCAGCCCGCATGTCGTAAAACTGTTGGATTGTGGCTATCTGCAGGCGAGCGGCGAAGCGCCGGCCGGTGGCGAAATCGTCACTTTTGGGCACGATGTACAGGTTTTCAGCCGCGCCATGCAGGAAAACGCGGCGCGGGGCTGGCGTCCGTTCCTGGTGCTGGAGAATCTGTCACGCGCCAACAACCTGTTCTACGCGATGCGGCCCGACAGGCAGACGATGCGGCTGCGCTTGCCCACAGAAGAAGGGCTGGCGCTCGCGCTGCAGTTCGCTGAAATGCTGCGCATGGCCCACCGCCAGCAAATCGTCTATCTCGATCACAAGCTGGAGCACCTTTACTGGGAAGGCGTTCATCTGCGCGTCATCGACTTCAACAGCTCACGCCTGCTGGAGAGCGAGGGCAACGGCAGTGCCAACTACTTCCGCCTCGACATTCACAACATGTGTGTGGGCGTGCTCTACTCGGCGTTCACGGGCTTGTCACCGCAGAAGGCGTCGCTGCGCCCGCAGCCCGGGCCAACCAGCGATGTGGAGCAGCGCTATCAGGATGTGACGACGCTCGATTTTGGCATCGAGCCCTCACTTAGCCCGGCGCTGCAAGAACTACTTCAGCGCGGCGCAGCCATGCAGATCGAGACGGTCGATGACTTCATCGCCGGATTATATGAAGTGGCGGCGGTGCATGGCTGGGATTTCCCCGGGCGCTACACCAACCCCGCCAGCCGCGATGCGCGTACACAGATGCGTGCCGGTTTGGCGCGCCTGCGCCGGGGCGAAGAATCGCTGCGCGAAGCGCGCGATCTGTTCCGCGACGCCGCCATCGCCGAGGGCATCAGCCCCGATCTGGAAGCCGAATTGCGGCGGCTCATCAGCGCGATCAACAGCATGCTCAACGGCCGAGCTATTCCCTGATCTGACCGATTGCAGCGCCTTGCGCGACGTTCTATCATGTATGCAAAATCTTTCCACGAGGACATGCCATGACGCAGCCCGAACTCGACCAGTTACAACAGTCGCTTGATAGCGCACAGCCCGCCGACGCGCAGCAGCAGGCGGCCGTGGATACGCTGAAGCAGGATGTGCAGCGCTCGAAAGAAGACAGCAGCCATCACGCCACGTTGCGCGAACGTCTTCAGGAACACATGGTGCTCTTTCAGGACAGCCACCCCGACCTCGCCGGCGCCATGCAGTCGGCCATCAATACGTTGAGTCTTTCGGGAATCTAGCGGCCGCGCAGCCGCCTACAGCACCTCAACCGGGTCGACATCCACGTACCAGCCGGATGGCAGGCGCAGACCCGCCAGCGCCGGTAGTGGATCAGGCCCGCGCAGCAGCAGGTGCCAGCGGTAAATGTCATTCTCCTTGCTGAAAAAACAGGGCGCCGGGCCGATAAGCTCGGTGCCACTCATGTGCAGCGCGCGCAGTTGGTCGCGGATCAGCCCGGCGGCGCGCTGGGCTTCTTCGCGTGCCCGCTGCTCGCTGGGGAAGCGGAACAACAGCCGCACCAACCGTCGAAACGGGGGATAGCCCAAATCCTGCCGGTATGCGATTTCACGTTCATAGAACGTCATGTAGTCGTGGTTGGCCGCGGCCTGAATCGCATAGTGCTCGGGTTGGTAGGTTTGCAGGATGACCCGGCCCGCTAGTTGACCGCGGCCAGCCCGGCCAGCCACCTGCGTCAGCAGTTGGAAGGTGCGTTCGGGCGCGCGGAAATCGGGCAAATTCAGGCCCACGTCTGCGCTGATCACACCCACGAGCGTCACCAGCGGCAGGTCCAGCCCCTTGGTAACCATCTGCGTGCCGATCAGCACATCCGCCTGCCGCTTGCTGAAGCGCTGCAGCAGGGCATCGTGGGCGCTGAAATCGCCCGCGGTGTCGGCATCCCAGCGCAGCGTGCGCGCCTGTGGCCAAAGCGCCGCAAACGCCTGTTCAACCTGCTGCGTGCCGGCGCCGAAATACTTGATGCGCCGTGATTGACATGCGGGGCAGATCGATGGCTCTGGCGCGCTGTAGCCGCAGCGGTGGCAGCGCAGGCGCTGGCCGTGCCGGTGATACGTGAGCGGCGCTTCGCAGCGCGGGCACTTGACGACGTAGCCACAGTCGCGGCAAAAAACATAGGTGGCTTGCCCGCGCCGGTTCAGGAACAGGATCGCCTGCTCGTCGCGCACCAGCGTTTCCGAAAGCGCCTGCTGCAGCGGCAGGCTGAAGATGCTGATATTGCCGGCCTTCAGCTCGGCGCGCATATCGACGATCTGCACCGGCGGCAGTTCGGCCATCTGTGATGAAGCGGACTCATCGGCATCATCAAGCGGTAGATCGTCCATTTTGGCGATTTGCGTTTCGGCGCTCAGGCGGTGGCCCATAATGCGCTCGGGCAGTTCCAGCCGCGCAATCTCATCACGTGTGGTGCGGTGGTAGGTATCCACATCGGGCGTGGCGCTGCCCAGCAGCAGCGTGCCGCCAGCGCGCAGCATCATCTCTTCGGCCACGCGCCGCGCATCGTAATAGGGCAGGTGCAGCGGTGGTGACTGCTTGTAGCTGTGGTCGTGCTCCTCATCGAGGATAATCAGGCCGATGTTGGGCAGCGGTGTATACAGCGCCGAGCGCGCGCCCACCACCACGCGGAACAGGCCCTCGCGGGCGCGCCGCCATGTATCGTAGCGTTCGCCGTCGGTCAAGCCACTGTGCACCACCGCCACCAGCCCGGGAAAGCGCGCTGCCACGCGGCGCACGGTTTGTGGCGTGAGCGCGATTTCGGGCACCAGGAACATGGCGTCCTTGCCCTGCGCCAGCGCCTTTTCGATGGCGCGCAGGTAGATTTCCGTCTTGCCGCTGCCGGTGACGCCGTGCAGCAGGAACGCGCCCGGTTCGCCGCGTTCCATGCGCCCGGCGATCATCTCCCATGCGTCGTGTTGCGCGGGCAGTAATTCGGGCGCTTCAAACGGCTCGAAAGACTGGTCGGCCAGCGAGTCGCGCCAGCGATTCTTCTCTTCGAGGATGATTAGTTCCTCGTCTTCCAGCCGCCGCAGGTCTTTGAGCGTCGCGCCCGTTTGGGCATAGATCCAGCTCACGTCCATGGCGCCATGCTCACGGGCGAGCACGCGCAGCACGCGCGCGACCGTGCCGGTTTTTCGCATGTCCGCCAGCACCGCCGGCACATCTTCAGTGTGCATGGCCAGATGCAGATGATTGCTGCTGTCGAGCGCGAGATAGCCGCTGTCGATCAGCTTCTGCTGGTGCCCCTTGTTCGCGCCGGTGGATTTGAGCGCCTTCGCCGCGTCAATCGGCGTCGGGTCGGCGGCGACCCATTCGAGCAGATCGGCCTGCTTGGATGTCACTTCAAGGTGGCGGATGCCGATGTCGATTTGCCGTGCCGGGATTGCAATCGCGGCCCGCTGCACCACTTTCGGGCGCACACGAGCTGGATTCAGCACTTGATCCTTGCGAATGAGGCCTGCCCGCGCCAGATCATCGGCGGCGGCGCGCCAGTGCTTGCCCGGCAGCGCGTGTTCGACCTGGCGGCCGCGCAGTGGGCCGCGCCGCTTGAGAAGAGCGATCAGTTCCAGTTCGAGCGGGGTCTTCGCGCCTTCTTCGCTGATCAACTCCAGCAGCAGGTCATACTTGCCGGTGAGGCCGGGCGGCAGCCACAGCCACAGGCACGGCCCAAGCGGCGCGCGGTAGCGTTCGCTGATCCACTGGGCGAGGGCGATTTGCGCGGGCGTGACCACCGGGCGCGGGTCGAGCCGGTCGATCAGCGTCTTGAGCGGCATCTCCGGCGCGCGGTCGTGTACTTCCAGCGCAATCGCGTGGGCCAGCACATTGCCAAACGGTGCTTGCACCAGATGGCCGGGCGCGAGGCGGCCACGCAGCCCCTCGGGAATCTCGTAATCAAACACGCCTTCAACCGGCGCATCGACCGCACATGCAGCGATATTCATAATCGCTATTTTAGCACAAATGGTCGAATCCTTGGGCATAAAAAGCCAGACGCCCTCATGAGTTCGGAGGGCGTCTGGCGTGTTGGGGAAAACTCATTCACGTGCAGGTGGGGGAGACTGTCCGCGAACACCTCTACTATGCCCCACGCGCGTGCCCGCTGCTCGACGGCTGGCTGACGGCCGCCCTACGGCTGGGCTATCGCAGCAACGGGTGCGCCAGATGAGGGTCAAGATCGAGCACGTTGTTTCAAACCCGGCGTTACTATACAGTAAGGCCATGTCTTTCAGGCGCAAACAGAGGAATAAGTCCAATTATGAACGCCGATTCCTTTCGCCAGTTCTATGACTATCACTTCAGCATCAACCGCGAAATTTGGGACGCCTACGTGATGTCCTTGCCGCAGGAATTGTTCACGCAGAACAGCGACTATTCGATTGGCTCGGCGCGCAACCAGATCGTTCATCTGATCAATGTGGACAACGCGTGGTTTAGCGAGTTGCGCGGCATCGACGATTTCGATGAGCTTGATGCTGCTACGGATGACAAGCAGCTTATTCGCGCGCACTGGGACACGGTTGAGCGCGATATGCGCGCCTACCTTGCGAGCTTGCGCGATGACATGCTGATGGAAAAGCCGATTTCTGAGCCAGAAGAAGACCGCGATCTGGTGCTGTGGCAGGTGCTTCTTCATGTGGTTAATCACGGCACGGATCATCGCGCGCAGCTTCTGCGTCTACTGAATGATCTGGGCGTCAAAACTGGCCCTCAGGATTACATCTTTTACGTCTTTGATCATCTGAACTAGACGAACTAAGCCGGGCAGCAGGCAGAGTGTGGCGTATGGGAATGCGTGAAGGGCAAAAGATCGGGATTGTCGCGCTGGCCGCGCTGGTTTTGGCCGTGGCAAGCGCAGCCGGGCAGCCGGGTGAGCCGCCGCTGGGCGCGCCGCTCGTGGCTTTCGATACCGCCGCACAGGATCGCATCGTGCTGGTCGAGGCGGATACGGGCCGCCAGCGCGCGCTGTCATTCGGGCCGGATGTGCAGCGCGTGTGGGATTTTTCGCCCGATGGCTGCCGCCTGCTGCTGACCATGAGCGAAGGTGGCGGGCCAGCGCGCCTGTCCACGGCGCGTCTGGATGGCAGCGACCTGCGCGAAGTAGCGGCGCTCGGCCCCGGCGAAGGCGCGTGGGACCCCGCGTTTTCGCCAGATGGACAGCATATCGTATTCACGTTGAGCCGACCGGAACCGGGCCGAGAAGCCACCGGCGGTCGTTCGCACCGGATCGCGCTGGCCGATGCTGCGACGGGCGCAGTTCAGACCGTCAGTGTCAGTGGTGACGAACACACGCCCCGCTGGTCGCCCGACGGCCAGTGGATCGCCTACACCTCGTACGAGACGGATGACGCCGGTATTCGCGCCGCCGATTTGTGGGTGGCGAGCGCCGCTGACGATACGCGCACCCGGCTCACGGATTTCCCCTCGGGCAGCGTGACCATGCCGCGCTGGTCGCCCGACGGCGATCTGATCGGTTTCGTCTATTCGGCCGAGCCGTCACGAGATACGATCTGGATGATCGGCAACGCGGCTGGCGCGCTGCCCACGCAGTTGAGCTATGCGCCGGCGCTGGCGCTTGATTTGACCTGGTTGCCTGGCGGCACGGCCATGCTGGCGAACCTGCGCGATTTCCGGGGCGAACTTTCGAGCCGGCTGTGGCAGATTCCGCTGGTGGGCATTGCCGATTACGACGCGGTGTTGTACCCGCCCACGGCGGCCACGCCATATCCTGATTACCCGCGCTTCAATCCCGAAGGCGGCGGGCTGGCCCTGCGCAGCGCCTACACGCTGCTGCTGATGACCTTACCCGATGGCGCAGCCGCGTCTGCGCCGCTGTCTGAAGGCAATACGCCGGCCGTATGGAGTCCTGCCGGGTTTGCTGGCGAGGCGGCCTGCGGCCTTTGAGGCGAAGTATTAAGACGCTCATGTTGCTCGCATTTCCAATGCCGGTGTAGACTGAGTTCAGGTTTTTTGCCGCCTATTGCCGAGAGTCAACTTGAGCGACCGCGTTCTCCTCAGCGCGTCACCCGCCAATATGCGCACCTGCGTGGCCTTGGCCGAGCAGCACGGGCTGGGCATCGAGATGATGGCGTTCGCCTTTCCTGATGTGCTGGACGGTGATTGGCGCGGGCTGGTTACTGAGTACAAGGCGCTGCTGGCCCACGTCCCGCTGCGGGCGATGCACGGGCCGTTCTTCGATATGTCCCCCGGCAGTCTTGATCGGCAGGTGAATGCGCTGGTGATGGCCCGCTACCGGCAGGCGCTCGATATCGCCGCCGAACTGGCCGTTCAAACCGTCGTTTTTCACGCCAATTTCATCGCATCGCTGCGCACTTCCGAGTACCGCGCGGGCTGGACGAAGCGGAATGTGGCCTTCTTCGCCGGGATCGCGCCCTATGCGGCCGAACGCGGCGTGACCATCGTCATCGAGAACATGTGGGAGTTCGACCCGGCCATCATCGTAGATGTGCTGCGCGAAGTCGATCATCCGTCGGTGCGCGCCTGCCTCGACGTAGGCCACGCGCATCTGTTCAGCGCCGTGCCGCTGGAACAGTGGCTGGAAGTCGCCGGGCCATTCCTGCGCCATATACACCTCAACAACAATGACGGGCTGGTGGATGTGCACCGCGCGCTGGCAGACGGCGTGCTCGACTACGCGGACATTCTGCCGCAACTGCGCGCGCTGCCCAATGCTGTGACGATGACGTTAGAAATGGACAAGCCTGAGGATATGGCGGCTAGCCTGCCGTACTTCGAACTGTAAGGCATCCCGTAGGCGCAAGGATACCTAGATAACGGGGGCCGTTCATTGCGAACGGCCCCGTTGGTTGCAGCAGTAAAGTGTCGCTGGCTAGTCCTCGTAGGCCTCGTCGAGCATGGCCAGCACGCCATCGAGGATGGTCAAACCTTCCTGAAGCTGCTCCTCGGTGACGACCAGCGGCGGGCAGTTGAAGATCATGTTCCAGCGCACCAGCGTGGTCAGGCCGTTCTGCTTGAGCGCGCCCGGTACCCTCTTCATCGCATCGCTGAACGGCTGGTTGAACGGGCTGAGCGGCTCACGCGTGTCGCGGTTCTTCACCAGTTCGATCACCTGGTGCAGGCCCGCGCCGCGAATATCGCCGATCACGGGGTGCTTCTCGGCCAGATCAGTGAGGCCGCGGCGCAGCACCTTGCCCAGCGTGCGCGAGCGCTCGACCAGATTCTCGTTGTGATAGACCTCCATGTTGGCCACGCCGGCCGCGCAGGCCAGGGCATGGGCGCTGTAGGTGAGGCCGGTGTGCAGCACGTGGGTGTCGAAGTAGGCGGCCACTTCGGCGCTGACGAGCGCCGCGCCGAGCGGCACGTAGCCGCTGGTGACGCCCTTGGCGATGGCGATGATGTCTGGCTTGACATCGGGATAGTGCGAAATGCCGAACCACTCGCCGGTGCGCCCGAAGCCGCTCATGACTTCGTCGATGATCAGCAGCATCCCGTACTTGTCGCACATCTCGCGCAGGCGGCGGAAGAAGACGGCGGTGGGCTGCATCACGCCGCTGGAGCCGCTGAAGCCCTCGATCATGATGGCTGCGCAGTTTTCCGGCCCTTCCATCAGCACCTGATCCTCGATCAGGTCGGCGAGGATGGCGTCGCCTTCTTCCTGCGTCCGGCCGCGGTAGACTGGATTGCGATAAGCATAGGGATCGGGCATGCGCACGATCCAGGGCACGCCCGGCTCGTTGGCGAGGCGGCGCGGGTCGCCACCGGCGGTCATGGCGGCGAAAGTGGCACCGTGATAGCTCTTGTAGCGCGTCAGAATCTTCTGGCGGCCGGTCATCATGCGGGCCATCTTCATGGCGTTCTCAACCGCATCGGTGCCGCCGTTGGTGAAGAAGGCTTTCTGCATGTTGGGCGCGACGGCGGCCAGCATTTCGCCGAGCTTGCCGCGCGGGCCGGTGGCGTAGCTGGGGTCAACATAGCACAGCTTGGCCGCCTGCTCCTGAATCGCCTTAACGACGTGCGGGTGACTGTGGCCGATGTTGACGTTGACGAGCTGCGACGACCAGTCGATATAGCGTTTGCCGTTCTGGTCGTAGATATACACACCCTCGCCGCGCTCAATCGGAATCGGATTCCACGTGCCCTGCGCCATCCAACTGGCGATAGTAAATTCCTTGTTCTGCCGGATTGTTTCTGGTGCTTCTAGCATGAGATTCTCCTGATTTGCGATTACGCGCAGGTTGTGCGGCCCGATATCCAATACATTCAATTCTAACCAAACACGCTGGCTTTGCCATTGATGCCGGATTGCAGCATCATTGTTAAAATTCGTCGTGCCTTTGTAAATATCTGGTCAAATCGGGCGCGAACCGGTCGAAGTCGCGGCGATTATTGGATAGACTTCCACCGAATGTCGGACAGGGACGATCCACATGGGCGAAGCGCGGCTTGGCTTCAATGCGCGTCAGCGGAAACTGCTCCGCGATAATCTGGTTGCTTATCTCTTTCTTTCGCCATCCTTTCTCATCATCTTCGTATTTGGCTTGTTTCCGGTGGGTTTTGCGCTGTATGTGAGCCTGCACCGGTGGCGGCGCTTTCCCGATCAGTTCGTAGGCTTGGCGCAGTACGAACGCGCGCTGGGCGATTTTGCCTATGTCGCCTTCTTCTGGCTGGCGGTGTTGGCGATTGGCATGGCCGTCTTGAGGGCGCTTCGCTATGTGCGCCAGCAGCGCGCCGAACCGAAACGGCTGCTCGTACTGCTGCCGGGCGGGGCGGCTGCGGCCACTATCCTGCTGATGGTGGCATGGTTCGTCACGCTGCTGCCCATCGCGCTCGACATCCCGCAGCGGCTGCGCGGGCAGGCACGAAGCGCCGACTTGTTCCTGGGCGAACTGGTTGCCAGCCTGCAATCGCCGGATGTCGTCGCCATGGCCAACGCCGCGCTGGTGGCGGGGCTGGTTACGCTGCTGCTGGTCATCCTTACGGCGCAGTTGCTGCGCACGGCCGACATTGGGTCGCTGTTGATGCAAACCGCCGGCACGTGGCTGCTGCTCGGTTTGGGGCTGGGCGCGCTGTGGCTGACAGTGACCGACACCACCACGGCCATTCAGGCGGCGCTCGATGCGGGTGACGAGCTGCCGATCTGGTCGATGGTCATTATGATCAGCGCCGGCCTGGCGTTGCTGGTGGCCTCCTTTATGCTCTGGCAGCGGGCGATGCGCCAGGAAAAAGACTGGGCCTGGGTGCTTTCGCTGGTCGCAGCGATTGCCTTCATGGGCGGCGGCTATCTGCTGGTGGCGGTGCTGCCGGTGGCAATGGGCGACGCCGACCCCAACATGCTGCAAGCCTACAGCGTCACCATCATGTACACCATCGGCACGGTACCGCTCCAGATCATCATCGGCCTGCTGCTGGCCTACTTCCTGTTTCAGAAAATCAAGCTCAAGTCGTTCTTTCGCGTTTCGTATTTCCTGCCTTACGTCACGCCGTTCGTGGCCACGTCGATTGTGTTTGGCATCCTGTTCTCGCACCGGCCGTCGTCGCCGGTCAATCAGTTGATGACGACGCTGGGCTTGCCGATCCAGAAATGGTTGCTGGAACCGACGGGGATATTCCGCATCCTCTTTGGCCCGCAGGTTCCGGATGCGCTGGCCGGCCCCAGCCTCGCCCTGTGCGTCATCATCCTCTACACGTCGTGGACGTATATCGGCTACGCCACGGTCGTTTATCTGGCGGGCCTGGGCAATATCTCGAACGAACTGTACGAAGCAGCCCGCATTGACGGCGCGAGCGAATGGAAGGTGTTTCGCTATATGACGCTGCCGCTGCTGTCACCCACGACTTTCTTCCTGTCGCTAATCGCGATTATCGGCACACTTCAATCATTCACGCAGGTGTGGATTTTGCGCACACCGGCCTCATCCAGCTCGGTCGATACCGTTGGAGTGGTCATCTATGAAACGATTAGCGCCACCGAGCCGAATATGGGCTACGGTGCGGCGATGTCGCTGGTGTTGTTCGTCGCAATCCTGATGTTTACACTGCTGCAGAACCGCATCTCGAGAGGGCGCGTGCACTATGGCTGAGCGCACGCAGGACCGTACCGGTTCAGTAGCCGTCGTCGTGCCAGACAGCGGGGGCAAACGGCATATTCCGTGGACGAAGATCATCATTTACACAGTCCTCATCATCGGGCTTTTTCAGGCGCTGTTCCCGTTCTTCTGGATGGTCAGCGCCTCGTTGATGACGCTCGGTGAAGTGACTTTGGGCAAGCTTTTTCCCAGCGAGCCACATCTTGAGAACTACGTGATCGCGTGGAATACGGCCAACTTCGCGCAGTACATGTGGAACAGCGTCCGCATCACCGTCATCACCGTCACCGGTCTGCTCCTGTTTTGCGTGCCGGCCGCCTATGCGTTTGCGCGCATGAAGTTCATGGGCCGCAACGTGCTGTTCGTGCTGCTGCTTTCGACACTGATGATCCCCGATGTGGCAATTCTCGTGCCGAATTACCTCACTGTCGTTTGGCTGGGCCGCATGAGCGACGCACTGTTCGGCTTTGGCTGGCTGAATAACTGGCCGGCGCTGACGATCCCGTTCATGGCCTCGGCGTTCACAATCTTCCTGTTGCGTCAGTTCTTTGCCCAGATACCCGAAGACCTGTGGGACGCGGTGCGGATTGATGGCGGCGGCCACGCTCGCTTCCTGTGGTCGGTTGTCATTCCGCTGTCGCGCGCACCGATTATGACGGTCATCACCTTTGCCTTCATCGGCTCGTGGAACGCGCTGCTGTGGCCGCTGCTGGTAACGCAAACCGACGCCTGGCGGCCGGTGGCGGTGGGCCTGACCAAGTTTGTGACCAGCGACGCGCCTTCTGATTTGCATTTGCAGATGGCAGCTTCCGTGATCATGATCATCCCGATTCTGGCGGTGTATTTCATCACCCAACGTCAGTTCACCGAAGGCATTGCCGCGTCGGGCCTGAAAGGCTGATTGAACCCCAAACACCGCATTGCGGTGAGCAAGACGGGGCGGGATGGGGCAGGCTGCACCCGCCATCGACCTATCATTCGCGGATAGTTCAAGGAGAGAGACACATGCGTAAGGGAGTTCTTCTGCTGGTTGTGCTGGCGCTCATGCTGATCGCCGGTGGAGTCGTGATGGCCCAGGATGACATGTCTGGTGTCGATCCGAGTGGTCAAACCGTGGTGTACTGGCATCAGTTCACGAGCGCGCAGGCCGAGACCATGACGGCGCTGGTGGAGCAGTTCAACAACACCAATGAGTATGGCATTACCATTGAAGCCCTGCCTCAGGGTAGCTACAACGATATTCGCGGGCTGATGAACTCGGCCATCATCTCGGGCGAAACGCCCAATCTGGTGGCGGGCTATGCCAACGACGCAGCCAGCTACTTCCTCGATGGCGGCGCGGTGGACATCAGCGCCTATGTCAACGACCCGGCGTGGGGCCTGAGCGCAGAGCAGTTGGCCGATTTCAACACGGCGCTGCTGGACTTCAACTCGATTCTAGGTGAGCCTTTCAATGGTGCGCTGGTGGCTTTCCCACACCAGGCATCGGCGCAGGTGTTCATCGCCAATAACACGCTGCTCGAAGACTTGGGCTTCGTGGAAGTGCCACGCAGCGCTGAGGAATTCATGGCATCTGCCTGTGCATCATCGCAATCCTCCACCGCCGACGGTACGCCGCGCTATGGTTTCCCGATTACGACCGATGCTTCGGCGTTCGAGTCGTGGGTGGCTGCGCAGGGCGGCGCGGTCTTTGACGGCGAGAACTATCTGTTCGACAGCCCCGAAGTAGTGGCTGTGCTGCAGATGTACAAGGACCTGTACGATCAGGGTTGCGGCTATATTCCTGCCGAGCGTTTCTCCGAGCAGACCGACTTCGCGCTGGGTCTGACGCCGTTTTATCCTTCGAGCACGGCCGGTTTCACGTTCGTGATCTCGGCCAACGCCGATAACGGTTTCACCGGCGAGTGGACTGTCAACACCTTCCCGCATGGGGAAGGCACCGAAGCGCTGCAGGTGTTCGTGCCCAGCATCGTCATGCCGCCGGCCACTCCCGAAGCGCAGTTGGCGAGCTGGCTGTTCCTGAAGTTCCTGGTCAGCCCTGAAGCGGCCCAGACCTGGAGCGAAGGTACCGGCTACTTCAACCCCGTGTTGTCGACGGTCGATACGATGAGCGCCGATACGTTCCCGAATGCCGACCTGTACCCGTACTTCGCGGCAGGCGCGGCGCTGGTGAACGACCCGGCCATTTCGCTCTACAGCAGCCCGAGCGTGCCGTCTTACGGCTCGATTCGCAGCTTGGTGAGCGAGGCCATTGCCAACGTGACCAGCAATGGCATGTCGGTGGAAGATGCGTCGGCCCTGCTGCAGCAGCAGGCTGAGGATGTCGTCGCCGGTAATATGTAGCACGCACGCAGTTTGCAGTTGAAATACGGGCGGGGCGCTGAGAATGCGCCCCGCTTTGTGATTCAACTGGCCCTCGCCCCGCTCATCTGTGACCACCCGATCCACCACAGAGTCGCCTGCAGCGCGCGCACCCGTTCTACGATGGAACCATGCCCCATTGCGGCGCAGGACGACTGCAAACCAATTGGCCCACGCCGCACAGCCATTGTCCTGTATTCTGTCTCACTGTCTCACTTTTTCTTCCCTCAGGAGGTGTCTCACTCTTTTGAATCTGTCTCACTGTCTCAATCGTTTTCCCCTCAGGAGGTGTCGCTTAGCTTCGAATCTGTCGCGATGTCTTGATGTCTTAATCACTTTTCCCTCACGTGTAGTCTCTTGATTTCGATTCTGTCGCTTATTCGCTTAGTCTCGCTGTCTGGCTCCGCCAAAGGGTCGCATGCCCGCCAGCCCACGCCGCACATTTCCATGATGGAGAGAGGGCCGAAAATCAGATGTCACGCTGGTCAACAAGGCAGCAACAGGCGCGGTGCTGCCCTTCACCCCCTCGCCGCGGAGTGGAGAGGGGGTGGACATGTTTGGATGTTGTACGCTAGACCAGGGGTGAGGATGCTGTTACGAGAAGCTCCCCCTCAGCCTGTGTTCGCTGAGGGGGCTTGGGGTGAGGTTTATCCCCCCGTGTAAAAGCGCATCACATCCGTCTGCGTCCACGCACGCGGTATTCAGCGGCGCGAACGGATCGTCCAGGAACGCCATGACCAGCGATTTGGCGCAGGCCCCCGCCTCGTTGTCCGTGGCCGAGATGCCGTGCCCGGCCGTCGGGAACAGTACAAACTGCCCGTTCGACAGGCCCGCCGCCGCGCTTTCACCGGAAGACGCTGGCGTGATCGGATCCATCGCTCCAGAAATGACCAGCGTCGGGATGTCGCTGATCACGCGCTCGGCCTCGATAGGATCGGCCGTCTGCACGCCCCAAATCTCGCAGTCCGCCAGGTTGCCCTCGATGCCTCCGATGAAATAGCCCACGAGTTCTTCTGGCGCGGCGTCGGCGGCGGCATAGGCCGCATCGACGTCATCCAACTGGTACTCTTCGGCGCAATCCACCGACCATGCCTGGCCTTCGGCGTCATCAATCTCGCCGTATTCATCCATATAGTCGACGACGAATGGGCTGTCCATCACCACCGACTCGGGGACTTCGCTGTCGTCGTCAGGGATGTACGCGCCGGTGAGGATGTCATAGCCCGTATACAGCGCTTCATCGTCTTCGCCATAGGCCAGCAAGTCGAGCGCGTAGGGCAGGTAGGGCAGACGTTGGCTGTCGTACAGCGCGAGGAACAACTGGTTCAGGATTTCGTCGCCGCTCAACTCCAGTTCGCCCTGATCATCTTCAAGATAGATTGGCGCGTCATTGAGATCGGCGATCAGGGTGTAGAAGTCATCTTCGAGTGAGGGGAAGGCGTCACTGCACACCGCATCGGCGGCGCAGCGGGCGAACAACGTCTCGTAGGCGTCGATGAATGAGCCAACGGTCAGCGTGAGGTCGTCGGCTTCCGGCGGATAAACCGAGTTGATGATGACGCTGCGGATGCCCTCCGGCCAGTCGCGCATAGTCGTCAGCGCCAGCTTGGTGCCGTACGAGATGCCCCACAGATCGACCTGATCGTAACCGAGCGCGATACGCAGGTCGTCTACGTCGGCGGCGCTGTTGGCGCTGTTGTAGGCGTCGAGGTTCACGCCTTCCTCAATCAGGCGATCCCGGCACAGCTCGGTGGCGTTCTCGTCTTCACCGGTTTCAAGTTCCGGGCAGTTGAGGCTGGGCAGGGAGAAGCCAGTGCCTCGCTGATCGAAGACGATCAGATCGTGGGTGTCCACAATCGGGTGGCGCTGTAGGTCTTCGACGCCGATGAATCGCTGCGCCGCCCGGCCCGCCTTCGAGGTAGATAACCGGTTCGGCGGCAGGATTGGCCGCGCGCGATTGGATGATCGCCACGGCCAACTCGACCTGACTGCCCTGCGGGGTCGGTTCGGTCTTCAGGCACGATAAGCACGCCGCAAGTGATGCCGGGCACATCAAACAGGCAGTCGGTTTCCTCAAACACAGGTTCATAACCGCCCTGCGCGGTGACTGCGCCTACGAGCAGCACAGACAGAAGCAAAACGGCAAGCAGCACCAGTTTGGTTTTCATCGGGATATGCCTTCTTGGGGAAGAGACGAAGTGTTACGAATAAGTCCAGTATGGCGCATCGGAGGGAAGTTGCAAGCGCACGCTGACCAGAAATGGAGAGCCTAGTCGCCTTCGAGCGGCTCGACTGACATCACCCACAGCACTTCCGGCACGGCGTAGAAGGCGTAGCGCACCCCCGGCGCAAGCGTCCACAGCCGCTCATCCGTATCGCCCGACGAGCTATCCGGCTGGAACGGCTTACCGTCGAGAAGGAGGTTCGCGTGTTCGCCATCATCACCATGCGTGAGCACGCCCACAATGCGGGTGATCACTCCGGCGCGTGTAGCAACATCGCCCTGGTGGTCAAGGCGGCCAAATCGCCGAAGCAGCCCGTGATCGCGGTTTGTTGATGTTTTTCGCAGCCAACGCACACACCAACGCCGTGCGAGGTTCGCCACCATCACCGTTAGCGTGAACCAGACGGCAATGAATACAAGCGTCCACGGCCCTAACCTCTCGCCTATGGGGTAGGCAAGCGCAAGGAACAGCAGTGTGAGGGTCAGAAAACACGCCATGGCAGCCAACGCCGACGCCTTGTCAATGCTGGCGTTCAGCCGGTCGGTCTCGATTCGGGCGCGCTGCGAGTTTGACCAACGCCCGGCGCGATTGGCCGCCAACTCCTCAGCCGTGAACTCGAACAGCCGCATTAGCTCCGGAAGCGTTTTCATGACGGACCTTGGCCTACTGCGCTGCTTGCCCCAGCGCCTCGGCGAAGAGGTCGAGTGCCTCGTCGATCTGCGCTTCGGTGACGACCAGCGGCGGAATCCAGCGGATGACGTTTTCGTAGCTGCCGCAGGTGAGCAGCAGAAGCCGCTGCGATAGCACGGCTTTCTGCACGGCTTTGGTCGTGTCCTTGTCGGCGTGGCCGTCGCGGGTGAACTCCACGCCCACCATCAGGCCGCGCCCGCGCACATCGCCAATCACGGGGAACTCGGCTTGCAGCGCCATCAGGCCGTCCATTAACCGCGCACCCTGTCGCGCCGCGTTGGCGGGCAGGTCTTCCTCGCGCAGCACCTGAATCGTGGCGACGGCCGCTGCCGCGGCCAGCGCGTTGCCGCCGTAGGTGCCGCCGTGGCTGCCCACCGCCCAGTGATCCATCAGTTCACGCGAAGCCGCCACCGCGGAAATCGGCACGCCGCTGCCCAGCCCCTTGGCCATGACGACGATATCGGGCGTGATGGCGCTCTGCTCAAACGCGAACATCGTGCCGGTGCGCCCGAAGCCAGTTTGCACCTCATCAGCCACCAGCAGGATGCCGTGTTCCGTGCATAACTCACGAAGTTCCTGCATGAAGCGCGCGGGCGCGGGCACGTAACCGCCTTCACCCAGCACCGGCTCGATGAAGACGGCGGCGGTTTCATCGGGCGCGGTCTGCGCCTTGAGCAGCAGGTGCAGTTGGTCGAGGCAGTAGTCGATGGTCTGGTCTTCGCTCCAGCCGAACTGCTGCTGGTAGAAGTAGGTGTAGGGGAAAGGTGTGACGAATACCCCGCCGGGCAGCGGTTGATAGCCGGCGCGATAGGTGGTTTTCGAGGTCGTCATCGCCATCGTCTGCGCGGTGCGGCCGTGAAAGCTGCCCTGAAACACGATGATATTGGTGCGGCGCGTGGCGTGGCGGGCCAGCTTGACCGCACCTTCGGTCGCTTCCGCCCCACTGTTCGAGAAGAAGAAGCTGTCGATAGAAGGCGGCGTGATGCTGTTCAACTGGTGGGAAAGTTCAATCACGCTCGGCGGCAGAACGATGTTCATCTGCCCGTGCAGCAGCTTGGCCGCCTGCTTCTGGATGGCCGCCACGACCTTCGGATGACAGTGGCCGGTGTTGGTGACGCCGATGCCGCTGGTGAAGTCGATATAGCGGCTGCCAGCGTCATCGTACAGGTAGATGCCCTCGGCGTGGTCGACCTGAAACTGCGTCAGGTGGCTCCACACAGGTGAGAGATGGTCGAGCGGATCGGGGAGCATGGGCGCACGCATCCTTGAGCGAAGGTCAACCGTTGAATGCTGGGATTATAGCGTGATCAAAAATGAACTGAACTCGACATCGTGAAAGAGAGATTGAACCACCATGGCGCCAAGCGTAGAGAGAAACCGTCGTGACGCTCTTCCTTGGCGCACTTGGCGCCTTGGAGGTTCACTCCTCCTCCGGCCGTTCGAGAAAGCACGAGAACGTCGGCGTGCTGCTGCGCGCGCCATTGGCAGTCGGCGGGATGCACCAGACTTTGACGGTGTTATCGCCGGAACTGGCGGCGGCGGCGATCAGTTCAGGCGTCAGCTCGATGACGGCCACGAAGGCGGGTTGCGCTTCATGCGTGAAGCGTTTCCACATTGCGCCGATCTGAACGAAGGGCAGGGACATCGCGCTCATCAGCCAGCATCCTTTCGCGTCCGCCGGGACGCGGCACTAGCGCAGCTTCGTGGGCGATTGGCGAATCACATCGACCAGAATCGCCAGAATGACTTTCACCATGTAATAGGCGGAGCGCAGCGGAGTGATCGATGAGGTGCCGCCGTAGCGCGCGTTCATCGTCACTGGCATCTCGCGCACCTGAAAGCCCGCCTTGTGTAGCAGGACAATTGCTTCCGGCTCGGGATAGTCATACGGATAAACGCGGGCGCACAGTTCAATCGTGCGGCGGTTCGAGGCGCGAAAGCCCGAGGTGGGGTCGGTGATGCGCCAGCGAGTGACCAGCGACACGACTTTCGCCAGGATGACGATGCCAATCTTGCGCTGCCACGGCGTGATATAACCGCGGTCTTCAAGATAACGCGAACCGATCATTAGATCCGCGCCGCTTGCGTTCAGTGTGCTCACCAGAAGTGGAATTTCGGCGGGGTTGTGCTGGCCGTCTCCATCGTTCTGCACCGTCACCTCATAGCCGTGGCGCGCGGCATAGACGAAGCCGGTTTGCACCGCCGAGCCAATACCGACGTTGAACGGCATCGGCAGCACGATGGCCCCACACGACTCCGCAATCGGCGCGGTGCGGTCCGTCGAACCGTCGTTAATGACGACCACATCGGCCCACGGCGCATGCTCGTGAATCTGCCCGATGACGTGGGCGATGCTGTCTTCTTCGTTGAGCGCCGGAATCATCACCAGCGTTTTGGGGTAACTCTCAGGCATGGCATTGCAGTGACCTGAGGCGAATGCGGAGGCAAGCAATTCTGAGCAACGCGAGAACGTAAAGGGCGCAAAGGGAAAATCGCTTTGTGGCCTTAGTGTACTTTGCGTTTTCAGCACGTTTCTGAACAGCCACGTACAGCGCCTCGTATTCGGCGGCAACCTTGCTCCCAAGTATAGCGTGACTCGATCAGCGCGCGCCCGTCGGCAGAGAGGCGTGCGGCCAGCGCGGGGTCTCTTAAGACGCGGTTTACTGCATTCGCCATTTGGTTGAGCCGAGCAATGAGCGCGCTTTCGCCGTCCTCGACCGCGATGCCGTCGAACGACAGCGGTGTGCCCACCACCGGACAGCCTGCCGCCAGCGCTTCGAGTACCTTGTTCTTGATGCCCGCGCCCAGCCGCAGCGGCGATACGAACACGGCGGCCTGCTGGAGATAGGGCAGCATGTCTGGCACGCGGCCAGTGACCGTGATGTGGTCAGAGGCCAGCGCCTGCACTTCAGGCGGCGGCGCGTTGCCCACTAACCACAGCTTCACATCAGGGCGGCGGTCGCGTATCGCGGGCAGGATGCCCTGTGCCAGCAGGCGGGCCGCGTCCGCATTCGGCACATACTCAAAATTACCGGTGAATAACAGGGTATCAGGCGTGCGCGGCGCGGACGAAAGCGGGAAACGTGACAGTTCGACGCCATTGGGGATGACTTGCACTTTCAGCGCGGGATTGATGGCCAGCAGCGTGTCGCGGTCGCGTTCGGATACCACAACGGTGCGCCCAAACGGGGCGAACATGAAGCGCTCGTAGATGCGCGCGGTCACGCGTTCCATACGCAGGGAAATCGACAGCGGCGAAGCGGCGATCTGGCGCTCCAGAAACAGCGTGTAGCTTTCATAGGGCGTGATGACCGTGGGGCGCTCTTTCACCAGCTCGGCCAGCTCGTAAATCTGGATTCCGCCGAACAGATGCACTACATCGTATTGGCTGGTTGCAAGGGTGGCTTCAGCGGCGTGCCATAACTCAGGCGACCAGGATTTTCTGGCGCTGCGCGGGAAGCGTTCGCCCCGCAGGCGATTCAGATAGTCCCTGGTGGTGCGCGCCGGCTCGGGCAGAACGTTGATGTGGCGGAAGAAAGGCGCATACAGCGCGCGCTCTTCGGGCGTCTCGTCACGGTCGTTGAGCGCGATCAGGTCGAGTGTGTGGCCGCGTGCGGACAACTCACGGGCGAGGTGGTAGACGATCAGCCGGTCGCCCAAATGCAGTGGCGCGGGCGGGCAGCGCGATACGAGGAGGAGATGCATAGAGGAGAAGGCTATCTCAGCAGCGCGTCGAAATCGTCGGACACAATCGTCTCAATTGGATGCACCGTGAGCATCAGGCAGACCTCCAGAATTTCCAGAATTTCGCCTTGACTTGAGTGTATCACACGTCCGTTTTCGGCCCACTGACCAGTTGTTCGAGGGTTTGCGAGAACGTGCGCGCCATCGCCTGCGCCGAGAAGTGCGCTTCGACGCGCGCGCGGCCTGCCGCGCCCATGCGCTCGCGCAGGGCGGGGTTGCGCAGCAATTGCAGCACGCGATCGGCCAGCGCCGCCGCGTCGCCCGCATCGACCAGAAAGCCGGTTTCGCCATCGACGACGGTTTCGGATGGGCCGCCGCGCCGGGTGCTCACCATCGGCTTGCCGCTGGACATCGTTTCGACATGCACCATGCCATAGCTTTCGAACTGCGAGGCGCACACGACCACATCGGCGGCGGCGATCACGCGCTCGGCGTCAGCGCGGAAGCCGAGATACGTCAGCCGTTCGCGCAGGATCGGTTCGCTTTCCCATCCCGCCAGAATGCGCGCTTTGTAGGCGTCATCTGCACTCGCGCCATGCACATTTTCGCCGGCCACGATGAAGCGCGCATCGGGAATCTGCGGCGCAATTAGCTGGATCATGTCCTGAAATAAGTCATGGCCCTTCACATCCTGAAAGCGCGCGATCATGGCCACCAACGGCGCATCAGACATGACTCCTGCTTCGGCGCGGACGGCCGACCCATCGAGGCCAGGCCGGAAACGTGTGGTATCGACGCCGGGCGGCAGCACGGGCAGATGTTCGGGCGGCATGAACGGCGGCTCGCCCAGAAAGCCGTCGCGGATGGCCCACGAGGCGGCGAAGGCGGCATTTGGTTGCTGGAAGAAGCTGCGCTGCCACGGCTTTGGCCGAAACCACCAGCCCCAGCAGGTCCACACCAATGGGATGTTCACACGCTGTGCGGCGGGCAGGGCAAAGGGCAGGCTGTGATAGTCGCTGTGGACGCGCCGCGATATGCTGGTCGCGCAGTAGCGCCGCCATCCTGCCGGTGATGGGGAAGCGCGCATACACGGCGGGCACAAACGACGTGCTTGCCCCGCGCCAGGGCATGATGTGGACGGGCCAGTCATGATCCCGGAAACGTTCGGGAAGCTGCCCTTCGCGCGGCGCGAGTAAATGCGGCGTCCAGCGTGCCGGGTCGAGATGCTCGGCCAGTGTCAGCAGCGAGGTTTCGCCGCCGCCCATGCCGGTATAGGTCGTCACAAACAATAGTGGAAGCGCCATAGGCCGTCACTCTACCACAGCGCGCGAAAGGCGGGAACAGGCTTATACTAGCGCGCATTGGGCAACACAATCAGGAGAATACGCGTGCTCGAACTCAAATCGATCAAGATTGCGGCGCGGCAGGCCGCCGAGCTTACGCGGCGCGTGCGGGCGCTGCATCTCACGGGTGCGCACAAGGACGGGCAGGAGCCGGTGACGCTGGCCGATTATGGCTCACAGGCGATTATTTGCCGCGCGCTCAAAACTGCTTTTCCAGACGATGGCATCGTGGCCGAGGAAAGCGCAGAACAGTTCCTGGCGCTGGTCAGCCCCGAAGATCGCGCGCGCGTAGGTACAGTTAGTGGGCGGCGTACTGGGCGAGTCAGTGTCAGAGGATGATCTGGTGCAGTGGCTCGATCACGGCCGCGACCGTGAGGCCGAGCGGTTGTGGGCGGTTGATCCGATTGACGGCACGAAGGGCTTTCTGGCCGGGCGGCGCTACTCTGTCGCCATCGGCGCGATGGAAGGCGGCTTGCCAGTGGCGGGCATTCTCGCTTGCCCGGGCTATCCCAGCCGCGACGGGCAGGGCGTGCTGTTCTACGCCCAGCGCAGCGCCGCCTATGCCGAGCCGCTGGCGGGTAGCAAGTCCGTGCGTGTGGCGGTGCGTCCACCCACTGGCCTCAACGGCGTGCGGGTGGTCGAGAGTGTTGAGGAGGCGCACGCCGATCTCGATGCGCAGCGCCGCGTGCTGGTCGCCGCAGGGCTGAAGAACCCGTCCGTGAAGCCGGTGGATGGGCAGGACAAATACGCGATGGTGGCGGATGGAGACGCGCAGGTGTATTTGCGGCTGCCACGCGAAGCAACGCCGCGCCACCGCCTGTGGGATCATTTGGCGGGAACGGCGCTGGTGCAGGCGGCAGGCGGCTCGGTGACCGACCTCGACGGCACGATGCTCGATTTCTCACGCGGGCGCATTCTGACCGCCAATCGTGGCATGGTGGTCACGCCGGGTGGGGCGTTCCACGAGCGCATATTGAAGGCGATCGAGGATGTGTTTCTGACGCCTGGGACGTAGAACTCACCCACCAACCCCCTATCCGAATACCGAAGAGGGGGGGGCACATAGGTCGCGCTCCTAGCCGTTCGTTTGGCGTGTTTCACACGTATTCGGGTCGAATTCACCAGCGACGGCGTTCGCCATCCAGTCGAGCGTGGCACGGTAGCTGAGTTCACGTAGATGGAAGTGCGTGGCGTCCTGAATGACGAACTCGTTGAGGAAGTTGCCCGCCGCGCAGTAACGCTCGACAAACGCCTCATGCACCGGCATCGGGATGGTGCGGTCTTCCGTGCCCTGAATGATCAGCGCGGGCAGGTCGTTCTGCACGAAGCCCGGGCTGTTCAATTCGAGCAGCGCCGCCAGCGTTGGGTAAATCTCGTCCAGCGTGCCATTCTGCAGGCCTTCGAGCACGTCGGGCCGGTAGAGTTCGGCCGGGTTGGCGCTGAAGAAACCGGCGGCGTCGAACACGCACATCCGCATCACGTCGTCATACAGCGTCGGCAGCCAGTGATCAGTAAAGACCAGCGCCGGATCGACCTGATCGGTGCCGTAGTAATCCTCCCACGCCACCATACGATAGGGGGCCAACTGCGGCAGCGTCATCATGTGGCTGGCCATGTTGGTGACGGGCGCGAAGCCGATGATGCCCTTGAGCGGCACTTCAGGCGCGTAGGTGTCCCACATATCTTTCGAAGCGAACACGGTCTGGCCGCCCTGTGAATAGCCCGTCAGCAGCACGGCGTCCTGCGCCTGCGCAGGCGAATCGGGGTTTTCGGCGGACCAATGCAGCGCCGCGCGGGCTGCGTCGAGCATGACGCGCCCGGCCATCTCGGACACGTAATACGGCTGCATGCGGTCGGGGTCATTGAAGCCAGCATAGTCGGGCAGCACCGCGATGTAGCCCTGCGCCGCCATGCTCAGCATCCACAGCTTGTAGCTGCCCCAGTTCTGCACGGCGGGCTGTTCGAGCGACGGCGCGCACTGGTCGGCGATTCCCGACGAGCCAGCGCCCGCGACGAACACCGGGAATTCTGCCCCTTCTTCGACACGCGGCACAAAGAACTGTGCGACGATCTCGATTGGCTCGTCCTCCTGGTACGTGCTCTGGAAGCGAATGCGATACTCATCGACGGCGAACTGCGCCGGAATTGCCTGATCCGGCTCGTAGAAGCCCGCGATCAACTGGCTGATCTCGCTGGCGGAATGGGTTGCGACGAACTCGGTTTCCAGCAGCGCGCCATTGGCAGTCGCCTGTGCCGAAGCGAATGGAACGATGGAGACGGACAGAAGCAGAATCACGAACACCCAGCACTTTTTCATGACTTCCCCTTTCGACTGCACATTCAGGATGGGCAGGATTGTACCGAGTTTCACAAGTGATGGGGTTGGTGGAGGAAGTTGAACCAAACTTGAACCGCCAAGTCGCCAAGTGAGATTCTAGGGAGAACTCTTGACGATCTTGGCGACTTGGCCGTTCAATCGGTCTTTTATGACGCATCCCTATTTGCTCTGATCGCCCTCACATCTGCGCTGCCAAAAACGCCGCGGCCTCGGCGCGGGTGGGCAAGGCGGGAATTGCGCCTTTTTGCGTGGTCGTGATCGCGCCGACCGCGTTGGCGAAGCGCGCGATCTCGGGTAGATGCCGGTCGAAGTCATCGCCGTATTCCAGCATACCGGCCAGAATTGCCGCTACGAACGAATCGCCCGCGCCGGTGGTATCGACCGGCTCGACCGCGAAGCCGGGCGCGTGGAAGCGCTCACGCGGCGTGTACAGCGTCGCGCCGTCACTACCGTGCGTGACGATGATCAGTTTCATGTCCTCGCGCCACAGCGCGCCCGCATGTTGTTCACCAGTCAGAAATTCCAGCTCTTCCTGATTGACCTTAACCACATCTGCATGCTGCATACCCAACAGCATGCCTGTTCGGGCCGCTTCGGGGCTGGACCACAAATTCATGCGCAGGTTCGGGTCATACGAAATCAGCTTGCCGCTGGCTTTGGCGCGGCGTACAGCGGCGAGGGTGGCTGAACGGGCCGGCTCGTCGATCAGCGTAATCGAGCCGTAATGGAACACCCGGCACTCGTCGACGACGCTCAGATCGACATCTTCGGGACGCATGAGCATATCGGCGCTGGGATTGCGGTAGAAAACGAAGCTGCGCTCACCGCCCGGCCCCAGCGACACGAACGCCAAAGCGGTGCGGGCGCCGCTGCTGAAGCGCAGGGCGCGGATATCAACGCCGTTGGCTTCCAGCACGCCCGCCAGATAATGGCCGAACGGGTCATCGCCCACTTGCCCGGCGAAACCGGCGCTCAATCCCAGCCGGGCCGCCGCCACCGCCACATTCGCGGGTGCGCCGCCCGCCGCTTTGATGAAGCCAGACGCCTCGCCCACGGTCACGCCGCTTTCCAGCGCGACAAAGTCGATCAGCAGTTCGCCCATGCAGAGGATGTCCATGGAAGTTCCCTCAGTCGAGAGTAAAAAGTAGAAAGTATAAAGTGAATAGTGAGTGCCGTTGGGCTCTGGTTTGAGATAGGCGGTCAGATTCCTGCTATGACTTTCTACTTCCTACTTCTTTTCTTCACTCAAACCACACAGCATTCGTCCAGGCGCGGCCACCGCGCGCGTCGCGAATGGTGATGCGGCAGTACGGGCTGTCGCCCAGGCGGCTGCGCGGTAGTTCGGCCTCGATCACGCCGCGCCCGTGCAGATACGAGGACTTCGCGCCCTTGCCCGTCACGAACAGGCTTTCCACCGGCGAACAGCGGATATAGACGTTTTTTGGCGAGAACTCGACGGCGAAAATCTGCGGGCCGGTACTGCTGTAGAAGTCACCGCGTTTGAGCGATGCCAGGATCGTATTTGCGGTCAACGCCTCGCTTTTCACCCACGTCCAGGCGCGGCCGTGATCATCATGACGGCCAAGAAAATGGGCATCGTCGGTGGTCAACGCGCTGTATCGGTGACCCTGCGCCAGCATCGACTTCGAACATCGGCCAACTGTCGATGCGGTCGTTGTGGTCGGCGGAAATGCCATTGATGGTCTCGATGGCGTGGACGGGGCCGAGGGACAGTACATCAGCCTCGCTGAACGCGTACCAGTACGGATGCGCGCAGGTCACAAAAGCGCCGGTATCCAGCGCACGGCGGGCGAGTTCGGGGCCGCTTTCGTCCAGTGCAGGCGGCGCGAAGTCGAACGGCAGGCCGTTGGCGAGGATGTGCCAGATTTCACCGACGCTGGTGCGGCCGGTGTGCAGTTCCGCGCCGGGCAGGGTGACGAAATCGGTGCGCTCAAACGGGTGCGTATCGGTGATCGGCCAGCCGTACTGCTGCATGAAGTGGTCGGTGATGCTGAGGAAGTGGTAGCCTATGCGCTGGTAGAACGCGCACACGTCCTCCGGCGACAGGCCGCCGTCCGAGCGCGTGCTGTGGGTATGCAGGTTGCCCTTGTAGAACTGGCCGGGGCGATTAAACGGGAGTTGGAAAGTTGGGTCGGTCATGGCCTTAGCTCTGCGCGATCTCCGGCGCTCTTGTATGCCACTCGGTCGACTGCTCGTAGGCGTGGCCCGCGCGCAGGATGACTTCCTCGCGAAACGCTGGGCCGATCAACTGCAGGCCGATGGGCAGACCCTGCGCGTCGAAGCCGCACGGCAGGCTGAGGCCGCACACGCCCGCCAGACTGGCCGGCAGCGTGAACACGTCTTCCAGATACATTTCCAGCGGATCAGTGCTGTGTTCCCCAAAGCGGAAAGCCGTTTTCGGCGTCGTCGGCGCGGCGATCACGTCCACCCGCTCGAATGCCTCGTCAAAGTCCCGTTTGATGAGCGTACGCACCTGCTGCGCCTTGCCATAGTAGGCGTCATAGTAGCCCGCCGACAGCGCATACGTGCCGAGCATGATGCGGCGTTTGACTTCGGGCCCGAAGCCTTGCCCGCGCGTGGCTTTGTACGTGGGCCACATTTCGCCGGTGTCGATGCGCGGGCCAAAGCGAATGCCGTCGTAGCGGGCCAGATTGGCGCTGGCCTCGGCGGGCGCAATCAGATAGTAGACCGGCAGCGAATAGTCGGTGTGAGGCAGGCTGACAGGGATGATTTCTGCGCCCAGCGCGGCCAACTGGTCAATTGCAGTCCGTACCGCGCCCTCGACTTCGGCCGACATGCCGTCGATGAAATACTCCTTCGGAACGCCCACGCGCAGTCCGCCGTATGTCACCCGTGAGCAGCGCAGGATAGGCCGGCACCGGCACATCGAGCGTGGTCGCGTCGAGCGGGTCGTGGCCCGCGATCACCGCCAGCAGTTCGGCGGCGTCAGCCACAGTGCGCGCCAGCGGCCCGGCGCAGTCGAGCGATGAGCCGAACGCCACCAGACCGTAGCGGCTCACGCGGCCATAGCCCGGCTTGAGGCCGACCACGCCGCACAGCGCGCCCGGCTGGCGGATACTGCCGCCGGTGTCCGTTCCCAGCGCGCCAAAGGCCATGCGCGCGGCCACGGCTGCGGCGCTGCCGCCGCTGCTGCCGCCGGGCACGCGGTCGGTATCCCACGGATTGCGCGTGAACTGATAGGAAGAATTCTCGGTGGACGAGCCCATCGCAAACTCGTCCATATTGGCTTTGCCCAGCAGCACCATACCGGCGTCTTCCATGCGTCGTACGACGGTCGCGGAGTAGACCGGCACGTAGCCGCGCAGGATTTTCGAGCCACAAGTCGTTTCGATGCCCTCGGTCGACAGCACATCTTTCAGCGCCAGCGGAATACCCAGCAGCGGGCGGTCATCGCCCTGCGCCAGCGCTCGATCTGCGGCCTCGGCATCGGCCAGCGCGCGTTCGGGTGTGAGCGTCAGAAATGCGCCCAGAAGCGGATCGAGCGCGGCGATGCGGTCGAGCGCGGCCTGCGCCAGTTCGACGGCCGAGAAATCGCGCTTGCGCAGCGCGGTGCGCGCTTGCGTCAGAGACAGATCGGTTGGGTTCATCGTTGGCTCACAAGGTCGGTTCAGACGACGGCGCGAAGTATAACATGAGCAGGCGGCCGGAACGGATCAAATTGTCAGAGGCAACGTGCCTCTCTCGCGGGCCAACTTGTACGAGGGCTGAATCCATTGGACAGTGCAGCTTTTTTGTGTTTGTGAAGCTGCACACTAAAATCGGGGGAGGTCAACTATTCGAAAGAGAACCCATTACCATGCAGATTGTTACGGACAGCGGCGCCGACTTGTCGCCCGTACAGCGCCAGGGCATTGAAATTCACCGCGTTCCCCTCGTCATCACGCTGGACGGCAAGTCCTACCGCAGTGGCATTGATATTGAGCCTGATGAGTTTTACAAACTGCTGGCTGAGAGCAAGAACTTTCCGACCACCTCGCAGCCTTCACCGGCCGAATTTGCCGATCTGTATCGCAAGCTCGCTGAAACCGACCCGGAGATTCTGTCCGTCCACATCTCCTCTGGGCTAAGTGGCACGCTCAACGCGGCGCGCTTGGGTGCGACGATGGTTCCCGAGGCCCAGGTCACATTTGTCGATACCAAAACGCTGTCGTGCGGCGAAGGCTGGCAGGTGGAAGCGGCGGCGCGCGCGCTGCTGCTGGGCTGGCCGTTGGACCGCATCATCGCCACGCTGCAGAAGATTAGTGATGCCACCGACGTGATTTACACGCTGGCGACGCTGCGCTACCTGATTCACGGCGGGCGCATCAGCCACATTCGCGGGCTCATCGGCCAACTGCTCGAAATCAAGCCGGCCATTGGCGTCGACAAATCCGATGGCAAGTACGCGCAGCGGGGCAGCGCGCGCACGCTCACCAAAGCGATCCGAATGCTGCCCGACCTGATTGCGCGCCAGCACGAACCGGGCACTGTCCTGCGCGCCCAGATCGTCCACGGCGAAAACCCAGACGGCGTGGCGCTGCTTCAGGAGCAAATGGAAGCGCAGTTCACGGTGCGCTGGGTGCCCACGATGGCCGTCGCGCCTGTGCTCGGCGCGCACACTGGCCCGGGGCTGATTGGTGTGGGCTACGGCCCCGAATCGGCCTATGCCGACATGGACGAACTGCTTGCACACTGATAGTGTGAGGGGCAGGCTGCGGTCACAATGGCAAGCGTGTCGCTTGTGAATCGTTCTAACCGGAAGAGTGTGAAGTGATGAAATTAACCGCCCAGAGTCACTGCTGGGGAGCCGCTACTTCATTCTGTTTGCGGTTTACGGCACCTTGTTCGCGTCAATTGGCACCATTGTCTACTCCAGCTTCATCGCCCTGATCTCATTCGTTGACGCGATTCGAGTCTGTCCTTGACGGCAGTCTCAGCGAAGCTGGTTCGCATCATCTCGCCGTCGGCGTGCTCAACTCGGTGGACATCATGCTGCTGGGCACAGTTCTCTATCTCACTGCATTCGGCCTCTACTTCCTGTTTATCAATCCGAATTTGGATGCGCCAGCCGCGTTGAGGGTGAAGAGTATCGAGGAACTCAAAGTTCGGCTGCTGGCTGTCGTCATCGTCATGATCGCAGTTAACTTCGTTGCTTACCTGGTGGAATGGAACGGCACATCCGCAATTCTGGACGTCGGACTTGCAATAGGCGCTGTGTACGTGGGTTTGGGCGTGGTCTTGCTCCCGTTTCGCAACCGGAGACCTGAGCCTGAATCGGACGACTCCAGCGGAGACCAATAGCGGCACATTTCAGAGACTGGAAGCGCGGGGCGATCACCACATCGCCCCGCTTTTTCATGCCCCGAAGTCGCCCGCCTCGCAGCCACTCCCCAAAATAGAATCAGAACATGCGTTCACAAATCAGCCTCATTCGCGCATATAATTACGATGTGGAAATAAAAGTGAACCAATCACTCGGCTACGTCGAATTAGTAGATGAGCGGTGAACAAGCAGGTGAGGAGCAGAACGATGGACGACCCAATGCTTCATGGCGATATTGTTGCGCAGCGCAGGCAAGACATGCTGCGTCAGGCCCGTCTTCATCACATCCGCCGCACGGCGCTGGGCAACCGTGACATGCTGGGGCGGCGTTGGCTGGCGATGGTGGCCGACCTGCTGATCGCGAGTGGCACGCAAATCAAGCACCGCTGCGAACGGGCGGCACAGGCGCGCACGGCGGCAGCCGACACACCTGTGATGGACGTGGGCTGGGACCGGCTCTAGGTGAGGCAAATATGCTGGGGCGGCGCCGAATTTTCGGCGCCGCCTGATTTATTACACGGAATCAACCTTGCTTAATAACAATTGTGATTATCCCCATCTGCAAAATTGGTGCTATGCTGAATACAGTAGCAAAACTGGGAGATGGGGCCATGTACGTCAAGATTAATCGCAATGTGTGTGATCATCAGTTGGCCATCTGTGAACGCTGTCTCGGCAAGTTCCTGAACAATCCGATGGGCTACGAGCGCCAGTGCTTTGAGGAAATCAAGGATGACGGCAGTGACCTGCTCACCATCGACATGAGCACGGGCGACCGCGACATTCACCTGGTGCTCGATGCCGAACAGCGCAAGATGATGGCCGGTGAAGGCTGGGCAACGTTTATGGACTTCGCTGTGCCGATGTACCGCGAAGAGCCCGGCGACAAGCCTCAATAAGTCCGTATTGAGTTAAGCGTCCCTCTCCCTCAGGGAGAGGGCCTTCACCAGCCGTTGCTGACCTTGATGAAGGCGTAAGCGTCATTGAGGAGCCGAAATTGTTGTTCGGCTTGCTCTTTGGGCAGCGGGCTCACATCCGGGTGCAGTTCGCGGGCCAGGCGTCGAAACGCTGCTTTCACCTCGTCGCTGCTGGCGCTGCCGGCCACTCCGAGGTGGGCATAGCAGGTGTCGAGGCGGGTCAGGCGTGTGGCTGACGGCGGCGGGCCAGCCTGTGGGGGAGACTTCGGGTTCTTCCTCAAAACGTGGCCCGCCGTTCCATCCGGCGTTGCTCCAGGCCGCGCGGTGCGTGAAACCCCGGCGCTGCTGGCGGCGTAGCGCATCGCGCCCCGACGCGTAGTCCGCATGTTTCCAGAAGGTCTCCGTGCCAAACGTTGCAACCAGCCAATCCCCCTTCACGCTGTGCGGAGATTTTACCCACACGCGATAGCAGGGCAGATGCTGAATCTCGATGGCCGGGCCGTACCAGATTTCGTACTCGTGCGTGCGCCCAAACGACTTGAAATGCACCTGGCCGATGACGGGCGCCCCATTACGAACGCTGTACGTGTAGAGCTTGTCATGGTGCAGCGCGTGCAGGGCCAGCAGCGCTTCGGCCGGTTCCAGCCTTGCGCCGTCGGGCGGCACGAGCACAGACGGCAGCAGAAACAACGTGCCGATGCCGATGCGGCTGTTGTCGTTGAGAATCCGGCGTAATTGGCGCGGTTTCACCATGTCATCAAGCAGATAGATGAAGGTGACGGTCGCGCTCCAGGTGCGCGCGACAAGGTCCGCCTCGCGGTCTACGAGGCAAGAACGAACGCTGGGAACAGCGGCGATTTGAGACGCCAGCCAGCGCTTGACCTCAGACTTCATGACGCCGATCTCGTCCACTTGTCACAATACCAGACAGTGTAATCGAGTGGCCGGGGCCGTGCCAGACAACGGTTGATTAGCGGTGGTTTTCCAGCACGCGCAGGATGCGTTCGACCTCAGCGCGATCTTCGCCGCTGGACTGCACCTGATAGTGCTGCAGGTCCTCGATTGCGGCGCGAATGGCCTCGGGCGTGCGCTGGGCGGCGTGGGCCAGGCCACGATTGAGATAGGCATCAGCCATCGCCGGCTCCAGCTTGAGTGCGGCATTGTAGTCCGCAATCGCGGCGTCAAAATCCTCTAACGCAGCGTGCGCCAGCCCGCGATGATAGTAGGCCGCCGCCTGATGGTTGTCCCGCTCCAGCGAGGCGCTGAAATCCTCGACAGCGCGGGCGTAGTCGTCTGCTTCCGAGCGTGTGACGCCGCGCCGCAGCAGATAATGGGCATTGCCGGGCGCGGCGCGAATGGCCCGGGTGAAATCGCGTGCTGCCTTGTCGAGCTTGTTGTCGGCCAGATACAGTTCGGCGCGGTCGGCATAGGCAAGCGCGCTGCCCGGCTCCAGCCTGATTGCCTGCGCAAAGTCCTCGAACGCGCCATCTTTGTCGCCAACGGCGGCACGCAGGCGGGCGCGGGCATGGTACGCGCTCACGGACGACGGATCAAGCACCAGCGCTTCGCCCAATTCAGTCAGAGCGCTCTCCAGCAGTCCGCCATGCGCCAGCGCCAGCGCCAGATTGACGTGTGTTTCGGCTGCGGAACGCGCCTTCGATGTCGCGGCGCGGCGCAGCGCCTCTTCGGCGGCTGCGCGGTTGCGTTTGGCGCTGGCGTATTCGGGCGCGCGCTCCAGGGCAGCATCAAGATCGGAAATCGCGCCGGGAACATCGCCCAACTGCAAGCGCACCACGCCGCGATTGTTGAGCGCGATGACCGCGTTAGGTTCGAGGGCCAGCGCCGCATCGTAGTCGGCGCGGGCTGCTTCGAGCAGCGGCCGGGCAGCGTCGGACGGCAGTTCCTGGGCCAGCGCCTTGCGCGTAAGCCCGCGATTGATGAGCATCGACGCCGTCGGCGTCATCAGCGTGAGCGCCGTGTCGAAATCATCCAGTGCGCCGGCGAAATCGCCCAGCGCCCGGCGGCACAATCCGCGTCCCGACCATGCAGCGGCCAGCGACGGGTCGCGCTCAATTGCCAGGCTGAAATCGGCCGCCGCGCCCCGCGCATCACCCGACTGGCGGCGCGCCTGGCCGCGCAGCACGTAGAAGCGCGGATCGCTGAAATCAACCGAGGCGGCGTCAAAGTCCTCGCACGCGCCTGCGGCATCTCCCTTGTGCAAACGCAGCAAGCCGCGCTCCATACGCGCATCCGTGCGTTCGGGGTCAAGCGCCAGTGCTTTGTCGAGGCTCTCCAGCCGCTGCCCCGAATCAGTGGCCGTCAGCGCGCGATTGAGCCATGCTTCGGCCAGAAGAGCATCGGGCCCGGGCGGCGGCAGGCGCAGCGCGCGCTGTGCCTCGGCCTGAAATAGCGCAGCGTCATGCGGGTTGGCGCTGTCTTCGCCCAGGCTGTTCTCGAATAGCGCGATCAACTGCCCGTGCAGGTGATCGAGGCTGGTCATCAGCGCGTCCGGCTCGAACCCGGGCGGCGTCACCACCGCATTGGTGCGCAGCGCGGTCTGCGTCTCATTGGCCATCGCGCCGAGCGCATCATCGCCTGGACTTGCGCCATAGGCAAACAGACCCAGCACGGCTTGCCCACGAGACATCGCCTGTTCCAGCTCGCGGAACTGACGGCCGCTGCCGTTGAGCGCGGTGGCGCTGGCGGGCGTGATCAAACAGAGCAGTACATCGGCGGCCCGCGCACGGGCAAGCGCGTCCTCATCGGCCCCGTTGACAAGCAGCAGGGCATCAACTCCGCGTGCGCGCAGGTCGCGGAAGACCGCCAGCGCGAACGAGCGGTTCGCATTAGGGTGAAAACTGATATATACCGAGTTCATGAGCGGCCGCATTTCATGCGTGGAATCTTAGCTGTCTATGAGCAGACAGGCAAGCGGCTGGCGCGGCGCGCGAAGTGACCGCGCATCCTTTACGGGCAGAGCGGCAATCTGCGCTACAATTCAGATTGGCGTGGCGGCATTTGGCGCGCCCATCGCAGAGGAGAATGGCCCTCGATGATCGGCGATAAGTACGTCATCGGTCTCACCGGCAATATCGCCGTGGGCAAAAGCGTTGTCCGCCAGATGCTCCAGCATCTGGGCGCGTACACGATTGACGCCGACAGTCTGTCGCATCAGGCTATGGCGCCGGGCGCACCCGCTTACGCGCCGGTCGTGGACATGTTCGGCAAGATTGTCCTGAATGACGATGGCACTGTGAACCGTGCCATGCTGGGCAGTATCGTGTTTGCACATCCGCGCGCGCTTGCCCGGCTTGAAGCCATCACGCATCCGGTCGTTCGTCAGGCGGCGCTGGCGCTGGCAACGCGCGCCAAACAGCGCGTGATCGTCATCGAAGCGATCAAGCTGCTTGAAAGCCCGCTGATCAAGGCGTGCGATACCGTGTGGGTCGTGCATGCCACCCCTGATACCCAGTTACGCCGCCTGCTTGAGAAGCGCAAGATGACGGAAGAAGAGGCGCGCAGGCGCATTGCGGCGCAGTCTCCGCAGGCGGACAAACTGGCGCGCGCCAATATTGTCATTGCCAACGATGGCAGCGTCGAGGATACGTGGCGGCAGGTGCAAATTGCCTGGAGCGGCGTGCAGCGCGCGGCAGGAACGATTGCCCAGCCCGTGCCTGCTTCCGTGCCCGTTCCTGCACCCGCCGAGCCGGTCGCTAGCGAACTACGAAAAACCGCGCCGCTTGCAGGCAGCGGTGTGCCCACCCTGAATCTCACGGTTCGCCGGGGCATGCCGGGCAGCGCCGATCAGATCGCTTCGTTCATCAGCCGCATGATCGATGAGCCGGTAGATCGCATGACCGTCATGCTGGCGTTCGGCCAGAAGAGCTACTTGCTGGCGCAGGATGACGGGGATCGCCTGATCGGGCTGGCAGGGTGGCAGGTGGAAAATCTCATTACTCGCGTGGATGAGCTGTATATCGATCCGGCAGTCCCGCGCGATCAGGTGGTCGAAGCGTTGGCGGGTGCAGTCGAGGAAGCTTCACGCGAACTACAGAGCGAGGTGGCCTTCATCCTGCTGAACGCGAATGTGCCGGGCGATGTGATCGAATCGCTGCGAACTGCTGGATACGGACCGCTGCGGATTGAGGACATCAAGTTCCCCGCGTGGCGTGAGGCGGCGCGCGACCTGCTCAACTTGGAAGGCATCGGGCTGATGAAGCAGCTTCGCGCCGACCGCGTGCTCAAGCCGATCTAGCAAGACAGGCTACGCATCGGCTGGCTGTAACGCTATACTGGCTGAAAGTCCTCAGGTTGAGGGTGTGCTGAACATATGAAAACACTCAAGAATCTGGCGCTGGTGCGCTGGGCCAATGTCCATCCCCGCCTCGCTGCCTGGATCGTCCTGTCGGCGGGCATGATCCTGCTGCTGGTGTTTGAGGCGCAGAATGTTGGGCTGCTGGTTGGCCAGTGGATCGCCCTGACGGCGGCAGTCATCATGGTGGCTGGCGTGTGCATCTGGATCATCAGTTGGGAAGACGAAGATGACGCGCCCGATGCCGTTGGCGCTGCTGACAAGCCTGCCACTGAACCGGCCGTGGCTGCCGCAGCCGAGGCCCCGCCCCAAGCCGACAGTCCGCAAACGACCTGACGCTGGTTAACGCGCTGCGCCCGGCCGGCACGCGGGCGGCCCTTCGGGCGGGTACGTCCACGTCTGCGTGACCGCCTCATCGCGGGCCATGGCGCGAAACTCGTTGTAAGTGCTCACCAGCGCCGGGCAATCGCCCACAATCTCCGCGGCTTGACCCTGCAGGTACCAGCATTCAAAACGCCGTTCGGCTGCAGGCACGTTCTGGGCAACCTGCAGCGATGAACACGCGTGCAGCGCGTCCTGCGCCTGCTTGAATTCCCCCTGAAGAAAATACTCCCGCCCAAGTCGATACCAGCCGTCGGCCCAGTTTGGAGCGAGTGTGGTGACTTGCCCACAGTAGCCCACGGCCGCATCCGTTTCGCGCAGCAGGCTCGATAGCTCGCACAGGCGCAAATGGGCCTTTACGTTGCTGTCATCCAGCGCGATGACCTGGTAATAGGCGACGGTGGCCCGGTCATAATCACCCAACTGCATCGCATAATGCGCCCGCTCGAAGTGCAGCGAGAGAAGCTGTTCGTTCAAGCTGATGGCGCGCTCGATGGCCTGCACGGCTTCACCGTAGCGCCCGAGATCGCCGTAGGCCGTGGCCAGCGCCCGCAGCGCATCAACCGCATCACCGCCGGCAGCGTTTCGGACGGCCATTTCGGCTTCGCGCAGCGCGGCGTCAAACGCGCCCGCTCCCCCGTAGGCCAGTGACAGCGCGGTATGCGCCAGCGCGAGGTCAGGCGCAGTTTCGAGCGCGCGCCGCGCCATGTCTGCCGCGTCGGCGGGCTGCCCATTGACCGCCAGCGCGTAGGCATAGCTGGCCGCAATCAGCGCGTTTTCCGGCGCACGGGCCGCAGCGCGCGCGCCGAACTGCACCGCCATTTGCCGGTCGATGGCGCGGTCGATCTCGCTGAAACTGCGGAAAATGAGCGCGCGTGTGAGCAGGCGCAGGGCTTCGGGATCGGCCGCGTCCACGGCCAAACGCTGGCGTGCGCGCGCAATGGTTTCGTCGAGGTTTCCGTGCTCGAAGGCTTGCAGCGTGCGCGCCAGCCAGTCTTCGGCAGGCGCAGCGCCGGGCCTGCCATGCCGGTACTGGAGCCAACTCCAGGTGACGCTGCTCACACCCAGCACCAGCCCAACGACCAATAGCCACGACACGCAGCCGGCGCGGCGCTGGCGGAAGGTAAGCCGGGATCGCTTGCGTGAGATCTGCATGTTTTTGCGCGCTAAAGGAGAGGCGTAGAATTGCGCCCATCAGTAGGATTGGCGAAGTCTAGCCAATCCGTCGTCGAAAGTCACGAAATTGAGGAATTGACTATGCAAACCGCCAATCACCTGTTGCTCATCACGTTTGTTCCGTCTGACCATTTGCAAGCCGTGCTCGATGCGCTCGGCACTGCGGGCGCGGGGCAATTCGGCGAATACTCGGAGTGTGCGTTTGTCAGCGCCGGGCACGGCCGCTTCCGCGCCAGCGAGCACGCGCATCCGGTCGTAGGTGAACGGAGTGCACTCACGGAGTTGGAGGAGATGCGCGTCGAAACCACAGTCGAGCGCAGCCGGGCGCGTGCAATCGTCGCTGCGCTGCGCGCGGCCCATCCGTATGAGGAGCCGGTGATCTCGCTGCTTCCGCTGCTGGATGAGAGTCTGCTGTAATCAAAGCGGGGTGAGAAAATATGCCCCTCAGCCGCGTGCGCGGCTGAGGGGCTGGGGTGAGGCTTGTAGTTGGGCGTTGGGGCCAAACTAGAACGGCATTGTGTAGGTCGGGTCCTGCGGCACGTCATTCGAGCGAATCTCGAAATGCAGATGCGGGCCAGACGAGTCGCCGGTGGAGCCCACGCCGCCGATCACCTGACCGGCATTAATGTACTGCTTGCAGCCCACGTAGATTTCGCTCAGGTGGCCGTAGAGCGTCGTATATGGCCCATGCGCCAGCACAATTGCGTAGCCGTAGCCGTACGAGTTCCAACCCGCAAAAATGACCGTACCGCCCAATGCGGCGCGCACCGGTGTGCCGGGCACAGCGGCAAGGTCTACGCCGGTGTGCCAGGACGTGAACCCGCGCGACCAGTTGTAGCCGCCACCCATCGGGTTCGTCCAGCCGCCGCTGCCGCCCGGATTATCCGTCCAGCCACAGCTTCCAGCTTCACCCGGCTCAAAGATGATCTGTCCACCGCCCCCACCGCCGCTGTTGTTGGTCGACGAATCGCCGCTGCGTTCGACGCGTGCAGTCCACGAAATAGCTTCCGCCGTGCCTCCCGGAATGACCACTTTCGCGCCAGCCGGCAGTACCGCAGTGGGCTCTTCCCCGAACAGGTCGTTGAACTCGGAGTCGATGAGCGAATACGGATCGACGCCGAATTGGCCCGCGATATCGGCGATGGTTTGGTCACGCGGAGTCGTCCAGTACGCGCCATCAACCGGCAGAATGTTGATCAGTCGGCCAGGGCGCAGCCCGCCGATGATGCTGCGGTCATTGGCCCAGGCAATCGATTCTGGCTTGAGGCCGAAGCGCTCGGCAATGCTGAAAATCGTGTCGCCCGCCTGGATTTCGTACTGAATCACTTCGTTGCGCGGCCGGTCGGGGATAATCGTGAATGGATTGTAGGTGTTGCGCACGAATTCTACGGCGGATGGCCCGGCGGCCAGATTAACGACCGGCTGCATCAGCAGGGCAGAAGCCGCGTCGGGTGATAGATTGGGCAGGGCGATGGTTTCAGGCGGCGTGCTGGTATCGCCCGTCAGTTGCGGTGTGGCAGTCGGCGGCAGCGCGGTCGCTGCGTTGAGCGCATCGGTGACGGCTGTCGGCGCGGCTGGAATGGGAGCCGGAGCAGCAGCTGGCGTAAGCAGAATGAGCATTGCGCCCACGGTGAGGACGGCCGCGAAGATCAGGCTGATCGCACCAACGATGCGCTGCCAGGCGCGGCCGCCATGCTGTACGGCCACAACTTCGCCTTCTTCTCCATCATGCCCGGTTAAGGGTTCGTATTCGTACGGGTCACTCATACCCGGTGTGTCCTCAGTTTGCGGCTGCCGCAGGCCGGATGTTAATCATCACGAGCTTGCTGGCAATACTAAACCCCGATTCGGGGTGATTCAAGGCGTGGCCGTCACTTCTGCTGCCGGCGTAGGGAGATCATTGATTTCGATCACGTCAATTTCGAACGGAAGCTGCGGCGCAATCAGCGGCGTGACCAGCGCCGACTGGTCGAAGTTGGGCACGAACAGGCGGCCGCTGGCGTCGTTTTCCACATCGCTGGCCCCCCGGAACAGGCCGGCGATGTAGGCGAGTTCATTGTTTTCGACGCGGGCGATGCCGTTCTGGCCGAAAGCGGCCACGTACAGCGTGCCATCCGGCGCCACGGTCGCGCCGTCAAAGCCGGGCGCGTAATCGCGACTGCCGTGCTGATACAGGATTTCGGTCGATCCATCATTGCGGGCAGCGCGATAAATCAAATTCGTCTCGGGGTCGGTGATAATGAGCGCGTCGCGCCCGGCGTCGTAGGCGATGCCTGTCACAAATGCGCGCGGCAGGTCGGCGTTCTCCGGTGTGGGCGGCGTCCACCACACATGGGCATCGAGCGCGCCGTCGGCAGCGGGCACGAAGCGCCAGATTTCGTTGCGGCCGCCGTCCGTCACGTACAACGCGCCATCCGGCGTAACGACTATGTCGTTCGGGGCTACAAAGCCGCGATCATCGGGGATGGTCGCGTACTCGCTCACCGCGCCATCGCGCACGAGGACGACCCGCCCGCCCGCCGAGCGCGGATCCGTATCGACCACATCGAGCACGAGCAGGCTGCCATCGGTCAGGAAGGCCAGCGCCGATACCGCCCCGATACCTTCGCGCGTGCCTGGCACTTCGATGACCTGCGTTCCGTCCGGCGAAATCGCCCAGACCGTGCCGCTGGCGAAGCTGCCGGTGTAGATCACGCCGTCGGGTGCAATGGCGACGGCCGGCGGAAAGGCGTCGCTGTCCGGCAGGGCGGCGAACGGGCGCACCGCCACTTCGGGAACCAAAGCCAGCCCCTGCGTGCGCGCCGCGCTGTTGAGACTGTTGAATGACAGCAGCACAAACACGGCGATCAGCAGTAGCAGGCCGCCGATGAAGAAGGTGAGAAATAGAAACCGCCGCTGAGGCTTGGATATGGACTGCATAGGTTTTCTCGATGAACTGAGCGCGAAGTCTCGGCTAGCCGCTGCGCAGCCACTGCTGAAGCAGCAGCACCACGCCCAGGCACACGCCCCACGCCGCATAGCCGCTGCCAATAATGCCCGGGAAGCTCCAACCTTGACGCGTGGCCACAAAGGCGACGATCAGAAAGGCGAAGGCCGGGATCAGGCCGACGATCATGCCCTCGACAAAGGTCGTCATGCCTGCGCGGTCAGAGGGCGCGCCACTGTAGACGATCCACATCGCTAGCGGGATGTTGATCGGCATGGTCGCGGTGATGGCGGCCAGCGTCCGCGAGTAATTGCGCAGCACAGCCACCAGCAAAATCACGCCGATAGATACCAGCACTGGAAGGACGTTGCGCCACTCGATTTGCATCAAAACCCCGCCCCTGAAAGTGCGTGCATGATAACAGAGGCGCGAGGCATGGGACAGCGAGAACTGCGCGTGCGCTATACTCTGCCTCTACTTAACTGGCGGTGAGATTGAGAATCGGGCAGGCACATGATCGTACTGGCGCTGTACAGCAACAAGGGCGGGGTGGGTAAGACGACCGCAGCGGTCAATCTATCCTATCTGGCGGCGCGGGATGGCGTGTCCACGCTGTTAGTCGATCTCGACGCGCAGGGCTCTGCCACCTACTACTTCCGCGTGCAGCCCAAACTCAAACGCAAGGCGCGCGGGCTTTCGACGGCCAACAAGGCCGTGAGCGCAAGCGTCCAGTCGACCAATTATCGCGGGCTGGATGTGCTGCCCGCCGACTTGTCCAACCGCAATCTCGACCTCGTGTATGACCAGCAGAAGCGCCGGCGCCATCGGCTGCAGGATACGTTGAGCGCCTTCAAGCAGGATTATGACCTGATCGTGCTCGACTGCCCGCCTTCGATTAATGTGTTGGGCGAGAATATCTTCGTCGCCGCTAACCATGTGGTCGTGCCGCTCATTCCGACCACATTGTCCCTTCGCGCCCACGATCTGTTGCGCGCCTTTCTTCAGGAAAACGATTATTCTGAGGAGCGCTGGCATTTGTTCTTTTCAATGGTTGACCGGCGCAAGAAAATGCACGTCGACCTGATGGATGCCGCCCGCCTACAGTACAGCAATGTGCTCGAAAGCGTGATTCCGCAGCAGGCGCAGGTGGAACAAATGGGCCTGCGCCGTGATCCGCTGCCCGCTTACGCGCCACGGTCCACCGCGGCGCTGGCTTATCGCAGCCTGTGGGCCGAAATCCGGGGTTTTGCCAAGCCCGGCTCTGGCCCGCGTCACGGGTGAATGGCCATCCCCGCTGCCATCGCGGGCAGCAGCAGGAAGCCAAGCGCCACGATTAGATAGACCGCCAGCAGCATCGCGCCTTCGAGCCAGTTCGACTCGCCGTCCTGTGCGATGAAGGCTGCGATGAAGGCCGCACCGAACAGCCCCACCAGCTCGAAGTTGTTGAAGACCAGCAGCAGGCGTTCGCCGAACAGCAACGCGATGAAGACCAGCGCCGGGGCGACAAACAGGGCCACCTGAATGCTTGAACCGAGCGAGATCGCCATGCTCAGTTCCATCTTGTTCTTCATGGCGGCCTGCACGGCGACCAGATGTTCGGCTACGTTGCCGACCAGCGGGATCAGGATCAGGCCGACGAAAATCGGGCTGAGGCCAATCTCCTCGCTCACCGGCTCGACCGCGCCAACGAGCGCCTCGCTCACCAGTGCCGTGCCCAATGTCGCTGCAATCAACACAATCAGCGAGAAAGTTAGCGTCCAGCGCGCCTCGTGTACCGGCTCTGTCTCGGCAATTACGGCCCCTGTGCCTTCCACTTCGTGGTGTTCATTTGCGCGTTTGCCCGAAGTGAAAGAATACAGCACGTTCAGCCCGTAAATCACGATTAGGACGATGCCGACGCCTTCGCTGAACAGCAGCTCGTTGCGTGGCGCATCAACCAGCGCCGTGTCGAACAGCGAGGGAATAGCCAGCGCCACGACGGCCAGAATCAGCAGGGTGGCGTTGAGCGAGGCGGTGCGCCGGTCGAACTTCTGCAAGCCGTGTTTCAGGCCGCCGGCGAATAGTGCCAGCCCCAGCACCAGCAGCAAGTTGCCGATGATTGATCCGGCGATCGAGGCGCGCACAAGGTCGAGCAAGCCGGCCTGAATCGCGAATACGGCGATGATCAGTTCAGCGGCGTTACCTAGCGTGGCATTGAGCAGGCCGCCCAGTTTGGGGCCGGTGTAGATCGCCAGTTCTTCGGTCGAATCGCCGATCAGTTTGGCCAGCGGGATCAGGCCGAGCGCCGACAGGACGAAGATGAGGATGGGATCGGCGTGGGTTAGCTCGGCGATTATCGCCGCGACCGCAAACACCACCATGAGATAGATCAAGTTACGCACAGGCAGTTTCACGGCAAGCCCCTCAAGTGCAGTTCAAAGTTCAAAGTTGAAAGTATAGAGTGAATCTTTGAATTGCGGGGAGAAATTAGGCCGAATGGGTGAGCGGGCTAACTACGCAGCAAAAAATCTTGCCCGATACGTGGTTTACACGACTGCAAAAGCATGAACGCTTCGGGACGATTGCTATTTGAACCCAATCACCCCAAACGCCTCGGGGCGCTTGGCCACGTTGCGGAAGCCAGCCGCGACCAGCCGCTCGATGACGCCGCGCGAGGTACGCTGGCCCGACGGGCTGGCGAGGTCGCCAATGTAGTGGAACAGGCGTCCGCCGCGCTTGAGCAAGCGGAATAACTCGCGGTAGTACGCGCCCGAGTACAGGTCACCTGCCAGAGCCAGCGTGGGCGGGTCGTGCAGAATGCGGTCGAATGTGTCGTCATCGAAGTCACTGATCAGGTCGATGCTATCACCGAGGTGCCTTTCGATGTTCTCAGCCGTGAACAACGCGCGGCTCCACGGGTTGCGCGCCGCCACTTCCATGACCGTCGGGTCGAGTTCGAGCGTAATGACTTTCTGCGCCCGTTTGGCCGCTTCAATCGCGGTGTAGCCCAGCCCCATCGACGTATCGAGCATCAGGCCGCGCGGGTCGGCGGCGCGAATCTTGGCGCGGGTATCTTGCATCGGGTCGGTGTTCTTGATGCGGTGCATGGGAAAGCCCGCAATCAGCAGGGTGGGGGCGCTGGCCTCGGTGGGGTAGAGGCTGCAATGACGCTGCGTGGTTTCCGAGAAGGACTGAATCTTGACGATGCGCAGCGTTCCGGCTTCACTGGTCGGCAGCAGTTCAAAACAGCCGTTCTCATCATCCAGCACATCCTGAATTGCCGGCCACGGCAGCAGTCCGGCGTCGAGGCACAAACCTTCGGCGCTGAGGCGGGCATCTGCAAGAGACTGGTTCAGATCGAGCGAAAGCGAAACCACCAACTCGCCCCGTTTGAGGGCGGCGGTCAGCGGTTTGAGTTGATAGAACGAAACAACCGGCAGGTGGGCCTCGGTCATCATTCCGTGAGGACGCGGGCGGTTTCGGCGTCCCAGAACACATTCACCTTCTGCCCCATGTCGAAGAAGGTTTCCGAGCGCAGGCCGAAATTCTGCACGCGCGCGACCATCCGGATACCGCCGCCGAACTCGACGATGTAGCGCGTGTCGGTGCCGATGTAATTGACGTAGACAATCGTGCCTTCAACCATGTCGATGTCGGGGTCTTTGAGCAGTATCGCCTTGTACTCCGCTGCCTGATCGCTGGTGCCGTCCGGATATTTCACGACGCCTTCAGTCGCAAACAGGTTGACTTTCTCTGGCCGGATAGCGACCGTAACCTGCTGGCCTACTTCAAGCGGGTCGCCGTTGATGCCCGCCTCGATGACCAGGCCCTCGGCAATCTGCACCTGCGCGAACTGCTGCCACATGCCCACGTAGCTGCCCTGCACGAAGTTAGTCTCGCCGATGAAGTCCGCCACAAAGCGCGTGCGCGGCGTTTCGTAGATGTCGTCGGGCGAGCCGATTTGCAGCACATTGCCGCGATCCATCACAGCGATGCGGTCGGCCATCGTCATCGCTTCTTCCTGATCGTGCGTGACGTAGATGAAGGTGATGCCCAACTGTTCCTGCATACTGGCCAGCTCGTACTGCATTTCCTTGCGCAGCTTAAGGTCGAGTGCGCCGAGCGGCTCATCCAGCAATAGCACTTCAGGTTTGTTGACGAGTGCGCGCGCCAAGGCTACGCGCTGCTGCTGCCCGCCAGACATCTGGCGCGGTTTGCGGTCGAAGCCGGTGAGCTTGACCATCTCCAGCGCCTGCACTGACCTGTCGCGCGCCTCGTCTTTCTTCACGCCCTTCATCTGCAAGCCGAACATGACGTTTTGCAGCACAGTCATATGTGGGAACAAGGCGTAGTCCTGAAAGACAGTATTCACGGGCCGGTGGAAGGGCGGCACGTTCTGCACGGGCTTTCCGCGCAGCAGAATTTCGCCACGCGATGCATCCTCGAAACCAGCGATCATGCGCAGCGTGGTCGTCTTGCCGCAGCCGCTGGGGCCGAGCATGGCGAAGAACTCGCCGCGATGGATCACCATCGACACGTTATCGACGGCCTTAAGGGCCGCTTCACCGCCGCGCCCCGGAAACTCCTTGGTGACATTCCGCAGCTCGATGTCAACTTCAGCCTTCGTATTCGTCACCATAAGGCCCCCAACGGTATTGGCGCGGCGCTTGCCCGGTCTCAATCATGTTGCGGCGTGGAGCGCCTGGTTGCGGGCGCTCCACGCGGTTTCAATCAGTTCGTGCTGCGGTTCAGCCGAGGAAAATCTTCAGTTCGTTCCACGCATCGTTGATGGCCTGTTCGCCGTCTGGATTGTCTTCGATGATGAACAGGTTCTGGCGCACTTCTTCCGATGGGTAAATACCCGGATTGTTGAGCAGTTCCTCGTCAATCAGGCCCAGTTCGAGCGCTGCCAGGTTAGGCGAAGCATAGGCCGTGTAGTTGGCGATGTCCGCGCCCACCTGCGGGTCGAGGATGTAATCGATGAACACATTGGCGAGGTCGGCGTTGGGCGCGCCGGCGGGGATGACGAGGTTGTCGACCCAGAACAACGCGGCCTCGAGCGGAATGACGTAGTTGAACTTGCCTTCTTCGGCCTCGGCCATCACCTGGAAGATGTCGCCGCTGAACTCGACGACGATATCGGCTTCACCGCTGGCAAGCAGCGCCTGGCCGTCGTCCTGCGCAATCGCCACGACGTTCGAGCCATTTTCGAGCAGGTAGTCGCGGGCCTGCGAAATCTCGTCCGGATTGCTGGAGTTGGGGTCGAAGCCAAGGATGGCCAGCGCCACGCCAATCATCGCGCGTGAGTCTTCGAGCCACGCCACTGGCCCATCATAGGCGAAGGATTCGGCCCATGAGGTTAATTCGCCGACGCGCTCGACGTTGTAGCCAAAGCCCTGCGTCCCCCACTGATAGGGCACGCTGAACTGGTTTTCCGGGTCATAGGCCTGATCGAGCAGCGACGGATCAAGATTCGCGAAATTGGGGATCAGGTCTTTGTTGAGCGGCATCAGCATGTCTTCGGAAATCATCAGGCTGACGGCATAGTCGGTGGGCACGATGATGTCGTAGCCCGGGTTACCCTGGCGCATGATCGCCAGCATTTCCTCGTTGCTGCCGAAGATGCTGTATTGCACGGTCACGCCGCAAGCGGCTTCAAAGTTGCTGATCGTGTCTTCGGCAACGTAGGTGGACCAGTTGTAGATGCTGAGGGTTTGCCCCTCATAGCCAGCCGGGCAGGCCCACGGCTCGGGAGCCGCATCCTGCGCCGCAGCAGGCAGCGCGATCAGGATCAGGGTGAGGGCGAGGACGAGAACGATGTACCCCTTACGCATTGCGATGTCCTTTTCTTTGCATTCGGTTATGTCTGCCAACAAACGAATACTCGTCTGTTTGGTAGATTCTGACGAAACACCGGCGCACATTCAAGCCTAAACGCCCACGCGACCGCCGCCGCGCCCTTGAAAGAACAGGGATACGCTCACCAGCACGGTCGACATCACCAGAATGAGCGTGGAAATGGCGTTGATTTCCGGTGTGACGGTGAGCTTGAGCAGGCCAAACACGAACACGGGCAGGGTATCCCCGCCGACGCCCTTCATGAACACCGTGACGACATAGTCATCCAGCGACAGGGTGAAAGCCAGCAGCGCGCCCGCGATAATGCCGGGCAGGATGAGCGGAAACGTGATGCGCCAGAAGGTGCGCCACTCATTTGCGCCCAGGTCCTGCGCTGCTTCTTCCAGCCTGGGGTTCATATCCGCCAAACGTGCACGCACGACAATTGCCACGAACGAGATCGAGAAGACGATGTGCCCCAGGATGATCGTGCCCAGCCCGCGTTGGGCGACAACTCCGGTCGAATCGCCGATAAAGCCCAATACGGCGTTGAAGAACACCAGCAGCGACAGGCCCTGCGTGATTTCGGGGATGACAATCGGTAGGAACAGCAGGCCGTCGAGGAATCGCTTGCCCGGGAAGTTGCCGCGCACCAGGCTGAGCGCCACCATCGTGCCGATGATCGTCGAGAACAACGTCGCGGCAAGGGCTACGAGCAGGCTGTTCTGGAACGCCTCCAGCATTTTCGAGGTCGAGAAGCTGGCATCGCCGCCAACCACGTTGTTGAGGATGTTGGCGTACCACTGCAGCGTGAAGCCTTCCCAGCGCGCCAGTGATTTCGAATTGTTGAACGAGAATACCACTAGCAGCACAATCGGCGCCCACAGGAAGAAATAGCCAACCATGGGGGCGAGTGTGAGCGTGAAGACCTTGCCCACACGGCGCACCATCATGTCGCGGCGGATCTTGCCCGCGTCGATGATGACGGGGGGGCGCTCGGAGGAGATGGTCGTGGTCATGCGCCTAGTTCCTCCGGCGGGTCATGCCCGCATAGATCATGAGGGCGAGCATCACGAAGCCCATCATCACCATTGAAATCGCAGCGCCCAGTGGCCAATTGCCGCCCGACTTGAGGAATTGATTCTGTATTAGGGTGCCGATCATGATGCCCTTCGTGCCGCCCAGTAATTCGGGCGTCACCAGCGCGCCGATAACCGGGATGAACACGAGGATCATGCCCGCGACCACGCCCGGCAGCGTCAGCGGCAGCACGACGCGCCAGAACGCGCGCCAATCGTTCGCGCCCAAGTCATATGCCGCCTCCACCAGCCGGAAATCGAAGCGTTCCACCGAGGCGTAGATCGGCAGCACCATGAACGGCAGGTAGCCATAGACCAACCCCACCAGCACGGCGAAATCGGTATTGAGCATCTGAACCGGCGTGGTGGTCAGGCCCAGCCCCTGCAGGATGCTGTTAATGATGCCCTCGTTGCCGAGGATGATGCGCCAGGTATAAGTACGAACGAGGAAGTTGGTCCAGAAAGGCAGAATGACGAGGAACAGCGCCAACTGCTGCATGCGTTTGGTTTTCCGCGTGGCGATGAAGAACGCCAGCGGATAGCCCAGCAGCAGGCAAATGACAGTTGTATAGAAGGCTACCTGCACGGAGTCGAGGATGACCGGGCCATAGATGCGGCCCACAGCGTCCTGATAAGCTTGCAGCGTGAAAGGCATGGTGTAGAAGCCCTCATCGCCGCGCCCGCTTCCGCGAGTCATGAAGCTGATGATGAACACAAACAGCAGCGGAATGATGAAGAAGATGCCCAGATAAAGGATGGCAGGCAGCGCCAACAACCGCCCGCGTTTCTTCTCACGCCGGTTGAATTGGCCCGATCCGCTCAAGTCAATATTCACAGCCATGATGGAGCGCTTCCCGCCGTGTTAGGCAAACCGCGCCTGGCGCATGGGGCCAGCCAGCACAGGATTATAACAAGATTTCAAATTCGGACAGGGGAGAGAATTCACCAATGTGCGCAGCTCTTTCATAGTGCTTTCTATACAAGTGCAAACGGCATTCGAACCAAATAGGAATGAAGAAGAACCTTACAATTGAATGTGGGGTTTCATTGCCGTTGAGCCGTAGCTTCGCGCTGCGGAAAGGGGTGACATGATGCGCCGCTTGCTACTGGTCGTTCTGGTCATTTCACTGGCGCTGCCCATGTTGGCATCGGCTGCACCGCTTGCGGTTCCGGCCGCTCAAAGCTGTGGGCCGGGAGTCGTCCATGTGGTGAGTTATGGCGAAAACGTCTTTCGGATTTCGCTGCGCTACGGCACGACGGTCGGCGCGATTGTGAGCGCCAACGGGCTGGCGAATCCGAATGTAATCTACGCGGGGCAGAGCCTGCTCATTCCCTGCGCCTCGGGCAGCGTTCCCGCGCCGTATCCAACAACGCCCCCCATGCCTGCCTACGTGGCCACGCCGATTTTCATCAATCTTCCTGGCGCTGCGCCCGTGCAGGTGACCGTTCCATCCAACGGTGCGGTCGTCGTGCCTGCGCCGGTTTCTGCCGTGAACTGCTTCTACCTCCGGCCTACCTCGCCACTGGATGGCTTTGGCAATGGCACGACTGTGTTTTACTGGGACGGCGCGCCGGGCGCACAGTCGTATCGTGTGAACGTGTTCAACCTCGATCACGCCAACGGCGCGGTAGTTGCGACCTATGCCACTTCCGGGCCATTCACCCGCGTGGCTGGCGATACGACGATCTCTGCAATTGGCGAGGGCTTCCGCTTCGCGTGGAACGTGGAGGCGGTGGCGGACGGCCGCACGGTTTGCTCGTCGTGGCTGGCTTTTCTTTACCGCAGCGCGCCATAGTAGGTCTAACTTGATCACGGTGCTCTGAGGAGTGACGGGTGATGTAGTGGCAGTTGCCAGCGCATTGATCGGCTGTTTGCATGACCTGGGTCCGCTGATGGAACTGATTTTCGAGTTCCGTCAGCGGACTTGTTGTTTTCTGCGTCTGAAACGCAGCCCGCAGGCGTCACGGCTGCCTGAACGTGATCTGCCAACCCTCAGCGCGTGCGGCCCAAAAGTTGTATCGTGGTGATGCAAGATAACGAGTTCACTTTGCTCCAATAAGGCTCATTCGAGGTAATCACACCATGACCTCCGGGCACGGGAACCAGTTCAACAATCCCGAAATTTACGAGTTGTTCGTCGGGCGTTGGAGCCGGCTCGTGGCGCGGCAGTTTATCGCCTGGCTGAACGTACCGGCTGGACTGCGTTGGCTGGATGTGGGCGCAGGAACTGGGGTGCTCACGAAGGTGATTCTGGAGGAGGCATCCCCGGCCAGAATAATCGGCGTCGACACATCAGCCGATTTCCTGCAGGCAGCCGTTGAGCGCGTCCGTGATGATCGCGTGGAGTTTCGGCAGGAAGACGCGGGCGATCTATCCTTTGACGGTCCGGCATTTGATGTGGCCGTCTCCGGGCTTGTGCTGAATTTCGTGCCTGCGCCTGATCAGGCCGTGCAAGGCATAATGCGCGTTGTACAGGGCGGCGGCATGGTGGCCGCCTATGTGTGGGATTACGGCGGACAGATGGAGATGATGCGCCAGTTTTGGAACGCCGCGGCAGTAGTGGATCCGGCTTCCGTGACGATGGACTCGGGCCAGCGTTTCACGATTGCCCGGCCAGATGCACTCCGAGCCTTGTTTCAGGACGCCGCGCTGGAAGCGGTGGACGTAATTCCGATCACCATCGAAACACGCTTCAGGGACTTTGACGATTACTGGGGGCCGATTCTGGGAGCGCAAGGTTCGCTGTCGAAATACGTGCGCGCGCTGAGTGACGACACGCGCGCAGCACTGCGCGACCAGTTGCTCAAACAATTGCCCGTGCGCGACGACGGCTCAATTCCACTAGTGGCGCGCGCATGGGCAGTGAAGGGTGTTAAGCCTGCCTGGAGTGGGACGAGGGTGTGAGCGAAATGATCGCTGGTAGATAGTTTGCACTTTCGCCGCCTGATGCTAAATCCGTCAGGCTGGAGCTACGCTTCGTGAACGAGGCTTCAACAACGGGCTTCAGCCCATAGCCCGCCTGCACTGGCCCAAACAAGGGGCTGAAGCCACCTTGTTTGACCAGCAAGCGCAATAATCCTAACCCTCGCCCTGCCCTCACTTTCAACCTTCAACTTTGAACTGTTCTTATCACTCCCACTCAATCGTGGCCGGCGGCTTCGACGTGATGTCGTAGACGACGCGATTGACGCCCTGCACTTCGTTGACGATGCGGCTGCTCACGCGGGACAGCAGTTCCCACGGCAGGCGAGACCAGTCGGCGGTCATGAAGTCGTCAGTGCTGACGGCGCGCAGGGCAATCGCTTCCTCGTAGGTGCGGTTGTCGCCCATGACTCCCACGCTCTTGACCGGCAGCAGTACCGCAAACGCCTGCGCCGTGTCGCCGCGCAGCATTCCGGCCTTGCCCAGCTCATCCGTGAAGATGGCATCGGCCTGGCGCAGTTTCTCGACGCGCTCCCACGTCAGGTCGCCCAGGCAGCGCACCGCCAGCCCGGGGCCGGGGAACGGCTGCCGCCACACAATCGACTCGGGCAGGCCGATGGCTTCGCCAACCTTGCGTACCTCGTCCTTGAACAGATCGCGCAGCGGCTCGATCAGCTCGAAGTGCAGGTCAGGCGGCAGGCCGCCGACGTTGTGATGGCGCTTAATGGCCCGCGCTTGCCCGCTGCTGGCGCCGCTTTCGATCACGTCCGGGTAAATCGTGCCTTGCGCCAAAAAGCGCACGCCAGCCGCTTCCAACTGGCGGGCCTGCTCGCTGAAGACCTCGATGAACAGGCCGCCGATGATCTGCCGCTTGGAGTCCGGGTCGCTCACGCCCTGCAGCGCGTCGAAGAACCATTCCGCCGCATCGACCGGAATGAGCGGGATGCCCTGCTGGTCGCGGAAGACGCGCACGACCTGTTCCGGCTCGCCTTTGCGCATCAGCCGTTGTTGACGAACACGCAGGTCAACTGAGCGCCGATGGCCTGATGGAGCAGGGCGGCTGCCACCGCCGAATCGACTCCGCCGCTCAAGCCCAGCAGCACGCGCTCGGCCCCCACCTGCTGGCGGATGCGAAAGACGGTGTCCTCGATGAAGGCGCTCGGCGACCAATGCGCCTGGCATCCCGCTACGCCGAAAATGAAGTTGGTCAAAATCGCGCCGCCTTGCGGTGTGTGCGCCACTTCAGGGTGAAACTGCACGCCATAGAGCCGGCGGTTGACGTCCCCCATTGCGGCGAACGGCGAATTGCTGGAAGCGGCCAGCGGCGCGAAGCCCTCGGGCGGCTGCTCTATGCGGTCGCCGTGGCTCATCCACACGCTCAAGTCCAGCGGCAGTTCGTTGAGCAGCGGATTGGCAGTCGTCTGGCGAATGACGGCGTGGCCGTATTCGCGGGCAGATGACGGCGCGACCACCCCGCCAAAGGCGTAGGTCATGGCCTGCATGCCGTAGCACACGCCCAATATCGGCGCATCACCGGCCAGCGCGCGCCCCGCCAGCCACATCGGAAGCTGGGGCGCGCCCGGCTCATAGATGCTGTTCGGCCCGCCGGACAGGATGAAGCCGTGCGGGTGATAGGCGGTGACGACGGCTTCATCGGCGTCCGGCGCAAAGACCTCAGCGTAAACGCCCAGTTCGCGCACGCGCCGCGCGATGACCTGCGTGTACTGCGAGCCGAAATCGAGGATAGCGATGCCGCCTTCGCGCGGGTTAGCCATGGATAGCCCTAATCCTCGCCAAACTGAATCGTGCCGTTTTCCATGCTGGTGATCTGTACGAGCGCCTCGATTGGAATGTGATAGCCTTTTTCGGCCATGAACTCGCGCCCGCCTTCAAACGTCTTTTCGACGACGACGGCGACGCCGGCTACCCGCGAACGCGCGCTTTCGATGATGCGGGCCAGTGCGCGCAGCGTTTGACCGGTGGCGAGGAAGTCGTCGATGATCAGCACATCCTGATCGGGCGGCATGAACTCGGCCGAAACCAGTAGATTGACCTCGGCGCCTTTGGTGTGGCTGGGCGCAGTTTCGAGAAACACCGGGCCGAACATGGTGATCGGTTTGATCTTGCGGGCGTACACGACCGGCACGTTGAGAGCATAAGCGGCCATCAGCGCCGGCGCGATGCCGGAAATCTCGGCGGTGAGGATGCGGTCCACCTTCACATTCTGGAAGCGGCGGCCAATTTCGACGCCCATTTCGAACATGAGATGCGGGTCAAGCTGGTGGTTGAGGATGCTGTCGATCTTGAGGATGCCGGAACCGAGGTTGCGCCCCTCGGCCTCGATGCGCTGCTGAAGTGCCTGCATCTGCATGGGTTACTGCGCCTCCGTACGTCCGCCGTCTTCTTCGTAGACTTCGGCAAAGATCATGCTGAATTCATCACGCGGGAGCAAGTTCAGTTCCTTACCCGCTTCCTGGCCTGCCGGTGAACGAAGTGCCGCTTCCATGGCCGGCATGTCATCAAAATAGACTTCGAGGATGCGAAAGAGCGGGGTTTCGCCCTGCGGCGAGCCGAGCACGTGAATGACCTGCCGCCGTTTGACTGACGGCATGCGCTCGACCAGCGCGAGGAAATTGTTGTAGCGGTCCTCAAAACGCGTACCATCCGCCGGTTTTGAGAACAGGATCATGAACTTGATCATCGTGGCCTCAGCGGGAAAAGACAAACCGGGCACATGTGCGCCCGGTTCGTGATTGTACCCATCAGAGCTGGCGGCTTGCCAGCACCAGCTGGTTTAGCGCAGTTTGGGCTTCGGCAGCAGGAATCCAATCACCAGGCCGATGACGAAGGCGATCAACAGCGCCTGATAGGGCTGCGCCTTCACCCGCGCCTGAAACTGCTGTTCCATCTCGGGCACGGTCGTCTCTTTGAGATACAGCGCTGTCTTTTCGAGGTTGTTGGCGATGTCGTCGACGCGCTTGATAGTGTCTTCGTCCGTATCGCCGTCGTCGCGCACTTCACTGCGCAGCTTGTCGGCGGCTTTCTGCAAGCCCTTGGCCGATTCCTTGCGTGCATCATCGGCCAGTTTCAGCGCTTTCCGGCCCAATTCTGCGCCCGAGTTGGCGGTCTTCTCCTGTGCGTCCTCAGCTTCTGCTGTAGCTCCATTCAAAGGTTCAACCATGATGTTCACCCTTTATCTAATGGCCTGTACATAGCTTCATTATAGCTGAAATGAAGGTTAAGGCTCAACCAGCCTGGTGGTTTCGGCATTCTAACCTCAGGCTCAATCATCGCCGCCGCCATTGCCGCTGTGGTCGCTGCCAGAATGGTCATCGTCCGAGTCGTCGTCCGACTCAGGGCCTGAATTGTCGCCGCCATTGTCGTCCGAATGATCATCAGTTGGGGCAGGGGCCGGACTGGAAGCGGTGGCCGTAGCGGTGGACATGGGCATACGCGGCAGGAACAGGCGCTGCCCGGCCTGGAGTAGGTCGGAGGGGGACAAGCAGTTGGCCGCCAGGACTTGATCAAGGGTTGCGCCCGTGGCCGCCGCCAGCCCGCTGAGTGTATCTCCGGGCCGCACGTAGAAAGTTACCCATCCCGTGGGCGCAGTTGGGCTACAAGACGCTGGGACAAGCGTGGGGATGCGCGTACGCGATGGCGCAGGGGTTCGGGTAGCGGTATTCGTCGGTGTTCGCGTCGGCGTCACTGTAATCGTTGGAGTTGGCGTTGGCGTCGCACTTGGCGAAGGAGTGGGTGAGGCTCGCAGTGTGGGTACGGGTGGCGTTGTCGCAGCCACTGCCGGTTGCGGGCTGGGTGTTGGTAGGAGGCTGCGTTCCAGCAGTGTGAATTCGGTGGCGATCAATTGGCGCGCCGGGTTGGTGTAGCCTTCGACACGAACGCGGTCACCGACGCCTGCATCGTGTGCGCCGGGCGTCCCGGACGCAACCACCACCGATAGGGGGCCTATCAGCCAGTCTTGACCGGACTGTGAGCCAACAATGCCTTCAAAGCTGACCTCGGCGATGCGGCCTGCCGCCAGCAAATCGCTGATTTCACCAATGCGACGCTGGTTGAGTTGCTCAGGTTCGCCACCGCTTGCCAGCGACATGAGTGCCTGTTCGCCCGCGCGCTTGACGCTGTAAAGCGAGTCGCCGGGCAGCGCAGACTGGGCCGCGATGAGCAAAGTCCCGCTGACTAGCACCATGAGGGCGGCCGCAGTGGCTGCGTAGCGTAACAATGCTGGCAGTTTGCGCCGCGGCGGAGCATCGCGCAGGGCGCTCTCGAAGCGGAAACGTCCGGACATCCGGGCTTGCTCTGCCTCAGCGGACGACGGTTGAGCGCGGCGTACGGCCTCGGCGCTGAGCAACATTGGGCGCAGCGCATCGCTGTAATCGGGAAAGCGGCGCAGGCAATCGTCCAGGCTTTCGCCAGCATGCAGCCGGTCGATACAGTCGTTAAATGCCTCGAAGAGTGAATTGCGCTCAGCCATGCTCAGCCTCCGTGAACGAGGGGGAGAGCGCGCGGCGCAGCGCCTGTGTGGCCCTGAACTGAAGCTGCTTGATGGTGTTCGCTTGCCTGCCCATGATTTCGGCCGTTTCCTGTAAACTCAGGCTCTGCGCGAAACGCAGGATCAGCACTTCCTGATGATCGGGTGCCAGGCTTCGGAGCGCGCGCCTGACTTGCTCGGCCGACGAAGCGTGAATGGCATGCATCTCGAGGTCGCCGCCGAAGCCTGGCAGGCCTTCGTGCAGCGTCAGTTCGCTGAACCCCTTCTGGCCGCGATAGTGGTCATTGACGAGATTGCGGGCGACTTTGAACAGCCACCCGCGCAAACTCGTGCGCGGGCCGCTTCGGCGGCGCATGGCCTCGACCAGTTTGACAAATACATCGCTGGTCAGGTCTTCCGCCAGCGCTGGCTCATCCACACGCATGCGAATGAACCCGTAGACCGGCCTGAAATAGAGGTCGTAGATTTGAGTGAGGGCGGCCGGGCTGCCTGTACGCGCTTCGGTAAGGAGGCGATCTTCTTCGCTTATCTCGGGCAGGACGATCATCAGCATTGCGGGGCGGGCCTTCGCAGTGAGTGCGGGTGCGCCGAACAGCATCAGTGATGGGGCAGCAGGATCGAACGTGTGGTTCCTCTGCCCCATCACCATCAGTTTACCTGAAGACCGGCGACCATGCGGCGCTAGTCGTCGTCGTTGGAGTCATCCGAGTTGTGGTCGTCATCGCTGTCATGGCTATCGGAATCGTCCGATTCGTGGTCGTCATCACTGTCGTAGCTATCGGAATCGTCCGAGCCGTGGTCGTCATCGCTGTCGTAGCTATCGGAATCGTTCGATTCGTCGTGATCAGACGAATCATCGCTGCTGTCGTCGTCGCTGCCACTTGCGGCGGGTTCGACTTCGCGCGCCACCCATTCCCCGTTCACCAGGCTCAGATGGACCTTGACCAGTGTGCCCGGGACGAGCATGCCGTGAATTTCGGCGTTGGTGGTTTCAATCTGGCGGCCGCTCACGACGATATAACCGTCGCCGACCTCGGTGAGTGTGCCGGTGATTTCGAACTCACCTGCGCGGCCAGCCTTGCTACGAGCCATATCATTGGCGCTGGCAATTTCGATCTCGCGCACGATCCAGTTGCCCTGCGCGTCGAGCGTGGCATGGACCTTCACCAACGCGCCCAGTCCCACACGCGGGCCAATCTCGGCGTTGGTCGTATCCATCTGGAAGCCGGCTACAGTGAGCATGCGGGCGGCCATGGCTGTGAGTGGCCCCACCAGCTCGATTTCGCCGGGCTGCAGGCCGCGGTGCAGTGAATCAATTGCCCTGACTTCCACAGCGACAATCTTCCCCGAGGGATCCACAAAGCCCTCGACCTTGACTGCGGTGCCGACACCAGGCACTTGCGTCATGGCAGCCGTGCTGATGTCAATGTTCTGGCCGTTGACGGTGATGGAACCCGGCGTGACGGCCTGCACCAGCCCGACCATCTCGACCGCGGCAATGAGCGTGCTGTCGGGCGTAGCGTTAGGTTCTGGCGTGGTGGCCGGTTGGTTGGCCTGCGCGAACGAGGGCATTACGCCCGCAACCAGGACTGCACCTGTAAGCAGCATAAGAAAGCTGTGCCGTATGCTGTAGCGGAAGTTCATTCGAGTGATTCCTTTCCATTCTCAACCGTTGATGGATAACCGCCTTTTGTGCAGCAGGCGACGTAAAGGGAGACGGAGAAAGCGAAAAAAGGTTACGGGTGATTGATTAACTCGCATGATGACGGGCGGACGTGAAGCCCAATGAATGCCGCTGTGGATGGCGTATAATGCGGCCTCATGACTGAAGCGACGAAAACTCCCCTCCGGCGGCGTGGACGCTGGCTGATTGCGGCTGGCGTCGTGGTGCTGGTGCTGGCTGGCCTGCTGGCGCTCGATCTCGCCAATCGCGGGCTTGCCTGGCGCGTGTTCTGGTCGCTGACGGGCGAAGAAGTGCCGGTCGCTCAACTGCGCGGCATGGTCGAGCTGATGGGCAATGCCACGCGCCAAACGCCGGACACTGCGCCCGATGTGCCCATCGCTCATGCCGGAATCAGCCCGTTTGGCATCAACACCTTTCTCGAACAGGAAGCCGAACCGGCCAAGCGCGAACAAATCGTGCAGATGGTGGCGGACGCGGGCTTCGACTGGATTCGCCAGCAGTTCGTATGGGAAGACATCGAAATTCACGGGCGTGGCGATTTCATCGACCGGCGCAATGACCCCAATGGCGTCGATGCGTGGGCCAAGTACGATCAAATCGTCGATCTGTCCGAACAGTACGGGGTTGAGCTCATCGCCCGGCTCGACAACCCGCCGGAATGGGCGCAAACCACGCCCGGCAATTTCGCGCCGCCAGCCGTCCCGCAGGACTTCGTCAACTTCGCCACCGCCGTCGCAGAACGCTACAAGGGCCGCATCCACACCTATCAGGTGTGGAACGAGCCGAACATCTACCCGGAGTGGGGCGAACAAGCCGTCGATCCCGAGGCTTACACTGATCTGCTGTGCCGCACCTATGAGGCGCTTAAAGCGGTTGACCCCAACATCACCGTCCTCAGCGGGGCGCTGTCGCCCACTGTGGCGCTTACGGGCCGCGATTTGAGCGATCTGATCTACTTGCAGCGCATGTACGATGCAGGCGCCGGCGCGTGTTTCGATGTTTTGGCGGCGCAGGGCTACGGCTTCTTCAGTGGGCCAACCGACCGCCGCTTGCGCCCGTTCACGCTCAATTTTGGCCGCCCGCAGTACCTGCGCGATACGATGGTCGCCAACGGTGATGCCGATAAATCTGTCTGGATTACTGAGGCGGCCTGGAACCCGGTCGATTCGCCCGAAGTGCCGGCGGATGTAGCTGGGCGCGAGAACTACGGCGTGGCCAGCCGCGAACAGGCGGCCGCTTACATGCCGCTGGCCTATCAGCGGGCGCAGGAAGAATGGCCGTGGATGGGCGTCATCAGTTACTGGTTTTTCAAGCGGCCAGCCGACTACGAACGCGATCAGTCGTGGTACTACTTCCGCATGGTCGAGCCTGATTTCACGCCGCTACCGGTCTATGACTCCATGCGCGACTATTTGACCAATCTCGAACCCGCCCTGTATCGCGGTGTGCACCAGGCCGAGCATTGGGCGATTGTTTTGGGCGACGATGCTGCGCTCGAAACAGCGGATGGCGCGCAGTTGGGCGAAGCCGAGCGCACGCAAAACGCAAGTTTTACGGCGGATGGCACGAGCATCCGGTTGCGTTGGCGTGGCGATGCGCCTTTGAACGTCACTCTCGATGGTGGATCGGCGACTGAACTGACGCCCGACGCCGGCGGCTGGACAGAAGCTGTCCTCACATCTTCGCTGCTGAATCAGCGCCACACCGTCGGAATCAGCAGCAGCGCGCCCTTCCTGCTCGACAGCATCACAGTCACAGCCATCACCGTCGATGACGTGCTGGCGGCTGCGGGGCTCGTGCTGGCCCTAACTGCTATCGTGGGCCTGGCTCTGCTGGGTTTGGGGCTGTGGCGCGCCCGTTGGCGGGCAAGCGCGTGAGCCTTCGTGTGCAGCGGGGCCTGCCTGTGGCGTTGGCAGTGGCAGTGCTGTTGCTGGCGGCGGGCCTGCGCTTTCACCTGCTGGGCTCGCAGTCGCTGTGGAACGACGAAGGTAACAGCGTCGTTCAGGCGGGCCGCTCGCTGACCGAAATCGCTGAGCATGCTGCGCGTGATATTCACCCGCCCGGCTATTACATGCTGTTAGCTGGCTGGCGTTCGCTCACTGGCGAGAGCGAATTCGCGCTGCGCATGCTCTCGGCGCTGTCGAGCGTGGTCAGCGTGGCCTTCGCCTTCTCGCTGGGCCGGCGCTTGTATGGCGCGTGGGCCGGGCTGATCGCGGCGCTGTTCGTTGCGCTCAACACCTTCAGCATCTTCTACGCGCAGGAAACGCGCATGTACGCGCTGCTGGCGCTGCTGGGCGCGGCGGGCATCTGGGCGCTGGTAGGGCTGGTGAAGCATCCCGGTTGGCGTTGGGCTGTGGCGCTGGGCCTGATCAACGCGGCTGGCCTGTACACGCACTATGCTTATCCGTTCCTGATCGGTGTGCAGGCTTTCCTTGTGCTGGTGCGGCTGCTTCAACTGCGCCACGAGCGGGAGGTTATGCTTCGCTTGCTGGGGATGTTCGCATTGTCCGCAGGCGTTACGGCGCTGTTGTTCCTGCCGCTTGCGCCGACGGCCTTGGCCCAGGTGACGGGTTGGCCCAGTACCGGCGAACCGGTTCCGTTGGGCGAGGCGCTGCGCGCGATCACGCTGTGGCTCACCTACGGCGTGACGGCGCAGGACGCGACACTGGCAATTCCCGTGGTTGTTCTGGTGTTCGGCCTGCTCGATGCCGACCGGCGCGCAGATGGCCGCTGGCGGGCGCTCGTGCCAGTGTTCTGGGTGCTGGTTCCGGCGGGCGTGTTCCTGCTGTTCGGCCTCTATCGGCCGCAGAATCTCAAGTTCCTGATAGCGGGCGAAATCGGGCTGGCGCTGTGGCTGGCGCGCGGCCTGTGGGTGCTGTGGGATATGCAGGCGCAGCGCCGGCGCGGTGGTTCGACCGTTGCGCTGCGCCGGGCGGCGCGGATTGCGGCGGCGGGCGCGTTTGCGTGGATCATGGCGATTATGCTGCTCAATCTGCCGGCGCTGTACAGCGACCCGGCGCTTCAGCGTGCCGACTATCGCGCCATTGCCGCCGAAATCAGCGCGCGCGAACGAACTGGCGATGTCATCATTCTCGATGCGCCCAATCAGGACGAGGTGTTTCGCTATTACTACCGGGGCGATACGCCGATTTTTCTATTGCCGCCGGGCCTTGGTGGCGATGACGCTGAAACGCGCGCGGCCGTTGACGAAATTCTGGCGGACAATGATCGCGTGTGGGCCGTGTTCTGGGGGGAAGCCGAGCGCGACCCGAACCGCATCGTTGAAACCGCGCTCGACGCGGGCGCATTCGAGGGCGGCGACCGTTGGATCGGCGATGTGCGGCTGGCGCAGTATGTGATGCCGGGCGCGTTGTCCGAAGCCTGCGCGGATGGCGCGCAGTTTGGCGACGCGATTACGCTCAACGCCTGCCGCCTGAACACGCGCACCCTCGCGGCGGGTGACGCGCTTCAAGTTCAGTTCGAGTGGGTAACGGATGGGCCGCTGAGCGAACGCTACAAGGTGTTCATCCAACTGCTGGATGCGAACGGCCAGTTGGTGGCCCAGCGCGACAGCGAACCGGTGGGCGGCCTGGGCCTAACCACCACCTGGCAGCCGGGTGAAGCCGTGATCGACAATCATGCGCTGTTTCTGGCGGCCGATCTGCCGTCCGGCGACTACCGGCTGATTGCGGGCCTTTATGCGCTCGAAGCGCCCAACGCCCGCTTGCCAGTGTCAACCGGCGGCGACCTCCTCGACCTCGGAAACATTCGCGTGGAATAGCGAGACGACGAAAAGATCCTTTCACCGCCAAGGTGCGGAGATCGCCAAGAGGATTTCGCGCTTTGTGAACTTTGTGGCCTTCGCGTTCTTCGCGTTTGCTTTTTCTTGGCGTTTTGGTGGTTCAATCTTTGAGCTTAATGACGTGCTTATGAAAGCGGGTTACATTCAGCGCCAGATTGTGAGCGCGCAGATGCTGGAGGGAACGTCCGCATGGCGATTTTAGTCACAGGCGGGGCCGGGTTCGTGGGAAACAACGTGGTGCGCCGGCTGGTTGCCGAAGGCAAGCCCGTGCGCGCCATGGTGCGTGATGTCGAAAAGGCCAAAGTGCGCCTTGGCGATTTGAAAGACAAGGTGGAGATCGTTCGCGGCGACTTGACCGACCGTGCCAGCCTGACGCCGCTGATGCGCGACGTATCGGCGGTGGTGCATACGGTCGCGATTGCCATCGAAAAAGGCGACGCCACCTACGAGGAAGTCAACTATCAGGGCACGATCCACATCGTCGATGCGGCCGAGGCGGCCAATGTCCATCGTTTCATCAACGTCAGCCAGAATGGGGCCAGCCCTGAACACTTCTCGCGCTTTCTGCGCAGCAAGGGCCGCGCGCAGGAATACGTGGCGACCTCCACCCTGCGCTGGACGGCCGTGCGTCCGTCGGCCATCTTCGGGCCGCAGGATGAGTTCTTCAACTCGATTGCGCGGTTGGTGCGCGTGACGCCGCTGATTTTCCCGAACATCGACAAGGGCAAGGCGCAGTTTCAGCCGGTATCGATTGATGATGTCACCGACGCCATCGTGCGCTCGATTGACGACCCCAACACCTATGAGAAGGAATACGCGCTGGGCGGGCCAGAGGTGCTGTCGCTGGAGGAGATTGAGCGGCGCATTCTGAAGGCGTTGAGCGCGCGCCGTGCTTTGTTTCCCGCGCCTGCATGGCTGCTCAAAGTGCCGGTGACGCTGATGGAGTGGCTGCTGCCGGGTACGCCGGTCAATCGCACGCTGCTCGAACTGCTGAAAGAGCCGAACGTCGTGGCGGACAACGCGCTGACGTCGTATTTTCACGTCACGCCCAAGCCATTCAGCGGCGACAATATCGCGTATCTTGCCGACAACACCGCCGGGCTGGCGCTCAATGTGATGTTCACGGGCAAGACGGTGAACTAAAGGCCGTACACCCCTCACTCCGGACTTCGTCCTGCCCCTCTCCCACGCAAGTGGGGAGAGGGGCTTTGTTTTTGCAGGGGTGGAGGAGTTACGCCTGCGTCAGCGCCTCGGCCAGCGCCTGCGCAGCGGCTTTGCCCGACCAGTACGCGCCTTCTATGCGCGCTCCGCCAAAGGCATCCCCGGCGAAGGCCAGCGGCGCAGCAGCAGCCCCTTCCAGCGGTATATCGGCCATGAGGACGGGATGGGGATGCGTGGTGACTGGCGCTGCGTAGCGCCAGCGCTTGATTTCGGCCGCTTCGACAACCGGGGAATCGCCTAGGTAGGGCATCAAATCCAGCCTCATCGACTTGATGATCGTCTCGTCATCCACATCATACAGCGCGCGGCTGTAGGTGGGGCTGGCTTGCGCTGTCAGCACAGTTGCGCCGGGTGAAATGCCTTTGCGGTGATTGTCTGCCAGCCAAAACAGGTTGGCGTATGGGCGCTGGATTGCGCCGGGTGAGGGCAGATCGATTGGGCCGGACAGCACAAACAGGCCGCACACCGACGGGTCGTATTCGATGCGATCCAGCGCCGAGCGCGCTTCGTAGGGCAGGGTCACACCACCCTCGCGCACGATGGCCAGCGACTGGGGCACCGGCGGGGTGAGCAGCAGCGCCGGCGCGGTCATTGTTTCGCCGTTGGCCAGATGGAGCCGCCAGCCATCGGCGGTGCGTTGCGCGCTGGAAACAATTTCAAGCAGGCGCACGTCAACATCTTTGGCAAGATGCTGGGCAAGCTGATTCATGCCGCCGCGAACGGCGTAGCGCGGGTGGCCCTTGTGCACGGTCGATAGGCTGCCGTCGCTCCAACCGCGCGACCATTCAAATACCAGCCCTTGCGCCTCCCATTCATGTACTTTGGCGCGGAACTCGTCACTGCGAACGCTGAAGAACTGCGCGCCCGTATCGGCCATGCCTTCGCCCACGCGCCGCGTGTCCAGCCTGCCTCCCACATAGCGGCCTTTTTCCAGCACCAACGTGCGCTTGCCGAGCGCATTCAATTCGGCGGCGGCGATTAGCCCGGTTACGCCTGCGCCTACAATCAGAACATCGGGTTGATCAACCATCAAGTACTCCAGTTGCGCAGCGCCAGTGACGAATCGTCAGGCGAACGCTGAAAAGTGCGAACGTTTCGGAAAGACGGAATTATAACCCGGCTGGTCTGCGCCGCTTCAGCGCCAGGCCTGAATCATAGCGGCGTAGACTTTGGCGCAGGTGAAGACGCTGTCGAGATCGACGTATTCAGTGGCGGCATGCGCGCCTGTTCCGCTCGGGCCGTAGATGATGGTGGGGAAACCGGCCACAGACAGCACCGCGCTGTCCATCCAGGCCGGAATACCGCATATCGCCGCAGGCGCGCCGGTGACGGCCATGACGGCGGCTTGCAGCGCTTCGGTCACACCTGCATCCTCGGCAATGCGGTAGCCGGGGCGGTAGAGGTCGAGCGCGGCCCGGGCCATGAAGCGCGGGTCGGCGGCGGACTGGCGCGCAATCGCGTCTTCCCACAGCGCCAGCGCATCCTGAGAGGTTTGTTCGGGCAACAAGCGGTGTTCGACCTTGAGCGAGCAGCGGTCGGGGTAGGTGCTCCAGCCCAGCCCGCCGTCGATCAGGCTGGCGTGGGCGCTGGCGGGGCCAACCAGCGGGTCGTCCTGCGCCGCGAACACGTCCGCCGCCCAGCTTTCCATCTCGCCCAGCAATCGGCCCATATGCGCGATGGCATCGATGCCCTGTGCCGTCAGGCTGCCGTGTGCGGCCTGCCCCTCGGTCGTCACCGTCAGCCAGGCGAAGCCCTTGTGCGCGATACAGGCGCGCATATCGGTCGGTTCAACCAGCACGGTCGCCATTGGCGGAGCCGAGCCAGCCAGGGCGTCTGCGCCAATTGAGGCGTATTCCTCGTCGATGACCAGCCCCAGCCACACGTCTCCTGCCGTGTCGGGAAGCGCCGCGACCGCGCCCAGCACCGCCGCCAGGCCGCCCTTCATGTCGTAGCTGCCGCGCCCGTAGAGCTTGCCATCGGCGATGTGCGGATCGAGCGGATTGCCGTCGTAATCGGTGACGCCGACGGTGTCGAGGTGGCCGCAAAACATCAGCGGCGGCGCTTCACCACGGCCCGCCCGGCGCGCTATCACATTGGGCCGGCCCGGCGCGACATCCTCGAACGTCACATCAAAGCCGAGTGTGTTGAGTGTGACGCCGAACCACGCCGCCAGCTCGCCTTCGCCGCTGCCGCCGGGCGCGAGGTCAGGGTTAATCGATTCGATACGCACCATCGCTTCGAGCAGCGCAGTGATGCGAGTGCGATCAATCGAAGATACAGGCATACGAAGGTCCTTGCTCTAATAAAGATACCGCGAGCGGCGAGCGTGCAAGTTGATCAGTTCGCGTAACTTGTCCGCCGTTTCAAAGGTGAAGTATCCACCATCGGAAAGTTTGAAGCTATTAAGCGCATTCGAAGTTCCTACAGCATGTTTGAGTAGAAAACTTCTGGTAGCTTCGATTGCTGCACTCGCAGCAATTCCTATTGAGAGATTCTTATCGTCGCTATGTAGGTTCGTCTCACGCAGCGCGGACTCGATGATTTCCAGTACCTTGTCGCAATAGGACATGCCGAGTTGGTCACTGTTAGTGATGAATTGCTCTCGTAGCGTCTTTGTCTGCGACCAAACGCCCGTTGCCGTATGAGGATTGGCATATACGAGGATTGGTTGTTTCGCCGAATATTCTGATATTACAGGCCAGAGTTTAGCGATAATCACCCATTCTGTGATTTCCTTTGCGATCAAGCCGGGTAGGAGCCCTGACGATAACGCCTGCAGAAGTCTCTTGTTTTCGAGGCTTGTTAAGGCTTCCCACGAAGAACAGGGGGTTCCCAGCAGAAGCTGGGTCAGTCGTCGAAAGCCGGGCTCGAAGCCAGATGAAAAGTCCGCGTATGTATAGGTGGAGCATATCTCATCTTCGAATGGGTGTCCCGTATCCCTAATTAGCTTGATCAGCGAAATGCGCCTTTCTCTCTCAATAGCGGTACTGAATTCCTTGCGACAGTAGCTATCATCACGAAGCGAGAAAGGAGACATTACCAGCACAAAGTCCGTACTTGTTTCAATTTCCCTCTCCAGTTCGTCCCCAAAATCTCCGGGCGGCAACCGTTGGTCCCAAAACACTTCGCAGTAGAGTCCAAGTCCGAAGGCTAGGCGGCGAACGAAATCGAACGAATCTGCGTGAGCGTAACTAAGAAATGCTCGTGGCATCGACTTCTCCAAGTTATGTGATAGCTTGGATTATGACACTCACAACGGCCCATTCAACCTACGCACGTTCGCTACCTAACCTGCAGAATCCTTAAACACACATCAGGTTTGCACCGCACATAACATGGATTACGCAGCGGCGTAAGACTGCGCCTCAGCATGGGTAATTCGAGGCTTAATCGAGCACGTGGATTATTACGACGAATTGACGGACACTGAACACACTGTGAGGGAATTCGGGAGAAGGTGAAATGTTTGTCGTTTGCAATCGTGTGACTGTCAATCCCGAGCGCGCCGAGGCGTTCGAAGCGCTGTTCCTCAGCCGCGCTGGTATGGTCGATGGTATGCCCGGCTTCGTCAGCTTTCAACTGCTGCGCCCGGCCAAGACCGAAGACGGCTACATGGTGATGGTCACGTGGGAATCCAAAGAGCACTATCACGGCTGGCTGAAATCGGAGTCGTTCCACAAGGGTCACACGCGCACCGGCACACTGCCGGAGGACACGTTCCTCGGCCCACAAAAGATCGAACTGTATGAACTGTTGGAGCAAACCGAGCGGGTGGGGTAATTGAGGCGCTCCAGGTATCTGTCTGGACAGCCCAAGCCCACTGAACGGACTAGCGGTTTAGTCCGTTCAGTGGGCCTTGTCGTTTCCTGCGGCGGACTAAAGGCCCGCCGCAGCGTTGGCGTAATCGCTTGCCGTTCTCAACCCGCTGCTTTCTTCACGAGCGCGGCGATCTTTTCCTCTACGGCGGGGGTCAACTCCATCAATGCAAAGGCGGTCGGCCACATGGCGCCGTCATCAAGGTGCGCCGTGTCGTTGAAGCCAAGCGTGGCGTACCGTGCGCCGAACTTGTCCGCGCTCTGAAAGAAGCAGACCACCTTGCCATCCCGGGCGTAGGCGGGCATCCCGTACCATGTTTTCGGCGCGAGGCTTGGCGCGTTGGCCGTGACGAGGGCATGGAGCCGCGTGGCCATGGCGCGATCCGCTTCCGGCATTTCGGCGATCTTCGCGAGCACGTCGGCTTCGCCTGCCGCCTGGTCTTTGTTCGCGCGCTCTTCGGCCTTCAACTCTTTGGCGCGTTCCTTCATCGCGGCTTGTTCCGCATCCGTGAAGCCTTTGGCCTTCTTGTCGTTCTTTGTAGGTTGGCTCATTTGAATCTCCTCCGGTTAACCTTCGATTACGGTCGCGTGTTGACGGCACACAGACTAAGCCTGCCGGCGGGGCTTGTCCTGAGAAAGCAGCATCATGTTGCCGCTGTTATCCTTGAAGATAGCTTCAATCATCCCATACGGGCGATCGGTGGGCGGTAGTACAAATTCCACGCCGTTGGCCTTGAGCGTCTCATAGGTCGCCTGGCAATCATCGGTTTTCCAGGGGCCGCTGGTCATCTTGCCCGCTTCCACGAATTTGGTCAGTTGTTCCACATCCTCGTCCGTAAGCGGTCCAACAGGTTTAAGCGGAGACAGGTGAATATCGAGATCGGGCTGATCTTTCACGCCAACGGTGAGCCAGCGATAGCCGCCATTGGTAATATCGGCGCGGATTTCAAAACCGAGCTTTTCCGTATAAAAGCGCAGCGCCTCATTGAGATCCTTGACCCAGATGGTCGAGACCGAAAGCCGGTTAATCATTGCTCATTTCCTCCATGTCAGATTTCGAGATCATAGCACAACTGTGCTAATGAGACTTCTCGAAAATTGCCCTGTTTTCAAAGACTTGGCTGGTCTTCGATTTCGTGGAGCAAACAAATGCAAAGCGGGATGTAGCCGGGGCGTGGCGTGGATTGACTGCTAATGCGATAGGCGCGGGGAGAGACCCCGGCCACTTTGCGGAACAAGGTGCTGAATGATCCCAGGCTTTCAAATCCAACCGTCGCGCAAATCTCCGTGATGCTGAGATCGGAGTTGCGCAAGAGTTCTTTGGCCCGAGCAATACGCTGTCCTACCAGATATTGATGGGGTGTTTGCTTATAGACATGCCTGAAGGCCCGGATCAGGTAATACGGTGAGAGCGCGACCTCGCGGCTCAAGTCATCAATGGTGATAGGCGTCGCGTAGCTTTGATCGAGCACGCGGCGAGCGAGGCGAACTTGCTTATGAGGATTCGGGCGCACGGCAGATTTCTTTCAGCCCAACGCGATCACTGCAATCACTATAGCATTTCTCCGTGGGATGCGTATTTCGTGGGAGGGACAAAGGGGTTTCGAGCGCCGGGCTTCGGTCTGCACCAGCGAGGATTGAGGATTAATCGGCGGCGTGGGAATTCCGGGCTGTTCTTCCGACAACTGGGTCTACCCGCCGAGTATTGGAGGACAGCGCATGTTCGTGGTGTGTAATCAAGTTCAGGTTCGCCCGGAACATGGCGGACGTTCAGAAATGACAAAGTGAGGCGTTATTACCATCGAAATGGTGGGTTCGTTCAAATCAGTGAGCCTTTGGCGTAGTCAAAGGACACGATTCGATCTGACTTGACGCGGATAATAACAGCCTGCCATTTTGCGGCCAACGATTGGGCAAATCCTAATGCGTGTTCTGCCGGCATGTACTTTGAGAAGATTGCCACACGTTTTTCGATAACATCGTCGTATTCCAGTGTAGCTTTGCCATAAACGATTACCCCTTTGAACGGTGGGGTCGGATCATCAACCAACACTGTCACGTTGGGATTCCGCTTCAGATTTTGAATTTTGAGTGTGACATCCTGTGTGCCCATCACGATCTCATTATCCTGATACAAGAACCATATCGGCACAGTTTGAATGGTTCCATCCTCGTTGATTGTGCTGATCTTGGCGATATAAGGTTGGCTAAGAAATGCTTCTATTTCCGCTTTTGTCAGAGGGGGCATTTGTGGGTAATTCGACATCGGTTATCTCCTTGGGATTAAGCTGCACGTCCTTGCGAATGAGAATATTGCCCAGTCTAAGTTACAATATGCTAATATATACCCCGTTGTCAAGATGGCAATGAGGAAAATCTGATGCGGTGCTCACTTGCATGAAATAGTTCGATGTAACTGGTTGCCTGAACGTGCCTGAAGGCGCGGATCAGGTATCGGGGCGAGAGGGCTACCTCACGACTTAAATCCTCAATCGTTATATGTGTATCGCAGCTTCGATCCAGCAGCAGGCGGGGGAGGTGAATTTGCGAGTGGGGGTTTTGAATGCAGGGCATCGATCCGCTGCGGTGGTGGTTGAGAGGGGAACCTACATCAGCCCTAGCGTCGCCCCTTGCCCTTCTTCTTCTCCGGTGGCAGCGACAGCACATAGTCGATGCTGCGCTGAAGCCAGTCGCCCAGCAGCGCCGGGTCGTCCACTACGTACGGCGGCGCGATCAGGTACTTGGGCGTCCACGACAGATTGCGCGCGTCCGGCGCGTCCTCTCTCAGTTCGTCTTGCCCATAGTCATCCAGCTTTAGCGCAAGGCCCTCGTTGGTGACGATGGCGCAAATACGGCCGCGCACATAAATGCCCAGCCCACCGAACATGCGCCGGAAGCCCAGTTCGATTTCCGGCGGCGGGTACGGGCAGGCGTCCTCGATTAAATGCTGGTAGCGCGTGAGTATCTCTTTTTGCACGCGCCTTTACTCCAATTCCAGCGGCATCAGGCCGTACGAAGCGGCCAGCGCCAGAATCGGGTGGATGCTGGCTGCGCCGGTGGCGTGCGTAATCTGCCAGCGGCAGGTTTCGCTGTCGCAAATGACCGGCTGCCCGACGCCCACTTCACGCACTTGCTCGAACAGCGGCTCGCCCACGCGCATGGCGATGTCATACTTCTCGGCCTTATAGCCGTAGGTGCCGGCAATGCCGCAGCAGGCCGCGTCGCTCAGTTTCACGCGCAGGCCGGGAATCAGTTCGAACAGGTCGAGCGCGGGCTGCCCCATGAAATGCGCCTTCTGCTGGCACGGCGCGTGATAGAGCACGGTGCCGTTGATGGGCAGGGCGCTGAAATCGGTTTTGAGTTCGCCGCGACGGTGCAGCAGCAGCAGAAATTCGCTGATGTCGTAGGTCGCTTCGGCCACGAGGTCGAGATCGGGGTGATCGAGCTGCAAGATTTCGCGGTAGTCCGATTTCAGGCTGAGCGTGCAAGACGTGGACGCGCCCACAATCGGGATACCGCGTTTGACGTAGAAGCTCAGGCGATCCAGATTGCGCGTCGCGTACTCGCGCGCCGCTTTGAACTCACCATTGCTCTGCATCGGCAGGCCGCAGCAGTTCTGCTCGGGCAGCAGCACGTCGTAGCCGTTGTGGGCCAGCACGCGCACCGCCGCCTGTGATGTGAGCACCTCGTAGTAATTACCGGCGCAGGCGTGGAAGTAGGCGATCTGGCCGCGATAGGGCGCTTCGGCGCGCGGCTTGTGCAGCGCGAACCACTCGCGGAATGACTGAAAGCGGAAGGTGGGAAAAGGCGCTTCGCGTGCGATGCCCATCACGACTTCAGCGGCGATGCGCGCGGGCGCGAAGTTGGCTCCGAAATTCACCAGCGGCGCGAATTTATGCCCCAGCTTACCCAGCGTTTCGTTGCGGCCCAGCAAGCGATTTCGCAGAGGAATATGGCCGTCGTACAACTGTTCTCGGGCGCGCGCGTTCATCTCCATGATCTTGACGCCATGTGGACAGACCATCGTGCACATGCCGCAGCCGGAGCAGTAATCGACGCTTTTGTCCGGCGACTCACGCCCGCGATCATCTTCTTTGCGGAAGCGCTGCGCCTGCGGCCCGACGGTTTTGGGGCCCGGGAACAGTTCGGTCACGGGCGCGACCGGGCAGGCGGCGGTGCAGATATTGCACTTCACGCATAGGTCGGCCGTGAACTCGACATTCTGATAGGCGTCGAACTGACGAAGCAAGTCATTCATCGCGCCACTGTCCTTGTGTGTTGTGCGCGTTCGTGCAGCGCCGCAATCGCATTAAGCGCCGCCTGTGCGCCGGTAGCGAGATCGATGCCCTCGGCGCTGCCTTCGACGACGGGGCTGGCCCCTGCCAGCAGACGGCCCGCCGCGTAGACGTTATCCGCAATCGGTACACCGACTTCAGTTAACGGGCGCAACAGCGTGTCGGTTTGCACGCCGGCGCGATGGATCGGCTGCGGGCGGCCCGCCAGCAGCGGCTCGCTGAACCAGTCCTCAACCGGCGGCACGTTCGCTACCGGCAGCCCCAGGACTGTCTCCCACACTGCGCCCTTGTAGTCGCTGTCTAATCCGCCGCCGTACAAACCGCCAGTGGCGAGGATGACCGCGTCGGCCGGCACGACGCACGGCCGTCCGTTGGCGGACGTTTCAACCAAAACGCCTGTCGCACGTCCTTCCGCAACATCGACCCCGCGCACATGTGGACCAAATGTCAGCCGTCCGCCGCCCGCCAGCAGGCGCGCTTTGAGCGCGCGGAACAGGCGTTGGCCGGGCACGGAAGCTGGCAGCGTGGGGAGTTCCAGCACCGACACGCCCAGCGCGGCGGCGATTTGCTGGTGCGTTTCCGGCGCAAAGCCGAGGATGGCAGGGAAAGCAACGACCGTTGCCCGGCCCAGCCGCGCCCGCATCTGCGTGATCAGATAGTCGCGGCCCGCATCGGTATCCAGATAGCGCGCGTAATCGAGCGACCAGTCATCGAAGTTGCCCTCGAAATGCGGCAGCACGATGGACACGGCATCGGCGTGGATGCCACGTGCGGCAAGCGCATCAGCCGCCCAGTGCGGGTAAGTATCTCGCCAGCCTTCGACGCCCACGACCAGTACGCGATCTTGGGGCGTAAGTGCATGCAGCGCCGCGCCTGCTGCGAAGGCAGTCGATCTCGTGCGCCCAATTGCAGTGATCGCGTGGGCAGCAAAGTGGTGCAGGCCGGCGGCGCGCTGTAACACGCCTAGCCCGACCGCCAGCGCATCGGCGCTGTGGTGATACGGGTGAGTGGAGTTGGCTGAAAGTGAGGCTACGTCGCCCGTCTCGATCCAGCCGGGCATGAGCGTGAAACTGCCCATGCCGGCGGCGAACACCTCGACGCGCGCGCCTAGTTCCTGCGCGGTCAATGCCGCCGTGAGGCCGGCCAGCCCCGCGCCAATCACGACCACGCGCGCTGGCGGCCCGGCGGGCAGGCGCAGTTCGGCGGGCAGTGGCGCAGGTTCGAGGGTGGTGTGTGTGACTGGCGGTGCGTCGCTCAGGCCAATCACGCGGTTGTACAGCATCTCGGCCAGCAGCGCCTGGCGCAGGTTATGGCCCCACAGCAGCGGCTTCACGCCGGCCAGGCGCCGCTCAGCGAACTCGGCCAGCAGGGCGGCGCTCTCGGCGGGGGCGGGCCGCCGGTGCTGATGGATAAGGCCCGCCGCGCGCACGGCGCAGAATCCGCCTTGACATGGGCCCATGCCCAGCCGCAAGTCGCGCCGCAGGTCATTCAGGCTGGTGGCGTTGTTTTCGCCGCGCTGGCCGGCATCGAGCGCCTCGATGATCTGCGGCGCGGTGATGATCTCGCACTCGCAGATGAGCGCGCCGGGCAGCTCACCATGTTCGAGCGCATTCAGCCGGCCGCGCAGATGGTGCGGCCGCTGTGTCTCGTGGCGTGCCGACGGAAGCGGCGTGCTGGCCGTCGCGCACGGCGTCGTACTGCCCAGATGCGCGCATACCACGTCGGCCACGCGCTCGGCCATCATCCGGTAGGTCGTCAGCTTGCCGCCGATGATGCTGGCGAAGCCGTCGATACCATCGGTTTCGGCGTGATCAAGCACCATGAACGTGCGCTTGGCTGTGCGGCCGTTTGCCGTCGCCCCCGGGTCGTACAACGGACGCACGCCCCCCCACGCGCGCAGGATGCGGGCGCGGCTGATCCCGGGCGTCATCGCCTCGCACTCGCCAAGGATGCGCTCGACTTCCCAGCGTTCGACGCGAGTATCCGCTGGATCGGTCGTCGGCACAGACGTCGTGCCGATAATGCTGACGGTGCCCACTGGCACGAAGATATCGCCGTCGCCGGGCGCGCGCAGCTTGTTGATGACGGTGTTGACCCAGCGCAGGTTGAAGGCCAGCATCGCGCCACGGCTCAGTTTCATGCCGAACGGTGCGCCAGCCATCGCGCCGATCTCGCCAGCCCAGGGGCCGGCGGCGTTTACCACATAGGCACAGGTCACATCGACCGGCTCTCCTGTGCGCAGGTTGGTCATGCGCGCTCCGGTGATGCGGCCGCCATCTTTGTGCAGTGACTCGACGCGGTGATAGGTGAGGAAGCGGCCGCGGCCCGTTTCTTCAGCGGCCTTCTGCAACGCGTGCAGCAAATCCCATGATTCGATGCTGCCATCCGCGACTTCGTAGACCGCTTCGAGGCGTTGGTTCAGCAGCGGCTCACGTTTCAGGGCTTCGGCCAGTGGCACGGCCCGCGTTTCGATGCCAGACACGGCGCAGGCGCGCAGCCAGGGGTCGATGTAGGCTGGGTCGTCACCCGGGCACAGCACGAAGAAACCGCTGGTGTCCTCGATGGCTTCAGGTGCGATGCGGCGCAGGATGAGGTTTTCGTCGATGCACTCGCGGGCGCTTTCAGCGTCGCGCACGGCATAGCGCCCACCGGAGTGCAAAAGGCCGTGATAGCGTCCGCTGGTGCCCGTGGCGAGATCGCCCATTTCGGCCAGCACCACGCGCAGGCCGCGCTGCGCCAGGTCCCAGGCAATACCGCCGCCCGTTGCGCCGCCACCAATGATCAGGACATCAGTTTCCATGGGAAGGGGCCCTGACTACACAGTAAATAGTACGGAGTACTGAGTGCTGCGTCAGGGGCTGAGGTTGCGCAAGTTCTGAGGCCACGATGGTGCGAGCGATTACCGCTTTCGTCTCAGCACTCGACACTCAGCACTCAGTACTTCTCGTTACTTCTGATTATCCTTGAAAACCTCAATTTGGGCCATATGCTCACGCTTATGGCCATAATACCGGTAGACGATCAAGTCATCAAGCGCGTAGGCGTCGCCGTACCACGGCATCGTGCCAGGTTTGGCGATGACCTCGGGCGCGATGTCTCCAATCAGGCTCATGGTGCGAGCGTGGGCGGCGTCGTACTCGGCCACAATTTCGGCGGGCGACCGATCGGCGCGGGCGGCTACTTCGTCGTCGCTGAAGCTGTCCCCTTCCAGGCGCATGCGCTGTAAGTGTGGGCGTAGGCCCGGCATCGGTGAACGACGACAGCAGTTCGGCCAGCACCTGCTCGTACGAGGCCAGGTGCGCCATGATGTCTTTGCACGACCACCAGCCGCACACGTCGCCCGTCGTCCACTCGGCTTCGTGCAGGCTGTCAATCGTGTCGTGCACTGTTTTGTGCCCGTACTTGAGAATATCGGAAGCGTTCATAGTGCGAAGTTCCTCCGCTTCGGATGGGCCAGTTTTACAGCCTGCACTTACGCCTGCGCGGTAGCGACCGCATGCTTCCAGTGTGCGTACAGTTCGGCGCGCACTTCCGCGCTCATCTGTGGCTCGAAAGTCCGCTCAGCCCGCCAGTGAGTCGCCAGATCGGCGGGCGAAGACCAGAAGCCGACCGCCAGCCCCGCCAGATAGGCCGCGCCCAATGCCGTCGTTTCTGGCACGGCGGATGGCTGCACCGGCACGCCGAGGATATCGGCCTGGAACTGCATCAGGAAGCTGTTGTGCACCATACCGCCGTCCACTCGCAGCGTCTGCAGCGCGATGCCCGAGTCGGCGGCCATCGCGTCAGTCACGTCGCGCGTTTGGAAGGCGACCGCTTCGAGGGCGGCGCGCGCCAGGTGCGCCCGGCCGCTGCCGCGCGTGAGGCCGACCACCGTGCCGCGCGCAAAGGCGTTCCAGTAGGGCGCGCCCAGGCCTACGAAGGCCGGCACGAAGAACACGCCGCCGTTGTCATCCAGGCTGCTGGCGAGCGCCTCGGTTTCGCTGGCGTTGTGCACGATTTGAAGCTCGTCGCGCAGCCACTGCACCGCCGCGCCCGCGATAAACACACTCCCTTCGAGCGCGTAGACCGGCTTCTGATCGCCCAACTGCCAGCCAATGGTAGTGAGCAGGCGGCTCTTTGAGGCGATGGCTTCGGTGCCAGTATTCATGAGCATGAAGCAGCCGGTTCCGTAGGTATTCTTGGTCATGCCCGGCTGAAAGCATACCTGCCCGAAAGTGGCCGCCTGCTGGTCGCCCGCGACGCCGCTAATCGGAATAGGCGTTCCCAGGATCGTCGTTTCGCCAAAGACGGCGCTACTGGGCTTGATTTCGGGCAGCAGTGAGCGCGGAATGCGCAGGCGGGCGAGAATCTCGTCGTCCCACTCCAGCGTGTGGATGTTGAACAGCAGTGTGCGGCTGGCGTTGCTGACATCGGTGGCATGCACGCGGCCCTCAGTCAGCTTCCAGATCAGGAAGCTGTCTATCGTGCCAAAGGCCAGTTCGCCGCGCTCGGCCCGATCGCGCGCACCTGTCACTTCATCGAGCAGCCAGGCCACTTTCGTGCCGCTGAAATAAGCATCAGTCACCAGCCCGGTCTTGCTCAGGATGACCTCGTCGAAACCCTCGCTCTTGAGTTGCTCACACATGGGCGCGGTGCGGCGGCACTGCCAGACGATGGCGTTGGCGATGGGTTCGCCGGTTCGCCTATCCCAAATGACAGTGGTTTCGCGCTGGTTGGTGATGCCAATGGCGGCGATATCCGCCGCTTTAAGCACCGCGCGATCCATCAGGTCGCGCGTAACGGCCTGCTGCGCCTCCCATATTTCGTTGGCGTCGTGCTCGACCCAGCCGGGCTGCGGGTAAATTTGTCGGAACTCGCGCTGGGCAGAACCACGCGGCTGGCCTTTGCGGTCAAAGACGATGGCGCGGGAAGAAGTCGTGCCCTGATCGAGGGCAAGGATGAAATTGGCGGTCATGGTTCAGAATCCTTGAGCATCTTCAGCAATATTCAGCGCCGCCGCTTACTCCTCTTCAGACTCGGGCGCTTCCGTCTGCACGCCTGCGCGCTCCTGCAGCAGGCCGAGCGTGCGCGTGATGTAGCTGTCTCCGGTCGTCAATTCGGTGCTGAGTGTGCCCAGCGCCACTTCAGCGCGGGCCAGCGCCCGATTCAGGTTCTTGTTGATATTGGGCGTCTTGGCGATCACTTCGGTGGCGTGCGCGAGATCGGTTTTGAAGCCGGCGCTCAACTCCTGCAGCGCCTCCAACTGGCTGCGCAGGGCGACGGCGGCATTATGACGCTCGGGAGTGTCGGCCCCGGCGATCAAATCGCCTGCGCTCTTGAGCAGCTTCTCCCAGCCCGCGTGCAGCACAGGCAGTTCGGCTTCGGTGTTCGAGGCATAGTTGTCCATCGTCTGGGTGGCGGCGCTGAGGACAGTCCGCTGTTCGCGCGGGTCGGCATTGACGCCCTTGGCGCGAATCTCGCGGATAAGTTCCTGCTGCTGCTGAAGATCGTCGCTGAACGTTGTTGCCGTCTCGCGCAGGCGGCGGATGCTCGCCAGAATACTGTCGAGCCGCTGGCTGGAAGCATGCGGGATGGCTGCGGCTGCCGGAGCGGGCAGGGCCGCGCCCGCAGTGGGCTGCGACAGCGCAGGCAGGAAATCAGTCACCGGGCTGCTGAAGTGGGCTTCACCGCGCGCTGCCTGTTCGGCGACCTCTTTCAGGCGTGCCTGAAGCTGGGCCACGCGCCGGTAGTGCATGTTGTATTCGATGACCTGATAGGCGCGCAGGTCTGGCGGCAGGCGCTCGATGTGGCGCGTGATCAGCACGACCGGCTTGAGCAGGCCCTGCGCCAATCCGAGCAGATACATCGTGCCCGCCGTGGGCAAGCTCACATCGACCACGATCAGATCGGCGCGGTCGGCGCGGGTGAGCGCATCGCGCAGCGAGTCCGGCTGGTCGAACACATCTTCGGCGCGGCCAACGCTGTACCCTGCCGAGTCGAGCGCTGGCAGCAGCACATCGGCGTAGAAATCGGCCGCGGTGCTGCTGAACGGTATGATCACGAAAGCGGATGGCTGGCTGCGTGGCGCTTCGTTGGGCATCATCATCCTCGGTCGGCAGCGAAAAATCGTGATCATGAGTATAGCGGGCGTATGCGACTCCCTCAACCAGCCTGTTATCCGGGAATTCCGGAGGTTTTTAGCGGGGTTGCGCTCGAAATTAACGTGTGTTAAATTAAGGGATATATTGTCGGAACTATCGATTAACCAGAGTCAATCCTGATGATTTCTGCAAACCCCGAAACCACGGCGCCGGATGTACCTGTCGAAATGGAGCAGCCTGCGCCTGCTCCCGAGCCAGCCCGCCGCGATGGCCCATCCCGCGTTGCCGTGGCGCTGGTCCTCATCACGCTGTTCGCGCTGGTTGGCAGCCTGCTGGCGGAGCGCGCCGGCGCGCCGGAACAACTTGTGCTTGCGCTTAATCTCGTGTCCTACGGCGCGGGCGGTTACTACGGCCTCAAGGCGGCAATCGCCAGCCTTCGGCGCGGCAAACTGGATATCGACCTGCTGATGATTCTGGCGGCGGGGGGCGCGGCCCTCATCGATCAATGGCACGAAGGCGCGATGTTGCTGTTCCTGTTCTCGCTCAGCAATGTGCTGCAGGAATACGCGCTCGGTCGCAGCCGGGGCGCCATCCGCAAGCTGATGAAGCTGTACCCATCGGAAGCCAGGGTGCATCGCGGCGACATTGTCGAAACCGTCCCCATCGAACGCATTGCGGTGGGTGATGTGGTGCTGATTGAGCCAGGTGAGCGCATACCAGTGGACGGCATGGTCGCCAGCGGGCGCTCGTCGGTCGATCAATCGCCGATTACCGGCGAGTTGATGCCGGTCGACAAAGCCGTGGGCGACAAGGTATTCGCCGGTTCGCTCAATCAGCAGGGCGCGTTGGATGTGGAAGCGACGCAGCCTGCGTCTGATACAGTGCTGGCGCGCGTGATCAAGCTGGTGGAAGAGGCGCAGGACAGCAAAGCGCCAACCGAACGCTTCCTCGATAAGTTCGAGGAAGTCTACGCGTTTATCGTGCTGGCGGGTGTGGGCTTGTTCATCATCGTGCCGCCGCTGTTGTTCGGCGTCAATTTCGAAGCGAACTTCTACCGCGCCATGGTGCTGCTCACGGTCGCCAGCCCGTGCGCGCTGATCATCAGCACGCCGTCGGCATTTCTGGCGGCGATAGCGGCCGGCGCGCGGCGCGGCGTGCTCTTTAAGGGTGGCGCGTATCTGGAAGGCCTGGCGGCAGTCAAAGCCGTTGCGTTTGATAAAACCGGAACGCTGACCTTCGGCCGTCCGTCGGTCACCGACGTGCTCGTGTTTGAGCAGACCGGTGAGGACGAACTACTGGAACTGGCGGCCGCGGCCGAATCGCGCTCCGAACACCCGCTGGCGAGCGCGATTGTGCGTTCGGCTGAGGAGCGGGCGCTGACTGTCCCGCCGATCGAGGACTTTCAGGCGACGGCCGGTCGCGGCGTCGAGGCGATGGTCAACGGCCATCGTGTGCGCGTGGGCAGCCCGGCGCATATTGCGGTGGACGGCGCGGCTGAGCAAGCAGTTCATCGCCTGCAGGATGAAGGTAAAACCGTCATGCTCATCGAGCGCGACGGTCAGCTCATCGGGCTGGTGGCAGTGGCCGACGAGGTGCGCGACGAAGCGAAGGCGGTGGTGCAAACACTGCGGCAAATTCGCGTGAAGACGGCGATGTTCACAGGCGATAACGACAAGGTGGCGCATTTCATCGCCGGCCAGATTGGCATCAACGTGGTGCGCGCCGATTTGATGCCGGAAGACAAGGTGACGGCAGTGCGGGGCCTTGAGCGCGAGTTTGGCCCGGTGGCGATGGTGGGTGATGGCGTAAATGACGCCCCCGCGCTGGCGACGGCGGCGATTGGCATGGCGATGGGCGCGGCCGGCACCGATGTGGCGCTGGAAACGGCCGACGTGGTGCTGATGGGCGACCGCCTGGAGCTGATCCCGTTCGCGCTGCAACTCAGCCGCAAGGCGCGCCGCGTCGTCTGGATCAATCTCACCTTCTCGATCAGTGTGATTGTGGTGCTGGTGTCGCTGACGCTGTTCGGTGACCTGCCGCTGACGTTGGGTGTGCTCGGCCACGAGGGCAGCACGGTCATCGTGGTCTTGTTCAGCCTGTTCACGCTGCTGCTGGTACCAGAATTCCAGCGCCAGCGCGAGCTTCGGCGGGCCAAATCTGTGCAGGCGAACTGATCTGCCGGTTGTCAATGCGCTGCACGGTCGGCTAAAATGAGTCGCATTCGGCCCCGTAGCGCAGCGGCAGCGCAAGTGCCTTTTAAGCACCTGGTCGCAGGTTCGAATCCTGCCGGGGTCATGAAAAGAAGTTGAGAGTCAAAAGTTCAAAGTTGAAAGTGAGTTTTTCTGAAGCCACGCGAACCGCGTTGCTGTATGAAGCTCGATAGTTATTCAGAACAGCGCTCCGAAAATAGCAAGACCGATCAACCCTTCTCTTTCCAACCAAAATGATGTTGAGAACGCGAGGATAACATAGATTAGAGTGGGGGTTCCTAATCCCACTGACAATATGTTATTCCAGCGCACCGTCAAAAAGCGTTGCTTAGTCATCGTCTTTCATCCTCATTAATTTATGTTGGCTCTTGTTGCCGGGTGTGGCGTATCCACTTCCTGTACAGTCAGTTCTGATTCTATGAACAATAGCTCTCGTGGGGCTAACGCCGGTCACTTGATCGCTGGTTGATTGTGCCACTCATATTGAACCTACTGAACGGCACTAACTGAGCTTAGGAGCAGTCCTTAGTCGCGCACTTTACGCAGCAGCACATGCAGCGCCGCTTGATCAGCCAGGGAACCATATAACCGTGAGGTGCCATCGGCTTCGAGTTCAATCGTCATACCGTCAAACCAGGCGTGCCATTGGTCGCTACGATGCCCCCTGACTCTGATCTCATAGACCAGAGTTTCGGGGGATGTACTGTAGAACTTTGATGGCTCAGCCATTGTCATGTCCCAATTGCGGCTATGTACCGATGGTCACGATCACATTGCCACGCTTGTGCCCTGTCTCGACATACTTATGGGCCTCGACCATCTCCTCGAGCAAATAGCGGCGGTCAATAATGGGCTTCAGGATGCCCTGCTCTGCCAGTTCTTTCACCCGTAAGAACTTATTGCGGCTGGTTGTTGGCATGCCGTCATCTACCGAGAGATATTGCCCATTAGCTTTCAGCGCGGTTTTGCTGGCGTCTTTCAGCGGCGACGTTTTCTTATTGCCAACCGTATCCAGCGCCCAATCGTACTGCTCTAATTGACCGACTGCATCGTCGCGGGTGTAATCAATCACCTTGTCGGCGCCGAGCGACTTCACCATGTCGAAGTTGCGCTTGCTGCATACGGCGGTCACTTCGGCTCCTGCGTGCTTGGCAAGCTGAATCGCCATGGTGCCAATGCTGCCTGACGCGCCGTAGATCAACACCTTTTGCCCTGGCTGTATGATTGCTTTTTCCATGACGTGCATCGCCAGCAGTGTGCCGTAGGGAATCGCGGTTGCCTCCTCAAACGTGAGGTTGTCCGGCTTGTGTGCGATATTCCAGTCCTCCGGCAGGCACATATACTCACCATAGAACCCCCATCGAATCTTTGAAATGGAGATGGCACCGTAGGCGAACACATCATCTCCTGGCTTGAAGGCGGTTACATCTTTGCCGACGGACTCCACTACCCCCGCCCCAACCATTCCGAGAATCGGGTGGCGCGGCTTACCAAACCCCACCGCCATCTGAATGATGATCTTGTACAACAGGCTTGCGTCCAGCGCCCGCATGAGGACATCGCTGGCGGTGACGGAGGTCGCGTGATTCTTTATCAAGACTTCGTTGTCCTTCGGCGTGGGTTTCGGAACATCTTGAAGTTCAAGATAGTCCGCAGGGCCGTATTTTGTACAGATAATCGCTTTCATGGTTGGGTCTCCTTTTTTCTCAGTAATCCATGGTTCGGTGCGTTGTACGCAGTAGTCACAAGCTACCCAGGGTGCCAGGGGCATCATGGGCGATGGCGATTAAGCCGGGCAGCACAGTCATTAGGATAAATGCAGCACGGAAACGCATTAGAATGCTCGTTCCTATCATTAACACCATATATGTTGTTTATCGTGAACGCAAGTGTCGGACCGTCGGTTCCTGAAAAAGCAGCGGGCGCACCCTGTTAGGTGCGCCCGTTGTAATTCGTACTTGGGTGGATGTCGATTGATTTGCATGGCGACCACATGGAAAGCGGCCTGAAAATGAGCAGAAGATAAGTAGATGAACAAGATGCTTGACCTTCACACTATGTGAACCCCTATCTTGTCACCAGATCCCTGAAGCGAGGACGCAATGTACACGATTGGCGAGTTTGCACGCATGGCACAGGTGTCCCCTCGGCAGCTTCGTCACTGGGACGAGATAGGGCTGCTCCGTCCAGAAAAAGTCGATGTGATGAGTGGCTACCGCTACTACAGCGCGAGCCAGCTATCAGCGCTGAACCGGATCGTCGCGCTCAAAGAACTGGGACTTTCGCTGAACCAGATCCAGCGCTTCATCGAGGACGATATCTCGCTGGACGAAATGCAGGGCATGCTGCTGCTGCGTAAGGCAGAAATCGAGCAGCAAATCCTGTCTGAATTTCAGCGCGTCCGCAACATCGAGTCGCGCCTGAAGCAAATCCGCGAACGGGGGCAGCGTATTGGGGATGTGGTGGTCAAGCAGGTTGAGCCAATGATGTTTATCGGCGTGCGCGCAATTACACCCGACTGGAACTCCACGCTTAGGGTATGGGAAAAAATCGGGCCGCTGTTGCAGGCTGCGAACGACGACCGGTATGGTAACTTGCTCGGCATTTTGCACGCGGGCGGGATTACCACAGACTATTTCGATATGGAGGCCGGACGTGTGCTGAAAACGCAAACGCATCCGCCGCTGACCACCGCTGAGGGCGAAGCATTCACCGTAAGGGAGCTGGACGCGGTTGAAGTGGCAACCTTTGTTCATACTGGGACCGCCTACGAGGCCCACATCGCGTTCGGGGCGATTGGTGAGTGGGCTGAAATCAACCAGTATGCTTTTTCGGGGCCGATGCGAGGCATCGTGCTTCCGCCCTACAACTTCGACGACGCCGACAACATCGTGATTGAGATGCAATTTCCCATCGAGAAACGCTCATTCGACTTCAACCTGCTGGACTATGACCGCCGCTAGAAAGGGAAAGCAACTGTGAATAACTGGGCCATCCTTGGACTACAACTGAGTGTTTCCGCGCTGGCGGCGGGGTTGATCTTCTTCAGATACGTGCTCCCATACCTCGCAAAGCAGCCGTTTGAACGCGCGATACTGCCCATGCTTCTCGTGCAGGCCTATCGCTTTTTGGGCCTGACCCTCCTGGTAAGTGGGCAGGCATCTGCCTCCATTCCGCAAGATGCATTGACGCAGATGGCCCTAGGTGACTATCTATCGGCGGTGACAGCTCTCCTCGCCGCTTACGCGGCGTGGCGGCGGCCCCGCCTTGTCGTCCCCTTCATCTGGCTGTTTGTCGTGGTGTGTGTTGCCGACCTCGCCAACGTGTCGCGCCTTATCATCGAGATTGAATTCTTCAGCTTCGAAATCGGGGCTACGTGGTCGTTCCTGATGTGGTTCCTGCCGTGGGTCGTCATTTCCTTACTCTATATCCTCTATCGCCTGTTCAAGAGGTCACCCGTTCTCCAAACCGCGTGAAGTGTTGAAAGCGGCAGTGCGCGCACACGTGGACAATTGCGGGACACAGACAACGGGCGCACCGAAAGGGTGCGCCCGCTGTGATTCGCAGGAGTCTCTCCCGTTATTGTGCCGTGTAGCCGCCGTCGGCAAGCAGGGCCATGCCAGTGACGAATGATGCGCCATCCGAACACAGCCAGACAACCGCGCTGGCGATTTCCTCCGGCGTGCCCAAACGCTTCATGGCGTGCAAACCGGCAATCGCGTTGTACATGTCCGTCCCTTCAGACATGCCTGCGTTCTCCAGCATGGGCGTCAGAATGAAGCCGGGCGAAACGGCGTTGATGCGAATATTCTGCGTCCCATACTCCCATGCAGCAGTTTTGGTAAGTCCAATGACGCCATGCTTCGCGGCGACATAGGCCGAGCTGTTCGCAAAACCGACCCAGCCGAGGATCGACGACATATTCACAATCGCACCACCGCCAGCCTCAAGGATGGCCGGAATTTCGTACTTCATGCCCATAAACACGCCTGTGAGATTGACGGCGATGACCTTGTTCCAGTCCTCGACGCTCATATCCGCCACAGCCGCCTGCGCCCCGCCGATGCCCGCGTTGTTGACCGCAAAGTCGAGACGACCGAAATTATCGACGGCGGCCTGCACCATTTGCTGAATGTCCTCTTCGTTGCTGACGTTTGTCTTCACAAACACGGCTTCGCCGCCGTCCGCCTGAATACCCTTGACTGCATCTGAACCGTCGGCCAAATCGGCGATGACCACCTTTGCGCCGCGCTCGGCAAACATCTGCGCGCACGATAAGCCAATCCCCGAACTGCCACCTGTGACCAACGCCACCTTGCCTGTAAATTCACTCATGATGCACCTCACAACTGACTTTCGATGGTGCTGCTTCAATTTAACGTTCCGACTCGCGTGCGCCTGGTACAAGGGCCGGATGGCCTATTTCCCTAAAGCATCAGGCGCACCGAATGGGGTGCGCCCGCCTGAAATATGTTAGCTGGAGATGCCAGAGGCATCACCCCGCCGCTTCGCCGCACCAGCGCCACGCGCCGTCTTCCTGTACCACACGATAGGTGGACAGCGGGAACGAGCGCGTTTCCAGTCCATACTCGGCCTTGATCTCGCCCTCGCAGGTGACGGTTGAAGCCGCTTCGTTGAACGTGCAGTCGAGGCCCTCGATTTGTGCGGTCACGGCGCTGAACGACGAGGCTTCGAGGTCGAGATTGGGCTCCAGTTCGGCGCAGATCAGTGGGGCCATCGCGTCGCGATCGCCCGCTATCTTGGCTGTCAGATACTGCTCGACCACATTCGCCGCGTCACTGCCCGCGCCGCCGCCAGAACACGCCGCCAGTGTCAGCAGGGCTGCAAACGCAAGTAAAATGATCAGTTTGCGATTCATAGTGTGTCCCTCGTGATTCATTCCTGAATCTTTTCTTCAATCGCGCGTAGCGTGGCGATACTGAGCAGATTGTGCAGGGCCACGCCCGAAAAGGCATCGTTGCCGGCATCGTAGTAGAGCTGGTCGTTGCCGCTCATCGTGAGGTGAATGTTATCGACATCCAGCCCATAGTTGGGCAGCACGCGGGTTGCCGCCCACAGATTGATAAGCGGTACCTCATAGCGATTGGCGACTTCGATCAGCCGCTTGTTGAACAGCAGCGCCTGCGGCTGAAACGGGTCGCTGGGATGTACCGCGAAGGTCGATACCACCGGAATGATGCCGCTGTCAAGCGACGCGACGATGATGCGCTCCATCTCCTGCGCGTAAACATCGGCCGAGATCGCGCGCACGTCGTTGGGGCCAAACATGATGAAGGCGATACTGGGCCGTTTGATGCGGTATTCGCAGGCCAGCGGGCCTTCGCCGGGCTGGCAGCCGCGCGCCGGATCGGCCCACATCGGATCGAACATGGTGAAGCTGCCCATGCCTACCTGCGCCGCGATACTGCCGCCAGCGGTGGATGGGCCGAAGCGGTCGATGGTGGGCGCGAGATAGCGGTAAGCATTAAGCGCGCGCGACGGATTGGCCATCGGCTCAAGATATTCACGCTGTGCGCTCAGGCTGTCGCCGACTTTGGTAATCGTGTCGGCGTTATTGCCGAGCGCCTGACCCAGCCACAATACGTCGAGCATGGCATCGCTGATGACGGGCAGCACCGGCGCGGCGTAAATGTCGGCCATCGCCTGATTGGGCGCACCCTCAGGCGGATTGTCGGGAAGGTCGGTGACGGACATGGTGGCGAAATCGAGCGCCGAGCGGCCCTGAATATAGCCGCTGATGATCCAGCCATCGAGTGTGACATTGCCGGCGTCATCAACGCGTTGGATATGCACCCATGTGCCCGGATTGTTGCGCTCGATCACGCGCACCGGCACGCCGTCGCGCAGCACGCCCACCTGCGGATGGGTCGCGCCTGGCCCGCCGAAGACATAGGCCTCGCGGTAAGTGGCGACTACCGGCGCATCGGCCTGCGCGCTGGCATTGAAGGTGAACGTGCTCACAAGGGCGATAAGGCAGGCGAGCAGGAGGACACGCATTCTCACCCCCCAAACCCCTCTCTGTACGCGGAAAGGGGGAGAGAACGCTGATTGCAACATGCCCCCTCTTCCCGCTTGCGTGGGAGAGGGGTTTGGGGGTGAGGGGTCTACAAACAAGTTCAATCCACTATCCTCTATTGCCCCGCACCCGCATCAACCGTGCGCCAGATACGGTCGAGGATTTGCAGGGCCGTGAGGTTGCGCACGACATAGCCGTACTGCAAGTTTTCGGCGCTGAACACGGCCAACTGGTTCGACTTTTCGGGCGAAGACGGATGCAGATGATCCCACGCCAGCCCCTGATCGGGCAGCGGCGCTAGCGCGGCGGCGTAGTCCCACAGCGGCAGGCGGCGACCGGCGGCCAGTTCGCGCACGACTTGATTGAGCGCGGCGGCCGCATCGGGCGCATCGGGCCGGTTCGGGAACGTGCTCAGGACGGGAATGACGCCCCACGATACCGTCAGAGTCGATGATGCGCTCCAGATCGTATTGGAACTCAGCGGCGCTGCGATAGCTCACGTCATTTGTCCCGAACATGATCAGCGCAATCGACGGCCGCGCGATGCGGTACTCGCATTCAAGCGGCTTTTCTTCGGGCTGGCATAAGTCCTCGTCGGCTAACTCTGGTTCGAGTGCGCCCCACGCCGCCCAGCCCACATCCGCCGCGACGGATACGCGAGTGAAGGCGTTGTCGACGCCCACCCATGTGTTGCTGAAGTGGTTGATGACTGGCTGCAAGTAGTCGTGCGCGCCGAGATCGTACACGCCCCAGCCGATCTGGCGCAGGTAGCTCACCGATGTGGAGATGCTGTCGCCGACCTTCGAGAACATCCCCGGCTGATTGCCGTAGGCTTGCCCGACCGAGTAGATCGCGCGGATGTTGTTGGCGATGTCGTCGGGAAACGGCACGAAGCCTTCCTGCGACCGGGCAGGCAGCGGCGTGACGCTGAACAGTAGTCCGGCGGCGATCATCAGGGGAATGAGGGCGCGTTTGAGCATGAACAATCTTCAATCTGTTGGGCGGCGGCCATTATAGCAGAGCTACCCGGCGCGTTCGGCCAGCCACTTGTCGCGGTTGGCAGCGCGCGCGGTCTTGCCGCTCGACGTCTTGATCAGCCAGCCGCGTGGCACAAACGTAACATAACTCACCGTCACCTCGCTGGAACGGGCGATATGCTGACGCACAGCCACCTGCAAGGCGCGCTTGGTCTGCCCGTCATCGGTGTCGAGTTCGGCGAGTACAGCCAGCAACTCGGTGCCTTCGCGCTCGTCCAGCACGCCAAACGCGACCGCGCGGCCCGGGTGGATGCCGTCGATTTCGTACAGCAGCGCCTCGATATCCTGTGGATAGACGTTCTTGCCGGCGATGATCAGCAGGTCTTTGCTGCGCCCAACGACGAAGATTTCGCCGTCTGCGATATAGCCCCGGTCGCCAGTTTTGTACCAGCCCTCGGCGTCGAACGGCTGCAAGTCGGGACGGCGGTAGTAGCCGGTGAGCATGCAGTCGCTTTTGACCATCAGTTCGCCCACGCACCGATCTGGCAGCACCGCGCCGCCCTCATCGACGGCTTTCACGTCGGTGCCGGGAATCGGCGGGCCGCACGACACCTGCGTGGCGGCGCGCGGATGATCATCTGATACAGGCTCGGCGCGCAGTTCGCGCTGAAGCAGTTCGCGGTCGATGGTGTCGATGCGAGCAGGTTCGCCCACCGGCGTTTGCGTGATGGCGAAGGTGTTCTCCGCCATCGCATAGCTGACCGCCAATTGATCAGCGCGGACGCCGTTGGCTGCGAAGCGATCGAGAAACAACTGATGGCTGCTGGCGCGCACTGGCTCGGAGCAGTTGATGAAGGCGCGCATCGAGGACAAATCAAGCCCGTCACTGTCGCGCTGACGCACGCGCAGGGCCATGTGGTTGTAGGCGAAGTTGGGCAGCCAGCACAACGAGGCGCGAGTGTCGTGGATGGCGCGCAGGAGCAGGGCAGGGTGCGCTACCCAGTCGAACGGAGACATCAGCACCAGCGGGATGCCGGCAATCAGCGGCAGCATAAAGCCGGCGATCAGGCCCATGTCGTGATACAGCGGCAGCCATGACGCGATGACATCATCCTCACGCAGATCAAGCGCCTGCGCGTAGCTGGATAGCTGGTTCAGCACGGCGCGGTGCGATAGCGCCACGCCTTTCTGCAGGCCAGTCGTGCCGCTGGAGTGCTGTAAAAAGGCAACTGCGCCTGGATAAGGGTAGATGCGGTTGTCGTCCTTCCAGCCCAACTGCGGATCAAGGTAGCGCATATCGCCGCTCACCCGGCCGAAGTAGCGCAAGCGGGCGTGTGCCTGTAAGCCGTCGCGCTGCGGGTCTTCGGCCGCGCGCACCTGCGACGCGCTGAATACCTCGCAGGGCAATGAGTCGCGCAGTTGCGGGGCGAATTCGTCGGTCGTCAGCACCGCGCGCACGTTCGATACCCGTGCCACTTCGCCCAGATTGCGGCGGTAGTGATCGGGGTCGAGCTTCTCGGTCAGCGTGGGCACCATCGACGGAATGACATTGAGCAGCAGGCAGCCCCAGAAGGCGTAGATGCTTTCCAGATTTTGTGTGTGGGCGATCAGCACAACCGGCTTCTGCTCACGATTGCCTTCGGGCATGATGCCGAGATTATTGAGCGCCAGCGCGGTGCGCCCGGCCTGATCGGTGAATTCGCGGCGCGTGAGGACCACCGGATCGGCGTCGCTGCTGACGGTGATGATCGCTGGCTTGTCGCCGTTTGGATCGTCAGGCTTGAATAGCGGACTCAGCGCCCGGGCGTCCCACAGCGTGCGCAAGCCATCGAAGAGGTGGAGCGCGCTGCTCAAGGCAGCCCGCGCACAATTCGCGCCACCATCTGGTTGAGCGTGTCCATTTTGGCAACGGTCAGGTCGGGGTCGGGGATGTAGACGTCGAACGCTTGCTCCGCGAACACGCCGATCTGCGCCAGCGCGAACGAGTCGATCATGCCGCTGCTGATAATCCCTTCGGCATCCGCCAGCGGAAACGATGAGTCGCGGATCAGATCGGTGAGGATGAACTGGCGCAGTTGCGCGCGAATGTCTGCTTCTGAAGTCATAGGAAGTTCCTTTGCAACTTCACCCCGGCCCCTCTCCGCACGCGGAGTGGGGAGAGAAATCTCTGTGTGCTCAATGTTTCAGTGGTTCAATCATTTCTTTCAACCAACCACGCGGCCACCTGCTCGGCCATGAGCGCCGAGCCCGCTGGCGTGAGATGCACCGGGCTATCAGTGAACTCGGCAGGCGGCACGGCATCCCACAAGTCAAGCAGCGGCCAGCCGTTAGTAGCCGCCTCACTCGCCAGTAGCACGCGATACTGGTCATAGGCCCAGCGCGGATACCACGCATTGTAGCGCAGGCCGCTGTTCGCTCCATCGGCGCGGAAGATCGGCTCGTTGACGAGCAGCACCGGCGTATCGCCCGCCAGCCGGAAGCCGGCCGCCAGCACATCGAAGGCCAGGTCGTCGCTCGTCAGCGGCGTATCCGGCACATGCCCGTGCCAGCCTTCATCAGCTTCAAGGTCGTTGGCACGTGGCGTGTAATCCGGGTAGATCTGATCGATGCGGGTGCCCGACCACGCCAGCCCGAACACTTGCAGGCGCACAAGGTCGGCCAGCGCACGGCGTGACCCAACGATGGTTCGATCCAGAAAGGTCGATTCGGCGAAGCGTGGATCATCCGCCGAAATGCTGGTCAGGCCGTAATCCTCAGTCAGCGCCCGCATCGTCTCGGGGTTGCGCTGGGCGATGGGTGAATCCAGTTGGCCCTCAACCGGCATGCTCTCCAGCGTCACCGGCCACAGGATCAGATCAGGTGCATACGCCTGCGCCTGATCGAGCATGAGCAGGTCTTTCGCCAGCGACATGGTGGGGTAGCCCACGTTGTAAAAGCGCGCTGTGCGGCCGTCCAACGTGAGATTTGCCGCTTCGAGCAGGCCCGCCAGCGTCTCATCGTTTTCGCGCAGCGTGCCCCATACCGATGAATCGCCGATAACGATGACGCGGAATTCATCATCCGCTTTAGGCTGGCTCAGGCGCTGGCTGGCAAACATGGCGTTGAGGTTATCGAGCGACAGGTTATAGGCGGCCGGTGTTTCGCCGTAGGGCAGGCGTTCGCGCCCGGGAAACAGGCTGTTATAGAGCGTGAGGTTGCCCAGCGCGGGCAGCGGATTGAGCAACGCAAAGACGAGGTTGAAGGTGATGAAGAAGGCCAGCGCCTTGAGCAGCAGCCGCGCCAGCGCCCGCCAGCGCGAGAACCCTGCGTTCATCCAGCCCCAGGCCGAGTCGCCGTTCACAGCGTCACCCCGAACAGGCGCAGGAACGTCTGCGCGGCAAGGCTGGCGTCGGGGATAGCGAACCACACCCACCCGAGCGAGACGAATACGAACGTCATGCCGACGCCCATCGCGTGCCACAGGCGCAGCCTGCCGGGCGTGAGCGCGCGGTACCACGAGCGCGTTCGCTGCGTCCAGAAGCGATGGATGATCAGCCCGGCCGCGTTCCAGACGCCCCAGATCAGGAAGTTAAGCGCCACGGCGTGCCACAGGCCGATCACAATCATTGTGGCCAGCGTAGCGATGATGAAGATGACGTCTGGCGATGGCTTGCGCTTGCGCCGCAGAAGCGCGCGGGATAGCGGACTGTAAACATAGGCCCGCGCCCACGCGCTGAGAGTGATGTGCCAGCTTTGCCAGAAGGCGGTGATGGTGCGCTGGCGGTATGGCTGCTTAAAGTTTTCCGGCAGTTGGATGCCGAACAAGACGCCGATGCCGATGACCATATCAATCGCGCCGCTGAAGTCGAAGTAGATTTGGAAGGCATAGATGAACAGCAGCACCCACAGCGCGCCGGTCGTTTCGGTTTGCCCCGCCGTGACCGCGCTCAGGCTGTACAGCGCGAGCGTGTCGGCAATCACGAATTTCTTGAACGCGCCTGTGGCCAGCCGGGCGCCTGCGTAGGTGAAGCGGCTCGCATCGCGAGTCTTGAGGCCGGGCAGCGCCTGAAGCTGGGGCAAGAACGTTTCGGCGCGGTCAATCGGGCCGCTGGGGAAAGCAGGCAGGAACAACGCGTAACGTGACGTATTCGCGCAGCGTCATGGTGGGCAGCAGACCAGACTGCCGGTCGCGCACCGTGGCGATCAGCCGGAACGCTGCGTAGGAGAAGCCGAGCCACAGAATATCATTCGGCGCGGCCAGCCCGCCATCCTGCCCTGCGGACACGCGCAGCGTCCGCGCCAGCACGGTGTTCAACGCCGGGGTCTTGAGCAGGATGAACAGGCCGATGAGCACCGCCAGCATGATCCAAAGCAGATTCGCGCGCGGCATCCGAACGGCCAGCGCCGCCAGGCCCAGCGCCGCCGCCAGCGCCAGCGCGGTCGCCAGTGCATCGGGCGGGCGCGTCGTCAGCGCGATGGGCAGGTCGATATAGCGCCCTGCCGTGAGCGCAAAGGCCGCGCCGTAAACGACCGCTGCTGTTCCCCAGTCGCGGCGCGAGACACGCTGACCGGGCGCGCGCGTGGCCAGCCATCCGAAGCCCACCAGCACCAGCAGCGCCAGCGGCAGGCTGTAATCGAGCCAGCGCACCGGCAGGCCGGGCTGAAGCCAGAAGATGCCGATGGTGGTGAGCAGCAGCAGAAACGCGCCGCGCCAGCGCCCGGGCATCACGAGGGCGTAGACCGCGCCCATCAGCGCCAGCAGGGCAATTTCAGCGATCGTCATGCATGAAACCAGTTGAACGTTGAAAGTTCAAAGTTGAAAGTGATGAACCACCAAGACACTGAGGACGGAGAGGGGCAGGGGAATTTCCTGGAAGAATGGCCCAACTTTCAACCTTCAACTTTGAACTTTCAACCTCCCTTCAAAACCCCTGATAAATCCACTGCGGGCCGGCGTCGGTGGTGGCGATGATCAGTGCCAGTACGATCAGGCACAGAGCCAGCGCCAGCATAGTTTCGCGGTTGAATAGGCGGCGCATCAGCCGCTCGTGGCCTCGGCAGTGATTTCGGGCGTGGCTTCGGGCGAGAGAATGATTCGGTCGGCCAGCACTTCGCGGTGAATGGCGTCGAGCATCATCAGCCCGGCCATCGTATGAACACCGTGGCCGGTCTGGAAGGCCTGTGGCTGCGACCAGTCGTGCGCGTAAAATGTCGTCATGTGCGCGCCGTCACCCTCGAGTCCGCGCCCGGGTATGGTGTTAGCCAGCATGTCGTAGTCCCACAGCGGCACGTGATACTCGGCGGCCAGCGCGCGCATGATGTCGTTATTGACCGTGCCCTCGCGCCGGTCGCCCTTGGTGCCGATGACGGGGATGATGCCATTTTCGAGGCTGTACTCAATGGCGGCGCGCATACTTCTTTCGACGTTGCCGGGCACGCCTACATCATTCACGCCCAGCCTGAAGATGATGACGCTGGGATTATGCGCGCGCACCTCGCACTGAAGCATATTCTCCCCGCCGAGACACTGGTAAGGGTCGCTCCACATCGGGTCAAGCACGCTCCACGTGTGCAGGCCGACTGCGACGGCCAGGCTTTGCCGGCTGAACGAACCGCGATACCAGTCGATGGCGGATTGAAGCCAACTGAAGTCAGCCAGGTTGTAGCTGCCCGGCTCATCGAAGCGATCCATGAAGAACGGATTCTCGATTGTGCTGTCGCCCACTTTCGAGAAGGCGCGCGGGTCGCGGCCCAACTCCTGGCCGAGAGCGAAAATCTGGCGCACATGCAGGCGCGTGACTTCATCCATGATGATGAACTGATCAGGTGTCACACCGTTGATGTCCGACCGGCCGATGGGCGCGAGCGAGATGGCCGTCGGCAGTGGCGGTACCGCTGTTGGCGTTTCGCTGGTGGGTTCGGCGGAGGTGTTGACTGGCGCGGGCATCGGCGTTTCGCTGGCCGGCCCATTGATGTCCGTTTGCGGCGTTTCACTGGGAACGAGCGTCTCAGTCGGCGGCGGTGGTGGCGTTTCGGTCGCTGTCGGCTGGGCCGCGGTAGGACTGCTGGTGAGCAGCAGCAGCGGCGTGACGGCGATGGTAGCGGCCAGTGGGGTTGGCGTCATGCCATACAGCGGAATGATCAGGATTTGCCCAAGCTGAAGCCGGTTGATGTCGGTCAGTCCGCTGGCAGCTGGCGATGTCGCTCAGGCGCACACCGTACTGGCCGGCGAGGCGGCTGAGGGTATCGCCGTAGGTGACGATATGCGTCGGGTTTGGCCGCACGGGCGTGATAGTTGCCGAGGGCAGCACAACCGGTGTGGGCGTGAATACCTGCGCGATAGCTTCGCCAGCGTCGGTCTCCGTTGCTTCGGGTTGCCACGTTTGCAGGGCGGCGGCATAGGCCAGCGCCACGTCGTCATCGGGGCGCGGACCGTTTGGCCCACGGCCTGCGTGCGCGCTGAGGCTGGCAATCACATACAGCGCCGCGATGACGAGGGGCACGATCAAAATCACCCATGCCAGCGGCTGTCGGGAGCGCATGGTAAGACTCAACAAAACCTCGACCAGATTACAACCTGCGAATGGCGCGCCATGATAGCCAAAAGGCGGCGCAGGCGCTAGCAAACAACGAGAAGGGCGGCCAATGCCACCCCTCTCACTAGATCAGGAATCTATGCCTTGTCGCTTTTCTTCAGCGCCGCTGTCAGCTTGTCGATGCTTTCGGTCAGCTTCTCCTGGCTCACCAGCACAGGGTCGGGCGCGGGCGGCTCGGCAGGCTTTTCTTTCTCCTTAAGCCGCGCCATTTCCATTGCCTTGTTCATGGATTTAATAATGATGAACAGCACCAGCGCTACGATCACGAAATTGATGAGCGCATTGAGCAGCAAGCCCACGTTGAGGGTGACGGCGCCAGCCGTCATGGCATCGGCCAGTGTGAGATACGGCCCGGGCGGTACGCCATCGCGCAGCACGATGAAGATATTCGACAGGTCGACGCCGCCGAGGATGATACCGATGATCGGGTTAATGATGTCGTTGACGACGGAGTTGATGACGGCGGTGAAGGCCGCGCCGATGACTACGGCGACTGCCAGATCAATCACGTTGCCGCGCATGATGAACTTGCGGAATTCTGCGATCATCGCACTTCTCCTTACAGCAGGCTCTCGCTCATGGTTACATGCGCCGACGGTGCGGCGGCGCCTCCACTATAGCGCGAAAACAGTCTGTGAGAAGAATTCACCGCTATCGAACTTCTAACCCGCCGCAGTTCGGGCCGGGGGTGAGGAATTCGCTCACTACCCACCCGCTAACGCCCTCATATTCCGTTTGCAGCCACAAGCCGTCTTCGCTGCGCGCGCTGAGGATGACCGAAGTGCTGAATGGAATCGTCAGCAGCGTTTCGGCGTCCGCGTCGGGCGCGGCGCGCAGGCGCAGGTTATAGTTGACCACCGCGATGCAGGTGACCGAGGCAGTTGGCGTCGGTTCAGGCGTGCGCGTCATGAACGGTGTGCGTGTGGGGCGCGTCGTGTGCGTCGGTTCCGGTGTGCGCGAGGGCGCTGGCGTACGTGAGGGCACGGGCGAAGCAGTAGCCGTGACCGTTGGAACCGGTGTGTTGGTAGCCAGCGTGATGCCTGCTTCAGCCGGTACGTCAGTGAGTAGAATCATCAGGCTGGACTGCGTGCCGGTGGGTGTGGGCCCGCCAAAGCCCCGGAAGTCGTTCAGGTTGCTGTTCACGGCAAAGCGCACGAACAAGTCCATCTGGCTGATCAGCAGCGCCCCTTGCAGCAAGCTGATTTCGCCGCGCTCGGCCGACGCGCGCACCGCCACCCGCAGAATCTCGCTGAGACGGGTTTGGACGCGCGCGACATCGCCACCATTGCGCTCGACGATAGCGGCCAGCGGCACGCCCGCATCGAGTTGCGTGAAGACTTCGATTTCGCTGACGCTGATCTCTTCGGCCAGCACCTGGCGGATGGCCTTGAACAACTGCTCGGCCTGCATGCGCTCGACGTTGACCACGCCTTCGACTTCGAGCGTGGCTTCCGCCGTAGCAACCGTGTTGGCGGCGGTTTCGACCGGCGCGGCCGCCGACAGCGTGAACCAGGCGGACATAAACGGCACGCTGAAGCTGGAAATGACGAGCAGCAGACCGGCGAACAGCCCGAGGATGCCGCGCGAATGGCTCAGGCGGCCGGGCCGGCGCAGCTCAAGCACCACAATCAGCAGGCTGACGCCGATCAGAGCGATGCCCAGCACGCGCGCTGCCTGATCGATCAGGTTAGCAGGCTCGGCCGGATCTTGCGCCAGCAGCGCCGCCACCGGCAGCAGCGTGACCAAAAACACCAGCAGCACGTCAACAAAGCTGACGCGCTCACTGCGCTTCAGCGCCTTGATCAGACTGATGATGAGGTAGACGGCGGCCAACAGCACCGCCGCGGCAATCAGGGGCAAGTTCACGCGCTCTGCATCTCTCCGCCCATTCGGCTCGCTTTCAGTTTACAACACCGGAACGAGCCGAAGATGAGCGGCGCATAGGAGTTGTGTTGTGCGGCTGGCTTACGAACCGGCTTCGACGGGCGCGAATGTCACCTCGTACATCACCGGCCAGTTCTTGCCCGTGATCAGGAAGGTTTCGCGCTCGGGGACATACGCGATGCCGTTGAGCACTGCGCCGCTCGTCCAGTTATCGATAATGTCTTGCGTGAGCAGCGGGCGCGCATCGACGATGGCATTAACGACGCCGGTCTCCGGATCAATGCGGATGATGGCGGGCGTTTGCCACACATTCGCCCACACACTGCCATCCACGCATTCCAGCTCGTTGATTTCGGGCACGGGCTGGTCTTCGAGCGTGACGGGAATGGTATCGAGCAGCTCGAACGTTTCCGCGTCGCGCTTGAACAGGTTCGGGCTGCCGTCGCTCATCCACAGCACCTCGCCATCGTAGCACAGGCCCCAGCCCTCGGTGTCGTAGCTGAACTCGTCCACTTGTTCAAATGTCTCGGCATCCCAAACGAACGCCACGCCTGTCTGCCATGTGAGCTGAATAAGGCGGTCATCCACCTGCGCCAGACCTTCGGCGAAGAATTCTTCATCCAGCGCCACTTCGCGCAGCACGTCACCGGTTACGGGGTCGAGCTCCTGCAGGCGTGACTCGCCGAATCGGCCCGCGCTCTGGAACAGCCGGCCATCACTCCATACTAATCCCTGAGTGAAATCGGTGATGCTGTGCGGAATCTGGTTCACGATCTGCGGCAAGAGGATTTCGTAGGCAGGCGCTGCGGGAGGTGTGGTTTCGGGCGTCGCTTCCTGCGCGCTGGCTGGCAGGGCCATCGCCAGCACGAGGAGGATCAGCAGCAGGGTGGCGGAGGTACGAGTCATGATGAGCCTGTCCGATTACATGCGAGATGATGAGGCGGCATTATACGGCGGCCTGCCGCGCGCAATCCAGTGTGTTATACTTGTGGACTACTTTTGTCCGGCTGAATTTCATCATTGAGGAGGGCATACCTTGCTCCCTGTTCCTGCTCCAAACCTGCAACTTGAGGCGATCAACACCATTCGCACGCTATCGATTGACGGGGTGCAGAAGGCCAACAGCGGCCACCCGGGCCTGCCGATGGGCGCGGCAGCGATGGCGTTTGCGCTGTGGACTCAGCACTTGCGTTTCAACCCGCGCAATCCCGGCTGGAGTAACCGCGACCGCTTCGTGTTGAGCGCGGGTCACGGCTCGATGCTGTTGTATTCGCTGCTGCATCTCACCGGCTATGACCTGAGCATGGATGATCTCAAAGCGTTCCGGCAGTGGGGCAGCAAAACGCCCGGCCACCCCGAATATGGCATGACGCCCGGCGTCGAAACGACCACCGGACCGCTGGGGCAGGGCGCGGCCAATTCTGTAGGTTTTGCGCTGGCCGAAGCCTACCTGGCGGGCTACTTCAACCGTGACGGATTCTCGTTGGTCGATCACTGCACCTATGCGCTGGTGGGCGATGGCGACCTGATGGAGGGCGTCAGCGCCGAAGCGGCGTCGCTGGCCGGCACCTGGGGCCTTGGCAAGCTGGTGTGGCTGTACGACTCGAACGCCATCACGCTCGACGGCAAGGCCGAGATGACCTTCACCGAAGATGTGTCCGCGCGCTTTGAGTTCCTACGGTTGGCAGGTGCTCGATGTGGCCGATGGCAACGACGTGGCTTCTGTGAGCGCCGCGATTGCCGAGGCGAAAGCCGTAAGCGATAAGCCAACGCTGATCGTCGTCCACACCGTCATTGGCTACGGCAGCCCGCACAAGGGCGGCACCAGCGAGGCGCACGGTTCGCCGCTGGGCGCCGACGAGATCAAGCTGGTCAAGGAGTTCTACGGCTGGCCGGACAAGGATTTCTACGTACCCGAAGCTGTGCAGGCATATTTCGACGGTACGAAAGCGGCTGGCGCGGACCTTGAGGCTGAGTGGCAGGCGCTGTTCGACCGCTACGCTGCGCAGTTCCCGAAAGAGGCGGCGGAATTCGCGGCGGTTCAGCGCGGCGAACTGCCGGCTGGCTGGGAAAGCGACATTCCCGTCTTCACGCCCGAGAAGAAGCAGGCCACGCGCAATGTCGGCGGCGTGGTGCTCAATGCCATTGCGAAGCACATCCCGACCATGATCGGCGGCGACGCAGACCTGGCTGGCAGCACAAAGACGCTGATCAAGGGCGCGGGCAATACCGGCCCGGGCAACCCCGCCCAGCGCAACCTGCGTTTCGGTGTGCGCGAACACGCGATGGGCGCGATCGTCAACGGGCTTGCCCTGCACGGCGGCATTATCAAGCCGTTCTCGGCCACCTTCCTCACCTTCAGTGACTACATGCGCCCGGCTATGCGCTTGGGCGCGCTGATGGAGATCGGCCCGGTTTACGTGTTCACGCACGACAGTATCGCGCTCGGTGAAGATGGTCCGACGCACCAGCCGATTGAGCACGTCATGTCGCTGCGCCTCATCCCGCACTTGCACGTCTTCCGGCCGGCGGACGCCAACGAGACGGCGGCCACCTGGAAGACGGTGATGATGCTGAAAATGCCCGCCGCGCTGGCGCTCACACGGCAGGACTTGCCGGTGTTGACCGGCGAAGGCATCGGTGGGGTCGAGGCCATACACACCGGTGTCTCGCACGGGGGCTACGTCCTCAGCGACAGTGAAGGCACGCCCGATGTCATTCTGCTCGGCACCGGCAGCGAGGTGCAGTTCGCCCTCGAAGCCGCCGAAACGCTGAAGAGCGAGGGCATTGCGGCGCGCGTCGTATCGCTGCCGTGCTGGGAACTGTTCGAGGCGCAGGACGCCGCCTACCGTGACTCGGTGCTGCCGCCTGCGGTGACGGCCCGCGTGAGCATCGAGGCGGGCGTAACAACCGGCTGGCAGAAGTGGGTCGGCGCGCAGGGCGTGGCCATCGGCATCGACCACTTCGGAGCGAGCGCCCCCTATGAACGTCTGTACGAGGAGTTTGGCTTCACAGCGGCGCACGTGGTGAAAGTTGCCAGGCAGGTACTGGGGAAGTAAAGCCAAAGAGATTCACCGCCAGGCAAGACAACGCGAAGGGGATGGCCTGCTACAGGTCATCCCCTTTTTTGAATCATAGAGACTTCGGACGGCACAGCGGGCTGAATTGTCCGGTACTGCGCCTGTTTGAATCTACGCTATCGGGCCGGTGATCACGTTGACAATGCCGACAATGAGCAGGATCACCGCGATAATCTCAAGGCTTAAGCGCACCTTTTCGTCGGAAAACATGCGCGAGATACCCACAAAGAACAGGGCGGAAGCCAAAAAGATCGTGTTGCGCACGTAATGCGCCGCGTTGTCAGAGGCGGCGCGCACCTCGTCCGAGGTGGTCGCGGCCCGGCCCTGCAAGTCAGCCGCTGTTTGCGCATGGGCAGGCGTGTATTCCGGCATCGCAAAAGGTGAGGGCGGCGCATCAGCATTTTCCAGCGGGCGAAGCGCCACCCAGGCTTCAAAGGCCGGCTTGAATTCTTCCCTGAAGCGCTCGCGGTAAAAATCGGCCAGAACCTGATTGCCGGTGCTGTAGGCTTGCAGCCAACTGGTGAAGGTCACGATATCGACCATCGCGTCTTGTGAGCCTAGCGTCGTCTCCTGCGTGCTCCCCAGCAGCAGCGCCACGACGGCGTTTCCGCGTATGGCTTGCGTGCGTCCCCACTGTGCGGCTTGATAGGTGCTCCACGCAGCGACCAGGCTGGCCAACGCCAGGGTGATTGCGGCGATGATTTCGAGCCAGCGGGCGCGGCTGGACTTGGTTTGCGTCATGTGAGGTGTCTCCTGCGAGTATTTGCGCGTAGTTTAGCGCAGACAGCGGAGCGTGGGGCGTGGCTGTTTTTGCTGACACGGCCAACACAAAGCACGCAAAGCGCGCAAAGATCGCCAAGGGGTGGCCGACCCCGTCTTCGAACCGCAGAGACCGGGAGGGCACAGATGGGCAATGCAGGGCGAAGTGGCGTTAGGACGTGCAGCGTTCCACCCCTGTTACCTTTTTGCGCTACACTCCCATCATCCTCTTTCACCACCCCATCCACGGAGAACCCACGCCATGAACGTCGCGCTTGCTTCCGACCACGCCGGCCAGCCGCTTAAACGGCATCTGGTGGATTTCCTCAAGGCGCAGGAATACACCGTGCTCGATTTGGGCGTCAACAGCCCCACCGTGCGCGCCGATTACCCAGACTCCGCTGCCCGTGCCGCCGACGCGCTGCGCGAGGGCCGCGCCGACCGCGCTATTCTGGTGTGCGGCAGCGGCGTCGGCATCTGCATCGCGGCCAACAAGATGGACGGCGTCTACGCGGCTATCTGCCACGACACCTACAGCGCGCATCAGGGCGTCGAGCACGACCAGATGAACGCGCTCTGCCTCGGCTCGCGCATCATCGGCACGGCGCTGGCCGAAGAACTGGCCATCGCCTTCCTCACCGCCGAAGCCTTGGCCGAGCCGCGCTATATCGCCCGCTTCCATAAGGTGCAGGCCTTCGAGCGCGGCGAACGGCCCGACAAGGCGTAGGCGTAACCCGTCACACAACAACCTCAGCCCCAGCCCCTCTTCGCATGCGGCGGGCGGTTTGTGTGGCACCCCTATCAGCCGGAGTGGAGGATGCGGACGGTGCTGGCGTTCATCCATTCCCCGCCATAGCGACCATCCCGGCCACCATCTCGTCGCCTGTGAAGTGCGTGCCTGGTTTATGCTGAGCCATGCGCCCGTAGCGTCACGCGCGCGGCGTATGCTCACTACATTGGCCCGGCGCACCAGGTGTCCTGTATTCTGTCTGTCTGTCCGGTTCATTTTTCCCTCAGGAGTTGTCTCGCTTTTGTGAATCTGTCTGTCTGTCCGGTTCACTTTTCCCTCAGGAGTTGTCTCGCTTCTGTGAATCTGTCTCACTGTCTCACTCCTTTTTCCTTCAGGAGTTGTCTCGTTGCTTCCACGTTTACCAGATTAACCATTCAAACGGCATCAGAGACTCTATTTGGAGTCTGCTTTTCAACCGAGTTATGGGTTTCCAATCGGTTCGTAGCTGCGGGTTTTTAACCCGCAGCGGCACAACCTGACCAGCCACAGAATCACCTGTCGCTGCCTCAACATCGCTTGCATGGGCTGAGGGGGCAGGGGGCTGAGTGGTAAACCCCCCCTTTTTGCGGGCACTTCGCGCGCCGACGCTGGTACAATAGGCGTATTCTGGTTGGCGTAGAGGTGTTTTCAGGAGGAGAGGAACTCATGGCTGGAAATCCGCCTGTGGACGTACAGGCTTTCGGACAAAGTATCTGGTACGACAATATCCGCCGCAAGCTGCTCGACGACGGCGAAATGCAGCGCATGGTGAACGAGGATGGCGTATTGGGCGTCACCTCGAACCCTACCATCTTTCAGAAAGCCATCGGCGGCTCGTCCGACTACGACAGCGCCATCAGCACAATGCTCGACCTCGACGCCTACGAAATTTACGAGAAGCTGGCGGTCGAGGACATTCAGCGCGCGCTCGACATTCTGCGCCCGGTCTATGACCGCACTGCTGGTCGTGACGGTTACGTCAGCCTCGAAGTGTCGCCGCTGATCGCCCACGATACCGACACCACCGTAGCCGAAGCCAAACGGTTGTTTGCGGCGGTCGGGCGGCCCAACCTGATGATCAAGATTCCGGCGACCGAGGCGGGCATTCCGGCGATTGAGGAAGCGATCGCGGAAGGCGTCAATGTCAATGTCACGCTCATCTTCGGCATCGCCAATTATCTGCATGTGGCCGAGGCCTACATTCGCGGCCTCGAACGCCTGAAGGCGCGTGGCGGCGATGTGACCCGCATTGCGTCGGTGGCCAGCTTCTTCCTCAGCCGCATCGACCATGTGGTGGACCAGATGCTCGACAACAACCTCAAGGCCGCGATGGGCCGCGATGTGGGCCGTGTGTCGGCCAACAACCGGCTCAAGGGCAAGGCGGCCATCGCCAACGCCAAGGTGGCCTATCGCCGCTTTCTGGAGATTTTCTACGGCGAGCGCTTCAGCGAACTGCGCCACCTGGGCGCGCAAAATCAGCGCCTGCTGTGGGCGTCCACCAGTACCAAGAACCCGGCCTATCCCGACACAATGTATCTTGATGGACTGATCGGAAAGGACACGGTCAATACCGTGCCGCCGGATACGCTCAAGGCCTTCAAGGATCACGGTACGGTAGCGGAAACATTGCCAGTTGGGCTGGATGAAGCCGCGCAGATCATGGATCAACTGGCCGAAGTCGGCGTTGATCTGGAACAGGTTACGCGCCAGCTCCAGGTCGATGGCGTAGAATCGTTCTCCGATTCATTCCGCAGCCTGCTCGATCAGGTGGATGCCAAGCGCAATGTGCTGGCGACCGGCGTGATTCAGCAGCAGGATGTGGCCGTCGGCGCGCTCAGCGAGGCGGTAGACGCGAAGATCAATGAACTCGACAAACAGAACGCCGCCGCCCGTATCTGGGACAAGGACGGCTCGTTCTGGAAAGAAAATCCGCAGGTCATTGCCAAAATCGAAGACCGGCTCGGCTGGCTGGAGACGGATCAGACGATTGATCTCTACCGCCTGAAGGCGCTGCAAGCGGAAGTCAAAGACGAGAATCGCGATGCCGTCGTGCTGCTCGGCATGGGTGGCAGCAGCCTCGCGCCCGAAGTCCTGTTCCGCACCTTTGGACAGCAGCCGGGCTTTCCGCGCCTGCTCATGCTCGACAGTACCGACCCCAGCTACATCCAGTCCATCGAGCAGTCGGTCGATCTGGCGCGCACGCTCTTCATCGTCGCCAGCAAGAGCGGCGGCACGATTGAGACCGACTCGTTCTTCCGCTACTTCTACGACCGCACCGGCGGCAATGGCGCGCAGTTCATCGCCATCACTGACCCCGGTTCGCCGCTGGCTGGTGAAGCCGAAGCGAAAAACTTCCGCGAGATCTTCCTCAATCCGGCCGATATTGGCGGGCGCTACAGCGCACTCAGCTACTTCGGCATGACGCCAGCCGCGCTGATGGGCCTCGATCTCGACCGGCTGTGGGCCAGTGCAGCGCGTATGATGAAGGCGTGCGGCCCCAAGATCAGCGGCGCGGATCATCCCGGCGTCTCGCTCGGGGCTATCCTGGCGACGCTGGCGCAGAAGGGGCAGGACAAGCTCACGATCCAGGTTAGCCCGTCGATCAATTCGCTCGGCAACTGGATTGAGCAGTTGATCGCTGAAAGCACTGGCAAAGAGGGCCGGGGCGTGCTGCCGGTGGTGGGCGCGACCGTGGGCAAGCCACACGACTATGCCACCGACCGCGCATTCGTCTATCTGCGCGTGAGCGGAGACGACAACACCGAGAATGACGCGGGCGTGGCGGCGCTGAAAGGCGCGGGCCAGCCCGTGATCACGCTGCACCTGGACGACGCCTACCAGATTGCCGGCGAGTTCTTCCGCTGGGAGTTTGCGACGGCGGTGGCGGGCAAAGTGCTGAACATCAACCCGTTTGACGAGCCAAACGTGACCGAAAGCAAGCAGAATACGGCGCGCCTGCTGCAGCACTATACGGAGCATGGCAGCCTGCCGGCGCAAACCGCGCTGCTGTCCGAGCACGGCGCGGCGCTGTACGCCGATGAGCGCAACGCGCGTATCGTACGCGAACAGTGCCAGCATCACGGCTTTGATCCATCGACGGTCGCAGGCATGTTGGCTGCGTTCATCAATGGCACGTCCGCAGGCGATTATCTCGCGCTGCTGGCGTATGTGCCGATGTTTGACACCAACCACGTGCGGCTGGAGGAAATCCGCCGGCGCATGCGCCACGTCACGCGCCGCGCGTCCACGCTCGGTTATGGCCCGCGCTATCTTCACAGTACCGGTCAGTTTCACAAGGGCGGCGCGAACAACGGCGTGTTCCTGCAGATTACGTGGGACGATCCGGTCGATCTGCCCATTCCCGGGCGGCCGTACACCTTCGATGTGCTGTTCGATGCCCAGTCGGCCGGCGACCTCGAAGCGCTGGAGACGCACGGACGGCGCGTGCTGCGCCTGCACACCGGCAGCGATGTGGCCGCAGGCCTGGCTGTGCTGGCCGATGCCGTCGAACTGGCCGCCAGCCGCAGGATGTAGTGCGAACTGAACCACAGAGACACTAAGGGCACTGAGAGGGGCGCGCAATGCCGCGCTCCTTTCCCGTTCAATTCCTGGCCAGATTGGTAAGAATGGGCGGTCACAGCGCGTATATAGCCCGTTGCAATTCAGATTCGTGAATATCTTCACAGGGACGCATCAAAGCTATGTCGAAAAACACCCGTAATATTCTCATCGCCGCGGTCGTGCTCGTCGCTGCGCTGGCCATCGTGTTCGTGCTGGTTGGTTCATCGGCTCCTGCGCCTCAAACCACCATGGTCGAAAACGCAGTCGTGGTGTCGGGCGTCATTTCGCCGGCGCAGTACACCAGCCAGTTCGCCGACACGAACGCGCAGCATTTGCTTCTCGACGTGCGCACGGCTGAAGAATTCGCCAGCGGACACCTGCCGGGCGCAGTCAACATTTCGCTGCAGGACTTGCCCAGTCGCCTGGGCGAAGTGCCCGTTGATCAGCCGGTTGTGCTCTACTGCCGCAGCGGTAATCGCAGCGGGCAGGCGGCGGCGCTGCTGGAAGAGGCAGGCTATACCCAGGTGGCTGATCTGGGCGGCATCATTGATTGGCAGGCGGCCGGGCTACCGGTCGTTCAATAGGCGCTTTCAAAGGACAAACCGACTCATGTTCAGTTCTCTGTTTGGCGGCTCGAAATCAACGGGCGAAAAGCCGGGCCGCGTGAACGCCCGCGACGCGCAGGCGCAGTTGGCGGCGGACCCCGCGCCGTTTCTGCTCGATGTGCGCGAGCAATCTGAATTCCGGCAGGCGCGTATTGCCGGCGCAACCCTCATTCCGCTGGGCCAGCTTCAGGCGCGCGTGAAAGAGCTTCCCACCGACCGCGAAATCATCGTCGTGTGCGCGTCGGGTTCGCGCAGCGGCTCGGCCGTAAACGCGCTGCGTAAGGCGGGCTACAACGCGGTCAACCTCGATGGCGGCATGGGCGCATGGTCGCGCGCGGGCCTGCCCATGGTGCGTGGGTGAGGCGGTATCTTACGCCAGCATAAGAAGCGCATCAGAGTTGCCGCATACCGGTAGACAGATTTAGCACTCCGGGTGTATCATTGCCAAGGTTACAATCGTTCGCATTGGTCAGACAGTATCTGAGGTGGCGCATGCCAGTCTACACGTATCGTCGTGAGGACGGGACCACATTCGAGGTCAAGCAGAAGTTCACGGATGACCCGTATACGGTTGACCCGATCGGCGGCCAGCGCGTGCAGCGCGTGGTTCATGCGGCGGGCGTCATTTTCAAGGGCCAGGGCTTTTACGTGAACGATAGCAAGAGCGCCTCGAAGTCGAGCATGAACGGCGCGAGCAAGCCGTCTGATTCCAAGCCCGATGGTGAGTCCAAGACGGAAACTGCGAAACCTGCGCCCGCCAGGGAAGCCGCCCCAGCAGCGGCCAAGCCGGCGCCCGCATCTGCCGCAAGCTAACGCGACCTACCCGTATCTAAACACAGAAACGCCCGCGCACAGCGGGCGTTTTTCGATTCTGTCTGGCGACAATTTCCGCCAGAGCGTGAATGCCACGGCTGCCAAACCGGAACTTCTTATGTCAGGCCATTCAGCCTCGCCAGAGGCTTGTCTCTTCGGCAGCCTGCCGCTTCAGCGGCTGGCGGTTCTTACTCATCTACCCCTGTTCCGCTTACTGTCGTCGTGAACGAGTCGGTGCTGAGGCGCTTGAGCGCCTCGAAAGCCGCGTCCTGCACCATCGTACTATCGTCGCCCATGAGCGCCGACAGCGGCTCGACGGCGCGCGGATCGCCCAGTTCGCCCAGCGACTGCGCGGCGGCGCGGCGCAGCCAATCGCTGTTGTCTCCCAAAACGTCGATCAGTGGCGGTACGGCGGCGGTGTCTCCCAGCTTGCCCAGTGCTTCGGCCGCGATTTCGCGCACGGCTTCCTGATCATCCGGGGTGTCGATAATCACCAGCAGGGGCGGAACCGCGCGTGGATCGCCAATCCAGCCGAGCGCGTCCGCCGCCGCCGCGCGCAGCATCTGATCGTCGCTGGCGAGCAGGGTGATGAACCGCTCGACCTGACGTGGGTCGGCCGTGCGCCCTGCCAGCCGTGTGAACAGCGCTTGCTGGTGCGAATCGAACTCGGCTGAATCGAGCGCATCCAGCACACGGTCGGCCATGTCGGTATCACCAGCCGCGACCATATCGAGCAGGCCCGCGCGCAAACGCAGGCCCGCGCTCAGGTTGATGAGCTTCCAGATCGGGCTGTTCGGCGCAGCGCGCAGCAGGTCAATCAGCGGCCCGAGCGCGGCCGGATCGTTGTGCTTGATGAGTGACGACATGGCCGCGTACTGCACCTTCGAGTTGGCGTCGCCAAGCGCCTCAATCAACGCGGCCGTTGCGCGGGCGTCGAGCGTGCTGCCCAGCCGGCGCGCGGCCTCAAAGCGCACGGTAGGGTCGTCGCTGCGAAGTTCGACGAGGTCTTGTTCGAGCATTGAGTTTTTCTCCTGATGAACTGTTTCGGGTGAGTTTTTCTAAAGGTCGGCGCTGTCGAGGATAATCGTCACCGGCCCATCATTGTGAATCTGCACCTGCATCATCGCGCCGAAGATGCCGTACTCGACACGGCCAATGCCCTGGTCGCTTAGGCAGTGGCCGAAATGCTGCACCAGCGGCGCAGCGACTTCGGGCAGGGCGGCGTCGATGAACGACGGCCTGCGCCCCTTGCGCGCATCGGCGTAGAGCGTGAACTGCGACACGACCAGTACGCCACCGTCCACATCCAGCGCCGAGCGGTTCATCTTGCCGTCGTCATCCTCAAACACGCGCAGATGAACGGACTTGCGGGCGAGCAGTTCGGCCTCGGCTTCTGTGTCGCCATGCGTCACGCCCACCAGCGCCACGAAGCCCATGATCAATCTGGCCTGTGATCACGCCATCCACTATGACGCTTCCATAGGTGACGCGCTGCAGCACAATGCGCATGTTGCTCAATCCGTTCCAGATTCCGCGCAGGCCGCCGATCTTACGACGCGGGCATGCATTGCGTCAACCACGCAGGAATAAAGTTGAAAGTAGAGCGCCTGAAATTCCATTTCGCCTAAGGCTGAAACCAGCTTGACGGCTTTGACATTTTTGACGCAGCACTAAGCACTGACTTTCTTTCAACTTTCAACTTTGAACTTTCAACTTTTTCGGACAGGCCCTGCCCGCGTTACAATATGGGGCGCATCTGTGAGGGATGCGCGACTGCGGCGCTGGAGTGCCGCTTCCTGATGAGAGCGCCGAATGGCTGACAGCCTGTTCGACAACCGATACCGCTATGACTACATCTTCCCGCGCGGGCGCTCGGGCGAGACGCTGCGCGCCGTCGATACGCAGTCCGCCGACCGGCCCGTGGTGGTCAAGCGGCCCGCGCCGCAGGACGCGCCGCCGATTCGCGCCGGGCAGGAAGTGAGCATCACCAACGAGCGCAAGGCGCTGACGCGGCTCAATGGCCATGTCGTCGCAACCGCGCTGGTGGGCGGCGGCCAGTTCGTCGTCGGCGGCGTCACGCACCAGTACATCGTCATCGAGCGCGCGCAGGGCCTGATCATCGCTGATCTCGTGCTCGAACTGGCGTCACGCGGCGAGCGCATGGCCGAGCTGGAACTGCTCGTCATCACCGATGCGCTGCTTGATTTGCTGGGCGCGGCCCACGCGGCCGAAATCGTCTACAACGATGTGGACGCCAAGCACCTGTTCTGGAACCGCGATTCCTACACACTCAAAGTCATCGACTGGGGTAACGCGGTCTTTCTGGAAGGCGACGAAGCGACGCCGCAGGGAATTAGCCGCCAGACCGACATTTTCCAGGTGGGCGAACTGCTGTTTTTCGTTGTGACGGGCGGCCGCCGGGCCGAGCAAACGCGCGCTGCCGCCACTACCGCCAACGAGGATTACCGCGTCGATTTCGGTGAAGACGGCGAACGGCTTCACCCGCGCATGCAGGCGATCATCAGCCGGGCGCTGCACCCCAATCCCCGCTATCGCTATAAAACGACCGAGCAGATTCGCAAGGATCTGGCCGATTTCCGCGCTCCGCTGGAACGCGAACGAAATGCCGTGCTGGGCCGCGTCAACGAACGTCTGCGCCGCGAGTTGAGCCGCGACGAACTGAACGCGCTGCTGCGCACGCTCGAACCGGTGTTGACCGCAGACCCCGGCTATCCACCCGCGCAGCAGGCTCAGGCCGAAGTCAACGCCCGCCTGAGCGACTTGCAGGTGGCCGCCGATCTGGATGCAGTGCGGATTTATCTGGACAGCGCCAACTGGGGCCGTGCGATTGCGGTGCTCGATGAGCTGCGCCCGCGCTCACGCGGCGAAACAGCCGTGCTCATTGGCCTGCTCTACGATTGGTCCACGCTGCTGCTCGACAACGATGTGCGCTCCAGCGGCCCGCTGGCGGTGACAGCGGCCATGCAGCAGTCATTTGGGCTGGCCTTCACGAGCCAGTATGCCGAAGCGGCGCGCGTGCTGCTGACGATCATGCCGGATGTCGAGCGCGCCCGCGCCGTGCAGGTGCTGATGGCCGAGCGCATTACCGCGCATGTGCCCGACGTGCTGCTGCTGCGCCCCAGTCTGTACCGGCTGGAAGTGGCGCTGGTGGCGCTGGCGGCGCAGGAGCATGCCGTGGCCGAGCCGCGCGCGTTCCTGGCTGAGATCAATCGCGCGCTGTTCGCGCTGGCCGACCCCGCCGACGTGAGCCTGATCACGCTGCGTGACGGCTACCGCGCCATCGTCGACCGGCTGACGGCGCTCGGCAGCCTGCTCGATTCGCTGCAAGGTCAGCACCAGTTTTCCAGCCAGAAGTTACCGCTGAACGCGCTGGTGCGCGCCATGAATGCGGCGATGGCCCTGGCCGATAACATGCACGTCATCGGCAAGCAGGCGACCGGCAGCCCGCGCGCGGCGTTGGAGGCGCTCGACCACAGCCGCCAAATTGCGCCTGGCCTACCTGCGTGGGATCAGACCGAAGCCCTGCTCAACAGCCTGTACGAACGCCTCGAAGCTTTTCAGTCGTACATTCCCGCGGCCGATGGCTCGGACGTGACCGACTGGATCGATACCGCGCTGAGCGAACTGGAGCCGTATGCGGCTCGCCTGTTCGACGAGGCGCTCGATACCATGATCGGCGGCCTCAACGCCGCCAGCGCGGCCTGGGAAGTTTATACCGACGCCGTGATTGCGGGCGGGCGCACTGATGCCGTCAGCGCCTTGATTTCGGCCACCGACGGCGTGAGCATGGTCAGTCCGTCGTTCTCCAACTGGCTCAACCAACTGCGTATCGTCGTTGCGGACGCGAGCTACGTCGAGCGCCACGCGCTGTTCGGCGCATTGGGCCGTGCGCTGGCCGATGGCTGGGAGCATTTCGACCGCGGTCGGCTGGCCGAGGCAGAACGGCTGGGCGCGCAGGCAGTGGAATCTGCGCGCACTGAAACGCAGCGCTTTGCCAGCCACCGGCTGCACGAGCTGGCTCAGATCACCCGTGAATGGCTGGAGCGCGGCGGGCCGAATGACGCGGCGCGCTCGGAAGCTGTGTTGACGGCCATCGAAACGCTTTACACGGCCGACGAAATCGGCGTGCGCGACCACTTCAACGCGCAGATGCCGTCCAAAGACACCTATCTGCGGGCGATGAGCAAAGGGCTGGTTGAAATGCTGGGCCGCGACAGCAGCGCCGGCCCGCGTATCCTCTTCGTCAATCAGGTGCTGTTGGGCGTGCTCGATGCGCACGACGACTCGCTGGATGACGCGCGTTTCTGGCGCGATGCGGCCAGCCGAGTGCTGCTCGCAACCGGCCCGGCGCATCCGCTTGTGCTGGCGCTGGAGGAGTTGATCGACCGGCGGCGCGATCTGATAACTGCGGCCGCGCTCGTCAATGCCGTCACTGGCCCGCCGGCGCTGCCCGGCCTGGAATCGACGCGCAAGGCCATCGAGGAGAACCCGCAGTCGCGCCTGCTCCAGCCCATCGTCTACAGCCTGCGCGAACTTGAAGCGGCGCTGCGCGAATGGAGCGATGGCGAGTTCCGGGCGGCGGGCATGAAGGTCGAGAACGCGCTGCGGGCGGCAACCGATGCCGAGAAGAGCGCGCAAACCTCGTTCGAGCCGTATCGTACCTTCCTCAACGACTTGCTGCGCGGGGCAGCCGATCTGAACAACAACGCGCGCAAGATGGCCCAGATCATCGAGGCGCGGCCGGAAGTTCCGCCCGATCAACTGCGCATCGGCCACGCGCTGCAAGCGGATGTGACCGCGCGCCTGCTCGGCGATGGCTACGCTGGCACGCTGCGCCAGTGGCGCGATACCTACGACGCCTTCAGCAGTGTGTATGCCGACCCCGCAATCCGGCGCAGCGCCAAACTCGCCCGGCTCAATGAACTGTTCAATGCGATGTTCATCGACCGGCAGCCCGCTTACAGCCTGTATCGAAGCTGGTACAGCACGATTGAGCAGGCGCCCGAATTTCCGGCCCCGCCCACCAATGAACCGCTGCCGCGCATCGACGAGAGCGCGCCCGAGGGTGAGCCTGAGGCGTTCCCAACGCTGGTGCGCGCTGCATCTTCCCCGGAAAAGAGCAAGCGGCGCTCTCGGCCGCTGCTGCTGGGCGCGATAGTGCTGGCGGCTGTACTCATCATTGCCGCATTCGCGGCGCTCTCCGGGCGCGGCGGTGTGGGGCTGGCAGGCGAACCGCCCGCCACGGACGTGGATGTGGCGCAGGCTGCGGGCACACTCGGTACCACAGTCAGCCCAACCAGCCTCACGCCTGATAGTTCGGCAACTGGCGCGCCAACCAGCCGCCCCGCGCAGACGGGCACGCTGGCGCTGACTTTACCGCCCACCCTGGCCTCTGACGCAACTTCAGTGGCGGTAATCGCCACCATTCCGCCGCGTGCAAGCGAAACCGTCACGCCCGCGCAGTCGGCTACGCCTACGAGCAGCCCCACCCGCGCGTTGACGGCCACGCTCACGTATACGCCCACCACTGCGCCGACGATTACCAACACCCCGCGCCCGACGCTGCCGCCGCAAGGATTGCAGGGGCAGCAGGCGCTGTTGTCTGGCCCGGCAGAAACCGCGCTGGCCCTCTTTGATGAACCAGTGCATTTCGCCCCCGCGCAGGATCCCGGCCAGTGGCGGCTTGGTACAGGCGAAGGCGGCGGCGGCGAATTGCTGGTGGTGGCTCCGTCGGCCGCTGGCCTGGATGACCGCTTCGGTGCCGAGGCAGCCGAGCGCGTTGTGCGCACGCAGGCCGATCTCCAGTTGATCACCTATAACCCGCCGCTGCTGGTGGACAACGACATCTATTTCGGGCTTCTGCTTCAGTCGACAGCCAATCCGGCGCTCACCGCGGGCTTGCAGATCGAGCTGGCCGAGCCGGGCGTGATCCGCTTGAGCCACCGTGAAGGCGATACGGTCACGCCCGTGAGCCAGCGAACCCAGGGCGGGGCGCTGAGTGTGCGCCTGGAACGCGATCTCGACGCGGATACGGTGCGCGTGTTCGTCAACGGCCAACCTCTGGGCGGCGCGATACCGTTTGTGGGTGGCGATGAGCCCGTTGTGCCGCTGCTCTACGTGCATGATGGTGGCGTGATCGCGCATGTGGCCGACTGGTCGGTTACGCTGCGCTGACGCTTTTTGCTTCGCATTGACGACTTATGACAATATCAACGATTGGAGAATCTGGCCTGAGGGATAAAATCCCAAGCCTTGTATTGTCAGGCTGGATTTAGTATTAAGAAGACGTGTGAAGCGTAAAGGGGCTTGTGCCCATGCTTGTGCCCGAAGACAAGGCAATTCCCGCGCTGGTGCCCACCCGATTCATCAGTACGCCGCGCATGCTTGTAGTGGATGATGATGAAGCTACGCTAGCGATGCTGGTGCAGGTGTTTTCGTCCACATGCGAAGTTGTGACTGTCACCAGTGGGCAGGAGGCGATGCACCTGTTGTCGCAGCAGCCGTTTGACGTGGTGCTGCTCGACATCATGATGCCGATTATGAGCGGGCTGGAAGTGCTTGAAGCGATCCGGCAGGACGAGACACTGGTTGAGCTGCCCGTGATCCTGATTTCGGCGCGCTCCACGCAGAAAGATGTGGTTGAGGGCTTGCAGCATGGGGCCAATGACTACATCTCCAAGCCGATTGACCTGTCGGTCGCGCGTGCGCGGGTGAATACCCAGCTCAAGCTCAAGCGGCTATCAGATGCCTATCAATCGACGATTACTGACCTTCGGGCAAGCCATCAGCTTCAAGCCAATTTCGTGCAAATCATCTCGCACGATTTAAAGGGGCCGCTCACGAACTTGCGCATGGCGCACCATCTGCTGCGCGACATGCTCAAAGACAGTGAGTCGGCGTTGGGCGTGCTCGAAACCGCCGAGCTTTCCGTGAATGAGATGAACGTCCTCATTCGCACGTTCCTCGATGTGGCGGTAGCGCAGAACGGCCAGCTTGAAGTGCGGCCCGACTGCCTGAATGTGACCGAACATTTACGGCGCGTGGTCGATCAGTACGCGCTTCCGGCGCAGCGCAAGCACATCAGCATCCGTTTGGAACCAGCCGACTACGCGGTGGTGGCCGACGGGCGTTTGTTTGGCCAGATCGTCAGCAACCTGATCAGCAACGCTGTCAAATACAGTCCCAGAGGTTCGGCCGTGCAAGTGTGGACCGAACTGCGCGACGAGCGCGTACGGATTTGCGTGGCCGATCAGGGGCCGGGCGTTCCTGATGCCGAACGCAGCCGCTTGTTCCGTATGTTTGGCAAGCTGTCGGCGCGGCCCACTGGCGGCGAGTCCAGCACTGGCCTGGGGCTGTGGATCGTTAAGACGCTCACCGAGGCGCAGAGCGGGCAGGCGGGTGTGGAATGCCCTCCTGATGGCGGCGCGGTCTTCTATATAGAACTGCCGGTGTGCGCGCTGGAGTAATTCCTTACGAGAAGAACTGGCGCATCTAGACCTCCCGCCGGATCGGTGGCGGCGCTTCGCCCCACACTGGGGCAGGGGTGATCTGATCTTCGGGACGTGGGCCGGCATCATCCAGATCGCTGTTGCTCAAGGTGCGAATGACTTGCACCCGCATATCTTCCTCGCAGGTGATCTGGCAGCTCAGGCGGGCGCTGCCCAGCAGTTCGCGCGTTTCGAGCCGTTCACGTTCTGCCGCTGTCATGCGCACAGGTTCTCCATCCAGAAAAACGACGCGGCAGGTGGTGCATTCGGCGAAGCCGCCGCAGCGGTGCAGAATATCGACGCCGCCATCTTCCAGCGCCAACACAAGCCGCTTGCCCGCAGGGGACTCAATCTGGCGTCCGTCGCGCAGCGTAATGGTAGGCATGGGCTGACTCCGTGAGATGGGTGGCGCGCATGGTGGAAAGCATACCAGCGCATCCACTGGTGTAAATAAAAACCACCCGGCGTGAGGGGGGCACGCCGGGTGGTTTTGATTGAGGGCATTCCGATCATCGGTTGCCCGTGAACCTGAGCCTAACAGTACATCGCTCACCAGATTGACAAGTCATCTTGTCTGCTCAGGCTCTAGTTATTCATGAGGATAGGCCAGCCCGCTGAAGGCCGCATGAGCGATTTCTGAATGGAAGGTGAGAGCAGTTTCACTCTAAGTGCCGGGAACACCCAAAGGCAACGGTGTTGGCCCGAGCGCCGGGTCTGGTGTGGGCGGCTGCGTTTCGCACAACGTTCGCGCCGTATTCAGTTTGCTCGACGCTTCGCCGCCGCCGAAGGTGGACAGCGCCTGCTGGTAAATCGGGACAGCGGCGCATGGACCGGCATTCGGATCGAAGGCCAGCGCATCGCCATATGCGATGTACTGGTTATAGAGCATCTGCGTGGCCTCGGCGTAGTAGCGGCCCTGACCAAAGCCGATCAGCGTTTGCAGCGCCGAAATTGCGCGCGGGAAGTTGACGCCAATGCTCGATTTGGCGTTCAGGTACACCAGCGCCACATCGCGTTCGTAGGCGAGGCCTTCGCCCAGCGGCAGGCCAAGCGCCTCGATGCGGCTGACGATCTGGTTGCCTGCGGCAGGCTGGCTGGACTGGTAGTAGGCGCGTGCCTGCGCGTTGAGCGAGTCGGTGAGCAGTGCGCGTACGGTGGCCGCTTCATAGCTGGGGTCAATCGCCGAGATCACGTCGAGCAGTTCGCCCGCTTCGCCGTATTGGGACGTGTTGAAAAGCGCTTGCGCTTCCTGAAGCAGCGCCGGCAAGTCGTAGCCGCCTGCCGAGGCCGTGGCTGGTGGAAGCGCCTCCGCCGTGGGCGGCTCGTGCGAGGCGACTATCTCGGTGGTGGGCGATGGTGTGGGCGTGACCGTCGGTTGAATCGAATCGTAGAGCGCGGTCGCTGTAACAGCGATATCAGCAAGGCCGGGCACGCCGGGAGTGAGGGTCGCCAGAAAACGGATGCGCGTATCCAGCAGGACGGAATTGCCGCTGGCGACATCGCCCGGAATATAGGCGAGCTGCTCGGCGATGACGGCACTGCGCGTGGCCGTGGTATACACATTGGCTTCACGCTGGCCAGTCGTCCAGCCTGCCGCACCTGCCAGCCCCACAATCACCAGCGCAAAACCTGCCAGCAGCAGCAGCACGAGCGTTTGCATGCCACAGCCCGGGCCGGCTGGCGGTTCAGGCCCATCATCGTAGGCAGGCCCCAGCGGGCGGTCATCGTCATCGGGCAGGATTTCCCGCGCCGCGCTGATAGGACGGTCGTCGAATGGTGAATTGGGATCGCTGGAGAATGAGGACTGCGTCATAAGTCGTGGCTGCGTTTGAGCGGATTCGGGTCGTGCGGCACGCGAGGCAGTATAGCAGAGCGCCGGCGCGGGTGTACAGCGGCGGCTGGCCTACGGGCGACCGGCGGCGCTTAGCCGAACAGCGCCGCTACCCGCTGCACGATATGTTCGGCCACAGCGGCCTTGCTCATCAGTTCCAGCCGTTCTTCACCGCCTTGCGCGTCCAGCACGAGCACGCGGTTGGTGTCGGTCTCGAAGCCGGCATCGGCCGCGCTGATGTCGTTGGCGACGAGCAGATCGACGCCTTTGCGCCCTACTTTTTCGCGGGCATTGCGCGCGAGGTCCTGGCTTTCGGCCGCGAAACCCACCACCACGCGCGGCGCGTGGGACTCGGTTCGCCGGTCTTTGATCGCCAGCAGAATGTCCTGTGTGCGCTCCATATTCAGCTTGAGGCCGCCGTTTTGATTATCGACCTTCTTGATCTTGTGGCTGGCGGGCGCGGCGGGCCGGAAGTCCGCTACGGCTGCCGCCATAATCAGCGCGTCTGCCGCTTCAGCGTGCCGCAGCGTTTCGGTTAGCATTTGGGCGGCGGTTTCTACCTGCACAATCATTGCGCCGTAGGGCGCGGGCGGACTTCGTGTGGTGGTGATGAGCGTGACCTCCGCGCCGGCATCCAGTGCGGCCTGGGCCAGCGCGTAGCCCTGCTTGCCACTGGAGCGGTTGCTGACAAAACGCACGGGGTCAATCGGTTCGCGCGTGCCGCCGGCTGTCACGACAACACGTTTACCTGCCAGCGTCCCGCGATGGGCCAGCGCATGGCGGATCGCGCCCAGCAGGGTTGCTGTCTCGGGCAGTCGTCCTTTTCCAGTCAATCCCGAGGCAAAGCGGCCTTCTTCTGGCTCGACCAGTATCGCGCCGCGCTGCACCAGCGTTTCGAGGTTGGCCTGCGTGGCGGGGTGGGCGTACATGCCGCCATCCATGGCTGGCGCGATCAGCAGTGGGCAGCGTGCCGCCAGCGCGGTTACGGCCAGAAGGTCATCAGCGCGTCCACCGGCAATGCGCGCCAGCGTATCGGCCGTGGCCGGCATAATCGCCAGAAGATCCGCGCTTTCGCCCAGCCCGACGTGCGCGATGTGCGTGGGCAGCGCCCCGCTGACCGTCTGCCACATATCCGTATAGACGGCTCGGCCGGTCACCGCCTGAAACGTTAACGGGGTGACGAAGCGCTGCGCCGCCTCGGTCATGATCACATCAACTGCCACGCCCGCTTGCGTCAGCTTGCTGGCCAAGTCAACGGCCTTATATGCGGCGATGCTGCCGGTCACGCCGAGAAGGATATGCTTGCCGTCGAGAAGCATGATGCGGTCGGTGGTCATGATAACCTCGGAACAGAAGTTGAAAGTTGAAGGTGGAGAAGCAATCCAGGCGGAGGCAAGTGCAAGCTACCTTGGACTTGTTCGGCTAACTCTGCGCACTAAGCTTCGCATTCAGTACTTTCAACTATCCCTTATGAAAATGCGGCAGTACGGCGCTGGCGAGCAGTTCGATGGCGGCCATGTCTTCCTGGTCGCGCATCATCAGCATGATACGTTGCAGCCCGGCATCGGCGTAGCGGCCAAGCTGGTCGATGACCTGCGCGGGCGTGCCCACGACGCGGTTCCACTCCAGTAGCTTGTCTGCGGCCTCGGGCGAGTCGCCCAGTTTACGCTGCACCTCGGCGTCGGTCGAGCCGATGATGCACTGGGTCATCATCGAACGGCGAACAGCGGTTCGCGGTCGTCCGATTTCGTCCAGCAGTTCATTCAGCCGGGCGATGCGCTGGGCGTAATCGGTAGCTGTGAGGTAAACGCCGTTCCATTCGTCCGCGTAGCGCGCGGCCAACGGTAGCGTTTTCTTCATCCCGTTGCCGCCGATGAGGATCGGCGGGCCACCGGCGCGGGCCGGGCGCGGCAGCAGCACGGCTTCATCGAGCGAGAAGTGCTTGCCGGCATAGCTGACCGGGCTGTCGGTCGAAAACAGGCGGGTTGTGATTTCGAGCGCGTCCTCGAACATGGCGTATCGGGTAGGAATGTCAGGGAAGGGGATACCGAACTGACGGTGTTCGCGTTCGTGCCAGCCAGTGCCGAGGCCGAGCACGAAACGTCCGCTGCTGAGATCATCGATCTGGGCGGCCATGCGTGCCGTCAGTGCGGGATGGCGGAACGTGGTAGGCGCAACCAGCGGACCGAACTCAATCCGGCGCGTATGGTCGGCAGCATAGGTGAGCGAGATAAAGGTTTCGAGCGAGTCCTCGTCGGGCGGGCCGATGGTGAAATGGTCACTGCGGAAAACGCAGTCGAAGCCCAGCGACTCAGCAGCGTCCAGCAGTTTGCGCCAGCGCGCCCACGTCAGACCCCACTGACCTTCGAACATCAACCCGATACGAATCATGGTGCGTCTCCCCGGCAACGGTAAAAACTGCCATGATTGTACCGGAATCTGGCATGCGTGCCGCAGGAATCAAAAGGGGCGCGTGGCGCGCCCCTTGACTGCAGCAGACACGGAGTTGGATTTAGGCGGGCTCTTGCGTTTGGTCTGGAGTGACCTCTGGGGTGGGGCTGAGTGTGGGGCCCGCCGTAGGCACTAGCGTAGCCACTTGTGTCGTTCCCGCCGCCGGGGCAGACACAATGGAGCCACAGCCGTCCCAGACGAACTCAAAGTCTTTGCCGTGCTCGTCGGTGCCGTTGAGCTGGAACTTGCTGTTGGGCATAAAGTAGAGCGTGAGCGGGCCGTAGGCATTGGCGCCTTCGCCGACCATCACCGTTTCTTCCGGCGGATCGCCCGCTGCAATGACGTCAGCGGCTGGTGCGAACAGCAATTCCTGCCCATTAGCGTCGAGCACACGAATGCCGCCATTGTGCCAGTCTGTCGCCGGATCGAAGTTCTGATCCACGCAGTAAACGGCAGCGCCGCCCACATGCTCGGTTGAGTTGACGCGGCCGTCGGTCTCCTGGGCCGCGACCAGCGCCAGACCGCCAAAGAGAAGCACAGCGAGTACCAGCGCCCCGAGAATAAGCGGATTAGCACGGCGGTTAGATTGTGTTTGGTTCATTTTAGTCTCTCTCGTTCACGAAGATTAAATCGGGCAGAGTAAATCGCCCACGACCTGACTCTAATGTAGCACGTTCACACGATGAATATGCCCATATCCATGCGAACGTCATGATTTTCGCGTTCAGGTTGGCTTGAGGTCAGTTAATTTGGCGTGCGGCTCTTCAGACTCCAGCGCACGGCGATGCCCCAAGCCCAGGGCCGCGACAGCAGCACGGTTCCATTGAGTGTAATATGACGTACCGTGCATATTTTCCCCGACGGGGAGATGAATGCTCAAGTGGTGAACTCTGACATTGTGCCGAAGGAATCAACAAGGGGCGCATGGCGCGCCCCTTGTTCAGCGTGACTCAGTAGCTAGATGGGCTGCCGGCACGGATCAACGGTTGGCTGAATCTGCTGGATGGTCGAGTCCTGGACTGGCGGGCACGTCGCTGTGGGCATGATTTCGGGCGTGGTGTCAACTGGCGCTTCGAACGGTGCCTGATAGCCGCAGCCGCCCCATATGAATTCAAAGTCCTTGCCGTGTTCGTCAATGCCGTTGAGCTGGAACTTGCTGTTAGGCATGTAATACAGCGTGAGTGGGCCGTAGGCATTGGCACCTTCGCCGACCAGCACCGTTTCTTCCGGAGGATCGCCCGCTGCGATAATGTCAGCGGCGGGCGCAAACAGCAATTCCTGGCCCTGTGCGTCGAGCACACGAATACCGCCATCACTCCAGTTATCTGCCGCCGGTTCGAAATTCTCGTCCACGCAGTAGACGGCCGCGCCGCCCACATGCTCGACCGCGTTGACGCGGCCATCGGTTTCCTGGGCCGCGACCAGCATCAAGCCGCCGAACAGCAGCACGACTATGACCAACGCTCCAAGAATGAGCGGGGCTGTGCGTCGATTGGATTGCAATTGATTCATGTGAAGCCTCTCAAGTCTAAAGAGATAAGTCCGAGCCGGGCCTATGTGTCACATCCCAACCCCACCCTAGCACGACTGGCAGAAGTGCGCCGCGCTTCTGTTGTGAAGACTGTAAGTTTTGCGTGCAGGTTCGCTTGAGATGGCTTAATTCGGGGTGTGGCTCTTCAGCCTCCAGCGCAGGGCGATGCCCCAGGCCAGCGGCCGCGACAGCAGCCACATCAGCGCGGCCACATCGCGCCCGTGCCATTTACGTGTGTAGGTGAGCAGGTCGCCGAAGTACAGACGCGAAGCGGAAGCGGTGCGCGTAGCTGACTTCTCGCGGTGGACTATGGCGGGCGCAGCTAGAAAGCGGAACCTGCGCCCCAAAAAGCGCCGCGCCAGATCATCTTCGTTGAAGTAGAGCTTCAGCGACTCGTCAAGCCACAGATCGGCGCGGCGCATGCAGACGCACGAGCCGGGCGCCGCTTCGACATCAAAATCGCGGTCGCGTTCCCAATCGGCGTACCAATGGTGCGCCTCTGCTTGCTTGCGCGGGCCGGGAAGCAGCCAGCGTAGTGCGGTTTGCGTGAGCAGCAGGTAGCGCAGCGAGGGCGCGCGCGAACATGTCCGCTGAATCACGCCATCTGGGTAGCGTAGTTGCAGCGTCACGCCGGCGTAATCCGGTCGTGCATCGAGAAAGTCCACCAGCGTTGCCAGCGCATCGGGCGGCACGACCGTATCGGGGTTGAGCAGCAGCGTATAATCGCCCGTGGCGGCCTGCACGCCCAGATTGTTGCCACCGCAGAACCAGGTGTTGTGGCCCGGCTCGATCAAACTGACCTCAGGGAAGTCAGTGCGCACCATCGTGGCGCTGCCATCGCTGGAGGCGTTATCGACGACAATGACCTCGGCTTGAAGCGTGGACTGGCGCAGGGCGGCTAGGCACAGGCGCAGATCTTCGCGCGTGTTGTAGCTAACGATGACGACGGAGAGGGTAGACACACCTCACCCCCCCAACCCCCTCTCCGTGCACGGAGAGGGGGAGGCGAGCGAAACGAGCGTAGGTGAGGTGTGCTTCATTTGCTCTTTCGTGCAATCACGAGCGTGGTGAAGTTGAAAGGCCAGGGTGCAAGCCAGCGCAGAATTCCCCCGAGCGCCTCCGCCAGGGCGTTGGTGCGATAGTAGCCGGGCGCGCGGAATGGCCCGCCCAGCCCCCATAGTGTGTAGCTGTGGCTGGTTGGTTCCACGACGATGGGCAGGAAACCGGCTTTGCTCACTTCCTCCACCAGACGTTGGCGTGTATAGGTGCTTTCGAAGAACTCCTCGTCATTGAGCACGCTCATACCTGCCCTGCGCCGCCGCCAGGCCACATAGCGGTTGACCACATTCGGGTAGGGGATGGTGAGGACGAGCACGCCGCCCGGCTGCAGCACGCGGTGCGCTTCGCCCAGAGCCGGACTCATGCCGTGCTCGAAGTGCTCCAGCACGCCAAACGACAGGTACGCGCCGAGGCTGTTGTCGGCGCAGGGCAGAGCATGCACATCGCCGGCAAACAGTGGCAGCGTGGGGTCGTATTCGCGTGAAATCTGCAATGCGTTTTCGGCGTAGTCGAGGCCAGTCACGCGGTAGCCGAGGCCGCGAAGTGTGATGACGACGGCGCTCAGGCCGCTACCTGCTTCCATAATCAAGTCGTTCTTGTTGAGGTACGCCAGATAGCGGCGCATGGTCTCCAGTGAGCGGTCGTACTGGACAGCTTCGAGTTCGACTTCCACCGAAGCGCCGTCCCAGATCGTTTCCCACGCCTGCCGCGTAGAGTCGTAGCGGGAATCCTGCTGCTTATCAGCCATATTGAACCTGACGCTGGTCTCATGCATACTCAGCCGTGCATTCTACCCTGAAGGAAACGCTGATTGAATAACCAGACTGAATTGGCCAATCAGGCACGTCGACAGGGGTGGCTCAACGTGACTCGAATTGAGCAGCCTTCAGGCACGATTTAGGCGGTGGTTCTGGTTCTGCTGGTTCTGGTTCAGGTCGTCACGCATCTGGGCTGGCTGTCGATTGCGGCGGTATCTGGCCAGATGGTCGAGCCATGGCTGCTCGCGCGCGGCGGCGTGTACTTCGAAACGCTGATTGAGAATCGACCGCCGGCGCTGCCCGTGGTGCTTGCCTTCATCCAGCAGTTCGTTCCGGCAGACCCTGTCCTCACTGTGCGCGCGCTCAATCTCCTGCTGGTTTGCACGGTCACGCTGCTGGTGTTCATCGCTGGTAAGAAGCTGCTCAATCCACTGGCGGGCTTGCTGGCGGGTGGGGTTTGGTTCCTGTTCGAACCCGTCTACGGTAATGTCCTGCTCTATTACGACAGCGTGCTGGGCCTCGTATTTCTGGCCGCCCTGCTACTGTGGTGGGGGCTGGCCGATCGCAGGCCTGTTTGGCTGGCGCCGCTGCTGATGGGCCTGCTGTTGGGGGGCACAACGCTCATCAAGCAGCACGCCTGGGCGATGGTTGTGGTATTTGGATTATGGCTGCTGTTCACTTCGCGCAGACGACTGGCCGATCTGACCGTTTACGCGCTGGGGGCGCTGATATTTCCCGCTGCGCTGGTGCTGATTGTCACCGCGCAAGGCACGCTCGATTCGTACCTGTTCTGGAACTGGGGCATGAATTTCGGCACCGTACGGCCCGGAAACAGCCTGAGCGGGGAATTCGTGCGCAAGGTCCTGTTGACGGTGGCGCTCGTGCCGGTGTTTCTCGCGCTTTATCCACGCTACTTACCACGTAGGAAGGCCTCGCTGCTGCTGGTGATGTGGCTGGGTGCAGCGGCCACGCTCGTGCCAACTTTCGGAGAAGCCTATGTGATGGCGCAGCTGCCATTGGTAGTCGTGATGTCAGGCGCCGTGCTGGCGCTGCTTGCGCGTGAGATGCTGACCGCTGGCCCAACGATTGCGCGGCAGGCGTTGCTGGGCTTTTTGGCGGTACTGCTGATCGGCTGGGGCTGGATGGCGGCCTCAGCCTATGCGCCGGGCGTGATTGGCCGTGCACAGAGCCCTGCTTACGACGAATTCAGGCCGGTGGCGCAGCAGCTTGATCAGTTGGCGTTGGAGGGCGATACGCTGTTCGTGCTGCCCGAACTGGATGGCAGCGCGCAGCTCCATGTGCTGACCGGGCTGGAGCCGCCGGGCACATGGTCGCACGGCCATGCCTGGTTCTTCGCGGTCGAGGGTCTGGCAGGCCGGTTGATGAGCGAATGGGAGGCTGATCCGCCCACCTTCATCGTCAACTTCCCGGACATGACGGAACGGTCAATGCCTTACATCGGCCCGTTTGTGGACTTCATGCGCGCGCATTACACGCTGGTTGGGCAAGTGGACGATGTGCTGTTCAATGGCGATGCCGAAATCTGGCGGCTTGATACGCCTTAGAGCGTTCGAAGTCGGAATGCCGTCACTGGTCGCTCATTGACAGGCTGGCTACCAGTTCTTCAAATCGGGCTGCGCGTACATCATAGGTGTGGTGCGCGTAGGCATGGGCGCGCGCGTTAGTGGCAATGGCCGAGCGCTCTTCATCGTGCGCGAGATAATGGCGCACGCGCTCAACCAGATCATCTTCGTTCGCGTACAGTGCAATGGTCGGAATACCATCGACCTCGGGGAACCACAGGCGCGTGCCGGGCAGATCGTCGCTGATTTGGAATACGCCAGCTCCCGCCGACTCGAACAGGCGCAGATTGCCGCCGTAGAGCATAAAATCGCCGTGCGGGTTGACGCTGATTTTCCCCGCCGAAACAATACGCTCCATGTCTTCACCCAGTGCTGGCCCGCGCAGATGTTTGCGCAGGCTGGCCGGCACGTCGTGTACGCTCCAGATACCCAGATCGATACCGGCCCGTGATAGCGCTTCGAGCGCGCGGATGCGCCGCCCGTACAGGTGATCCGGAATCAGCGTGCCGACGAATGTGACATCACAGGCCAGTGGCCTGCGCTCGTCCTCGGTCAGCACATACGGTCGGTGAAAGTCCGGGTCACAAGCGGATATTGGCAGGCATTCCATACGCGGCGCGCCCAGTTCGCGCCACTGGATACCATGATAGTAGTCATTGACCAGCACCCAGTCGTACAGGGGCATGGCGCGTCGGTCGATGGCCTTCGAAAAGACAATTGGCGATGTGCCGGAGGCGTACACCAGCTTCGCGCTGGTTTCACGTCTAATCGCCGCCAAAGTATCGGGATAGATCACGGTGTTGTCACCGGTCATCCACAGCACATCCGGCCGAAACGCGCGGGCGGCGGTCAGCAGGTCGCGGTTGCGGGCGCGCACGTCCGGGTTGGCCTCGGGCGGAATGCGGTTGCGGATCGCGCCGGCGACCTTAGCCGGCGTCAGCCGGTTGCTGTGGCGCTCAGTATGGCCGCGCGCGTTTTCAGCCAGTCCGCCGGGCAGATTGCGCCAGAACACGGCCAACTCATGGCCGCGCTTGCGTAGCGCCTTCTCCCAGAAATGCTGGCTCATACTCGGAGGGAACAGTGGAGCGGGCTGGCCCTGTGCCGCCGCCGACTCCTGGGTCGCGCGTAGCGCTTCGGGGTGGTGCAGGGAGGTGACGAAGAGGATGCGCATGGATTAGATGGCCCTCATCCCCGGCCCTTCTCCCTCAGGGAGAAGGGAGGAAACATAATTTGTATGGGCTTTCCCTCGCCCTGAGGGAGAGGGATTAAGGGTGAGGGCTTTCATTCCGCCCCCTCACAGGCGGGCAGCGCAGCCAGGTCGATCAGCCACAGGCCGCCTGCAGCGCCGGTTGCCGTCAGCGCCAGCGTTGCTTCGTCGGGGGATAGCCACAGTCCGCCGCGCGCACTTTCGGCAAAGACCGGCGGCAGGCGCGCGAGATCGTGCAGAATGCCCTCACTTCTATTGAAGCATTGCAGCATGGGCGCGCCTTCGGCTGGCTGCACCACGTACACACGGCTGACGATATCCTCGACCGGATCGATCACCGGCACCGGCGGCGGATAGTTGCTGCCGGGCAGGCTTGCCTCAAACAACAGTTCGAAGAAATCATTGGTCACTACATCGAGATAGTAGCCGGTTACGGCCTCACCTGCGTCGGTGTCGAACGTGCCGCCGATGACCACGCGGCGGCCGTCAGGCGATGCCCCGGGCACTGTGACCGATGGGCGATTGATGGACGGGGCCGCGCTGAGCGCACGCGCTTCGGCGTCTGCCGTGAACCACAATACCGGCTCACCGACTGCGCCGTAGTAGGTTGCCAGAAAGCGGTCGCCGTCCAGCCATTCAACATTCTGCAGCACGCGGTTATTGAGGCGGGTATATAACAGGCGCTTGAGTGTGCCATCGGCCGCGGCTGTGTAGAAGCGATTGACGCCATCCTGGTACACCAGCCGCCCGCCTTCGGGCGCAAACGACAACTGCGAGTTGGCGAAAAGCGCCGAGTCGGTGAGGTCGAGCCGCTCGCGCAGCGTATCGGTCACGAGCGCGGCGTCGGGATGTTCGATGGGGCGATCAAGGCCCGTGGTCAGGTTCAGTTCGCGCCAATCCAAGTCAATGAACAAATTGCGTGGGCAGCCAGCGGCATAGCGCAGCGTGCCGTCGTCAAGCCAATCGACGGAGATGACCTCTTGATCGGACAGGCGTGCAATGCCATCGGCCAATCTCGGGGCGGGGGGTGCGTCCGCGGGCCTCGCCTGCGCTTCCACATCGATCCGGTCAATCAACGCGGCCGGGTCGTCGGCTTCGACGAGGAATTCGAGCGGGGCGGAAAAGCGCTGACTGTGGCCCGGCGGCATCACATAGCCTGGAAGCAGGCCCGCGCCGCAGGCGTCGACCAGCACGCCATAGCCTTCGGCGATTTGCGCCTCGTCACTGTCGAAAGCGCGCACCGTCAGGAACACGTCCGCGTAGCCGTCTGCACCGCTGTTGATAAGCACGCCCTCTGCGGCAGCCACGGCTTGCCCGAAGGCGTTCACCGACGAAACGATTTCAACCGAGTCTGAGGCCAGATCGGGAACGCCTTGCCCTAAAACTCCGGCGGCCAGCACGGCAAACAGCCATGCCAGCAGGCTGGCGCGCACGATGAACGGCATACGGTTCTGCTCCTCTCGCAGACGTACTAAACCTCGCCCCCTAACCTCCACTCCGAACACAGGAGAGGGGGAGTACCAGCAGGAGATGAGTGGTTGTCAGGGTGCAGGTGTGGCTGTTGGCTCTCCGCGCAGGCGGGCCAGCGTTTCGGTGGCGGCGGTGTAGTTAGTATTGCGCCACACAGCCGCTTCCATATTCCCTTCAGCCCGCTGCAAATCGCCCAACTGCTCATACACGAGGCCGAGGTAATAGTACATCTCCTCGACGCCGTGGGTCGTCGCCAGCGTTTCGTTTGCCAGCCGGATCACATCGTCATAGCGACCGGCGTGAAAGTAGGCTTCAAACGGCCCGTACTGATACCAAAGCATACGCCACGGCAGGCCGCGCTGAAAAGCAGTGTCGAAGGCGGCAGCGGCTTCCTCGTAGCGCTCCAGCGTCGTCAACGACGAGCCGAGGTTGAAATAGGTGAAGCCGTCTTCCACACCCAGCGTAATTTCCGACTCGCTCATCGCCACCGTGAATTCGGCATTCGCAGCAGCATCCCACTGATTGCCGAGAATTGCTTGTAGGCGCGCTTCTTCTTCGGGCCTGTACAGCACCAGATAGTCGCGGTTGAAGGTGCGCCAGCGCACGTCCATGTCGCCATACGGGATCGGCCGGCCCTCATCGCCCTCACCATTGCCCAGCAGCGAATCAAACGAGAGCAGCACCTGATCGTCATCGTTGTAGCCCATGATGACGCGGTTATGGCCCATCCAGTCGTCAAAGCCGCCCGGGCCATCGAAGTAGGAGTTCTCAACCAGTACGGGGAACCCGCCTGCGACCAGCGCCTTGAGCATTCCGACGGTTCCGCCGGTGCGCTCGATGCCTTTGAGTCCCTGCGTTTCGGCAAAGGCGATCATTTCGTCAAGGCGCACCGCCACATCCTCGGCATGGGTGTTCAGGAAGCGGATGACCTGATCGTAGTTACCATCCCACTGGAAGTAGGACAGTTGAATCGTGAGCGCAGCCGCAGAACAGCGGTTGACCTGCTGGTAAATGGGATGAAGGCCGGCGAGGCGCACGGCGCTGGGCAGGAACGGCGCTGGCCCGGCAGCGACCGACGTCTCCTGCGCGAACGCCACCGGCGTCGTGACCATCAGCGCGAACAAACTTGCGCCCGCAACCAGGCGCGGAAATCGAGTCCACATTGTCGTGACGCACTTTCATTGTGTGATCAATGGCGCATAAATTGTACAACAGCCACGCTAGCCCTGTCGCCTGCGAACGGCAAGCGGCGGTCAGCCGTTCCTTTAGGCTCGGTGCAGACGGGTGTATGGTATGCTGAGTCGCGCACACGAATTTCCAGGGACATGACCATGTCGACTCCTCCTTCCGGCTCGTGGAAGACCACCCGCAGCCTCACCGATGTTCCTTCTGTGCCCGCCCCGCGCACGCCGCTGCCTGCGCCTCCTCCTCCGATGCCCGTCACCGGCCCGCTCGATCTCGCGCCGTGGGTGATGGAATTGCGCGTGGTTGGCACGCCGGTCACGTTGCAAGTCAATGTCAAGGATCACATGTTGATTGGCCGGGCCGACCCTGAGCGCGGCATTGCGCCCGAGATTGATTTGACCGAGCCGGATGGCATGGGCAAGGGCGTTTCGCGCCGCCATACGTCCATCACCATCCATGATGAGCGCGTGTTCATCAAAGACCTGGGCAGCACCAATGGCACACAGATCAACGGTATGCCCTGCGACCCGCTTAAGGAATACCGGCTGCGTCACGGCGATGAACTGACACTTGGCAACATGCGCTTGCAGGTCATCTTCGCGGTTGTGCCTGCCAAGGATGTGACCGCCACCGGCCTGAAACGCATGGAAATTCCGCGCCTGGGCAACGGCGAACGTGTGTTGCTTGTGGAAGATGACCGGGATGTGGGCGCAGTCGTGCGCATGGCCCTCGAACGCGCCGGCTTCAGCGCGTCGCTCGTCACCACCGTGAGTGGGGCGCTTGCCAGCGCGGCGCATTCACTGCCCCAGGTCGTCATCATCGACATGATGCTGTCCGAGATGAACGCGCTCGATTTTGTGCGCCACCTGCGTAAAGAACCCGGCGGCAAGAGCGTCGGCATCATCGTCACGTCGAGCGCGACCGGTGGCTTCCAGATGCATCAGGCCATCGAGGCCGGTGCGGATCGTTTTCTCGGCAAGCCGGTGGCGCTCGATGAACTGGTGCGCGTGGTCGACAGCGTTCGCAAGCGTGATGCGGCGGCGAGCCAGGCGGCGGCCCCAGGCACAGGCACTGGGCCGAGCACCGGCTGAGTGGTGGTACCCCTCAACCCCATGCAAGCGGGGTAGAGGGGCGAGTCTGACGATTATTTCCCTCCCCATAACAACTGCAGAATCTGGCCTGTGCTCACCCTTGACCCTCTATGGGCGGGATGATAGCATTGCCAAACGCATAGCCAGCACACAACCTCCCCGGCGAGGCAATGGGGTGCTGAACTGAGCGAAGGTGGCGATAGCGTTCCGCGCGGCGGTTTGGCTCGTCACAGAGTAGCACCAATAGGGCGTTCTTCCCTGCCGGGGATCGCCTTTTTGCGTGCCTGCAGCAGATTTGTATGAGTGGAGAGATTTATGCCAACCATCAATCAGTTGGTTCGTAAAGGCCGTAAGGCGAAGAAGAGCAAGAGCAAGGCTCCGGCCCTGCAATATGCCCTCAACGTTTTCGACCAGAAGCGCAACCAAACCAAAAAGGGATCGCCGCAGAAACGGGGCGTCTGCACCGTCGTCAAGACGATGACGCCAAAGAAGCCGAACTCGGCGCTGCGTAAAGTAGCGCGTGTTCGCCTTTCCAACGGGATCGAAGTTACGGCTTATATCCCGGGCGAAGGTCACACGCTGCAGGAGCACAGTGTGGTGCTCGTTCGTGGCGGCCGTGTCAAGGACTTGCCAGGCGTGCGCTATCACATCGTGCGCGGCACGCTGGACACGGACGGCGTGAAGAATCGTATGCAGTCGCGCAGCAAGTACGGCGCCAAAGTGCCGAAGGCTGGCGCGCCGGCTAAGGGTAGATAGGTAAGGGGAAGCCACTATGCCGAGAAGGAACAGTCCTCCGAAGCGGGTCACCCCGCCGGATCTCAAGTACAACAGCCTCTACGTCGCCATGATCATCAATCGCATGATGACCGGCGGCAAGAAGAGCACCGCCCAGGGCATCATGTATGGTGCGCTTGATCTGGTTGAGGAGCGCGCCAAGCGCAATCCAATTGAGGTGCTGGAGCAGGCGCTTCGCAACGTGGCCCCGGCCATCGAAGTGAAGCCGATGCGTGTCGGCGGCGCCACCTATCAGGTGCCGGTGGAAGTCGCTAGTGAACGCGGTGTCACGCTGGCGATGCGTTGGGTGCTGGACAATGCGCGGGCGCGTGGCGGCCGCAGTATGTCCGAAAAGCTGGCCAACGAACTGCTGGATGCGTCAAATGGGCAGGGGGCGTCGGTCAAGAGTAAGGACGACACCCATCGTATGGCGGAAGCGAACCGTGCGTTCGCGCATTTCCGCTAATCCGCGCAGAAGCGAGTGAGCAATAAGCGAGCATGGTGAAGAAAACCGAAACCGCTCTCGACCTGAATAAGGTCCGCAATATCGGCATCATCGCGCATATCGATGCCGGCAAGACCACCACCACCGAGCGCGTCCTCTACTATACGGGGATGGTGCATCGGATTGGTGAGGTGCATGAGGGCGCAGCGACGACCGACTATATGCCGCAGGAACGCGAACGCGGCATCACCATTACGGCTGCCGCCGTGACAGCTTCGTGGAACGGGCATCAGGTCAATATCATTGACACTCCCGGCCACGTCGACTTCACAGCGGAAGTGCAGCGTTCCCTGCGTGTGCTCGATGGCGGCGTGGTCGTGTTTGACGGTGTCGCTGGCGTGGAACCGCAGTCAGAAACAGTATGGCGTCAGGCCAATCAGTACCATGTGCCGCGCCTGTGCTTCGTCAACAAGATGGACCGTACGGGCGCGAATTTCCAGCGCTGTGTCGACATGATTGTCGAGCGTTTGCACGGCAATCCGGTGCTGGTGCAGTTTCCGTATGGTGAAGGCGCAGAATTCAAAGGCATCGTCGATCTCTTCGCCATGAAGCTCGTCACCTATACTGACGATCTCGGCACAGATCAGATCATCAGCGAAATCCCAGATGAGCTGATGGACGAAGCGACGGTGCGCCGCGCTGATATGGTCGAGAAGATCGTTGAGAACGATGATTACCTCACCGAGAAGTATCTGATGGGTGAGGAGTTCAACAACGACGAACTGCTGTCGGCGCTGCGAGCAGCGACGATTGCCAGCAAAGTGCATCCGGTAATTTGCGGCTCTGCGCTGAAGAACAAGGGCGTTCAGCTCATGCTCGACAAAGTAGTTGAGCTGCTGCCCAGCCCGTTGGACATTCCGCCGGTGACTGGTCTTCACCCGAAGACCGACGCCGAGGAAGTGCGCCACGCGTCGGACGATGAGCCAGTCGCTGCGCTGGTGTTCAAAATCCTGACCGACCCGTACGTCGGCCGTCTGGCTTTCTTCCGCGTCTATTCGGGCGTGGTCAAGGCCGGCTCGATGCTGATGAATACGAGCAAGGGCGACCGCGAGCGAATCGGGCGTATCGTCCGTATGTTCGCTGACCGCCGCGAAGATGTTGAAGAAGTACACGCAGGCGATATCGCCGCTGTGCTCGCGCTCAAGGGCACTTTCACCGGTGATACCTTGTCGGACGCTGACCACCCGATCGTGCTGGAGAAGATTACCTTCCCTGCGCCGGTCATCGAAGTGGCCATCGAGCCCAACACCAAGGGCGACCAGGATAAGATGGGCGAGGCGCTGCGCCGCCTGGCTGAAGAAGACCCCACCTTTGTGGTGGAAGTCGACGAAAAGCTGGGCCAGACCAAGATTGCAGGCATGGGCGAACTGCACCTTGAGGTGTTGGTCGACCGTATGATGCGCGAGTTTGGTGTGCAGGCGACCGTGGGCCGCCCGCGTGTGGCCTACCGTGAAACCATCACCCGCGAAGTCAAGAGCGACACGACCTTCAAGCGGCAGTCGGGCGGCAAGGGCCAGTATGCCCGCGTCGTCATCGAGATCGAGCCGCTGTCGGACGAAGAGCTGCCGCTGGCCAAGGATGGGATGCTGTTCGTGGACGAGATTCGTGGCGGCACCATTCCGCGCGAATTCATTCGACCGACCGAGAACGGCATCAAGGAAGCACTGGTTGGTGGTGTGCTGGCCGGTTATCCAGTTGTGGGCGTGAAAGTGCGCCTGGTCGACGGCGCGTTCCACGATGTGGACTCGAGCGAAATGGCGTTCAAGATCGCCGGCTCGATGGCGTTCAAGGATGCGTTCCACCGCGCCAAACCGGTGCTGCTGGAGCCGACGATGAAGGTGGAAGTCCAGGTGCCGGATGAATACACCGGCACGATTGTGGGCGACCTGTCTTCCCGCCGTGGCATCATCGCTGGTATGGAACCACGCGGCGCGGGCACCACATCGGTGCGCGGGAATGTGCCGCTGGGTGAAATGTTCGGTTATGCGACTTCCGTGCGCAATATGACGCAGGGCCGTGGCAACTTCACGATGGAATTCGAGAAGTACAGCATCGCGCCCAACTCGATTGCAGAGGAAGTCATCAAGGGCACGAGCAGCTAACGCGCCCAATCGTTGGTGCAGGTCCCGAACGTCGGGGGGCTTCCCGGTTCACCGACGACGAGGTTTTCACATCGCAGGGATTAGGTTCTAGCAAAGCAAGAGGACAAGGGAATGGCTAAGGAAAAGTTCGATCGCTCCAAGCCGCACGTCAATATCGGCACGATTGGTCACGTAGACCACGGCAAGACCACGCTCACGGCCGCGATTACCAAGGTGCTGGGGTTGTCGGGCAAGGCCCAGAAGATGGCCTATGACGACATCGACAACGCGCCCGAGGAGAAGGCCCGCGGTATCACGATCAACATCCGTCACGTTGAATATCAGACGGACAAGCGCCACTACGCGCACGTGGACTGCCCAGGTCACCGTGACTATATCAAGAACATGATCACGGGTGCGGCGCAGATGGACGGCGCTATCCTCGTGGTGAGCGCGCCAGACGGCCCAATGCCCCAGACGCGTGAGCACGTGCTGCTCGCCCGCCAGGTGGAAGTGCCCGCCATGGTCGTGTTCCTCAACAAGGTCGACCAGCTCGATGACCCCGAACTGCTCGAACTGGTTGAGCTGGAACTGGCTGAACTGCTGGGCAGCTACGGCTTCTCGGAAGACACGCCGATTGTGCGCGGCTCGGCCCTCCATGCCAATGAGTCGGCCAGCACTGACCCCAGCGCGCCTGAGTACGAGCCGATTCTGAAGCTGATGGACGCAGTCGACGAGTGGATCCCCACCCCCGAGCGCGCCACCGACAAGCCGTTCCTGATGCCCGTCGAGGACGTGTTCTCGATCAAGGGCCGTGGCACGGTGGTGACCGGCCGTGTTGAGCGCGGCAACCTCAAGAAGAATGAGGAAATCGAAATCATCGGTCTGCGCGAAGAAATTGTGAAGACCATCGTCACCGGCATCGAGATGTTCCACAAGGAACTCGACTCGGCGCAGGCGGGCGACAACGCCGGTATTCTGCTGCGCGGCACGACCCGTGAAGAGGTCGAGCGGGGCATGGTGCTGGCCAAGCCGAAGAGCATCAAGCCGCAGAAGCGCTTCATGAGCCAGGTGTACGTGCTCAAGAAGGAAGAAGGCGGCCGTCACAAGGCGTTCTTCACCGGCTACCGTCCCCAGTTCTACATCCGCACAATGGATGTGACCGGCACGGTGACCCTGCCCGAAGGCGTCGAGATGGTGATGCCCGGCGACGACGTGAACCTGATGGTCGAGCTGATCACCCCGGTGGCGCTCGAAAAGGGTTCGAAGTTCGCCATCCGCGAGGGTGGTCTGACAGTGGGCGCTGGCGTCATCACGGATCTCGTCGATTAGTTCGCTGCGCTGAAAGTCATCTCAACCGCGAGGCCGAAGGCACGCGCCTTCGGCCTCGCATCCACCGCTCCGGCGACGGGCGGTCAGCACGATAAGGGACGCACATGGTTAAGAACAAGATTCGCATCCGTTTGAAGGCGTACGACCACCGCGTGCTCGACCAGTCCGCACAGCGGATTGTCGAGACGGCAGAACGCACCGGCGCGCGCGTTGTTGGCCCCGTGCCGCTGCCTACGCGCATCGAACGCTTCACGGTCATGCGCTCGCCGTTCATCGACAAGGACTCGCAGGAACACTTCGAGATCCGCACGCACAAGCGCCTGATCGATGTGCTCGATCCGGACAGCAAGACGATTGACACCCTGATGCGCCTGAATTTGCCCGCAGGCGTTGACATCGAAATCAAGATCTAGCAGGGCGTACGCGGGCTGAATGCCGCCCGCCAATGCGCAGACCAGAACATGAGGGGGTTCTGCCCACCTCGGAGGCAAACGGTATGAAAGGCATCATCGGTAAGAAGGTCGGCATGACCCAGGTGTTTGATGACAAGGGGAACGCAGTTCCCGTCACTGTCATTCAGGCCGGGCCGTGCTTCGTGACCCAGGTACGCACAGCGGAGAAAGATGGCTATACCGCCGTGCAGCTCGGCTTTGGCGAAACCAAGCCGGCGCGCCTGACCAAAGGTCAGTTGGGCCACCTGCAGCGCAACACACTGCCCGCGCTGCGTCATCTGCGCGAGTTCCGTATGCACGGCGCGGCCGATGTAACGGAAGGCGAACAAATCAAGGCCGACGTGTTTGCTCGTGGCGAGCGCGTCGATGTTATCGGTACCAGCAAGGGACGTGGTTTCGCCGGCACGATTAAGCGCCACAATTTCCATCGCCAGCCGAAGACGCACGGTCAGAGCGACCGTGAGCGCGCGCCTGGCTCGGTGGGTGGCACGACCAACCCGGGACGTACGTTCAAGGGTCAGCGTATGGCTGGCCGGATGGGCAATGACCGGGTGACTGCCGAGAATCTTGAGGTGGTCGTGGTCGATGCAGAGCGCAACCTGCTCGCGGTGAAGGGTTCAGTTCCCGGCGCGAACGGCGGCATTGTTATCGTTAAGCCCGCGCGGGTTCGCCGCTAGTCACTGAGCGAGGAGGAAGACGCCATGCAGGTTCCAGTCATGGATATCAACGGCAAACAGATCAATTCGATTGATCTCCCTGCCGATATCTTCGAAGTTGAAGTCAATGTCGGCCTGATGCACCAGGCCTATGTGCGCCAGATGGCCAATCGACGCTTGGGCACGCACAAAGTGCAGCGGCGCGCCGAAGTGAGCCGCACGACGGCCAAGATGTACCGCCAGAAGGGCACCGGCCGCGCACGTCACGGTTCGCGCTCGGCGACGCAGTTCGTGGGGGGCGGCCGCCCGATGGGCCCGCAGCCGCGCGATTACACGCAGGACATGCCCAAAAAGATGCGCCGCGGCGCTATTCGCTGCGCCCTGAGCGCGCTGGCCCGCGACAATCAGCTCGTCTTCATTGACACCTTCACCATGAAGGATGCCAAGACGAAGGAAGCCAACCGCATCCTTCAGGTGCTGGCCGGCGAACAGAGCAAGCTGGTACTGGTGATGGGCACCGAAGACAACGTGAAGCGCAGCGTCAACAATCTTGAAGACGCCAAGACGCTCAACGTTCGTTACCTCAATATTCGCGATCTGCTCCAGTTCGACCGCGTCATTGTTCCACTCGACGCGCTTGATGTGATTAAGCAGATCTGGGGGCAGGAGCAGTAATTATGGGCCAGCTCCATTTGTACGATGTGATTATCCGTCCTGTCGTGACGGAAGAGTCGCAAATCCTGGCTGAAACAGGCCAGTACGTGTTCGAGGTCTCGCTCGACTCGAACAAGCGCCAGATCAAGGAAGCGATTGAGGCCATCTTCGACAAGAAGGTGCGCAAGATCAACACCATGATCATGCCGGCCAAGCGTGGTATGCGCGGCCGCAACGAATACTGGCGCTCCAAGCAGTGGAAGAAGGCCATCGTCACCCTCGCCGAGGGTGAGACGATCGACCTGTTCAACGTCTAAGGGGGCGGGAAAATGCCAATCAAGGCCTATAAGCCCACCTCCGCGGGTCGCCGTGGGATGACGGGTTTCACATTCGAAGAGATCACGAAATCCAAGCCGCAACGCTCTCTGACGGAAGCCCTGCGCAAGCACGGCGGCCGTAACAACCGGGGTCGTGTCACGGTTCGGCATCGCGGCGGTGGTCACAAGCGTCGTTATCGTCTGATCGACTTCAAGCGCGACAAGTTCGATTGTGCCGCGCGGGTGGTCGCTATCGAGTATGACCCCAACCGCTCGGCGCGCATTGCGCTGCTTGAGTACGAGGATGGTGAGAAGCGTTACATCATCGCTCCGCTGGGCCTGAAAGTGGGCGACCGCGTAGCAAATGGCGATCTGGCGGAACTGCGCCCGGGCAACGCGCTTCTTATCCGCGACATCCCGGTCGGTACGCAGATTCACAATATCGAGCTGCTGCCGGGTTCGGGTGGCCAGTTGGCCCGCTCGGCCGGTGTGTCGGCCCAGTTGCTCGCCAAGGAAGGCGTGTACTGCCAGGTGCGTTTGCCCAGCGGTGAAGTGCGCCTGATCCACGAACGCTGCATGGCGACGCTGGGGCAGGTGGGCAATACCGAGCACGGCAACATCAAGCTCGGCAAGGCAGGCCGCAAGCGCTGGATGGGCTGGCGCCCGGAAGTGCGCGGTATCGCCATGGCCCCGAATGGTCACCCACATGGTGGTGGTGAAGGGCGTTCGGGCATCGGTATGCCCGGCCCGAAGACGCCGTGGGGCAAGCCCGCATTGGGCAAGCGCACCCGCAGCAACCGCCGCACCGATCGTTTCATCGTTCGTCGCCGCGGGAAGGGCCGCGCCTAAGCACGCAGCCGGGGCGGTTTTCGCCGCCCCGCTGGCAGCGCGTCATCAGTGAGGGATATCAAGTATGTCACGTTCACTTAAGAAAGGGCCCTTCATCAGCCCCAAGCTGCTCAAGAAAATTGAGAAGCTGAATGCTGAAAACAAGAAGGTAGTCATTCGTACCTGGAGCCGCGCGAGCACTGTGTTCCCGCAGATGGTTGGGCACACGATTGCCGTGCATGACGGCCGCCGCCACGTTCCGATCTATGTGACCGAGAACATGGTGGGCCACAAGCTGGGTGAATTTGCGCCCACGCGAACTTATCGTGGCCACATGGTCGAAAAGAAGAAGAAGTAGGAGCTGCGACCATGGAAGTGCGTGCGAAGGTTAGCTACGAGTCAATCAGTCCACAAAAGCTGCGCCTCGTGATCGATCAAGTTCGCGGCATGCCGGTGGACCAGGCTCTGGTCATTCTCCAGTTTGTGCCCAAGAAGGGCGCTGGCATCGTCACCAAGACGCTGCAATCGGCGATTGCCAATGCGGAGAACAACTTTGAGCTGGATCGCGAAAGCCTGTTCATCAAGTCGATCGTCGCGGATGGCGGCCCGACGCAGAAGCGGTTCAAGGCAGGCGCTCGCGGGCGCTTCAAGCCTCGGATCAAGCGCACGTCGCACCTCACCATCATTCTGTCCGACGATACGGCAGGGGAGTAACTAGTATGGGGCGTAAGGTACATCCAGTCGGATTCCGGCTCAAGATTATTCGTGACTGGGACGCGCGCTGGTTCGCCACTGGCGAGCAGTACGTTGAACAGCTTCAGGAAGACTTCGCCATTCGTCGCTTCATCCGCAAGGAAGGCGAGAAGGCCAGCGTGTCGCGCATCGAAATCGAGCGCTTCCCGAACCTGCTGCAGGTGACGATCCACACGGCTCGCCCCGGCATCCTGATTGGCCGCAAGGGTGACGCAGTCAAGAAGCTGCGCCAGGGCCTTGAGGAACTGATCGGCGCGACCAAGGAAAACGGCAAGAAGGTCAAGATCGAAGTCAGTGAAATCGAGAAGCCCGACACTGACGCGCAGTTGATCGGCGAGAACATCAAGGATCAGCTTCAGCGCCGTATCGGCCACAGCCGCGCTATGAAGCGCGCCGTGAGCCAGGCCATGCGCCAGGGCGCGCTCGGCGTCAAGATTGAGGTCGCGGGCCGTCTCGCCGGCGCGGATATGGCCCGCCGTGAAATGGTCAGCGATGGCCGTGTGCCGCGCAGCACGCTGCGCTCGGACATTGACTTCGCCCGCTCGGAAGCGCTGACGACGTTCGGCCGCATCGGCATCAAGGTGTGGGTCTACAAGGGCGACGTCTACAACGTCGAGCCTCCGAAACCCGCGGCCGAGTCGAACCAGGAAGTTTACGTCAGCCCGTAAGGCGCCGCGCCTGCGGTCGAGGAGTATGCAATCATGTTAATGCCGAAGCGAGTGAAGTACCGCAAGCAAATGCGCGGCCGCATGACGGGTAAAGCCTATCGCGGCTCAACCGTCGCGTTCGGTGAGTACGGCCTCCAGGCGCTGGAACCGATTTGGTTGACCAGCCGCCAGATCGAGGCCGCACGCCGCACGATGGTTCGCTATATCAAGCGCCGTGGCAAGGTGTGGATCCGGGTGTTCCCGGACAAGCCGTTCACCAAGCGCGCCGCTGAAACGCGCATGGGTAAGGGTAAAGGCCCCGTGGAGTATTGGGTCGCAGTGGTCCGGCCAGGGCGTGTGCTGTTCGAAATGGGCGGCATTCCGGAAGAAGAGGCGATGGAAGCTCTGCGCCTGGCAGCCTTTAAGCTGCCCATCAAGACGAAGGTCATCAAGCGTATCGACCCGATCTCCGGGCAGGAGCTTGGCTGATGTATGTAGAAGATCTGCGGAAGTTGAGTGACGACAAGCTCCGCGACCAACTCGAAGACCTGAAGGAGTCGCTGTTCAACCTGCGCTTCCAGAAGGCGTTTGGCCAGCTTGAGGATCAGTATGCGATTGGCCGCGCCAAGCGCGACGTCGCCCGCGTGCTGATGATCATGCGCGAACGCGAGCTTGCGGCGCAGAAGGAAGGCAGCTAATGACAAACAACCGTCGTCGTTTGATCGGGCGTGTAGTCAGCGACAAGATGGACAAGACCGTGGTGGTCGCCATCGACGTGCGCAAGATGCACCCGATCTACAAGAAGGTCGTGCGCGAGACGAAGAAGCTGTATGCGCGTGACGAGTCGAACAGCGTGCCCATCGGCGCAGTGGTCCGCGTCGTCGAGAGCCGCCCCTACAGCAAGACGGTGCGCTGGGTCGTCGAGGAAGTCATCGAGGCCAAGGACTTTGCCACAATCGACCAGATGGTTGATGAAGCCGTCGTCACCGGCATTGTTGAAGGTGACGCGGAGGTCGAGGTTGTTGAAGTCGACGTCGTCGAGGTCGACGTGGAAGAGGTTGATAGTGAAAGCGAGGCGGCAGAGTGATCCAGAACGAATCACGCGTCAAGGTCGCTGATAACACGGGCGCCCAGGAACTGCTGGTCATTCGTGTCCTCGGAGGGTCGTTTCGCTATTACGGTGGCATTGGCGACGTGGTCGTGGCCACCGTGAAGTCGGCCACGCCTCAGGGAAGCGTCAAGAAGAGCGATGTCGTGAAGGCGGTCATCGTGCGGGTAGCCAAGGAATACCGCCGCGATGATGGCTCGTACATCAAGTTTGACGACAACGCGGCCGTCATCCTCGCCGACGATCTGCAGAACCCCAGGGGCACGCGCGTGTTTGGGCCGGTGGCCCGTGAACTGCGCGACCGGGGCTACCTCAAGATCGTGTCGCTCGCGCCTGAAACACTGTAGCGAGCAGAGGAGTTAGAGGACATGCAGCGGATCAAGAAGGGCGACAAAGTCGAAGTGATTGCGGGCAAGGACCTCGGGGAACGCGGTGAAGTGCTGGCCGTGTATCCGGGCGAAAACCGCGTGGTGGTGAAGGGGGTCAACACCCTCAAGCGCCATCGCAAGGCACAGCAGGCGGGCGACCGCCAGGTGCCGGCCCAGATCGTGGAGTTCGACGGCAAGATCAATCTGTCGAACGTGATGGTTGTTTGCCCCAAGTGCGATAAGCGTACGCGCGTTGGTTACAAGCTGCGCGAAAACGGGTCAAAAACCCGCTTTTGCAAGCATTGCAACGCCGAGATCGACAAGGGCTAGGCGATATGGCCGAATACGGCATCAAGACACGCTACAAAGAACAGGTCGTGCCGGCGCTCATGGAAGAGTTCCAGTTCGATAATGTCAACCAGGTGCCTCGGGTGCAGAAGATCGTCATCAACATTGGTGTTGGTGAAGCGGTCGACAATCCCAAGTCTCTGGATGGCGCGGTGAGCGACGTGCGCCAGATCAGCGGCCAGCAGCCGGTGATCACCAAGGCGCGCAAGAGCATCGCCACCTACAAGCTGCGTGAAGGCCGCGCCATTGGCGTGAAGGTCACGCTGCGCGGCGAGCGGATGTGGGCGCTGCTCGACCGGTTGATTAACATCGCGCTGCCGCGTATCCGCGACTTCCGTGGTGTGTCGCCGGACACGTTCGACGGCCGTGGCAACTACACCATCGGGCTGCGCGAGCAGCTTCCGTTCCCTGAAATCCAATACGACAAGATCGACAAAATTCGGGGTATGGAAATCACGATTGTGACCAGCGCAAAAAACGATGAAGAGGGGCGGCGCCTGCTCAAGTTGATGGGCATGCCTTTCCGCGAACGATAAGGACGAGAGATGGCAAAAAAGAGCGTCACCGCCCGCGAAGGCCGGCGGAAGTACAAGGTACGGGTGCGCAATCGCTGCCAGTTCGTGGACCCGAACTCAGGCAAGATTTGTGGTCGTCCCAACGGCTATATCCGCCGCTTTGGGCTGTGCCGTATTCACTTCCGCGAGCAGGCGCTGAGGGGCCAGATCCCCGGCGTGGTGAAGTCGAGCTGGTAGAAAGAGGAACCTGACCCATCATGATGAGCGATCCTATCGCAGACATGCTGACACGCATTCGTAATGCGCTGTTGGCGGGGAAAGCCACCGTCGAGGTTCCCGCGTCGAAGATCAAAGTTGAGATTGCCCGCATCCTCAAGGAAGAGGGCTTTGTCGAGGACTTCACCGTTGGGGACGAAACACCATTTGCGCTGATCACGATCAAGCTGAAGTACTACGGCGCGCGCCGCGAGCGCAAGCCGGTGATCACGAACATTCAGCGCGTAAGCAAGCCGGGCCGCCGGGTGTACCGGGGGCGCACGGATCTGCCGCGTGTTTTGAGCGGCATCGGAATCGCTATTGTCACCACGCCCAAGGGTGTGATGACCGCACAGCAGGCCCGCCGCGAACGTATCGGCGGCGAAGTGCTGTGCTACGTGTGGTAAGAAGGGGCACAGAATATGTCTCGTGTAGGCAAGAAGCCCATCCCCATGCCTGAAAAGGTGGCCATCAACATTGATGGTCAGGATGTCACCGTAAAGGGGCCGAAGGGTGAACTGTCGTTGACCATGCTGGCGAATATGTCGGCCGGGGTGGAAGATGGCAATCTTGTCGTCAGCCGCGCCACAGACAGCCGGACTGATCGTGCAGTGCACGGTCTCACCCGGGCGCTGCTCAACAATATGGTGACAGGCGTCTCCGCAGGGTTCACGCGAACCCTGATCGTTGAAGGTGTGGGTTATTCAGGCGAAGTTCGGGGCACTGACCTGGTCATGCGCCTCGGTTTCTCGCATGAAGTGGTGATCACACCGCCAGAACACATCAGCTTCGAGGTGGAAGGCCGTAACCCCACCACCGTTCGGGTGAAGGGGATTGATAAACAGGTCGTCGGCCAGGTGGCCGCCGACATCCGCAAGCTGCGCCCGCCGGAACCCTATCTGGGCAAGGGCGTTCGCTACTCGGATGAGGTTATCCGCCGCAAGGTCGGCAAGACGGGCAAGTGAGGAAACCATGGCTAGCGCAAACGATCTGATTAAGAAGCGCCAACAGCGCGAACGCCGTCATCGCCGCGTGCGCGCCCGGGTCATGGGGACACAGGAACGCCCGCGTTTGAATGTGTTTCGCAGCCTGGCAAACATTTACGCACAGGTGATCAACGACGAAACGGGCCACACACTGGTGTCGGCTTCAACCGTCGACCGGGACGTCGCCAAGCAGGTGGAAGGCAAAACGAAGATTGAGTCGGCCAAGATCGTCGGCCAGGTGCTCGCCGAGCGTGCCAAAGCCGCCGGTGTCGAGCAGGTCGTTTTCGATCGCGGTGGCTACCGGTACCACGGGCGCATCGCCGCATTGGCGGAAGGCGCTCGTGCAGGCGGGCTTGAGTTCTAAGGCGGGGGTGAATAAGTAATGACCAACGATCCGAAGAGTAATCGTTCTCCGCGCCGTCGCAATGACCGCGACGATCGCAATCGTGGTGAACCCCGCGAGGAACGCGAAGAGCTTCAGGAGCGCGTGATCGATATTACGCGCGTCGCCAAAGTCATCAAGGGCGGCCGTCGCTTCGCCTTCCGCACCGTCGTCGTCGTGGGTGACGGCAAGGGGCGGGTGGGCATTGGCATTGGCAAGGCCCGTGGCGTGCCGGACAGCATCCGCAAGGGAACTGACCGTGCTCGCCGCCAGCTTTCGACGGTGTACCTGTCGGGCACGACCATTCCGTACACGGTGACTGCCGAATACGGCGGCGCCCGTGTGCTGTTGAAGCCAGCCGCGCCTGGTACCGGCGTCATCGCCGGCGGCAGCGTGCGCGCTGTGCTCGAAGCAGTGGGCATCCGCGACATTCTCACCAAGAGCCAGGGCAGCTCGAATCTGCTCAACGTGGCAATGGCTACGCTGAGCGCGCTCGAACAGCTTCGCAGCCCCGAGCAGATGGCTGCCATGCGCGGCAAACCCGTCAATACTGTGCGCCCCTTCTGGGAGCGCAAGAAGGAAGAGGAGGCCGCCAATGGCTAAGGCCGAGGCCTCGGTGAAGACCCTGAAAGTGACGCTGGTGAAAAGCCCGATTGGCTACCGGCGGGACCAGGGCGACACGGCGCGGGCGTTGGGCCTGCGCAAGCTGCAAAGCACAGTTGAAGTGAAGGATACGCCCGCGATTCGAGGGATGATCAACAAAATTGGTCACCTCCTGAACGTGGAGGAGGTCAGCGGGTCATGAAACTGCACGATCTGAAACCGACCGCAGGGTCGAAGAAGAAGAAGACCCGTGTGGGCCGTGGTATCGCTGCTGGCAAAGGCAAGACGGCCGGCCGCGGTACCAAGGGCGCGGGCGCGCGCGGTCGTCATGCGCGCATGGGTGCCTACTTTGAAGGCGGTCAGCTTCCGCTGTCCCGCCGCCTGCCGTTCAAGCGCGGCTTCACCAATGTCTTCCGCATCGAGTATCAGGAAGTCAAGTTGGCCGAGCTGGACAGCCGGTTCGATGCAGGCGCAACGGTCACGCCGGCCGCTCTTAAAGAGGCCCGCCTGATCCGTGACCCCGAGCAGCCCGTGGTCATTTTAGGCGGCACGGACCTGTCGAAGAAGCTGACGGTGCATGCGCACCGGTTCACCAAGAGTGCGTCGGACAAGATCACCGAGGCCGGTGGCACGGTCGAAGTGCTGGCGCTTAAGTTTACTGGCGCCCGCGCGACAGTGCGCCGCCTTCCGAAGTGGAAGATCGCTGAACTGGACGCAAAGAACCAGTAAAGCCGCACGAGCGAGGGGTATCGACGTGTTCGAGGCCCCTCGTTCTGCTTGTCTTCGCCACCCCTAGTCTGAAGGACCTTCGACATGATTCAGGCGTTAAGTAATTCCTTTCGCCTGCCGGACATTCGCAACAAACTGATCTTCACCGGTCTGATTTTGATCGTGTATCAGTTCGCCGCGCATGTGCCGGTGGTAGGCGTTGATTCGACCGCGCTCGATGCCCTGATTAATGGCAATTCGGGCGGTTTGATCGGCGTGCTCAACCTGTTGTCGGGCGGTGCGCTGCAAAACTTCAGCGTGATCGCCAACGGCGTCTATCCCTATATCACGGCATCCATCATCCTGCAGGTGTTGATCCCGGTCATCCCAAGCCTCGAAGCCATCAGCAAGGAACCGGGTGGCCGCGAGAAGCTGGAAACCTACACCTACTACCTCGCCATTCCAATGGCCATCCTGCAATCCGTCAGCCAGATCCAGATTTTCAACGCGCTGGGCAACGGCTCGTCGATTATCCCGGGCTTCGGTTCGGACTTCATGCTCACCGCGACCGTCATCATTCAGATGACGGCTGGTTCGATGTTCGCCATTTGGCTCGGCAGCCTCATCACCGAGCAGGGTATCGGCAACGGCTTATCGATCATCATCTTCGCGGGTATCGCCGCGCGCGCGCCTGAGAACCTGGCGCGCATGCTGGGCACATCCCCACAGCCGATCTTCAACCTGATCGTCTTCATCCTGATTACGGTTGCGACGATTGTGGTGGTGGTGATCATTCAAGAAGGTGTTAGAAGGATACCCGTCCAGTACGGTAAGCGGGTTCGAGGGCGAAAACAGTACGGCGGAGCGAGTACGCATATTCCGCTGAAGGTCAATCCGGTGGGCATGATCCCGCTCATCTTCGCGCAGTCGATCATCACGTTCCCGGCGTTGATCGCGAACCTGTTCCCGGATGGCCCGCTCAAGAACAGCATCAACGAAACCTTCGGGTCGCAGTCTGGATTGCTCTACTGGGGTATGTACTTCGCATTGGTGGTCGGCTTCACGTTCATCTACTCCGACATCATGGTGGGCAACCAGAACCTGGCAGACAACTTGCAGCGCAACGGCGGCTTCATTCCGGGCATCCGGCCGGGCAAGAAGACGCAGGAATACATCCTGAAGGTCACGCGCCGCGTCACGTTCGTGGGCGCGCTGTTCCTGGGCATCATTGCGGTGGTTCCGGGCGTAGTCGAGTTCATCTACCGCGTGCTCTTCCCGAACGAAATCGTCAGCGGCTCGGCCAACAATCCGGCGCTGGTGCTGACAGGTTCGGCGTTGATCATCGTGGTCGGCGTGGTCGTCGATACGCTGCGCCAGCTCGAAGCGCAGCTCGTGATGCGCAACTACGACCGGTTCATCCGCTAGTTCGTCATACCGGAAAGGGCGAGTTTCAACTCGCCCTTTCTTTTTGCAATCAACCTTACAAAGAGTATGCTGGAAGAGCAGTTTTAAGTTGAAGGTCAAAAGTTGAAAGAGTGGTTTCGGTCACTTGGTGCACCACCGGTTAAAACAATGCGGCTGGAGTTGCGCCCGCATCAGTGGGCGCAACTCCAACCTGACGGCTTCGGCCCCGACTGCTAGAGGGCGGAACTCTATAAGTCACATGACGGCATCGCTTTGAGCTTTGAACTTTGAACTTTTGTACAGGGAGCAACCACCATGGGACTGTTTGTAATTTTGATGGGCGTGCAGGGTTCGGGCAAAGGCGAACAGGCGCGATTTATGCAGGAGACTTATGGTATTCCGCAGGTTTCGACGGGCGACCTGTTCCGGGCGCTGAAGACGCGCCAGGATGAGTTTGCGCGCGGCGTGCAGGCGACGATGGCCGAAGGCAAGCTGATCGACGACGACACGACCAACGAGATTGTGCGCCAGCGGCTGGCCGAGCCGGACGCGCAGCAAGGCGCGATTTTCGACGGCTTCCCTCGCACGCCCGCGCAGGCGGCCTGGCTGGATGCCTATCTCGCCAGCAAGGGTGAACGTATCAACGCGGTGCTGCTGCTCGACATCGACCTGTTCACCGCATTCAAACGGGCCTTTGGCCGCGTGACCACCAAAGACGGACAGAGCTTCAACCTGTATTCCAAGAACGACGGCGTGGAGTTTGCCTGGGTTGAAGACCCGGACGGCAAGCATCCGCCGCATTTAGTAGGCATTCTGGCCGAGACGGGCGAAGAACTGAAGCGCCGGCCCGATGACGCCCACGCGCACGCCATCATCAAGCGCATCGACACCTATATTGAAACGACTGCGCCGCTGATCGCTTACTACGAGCCAAAAGGGGTCGTCCAGCACGTTTCGGCTGACCAGCCTATCAATGCCGTGAGCGCAGATATCCGCCGCGTGCTCGATGCGGCAGCGAACTAGCGCATGACCGCAGCAGCGGAACGGGCCGTCATCCTCAAGACGCCCGACGAGATCACGCTTATGCGTGAAGCGGGCCGAATTGTCGCGCAGGCGCACCAGGCCATGCGCGAAGCGGTGCGCCCGGGCATCAGTACGGCGGCGCTCGACCGCATCGCCGACACGGTGCTGCGCGATCATGGCGCGACGCCGGTGTTCAAGGGTTATCCGAAGGACGACGCCCCGCCGTTTCCCGCCAGCATCACCGCGTCGATCAACCGCGAACTGGTGCACGGCATCCCCAGCGACAGCCGCATCCTGCGCGAGGGCGACGTGATCAGCCTCGACTGCGGCTGCACGTATCAGGGCTTCGTGGGCGACTCAGCCTTCTCGATGGCGGTGGGCGAGGCCAGTCCGGCGGTGGCGCGTCTGCTGGCCGTCACTGAAGAAGCGATGTGGGAAGCCATTCGCGCCGCCGTGGTGGGCAACGAAACGGCCGATCTGGCGCTGACGGTGCAACAGTACGCCAACAAGCATGGTTACAGCGTGGCCCGCGAATACACCGGCCACGGGGTAGGGCGCACCATGCACGAGCCGCCCGATGTGCCAAACTGGTGGCCGCGCAATAACCGGCGCGGCGGCTTTGTGAGTGTGCCGCTGCGCCCGGGCATGACGATAGCCATCGAGCCGATGGTCATCGCCGGTCGCTCCGACCTGAAAGAGCTGGCCGATGGCTGGACAGTCGTCACCAAAGATGGCTCGCTGTGCGCGCATTTCGAGCACACGATTGCGGTGACAGACGGCGCGCCGATTATCCTGACGGCGCTGTGACACAATAACAAGCAGATGTCATGCGCTGAATGCTGTGTCATGGCGAAATGACCATAGACATCGAAACGTCCGGCTCCTATAATGTTCGTTCTGCAATCGCCGTAAGTAAGTGAGAGTACACTATGCACGTGAGCGCATCGGTAAAGCCACGCTGCCCCAAGTGCCGTGTGATCAAGCGTCACGGGCATGTCATGGTTATTTGCGTGAACCCCAAGCACAAACAGCGCCAGGGCTAGAGAGAGACGATTCATGGCACGTATTGAAGGCGTTGACCTTCCCCGCGACAAGCGCATTGAAGTTGCGCTGACCTATATTTATGGCATCGGCCGCCCGACCAGCCGCCACGTCCTTGAAACGACCGGCGTCAATCCGGACATTCGTGTCAAGGATTTGACCGAAGCTGATCTGGCCAAGCTGCGCGAACTGGTGGGCACGCTGACGCTCGAAGGTGACCTGCGCCGCGAGATTCAGCTCAACATCAAGCGTCTGTCCGAAATCGGCAGCTACCGCGGCCTGCGTCATCGCCGCAATCTGCCCATGCACGGCCAGCGCACCCGCACCAATGCCCGCACCCGCAAGGGGCCGAAGAAGACGGTTCCAGGGCGCGGCCGCCGTCGTGGTGCGACCAAGAAATAAGGCGCAGCCACTTCAAGTCCATTCGCTTGGGCGGCTGCCGGGCTGTGACCCGGACCGCTTGATCAACTCATTGCAGGAATGCCTGCGCCCGAACTCTTGCGAGGGTCGGGCGCAGCGCCCCGCAAGGAAGCAGACAGGAGAGAACGCAATGCCCCGTACCCCCGGCAAGAGGGCGGCAGGCGGCCGCCGTGGTACCACGCGCAAGGTCATCAAGAATATTCCCTACGGCCAGGCGCACATCTTTGCGACTTTCAATAACACGATCATCTCGATGAGCGACCAGTCTGGCAACGTCGTTGCCTGGGCCAGCGCCGGCACGAGTGGCTTCAAGGGCAGCCGCAAAAGCACCCCTTACGCCGCCCGCGTGGCCGCGCAGACCGCTTCTGAGAACGCTCAGCAGCACGGTATGCAGGAAGTGGATGTGTTCGTTAAGGGTCCCGGTCCGGGGCGCGAGGCGGCCATTCGCGCCATTCAGTCGAGCGGCCTCAAGGTGCGCTCGATCACCGACCAGACGCCGATCCCGCACAATGGCGTGCGGCCGCCCAAGCGCCGCCGCGTCTAGTGGCGTTTCGGTTCACCCCAGGTGATGGTCTCGCTGTTGGAATTTGGAGAGGGCGAAAACTGGTATGACAAACATGGTGCTGCCGCACAAAGTGGAAAGTGATGCCACGACCCGCAATTACGGGCGTTTCGTCATCAGCCCGCTGGAGAGCGGTTATGGCATGACCCTCGGCACCGCGCTGCGCCGCGTGCTGCTGGCGTCCCTTGAGGGCGCCGCGGTCACCAGCATTCGCGTGTCGGACGTGGCCCATGAGTTCTCGGCCATTCCCAACGTGCGTGAGGACATGACGCAGCTCATCCTGCAGGTGAAGCAGCTTCGTCTGAAGTTGTTCGAGGGCGATTCGGCCCGCCTGCGCCTGGAACACCGCGGTGAAGGCACTGTGACGGCCGCCGACATCATCACGCCGGCCGAAGTGGAGATCATGAACACTGATCTCTATCTGTTCACGGCCGACTCGCCGGAGACGTTCGTGGAGATGGAATTCGAAGTGCAGAAGGGCCGTGGCTACAGCACCGCCGAAGAGCGCGGCCGCCTGCCGATTGGCGAACTGCCCATCGACTCGATCTTCAGCCCGATCCGCCGTGTCAATTTTGATGTCGAGCGTGCGCGTGTGGGCCAGCGCACCAACTACGACAAGCTGATCATCGAAATCTGGACGGACGGCACGGTGCGCCCGGAAGACTCGCTCAGCCAGGCGGCGCAATTGCTGATGAAGCATCTGACGCCAATAGCAGGCGTGGACTTCGAAGGCTTCCGCCCTGATCTGGATGCGGTTGGCGAAGATCAGGACAACGATCGCCAGTCTCAGCTCTATGAAAAGCCGATTGAAGAGTTGGATTTGAGCGTGCGCGTCTTCAACTCGCTCAAGCGCACCGGCATCACCACCATTGGCGACGTACTCGACATGCTCGACCGCGGCCCCGATGCGATGCTGGCAATTCGCAACTTCGGCGAGAAGTCGCTCGAAGAGCTGGCCAGTAAATTACAAGAGAAGGGTTATCTCCCCGAAGACGTGGAGATCCCCACCGAATTGAACGAGTGAGGTAGACCTGATGCGCCACCGCGTCCATGGGAAGCACCTGAATCGGACCTACGATGCGCGCCGGCGGCTGCGGATGCAGCTGCTGACGGCGATGGTCCAGCACGAGCGCATCGAGACGACCGAGGCCAAGGCCGAATTCGTCCGTGGTGAGCTTGAGAAGCTCGTGACCGTCGCCAAACGTGGCCTGGCCGCGCCCGATACCAAAGGCGTTCACGCCCGCCGTATCGCCGCCAGCCGCCTGAACAACAACCGCGATCTGGTGGGCAAGTTGTTCGACGACATCGCGCCGCGTTATGCCACCCGTCCGGGCGGCTACACCCGCGTGTACAAACTCGGGCCGCGCAAGGGCGATGCCGCTGCGATGGTTCTGCTTGAGTTTGTAGACCGGCAGGAAGCGCCGGCCGCCGACAAGAAGGCGTCCAAGAAGAAGCCGGACGACAAGAAGAAATAGCGTCTGCACGGCATGGCACGCTACCGCGCGCTGTTGTCGTATGAGGGCACGGCCTACGTTGGTTTTCAGCGCCAGGCCGGAGACGCGCCCACGATTCAGGGAATGGTCGAACGCGCGCTGACCGCAGTCACGGGCCAGCAAGCGACTATTCTCGGGGCCGGGCGCACCGATACCGGCGTTCACGCCACCGGGCAGGTCATCGCCTTCGACGTGAACTGGGCGCACAGTGATGATGCGCTCGGCCGGGCAATCAACGCGCAATTGCCGGACGATATCGCCCTGTGGGCGGTCGTTCAGCACGAGGGATTTCACCCGCGCTTTGATGCCCTGTCGCGGACGTACGTTTACACGGTTGTACTCGCGCCGCACCGCCTGCCCCTGATGCGTGACCGGGCCTGGTGGCTGCGGGCCGGTTTGAACGGCAGCGCGATGCAGCAGGCGGCGGAAATGCTGATTGGCCGGCGCGATTTCGCAGCTTTTGGTCAGCCGCCGCAGGGCGATAATACGGTTCGCACCGTCATCGCCAGCCAGTGGGTGACCGCCAAGCGCCCCGGGTACACCGAGTGGGTGTACACGATTGAGGCGGATGCTTTTTTACAGCACATGGTGCGCCGGATTGTAGGCGCGCTGGTGGATGTGGGGCGGGGCAGCCTGAGTTTGGACGCCTTCGCAGCGCTGCTCGAACGCGCTGTGCTGCGCCAGAAAGGCAGCATCGCACCGCCGCAGGGCCTCGTGCTAAAATACGTACGCTATGCCAATTGGGGAACAACGCCCTTTTGGGCAGGCAGTAAAGCGGGTGAGACGCCCGCCGGAGGGTAGAAAATGGCACTGACAAAGTCGTACACACCCAGCCCAGGCGACATTGAGCGCAAGTGGTGGGTGGTGGACGCGGAGGGTCAAACGCTCGGGCGTCTCGCCACGAAGATCGCCTCGATCCTGCGCGGTAAGCACAAGGCGATGTGGACGCCCAATCTGGACACCGGCGATTATGTCGTCGTCATCAACGCCGCCAAGATCGCCGTTACCGGCAATCGGCTGGATGACAAGATTTACTACCGGCACTCGAAGTATCAGGGCGGTTTGACCGAAATCACACTGCGCAGTCAGCTGGAGCGTTTTCCGGAGCGCCCGATTGAGCTTGCAGTGAAGGGCATGCTGCCGAAAAACGCGCTGGGCCGCGCGCAGTTCAGCAAGCTGAAGGTTTACGCTGGCCCCACGCACAATCACGAATCGCAGCAGCCACAGCCGCTCGAGCTGTAAGAGGAGTTCGTTTATGTCTGCTCAGTACTACGAAGGCATTGGCCGGCGCAAAGAAGCCAGCGCGCGTGTTCGCCTGTATCCGGGTGGCACTGGCCGCCTTGTCATCAACGACAAGGAAGGCACTGATTACATCGTTCGCGCTGGCGATATGGGCATTCTCATGCAGCCGCTCACGCTGCTGGGTTGGGAATCGACCTACGATATCTCCGTGCATGTCAACGGCGGTGGTGTGACGGGCCAGCGTGACGCGATTTGCCTTGGCATCGCCCGCGCTCTGCTTAAGATTGACGGTGATACGCGTCCGACGCTGCGCGCCAACGGTCTGCTGACCCGCGACGCCCGCGCCAAGGAACGCAAGAAGCCAGGTCTCAAGCGCGCCCGCAAGGCCCCGACCTACACCAAGCGTTAAGCCGGTCTCCGGCCCACGCTCCATGACGCACTCGCAAGGCAAGACGCCCGTCTTGCCTTGTTTGCTATGGAGAGGTGGGACAGTGCTGAGTGCTGAGCCGAAAGTGCTGAGGAGTACCACTCAGCCGCTTTTGTTGGCGTGCCGGGCAGCAAATCATCCATTCTTTGACTCAGCACTCAGCACTTTCGACTCGTTTTTGGAGTTTCTTATGCCCGGATCAACCGAATACGTCCTGTTTGATTTTGTCGACATGCGCCTGGCGGACAGGGCCAATATCCTTCGCGCCATGTCAGCGCTGGCGGACGGGGATCGGTTCCGCTTCCTCAAGAAGGCCATCGTCTGCGACGACATGCCGGGCGAAAAATACGTTCCAAATGCGCCCGATTTGCTCGACCGCGCCTGGACGAATGCGGTGCGCGCCGCGCCGCGCTATGGCGGGGCCTACTGGATGGAGTTCGAGGGGGCAAGCGGCGTGACGCTGTCGTTCGGCTACGACCCGCGCAAGCTTAAGCGGCTCAACCTCACCATCAGCCGGCAGGCGCTGGCGGGAGAACAGGGAGACGCGGCCGCAGCGGAACTGTCCGAGGCGGTTGTTTTGATCGCCAACGCGCTCCAGCCGGCCTATGGCTTCGGCCTGTTCAATTACGATACGCACGAACTTCCGCCCGTGGGCGCAGGCCCGCAGGCCGCCTGGGACATCAACGTGTTCGGAGCGGCCCTAGTTGAGCAGTACGGACGTGAATCGCTGCATGCGCTTCCAGCCTGGAAAACCGTCGACGTGGATGGCGGCGGCGTAGTCGTACCCATGGCCGCCAATCCGGTCTCGGGCTGGAAAGCGGCAGATGGGGCCTATCGTGGGCTGGCCGATCTGCTCGGGGTCAGTGCCGTGAGACAGGGAGGCTAGCGCCATGACACTGAAAATAGTCGGGCTGGGCCCGGCGCATCCTGATGACCTGACTCGGCGGGCGTGGGCAGCCTTTCAAAGTGCACCCGTAGTCTATCTGCGCACGAAAGAGCACCCCGCTGTGCCAGCACTGCCGATAGCGGGTATGCTGCATACCTTCGACACGCTCTACGAGCAGACGGCCGATTTCGAGCGCATCTACGAGACGATTGTGCACGATGTACTGGCTGCCGCTAAGTCGGGTGACGTCGTCTATGCCGTGCCCGGCGATCCGCTGGTGGGCGAGTCGACCGTGACGAGGTTGCTGAAAGCGGCACAAACTCGCGGCGTGGCGGTGGAAGTCATCAGCGGGGTCAGCTTCATCGAACCGTCGCTGCGGCTGCTGGGTGTCGATGCCTTAGACGGCCTGCAAGTGTTCGACGCGATCGACCTGGCGGCCGCCCACCATCCGCCGCTCAACCCCGACTTTCCGGCGCTGCTGGGGCAGGTCTACAGCCGCGCCGTCGCCAGCGAACTTAAGCTCACGCTGATGAACCAGTATCCCGACGAGTTCGAGGTCGTGCTGCTGCACGCGTCGGGAGGCGACGACGAATCTGTCGAGCGTGTGCCGCTGTATGCCATCGACCGCAGCGAGCGCATCGGCCACATGACCTCGCTCTATCTGCCGGCGCTGGGCGATATGAGCAGCTTTGAGCAGTTTCAGGAAGTCATCGCCCATCTGCGCGCGCCGGAAGGTTGCCCGTGGGACCGCAAACAGACGCACCGCAGCCTGCGCAAGTACCTGCTCGAAGAGACGCACGAAGTCCTTGAGGCGATTGACGCCGACGATCCGCAGGCATTGAGCGAGGAACTGGGCGACCTGCTGCTTCAGGTGGTGCTGCACACGCAGATTGCCATCGACGATGGTGAGTTCCGCATGGGCGATGTCCTCAGCCAGATCAATCACAAGCTGATTCGCCGTCATCCGCACGTGTGGGGTGCGGCTGAAGTGGACAACGCCGAGCAGGTGGTGACCAATTGGGAGGCGATCAAGAAGATCGAGCGCGCTGGCAAGCCGGTTCAGCGCGAATTGTTGCTGGATGGCGTGCCCAAAGGCATGCCCGCGCTGCTGCAGGCCTATGAGTACACGTCCAAGGCGGCCAAGCCCGGTTTCGACTGGGAGCGCATCGAGGATGTAACGGCCAAGGTGCGCGAGGAACTGGACGAGGTCATCACGGCCACCAGCGCCGAACACACCGCCGAAGAAGTGGGCGATTTGCTGTTTGTGCTGGTCAACTGGGCGCGCTGGCTGGATGTCGAGCCGGAAAGCGCGCTGCGCGAAGCCAACGCCAAGTTCTACCGGCGCTTCCACTACATCGAAACCGAGGCGGCCGCGCAGGGTAAGCCGCTGGAAAGCATGACTTTGGCGGAAATGGATGCGCTCTGGAACTTGGCCAAGGCGGACGGCCTGTGAGCGAAGAACGCGCTTTTCTGGAGGGTGCCGTCTCGGTTGAGGCGGCGCTGTGGGCGCGCAGCCGGCCGGTGTACGAAGTCTATCTGCGCCACGACCGCCGCGAGGCGAACGATGCTCGCATCGAAAAGCTGGCGCGGCAGGCTGGCGCACTGGTGCAGCGTGTGTCCAGCGCCGAGATTGACGAACTGGCGCAGGGCAAGACACATGGTGGGGTGCTGGCCGAAGTCGGGCCGCGCCGATTCGTGGGGCTGGACGACTTGCTGGCGGGGCCGGGCGCGCCTTTTATCGCCATGCTCGATGGCGTCGAAGACCCGTACAACTTCGGCCAGGCCGTGCGCGCGTTGTATGCCGCTGGGGCCACAGGGCTGGTGCTGCGCCCGCGCAACTGGATGAGCGCCGCCGGCGTTGTGGCGCGCGCCTCGGCGGGCACGACCGAGCGCATCCCGACCGCTGTGGTCGAAACGGTGCAGGATGCCGCCGACGAATTGCGTGAGCGCGGATTGATCGTAGCGGTGACGGACTGGACGCGCGCCGTGACGATTTATGAAGCTGATTTGACCGTGCCGTTGTTTCTGCTGGTGGGCGGCGAGAAGCGCGGTGTGACGCGGGCGTTTGCCGACGCCGCCGACTTGCGCCTGAAGATTCCATACGGCCGCGAATTCCGACTGAGCCTGGGCACGGCCGAGGCCACAGCGGTGCTGGCATTTGAGGTGATGCGCCAGCGGCGCGAGGGGTTAAAATAGCAGAGAGACGCTTCATCAGCGTCTCTCTTGTGTCGGGGTGCCCGGAATTGAACCGGGGACCTCAGCGTCCCGATCGCTGCGCGCTACCAAGCTGCGCCACACCCCGCGAACTGCGGGAAGTGTACTGATCGAGGCGCGGTCTGACAAGGGGCAAGCTCGCGGCGTTGGGCTGGAAAGGAACAAAAAGATGACTGCATCTGCACCCGTCACGCTGTCCGACCGTATGCGTGCGGCCTTCGCGGGCGTCACGCGCCGCGCTGGGGCCGCGACGGCACGGGCGGGCATTAAACCGGACTGGATTACATGGGCTGGGCTCATCGTAGTCGCTATCGGCGCGGTCTTCATTGCGCGTGGTGAGTGGGCGGCGGCATTTCTGCTCATGTTGCTTAGTCTGCCGCTGGACGCGCTCGATGGGGCGGTGGCGCGCGCTATGCAGCGCACCGACCGGCGCGGCGGCGTGCTTGACTCCACGCTCGACCGCTACGCCGACGGCCTGATCGCGGTTGGTTTCGCCTATTATTTCGCGGCGCAGGGCGAACTCAACCTCATGCTGCTGGCTCTGGCTGGAATGATAGGCACGTTCGCGGTAAGCTACGTGCGCGCACGAGCAGGCGAAGCCGATCTGTCCGTCAAGATTGGTTGGTTCTCGCGGTTCGAGCGTCTTGTGACGCTGCTGATCATGCTTGGCGTTCCGATCCTGATCCCGGCGTGGACGTCGTCGATCCTCGTCCTCGGCCTGCTGGTGTTGGCTATCGGCACGAACCTGACTGCGCTGCAGCGTCTTTGGTATGTCTATCAGCATCTGGATCGAGGGTAGGTCATGGAGTTCCTTGCAGAGTACGTGGTTATCGCCAACCGCGTTCAGGTTCGCTATTACGGCATCATCATCGTGTTTGCCATGCTCGTGGCGGCGTATGTGGCCTCGCGCCTGGCCCGGCGCGACAAGCAGGACCCCGACCATATCTGGGGCGCGCTGACATGGGCGATCATTCCCGCCATCATCGGTGCGCGCCTGTGGGCCGTGCTCACCCCCAGCGCCTCGGCAGTGGCAGCGGGCCAGACCACCCAGTGGTATTTTGAGAATTTCTTCGACCTTCAGAACGGCGCGATTGCCATCTGGAGCGGCGGGCTCAGCGTATTCGGCGCGATCATCGGCGGTTTCATTGGCGGCTACTTCTACGTGCACCGCCACAAGCTCAACGTTTGGCAGTACCTCGACTACGCTGGTATCGTGCTGCCGCTGGGCCAGGCCATCGGGCGCTTCGCCAACTACGTCAACCATGAACTCTACGGCGTTCCGACGACACTGCCGTGGGGCATCTCGATTGACGCTGCCAATCGTGTAGGCCCGTATCGCAGCCTGATCGACTACCCGATTGACAGTACACGCTTCCATCCGCTGTTCCTGTACGAGGCGCTGTTCAACCTCGGCGTGTTCGCCGTGCTGTTCTGGCTGTTCCGCACCAAGCGCAAGGCGCTGCGCTACGGTGACTTCTTCCTTATGTACGTGATGGCCTACAGCTTTGTGCGCTTCTTCCTGGATTTCATCCGGGCAGATGTGCCCACGGTCGGCGGCATCAACTCTTCGCAGGCGATCACGCTGCTGGCATTTGTCGCCGCCGCCGTCACCTTCATCTACCGTTGGACGCGTATGCCCACGGTGGCCGAAGAGCCTGCTGCGCCTACGATGTTGACCAAGGCGGAGCGGACCGCGCTGGAAGAGCAGAAGAAGGCCGACAAGGCCAAGAAAAGTGCGGCGAAATCAGGGTCTGCCCCGGCGTCAAAGCCGAAAGCCAGTTCAAAGGCAGAGCCGCCGCCATCGAATGCGGCGACGTTCCCGACACAGCCGCCGTCCGTGCCACCGCCGCCCAGCACGATTTCTACGGATGTCGCTACTGGCGATCAGTCTGCACCCCCTCAACCGCCGGCGTAATCTTCGTGCACTGTAGCACAATCACACACTCAGGGCAGGCCCATGGCCTGCCTTGTTGCGTCTCTGACGCAACGTTCAGGGTTGGCGGCGCTCTCCTGTGCGATAATGATGGGCATGCCACAGTCAGCAGCGGCCCCCAATATGATTGAAGCTCAATCGCTCAGCAAGGACTACGCGGACTTCCGCGCGGTTGATTCGGTTTCCCTCAACGTAGCCGCCGGCGATGTGATGGTACTGCTCGGCCCCAACGGCGCCGGCAAAACCACCATCGTGCGCATGCTCACCTCGGTGTTGTCCCCCACCGAAGGCTCGGCCCGTGTGGCCGGCTATGACGTCGTGCAGCATCCGGCCGAGGTGCGCGGCCATGTAGGTGTGCTCACCGAACAGCATGGCCTATACGAGCGCATGCGCGCCGTGGAATACCTCGACTTTTTCGGGCAAATCTACCAGCTTCCAGCGCAGGCGCGGCGCAAACGGTCGCTGGACCTGATGGATCTGTTCGGGCTGACATTTGCGCTCAAGAAGCCGTTGGGCGAGTACTCGAAGGGCATGAAGCAGAAGCTGGCGCTGGTGCGCGCCATGCTTCACGATCCGCCGGTGCTGCTTCTGGACGAACCAACATCAGCGATGGACCCGCAGAGCGCCAAGCTGGTGCGCGACGCCATCTTCAGCCTGCAGCGCGACCAGCGCACCTTCCTCATAACCACCCACAATCTGGCCGAGGCGCAGCAGTTGGCGGACTCGATTGCCATCATCCGGCGTGGGCGCATCATCGCCAGCGGCAGCTTTGCCGAACTGGCGCATCAGTTCGTGGGCGACCCGCTGATGGAGCTGCATGTGCGCGGTTCGCTGAATGGCGCGGCGGGCGACATAGGCGATCTGGCGGTCGTGGAAGAGCAGGGTGACAACTGGCTGCGCTGCCGCGTGGTGAAGCCGGCAGAGACTAACCCCGCGCTCCTGCGCCGCCTGATCGGATTGGGCGTGGACGTGATTTCGTTCGCGCCGGTCTCGCAAACGCTGGAAGACGTGTATTTGCAGGCTGTTGAAGAAGACGAGGCCAAGGGAGGCGAACGTGACGAGCACCTCCGTTAGCGAACCGTTGGCCAGCGCGCCGCCTGATCTGGATCGGCCGGCACTGCGCCCGACGCTGCGCAGCGCCATGATCATCACGCGCCGCGAAGTGCGCGACAGCCTGCGCGACTGGCGCATCATCGGCCCGATCATCGTGCTCACGTTCGCCTTCCCGTTTCTGGCGCAGTTCTTCGCCAACCAGCTCACCGGCTTTGTAGGCAACTACGGCGCGAATATCATCGCCGACCGCACGATTCCGTTCCTGCTCATGATCGTCGGCTTCTTCCCGATTTCGATCTCGCTGGTGATTGCGCTCGAAACGTTTGTGGGCGAAAAGGAACGGCGCACGCTTGAGCCGCTGCTCTCGACGCCGCTGACGAACACCGAGTTGTACATTGGCAAGTCGGTTGCGGCGATGATCCCGCCGCTGCTGGCCAGCTACGCGGGCATGGCCGTCTATCTCACCAGCCTGGTGTTTGGCGCGTTGCAATGGCGGCCCGAAACCATGTTGGTCGTCCAGATTGTGCTGCTGACGACGGTGCAAGCGATGTTGATGGTGACGGGCGCGGTTGTGGTCTCCAGCCAAACGACCAGCACGCGCGCGGCCAATCTGCTGGCGAGCTTCATCATCATCCCGATGGCGGCCATGATCTGGATCGAGAGCGCGATCATGTTCCTCGCGCCTGATGCCGAATCACCCAATGGTATTGGCGCGCTGTGGGCCATCATCGTGGGCGTGACGATGGTCGTGCTGCTGCTGCTGAGGCTGGGCAACAGCGTCTTCAACCGCGAGGAACTGCTCGGCCGCCAGATTGACTCGATCAACCTGCGCGGCTGGTTCCGGGACGTCGGCAAGCTAGTGCAGGCGAAGTCGCTGGTGGACTGGTACCGGCATGGTATTCCGGCCAGCCTCGGGCGGCTTCGTACAGCGGCTCTCGTCACAACCCTCGTGTTCATTGTTGCGCTGGGGGTCGGCGTAGTGATTGGCGTGCAGCCACAGTGGCAACTACCACTGCCTCAAGGTGTTGATCTGGGGCAGGCCGCGGGAAGTATCGACGAGGCGACCGCGCTCGTCTTTGGCACGGGTGGCCCGCTGGCGATCTTCATACAGAACTGGCAGGTGCTGGCGCTGGCGTCGGTGCTGGCCGTGTTCACCTTCGGCTCGATGGCGCTGGTCGTCACACCGGCGGTCTATCTCATCATCGGTTATGTGCTGACGCAGATGGCGCTGGCTGGCTACAGCCCGCTGATCCTGCTGCCGGCACTGGCGGTTCATGGCGTAGTTGAAATCCCGGTCATCATCATCGCCACGGCGTCCGCCTTGCGGCTGGGCGCAGTCATCACCCGGCCGCCGAAGGGCATGACGGTGGGGCAGGCGTGGACGCTGGCATTCGCCGACACGGTCAAGCTGTGGCTGGGCGTCATTCTGCCGGGCCTGCTGCTGGCCGCACTGATCGAAGCCTATGTGACTCCGACGGTGGTGCAGGGGCTGCTCGGCGGGTAGCAGCGTTGCGGCCCACATCCCTCTGCCCTCTCCCTCAGGGCGAAGGGGTGAACTGCGCCCTGTGCGGGATTGCTTCCCTTACCCTGAGGGAGAGGGATTGAGGGTGAGGTTCTACACCCGTCTTCACACTCGCCCCGCTTCTTCGCATTACTCATCACGTGTTGGGGTGCGTCATACAGGAATTTTACGTGCCCTGTGTACACTGATAGGGTAACGTCACCGGGCGGCTGCGCCCGTGATTGGTGAGGAGAAGCGCCGATGCATGATTCCAAGCGCAGCTCGATGGAACGGCCGTGGAGCTTACGCAACTATACGGTGTGGCAGATCAACCGGCCTTTCAAGCCGCCGACAGATGTCATCGAATTGCCTGATCGCCTGCTGGTGATGGTGGAAATCGCCGGTATGCGCGCCCACCAGATCGCCGTATCGATGGCCAATCGAGAGATGGTCATCAGCGGCGTGCGCGAACGGCCGGCGTTGAGCGCGGCAGGCTATCACCAGATGGAAGTGGGCTACGGCGAATTTCGTGTGGAACTGACACTGCCTTACCCGGTCAACCGGGAGGCAGTCACGGCCACCTACCGCGACGGTTTCCTGCATGTGGAACTGCCGCGCGAGGCCGATGCCCAGCGTTACCTTATTGAGGTCATCACCGAGGAACAGGACGCGGATGAACGATAATCACGAACACATTACCCCAGTCGAGGCGCCCGAAGCCCCCGAAGACGAACTCGTCGAAGTGCAGAGCGGCAGCAGCCGGGACATCGACGAGGAACTGCCCGATCTGCCCGAAGTTCTGCCGGTACTGCCGTTGCGCGGGGTGGTGGTGTATCCACAGACCATCCTGCCGCTGACGGTGGGGCAACCTCGCAGCGTCAAGCTGGTGGATGACGTGGTCGGCGGCGACCGTCTGGTCGCGCTGGTCACCTCGAAAGACCCCGAACTGGAAACGCCCGGCCCGGATGATGTGTATGAGATCGGCACGGTGGCAACCATTCACCGGCTGTTCCGCGCGCCCGACGGCACGATCCGCATGGTGGTGCAGGGCATCACCCGCGTCCGCATTGAGGAGTTTACGGACTCAGAGCCGTATCTGAAGGCGCGCGTGACGCCGATTCCGGAAACGGTCGAGTCGTCGCTGGAGGTGGAGGCCCTCACGCGCAATGTCTCGCAGCAGCTTCAGCGCCTGAGCGAGCTGGTGCCAGGCTTCCCAACCGAAATGGCTGCGCCGCTGTTCAATGCTGACGACCCGCTCCAGCTTGTCTACACCGTCGCGACCTACATCCGCATCGACTTGGCGGACGCGCAGAGTATCCTCGAACTGGACAGCGCCGAGGCCAAACTGCGCCAGATCATGACGATCATGACCAAGGAACTTGAAGTCCTCGAACTGGGCCGCAAGATTCAAACCGAAGCTCAGACCGAGATGGAGCGGATGCAGCGCGACTTCTTCCTGCGCGAACAGCTAAAGGCCCTGCAGAAAGAGCTGGGCGAGGGCGATGAGCAGGCGGTGGAAGTCGAGGAGTTCCGGCAGAAGATCGAAGCATCGGGCATGCCCGATGAGGCGCGTAAGGAAGCCGAACGCGAGTTGGATCGTTTGTCGAAGCTGCCGGTGGCCGCTGCCGAGTATGGCGTCATTCGCACCTATCTCGACTGGATGACCAGCCTGCCGTGGGCCAGGCGCACCGACGACAATCTCGACATCGGCCACGCCCGCGCTGTGCTGGAAGAAGACCACTACGGCCTGCACGATATCAAGGAGCGCATCCTTGAATATCTGGCGGTACGCAAGCTGCGCCTCGAGCGCGCCGAAGAACTGGCGAAGGAAGAGCGCCACGACATGATCCGGCGCGAGCGCATGGGCGCGATCCTGTGCTTTGTTGGGCCGCCCGGCGTGGGCAAGACTTCATTGGGCGCTTCGATTGCGCGGGCAATGGAGCGCAAGTTCATCCGCATGAGCCTGGGCGGTATCCGCGACGAGGCCGAAATTCGCGGCTTCCGGCGCACCTACGTCGGCGCGATGCCCGGCCGCCTGATCCAGACGATCCGGCGCGCCGAAACGCGCAACCCGATTATCATGCTCGACGAGATCGACAAGCTGGGCCGCGACTTCCGGGGCGACCCCGCCAGTGCGCTGCTCGAAGTGCTCGACCCCGAGCAGAACAACGAATTCCGCGATCACTACCTCGACGTACCGTTCGACCTGAGCGAGGTCATCTTCATCACGACCGCCAACGAACTGGACCCAATCCCCGGGCCGCTGCGCGACCGCATGGAGATCATCCATCTCAGCGGCTACACCGAGCACGAAAAGGTGAAGATCGCCCAGCAGTATCTGGTGCCGCGCCAGATTCGCGAGAACGGCCTGCGCCCAAGCGAAGCGAAATTCACTGCCGAGGCGCTGCTTGAACTGATCCGCGACTACACCCGCGAAGCCGGCGTGCGCACGCTGGAGCGCGAAATTGGCCGCGCCATGCGCAAGATTGTTACGCGCGTGGCCGAGGGCAAGAGCAAGCGCATGACGATCACACCAAAATCGCTGCGTACCCTGCTTGGCAAGCCGCACTATGGCTACCGCGAAGAACTGGCCGAGCGCACCGACCGGCCGGGCGTAGCGACCGGGCTGGCGTGGACGCCGGTGGGTGGTGACGTGCTGTTCATCGAAGCGACGCAGTATCCGGGCGGCAAGGGCTTCCAGTACACCGGGCATCTGGGCGAAGTGATGGCCGAGAGCGCGCGCATCGCTTTGAGCCTCGTGCGCGCCGACGCGGAATTGCTTGGCATCGCGCCGGACTTCTTCGAGAAGCACGAGCTGCACCTTCATGTTCCGTCGGGCGCAGTACCCAAGGACGGGCCTTCGGCGGGCGTGACCATGACGGTTGCGCTGGCGTCACTGCTCACTGGCCGGCCTGTGCGCCAGGAAGTGGCGATGACGGGTGAAATCACGCTGCGCGGCCAGGTGCTGCCGGTGGGCGGCATCAAGGACAAGGTGCTGGCGGCGCACCGGCTGGGCGTGACCACAGTCATTATCCCCAGGAAGAACGAGAACGACCTAGATGATCTGCCGGATGAGGTGCGCAAGCAGTTGCATTTCGTGCTGGTGACGACTGTTGAGGAGGCGCTGAACGCGGCACTGGAGCCGGCGAAGGTGTCGAAGAACCACAAATCGCCGCCTGCCGAGCCGCACCCGAAACGTGCGCCGCGCAAGGTGAAGGAAGTGGTTTAGAGCGAGTTTCAGGCGAGGGCCGGAGTATTTCCCGGCCCTCGCACTTTGCGTTTTCCCGTATCTGTAGACAAACTCCCCTCACTTGGCTACACTGTGCTTGGCCCGCCAGACGCCTTTTGTGTGCGCCGAGTCCCTCACTCACCTGGCTGGATGATAATCATGGCGACGATTCTGATTGTGGATGACGACCGCACGACCGTGCGGCTGCTGCAAACGCTGCTGGAACTGGACGGGTTCGACGTGCACAGCGCCGCACGCGGCGGCGAGGTGCCGGCCGCGATTGCCGACAAACAGCCCGACTTATTGCTGATGGACTACCATCTGATCGACATGGACGGACTGGAAGTCATTCGAGGGCTGCGCGCCGTGCCAGCAACAGCCAGTCTGCCGATTGTGATGGCCAGCGGCATGAACGTGGAGTTTGAGGCGAAAGAAGCGGGCGCAACCGCCTTCCTTGTCAAGCCGTTCGAGCCGGATATGCTGGCCGGCCTGTTCAACCGGCTGATCGAGGAACGTGAGCCGTAACCGCACTGCGCTTTGAATCGATTGATACGCTCCCGGCCACGGGGGCGTTTTTGTTCTATGCATTGGGCAGCGGTGTACAATCAGGGCATTCGTGTAGAGGGATGATATGCCGAGCTTTGGCCAGCGGTTAGGGACGACGCGCTTTGCGGCCGATGACGCCTACCGGCGCGCGCTGGAGGCGTTGGCACGGCGCGACTTTGATCAGGCGCACGATCTGACGACCGAGGCGATTGAGGCCCTGCCCACCGGCTCGGAGTACTACGCAGCGCGCGGCCTTGTCCACCTCGAAGAGGCCGAATACGACGAGGCGCAGGCGGACTTCGAGGCAGCGCTGCGCCAGTTTGAACACGAAATGCTGGCGCACTTTGGGCTGGGCGCGGTCGCGTTCCGTCGTGACAAGGACTACGCCCGCGCCGTCGAGCATTTTCTGGCCGCGCACTACGACCGCCCAGATCGGCCCGAAACGCTGTTCTGGTTGGGGGTGAGCTACTACTACGCGGGCGATGTGGTCAATGCGGCTAACTTCATGGCGCGGGCCGATGCCCGTTTTGAGCAGTTGAACGACAAGCGTCGCGCCGAAACGCAGCGCTGGATCAAGGAACTGAGCAAGCACGCTGCCCGTGCTGTTAAGCCAGCGCCAGCTGCCCAGTTGCCCCCGCCGCAGGCGCGATTGCCGCTGCCGCCGGACGGCGGTGGACGTTAACGCTCCATCGCTTCCAGCCTGCGCTGCAGGAAACTGCGCTCGGCCGGGTTCTGGCACAGCGCAAGCGCGTGCCGGTAGGCATCCGCAGCGGCCTCATATTCACCGCCGCGCCGCAGTAAATCCGCGCGCGCCGCATGCAGCGGATAGTAACCCTCCATACCTTGCACGCGATTCAGGATGCGCAGCCCGGCTGATGGCCCTTGCGCCATGCCCACCGCCACCGCCCGGTTGATCTCGACGACGGGCGAGGGGGTGTGGCGCGTGAGCGCTTCGTAGAGCAGGGCAATTTGCTCCCAGTCGGTATCCGCATAGTCGGCGGCCTGCGTGTGCAGGGCGCTAATGGCCGCCTGAATCTGGTACGGGCCGGGCCGCTGCAGCGCCAGCGCATCATCGAGCAGGCGCGTGCCGGCGGCGATTTTGTCCGCATCCCAGCGCGAGCGATCCTGCGCTTCCAGCAGCACCAGTTCGCCGGCTTCATCCGTGCGCGAGTCGCGCCGGGCATCGTGCAGCAGCATCATTGCCAGCAGTCCGCGCGGCTCGGCGCTGATCGCAGCCGGCGGCAGCAGGCTCACCATTACTTCCGCCAGGTGGATCGCCTCGGCGCACAGTTCGCGCCGCACCAGGCTTTCGCCGGCCGTGGCGCAGTAGCCCTCATTGAAAATCAGGTAGATCACCGCCAACAGCGCATCCAGCCGTTCGGGCAGGCGCTCGGCGGGCGGCACTTCGTAGGGAATGCCCGCGTCGCGGATTTTGGTTTTGGCGCGCGCCAGCCGCTGCGCCATCGTGGGCGTGGACACCAGAAAGGCGCGGGCGACCTCGTCGATGCTGAGGCCGCCGAGTGTGCGCAGCGTCAGCGCGACCTGGGCTTCGCGCGCCAGGGCGGGGTGGCAGCAGGTAAACATCAGCTTGAGTCGTTCGTCGGGGAGTTCATCCATAGCCTCATCCTCCGGTGCGGCGGGCTGCTGATGGTCATCGAGATCATCGAGCGATACCTGCCGCCGGGCGTGCGCGCCGCCGCGCCGCAGCCGATCGACTGCGCGGCGGCGGGCGACGGCGGTGATCCACGCACCGGGGTTGCGCGGCGAGTCATCTCCTGGCCAGCGTTCGAGAGCCTCGATGAGCGCGTCCTGAACGGCGTCTTCCGCCAGAGTGATATCGCCCAGGTGGCTGATGAGCGCCGCCAGCACACGGCCATATTCCTGGCGAAAGACCGCTTCGACCAAAGCGCGCGCATCGAGGTTCATGTGTGAATGGCCCGGCTAATCGAAGGTGGATATAGGCCGAACCTCGACCGCCCCGCCGGGCGCAGGCACTTTGGCGGCCCAGGTGAGGGCTTCGTCCATGCTGCGGGCCTCGATCAGATAGTAGCCGCCGAGCTGCTCGCGGGTTTCCGCAAATGGCCCGTCACTGATCACAGGCGCAGGCGGGTTCAGGCGCACAGTGCGCGCCGTGCTGGCAGGCTGAAGCTCATCGCCACCGAGCATCGCGCCCGACTGGCGCAGTTCGGCCGCGAAGGCCATGTGGGCGGCAAGCGCAGCTTTCTTCTGTTCCGGCGTGCGCGTCTCTTCCTCCGCGGGATCGCTGTACAGCAGCAGCATGTACTGCATCAATGCCTCCTCGCGTTCCTTGAACGGAAACGCAGCTCAGTCCCGCCTACTCAAATACGACGACCGGGCGAATCTCGACTGAACCGCCGGATGCGGGCAGTTTGGCGGCCCACTCGATAGCTTCGTCGAGGTCTTTGACTTCGATCAGATAATAGCCGCCCAGATGCTCGCGAGTTTCGGCGAAGGGGCCATCCGTCACGAGCCGCTGGCCGTCACGCACGCGCACGGTAGTGGCGGATTCGGCCGGGTACAGCGCTTCGCTGCTGACGGCCGCGCCCGCCGCCTTCAGGGCGTCCCCGTAGGCGTAATGGGCTTGCATCTCTGTGGCATAGTCCGCTTCGGTCATCTTCGCGCGGTTGGCCGGATCATTGTAGATGAGCAGCATGTACTTCATGGCACGGTCTCCCTTGTTTCGCACGGCGCGAGATTTCGCCGTTCTGATGACACGTCGATTTCATTGTCGTCAGAATGACACAGGAAGGCCAGTTCTCATCTGGTGCTCATCTTCGGAGCCTGGATGAAACGGGAGAGAGACAGAAATGGGGTGGGTCAGCGCGCGCGCGACTGGATCAGCAGCGCCGCGCCTAGGCCAAGCAGTGCGCCAGCCAGCGCCCACGCCGGTGCGCGGGCCAACGTCTCTGCAATGAGCGGGGCGGCGTAGTCTGGGTACAGGTGGCCGTGAAAACCGTTCTTGAGCAGCATCAGCAGCGCGGCTGCAAGAGCAGTGAACAGCCCGGCCAATGCGCCTGTAAGCCCGAGGCTGATGACCAGCCGTTTGGCCGGTAGCGGCTGACCGGCTATACGCGGCCACAGCCACGCCGCCAACGCCAGCGTCGTTACGAGCAGGCCCATGAGCACGGCCACCACCACGCCATGGTCTTCTAGCCGCAGCCAAAGGAATACGGCCAGCCCACCCACGATGACTCCTGGCCGCAGCAGCGAGCGGGGCATGCGCGGCAGTGTAACCGTGCGCGGCATCATCGCGGTGGTGCGCAGTTCATGCGGGCATCACCTCGAACCGGAAGACGTGCGCCTCGCAGGCTTCGAGCGACACGTACAGTCCAGTGCTGGACAATTCATCGCCCCGGCGCGCGTATTCGGCATCATCGATCACATCAAACAAGCGCCAGTTTCGCCCAGTAATGGCCTCCCACTGCGATAGATCCACGCGGCCCCAGGCGTGCTGCGCACCGAGATTGACGACGACAAGCCGGTAGCCATCATTCTTCAGGTGCCAGCCATAGGCGAGCAGCGAACCATGGGTGAGGTTGCCGGGCGCGGCGGGCGACATGTGGAATAGCGTGAATTCGCCCTGATGATAGACAGGGTCAGTTGTTTCCTGAAGCAGGTGCAGGTAGTAGTCGTGCAGGTGGCTGAGGGCCGGCTCAATGGGCGCGCGCCCAATCTGTACTGGCAGTTTGGCGGCGCGGCCGGTGAACTGTCCGTCGTGCAGCAGCGTGGCTCCCGGCACGGTCAGCAGCACCACGGCCGCGGGATAGCTGCGCTGTGGGCCAAGCGCCATGAACGCGCGCGGCTCATCGTGATTTTCGATGAAGCGCATGGTGTGGCGCTGATACTCGGCTGGCGCGATTAAGTGCTGGCGCAGGCCGGCGGCGTCCCCCGCGATCAGGCGGTCGTAAAACACCTTGTCGTAGACGTAGTCGAAACCCAGCGCCAGCATTTCCGCTTCCTTGCCCCAGTAGACTTCGGCCAGAAACGTGAAGCCGGGGTAGAGCGCCTTGATGGCCGGGATGATGGTGGCCCAGAATTCCTTGCGCGGCTTGTGCTTGACATAGCCGTTCCAGGTAGCGGCGAAAATGTCGTTCAGCAGCAGCATCGCCATATCGCAGCGCAGGCCGTCGCACTGGCTGGCGACATCGGCCAGCGTATGCAGAATTTCGGCGCGCAGTTTGGCGCTGAAGATGTTGAGCTGCGCGGTGTCGGACCAGCCGGGGAAGTACGGGTCGCGGCCATGCGCCAGCACGACCGGGCGGCCATTGGCCTTGCGATGAACGAAGAAGTCGCTTGGGCGCTGGAACGCATCGTCCGCCTTGCCGCGCACGATGAAGTCGGGCACATCGACCCACGGATGATCGATGCCGACATGGTTGGGCACATAATCGAGCATCAGCCCCAGGCCGCGCGCTTGAAGCTGGCGGCGAAAGACGGCCAGCCCTTCGCGCCCGCCGACTGCTTCAGCGGCTGTGTAGCTGCTGATCGAATAGGCCGAGCCGATCACATCGTCATCGGTGATGTCGGGCAGCGCGCTGATGTATTCATGTTTGTACTTGAGCGCGTTGGTGCGGCCAAAGGCGCTGCGCTCCCACACGCCCATCATCCACACCATCGTCACGCCGGGCAGCGCCAGCGCATCAACGGCTTCTTCCGGCACGTTCGCCAGCGTGACTAGCCGCCCGTAGTGCAGCGACAGCCCATGCAGCCACACCGGTGTGTTGATCTCGTACAGAATGCTTTTGCCGGAAGAAACATTCATCCAGAATCACCTTCAGGGGATCGAATGGCCAGGAGTATCCATCGCGCCCGGCGCAGCGCATCGACAAAGCAAAACGCACTCGGCATAATACCCACGTACAGAACGCGCTGGAAAGGGTGAAGATGACTGGCGAAAACGCGACTTTCGTGCGTTCGCGCGAGGCACAGCAGGCTGAAATACGCCCGGGTGTGCATTTGCGCGTGCTCGGCACGACCGGCAAGATGATGCTGACCGAGTTCTTCATCGAGCGCGACGCCGAAGTGCCAGCCCATTCCCATGTACACGATCAGGTGGGCTATGTCATCGCCGGGCGCATTGCGCTGACCGTGGCGGACGATACACACGAGGTGGAGGCGGGGGACAGCTACGCCATTCCGGGCGGCGTGCAGCACCGCGCGCTTGCGCTCACTGATGTCACGCTCGTGGAGGTGTTTTCGCCCCCGCGCGAGGATTTTCTGCGATGAGTTGAGCCGGGTGAGGTTCCCTTAATTCGCTAACCTGCATTAGAATAGGGATGTCACCACGTAATTGTTGGGTTAGGCGAGCAGACCTGTAATGGACGTTTATCAACCAGACCGAAAACCGCCAAGCAAAGCGCGTGAACGCGCCGCTGCCCGGCGACAGCGCCGCGCACCGATGGCCACGCCTGCCAAACGCGCCCCTGAAGCGGGCACGCCGCTGCCGGCAGCGCCCTCACTGGAGCGGCGCAGCGCCACCACAGCCGCCGATGCCTACCAACCGCACTCAGCCGCCCGGCCTGCTGCGATTGCGGCGGGCGGCGCCGCTGCTGGCCTGATCGCGCGCGACGTTGCATGGCGCTTCCGCCGCGACAAACGCTACCTGTTCGCGTTCATTGCCGCAGTAGTGGCTGTCGTCGGCCTGTATCTGATCCTGCATGTTTCCCAGAACCGGATTTTCCCGAATGTCTGGGCGCTCGGCGTGGGACTGGGCGATATGACCGAGGACGAAGCCGCCGCCGCCCTGCAGCAGGAATGGGACACTAACCTGCTTATTCGGCTGACCGATGAGGAGCGCGCCTGGGAGATGACCCCGGCCGACCTGGGCCTGAGTTTGGATGCCCGCGCGACCGTGCAGGAAGCGCGCGCGGCTGGTTTGGGCGGCATTCCATTTAGCTGGAACGTGCAGCCCGTGGTCAGCCTCAATGAACTGGTCGCACAAACGGCGCTGCTAAATATGTCGGAAGCAGTGAAGATTGTGCCCTTTAACGCGGGCTACACCTGGCAAAATGATCAACTGGTAGGCGTGCCCGGCGCGCCCGGGCGCTATATGGATGTGGCGAGCTGCATGCTGGCGCTGCAGGCCGAACTGCAGCAGGTGGCGGACCGTCGCCAGTTCGAGCTGGTGATGACGCCGGCCATGCCGGATGTTATTGACCCTGAACCCTACATGGCGCAGGCGGCGTCGCTGTCTTCGCACGCATTCCTCATTCGCGGCTATGATCCGTTCACCGACGAGCAGTTGGTGTGGATGGCCGATCCGCGCACTGTGACGGATTGGCTCGAAGCCGGGCCGGAGAGCCTCACGCTGCGCGAAGAGCCATTCGCCCGTTATCTCAACGAGCAGTCAGAGCAATTGGCCGCGCAGGATTCGCTACGCTTTCTTGAGCCGACCGACGCGATCGAAAAGATGCGCTCTGCCATCAGTGAGGGGCAGGGCGAAGTGACCCTGCGTATTCGCTATCGCTCGTCCACGCATGAAGTGACGCGCGGTGATTCGGGTTACTCCATCGCCCGCGAAGCCGGCGTGCCGTTCTATATGCTGCAGCGCGCCAACCCGGCCCGCGACTGGGACGAGCCGATTTACGCTGGTGACGTCGTCAATGTGCCGTCGCGTGACCTGGTGCTGCCTTACGACCCCGTGCCCAACAAGCGCATCGTCATCGACCTCGAAACGCAGCAGTTGTGGGCGTTTGAGAACGGCCAGCTTGTGTTTAACTGGCTGATCTCGTCCGGCATGGATCGCGCGCCTACTTCTCCGGGCATTTATCAGGTGCTCAGCCATGTGGATCAGGCGACCGGCAGCAGCATCGAGTTGTGCGGAGACAATTCGTGTGGCACATGGGAGATGTACTGGTTCATGGGCATCTACGAAACGGTGCCGGGCCTGGTGAATGGCTTCCACGGGGCGGTACTGCTGCCGGGCGGCCGCTATCTGGGCGGCGGCAACGTGGGCAGTCCCTTCACCTACGGCTGTGTCATGTCGCAGAACGACCAGGCCGAACAGCTTTACCGTTGGGCTGATCAGGGCACGGCGGTCGAGATTGTGTCACGCGAGTATGCGCCGCAAAGCCAGTTAGCGCGCGCGGCCGTGCTGTCGGTCAATTCACCGACCGCGCAAACGCTGCCCAACGTGTAGCGCGGCCGGCAGCGGGAATGCATCCACAAGGGACGGCGTTAGGCATCAGCGCCGTCCCTTGCCATTGAATAGCCCCATCTTGTGCAATCTGTATCAAATTGATCCGGCAAGTTTGGGCTTTGAACAGTCGTAAGCTTAAGCCGTTAATGCTACGCCAATGCTAAGGTAATGTGATTGTGGATGAGAAAAGATTTACCGGTGGTTAAATGGCCCTTCACAGCCGATGGGATCGGTACCAGAAATGGCCGACATTGTGATTTTATCGATAATGAAGCCATGCACAAACGGGCGATCGAATTAATGCAGTTTGACGAACGCCAAAGCGACCGTCTACAATGAAGTCAAGCAAAAATACTAGCGTGAGGCGCCGCCCAAGAGTGGTTCTGGGAATAGGCTTATTTCCCGCCTCACGCGGCCATTTTCTCGCCCCGCCAACCCCGGCGGGGCGTTTTTTTGTATTATCTAAATCGTGAACCGATCTCATGGCGTATGGAGACTTACGATGAAAACGAAGCGCGCATTTGGCACCTGGAGCAGCCCGCTGAAGGCCAAAGAACTGGCCAGCGCACACAAGCTGCTGGATATCCAGTTTGGTGAAGGTGGCGCGGCGGTGGTGTGGCTGGAAAGCCGCGCCGGCCAAACGACGCTGATCATGCAGCGCGGTGATGACGCACCGCGTGAATTGACCGGCGCTGATACCAGGATTCGTGGCGGATTTGGCTACGGCGGCGGTGAGTTCACGGTGCAGGATGATACCGTGGTCTACATCGTAAACAGCAACCGCCTGTACGTGCAGTCGCTGGCGGGCGGCCGTGCGCGACCGATTACGCCTGCCTTTGGCGCAGCCGCCGCGCCGCGCCTGTCACCCGACGGCCGTTGGGTGGCATTTGTGCACACGGATGAGAATGTCGATGGCCTGGCGCTGGTCGATGTGGATGGCCGTGATTTTCCGCGCAAGCTGGCCTATGGCACTGATTTCGTCATGCAGCCCGCCTGGCATCCATCGGGCGACCGGCTGGCGTATGTGACTTGGGACAAGCCGCGTATGCCTTGGGACGGCACGGAACTGCGTGTGGCGGCGCTTGGACACGATGCGCGCGGCGTGCCTTACGTCATCTCGCAGGAGACGTTGGCGGGCGGAGAAGACATCTCTGTGTTCCAGCCTGAATTCTCGCCCGATGGCCGCTGGTTGAGCTTTATCAGCGACGAAAGTGGCTGGTGGCGGCTGTACTTGCGCGATCTGGAGACCGGCAAGGTGCAACTTCTGACGCCCGATGAAGCCGAATACGGCGGGCCGGCCTGGGTGCAGGGCATCCGCAAGGTCGGCTGGTCGCACGACAGCGCCGCGATCTATGCGCTGCGCAACCACAACTCGCTGATGTCACTGTGGCGCTTTCCAGTGCCTGACGGTAAAGCAGCTCACATCGAGCTTCCGCCGTATACGTGGCTGCGCCAAATCAGCGTCGCTCCAGCGCGTGACGCGCTGGCGTTGCTCGCCGCCGGCCCAACCACACCGGAGCGCGCGCTCCTGCTCGATTTCGAGGCCGCGCCGCTGGATGTGCGCGAAGACCCCGATCAGCCCGGCATCAGCGTGGCCGATGGTGGCTCGTCGGCGCGCATCATCCAGCGCACCAGCACCGAAACGCTGGCCGAGGCCGAACTGTCGGACGCTCGGCCGATTCAGTGGACAGGCCCTGATGGTGAGGTCGTGCACGGCAACTTCTACCCGCCAGAAAGCGACCGCTTCGAGGGGGTGGGCCTTCCGCCGCTGATCGTGCACGTCCATGGCGGGCCTACCAGTCAGGCGCCCCTGGCGTACAGCGACGAAATGCAGTTTTACGCCACGCGCGGATTCGCCGTTCTTCAGGTTAATCACCGGGGAGGCACTGGTTACGGCAAGGCGTACAAGGACAAGCACCGGCTCAATTGGGGCGTGCAGGATGTGGAGGATGCAGCCAGCGGCGCGGCGCATCTGGCCGAGGAAGGGCTGGTCGACGCAAACAAGCTGATCATTCTCGGCGGCAGCGCAGGCGGCTACACCGTGCTGCAGTCGCTGGTGGACAAGCCGGGCTTCTGGAAAGCGGGCGTCTGCCTGTATGGCATCAGCAACCAGTTCACGCTGGTGTCGGAAGGGGACTGGAAATTTGAGCAGCATTACAGCGAGACTCTGCTCGGCCCGCTTCCCGAGGCGGCTGAACGCTATCGCGATCGGTCGCCGCTGTTTCACGCCAAGCACATCGTCGATCCGGTTATTATCTTCCAGGGCGAAGACGACGTAGTCGTGCCGCGCAGCCAGAGCGACTCGATTGTGGCGCTTCTGGAGCAACGCGGCGTGCCGCACGAGTACCACGTTTACGCGGGCGAAGGCCACGGCTGGCGCAAGCCAGAGACGATTGAGGCCTATCTCACGGCCACGCTCAAGTTTCTGGAAACGTGGGTTATCTACGCTTGAAAGGGCTGGCCGATTGGCTGGGCGACTTGAACAGCCCGCTTCTGGAAACCCGCCTACAGGCCGATGCGGCGCTGTTGGAACTGGGTGCGTCCGCTGAGAACGCCTTGACCGCCCTGCTATGTGACCTCACTGCGCCCGAAGAAGCGCGCTGGAGAGCGGCGTTTCTGCTGGGCGCACTGGGAAGCCGTTCGGCGCTGCCCGTGCTGGTGGCGTGCCTGACGGACGCCTGCTGGAGCGTGCGCCATGCCTGTGCCTGCGCGCTCGGTGAACTGGGTGACCCGGCGGCGCTGCCCGCGCTGTGGACCGTAGTCACTGCGCCGGGCCGGACGAGCAGGTGAACTATGTGGCAGCGATTGGTCTGCTGCGCATCAGCCGCGCACACGGCGAAGCGATGCTGCGCGCCGCCGCTGCCGGGGGCAGTCAGGCCGGTCGCAACACGGCCGTGAGCGCGCTGGCGACGCTTGAATTCTGAAAGACATTGAAAGTTGAAAGTTGGTAGTGGAAAGCGACGAGGTGATCCAGTACTTGGATCGCCTCGATATTTGCACGCCACACTGCATCAATCTCAGGCGGCTACTTTCTACTTTGAACTTTCAACTTCATATTTCGATATCACACTCTCCCCGCCCATATACGGGCGCAGGACTTCGGGAATGATGACCGAGCCATCGGCCTGCTGATAGTTCTCCAGTATGGCGATCAGCACACGCGCGGTGGGCAGGCCGCTGCCGTTGAGCGTATGCAGATAGCGTGTCCGTTTGCCTTCAGCCGGGCGGTACTTGAGATTGGCGCGGCGGGCCTGAAACTCCTCGTCGTTGCTGCATGAGCTCACTTCAAGCCATTCCTCGCAGCCGGGCGCCCATGTTTCCACGTCATACTTCTTGCTGGCCGCAAAGCCGAGATCGCCGGTGACGATTTCGAGGATGCGGAACGTCAGTCCCAGCTTACGCAGCAGGTCGCAGGCGTCCTGCGTCAACGACTCCAACTCGGCGTAGCTGGTTTCGGGCGTCGTGAATTTGTACATCTCGACTTTTTCGAACTGGTGCACGCGCTTGATGCCGCGCACGTCGCGCCCGGCGCTCGTCTTCTCGCGGCGAAAGCATGGTGTGTGCGCCACGTAGTAGAGCGGCAGCGCACTTTCGTCCAGGATTTCGTCGCGGTGCAAATTGGTAATCGCCACCTCGGCCGTCGGGATCATCACCAGCTCGGCGTCGGCGTCGGTGTAGACCGTGTCGCGGAACTTGGGGAACTGAGCCGCGCCGATCATCATCTCTTCGCGCACCATGAAGGGCACGTAGACCTCGGTGTAGCCCTTGGCCCGCGCCTGGTCGAGATAGAAACTGATGAGTGCCCGCTGCAACCGCGCACCGAAACCTTGTAGGATATAGCCGCGTGTGCCGTGCAGGCGCACGCCTCGCTCGAAGTCAATGATGCCGAGTTCCGGGCCCAGTTCCCAGTGCGGTTTGGGCGTGAAGTCAAACTCGGGCATTGGGCCTTCGACCGGCCACGGGATGTTGTCTTCCTCGCTCGGGAAAACCGGCACGCTCTCATGCGGCAGGTTTGGAATCCAGAGCATCGTTTCGTTGAGCTGCGCTTCGATGCCGGACAACTCCTGATTGAGCGCCTCGACGTGTTCGCCAATGCTGCCCAGCGCCGCGTTCAGCGCGTCAAAGGCGCTGGCGTCGGCTGTGGGCAGACTGGCATCTGTCTGTTGGCCGAGCAGGGCGGCAGCGCGGTCATAGTCATGCGCGGTGATGGCTTGGGCGGCAGCGGTGGCCAATGCCCATCGGCGCTGGTCGTCGAGCGACTTGCTGCCGCGCAGTTGGCCGGCGGCCTTGTTGAGCCGGTTGCGCGCCGCCTGCGTACTTTCGGCCTCGACGAGCAGAGCACGGCGCTGCTGGTCGAGCGTGACCACCGCGTCAATGCGTTCGAGCGCGGCTGGATCGTTGAGGGTCGCCAGCCGTTCCTTCACCCATTCCGGCTTCTCGCGGATGAGCGCAATATCAATCATGAATCGTCGTCCTTTCGCGCAAACACGAGGCTGGGGTTCTCAGGCGGCAGTGGCCGCGTGAAGTCACGGTACAGGCGCACAATCGCCAGCGCCACCCCAACGACCATGATCACGACAATCAGGGTATCAAAGAACTCGGGAGTCAGGTTTTCCATCGGTGAAGCCTCGTCTTACTCGGCGGATTCAACTTGCCACGCAGGCAGCTTCAGGCTGAAGGTGCTGCCGCGGCCTTCTTCACTGTCGAACCACAAACGGCCGCCCATCGCTTCGATTTCATTTTTGCACAGATACAGGCTAAGTCCGTAACCGAATTCGCCGATAACCTGCGGCTGGCGCGCGCGCATAAAGGGCAGAAACACGCGTTCGCGCTCGCTCTCACGGATGCCGCAGCCCTCGTCCATCACGTCGATACGAATGGCAGCGCCAAGCGCGTGGGCGCTGATATGCACAGGCGCGGCCTTGATGCTGTACATAATCGCGTTGCGCAGGATGTCGCGCAGCACGTCCGACAGCAGGTTTGAGGATGCGGCCACGGCCAGGTCGCCGGCAATATCGAACGTCAGCCGGCGGCGGAATTCCGGATCGTCAGTTTCGGGGTCGAGAAACTGGGTTTCTGCCAGCCCCTCGATCAAGTCCTCGAAGAAGTCCGTCAGCACGATGCGGCGCTGCGCGGCCTGTGCTTCGTCGCGCAGTTGGTTGGTGCGAATTCTGCTCAGGCGCGCCATCATGCTGGTCAGCTCGTTGAGCCGGAACATGTGCGTGTCGATGAGGCGCGCAAACCCGGAAACGCGCTTGCCCAGGTGTTCGGTCGTCTCTTTGGGCTTCGGGTGCTGCGCGCTGTTGAGAATCAGCGACGCATGGCCGGCGGTGGCTTCGGCGGCGGCGCGTACCTCTTGCAGATAGCGATCAAACAGCTCACCCAGCGCGGTCCAGTCCGGCACCTCTATCGACAGCAGCGTGAACGGCAGGTGATCGCTATCCTGTGCGCTGCTCAGCCAGCAGGGGATGAACTCTCCATAGCGCAGCGTGGTGAAGCGAGCGGGCTTGCCAGTCTTTTCGGCTCGGTCGCGCGCGGCCTCCAGCGGGGACTCGACCATCATCGGGCCCGCCCTCGAACAGCACCAGCGCCGCCGGCCAGCCCTGTTGGCGCAGCAGCTTGAGATCAGCGCCCAGCAGGTCACGCGCCGCCGTATTCTCGTAGGCCAGCGCCCCGCTTGCGTCAAACGCCAGCACCGCCTGCGTGAGATGGTTCAGCAGCAGATGGGCGGGTGGGCTGTCTGTTTCGGTCATGGCGAAGCTGCTCCACGGGTGGGCGCGCGCTCAAATCGAATGCAAATTGTAGCCCGCTTCGGGCGCGTTGTGTACGACACGAGATAACTTCACCGCCAAGATGCCAAGTGCGCCAAGGCAAAGCGCCAAGAGGATTGAGCCAAACCCTCAGTGTCCTCAGTGTCTTAGTGGTTCAATCTGTTTTCTTGCCGACGACTTGCTACAGTTTCTTTAGGTGCGGGTAAAGCAGCACATCACGGATGCTGCGCTGGTCGGTCATCAACATCACCAGCCGGTCAACACCCATGCCAAAGCCGCCATTGGGAGGCATGCCATAGCGCATGGCGCGCAGGTAGTCCTCGTCCAGCGGGGCGGCGTCGTCATCGTCGTCTCGGAACAGACGAGCCATATCCTCGAAGCGCGCAGCCTGATCGCGCGGGTCGTTCAGTTCGGTGAAAGCGTTGCCCATTTCCATGCCAGCGATATAGAACTCGAAGCGCTCGACGTGCACATCGTCGTAGGTCACGCGCTTGGCAAATGGCGAAATATCGCGCGGATAGTCGATGATGAAGGTGGGTTGAATCAGCTTCTTCTCGACGGCCGCGCCCAGCAGATGCTCGATCAATTTGCCCCACGGTTGGTCGCGATGAAACTCGCGCCGCTCGTCAGCAGGCAGCCAGTCGAAAATGGCTTCTTCGAGCGAGGCCTCATCGCGGTAATCCATATAGTCGATCTCGGTTTCGGCGCGGATCGCATCACGCACGGTTAGGCGCGGCCACGGCGGCGCGTAGTCGATGATTTCGCCCTGAAACGGCGCGCGCGTGCTGCCATGCACGGCCTGCGCGACGGCCGCCAGCATGCGCTCGGTCATGTCCATCACGCCGTTGTAGTCGATATAGGCCTTATAGAACTCCAGCATCGTGAACTCGGTATTGTGCTTGAAACTCACGCCCTCGTTGCGGAAGTCGCGTCCGATTTCGTAGACGCCATCGAAGCCGCCCACCAGCAGGCGCTTGAGATATAGTTCAAAGCTGATGCGCAGGTACAAGTCCTGATCAAGCTGGTTGTGATGTGTGATGAATGGGCGCGCGGCCGCCCCGCCATAGAGCGGCTGCAGAATTGGCGTTTCGACTTCGAGCAGGCCCTCGCCGTCCATGAACTGGCGCACCGTGCGAATGATCTGCGCGCGCTGGATGAACACGTCACGCACATCATGATTGACGGCCAGATCGGCATAGCGCTGGCGGTAGCGCGACTCGGTATCGGTGAACTCGCCAAACTCGCGCACCGTGCCATCGTCCAACTTCTGCTGCTTGATGACGGGCAGCGGGCTGAGTGTTTTGCTCAGGAGCGTGAGATTGCGTACGCGCACGCTGATTTCGCCGGCCTGCGTGCGCATGAGCGCCCCGCTGGCCTGCACGAAGTCATCGGCCTCGATCAGCTTTTCGCGCACGAGGTTGTACACAGCTTCGTCCATGTCGTTGACACGCAGGAAAAGCTGAATGCGGCCGCTTTGATCCTCGATATGCACGAACGAGACTTTGCCCTTGACGTTCAGGCGGCGAATTCGGCCCGCCACTGTCACCTCGACTACTGGCATGTCGTCCGGGCTGGCGGCGGCGCGTTCGGCGTCCTCGAAAGCGGCAACAGCCTGCGCGGCGGTGTGTGTGCGCTCTACACGCGCGGGGTAGGTCGTCACGCCGCTGCTTTCCAGCGCCGCCAGCTTGTCAAGACGTTCCTGTTCGAGACGGTTCGGTTCCCAGCTCACAATCATTTAACTCCTCGGCCTCGCGTTTAGCCCTCACCCCCGGCCCCTCTCCCTCAAGTTGAGGGGAGGAAGCATATGGGAATGGAATTTGGTCGCTGAGGTTGGTTCAAAGGCGGCGCCTAGTTGCTGCCTCAGGATACAACAAGAAAGCCCCGATTTCGCGGGGCTTCTTTGGGCTGGAAAGAACTCCAATGCCGCTACGCGATAGCCTTGACGGTGAACGTGATCGGGCCTTCCGGCGCATTCACCTGCACCTTGTCGCCCACCTTGGCCCCGAGGATGGCTTTGCCCAACGGACTTTCAATCGAGATCTTCCCTTCCTGCGGATTGGCCTCGGCCGACCCGACCAGGTGATAGACCTCTTTTTCCTTCGAGCCTTCTTCAACAATCGTCACACGGGCGCCCACGCGTACCGAGTCCTTCTTGCCTTTGGTTTCCTCGATGACCTCGGCGCTGCTCAGAATGCCTTCCAGACGCATGATTTCGCCTTCGACGAAGGCCTGCTCGTTCTTGGCATCCTCGTATTCTGCGTTTTCAGTCAGATCGCCGCCTTCTTCGAGGGCCAAACGGAGACGCTCGGCCACTTCCGGGCGCCGCGTTTCCTTGAGGTATTTGAGCCGGTTCTCCAGCTCCTCAAGCCCCTTGACGGTGAGATACTGCGGACTATTCATGACACCGCTCCTTGCGACAAAACGCTGACGTCTGCCGCCATTAAACAAAGACACAGCCGCTGCTGTGCCTGAGAAACGCCGTCTCTTAAGTGCTGCCCTACGATAGCATTGAGCCTATAAAAAGTAAAGTAAAATCCTCGTAGAATCTACTTTCCTGCGGCCGGTAATGTGAAGCTGAAAGATGCGCCGAGGCCCGGTTCTCCGCTGTACATCAATTCGCCGCCCTGCACATCGAGCAGATGGCGGGCGATAAACAGGCGCAAGCCCGCGCCGTGCTGGGCCTGCACCAGCGGCTGGCCGGTTGCGCGGAAGAATGCGATGCCGATCTTGTCAATGTCATCCGGCTCAATGCCTATGCCCGTATCGGTGACGGTGAACAAAACTTCAGCGCCGACAGATTCGGCGTTGACGCGGATGTCGCCGCCGTAGTCGGTGTAGCGAATCGCATTGTCCACTAGCGCGTCCAGCACTTCCTGGCTCAGGTCGCCGTCGGCCAGCACGGCCGGCGCGTCGGCTTCGGTGTCCACCGTAAGCGTCTGGTCTTTGGCGGCTGCGCGAGCGGCCATGGTGCGTTTAGTCTGGCGCAGCAGTTCGGCCGGGCTGAAGACGATGGGGTGCACGACCAGCAAACCACGCCGCAGCGTATTGAGCCGTTCGAGTGCATCGATCAGATTGATAAGCTCATCCACGCGAGTGCGGGCCCTCGTGCCAATGCCGGTTTCGTCGTGGAGTGAGTTGAGCAGCGGCCGCAGCAGCGTGCGGTAGCGTGGCAGAATCGACTCGGCGCCCGGCATTGCGCCCTCAACTTTGTCGTTGCCCGGCAGGACGCTGGTGCCGAGCCGGTCATCCTCTGCGTCCGCCTTGCCTGCGTTTGTCGCCAGCGGCGCGCCCAGCGTACCCAGCAACGCCAGCAAGTCTTCCGATTCGGGCGCGGCTTCTTCCGGCAGTTCTTCGCCCAGATCAGCAGCCAGCAAGCGCGCCTCACGCGAGGCAGGCGCTGCCGCTGGGGCCGTGTTGAGCACCGGCATCTCCATCGAACGGGTTTCCAGAGCGCGGATGCGGGCAGTGAGCTGCTCACGGTCGCGGGCCATGCGCTTGAGATAGGCGCTGACTTCGGCAATGCGGGCGGCTGCCAGCGGCGTGGCTGCGGTTTGCAGCTTGACCAGCGTATCGAGAGCGCGTTCCTGTTCGTCGTTCATCAGTTCATCTCGCAGGTCTTGACCCCACTCCGACATCCCACAAAAGTCTTCGGCAGGGGAACACCAGTTGCGCATCTCTCCCCATGCTTGGGGAGGGACCGAAGGTGGGGTTGTGATTGAAGATCGATTACACAGCCTTCGTCCTAGCTCATGCCGGAAAGCGTAACAGTGAACGTGCTGCCCTTGCCCGGTTCGCTGATGACCGTCACTTCGCCGCCCAACAGCTTGAGGATGCCGTAGGCGACCGGGATGCCGAGGCCACTGCCCTTGTACTCGCGCACGGTGTCGTTCTCGGAACGGAAATAGAGCGTGCCCAGCTTCGCCAGGTCATCGGTCGTCATGCCGATACCGGTGTCGCTGATGGTGATACTCAGCTTGCTGCCCTCGGCGCGGGCACTCACGTTCACCTCGCCGTTCTCCTTGTCCTGATAGCGCAGCGCGTTTTCCACCAGCTTGTTCAGCGCCTTGGCGATCATCTCGCCGTCGGTGTTGAGGATCGGTAGGCCCTGCGGAATCTCGAACGCCAGCGTGCGGCCCAACTGCTCGGCCGTGGGGGTCATCGCCTTCTCTGTCATCATGGCGATATTCTTGAACATATCCATCTTGATGGCGATCTTGAGCGTGCCGTGGCGCAGCTTGTTGATATCGGCTACATCCTGCATCAGCGTTTCCATGCGCCGCGAATTGGTGCGGATGGTGTCGAGGAACTGCTTCTGCATGTCGGTGAGGCTGCCCATCGACGCCATCATATCGGCGTAGCCACGTATGCTGGTCATGGGCGTGCGCAGTTCGTGAATGGCGTGGCCGATGAAGTAAGCCTGATCGGTGAGGTAGGCTTCCTTGTCGAACGCTTCCGCCGGAGCCTGTTTTGCCGCCTCGTCTTTGGCCTGCTGCAGCGCCGTTTGAATGGCCTCAATCTGGCCGGGCAGGCGCACGGGGATGAGTGCGCCACTGCGGGCCGCCGTGAGCAGTTCATCGATCAGCTTTTCGACAGGCGCGAAGGGATCAGGCGTCATTAGTCAATCCTTCCATACGGGCATGCTGAAGCTGAAGCGGCTGCCGTAGCCGGGCGTGCTTTCCACGCGGATATCGCCGCCCATCTGCTGCACCAGGCGGCGCGCGATATAGAAGCCGAGGCCGCTGCCAGGTTGCGTGCGTGTGAACGAATCGCTGGCGCGCCAGAACTTGACGCCAAGCTGCGCGAGTACGGTTTCGGTCATGCCGATGCCCGTATCGGCCACCGCGAATGTGATGCACGCTTCAGCTTCGTCCTGTGTCAACTCGGCCGACACGGTGATGACGCCGCCTTCGGGGGTGTACTTGGCCGCGTTGCTGACCAGATTGGTGAGCACCTGCAGCAGACGGTAGTAGTCCCCCCGAATATCCGGCAGGCCGGGCGCGATCTCCTCAACCCACTCGTGCCGCCGCGCCGCGACCTGTGAGTGCATGGTATCGCGCAATTCGGCCATCAACTCGACGGGATTGATGACTGCCGCTTCGATGGCGAAATGTCCGCTTTCGATGCGGCTGATGTCCGCCAGGTCGGAAATTAGTTTATCCACGCGGTAAATGGTGTCGCGGATGCGCTCGATGTATTCGGTTTGTTCGGCGTCCAGCGTGCCGGTGAGCAGGGTCAAATCGGCGTAGGCCAGGATCGTGCCCATCGGTGAGCGCAGATCGTGCGCGACGATGCCGACGAACTCGGTTTTCGCCTCGTCGGCGGCGATCACCTCTGCGTGCAGGCGGGCGTTGTCGATCGCCACGGCTGCGCGGGCGAGAATGCGCTCGGCCAGATCGATCTCTTCGCCGCTGAACGGGCCGCGCGCATCGGCGCTGCGCTGCAGGGCGATCACCGCCAACGCCTCGCCTTCATGCACAATCGGCAGCAACGCGGCGCTCACGCCTGCCTGCGAGAAGCAAAAGCTGCGGCGCGTGCTGATGACATCGCCCACCTGCGGCCAGATACGCGCCAGCGGTGCGCCCAACCAGTGTTCGGCGGCTTCACCCATGACGAAGCGAACCTCCGCGCTGTCACGGGTGAGCACGGCCACGCAGCCTGCATCGGCCCGGCACATGCGGCCAAGCCAGTCGAGCGTCATTTGCAGCGCGCGATTTTCATCAAGGGATGCGTTGAGCTGGAAATCAATTCGGCGAAGCTGCTGCAATTCGTTAATGCGGGTGGTGAGCGCCGTGTCGGTGCTGCGAAACAGGTGCGCGTGTTCGATAGCGACGGCCGCTTGCGCCGCAAACGCTTCCAGCATGGGCAGCACGTCGTCGCCGGCGAGCGCGCGCGGCAACCGCGAGTCGGCATAGACGACGCCAATCACGCGGCCGCGCAGGCGCAGCGGAACGGCGGCGATGAAGCGAAGCTGCTGATTGACAACGCTGGCGCTGTGGCTGAAGCGTGGGTCGCGGGCAGCGTTGGTGGTCACGGCCGCTACGCCGCTATCTAGCACCGAATCGACGACGCTGCGGCTGTATTTGAACTGCTCGGCGCTGATGGTTTGCTGGTCAAGATTGCGGGCTGCGCGCACCGCCAGTGTGCCATCGTCATCGCGCAGCATCAGGAAAGCGCGGTCAGATTGGGTGAGTTCGGTGATCGCATCCATCACGAAGTCGAGCACTTGTTGCACGTCGAGTGTGCTGCCCAGCATCTGGCTGACGCGGTAGAGCGCCGCGACGCGCTCGTGCTGGTCAAGCCGCTCCTGCGACTGATCAGCCCAGTGCAGGAAGCCCTCCATCGCATCGAGTGTGCGCGCCAGCACAAGCGGATCGACCGCCGGGCCGGCCAGTTGGGCGCGCAGCAGGCCAATGTCCGCCAGAAGCTCGCGGGTTTGCGGGGCAGGCGCGGGCCGATCAGCAGTCATCGCCGGCTCCTGCGATGGCCTGATAATAATCGCAGTAGGGCCTCAGCGGGCATTGTTCGCACAGAGGTTTACGCGCATGGCAGATTTCGCGCCCGTGGCGGATCAGGTTGAGGTGAAAGGCATAATAGTCGTCGGGCGGCACAATCGCTTCCATGACAGGGTGCGCCTTGTCGGCGCTGATGCCCTCCGGCAGGAAACCGATGCGCTGCCCGAGGCGGTGAATGTGCGTATCGACAGGAAATGCGGGCATATTGAACGCGAAGCACAGCACGATGGCGGCGGTTTTGGGGCCGACGCCGTCGAACCGGACGAGCCACGCTTTGGCTTCATCTACCGGTAGATCGCCCAGAAAGTCGATGTCCAGCTCGCCGCGCTCATCTTGTATTCGGCGCAGCACAGCCTGAATGCGCGGCCCTTTCTGGTTAGACAGGCCGGCCGGCTTGATGGCGTCGATGACCTCGCTCTGCGGCGCGTTCAGCACGTCGCCCCACGTAGGGAAGCGTTCCTTGAGTGCAGCGAACGCGCGGTCGCGGTTGCGGTCCGTTGTACTCTGGCTGAGGATGCAGTCGATCAGCTCGTCCAGCGGCTCAAGATACGGCCGCCAGCCCGGGTAGCCGTATTTTTCGCGCAGAGCTTCAGCCACCGGCGGGTATTTGGCGGCCCGGCGCTCGAAATCGGGGATCGTGGGGAACGGCGCGGCGTCAGTCATCGCCTGTTATTTTAACCCAAGCCGGGCGGGATAACCGTTGAGCCGATGTAGCTGGCGTCCGCGACCCGCGACAGCGCCCCGCTTTCCAGGTCCAATCTCCAGGTGCCGGGTGTGGCCGGATCGACCATCAGCACGCCTTGTCCATCGTCGAGCCACGCGACCGGGCGCAGTATCCGCGCCTCGGGATCGTCGGGATTGAGAATGCGCTGCGTGCCGGTCGCGAGATTGGCCAGCACATACAGCGAGCGCAAGTCCTTCACCCGGGGCTGCGCCGGGCACGAGCTGCAGTAGCGTATACAGTGCCTGGGCGCCGCCGGGCGCGATTAGCACATCGCCAGCCTGCGTGTATTCGGCGAGGCCGAGGCTGGGAATCACGGTGGTCGTGCCGCGTCCGAGGTCGGTCACACGCACATCGAAGCCCGCTTCGGCCAGAGCCAGCCGCACGAACTGGCCCGACGCAACCGCGCCGCCGCAGTAACAACTCGATTTGCCCGGCAGCGACGAAGCGGTGCCGCTGGCGAGATCAAGCGCGTACATGGCTGCATACTGGCGCAGCGGCGTGAGGTCGGCGATCGTGTCCGGCTGATAATCCATATACAGCGTCGCGCCGTCATCGCTGAATGCGACCGGAAAGGCGCGAATTCCGGCGCGTGGGCCATCGCGCAGAGCCAGGCGTGCGCCCGCGCCTTCAGGCGAAGCGACGTAGGTCGCGGTCGTCAGTGCGTCGGGCGTGCCTTCGGTGACCGTCCACGCCACCATGTCAGCCGCGTTGGACGAAACCCAGTCAATGCGCCGGGCTGCGCTGGAAGGCTGGATGAATGGATGTTCGTTGAGTTCACCGTCTGAACTCACGGCCTGTACGCGGTTGCTGTCTTCATCGAGAAAGACGATGTCACGGCCAACCATACTGTACTGCGCGCCGCTGACGGCCAACTGTGCAGGCTCGCCCGTGAGTAGATTGTTCAGGGTAAGCGTGTCGGTAACGCCGCGTTCGGGCATATTGGCGACAAAGGCGTTCACCGGCGCATCGGGCGGCGGGGCAGGGCGTGCCTGCGCGGGCGCAGCACCCAGCGCAAGCGCAGCCAGCAGCAGCAGGCGCAGCACGATCAGGCGGGCTCCGCCAACAGGCGCACCAGTGCGGGCAGCACTTCTCCGGACGGCGCGGCGATCAGTACATCAGCCACCGCGGTGTGGGCCGTCGGTTTCGGATTGATCTCGATGATGGGTACGCCGCGATCATGCGCGTCGCGCGGCATGTCGGCGGCGGGATAGACGAGGCCAGATGTGCCAACAACCAGCATCAGGTCGGCACTGTTCACGGCCTGCCATGCGGCTTCCAGTGGCGCGGCGGGCAGCAGTTCGTTGAACCACACGACCGCGGGGCGCAGGCCTGCACCACAGTACGGGCAGCGCGGTGCAGTTTGGGACGTGTTGAGGCCAAACTCATCGAGGTCAATGAGGGTGGGGTCGCCTTTGCAGTTCTGCGAGCATTTGGTTTTGCTCAGGCGGCCGTGCAGCCGGATGACGTGTGTGCTGCCAGCTTCCTCGTGCAGGCCATCGACGTTTTGCGTGATGATTTGCAGGTTTGGCTTCAACTGTTCGAGTTCGGCCAGCGCGTAATGACCGGGGTTGGGCTTGGCTTTTTCAGTAATCTGGCGGCGGTACTGGTAAAAGCGCCAGACCAGGTCGGGGTCGCGCTGAAATGCCTGCGGAGTGGCCAGCTCGGTTGCGTCGTACTTTGACCACAGGCCGCTGGCGGCATCTCGAAACGTCGGCACGCCGGACTCGGCGCTTACGCCCGCGCCAGTGAGGACAACCGGGAACTGACTGGCGCGCATAAGCGCGGCAGCCTGCTGAAGTCGATCTTCGTCCATCATGGTATCCAACTCACATTCGCTTCTTGAACGGAACTGTCTCTCATTATAGGCCAGCGGTGGCGTTCGCACTACAGGCCAGCGGCTGCTTGGCCTGCTGAGGTTGGTTGTATACTGGGCGTATTCGCGCAGTGCAGGGGGAGGCTAGGCAATCGTGACGACTTTGCAGCGGATTGGCGTGGAGTTGGCGTTCAAAGTGGGCGTCGTCGTGTATGGGCTGATGTTCCTCGTGTTTGGCGCAATTGGCCTGTTCTGCAATCTGGCGCTGCTCGCGCCAATGATGAGTACAGCCATGATGATGAACGGTGAGGTCGTGCGTGGCAGCGATTTCATGGGCGGCGTTGGCGTGTTGAGTTTGGGCGCGCTGTGCTTCGCCTATGCGATAGGCGCAGTGGCGGCAGCCCTTGGCGGTGGCCTCAGCTTCGCGCTGCTGGCGCTGTTCTACAACTGGGCTGTGCGCTGGGTGGGCGGTCTTGAACTCGAGATCGCCGGGCCGGGTGCCCCCCCGCCGGCAAGTGTCATTCTGGGCGACATGCGCAGCGGGCAGCAATGATCGCTGGCCATCGTTTTATTGACTCCAGGGCCACCTGATGTAATAATTAGAACATGCGTGCGAATTTTACACTGGAACGAGCGCGCGCAAAACTCGATGGCAGCAAGTGAGGAGAAGCGTTCACGATGGTAACAATTCGCAAGATTATCCCTATGCTGTGGTTTGACCACGAGGCTGAGGAAGCCGCCAGCTTCTACGTTTCGCTGTTTCCGAATTCCCGGATCACGAAACTCGTACGTACGGCTGCCGAAACGCCGTCGGGAAATGAGATCGGCAGCGTGCTGACGGTCGCGTTTGAGTTGGATGGCCAGCCTTTTAGTGCACTGAATGGCGGGCCAATCTTCAAATTCAACCCGTCCATTTCCCAGTTTGTGAACTGTGACACGGCGGAAGAAGTGGACAGGTTGTTCGCCCGGTTGTCCGATGGCGGCGGCGTGCTGATGCCGCTGCAGGAATATCCGTTCAGCGAGCGCTTCGGTTGGGTTGTGGACAAGTACGGCCTGTCGTGGCAGATCAACCTGGGCAGTCGAGCACAAACGATCACGCCCGCGCTCTTGTTCACGGGCACGCAGGATGGCCGCGCTGAAGCGGCGCTCACGTTCTACACCACGCTGTTTGCCAACTCGGACGTTGAGCGGATTGAATACTACGGCGCTGACGACGAGGGCGGCGCGCCGGGCAGCGTGAAGCTGGCACGCTTCCATCTAAACGGCCAGGAGTTCATGGCTCTGGACGGCGGGCCTGCTCACGACTTCACCTTCAACGAAGCTGTCTCGCTGATGATCCCATGCGAATCACAGCAGGAAGTGGATCGTTTTTGGGAAGCCCTGTCGGCCCAGCCGGAAGCGGAGCAGTGTGGTTGGCTGAAAGACAAGTTCGGCGTATCGTGGCAGGTTACCCCGGTGGAGATGCTTGAGATGATGAATTCCACCGATCGCGAGCGAACACGGCGGGTGATGGAAGCGTTCTTGCCGATGAAGAAACTCGACCTCGAAACGCTTCGCCGAGCCTACAACGGAAACTGAGTGTAGCCCTATGCAAATCATTCATCTCAACCCGACTTCCATGCATCACAACCCCGCGTTTTCGCAGGGCGTGCTGGTCGACAACCCAGGCAAACTGGTCATCGTGGGCGGGCAGAACGGTGTGGATGCGTCGGGCAATCTGGTGAGCGACGAACTCGGCGCGCAAACCCGGCAGGCGCTCAGGAACGTCCTTGAGGTGCTGAAGGAAGCCGGAGCCTCGCAGAAGGATGTTATCAAGCTCACGATTTACATCATGGCCGGACAATCTGTTCAGGCAGGTTTTGAGGCGTCTCGGGAAGTGTGGGGCAATCACGCGACCGCCATCAGCGTCTTGTTCGTGGCCGCGCTGGGCAGGCCGGGCGTGCTGGTCGAAGTCGAGGCGATGGCTGCGCTGCCATAAATGGTTCGTCTCGGAGATAGAACGAGTAGGGTTCCGAGGAAGGCGCAGCATGCTGCGCCCCTACACAGAGCGTGGTTTGCAGGGGCAAGGTATGCCTTGCCCCTGCACGAAACCCTCAATGCATCTGAGACCAACCAATAAACGAGAGTTAGTTTTCTGGATGGAGTGCTAATGCCCCATCGTCCGCCGGTCGATCTGGCCGAGCATCGTGACGAAATCATCACAATCCTGCGCGCGGTCGTGGCTCATCCAGATGTGCGTGGCCGCGATCTGGAGAAGTTGATTCGCGCCCATGCCGGCAGTCGCCTGTTCGGGCGCGATACGCTCATTCGCGCCTATCGCCAGTTCGCGGGTGACGATGGCTTGCCGCCGTTTGATGCAGCAGTCGTCGAGCGCCTGCGCATGAAGCCTGTGCGCACCAGCTCGGGCGTAACGCCGGTCACGGTACTGACCAAGCCGTTCCCATGCCCGGGCGAGTGCATTTTCTGCCCCAACGACGTGCGCATGCCCAAGAGCTATCTGGCCGACGAGCCTGGCGCACAGCGGGCGGGCCAGAATGCCTTCGATCCCTATCTACAGGCGATGTCGCGTTTGCGCGCGTATCAGAACACCGGCCATCCGACCGGCAAGATCGAGTTGATCGTGCTCGGCGGCACCTGGTCGTTTTACCCCGAGGCCTATCAGATCTGGTTCGTCAAGCGCCTGTTCGATGCGCTCAACGACTTTGGCGCAGGCCGTGACCAGTCCGCCGAGGTCTGGGCGGCGCTCGAAGCCGGCCTCGTGCCGGTCACGACGGCGGTTGTGCGCGGCGTGGATGTGGGCGGCGGCACGACCTACAACCATGCGGTGCAGACCATTTACCGCGACGAGCTGCGCCGGTCGCAAACAGTCGCCGCCGAACTGGCGCGGGGCGAACGAGAGCCGAGCTCCATAGATGAAACGGCGTCGTGGGCCGAACTGGCCGCCGCGCAGCAGGCCAATGAGGAAGCGGGCTGCCGCTGTGTGGGGCTGGTGGTGGAGACGCGGCCCGATCACATCGATGAGGCGGAAGTCCTGCGCATCCGGCGGCTGGGCGGCACGAAAGTGCAGATTGGCTTCCAGAGCTTGAACGACGACGTGCTACGCCTGAACCGGCGCGGTCATACCGTGGCGGCCACGCGGCGGGCTGTGCGACTGCTGCGCCGGGCGGGCTTCAAGATCCACGCCCACTGGATGCCGAATTTGTATGGCTCGTCGCCCGACGCAGACATTGCTGACTACGCGCGGCTGTTTGGCGACGCCGATTTCCGGCCCGACGAACTGAAGATTTACCCTTGTTCGTTGATTGAAAGCGCCGAACTGATGCAGGTCTATCAGGCCGGTGACTGGCGGCCGTACACGTCGGAAGAGCTGCTTGAAGTGCTGACCGCCTGTTTCCTGCGCACGCCCGAGTACTGCCGCCTCACTCGCGTCATCCGCGATATTCCGGGCACCGATATCGTGGCCGGCAGCAAGGAGACCAATTTTCGCCAGCGCGTCGAAGCGGAACTGGCGCGGCGCGGCCAGCACAGCGCCGATATTCGCGCCCGCGAAGTACGCTTCCGCGCAGTGAACCCTGAGGGGCTGGCACTGGAAGAACTGCGCTACGACACGTCCGCCGGGCGCGAGGTGTTCCTGCAGTGGGTGGGTGAGGAACGCGCAATTGCCGGCTTCCTGCGGCTGGCGCTGCCCGATCCCGCGCTGCCACCGCTGACGCTGGAACTGGCAGGCGCGGCGCTGTTGCGTGAAGTTCATGTTTACGGCCAGGCGGTCGATCTGGGCGAGAGCGCACCGGGCCGGGCGCAGCACAGCGGCCTCGGTTCGCGCCTGATCGAGCGCGCGGCCGAAATTGCTGCGGGCGAGGGCTATGCGCGGCTGGCCGTCATCAGTGCCGTGGGCACGCGGGCCTATTACCGCAAGCGCGGCTTCGAGGATGGGCCGCTGTATCAGGTGCGGGAATTGCTGGTACCCGAGTAAAGAGGCATGTCTCAAGGGCGCGGAGAGAAAAGAGCGCGCGCCGAGACTTCGGGTATTTGCTCCACTTCCGCATCTTTTCTCGTCGCTCGGCGTCTCAGCAATGATCCTTCTGTCTTTGCGCCTTGTGCACGCATCTGATGGTACAATGCGCGCGTTGTGCCATGCATGAGCGAGACGGTGGATGACGACCTCGATCACAACCGGAATGCGGCGAAAGCAGAATCTGCGCCTGGTGCTGTTCGTGATCATTCTGGCGACACTGCCGTTCTACTGCGTCGGCTTCATGCTGTGGGGCAGCGCCCCGCAGAGCGCGGCGGTGCGCACGCCAACTGGCTCGGCGACGGTGCGCGCCACAGTCACGCCGCTGGCGACGCGCACGCCGGTCGGTTTCGCCACCATCCCCGGCGGCTTCCCTACCTCCGGACCACTACCTAGCACACCCGGTCAGTTCTTCCCGCCGCCCGTGCAGCCGACTTTTGCTTTTCCATCCGCCACCTTCGTCTTTCCGCCGACCGCATCGCCTGCGCCTACGCTGACGCAGCCGGTGTTCGCTTCGGCTACCCCGATTCCGGCCAACACTTCGACGCCGCTACCCTTTGATACACCGATTCCCGACAGCGATGGTGATGGCGTGCCCGACAATCTCGATCCGTGCCCGGGGCAGCCGTATCCCGGCACGGGCTGCCCACCGACCGCGACGGTCGATCTGGGCCCACCGCCGCTGCCATCAGAGACGCCTCTGCCTCTCAGCCCTTAGAGGTTTCTGCAAGGAGGAAATCGATTGCCTTTTGACGTGAAGGCTCATTTGCGTGCATTGGTCGAGGCGCACGGCCCTCCTGGCCACGAGGACGCGGTGCGGGCGCTGCTGCGCGATGCCTGGACGCCGCTGACCGACGCGCTGGAACAGGATCGCCTCGGCAGTTTGATCGGCATCAAGCGGGCAACGCACCCGGTCGATCCGCCGCGCCGCATCATGTTGGCCGCGCATATGGACGAAATCGCGCTGATGGTCAGCGGCATCCTCGATGGCTTCCTGCTGGTGCAGCGCGTGGGCGGCATTGATGGCCGCGTCATGCCCGCGCAGCCGGTGCTGGTACACGGCCGCCGCCCGCTTCCGGGCGTGGTGGCGACTGCGCCGCCGCACTCTGCTTACGGCCTGCGGCGCGCGCGAAGTACACGCCGGTTGGCGAGCTGCTGGTTGATGTGGGCCTGCCGCCGGATCAGGTGAACGCGCTGGTACGCGTCGGCGATCTGGTGACGCTCGATGTGCCAATGCTCGACCTGCTTGGGCAGCAAAGTCGCCGGAAAGGCGATGGATGACCGCGCCTGCGTGGCGGCAGTCACAGCCTGCTTGCACGTGCTTCAGGGCATGAATCACCGTTGGGATGTCTACGCGGTCGCGACGGTTCAGGAGGAGCGCGGGCTGCAAGGCGCAAAAACTTCCGCCTATGCGTCTGCGCCGGATATTGCGATTGCGCTGGACGTGACGTTTGCGCCGCAGCCGGGCGTGGACAGCGATGCGTCGTGCGAAATGGGCGGCGGCCCGGGTATCGGTGTTGGCCCGAACTTCCACCCGAAGCTGCTTGAACGGATTCGCGCCACCGCCGCGCGCCACGAGATCAAGTTGCAGGATGACATCATCCCGGGCGCAAGCGGCACCGACGCCTGGGCGATTCAGGTGGCGTTGGAAGGCGTGCCTACCGCGCTGCTGGAAGTGCCCATTCGCAGCATGCATTCGCCGGTCGAAACCGCCGATATACGCGACATCGAGCGCGCCGGGCGGCTGCTGGCCCATTTCATCGCCGATCTGGACGCGGAATTTCTGAGCGTGATTGCCTGGACGAATGCGGAGGTGCAGGCATGATCGGCGAATGGTTGCAGGAACTGTCAGAAACCATCGGCGTATCCGGCAATGAGGACGCGGTGCGCGCGGTCGTGCTGCGCGCCATTGACGGCCACGCTGAAGAAATCCGCATCGACCCGATGGGCAGTGTCATGGCGTTACAGCGTGGCACCGGCGCGTCGGGGCTGCGCGTAATGATCGCCGCGCATATGGACGAAGTCGGCTTCATGGTCACCGGCTACGACAGCGACGGCATGATCCGCTTCACCAACGTCGGTGGCGTGGATGACCGCATTCTGCCTGGCCTGCGCGTGAAAGTGGGCGACAGCCTGCTGCCGGGTGTGGTCGTGTGGACGCCGATCCACATGAACAATGATCAGGACGTGGTCAAGCTCAAAAATCTGCGTATCGATATCGGCGCGGCCAGCAAGGATGAGGCTGCCGGCAAGGTGAAGAAGGGCGAACGCATCGCTTTCGACTCGCGCTTTATGGAAGTGGGCGAGGGCGGGCGCTTGCTGCGCGGCAAGGCCTTCGATGATCGCGGCGGCTGCTCGCTGCTGATCGACCTGCTGCACGGCGGGCCGTATCCGGTCGATGTGCTGGCGGCCTTCACCGTGCAGGAGGAAATCGGCCTGCGTGGGGCACAGGTGGCGGCGCAAACCCTGAAGCCGGATGTGGCCTTCGTGCTGGAAGGCACGACTGCGCATGATCTGCCCGATCCGGCGCGCAAGCAAGATGACTCGCGCGATCTCAATCCTACGTCGGTTATGGGCGGTGGTCCGGTTTTGACGGTCCTCGACGGTGGCCTGATCGTGCCGCCACACCTGCTGACCTTCCTGCGCGCCACGGCCGAGGCTGAAGGTATTCCGTACCAGCTCAAGAGCCGGGGTAGCGGCGGAACCGATGGCGGCCAGATTCATCTGGCGGGCGCGGGCGCTCAGACAGCCGTGATTTCGCTGCCGTGCCGCTACATTCATAGTCCGTCCGCCTATCTGCTGCGCGAGGATTATCATAATGCCCTGCGCCTGATTCAGGCTGTGCTGAGGCATGTGACGGCGGAAACGCTCAAGCGATAGTTGAAAGTGCTGAGTGCTGAGTACTGAGTCAACCGCTGAAAAGTGCAACGCTACGCGGTTTCGGTTCTCTCAGCACTCAGCACTCAGTACTCAGCACTTCTTTCTTGTGAGGAGCAATCCCGTGAAAGACATCATCAAGAAACTGGTAGAGGCCTGGGGGCCGTCGGGTTACGAGCATCAGGTGCGCGAACTCATCCGCGAGGAGGTGGCCGCCCACGCCGATGAAATCACCGTCGATCCGCTGGGCAACCTAATCTGCCGCGTGGGCAAGGGTGGCAAGAAGATCATGATTGCCGCGCACATGGACGAGATCGGCCTGATGGCGACCTTCATCGAGAAGACCACCGGCTATGTGCGCTTCTCGAATATCGGCGGCTTGATGAACACGGCGCTGCTGGGCACGCGCGTGAAGTTTGAGAATGGCGTCGTCGGCGTGGTGGGCATGCCCGAATACTTTCAGGGTGGCCGCACGGCTGCACCTGCGCTCGACCAGTTCTATATCGACGTAAGCGATGGCAGCGGCGCAAGCCCGGTGCAGCCAGGCATGCCAGCCGCCTTCAATCGCGAACTGGATGATCGCGGCACCCGCCTGATTTCAAAGGCGATGGATGATCGTATCGGCTGCGTGGTCGCCATCGAGACCATGCGCCGCCTGAACAAACAAACGCCGCACGAACTGTATTTCGTGTTCACGGTGCAGGAAGAAGTGGGCTTGCGTGGCGCGCGTACCGCCGCCTACGGTGTGAATCCTGACGTGGGCATTGCGCTGGATGTGACCGTGGCGGGCGACATGATCGGCATTGAGAAGAACGTGATTACGCTCGGCGGCGGCGCGGCCATCAAGCTGCTGGATACGGGGCTGGTGGTGCCGCCGGTCGTACGCGACTGGATGGTGGCCTGCGCCGAGGCCAATGGCATCCCCTACCAACTGGAAACGCTGACGCTTGGCTCCACCGACGCGGCGGGCATTCATGTGGCGCGCGCTGGCGTGCCCAGTGGCGCAATTTCGATCCCGTGCCGTTTCGTGCACACCGTCAGCGAAACGGTCGAGACGAGCGACATCGAGGCCTGCGTGAACCTCCTTCACGAGTTGGTGAGCAGTCCGTTGCCGGAAGGGCTTTAAGCGAGAGTTAAAAGTTGACGGCTGAAAGTTAAAAGCGAGGGCGCGGCCAAATTGGTCGCGCCCTCATGTTTTTCTCTGTGTCTCAATGGTTCAGTTTGCCCTAGTCGTCAATCGAGGCCCAGGCTTTGGCGGCGTAATCGCGGGCCGTGCCGGCCACCGGATTGAGCACAAGGTCGGGCTGTGCCGCGCGCTCGTCCTCAATGCGCTCCTGAAGCTGGATGAGATCGCTGTCTTGCGGGTCGTACAGCAGCGCGGCATTGACGAGCAGTTCGGCAATAGCCAAGTGGCGCGGGCTTTCCACGAGTAGACGAGCCAGTTCAACGGTCGTCTTGATGACGACGCCAGCGTCGTCCATCTCGAAAGCTAGATGCAGCGCCTGGCGGTAACGCAGCACCGCAGGGCCTAGCTGCTGATTGTCCGTCAGCGCGACTGCCAGGACGCTAAGTTCATACAGCGTTTCGGCATCATCTTCGGTGCTGCGCGCGATGGCCACGGCCTGCGTGAGGTGCTCAATGGCCTCGGGATAGCGCATCATTTCGTAGTAGGCCGTGCCGATGCCGCCAAGGGCGCGCCCCTCGTAATCGCGGCGGCCTTCGCTCTGAAACAGCGCCAGCGATTCCTGCCAAGTTTCCAGCGCCTGTTCGTGATTGCCGTCGTCCGACTGGGCGTAGCCGAGCTTGAACAGCAGGACGCCCTCAGCGCGCCGATCGCCTCGTTCGCGCGAGACGTTCAACGCCTGCTCGTAGGCTGCAATCGCGTCGCTGAATTCGCCCCGCTGCACATGCGCATCACCGAGGAATCCGAGCAGGCGCGGCAGGTTGTGATCATCGCCGCTTTCCTCAGCCAGCTTGACGCCTCTGGCGGCATAGGCCACTGCGGCGTCGGAATTCTCGCTGCGCGCAGTCACGCGAGCCAGGGCTTCCAGTGTGTTGAGCGAGCCGGCCGTATCGTTCACGCTTTCGAGCAGCGCCAGCGCCTCGGCGTAGTCCTTGAGCGCCTCGTCAGCATCACCGGCTTGTTCGCCGGATTTGGCCTCGGCCAGCAGAGCTTCAATCTCCGGGCGGCGGTCCACAGTGGCCGGGCGGGCAGGGCCATCGAACGGAAGCGGCGCGCCTTCGCTCAGGGCTGCGGACGCCACCACCGCTTCATCTTCCTCATCTTCTTCGTCTTCGTCGAGCGCCTCGTGGATGGCCTCGGCGGCGTCTTCGAGCGTGTCGTCGTCTTCTAGCTCATCGGCTGCCTCGGCGGCTTCGTCCAGTAAATCGTCGTCATCCTCGTCATGAGGCTCGGCGGCAGGTGCGCCGCCATAGGCCGGAAAGGCGCTGGTCGAGCTGGTCGAGAGGCGGCGCAGCAGCAGCAGTTCGTAAACGTAGCCGCGTTCGCGCACAAACGTCCCCGCCTGCATCAGTGCAGCGGCAAGCTGCGCGGCCGTATCGCGGTCACCCGCATCGGCGGCCCACTCGGCGGTGGCGAGGAACAGCTCGATTTCGGCGGCCAGCGCGTTTTGCCCGCGCGAGCCTTGTGCGCTGTGCTGGCGCGCGTATTGCAGCACCGAATCGCGTACCTTCATCCGCAGGCTGTCCAGCCGGTTTGCTCCCTTCAGCCACGTTTGCATGAAGGTGTGCGTGATCGGGTGCATGCGATAGTACGCCTGCCCGTAACGCTGGGTGTGCTCGACCAGATGACGGTCGACCAACTGGCTCATGGCGCCGCGAATGGCCTCGGCGGGCGCTCCGCCAATCAGGCTGAGCATGTCGGCCGTGACCGCGCCGGTGAAGACCGCGCCCATCACCATCATCAGGCCCTGCTGGGCGCTGTTGAGAGCACGAAATGCGCCGGTAAGCGCCAGTAGCTGTGCATTGACGCTGCTTTCCGGGGCAGAGGGCATACTTTCGAGAAAGGCGCGCGGTGAAATGTTGTTGGCGTGGACGGCTCCGGCCGCCACTGTGAGCGCGAACGGCGTGAAGCTGAGGGCGCTGGCGAGCGCGCCGATCTCTTGATCGAGGTCGAGTGAATCGATGCCGGCGGCCTGCTTGAACAACGTCACAGCCTGATCCGGCTCCAGTTTGCCCAGGCGCAGTGGCATCCAGTCACCCGGCATCTCGTCGTCATTGACGAGCAGGATGGGAATGCCGGCGGCGCAGCGCGTGACGAATTCGGAGATAGCATCAGGGTTGAGCAGTCCGTCAAGCACCAGCAGCGGCTGCGCCTGTTTGAGTGCGGCCGCGAGCGGGACAATCGCATTGAGTGGATTCTCGGTCGTGACGGCCTCGCGCACCTGCAGGGCGCGGCCAGCACGCACAATCAACTCGGCCAGTGTATCGCCATTGCAGAGCAGATACAGCACGCCGCCGGGCTGTTCAGCATAGGCGCTGGCGAGGGTGGCTGCCAACGCCGTCTTGCCGATGCCGGGCGAGCCGTGCACCAGCACCGGATGGTTGTCCTTGATCTGGGTGTAGATACGCCCGAGCGTGATGTCGCGGCCGATCAGCTTGGCGGGCGGCGTGACCGGCAGTTGCTGGGCTTCGTGCGCCGGCGCTTCGTGAGGGGTGAATTCAGCCATAGGGTTTCACTCGTTCGTGTTCGGGCTGCGCTTGGGGAACAGTATGTTTTCAGTATAGCGCGGCAAACGATGACGGTGCAATCAAGGTTGCGAGATGCGGCCGACGGCCTGGCCGCACAGCATCCGATCTGATTAGCAGACGGAAAACACAAGGGCCTTTCGCAGAGGCGCGGAGAAAGGAATGGAGGAGCAGTGGATGCTCGTCGGCTGCGTCCCCTCGCACCCTCTCTTTTCTCTCCGCGCTCCTGCGACACATACGCTATTTCGTCGTGCAAATCGGGAATGAGGCAAACAACAAGGCGGATGAGCATCCTCATCCGCCTGTGTGTTGTTCGTGAAGCGACGTTCAGGCTTGTGGCGGCGGAACCGGCAGGTCGTCCACCGGCGTATCCTTCCACTTCGCGCCTTCGTCCACCAGCAGCACCGGGATGCCGTGATGAATTGGGTACTTGTAGCCCGAGTTCGCGCACACCAGCCAGCAATCCTTCACCAGCTCCAGTTTGCCCGGGTCTGGCCCCTTATCTTTGTAATGCACCGCCACGGGGCAGCGGATGATATCCAGCAGCGTGGCATCGAAAGAGGGTGTGGTCTCAGTCATGGCGTTCCCCGTCGCAGTGCGCGACCGTCGTAAGTGGTCTCAGTATAGCCATCACACGCGGCGGGTGTCAATCGGAGGCGGGCGCGTCGCCGCTGGCCGGAATCTCCCACAGGCGCAGCCAGTTATCGCCGCCGCCGCTGATCAGGAAATCGCCTTGCGGGCGGAACGCCAGCGTCAGCAGCGGTTTGGCGTGGGCATCGTCGATGACGGCCGCTGGAATCAGCGTTTCGGCATGCCACAGCCGCAGCGCGCCGTCACGGCCACCGCTGGCGATGAGCGCGCCATCGGGCGACAAGGTGAGGGCATCGACGCCGCCCGTATGCGCCGGAATGACCGATAGCAGTCTGCCGTCCTCTGCCGACCACGCGCGAAGATTGCCATCGCGGCAGGCGGTGACAACCTGCGCCCCGCTCGGGTGGAAAGCCAGCCCGCGCACCCAGTCCTCGTGAATCAGCGTTTGCTCAAGTGCGCCGGTCACCGCGCTCGACACTTGCACGGTGCCGTCCCAACTGCCGCTGGCCAGTTGTGCGCCATCGGCAGACCATGCGACGGATGTCACTTCCTTGGCGTGGCGGGTCAGTTTCATGAAGCGGCCGGAATCTAAATCGACCTGGATGACCGCGCCGAAGGCATCTCCGCTGGCGACAATCGGCCGCGTAGGGTGGAAGGCCAGCGCGGTGACCGCCCCCTTGTGCAACTGCACCGGCATGGCCTGATCGCGCTGCCAGGTTTCGGTGTTCCACAATCGAATGCGCCCGTCATGCCCGCCCACGGCTGCCAGCGGGCCAAGTGGGCTAACCGCCAGCGCCCTGAGCGGCGCTTCGGTGGCGAAAACATGGTCAGGATGCGCATCGAATCCGCCCATCCACACCGACAGGCCGTTGCCATGCGCGACGATCAGCGATTGGCCTTCGTTGGCCCATGCGGTGCGGGTGATGAGAGAGCAGCGCGCAGCCATGCCCAGCGCGAGTTGACCTGCCGTATCGGCGGTAATGGGTTTCATTCGAATTGCTCATCCTGTACTCTGGCGAACAGCCGCTGTGGATGCGATCATTCTAGTGAACCGAACTCAGGAGAACAACATGCAAGACACGATTTCTACCGGCACAGCGGCGTTTCCTGCGTTGGCGGGCCAGCAATACATGAGCCTGACGACGTTTCGCAAGAATGGTGACGCCGTGCCCACGCCGGTATGGTTCGCGCAGGTGGGCGACCGACTGGTTGTGACGACAGACCCTAACTCGGGCAAAGTCAAACGCATCCGAAACAACGACCGTGTGACTGTCGCTCCGTGCAAGATGAATGGCGAAGTGACCGGTGACGCAGTGGAAGCCAGCGCGCGCGTGCTGACGCCCGAAGAGGGGGCTGCCGCTGACAAGGCGCTGTCGAAGAAGTATGGCCTCCAGAAGCGGCTGTTCGGCCTTATGGGCGCTATGCGCCGCAGCAGCACGGTGCATCTCGAAATCGCGCCGCGCTAGAACGGCGGCGGAACGGGCAGGTATAATCCGCGCTTATGCGCATCGCCCTGAACGCTCATCTGCTGTCGGGCGCGGCTGGATACCGCAGCGCGGGCATCCACCGCTATATCGACCAACTGCTCACGCATCTGCCCGCCGCCGTCCCAGAGGATTGGCGGCTGACTGCATTTGTGGGCGCGCAGTTCAGGGGAGAATATCCGGGCCTCGAAGTGCGCCGGTCGGGCTGGAACACGGAACCGGCCGCGCGGCGCATTTTGTGGGAACAGGCGGTTCAGCCGGGGCAACTGCGCGGCTTCGACGCCTGTCACGCGCTGGCCTTCGTGGGGCCACTGCTGGGCGCGCCGCCCTCTGTCGTCACCGTCTACGACCTCAGCTTCATTCATACGCCGGAACGTCTGCCCGCCAGCAGGCGGCTGTATTTGCGCTGGCTGACCGCATTCACATGCCGCCGCGCGCGCCGCGTGATCGGCATTTCGCAGAGTACAGCGCGGGATGTGGCGGCGACGTTCGGCATCGCCGCCGAGCGCGTGGATGTGGCTGCGCCGGGCGTGGACAGTGCGCAGTTCCATCCGCTGCCACCAGTCGAGATAATCGCATTTCGCAGCGCCAGGAACCTTCCGCCGCGTTTCTGGTTGTTTATGGGCACGCTGGAGCCGCGCAAGAATCTGGTGACGTTGATCGAGGCGTATGCCGCGCTACCCGAACATGACCGGCTGCCACTGGTCACTCGCGGGCGGCAAGGGCTGGGACTATGCGCCGATCTTCGAAGCAGTCGAGCGCTACCGGCTTCAGGATGCCATTCAATTCCCCGGCTTCGTGCCGTTGGATGAACTGGCCCTCTGGTACAATAGCGCCGAGACTTTTGTTTATCCTTCTGTGTTTGAGGGGTTCGGGCTGCCGGTGCTGGAAGCGATGGCGTGCGGGGTGCCGGTGATCGTGTCTGATGCGTCATCGCTGCCGGAAATTGCGGCGAACGCGGGGTTGTGCCTGCCGCCTCTGTCCGTGAGCGCGTGGACGGATGGCTTGCGCCGCGCTGCGGGGGACGCCGACTGGCGGCGTAATGCTTCCGAGGCCGGGCTGCGCGAGGCCAGCCGCTTCACCTGGGCCGAAACTGCACGGCAGACTGCTACCGCTTATCAACATGCCTTCCATGGTTGATCCAAATCCAAAGCCGCAACGCGCGCTGGGCCAACTTGAGTCCCCCTGGCTGCTGCCCGCGATTGACGTTGGGCTGGCGCTGCTGTCATGGGTGATCGCCTACGTCATCCGCTATCAAGTCCAGCTTCTTCGCCCCGTCAACGAGCCGAACTTCGCGCCATTTCCGCCATACGTACTCTATGCGGTAGTGTTCGCGGCTTTTGTGCTGCTGGGGTTGCGCGGGGCTGGTTTGTACAAATTCAGCCGCACGCGCACCTTCACCGAAGAACTGTTCAGCATCATCAGCACGGTGGCTGGCGCGACGGTGGTGCTGATGGCCTTCAGCTTTGTGCTGCAGCCGCTGGTTTTCAGCCGCCTGATGCTGGTGTACGTGGCCTTCATCGCAGTGGCGCTGCTGGCGCTGGCGCGGCTGGTACGCCGGCAGATTTACGCCCGGCTGCGCTCGCGTGGAATTGGCGTCGAGCGTGTGCTGGTAGTCGGCGCGGGCGACGTGGGCTTGTCGGTGTTGCGCACGCTGCTGGCGCGCAAGGAACTTGGCTACTCGGTCGTGGGCTATCTGGATGACAACCCGGATCGCGGCAGCGTCGATCTGGGCCGCGTGCGCGGGCTGGGCGGCACCGATCAACTTAAGGCCGTGATCGTGCGCGAGCGCGTCGATCATGTGATGATCACGCTCCCGTGGACGAACCATCCGCTGATCTTCGACATGGTGCAGTTGTGCCAGCGCTGGGGCCTGCAGGTGAGCGTCGCGCCGGACGTGTTTCAGCTCAATCTGCGTCAGGTGCAGATTGAGAACTTCGACAGCATTCCAATGCTGTACATCAATGGGCCGGTTCCCTTACGCGGCAGCGGCCGGCTGGTTAAGCGCACGGTGGACTTGCTGCTGGTGGGGCTGACCGCGCCGATCTGGCTGGCGATCTTCGCGGCGGTGGCGCTGGCAATCCGGCTCGACAGCCGCGGACCGATCTTTTACAGTGCGCTGCGCGTGGGCGAAAACGGGGCGCAGTTCAAGATGCGCAAATTCCGCAGTATGGTGCCCGATGCCGAAGCAATGCGCGACACGCTGATCAAGACGCACGAACTTGACCCGCGCCATCCCAAGATCAAGGACGATCCCCGTATCACCCGTGTGGGCCGCTTCATCCGCCGCACCAGCCTCGACGAATTGCCCAATCTACTGAATGTGCTCACCGGCCACATGAGCCTGGTGGGGCCGCGCCCACCGACGCCGGACGAGGTCAAGCTCTACGCGCCTTGGCATATGCAGCGCCTGCAAGTGAAGCCGGGCATGACTGGTCTTTGGCAGGTGAGTGGGCGCAGCGACATCCCGTTTGATGAAATGTGCTTGCTCGACATCTACTACATCGAAAACTGGTCATTCCAGATGGATGCGCGCATTCTGCTGATGACCATCCCGCATGTGCTGCTGCGACGAGGAGCGTACTGAGGAAGCGAGTGCTGAGTGAAAGAAGTGCTGAGTACTGAGTGAAGAAATGATGTGAAGCTATCACTCAGAAAATAACGAAGAGATGGTCAACAGATGGGCATAAAAAGAAAAAAACCGATGCCGTGAAAGCACCTGATTTTCTTTACCAGGGATCCACCGTCGGCAGTCTGCTGGTGCGAAGTATAACAAAACGAAGCTATAGCTGAATCTTCATCAGTCGTTGTTGTCGGAAGGTGGTGTATTCTTCGGCTGGGTCATAGAGCTTCTGTTTTGCGGCAAATGTATCGTTCCACAGGGTCATTTTGATTTCTATGCCCTTGTCCTTCTTTTTGCTCGTCCAAATGCCAACGATTTCGCCATGCCGCAAAATTGCCCCCGGATTGGTTATCGTTTGCCAAACCTGCTTGTGAAGCGTTTTGTCGCTCAACAGGATGCGCCGGTCCCGTTGGTCGAGGTACGGATCATGCCCACCGAGAAGGAGCAGTTCCCTTTGCAGAGAGGGTGGAGAACACAGCAATTCCTTGTCCTCAGATAAGATAAAGGCTTCCTTCCGATCTGCCTTGACCGGCTCCATTTCATTGGAAACCGCTTCCCACATGCGCCGCGCTTGCATTCCTGAACAGCCCAGCCAGCTCGATAGAGCGTGAGCCGTGGTGGGGCCATAACAGTGCAGGAACTTGCGCGTCAACTTTGCTGCCGCGTCCTTACCGCGCTTAAACGGTTGCGCCAGCCAACCTCTGTAGGAGGTAAAAGTGGGGCTGCCGCCGACGCGTTCTCCGAATACCACCAACCCCATGAAAGCGCATGGCCGCAGCAGGAAAGACACCACCGCCTCGCCAACCGTCTGCCGGTCGGGCGCTCCGTACATGGAGGGGCTGTTCCACAAACCTTGTTTTTCAACGGGCAACAGCGGTAGCATCCATTGCGCCAATGTCTGATCAAGGGCGCTCTTGCTTTCTATGGTTTTGTCGTCCAGCAATGGCATAACCTGCTTTAGTTTGTCCAGCAGTTCATCAAAGGGCAATTGTAGAAAGTCGAGAGCCCCCGCAATTCCCCGGGTGTAAATCCAGGTCTCATTGTCCCGGGGAACGAGTGCGGACAGAAAGGCATCGCTTTCTCCGACAGGAAACACCACGGGCGCGCCACGAAAGCTCCACGCCTGCAAGAGCGATTTTTCCGAGCAAAGCAGCGCAGTCATATCCGAAAGGCTGCAATCAGAAATACGGTTAAACAGAGCGGTTTCCCACGCACCGGGCGGGGTATTTTGCATTCCACAGGCACCTGCGATTTGGGGGACGCACTTCTTTTCGCGCCGCGCATCCAGATGATGCGTGTACATCCGAAACAGCCTGATGTTCTGGGCATTTATTTCATTCATGCTTCGTCATTTCTATCATAAGCCCCCTGGGCTTTCCAATGCATTCTCTTATGGATCAAGCAGTTGGAAGTGGTAGAACTGCAAAGAACGATTGAACCGCCAGGCCACCAAGGGCTATTCTCTTCAACCTCTCTCTTGACGCTCTTGGCGTCCTGGCGGTTCAATTTCCTGTTCCAATTCATCGGATGCTGCCAGGTTTAGCTGTATTATCCATTGTCACTCTCTTCTACCTGCTCCAGCGGTTGAGCACGGCGTCGTACGTCCAGCCGGGTGGGGCGCGCCGTTCGCATTGCGCGGGAATAGGCGGCTGACGGCTGGGGTCGAACACAATGTCCACTGGCTTGCCTGTGAGCGCCGTGATGAAACCAGTCAGCACGCTGGTCGCTTCGGTTCCGGCGCGTTCCAGTAGGCCCCCTTCGAACGTATCTTCAATCATGCTCTGCATACTCGTGTACTCGGCCAGAATGCGTGTCGCGTCCCAATCGGCCACGCAGGTTGTGAACGACTGCTGATACTGCCGGCTGTAGTCAATGCTGCAGTTGGTGTACTGCGGGCCCGGCAGGGTGACGGTATAGCGGTCGCGCAGGGGGTCAAACACAATGTCGTCAGGGCGGATGAGCGACAAGTCGACGCCGGCCTCGATGGTGCCCTGCACCACATGGTAGGCGGAGTAGCCGCAGGCGTTGAGCGCTCCTGAGGCCACCTGCACCGGCACGTCGGCGCGGGCAAGCTGGGCGCTGATGGTCACCAGCCGGCTCAACGGCGCGATGCTGGTGACGATGGTCTGGGTGCTGCCGACGGTGGCGATGGTGGGCGGAGACACCAGCGAACGAAAGCCGTCGAAAATGGCCGTGACCGTGCTCCCTCCGCCGACGATCAGCGCGACGATGACGGCCGCCACCGCGACGATCAGCGCGGCTGAGACAAGGCCAGCGCATCCAAGACAGCCGGTGCAGCCAGGCCGTTTGCGGTTGGTGTCGACTGGCGTTTTCGAAGCGGGCACGATCACCGTTTCCGGCGGCGGCGTAGAGGCTGGTACGGGTAAATTGGACATGGGGCTGGCTTGATTCCTCTTTCGCGCCATGTTTTCTCGTCCGGCGCTCATCAATCTATGTTACACCATAGCAAAACACGTTGAGCGAGGTTGAGGTACGGTGCAGTGACAGTGACCGCCGTCTTTGATGGTGAGTGCATAATTTGTCAGACGACGGAACGAGCCGTGCGCGCGCTCGATTGGCGCGGCCGCGTTGTGTTTGTGGATTTGCATCAGGCCGGTGTGCTAACGGCGCGCTTCCCGTGGCTCGAACCCGATGAGGCGATGGGCCAGATTCATGTGGTCGATGAGCGCGGGACGGTCTATGCGGGCTTCATGGGCACGCGCCGGTTACTGCGCGAACTGCCGCTCGGCTATCCGCTGTGGCTGCTGCTGCATCTGCCGGGCATGACATGGCTGGGCGCGCGCATCTACCGCTTCATCGCGCGCCGCCGCTATGCCATCAACCGCTTGGTGGGTCGTCCGGTATGCGAAAACGACACCTGCCGGCTATAGGCAGGCCCTCACCCTGGATCCCTATCCCTCAGGGCGAGGGATCGGTACATGCGCTGCGAATAGTCTCCCTTCTCCCTGAGGGACAAGGGCAGGGGATGAGTGCCAGGTTTTCCATCTTGCGGCGGCGCGCGCTCAAGGACTATAAATAGCCCATTCACGCCCCCATAGCTCAGTGGATAGAGCGGCGGACTCCTAAGCCGTGCGGCCAGGTTCGATTCCTGGTGGGGGCAACTGAACGGCCAGCGCGCTCCGAATGCCGGAGCGCGTTTGTTTTGGCCTTGCCCGGCTCACTTGCTTCGTGAAAGCCTGCACAAGAGGCAGTCTGCCGGGGTAGAATGACGGGCAGATTGAAGGAGTACGTTTGTGATTCCCCTGGTACTGGCGCATGGCGCGCTGGGCGCATTCGACGAGCTGTTGTTTCTGGCGGTGGCGGTGGTGTTCGTGGCGCTAATGGTGACCGCCTGGATTCGCAGCCGCAACAGCGCGCTGGACGAGGACGAAGACGCGACGCGGGATAGCAGCGCGTCAACTCCTGCGTCTGGATGCTCCCTCCGACTCGCGGTCCGATCATTTCCCGCTGGCCTAAGGTGATTTTCCGGCGAGGTCTGCTGGCCGCAGTGCTGGCGCTTATGCTGCTGCTGTTGGCTGCACCGGCAGCGGCGCACGGTTATATCGTACGCGCTATCCCCGAAGACCGCGCGGCGCTGGCTCGCTCACCGCTGCGCGTGCAAGTGTGGTTCAGCGAGGCGCTCGAACCCGAATTCAGCCTGATGACCGTGTCGAACGCAGCCGGCGAAGTGATTGCCAGCGCCCCCGCCGACTCCGAAACGCCATCGCTGCTGGCAGTACGACTGCCGCCGGGCCTGCCCGATGGGGCATACAGCGTCGATATGCGTATCGCCTTCGCTAGTGACGGCCACGTCATCAACGAGCGGCGCGTGTTCTTCGTCGGTGAAGCGGGCGATATGGCGGGCGCGTCCTCATCCGATGCCGCGCTGGCGCTGGAAGTGTTCTGGCGCGCGCTGGCGCTTGGCGGGGCTATCGTGCTGCTCGGCGCGGGCGTGCTGTATGCGCTGGTGCTGGTGCCTGCTTGGGGCAGCCCGGCCTATCCGGCCGGAGCGCTGCCCCCGCGGGTGATGAAGGCGCTCAACTGGCTCATATTCGCCGCGCTGCTGGCCGTGCTGGCGGGCAACCTGCTGGCGTTGCTGCAGCAGACGATGGCGTTCTTTGACGCCGACCCCGGCCGCGTGCTGGCCGAAGGTCTGTGGCAGGTCGTGCGTACCGGCACGCAGTTTGGCGATACCTGGAATTTCCGTATGCTGCTGCTCGGGCTGACGGGCGGACTGTGGATCGCCTCGCTGTGGGCGCGCCGAGAACAGCCCGCGTTCGTGCGCTCGTTCTGGGCGGCAGGCGCGTGGTCGAGCGCGCTGCTGCTGGGCACCTACAGTCTCGCCAGCCATGCCGCCGGTTCGCCGGTGCTGCCGTGGTTCGCGCTGGCCAACGACTGGTTACATCTGTCGGCAGTGGGTGTGTGGGCTGGCGGGCTGGCGGCGCTGGTTTGGGTGCTGCCCTCTGCGCTGCGGCCGTATGCGGGTGAAGACCGGCGACAGGCGCTGCTGGCGGCGCTCAACCGCTTCTCGCCGCTGGCATTCACGTCTGCGTTGATAGTGGTAGTGACTGGGATTTTCGCGTCGCTGTTGTGGATCACAGGCCCGGAGCAGGCCACAACGCGCTACGGGCTGGCGTTGGCCGCCAAGCTGGTGCTGGTCGCGGCCCTGCTTGGGCTGGGCGCGCTGCACCGGGCGGCGCTCGATCCCAATCGCTATGTGCGGCTGGCCGCATGGGGCGCGAAACTGGGCGGGCTGAATCGCAGCCTGTTTATCGAAGCGGCGCTGGGGTTGGTCATTGTAGCTGCGGCGGCGTTGCTGAGCGCGACGCCGGTTCCCAAGCCCCCGATTGTGAATGCGCCTGCACCCAGCGCCTCCGTCGATGTGGCCGATACACAGTTGACACTGACGATGTCGCCGGGTGGGCCAGGCGTGAACAGCGAAGACATTTACATCCAGAGCGCGGGCGAATTGGCGGATGGCTTGGAAGTGGCGCTACGGCTGGTTGACCCGGCTCGTGATCTGCGCGGCGCCTGGCGCGCGGCCGACCCCGCGGGCGACGGTTTGTACGTTGCGGCAGGTGCGGATATCGATCAGCCCGGGCCGTGGCTGGCGCTGGTGGACGTGCGCGAGGGCGAAACGCTCACACGCGCCGCGTTTGCCTTCGATATTTCGGCGGATGCAGCGGTGCAGATCGTACGCCCGCCGACAGCGCTCAATCTGTTGGCCTTCGTTGGCGTGCTGGCAGTGGGCATAATCGCCCTGTGGCCGCTGATCCGGCGCGGTTACAATCGGCTCGATACCAGCCCACTGGCGCTGGCGCTGCTGGCGGGGGCCGTCTTGCTGGCGGTCGGCGTGATTGCGGGCGGTATTTTGCTGTCGCAGCAGTCCGACGCTGTGTTTCAGTCATACATGGCCCCGCTGCCTGCGGTCGTGAACACCGTATTGCCCGATCAGGCGTCGCTGGAACGGGGCGCTGCTGCGTTGGTGGATTCATGCCCCGGCTGGAGAGACGGCCGCGCGATGGATGATCTCATCGAACGGCTGCCGCGTTTGCGCGATGAGGAGTTGTACCGCGCAGTGGCGGATGGCTGGCGTTCGCTGCCTGCCTGTGACGGTGCGCTCGACGAACTCGCGCGCTGGGATATTGTGAACTACGTTCGGTCACTTGAGCCGTACGGCGAATGAGAGGTCATGACGAAGATGAAGCCCATTAAGATCGCGTTCGCGCCTGCGGACAGCGCGTTGGCGGAACGCATTACCGCTGATTTGCGCAAAGACTGGCCGGTGACAACCGAGTGGCAGCAGTGCGTGGATTATTCGCTGCTGCTGCTGGTGCTGTCCTCGGCCGGGCTGGCCGACGCGAGCGTGACCGATGCCATGTACGACGCGCTCGACAGCAGTATCCACATCATTCCTGTGCTGGCCGGGCCGGTGAAGGTGCCGCGCCTGATTAACCACCTCACGCCGGCCGATTTCTCGAATGGGGCGTACCCGATTGACGACCTGCGAAGTGCAGTGGCCTATCTCACTGGGCCAGACGCGCCGCTGCCGATGCGGGTGCTCACGCCGCGCACGCGCAAGAAGAACCGGAACATCGGCCTGATTGTGTTTTCGGCCGCATTCATCATGTTCGCCATCGGGCTGATCGCGGTGGGGGTGTACCACATTCAGGCCCCGGCCGAGGAGTTCAACGCGGTCGATACGCACGTGGTCGAAACGCGCGATGTCATCATCGGGCCAACGCTGCAAGTGTATGGGCTGCTGATTCCACGCAGCACCGAGGATGCAGCGGTGTTCGAAGCGACGCTGCAGCGCATTCCGACCGTGCATCGCCCTTTCATGGAAGCGAGTGCAACGGCCGCCGCTGTGCAGGCGCGTCCAACTGCGCCCGATGTGCTGCCGCTGACAGCGACCAGCGCGCCGTAAGAGTTGCCAGGGGACAAATCCCCCGTCCGGGAAATGCCAAGTCCGCTGAAGGGACTGAATCAGTCCCTTCAGCGGACTTGTGGTTTCCTGCGGCGGGACTTTAGTTCGCCGCCGCACCAAGGCGAACGTCGTTCCCGCTACGCTGCCTCGACTGACTGGCGCAGCTCATCGAAGCCGGTGGCTCCGCTGGGGCGCACGCCCGCCGTAGCCTCGATTTGCTGCGTGCCGTCGCCCTCGGTGGCACGCACGGTGAAGGTATGCGTGCCCTCGGCGAACGGCCAGTCATAGCGCCAGATCGTCCAGGTGCGGTCGGAAACTGGCGCGCGCAGTTGCGCTTCAGCCCACTCACCGCCATCCACCTGCACCTCAACCTTCGAGATACCCCGGTCACCTGACCATGCGATACCACCCACCGGGATAAGCGTCTGATCGCCGTTCACAATCGGAGAATCAACAGCGACGGTGTCGATGACGCTGGTCGTTTTCACCAGCGCCTGCTTATCCCAGCCGCGCCGCACCCAGTAGCCGTCGTCATCCTGCGCCAGAAACTCGAACTCGGTGATCCATTTCGGCTGTTTCATGCCGTAGTGATTGGGGATGTGAATACGCAGCGGGAAACCGTGCTCGGTTGTGAGCGGCTGGCCCTCCCAAGCGTAGCACAGCATTACGCGCGGGTCGGAGTCGATCAGGTCGAGCGCGACCGTTTCATCGAAGCCGTCGGCCGCGTACATCTTCAGGTGCGTCGCGCCTTCGGGCACGCCCACATCAGCCAGCACCGCCTGCATCGGGACGCCCGTCCACTGCGTCGTGCCGATCAATTCACCGCCAATGCGGTTGGAGATGCACGACATGGTGATATAGGCGTCAATGGCGTCGAAATTGCCGACAATCTCATCGAGCGTGTAGGCCTTGAGCGTGGACTTCGCTGCCGTGTCCGAGCCAATGATAGTCGTGAAGGGCAGGGTGTACGTCTCGGCGGCCACGGAAGGCGGCAGGGTGTTGATGTCGATACGGTAGTGGTCTTCCAGCGGCGTGAGTTCCGGGCGCGTCCCCGGCGCAGGCACAACCGGGTCGTTGGCATTGGGGAGTGCGGCCATTTGGTCGGGGGAGGGCGTGGATTCGGGCAGGCCGGCGCGGTTGTCTGGCAGGCTCGGCGACAGCATCGCGCCCACACCGGCCCCAGCCACCGTGACGACTGCGGCTGCGCCGCCCATCTGCACCATGAAGCGCCGGCGGTCAATGCCGGTCACGGTAGCGCCCGCCGCATCCACCGGCGCAGCCGGTACGGTCAGGCGCATCTGCGCGTAGCCCATCGCCAGGCCCCACAGCGCGAACAGACCGATGGCCCATACGCCGGCCAACAGGGGATCCCCACCGGTCGTGTCGGGCAGAGTCGATTGCAGCAGGAACATCAGCACGCCCACGCCACCGCCGACGATAGTGCCGAGAACCATGCTGTTCTGGTCGGTCTTGATGCGCCGAAGCACGAAGAAGAACAGGCCGCTAACGACCCCGCCGACGACGAAGGTCATGCCGACGGACATCGCTTGCTCGGCCAGTTTGGCGGTATCGGATAGGCTTAGTCCGAGGGCGCGAATAGTATCCACCATCGTGTCGACGCCAAACGTGATGATCGGGCCGGGTAGATTGCGCGCCGTCCAGTCGAGCGGCGTGAACGGTGTGAAGGGCAGCGCCGCCAGTTGATAGCCCACATAGAAGAGCGTGATAAGCGGGAACGTCAATATCAGGCCTACCAGAAGGCCAATCCCAAAGCCGGGTTTCTTCATCCGATTTATCCCTTCGCGCAACCTGTACGCTGCTCATCGCTCACTCTTACAGACAACGGGAACGGCGTTAATCCTACGTGAGAAGCGCGTGAGCCGTTCGTTCGCTGCGGCCTGCATGTGGTATTTCGACCAGGCGGCGCTTACAATCTGGCGTGACGATCCTGCTCAAGCAGACCCCAAATCAATATGCCCGACATTGTAGTAGACGCGCACCAGGACATTGCCTACAACATGCTGATGCATGGCCGCGATTACCGGCACAGCGCCGCTGAAACGCGCCAGCGCGAGGCCGCGCTAGACGATCAGCCGCTGGCAACGCTCGGCCTGCCGGATGCGCTGCGCGGGCGTGTCGCTGTGGTGTTCGCCACCATCTTCACCGAACCGGGCCGCAAGCCGCTTGATCCCGATAAGCCGCCGTCGCCCGTATCTTACCGCACGCCCGAGCAAGCCTACGAGGCGGCGCTGCGCCAGTGGGACATTTACCAGCGCCTGTTCGATGAAACGCCGCAGTTGGCGCGCATAACGACCTGCGCTGAACTGGACGCGGTGCTGGCGACCTGGGCCGATGACGCGCCGGAAAGTGGCCGCCGTCAGGGGTTGACGCTGCTGATGGAGAATGCCGACCCGATCATCGAGCCTGCCCAGTTTGAAGAATGGTTCGGGCGCGGCGTGCGCGTCGTAGGCCCGGCTTGGGCTGCGTCACGCTACTGCGGCGGCACCGGCGAGCCGGGCGGGCTGACGCAGGCTGGCTACGAGCTGTTGGAGGTGATGGCCGCGTTTGGCGCTGTGCTCGACTTGTCGCACATGGCCGAAGAAGCCTATTTGCAGGCCGTCGAGCGCTATGAAGGGCCGATCATCGCCAGTCATAGCAACTCGCGCCGATTCCGCGACTCCGACCGCCATCTGTCCGACACGATGATCCGGCTGCTGGCCGAGCGTGACGGCGTGATTGGCACCGTCATGTTCAATGCGTTCTTGCGCAACGGCTATAGCAAATTCGACCGCAAAGAGACGGTACCGTTCGAGACAGTGATTACCGCGATTGATACCGTCTGCCAGTTGACGGGCAGTGCCCGCCATGCCGGTATTGGCAGTGACTTTGACGGCGGTTTCGGCAGTCAGCACATTCCGGCTGGCTTCGATACGGTGGCCGATCTGGCGAAAATCGGTGACGGGCTGCGCGCGCGCGGCTATGCCGATTCCGATGTGAATTCCGTGCTGGGTGGAAACATGCTGCGTAAGCTGCGCGAAGCACTGCCATGACCGGCGTTGCCCAGATCGGGATCGCCCTGGGCGTGCTGGGGCTGATGCTGGCGTCGCTCGGCCTGTTCCCCGGGCTGACCGGGGTTGCGCCCTCTGCCGGCTTTGGCACGATTCAGTACACGGCGGTGCTGCTCGGCTTTGCGCTGCTCACGCTGGGCGCGCTGATGTATGCCAAGTTCACGCTGTATGTGGGCCGTACCGCCAATTTGGCTCAACAAATTGGCATTCGCCTCACGCTGACCGGCATTGTTGCGGCCGCACTGGCTGGATTTTCAGATTACCTGGGCTTTGGCTCGCATCTGCCAGCCGTGAGTGGGCAGGTGTTTCTGGGCGAGGTGCAAATCGTAGGCGCGATTCTGGGCTTCACCTGCGCGTTTAGCGGTGTGTTCCTGTACGCCGTCGCGGGCAATCCACCGCCAGAGAACGCCGAATAGTCTCCCGAACGGCCACCGCTGATCATCGCACTAAACTGATCATCTCATGCGCCTTTAAGAATTGCCTAAAGGCAGCCTTATGGTCTAAACTTACAACTCAGGATGAACCACCGAGCAGGGTGGCGCTGGCTGATGCTGCCAGCAGCCCGCTCCTCAAATTCCCTTCCAGGAGGAAGTTCAATATGCGTAAATTGCTCCTCGTTCTTGCCTTGCTTGTCGTGGTAGCCGTGATGGCTGTCCCGGCGTTTGCGCAGGATCAGCAGCCAACACTGGCCGAGCTGCTCGCGAACGACGCCGATGGGCGTTTCACGACCCTGCTCGCTGCGGTGGAGGCCGCCGGTCTTGGCGATGCGATCGCCGATCTGGATGGCGCCACACTTCTCGCCCCGACCAACGACGCGTTCGTCGCCAGCTTGGAAACGCTGGGGCTGTCCCCGGCGGACGTGCTGGCCAACCCCGACCTGCTGACGCAGATCCTCACCTATCACATCCTGCCCGGCCAGTATTTCTTCCGCAACCTCACCAGCGGTCCGGCGGTTGCCACGCTGCAAGGTGAAGATGTGCAGTTCGACCTGACCGACGGCGTGTTCACGGTTAACGGCGTCGGCGTCAGCGACATCGACAATGTGGCCGGCAACGGCATTGTGCAGGTCATCGATGGTGTGCTGGTGCCGCCGAGCGTAATGGCGACCATGCAGCCGCAGATCGAAGAGACGCCAGCACCTGTGGCGACTGAAGCGCCTGCTGGCGTGGCTGAAGCCAAACCGTCGATTGCCGAAGTGCTGGCGAATGACGCGGACGGCCGTTTCACAACGCTGCTGGCCGCGGTGGAAGCCGCTGGCCTGGGCGATGCGCTGGCCGGCCTCGATGGTGCCACTATCCTCGCCCCGACCAACGACGCGTTTGTTGCCAGCCTGGAAACGCTTGGCCTGTCCCCCGCGGACGTGCTGGCCAATCCTGACCTGCTGACGCAGATTCTCACCTACCACATCATTCCGGGTGAATACTTCTTCCGCAATCTGACCAGCGGCCCGGCACTGACCACGCTGCAAGGCGAAGACGTGCAGTTCGACCTGACCGACGGCGTGTTCACGGTCAATGGTGTGAATATCGGCGACATCGACAATGTGGCTGGCAACGGCGTCGTGCAGGTCATCGATGGCGTGCTGGTGCCGCCGAGCGTGGCAAGCGCCATGGCCATGGCCCAGCCGCAGATCGAGGAGACGCCCGCGCCGGTGGTCGACGCCAACCCGACGATTGCCGATGTGCTGGCGAACGACGCCGATGGCCGCTTCACGACGCTGCTGGCGGCAATCGACGCGGCCGGTATCGGCCCTGCGATTGAAGCACTCGATGGCGCAACGTTGCTTGCACCCACCAATGACGCCTTCGCCGCGACGCTTGATTTCCTGGGCGTGAGCGCGGAAGACGTGCTGGGCAATCCGGCGCTTCTGGGCCAGATTTTGCGCGCCCACATCATCCCGGGTGAGTACTTCTTCCGCAACCTGACCAGCGGCCCCTCGCTTGGTACGCTGGCAGGTAGCAACGTGCAGTTCAACCTCACTGATGGTGTGTTCACGGTCAACAACGTGGGCATCAGCGATGTGGACAATGTGGCGGGCAACGGCATTATCCACGTGCTCGACGGCGTAATTCTGCCGCGTGCCGCTGCGAACGCCTTCCCGGCGAACGTGCGTGTGGCGCATCTGGCGGCCGATGCCCCGAACGTGGATGTGTATGTCAACTTCCAGCCGGCATTGACGGACGTGCCGTTCAATGCCATCAGCGACTGGATGACCCTGCCGGCTGGCACCTACAACGTGGCGGTTGCGCCCACCGGTACGTCGATTGACGACGCGGTCATCGGCCCGGTCGATCTGGCGCTGGCGCCCAACACGTGGACGACCGTGGCGGCCACCGGCACGATTGCCAACGGCACGCTGGGCGCGCAGGTCATCTCCGAGGACTACAGCCCGCTGGCGGCTGGACAGGCACGCCTCACGATGGTTCATTCCATTGAAGGCGCGCCGGGCGTGAATGTCAACGCCAACGGCACGCCGATCGTCCAGAATCTGGCTTACCCCGGCACCAACGGCGATAACGACGGCGTGTATACGCTGGATGTACCCGCCGGCACGTATGCCGTGACGGTGACGCCGTTCAGCGGTGGTGATGCGCTGATCGATGCGGGTGACGTGACGCTTGAGGCCGGCATGAGCTACTTCGTGGCCGCCACCGGCACGCTCGACAACCCGGGCGTAACGCTAGCCTCCGCGCCGGTGCCTGCGCAGTAGTCGCGGGCAGCATTTCAGAAGCACAAACGGCGGGGCGATCCAATTGGATCGCCCCGCTTGCGTTGTGGCAGAAACCCACCCCTTTACTACCCCTCCCCATATTTTGGCAGGGGTAGGTTTTGTGCGTTCGCCTCACACCCCTCACCCCGGACTTCGTCCTGCCCCTCTCCCACGCAAGCGGGGAGAGGGGCTTGGTCGCGTGATCGACGCGCTGGACATCCCCTATCCCCGCGAACCGCTGTGTCTATGCGCGGTGCGTGGGAGAAGGGGCCGGGGGTTAAGGGGTCGTCGCGGGCAATCAATCAATAGAACCTACCTCTGGCCAGGGCCAGGGGTGAGGTAGACCTAGAACTCGTACTTGTCGCCTGGCGCGTCGGGCACGCGCGGAATTTCCTGCGTAGGCGGCGGCGCGGGCTGGTCGAACAGCACTGGTGTGGACGGCGCTGTGCTGCCCGCCGGTGGCGGTGGTTCGTCGGCGGCTGGAGGCGGCTGCGGGCGCGGCTGGGCCATCATCAGCCCGAGGCGTTGGGCAATTTCTTCGCGCAGGCGGCGGCGAAAAGCGCGTTTGGTTTCGTCAGGGTTGCGGCCATAGAACGTGTAGCTGAAGTTCTCGGCGATCACGCCGCTGCGCAGCATCATCTCCGGCTCCCACGCATCCACAATCTGCCACTGACCGTCCGCGCAGGTGTACAGCTCGAACAGGATACGCACCGTGCCGTGGTCGCCTGTCAGCCGAATATCCAGCGCAATCGGCAGTGACGGCGTGCGCTCGATGCGCTTGATCAGCCGGTTGGCGATCCACGCGGCCGATGGTCGCAGCGCCTTGACGATAGTTTCCGGGCTGCGCGGCGTCCTTCCGGGCTGGAACTGCGCTTTGTTCATCTGGCGGTTCAGGTGCTTCACCAGCCGTGAGGTGGCAATCACCTGTGTGCGGCCTACGCGGCCGTACATGTCGTACTGGCTGGCGCGCAGTGCGTCGATGCGCCAGTTGCGCAGTTTGATGCCGTCCATGCCCAGCAGGACTTTGCGCGCGGCGTGATCCATGGGCAGGCAGGGCGAAGGCAGCGCGTCGCTGGCGGCGTGATCCTGCCAGCCTGCCCGCGCGCCAGCCTGTGATGCCGGATTGAGCATGGCCGGCGGCACATACGGCGGCTGCCACACTGGAAATACCGGGCCAGTTCGGGTCATGCCGCGCACAATCAAGAGCACCAGCCCGAGGAACAACAGCCCTGCGCAGCAGACGGCAACGGCTACGGCGGTGACTGCTTCTGTGGACAGCACAATGCCGCCCGGAAGCACAATCTCGCCGGTTTCGACCGGTGCGGGTGAAATGGGCGCGGCAGTAGTGGGTTGAATGGTGGGAATGGTGACGGTGCAGCTTGCGGTTTCCACCTGCGGCTGGCCGTTAGCCGAGTTGGCGGCATCGAGCGTGACCGTCGAGCGTAGGCGCAGCGTGCCGCTGGCGAGGTTCGACGGGAAGCGCAGTTGTACTGGCTGGCTTTCGCCTGCTCCGAGCGGGCGCACCTCCTGCGTCGCCAGCGGGCCGCCATCCGCGGCCAGGCTGGTCGCTGCCAGTGCGCTTTCCTGCGCCGGGCCGCCTGAGTTGATGACATCGAAGCGCACGACAACCTGCCCGCTTTCAATGCCGCACGACAGACTGCGGATGAGATAGTTGGGCAGGCTGTCTGTTTGCGCGGTGGCGGGAACGGCGAAGCCAACCAGGAGCAGCAGGGCGGCGGTGAGCAGGCGGCGCATGGGCGATTGACCTTGTGCGGAATTGTGCAGCGCAGATGTTACCACTATATAGCGAACGCCCGCCGGAGTAGGCCCCGTCTTGGCGGCCGCCGGTGGGCGTTCAACCTACGCGCGCTGTGCGGTTAGTCCGCAGGCGCGAAACGGAACAGCGTGCCCTGATAGTCCACCACGTACAATTCACCAGCTTCGTCCTGGCCGAACGAGCTGATGGTCATGCCGCTGTAGGGCATGAATACCTGGCTGGCGAATGTGCCGTTGCCTGTAGGTACAAGGCTCCAGATCGTGCCCGAGCCGAAGTCTCCGTAGAGATAGACGCCTTGCAGCGCCGGAATGGCCTCGCCGCGATAGACATAGCCGCCTGAAATCGAGATGCCGTCGCGGTGACTGTATTCCGCCACCGGAAGAATCGCGCCAGCGGGCACCGGGCCTGTGCCGGTTTCATGCATGCCTTCTACGCGGTTCCAGCCGTAATTGGCGCCGCCGGCCCAATCGAAGGGCTGGAAGTTGACCTCTTCCCAGGCCGAGCCGCCCACATCGCCGATCCACATATCGCCGGTGTCTCGGTCGAAGCTGAAACGCCACGGATTGCGCAGACCAAGCGCCCAGATTTCGGGCAGCGCGCCTGCTGTGTTGGCGAACGGATTGTCCGCCGGGATCGCATAGGGCGCGTCTTCTGCATCCACGTCAATGCGCAGGATTTTGCCGAGTGGACTGGCCAGATTCTGCGCGTTGTTCTGCGGGTCACCCTGCGAGCCGCCGTCGCCGAAGCCGATGTACAGGGTGCCGTCCGGCCCGAAGGCGAGATAGCCGCCGTTGTGGTTGGAGTAGGGCTGCTGGGCGGTGAAAATGGTCACTGCCGAGTTGGGGTCAGCCACGTTCGGGTCATCGGCTGACACCTGATAGCCGGCCACGACGGTGTTGCCGTTGCGGTCGGTGTAGTTGACGAACAAGCGCCCGTTTTCGGCGTAATCTGGGTGGAACGCCAGCCCCAGCAGGCCGCGCTCGGTATAGCCGCCGGAACTGGTCGCTTCGGGGCTGATCAGGCCGGACACATCGAGGAACGGCTGGTCAAATCGCTGCCCATTTTCGATGACCCAGATTTTTCCACCTTGCTCGACCAGGAACAGGCGGCCGCTGTTGTCACCCGCGTGCGTGACGTAGAGCGGGCGCACCAGTCCAGTAACGACCGGCTCCAGCGAAATGCTTGCGGGGTCAGGCTGGGCAGGATCAGCCGCCTGCATGATGGCGGGCGCGGCCAATACCAGCAGCGCCATAAGCAGCAGGGCGATGAGAAGGACACGTTTTAGGTTCAAGCGCATGTGTGGTCTCCTTTGCGCGGACTCGTGTTTCAACTGGCCGGGCCAGCGACGCCAATCGCCAGCTTGTCCGGGTCAAGATAGCGGCGGGCTGCGGTGAGCAGGTCATCGGCCGTCAGACGCATGATCAGTTCGCGGTAGTTCAGCAGATAGTCGAGGCCAAGCTCGTACAGCTCCATGTTCAGAATCGCTCCGGCCACGCCCTCGTTGCTTTCCAGTTGCAGCGGCAGGCGGCCGGTGAAGTAGGCTTGATTATCGGCCAGGTCCTCGGCGCTGACCGGTTCGCTGATCAGGCGGCGCAGTTCGTCCTGAATGCGCTCAATCGCCAGATCGACGTTGGCGGGGTTGACTCCGGCCATGACCGACCACGCGCCCGGCCCTAGCCCCCCTTCGATGTTGGAATAGACGTAGTAGGCCAGGCCGAGGTCTTCGCGCACGGACGCGCCAATGCGGCCCATCATACCGAACTGGCCGAGGACGCTGTTAACCAGCACAACGGCCTGATAGTCATCGGCGAAGCGCGACGGCCCCACAACGCCCAGCGCGATATCGGACTGCGTTTTGCCGGCAATCGGCCGCAGGCCGCGCCGAAGACCATCGGACGGCGGGATCGGCGGCAGCGCAGGTGGCAGCGGATGCTCTGGGTTGGACCAGTCCTCGAAGCGCGCGCGCACCGCATCGACGGCTTCATCCACGTCGACCGCGCCGACGATGGCGATGTTCATGCCGCGTGGCCCGTAGTGGTGGCGGTGGAAGGCTTGCAGCGCCTCGGGTGTGTGCCGGCTAACCGTTTCGATGGTGCCGCGCAGCGGGTAGTGATAGGGATGGTTGTCAGGATAAAGCAGTTCGTCAAACAGGCGATTGGCCTGATAGCGCGTGTCCTGATCGCGGATTTTGAGGCCGGTGATGATCTCGCCGCGCAGGCGTTCGATTTGCGCGCCTGAAAAGGCGGGTGTGCGCAGCGTGTCGGCCAGAATATCGAGCAGTGTCGCCAGGTCTTCCGCCAGCGCCTTGCCCGAAAACGAGGCGAGATGGCCGCTGGCGCTGATACCCAAATCGGCGCCGATGGCTTCGAGCGCATCGTGCAGCGCGAAGAAGTCGCGGTGCTGTGTGCCGCGCATCAGGCCGAAGGCCGTCATCGAGGCGAGGCCGCCCTGAGCCGGTGTTTCAAACAGGCTGCCAGCGCGCAAATGGCCCGCAATGACGACGCTGTGCGCTGCATGGTTGGGATAGACCAGCACCGTAATGCCGTTGCTTAACGCCACGCGGGTGATGGTGCGTGAATTCGGGAGCGATCGGGCGCTGATCGCCATCAGGCGACCTCCTCTTCTTCAGCCATTTCAAAATCGTGATCTTCCGAAGCGGCAGTCGGCACGAAGTGGCCCACGATGCGGTTTTGCGGGCGCAGGTACTTGCGGGCGGCCGCCAGGACATCGTCCAGCGTAACGCGCTCCAGCTCACTGACATACTGCTCGAACCACTCGTGACTGCTGAAGTTCTCTGAAAAGGCCAGCCAGAAGGCCTGCATCGATACGCGCTCGGTGCTGTAGGCGAACAGCGCGCGCGCCTGTTTCTTGGCGCGGTCGATTTCCGCCTGACTGATGTCGCTGGCGAGTGCACGATTGACTTCCTGCATAATGACGGCTTCGACCTCCTGCACGGTACGGCCATCGCGCACGGTGGCGCTGATGCCGTAAAGATGCGGGTCGATGGTCGGCATCAGGCTGCCATCTACATTGGCGGCCAGTTCGGTTTCGACCAGCGCGCGGTACAGTCGGCTGGTCTTGTTGTCGATACCGCCGCCGCCGAGACTGCTGGGGCCACTGAGGACGCTGTTGAACACGGCCAGCGCGAACCAGTCGGGGTCGGTGGCGGCGGGTGCGTGATAGCTGATATCGACGTACGCGCTGCCTCCGGGCCGCTCGACCGTCACGCGCCGTTCGCCCTGCTGCGGCGGCTCGGGCCGGTTGAAGACCTTGGGCAGTTCGCCTGCTGGAATCGGCTCGTAGATGGCCTTGATGCGTGCCAGCATGTCGGCGCTGTCGAATGCGCCCACGGCAACGGCGATGGCGTTGTTGGGCATATAGTGGCGGCGATAGTGGCCAGCGAGATCGTCGCGCGTCATGGTTTCCAGGTCACGCATATCACCGAGAATTTCGTGGTGATAGCCATGTACGCGAAAAGCCGCGGCGCTCATTTCCTCGCCCAGCCAGAACAGCGGCGAGTTTTCCGCGCCCTGCCGTTCGGAGATGATGACCGTGCGCTCGGAATCGACTTCTTCGGGGTCGAAGGCTGCGTTGGTCATGCGATCCGCTTCCAGGCGTAGCGCCAGGTCGATTTTGTCGGCCGGCATGGTTTCATGGTAAGCGGTGTAGTCGAGGAACGTCTGCGCGTTCCAACTGCCGCCTTCACGGTCAATCGCCTTGTCGAGATAACCGGCCGGGAACGCTTCCGTGCCTTTGAACAGCATGTGTTCGACCCAATGACTGGCACCGGTGATACCGGTTGGCTCGTTGCGGCTGCCGACGCGATAAAGCACCCACCAACTGATGAGGGGCGCGCTGTGGACTTCCTTCAGCAGCACCACCATCCCGTTGGCGAGGACGTGCCGGGAAACAGAACTCATGGATCACTCCTGTCGTGAGGGGGCGAGGCGCAAGGCACGGCCTGCGCCAGAAACAGCACCGCCGCTACTGTAGCACGGGGATATTGGAAAGAGGTTAGCGCGGATGGGCAGAAGAAGCATTGGCTCGGTCTACGAGCTTGCCGGTTGCTCATGAGGCTGCGCTGCGGCCCCACCCACAGTCATTCGGTGGCGACTATGGATCTCCGAAACATCCTTCAATTCTGGAGTGTCTGGACCGGCGGCTCGCAGCCGCCGAGCGTACCAGCCCGCCAGTGGCCTCGCTGACAGGCCATGCGCCAGCACACTCAACAAGATCGTCCATGCGACGACCGACGCCAGCAACTTCGACTCCATGCCGGCGCTTTCCAGCGCATCTATCGCCATCAGGCCGAAAACGACCGACGCCAGCCCGCGCGGACCGAACCAGCCCATGATCGCTTGCGTATCCGGGCGCAGCCCCACACCGCGTAGCGCTAGCGCCACCGGCAGCATGCGGATCGCCGTCAAGCTGAGCACCGCATACACGAATTGGCCGCCAGTCAAGGCCGGTCAACACATAGGGAACAACGAAGATGACGCCAAACACCGTCCACACGAACAGTGAGAGGAGCGTGCCGGTTGCTTCTGTGTAGTTGGCTTCCTCAGCCAGTTTGCCCCTCGTCAACCGCCGGAAAGTTAGCCCGCCAACGAAAGCCGCGACGAAGCCATTGCCGCCGATTAGCCCCGCGCCGAGATAGGCGGCGAACGCGAGGCCGAGTACGGCGAATTGCGCCGGCGCGCCCTGAGACCAGCCGCGCTTACGCGCCCTGAGCAATAGGTATCCGCCAGTCCCGCCTGCGGTCACGCCCGCCGCCACCGCCAGCACAATCTGCAGCAGCGCGCTCGTCAGCCAGACCCCGCTCCCGGTGCGTTCCTGTGAAACGGCGAGCGCAATGAACAGGGTAATGAAGAGGAGTCACCAAGCCGTCGTTCAGGCCGCTTTCCACATTCAGCGCACGGCGGATGCGGACCGGCACGCTGCGATTGACGAAGATCGGCAAGCCGAGCGCAGCATCGGTGGGTGCCAGGATGGTGGCGAGTAACAGCGCGAATCCGATGCCCTGATCGGGAAACAGCAGCCAGCCCACCAGCCCTCCGCAGGCAATCGTCAGCGGCAGGCCGATGCCTAGCAAACGCGCTGGAAGGGTCACATCTTCCTGAATCTTATGCACACTCAGTGTCGAGGCGTCGGCGAACAGAAGCATGACCAGTGTGGCTTCGGTCAGCGTCTTCACGGACTCGTGATTCGGCGCGATGTTCAGCAGGCCCGTCACACTCAGCAGCACGCCGGCCACCACGAACACGATCGGCATGGTGATGGACTTGCGGACCAGCAGCGCGCTGACGCTGCCGGCCACGACCAGCAGCAGGCTGAGGATGAGGATACCTGCTTCCATGTTGCTCCTCTCCCGTCCGTCCGACTGGTGATTTAGCCGCGTACAGCGCGTTTGTGTGCGTTATGTGGTATCACCTGATCGTGCACCCGGGAATCGCGCGAGGGCAAGGAGTTCCTTGCCCTCGCGTGGATCAGTTCATCGGGACGGCGATCAGCGTCTCGCGGACTCAGCCGTTGCCCCGGGAAGGTGGACGCCACCAACCGAGATGAAGCTGTAGCCCTTCTTCACCAGTTCGTTGTAGTCAGGGATCATGCGGCGGCCGTCCATGATCAAATACGGCGGTTGCACGCAGTCCTCAATCGTGCGCGAGAGACCACGGAATTCTTCCCAGTCGGTGGAGATGAACATCATGTCACTGCCCTCAAGGGCCTCGCGCACCGAGTCGTGGTAGGTGATCTTGTTGAACAGATAATTCTGTTCGGGGTTGAAGAACTTCTTCGCTTCTTCCTTCGCCAGCGGATCGTAGGCGCGAATTTCCGTCACGCCGCGCGCCAGCAGGGCTTCGACGACCTTGAGCGACGACGAGTTCACGCATGTCGTTGGTGCGCTGTTTGAAAGCCAGGCCCAGCAGCGCTACGGTCTTCTGGTTGAAGCGCGCGCCGGCTTCATGGATGGCGCGGTCGATCAGGTAGGTTTTCTGGTACTCGTTGATGTTGTACACCGATTGCAGCAGGTCGGTCTTTTGGCCGTGGCTGCTGAGTTGGTAGATGAGCGACTGGATGTCTTTGCCGAAACACGAGCCGCCCGCGCCGTTGGAGACATACGAGCCCCACTTGCTGATGCGGTCGTCCGAAGTGACGCCGCGCTTGAGGTCTTCCATGCGCACATTCGGGAACGTTTCGCCCATACGCGCGCCCACGCCGTTCCAGAACGAGATGTAGGTGAGCAGCAGCGTGTTGGCGATGTACTTGACGGCCTCGGAGGTTTCGGGCGTTGTTTCGATGTAGGCGATGCGCACATGATTCACGAACTGCGAGTAAATACGGCGCAGGATGCTGAAGTCCTCCTCAGTATCTGCGCCAACGACGACGCGATCCGGATGGCGGCTCTTCTCGACTGCGTCACCTTCCGGCAGGAATTCTGGATTCGAGGCGACGCCCACATTGTCCGCACCATGTTCGCGCAGCACACCTTCGAGCAGGCGGGCCGTGCCAACCGGCACCGTGCTTTTGTTGATAACGACCACACGGCGCTTGTCCTTGCGCGCGGCCAGCTTTTCAGCCAGATCGTGGGTGCCCGTCAGGTAATAGCTCAGGTTCGACGAGCCATTGTGCGCGGGCGGCGTGGGCAGGCACAGGAAGACGGCATCGGCCCCCTCGATGATCGAGCCGAGATCATCGGTGAAAAACAGGTAGCGGCCCTGGTTTTCCTTGATGATGGCGCTCAGGCCCGGTTCATTGACCTGATGCTCGATGCGCGCCGGATCGCCCGATTTGTAGGCGTCGAGGCGATTCTGGTCGATATCGTAGGCGTAGACTTCGTGGCCGTACTCCGAGCACACGGCGGCATGCGTGAGGCCAACGAATCCGGTGCCCATGACGATGATCTTCATGGTTGCTCCATACACTGTTTCGAACAAACTGACGGAAAGTGTAACGCCGCACGGGCGTAGTTTGCAGGGTCAAACTGTGTGCGTAGGTTAATCATCTTCCGGCTTCGGCGCGAGGCGTTTGGCCAGAAACAAGTCCGGTTTGCCGAAGCCATTGGCGTCTGGCAGGATGCCCACGAGCACAAATCCACAGCGTTCGTAAAAGCGGTACGGGTGGCCGGTCGATGTCCTGAATTCGGGCGAGATGCTCCAGTGGATTCGGATAGAGATCGATGCCGCCAAGTGTCGTCTTGTTGAGTAGGTCGTCGGTGCCCACGTAGAGCGTGCCTGCGCCGCGTGCTGCCACTTCGGCTTCGAGTGCGGCAACCAGCGCCATGCCCACGCCCATGCGCTGGCGATCTGGGCGCACGGCCAGCGGATGCAGCTCGTAGACGAAGCCGTCATAAATCGGTGCGCCGCCGATCCAGCCGATCACGCCGCTGTCGTCTCGGGCAGCCAGATTGATGTTCTCCGACTGAAACATCTCGTCGATGACGTTGAGGCCAGCTTCCACATCGGGAATATAGTCGGGGGCCATGTCGCGAAACGTTTCGGGCAGGAACGACGCGATCTGATTGATAGCGGCTTGGTCATCATAGTGCAGGGGCGTGACGGTGAATGGAGACGTCATCATCGCAGGCTATGTCCGCCATCAGCCGTGATGCGCTGGCCGGTGAGCCACCCCGCCTGATCGCTGGCCAGCAGCACAATCGCGTCGGCCACGTCCTGAGGAAGGCCGAGGCGGCGCAGCGGTGTTTGCTGCGCCAGCATCGTCTCCAGATCGGCATCCATCCAACCGGTCTGAGTTGCGCCCGGGCATACGATGTTGGCGGTAATCCCGAACGGCCCCAGCTCACTGGCAGCCGCCCGTGTGTACGATTCGAGCGCGGCTTTGCTGGCCCCATAGCTGACCTCTCCTGGAAAGCCATCCACGCCGCCGGTAGTCAGATTGATGATGCGGCCCCAGGTCGCGCCGCGTGCCGTATGGCGGCGGGCGAACTCGGCCATCATCAGGGCGGTGGCGCGCGCGTTGACCGAGAAATGCAGATCGATGCTGTCGGCGTTGATGAGGTCCATCAGGTCAGGCGGGGGCCATGCCTGCGCATCGCGCAGCGCGGGCGGTGCAAAGGTATCGGCGGCCCACGACGAGGCGTTGTTGACGAGGATTTCGACCGGGCCAAGCGTGGCTTCGCAGGCATCGAACAGCGGGCCGATGGCCGCCGGATCGGACAGATCGGTTTCCAGCGCAGCGGCCTTCACGCCATTCACGTGGCATCCGGCAAGCACGGCATCGGCGGTCTGTGCGCGCAGGGCGACGTATTCGCCGTCCATGATTGCCTGATCGGCGGCGGTGGGCGCTGGGCGAAAGTAAGTGACGAAGACGTGCGCGCCTTCAGTCGCCAGCGCCAACGCGGTTGCCGCGCCGATGCCGTGGTTGCCTCCGGTGATCAGCGCGACGCGGCCGCGCAGCCCCGACCTCAATCCGCATTCCCCATCATCTTGCGGGCGGCGCGCCGGCCCAGTTCAATCGCGTAGTTCGTGCCGCGATCCCAGGGATAGACGTGATTCATGCTGGCCCAGAACACGTTGTCCAGCGGCGTCTCGATCGTGGGCACATGTCGGCTGTGATTGACGTAGGGGACGGGTTGGGCGTAAGGCGCGCGGAACACCCACGCCTTGCGAATCCAGTCCGGCTTGTAGTCGGGGTTGAAGGTGGGCAGCACGGCGGTGAAGCGTTCGATCAGCTCCTCATCGCTCATGCTGAAGTATTCGTGGTCGGTGGGCACGTAGTCGCCAAGGTACAGGATGCGGTCGCCGTTATAGTGGGCGCGATCCATCCAGTTGGTGTGCTCGACCAGCGCCAGGAAAGGGAAACGCGAGTCGCGTTTGATCGGGCTGGTCGCGGGCAAATTGAGCCAGTAAGTGCCATCCGTAAGCAGTTGTTCGCGGGTGGCCAGCACCACGCAGACCGCGCCAATCGTCCGCAGCGAGGCCATGTTGCGGCCGTAATCCGTTTCGCGCAGTTCAGGCGCAAGGCGCAGCAGCAGGCCGGGCGAAGTAGTCGCCAGCACCTTGTCGAACACCTGCGTTTCGCCATTCACGGTGAGCGTGGGCTTGCCGTCCGCTTCGCCGATGGCGCTGACTGGCGTGCTGAGGTGAATCGCTGCGCCTTTGGCCGTTATCGCATCCGCAAGTGTGTCCAAAAATGCCTGAAAGCCGCCCACAAAGGTGCCTAGTTTCAAGCTGCGCGCTTTCACGCGCGCCCACATCCAGGCCATGTTGACCTTCGTGTATTCCTCACCGAACTTGCCGATCAGCAGTGGCCGGAAGAACTTGTCGTAGCCTTGCTGACCCATGTTGCTGAGCAGCCATTCGTGGGCGGTCGTCTTTTCGAGCGCCTGCCACGAAGGCATCAGCTTGAGGCGAATGCCGCCAACGCCGAAATGTATCTTCGCACCCGGCGACAGCGGCAGGAAAACAGCCGACGGTGAGATTTCCGAGCGAACGATCTTGCCGTCGATCCAGAAGCTGGTTTTCGGGCGCGGGAACAGAATCTGGTCGCGCACGCCCATTTCATCGGCCAGGCGCAGCACGTCGGCGTCACTCTGGAACCAATGGTGATAGAACTTCTCCAGCCACCAGTCCCAGCCCTCATCCTTGAAACCCGCCGCCAGCCCACCGACGCGCGGCTCTGCTTCATATAGGCTCACTTCGTGGCCGGCGTTGACCAAATCCCACGCGGCAGACATGCCCGCCGCGCCTGCGCCGATGATTCCGATTTTCATGAGACGACTGCCTTTTCCTCAAGTTCGCGCGCGTGGGTGATAGCGTTCCAGCCCATGCCCTGGCGCACGAGGAAGATGAAGCCGGTCACCGTGACCGGCAGCCAGATGACGAGATGGACGACCAGCGCGAAAGCCAGCGCCAGGTTTTCGGGCACGCCAAGCGCCGTGAGCACCAGCGTCACGAAAAACTCAAAGACGCCCAACTGGCCCGGTGACGCCGGAATCAGGCCGGCCAGATTGACCACGCCCACCACCAGCAGCATGCTCACATAGCCGGTGTCGATGCCCATCGCAATCGCCACCAGCCAGTAGACGCTTGCTTCCACCATCCAGCACAAGTACGAGAAGAGTACTGTGCCGGCCAGCAGAGCGGGTGTGCGCAGGCCCTGAAGACTGGCGAGTACCTGATCGACGAGGCCCATGCTGATGTCGCGCAGCGGTGCAGGCAGATAGCGGGCTACTCGGCTTGCCACCGCGCGGAACCAGGCTGGCCGCGCCGCCAGCCACAGAAACACGAGCAGCGCAATCAGGAACACCGGCGCGGCAAAGGTGGCTACAGCACGGATAGCTTCGTTGGGCAGTTGCAGCAGCGCCAGCGACACGACAATGAAGGTAAGCATCACCAGCCCGTCAAACGTGCGCTCGGCGAAGGTGACCACTGTGCCCTGGGCGAATGGAATGCGGTCGTTGCGCTGTAGTAGATAGATGCGCAGGATTTCGCCGGCCCGCATGGGGTAAACATTATTGCCCATGTAGCCGATGCAGGTGAGTTTGAATAACTCGCGCAGGGGCACAAAGTGAATGCCGCGCAGCAAATACTGCCAGCGCTTGGAGATCAGCAGCACGGCCATAAAATACCAGGCTGCCGCGGCCAGAATCAGCGGTATGTTCGCCTGCTGCAGAATCGCCAGCACGGCTTGCGGGTCAAGCTTGCGGAAAGCCAGATATAGAAAAATCGCACTGATGGCTAAACCAATCAGCACAATAACTTGCTGCTTACGCGTCATTCGATTGGTGATTCCCTACGCCGGGTTGCGCTCATTATAATATTGGGCACGCCAGAGAGATAGCCTGTGCCGCTACGCGCCGAGGTTACACGACACTCATTTATACACCGTCTGCGCTTGCAATCCTTGTTGTGGTAAGTCGTCAACCGCACTACACTGGGGTTGAAGGACCGGGCTGAGGAGCGGGCCATGGCCGATAACAACGGAAAAAATCTGCCTGACGAGCCGGAATGGCTGGACGAATTCCGCGAACTGGCCGACCGTGAGCTGGGCGCTGGATCATCGTGCGAACAGGTGCACCCGGTCGTGCAGCGCTGGTATCATGACCTGCTGGAGGCCGAGCCGCCGCCCTCGCGTGACTCTGTTCTGCAGGCGATGGCGTGTCTGTCCAGCGAGATACTGGCGGAAGCGCCGCCCGCATTCTTTGACGACGAGTCGGGCAAGATCGACGAGGACCAGCTCGCTGGTTGGGTGGAATACATCCTGATGGTGGGCCGTGCGTTCGAAATTGCGCTGAACAACGGCGCGCTGGACGACCTCTGAAACTCGCTTCTCATTCCCACCACGTAAAGCCGTCAGGTAGATTATCGGTTCCCGGGCCGCGCGGCAACAGCAGCGGCGGTGCGGGGGTTGCCGCCGGCTCGGGCACAGCGGCTAGCGCGGAGTCTGCCTGCTCCTGAGGCCGGCGCGACGCCTGAAGCGCGAGCACAATGCCACCCAATCCAACAAATGTGAACAGCGCCGTAAACACGATGCCGATGATCGGCATGGCCGCCAGCGCCGCTGTAATCAGGCCGCCAATAGCCAAGCTCAGCAGGCTCTCCAGCCGGCCATTGAAGCGCCGTCTGAAGCGGCTCAGTAGCGGCCGCCCAATCGCAATGGATACCACCACGCGGCTGACCAGTACCGCCGTGAGGAAGAACAGGGCGGCCGCTGCGACGATCACCAGCGTGATCACAAACGCGGCCGTGATCGTGAAGTCCACGAAGCCCAGCAGCGAGATGAGCAGGACGATACCAACCCCCACAATCGCCGCCAGCAAAAAGGCCGGAAACGATAGGATGAAAGTGAACAGTCCCGCAGCGAAGCTGGGGAAAATCCTCCGGTAGACGGCCTGCACCGGCCGCACAGCCGTGCGCGGCGCAAATGCGATCAGCAGCAGTCCCACCATCATCGTGGCGATGAAGTCGCGCAGCACCGCTTCCAGATAGCGGCCGATTTTCGTGGCGAGGTCGGTATCCGGGTCGAGCGTGGGCTGGGTAGCAGTGCGCTCGAAATTGAGCGCGCCGCGCACCCGGCCGTCAATCGTGGCGATTTCGGGGCTGCTGTATGACAGATCGCCCTCGATGACTGCCAAACTCGGTAATCGTCAGCCCGGGCGAACCCAACGCGAGGCCGGACTCGAACCACTGCGTGACCGAGCGAAGCTGCTGCGAGGTGTCGGTGGCGCTGCCTACTGACGCGTTTACGTCGCCCTCGACCGGGGCGTTGATCGTCAGCGACGTGCCCGCAAAATACACGTCCCCGCTCACCGGGGCGCCAATGTACAGTTCATAGCCCGCGCCGGTGACATTGCCGGGCACGGGCGTTTCAACCCGCGTCGTCAGCGACAGGCTGTAAATGTCGCTCTGTGCGCCGGTCAACACGGCACCGGGCCGCAGATAAATGACCGGGCCAGCGAAATGTACGTCCTGGCCGATAGTGCCGCGAACGTTCGCGCGGCCAGCCAGCAAATACAGGCTGCCGTCAACGCTGCCATTGATGTCCGCCGAGGCTGCCGCGCCGATAATGTCCCCCGTCACGCGGCCGTCCATGACGAGATTCTGACACAGGATGAACAGATTGCCTTCGATGACTTCATCGGCCGCCACGCTGCATTGATCAGCCTGCAGGATTGCGCTGGCAGACACGGAACCCGCGCCCACGCACAGCGTAACCAGCAGCAGCAGGATGGTGCGTCGCATGCGCTTGCCTCTCTTTTCGGTGTGGCTCCATTGTAGCGAGTGCCATCACGCCTGCGCCACCACCAGGGCAAACGCATCAAATCGTGAAACAGCCCTCTATCTTTCTTCCCTTCAGCCTCACTTTATCTGGGGAGGGCCGGCGGTGGGGGTCATCCACGCGCCGCACCCCGCTCATCCGTGACCACCCGATCCACCACAGATTCGCCTGCAGCGCGCGCATCTGTTCTACGATGGAACCGTGCCCCATTGCTGCGCAGGACGATTGCAAACCACCGTGCCGCGCCGCTGTGCATCCAGTGTCCTGTATTCTGTCCGGTTGTCCGTTAGCTTTCCCCTCAGAGGTTGTCTGGCAGTTTCGATTCTGTCTGTCTGTCCGGCTCGTTTTCCCCTGAAGGCTGTCTCGCTTTGTTAATTCTGTCTCGCTGTCTCACTAGTTTTTCTCTCAGATGGTGTCTCACTCTTTTGAATCTGTCTCACTGTCCCACTTTGAAATACCGTGAGTAATAGGCCAGATGCATGAAAGGGCCCGCTGATTTCGGTCAGCCAGCAGCGTGCAGTGTGCTTTTCATCCCCTCGCCATGCAATGGAGAGGGGGCCGAGGGGTGAGGACGCTGGTGGGGTGTCGGGGCGTGAGGTTTATGTGCACGCCAGTTTTGATGCAATCGCCCTGGCGCCACCACTGTAGATTTGGCGCAGCGCAGGCAGGCAAGGTATAGTGAAAGCCTTAATGGATGGTGCCTCGGGGTTCGCCGGGCGGGGTCAGATCGCGGCTCATGCAGCGTAGCTTCAGCGAACGGGTGTTGGGCGGCGTATGCGGCGGGCTGGCTGCCTCGCTGCATGTGAATGTCTGGCTGGTGCGGGTGATCTTCATCGTGCTGGCGCTGGCAAGCGGCGGCGCGTTTGTTGCCGCCTATCTGATGCTGTGGTGGATCACACCACAACAGTCGGCCATTGTGAAGCAGCGCGGGTTGCCGCTTGCGTTCGCGGTGCTGATTCTGGTGGGCGCGGCGCTGCTCTGGATACTCAATCTGACGGGCCAACTGACCACTGCCGACGGCGTGAGCTTGTACTTGCCGATTCTGGCGGTCGGGCTGGCGGCTATCTATTTCGTGCGCCAGTTCGGAGGCCAGCCCGCATGACTTCCGCGCGCCGCACCTATCCCCTTGTGGGTTTTGTTCTGTTCCTCATTGCCATCTATATCCTGCTGATTGCGCTGGGCGTTGTGCCTGCCGGTGTGCAGGACTTAATCGGCCGGGCATGGCCTGCACTGCTTGTGCTGGCCGGGCTGGCGGTTGCGCTGCGTGGGCGTGTACCGTTTGGCCGTTTGATCGCAGTAGTCATTACGGCGCTGGTCGTAACCGGCATCGGCGCAGTGGCCTTTCAAAGCCAGGCTTCGCAGCCCAGCCAGGCCACACAGCAGGCCATTCAGCAGTCGATTTCGCCCGATTTGGCGCTGCTGCGCGTACGCCTGAACCTGCTGGCTGCCGACGTGCAGGCGTTGTCTGGCCTGACGCCCGACAGTGTGAAAGGGCAGTTCACAGGCAGCGCTGCCAGCCAGATTGAGGTGTCCTATGAGGAATCGCCTGATCGCTCGGCCACGCTCACCCTGACAGAAACGCGGCCTGAAGGCATACCGCCGCTCGATCAGTTGGGCCGGGGCGTGCTCGAACTCGAACTTCCGCCGGATGTTCCGCTCGATGTGCAGTTTGTGGGCGCGGATGGTGATGCCACCTTCAATCTGAATGACGTAGCCCTCGAACGGCTGAATGTGGATGTGAGCGGCGGCGACCTGGTGGTAACGCTGCCAGTGTACGACCCGCAGCTTGTGACGGAGGGCGAAACGAACGGCACGCTGACGGCCTCGACAGGCAACCTCACGCTATTCGTGCCCCAGTCGGTGGCGGCGCGGCTGGAACTGGAACGTGGCGGCAGCGGCATCGAACCGCAGTTTGACCCAGCCCAGTACAACTATCTTGTGGGCGATGTACTGGAATCGCGCACGATTGATACCGCGCCGTTCTTCCTCAGCTATACGCTCAATGCACCGCGCGGACTGATTCGGGTCGAGTCGCTGCAAGGCTGATGGCCTGGCGCGCGCTGCTATCGAACGGCCCGATCCGGCGGGTCGATCTGCTTGCCTGTAAACCGGCCGCGCTGGCCGCATGGACGCACCGCGACCGCGTGACTGTGCTGGACTTGCAGCACGGCGCGAAGATCGAGGAGTTGACCTTTGCCGAGCCAGATGGAACCGAATTTCTTACCTCGCCCTGGCGTGCTTATGTTGCCAGCCTGAAAGCGCCGGGCGAAGTCACGCTGCCAGTCGTTCGCGCAGGCAAGGTGGATGTACATTCGTCGAAAGACCTGCGCACGCGGCTGTTTCGAACGAGCAAGGGCGCGCTGACGTTCGAAGCCAACGGGGCACTTCAACCGCTCGCGCTGGACGCGAACTCGACCATTCTGGCTCTGGCCCTCAGCGCCAACGGGGCGCTGGTGGCGCTGCTCGACCGCAAAGGGCGGCTGCATTTGTACCAGGGTCATGTGCGCACCGGCGTTTTTGAGGTGGGCCTCCATCCGTTGGATGAGCTTGCGCCGTCGCTGGCTGTAACAGATGACGGCAAGCAGATTTTCGCCAGCGATGGTCTACGGCTGTCGATTGTCGATGAAGCGGGGCGCATCGTGCGCCGCACTGAAACGCCGTACCCGTTGGGCACGCTGGCCTGCTCGGGCGATGGCAAGTGGTTGGTGACGACTGACCTGGAGTCGAACGTCATCCGCGCCTACGCCAGCGCCGATCTCACCGTGACGCACCAGCGCTTCGTGGTCGATCTGCTTGCGGATGCCCGCCGGGCGCAGGTGCTGCCCGTTGCCGTGACCACCGGCGCGGCTGTTGGCCCGATTACGATCAACGCGCGTGGGGTGGTTGCCTTCGCCACCTCATCAGGGCTGGTCTGCGCGACCAGCCTCACGCGCATGAAAGCAGTGCCACGCAGCGGGCGCTGACCCGATCATTCACAACTCCTGCTCAAACAGCGCGCGCTGGGGAAACACAAGCCGTTCGGCGGCCAGCCAGCTGCGTTCCAGCGCCATTTGGTTGGCGCGTTCAAAGTCGATGTGTAGGTCGCGCAGCAGTTGCGCCTGCGTCTTGGATGGTTCGAGCGAGAAGACGACGAGCGTTGCCGCTTCGCTTCCCACCACCATGACCAGCCACTGATCGTCGCTCAATGGCTTGCGTCCGAGGCCGATTGCAGGGCGATTGGGCATGGCCCACACGGCGCGCAGGATCGTCTCGGCAGGGAAGCTGGCCGCCCGATCGGGGTGCCCGCCGGTCTGCAGCGCAGCAGACTGGCCAGCGGCAAACACGGCATAATACACCGGCTGCGCCTCAAGGCGGGCGCGCAGAAACCCCGTTTGCCCGCGGCTGCTCACGACCTGCCGCCAGGCGTCGCCGTCCGGGTTGCGTTGCATCAGCTTCTCGATAATCGTGCGCTGATCGCTGTAACGTTGGTAGAGGGCATTGAACTGCACGCGATTAATTGCGCCCTGCGCGTATTCGTCGACCAGCACTTCGACTTTTTGGCGCAGCAGGGCCAGCGCATGCACTGGGTCTTGCGGAGGTAACGGATCGGCTGGAAGCTCAGGTGGTAGTTGTGCTGGTGGCACGCGCGAGGTGCCATAGGGCGGCGTAGGCGCGTCGTGTGGCGCAGCCGGGCGAATCGGCGAGCGTAGGCTGCCTGCGGGTGTATCTGGACTATCGGAATCGTCTGGCATGGGGCGGCTGCCCTCGCGCAAGGCCGCGTTGTGTCCCTAGTCTAGCACAGCTTCCCCGTGCGAATGCGTTATACTTCCTGCGCGCACCGGATCAATAATGAACGAAGATGAATAACCTCCATTTTGCACTGTATTTTACGCCTGAACATGTGGCGGCGGCCCGCACGGGCGCCGAATCGCCGCCGCTAAGTGAGGCGTGGGAAGCCCTGCGCGAACGCCAGCCTGACGGGCCGCTCGACTTCGCATTCCGGGCGTTATTCCTGGAAGAAGTGGCAAGCGCACAGCGGGCGCTGGGCGGGTTGCTGCGCCAGGCCAATGCAGGTAGTGCTGGCGGGCGCTATGTCGATCGCGCCGCTGCATTCGTCTCCTGCTTGCAGGCCTTTGAAATGGTTCGCGGCATCGCCGGGCTGGAACCGGATGAGCTGAGTTTGTGGCTGAACTATGCCGCTAAGGAAGGCGAAACCCTGCTGGCAGACGTTCCGCTGCTGCCCCACGAAGCGATGTGGCGCAATCTGGCACGGATGGCGCTGGCGGTGGTGCTGGAACGGCCCGAACTGGCCGAGGCAAGCGCCAGTGAATTCGGGCGCGTAATTGTCGAAGACGTGCGCCCGCAGGGGTTCATCACCAAGGTTGTGACTGGCGAGGATGGCGGCAGCCTGGTGCGCCAGGTCGAAGCCACTGCTGCGCTGGTACTGACCGCCGAGGCCGGCCAAACCGCCGGCTATTCGCTCTGGGAGATTGAATCGCGCGGCGTATCCGTGCTTACCACCGCGCTGCTGCCGCACTACTATTTCTACGACACGCGCAAATGGAAATGGGATCGCGGCGTACCGGCGGACGACGTGCAGGCCGCGTTTCAACGGTTCGGCGGCTATCTCGAAATCGTCAACCAGCGCGCGCCGAACAAGGATGTGCAAATTGTGCTGGAAGACCTGCGCCCGCTCAACACGCCGCTGGCTGGCGGCATGACGACGCTGTCGCATGGGCTGGTAGAGAAGAAGCGCCGTGGTCTGTTTGGGTAACGCGGCGGCCTGGGAGGTTTGATGACTGATTTTGCTGCGGTTACGCCGACGTTGCTGGATCATCTGCGCGAGATCTTCGGCGCGGAGTCCGTCAGCACCGGGCAGGCCGATCTGGATTTGCATGCCCGTGACCAATCGCACCATCACGCCCATGCGCCCGAGGTGGTCGTCTATCCCTCGAACGCGGCTCAAGTTGCAGCTATGCTGCGGCTGGCAAATGAGGCCCGTGTGCCAGTGACGGCGTGGGGCGTGGGCACCAGCCTCGAAGGCAATCCCATCGCCGTGCATGGCGGCATCCTGATTTCGTTCGAGCGCATGACACGGGTCGTGGCGCTGCACGCCGATGACTTTCAGGTGGTAGTGGAGCCGGGCATTGGCCACAAGGATTTGAACGCACAACTTGCGCGCCACGGCCTGTTCTTCGCGCCCGACCCTGGTGCGAACGCCACGATTGGTGGGATGCTCGCCAACAACGCGGCCGGTATTCGCACGGTCAAGTACGGCGCAACCAAAGACAACGTGCTCAAAATGCAGGTAGCGCTGGCCGATGGTCGCCTGATTGGCGTGGGCTCCCGCTCAGTCAAGCAGGCGTCCGGCTACGACCTGTTGCACTTGATCGTCGGCAGCGAAGGCACGCTCGGGCTGATCACCGAAGCGACACTCAAGCTCACGCCGGTTCCGGCCCTGATGAGCGCGGTGGTCGCGGCCTTCCCTACAGTGGAGGCGGCTGTTGAGACTGTTGTGGCGGTGCGCGGCAGCGGCCTCGACCCGGCGGCGCTGGAGCTCATCGACGCGGCCCATACCCGCATGCTTCGTGAAACCGAAGGTGTCGATTTGAGCGATCACCCGACTCTGTTCATGGAGTTTCACGCGACCTATCAGGGGGCACTCGAAGAGGGTCTGGCGCTGGTGCAGGAAATCTGCGAAGACGCCGGTGCGGTCAGTTTTCGCGCCACGACCGATCCGGCCGAGCGCAGGCAGTTGTGGCACGCGCGCCATTCGTCCTACGAGATCATGGTGCGCTCACACCCCGACAAGCAGTTCTTCATCATGGACGTGTCTGTTCCAATCAGCGCCTATCCCGCGCTCATCGGCTACGTCGAGCAGCTCAAGCGCGAGACCGGCGCGACCGCCTATATGATCGGCCACGCGGGCGACGGCAACGTCCACGTTGAATTTCCGTGCGCTGGTGATGACGAGTACCGGCGTGCGATGGAACTGAATGACCTGATCGTGCTCAAGGCGCTCGAACTGGAGGGGACGGCCACCGGTGAGCACGGTGTGGGCATTGGCAAGGCGCGCTTCATGGAGCGTGAACACGGCGCGGCGCTCGATGTGATGCGCGCGATCAAGGCAGCGCTCGACCCGAACGGCATCCTCAATCCGGGCAAGCTCTTCCCCGAGGCGGTTACGGAAGAATGAAGACCGATTGAACCGCCAGGAAGCCAAGAGCGCCAAGGGTTTCTTTCGAATCCTCTTGGCGCTCTTCCTTGGCATACCTGGCATCTTGGCGGTTCAAGACTCTTTTTGTACAAATCAGTCGCCAGCCTCTTCGGGGCCGTTGGGGAGATGCGGCTCGTTGGTGCGCGTTTGCTCCATCAGGCGTACGGTCGCGTTGAGTTCTTTGCGCCGCGCCTCGACGAGCGCATTGACCAGCCGCGTTTGCAATGTCAGCGCGTCAGTGAGAGTGTCAATCTTGCGGTGCAGGTCCGCAATTTCAACTTCGTTCTTGAGGTTTACCTGATAGTCATTCTCGGCCACGGCGCGGTCCTTGCCGCTCTGGCGATTGGCAGCCATGAGAATGACCGGCGCTTGCAAAGCTGCCAGTGTACTCAGCCCTAGATTGAGCAGAATGAAGGGGAAGGGGTCGAAGGCGCGCCCGCCAAGGTAAATATTCGCCGAAATCCACGCGATCATCAGCCCGAGAAACAGCAGAATAAACGCCCAACTTCCGGCCATTGCGGCCAACCTGTCGGAAACGCGCTGGCCGAAGGTGGCCTGCTCGTCGATCTCCTCGTATACATCATCGGTGACGATGTACGGGCGCAGGTCTTCGATCAGTTCTTGGGCTTCGGGGCTGAGAAGGCTGTCCAGTTCCTCAATCTCTTCGATGAGATCCTGGATTTCCTCCTCCGAATTATCCACGGGCGGGACAATGCGGTTGAGCAGGAGATCGTTGTACATGGGGCACCCCTCCAATCGACTGCAGAACGCCGAAGCGAACAGTGTTCACCCGGGCAGATCTGGCGCGTTCAGTTGTGAATGGAACAGGGCGTTGCGTTGTAGGGGTATCCCCGCGAGGTGCGCGGGGTCGGCGGCTGCGTGCTAACGACAGCGGCCCCCAAGAAGTGCAGAGGAGAGGCTACCGCTAGCTTACGTACCCGCCGCCCGTTAACGGCGGCGCCTGTTCGTATTGACTGCCAGCGTCCATCGAATCCTTCACTTACCAAGCCATACGAGGATAGCCGGTGTCACCGGCCACCAATAAAAACTCTACACCCGCTTCCAGGCGGTGTAAACCCCCTGAAAAACGGGGCAAGCAGTGTGTTATATTGTGACAACTTCACGCGCCTGTGCAGGCGCTGCGCGCGAAGCTAGCGAACGGCGTGACGACTAGTAATCGTCCTCTTCTTCGAAGTCGTCGTCATCATCGTCGTCGAAGTCGTCATCGTCATCATCGTCGTCGAAGTCATCGTCGTCGAAGTCGTCTTCTTCATCCTCGAAGTCGTCTTCTTCGTCTTCATCGAGGTCTTCATCGAGATCGTCGAACTCGTCTTCTTCCTCAGGATCAAGCTCGTCGATGAATTCCTCGACCAGTTCCTCGTCGAGATCGATCAGGTTTTCGTCGAAATCGGTCTGCAACATGATGTTCTCTCCCCTTGAAGCTGGCCGTTTAAGCCATTGTATAGCAAGCGCGCGCTATTGTAGCAACCTTTTTCGCCTGCGCTAGAGGCGGATCACGAGTTAATGACCAGTTTCAGGAAATAGTCATGCATCCGGGGGTCGCTGGTCAGTTCGGGATGAAAGGCCGTCGCCAGCCAGTGGCCCTGCTGCGCGGCCACGATCCTGCCGTCGGCGAGCGCCGCCAACACCCTCACTTCAGGGCCTGCTTCGGTGATGACAGGCGCGCGGATGAAGACGGCGTGGAATGGCTCACCATCCAGCCCGGTGATAGGCAGGTCGGTCTCGAAGCTGTCGATCTGGCGGCCGAATGCATTGCGATTGACCTGAATGTCCATGAGGCCCAGAATTGGCTGGCGGTCGCTGCCAATGTCGCGCGCGAGAAAGATCAGGCCGGCGCAGGTGCCCCAGGTCGGTTTGGCGCGGGCGAACTCACGCAGCGGCTCGATCAGGCCAAAGCTGGTCGCCAGCTTACCGATGGTGGTGCTTTCGCCGCCCGGGATGATCAAGCCATCCAGCCCGTCGAGGTCGGCCGGAAGCCGCACTTCGCGGGCATCCACGCCCAGTTCACGCAGCCGCTGTTCGTGCTCAATGAAGGCCCCCTGCAGGGCAAGAACGCCGATTTTCGTCACGGGTATGCTTCCAGATGCGCAGCGATGCGCCATAGTGGCACACGCGGCTGAGTCCAATCAAGGGGGCATTAAGGCCGGGTTGCGGAGCCATCTACCGCATAAAACAGCATCTCCCCGCCATTGGAGGGGAGATGCTGGTCAAGATTGAAGTCTGGAACGTATCTGCCTGGAGCTACGATTCGCCAGCAAGAGGATCGCTGATTTCGACGCAGACGCCGCCCTGAATGCGCTCGAAGTAGCGGACTTCGCCGCCGTTGTTACCGATGACGCGATAGTACTGGTACGTGTTGTACTCACCGGCGTGATTGTGCAGCGAGATTTCGATGCCGCCGTTCTTGTCCAGATCCTGAACGACAAACCCGTTCCAATCCGCCCAGTCACTGCCGTTGAGCCACTGCGCATAAAACGGCTCGGAGATGGGCGCGTTGACCATGACCAGACAGGCGAAGCCCGGTCCGGGCGGCAGCGCCGCGGGCGGCGGGGGCAGGCCCGGCAGACCGAACGTGAACACGTTGCAGCCGAAGGTCATCTGCGTGATGGTGTAATCACCCAGCACACCGCTGCCCAGTGAGTAGCCGATAGCATAAACCTGCGCACCCGGGAACGCACTCGCCCATTCGCTGAGGGTGCCATAGTAAGGCGAGCCGAACCCACCACCATTATGGGGTGCATTGTCCTTCAGGAACTGCGCGGATCCATTTGTGAGCCACCAGTCCGCGCCATAAGCGGACTCGCCCACCAGCGTGCCAAACCGGGGAGTACCGCCGTCGTCGGCCATAAAGTTGATTTGCAGCCCGGGCGGGATGGTGCCCAGAGCAGTGGTGTAGGCCATGCTGCCGCTGCCAATGCTCGACAAGTGGCGCGGAAAACGTGTAGTAGCCAGCCGCCTTGTCTGGGTACCCGTTGGACTCCGTCCAGATATGCAGGCCGCCATCGACCAGCTCATTGTGCCCCTGGGCGCGGGTTTCGCTCAGATCCCAGGTGCTCAGATCGGTTGTATGGATATTCTGGCAGGTGGGGGCCACAGCCGCTGAAGCGCCCGTCACCATGACCATCGAAGACGCCAGCACCACCATCAGTGCCAGTCCGACAAAAGTAAACCACTTGCTCCGCATGACAATCTCCTGCTTGACGATAGGTATATCACCTGTGAGTCTACTTTGGAGCAGGCTGCAATTGAACCCATACAGGCTGGATTTCAGGGGGATTTCATGATTGTGACGGCGGCGGGAAACAAAAACCCCTCTCCCCGATTGACCGGAGAGAGGGGCTGATTTGAAACGTCTGACGGCTTTACGCCTGCGGAGCCGCCGGGGTATCGGTGTCGGGAGCAGTGGGCGCGTCTGCTGCGGGAGCGGGCGGCGCATCGCTGGTCTCGGCGGCCACAGTGGCCTGTTCCACATGCTCAGTCACGGCTGCGCCATGCGTGTCGAGGTACTCCTGCAGCTTCTTGGTCTGGTCGTCGGTGATCGAAGTCTGGATGACCTCGCCGCCGTACTTGCCCAGCGCAGCCACGAACTTGTCCTGCGTGTAGCTTTCGATGAGCAGGAACAACTGCGAGCCGCCGACGGGCAGCTTCTGGCCGACTTCCTTGATGAACTTGTCGGGAATGCCGTAGTCGCTGTACTTGCCGCCCAGCCAGCCCGAGAGCGCGCCAACAGCCAGGCCCAGCCAGGGCATGAAGAAGATCAGGCCGATGAGCATGCCCCAGAATGCGCCCGAGACGGCGCCTGAGGATTCGAGCTTTACAGACTGGTCGAGCTTGACCTTGCCCTTGGCGTCCTTGACGACAATGACGGCGTCAGACAGGTTGACGACGAACTGAGCCTGCTGGGCGCGCAGGTCAGCCAGCACATCATAGGCCGTCTGCTGATTGGGATAAGCGATAACGAGAAGCGTGGACATTGTGGCGTTTTTCCTTTGCTTGAATCAATTGACGAAGAGGGATTGTACTCGCGTACAGGGCGTGCGTCTATGGCAGTTGATTAAGCGAATATTTGAAAATGAGAAAATCGAGCGATTAGGTTGACGGTGTTTACAAAATGATCTATTCTGTTGATTGTAAGGTAAACAGCGTAAACGAAACCATGCCCAGATCGAGAAATGACCTTCAGCGCGAAGCGACACGCGCCCGCATTCTGGAGACTGCGCGCCAGCAGATGGCCCTGCTCGGTACGGCGGGCATCGGCCTGCGCGCGATTGCCCGCGAACTGGGGCTGACCGCGCCGGCGCTCTATCGCTACTTTTCCAGCCTGGATGAACTGATCACGGCTCTAATCGTCGAGGACTTTCATGCGCTGGCCGATGCGATGGAAGCCGCCCGTGATGACACAGCGGGCGGCGCGGCGGCGCGCTTGCGCGCGGTCATGCTGGCGTACCGCGAGTGGGCAGTGGCGCACCCCACCGACTTCCAGTTGATCTACGGCAATCCGATACCCGGCTATCACGCGCCGCGCGAAGTGACCGTGCCAGCCGTCGTGCGCGGTTTCGTCGTTCTTGTCGGGCTGATCGAGGAGGCATTGCAAACCGGCGCGCTCCGTCCTCATCCGCCTTACGACCACATTCCCGATGAGACCACCACATCGCTGCGCAACCTGATTGTCCGCGACGGCTATCCTGTTTCCGAGATGGCGCTGTATCTGGCAGTCGTGGGCTGGACGACCGGCCACGGTGCCATCGTACTCGAACTGTTCAATCATCTCGGGCCGGTTGTTGGCGACCCGGCCGTGTTCTATGCCGCGCAGGTCGATCGCCTGCTGATCGCGTTCGGAGCGATGCCGGCCTAAGCACTCCTCTTTAAGCGCACTAGAGTCACAACCTGCTCCCGCGAATTGCTGGGGGGTGTCTTCAATGCGCCCTGATGCCATGACCAATTTCTCAATGACCTTCTCAAAGCGAGATGAGTGAGCGCAAAGGAACTGAAGTGAACGAGCAAAAGACGATGCATGTGATCTTCGGGACAGGCCCGGTGGGGCAGGCGGTGATGCAGGCGCTGGTGGCGCGCGGTAGGCCGGTGCGCATGATCAATCGCAGCGGTCAAGCATCTGTGCCGGCGGGTGTCGAAGTGGTCGCAGCCGATGCCTATCAGGTGAGCCAGACGACCGTACTAACGGCCGATGCAGCGGTTGTTTATCAGTGCGCGCAGCCGCCGTATCATGAGTGGGCCGAGAAGTTTCCGCCGCTGCAGGCGGCTATCCTCGAAGGGGCAGCGGCAAACGGCGCGAAACTGATCGCGGCCGAGAATCTGTACATGTACGGTGCGGTCGATGGTCCGATCCACGAGAACTTGCCGCTGAACGCGCATACGAAGAAGGGCAAAGTGCGCGCCGCCATGACCGAAGCATTGTTCGCAGCGCACAAGGCGGGCAAAGTGCAGGCTGCCTCAGCGCGAGCGTCCGACTTCTTCGGGCCGAACGTGCTGGAATCGGCCATCGGCGACCGGGTGGTCGCGCCGCTGCTACAGGGCAAAGCCGCGCAGGTGGGTGGACGGCTGGATATGCCGCACACCATGACCTACATCGCCGACTTAGGTGAGGCGCTGGCGGTGCTGGGTGAGTTGGATGAAGCACTGGGCCAGGCGTGGCATGTGCCCAACGCCGAAACGCTGACACAGGGCGCATTCGTTGAGCGGTTGGCGGCGGCGGCGGGCGTGCCGGCGAAGATGACGGCCATCAGCCCGTTAATGATGCGACTGGCGGGCCTGTTCATCCCCGGCGCGCGCGAGACGGTCGAAATGATGTACGAATTCACGGCGCCATTCGTGGTCGATCACAGCAAGTTCGCGCGTGCCTTCGGGGATGCGCATACCCCGCTGGACGTCTCGCTACCCGCGACGGTGGCGTGGTATCGGAAGCATTTGGCGGCAGAGCTGGCGAAGGCGGCAAAGCGGTAATTCGGGCGTGGGTGAAAAGGGGAATGTCCACACGAACGGGTTGACGCGCCTCATTGTGTGGAATAACCTTCGGAATCGGCTGGCGTTGGAGACAAGCCAAGCCGAATCCGCCGTGATCTCCGGGTGACACCCAAGCGATGAAGGTCAGCCTGTCTTTTCGAACGACGCTGGCGCTGCTCGTCCCGCTGCTGCTGATGGCCGCCTGGGTGGGCATGCGCGGCTTAAACGCGGATTCGTTCTGGCTGGATGAAATATGGTCCGTGCGCTATGCCCACGCTGCGAATCCGTTCGACGTTTGGAGCCGCATCGCTGCCCAGGATCCGTGGCAAGCGCCCGGCTACTATATGCTTCTTAATTTGTGGGGAGCGACAGCGGGCTGGAGTGAGTTTACGGTTCGTTTCCTGTCTTTGTTGGCAGGGTTGCTGGGCATTGCGTTCACCTACCGTCTCGCCCGTGACCTTACTTCCCGCCCCGGCGCGCTGGCCGCAGCCGTGGCGTTGGGAGCTTCAGCCTATTACCTCTACTTCTTCCACGAAGCCCGAGCATATACATTTTATGTGCTTCTGACGCCGATGATGGTTTGGGCATATCGGCGTTTTGCGCTGTCAGGGCGCTGGTGGTTCGCGATGCTCCTCATCGTGGCGCTGACCGGCGCGTTGTATATCCATTACTTCGCCGCGCTGACCGCTCTACTGTTGGGCGTATTTCATCTGACGTTGGGATTGCGCTGGCTGAGAAATTCCCGGCGCTGGTGGCTGCTCACCGGCATTTTTGCCCTTTGTGTGCTGTTGTTCCTACCGTGGTTGAGTGTGATGCTGCGCGGCGTTGCGCAGGCTGAATCGGAATTGGCAGTACGCGGCGCCAACGCCTTGACTAGCGAAGCGATGATTCGTGGCGCACTGTTCCTGTTCAGCAACGGAAGCACGGCATTCATGGTCTTTGCGCTGGTGTTTGCGGTTCGCCGCGGCAGGCGCATTGTGCTGGCATGGGCCTGGTGCCTCGGGCTGGCTGGGCTTCTCCTTGCGATTAACGCCTTCCTTGGCGTTGTGCTGGAAATCCGCTACATGCTGGCGGTATGGCCAGTACTTGCCTTGCTGGTGGGTTTTGGACTGGAAAATCTCGGCCGGTCACGTTCATCCATCTACGTGGCCTTTTTGAGCATCTGGATCGCGGCCTGCCTGTGGATGTCATTCAGCCCTGAAGCTGCGGTGGCGCTGCGCAACCCGCAGTGGTTCTTGCCCTGGCGCGAATGGCACGCCGCGTTGGAGGTGCGCACCAATACAAGCGACGCGGTGGTGGTCGCTTTACCGGACTGGACGTGGGCCGTCTATCAGGAAGAGGGGCGCGACTACTATCTGCGCGATCTTGCGGCGGACGTGTGGCTGGTGGCTCAACCGGACAATGTGCCGGGGGGTGATTATCCGGCGCAGATGCACTTGGGTGATGATACTCAGCGCGTTTGGCTTGTGTTCGACCCCACCCAGCCGACGAGCCACATGGAACTGGCGCGGGAAACGCTTGAACGCGACGGATTTGTTGCCTGCAGTGTGGTTCCCGCGCAGCCCGAGAATATACAGTTATTCGCCCGTGTGCCGGATCAGGAACAGGCTGCAACAGCAGTGTTTGGTGCACCTGCATCCATTCATGCATACCGTGTGGGAGGCGATCCCGGCGGAGACGTAACGCTCATCTGGTCCTACGCCGAAGGGGTCGATCCGCTGCCGCTTTCGGCGGGCGTTTATCTTGAGGATGCAAGCGGCCGCATTGTCTCGCAAGCCGACGCAGGCCTGCCCACCTCAAGCTCGGGCTGTGTCGACTACGATCTCCCGCCTGCCGAGGCGGCCGTGCCCGGCTCTCTGAGCCAGTCGGTGGCCGTCTATTCATGGGCCACGGGCGAACGTATTCCGGCCGTAGACGCGCAAGTGGCTGTGCTGGACGATGGCCGTGCTGTGATCGATGTGATCACTGTGGATCCATGGCAGGCTAGCCCATGAGCGCGAAGCAGACCGTTACGCCTGAGAAGCGTGGACGCACCTTGTTGCTGGAAATGTTTGGCATGGCCTTATTGTTGGGTCTTGCCCTGCTCATCCGGCTTTCCTACCTCACATCGGTGGGGCATGTCGATTTGACTGCGTTCATTATTCCGTGGGCGCTACAAACTAACGAGTCGGGTTTGTTTGCGGCTTATGCTGCCAATCCTACGCTCAACTATCCGCCTGTCTTTCCCACAATGATGACCGGACTGGTTGCGCTCTGGACGAATATCGGGCTGCCACAGGACATTCAGGCAAGCGGCTCCCCGTTGGTAGGTTTATTCAAAATCATTCCCATCGCGGCCGATCTTGGCCTGATCGTGGTCGTTTACACCGAGTTTCGCACGCGGCGCTGGCTGCGGATAATCCTGCCGCTGCTGCTGGTGTTCCACCCGGCGCTGACGGCGGTTTCGGCATTCTGGGGCCAAATCGAACCGATCTGGACGTTGGGTGTGGTGTTGGCGGCGTTCAGTTTCCGCAGGGGACGGCCACTGGTGGGATGGGCGTTCATGGCTGGGGCAGTCCTCACCAAGATACAGCCAGTGGTCGTCATCCCGATCTTCGTGGTCCTCACTTATCGGCGTTATGGGATTAGGAGACTGATTTACGGCCTCGGCATTTTCGCGGCGATGGTTGGCTTTGTACTCACCCCATTCGTGCTGGCAAGCGGATTCGGCAATACGATGCGCTCCTATCTGAACGCCATCGATATGTTCCCGCAAACCACCCTCAATGCCTACAACCTCTGGTATTTGCTGAATCCGGCGGCGTGGCTCAGTCACTATCCGCTCAGCGTGCAGGGCCAGTCAGACGCAATGGCCATAGTCGGGCCGCTGACTGCCCGCAATATCGGGCTGGTGCTGTTGGCGTTGTGGACGCTGATTGTTCTTGTGAATGTCTGGCGCAAATATCGGGCGCCCAACGAATACCTTTGGCTTACAGCTATGTATTTTGGCTTTTTCATTTTGCCCACCCAGATTCACGAGCGTTATCTTTACCCGGTGATTGTCACCAGTGTGCTTGCAGTTGCGGCAGATGCCCGCATGTGGGGAATTGTCCTGCCGCTCATCTGGTCGTACACCTACAACATTGTGGCTTTCACCCATGCTCCATTCAGTTTTCTGGGAATCAACTACCTGTTCAGAATGGGAGACATCGGGCTTCAGGCGGCGCTGGTACAGGTGTTGGCGTTCATAACTGTGATAGTGACCATGTTGAGTAATCCGGGTGGGCGGCGGTCGCGGCTCGTTTTGATTCCACTTTGGACTTCTATGGCAGTGATCATTGGCTTCACTACGTTGGATCGATTAATTCCTGAGCGTTTTCCAGACAGCGCGTTTCCTGTTGATGCGGTTGTCGATGGAACGACGCGCCTTGCGGGATACGAGGTACACCCCACAGACGAAGGCATCGAAGTGGTGCTCTTCTGGCGCGCCGAAGAACATAACAACACCGACTATTCGCTCTTTATTCATGCGCTGCAGAATGGTTCACGGGTTGCACAATACGACGGCAAGCCGATGGAAGGGGAATACCCTGTCTGGCGCTGGTTTGCCGATCAGATCGTCGTCACCCGGCAGCTACTGCGGATTGACGGTGAGGGAGTCCTGCCCGACATGCTGGAAATTGGCTTCTACAATCCGGAGACGATGCGGCGGGCCGATGTTATTGAGGACGGCTTGTATTCGGCGGAGCAGGCAATCAAGATTGGTTTGAACGAGAGCTGAATCCGGGAAATCTACCCCATAAACGGCTTGACCCTTGGCCAAAGGAACACGGCGAACAGCAGCACGGCGGCGGCTTCACATGCGCGGCCTGCCAGCGCCAGCGGGTGCGACGGGCCGCTGATCCAGCCGCCCACAATCACCAGTCCAATGCCGATGTTGATCAGGGCGAAACCTGCCCATGCCAGATGGATACGTCCATACTTTGGCGGCTGCTCGAAGCGCGGCAGGATCCACACAGCAACGCCCACGGCCAATTGCAGCGTCCAGCCGAACAGCAGCAGTTCGATGTGTGGAGCCAACGCGCGACGGTAGAGCGGGTCGAACGGGATGCCTTTGGCCGACAGCATATACGCGCCGAGGGTGAAGCCAACGCCCAACTGCGCCAGCGCCGTGCGGATCATCCACATCGAAAGCGGCGGCATTGGCTTACCTCAGCTTCACGCGCGGCCACAAGGCGATAACGATGCCCCAGCCCGCCAGTAGTTGGCACACGCCCGACGCCACCAGCGCCCAGCCGAACGGTTGCGCCGGATCGAGAGTCATCACTGGCTCGGCGGCCAGCCGCAGCAGCAGTCCGATGTTGAGCAGCGCGAAGATCAGCCAGCCGAAGCGCACATCGCCGCGCGGGTTATCTTTCGTGATCTTTGGGAACATCCAGTAGGCCACGCCCATGATCAACTGCGTGATCCAACCGACCACGAACAGATGCGCCAGCACCGGCGAAAAGGCGGACAGCCAGGCCGGAAGGCCGAGTGTTGGCCGAGCCGCGACCAGAAAGCCGAGCGTGAAGGCCACGACCAAATAGATCAAGCCAGCTTTGATGAAATAGCGTGACAGGCGCGGCACACGCGCCCTCCTTTAGCGCACCGGGATCGGAACGCGATTATAGCGTGCCGCCAATTGGGGTTCAGGCCAGCCGGTGCGTTGGGTTGGGGAAGCCCGGGTGAAAGCGATCCAGCGCCGCCTCGGTGACGACTGCGCCGCGCGTTTCACAGGCCTGCGTCAGCGCCGTGCGCGCCAGCGTTTCGAGTGTTTCAGCCCGGGCCTGCGCCCGCAGATTGACGATCAGGTCAGCGCGGGTGTGTCGAGCGGCGGCACCGAGTTCATCCACGAGGCATCGCGCACGGTCGTCAGGCTGATCTTTGTGTCGTGCGGCGCGTTGATGGTCGCCAACTTGAGATGGCCGACGGAGATGGCCTCGCGTTCGAGCGCCTCGGCCAGATTGCTGGCGAACGTGCGCATAAACGCCTGTCCGTCATGGTCAGGTAATTGCACCGTCAGGCGCATATCCAGCCATGCCAGATCGGCCTCGCCCGCGCCGTAACGCTGGTAGTCGATGTCCAGCAGCGCAGCAGATGGAAGCGGGGCTGTATTTGCCAGCAGCGCCAGCCATGCATCCACGCCACCTTCGCCCAGCGCGTTCTGAAGGACGGACGTTTTTCCGGGCCAGCGCGCCGCCATCAATCCGTGCAGTTCCGCCAAATCGGTAGCGTTCAGCAGATCAGATTTGTTGGCGACCAGCAGCCCTGCTTCCTCGATTTGCGCGTCGAACACGTAGACCACGTCGTCGCTGAAGGGCAGGGGCAGGCCGCGCAGCCGCTGCAGCAGCAGGCGCGAGTCCGCAAACACCGAGAAGCTGGCCGGGCGCACGCTTAGTTCCAACAGCGGCTTGATGACGGTGGCCACGATATCGGCGCACGAGCCGACCGACTCGGCGAAGATGATGTCTGGATGCTCACTGGCTTCCAATTCAGCCAGCCGGGCATCGAGGTCATCGTAGTTGCAGCAGAAGCAGCCGCCCGTCACTTCCACCGCCGGCAGCTTCAATGCGCGGAAAAAGGCAGTATCGACCAGATACTTGCCCTGATCGTTGGTGACAATGCCCACGCGCTGGCCGCCCGCCATCAGTGTGCGGGCGGCCGCTGCGATGGCGGTTGTCTTGCCGCTGCCGAGAAAGCCGCCGACGATGTGTAGTTCCATCGGCTAGGCCTTGACCGCCGCCTTTCGCAGTTCGGCGATCAGTTCGTCGTTGCTGGGGATGATCGACGAGTATTTCAGTTCGCCGTTGATGTAGATGCTGGGCAGGTTTTTCACGCCCATCTTCATGCAGCGGGCCACGTTCTCGCGTTTGGTGAACTTGTACTCGACGATATCGACCGGCGTGCCGATTTCGCGCACGGCGCGGCTGGCGGCCCCGAACATGTAGGTGCAGGCGGCGCAGGTGTCCGAGTCGAGCGTGAAAACTTCCACCAGCGGGCGCTGCAAATGCGCGTAATCAGGCAGTTCCACTGGAATGTTGAATGTGTCGGGCGCACTGTAGTCGGCCAGCATCTGGCGCGCGGTGTCCGGGTGGCGAATTGCTTCCATCACGCCGATGGTGTTCTCAATCGGCGTGTCGTAAGGCATGTCGCAGCCGGGCGCGAGGATGAGGTTGGGCGACTGCAATTTATCCAGCCAGTCGATGACCCACTTCATGTTGTCGGCCTGCGACCCAAGCAGCATCACGGTCGTCAGCGGCACATTGCCGCCCAGCGTGATGTTGTATTGGTCGGTGATCGGCTTGGCTTTGACCATGTCAATGTTCTCGTCCACCGAAATCGAGTCCGGGCCAGTTTGGCACATGACCTCGATGTTCTTGGTGGCGTCGCCGCAGACGAAGAACGACGACAGTGCCCCGGCCGAGCGAATGTGCGTGAACAGGTCACTGAACGGCGCCGAGAGGAACTGTGTGAAGTGGCGTGGGCCGATCTGCGACACCATCGGGTCGACGACCGCGATCACGTCCATGCCGGCCTCGATGTACAGGTCACTCATGCGCTTGGCCACGGCGGTCGTGTAGTTCAGCAGCGCTGTGACGGCATCCGGGTTCATCATGATGTCCATGAACAGCTCGGTGCCGCGCAGGTGAGAGGCCAGTGTCAGTGGCCCGCAGATCAGGCCGTAGAGCGCGGTGTCTTTGCCTACCGCCACCTTCATCCGGCGCATCACGTCCAGCGCCAGCGGCAGCCGGCCATCGGTCGCTTCGGGTAGCTTGTCCGGGATATCGGTCGTGGCTTCCAGCGGGTGCGACGCCACGGATGGCGGCCCTTCGTCTGACCACAACAGTTCGCAGCCGAGAATTTCGGCCTCGATCTGCAAGTCGAACAGCACGGGCTGGCCGTCCGGGTCATACACCCGGTTCACTTCCATCAGCGCCTCGAACAGCTTGTCACCGTCGCGCAGCACTTCCTCGGCGCTGTAGCCCTTAAGCTTGCCCGCATGTACGCCTGCGAACGGCACCCACGGCACCGCATCGACAGTCTCATGGCGCAGTGTCGCCATCAGCAGTTGTTTGCCCTTCATTGGAGTGAGACCTTTCTCTGATGGTCTATGTATTTCCGGCACTACACCCCGGCTTCTCTCCCTCAGGCATCCGAGGGAAACAGCCGCTAGTTATAAGTCCCTCTCCCTCAGGGAGAGGGACTTAGGGTGAGGACTTGCCCTTGGATTTATGCCTCTACGCCCAGCAGTTCCTTGGCGCGGCGCACGGCAGTGCTGGCGTCGTTGGCGTAGCCATCCGCGCCGATTTCATCGACGAACGTCTGCGAGATGCTGGGGCCGCCGACCATGATCTTCACCTGATCGCGCAGGCCAGCTTCTTCAATTGCCTTGACCGTCTTGCCCATCATCGGCATAGTCGTCGTCAGCAGCGCCGACAGACCCACGAGCCTGACATCTGGATCGGAGCGAATGGCCTCGACGTATTTCTCAGGCGTCACGTTCGGGCCGAGATCGACCACCTCAAAGCCGCCGCCTTCCCACATCATCGCCACCAGGCTCTTGCCGATGTCATGCAGGTCGCCCTTGACTGTTCCAATAATCGCCTTGGCCAGCGGCTGCACACCGCCTTCAACCAGTTTCGGGCGCAGCACCTTCATGATGCCTTGCGTGCTGAGGGCGCTCGCCATCATTTCGGGCAGGAAGTAATCGCCGCATTCGAATTTCTCACCGACGACTTCCATCGACGGAATGACCACATCGGCGATGATCTGCCAGGCGGGAATGCCTTCGACCAGCGCCTCATTGACCGATTCCAGCGCCTGCGAAATGCTGCCGTCGATGATGCCGTTACGCATCTTCACCAGCACCGGCGGCAGGTTAGCCGATTTCTGGACCAGCGCTGCAGCTTCTTCAGGCGTGAGCGCACGGCCCGCGATGCGCGAATCCGGGCTGTGGCTGGCCTGCACCTCAATGACTACGACTTCGGGATAGTCATCCCAGTAGTCTTCGGGCCGGCGTCCCGGTGCGTTGTCCTCGTCATAATTGCCGAACTCACGAATGGCATCGACCATCGCCACGATGTTTTCAGGCGGCACATTGGCCTGAATGTTGTGCACGGCCGCCGAGATGAAGCCGCCGCCGGGCGCGAAGTCGTCGACACGCCGGCGCACTTCGTCGCGTACCTGCGCTGGCGTGCCGTCGGTGAACACGCCTTGCGTATCGACAGTGCCGCCCCAGAAGATCGATCTCCCTGCCGAAGTCGCGTTTGAGGCCCTTCGATTCCATGCCGATTGCGCTCACCTGCACCGGGTTGATGATGTCGAAGCCGCATCTCGATCAGATCGGGGATGATCTCGCGGATCGCGCCGCAGCAGTGAAAGAACACTCTTGGCATCGGTGCGCGCCTTGACGAAATCGACGATCTTCTTGTGGCGCGGCTTGATGATCTTGCGATAGGTCTCCGGGCTGATGAGCAGTCCAAACTGCCCGGCGAGGTCGTCGGCTTCCTGCACCACATCCACGTAGTCGGCCAGCTCGGGCAGGGCGATCTCCCAGTAGGCCAGCTTGAGGTCGACAATCGTGTCCATCAGGTACGTCGATCCAGGCGCAGATTGTTGACCAGATCGGGATAGATGTTGCCGTAGCCGCGCATCCAGCTGGTGATCTCGAACATGCCGGCGGCCATGCCACCAGCCACGACCAATTCCTTCAGGTCTTCGTTGACGTGGCGGGCGCGTTCGCGCAGGCCCGTGAAACGGCCCGGATCAGCTGGGTTTGGCCACGGGAACTTCTTGATGTCGTCGATGCTGGTCGCTTCGCGAGAGCGGATGATGGTACATATCGTAGAAGAAGCCGCCCTCCTTGGGCATGCGCCAGCCGATACCCCACTCGTCGAAGAAGAATTCGTAGCCGGGCATTTCGGTCGTAGTTGATGTCGATGCGGAAGGTGGCGGACGAGCGCGGCGCGACGTTGCGGATGTCGCATCCCAGTTTCTGGCGCACATCGTCGTCGATTTCGGCGATCTGCTGGAAGATGTCCATCACGCGGATCTCACGCTCAGGCAGGCCCAAATAGTCGCGCAGCTTGCGGTATGAGTGGATGCTGATGCTGGTGAGTACCGTGCCGCCCAGGTCGAATGGAACGCGATCCGGTTCCTTGTGGTTGAGGCTGAGCAGCGAACGTTCACGAGAGTTCATGATTTCAGTTTCCTTCCTGCGCAATCGCAGTTGTTGACCAGAAGAGCGTTTCTCCGCCGGGGAGCGCCACGACCAGTACAGCCCATTGCGCGCCCGGCGGGGGAGCGGCAAGGGTGTCGGCTTGAACGGGCGTCAGCGGATTGACAGGGCCGAGCGCCATTTCGCCGAGCAGCGTTTCATCATCATCAAGCCAGCGCAAGCGCAGTTCACCGGCGTCGAAGCAGCCGCCGGACGCGCGCAAGCGCAGTTGGCCGCCCGCTTCGCGTCAGAGCCGTCAGCGGCGCGAGTCAGCGCGCCCGCAGGAGTGACATCGACCACCACGCCGTCGCACTGGCACGCAGGCCCATTCCAGCGTGAAAGTCGGCGCGTCGCCCGGGTGCAAGCGTGATCATTGGGCTGAGCACTTCGGCTTCCATGTGGTAAATGCCGGTGTCCTCGAAGCTCAGATTGCCGACTTGGCCTGTGCCGACCGTCCAGACTTCGACGCTCGCGCCGCCGTCGGGGTAGTCCGCGCCGGGCTGGTAGTCGAAGCTGACGATGAAAGCGGCGTCCGAGCCCTTGCTGCTGAACGCCACCCAATCGCCGGGCGAATCAAGCGCGACCTTGCCGATGTGGTACAGGTAAGAAGCCTCAAACAGGCCGTCGTCGCGCACGTGCCACTGCGGGTTGTCGTCCGCGCCGAACAGCACGCGATAGCCACGCGGAAAGGCGCTGTTGGGGTTGGCAGGCGCAGTGATGACGCGCTGCGTATCCGCGCCCATCGTTCCGTCGGGTTGTCGGCGTTCGGCGTTCAGTTGCACCACGTCCCAGATGCTCCAGCGCACGGTGCGCTCGGTGATATTGCGGAACGTCAGTTCCACGGTCACGCGGCTTGAGCCGGGACGCAGCGTGAATTGCCGGCTGATTTGCAGGCCGGTACGTTCATCTGGCGGACTCGTCATGTGGGCAACTGCTGCGCCGTCCACGACTTCCAGAGCATCGAGCGTGTAGCGGCCCGAGTTCGAGCATATTGTCGGGCGGGCCGTGCCACTGGTCGTCCGTATCCCAGCCCTGCGGGGCAGGCCACGTCTTGTCGCCGCCGTAGTTCTTCCACGCGCCCAGTGAGCCATCGCCCTGATGCTCCTCGGGCGTGAACAGCTTGCCGGCCAGATCCGGGTTGACGTACAGCAGAGGCGTGTCGCCCAGATCGTAGGCCATTACGCGCCCGCCGATATCTGGAACAAGCCCCAAACGAACGATTTCATTGGCGAGGAAGGCGGCATCCCAGCCGCGGAAGTTGCCGCGCACAGCGGTGGGCAGCGCGCTCATGCCGATGCAGTCTCCGCGTAATCATCCTTCACGCCGGTTGCATAGGCCATCAGCGTTTCTTCAGTGGCGGCGTCGCGCGACATGATTCCGGTCACACGGCCGTCACACAAAACGACCACGCGGTGAGCCAGCGCCATCAGTTCGAGCAGTTCGGACGAGATGAGGACAATAGCCACGCCTTCGCGCGCCAGCGCCCGGATCAGGTCATAGATTTCGGCCTTTGCGCCCACGTCCACGCCGTGCGTCGGTTCGTCGAGGATGAGCAGCTTCGGCTTGGTCGCCAGCCAGCGCGCCAGCACCGTTTTCTGCTGGTTGCCGCCACTGAGGCTGCTGACCGGATTCTTCGACCGACGCCAGGCGGATATCGAGCGCGCGCACGAATTCCTGCACCAACCCGCGCTCCTTGCCCTCATTGATGGTGCCGGTGCGCGTCATGAAAGGAAGCTGCGCCACCGAAATGTTATGCTCAATTGGCTGATCCATGAACAGGCTGAGGACTTTGCGATCTTCCTGCACCATGGCGATGCCGTGGCTGATGGCGTCGGCGGGCGTGCGGAAGCGCACGCGCTTGCCTTCGAACACCATTTCGCCAGACGTATAGCGGTCAGCGCCGAAGACGGCACGCATGACTTCACTGCGCCCCGCACCTATCAGACCCGAGAGGGCGACGACTTCACCCCTGCGCACATCAAAACTGACATTTTTGAACATCTTGCCGCACAAATTATGCACTTCCAGCAGTACGTCACCCACGGTCGAGGGGTCGGGCACGGCGCTGCGGTCGAGCTCGCGGCCCACCATCAGGCGGATGACCATGTCCTGGGTTGCGCCCGCCGCTGGAATCGTATCGACGTAGCCGCCGTCGCGGAAGACAGTGATGCGATCAGAAATGGTGAGGACTTCATCAATCTTGTGCGATACATAAATGATGGCGATGCCTTGTTCTTTCATCGCGCCAATCAGGCTGAACAGGCGCTCTGTTTCGGCTTCCGACAACGAGGAATTCGGCTCGTCCATCACGATCAGTTTGGCGTTGGACGACAGCGCGCGCGCAATCTCGATCATCTGCCGCTGCGAAATCGGCAGGTCTTTCATGAGCGCGCCCGGGTCAAGATCCAGTTCCACCAGCGCCAGCGCTTCGCGGCAGCGGCGGCGCATGTCATTCCAGTCGATGACGCCATACTTCTTACTCATGTTGTGCATGAACAGGTTTTCCATCACCGACAAGTCGGGGATCATCGAAAGTTCCTGATGGATGATGGAAATGCCGGCGTCCTGCGCTTCGCCCGGCGTGTTGAAGACGACGTCGCGGCCGAGATACGTGATGCGCCCGCCGTCGCGCGGCACGATGCCGCCGAGGACTTTGATCAGCGTGGACTTGCCCGCGCCGTTCTCGCCCACCAGCGCATGAACCTCGCCGTAACGCAGGTCGAACTGCACATTGTTGAGCGCCAGCACGCCGCCATAGCGTTTGGAGACGCCGTCGATCTGCAGGATTTGTTCCGGGGTTTGCGCCATCACTCCAGGCCTTTCCAGATGTGCGGAGGGCGGCTGCCGCCCTCCGCACCGGTGAACGATGTGAAAATGGTTACTGGGCGGGTGACCAGTACTCGGAGATGTTGTCCTTGGTGACGACGGCGGCCTCGGTGACCAGACGGGCACACGGGGGCAGCTTCGCCAGCGACCAGGTAGTTGAACAGGCGGATGGCGGGGTCGTGACCCTGCGCATACGGGTTCTGGCCGATGGTGGCGTAGATCACGCCGTCCTGAACGTATTCCATGGTCTCATCGACGAAGTCGAACGAGACGACCTGAACCTCACCGGTCTTGCCAGCATCAGCGACGGCTGCGGCAGCGCCGAAGGGGCCGCCAGCGGTGACGTAGATACCGTCAAGTTCGGGGTAGGCGGCCATGAAGTCCTGAGCCTGGGTGAAAGCAATGTCGCCCTGGTCAGTATTCTCAACTTCGCCGACGATTTCGATGTTGGGGTATTCAGCGGCGATGGTGTCGGTGAAGCCGGTGCGGCGCAGTTCGTGCGCTTCCACGGCGAAGAAACCGGTGATGATGGCGACCTGGCCCTCACCGCCAATGGCGTCGGCCATGGCGCGGGCGGCAGTCTGGCCCTGCAGATACAGGTCAGCGCCGACGAAGAGCAGACGGCCGTTGGTGGCGTCAGTCTCGGAGTTGAAGGTGGCGACGGGGATGCCAGCGGCTACGGCTGCGTCGATGAAGGGGGCAACACCGGCGTCACCAGCGATGGTGGCGATGGCGTCGTAACCCTGCGCGACAGCAGCTTCAATGCCGGGGGCGAAGTTGTCGGCGGTGTGGGTTTCGCCGGGGATGATCCAGTCAACAGTGACGTTGTAGGGGGCGAGTTCCGCCGCGGCTGCCAACGTGCCTTCCTTGACGGGGATCCAGAACGGGTTGTTCTCGAGGCCGAGGACGGCGATACGCAGCGCTTCGGCTGGCATCTGATCCACCGGCGCGACGATGCTTTCATCTTCCGGCTGGCACTGCGACGCAAACCAGTCCGGGCTGTCGGGGGACATCACCATCGGGGCTTCGGTCGCTGCCGGGCCCCAGTACTCGGAGATGTTGTCCTTGGTGACGACGGCGGCCTCGGTGACCAGACGGGCACACGGGGGCAGTTCGCCAGCGACCAGGTAGTTGAACAGGCGGATGGCGGGGTCGTGACCCTGCGCATACGGGTTCTGGCCGATGGTGGCGTAGATCACGCCGTCCTGAACGTATTCCATGGTCTCATCGACGAAGTCGAACGAGACGACCTGAACCTCACCGGTCTTGCCAGCATCAGCGACGGCTGCGGCAGCGCCGAAGGGGCCGCCAGCGGTGACGTAGATACCGTCAAGTTCGGGGTAGGCAGCCATGAAGTCCTGAGCCTGGGTGAAAGCAATGTCGCCCTGGTCAGTATTCTCAACTTCGCCGACGATTTCGATGTTGGGGTATTCAGCGGCGATGGTGTCGGTGAAGCCGGTGCGGCGCAGTTCGTGCGCTTCCACGGCGAAGAAACCGGTGATGATGGCGACCTGGCCCTCACCGCCAATGGCGTCGGCCATGGCGCGGGCGGCAGTCTGGCCCTGCAGATACAGGTCAGCGCCGACGAAGAGCAGACGGCCGTTGGTGGCGTCAGTCTCGGAGTTGAAGGTGGCGACGGGGATGCCAGCGGCTACGGCTGCGTCGATGAAGGGGGCAACACCGGCGTCACCAGCGATGGTGGCGATGGCGTCGTAACCCTGCGCGACAGCAGCTTCAATGCCGGGGGCGAAGTTGTCGGCGGTGTGGGTTTCGCCGGGGATGATCCAGTCAACAGTGACGTTGTAGGGGGCGAGTTCCGCCGCGGCTGCCAACGTGCCTTCCTTGACGGGGATCCAGAACGGGTTGTTCTCAAGGCCGAGGACGGCGATACGCAGCGCTTCGGCTGGCATCTGATCCACTGGCGCGACGATGCTTTCATCTTCCGGCTGGCACTGCGAAGTGAACCAGTCCGGGCTGTCGGGCGTAAGGGTTTCCTGCGCCATTACCACGCTGGCGACGAGCAGGACGAAGACGAGTACCAGTGACAATCTGAGCAACTTCATCGTGAAGACCTTTCCTGTGCTTACTAAACGATGCGTGTTCTGTGCTGCCAGCCGTGCCGATGTTCGATAGAACCTCCTTTGGGCCTTGGTTAACGGCCGCGACGACGCCACCAGTCGATAGCGACGGCGGCGATGATGACGACACCGATGGTGATCTGCTGCGCGTAGCTGGGAACCTGCAGCATGACAAACGAGTTGCGGACAACGGCCATGATGGCCGCGCCGATGATGGCGCCGAGGATCGTCCCCTGACCGCCGGCCAGGCTGGCGCCGCCGATGACGACCGCAGCGATCACATCCAGTTCAACGCCTGAGCCGGCGTTGGTCGCGGCCGTACGCAGCAGCCCGGCCGTCATTACGCCCGCCAGCGCGGCCAGCACGCCCGTGAGCGCATACACGAACAGCTTCACGCGGTTCGATGGCACGCCGGAAAGACGGGCGGCGGCCTCGTTGCTGCCGACGGCGTAAATCTGCCGGCCGAGCACGAAGAAGCGCAGGAACAGCGTAAATACGATGACGAGTATGGCCATCAGGATGACGGGGAAGGGGATGCCGCGCTGCAAGAAGCTGTCCTGCAGAATGTAGCCGTTGCCGAGGAAGGACATTGCTTCGTCGCGCATCGGCACATTGCTGGCGACGGTGCCTTGCAGACCAGATGCGAACAGGTAGGCGAGGCCGCGCGCAATCGTCATCATGCCCAGTGTGGCGATGAACGGATTGACATGCAGCCGCGTGATGACCAGGCCGTTAATAAGGCCGAGCAGTCCGCCAAATGCGAAACCGATGAGCACGGCCACAAGCGGGCTGGTGGCTTCGGTGAACATCAGGCGCGCAGCCAGAATGGAGGACGCTGCCAAAATCGAGCCGATGGACAGGTCAATGCCGCCCGTGACGATCACCATCGTCATGCCGATAGACATGATGCCGATGGTGGACATGCCGCGTAGAACATTGAAGATATTCAGCTCGGTGAGGAACGACGGGCTGAGTATCGACATGGCGACGACCAGAATGACGAGCGCGAGGAATACGCCAAACTCGCGTGCCTGAAAGATGCGGCGCAGCCCGGAAGGCGCGGGGGATGCTGCGCTGGTTTTAGCGGTTGTAGTGGTCACTTGGCAGTCTCCAAAGCGCGGTCAGGTCTGACAGACTAAAAACGGCTCTTTTGCTAACGCGTTCTCTTTCGCGGTTTCGCATCCCACAAGCTCAAGGCCGGGCCGCAGTGCCGCGCCTCATTCATGCTTGATTGACTCGGGCGCATTTTCATCGATCCACGTCCAGATTAGCAGCACATGGTCTTGCAGCACGCGCGCGGCTTCGTTGGCGTCACCCCCCTTGATCGCATCGATGACGGCGATATGCGTGTCGGCGAGGGAATTGAGGTCGAGAAAGTAGCGCGGGTGCGTTTGGACGATGAAGCGCTGAATCTGGGCGTACAGGGGCTGCCAGGTGCTGAGGAGGACGCTGCTGCGCGACAAGCGGCAGATACAGCGGTGGAACTCCATGTCGTGCTCCACCAGCACGCTGATGTCGTTGTGCGTCCCGGCATCGCGCATTTTCAGCCACAACGATTCCAGATGCGCGACGTCTTCGGCGGTTGTGAAGCGCATGGCGCGGCGGATGGCGATGCCTTCGATGGTGCTGCGGATGATGAACAGCTCGTGGACTGCCTCGGCGTCCACCTCGGTGACGTAGGTGGCGCGGTGGGCTTGCCGGTCTACTAGCCCCTCGCGTTCCAGGCGCTGCAGCGCCTCGCGCACAGTGCCCTGACTGGTGCCTGTTTTTTGCGCGAGATCCAGTTCCACAAGCTTTGCGCCTGCGCGGTAGCGGCCGATGATAATATCGGCGCGCAATTTCCGGTAAACCTGCTCGGCCAGCGACCCCGAACGGGCGCTGTGCCGGACTGTTCCTGTCAAGATAACCACCATTTGTTGACGCGGAAATGTTATTGCGACTATAATTTCACTCATTATTGATAATCTTTCCCAAGGTGTTTGTCAAGTGATTGGTGGCGCTGAAGTTCGAAGTTGAGGGTTGAAAGCGCAGAATCAATGCTTGTGCCGATGTTTACGGATCGAGTTGCATAGTCTATGACGGATGTTCATGATGTGATGGTGACGCTGGAACCAGTGGGCAGGCGCATCGCAACGTCGCCACGAGCGACGCTGCTGGAAGCGGCGCAGGCGGCTGGCGTCGAACTGGTGTCGGTGTGCGGCGGTATTGGTTCGTGCAGCGGCTGCCGCGTGCGGCTGGTGTCGGGTGCGCTGTCGCCCGTTACGCTCGAAGAGGAAGCCGAATTGAGCGCCGCGCAATTGGTAGCAGGCTGGCGCATGGCTTGCCAGGCCGAGCCGCGGTCGAACGTGGTGCTGGATGTGCCGCCGGAATCTTTGACCGCGCCCCAGCGCCTGTTGATTGAAGGTGAGTCGGCTGGCGTGACGCTTGATCCGGTCGTCCGGCCGATAGATGTTTCGCTTGCGCCCGCCTCACTCACCGACTTGCGGGCCGATGCGCGCCGCCTGCTGGACGCGCTGCCTGATCCTGCCGCGATTGGGCTGGCGGCCATGCGCGAACTGCCGGACATATTGCGCGCTCATGATGGATCGCTGCGCGCGACCGTACGTGGGGCGCAGGTGGTTGCCGTGCTGCCCCCGCAAACGCGCTTGCTTGGGCTGGCGGCAGATATTGGCACCACCAGCGTGGCGGCCTATCTGGTTGATCTGGAAACGGGCGAAACCGTCGCCAAGGCTGGCGCGATGAACCCGCAGATTGCTTATGGTGAAGATGTCATCAGTCGCATCGTCTACTGCAATGATCACGCTAACGGAGGGGCGCTGCTGCAATCCCGGCTGATGGATACGCTCAATGGCCTGATCGACGGGCTGTGCGCTGAAGCGAACTGCCGCCGTGAGCAAATCGTCGAGTGTGTGCTGGTGGGCAATACTGTCATGCATCATCTGGCGCTGGGACTGCCGGTGGGCGGGCTGGGCGAAGCGCCGTATGTGCCGGTCGTTGATCAGGCCGTCGAGGCGCTGGCGGCGCAGTTGGGCCTGAACACCGCCGCCGGAGCGCAGGTCTATTTGCCGCCCAACATCGCTGGTTACGTCGGCGCGGATCATGTAGCGGCGCTGGTGGCGACCGGCCTGATCAATTTGGACGAGACGGCGCTGGTGGTCGATATCGGCACCAACACCGAGATGACACTTTCGCATGGCGGGCGGCACTGGAGCTGCAGTTGCGCGTCCGGGCCGGCGTTTGAAGGCGCACACATCCGTTACGGTATGAGGGCGGCGCCCGGTGCCATCGAGCGCGTGCAAGTTCTGGACGGCGCAGTGCGCGTGCAGACGATCGGCGGTCGCGCGGCCTCCGGCATTTGCGGCTCGGGTATTCTCGACGCAGTGGCTGAAATGACACGCGCCGGTATCCTCGATGCGCGCGGCGCGTTCGTGCGTGATCATCCGCTGAACGAGGGCGGTGCGTTCGTGCTGGCATCGGCCGGCCAGTCGGCCACCGGCCAGGCCGTGACCGTCAATCGTGCCGATGTAGCCGAGATTCAACTCGCCAAGGCGGCTATCCGCGCCGGTGTCGATTTGCTGCTGGCGGAAGCGGACATCGAAGAAGATGATTTGCAGTCGTTCATCATCGCTGGGGCGTTTGGCACCTATATCCAGGTAGCATCAGCCGTGGAAATTGGTATGTTCCCGGCGCTGCCGCTGGATCGCTTCCATCAGGTGGGCAACGCGGCCGGAATGGGCGCGTGCCAGTTGTTGGTGTCGCGCACGGCTCGTGAACAGGCGGTGCGGCTGGCTGAGGACAGTACCTACGTTGAGCTGACTATTCACGAAGGCTTCCGTGCGGCCTATATGCAGCGCATGACATTAGCATAAATCAGGAGGAAATCGGGTGAAGGACAACATACAAGGTGGGCAATGGATTGCAGGTGTCGAAAGCTTCGCCGGCAGCGATCCGTTTCAGGCGATCAACCCCCGAACCGGCGCAGCGGGCGCGAATGCGTTCCTGAACGCCAGTGAAGCTGAGATCGATCAGGCGGTGCGCGCGGCGGCGCAAGCGTTCGAAACGCTGCGTTTGCTGCCCGCGCAACGGCTGGCCGAATTGCTGGAGACCATCGCCGGGGAAATCGAGGCGCTGGGTGATGCGCTGATTCAGGTTGCGGACGAAGAAACCGGTCTCGGCGTTGGCCGGCTGACGGGCGAACGCGGCCGCACGACCATGCAGTTGCGCAAGTACGCGGCGCTGCTGCGCGAAGGCTCGTACGTGGAGGCGATCATCGACCGTGCCCAGCCGGACCGCCAGCCCGCGCCGCGCCCATCGATCCGGCGCATGCTGTTCCCGCTCGGCCCGGTAGCGGTGTTCGCGGCCAGCAATTTCCCGTTTGCCTTCAGCGTCGCCGGTGGCGACACAGCTTCGGCGCTGGCGGCGGGCTGCCCGGTCGTCGTCAAGGCGCATCCGGGCCATCCGGCCACCTCGGCGCTGACGGCGCAGGCGATTGCGCGCGCAGTGGAGAAGATGGAGCTGCCAGCGGGCACGTTCTCGCTGGTGCAGGGGAATACGATTGATGTGGGCCAGTCGCTGGTGCGCCATCCAGGCATCGCCGCGGTCGGTTTCACCGGCTCACTGCGTGGAGGCCGCGCGCTGTTTGATGCTGCCGCCAGCCGTCCAACGCCGATTCCGGTGTACGCCGAGATGGGCAGCGTCAATCCCACCGTGATTCTGCCGGGCGCGATTGCGGCGCGTGGCGCGGCGCTGGCTGAAGGGCTGGCCGCCTCGGTGACGATGGGTACGGGCCAGTTCTGCACCAACCCCGGCCTTGTCTTCGTGATTGGCGGCGCTGAGGCTAACGCGTTCATCGATCAGGTCACAGCCGCCATGCAGGCCGCGCAGCCGGGTGTGCTGCTCAACCGCGCGATTCAAAACGGGCTGACAGCGGCAGTTGCGGGCACGTTAGCGACGGGCCGCGTGACTGCGCTGACCGGCGCTGCACCCCTTGACGGACCATCTTGCGGGTACGCGCACACGGTGCTGCATACGGCTTCTCGCGCCTTTCGGGATGATGAATCGCTTCAGGCCGAGCATTTCGGGCCAGTGACGTTGTTCGTGACCTGCGATTCGCTCGATGACCTCCGCGAGACACTCGCCGCGCTCGAAGGCAATCTCACCGCGAGTATTCACGCGCAGGCCGACGAAGCCGATGAAGCGCGCCCGCTGTTTGACCTGTTGCGTGAGAAAGCGGGCCGCCTGATTTGGAACGGCTTCCCGACCGGCGTCGAGGTGGTACACGCCATGCAGCACGGCGGCCCATATCCGGCCACCACTGCGCCTGCCACCACTTCGGTGGGCATGACGGCCATCCAGCGCTTCCTGCGCCCGGTGGCGTTCCAGAACCTGCCTGACTCACTGCTGCCGCTGGCGCTGCAAAATGCCAATCCGCTGGGAATCTGGCGTATTGTGGATGATGGTACGACGCAGGCGGCAATCGAGGAGGGCGGAGCATGATTCTGCGGCGTCTGGAGGGCAAAGTCGCGCTGGTGACGGGTGCGGGTGGCGGGATTGGCCGAGGCATCGCCATGCGCTTTGCGGCGGAAGGCGCGCGCGTGGGCGTGCTTGATCGGGACTCGGACGCCTGCGCCGAAGTCGCCGGCGAGATTGAAGCGGCGGGCGGTCACGCGCTGGTGCTGGCTTGTGATGTAACCGTTGAGGTGCAGGTGGAAGCGGCAGTAGCGCAGCTAAGTGAGGCATTCGGCACAGTGACCGTGCTGGTGAACAACGCGGCGGTCATGCCGGCCGGACGTCTGCACGAAACCAGTCTGGCTGATTTCGACCGCTGTATGGCGGTCAATCTGCGCGGTGCATATCTGTGCAGTCGTGCCGTCATTCCGGGCATGATGGCGGTCGGAACAGGCAGCATCATCCACATGTCGAGCGTGACCGGCATTCTTGGTTTGCCGGGTATTGCCGCCTATTCCATGACCAAAGGCGGCTTGGCGGCGCTGGCGCGGGCCATGTCTACCGACTACGCACGGCTGGGCATTCGCGTCAATTCGATTTCGCCCGGCACGATTGACTCGCCCATGCTGCACAATTTCGTTGCGTCGCAATCTCACCCCGAGATGATTCGCAAGGCTTTTGACGACATGCATCCGATTGGTCGCGTGGGTACGATTGAGGAAGTTGCCAATGTGTTCGTGTTCCTGGCGTCGGACGAGTCTGGCTTTGTGACCGGAGCGAACTACGAAGTCGATGGCGGGCTGGGCGTCAAAGGCGAACAACCGCAGGATATCCCGGCGGATGTTGGCGGTGCGAAAGAGTCGGTGCTGGAGATATAGAAGCCCTCACCCTTATTTCCGCTTCCTCAGGGCGAGGGAAGCAAACCCGATTGGGAAGCAGTTCACCCCTTCGCCCTGAGGGAGAAGGGGAAGGGGGATGAGGGCCTGTCACGACAACTAGCGCCTCGGGAGGCAACCAATGGAAATCGCGCCCGGAATTCATCAGATCAAGTGCCTGTTCGGCGGCACACGCATGATTTTCTGCTATTTGTTGGTGGGGAAGGATGCGTCGCTGCTGGTCGATACCGGCTGCGCGCACAACCCCGCGCAGGATATTCTGCCGTATATGGCCAGCATCGCCTTTGACCCGAAACGGCTGAACGCCATCCTGATCACGCATTCCGATGTCGATCATCAGGGCGGCGACCGGCCCATGAAGAAGGCTGCTCCGCAGGCGCTGATGATGTGCCACGCGCTTGATCAGCCTTGGATCGATGATGGTGAGGCGCTGATCGTCGGCCGCTATTCGCAGTTCGAAGCCGATCATGGCATCGGCTACGGAGATGCGGGCAAGGCCGGCATGCGCGTGGACCTGGACTGCTGCCCGGTCGATATGACGCTGGTGGGTAGCGAGACTTTCCGGCTGGGCCCCGACTGGACAGTCGAGTTCGTCCACACGCCCGGCCATACTTGGGGTCATACCGCCGTCTACGATCCGCGCAGTAAGACGTTGATCTCGGGCGAAGCGACCATGAGCACACACATCCCGAATGATGACTGGACGCCGGCCATGCCACCGACCTACTGCTACGTCGATACCTATCTCGAAACGCAGGATCGGCTGCTGGGCATGGACATTGAGTTGATGGCTTCGGCGCACTGGCCGCTGCAGCGCGGCACGGATACCGTTATGGCGTTCGTGCGTGAGAGCCGCGACTACTGTCAGCATGTCGAAGACCGGCTGCTGGAGCTGGCACATGAACAGACGTTTACCTTGCGCCAGGCCATCGACGAACTGGGGCCAAAGCTAGGTGGCTGGCCGTTGAGCGCCAATCAGGACTTCAGCTACGGGATGCTAGGCAATCTGAACCAACTGACTGAGCGCGGCCAACTCACTCAGGCGCGCAATTCCGAGGGCCGGATGACATGGAGCAAACGATGATCGCGCTGCTGCGTTACCACGATCCGCAAAGAGGGGTTCGCGTGGGCGTCCGTATGGGCGACACGGTGCATGATGTGACGGAAGCTGTGCCCACGCTCGGGCACTGGCTGCGCGCCAGCGCGGGCCGCCTGAACGACGCGCTGGCCGATCTTGAAATGGCGGCGCTGCAGGGCGCGGTTACGCTGCCGTTTGCGGCCCTCGATAATCCACCCGACGAGCGAGCACATCATTTTCTGGCGGCAGTCGATGATCAGGATGTGTGGGCAGCAGGCGTGACCTATGCGCGCAGCCGCGATGCCCGCCAGGAAGAAGCCGTTGACGGCGGCGATGTGTATGCGCGCGTCTATGCCGCCGAGCGCCCCGAATTGTTCTTCAAGGCGCAGGGACGTTGGGTCGTCGGGCCGCATGACGCCGTCGGCATTCGCGCTGATTCAGCGTGGAATGTGCCCGAGCCGGAACTGGCGCTCGTCATCAACCCGGCGCTGGAAGTGGTGGGCATGACGGTCGGCAACGACATGAGCAGCCGCGACATCGAAGGCGCAAATCCGCTCTATCTTCCGCAGGCCAAGATCTATACCGCTTCGTGCGCGCTTGGCCCGCAGTGGGTGCTCGGCGCGGTCGAATCCTGGCCGGAGACGACGATTCGCATTGCCATCGAACGGGCAGGCGAGACGGTGGTGCAGGATGAGGCTCCACCAGCCGCATCCGCCGGCGCGTTGATGAACTGGTGAATTATCTCGGCCGCAGCATGACTTTTCCAGACGGCGTGCTGCTGATGACCGGCACCGGCATAGTGCCTGCCGTCGATTTCTCGCTTGCGGCTGGTGACCGGGTGCACGATTACGATTGATGGCATTGGCACGCTGACGAACTCCGTCAAGGTGGTTTGAGCATGAAGATCAGCGCAATCGAATCGCTGCAGTGGCCCGAATACCCGCGCCTGATGGTCGTGCGCGTGCATACCGACACCGGCCTGGTCGGGCTGGGCGAAACGGTCGATAAGATTCCGGGCGCGAAAGGGGCGCTGCACGGCACGATTGCGCCGCTGGTGCTGGGCCAGGACGCGCTCGATATCGAGGGCCTGTGGCGCTTCGTGATGGACAACATCATGTACCACGGCTTCGCCGGCGCAGAAACCCGGGCGTTGTCCGCGCTCGAAGTGGCGCTGTGGGACATCATGGGCAAGCACTACGGCGCGCCGCTCTATCACCTGCTGGGCGGCAAAACCCGCGAACGCATCCCGACCTACAACACCTGCATCGGCTTTGGTGACGTGCAGGACTACGCCGCCTGGCATGAGGACGCCGGTGTGCTCGCGCGAAGCCTGCTGGCGGATGGCATCAGCGCCATGAAAATCTGGCCGTTCGACCAGTTCAGCGAGGCGTCGTTCGGCCAGTACATCAGCCTGGCGGATATCGACGCGGGATTGAAGCCGATCCGCCAGATTCGTGACGCGGTGGGCGGTGACATGGAGATCGGCATCGAGTGCCATTTCCGCTGGAATCGCGCCAGCATCGAGCGCATCGCCCGCGCGTTGGAACCGTACGACATCCTGTTCCTTGAAGATGTGCTGCCGGCGGTCTATCCCGACGAGATTAAGACTGTGTCGCAGCGCACGACCATCCCGATCATCGGCTCGGAACTGCTGATGACGCGCTGGCAGATTCGCGACTGGCTGGTGAAGCACGTCTCGCCGATTCTGATGACCGACCCGGTGTGGAACGGCGGCATTGCCGAAACGCGCAAGATCGCCGTCATGGCCGAGGCCTTCGGCGTGCCGCTGGTGCTGCACAACGTGGCTGGCCCGATCTGTCACGCAGCCTGCATGCATCTGGCCGCGCACATCCCGAACCTGTTCTACGTCGAATCGGTGCGCGCCTTCTACCAAACCTACTTCCCGATCCTGTCGGACATGTCCGTTACAGTAGAGCAGGGGCATTTGCGCGTGCCGGAAGGGCCGGGTCTGAGTGTGAACTTGCGTGACGAAATGCTGGCGCGGCCTGATGTCATCCGGCAAATCTCGGAGGGCGAGGGCTTGGCACAGGGACGTCGTGCCATGGGCGACCACTGGGCCGTCGAGTCGATTAGGTGATAGAAACGGATTGAATCGTCTAGTCGCCAAGATCACCAAGGGTTTGAACTCAATCGACTTGGCGTTTTGTCTCTGCGATCTTGGCGACTTGGCGGTTTAAGATCTCAAGGAGTGATCATGAAGCGGTTTACGGCGCTCACCTGTGAGGCGCTGGCGCGCACGATTTACGCGCTGTCGGCCCAGACCGAGCATACGGTCAGTATTCAGTTGTACAAGCAGGGCCTGCACAACCACCCGCGCAACCTGCGTGCCATCCTGCAGGAGCAGATCGACGCCGTGGCAGCGGACGACGCCGACGCGATTCTGATGGTCTACGGCATGTGCGGCGGCGCAACTCTGGGCCTGCGCGCCCGCGACATTCCACTGGTGCTGCCGCGCGCCCACGATTGTATTACGCTGTATTTAGGTTCGAACGCGCGCTATCAAGAGGAATTCGAGTCGAACCCGGGCACGTATTGGTATAGCGTCGATTACATGGAACGGCAGGACGCGAATAACCGGATTGCTCTGGGCGCGACTGGCATCGCTGAACTGGAAGATCAGTACGAGTCCTATGTGACCAAGTTCGGCAAGGAAATGGCGGACATGCTGATCGAGGAGATGCGTAAGTGGGCGCAGCACTATACCCGCGCCGCCTTCATCGACACTGGGTTGGGTGACGGCGCGCGCTTTGAACAGATGGCGATTGATCAGGCTGAGCGCGAGGGCTGGGTCTATGAGCGCATGCAGGGCAATAACCGGATGCTGCGCATGCTCGTCAATGGCGAATGGCCCGAGGATGAATTCCTGATCGTTCCGCCCGGCCACATGATCCAGCAGACGATGAGTGAAGGGCTGGTGAAGGCGGTGACGGGCTAAAGCGTGTTGTGAACATTCCTCGCCATCAACCCTCTGCCCCCGCCTCGCCGCTGGCGTAAAAGACGGGGGAAATCGAGGCCGCTGTACCTTGGCCCTCACTGCGCTGCAAATACCCTTAGCATGCGGGCTCCTCCTGTTCGGCTGGTGTTTCCACCTGTTCGGTGGCGTTGGTTTGCGTGCCTTTGTGATGACGGTGAACCTGATACGGCACGGCGGTGACGGCAATTCCTTCCATGTGGCTGAGCGCCAGATTGAAGATCAGCGCGGTGTTCTGGTGCAGTGCCTGTTCCCAGAAGCTGTCCATCACTAACTGGCCCATAATGACATGCACGAAGCAGTTAGGCGTTTGCCTTTTCATATCTTCGATGAATTCCCGAATCGGCTCGGCCAGCGTGCGGTAGGGTGATTCGAGGACGACAAGCGTGCCTTCACCAATCCGCTCCTTCCACTTCTTCTCCACCAATTCGGCTTTTTCCGGGCTCACAGCCACATGCACGGCTTCCCACGGTTGACCCAGCGACTTGGCAAAGTCCACCATGCGCACCGTTTCGGTGTGTACGTCATCAATCAGGATCAGCGTACGCACAGGGCGCTGCACGGCCGACGGGCGTGCCCCCTTAAGGCTGAGGCTGTGGGCGACATCCTTGTAATGATGATGAATACGGAAAAAGATGAACACCAGCACCGGGATCAAGATGACGACGAACCATGCCCCGCTCACAAACTTCGTCACGGTGAAGATGACCACGACCAGCCCGGTACAGACTGCGCCAAATGCGCTGACGGCCAGATGCCTGCGCCAGTGCGGGTCATGCTCCAGCACCGTGTCCATGCCCTCGACACGCTCTCCGGGCTTGAGCTTGCCCACCTTACGCAGGCGTACGACCATGCCGGATTGCGAGATGGTGAAGCTGAGGAATACCCCCACCGCATACAGCGGGATGAGCGCAGAGGTGTTGGCGCCAGACACAATCACCAGCGCGGAGGCGGCCACGGCGAGCACCAGAATACCCCAGGCAAACACCAGGCGTCCGCCGCGAAATGTGAGCTGGCGCGGAAGGAAACCATCGCCGGCATGCAGGGCGGCCAAACGCGGAAAATCGGCGTAGCTGGTGTTGGCGGCCATGAGCAGAATGAGCGCTGTGCCCGCCAGCAGCATGAAGTACAGGATGTTGCCATTGCCGAAAATTGCGCGCCCGAGCTGAGAGATGACGGTTTCGACATCGCTGGGCTGTGCGGCCACCTGATGAGCGAGGAAAGTGATACCCAAAAACAGAGCAATCAGAATGCTGCTCATCCACACAAGTGTGATCGCTGCATTGCGGCTGCGCGGCACCTTAAATGCGGTGATACCGTTCGAGATCGCCTCGATGCCTGTGAGCGCCGTACATCCGCTGGAGAATGTGCGCAGGATCAGAAACAGTGTCAAAGGCTCGAGCACGGAGTGCTGCATTGTTTCAACACCTTGCACCACATTCAGGTTGCCGGTGACGTATTGCACGAAGCCCACGCCGAGTGTAAGGAACATAATGCCGAGGAAGAAATAGGTGGGCACGGCAAAGATGCGCCCGCTCTCCTTCACGCCACGCAGATTGATGACGGTGATGAGGATGATCAAACCGACTGAAATCTCGACGCGGAACGGGATCAGGCCCTGAAAGCCGGACGTGATTTGCTCGACGCCGGCCGAGACGCTGACGGCAACTGTGAGAATGTAGTCGGTCAGCAGGGCGGCGCCTGCAATCTGCGCCGGAAGCTCGCCCAGATTGTCGCGCGCCACGATATAGGCCCCGCCGCCATTGGGATAGGCGAAAATGGTTTGGCGATACGACAGCGTTACAACCACAAGGAGCGCGGAAATCGCAATTGCAATCGGGATAGAGAGGCCAAAAAGCGCAGCACTGCCGCCCGCCAGCGAGAGGATGATCAGCATTTCCTGCGTCGCATAAGCTGTGGAGGAAAGCGCATCGGAGGCGAAGACCGCCAACCCAACGGGCTTGCTGATGGCTTGATGCGGCAGATCTTTCGTTTGCAGGGGCTTGCCGATGAGAATGTGACTGATATTCACGTTAGGCTTCCATAGTGTGCGGGCCGAAAGGTCGAACGAACTTTGCACGCAAAAAAGCCCACGCTTGTGATAGCCCACTGCGGGGTTGCGTTGTCATCATTCGAAGGTTGTCGTTCAGCGAGTTTGCATCAGATCCATCCTAGTGGATGGGGCATCAGGATCGTGCGACAGGTTGCTGCGTTCGCATATGGAAACTGTCAAGATCGGAGCATGCACAGGGCGATCTATTTGCACGGCACGGGCCCTGGCGTTAGTGTGCGCGCTTGAGGCTTATGGACGGCAGCCAGTCGTCGGCCCGCGATGGTGGATCAATAAGCACCAGTTTGCAGCCGCAGGCCTGAAGCTGGCGCTGCAGGCTCCAGCGCCCCACGCGGTCTGCGAACGGTATCCAACTGTGCGGCATCTGAACAAACGCGGCTGCCGCCTCGCATTCTGTCACGGCCTGGACGATAGCACCCCCGAGCGTGTCGTATTGCATCGGCTGCAGAGTCAGGCCTAAACCGTATTCGTCGGCAATTTGTGCGCAGTCATCGAGCAATGCCAGTTCGCGCGCAGTGGGATTCGGAATACAGAAGTCAGCGCCGAGCAGAAACGGGCTGGGCGCGCGATTCAACACCAACAGCAGCACGCGCTCATCGTTGCTGCGCGCCATGGCGCAGGCCAGATGCATTGCCCGTATCATCCACTGGGCCTCGCCAAACTGAACCAGTATCACGCCCATGAGCAGTGCCTTCACGACTGAACGATGCTTATTTTCAGTGTGTGGCGCGGTCCATCAGGATTGGAACAATGGAAACTACGCTGGGCGTAAATTCTGTGTCAAGACAGGCAACCGCTATTCAGGGCTGACGAAGCGGTAGCCCACCCCTGGCTCGTTGACGATGTAGCGGATATTGCGCGATGGATTTTCGCGCAGCTTCTTGCGTATCTGGTTGACGAACACGCGCACGTAATGATCCATATCGCCGTATTCGGGGCCCCAGACAGCGCTCAGGATGGCGTGATGTGTCATGACCTTGCCCGGATGGGTGGCCAGCAGGCGTAGCAGGTCATATTCCTTCGGTGTGAGATGCACTTCATCGTCATCGATCTTCACCGTACGGTTGACCAGATTGATGTACAGGCTGCCGACGCGGATCTCGGCTCGGGCGTTCGTACCCGGTTCGACGGCCACGCGGCGGCGCACAGCCTGAATTCTGGCGTTCAGTTCATCGGTGCCAAACGGTTTGGTGAGGTAGTCGTCGGCCCCTGCATTCAGGGCGCTGACCTTGGTTTTCTCCTCGTCATGCACCGACAGCATGATCACCGGCGTCTTCGACCACTCGCGCAGGCGGCGGCAGACCTCGATGCCGTCTGGATCGGAGCCAAGCGAGATATCGAGGACGATCATATCCGGCTGCTGCTGCGCAGCCGTGATAAGTGCATCCTGTCCGTTGGTCGCGGTGAGCACTTCATATCCGTAGCCGTTAAGAGCAAGGCGCAGCTGCCGGCGGATTTGCGGCTCGTCATCCACCACTAGAATTCGTAGTGACATGGGTCATTCCTTCCTGGATGGGTAAGGCCATGACAAATGTTGCGCCCGTGCTGGGGGTATCTTCCACCCATAACCGGCCGCGATGGGCTTCAACAATGCCTTTTGCAATCGGCAGGCCAAGCCCAATATGCCCATTTTGGCCGGTGTAGAATGGCTGCATGATCTGGTCACGTTCGGCCACCGGAATTGATTCGCCATGATTGATCACGCGCAGTTGCGCTTCGCCATCAGCCATCGCGCCGCGCAGCACAATGCAGGACCCGGCAGGTTCGTAGCGAAGGCTATTTTCCACCAGATTGGTTAGCGCCTGAAGGATCAGGCCGTAATCAAAGCTCACCAGCGGCATATCATCGGCGAAATCGATTTGTATCCGCTCTTCCTTTTGGCGCTGAAATACCTGCGCGGCCACATCACCGGCCACTTCCTCCAGCGAGTTTGGTGCAAGACTGAGCATCAGCTCGCCCGCCTGCAAGCGTGACATATCGAGCAGATTCCCCACCAGCCGGTCTAGTTGATCCGCTTCCTGCTCGATGGTGTGCGAAAGTTCGGCGCGTTCCTCTTCGGGCAGGCGTTCGCCGAGGGTGCGTAGGTTGCTGGCCGAGGACTTGATGATGGTGATCGGCGTGCGCAGATCGTGCGAAACAGCCCGCAGGAGCGCGGTTTTCAGGCGGTCGGCTTCCTCATACTGCTGGCTGCGGCGAGCGCGCTCGGTCAGCTCGATGCGGTTCAGAGCCATCGTAGCTTGCGTGGCGCATGTGTTGAGCAAACGCACTTTCTCGGGGGTGGGCGGCACATCGAAGGCGGCGCAGAGCGTGCCGTACACGGTCTGATCGGGCTGCAACAGAAGGTAATGAACCGTCGCGCCGGGCGGCACTTCCTCGCTTTTGTATGGCAGTACCCACGCCTGGCGCGCGCCAAGGTCGGTCTTGAAGGCGTCCACCAGCGCAGCATGCACGCCCTCACGGGTCGATAGCTGGTTGAACGAGCGCGTCAGTCGGTACAGAATTTCCTGCTCATAGGCGCGCTGGCGGGCGCTGTCGGCTTCCTGACGGGCGCGGGCGGCCAACTGGCCCACAAGCGCCGAGACGATGAAGAAGACGATCAGGTCGAGTACCTCGCGCGGGTCGGCCACGCCGAAGGTGTAATACGGCTGAACGAGGAAGTAATTGATGCACAGGAAACTGACGAACGAGGCGGCCATGGCGATGCGCGTGCCGCGCTGGATCGCCAGCACCAGCACCACCAGAATGTAGACCATGGTGGCGTTGGCGATGGTGAGCGTTTCGCGCAGCGCCCACGCACCGATCGTGACGGCAAACAGCACCAGCAGCGGCCAGCTCCAGCGCCAGAGTTTCGCAAGACGGTTCATAAGTTTGATTGTAGCCGATGGCGGCAAGGCCCACAGCGTTTTTGTGATTGAGGGACGCTCGGAAATTCCAGCGCAAGAATCGCTTTTTGCGAGTATGCTCATTGCAGTCGTTATGAAGAACGAATTGAGGCATCATGCTACGCATGCGCACTTTCAGATGATGGGCGGTTATGTTCGTTCTGCTGTCTTTCGCAGTTGTCTTGGCGCAGGACGGCCCCCGCAACTTGAGGTGACAGATGAATTCGCCTGGATCGGCGCACGCCTGGGCTGATACGGTCAGCCAACAACGAAGAGACCGTCCGTGGACGGCCTCTGTTGTGTCATGCCTGTTTTGGATTAGGTGGGTTCAACCTGTGGCATGCTCATGTGGTACTGCGCCGCCAGTTCGGTGAGGCGTGCGATAACTTCGGGCGTCACGCCGGGGCGCGGCTGCCCCTCTACCACTGGCTCACTTAGCGCCAACAGCATTTGCTCGAATCCTGCCGGATTGACCATGCACAGCATTTTCACGTTGTGCGCGCTGCGATTCTGATAGAAGTGCATGGTGTCCTTCGGAATGTGCACCAGCGTGCCGGGCTTCGCGGTCGTGGGCTTCCCTTCGTAGTAGAAGGTCATTTCGCCTTCGAGGACGTAAAACACTTCCTGCTCGGCATGATGAATGTGCGGGGGCGTGCCGCCACCTGGCCACACTTCCTCGATCCACAGCGCATATGTGCCGCCGGTTTCCTCGCCTGTAGCCAGAATGGTCATCAGGTCCCCAAAACACCAGGCGCGACGGGCTTGTTCGGATGTGACTATCATGGGAATTCCTCACTTATTTGAACAGATGGCCACATCATAGTAGAGTGTGACGGTGACAGATGTGATCTGAAAGATCACACTTGATCCACCAGGAGGACGCGTGCACCTTAGTCTGCGCCCGGCCGAACAATCCGAACTTCCCGCTTTGTTCGACCGCTTCGGAGATCGGTGGCTGTACCCTCTCGACCTGCGGGCATCGGCTGCACGCTTGTGGATGGACTGGTATGACGATGGCACGCTGACCGCGGTCGTCTACGAGGACATGTCCGATTCGGAGACTCGCTGCGCGGTGGGTGTCGCAGCATCCGTCTTTGTGAGCGAATCGTTCTACCAATCCGCGCGAGTCGCGGAGGAACCATCCGTCCGCGCCGACCTCGTGTGCCGCACGCTGGCGGGGGAATTGGTCGTGCTGCGGCCCTCCGAGGCGCGAGCAGCCAATCGAGGCGATGGATTGCACTTATTCTTTCTTGCCGCTCCCGTGTCTGATCCGCGGTTGGATGGGGCAGCGCTGATCGAGATCAACGAACGGTGGGGAGAGGAGTTGTACGCATACCGTGCGTGTAAGCTCAGGAGCCTCACGTGGGAATGTCTCGGTGAGGCGCAGCTGGATCTGGCACAGGCATGTGGGGTCAGATTGGCTCAGGACTGGGCCGCGTCGTGGGCCGCGAATCGCGCGCAAGCCGCACTCTTGGGCCGGCCATATCTCACCTCGATTTCACGCGAAGAAGCTTTGTCCCGGTTTGGAACGCACATCTGGTATGTGTTCAGCCACACAGCAGCGCGGCTAGGTTTGACGGCCACTCAGCAGGAAATGCTCACCCATGCGTTGGAGGGCTTGACCGACGAGGAACTTGCCGAAATACTCCACTTGTCGCTCTCAGCCGTCAAGAAACGATGGCTGGTGCTGTATGAGCGAGTCAGTTTGGCCGCGCCCGAAATTCTGCCACTGGATGACGATGGCGGAAGTCGCGGTTTGCGCGGCGTTGAGAAACGCCGCCACCTCGTGCGATATTTGCGCCTGCACCCCGAGGAATTGCATCCGCTCAATGCTATCGGTTTGTGACTGACTCAATGCGTCCATCGTTTCGTCTCCAACAGAGGAGTACCCATGAAGCGTCACAGGTTCGTCAATCGAATTGCTAGTCTTTCGCTTCTGCTGCTGTCTTTCGCAGTTGTCTCGGCGCAGGACAGCGGCCCGCAGCTTTCAGTGGTGCAGGAGTTTGACCTGGGTGACGTGTGCCCGGTTACAGGGGTTATCAGCCCGGACGGTACTATCCTGTGGACACTGGTCACGGACTGCATTGGCGATTATGCTGCCTCACTGCAACCGCTTGCGGTCGCGGATGGTACGCTCGCGGGCCAGTTTTCCGAGCCGGTCGCGCTGGATGTGCCAGGTATCGAATTATTCGGCTTTGACCGGCCGATTGTGCTGAACGCAGATGGCACATTGACGGCCGATTTCATCAACTGGGAGACGGGCGCAACGGCTTCGTTCGCGGTGGACACAGCCTCAAGCGCGGTGACGCCGGTCGAGAACTCACCGCGCTTCCTGACGGCCGACGCGATCTATGCCGCACTTCCCGATTTCACCGGCTACACCGACTATCTGACCTACAGCAGCGATCGCACGCGGGTACTACTTCAGGACGACACGACCTTCTATGTCATGGACGTGGCCAGCGGGGCCGAACTGATGCGCGTGACCCCGGAAGAGAGCATCGAGTACGCCTTCGCGGAACTCAGCCCGTTAGGTCATCTCTTTGTCTGGTTGCCCGCCGAGCCAGGCAATTATGACAATCCGGCCAGCACGCTCGTGATTTATGACATCCCGAGTGGTGAGGAACTTGCACGCTATGAGGTTCCGAACATGGTCTACTCGGTCAGCCCGGACGAACAATTACTGGTGGTGAATACCGCCGCCACGGGGGGCCAGCACGAGAGCCTCGCCGTGTATGAACTGGCGACCGGTGCGATCAGCCAGTCGCTGCCCACGCGTTCGACGCTGAAGAACCTGAACATCTGCAAGAATGATGGGCGGGATGCGCCGATACCGTGGTCAAGCGATGATCCCATCTTGGTGGAAATCATCTGGCGGCCCGACAGCAGCGGCTTCATCACCCTGCAGGGCCAGGAATTCAGTTCGGGGCCGAACCCGTGCCTCACCAACGACAGCCGCATGCGGGTGTATGCGGTGACGGGGACGTAGCCGAGCAAGTCTGGTTGCCTGAAAGTAAACCGCCGACCCGTAGTGGCCGGCGGTCTCTTTTTGGAGCGTGCTCCTACCACCCCCGCGTGGCGATCCGGTCGGCTTCCGGCATGGCAGCCACGTTGATGCCGACCATCGCTTCGCCCAAGCCGCGGCTGACGCGGGCCAGCACTTCGGGATTCTGGTAGTGCGTCACCGCTTCGACAATCGCCTTGGCGCGCTTTGCCGGGTCACCGCTCTTGAATATGCCCGAACCCACGAACACGCCATCGACGCCAAGTTGCATCATCAGCGCCGCGTCCGCCGGGGTGGCCACGCCGCCCGCTGCGAAGTTGACGACCGGCAGGCGTCCGAGCTTGGCCGTCTCGACGACCAGATCGTAGGGTGCGCCGATTTCCTTGGCGTAGGCGAACAGCTCATCCTCGTCCATGCTGGTCAGTCGGCGGATTTCGCCCTGTACCGTGCGCGAGTGGCGCACGGCCTCAACCACATCACCCGTGCCGGCCTCGCCCTTGGTGCGGATCATGGCCGCGCCCTCGTTCACGCGGCGCAGCGCCTCGCCCAGATTGCGGCAGCCGCACACGAACGGCACACTGAACTTGTGCTTGTTGATGTGATTGGCCTCGTCGGCGGGCGTCAGCACTTCGCTCTCGTCGATATAGTCGATACCGAGCGATTCCAGAATCTGCGCTTCGACGAAGTGGCCGATGCGGCACTTGGCCATCACCGGAATGGTGACGACGGCCATAATGCCCTCGATCAGGTCGGGGTCGCTCATGCGGGCCACGCCGCCGTGCGCGCGAATATCGGCCGGAATGCGCTCCAGCGCCATCACCGCCGCTGCACCGGAGTCCTCGGCGATCTTGGCCTGGTCGGGCGTGACCACGTCCATAATCACGCCGCCCTTCAACATTTGCGCCAGCCCGGCCTTTAGGGCAAACGTGCCGGTTTCCGCCTTGTTGTTACCATTGGCGCTGCTGCCATTTGTCATCAGGGTATCCTCTTGGTCGCTGTTCGCGCTCACTGCCATTCGTAATTCCAGACTAGGGGTTCGCAGGGGCGAAAAGTATGTCCAGATAAGTCCATTATAACCGCTCAGGCCTATGCACTGTAAGGCTGAGACCAGGGCTATCGCATCAAAATCTGCCATCACGTCCAAACCTCACTCCCCCAAACCCCCTCTCTGTGCACACAGAAAGGCGACTTGCTGTGAGCCTTTGGCTGAGCCAGACAGAGCGAGACAGCCAGACAGAATCAGAACAGCGAGACAGCCTTCAGGGGAAAACGAGCCGGACAGACAGACAGAATCGAAGCTAACAGACACCCTCTGAGGGGAAAACTAACGGACAACCGGACAGAAATCAGGACACTGGATGCACAGCGGCGGGTTAAGCTGGTTCCCGACCGTCCTGCGCGGTAACTGGGCACGCTTCCATCGTAGAACAGGTGCGCGCGCTGCAGGCGACGTTGTGGTGGATCGGGTGGTCACGGATAGGCGGGGCGAGGGGCGTCAACGGCGCGCCCGCCTCCTTTGCACATTTGGTGAAGTGGCTGGGCGTGATGCAGGCGGACTGGGGTGAGGTTTGTACGTGATCCATTTTTGATGCAATCGCCCTGAGGCTGAGACTGCATCCCTGTGCCATTATGAGTCGGCTGATTTATACTGGCGCAAACAAACCAGCCTTACCCCCGGCCTTTCTCCGCACGTGGGGTGATGTTCACTGAAAAGGACGCCTACACATGGCCTCAACACCCACTCTGATTGTGCTGGCCGGCGGCGCGTCATCGCGTATGTGGCCGATCCGCGAGAAGTCGCTGCTGCGCTTCGGCCCCGAACCGCTGCTGGTGGCTCAACTCAAACGATATGCGGCGTTGGGATTCACCGATGCGGTGGTGGTTGGCAATCCGGAGAACGCCGACGATATTACGGCGATGGCGAGCTACGTCACTGGCATGCGCGTGCGTGTGGTTGTGCAAACCGAGCCGAAAGGCATGGGCGACGCGATTCTGGCGGCCGAGCCTGTGCTCGACCCCGACCAGTCGATCTATATTAACCAGATCCACGATGTGGTCGATGAATCCGTACACGCGAACATGCTGGCGCTGCACGCGGCTGATCGCGAAGCCGCGTTTGTGGCTGGCAGTGAGCGCGACGAGTATTTTCCGGGCGGCTATCTGGTCGTCGACGGGGCAGGGCGCATCACCGGTATTGTCGAGAAGCCGGGCGCAGACAACCGGCCCAGCAATCTGGTCAACATTGTCATCCATTTGTATCCCAGTGGCCGCGCGCTTTTCGATGCCTTGCGCGTGGAATATGCCCGCGATCTGACGACGGATGACCACTACGAGCGCGCCATGGACGCGCTGATGAAGACGATGGTGTTCAAGGTCTCGCCTTATCGCGGGCCGTGGGCGGCGCTCAAGTTTCCGTGGCATGTGCTGGATGTGATGAATGCGTTTCTCGGTCAGATCAAGGGCCAGCAGGTGGACGAATCGGCATTCATTGCCCCGACGGCCACACTGGTGGGCGATGTCTTCATCGGGCCGGGCGCGAAGATTTTCCCGGGCGCGGCGGTGGTGGGGCCGGCCTACGTGGGCGCGGGCGTCGTTATTGGTAACAATGCGCTCGTGCGTCAGTCGATGGTGCTGGATCGCAGCGAGGTCGGCTTCACGACCGAAGTGGCGCGCAGCTACGTGGCCGAGCACTGCGCCATGCATGCCTGCCGCGTGCTCGATTCGGTGTTCGCGCCGCACGTCAACTTCTCGGCGGGCTGCACGACGGCCAATCTGCGCATCGACCACGGCCATGTGTTCAGCACGGTGAAAGGCAACAAGCTCGACACCGGCCGCGACAAATTCGGCGCAGTCATTGGTGAAGGCGCGTTTCTCGGCGTCGATGTGATGACGATGCCGGGCGTGAAGATCGGGCCAGGTGCGCAGGTTGGCCCCGGGATGCATGTGCACCACGATTTGCCGGCGAAGGTGCGAGCGTATGTGAAGCAGGAGATAGTCATCATCGAAAGTTGAAATCCTTGCCCGAACTGACTCCGCCTGTTCATCGGGCAATGCCAGTTCAATAGCGCGCTGGTGTCACTCCCATTCGGCAGAGTTGTGCTGAACGATTTTTTCATAATATTCTTAACAACTGCGCCTTGAACAGTTTCGTTTTGTCGTATACTCAATGCCTTCGCATTGAAGGAGAAGTATAAATTATGCGTGTTCGCTTTCTAACTCTTGTGGCAATCATGGCGCTGGCCGTGCTTGCGCTGCCAGCTTTCGCTCAGGATGCGCCCGCCGCCGAAATCACCAATGACGAGGGTGGCCCCGTGGTCATCCGTGGCGTGATGGTCTACACCAACCCGCTCTTCACCAGTGGTGTGGCTCAACCCGTCGTCATCCTCGAAGATCAGGCCGGTTTCGTCGTGCGCGACAAGGGCTTCCTGATGCCGCTCGCGTCACAGACGATGGGCCAGTTGACCAGCGATTTCTTCAGCTCGCCGGTTGGCTTCAGCATCACGCTGCCGCAGGTGCCACAGGGCACACCGAGCGATGTGGATAATGATGGTATGGAAGACGTGGGCGTTCAGATCTTCACCCCCGCCTACTGGACCAACATCTTCGGTGACCCGTTCCTCGAAGAGCGCGATCTGTTTGGCGGCGGCTGGTCAACCGCTTACGCGGGCACCCACTTCCGCAGCGAAGTAGACCAGCAGGATGAGGTTGACGGCGGTTTCTACGTCGTCTACTCCCCCGATGATGAGCAGGGTTTCCCGTCTGGCTTCGGCGACGACGGCCTTCTGTTCACAGAAGACGACCCCATTGTCACGCTGCCCGCCGGCTGGACGGTCGTCAACCTGAACACAACGCCATTCACCTTCGACCGTTCGCGCGAAAGCGTGATCGACCTGGTTGAGCCGGAGGGTTCGGCGCTCGATGACTTCTCGGGCATGGGTTATGCCGCCGCTTTCGATGCCATGGTCGCCAAGTTCCGCGAACAGTATCCGTTCACCGACCAGAAGGGTATGGACTGGGACGCGCTGACGGAAGAGTTTCGTCCGCTGTTCGCCCAAGCTGAGAAAGACAACGACCCCAGCGCCTACATGAATGCCCTGCGTGGCTTCCTTTGGAGCATTCCTGACGGCCACGTTGCCTTCTATCCCGGCAGCGCCGAGCAAGATCAGGAGTTCCAGACTGCCGTATCGGGCGGGCTTGGCATGGCTATCCGCGATATTGAGGATGAAACCGGCGCGCCTCTCGGCGTAGACGTTTTCTATCTCACGCCCGGCGGCCCGGCGGATGAAGCCGGTATCGAGTTGGGAGCGTCCATTATCGAGCTTGGCGGCCTGCCAGTTGACGAGTTCGTTGCAGGCACGATTGCCTATTCCGCGCCCTTCAGCATCGAGCAGAATGAGCGCCTTCAGCAGCTTCGCTACGCGACTCGTGCACCCCTCGGTACGGATGTGGAAGTGACCTATCAGAATCCAGGTGACGCCGAACCGTCCACGGTGACGCTCACCTCGGCCGACGAGGGCGATAGCTTCAGCGTGTCGTCATTCCGCTTTGGCGCGCCGCAGGCTTTGCTGCCGGTCAATTTCCAGATCCTCGACAGCGGCTATGGCTACGTCAGCATCAACGCCTTCGACGATAATGAAGTGCTCACCGTTCAGTTGTGGGAGCGCCTGATGCAGACGCTCAACGAAAACGGCATCCCGGGCCTGATCATCGACATGCGCCAGAACGGCGGCGGCAGTGGCTTCCTCGCCGATCAGATGGCTGCCTATCTGTTCAACGAGCCGATGGTGATCAGCTACGGTGAACAGTTCGACCCCGACAAGGGTGAGTTCTACCGCGATGAGGAGCGCCCGGGCGTGATCTACCTGCCGGACGAATCGCTGCGTTTTGGCGGTGAAGTCGCGCTGCTCGTTGGCCCCAACTGCTCCAGTGCCTGCGAATTCTTCAGCTATACCGCGTCATTTGCTGACCGCTCGGACGTGGTGGGTTATTACAGCACGGGTGGGCTGGGTGGCGGCGTGGAAGACTTCGCCATGCCTGAAGGTCAGTACGTACGTATGCCGATTGTGCGCGAAGTGACGCCCGAGGGTGAAATCATCGTCGAGGGCATCGGTGTCGTTCCCAACGTCGAAGTACCGGTCACGCTCGACAATCTGCAGAACGACCTGGGTGGTGGCGACTCGGTGCTGAATGCGGCTGTGTCGCACCTCAACAGCCTCCTCGGCATCAGCAGTGAACCGGTCGAGCTGGTCATCATTGACGGCGGCCCCATTGAGGTGGGCGCGGGAGTTTCTGATGGTCTGAATGTGGGCGAGCGCGTGCAGTTCACGCTGAACTCCCGAAACAGACGTAACCGTCAACATCAGCGTGACCGACCCTGACGGCGAGTTCGACAGCTACCTGCGCGTGTATGACGCCGACGGCAACCTGCTGGCCGAGAACGACGATATCGAGCTGGGCGTGACCATCAACTCGGTCATCGAAGGGCTGGAACTCACGGCTGGACAGACCATCATCATCGAAGTCGGTACGTACGACAACTCGTCCGCTGGTGCGTTCACGCTCAGCGTGGAAGCAGCCGAGTAAGCAATAAACTCGGTCACACGAGCGATAAAGAAGGCGGGCCCCTTGTGGTCCGCCTTTTTACATAGAGAATGGCCGGGAGTGAGGTTAAGTCGTTCGGTTCGCAAATCCATCCTGGCGCGTGTATAAACGTTACCGTTAGCTCGCCGCTTAAAGAGGCTCACTATGAAGGCAGTCATTCTGGCAGCCGGGCAGGGCACGCGCCTGCGCCCCGTTACGCTAACCATGCCCAAACCGCTAGTCCCCGTCGCCAACAAGCCGTTGATTGGCTACGCCATCGACGTGCTGCACAACGCTGGGCTGGAAGAAATCGGCATCGTCGTCAACGATCTTGACTCGCCCATCGTCGCGCAGTTAGGCAGTGGCGCGGACTATGGCGTCCATCTCGATTACATCGTTCAGCGCGAGCAGAAGGGGCTGGCCCACGCCATTCGCCTCACCCACGACTTCGTGGGCGACGAGCCGTTCTGCGTGCTGCTGGGCGACAACATCTTTCAGGACAAGATGGAGGGGCTGCTGCGCGGCTTCCCTGCCTCATCGGCTGAACTGGCTATCGCCCTCATCGAAGTGCCCGACCCGCAGCGTTTTGGCGTGGCCGAGATCATCGACGGCAAAATCGCCCGCGTAGTTGAGAAGCCGAAAGAGCCGCCGTCCAACCTCGCCATTTCCGGCGCATATCTGTTCCGCCGCTCGATCTTTGACGCTATCGACCATATCAAGCCGTCGTGGCGCAACGAGCTGGAAATCACTGATGCCATCCAGTATGTCATCAGCAGCGGCGCCGAAGTGCATCCATACACCCTGCAGGGGTGGTGGATCGACGCCGGCAAGCCGGACTCGATCATCCATGCCAATCAACTGGTGCTGGGTGATTTACCCTACTCACCGCATCCCGATGATCCCACCATCATCATGGGCACCTCAGACGTATCACCGCGCGTACTAATTGGCGAGGGCAGCCGCATTGTCAACAGCATCGTGCGCGGGCCGGTGATTATCGGCCGCAACGTCACGGTTCAGAACAGCTACATTGGCCCTTACACGTCGCTGGGCAACAACGTGGTGGTTGAGAACGCCGAAATTGACGCCAGCATCATCATGAAAGACTGCACTATCCGCAGCATTTCCGGCCGCATCGACAGCAGCCTGATCGCCGACAATTCAACCGTTGCGGCTTCCAGCGGTGGCCCATCGGTACACCGCCTGATTTTGGCCGAAAACAGTTACGTGCAGATGTAAGGTCTTCATGTCTGAGCGCACGGAGTTTTTGAAGAAACGGCTTGTGGCCGCGCAGGTCGAAATGGACTCTGTCTTTGGGCAGGCGGACGGCCGCTGGGATACGCCGGTGTATGCCGATGGCCCAGCATGGAATGTTCGCCAGGTCGCCATTCATCTTGCCGAGGCCGAACGAGGCCTGCTTGGGCAGATGCAGTCCATCGTCAACACGGGCGTGAGTACCGTTCCCGAAGATTTCGATGTGGATCGCTACAACATGCGGTCGGTCGAAAAGCGCGACGCGATGACTGGCCCGGAGGCGCTTGCCGCCCAGGCTGCCACCCGCGCCGAACTGATGGCATGGCTCGATACGCTGACAGATGCTGACCTGGAAAAGGTGGGCCGTCATCCGGTCATCGGCATGATCCCGATTGACATGTACATTCGCGTCATTGCCCGCCACCAGAAGGATCACACGGCCGACGTGGCCTACGCGCTGGGCTTGACGACTACGCCGAGAACGGTTCGCACATGAATATCTGCGTCTACTGCTCGGCCAGCATCACGCTGGACCCAGAATTTCACAGCGCCGCCGCCGATCTTGGCAGCCAGATGGCCGCCCGTGGTGATACGCTCGTCTACGGCGGCGGCAATCTCGGGCTGATGGGCGAGATCGCGCGCAGCATCCACGCCGGCGGCGGACATGTGTGCGGCGTGATTCCTCAGGCGCTGGTTGACCGCGAACAGGCCTATCATCTGGCCGATGAATTGATCGTGACGAGGGACATGCGCTCGCGCAAGGCGGAGATGGAGAGCCGCGCCGATGCGTTCGTGGCGCTTCCCGGCGGCATCGGCACGCTCGATGAGGTGTTTGAAATTCTCAGCCTGCGCCAGCTTAAAATCACGCCTAAACCGCTGGTCGTGCTCAATCAGGGCGGCTTCTACAACCCGCTGCGCGCGCTTCTGGAGCATATGCAGGCCGCCCAGTTCCTGCGTACTTCGCTGGATGACCTGCTCGGATTCGTGCCCGATGTGCCGGCGCTGTTTAGCTACATCGACGAGTACAAAATGTAGCGAACAACGCAGCTTAAACCGCTGTTCTCAAATCTATGCCTCAGTCGCCTCCAGGGCCGCAAAGTACTCATCCGCTGTGCCGATCCACTGGCGCAGCGACCCGCCTTGCACCTGCCACAAGTCGCCGCCGAACTGCCGGATGAAGCGCCGGTCGTGCGAAGCTGCGATCACCGGGCCGGGGAACAGCCGCAGCGCCGCCTCGAAAGACTCCAGCACATCGAAGCTGATGAAGTTGGTCGGCTCATCCAGAATCAGTAGATTTGCCCGTTGCGCGATCAGGCGCGCGATTTGCAGCTTGCGTCGCTGGCCGCTGCTAATGGCGCTCACGCGCAGGTCGAGGTCGTCATAGCGGAACATGCCGCTCTCGATCAGGGTCGATTTCCACACCTGATCCGGGCCGTCGAGTTCGGCGCGATAGGCCTCAAATACTGTTTGCGCGGGGTCGAGCGCGGCGCCATCCTGATCGAGATAGCCGATGCGCGCGGCGGGATGCAGCATTCGTTCGCCAGCATCTGCCGCTTCAGTGCCAGCCAGCAGGCGCAGCAAGGTCGACTTGCCGCTGCCGTTCGGCCCCACCAACACCATCCGGCCGCGCGCGCCCAGCGCCAGCGACACGCCGTTCAAAATCACGCGCTCACCATAGGCCTTATGCAGGTTGCTGACTGTCAGGGGCAGGCGGCCTGCCAATGCTTCCGGGTCGAAGTCCGCGCCAAAGCGCAGATCCTTGGGTGGCTTCGGAATCGGGTTGTCTTCGATTCGGCTGAGCTTCTCGGCGGCGGCGCGCACATTCTTGGAAACGGTTGCGGCATGCGTTTGCTTCTTGATGTAAACAACGAACTTGTCGTTATCGGTTGGCGGCTTGAAGCTGTTGCGGCGCGCCGTCTCCTTCATCTCCAGCCGCAGCGCGCGGATTTCGTCCTGTTCGCGCGCATAGTCCGCTGCCCACTGCGCTCGTTCGCGCGTTTTGGCCATGGCGTAGGTGTCATAATCGCCGGTGAAGCGCCGCGTTTGGTGCGTATGCTCATCGATTTCGACGATGGCGTTCACGGTGCGGTTCAAGAACTCGCGGTCGTGCGAGACGATCACCACCCCGCCTGCATACGCAGCCAAATATGTTTCCAGCCAGTTCAGGCTGGCCTGATCGAGATGATTGGTCGGCTCATCGAGCAGCAGCGCATCGGGCGCTTGCAGCAGCAGGGCCGCCAGCCCCAGCCGCGCCCGTTCGCCGCCTGAGAGCGTGCTGGCACGCCGATCACGCGGCAGATGATCGAGCCGCAAACCGGCCAGCACCTGCGCCTCGCGGGACGCCAGCTCATAGCCGCCTGCGCGTTCGAAGTGATCGCTTATATCGCCATACTCGGTCAGCGCCGCATCCAGTTCATCGCCTTGCAGGGTTGGCAACGCCATCTCCAGTGTGCGCATCCGGGTTTCAAGCGCACGAACGGAAGCGAGCGCCGAGGCAATCACCTCATCAATCGTATCTGTGCCGTCATCATCCGGCCCCTGCGCCAGATAGCCCAAACGCACGCCCACTGCAATCGTGCGGACGCCGCGATCCGCTTCCAGCACGCCTGCGATGATCTTGAGTAGGGTCGATTTGCCCGCGCCGTTAGCGCCGACCAGATCCGATCCGGTCGCCGCGTGCCAATGACAGCGCAGCCGCATCGAGGATGGCGCGATAGTCGTAGGTCTTGCTGATGTCTTGCATGGAAAACAACATGGGGAATCCGCCTGAGCGTGCAGTCGAGAGTAAGAGCGATGGAGAACAAACTCCAACGGCGCGGCGCTCTGGATGCGAATCAAGAGTGCCGCCGCGGGACAGGCCCACAGCGGCACTCTATCAAGGCTGATCGATCAGCCAGCGCAGTGCAGCAGGTCAGTCCGCAGAACTATCGGAACAGTTGACGGGTGCTGGTGCGCATGTCCACTCACTTCACTCAGGCGGTTGAAAAACTCGGGGGCGCAGAGGTTCAGAACGTGTGCAGCCGGGCCACTCAACAGTATATGTTACACACTGCACGCGGTCAACCTCAGCCATACGCTTATCCGGGGCTATCGCATCAAAATTGGGCATCGCGTACCAACCACACCCCCAAGCCCTCCTGCATCACGCCCGGCCACTTCCCTAAACATGGGAAGGAGGCGGGCGCACCGTTGATGCCCCGCACCCCGCTTATCCGTGACCACCCGATCCACCACAACGTCGCCTGCACGGAGCGCACCCATGCTACGATGGAACCGTGCCCCATTGCCATGCAGGACGATAGCGAACCAGCTTGCCCCGCCGCTGTGCATCCAGTGTCCTGTATTCTGTCCGGCTGTCCGGTTCGTTTTCCCCTCAGAGGATGTCTGTTAGCTTCGATTCTCTGTCTCGCTGTCTGGCTCCGCCAAAGGCTCACAACAAGTCACCTCTCTCCCCGCGCGTGGATGAGGGGGTTGGGGGTTGAGGTTTGTATGCTTTGCGGTTCAATCAGTCCTTCGGATGTGCCACTTCAAAATAGCGCCAACTGCGTTGGCCGATTATCCGGCGGGCGGCGCAGCGGTTTCGGCACATTCAGACCATGTTCGGTCAGCCACGCAGCGGGTGGGCCTTCCCAACCCAGCCGCGCGAGATCGACGATTTCCGAATCGCCGTCCAGCGTTCCCTCGTGGCGCAGGCGTGCCCGCTGCAGCGCCGCCGATTTGCTCTCCGGTGGCAGGCTGATGCCCCCTTTGCCGTTAATGACGCGGTGCCAGGGCACGGTCGCTTCATCGCGCCACGACACCGCGTTCATGGCATCGCCAACGAAGCGCGGGGCCAGCTTGTCGTAATCGCGCTCATCCACGCCAGCAGGCGGCGGGATCATACTGGCGATCTGGCCGAAGGTCGTCACTTCACCCGGCGGCACCTGGCGCACGATCTCCCATACCTGTTCCATATACGCCTGCGGATCGGGCAGCGCCGCAATATTGGCCATGATCATCGTCCCCCTGGCGGTGGATTGAACTGGAATGCGCCTGCTGCTGTATAGTTTATCGGAACTTGATGTGATTCTGCCGGAGGCGGATATGGAAGCCAAACTCAACGAGCTTAAGCAGCGTTTGCACGAAGTGGCCGACCTCAACAGCGCGACGGCCGTTCTGCACTGGGACATGTCTACCTACATGCCGCCGGGCGGCGCGCCAGCCCGTGGCCGCGCATTATCGACACTCCAACGCCTGTCGCACGAGAAGTTCACGTCGGCTGCCGTGGGCCATCTGCTCGATGAACTGCGTCCGTATGAGGAAAGCTTGCCTTACGGCAACGATGATGCCGCCCTTATTCGCGTCACCCGGCGCGAGTACGAGCGCGAAGCCCAAATCCCGTCCGAATTGGTCAGCCGGATAAGCGAACACAGCGCCATGCTTTACAACAAGTGGGCCGAAGCGCGGCCGGCCAACGACTTCGCTGGCGTGGCTGATGACCTCGAAGAGACGCGCCAGATCAGCATCGCCACTGCTGAGTGTTTCCCGGGCTACAGCCATATCGCCGACCCGCTGATCGACTTCAGCGACTACGGCATGAACGCGACGCTGGTGCGGGCCGTGTTTGCGGAACTGCGCGAACAGTTGGTGCCAATTGTGCGCGCCATCAGCGAGCAGCCGGAAGTCGATGATTCGGTGCTGCGCCAGCACTACCCCGAAGCGCAGCAGTTGGCCTTTGGCGTCGATGTCATTCGCGCCTACGGTTACGACTTCAACCGGGGCCGCCAGGATAAAACGCACCACCCATTCATGACGCGCTTCGCCTGGGGCGACTGCCGCATCACCACCCGCGTCAAAGAGGATGATCTGGGCGATGGCTTGTTCAGCACGCTGCACGAAGCGGGCCACGCTATGTACGAGCAGGGCACGAACCCCGCCTACGACGGCACGCCGCTGGGCGGCGGCACGTCATCGGGCATTCACGAGAGCCAGTCGCGCACGTGGGAGAATCAGGTCGGCCGCAGCCGGGGATTCTGGAGCCAGTACTATCCGAAGCTGCAAGATGTGTTCCCCGAGCAACTCGGCAGCGTGGAAGAAGATGTGTTCTACCGGGCAATCAACAAGGTCAAGCCGTCACTCATCCGTACCGACGCCGATGAAGTGACCTACAACCTGCACGTCATGATCCGCTTCGACCTCGAACTGCAATTACTCGAAGGCTCACTGTCGATCAAGGATTTGCCGGAAGCGTGGAACGCGCGCTATCAAAGCGATCTGGGCGTGGTCGCGCCGGACGACCGCGACGGCGTGCTGCAGGACGTGCACTGGTACGGCGGGCTGATTGGCGGCGCGTTCCAGGGCTACACGCTCGGCAATCTGTTCGCCGCGCAGTTCTTCGAGGCGGCGCTGAAGGCTCACCCCGAGATACCGGTTGAGATCGCGCAAGGGCAATTCGGCACGCTGCACGGCTGGCTGAAAGACAATATCTATCAGCATGGGTCGAAATACACGGCCGCCGAGCTGGTTCAGCGCGTAACGGGCGGCCCACTGCGCGTCGAGCCGCTGATCAACTACATCAAGGCCAAGTACGGCGAGATTTACGCGCTGTAAGAATCAACGCAAAGAACACGTAGGACGCAAAGGGCACGAAGGGGAATTCCCTTAGCGCCCTTTGCGTTGCAGTTTGATTTTCGCTTGGTCGCTTACTGTAGTTTCATCACGCGGAACAACTCGGCCAGTTCTACGTCGGCTGCCTTGCCGGATTCGGTTGCCCAGGCGCGAAGCTCGTCGGCCACGCTCTCGTCCACCTGTGACCGGTGTTCGAGCAGCGCCGCCACCTTCTTGTCCCAGACAGGTGTGATATCGACGGCGATGTTCGGCTTGTCGCTCATCACCAGATACAACTCGGTCACGTTGTGCGGTTCGAAGCCTTCAGTGAGTAATTCGGGCATCACCAGCCGCGAACCGGCGCTGGGGAATACCGCATATAGCGCCGCCTCGCCCGCCGCGCGGTGATCGGGATGGTTGATGTAGTCGAAGCCTTCTTCCGAAATCATGACGATGGTTGGGTCCATGATCACGACGCGATTCGGGCGAAGCTGGCGAATGAGGCGCGTGAGTTGGCGGCGCAGTTCGACTGTCGCCACCAGTTCGCCGTCGCGGTAACCGAGGAAATGTACCTCGGTTACACCCACGAGCGCCGCCGCCGCAATCTGTTCTTCGCGCCGGATGTCCACCAGCCGGTCGGGCGTCATGTCGGCGGAATTGCTGCCGCCAGCTCCGTCGGTCACAATGCAGTAAATCACCTCTGCGCCTTGCGCGGCCCATACGGCCGCGCTGCCACCAGCCCCAAACTCGATGTCGTCGGGGTGCGCCACGACGATCAGGATTTTGCAGGGCAGGGCAAGCGGCGCTTCAAGCGGCAACGTCACAATCAGTTCTCCATTCCATCGACAGTCACGGTTTCCACTTCCGGGTATTGCGCCAGCACCGCCAGGAAACGGTCGCGCAGCGTCAGCGCTTGGGCTTCCGTGCTGGCCTCGAAGCGCAGGCTGAGTACCGGCTCGGTGTTACTGGCGCGCAGCAATCCCCAGCCATCGGCATACTGGATGCGCACGCCGTCCACATCAATTACGCTTTGCACCTCGGGGTCACCTTCCAGCACGGAGCGCGCCCCGGCGATGACCCGCGCCTTGGCCCCATCCGGGCAGTGTGGTCGATATTCGGGCGTGCTGTAGTAGGCGGGCAGCGCCGCCACTAACGCCGACAGCGATTGATCAGAAGCCGCCAGCAAGCGCAGCAGTCGCCCGGCCGCCAGGTACGGGTCATCAAAGCCATAGTAGTCTTCAGCCAGAAACATGTGCCCGCTGGCCTCGCCGCCGAGCAGCGCATGTTCGGCGCGCATCTTCTCCTTCACTAGCGCGTGGCCACTGGCCCACATCACCGGGTGGCCGCCAGCCTGCTTCACGGCGTCGAACACCGTCTGGCTGGTGAGCACATCGGCCACCACGGCTGCGCCGGGCCGCCGGCTGAGCATATCGACCGCCAGCAGCGCCAGCAGGCGGTCGGGCGAAACATACACGCCGTGCTCATCGACTGCACCCAGCCGGTCGCCGTCGCCATCGAACCCAAGCCCAAGATCGGCGCCGGTTTCGCGCACTCGCTCGCCCAGTGTGATCATGTTTTCCGGTGACTGCGGATCGGGCTGATGATTGGGATAGTTGCCATCCGGCTCGCAAAACAGCGGCACGACCTCCAATCCCCAGCTTCGCAATAAAGCGGGCGCAATCAGGCCAGCCGTGCCGTTGCCTGCATCAACGACCACTTTCAACGAATGTGGCATCTTCACGCGCATGGCCGTGAGCATGCTGTAAGTGCGAATGGCGGTTGGATCGCGGCGCTCGGCGGCCTTGCTGTGCACAGTCTCGAAGTTTTCAGCCACGGCCAACGCCCGCAGTTCCTGAAGCTGGTCTCCATACACATTGACCGCGCCGATGCACAGCTTGAGGCCGTTCTGATCGGGGCCGAGATGGCTGCCGGTCACCATCGCGCCGCCACAATTGTCGTTCTGCACGGCGTGCCAGTAGACCAGCGGTGTCGAGACAATATCGATGTCGATCACCACGCAGCCGGAGTCGCGCAGGCCCCTGCTGAAGGCCGTGGATAGCGCCGAGGATGAGAGCCGGTTGTCGCGGCCCAACACGACCTCATGGATGTCATATTCGCGCGCCAGCCACGTCGCAAACGCCCGACCGATCAAATAGCCAGTTTCGCGCGTCAGCGGGGCGTCGTCGCCCAGCGCCCGCCCGCGAATGTCGTATTTCTTGAACAGTGCGCTTGAGATCATGAAAGGCTCCAGTACACCGGGCAGAAAGTTCAAAGTTGAAGGTTGAAAGGTGAGACTGGAACAGTGTACCCGAACTCGGGTGATTGGCCTTCCAACAAACCGGTGGCTGATGTGCCTTTTTCGCCGCAGGTAGAAGCTATGCAGCTAAGGCTTCACCCGCTAAAGTCGGCTTAAAAAGCCCCGTTCACGGGGCGCGGTTCTAGCCTGACGGCTTCAGCCTCAGGCGTGCAACGCGCTGGTCACGGCCAGTCAAAATCGCGTGAGCGCAGCCGGTCACGCAGCGTAGCCGGGTGCAGCAGGCTCGGTTTCGGGTTGAGAATGCGTGGCTCGTTGGCCTGCGCCCACACCTCATCAGCAATATCGTAGACGGCATGCGGCCGGGCAATAGCCGCTGCTCCCGCCGCATACCAGCGCAGCAGTCCGCCGCCATTTGCCAGCCACGAGGCCGCCGCCGCCGCGACTTCGGGCGCAGTTTGCGCGTAAATGCCGGCTTCGTTGTCGACCACATAGGTTACGTTGCCGTCTTCGGTGCCGGGAATGAAGTCATAGATGATCATCGGCAGGCCCGCGATGGCCAATTCGCAGATGGTGGACGGACCGGCTTTGGTGACGAGGATATCCGCGCCGGCCATCAGGCGCGGCATGTCGTTGACGAAGCCATAGATGTGGGTTGGCGAGTGCCACTCGCTCGCTTCTAACTGTGCTTTCAACTCCTGATTCTTGCCGGCAATCACGACGATCTGGCAGCCAAGCCGGCGCTCGTCAACGGCACGGGCTGTGTCATAAAGCGGCCCCATGCCTTCGCCACCGCCCACAATCAGGATGGCGGGCATAGTCTGGTCCCAACCGAGGCTCTCGCGCGCGGCATGTTTTTCGGGCAGGTTGCGCATGAAACGAGGATTGACGGGTAGGCCGGTATCGCGCATCTGATCGGGGGCCAACCCGGCCCGCAGCCCACGCTCGTAAGCTGGTGCGGTTGGAACCAGTGTGCGGTCGGCCCGCCGGTCGTACCAGAGCATGTGCGTAGACACCAGGTCGGTGACGACCACCACGAACGGCGCGCGCGTGGCCTGCGCGCTCAGTGCGTGGCCCGTAATGCGGGTGAGTACCGAGTGCACCGACACATATACATCGGCCGGGTGTTCGCGCAGCATCTGGCGCAGGCGGTTGTCCATCGTCAGATACATCAGCCGCGAATAGGCACGTGCGCGATTGTGCGTGTTGGACAGACGGTAGGTCATACCGTAGGACGCGCGCCCTTTCGACACCATCTGCGGATACCACTCGGGCATTTGGCTAAAGGGATAGGGAGAATACTGCTTAAAGAGATCGACCAGTTCAAACTGAGCTTCGTGTTTTTCGAGGATAGCGTCGCGGATGGCCTCGGCTGATGCCCGGTGACCGCCGCCTGTGTCGGACATAATGAAGACTATTCGTTTCACGGTGTTGTTTCCTCATCTACACCGGCCGGCAGTATACGCTTCACGCCTTTATTGAACGCGCTGCGTGGCATGAGCATGCGCCGTCCACAGCCCGAGCAGCGCAGGCCAATGTCGGCACCGATGCGGTACACGACCCATTCGCTGCTGCCGCACGGATGCGGCTTGCGCATTTGCACCCGATCGCCGGGTTTGGGGGCGAACCAATCCGTCACGAAGGCCTCGCCAAAGCTTAGTCTTTCATGCATTTTCGAAATGGTCAACTACTCCCCTATGTTATAATGCCGAACCTGTGAATCCGATACGCATTTGAGGAGCAACAAGTTGCTTCTAGGCGGCAATCTATCAATCGAACTGCTCGTCGCCAACATGCTGGTCTTGCTGATCGGCATGACTATCCATGAGTGGTCTCACAATTACGTCGCGTGGCGCATGGGCGACCCTGAGCCGCAGATTCAGGGCCGCCTGACCCTCAATCCGTTCGTGCACATCAACTGGATCGGCTGGTTGATGTTCGCGCTCATCGGCTTCGGCATTCTGGGCTCGGCGCCGATTTCGCCGTACCGCATGCCGGTACAGAACCGGCGCTGGCGCTGGCTGGCGGCTGTGGCTGCCGGGCCGGTATCGAACCTGATCCTGGCGGTGCTGTTTGGGCTGGTGTTTCGTCTGCTGTCTTCGACGGGGTTTCTATTTTCGGATAACCTCGCCGTCAGCATAATTGTGCTCATTCTAGTGCAAGGCGTGTATCTCAATCTGGTGCTGTTCTTCTTCAACCTGATTCCATTGTATCCGCTGGATGGCTGGCAGATTGTGCTGGCGCTGCTGCCGCCCAACCTGGCCTACACCTGGCAGCGTTATCAGCAGGTGACGTACTATCTGTTCTTTGGCCTGATCCTGCTCAGCATCCTCCGGCTGCCCGGCCTTCCCAGCCCGTTGAGCCTGCTGATTACGCAGCCAACCAGCGCGTTGGGCGGGTTTCTGCTGGGCATATGACCGCACGGTCCTCACCTGCGCTGCGCATGAAGCAGGGTGTGCGCGCTCTGGCCGCATTCGCGCGCCCGGTCGAGATTGAACGTGCCTCGGCAGTGCTATCGCCGGAACTATTGACTCTGTTTCGGTGTATGGCCCGCAGTGAGCAGTTGCACAGTCTGGCCGTCTTGGACAGCGCGCATGCGGATAACTCGTCCGCTCTTGCGATGGCGGCGCTGCTGCATGATGTGGGCAAGAGCCGTTATCCGCTGCGCCTGTGGCAGCGCACGTTGCCGGTGCTGGTTGGCGCGCTCTCGCAGAAACTGGTCATGCGTTTGAGCGCGCGCGACCCCAAAGCCGCGTGGTCACGTGGGTTCGTCGTCTACCTGCATCATCCAGAGTGGGGTGCGCAGATGGTGGCTTCGGCGGGTGCGCCTGAGGACGTGGTATGGCTGGTGCGCCACCATGCCGATAATCCTGCGCGGTGGCAAGGTCATCCGCTGGTTCCGCTGCTCGTTCGCCTGCAAGCGGCCGATGACGCGAACTAATGCGTTCAGCGTTCATCTCTCTCCCCCAGGGATAGAGGCGAAATCCCTGCATTACCCGTCAACCTGAATTTTTTAGTGGAGGCCGCAGCATGGGCATCATCAGTGTGGGTGTCATCGGATTGGGACAGGTGGGCGTGTCGGTGGCGCTGGCCGTCAAACGCTATCAGCAGGGCGCGGCCAATCGCCAGCAGTTCACTGTGGCGGGCTTTGACGTGCGCACCGACATGGTCAAGGCGGCGAAAACGCGCGAGGCGTTCGACGATATTTCCGGCTCACTGGCGGCGGTAGCGCGCCAGAAGGACATCGTCGTGCTGACGCTGCCGTATGCTGACGTGAAGGACGCCTACAGCCTGATGGCAGGTGAACTCAAGCCCGGCACGGTCGTGCTTGACTTCTCGACGCTGTCCGTACCTTCGATTTCATGGGCGCAGGTGTTGGCGAAGGACGAAAGTCATCAGGTGGGCGTGACGGCTGTATTGAACGCAGCTTATCTGTTTGATGGCCGCGATGACCCACGCCATGCCGCCGCCGAATTGTTCGAGGGCGGCAATATGCTGCTGTCGCCGTCGGCCAGCGCACACCCCGACGCGGTCGAACTGGCGACCGACTTCGCGGCCGTGTTGGGCGCGCCGCCGCGCTTCGTCGATCCGTATGAGCATGACGGCTGGATGGGTGTGGTTGAACTGCTGCCCGTTATGCTGGGCGTGACTGGCTTTATGGCCGCGCGGTCGACGGTGGGGTGGGATGATGCGCAGCGGACCGGCAACCCGAATTTTGGCAAGTTGACTCACATTTTGGCGGATGCGCATCCGGATGACATTCGTGAGCTGCTGCTCAACGACCGTGATGCGGCTTTGCGCGTGATCGATGCAGAGTTGGCCGTGCTTGAGGAGTTCCGGCAGGTGATCGCAGCCAATGATGCGCACGCGCTGGCCGAAGCGCTGGATGGCGCGTTTGACGCCTACAATGATTGGCTGGCGCGGCGCACGATCAATAGTTGGGGCGATAACGACGAAAAGAAGCAGCGCACCTCTCCGGTGGACGCCGTCATGGGCGGCTTTTTGGGCGGCTATCTGGCGCGCCGCCTGCGCGGTGGTAAGGATGACGAGGACTAGGCGACGCGTTGGACGATGAAGGCCGGGCGAGTTTACAGACAATTTACACCTCGTGTACGGCCGGTTTACGTTTGCCGTGCACGATATAGGTCAGAACGCGCAGTTCAGGCATTGGCCGTTTCCGAACTGCAATCCTTGAAGGAGTAGTCCATGACCAACGTAAATTCACCACTTAAGCGGGTATTCATCACCGGCGCGCTCGTCAGCGCGCTGTCGCTTTCGGCGATAGCGGCTGTTTCGGCGCAGGAAGCCACCGCAGTGCCCGATGCGCCGACCGAAGTGACCGAGCAGGCTGCGCCTGGATTCCTGGGTGTGCAAATTAGCGACGCCGATAACGGCGCACTGGTTGTCGATGTGCTGGCTGGCTCGCCGGCCGAAGCGGCAGGTGTGGCCGTCGATGATGTCATCACGGCAGTCAACGGTGAGGTATTGACAACCGCCGCGCAAGTTGCAGAGGCGATTAGCCTGTTGATGGCCGGCGATGAAGTGTCGCTGACATTGGAGCGCGACGGCGAAATCGTTGATGTGACCGCCACACTGGCGGCACGGCCAGTCACCGGCGAGGACACCGCGGGCGCGAGCGAGCGACCCTTCTTCCGTGTTGGCGGCGATGTGACGTTGCGCTTCAATGCCGATGACCAGGCATGGGGCGTCGTCGAGTTGTCTGAAGATGCGCCGCTGTATGCCGATGGCCTGCGCTCGGGCGACCTGATCATGGCAATTGATGGCAGCATGTACGACCCAATGGCGCTGCTGGGCTACGTTGCTGGCCTGGGCAGTGACGCCAATCTGACGCTTGAAGTCGTGCGCGATGGCGAGACGATTGAAGTGACTGTGCCCGCAATTGACTTTTTGGCGGGCGGCATGATGGGGCAGGGCATGATGAACCGGCGCGACGGAATGATGCCGTTTGGTGAGATGCCACAGGGTATGCCCTTCGGCAACATGCAGGAAATGCCGTTTGGTCAGTTCTTCAGACAGCAGGGCCAGAACCAGAACGGTTATCTCGGCGTGAGCTTCGTCACGCTCGATGAGACCGTTGCGGCGGAGAGTGGCGCAAGCCTGAGCGACGGCGCGCTGGTCGTAGAAGTCGTGGCCAACTCGCCCGCTGCTGCGGCTGGCCTGCAGGCCGACGACATCATCACGGCTGTGAATGGTGAGCCTGTGGATGCTGAACACACGCTGCGTGACCGCCTGATCGCTTACGAAGCCGGCGATGTGCTGATGCTGACAGTCGTTCGCTCTGGCGACGAACAGCAGATCGAAGTGACGCTAGGTGAGCCGACGCTGCAGGCTGGCATGGGCCAGATGTTCCAGGTGCCGATGGCGCCGGGCATGATGAATCCGCACGGGCAGGGCGGCTATGGTTCTGGTTCCCAGAGCGGACGGGGTCAGCAGGGTCAAGGCTCTCAGAACGGGCAGCAACTGCCCCCCGGTCACCCGAGTGTGCCAGCCCAGCCGGAAGCCACTCCCGAAACGTCTGGCGCTGCTGCCTGAACTGAACTCGCAGTCCCCCTATATTCGCCGCGCCCGATGCTCCCCCCATCGGGCGCGGCCGTTTGTCATGCTTGTATGCCTTTGACTGCCTAGTATAATAGCCGCCGTTCTCCGTAATCGAATCCGTCATAGTGAAAGAGTGCTTGAGCATGAGCCTCAAACAAACGCTGCTCGACCGGATTGAAAGCCGCGATGCGCTGGTGGCAATTGTCGGCCTCGGCTACGTTGGTCTGCCGCTTGCGGTCGAGTTTGCCGAAGTCGGTTTCCGCGTCATTGGTCTCGACATCAGCGCCGCCAAAGTTGATGCGCTAAACCGGGGCGAAAGCTACATCCCCGATATTTCATCCGAAACCATCAAGCGGCTGGTGACCGACGGCCGCCTGCGCGCCACCACACAATACAGCGAACTGCACGAGGCGGACGCGGTCAGCATTGCTGTGCCTACGCCGCTGCGCAAGACCAAAGACCCGGACATGTCGTATGTGATTCAGGCCGTGGACGCCGTGACCGAAATCGCGCACCCGGGCATGCTGGTGATTCTGGAAAGCACCACCTATCCGGGCACGACCACCGAACTGGTGGTGCCCAAGCTCGAAGCACAGGGCTATCGCGCTGGCGAAGACGTGTTCATCGCTTTTTCGCCCGAGCGTATCGACCCCGGCAACAAGAAGTACGGCGTGCGCAATACGCCGAAAGTCGTGGGTGGCGTCAATCCGGCCAGCACCGAAGTGGGCGTCGCGCTTTACAGCAAGGCGGTTGAGCATGTGGTGCCGGTTGCCGACCCCACGACCGCCGAACTGGTCAAGCTGCTGGAGAACACCTTCCGCGCCGTCAACATCGGCCTTGCCAACGAAATGGCGCTGATGTGCGACAAGCTGGGCGTGGATGTGTGGGAAGTGATCAGCGCCGCTTCCACCAAGCCGTTCGGGTTCATGCCGTTCTATCCCGGGCCCGGGCTGGGTGGGCACTGCATCCCGATTGACCCGTTGTACCTGAGCTGGAAGCTGAAGACGCTTAACTACAACGCGCGCTTCATTGAACTGGCGAGCGAAATCAACACCTCGATGCCGCTGTACGTGACCGAGAAGGTGGCCGGGGCGCTCAATCACGACCGCAAATCGGTCAACGGCTCGAAGATCGTCGTGCTGGGCGTAGCCTACAAACGCGATATTGACGATGTGCGTGAAAGCCCGGCGCTGGATGTCATTCAACTGCTGGAGCAGCGCGGCGCGGAAGTGGTCTATCATGACCCATACGTGGCATCGGTGCGGCTGGAAGGCGACGCGACTATGAACAGCACGCCGTACTCGGCCGAACTGCTGGCCGGCGCAGACTGCGTCGTCATTGTGACCGACCACAGCATCTTTGATTGGCAGCACGTACTCGATCATAGTAAGCTGGTCGTCGATACGCGCAACGCGACCGCGGGCAAACAGGGCGCGGCGCGCATCGAAGCGCTGTAAATACATCACGTCGAGCAGGTGCAGGAGGGTAGACGCCGTGGAAATGCCACTGAATTTGCAGTCACTTCCGCCCGAGGCGCTTGATGTCCTGCGCTTTTTTGGCGCAACTGGCCAGACTTCGGCGCATGCCGACGAGATTACCGACCGCGCTGATTTAAGCGACCGCGCGTTTGGCAAAGCGATCCGCCGCCTCGTGACCAAGGGCTATCTGATCATGGATGGCGATCAAGTCTACCGCATGTCCGACTCGGGCCGCCGCGCCGTGGCCGATATGCTCGAATACGATCTGGTGACGCCGCCCGAAGAGCGCGAAAGCGCGGCCGCCATCAGCGTGAGCGTGGGGTCGGCGCTGCGGCGGCTGGTGCTGGTTGCGCCGCGCATGTTGAAATCGGGCGCGGCCGCTTCGGTGATCGTGGGCTTTGAAGGCGCTGAGGACGACGAACTGCTGTCCGGTCCTGCGCCGGTGGTGGTGCGTTTCAGCGCCGTGCATGGCGACGCAGGTTCGCCGGCCGAAATCACTATGCAGGTCGAGAACCGGCCGGTGCAGCAGCAGTTTCAGGTAACGGTGGGCGCGTACACGCATACTCGTCTGCGCGTGCAGTTGTTCCAGAGCGACGAGTCCGGCTACGAGATCGAGCCGTGCGGCGGGCTGTACGCCGATGTGCCAGTGAGCGACACGGCCGATTCAACGCTGGCCGCCTATGGCACGCCAGTGACGATACGGGATGTGAGCGCCTGAACTGGTAGAAGAAGCGGGTGTCTCCGGGGCCACCAGAGGATAGTGCGGCTCAACTCTTCGTGATATTGGAAGCCGGACGCGCAACTGCGCGTCCGCTTGATATCACATCATCCACCCCAATAGAACCGCGCTCAAACGGGGCATGGGCCGAGAGGTCTTTCGGCTATTCTGGCTCGCCGGGCGTCCAGCCAAACGGAATTTCATCATCCAGCAGTTGAATCGTCGAGGCGGGCGCGAGAACGTCGTCAATCGTCCGGCCATCGCCAGTCATCCCGCGCCGAAGCTCACGTGCTGAGTTGTGGTTGCGCAGGTCTTTCGCGCCATAGATGAGCTTCTCGGTGCGTGGGGCCAGCGTGATGCGGGCGACTCCGCGCGCGACCACATCCAGCGGCAGTGGGGCCAGCGCGCGAAAACCCATCCACCCCGTGAGCGGAAAATCACCCAGCCCGGAAATGGCGCGATAGAACAGTCGCCGTTTGCTGCCGCGAATGTAGACAATCGGGGCGCGGATGATGGTCGCTCGCAGGCCGATGCGTTCGAGATACTGCTCGGCATCGCGTTTGGCGTGCACATAACCGCGCGGCACCCACGGCGCGGCCACCGCACTGAGCAGCACCATGCGCGGCGCGCCGCCGTTGACAGCCATGTTCGCCACATTGCGCGCCGAGACGATGTTGAGGTAGGAGTAACTTAGCCCGTGCGCGGCGTCGGCGGTCATGCCGCCCACGGTGTGAATCACGGCGGCCATTCCGCGCGCGTGCCCCTTGAGTGAGGACGGTTCCCACACATCGGCGCTGACTTCACGCACGCGCTGGCCGAGCGCGCCGAGGCGGTTCTCCACGCCGGGCCGTATCAGCAGCGTGACTTCCGCGCCCTCCGCCAGCAGCGCCGCCGCGATCGCATCGCCCAGCAGCGTGCCGCCGCCGGTGACGAGTATGCGCTGTCGCTTGGGGCCGGGTGTGCTCATTCAGTATTCGCTCAGGCAGGGCAACGGGCTGGATTCTATCCGGTTGAGCTTGCGGCGTAAACCGCGCATAACCAAAGAGTTGTGAAAACGCCTTCATCCATGCATAATATGAACAGTTGGTCATTGATTTGGCCGAAGCTTGCAGATACGGAAAACGACACTCAACCCATCGAGGCGCGCTAATAGCGCCGGTTGGGCGCACACCATCCCAACGTCCGGTGAGAGGACGCGACAAAAGAGCTGTGCACGCGGCATTTGCTGCGGCGCGCGATTTGGCGAATTACGATGAAGCGATCTGAGAAACTGGCTATCATCCAACCCGGAATAGAACTTATTCAGTCCGGATAACGCACTCGCTCGACTTCAGCCGGCCGCTGGCCGGATTCGTGCGCGTATCACAACTCCTTGATCGCACCACCCCACCGAATCAGGTGCATGGTTGCTTGAGACCGTTTCCCAACTGTGGGTAACGGCCGCAGCAAGCTGTGTCGGCGGGGCGTATGGGCGATAATACCCACATCATCACCGGGCTGGAAACGCAGAAGCGCAATGTGAAGCGCGTCAATGTGTTTGTGAACGATACGTTCGCGTTCAGTCTGAGCCTCGACGAAGCGGCGAAACTGCATAAGGGTCAGGCGCTAGGCGACGCAGATATTGCGAAGCTGCGCGGGGACGATGAAGTGTCGCGCGCGGTGGATCGCGCCGTCCGCTTTCTCGCTACTCGTCCGCGCAGTGAGCAGGAAGTGCGCCGTTCGCTGGCCCAAAAAGACGTTCCGCAGCCCGCCATCGACAGTGCGATGGAACGGCTGCGCGCGCTCGGCTATCTTGATGACCACGCCTTTGCCGAGTTCTGGGTGAACAACCGCCGTCAGTTCAAACCGCTCAGCGCCCGCGCGCTGCGTTACGAGCTGCGGCAGAAGGGCATCGCTGCTGACATCATTGACGATGTGCTTCAAACGCAGGATGAAGATGATGACGCCTATCGCGCCGCGCAATCCCAGTTACGCCGGATTCGCAGCACCGAACGGGCCGAACTGCGCCAGAAGCTGATGATGTTCCTCGCCCGCCGTGGCTTTTCGCCGCGTTTGAGCCGGGAAGCGGTGTCTCGACTGCTGGACGAACTGGAAGCTGACGGGCTGCTCTCCGATGGACCCGCTGAGGACATGTTGGAGGACTATGACAGCTAGGACAATCACTATCCACCCGAATGAAAGGAGGGTTGCGCCGCCGCCGGGCCGTGAGCCTGGTTGCACGCACAATCGAGCATGGACGCAGGAAGTCTAGTCAGTGTCCTCGTCGCGCTGGTGGCTGGATTAGCCATTGGCGCCGGCGTTATGTACTACCTTGATAATCAGCGCATCAGCGGCCGCCGTCAGCGCGCCGAACAGGAGGCGCAGTCGGCGCTCCAAACGGCACAGCTTAAGGCACAGGAGGTTCAGCGCGACGCGGCCGACAAAGCCAAGTCGGTGCTGGACGAAGCCAATGAAACTGCGCTGCGCCGCCGCCGCGATTTGGACCGTGAGGACGAGCGGATGCAGAACCGCCGCGAAGACCTCGACAAGCGCTTCGAGCGGATGGATCTGCGCGAACAAACGCTCAACAAGCGCCAGAGCCGCCTGGACAAACAGCAGGCCGACCTGGCCCTGCTGGAAGAGGAACGCGCTGCCGAATTGCAGCGCATCGCCCAGATGACCATCGACGAAGCCAAGCGCGAGGTGATGCTGCTTGCCGAGCAGGAAGCGCGCAATGATGTGGCGCGCATCATCCGCCAGGTGGAGGCTGAAGCGAAGGAAGAGGCCGAATCGCGGGCACGCGAGGTCATTTCCATGACCGTGCAGCGGCTGGCGTCCGAGCAGGTGTCGGAAATCGCCGTCAGCGTCATCCCGCTACCTTCCGACGAGTTGAAGGGGCGCATCATTGGCCGCAATGGCCGCAACATTCGCGCCTTCGAAATGGCCGCCGGTGTCGATGTAATCGTCGATGACACGCCCGAGGCAATTACCATCAGCAGCTTCGACCCGATCCGTCGTGAAGTCGCCAAGCGTTCGATGGCCAAGCTGGTCGTGGACGGCCGCATTCATCCGGCGCGTATCGAAAAGCTGGTCGAAGACTCGCGGGCCGAGTTGGACGCGGTCATTCGCCAGGAAGGCGAACGCGCGGCTTTTGAAGTCGGCGTGCCCGGCTTGCACCCCGAAATCATCAAGCTGCTCGGGCGGCTCAAATACCGCAGCAGCTACGGCCAGAATATGCACGCGCACGCGATAGAGAGCGCGCACATCGCCGGCATGATCGCCGCTGAACTGGGCGCCGACGTGATGGTTGCCAAGGCCGGCGCGCTGCTGCACGACATTGGCAAGGCAATTGACCATGAAGTCGAAGGCACACACGCACAGATTGGCGCGGAGATCGCCAAACGCTACGGTCTGCATCCCAAGGTGGTGAATGCGATTGGCAGCCATCATCATGAAGTTGAACAGGAATACGTGGAGTCGTACATCGTTGAGGCGGCGGACGCAATCTCGGGTGCGCGGCCCGGTGCGCGCCGTGAAAGCCTCGAATCGTATGTGCGGCGCGTGCGCACGCTCGAAGAGATCGCCAACAGCTTCACCGGCGTCGAACAAAGCTACGCGCTGCAGGCGGGCCGCGAGGTGCGTATCATTGTGCGCCCCGACGAGGTGGACGATCTGAAGGCGCTTCAGCTTTCGCGGGATATTGCCCGCAAGATCGAAGAGAGCATGCAGTATCCGGGCCAGATCAAGGTGCAGGTCATCCGCGAGACGCGCTCAGTCGAGTTCGCGCGTTAGGCCCGGGTTTCCAACGACGGTGACACTTAAGAGGCGCGCCCACCGTGGCGCGCCTCTTTCTTTTCGGCGACTCGCGGTGAGTAACCAGCGAGTGGAGATGTGCCCTGGCAGGACGCAGGCTAAGGCTCTGCGGCTGGATCTGCGTCGGACTTCAGTCCGGCAGCAGGATACGACAAATCCGCTAAAGAGACTGTTTGTAGTCCCTTTAGCGGATTTGGTTTTTCCAGACGGGGGATTTATCCCCTGTCGGCAGATTGTTCTCAAATTCTTTCGTGCGTCGCCGGGTTTGGACCTATCGCAGTGGGGAAGGGCTGTGCGGTCAATTCGACAATAAACAGGGGCCGGTCAATTTGACCGGCCCCGACTGGTACTAAGGCTGTGGAGAACTTGCCGGAGTTACGACGCGGGGGTCGCTTCTGGTTCCATCTCGCTCAGCAGCGCGCCCGTGACCGGGTCCACGCCTGTCTCAATCGAGCCATCGATCAGGCCCGCGAGAGCCGCCTCAACGGCAGCCGTCACTTCTTCCGGCACGTCTGCGTCGGTGCGCGGGCGCGAAGCTGATGCCGTCGTTCTCGGCCACATCGAGGACGTAGATGCTCGCGTCGGTCGGCCAGCCTTCACCACCATTGACCAGCGCTTCAATCATCTGGTACACGCCGTCATCCAGACGCTTGAGAGCGCTGGTGATCAAGTTCTCAGCGCCGGGGGTCTCGCCGCCGCCGAAGGTGGTGAAGTACTCATCCTGGTCAACGCCAATGACAGGTACACGCCATTCTGGGCCGCGAATGTGATGCCGCCCGAACCAGTGGGGCCGCCAGCGCCGAAGATCACGTCTGCGCCTTCACCGATGAACTGCTCGGCAGCCGCCGCACCGCGATCCGGGGCAACGAAGCTGTCGATGTACACGCCGAGGGTCGTCGCGTCCGGATTGCTATAGGCAAGGCCCTGCCTCGAAGCCGTTGCGATACTTCACGACCGGTGGAATGTCGATGCCGTATACACCAGCGACCGTGTTGCTCTCGGTCATCAGGCCCGCCATCACGCCGACGAGGAAACCAGCCTGGTCTTCGCGGAACTTCACACCCACCAGGTTCGGCAGCGGGTCGGCGAAGAACTGGTCGACGCCGATGAAATAGGTGTCCGGATTGGCCTCGGCGGCCGCGCGCGTGGCATCGGTGATGAGGAAGCCTACGGTCAGAACGGCGTCGTAGCCTTCAGTCAAGCAAGTGCTGATGTTGGCCTCATAGTCGGTTGGGGCCTGCGTCTCGATAAAAGTGGTATCGAGGCCGAAGTCTTCGGCAGGCGCGGGTGAGGCCCGCGTACGTGTTCTGGTTGAAGGTGCCATCATTGAGCTTGCCGACGTCGGTCACGAAGCAGACGGATTCGATCAGGGGATCCTGAGCAGCGATCCCTACAAACGGAACAACCGATCAGGGCGACTACCACGAGCAAAAACAGTGCTTTACGAGACATAGCGGGAAAGCCTCCTGTACTTGGATACAACCATGCGCCTAAGGCTGCGCAAGATTGCCAGAGTATAGCACATCCAAAACTGATTGGCCCTCCAATTTGGAGGGCCATTTGATGAACCGGCTTTGAAAGATTGGCGCACTGTGCCAGCTAGCTACAGCCCAATGTCGCGCCGCTGGAAGCGCCAGACCGACAGGACGGCAAACAACGCGGCTACGGCTACCAGCAACCCCACATTGCCGTAGTCGAGGCCAAACTGCATCACGCCAACGCCGTTGTAGTAATGATAGAACGACAGCCGACCGAGAATAGCGATTGCCGAATTGGGCGCTCCGTTGCTTGCGAAGGCCAGCATGTAGCTGGAGATAACCAGTGCAGAGGCTGCACCCAGCGCCACCGAGCGGCGGCGGAACAGTACGCCGAACAAGATGGTGACGGCCAGCACGAACAGCAAGCTGGGGAGCATGTTGAACATGCCGACGATGATACCGCCCAGGTCGTAGGACATCTGTGGCACGAACACGGTGCCGATAGCGACGCCCAGGAACGCGATCAGCAGCACGCCGAGCAGCATCAGGGCATGCGCCAGCCCGCGCTCGATGATGACCGACCAGCGTTGGATCGGCAGGCTGAGGAAGCTGTCGAGAATGCCAGAGTCCTCGTCGTTAGCGGTCACCGACATGCCAGCCATCACGGCGTAGGCGCTGAAGATGAGCAGGCCGGTCGTGAAGTACTTGGTGGCAAAATAGCCGTTGGCGGTCGTCATGAAGGCGATATCGGCGCTGCCCATGAAGCCCTGCATCAGGAAGCTGGGCATCGAGTTGATGAGCGACAGCATTTGCTCGAGTGTTTGGTCATCGAGCACGGCCACGGTTATTACGAGCGAATAGAAGGCCATGCCCACGCCCCAGTAGAGCATGTTGCGCCAGCCCCGGCCCAGCGTTTCCGCGAAGATTTTGCCCGTCATGATGCTTTCTCCTGCGTCTTCTGTGTATTCGGCATCTTGCCATTGGTGGGATGATCGCCGTAGTAGGTGAGGAAGATGTCTTCGAGCGACGGCTCGACCACGTACATGTCTTCGACATAGATTCCGCGCAGGGCATCCAACAGCGGGTTGAAGTCGCCGGCCAGATTGAACGTCGCCTCGCGCCCGTTGATCTGAATGCTGCTGACGCCCGGCACGGCCGAAAACACGGTTTCCGGCGCGGGTTCGCGCAGGCGGGTGACGACCACGCGGTAGTCCTGTTTCATCAGGGCGTCCACCCGCTTGACTTCTTCCAGCCGCCCTTCGCGCAGGATTCCCACACGGTCGCAAATCGCGCGCACTTCGGCCAAGACATGCGACGACAGGAACACGGTCTGGCCGTTGGCGCGCGCTTCACGCATGAGCTGCATAAACGTCTGTTGCACCAGCGGGTCGAGGCCGCTGCTCGGCTCGTCCAGAATCAGCAGTTCGGGCTGGTGCATGAGCGCCAGCACCAGGCCGAGTTTGCGCTTGTTGCCTGACGAGTACTCCCGGATTTTCTTGCCCGGGTCGAATTCCAGACGTTGGATCAGGCTGTCCAAAAACGTCGCGTCTACGCCTCCACGCAGGCTGGCGAAGTAGCCAATCACGTGTTTGGCCGTTTGCCCGTGCCACAACGCAAGTTCACCGGGAAGGTAGCCCATGCGTTTGCGCGTGGCCATGCTTTGCGCGTTAGCGTCCAGCCCGAAAATCCGGGCGCTGCCGCTGGTGGGCCGAATCAGGTCGAGCAGCAGCTTGATGGTGGTCGTCTTCCCGGCGCCGTTAGGGCCCAGGTAGCCGAAGATTTCACCGTGATTCACCGTCAGCGACAGGTCATTCAGGGCAAGCTGCTTGATGCCTTTGCCGTAGCTTTTGGTGAGATGTTCGGTTTGCAACACAGGTACGTCCATCGTTCCCTCCTCGTGGTTCACATGGACTTCGATAATGGGGCATGGGGCTTCCTGCGTTCCTCGCGCATGGCCTGCATGAATTCGCGCCCGCGTTCGAACAACTGGCGCATGACGGCGCGCCCGGCCTCGCTATCGCCAAATTCGGTACCGTAGGCCCGCTGCAGCATGTCTGCAATGGCAGCGCCGGTCACTTCCGGCGGCGGCGCGTTGTCGAGCAGGTCGGGCAGGCTGAGATAGCCAAACTTGATGGCCATTAGCACGGCCGACAGTGCTTCGGGGTCCACATCCGCGCGGATCATGCCCGCCTGCTGAAGCTGCTGCACAAAGTCGGTGCGGAAGCCCATCGTTTCTTCATACTGCGGCGCGCTTTTCATGCGCCGCATGAAATCGCCCAGCACGCGGTTGTCGCTGATCATCAGCGCCCGCATCACGGGCCGTTCCAGCGCAGCTTCAATCGAGTGCCTGTACAGGCTGAAGATGTTGAGCCTGGGTTCGGCTTCGAGCCGCTGCATGATGAGCAACTGAAGGATGTCGCTCTCGCGTGCGATCAGCGCATCGAACAGATCTTCCTTGCCTCTGAAGTGCAGATAGATTGCGCCTTTCGATACGCCAGCGGCCCGCGCGATATCTTCCATCGTCGTCTTGTCGTAGCCGTAGTGGGCGAACAAGTCGCTGGCGGCTTCCAGAATTCGTTCGGCGCGCTGCGCCTGGCGCGAGTCGCCTTCGTCCAATCTCCCAAACCTCCGTATTCAATGTCAATGACGCCTTGACCGAAAGTGCGAAAGTGGTCAATCGTCCAAGAATGCAGTATACGACCCATTTGTGGAGGGCGTTCCCCCCAATGGTTAGGGGGTGGGCTGATTTCGATGGAGCGAGTGCCGGGCCAGTTTGGGCAGCATTTAACTGATTCGTTATACGAACTGCACAAAATGCTTGGCCACTTTCCGCCCATGTTTTGCATGGCCTTAACGAGGCACGGTATATTTGTTAACAGAAGGGCGCTAGATTATTGAGCTGGGTTCTGAATTCAGGAGGTCATAATGAAGGCTCGTTTCACCGTATTGATGTTGGTGGTAGCGTTGATGCTCGTGGTGGTGGCAGTCGTGCCTGCGTTCGCGCAGGACGTGACGGACATCCCCGTGTGGATCGCGTTTACCGATGATTCGCGTTTGGGCTGGTCGCAGGCACGCGCAGACGAGTTCAATGAGATGTTCCCGCAGTACAACGTCGTGATCACCGGCTATCCGAATTACGAGGAACTGTTCACGCAAACGGCGCTGGCCTCCGAGCAGGGCAGCCTGCCCGCGATTGTGCAGTACTTCGAAGTGGCGACCCAGAACGCACGCGACAGCGGTTACTTCCGCGCGATTGGCGAGGCGCTGGGCGACCGCACCGAGGTCAATGGCGTGGCCTTCGACCTTGAGGACTTCAACCCGGCCGTGACCGCCTACTACACGCTCGATGGCGAGTTCACCTCGATGCCGTGGAACACCTCGTCGGCCATCATGTTCTCGAACATGGGCTATCTCAGCGCCGCTGGCATCGACACCCCGCCAGCGACATGGGCCGAAGTCGATGCCGCCTGCGAAGCCATCATGGCGCTCGACACTGCGCCGGCGTACTGCTGGACCTGGCCGAATCATGGCTGGTTCTTCGAGCAGTGGCTGGCCCAGCAGGACGCGCTGTTTGCCAATAACGGCAATGGCCGCGATGCTGCTGCCACCGAAGTCGATGTTCAACAGCGACGCTGGCCTGGCGATCCTGAATTTCCTCGAGGATCAGTACAACAAGGGCTACCTGTACTACAGCGGCGCGCAGGGTGGCAACTCGTGGGCGACGGTCGACCAGGCTTTCGGCGCGCAGGAAGTGGCGATGGCCGTCTACAGCAGCTCGGACACGACCTACTACACCCAACTGGGCGTGGACAACGGCTTCGACGTGGTGGCATCGTTCATGCCCTACAACGACGCGACTGGCTGGACGGGCAACCTGATCGGCGGCGCGAGCCTGTGGCTGACCGATGGCTTGCGCCTGAGGTGGAAGACGGCGCGCTGACGTTCCTGGCCTTCTTCACAAACACCGAGAACGCGGCCACCTGGCACCAGACGACCGGCTACATTCCGCTGCGCAACAGTTCGGTGGAAATGCTGCAGGGCGAAGGCTGGTTCGACGAAAACCCGAATTCGACCGTGGCATTTGATCAGCTCGCCCAGAGCGCCGTGACACCGGCGACCAGCGGCGCGCTGCTGGGCAGCTTCCCGGCCATCCGCAATCTGGTGACGCAGGCCATCGACACGGTGCTGCTGTCAGACGCTGCCCCGGCAGATGTTCTGGCAGAAACCGCTGCGGCGGCCAACGTCATGATCGAAGAGTACAACCTGCTCAACGCAGAGTAGGCGCTTCGAGCATGCAATAAGTAGCGCAGGGGCGACCGTAAAAGTCGCCCCTGCCTGTTTGCAGGGCAATTTGGTTGGGGGCCGCGTGAGGAGCGGGGGCGGATGAATCCGATCATTCCGGTGTTGGTGGTAGGCGTTTCGGCGTTGGTGGGGGCGGGCCTGCTGGTTCTGATCTTCCATCAATCCGCGCGGGCAGCCGCGCTGGCAGCGCTGGTGGGCGCGGGCGCAGGTATCGCAGGTGGGCTGCTGTTCATGCTGCCGCTGAATTTCTGCACCTTCGAGCCTGAGCGCAAAGCCATCGACTTCAGTTTTGGCATTATTCTGATCGCTCATTGGCATTCTCGCCGCCGTGTTGATCGCCCGCTGGCTGCTGCGCGCCCTGTTCGAGCGGCACAGCCTGTTTGCGGCCGAGCACACCCCGGGCGCATTCAGGCACGGCTGGCTGGCTTACATCTTCCTCGGGCCAACCGTGATTATTCTGCTGATGTTTCTGTACTATCCGGCGCTCGATACCTTCAGCCTCTCGACGCAGTTGGTGCGGCTGGGCATTCCACGAACGGCGTTCGTGTGCGTCAATAACTTCACGTCGCTTGTCAATGACCCGGCCTATGCCAAGGCGCTCGGCGTCACCATTTTGATTTCGGCGGCGGTGGTCTTCTTCAGTATGGCGCTGTCGCTCATGATCGCGCTGGTGGCTTACCTGCCACTCAAGGGTGCGCGCATCTATCGCACGCTGTTGATCTGGCCGTATGCAATTTCGCCGGTGGTGGCGGGCGTCATCTTCCTGCTGATCTTCAACCCATTGGCGCGGTATCTTCAACCACTTCTTTGAGATGTTATTCGGCGTGAGCGTTCCCTGGCTAAACAGCCCGGTGTTCGCGCCGTGGGCGGTAATCATCGCCAGCGTGTGGAAGAGCATGGGCTTCAACATCCTGTTCTACATCGCGGGCCTGCAGAACGTGCCCGGTGACCTTGTGGAAGCGGCGGCGATTGACGGCGCGAACGCCTGGCGGCGCTTCTGGAGCGTGGTGTTCCCCATGCTGTCGCCGATCACGTTCTTCCTCGTGATCACCAACATGACCTACGCTTTCTTCGAGACGTTCGGCACGATTGATACGCTCACGGCGGCGGCCCGCTGGGCAGCACGACCACGCTGATGTATCGCATCTACGACGTGGGCTTCACCAACAACGATCTCGGCAAGGCGGCGGCGCAGTCGATTGTGCTGTTTGTTATGGTGATCGGCTTCACGCTGCTGCAATTCCGAACCTCTGCGCGGGCGGTGACGTATGGAGCGTAGGCCATGACGACGATGGAACATGCCTCGGCTGTCGCCATCGCAGCACGGCCAGACGCGACGTCCGCTGGCTGCCGAAACGCTGGTGGGCGCACATCTTCCTGGTAATCGCCTGCATCATTCTCGGCTTTCCGCTGTTCTACGCGATTCTTGTCAGTACGCAAACCAACGCGCAGGTGTATGCCTATCAGTTCACGCCCGGCGGTGCGTTTGCGGACAACTGGAATATCGCCATGAACCTGAACAATCTTGGCCATTACATGGTCAACAGCGTGTTCGTGGCGGTGCTGGTGACCATTGGCAAGACGGTTCTGTCGCTGCTGGCCGGACTGGCGTTCATCTACTTCCGCTTTCCGGGCAAGTGGATCCTGTTCTTCTTTGTGCTGATCACGCTGATGATGCCAACGGAAATTCTCGTCATCGCGCTGTTCCGCTTCGTCAATCTGATCGGCCTCGGCAACACCTACGGCGCGCTGATCGTGCCGTTCATTGCCAGCGCGACGGGAGCGTTCCTGTTCCGCCAGCATTTCGCCAACATTCCGGCCGAGTTCTCGGAAGCGGCCCAGCTAGACGGCGCAACGCCGCTGCAATTCCTGTGGCGGGTGCTGGTGCCGATGAGTTGGAACACGATCGGCGCGCTGGCCGTGATCCAGTTCGTGTACGTGTGGAATATGTACCTGTGGCCGGTGCTGATCATTCAGGGGCCGGAAAAACAGGTGGTGCAGGTGGGCCTGCGGACGCTGGTGGGCGGCGACATCGCCACGAGCTACGGGCCGATGATGCTGGGCGCGGTGCTGGCAACCATCCCGCCGCTGGTGGTGTTCATCCTGCTGCAGAAGCAGTTCATGAGCGGGTTCGCGCTGACGAGGGATAAGTAACCAACCTCACCCCTAACAGACTGGATGCCGGTAGCCGGAGCGTTTACGCTCCGGCTACCATACTGACAAGCCTCTTGCAGAGGCTGAATTGGTGTGTGCGCCCGCAGCTTTTGTCCTCGGAGAGGCCTAGTCTGTTTGGCAGCCGGCCGCTTATGCAATTTTCCTGTTTAGGATGGTAAACGGCCGCCGGGTAGGGGCAAGGCATGCCTTGCCTCTACAAAACACACACCTGTAGGGGCACAGCGTGTTGCGCCCACGTTTACCAGCTTGAATATTCAGCCTGCATTAGCGGCTGGCAAATTCTAGCATCGCCTTCATTCGCACCGCGTCCTCGGCAATCACCACCGTTTCGCTGCGCCATGCGAAGTTTTCGCCCAGCCCGCCGTATTCGCAGGCCACCAGCCACGGTTTGGCGGCGCGGCCCACAGCGATCAAGCCAAGCATCTCCTCGAAAAGACGCCAATCAGTGTCCGTCATCGCCAAGTGGTCTTCCAGATCGCCTTGATGGCTTCGCACGCCGCCAATATGCAGTTCGCGCAGCCGATTCAGTGGGTGCGCGGTGATGTAATCGCGTACATTGATATTCAGCGTATTGGCGGTAATGGTGGCGTGGGCAATATCGAACAGCAGCCCCGTGCCTGTTTCGGTCAGCACCTGCGTGAAAACGGCCGGTTCGACAGTGGCGCGTACGAACTCCCAGCCGTTACGTTCCGGTTTTCCGCGATAGGGGATATTCTCGACAATGACGCGCTCGGAACCGAAGCGGCGCGCGACGAAGCCCACATCGCGCATCATGGTTTCCAGAACCTGCGCGTTCTGCGCCGCTGTCAGCGGCTCATTGCTGAAACCGAAGTCGGCAAGGGTGGGTGTGAGATGCAGGTTGACGAACGGCGTGCTGGTCTCGTCCATCATGCGCTCAACCACGCTCCAGTCTATGGCTTCCATGTGGCCGCCGCCGGCATACAGGTCAAAATGGACGTAGACCGGGCGCGACTGGCGTGCTTCGGCAATGAGTTCGGGCCACGGCGGGCATTTCCAGCGATCAATCGCGATCAGGCCCGCTTCGAGCAACGCGGCGGCTTCGCGAGAATAGTTGAAGGCGAGTGGAATGGGCATTCGTGCTCCCAAAGGCAGGGCAGGCGGTGGATGAAGCTACGGCGCTGCGCCTGAACGATCTCAACCGCCAATTCTACCAGTCGGTGTCGGCAGACTTCGACCAGTCCAGGCAGTCTGCATGGCCGGGCTGGCGGCGCTTGCTGAACCATCTGCCACCCGTAAGGCCGCTGCGGGTGCTGGATGCAGGTTGTGGCAACGGCCGACTCGCCCTGTTTCTGGCGCGCGAAGGGGTGGCGCTGGACTACACAGGCGTCGATAGCAGTCCGGCGCTGCTGGAGGCTGGCCGTTACGCACTGGCGGACAATACGACTGTGACCGCCACCTGGATCGAGGCGGACTTCATCATGGATGTGGATGCGCTGCCGGCCGGGCAGTTCGATCTGGTGACGTTGTTCGGCGTGCTGCACCACGTGCCGGGCGCATTGAGGCGCGAGGCGTTAGTCACGGCGTTGGCGGCGCGGACGGCTCCGGGCGGCTTGCTGACGTTTACTGCGTGGCGCTTCCGGGAATACGAGCGCTTCCGTCAGCGGATTGTGCAGCCGCCAGCCGGACTCACGCTTGAGGACAACGAATATCTGCTCGACTGGCGCGCCGGCGATACACCGGCGCTGCGCTACTGCCACCACACCGATGACGCAGAACTCGACGCGCTGGTGGCGGCCAGCGGTTTAGCGCTGGCCGATGCGTATCGCGCTGACGGCGAAACCGGCGACCTGAACGCCTACCGCGTGCTACGAAGATAGACTTGAACCGCTGGCGGTTCAAATGTATCTCTCCGTGTCTCAGTAGTTCAATCAGTCGTTTTTAGCGCTTCGAGCAGCTCATCGGCGCTGGGCGCGTAGTTACCCACGCGGCGCACGACCAGTCCGCTGGCGATATTGGCGAGTATGACCGCCTCGACTGGAGTTGCGCCCGCCGTCAACGCCAGCGAGAGCACGGCAATCGCGGTATCGCCTGCACCAACCGTGTCGAAAACCTCGGTCGTTTGCGGTGCCGGGCAGTGATGTTCGCCTTCGGTGGGCAGGGCGACTGTTGCGCCGTCTGCGCCGCGTGTGATGACGACAGCGCGGCGCACGTGCAGGGTCGCGGTGAGTTCACGCGCAGCGGCGGCGAAATCGGCGTCGGTGCTGAGCGCGCGGCGCAGGAACGCGCGGGCTTCGTCGGCATTGCATTTCACCACATCAAAGCCCGCGTACTTTTGCAGCTCACCCTGCGCGTCGGCGGCGAGCAGCGCCCCAGACTGGCGGGCAAGATTGCGACCTGCTTCGACCAATCCAAGCGATAGTAGGCCTGCGTGATAGTCGGAGAACAACACGGCCTGCACCTTCGGCGTGTGATGGTGAAGGTGGTGGCGAATCTGCTGCTCGACGGCCAGTGGCAGCGGCGCGCGCGAAACGCGGTCGATGCGCGCCACCTGCTGCGGATAGCGCAGGCCCATATGCGCCATCACCCGCGTTTTGACGGTGGTGGGGCGGGCGGCGTCGATCACCAGCGCCGAGGTATCAATGCCGCGCGCCTGCAATACCTGGCGCAGCGCAGTGGCGTCGGCGTCCGCGCCGATCACGCCCAACTGTACGGCAGTGCTGCCCAACGCGGCAATATTGGCGGCTGGGTTAGCGGCTCCCCCCGGAATCAGGCGTCGCTCCTCAAACTCAAGCACGGGTATCGGCGCTTCCCGGCTGAGGCGCGTGGCGCTGCCAATCAGATATTCGTCGAGAATGAGGTCGCCCACGACGAGGACATTCAGCCCGGCCAGCGCGGGAATCCAGCGCTTGAGATCAGCGTTCATGAGGTGAAGTCCGTTCAGTGAGGATGGCTAGCACGAAACGCGGCAGGCGCAGCATACGCTTGATGCGCCAAGGCTGCAAATACAGCCGGTAGAGCCATTCCAGCCCGGCACGGCGCAGCCACAGGGGGGCGCGCGGCACGATACCGGCGATGAAGTCGAACGAGCCGCCCACGCCCATCGCCATCGCCACGTTCAGGCGCGGGCTGTTGCGGGCGATCCACTTGTCCTGCTCGGGCGCGCCGTAAGCCACGAACAGCACATCGGCCCTACTGGCGTTGACCCGCGCGCACAGTTCGGTTTCCTGCTCGGGCGATGGACTGCCGCTGAATGTGCCAGCGAGTTGCAGACCCGGAAAGCGGGCGCACAGCACGGCGGCGGCTTTTTCCGCGACGCCCGGCGCTGCGCCGAGGAGGAACAGCCGCCAGCCTTCACGCGCCGCGCGTTCGGCGATGATCGGCACGCCATCCGAACCGGTTACGCGCTCGGGCAGTGGCTGGCCGCGCCGCCGCGCCGCCCAAAGCAGGCCGATGCCATCCGGCACTGTCAAATCGACGCGCTGCAGAATATGGCGGAAGTTCGCGTCTTGCTGCGCGATCATTACCATTTCGGGGTTGATGGTGCATACGTGATGAAACTGGCGCGGTGTTTCACGCACCCAGCCACCAATTTGTGCCAGCCAGTCGTCATACGTGATGGCGCTGACAGGCAGATTGAGCAGCGAGACCGTGCGCGTCCAGCGGTCTGTATCGATTGGCGGGGCGGATGTTGGTGGAGGCTGGTCATCGAGCAGGGCGAATGCCGCTTCGGCCACATGATCGGCAGTGATCAGCCTCATACAGGTGCGGGCGGCGCAGCCCTCGCGCAGGCCTACGCTGTGACCGGTATAGCTGCACGGGCTGCATTCCGGGGCGCTGCGCACGACGAAGGGGCGGCCGTTAGGCGTCCACGGCCCCCAGGCTTCGTGATTGCTCGGGCCAAATACAGCCACGATCGGCGCACCGGCGGCCGCCGCGAGATGCATCACGCCGCTATCCGCGCCGATGAACACGGATGCGCGTTCGAGTACGGCCGCCAACTGGCCAACGGATGTTTGGCTGCTGAGATCGAGAGCCGAAGCTGTGAGTGCCTCCTGAACAGCAGCGGTATCGTCGCTTGGGCCACCCACCAACGCCAGCCGCAGGCCGCGCTCACGGGCAAGTCGGTCAGCGACGGTCGCAAACTTTGTGGGCTCCCAGCGGCGCGCGCGGCTGTAGCCGCCGCTGCCAGCGTGAATGACGGCAAATCGATCCCCTCTCCCTGAGGGAGAGGGGGCAGGGGGTGAGGGCTCAAACTGGAGTTTTTCAGTAGCCCAATCGCGGTCGGCGGCGCTGATGAACACTTGCGCTGGGCGCGGGGTTGGATCAGCGCCGAGCAGCGCCGCCAGATCGAGCCAGTACTTCGCCTGATGGCGCGCGCCGAAGCCCTGATCTTCCAGCCGGTGCGTGAGGAAGAAGCCACGTCCATTGTCGAGGCCGACGCGGCGCGGGCTGCTGGCAGCGGCCGCGAATGCAGCCAACTTGAGTGCGCCCGCCTGTGTGGTGAGATGGTGCAGAAAGAGGATGGTGTCGTACGCGCCGGCGCGCAGTTTGCGCATCAGCGCTGTCGCAGCGCACGTATCCGTGAGTGAGGGATGGCGCGGATTGAGGACAGCGCGCGAACTGGTGAGCACCTCATCGACCAGCGGGCCGCCTTCCACGACAGGCGCAGCCGCCAGTGTGGTCAGCAGCGCGACGTGCATGGACGGGTGAGCTTCACGCAGGGCCGCCAGCGCCGGGGTAGACAGCACCAGGTCGCCGATGTCGGCAAGCTGAACGACGAGCAGGCGGTGTGGAGCGGGCGTGGACAGCAGTAGACCCTCGAACGGTGCGGCGAATTCAGCGGCCCATTATCGGCGCTGAAGCGGCGCGCTCACAAGGGCGTTTCTGACGCGGGCGTGGTTAACTCGGCGTGAGCCAGATAGCCTAGCGCCTCGTCCATGGTGCTGAACCAGCGGATATTATCCCGTTTGGCGATGCGGCTGAGCGTGCCGCCAATCGTTCGCGCGGCAGTGGATGAACCGACCACCAGCCACTCGGCAAATGCCGGGCTACGCGATGGCCCCCAGAATGCACCGGCAATCGTTTCGACCATCGGAAAAGCCGGATTGGACTTGATGTCTACGACGATCCAGTGCGGACGCTGCTGCGCGTTGAGCACAGTCGTCATGTGTACGAAGGCGTTGCGCACATCGCGGCTGTCCGGCTCACGCTCCCACTTCATCAGCAGGGCACGGCGTCCTTCGATGGGCAGAGCGGTCACAGTTGGCACAACACACCGATGTCTTGAGAAGATTGCAGTCAATGATACGTTGAAGTACGCGTTTGTGCTCGTAAGGTCTCAAGGCGCCTGAGCTGCCCCTTCCAGCCCCGCCAGAATCCCCCGTGCGGCCGCCTCCCAGGTGAACTGTGCCGCCTGCGCTCGTCCGCGTTCGGCGAACTGCTGTCGTATCGTCAAATCGTCGCTCAACTGCGCCATGCCGTTTGCGATCTCATCAGTATTGAGTGGATCGACCAACAAACCGGCGTCGCCCACCAGCTCAGGCAGGCTGGATGTACTGCTGGCCAGCACCGGCGTGCCGCAGCTCATGGCTTCAACCGCTGGAAAGCCGAAGCCCTCGTAGAGCGACGGAAACACGAGCGCCAGCGCCCCGGCGTACAGCGCGCCCCGGTCAGTATCATCGACGTAGCCTGTCAGGGTGATGCCTTCAACGCCGGCCGTCCAGGCGGGGTCGAACAGCCAGCCTTGCGCGCCGGCCAGCACCAGCCCCACGTCCTCACCCGAGTGGGTCGCGCGCCACTGGGCATAGGCCCGTGCGATACGTTCGATGTTCTTGCGCGGTTGAAGCGTGCCGAGAAACAGAAAATAGCGCTCGGGAAGCCGATAGCGCGCCCGCACGGCTTGAATGTCACCAACGGGCGGGGCGTCCACGCCCGGGTAGACGACGCGGATTTTCGCTTCCGGCGTGCCGTAGAAGTGCGTCAGATCGCGGGCTGTGGCGTGGCTGTCGGCAAAAACGACGGCAGCGCGCCGGGCACTGTGCGCGGTCGTCCAGTCGAGATAGCGGCGCTGGCGCAGCGGATGCGCTTCGGGGAACAGCTTGTAGCCGAGGTCGTGTACGGTGACAGCGGCGCGGCCGGGAAACAGCAGCGGCAGGGTATGAGCGGGCACCCAGGCGATATCCGGCCGATCTGCCGTGAGCGCAGCCGCAAAGCGAAGATGCGTCCATGCGCGACGAAAGGGTATGACGCGCTGCATGACCTGCGCTGACGGCGGAAACTGATCAGGCGGCGGAGCATCGCGGAAATACAGGGTGATTTCGTGACTTGTGTTGAGCCGGATGAGCGCGCGAATCGCCTCAAGCGCGTAGCGTTCCGTGCCGGTTACGCGCGCGGCGGTGGTGCGGCTGGCGTCGATGGCGATGCGCACAGGCCACGCCCGCCGCTACGACGGCTTGCGGAAGATCAGCGGCAGCAGCACAAGCAGCAGGACGATAGTTGCCGGCACAAACCAATAGGCGGCGGCGGTGGACAGCACCGTGGCCGGAATAACGCCGTCGAGCACCAGAAAGCCGACGATGCCCGCCGTGATAAAGACCATGCCCGGCCCGAGCATCACGCGCTCCACCGGCCGCGCCAGCAGCCCGCTGAGGATGATGGCGATGCCAAGCGCCGACAGCAGCAGCGGATACGCGACCAGGGCATTATCTGCGCCCGACTGCAACACAAGCGCTGAGCCACCGGCGGCAAACAGCGCCAGCAAGGCCACCAGCAGCAGGCCGCGTGCCCAGCGGCCGCTGAACAGCCATTCGGCGGCAAACGACACCATCAGCCCGCCCACGAGGATCATGCCGACCAACATGGGGTCAAGTGGCGCGCCGGCGGCGTTGGACAGCGTCATCCATGCGCCAAGCCCGATCAGGATCAGCGCCGGAACCACCGAGCCGATCTGCCCGCGGCGCAGCCTGATCGCGGATGGCATACGCAGCTTCGGGTGATAGTCCGGGGGTGAGAACGGCGGCAGCCGGGACGCGGCCGCGTGGTCTTCGTCATAGCTGCTTGAGGCCAGTTCGAATGACAGCGCACCAAGGGCGGCGTCTACATCGATGCCGGCGTCGAACAATGCCTGCGGCAGGTCGTAGCTGACCGCAACTTCAGGCTCTTCTTCGGCTATCTCCGAGTCTTCGTATTGATCAGACTCTTCGGATGCGGCTTCTGCCTCAGGCTCGGCGTGTGCCTCGGACTCGGAGATAGAGACACCCTCGATTACCTCATCCGCTTGTGCTTCCGGCTTCGGTTCGTCGGTCGCCCCGGTGTCTGCTTCCGCCTCTGCTTCTGACGGGTCAGGTTCGGCAGCCGTTGCGTCCACTTCATCCGGCGGTTCGACTGCTTCAGGCGGCGCAGCTTCTGTCTCAGCCTGAACCGGCTCGTCAAGTGAACTGAACATATCCGCCATCGCCGGTTCGGGCGAGGCAGCTTCATGCATGTCGTCTGCCGGAACCTCTACGGCTTCTGAAGGCCCGGGAGCGTCTTCAATGGGGTCGCGTGTTTCGTCGTTGTCCATACCTCCGATTGTGCCGATTCTGGCGCGTGCGCGCAAGGAGCAGGGTGATTACCGTTACATGGTGCTCAAAACTTACCCGTTCCACAGAGTGACTCCATGTGTTTGTCGCGCCGCCGTAATCGGCTCATTCATGCTCCAGGGCGATTGCCTCAAAACTGGCTCAGGTACAAACCTGACCCCCGAACCCCCTTACCGCGCGTGGAAGATGCGGGGGGCCTTGTTGTGAGCTTTTGGCGGAGCCGGACAGCGAGACAGATTTAAGACAGTGGGACACCTCTGAGGGGAAAACGAGCCGGACAAACGGACAGAATACAGGACACTGGATGCACAGCGGCGGGGCATGGTGGTTTGCAATCGTCCTGCGTGGCAATGGGGCACGGTTTCATCATAGAACAGGTGCGCGCGCTGCAGGCGACGTTGTGGTGGATCGGGTGGTCGCGGATAAGCGAGGTGCGGGCGCGTTGCGGGTCTGGGGATAGGTTCGTACGTGATGCTCAATTTTGATGCGATAGCCCTGATTCATGCTCCGCCTGCCCTTGTTCAGCCCCGTGCCTGCCGCTATAATGCCCCTCATTCGGCGACGTGGCCAAGGGGTAAGGCAAAGCTCTGCAAAAGCTTGATCACCAGTTCGAATCTGGTCGTCGCCTCTCTTTCAGGTATCCTTATCAGGGTACCTGTTTTTGTTAGCCGTGAGATTGCACCATGTCCGACGAGCCGCGTACGCCCTCCCAATCGGCATCCTCCAGCGTTCCTTCTCAAGCGCCGCACTTATCCCCGCGCGTGGAAGGCCCGCTCCCCAACTACACGCTCTCGACCGAGTGCCCGGGCTGCGGTGCGCCAACTGTGCGCCGCGCGTGCAAAGTGCGCTGCGACCGCTGCGGATTCATGTGGGATTGCAGCGAACTGTAAGGCTATTTGGCACTCGCATGGACTGCACGGGCCGCGCTACACTTCACGCGTTGATACGACGCAGAACTCTGGGAGACGACAATGGAATATCGACCGTTTGGGCGGCTGGGCTGGAAAGTGAGCGAGGTTGGCTACGGCATGTGGGGTTTGGCCGGCTGGACAGGCTCGGAAGACACCGAGACCATGGTGTCGCTGGTGCGCTCGGTCGAACTGGGTGTCAATTTCTTCGACACGGCGCTGGCCTATGGCAACGGACACAGCGAAGTGCTGCTGGGCCGGCTGCTGCGCGCATTTCCAAACGAGCGCCTGTACACCGCATCGAAAATTCCGCCCAAGAACGGCCAGTGGCCGTCACGGCGCGGCGCGCTGCTGGATGACGTGTTTCCTGCCGACTACATTCGCAGCTCGACCGAGCAGTCGCTTAAGAATATGGACGTCGAACAGCTCGACCTGATGCAATTTCATGTGTGGGAAGATAGTTGGGCTAAGGATGAACGCTGGCAGCGCGCCTGCGAAGACCTGAAGCGCGAGGGCAAGGTGGCAGCTTTTGGCGTGAGCGTGAACCGCTGGGAACCAGACAACGTGCTTGAGACGCTGCGTACTGGCAAGATCGACGCCGTGCAGGTCATCTACAATATCTTCGACCAGGCGCCCAAGGATCACTTGTTCCCGCTGACGGATGGCCTCAACATCGCCGTCATCGCGCGCGTGCCACTCGACGAGGGCACGCTCACGGGCACGCTGACGAAGGACAGCACATGGCCGGCCGATGACTGGCGCAGCAGCTATTTTGTGCCGGCTAACCTGAACGCATCGGTCGACCGTGCCGAAGCGCTGCGCCCGCTGATCCCCCAGGGCATGACGATGGCGGAGATGGCGCTGCGCTATGTGCTCTACAACCACAGCGTGGCGACAGTTATTCCCGGCATGCGCAAGCTAAAGCACGTCGAGGCCAATATCGCTACCAGCGACGACAAGTGGTTGCCGCCTGCGCTGGTGGCCGAACTGGACAAGCACCGCTGGGATCGCAAGCCGACCGAGTGGTCGCAGTAGGCCAACGCTCAAGCCAGGCGCGGGCGCTTAGGACAATGCTGCGGCGGACTAATGCTCTTTAACAAATGAAACCGGAGAAACAGAGTATGGCGGTGGCTGCTTAGATTAAGCGACTACGCCCCGGTTAGCGCCTGAGGCTGAAGCCATCAGGCTATAGCTGCGCCCGCTGAAGCGGGCTTCAAAAGCTCCCTTCACGGGGACGCAGGCTTAACGCATGGCTTCAGCCTCAGGCGGACCTGGATCAAGCTCAGGCCTTCAGCCGCTTCTTCGCCTCGTGGCGCACGAGTGTGAGGATGCCCATCAGCCCCGCACCCTTGCCCATCGTCAGTTCCTTGCCGAACAACTGAAACACGATGTCATCCGGCACAGCGGCGACCTGTTCCAGCGGCGCGCCGGACAGCGTTTCACCGGCGACAACTGAGAACGCCATAGCCGACAGCCCTTGCGGGTTGAGCACATCGAACGAGTAGCGCAGTGTGCCATCGGGCAGGTCTTCAGCCCAGACGTAGGCTTCGGATTCGCAGGCGGGCGCGCGGCGCTCGTCCGGGTAGGGCGGCTGCGCGGTTTCCGGTGACACCTGTACTTCCGGGAAGCGATCCGCCATCTCAATCAGCAACTCGGCGCGCTCGTTTCGGTCGGTGATCGTCTCAAAGTCTGTTAGCAGTTCCGCCAGCGCGCTGGGTATTTCGGTCATGGCGCTCACTTCTCAATCGGCACGCCGACGAGATTACCCCATTCTGTCCACGAACCATCGTAGTTGCGTACCTTCGGATAGCCGAGCAGGTAGGTGAGCACGAACCAGGTATGGCTACTGCGCTCGCCGATGCGGCAGTAGGCGATGATATCCTGATCGGGCGACAAGCCCTGCTCCTGCTCGTAAATTGCGCGCAAGTCGTCCGCGCTTTTGAACGTGCCATCGTCGGGGTTGACGGCGCGGCCCCACGGCACACTCTTCGCGCCCGGAATATGCCCGCCGCGCAGCGCGCCTTCCTGCGGGTACTCGGGCATGTGCAGTTTTTCGCCGCTGTATTCGCCCGGGCTGCGTACATCGACCAGCGGGCTATTCGCTTCGACGTGCGCCAGCACTTGCTGGCGGAAAGCGCGAATCGTGGCGTCGTCGCGGTCAGGGGCGCGGTACTCGGTTGGGGTGTAGTGCGGCACTTCCCGCGTGAATGGGCGGTTTTCCTGCGCCCATTTTGCGCGGCCGCCGTCCATGATGCGGGCGTTGCTATGGCCGAACAACTGGAACACCCAGAAGGCGTACGTGGCCCACCAGTTGTTCTTGTCGCCATAGAACACGACGGTTGTCTCGGGCGTGATGCCGTTGCGAGACATGAGCGCCTCGAAGCCTGCGCGGTCAAGATAATCGCGCCGCAGCGGATCGTTCAGGTCGCGCGTCCAATCCACTTGCACCGCGCCTTCAATGTGGCCGGACGGATAAAGGAGCGGGTCTTCGTTGGATTCGACCACGCGAATAGCCGGGTCGTGGAGATGACCGGCCACCCAATCGGTGGACACAAGGATTGCGGGTTGCGCGTAACCGCGCTGTTCAATCGGGGAGGTCATTGGAAGTCACCTTTTCCGCTAGAAAACTTACGATACGGAGTGGTGAGTGTAACGGTTCAGCAGGTGGCGATCAACCGCCTGGTTGTGGCGGATTGGGGTCTGTCCGCAGTGTGCCGTCGGGTGGCAGCTCGACCGTGGTGTCGAGGTCGTGCAGGATGAGTTTGCAGCCTTCGAGGCGAAGATGCAGGTAAGTGTCCGGGCGGACGATCAGCTTGAATGAGCCGCCGCCCAGTTCGCCGACGAGCGTGCGCCGATGGGCAACCACATACACGCCTGCATCGTCCTGATCGAAGGCGATGCGCCAGGCGAACGGGGCCTGCAATTGCACCGCGACTTCGAGGTAGGGCAGGGCGCGGCGCTCGACCGACACGTCCGCTCCTTCCAGGTGCGCATACAGCGTGACCGGGCCGGGCACGCCGAAGCGATGTGATTGGGCCTTCACCGCGATCTCGCTGACGGCGGCCGCGGCCGACATCAATTGGGTGAGCTTCGATAGATGCTGCATACGCTCTCCGATGCGGGACTGTGTGATTAAGGTTGGATTGTAGACCGAACCGGCCAACCGTGACACCTTGCGAATTACATGGGAGCAAGGTCACGCAGCCAGCAGTTCAATCGTCCGAGCGATCTCCTGGGGCCGCTCGTCTGGCAGGCGGTGACCCGCACCGTGAAAGAACGTGGCCTTGGCGGTAGGCAGTTCAGCCGCCAATTCCTCACTCAGCGCTGGCGTGGTCATTACGTCGGCATCGCCGTACAGGACCAGCGCAGGCGCGTTGATTTCGCTCAGTTGGCTGGTAATGTCAAAGGCGTTGCAGGCCTCGAAATCAGCCTTCAGCACGGCGGGGTCGGCCGCAGCGATGCGCGCTTCGGCGGCGTCCTTGAGCGCGTCCGGCACGCCGTCGCCCCAGAACAGCGTGCGCAGGGTGGTTGCCAACGCTGGCGGGTTGCTGGTCGCTTGCAGGATGGCGCGGCTCACGCGCAGGCGCGCGCCCGTGCTGATGAGCACAAGGCCCTGAACGCGATCGGGCGCATCGAGGGCGGATTGCAGCGCAATAGCACCGCCCATGCTGTGGCCGAGGAGCACGGCGGACGGTATTTCCAGCGCATCGAGCAGCCCAATCAGGTCGGCGGCGTGTTCGGCGATCGTCTGGTGAAGCGGGGCGTCGCTGCGACCATGACCGGCCAAATCGTAGGCGATGACGCGCGCAGAGCGCAGCCGCCTAAGCGGAGCCGGCCAGTCGAGATGGCTGCCGCCCGCGCCGTGTATGAGCACGAGAGTCGGCGATCCGGGCTTCTTCGGCCCAACCGCCGCCCATAAATTTCCTGAAATCGTGTGAATTCCGGCCATTTACGCGGACATCCTATTGACAGATGAGGGCCTTTTATAACACTATGGCTGGATGCCGTAATCAAGGAGAGCCTGCCGGTTATGACCAGCACGTCGGTTGAATTTCATGATACTCAGGACAGCCTGTCCGCCACCCTGCACAATGTCGCCGACGCGCTGCCTGAAGGCAATGTGTCTGTGCGCTATCTGTTTTCCACCGTGGGCGAGCATTCGATGCTCCTGCTGTGCATCGTCCTGACGATCCCGTTCCTCACGCCGCTACCACTGCCGGGCGTGAGCACTGTTTTTGGCCTGATGATCATGCTGATCGCGCTGGGGATCATCCTCAATCGGGTGCCCTGGCTGCCACGCCAGGTGTTGGACAGGCCCATTTCCAGCGAACATCTGGGCGCGGTGATGAAGCGCGGCTCGAAGCTATCGGCGAAAATCGAGCGTTTCATCAAGCCGCGTATGCGGATGTTGTCGGCCACGATTACGGTCAACCGTCTCAATGGCTTCGTGTTGCTGTTGGGCGGCTTCCTGCTGATTCTGCCGATCCCGTTCATCCCGCTGTCGAACATGATTCCAGGCTACGGGATTCTGTTTCTGGCCATTGGTATGCTTCAGCACGACGGGCTGATGATTCTGCTGGGCTACCTGCTCAACCTGCTGACGGCTGTCTACTTCGCGGCCGTTGCGGTGGGCGTGGTGGTCGCGGGCCAGAGCATCGCCGTGTTGTTCACAGAGCCGGGGCTGATTTTACTTCCGCTCATCCCATAACACGCCAAAAACCAAGTTGAACCGCCAGAACGCCAAGAGAGCTTTCGAGAGAAAACCCTTGGCGTCCTGGCGATTCATTCAAGCTTTTCTCCGCTGAGGCTGGCCTGCAAGAGCCGCGCATCGGGCGAGAGATTGACGAGCCACTCGCCCAGTGCCCGCACAGCCACCTGCATACCCTCTGTGGGCCGTGGATGGCCGAGCGTACTCATTTGCAGCGTGTATTCGCCGGGATTGTGCGGCACCAGCATCAGCCCAGTGTGCTGCTCGATGGTGGGTTCGCTCACATGAATCTCGAACAGCAGCGTCTTGCGTCCGCGATAGGCCTCGACAAAGCCGATGTGGATAGCGCCTTCGTGGGCGTGAAACGGCTTGAACGCCGCCAGCATTTCATCCAGCGTTAGCGGGGTGGCGAAAACCAGGTGCGGCATGGGCAGTTCCTTGACGACCGGCACGGCCGGGGCAGGCTGGTCATTGCGCTCATAGGCGAAGTAGTGGCATGCGCGGCCTTCGGCCAGCGCGCGCGCTTCGTATTTGGTGGCAGTACGGCCGGGTATGTCACTGGCCCATGCTTGTGGCAGCAGGTTGGTGAGGCCGGGCGTTGCGGCCAGTAGTTCGGCGCTCATTTCGGCGTACTCACGAATATCGGTCGCCAGAAACAACTGCGCGCCCGTTTGCATACGGCTGACGATGGCGTCGAGCGTATCGCGCTGCATCAGGCGGCGGTGCTGGTGGCCGCGCTTGAACCACGGGTCGGGGAAATTGATGTGCACCTGGCAGAGACTGCCCGGCTCGAACAGGTGCGCCAGCGCGGTTTCGGCACGGCTGTGAATGACGCGCACGTTGGCAAGCTGTTCGCGAACGACTGCACGCTCGGCTTTGAGCAAGCTCTGGTTCGAGATTTCGAGGCCGATGACGCTGTTGCCGGGGTGCTGGCGCGCCAGATGGCGCAAATACGTGCCGCTGCCGAAGCCAATTTCGACGATGAGCGGCCGCGCTTCCCCGAATATCATCGCCCAATCGACGGGCCAGGGCAGGGCCAGCGCGCTCAGTTTGCGGGTTTGGATGTGTGCGCTCATGGGCCGGCATTGTACGCACGCGGACCGTAAAAGAAAACGGCGGCCCTGTCAGGCCGCCACTTCTTCACTTACCATGTAAGACAACTTGCTTCCGCCCATTGCTGCTGAACCACCGTTAACAAGGGGCTGAAGCCACCTTGACAGGTTTCGTTATTCTTGTACAGCCTGTGTGCCGGACGTATCGCGGTTGTAGAAGGCCCACTGATCCTTGATGAACTCGTAGCCGGTTTTGGGTTCGCGGTAGACCCAGGCGACATTCTGCGCGCGGCCGGCCGGGCTGATCAGATCGATCCAGTAGCACACGCCTTTGTAAGGGCAGGTATAGATACGGTCAGTGACCGCGAGATGTTCGGTGTTCACGGCTTCCGGCGCAAAATAGAGGTTGCCTTCAAACGCGCGCACGGTTTCGCCTTCCACACCCTCGGCCAATACGGATCCGTTGGCGCGTTCCTTCACGATATATTTCATGATCGGCTGACTCCTGATTGGGGTTCGATGCTGCCTGAACTCAGGATGCGTCGTCGGCCGCCGGGCTTACATCTGTCTCACTGCCCTTTAATTCAGCCAGCGCCTGCTGTTCGAGCACCCACAAGTCGAGCGATTGCCGCTGTTTGAGTAGCTGGCGCAGGCGCGGGTAGTCGGCGTTGTAATCGCGTGACCACTCCTGCGCGAATTTGCCTTCCCGAACTTCGCTTAAAGTCTGCTCCATGAGGCGCTCGATCTTGAGATCACTGTAGCGGTCGAGCCGGCTAAGTACGCCGTACTGCGCCGTCAAGCCCTGGGCATCGAGCGCATTCATCAGGCCGCGCTCGGCGGCGATATGCAGATAGTCGGAAACTTCACCAGACAGGTACAGTTCGGTGAATACCGCCTCGGGCGGAAAGCCACGCTCGATGAGCAGGCGCGCAGCGGTCGTCATGGCCTGATGAAACAACGGCAGCAGCGCCTGCTGTACGAACAAGTCCAGTTCGGCTTCCTGCTCGAACTGAATTTCGACCGCGCCACCGCGCAGCGCGCCAATGGCTTTTGCCAGCGCCAGCACGACACCCCAGGCGCTGCGGCTGGCATCCTGGGCGACCGCGACGAAGCTGGTGAAGCCCTCGCCGCTGAGGAAGCGTTCGCGCACGGCTGCGCCGAGTGTTTTGGCTGAGACCAGACCGACATCCACAAACGGCGGCGGTTCAATGAAGCCAAAGGTCACGTTGTAGGCGCTGCTAAAAATCAGCGCCTGCCCGCGCCGAAGATGGGGCGAAACTTGCTCCAGGTAGAGCGCCGGCATATGCTCATCACGCACAAGCAGCAGCACGGCGTCGGCCGCGCGCACGGCATCGGAGATGGGTGTGACCGCGAAGCCTTCCGCCTGCACCAGAAGCTGGCGATCAATACTGGGTTCACTGACGAGCACGGAGACGCCACTGTCGCGCAGATTAAGGGCAATCGGTCGGCCCATGTTGCCGTAACCAATCACGGCTACCTGCTTGCCAGTCAGCACGCCTAAATTACCGTCTGCTTCATGATAGACCACGGTTATCGCCTTGCCTGTATAATCACATGTGGGAGGAAAACCGGAATGCCAAAACATTACCTGCTCGTCGCTATCCTCGCAATTGCCACGCTGGTTGCAGGCTGTGAGAGCATCCCGTTACTCGCGCCCGAACCTACGGCCGTGCCATTTGCGCGTTTCACGGCTGAAGATGTGGTCGCCAGCTTTGGGCAGGCTGGCTTGCAGGTGGACAATGTCGCCCGCGATATGCTTATGGGCAGGGGCGCGCCCAACAGCTACAGCGACCGCTACGTGTTTGAGATTCCGCGCGTCGCGCCGCTGGGCGGCCAGTTTCTGATCTTCGAGTCGCCGGCCGATATGGGTGAGTGGCTGGCCTTCGTGGAGACGCTGCGGGCCAACCGTGAGACGCGACGTGATGTCATTTACGTGTATCCCTACGCGAATGTGATTTTGCAGGTCAACGCAAACCTGCTGCCCGAGGAAGCCAATGCCTTCCGCGAGGCGCTGTACACGCTGGAGAATGGGCTGTAGGCGGCGCGTTCAAACGGGGCGCGACTTACTATAGCCCCGTCCTCCACACCGGCAGGTCGTAGCCGTTACGTGTAAAGCCCAGCCGCGTATACAGTCGCTGCGAAACCATGTTGCTTTCCTGCGTGTTGACCGAAACGCCATACACCCCGCGCCGCTGGAACTGGTGCAGCATCGAGGCGACGAGCAGCGTGCCCACGCCGCGTGCCTGCGTCTGCGGATGCACGGCCAGCCGCGCCAGGTGCGCGCCGTCAAAATAGAGCGTGCTCATCTGGTAGCCGAGCAGCATGCCGGTCTCGGTGACGGCGACCGTGCTTTGCGCCGATGAACGCTCGGCGCGGGTTAATTCGGCCGCGCCCATCTGCCACGGCGCGTCAAAGGCGGCATGATCGAGCGCAATGATACTTGGCAGGTCGTCTTCTCGCGCCTGGCGCACGATACAGCCCGGCAGCGCCGTTTCGTCAGGGGCGCGCGGGTCGCTGCGTCGCAGCGTGATGATGTTCTCCAGAAAAGTGAAACCCAGCGCGGGTAGAAAACGCGCTGGCCAATCGCGCAGCAGCAGGATGGCCGCCTGATTGGCCCCAAGCGCGCGCAGTTCCGGCTTCAGGTCTTCCCAGAGGGCGCATAGTACCTCGGCTGTATTCTGACGGTCGCGCACGGCGGCGAGGCGTACCCAGGCGGCCCCGTGCAGCGGCGCCGACACGCCCAGTACACCGGCTAACCGTGAGCCAGCATAGGCCACGCGCACCGATGACCCCGAACTCGGCCAGCCACTCATCGACCTCATGCCAGTCGAGATGCGTATGCACATGGTAGCTGTGTACGAGCAAATCCTGCACGGCGGTGCGGTGCTTGCGCTGATAGGCCGTGATTGTAAGAGTGGGCACGCTCACTTCCGGTAGATGCGGCTCGCGTAGTCCGGGGCCGTGATGGCGTACGCGCGGCAGCGCCGCCGGTCGAGCAGGCGCGTGCGCACGCGCGGGTCGAGGTCCTCGATGGGCCGCGAGGTCGTGAAGACGGTGGGCAGCCGCGCCAGATAGCGATGATTGATGATCTGGAACAGCTTCTCTTTCGCCCAGGCCGAGCCGCCCTCCGAGCCGAGGTCGTCGAGCACCAGCAGCGGGGCGGTGCGCAGCGATTGGAAGCGCTGGTCGTAGCTAATCGTCGCGCCGGCGCTGAAGGTCTGGCGCAGGCCGTCAAGCAGGTCGGCCACGGTCACAAAAATGACCGAATTGCCGCGCTGCTGCACCGTGTTGGCGATGGCGGCGGCCAGATGCGTTTTGCCCGAGCCGTAATTGCCCATAATCAGCAGCCAGTCTTGCGGCTGCTGCGCGAACTCCCAGGCGACGGAGGCGGCTCGTTCGAGATTAGTGCGTTCCTCGGGTGATACCCCCGTGAAGATATCGAACGTCTCGAACGTCATGTCGCGGTACAGGCTGAGATCGCTGACATCGCTTTCCTGGCTCTGCACCGGCGTGCGGTAGTCTGGCGCGCTGATGCGCACGCGGCGAATGACGCCTTCGTCGAGCAGACGGCTGCGAATACGCGGATCGAGCACATTGATGTCCGCATTAGTGGTGATGACGGTGGGCATGTGGTGCGCATAGCGATGATTCAGCAGTTGAAACAGCTTTTCCTGCGCCCATGCGCTGGGATTTTCCACGCCGAGATCGTCGAGAATCAGCAGCGGGGCATTGCGCAGCCGGTCGAACATCTCATCATAGCCCACCTCCGATGACGGCCCGAACGTGTTGCGCAGATGATCGAGCAGGTCCGGCGTGGTGATGAACAGCACGCTTTCTTCATGATCGAGGCGGGCATTGCCGACAGCTGCCGCCAGATGCGTTTTTCCACAACCGTAGGTGCCTTCCAGCAGCAGCCAGCCGTCGGGCTGGCCCGCGAAATCGCGCGAGACCTGGAGCGCGGTTTCGAGTGAGCCGCGCTGGAGTGTGTTCAGGCCCGGCAGGTCGATACTGAAGGTGTCGAACGTTTTGTCTGTGAACGCATCGAGATTGCCGAGCTTGCGCAGTTTCTCGCGCCGTTGCAGATCGAGCGGATAGTTGGGGCAGCGGAACAGCTTGCCGAAATCAGAATGGCCAATCGGCAAGTCCATACGCACATAGCCGAGGCCGTCGCACAGATTTTCGCGGCCACAAACCGCGCAAAGCGCATCGTTCATTGGCCTAGTGTTCGATGAAGCCGGCATATTTTCCGCTGACGAACCGGCGTCCGTCCCGTTCATCAGATCCCGGAGCGGTCTCATGGCTGCTTCGCCCTTCTTTTCTCCAGCGTTCCAGCACCGACTGAATATAGCGCCAACTACGGGCGTTATTGTCGACGGCGACGCGAATGGCATCTGCCACCCATACAGCGGTGTAGTCCTTTTCGGCGTCTTTGAGCGCGTCGGCGATCATCGGTGTGAGCGGGCCTATATTCTCTTCATAGAGGCGGTAAATGGTCGGGCGTTCCGGCAGGATATCGACCGGATGATCGCCGCCGCCCATTTGCCAGCGCCCGCGCGCGATCTGCTCGATGGCGGCGCGGCCGGCCGGCCCGTTGACGAAATAGAGCGTGGTGGGTTCGGCGTCTTCTCCGGCTGTTACACACGCGACCAGCAGGCTGCCGCGCCCCACGGCCCGATCAAGCGCATCGTCGAGCGCTTCCTGCGGCGGAATCTCCGGTGCGGCGGCGGCCAGCGCAGCCAGCAGCGCCTTGTTGCTCGCCATATCCTCGCGCAGCAGATAACGGAAGCGGCCTTCGCGCTGCTGGAGCGCGTACAGGCAGAACAGCGTTACTTGTAGTTCGGCTAACTCGTCAATCAGCGGTAACAAATCAGACATGAACGCGGCTGGTAGTGAGAACATGCGCGGATTGCCGGCGCGAAAACCTGCGAATCGGGTCATGGCCGTCACAAACCACCCTCGGATATCTTGCCCGTACGCACATCGAGGAACTTGGTCAGCGAGCTTTCGTAAATCAGCGAGATGGTATCCGTGGGGCCGTTGCGGTGCTTGGCGATGATGATATCGGCCCTCTTGGGCGATTCGGTCGCTTCATTGTAGACGACCTCGCGGTAGAGAAAGGCGACGATATCCGCGTCCTGCTCCAGTGAGCCCGATTCCCTCAGGTCGCTTAACTGCGGGTGCTTGTCCTGGCGCTGTTCGACCGCGCGCGACAACTGCGCCGCCGAGAACACCGGCACATTCAGTTCGCGGGCCATCTCTTTCATGCTGCGGCTGATGTAGCTGATTTCCTGCACGCGGTTGTTCTCGAACGTGCCGCCGCCGCTCATCAACTGAAGGTAATCGACGATCACCAGATGAAGGCCGTACTCGTGCGCCACACGGCGGCACTTGGTGCGCATCTGCAGCGGGGTGAGCGCGGGCGTATCGTCGATGTAGATGGGCAGCGCGCCGAGGATACCGGCGGACTGAACGAACTTGCTGTATTCCGACTGCGTGAGCTGGCCGGTACGCAGTTTCTGTGTGTTGATGCCCGTTTCCATTGCCACCAGGCGCTGCACGATTTGCTCGGCGCCCATTTCCATCGTGAAGATGGCGATGCGCGCGCCCACCTTGGCCGCGTTGAGGGCTACACTGAGCAGGAAGCTGGTTTTGCCCATGCCCGGTCGTCCGGCAAAAATCAGCAGGTCGCTGCGCTGCAGGCCGCCGAGTAGAAAGTCGAGGTCTTTGAAGCCGGTGGGCAGGCCCTGCATTTCGGTGGGCGACTGGATTAGGTTCTCAACGCGCTCGAAGTATTCATTGAGCGGCACCTGAATCGGCTGGATGTCGCGGCGGATAGTCGACTCGGTGACGCCGAACAGCTTGGATTCGGACTCGCTGACGACTTTTTCCAGCGCCAGATTCTCGTCGAGCGCCAGCCCCTTGATCTGGTCGGCGGCGGCCAGCAGCTTGCGCCGCGTCGAAGCGCGCTCGACCAGCCGTCCATAGACCTCGGCATGAATTGAGGTGGGGGTGTTGTTGATCAGGTTGAGAATGAAGGCTGGCCCGCCGATTTCGGCAAGCTGGTTCATGCCGCGCAATTCTTCCTGCACGGTCACAAAATCGGGCTTCTCGTTGCGCTGATTGATGCGCGTCAGCGCCTCCCAGACGTACTGGTGGCGCAGGATGAAGAAGTCCTCTAGTCTGAGGAAAGAGGCGATGGTGAGATAGGAGTCAGGATTGATCAGGATCGCGCCAAGGACAGCCTCTTCGGCTTCCTGACTGTAGGGCGCCTGGACAGGCGATGGGGACGGCGCATTCATGGCATCAATCCTGAAGATGCAAAACGGCGTGACGCTTGCGCGTTCCGCCGTTCGCTGCAAAGGCATTGCCGCCGCGCGAACGCGGCCGGCTCATTCCTCTTCGTCGTCGAGGTCGTCCAGATCGAGGCTGTTGACGAAATCCTTGAAGGCACTCAACTGGTCTTCGGGAATCTCGCTCAGGTTCGGCGGAGCGGTGTGCTCGACATCCTCTTCCGGCTCCACGACGGCGCGCTCCATGACGGAGTCCGACACGAAGATCGGCGCTTTCACGCGCACGGCCAGCGCAATCGCATCGCTGGGGCGCGAGTCAATCTCGATCTGGTTGCCGTTGACATCAATGACGATGCGGGCGAAATAAACATCGCTGCGCAGGTCGTTGATGAAGATGTGCACGACATTACCGCCCAGTTCGCGGATGACGTTCCTGAGCAGGTCGTGGGTGAGCGGCCGCTGGGGCGGCATGTCTTGCAATTCAATCGTGATCGCGTCCGCTTCGCACGGGCCGATCCAGATCGGCACGTAGCGGTCGCTGTTCACGTCCTTCAAAATCACTACGCGGTACTGCGACATCAAACTGACGCGGATGCTGTCGATTACGACTTCAATCATGGTGCTGGTCGCCGCCGTCTCAAATCTGTCACTCCAGCCAGAGGACTCCGGCCGCATACTGGCGATTATACAACGCGCAGCGCCTGCGGCAAAACCCGTTCTCATGCGAAGCTGACTGGAATTCTGCATTGACCGCTCGTAAGATGGCTGAATGCGCATGATTTCCCGTGGATTCCTGCTGCTGTTGCTTGCCTTTGTGCTGCTTTTGGCCGCCTGCCAGCCGGTTCCCACCGAGCAAGTTGCGCTTGGGGATGTGCTGGCGCACGTGACGTTCGATGCGGCCTATGAGTGGGAGAACTACGCCAACGCCGAACAGAAAGTTGAGTTTGGCGTGCAGGATGGCGAGTATCGCACCCGGGCATGGGATGGCGGCTTCACCTGGGCTTTGAACGCAGAAGAGCATAGCGATGTCGTTATTCAGGCAGATGCGCGCCAGCTTTCCGACTATGCCGATAACGCTTTTGGCCTGATGTGCCGCGCTGCGCCCACCAACAACGGCAACGGCTACTTCTTCTTCATCAGTGGCGACGGCCACTACACCATCCGGCGCGGCGCGGCCGATGAGGTGAACTACCTTATTCCGTGGACGCGCACCGACGCCATTCAGCAGGGGCGCAGCATCAACCGCATGCGCATCGTCTGCGTCGAGGATTATCTGGCGCTGTACGTGAATGGGCAGTTTGTGGCTGAAACGCGCGACGACCGCTATCTGCACGGCTACGCAGGAATAACGGCCGCCGTGCCGGCTGGCGGCGAGGTGGATGTGCTGTTTGACGACCTGACGATCTGGGAAGCATCGCTCATCGACGGGCCTGCGGCTGGCGAAACGCCGGGCACTAGCTCGACGGCGGAATAATCAACTGCTGGCCCACCTGCAGCGCGTTCGGGTTGCTGAGGTTATTGGCCTGTACGATCGCATTGACCGTCACACCATACTGAATAGCGATGTTATACAGCACGTCACCGGGCTGCACGGTATGAATCTGCGATCCCGCCGGGCCGGCTGGCGTTTCGGTTGGGGCGGGGCGTGGTGTGGCCGTGCGCGTGCGGTCAGGGTCGGCGGTTGATTCCGCATCGATGCATTCGGGCAGCGGAAGCTGGATCGGGTCGCCGGGCTGTATGACCGCCGACGCATCGCCAAGGTCCGGATTGACCGCCAGAATATCGCTGACGGTGTAGCCATAGGTGATGGCAATCAGGTATAAACTATCGCCACCCTGAACGACATGGATGCACTCGTCGTCCACACCCGGAAGGTTGGTCGGCGTCGCCAGAATATTCGATGAATCGGGCAGTATGAACGACTGCTGGCCGGGTGTGCGCGTAAGGCCGGTGGTATCCAGCACAGAGGCGACGGTGGGCGCGGGTGTATCTGGCGTAGTGAAACCCAACGGGATTTGTGGTGTAATATACTGCGGCGTTGACGTCACAATCACGAGCGCAATTGTCGACTCGGGTGTGAAAGTGGCGACGGGCAAAGTCGTAGTTACATCTAAAGCGGGCGCGGCGGCGGTTTGCAGATCACCCTCAGGCGCGGGCGGCGTGGCGGCCTCGTCCGGCACAAATACGCCGATATTGCCAGGCGCGCGCGTGATCGCCACCTGTCCATCGCTGGTGCTGGTTGGCTCAATGATTTCGCCGGTTTGCCGAAAGCACCCGGCAGTGAGTAGCAGCAGCGCGGTTGACAGGGGAAGGGCGGCGCGAACAATCGAAAAGCGCATGCAGGCGTTCTCCGGACGATGAGATGCAGCGCAGGCAGCCCTCACCGGGATAGATAGGTCACGTTCATCATAACGCGGCGTGCAGCTTTCGCCAACGCAAGTAAATTCACACGAATTTTACACCGTCTACCCGTTGTACGTTGACATAAATTGACATACGATTGTGATGAACGGGAAATAGTTGGCAATCTTTAGGGTTGACTGGCTGACCTCCGGGCATTTCCAGAGTACGAAGGGCAGGTCCGTGGAAGAGATCATTAAGAGACGCATCCTCATCATCGACGATGACAGTGAGGAAATGCGCATCATCGAATATCTGCTCAGCCGGCCCGAGTTTGAGCTAATCGCAGCGTCCACAGCGGCGACGGGCGCTCGCCTGCTGCGTACGGGTGAGCTGCCTGACGTGGTCATCCTCGACTTGTCGCTGGCCGATGTGACTGGCGTCGAGTTCCTCAAGCAAATGCGTGGACGTCCGCAGTACAGCGCCGTGCCGGTGATCGCGCTGGCCGACGCCACGCGGCCGATGGAGATTCGCGCCGCGCTGGTGGCCGGCGCCGACCGCTACGTCACGCGCACGTATATGGGCAACAATTTGGTCAAGACGGTGTGGGAATTGCTCGAAACCGGCCGCGCGACCGCGACGACGGACGCGTAATCCCTCACCCATGTTCTCTGACCTCGAACTGGTCATCCTCACGCTGTTGAGCGAAAGCAGTCAAACGCTGGCCGGCATTGATCACGAGATGTCGATGCGCGGCGTGCGCGACTGGCTGGTGTACAGCAAGTCCTCGGTCATTGATGTGCTCAAGCGGCTGATCAAGCAGGAATTTGTGGCGGTCACGCCTGCCGGCGATCAGTCCGTTTTCTCGATGACGGATGCCGGTTACGGGGTGTTACAAACCGCGCTGATTGAACTGCTGCGCTACCCCTCTGCCATGAACGGCTTTGCGCTGGCGCTGTCGGGCGTGCGCGCGCTGCGGCCGGCGCAGGTGTACAACGTGCTCAAGGCCCGCCGCGCTGCGCTGAATGCGCAAACGGATGCGCTGCTGCGCGCCATCACCGATCGCAGCCGCAGCGAAGAAGAAGCGGCGATGTTCTCGTATCTAATGGAAATCGCTCGCATCGAAAGCGAATGGATCGAGGATTTCCTCAAGGGCTGGGCGCGGCGTTTTCCCGCCGTCACGTCCTCTATCGACCCGCAGTACGATCCGCTGTCCGAGAGCGTGAATCCCAAGGCAGCGACAGCCTCCCCGCTGCGTACGCGGCCAATCCGCAATACGGGCACGCTGCAATGGGTGAAGCGTCCCCGACCAGATGAGGACTAATCCTGCTTCGTCCCTCGTTCCAACTGATAGACCGTAATCCCGCCCTCCTCAAAAGCGATCTCAGCCGAAAACCCTGATTCTGCCAGCGCTTCCAGCCACGGCGCTGTGTCTTCGCCCCTCGGCACCGGGAAGAAACGCGGCTGTGTCTCGTTCAGGCGCGCGGCGTCCTCGGCAAGCGAATGCGGATCGGGGTAGTACACGCGCCGTTTGTCGCTCCACGTTCCGAGATAGTAATCCAACTGCCAGCCCAGCCAGTGATCGTAGATGACGGTTGCGACATGCTGCCCGGCAAGCCACCGCGCCACGGTGTCGATTTCGGGCTGCGGCGCAAAACTGCTGCCTGTGGCACTGGAATAGCCGGGATCGCCGCGCGTGGCGTCGAGGGCCGCGCCCACCAGCACGGCCGCCAGCGCGACGGCCACAAATTGAAGCTCGGCCCGTGGTATCCAGCGAGACAACGCAGCGTAAGCCCAGACGGCGGCGCGCACGCCCAGCAGCGCCAGCGGCGGCGCCAACGGCAGCCAGTAGCGGTCGTAGGTGTCGAACGAAACCAGCCAGTGGAGCAGCGCATAGGCCAGCGTGAACGCTAACAGTACCAGGTCAGCGTTCATCGCCCGAGTGCGCGGGCGGCGAAACAGGCTGCGCAGCATAAAGACGCCCAGCAGAAACGCCAGCAGCGCCGTAGCAGGCCCGAACAGGCCGCGCGCGTAGCCGAGCCACGCCTGCGCGCGCGGCATGAGTTCATCGGCGCGAATAAGGCGTCCCGGCGCGTTGTGTTCTACCGCCAGCGTGAAGATGGACGGCGAACCCGTGCGCAGGCCGTCCCACAGCGCCACCAGCCCGACGACACCCGCCGCCGGCAGCAGCAGTCTGGCGGCCGCGCGCCACGACCAGCCGTGCAGCGCCCAGCCGATTCCCAGCGCCAGCGGCAGGTAGAACAGGCCTTGCGGCTTGCTGGCAAAGGCCAGGCCCACGAACAGGCCGCTCCAGGCCCAGCGCGCGTTGGCCACGGCGCACAATGCAGCCGTCATCCACAGCAGCATCCAGCCGTCGGTGAAGGTTGACGCCCCGAAGAGAATGGCCATCGGCGATAGCGCAGCCAATAAGCCCACCCACAGCACGAACACAGCGCGGCGATACAGCCGCTGCGCCAGCGCCATCATCAGCGCCACCCAAACGACGCCCATCAGCGCCGAGGGCAACCGCGCCGTAAATTCGCCTGTATACACGTCGAGTTGGAGCACCCCGGCTGAGTCGGATGTGACACCGAACAGGGTCATGCCGAGCGCCGAGGCGTACAACGCCAGCGGCGGCTTGTCGAGATTACCGTGCAGCAGCCAATCGCCCTGCACCGCTGCATTGCGGGCGAAGGTGGCAAACAGCGCTTCGTCAGGGTGAAAGCGCGCGTCTCGGTCCAGCGTTGCAAAGCGAAAGCTCGCGCCCAGCAGCAGAATCAGCACCGCCAGCCAGCGCACGGCGGACTGGTGGCGTGACGGTTTGCCGAGATTAAGGGAAAGCCCGGGCGGCAGGATCACGAGGAGGCGAAGCGCTCGCGCAGATACGCCAACGCGACGGCATCGATAAGCGTTTCATCGCCCGCCGGCCAGCGCTCTTCGAGGTTCTCAACGCCCACCAGTTTGTCAAACGCAGCCACGGAGTCCGAGTCCCACACCCCATCTGGCGTGCGCTCGGTGACGCCGGCACGCTGACAGTACGACTGCAATTCAGCGGCCAGCGCTGCATCGATGGTCAGCCGGTCTGGCAGGCGTGTGTCGCCGAAGAAGACGTGATGCGCGCGCAGGAGCCCGCCCAGTTTTTCGACCGGATTGGGGTCGTCGTCTACGCGCAGGTCAATATAGCGGTCGTTATCACCACCGTAGCCCGCGCCGGCCTTGACCACCAGCAGCCCGGCGGACTGCCGTCCGCGCCGGTCGCCGCCCGCCAGATCGCCTGCCGCCAGCGCCGCAACCAGGCGGTCGGCCAGTTCGCCCGACGCGGCTTTGTAGGCATCCGCCATTGAATCGACCACTTCGGGGCCGATGAGAATGTTGCCCTGGCAGGTAAAGCCCGCGCCGATGCGGTGGCCCGCCCACGGAGAACAGTCTGAGCCGGTATGAGCAGCGGCGCCGCCGCGCGCGTCGATCAGCCCCACCTGCCGGCGCGCTGATCCAGCATCCTCGCTCAACAGCCACGCCAACACCGCGCCGGCGCTGCGCTCGTGCGCCATAGCATCCAGTCCGCGCGGGCCGAAGCTGATTTTGGCGTTGGCCTGCGTCGCTACCGCGCCTGCGCCCGCCTGCGCCCAACTGACCACGGCCGCCGCAGCCAGGAACTTACTGGCGACGGCCACGCCCCATGCTTGCTCGTCTGCGTCATAGGCCACGATGGAAAAGGTCATGGGAAGAACCTCCAAGAAGTGCTGAGTGCTGAGGACTGAGTGCTGAGTTAAGAGCAAGTTGCACGCCGCTGGCACGAGATGTCTCTTTGTCAAAGATCAGGCGGCCTGCCAGTCGTTTTTGACTCAGTGCTCTGAACTTTCTGTTCTGGATTGTAGCCTGTTCCGGCCCGTATAATCGCCCCTTATTCTCCAGCGAATCGAAAGGGCGGGGCATGACGGATTTAGGGGCAGTGCGCGCGGTCATTCTGGATATGGACGGCGTGCTCTGGCGCGGCGATCAGGTCATTCCGCACGCGGCGGCGTTCCTCGACTTTCTGCGCGGGCGCGGCATCCCGTTTGCGCTGGCGACCAACAACAGCGGCCAGTCTCCGGCGCAGTACGACGCCAAGCTGGCGCGCATGGGCCTCGGTGCTGTGCCGGAAGATCGCATCATCACCTCCGGCGTTGTCTCCGTGCACTATCTGCGCGCACACCTGCCGCCGGGATCGGGCGTGTACGTGGTGGGGGAGGACGGTCTGCGCGCGCTCATCCAGGAGGCGGGCTTCGTATTGGCGGATAGTGATGCGGCGGCGGTTGTCGCGGGCATCGACCGCAATTTCAGCTATGCCAAGGCCTATACGGCCACGCGGTTGATTCGCGCCGGAGCGTTGTTCGTGGGTACCAATCCGGACGTGACATTTCCCATGCCCGATGGTCCGTCGCCGGGCGCGGGCAGTATTCTTGCGATGCTGGCGGCGGCCAGTGGGCGCGAACCTGTAGTGATGGGCAAGCCTGCCGCGGCCATGTACGACGACGCCATGGTGGCGCTCGGGGTGTCCGCCGAACACACGCTGATGATCGGTGATCGGCTGGATACGGACATCGCCGGGGCGGTGAAGGCGGGATTGCATACCGCGTTGGTGCTGACCGGCATCGAAACGCGCGCTTCCGCCGACGCGCACCTGGGCATTGATGGCTCGTTGGTTGTAGAAGATTTGGCGGCGCTGCAGGCGATGTGGCCCGGCGATGCTGAAAATCTGGAGTAAAATCAGAGTTCTAAGCGGTGATGAGGGTAAGCAGATGAACAGCGTGCCGATTGTGTTCGAACTCCCGGCAGACTTGATCGAACGTGCAAGAGCCGTCGGAATCGAAATCGAAGCACAAACTGCGCCGGTTATCGAAGCGCTCGAAGCAGAGATTCGGCGACGTGAAGCGGCTTCGCGTCTGCGTGCTACAACGGAGCGATTGCGCGGCTTGCCAGACGATCAGAAGCCTACACCTGATGAGATCGACGCTGAGATTAAGGACTACCGCGCAGATAATTTACGATATGATTCTGTTTTGGCGGCGCGACCAGTAGCAGAATCATCACTTCCAGTCAGAGCGAGCGAGAGCATAAATGAAAGAGAGACCTTTCGGGGTATCAGTATTGGCAGTTCTGGCATTCATTAGCGGAATTATTGGAACAATTGGCGGTTTCTCGTTATTTCAGCAATTCAACCGCCTCGCCAGTAACGGCCAGATAAGTCCGTTGAGTTCATTGGCTACACTGGTCATCATCTTGTTGATCACTGGCGTTGGCATCACGAGTTTCATTTTCAGTGTGGGCGCATGGAACATGAAGCCATGGGCTCGTCCGCTTGGAATCATTTTGTACGTAGTGAGCATTGTGAGTAACGCCACGCAACTATGTTCAGGAGCGCGGCTTTGACTGCACTCAGGCGGTGAATTTCGCCGCTTTGTGCGCCTCGCGGATCGGCTCGGGCAGGCGATAGCGACCAGTGCAGGCCATGACCAGTGCCAACGATCCCGGCAGATCGATCAGATGGCCGGATGAGATGAAGACGGGATGCACATGCGCCCGCGTGCGTAGCACCGCACCGATGACTTTGGCGTGATCTGTGAGTGGCGTCCATGCCCCGCGCTCGTCCGGCGGTTCGGTGTAGTGGCCGAACAGGCGCGATTTACCTACGCCTAACGCCGGTTTTTCCAACCACAAGCCTAAATGCGCGGCAATGCCAATTCCGCGCGGATGGGCGATACCCATGCCATCGAACAGAAATGCGTCTGGCGTGTGTTCAAGCGCTGCAAATGCCTCCTGCAGCACTGGCCCCTCGCGGAATGTGAGCAGCCCGGGAATGTACGGAAATGGCGTGGGCATCTGCCGGTGCACGATTTCCACGATTTCCAGTTCAGGAAACGTCATCACCACGACCGCCGCTTGCGACATATCCTGGCCGCTGGCGTTTGGTTTTACGCTCACATCGACGCCCGCCACCAAGTGTATATCACTCAAATTCAGCGGCCGGGTATTGTCTAGCTTGCCTGCAAGCTGCTTCTGCAGAGCGACAGCGTCGGCCGGGGTGAGGTTCCAGTCGTGCAGCCTGTGGATTTTCATAACGGTAGCCTCGCTCCCGCGCAAAGCCTCACCCCTGACCTGTTCACGCCCGGAAAGGGGAGCTAAACAAGCGCCACAGGCAGGGGTGAGACTCATAGTTTCACGATAGCACGCGCCCAAACAAAACGCCGCACCCGGTTGGGGGATGCGGCGTTGGGCTAACTGGCGGTTAGAATCGTCTATTCGATGTCGAACGATGATGAGTCTGGTGAGCTGAACTCGAACGGCGTGACGGGCTTGGGCGGGTTGCGCCGTTCCTCGTCCTTGCCGAACTTGATGACTTCACCGTCTTCGGTGATGGCCTCAACGGCCAATCCGAGGCTTTGCAGTTCCTTGACGAGCACTCGGAACGAGGTCGGGATGCTTGGTTCCTTGATCGGCTCGCCCTTGATGATCGACTCGTAGGTGGACACCCGGCCCTGCACATCGTCCGATTTGACGGTGAGCATTTCCTGGAGCGTGTAAGCTGCGCCGTAGGCTTCCAGCGCCCACACTTCCATTTCGCCGAAGCGCTGGCCGCCGAACTGCGCCTTGCCGCCCAGCGGCTGCTGAGTGACGAGGCTGTAGGGGCCGGTCGAGCGCGCATGCACTTTGTCTTCGACCAGATGCGCCAGCTTGAGCATATGGATCATGCCCACTGTGACAGCCTGATCGTAAGGGTCGCCGGTGCGGCCGTCGTAGAGCAGATGCTTGCCATAGAGCGGCACGGGCTCACCCGTATCGAACATGACCTTGTCAGCGTATGGCAGCAGGTCCTTGCCGGTGACCTCGTCGGGAACGAAGAAATCGGGGGCCATCGCCGCCATCCACAGGCGCAGCGAAGCGTCGTAGGCGGCGCTGTCGATGATCAGGCGCTCGCTGTTGGGCACGCCCGTTGTGTCGAACAGCAAAATCCCGTTCGGGTCGTAGCCCTTTTCGCGCAGCCACTCGCGCAGCACAGCGCGGCGGGCATAGACCTGCTCGTACGCGAGGCGGTCGAGATCGTAGTCTGGTGAGCTGCCGAGCCACTCGGTGATATACAGGCGGCGAACTTCGTCGTCGTCCTCGATATCCTCGGGGTTGTGCTCGATTTCGCTCAACCACGCCCAGGCGCGCTCGGTGATTTCGTTCCACGCATAGTCAATCATCCAGGCGCGGCCCAATTCAGCCTGAATTTCCGCCTCTTTCGCGCCGTCAAACACCGGCGTGATTGCCCGGAAGCCCAGCCGGTCGGCGGCATAGCCGAGGTGAATTTCCAGCACCTGGCCGATGTTCATGCGGCCGGGAACGCCGAGTGGGTTGAGGATGATTTCGACGACGCGGCCGTCCTTGAGATACGGCATATCCTCAATCGGCACGATCTTGGAGATGACGCCCTTGTTGCCGTGGCGGCCAGCCATCTTGTCGCCGACGGTGAGCTTGCGCTTCTGGGCGACGCCCACACGCACCATCTTCTCGACGCCTGCGGGCAGGTCCGGGTGCTCGTCACGCGTGAATGTTTTCACGTCCACGACCTTGCCCTTTTCACCGTGCGGCAGGCGCAGCGACGAGTCCTTCACTTCGCGGGCCTTCTCACCGAAGATCGCGCGCAGCAGCTTTTCCTCGGGGCTGAGTTCCTTCTCGCCCTTGGGCGTGATTTTGCCGACAAGGATGTCGTTCGGGCCGACTTCGGCGCCGATGCGCACGATGCCCAGTTCGTCGAGGTCTTTCAGCGCGTCCTCGCCGACATTGGGGATGTCGAACGTGATTTCCTCAGGGCCGAGCTTGGTGTCGCGGGCTTCCACTTCGTGCTTCTCGATGTGAATGCTCGTGAACTTGTCCTGGCGCAGCAGTTCCTCATTGATGAGCAGCGCGTCTTCGTAGTTGCCGCCTTCCCAGCTCAGGAACGCGCCCAGCACGTCATGGCCCAGCGCGATCTGGCCGCGATAGGTGGACGAGCTGTCGGCGATGACCTGGCCCTTGCGCACGAACTCACCCTTGTCCACGACCGGGCGCTGATCGACGCAGGTGGACTGGTTGGAACGGTTGAACTTGCGCAGCTTGAAGTTGCGCAGATCGCCACTCTCTTCGCGCACGACAATGTGATCGCCCTGCACGCTGATGACTTCGCCATCGACATCGGTCACGAGCACCTGGCCCGAGTCACGCGCGGCCTGCGCTTCCATACCGGTGCTGACAATCGGCACGTCCGGGCGGAGCAGGGGAACGGCCTGGCGCTGCATGTTCGAGCCCATCAGGGCGCGGTTGGCGTCGTCATGCTCCAGGAACGGGATGAGCGCTGCGCTGATGCCCACGATCTGCCGTGGGGCCACGTCCATGTAGTCGATTTTGCGCGCCGACACATTGAGGAACTTCTGGTCGTGGCGGGCCGAAACGCGGTCATTGACGTACTGGCGCTTGTCGTCGAGCTTGGCGTTGGCCTGCGCGATGATGTAATTGTCTTCCTTGTCGGCAGGCAGATAGACGGTTTCAGTGCCGACGAACGGCATAACCGGCGCCATCTCGATGCCCGCGCTGGCCAGTTTCTTCGCCAGCTTCTCGTCCACAAGCGCGCCGTCTTCAGCGATCACCTTGTCCTTCTTGTCGGTGATGTCCTCGCGCAGCGTGCGCCCGATCAAGTCGGGGTCGCCCACTGGCACTTCGCGCAGCACCTCAAGGTACGGCGTTTCGATGAAGCCAAATTCGTTGACGCGGGCATAGCTGGCCAAGCGGCCAATCAGGCCGATGTTCGGGCCTTCCGGCGTCTCAATCGGGCAGATGCGGCCGTAGTGGCTGTGATGCACGTCGCGCACGTCGAATCCGGCGCGTTCGCGGCGCAGGCCGCCCGGGCCAAGGGCTGACAGCGTGCGCTTGTGTGTCAGTTCGGCCAGCGGGTTGGTTTGCTCCATGAACTGCGACAACTGCGATGAGCCAAAGAATTCGCGGATCGGACGCCACAATCGGGCGGATGTTGACCAACTGCACCGGCGTGATGTTGTCCGATTCGCGGATCGACATGCGCTCCTTGACGACGCGCTCGGTGCGGCGCAGGCCAACGCGCAGCTTGTTCTGAATCAACTCGCCAACGGTTTTCACGCGGCGGTTGCCGAGATGGTCGATATCGTCGCGTCCACCGTGACCGTTATTAATCAGGATGAGGCGCTCGACCAGGCGCACGATGTCGTACTTGGTAATCGTGCGGTGGCTGCGCGGGATGATGCCATCAAGTTGCAGGCGCTGATTTAGCTTGTAGCGACCCACGCGCTCGAGGTCATAGCGGCGCTTGTCAAACAACTGGTCGATCAGGAAGTTGCGGGCATTATCCAGCGTGGGCGGATCGCCCGGGCGCATGCGGCGGTAGAACTCGATGAGCGCGGCCTGGGCAATGGTCTGATCTTTCTTCAGTTCCCACTGCGGCTCGTTCTCGATCGTCTTCTTCATGTACTGGTGATCGGGGTTGTCGTCCACTGCTTCGAACAGCGCGAGCAGTTCTTCGGTGCTGCCCGTTTGCAGCGGCGAGCCTTCTTCGGGCATGCCGTCATCAATGGCGGCCAGCGCGCGCAGCAGGATCGTCACCGGAATGGTGCGCTTGCGGTTGAACTTGATGGTGAGATAGTCGCTCTTGCGCGTTTCAAATTCCATCCACGCGCCGCGATCCGGGATGAGCTTGGCGCTGGACAGTCCACGGCCAGTCGTCCGGTCTTCCATCACGTCAAAATAGACGCCGGGCGAGCGGATGAGCTGGCTGACGACCACACGCTCGGTGCCGTTGATGATGAACGTGCCCTGATCGGTCATGATCGGGAAATCACCCAGGAACATGTCTGAGGTGATAACCTGGCCGCCTGCTTCTTCGTTCACCAGCGCCACGCGGATGTAGAGCGGGGCGGCGAACGACAGGTCGCGTTCGATGGCGATTTCTTCGGTGTACTTGGGCGGCTCGAACTAGAACTTGAGGCCTAGTTCCTGCGAAACCTTGTTCTTGCCGGGGAAATAGAGCTTCAGATTGCCGTTGAAGCTCTCAATCGGGTTGATCTCATCGAACAACTCGAGCAGTCCGTCCTCAAGAAACCACTTGAACGAGTTCAACTGGACTTCAATGAGCGACGGCAGTTCCTGAACGTCAGGAGTACGAGCGTAGTTCTTCGTTTCAGTTAGACGCTGCAAAGTACCGCTCCTCTACGTCTGGGGACAGCACGACCTCATGAATCGAATAAGCGGAGCGCAACACGTGCGATCCGTTTGTGGGGAGTTCGTCCTGAAAAGCTTTATTCATGCCGGTAGCGAGGAAATGGTTTCCCATGCGAACGAATAGTATACATGCGTTCGTCGACGGATGTCAATATGGGGCTTGGGCGCGTGCAGGCTGCGCCTGAGGGAGAAAACGACTATAGCGAGGCCGCGCCCGGACTGCAAGAATTTGCTCGTAGTCCGGGCAGAGGCAGCTGGCTGAGCGCGTAACTACGACGAGACGGTGGTCAGTTCGCTGATGGGTGCGCGGCCAGTGAGCACACGCATGAGAGTGAGGCCAAAGCGGCCCACGAGCAGTACACCGAAAGCGGTGCCAACGGCCACGCCGGCGGCGATCTGCACACGCGGCGGCAGATAGCGCACGCGCTCGACGAGCGTGTATTCGGGCGCGCCCATCAGGTCGCGCTTGAGCTTGCGTGTGAAGTGCGGTGAGGGGCGTTCGCTGCGAACGGCGTCCTTGAGCGCATAGATCATCGGCGTCAGTCGCTCCACGTCCGCCTGCGGCACGTTGTAGCGGCGGGCAATCCGGTTCAGGTCGCGCTCACCACGCAGCACCGCATCGGTCATGGCGGACAGCAAATCTTCCATCGGCGTCGAAGCATTCATCATGATGTGCGCTCGCTCATTCCTCTAATGTCGATGCTGCCCTGCATATCATCACGCAGGGCGATTAATGTTCGGTGATACAAGCTCTTGATGGCGCCTTCGGTACGATCCATGATCTCGCCGATTTCCATGTTCGACATGCCATCCACGAACTTGAGCGTCAGAAGCTGCTGGCGCTCTTCCGGCAGCCGCCGTATGGCGTGCAGCAGCGCCTCGCGTTCTTCGTTATCTTCCGCCTGCCGTTCGGGCGCGTCCGACTTCAGGCTGCTGGCGATGAACTCGTCCAGCGGAATCACGCGCCGGCGGCCCTGATCGCGGTGCCAGTTGGCGACCAGATTGTGGGCGATGCGGTACAGCCAAGCCTGAAAAGGCACGCCGCGTTCGGTGTACGACTCAATATGCGCCATGCCGCGAAAAAACACGCGGGCAGTCAGGTCTTCCGCGTCGTGATGATTGCTGGTGCGGAAGTAGATATAGCTGTAAATCTTCTCGGCGTAGCGCTCATACAGTTCGCCAAAGGCTTCGTGGCGGCCAGCCTGCGCCAGTTCGACGAGGTCAGCATCGCTCAACGCCTTGAGCGCCTTCGGTTTGAGTTTAGGTGTGTTTTGCCGGTTCCGTCGCATCATGCATTCAATAACCCGTCATGGATGAATTGGTTACGTCGGCTATAATGATTCCTCTTTCGCCGCACGCTCAGGTTTAATGACTTGCTTATGGCACAACCACTGAACTTCCAGGAAATCATCATGAAGCTGCATGCCTTCTGGCAGGCCCAGGACTGCGTGCTGTGGCAGCCGTACAACGTGCAGGTGGGCGCGGGCACGGGCAATCCGGCCACGCTGCTGCGCGTGCTCGGCCCTGAGCCGTGGCGCACCGCCTATGTTGAGCCGAGTGTGCGCCCGGACGATGGCCGCTACGGCGAAAACCCCAACCGCATGCAGTACTACTACCAGTATCAGGTCATTCTCAAGCCCGACCCCGGCAACCCGCAGGAACTATACCTGCAATCGTTGGAGGCGCTCGGCATCAACCCGCGCGAGCACGACATCCGCTTTGTGGAGGATAACTGGGAAAGCCCGGCGCTGGGCGCGTGGGGCTTGGGCTGGGAAGTGTGGCTGGACGGCCAGGAAATCACGCAGTTCACCTATTTCCAGCAGGCGGGTGGCATCGAACTGAATCCGGTATCCGTCGAGATCACCTACGGGTTGGAGCGCATCGCGCTGCCGCTGCAAAGCAAGGACGCGGTCTGGAAAATTGACTGGCTGGGGGGCAATGACTCGGGCCTGCTCTATGGAGACGTGCTGTTCCGAAGTGAAATTGAGCACTGCAAGTACTACTTCGAAGTGGCGGATGTGGACGGCTTGAAGGCCACCTACGATGTGTACGAAAGCGAGAGCAAACGCGCCCTCGATGCCGGGCTGGTCGTTCCCGCCTACGACTACGTGCTCAAGTGCAGCCATCTGTTCAATGTACTGGATGCGCGTGGGGCGATTGGCGTTACCGAGCGCGCCAGCTATTTCCGGCGCATGCGCGACATGACACGGCGCGTGGCCCGCGCCTATACCGAACAGCGCGAGGAGATGGAACACCCGATGGCCAAGCTGGGCGGGCTGTGGGGCGCGCCGGCGCTGGAGGCTGCCCGGCCCGACAGTACGCCGCTGCCCACTGGCCCCGCCGATGTGCTCCTGGAGATCGGCGTCGAGGAACTGCCGGCCGATGACGTCGATATGGCGCTGGTCCAGTTGGAAGCCGCCGCGCCTAAGCTGTTCAGCGATCTGCGCCTGACCAACGAAGGCGTAGCCGTGATGGCGACGCCGCGCCGCCTCGTCATTCACGCGAAGAACGTTGCGGCGCAGCAGCTCGACCGCGAGCTCACGGCCAAAGGGCCGTCAGCCGACCGCGCTTACGACGCTGACGGCAAGCCGACCAAAGCCGCTGAAGGCTTCGCGCGCGGCAAGGGCGTAGCCGTGAGCGACCTCAAGACCGAGACGATTGACGGCAGCCAGTATGTGATGGCGCATATTCATGAAGCCGGCCGCCCGGCGGCGCAGGTGCTGGCCGAGGCGCTTCCCGCGCTCATCGGCGGCCTCAAGTTCGGCAAGACGATGCGCTGGAATGCCAGCGGGGTCGCCTTCTCGCGGCCGATTCGCTGGATCGTGGCGCTGATCGGCGACGCAGTCATCCCGTTCGCCTTTGCTGGCGTGGCCAGCGGGCGCATCACGCGCGGGCTGCGGCCATACAACTCGCCTGAATATCTACTGACGGACAGTGCCGAATACACCAGTGTGCTGCACAAACAGGGCATCGTGCTCAACCAGGAAGCGCGCCGCAAGCAGATTCAGCAGCAGGTGGCCGCCCTGGCGGCGCAGGCTGGCGGCCGCGTTCCTGATGATGCGGCCTTACTGGATGAGGTGACGAATCTGGTCGAAGCGCCCACGGCCGTGCTCGGCAAGTTCGAGCAGCGCTATCTAGGCTTGCCGCGCGAAGTGCTGGTGACAGTCATGCGCGACAAGCAGCGCTATTTCGCGGTTGAGGACGAGCATGGCAAGCTGCTGCCATACTTCATCACCGTGCGCAACGGCGATGACCAGCACCTGAATCTGGTGGCCGAGGGCAACGAGCAGGTGCTGCGCGCGCGGTTCGCCGACGCCGAATACTTCTTCAGCCAAGACATCAAGAAGCCGCTGCGCGAATTCCTGCCACGCCTGAACACGCTCACATTCCAGGAAAAGCTCGGCTCGATGTTTGACAAGAATCAGCGCGTCGGCAAGCTGGTCGAACCGCTGGGAGAACTTTTGAGTATCGGCGTGGGGCCAGTTGCGACGGCGCAGGAAGCTGCCGCTGTTCTGAAGGCGGATCTTGCCACGCAGATGGTGGTCGAGATGACGTCGCTGCAGGGCACGATGGGCCGCGAATACGCGCGGCGCAGCGGCTTCGATTTGGCTGTGGCGGATGCGATTTACGAACACTGGCTGCCGCGCGGGGCCGATGACGAATTGCCGAAGTCGGAGGCGGGCATTCTGCTGTCCGTGGCCGACCGGCTCGATAGCCTCGTCGGGCTATTTGCCGTCGGGCTAGCGCCGCAGTCTACCGCTGACCCGTATGGTCTGCGCCGAGCGGCGCTCGGCATCATCCAGATTTTGATCCAGAAGGACATCAGCGTCGATCTGAAGGCGGCTGTCAACGCCGCTGCGGATATTCAGCCGGTGCCTGTGAGCGACGAGGTGCGGGCGCAAGTCGTTGATTTCATCGGCGGACGGCTGCGCGCATGGCTGGAAGATCAGGCCTACCCGAACGATGTGCTGACAGCGGTGCTGGCGGCGCAGAGCGCCAATCCTGCGCGGGCGCTGACCGGCGTGCGCGAACTGGCAGAGTGGGCCACGCGGCCGGACTGGCAGTTGCTGCTGGAGGCGTTTGCGCGCTGCGTACGCATCACGCGCAGCGAGACGGCGCACTACGCGATAGCGCCCGAGGTGTTTCAGGAGCCGGAAGAAACGCGGCTGTATGAGGCCTATACCCTGACGGCGGCGCAGTTGACCGATGAGGCGAACGTGGGCACGTTCCTGAGGGCGTTTGAGCCAATGCAGCCCGCGATTGCGGCGTTCTTCGAGAAGGTGCTCGTCAATACGGATGACGCCAGCCTGCGCGCCAGCCGTTTGGGACTGTTGCAAGCCATCAGTGCGCTACAAGTGGGCCGCGCCGATTTAAGCTTCGTCAACGGTTTCTGAGACCGGCTGAACCATCCTTCAGTTGCAGGCTCCCGGCTTGGGAGCCTGCTTTGTTTCGCCGGTTGCGCGCCTGCCGCAGGCAGCGGGATAATTGCGGCCTGTGCTGCGGCCAGAGGGGGCGGACGATGAAGATATTCGTGCTGAGGGAACGAGACCTAGCCGAGGCGGCACGTGAGGACCTGCCGGCGCTGCTGGAGAGCGGCGTCCAACTATGGGTCGACATCCTTCGGCCAAACGCGGAGGATGTCGCTCTGTTGCGGGACTTGTTTCATTTTCACCCGCTTGCCATCGAAGACACGATCAACATGCGTCAGCGGCCCAAGGTTGAGGATTACGGCAACACGCTGTTCACCATCATCAATCCGGTGCATTTTGACGGCAAGGAAGTTGAGTTTTCCGAACTGGATGCGTTCCTCGGCCCGAACTACATCGTTACGGTACATAGCGGCCTCGAAGATGTGATTGAGCAAGTGGCCCACACCTGCAACAAGCGTACCTCGTTCGGCGAGCGCCTGTACGCGGCGTTGATCCTGTACCTGCTGGTGGACGTGACGGTGGATGGTTACTTTCCCGTGATTGACAGCATTTCTGACGAGCTGGACACGCTCTCGGATGAGCTTGTGCTTGATCCTGACCCCGCGAAGCTCCAGAGGGTGTTCGAACTGCGGAAGACGTTGATGGAGTTCATGCGAGTGGTGGGACAGCAGCGCGACATGTTCACGCTGGTGCTGCGCGACCATCAACCGTTTGTGACAGACTCTGCGTTGCGCTACTACATGCGCGACGTGTATGACCATGTGCTTCGCCTGCACGACCTGATCTCGATGACGCGCGAGGAAGCGGCCAGCGCCGTCGAACTCTATTTCTCGTCGCAGTCGAACAAGCTCAATGTCTTCATTCAGAAGCTGACCATCATCACCATCGGCATCGGTGTGCTCACGGTCATTGGCGGCTTTTATGGCATGAACTTCCTGCACACGTTCCCCGGGTTTGGCGAGGTGTGGGGTGTATTGTTTGTGATGGCGCTGATGCTGGTCGTCGCGGCTGGCACCTTCTATGCGCTGCGTCGCGTTAGTCCCAACTGAACAAATGGTGCGCCGCCGTCACATTGCAGGAGCGTGGGCGCATCCTTATAATGAACGCTTCAGATGGGGGAACCGCGCACGATGACAGTCGTAGAGGACATCAAGTCCAAACTCGACATTGTGAGCTATATCGGGCGAACGGTGTCGCTGAAGAAAGCGGGCCGTGTGTACAAGGCCTGCTGCCCCTTCCACAGCGAGAAAACCCCCAGCTTCGTCGTCAACCCCGAATACCAGTCGTGGCGCTGTTTCGGCGCATGTGCTGAAGGCGGCGACATTTTTAACTTCGCCATGAAGCAGAACGGCTGGACGTTCCGCGAGGCCGTCGATGAGCTAGCGAAGCTGGCCGGCGTCGAAGTGCGCGCGCCCTCGCCGGAACAGAAAGTGAAGGACGAAACGCACGACCGGCTGCGCGGGCTGGTCAAGCTGGCCGCCGAGTTCTACCACGAGCGCCTGCTCGATGTCTCGGATAGTGGCGCGCAGGAGACGCTGGCCTACGCTAAAATCAAACGCGCCCTCACCGAAGAGACTATCAATCGCTTTCAGATTGGCTATGCGCCACCCGGCTGGCAAACGCTCACGCCGATGCTGCTGCAGTTGGGCTACACCGATAACGATCTGGTGCTGGCCGGGCTGGCCGTTCGCAGCGATGAAGGCCGCCTGTACGACCGTTTCCGCAATCGACTGCTGATTCCCATTCGCGACGGGCGGGGCAGGCCAGTCGGTTTTGGCGCGCGCGCGCTGGCCGCCGACGAACAGCCGAAATATCTCAACTCTCCGCAGTCGCCGGTCTTCGACAAAAGCCGCCTGTTGTTCGGCCTCGATACGGCCAGCCGCGCCATTCGTGACGCCGAAACCGTCATCATCGTCGAAGGCTACCTGGATGCGATTCAGGCGCAGCAGGCCGGTTACGCCAATGTCGTCGCCCAGATGGGCACCGCTTTGACGGAAACTCAGCTTAAGCTGGTTGCGCCGCGCATGGCCCGCAAAGTCATCATGGCGCTCGACAGTGACTCTGCCGGCCAGAACGCCACGCGGCGCAGCCTCGAAGTGGCGCGTGAAGCCCTGCGTGCCGATTTCGGCGGCAAGCTGGGCGTCGAGTTCCGCGTCCTGATCGTGCCCGACGGCAAAGATCCGGATGATTTCATTCGCGCGCACCCGGGCGAATGGAAGAAGCTGGTAGAAGCCGCGCAGCCCGTAGCGGAATTCGTCATCGCCCTCGAATCCGCCGACCTGACCGAACGCTCGACAGTGGCTGAAAAAGAAGAAGTCGCCCGCCGCGTGCTGCCGTTGCTCTCGGCCAGCGAGAATGATCTCTACCGGCAGGACAACTTACAGAAGCTGGCGATGCGCCTCAAAATTGGTGAGCGTCAGTTGATGATGTGGGCCGCCGAACACCGGCCCGCCGAACCGGCCCGCCGTAATGAGCCGCCGCTGCCCGACGAGCCGCCGCCCGAAACGGACGAGTTCTGGTATGGCGATGATGACTTTGCGCCGGCGCCGGCCGCCAAGCCCTCACCGGCGCTGCGCGAACTGGCGCGCCTCGAAGCGTACTTATTGAAATCGCTGTACGATCAACCTGAACTGGTCTACGACATCAACCGCCGTTTCCGGGAATTGGCTGGCGCCGATGCGCTGCTGCAAACCGGCCCGCTGTGCGACCTGTGCGCCGAGGATTTCACCCGCGCCGCCTACCAGGGTTTGCTGATGCTGATGCATGATGCGCTGGCGCAGGATGAGCAGGCGTTCCGTGATTTCATCAGCGATCGACTGCTTGAAGCACCGGAGTACTCGACCGAGCTGGAGCAGGCGCTGCGCGGCGAAATTGACGAACTTGGCCCACGGCTGGCGTATGGACTTAAGGTCGATCTGGGCGCGGTCATCCGCCAGCGCGAGCGCGTTGGCGCCGTGGAGAACGTGCAGGAAGACGCGATACGGAGTGCGCTGCGCCTGCGTGAGGAGCGCATCGAGCGCGAGCGCATTGAATTACAATTCGTGTTCGACGAAATGGCCGGGCCAGAGCAGGCGGAATGGAACCAGCGCGCGGCCCTGACCATCCGCGCCAAGAGACTGATCGATTCGCACTTTCTGAGGACGGACGAGGGTTTCGGCTCGCGTTCTACGGGGCGCTAATTCAATGCGCTGCCAGGATGGGATATGACGAACAAACGCAAGCCAGCAGGGTCTTCACCACAGAAAAAAGAGCCAAAGCGCCCGGCCGCGAGTGATGCGGACGACAACGAGAACTTCGAGCTTGAAGCCGATGTCGAGGACGATGATCTGGGTGATGATGATGACCCCATGTTCGATGCCGCCGAATCGAAGGACGATGACTCATTCGATCTGGTGTTGAGCAGTGAAGACGACCTCGAAGACATCGACGACGAAATCGCTCAGGGTGAGCTTGAGCGCATGGACAGCTTTGTCCTTGCCGATGACCCTGTGCGGATGTACCTGAAAGAGATTGGCCAGGTGCCGCTGCTTAACACCAACCGCGAAACGTGGTTGAGTGCGCAGATCGCGGCCCAGCGGCTGGTTGAGTCTCTGATGGATGAATTGACGACCCAGGTCACTGAGGGAGAAGCGGGAGCGACCCAGCCGGCGCAGATTGCGGAAAAAGCGTACGAGATGGTGCGCCTCAACTGGGAGGACTGCGTTCAGAAGGTGAGCACCCTCAAGGTGCGGCCGCTCGACTTCAACGGCCTGCTGACGGAGGTGCAGTCGCTTTCGGAAGGCTTTGACCAGACCAGCTCGTATGTGCGCGACTATCTGCGCCAGCGCGAGTGGGGAAAAGATGAACGCTGGAACGACCTGGCGCGCAACCTGTTCACAGTGTTTCACGCGCTGATGCTGATCCCGTTCGCCGAGCAGGTGAAGGCTGGCGCGTATTACCGGCGGAATGAGGTGCTGCCGCCGCAGGAAGACTTCAACGAGTGGCTGCACAGCGACAAGGACGGACTGGAAGACCTGCCTGTGCTCTACGAACAGGTTGAGACGTTGGCCGATAACGCCACTGAGCAGCTCACGCGCGCCAACCTGCGCCTTGTGGTGAGCGTAGCCAAGCGCTACATGGGCCGGGGCATCAATTTCCTCGATCTGATTCAGGAAGGTAATATTGGCTTACTGCGCGCGGTGCAGAAATTCGACCACGCCAAAGGCTTCAAGTTCAGCACCTACGCGACGTGGTGGATTCGGCAGGCGATCAGCCGCGCCATCGCCGATCAGGCACGCACGATCCGTATCCCCGTGCACATGGTCGAGACGATCAACCGGCTTATGCGCGTGCAGCGCCAGTTGACGCAGGACCTGGGGGCCGAGCCGAGCGCCGAACAGATTGCGCTGGAAATGGACTTTCTGACGCAGGAAGAGACGGACGCTATCCGCCTGCTGCGCCGTGAGGGCAGCCGCATGGACCCCGGCTTGCAGCGCAAACTGCGCCGCGCCGCGCAGAAGGTGCGCAAGATCATGCGACTGAGCCAGGAGCCGATGAGTATCGACATGCCCATTGGGCAGGAGGATAACAGTCTGCTCGGTGACTTCATCGAGGATGACAAGATGCCCGGCCCGGTCGATGCCGCCAGCCGCCAACTGCTCAAGGAGCAGATTCGCTCAGCGCTGGGCGTGCTAAGCGAACGCGAGCGCGAGGTGCTGGAACTGCGCTTCGGCTTGATCGACGGGCAGGATCACACGCTCGAAGAAGTCGGCAAGCACTTCGGCGTCACTCGTGAGCGCATCCGCCAGATCGAAGCCAAGGCGCTGCGTAAACTGCGTCATCCTACCCGCAGCCGCCAACTGCGCGACTATCTGGAAATGTAAGGCGCGACCCACATGATGCAGATCATCGCCCTCGGCGGCGGCGGCTTCCTGATGGAGCCGGACAATCTGGCTCTCGACCGTTACCTGCTGGCGCAAACCCATAAGGAACGCCCACACGTGTGCTATTTGCCGCAGGCGGCGGCTGAAAATCGAGACAGGATCCTCGCATTCTATCGGGCTTTCGAATCGCTTGACACCCGCCCTGGCTGGCTGTCGCTGTTCAATCCGCACACGGCGGACATTGAAGACTACCTGTGTGAACAGGATCTGATTTATGTGGGCGGCGGCAATACCAAGTCGATGATGGCCGTCTGGCGCGAGTGGGGCCTTGATCGCATCCTGCGTAAGGCGGGTGAAGCCGGCACGGTGCTTGCCGGCATCAGCGCCGGCGCGATCTGCTGGTTCGAATGCGGCACCACCGACTCAATCCCGGGCGCGTTGACATCTGTGCGCGGCCTCGGCTATTTGCCGGGCAGTTTCAGCCCGCACTATGATGGAGAAGGTGAGCGCAGGCCGACCATGAAGCGGATGGTTGCTTCTGGCGAAATTCCTGACGGCTACGCCATGGATGACGGCGCGGCGGCGCATTTTGTAGACGGTGAACTCGTAGGAGTCGTGAGTTCGCGGCCCAACGCGCGCGGCTATCGCATCGTCCGTGATGGCGACGAGGCTGTGGAAACCGTGCTGCAGACGCGCTATTTGCTGGCTGATGCGCCATGAGTTCGCTGACGTTTTGCCCGATTTGCGGCCACGCCCTGGGCGAGCGCGAAGAGGGTGGGCGCATCCGGCAAGCTTGCGACAACTGCGGCTACGTGCATTTCGTCAACCCGGTTCCCGCCGTGGGCATCCTCATCGAGAAAGACGGCGGCCTGGTGCTTATCCGGCGCGGCAACCCGCCGCATCAGGGCGAATGGACGCTGCCGAGCGGCTTCATCGAGGCCGATGAGAGCGCCGAAGAAGCTGCCGCCCGCGAGGCCGAGGAAGAAACCGGCCTCAAAGTCGAAATCGTCGAATTGTTCGGCGTCAACTCTTTTCCCGAAGGCCCGCCCATCAGCGGCATCATGGTGTTTTTTCGCGCGCGTCCCACCGGCGGCCAACTACGCGCCGGTGATGATGCCATCGAGGCGCGCGTATTCCCCATCGGCGAATTGCCCCTGATGCCATTTCGCACGCACCGCGAAGCGGCGTCGCAGTGGCTGGCGCGTCAGGAAGGCTCGATTGGCGAACCGAGTGCGGTTAATGCGCCACCGCCTGATCGCGGCTTCATCATCCGGCCTGCAGAATTGGGCGAGGTCAATGAGGTGATGGCGCTGCTGGCGCTGATTCCGGCCAACCGCGATCTGAGCCGCGATGCCTGGCGCGAGGTGGCGCAGCGTTTCCACGAACCGGCTGGCATGGAAATCTACGTCGCCGTGTCTGAGCAACCCCAGTCGATGGTGATTGGCTTTGTCGCGGTGTCAGCCGTCCGCACGCTGCTAGGCGGATACGGCCTGATCAGCGATATGGCCGTGCTGCCCACGTATCAACGCCGCGGGGTGGGGGCGGCGCTCTTGGAAGCCGCCATGCGCCGTGCCCAGCGCCTGAATTTGCGTTCGCTGCTGGTGGCGACCGACCGCGCCAACGAACGCGCCCGCGCCTTCTACGCCTCGCTCGGCTTCGCGGTTGAAGAGGGGATTATGCGGCTGAGGCTGCGGTAGAAAAAGAGAGAACGTGAACCGCCAAGATCGCCAAGGAACAACGCCAAGCAGTTTGCGCTGAACCCTCTGTGCTTCTCAGTGCCTCTGTGGTTCAGAAGTCCTCGGCTCGATAGCCCATTCTGCGGTAAACTCCACGCTCTCAGGAGTGGCCCGCAATGTTTATCAACCGGTCTGACCGCATTCTGCATAACCCCGCGCAGCTCAACTACGGTATTGCTATCACGGATGTAGATGGCGATGGCGAGTTTGAGGCAGTCGTCGCGGGTTATGGCTTCTCCAACCTCGTGTTCAAATGGGTGGATGGCGCACTGCAGAACGTCGCGCCGCCCGCGCTCATCGACCCGCACCGGCAGGCGATAGGCGTGGCAGCGGCCGACATCGACGCCGACGGCCACGAGGAAATCTACATCCTCAATACCGACACCTATTCCGGCCCGAAGCGCTTCGCAGATCGCCTGTTCGACCGCGCTGACGGGGAATGGGTCGATCTGTTTTCGCTGCCCATTCACCGCGACATCCTCAATCTTACTTCCGGGCGCTCGGTGGCGGCGATTGATCGCTACGGAGTGGGCACCTATGGCTTCCTTGTCGCCAACTACGGCGGGCCGCTGCGGCTGTACGAATTGAGCGAAGACGGCGTCTTGTTCGATGCGGCTGGCGCGGCGGCGGTCGATTATTCGGCCAATGCGCGCAGCTTGCTGGCGCTGCCGCTGCTCACGGGCCGTCAGGATGTGTTCGTAGGCAACGAGAACGGCCCGAATTTCCTGTTTTTCAACAACGGCGACGGCACATTTTCCGAAGTGGCCGAGGAGATGAACATTCACGATCCGGCCCAGAATGCGCGTGGCGCGGCGGCGCTGGATGCAAATGCCGACGGCCAGTTCGATATCGCCTGCGCCAACTGGGAAGGCCCGCACCGGCTGTTCATGCAGTCCCTGCGCGGCCCGTTCGAGGATGGGGCTCCAGCGGCCTTTCGTGAGGCGTCGCGTGCGCGAACTGTTATCGCCGCCGATTTCGACAACGATGGACGCGTGGAAATCTTCATCAACCACATCGACCAGCCTAACCGGCTGTTCGGCTACCGGGATCGCACCTGGGTGCCGCTCGACATCGGCGATGCGCTCGAACCGATGTCACTTGGCACGGGCGCGGCTGCGGCCGACTTCGATGGGGACGGCCAGTTGGAACTGCTGATCGCGCATGGGGAGAGCGCGCCGCAGCCGCTGTCGCTGTACAAGACGCAGCCCAACGCCAATCACTGGCTACGCGTGCTGCCGCTGACGCAGTTTGGTGCGCCGGCGCGCGGGGCGCTGGTCACGCTTGAAACGCCCGTTTGGAAGCAGATTCGCGCCATCGACGCGGGCAGCGGCTATCTGTGCCAGATGGAGCCGGTGGCGCATTTCGGGCTGGGTATCGTGCGTGAGATCGAGCGCGTGACCGTGCGCTGGATGGACGGATCGTCAACGGTTATCGACAATCCGGCGCCGGATCAAGTGCTGCGTGTGCCGCATCCGGCCTGATTTGAGCGTAAATCAGGTGGATCACGCATCGCGCATCAAGTTGACACCCCTTAGCGCGGTACGTTATACTACCTCTTGCCTGTTTGCACCTTTTTGAACAATCCAGGCGGACTGCCGGGTAGACCCAATATGGCCCTAAACGCATTTGCCCCGATTGGGGTGCTCCTGCTGATTGCGGTACTCGTATCAGGCCTCATCCTGGTACTGTCGCGGTGGTTCGGCCCGTATAAGCCGACGACGCGCAAGCGCGCGCCGTACGAAAGCGGCATGGCCCCGATTGGCCCGGCGAATTGCCGCTATCCGGTCAAGTTCTACCTCGTGGCCGTGCTCTTCATCCTGTTCGATATCGAAGTGGTATTCTTTCTACCTTGGGCGGTGGTGTTCCGCGAAACCGGCCTGTACGGCTTTGTCGTCATGGCGGTCTTCGTCATCGTGCTCACTGTCGGCCTGATTTACGAGTGGAAAGTGGGAGCGTTGGAATGGGAGTAGTCTCCTCTAAACTCGGTGATCTCGGCGTTGCCACGACCACGCTCGATACGGCGGTGAACTGGGCGCGCACCGGCGCGATGTGGCCGCTGCTGTTTGGGCTGGCCTGCTGCGCCATTGAAATGATGAGCACGCAGGCGTCGGACTACGACCTGTCGCGCTTCGGTATGGAGCTGAACCGCGCCAGCCCGCGACAGGCTGATCTGATCATCGTGGCCGGCCGTGTGACGCGCAAAATGGCGCCGGTCATTCGCCAGTTGTACGACCAGATGGCCGCGCCGCGCTACGTCATTTCAATGGGCGACTGCGCCTCGTGTGGCGGCGTCTACAATAACTACGCCATCGTGCAGGGCGTGGATGAGATTGTGCCTGTCGATGTGTACGTGGCGGGCTGCCCGCCGCGCCCCGAACAACTCATTCACGGTATTCTGACGCTGTTCGAGCGAGTAAAGGGCGAACGGCTGAAGGAATGGATCGTGGAAGGGGATCGCTAAACCATGACCCAGGTTCCTGCTGCGGCCGAACCCGCCGCGCTACTGCAACAGAATATGCCCGATGCGGTGCTGGCTGTGAAGGAATTTCGCGGCCAGTTGACGTTGATTGTGCCGCCCAACCAGTTGGTGAACGTGGCGCGCTACCTGCGCGATACGCGCGGGCTGATCTACAACTACCTGTCGGACATCAGCGCCGTAGACTATTACCCCGATGCCGGCCGTCCCGGCCGCTTCGGTGTGACCTACCATCTGTATTCGATGATCTACAACCGCCGCATCACCATCAAGACGTATGTGCCGGAAGACGAGCCTGCGGTGCCTACGCTCACGGTGCTGTGGCCCGCGGCCAACTGGCTCGAGCGTGAAATCTACGACATGATGGGCATTACGTTCATCGAACATCCCGACATGCGCCGTGTGATAATGCCGCAGGACTGGGACGGACACCCGCACCGCCGCGACTACCCGCTTGGCTATGAAACGGTGATGTTCTCGTTCAACAAGGACGAGATCAACAAGCACAAGCCGTACGCGAAAGAGTAGGGCGGAACGAAAAAAGATGGAAACTTCCAAACAACGAATCGCGATCCCCACCACGCTTCAGGGTGGTGACGAGCTTGTTCAGCAGGAGACGTGGCAGGGGCAGGTAGCCGACCTCAAGGGCCTGGTGTCTGAGCGGGCCATGACCGGCGAGACGATGCTGCTCAATCTGGGACCGCACCATCCCAGCACGCATGGCGTGCTGCGCCTGCTGCTGGAGCTGGATGGCGAGACCATCGTGTCGTGCATTCCTGATATTGGCTTTCTGCACACCGGCATCGAAAAGACGATGGAGTCCAAGCCTTACGAGAAGGCGCTGACTCTGACCGATCGCATGGACTATCTCGCACCGATGTCCAACAACGCCGTGTTCTGCCTGGCGATGGAGCAGCTCGGTGAGATTGATGTGCCCGAACGTGCGCAGCTCATTCGCGTGATCTGCCTGGAAATGACGCGCATCAACAGCCATCTGGTGTGGCTGGGCACGCATGCGCTCGATATGGGCGCGATGAGCGTGTTCCTGTACGCCTTCATCGCCCGCGAGAAGCTGCTCGACATGTTTGAGATGCTTAGCGGCCAGCGCATGATGACCAGCTACATTCGCCCGGGCGGCCTGTGGCGCGACATCGTGCCCGATTTCATACCGGCGTTGGAAAAGTTTCTGGAATGGTTTCCGGCGCAAATCGACCAGTACGAGGCGCTGTTGAGCAACAATCCGATCTGGCGCGACCGCACGCTGGGCATTGGCGTGGTCGAGCCCGAAGAGGGGCTGGCGCTGGGCCTGAGCGGGCCAACCCTGCGCGCCAGCGGCGTCAACTGGGACATCCGGAAGGCGCAGCCCTATAGTGGCTACGAACAATTCGAGTTCGATGTGCCGCTGGGCCAGCACGGCGATGTGTTCGACCGTTACATCATCCGCATTCAGGAGATGCGCGAGAGCGTGCGCATCCTCAACCAAGGTCTCAAGCGGCTGACGCCCACGGGAGAGTTCCGCTCGAACAATCGCAAATTCGTGCCACCGCCGCGCGCCGAACTCGGCCACAGCATGGAAGCCGTCATCCACCACTTCAAGCTGTGGACGGCCGGTTTCTCGCTGCCCGATGAGGAAGTCTACGTGGCGATTGAAAGCCCGCGCGGCGAAATCGGTTGCTACCTGCACGGTTCTGGCGGCCCCACGGCGCGGCGCGTGCACTTCAAGACGCCGTCTTTCATGCACATTAGCGCGCTTGCCAGTATGGCGCCCGGCTACATGATTGCCGACCTGGTCGGTATCGTCGGCAGCATTGACTGTGTGCTTGGCGACAGCGACCGTTAATGGTGATTTTCTTTAGGCGAGGACGAGGCTAGCCTTGTTCCCGCCTCCTTCTACAGGTGGGTATTATGCTCGCAGATAAGTACGCCGCTCAAATTGACAGGATTCTGGCCAAGTACCCGGACAAACGCTCGGCGGTGATGCCGCTGCTGTTCATCTCACAAGAGATGTACGGTCACATCACTGATGACGGCGTTCGTGAGGTGGCCGAGATCATCGGCGAAGACCCGACCGCAGTGAAGTCTGTGGCGGGTTTTTATACGATGTACTCCAAGAAACCGAAGGGCAAATACTGGCTGCAAGTGTGTACGGATCTGGCCTGCGCGCTGCGCGGGGCGGATCAGTTCCACGAGGACCTGAAGGCGTACCTGGGCATCGACGAAGAGGGTGGCACATCGGCGGACGGCCTGTTCACTGTGGAGCATGTGATGTGCCTGGCGGCCTGCGACAAGGCCCCCATGCTGCAGTGCAACTTCCACTTTGTCGAGAATCTCGACATGGACAAGATGAAGCAGCATATTGAGCAGTGGCGCGCCGAGGCGGCTGCCCCGGCGCCCAAGGCTGCGAAGAAGAAGGCGACCTGACCGCGATGACTACACAGAGCCTCAATATCATTTACCGTGAGAAGGATGTCTCCAACATCCGTGAATTCAAGGTCTACACCAAACATGGCGGCTATGAGGGCCTGAAGAAGGCCCTGGGCATGAAGCCGTCGGAAGTGATCGAGGAAGTGAAATCCTCGAACCTGCGCGGCCGTGGCGGCGCGGGTTTCCCTACCGGCGTCAAGTGGAGCTTCATTCCGCAGTCCGAGCCGGTCAAGTACGTCGTGGTCAACGCCGACGAGTCAGAGACTGGCACGTTCAAGGATCGTCAGATTCTGGAGAACAATCCGCACCAGTTGATTGAAGGTGCGCTGATCGCCGCCTGGGCGATTCAGGCCAATGCTGTTTACATCTACATGCGCGGTGAGTTCTGGGAACTGGCCAACGCGCTCGACGAACGCATTGCCGAGACGTACAAGGGTGGTTTCGCGGGTGAGAACATCCTCGGCAGCGGCTGGTCATGCGATGTGTATTCGCATCTGGGCGCGGGCGCGTATATTTGCGGAGAGGAAAGCGCGCTGCTTGAGAGCCTCGAAGGCAAGCTCGGTCAACCCCGCGTGCGCCCGCCGTTCCCGGCGCAGAAGGGCGGCGGCTTGTACGGTGAGCCGACGGTCGTCAACAATGTCGAGACGCTTGCCAACGTGCCCTGGATCATCGTCAACGGCGCGGATGAGTACAAGAAGATCGGCACCGAGAAAAGTGCCGGCACCAAGGTCTTTTGCGTCAGCGGCCATGTAAACAAGCCCGGCAATTACGAGCTGCCGATGGGCATTACCTTCCGCGAGTTGATTTTCGAGCACGCGGGCGGTATTCCCAATGGCAAGACGATCAAGGCGATTCTGCCTTCCGGCGGTTCTGGCCCGATCATCGAAGCGACTGATGAGGTGCTCGACTGCCCGCTGACCTACGAGGATTTGCCGAAAGTTGGCACTATTCTCGGCTCGGCGTCGGTCATCGTCATGGATGAAGACACGGACATCGCCTGGGTCGCGTCGAAGGTCATCAAGTTCTTCAAGCACGAAAGCTGTGGCAAGTGCACGCCGTGCCGTGAAGGGACTTACTGGCTCGACAGGGTGCTGGACAAGGTCATGGCGGGCGAAGCGACCATGCGCGACGTCGATCTGATCACCAATATCGCGCAGAACATGCAGGGCACGACCCTGTGCGCGCTGGGCGATTTTGCGGCCAATCCGGCGATTTACACGATCAAGAATTTCCCGGACGATTTCAAGCAGCACCTGAAGGCGTAACGAGGCGCGAAGCTCTCCCGGCGCATGGTTCAGTGCCCCCAGAGCGAGGATTGTGATGACCGATCAACTGCCAACCTATCACGGATCGCCGGAGGACGACGGCCAGTTCCTGGTACGCGAATCCATGCCTGTCGAAATGCCTTCCGTGCCGGCTGCCCATGAAATCATGCCGCTACGCCCGGATGCCAGTAACATGCAGTTGAACCCGGATGCCGCATCGTTGCAGTTGGAAGCGGCTGAACGCGAACACCGCTCGTTCCTGAACCGGCTGTTTGGCTTGTTCACGCGCAGTGACCGGCAGCAGGATATGGAGTCTGAACTGGATCGTGCGATTGAGCGCTATCCTGAGGCAGCTTCAAACTTCGTTCTGCGTGGCGAACTGCGCCTGAAACGTGGTGACGCCGAAGACGCGCGGGCCGATTTCCTGCGCGCCTATGAAATCGCCTCGGAAAACGTGGCCGATAATCAGTTCGGATTTGTGGCGCAAATGACCCAGGATCGGGCACTTGACGGCCTGGAACGAACCAAAGCCTGGCAAGACGAGGCCGAATAACCAACGCGAAGGCGCGCGCCCGCCGGTGAGCGGCGTACCGAATCAGAATATGTGGCGGTGTTCCGCTTGTGATGCGCGCATGACGGCGGATGCCAGACTGGGATGAGGCAATGGGTGAAGCAGCCAAGATGGTGAAAATCTACATCGACGGCATGGAGTACGAGGTGCCCGCCGGCACGAACCTCGTTGATGCTGCCAAATGGATCGGCAACGACATCCCGGTGTTCTGCTACCACCCGAAGATGGCGCCGGTGGGCATGTGTCGCATGTGCCTCGTCGAAATGGGCTCGCGCGCGGTCAATAAAGACACGGGCGAATGGACGCTCGGCGACGATGGCTTGCCAGCCGTGCGCATGCAGCCGAAACTGGCGACGGCCTGCACGACCACGGCCTCGCATGGCATGGTCGTGAATACCGCGACGCCGCAGGTTGCGGAAGCGCGGCGTAATGTCCTTGAATTCCTGCTCACCAGCCACCCGCTCGACTGCCCGATCTGCGATAAGGGCGGCGAGTGCCCGCTGCAGAACCTGACCATGGCCTATGGCCCCGGCGTCAGCCGCATGGACTACAGCGACAAAAAGCATCTCGATAAGCATGTGCCGCTGGGCGATCTGATTTTCCTCGACGAAGAGCGCTGCATTCAATGCGCGCGCTGCATCCGTTTTCAGGCGGAAGTGGTGGGCGATGATGTGCTGGGCTTCTTCGAGCGCGGCCGGTCGCTGCAAATCATCACCAACAGCGACCCGCCATTCGACTCGTACTTTGGCGGCAACACGACTGACATCTGCCCCGTGGGCGCGTTGACAACCGCCGATTTCCGTTTTGGCGCCCGCCCGTGGGAACTGACAGAAGTCCCCACCATCTGCCCGCACTGCCCCGTGGGCTGCAACACGACCGCCAGCACGCGCCTTGACCGTGATTCGGGCGGCAAAGCCGTCATCAAGCGCATCATGCCCCGGCAGAATGAGCTGGTCAACGAAATCTGGATCTGCGACAAGGGCCGTTATGGCCACCACTTCGCCCGCAGCATCGAGCGGCTGATGCAGCCGATGCAGAAGGGCGCCACCGGCAGCCTGACTTCTGCCACCTGGAACGAGGCGCTCGACCGCGCTGCGGCGCTGTTGACCGGCGCTGAGGGCAGCGTGGCCGCGCTGGCCGGGCCGGGCATGAGCAACGAAGACCTGTGGCTGCTGCGCCAGGTGGTTCAGGCTGCCGGCGGTTCGCAGTTGGGCGCGTGGCCGCCGTCGCATGGCGGGCAGGCGCTGGTCGAGCAGGTGGGCGTGGGTTCGGGAACTAACCTCAGTGACCTGGGCAAGGGCGACGCGATCCTGATCGTTGCCACTGACCTCGAAGAAGAAGCGCCGATCTGGCGGCTGCGCGTCAAGCAGGCCCATGATCGCGGCGCGCTGGTGCTGGTGGCCAACGCGCGCCACACGCGCATGGATGATTTTGCCAGTGAGCAGGTGCGCTACGAAGTGGGAAAGGCTGTCCAGTGGTTGCGTGACCTGAACTCGAAGCACATTGCGCTGGCCGCACAACTGAGTGAAGCCAACAATCTGGTCATTCTTGCCGGCGCTGAGGGCCTTACGCTGGCGGGCAGCACCGCGCTGATGCAGGCAGCGGCGAACTTCCTGATCGAGAGCGGGCATGTAGGCAAACCCAACAATGGCTTGATTGGCGTATACCCGGGCGCGAATTCGTTGGGACTGCACTATATGGGCTTCTCGCCCGAGGCGACCGAGGCAATCTGCGCCAAGCCGCCAAAAGTGCTGATCGTCGCGCAGGCCGATGTGATGGATGACGATCCGCAGGCGGCTGAATGGCTGTCCAAAGTCGAGCACGTCATCAGCCTGAGCCTGTGGCCAGACGATGTGGCCAGCAATGCCAGTGTGGCGCTGCCGATCCAGAGCTTTGCCGAGCGCGATGGCTCGTATACCAACGGCGAGCGCCGCGTGCAGCGTTTCTATACGGCGCAGGGGCCGATGGGCGAGGCCGAACCGGCCTGGCGCGCACTCACACGCCTGCGCGAGCGTATGGGCAAGGGACGCGCCCACCAGTCAGCGGCTGCAGTCATGCTCGAAATCACGCAGCAGCTTCCGCAATTCAGCGGGATGCGTTACAGTGAATTGGCGAAAGTCGAGCGGCAGTTCCCCGAAGTGGGCGGCAGCGACCTGTACTATGGGGGCACTGCTTACAAGAACCTGGGCGGGCTGGGTGTGCAGATACCGGCGGCCGCGGATCAGGGCAAAGTGAAGCCTGCTGACGTTGATCTGCCCCGTGTGCAACACCATAAGGGCGACCTGTGGGTGGTGCCGACGACGCGGCTGTATAATCGTGAGCGCGATTTCCAGCCCAGCGTCCTCGAAGTCATGGAGGCCCGCGTGCCTGAGGCCTATGTCGAAATCAACGCGGCAGACGCAAAGGATCTGGGTGTTCAGGATGGTGACTTTGTGCAGGTAACCATTCATGACGAAACCATACGCGCCCGCGCCCATGTGAACGGCGCAGCGCCGGAAGGCGCAGTGCTGCTGCCGAGGCATTTGAGCGGCGAAGTGACGCCGATGAGCCTGACGGCGGGCGCAGTGACGAAGATCGGGAGCTGATCGATGACAAACAGGGTCGAAACCGTCAACGTCACGCCGCCAGAGCCGAGGCCGCGCCGCCGCATCCCCGTATGGGGGATTGTGCTGCTGGTTGTGCTGGCCGTGGTCGTGGTGCTCGTCATCGTCACCGCCAATCCGGTTTACAACGCGGTGGTGACGCTGGCTGAAACGATGTTCCGCTACGATCGTGTAGCGCCCAATCAGGTGGTGCAGTGTACGCTGAACTCGGCGTGCAGCACGGTTCACGCGGTGGTGTTCTCAGTCATCTTTCTGGTCGTCATTCTGACCGGCTTCGCCTATACGACGCTGTTTGAACGCCGCTTCATCGCCTTCTTTCAGCAGCGCATTGGCCCCAATCGCGCCGGCCCGATGGGCTTACTGCAGCCGGTTGCCGACGGCGTCAAGCTGATCTTCAAGGAAGACATCGAGCCTTCCGGCGCGGACAAGTGGGTTTACCGCCTCGCGCCGATCATGAAGACGGTGCCAGCGTTCATTCTGCTGGCGGTGATCCCGCTTGGCCCTGATTTGATGATCCCGTGGTTCGACGGCTTCTGGTACCAGGTACCGATGGGCCTGATCAACCCGAATGTCGGCATCCTGTGGCTGCTCGGCATTACCAGTATCGCCACTTATGGCGTGGTACTGGCGGGCTGGGCCAGCAATAACAAGTACTCTATGCTGGGCGGCCTGCGCGCTACCGCGCAGATGCTCAGTTACGAGCTGAGCCTCGGCCTGACGATGGCCGTGCCGATCCTGATTGCCAGCACCATGAGCATTGGCATCATCGTTTCGCAGCAGGTCTACATCTATCAGTGGTTCGTGTTTCAGAACCCGCTGGCCGCAGGCATCCTGTTCCTGGCGCTGCTGGCCGAAATCAACCGGTCACCCTTTGACCTGCCGGAAGCAGAGCAGGAGCTGACGCAGGGCTTCATGACTGAGTACAGCGGCATGAAGTTCGCCATGTTCATGCTGTCAGAATACATCGGCATGATCGCCGTCAGCGCGATTGTGGTGTCGCTGTATTTCGGCGGTTATCAGGACGGCTTTGGCATTGTCAACTACGTGCCGCTGCTCGGCCCACTGGTGTTGATCGGCAAGATCATCCTCGTGTTGTTCGTGATGATCTGGATCCGTTCGACGTTGCCGCGCGTGCGCTACGACCGCCTGATGGCATTGGGCTGGAAAGTGCTGCTGCCGCTGGCGCTGATCGCGGTGAGCGGCACGGCGCTTGCGCTGCTGGTGGGCGATATGACCGGCTCGGCGCTGGTGTATGTGGTCGCGGGCGGCATCTTCTTCGTCGTGCTGATGGTGGGTGGTTACATCATCTTCGGCCGAGGCGAGCGCGGCACCGCAGAACGCACGGAAGACTGGTCGAATGACCCGCTGGTTACCGGTGATCGCAGCCTCGGCTGGCATCTATCGCAGGTGCTGGGCGGCGTCATAGGGCTGTTCTTCGTGCTTTACGACTGGACATTGAAGATACTCGATGGCTTGGCGACGCTGGGGCACAAACAGCCGGCAGATGACGATGCCGCGCCCGGAAGCTCCGAATCGGAGTAGGCAGCCAACGACCGGCGGGATGAGGGTGGAAGGGTAGCAATGAATCTGTTACGCGGCTTCAGCACAACATTCAGGCACATCCTGGAAGAACCAGTGACGGTGCAGTACCCCGAGCAGGAACGCCCGATGCGCGAGCGCTACAAGGGCCGCCATCACCTGCGCCGTTACGACAACGGGCTGGAAAAATGCATCGGCTGTGCGCTGTGCGCTGCGGCCTGCCCGGCGGACGCCATCTGGGTGGAAGCGGCTGAGAACACCGACGAAGAACGCTTCAGCCCGGGCGAGCGCTTTGCCAAGACCTACGAAATCAACATGCTGCGCTGCATTTTCTGCGGCTACTGCGAGGATGCCTGCCCGACGCAGGCCATCGAGCTTGGGCACGAGTTCCAGCTATCGTTTACCGATCGCGATGATTCGATCTTCGTGAAGGGCATGTTGATCGATCCGGTGCCAGAGGGTGGGGAACCCACTCCGCAAGTGACTGAACCCGGCGTGTTCACCAAGTCCATTCCCGAGATGGAGAACCCGCAGTAGAGCGACAGCGATGGTACGGGAAGCACCTCGCCCGCATGGACAGGTGCTTCTCTTTGTGTACAGGCGGGCGCGTTGAAGCATTGGCGTGTCCGGCGCGGGTTGTGCCTGCGCGAGCGGTCTGGTTTTTGAACATGGGCGTCTCTTGTGTTAGACTGCACAATGTGCTTGCGCCCGGTAGGATCTCACAATGATAGAACTGTGGCCATTCATAGTCGTCGGTGCGCTGGCGATTGCCGCAGCCGTAATGATGTTGTTGAGCGATAACGCTGTTCACAGCGCGCTCTTCCTCATTGTGGTGATGCTGTGCATTGCCTTCATGTTCCTGCTTCTGAACGCGAGTTTCCTCGCGTTAATTCAGATCACGGTCTATGCCGGCGCCATCATGGTCTTGTTTCTCTTCGTCATCATGCTGCTTGGCAATGAGAAGATGAAGGGGAGCGCCAAGCCGGATGAGAGCGAGCCGCGCCGTTTTCGCTGGTACGTGCCGCTAACGTTTGCGCTGTCGCTGGGGCTGCTGTTCTCGTTCGGCTTCGTCGTTATCAACGCCCAGCAGGATGGGCCTACTGCGCCCGCTCCGCTGCCGATGGTGAGCGTGCGTAATGCCTGGTCGGAACCGCAGGCACTGGACGTGTACGTCGGTGAGCGGCAGGTCGCGGTTGGCCTCGAACAGGGGCATTCGACTGAGTGGCTGACATTGAACGATGGCGTCGAACCGGTGCGCGTGATACCTGTCGGTCAGCCGGACAACGCAGTGACGCTTGATGTGGCGCTTGGCCGTGGCGAGAATGCCTCGATTGTCGCGCACGGCGTAGACAGCGCGCCCGAGCTGATGCTGGTTCCGCAGGATATCACCACGGTCTTCCCGGACAGCCAGAGCCGCGTGCAGTTCATCAACCTCTCGACTATTCTGCCGGCGGTGCAGGTGCAGCAGGCCACGACTGGCTTTGTCTACACCGTCAGTCCACTCATCCCGAGCATCGCCCAAGGCCAGAGTTCAGAGGTATTCCAGAACGATCCGATCACCGTTGGTTTCTCGTTGGTGAACCCGGACAGGCCCGACACGGCGATTTACGAGATTGATGCCTACACATTTGGGCCGAACGACAGCGATTTGATGGTCATAACCGACGAACGCAGCGCCGATGGCAGCCTGCGCATGGTGCTGGCGCCGTTCAGATCGCCTGCGCTGGTGCCGTACGGCTCCCCGCAGCAGATGGGTTTTTCGCTGCTGACGACGTTCATGCTGCCGTTCCAGGTGATTGGCCTGCTGCTGCTGGCGGCGCTGATCGGGGTGATTGTGCTGGCGCAGCGGATTGCGCGCGTGCGTACCAGCCCCGCTGGCCGCCGTGTTGTGAGCCGGCCGCTGACCAGTGTGATCACCGCGCAGGTGGGCCATGATGTGACCGGTGCAGACGACCAGCCGCAACTACCGGAGGCCGTTGAGGCCACCGAAGCTGCGGGCGATTGAGGATGGGACGACGATGATTACTCAGATCGAACCATTTGTGATGCTGTCGGTGGTGCTCTTCGTGCTTGGCGCGATGGGAGTTTTGCTGCGGCGCAACGCCATCCTCATCTTTATGTCGGTCGAGCTGATGCTAAACGCGGCCAACCTGTCGCTGGTGGCATTTGCGAGCTACTGGGGGCAGGCGGACGGGCAGTTGTTTGTGTTTTTTGTGATTGCGGTGGCTGCTGCTGAGGTGGCGGTGGGCCTGGCCCTAATCGTCGCCATCTTCCGCACCAAGAAGAGCATCAACGTGGACGACCTGCATCAGATGGAAGGATAGCGGTCACACGCTGGCATGGCCTGCGCGTTTATGAGTGCGCCGGCTGCCATCCAAAGGGCTGACTGAATGGAAAATCTCGCACTGCTTGTACCACTTGTCATCCTGATCCCGGCGATTGGGGCGCTCATCAACATCTTCTGGGGCGCGCGCTTCGGAGAGGGATGGATCGCAACCATCGCTGTGACCGCTTCGGCGCTCACATTTGGCGTCGTGGTGCTGTTGTATCTGTTCCTCCAGTACAACTACTATCAGGGAGTGGAGGTCAACCCGCCGGTATTCAATAGTTGGATTACGATACCGGGCGCGGGCCTCGACATCCCCTGGCAGCAGCGCGTGGACAGCCTGTCGATTACGATGATGCTGGTCGTCACCGGCATCGGCACGCTCATTCATGTCTATTCCATCGCCTATATGCACGGTGATGCGCGCTACCATCGCTACTTTGCCTATCTGAACATGTTCTTGATGTTCATGCTCCTGCTGGTATCGGCGAACAACTACGTGATGATGTTCGTTGGCTGGGAGGGCGTGGGTCTCTGTTCGTTCCTGCTCATTGGCTTCTGGTTCGACCGCGATGGCGTGGCCTGGCGCAACAGCCTGGCGGCGCGCAAAGCCTTCATCATGAATCGCATCGGCGACTTCGGCGTCATCATGAGCATGATCCTGATGTTTGCCGTCTTTGGCACCTTCACCTACTACATGCCCGGTGAAGTGGCCAGCCCGGTTTACAACGCGCACCTCACCGAAGAACTGGCGCACGAGTTTGAAACTGGCGCGCCTGCCGATGCGGAACACAACGCCGAAGCGCCCGCCGCCGATGGGGAACATGCCACGGATCCAGTCGCGGCTGAGGGCGACCATACTGCAGAAGCTGTTGCGGTCGTTGAAGGCGAACACGCGGCCGAGGGTGAGCATGGTGCGGAAGCTGTCCCCGAGATTTCGCTGAGCAACGACGACCTGACCTACGAGCAGATGGGCGTTTTTGGCCGCGCCGAACGGCTGCTCGAAGAAGATGCTGAAGTTCACATCGGCCCGGTTACGATGTCTGTTGGTGCGGCGATCACGCTGATCACGCTGTTCCTGCTGCTGGGCGCGACCGGCAAATCGGCGCAGATTCCGCTTATGACCTGGCTGCCCGATGCGATGGCTGGCCCAACACCTGCCAGCGCCCTCATCCATGCCGCCACGATGGTGACGGCGGGCGTGTACATCATGGTGCGCAGCAACGTGCTCTATGAAGCCTCGTCTACCGCGATGGCAGTCGTGGCGCTCGTGGGCGCTTCGACGGCGCTGGTGGGCGGTTTCATCGCCATGGGGCAGTGGGACATCAAACGTGTGCTGGCCTATTCCACCGTGAGCCAGCTCGGGTTCATGGTTGCGGCGGTGGGCGTGGGCGCGTTCGGCGCGGCCATCTTCCATCTGGTTACGCATGCCTTCTTCAAGTCGCTGCTGTTCCTGGGCAGCGGTTCGGTCATTCATGGCGTGGAGCACGGCCATCATCATGCGCACGAGCATGGCCACGATGATGACGGCCACCACGACGAGCACGCTGAAGAAGAGCCGTTCGACCCGCAGGACATGCGCAACATGGGCGGTTTGCGCCGGCGCATGCCCGTCACCTACGTGACCTATCTCATCGGCGCGCTGGCGCTGATAGGCATTTTCCCGCTGGCGGGCTTCTGGTCGAAGGACGAGATCCTGGCCGATGCCTGGAATGTGGGCCTGCTGGAGAACAACGTTGTCGGTTACATCGTCGATGTGCTGCTGTTCATCGCGGTGGGCTTCACAGCGTTCTACATGTGGCGTCAAATCGTGCTGGTCTTCCACGGCAAGCCGCGCACCGAAGCGGCCGAGCTTGCCCCTGAGAGCAGCAAGATGATGCTGATCCCGATGGTGATACTGGCGTTCTTCAGCCTGTTTGGCGGCTTCATGAACGCGCCGAGCGGTGTGCTTGGGCTGGATTCGATGTTTGGCGCACACGAGCTGACTGTATTCCTGGAATCATCAGTGGCATGGGCACGCGCCAGCAACTTCGTGCCCTTCATCGCCGTTGCCTCGCTTATTTTGGTGCTGACGATGATGGTGATGGCGAACCGCATTTACTCGCGCGTTCCCGTGTTCAACCGCCGGCGCGACCCGCTTGAGATGATTGAAGCGACCCAGCAGGTTTGGCATCTCGCTAATGCGCGCCTGTACTGGGATGAGTTCTACGACCGGGTGTTTGTCAATCCTTTCCGCTGGCTGGCGCGTTGGCTGTCCGACGAACTCGACGGGCGCTTCCTGCACGACTGGGTACACAATCGGGTGTTCTGGAGAGGCTTCAACGCCGTCGCCGGTTTCCTTTCGCGCGATGTGGATGTTCGAGTGATAGACGGTGCGGTCAATGGTGTGGGCCGTGTCACTCGCTGGGGAGCGGGCGCGCTGCGCAAGTCGCAGACGGGTTATGTACGCATTTACGCTATCAGCCTGTTGTTGGGCGTGGTGGTGGTCGTCCTGGTACTGCTGCTGCCGCTGCTCCAGCGGGGCTAATTGAGGAGCGTGTGAACAATGGAACTGACTGGTCTTTCTCTCGCCACAGTGGTGCTGTTCCTGCCGCTGGTCGGGATGACAATCCTGCTGTTCATGCGCGAGAATCAGACGCGCAACATGCAGTTGGTTGCGCTGGGCACGACTATCGTGACCTTCCTGGCTTCTCTCGTGCTGTGGGCGCAATTCGACCCGAATAATCCTTCGCTCCAGTTCGTGCAGCAGGCCGCATGGATACCGTCACTGGGTATCAGCTACTACGTGGGCGTGGACGGGGTCAGCCTGTTTCTGATCATCCTCACAACGTTCATCATGGCCATCGCCGTGCTCATCTCGTGGCGCGCGCATGTGCTGGAAGAACGCGGCCGGCAGAAGTTGTACTACGTCTTCCTGCTGCTGCTCGAATGGGCCATGATCGGCGTGTTTGTGGCGCAGGACCTGATCCTGTTCTACGTCTTCTGGGAAGTGACGCTTGTGCCGATGTACTTCCTGATCGGCATCTGGGGCAGTGAACAGCGCGTGTATGCCGCCGTCAAGTTCTTCCTGTACACGATGGCTGGCTCACTGCTGATGCTGCTGGCAATCCTGTATCTGGGCGCGCAGGCGGGCACGTTTGCCACGCCCGATATCATGGCCATGATGCAGAGCGGTGAACTAAATATTCCGCTGGCCGGCGTGTTCAGCACGCAGTCGCTGCTGTTCCTGGGCTTCTTCATCGCCTTTGCCATCAAGGTGCCTATCTGGCCGTTCCACTCGTGGCTGCCCGATGCCCATGTGCAAGCACCAACCGCGGCTTCGGTCGTTCTGGCGGGCGTTCTGCTGAAGATGGGCTCGTACGGCATGATCCGCTTCAACTTGCAGCTTTTCCCTGATGCCAGCGTGCAGTGGGCGCCGTATCATCGCGGTGCTGGCGGTCATTGGCATCATCTACGGCGCGTGGGTTGCTTACGCGCAAACGGACATGAAGAAGCTGGTGGCCTACACGTCCGTCAGCCACATGGGCTTCATTGTCCTGGGGATTTTCGCGGTGTCGGTGGCAAGTATTCAGGGCAGCGTATTGCAGATGGTCAACCACGGCATCAGCACGGGCGGCTTGTTCCTGCTCGTCGGCATGCTGTATGAACGGCGGCATACCCGCCAGATGTCGGCCTATGGCGGCTTATGGGCCACGCTGCCGTTGATGGGGGCGCTTGCGCTCATCATCAGCTTGAGCAGTATGGGCATGCCGGGCACAAACGGGTTTGTGGGCGAGTTCACCATCTTGCTCGGCTCATTGGGCAGCAGCCTGACGGGCATCGTCTTCACGCTATTCGCGGCGACGGGCGTCATTCTGGCGGCGATTTACATGCTCGCCTTCTTCCAGAAAGTGTTTATGGGCGAGGTGAAGCACGAGGAGAATCGCGCGTTGCCCAAACTGCACTGGACGGAACTGGCCGTGCTCGTGCCGATTGTCATCATGATTTTCTGGATCGGACTGGCTCCCAACACGTTCCTCTCGCCGATGGACACCACCGTCAACGCGATCGTGCTCGAAGTTCAGCCGCCTTCCAACACCGAGATTGCACAGTTGCCGTAAACCGGCGCGTCTGGAGAGGCATCGGTTATGCTGCAAATTCCATCGCAAGACCAGCTTAATCTGATCGCCGCACTGCCGTTTATCGCGGTCGCGGTGTGGACGGTTCTGCTGGTGATCATCGACTTGATGCTGCCGAAGGAGCGCAAGGGCATCATCCCCTGGCTGGTGATCGGGAACCTCGTGTTCGCGCTCTTCGCCACGCTGCTGACGTATGACAACGGCGGCACTGCGTTTCTGGGGATGTACCGGGCGGATGCCTATACCGGCTTTCTGTACGTGGTCATTCTGCTCACCGCTATCCTCGCGGTGCTGATGAGCATCGACTACATTCAGCGCACCGGCATCATTCGCAGTGAGTATTACGTGCTGTTGATGTTCTCGGTGCTGGGCATGATGTTGATGTGCGCCGCCACCGATCTGGTGTTGATCTTCGTCGCGCTGGAACTGCTCAGTATTCCGCTGTACGTGCTGTCGGCGATACGCACGCCCGACACGAAGTCGGAAGAGGCGGGTCTTAAGTATTTCCTGCTCGGGGCCTTCTCCAGCGCGTTCTTTGTGTTTGGCGCGGCAATGGTGTACGGCGCAACCGGCACGACGCATCTCGAACAAATCTTCGCCAGCGCCAACCTGGTGCTGCAGGGCAACTCGCCGCAATTAGTCTATCTGCTGGCAGGCGCAGGCTTGCTGCTGGTCGGCCTCGGCTTCAAGGTGGCGATAGCGCCATTCCACATGTGGACGCCAGACGTGTATGAAGGCGCGCCAACTTCAGTTGTGGCTTTCATGAGCGTGGGCGCGAAACTCGGCGGATTTGGCGCGCTCGTGCGTATCTTCATGGTCGGGCTGTCCGGCACGATCATGCCGGAGGCTGACTTGCAGCAGGCGTGGCAAGGGCTGCTGTCGGTGCTGGCGGCGATTACGGTCGTGTTGGGCAACTTCGTCGCCATCATGCAGAAGAACGTCAAGCGCATGCTGGCGTACTCGTCGATTGCCAACGCCGGTTACATCCTGATCGGGCTGGCCGCCGGCGCGTCACCCGGCCTCGAAGACGCAGCCACACGCGCTATCCTCATCTACCTGATCACGTACATGTTCACCATCCTTGGCGCGTTCGCCATCGTCATCGTGCTCGAAAAGGACGATGGCACCGGTGTGGAACTGGACGATTTCATCGGCCTAAGCAAGACGCGCCCAATGCTGGCTTTCATGATGGCCGTGTTCATGCTCAGCATGATCGGTATCCCTTTGACTGCCGGCTTCATCGGCAAGGTGGCCGTATTCAGCGTGGCGGTTCAGGCGGGGTTGTACGGCCTTACCATCATCGCCGTGCTGGCGACAGTCGTGAGCGCCTTCTACTACGCGCGCATCATCGTCAATATGTACCTGAAAGATGGTGAAGGTGAAGCGGTTGTGCCCGAAGGGGCGGCGCTGCGCTGGGCCATCTACATCTGCTTCGTGGGCACTTTGTTAATTGGCATTCTCCCAAGCCTGCTCACGGCGCTGTCCGATCAGGTCGTGTTGGTCGCAACACTGTTTCCCTAACAGTTTGCTCCGCTGCTTTCCTGAGAGGGGCTGCTAAAAGCCCCTCTCTTTGTTTTCCCGTATCGCACGTTGTAGTCTGAGGGACACACATGGCGGCTGGTGTTGCAGCTACTCCTCCCGCTCAAGCGCGGTTGCGACCGTCGCAGGTGGGCCTGTTGGCCATGCTGGCGTCGGTGCTGGGCTATTCCTTCTTGCCCGTGTTCACCGCGAAACTGCTGGAATTGGGCGTCGAGCCGGTGGAAATCGGGCTGTGGCGCTATGCGCTGACGGTGCCGATTTTCTGGGGGATTGCGCTGGCGGCAGGGCGGCGCGCCCGCAGTCGATCCACGGCTGAGTCCAGACGTCTGCCCAACAGCCGGCTGATACTATTGGGCACACTGCTGGCGGCTGCGGCGTTATGCGCGTTTTTCGGTTTGCAGCGCATTCCGGCTGGCACCTACGTCGTCATCTTCTACACCTACCCCGCCTTCACGGCGCTGCTGCTGCTGACGATGGGCGACCGCTTGTCAGGGTGGGGCTGGGCGGCGCTCGGCCTGACGCTGCTGGGCGTGACGCTGACTGCGCCCGATTTCAGCGAAGGGCTGGCGGGCGGCAATATGACCGGCGTGCTGCTGGCTCTTCTGAACGCGCTGATCGTGGCGGTCTATTTCATCCTCAACTCGCGCCTGCTCAAGGGGCGTTCGGCGCTCGTGCGCGCTGCGGCGCTCACCACCACTGGCGCGCTGGCGACGCTGGCCGTCGTCGGACTGCTGCTGGGGGCGCGCTTGCCTGCGCTGCCGGAGGCGTGGGTCTATCTGTTGGGCATGGCGCTGGTGAGCACTGTCCTGCCGATCTTCATGACCAACGTCGGTATTCAGCGGCTGGGGCCAGCACGCGCCGCGATTCTGGGCTCGGTTGAGCCGCTGCTCACGTCGCTCATCGCCATGCTCCTGCTGGGCCAGATGATGGCGCCGATTCAGTGGGCCGGCGGCCTGATCATCGTCGCCAGCGTGGTGATGCTGCAAACGCTGGGTTCGCGCCGCGCCTCTAATACAGCCGTGGCCGATCATTGACTTGATTAAGCTCTGGGCGTACCTTCGGACGTAACCTGCTGCGCGAAACGTAAAAAACTGGACGCTTGAAACTCAGGCGTCCCCTTTTTTGCACGGGATGGGTAGACTTGGCAGCGTACGTGACAAGTGGTGGAGAGTGGCGGATGAGTGCAGTTCCCAAGTTGAGCCAGTTATCGGATGGGCGCGTGCTGCTTCAACTCGATTCGCGCACAGGCGGCTTGATTCTGGGGCGCTCGGAAGCCGAGGGGGACTTCGAGCCTGACCTTGACCTCACGCCGTTTGACGGGCAGAACCTGGGCGTTTCGCGGCGGCACGCGGCGCTGGTGCAGTATCACGAACGCCTGCACCTGATCGATCTCAACTCGGCCAACGGCACATTTCTCGGCGGGCAGCGGCTGCCTTCCAATGTGCCCGTGCGCCTGAAAGATGGAGATTTGCTGAAGCTGGGCAGCTTAGTTCTCGTCATCAGCGCCGTCACAGAATAGGCCGAGACTCCTCAAGCTCTAAGGCTCAACCCTTCATAAAAACTGTCATATCTGATAAACTGATCTTCATACAATATCGTTGGATTCAGGGAAAGACAGAACACGACCAATGGCGCAAACAACGCAGCTTCGCTTTCACGGTTCGGTATGGTGCAACCTCGACATCGCACTTCGCAATCTGGATCAACTCTTTGGCCGCGCGGTCAAACCGCTTGGCCTGACGATTATCGAATGGTACATTCTGCGTGCGCTCTACGAGCGTGACGGGCAGCATGCATCGGAACTGGCGCGCGCCGTGGGCCGCGCGGCTACCAGCTTCACGCCTAATCTCGACAAGCTGCAAGATAAGAGCCTCGTCGAACGCCGCCCGGACCCCACCGACCGCCGCGCAATTCACATTCATCTGACGGCACGGGGCGAGAGCCTGCGCGAAGACGTCGCCCGCTCGGCGGCCGAAGTGGACGCTTCAATTCGTGAGTTGGTCGAGCCGGAAGCGTTTCAGACGTTCCTGGCCGTGCTGGCTGCGCTGCAGACGATTGAGCCTGATTACACCTCAGAGGCGCGGACGAGCGGCAACGGCCATCGCCACAAATCGGTGGCAAGCAGCAGCTTCAGCCGCAGCTAGGCATCCGCCAACCAACGCCACAAAGCAGAAATCCGGCCTGCGCCCCTTACATGAGGCGCAGGTCGTCGTTTTCCATGGCAATCGCTGCCAGTGTGGCGGCGTAAGCCGCGTAGGTGTGCTGGTCGAACAGCACCCAGCGAATCAGGTCGATCCCGCCCGGATGATTGCTGATGAAGTTGACGGCCGATGCCAGGGCGACTGCGGCGGCTTCCTGCACCGGAAACCCGTACGCGCCCGTGCTGATCGAGGGGAATGCAATCGAGCGCAGCCGGTATGTCAGCGCCAGATCGAGGCTGCTTTGATAGGCGCTGGCCAGCACCCACGCGATCTGCGGATTATCTGCCTCATAGACCGGCCCCACCGCGTGAATGACGTGCTTGGAGCGAAGCTTGTAGGCGTTCGTAATTTTCGCTTCGCCCGGCGCGCAGCCGCCCAGTTGGCTGGTTTCGGCCATCAGGCCCGGGCCGGCCGCCCGGTGAATGGCACTATCGACGCCGCCCCCACCAGCCAGTGAAGCGTTGGCCGCGTTCACAATCGCGTCGGTACCCTCAAGCGTAATATCGCCCTGAATCAATTCAATCGAAGCCTGCTTGATCAATGCACGGATCATAGGGTAGCCTTCCACGCTGCGCTCATCATGCTATGCAGTTTACGCCGCCGCTGGTGAATGGGTCAAGGTTGGCCGCCCAGCGCGCAGGCTCAGGGAGAAACTGAATGGAACCGTACACCCCCGCCCACGTGCAGGAAGCGCTCGATGCGCTTGTTCCCGGCACGACGCTGTTGTTCTTCGACACGCCCACGGCCACCAGCCAGCAGGCCGCCGATAACGTCGGCTGCGAGCTGGGTCAGATCGTCAAGAGTCTATGCTTTGTGGTGGAGGTGGATGGCGTGGGTAAGCCGATTCTGGTGCTGGCCAGTGGTGACCAGCGCGTGGATGATCGCAAGATTGCCGAGCACTACGGGGTGGGGCGCAAGCGCGTGCGCACGGCCACACCCGATGAATGCGTGAACATCTACGGCTACGCGCCGGGCGGCGTGCCGCCAGTGGGCCACCGCACAGTCAACCTGCCCACGTTCATTGATGAGTCGCTCGGCCGCTGGGAGCAGCTTTACGCGGCCGGTGGCGCGCACAACGCGATCTTCCCGATCACGCTGGCTGCGCTGAAGCAGGCGACCGGCGGAGTGATGATGGACGTGGTGAGGGCAATCCCAAGTTGAAGACCGTTAGAAATCTCAGGTAGCAAAGACGGAGGATTGGGTACTTGACAACCAATAGCGCATCCTATACGGTGTTGTATGCATACTCGCTGTATGATCAACATAACGTGACTTGCCCAGGCCCTTGATGGCAATAATGTCGATGGATAGTTCAAGCGCTGATCTAGTTCTCGACTTTCGCAAACGTGGCCAAGACGATTGGGAGATCTGAATGCATTTCCGGACTCCTCTTGGAGCTCATTCGCGTAGATAACGAGTGGTTAGCGTCAGCTACGGTTACTTATGATCCTTATGGGGAAACACGACACCTAGAGCTTACGGCATCGGCAAGCGGTATGCGGAAAGCACTAGGGAAGCTCCTGGCGCTCCCCGGATTGCCGTATTATCTTGCTATGAGCAAATCGATGACTGACAGCATTCTGATCCTGTTTCCAATGGTATTTGTGAAATGGGGATCTGGCAAAGCCGTCCAAATCCAAGATGTAGCCTCATCTGAGTTCACCCAAATACCCCCGAGTTCTACAATTCAACCGGCTTCATCAAAATCTTTGGGTCTCATACTATGGGAAGCACTGTCGAATAGATGTCAGGCAAGACGATGCCGCATGGGTTGCCGAGGCGCGAAGTATTCGCACGGGTGGGATAGTGGGATCATTATGCGCTCTTGGCGCATCCTGTGATGAGGCTGTCTATGCACTAGTAGGAATGCCCGGAATTCCAGCGCTATTTGGACTATCAACAGATCCGCGAGCTCGCTTGAAGCGTTTTATGCAGTCCATCGAACTGGTGTGGGTTGATCGACGAACTCCTCCCGCAAGAGAGCAGACTACTCCAGTAACCCGCTTGGCCTGTCCAACCGGGCAAATGCCATGTGGGCTTAATCCTGTTACGGGCGAGTGCTCTCAATGTGGAGATCCTTATACTTCCTCTGGATGGGCCTATGCCATGCGTTGGGATGACTAACACTGCCGTCGCTCAGACAGCCGAGCCTAGAGGAGAACTCAGATGACCAAGCAGACCGTGCACAGCGAAGTGCGTCGTGGATTCCCAATGGCGGAGGGGTCTTGCCAATTGCGACGCAGTGCGGAAGTACAGGCTTGCGAACATCTCGTGTGGAAGGCGCAAGAAAACCGCATCACGATAAGACGCCAAATATTAGTCCTGGATTTTCACATGTGTCGATGAGAACCGATGGGACTGTCGCATCGGGGATGTGAAAATCAAGATCGCTCCTGATCGTAAGAGCAGACGGCTTCACTTTGCAGGCCTCTATTTCAAAGGGGAATTTCAGTTCGGCGCTTCTGCGCTTGGTGTCTCCGAGGCCTTCAGAATGCTCTCCGAGCGTAGACGCTGGCTATACTACAACAAAGCGATGGCGTGGATGCCATTGAATAGGATCTTCAGAGGTATCTACTTGAAAGGAATCAGTAAACACCCCTATATGGAGGGGAAGAACCACGTTACTACCTTTACACGTAGCCATATACAAGGTGAGTCCTATTGGTGTTGGGAAGTACCTAGTCTCCGATAATTGAGGCTCCTCGCGGCGCGGTTAAGTGTTACTTCCGATTTCGATGTCGCCGCCTGCGTGCGAGAAGAAAAACTCTACCAACGGCTGATGGCATCAATGAGCGTTTCCAGGTAGCGGCCGCTGCCCTGTACCAGTTCCGCCTCAAGCTCCGGCGTAATTGCGCGCCAGGAATAGCGGAACACCTGCCCGTGATCGCCTGCGCCGGGCGCGTCGACGGTATGGACGAACGTGTCTGGCAGGCCATCGGGTGCGCGGAGCAGGCAGAAGTGCTGAATTTCGGTTCGCCAGCGCAGCGTGCCCAATTCGCGTACAAATTCAGAGCCGGTGATGCCTGCCTCTTCCTTGACTTCGCGCAGCGCCGTCTCGAAAATATCCTCGTTCAGTTCCTGCTTGCCGCGCACCACCTCCAGCCCGGATCCTTCGGTGCTTTCCATCACCAGCAGTTCGTACGGGGTGCGGTCGATGCGAACGACGTAGGCGAAGGCCTTGTGTTTCATATTTAGCTCGCTCCTGCGGCAGTCCGCACACGTTCGCTCAAGAAGGTCAGGGTGTCGATTAGCCGTTCGCGCCAGTCGTCACTGTGCATACCGAGTTCGACGGCTATCCGGGTGACGCGCGTGCTGTTCCCGAGCACGGCTTCGAGCCGCTCGCGGTTGATCTCGACGAGGTACGGCAGGCGGATTTCGATGCGGTCACGTTTGGCCATGACCGCAGTTGCGCCCGCCGATTGTGCCAGCAGCTTGACGGTGATCTGGTAGAGCAGGCCATCGACGGCTGCTGGCAGCGCGCCGAAGCGGTCGATCAATTCTTCGCGCATCGACTGTGCTTCGTCGACGGTATTGAGCGCGCCAATGCGCCGGTAGATTTGCAGGCGCATGGCCATCTCGGGAATCCAGTCGGCGGGCAAATAGGCCGGCAGAGGCAGGTCGATCAGGACGCTGCTCTGGCTGATCGGCGGCTCGGGTGGCAGATCGGCGCTGCCCTGCGTGCGTTTGATGTCGCGCACGGCCTGCGCCAGCATTTGCGTGTACAGGTGCAGGCCAATCGCCGCGACCTGGCCGGTCTGGCGCGTGCTCAGGATATCGCCCGCGCCGCGCAGTTCGAGGTCGCGCATGGCGATTTGGAAGCCGGAGCCGAGATCTGTGTATTCGCTCAGCGTCTCCAGCCGCATATAGGCCTCATCCGTCAGTTTGCCCGCCTCGGGATGGAAGAAGTAAGCGTAGGCCTGCTGGGCGCTGCGGCCCACGCGCCCGCGTAGCTGATACAACTGCGCCAGCCCGAACCAGTCGGCGCGGTCGATGATGAGCGTGTTGGCGTTGGGGATATCCAGCCCGCTTTCGATGATCGAGGTGGACAGCAGCACATCGAACTCGCCGTTGCCAAACTGCTCCATCACCGCTTCCAGCAGCCGGTCGTCCATTTGGCCGTGACCGACGACGACGCGCGCTTCGGGCACGGTTTCTTCCAGCCGTTCACGCACGCTGTCAATCGTCTGCACACGGTTGTGGACGACGAACACCTGCCCACCGCGCTCCATTTCGCGCAGCACGGCCTGGCGCACGAGGCGCTCGTCATACGGCCCAACGTGCGTGATAACGGGCAAGCGTTCTTCCGGCGGCGTCTGAATCATGCTGATGTCGCGCACGCCCGACAGGCTCATGTACAGTGTGCGCGGAATCGGCGTGGCCGTGAGCGTGAGCACATCGACCTGCGACCGCAGCGCCTTGAAATGCTCTTTGTGCTTGACGCCGAAGCGCTGCTCCTCATCGATGATGAGCAAGCCCAGGTCTTTGAACGTGACATCGCTGGACAGCAGCCGGTGCGTGCCGATCATGATGTCGACGTCGCCGCTGGCGAGCGCAGTTAAGGCAGCGCGCTGCTGCTCCGGCGTGCGGAAGCGTGACAGCAGTTCGACCTTGATCGGAAAGGGCACCAAGCGGCGGGTAAAGGTGTCGTAGTGCTGCTGCGCCAGAATGGTCGTCGGCACGAGCACGGCCACCTGTTTGTCGTCCATCACCGCCTTGAAAGCCGCCCGCAGCGCGACCTCGGTCTTGCCGTAGCCCACGTCGCCGCTGACGAGGCGATCCATCGGCTGCCGATGCTCCATATCGGCCTTCACATCGGCCACGGCCTTGAGCTGATCTTCAGTCTCCACGTAGGGGAATGAGGCTTCCAACTCGTGCTGCCACGGTGAGTCGGGCGTATATGGCTGGCGCATGACGGCTTCGCGCGCCGCGTAGATGGCGAGCAGATCGCGCGCCTCGTCCTCGGCGGCCTTCTGCGCCTTGGTCTTGATACGAATCCAGTCCGCCTGCCCGAGCCGGTTGAGCGTAGGCGGTCTGTCGTCCGGCCCGACATAGCGCGTGAGCCTGTCGGCCTGGTGAATAGGCACGAACAGCGCATCGTTACCGCCGTACTCGATGAGCAGGAACTCGCGCTCGACGCCTTCGAGCGTGCGGCGGCGCAGCCCGGCGAAGCGGCCAATGCCGTACTCGCTGTGGACGACGAAATCGTCTTCCTTGAGATCGGCATAGGCGGTTTCGGGCGTGCGCGCCTTGCGGCTGGTCTTGCGGCGGCGCGGCTCGGGGCGGCTCCAGCCGAATATCTCGGCATCGGTGAACAGATGCACGTCGCCATCGCCCGGGCGCAGCCGCCAGCCTTCGTGCAGCGTGCCATCGACGAAGGCGACCGTGCGCGGCTCGGGCGGCCCGGTAATGGCGTCGGTGCGCGTGAGATAAGCCGACTCCTGCTCCTGCCAGATTTCGCTCAGGCGCGGGGCCTGCGCCGTGGCCGCGATCACGCGGTCGCCGCCATTGCGCAGTTCGCGCCATTGGGTGAGCATCGGTTTGATCTGGCCGCCGTAGCGCGCTTCGGGCGACAGAATCGGCCGGAAGCTGTCATCGAGCGGGTGGCGTTCGCCCTCCAGGCGCGCATCGACGCCGGAGGACAGCGCCACGACGGTACGCCCGTGCAGCGCATCTTCCAGCGCGTCCCAGCCCAGATACGGCGGCGGGAAGTCGGGCGGCAGCAAGCCAGCGTTCAGGCGTTCGCTGCGAGCCTTCGCGGCGGCTTCCTCGACCGCGCGTACCGTATCGCGCAGTTCATCGAGGTCGTCAATCACGATCAGCGCGTCGGGCGGGGCATAGTCGAGCAGGCTTACCGGGTGCGGATACAGGTAGGGCAGGTAGAAATCGAGGAACGGGAACACCGCGCCGGTTGACAGCGGCTCTTCGTCGGCTCGCGGGCTGGTCATGTCGATGCCTGCGCCGGCCATCGCGGCGAACCACGGCGCGAGATGGGCGGCCAACTGCGGCGCACCTTCGGGCAGCGTTTCGCGGGCGGGCGTTATGACCGCCGAGTTGATTTTGCCGGTGGTGCGCTGTGTGGCGGGGTCGAACACGCGCAACTGGTCGATCTCGTCGTCGAAGAACTCGATGCGGATGGGCGCAGGCAGCGCCGGCGGAAAGATGTCCAGCAGGCCGCCGCGCCGCGTGAACGTGCCCGGCTCGACCACTATCGAGGCGCTGTCGTAGCCAATTTCGGTCCAGCGCGCGATCAGCTTGTCGAGCGTCCAGCGCTGGCCCAGCCTGAGCGTGATCGTGCCCTTGCGGAACGTGTTGACCGGCAGCGTGCGCGTCATCAGGGCGCGGGCGGAGGAGACGATCACCTCACTGGCAACCTCACCCCCCGGCCCCCTCTCCGCGCGCGGAGAGGGGGAGGAGTTATCGGGAGGCAGCAGCGCCGCCAATGTTTCGATGCGGGCACGGGCGGCGGTATCGAGCCAGGACGAACGCTCGTAGAACAGCGGCCCGGGCTCGTTGAAGCGCAGCACGTCGCGCCCCGGCAGCCACACGGGAAGCTGCTCGGCGGTGTTGTAAGCCCGATCCACGCGCGCGGTGAGGAACAGCACTGGCGCGTTCCAGTCGGCAGCCAGGGCGGCCAGCACATACGGACGGGCCGAGCGAATCACGCCCAGCGCGGGAATCACCCCGTTCGCGGAATCGGAACGGAGCGAGCGCAGCGCAGCGCGATAGGGCGCAGCGGCGCGCAGGATTTCGAGCAACCCGTCAAGCCGGATCATGGCGCGTCCTCTGGCTTCGGCGGCTCTTTGGCCGGCGGTTTGGCGCTTTCGACCACGCCGTTAAAGCGGCTCATCGCCAGATCGATGCCGTCGGTCAGCCACGCTTCGAGCGCGGCCACGGCGTGATCCTGCATTTCGACCGCGATAATCGCCTCGTCGCCTTTCCATGCCGACAGCACATAGTCAGCGGGGTCCATGCGGCCGGGCGGGCGGCCAATGCCCAGGCGCACGCGGGCAATCTCCTGCGTGCCCAGCCGCTGGAGGATGCTTTTCAGGCCGTTCTGCCCGCCGGAACTGCCGCTTTTGCGCAGTCGCACCGTCCCTAGCGGCAGGTCGATGTCATCGGCCACGACGATGATGCGCTCGGGCGGCACTTTGTAGAACGCGGCCAGCGGCTGCACCGACTCGCCGCTGACGTTCATGAACGTTTGCGGCTTGGCCAGCAGCACGCGCTGGCCGATGGCGTTTCCGCTGGCGGTTTGCGCCTTGTGCTCGATCTTGCCGAACGACAGGCCGTATTTCGAGGCGAAGCGTTCGGCGGTGCGAAAGCCAATGTTGTGGCGGGTGTTTTCGTAGCGCGCGCCGGGGTTGCCCAGCCCGACGATCAGGTACAAATCAGGCATGTACTGCAGCAGTTCCTGTCAACGCCGAAAAGCGGCGCATGCGCCGCACGGCGTCATTATACTGCAATTGAGGGAACCCCTGAGACACCGAGGGCGGTGACAAGAGCCAATGCAAAGGGCGCAATGAGAGCTACACTCCGGCACGTGCTGAAAGGGGCGCACGGTGGCGAATTTGTGGGCGCGTATGCGGGCCATGCCGCGTAACGTGTGGGCGGTCACGCTCACCAGCTTTCTGACCGACATCAGCAGCGAGATGATCGTCTATCTGCTGCCGCTGTTTTTGGCCAATGTGCTCGGCGTGCGCACGAGCGTGATCGGCCTGATCGAAGGCGTGGCCGAAACCACATCGAGCTTGCTCAAGCTGTTCTCCGGCTTCTGGAGCGACCGGCTGGGGCGGCGCAAGCCGCTGACGGTGGCCGGTTACAGCCTGTCGGCCGCGTCGAAGCCGTTTCTGCTGCTGGTACAGGGCTGGCCGGGCGTGCTGGCGGTGCGCTTCTTCGACCGCGCGGGCAAGGGCATTCGCACCTCCCCGCGTGACGCGCTGATCGCCGACAGCGTGCCCGCCGAACGGCGCGGCGCGGCTTTCGGGCTGCACCGGGCGGGCGACACCTTCGGCGCGTTCATCGGGGTTGGCCTGGCGCTGGTCATCGTGCTGGCGACGCAGTCGAGCGCGGTCGATCTCACCCGCGAGACCTTCAACCTGGTCGTGCTCATCAGCCTGATTCCGGCAGTGCTGGGCGTGATCGTGCTGGCGCTGCTGGCCCGCGAAACGCGCCGCCCGCCCGACCCCCACGCCGGGCCGCCGAAGCTGGCCTGGAAGGCGCTGCCGCCGCCGTTCCGCCGCTTCGTCATCGTGCTGGTGGTCTTCACGCTCGGCAACTCGACCGACGCCTTCCTCATCCTGCGCGCGCAAAGCCTGGGCGTGAGCGTGACGGCGACGCTGGTGATGGTGATGACCTTCAACCTGATCTACACGCTGGTATCCGGCCCGGCCGGGGCGCTGAGCGACCGCATTGGCCGCAAGCGGCTGCTGGTGGTGGGCTGGGCCGTGTACGCGCTGGTGTACCTGGGCTTTGCGCTGGCCGATGCGGGCTGGCAGGCGTGGGTGCTCTACGGCTTCTACGGCCTGTTCTACGCGCTGACCGAAGGCGCGGCCAAGGCCTATGTGGCCGACCTGACGCCGCCGGCGCAGCGCGGCACGGCCTATGGGGTGATGAATGCGGCGATTGGCCTGACGGCGCTGCCCGCTTCGCTCATTGCGGGTATTTTGTGGCAGGGCGTCGGTGGCTGGACGGGCTTCGGCCCATCAGCCCCGTTCCTGTTCGGCGCGCTGATGGCGGGCGTGGCGGGGGTGGGGTTGTGGAGGGTGGGGGGAAGCTATGACTTGGGTATATAGGGTTCAGGAAATGTGTTCCTAAATATTACCGGTGGCTGCGTATCGTCTGTTCCGCCGATCTCGGGTGACAAAGTCGTGCTGACCGCGCAACTGAAGTGTATTAGCCGTGAGACTTGATTCACCCCACGGCAATACGGCTTCTGTGACGATAGCCTCCTTGTCACCTAATTTCACTAATGACTCATGATTGGTGAACTCAGTAATTGAGAACCGATACCTAATCTCGTATTGTAGCTGGTTGATTCGAACCATTTGGGAGTTCTTCTTTCGCATAGACCGGCACCTCTAGGTGAAATATCAGCCTAACATTCACCGGCCGCTCAATGTCGCTTGGTGTCTTGAACAGTTCTGTAAGGCGTTCTTCGATAATTCGCGCGCCTTCTTTTTCAGCGTGAGCGATTCCAAACCAGTGTCCAAAACTGTCGATGGTGCCGAGTACTTGCCCCCCTGCATCCAGTACGATTGAGTCTGAGCTAAGGCCAGAGGCTAGCGTGATGTCGGAGATGCCTACAACAAAACTGGTCTCCTCTTTGTGCCAAAAGATTGCTCCAAGAAGCACGTGCGGCATATTGAAGGACCAGTCGTTAGTCTCTAGTTCGCTGAATTCGTATGCCTCGTGCCCATATGTGAGAGCCTTCTTGATAGCTTGAGGGGTGAATCCCTTTTTTGACACCAATATGAGTGCATGTACCGGAAGACTTTCGAATTTCGAGTGCATCTCTTCAACCCACTGAACACTCGCCCTACGTGAGCGGTCAATGCACTCCACCGCGATCCTAATATTGTGTCCTGCTACTGTCTCTTCGATTAGCACATCGACTTCACGAAGTTCGCCGGTCTGCTTATCCGGTAACATGACGGATTCAACTACCCGGCAATCTTCTCTTGCTGCCGCCATCTCAAGAAGGTGAACTAACTGCTGAAACGCGTTTGTACGGTGCGGCACTTCTCACTCCTTCTACATATCCTGATGTGACTACAACCGTGTATTCTATCGAGGAATGAATTGGCTTCCACACAGCCCGCCAATCGCCAGGCATTCTTCTTTGAAGGTTCAGCCCAATCTTTCCCACTCGCCCCGCAGCATCCCGTACACATACTCGCTGCTCGGCGTGCCGTCGAGGCGCGGCACGTAGGGGTTGCAGTCGCGCAGAATGCCTTCCAGCGTGAAGCCGCAGCGCACGATCAGGCGCTGGCTGCGCACGTTCTCGTCGCTGCAGCGCGTCGATACGCGCGCCGCGCCGCGTTCGCGGAAGGCGTAATCCGTCACGGCGCGCAGGCTTTCGCTCGCGTAGCCCTGGCCTTCGAAGCGAAAATCCACGAAGCAGCCCACATCATCTTCGGGCAGGTCGGGGTTGTAGGGCATGATCGCGGCCTGTGCCAGCAGCAGGCTATCCGCTGTGCGCCACGCGCCAAAAAACAGCAGCGTGCCCGCTTTCCACTCGGCGGCAAACTGGCGCATGACCGTTTCGGCGTCGGCCAGCGTCTTGACCGTGCGCGCGGGGTTATCCGGCTCGAAGCGGGCCAGATGGTCGAAGTTCGCGCGGCTCATTTCCAGATAGGCGGGTGCATCGGCCAGCGTAAACGGCCGCAGAGTCAGGCGAGGGGTGGTGAGAATTGTTGCAGGCATGGGCGGCTCCCCTTAGCGGTTCAGAATCTCTATGTCAGTAATCCCCCGCCCGTTCGCCCATCTGCATCTCCACCAGCCGGGCATACGCCCCGCCGCGCGCCAGCAGGCTGGCATGGGTGCCGCGCTCGACGATACGGCCGCGATCCATCACCAGAATCAGGTCGGCAGCCATGATCGTGCTCAGGCGGTGGGCGATGACAAGGCTGGTGCGCGTGGTCATGAGTTTTTCGAGCGCGTCCTGAATCAGCGCCTCGCTCTGGCTGTCGAGATGGCTGGTGGCTTCGTCCAGCACCAGCAGGCGCGGGTCGCGCAGCACCACGCGGGCGATGGCGATGCGCTGCTTTTCGCCGCCACTCAGCCGGTATCCGCGCTCGCCCACCATCGTCTCGTAGCCTTTTTCCAGCCCGAGGATGAACTCGTGGATGTTGGCTGCCCGCGCCGCGTCCTCAATTTGCCCTTGCGACGCTTCGGGCCGGGCGTAAAGCAGGTTGGCGCGCACGGTATCGTGGAACAGATACGTCTCCTGCGTCACCATGCCGATGTGCGACGCAAGCGAACTGAGCGTGAGGTCGCGCAGGTCGTGGCCGTCGAGCAGGATGCGTCCGCCGGTGGGGTCGTACAGGCGCGGGATGAGGTACGAGAGCGTGGACTTGCCCGCGCCGCTGGCCCCGACGATGGCGACGAACTGGCCGGGCGCGGCGGTGAAGCTGATGTCTTCCAGCGCCGTAATACGCGCCTGGCTGCGCGGTTCGGTTGCGGTTGCCCCATTGGCCTCGGGTTTTGCGCCGTCCACGTCGGTCAGCACGCCAGCGGCCCCTTCCATGTGGCCGTGCCGCCTCACTTCGCTCAATTCCATTTCCGGCAGGGCTTCGTAGCGGAAGGATACGGCCTCGAACGTCAGCTCACCGCGCGCTTCGGTCAAATCAAGCGCATCCGGCTTTTCGGCGATTTCACTCTGCAGGTCGATGATCTCGAACACGCGCTCGAAACTGACCATCGAGGTTGAGAATTCGACCGGCGCATTGACGAGGTATTCCAGCGGACCGTAAATCTGGGTCAGATAGGCGGCGAACGCGACAATCGTGCCGACCGAGAAAACGCCCGCCAGCACCTGATAGCCTCCCACCCAGTAGACGACGGCGGTACCAATCACGCCGATCAGCCCCAGCACTGCCCAGAACTGGCTGCCCACAAACGCGCGGCGGATGCCGATGTCGCGCACCTTAGAGGCGCGGTTACTGAAGCGGCGGCTTTCGAGGTTGGTGCGGCCCATCAGCTTGGTGAGCAGCGCCCCGCTGACGTTGAGCGTTTCGCTCATCATCGCGTTCATTTCAGCGTTGGTGTCCATTTGCTCGCGGGCGATGACGCGCAACTTGACGCCGATGCGCCGCGCCGCGATGTAGAACAGCGGCAGCACCGACAGGCCAAGCAGTGTCATGGGCAGGCTGAGCGACAGCATCACCAGCAGCGTCACAGCGACCACAATCAGGTTCGTGACGATGCCGATGAGCGTATCGCTGATGGCCGTTTGCGCGTTGACCACGTCGTTATTGAGGCGACTCATCAGTTCGCCGCTGCGCGTGTGCGTGAAGAAGCGCAGGGGCATACGCTGAAGGTGGTCGTACAACTGGCAGCGCAGGTCGTAGATGACGCCTTCGCCGACCGACGAGTTGACGCGGCGAATGATCACGCCGAGCGTCGAAGTGATCAGCGGCACAGCGATGAGCAGAAGCGCCAGCATATTCAAGCCTTCTGCGCTCCCGCTGGGCAGGGTCACGTCAATCAGGCGGCGGAAGATCAGCGGCGGGATCAGTCCGAGCAGCGACTGGATGAGGATGAGGATCAGCGCGATCAGAATCAGGCGGCGGCGTGGGCGGGCATAGCCCAGCACGCGCTTGATCAGCGGCCAGGTGATATTTGCCCTCTTGTCTCCATCCCCGCGCGGATAGGCGTAACGCCACATAGTCTATTCCTCGTTACATTTGCAGTCAGGATACGCGAAAGGCGATCGGTATGCATCTATCTATATGGTTAGGGGAGATAGATACGTGAAAAAGAGATTGAACCACAGAGACGCCGAGCACACAGAGGATTCACACTAAATGCTCTGTGTGCTCGGCGTCTCTGTGGTTCATCTTTGCTCTCATCTTTCAGCCGCCGGCCATATCATCCATGACGGGTTCGCCGCCTGAGACCGTGAACGGTACGGGCGATCCGGCTGGCGCGCCGTTCAACTCCAACTGTGCGCTCCAGCTTCCGGCCGTGAAGGGCACATCGCTGGCGGGCATGTAGAACCAAACGCAACCCTCGTTGATGTTGAAGTTCGGCGACCAGTCGTAGTAGACCTGCTCGACGCCATCGTTCAGGAAGCGCGCCGTCAGTTGGCTTCCCGCCGGCACATTGCGGGCGGTGGCTACCACGTACACGCCCAGCGCGTTCGAGGCGAAGTCCGTCACGCTGCCTACGGCGCAGTCGTCCGCACCAACGCGGTCGGTCGTCACGGCATTGAGCAGCGCTGGCACATCCGGATTGGCCGGAGCAGTCGTGACTTCCGCGCCGGGCAGGGTAGGCGCAGGCTGGCCGAGCAGGGTCGCGTTGCCCTGCGCGCTGCCCTGGCCGATGACCGTGGGCTGCACTGCGGGCGGGCCGCCAGCGGCTTGACCACTGCCCCCGCTGCCAGGAATTGCGGCCTGCGTGGGCGCTTCGGGTGTGATGAAGCGGATATCGACGAACGGCGTGCCCAGCGCGAACAGAGTGGCCGCGATGCGCGTGCTTTGCGATGCTGAACGCGCCACGCCGGTTTGCGCCGCTTCCACGGTCACAGATAGGCGATCCGCCGCCGGTGTCGCACTGGCGCGGGCCTCTGCCACCTGCGTGCCAGCAAAATCACGTTCGGCCGCCAGCGTCTGGTTCGCGGCGGGCGGGGCGAACATATTGCAGCCAGCCGTCGCCAGCAGCACCAGCGCAATGAGAGGGATCAGTCGTCGTGCCATAGTTGGAAGTCTACCAGAGGGGCACGGGCGGGAAAAGCACAAACCCCGCTCGGGGGCGGGGTTTGCTGTGTGGAGGTGGAGGGCTTCGCAACCCTCGTCCGAAAAATTCGCAGACACGCTTCTACAGGCTTATCCGGTGGTTGGATCTCGGCGGGCGCAGCCTCTACCGGCACAGTACGCGCTCACCCAGTCGATGGATCTTTGGTTTCCGCTATCGACGTCCTGGAAACCGCACGCTGCCATTGGTGACGCCCATCGAACCACCCGGGCAGCGCCGGAAGGGATGAGCGGCTGGGCTACTATGGCCCAGCACCTACGTTATACCGTTTTAGGCGGCGTAAGCGTAAGCAGTTTGGGTGTTATTGGCACCTAATTGTTTGCCCGTTTTAACGTGGTCGAGCACCACGGCCTGCCACGCGGCTACAGCCTCTCCCGTCGAAACTGTTTCACCCCCGTGACTGAACGAATTTTAGCACACGAGGGGCCTTCATGTAAAGGGGCGGGTTGTGAGAGGTCAGAAAGGGCAAAGAATGAACCACGGAGGCACAGAGCATACTGTGAGTTTTTCTCAGTGTCTCTGCCTGGACTTTATCCAAATTCAGGCGGCATAACAGAGTATGTCCAGCCAAGGTTCGAGCAAAGAGGCTGGAATAAACACATTTGAGGGTGCCGAGCGGGAAGTAGGAAAATGCGTCTGGGTCCAGAGGGTGCTGCGGACGAAGGCGAGGCAGTCGGAAAAGGTGGCATGAGCCTTGGGATACCAGGCCGTGGAGCGGACAGGCAAGTCGCCGGGATGAGCGAGTAGCTGGTGAGCCAGCCAGGTGACGAGCGAGAACAGACCCAGCAGCGCCGGTGACGAGCGGGCAATGGCCAGTGCGTTCCACTGGCGCTGGGTCTCGAAGCCGAGGTGGGCACGGACTTCCTCAAAGGTGACCTCGACGTTCCAGCGTTGGGCGTACCAGGCGATGATGTGCTCAGGGCTGGCGCTGGGGTCGGTGCAAAAGAGCAGGCACGGCTTGAGTTGAGCGCCGCGCACCAGCACCCAACGCCCGGGCAGCACCGGCTTGCAGTTGACGTACCACAGGGCGGTGTCACTCGCCCACTCGACCGGATGCAACTTCCCGTCCGCCCACGTCAGGCGGGCCGTCTGCCAGACGGTTTGCGCGTCGCCCAGGCGCTGGCTGGCCTTCATTTGACGCGCCCCCACCACCCGCTTCCGGCCACGGGTACCGGGCTGGCGGGGCGGCGGCGGGTCGAACAGGCGCGCATCCAGCCGCAGCCGGGTGACATAGGTGACGGGCGTCTGCTGCGTCTGACCGCAATGTCCGACGTCCACCGACGCCAATCCTCCGTCCGCCACCAGCACGATACGGCGTCCGGGCAGCCAGCGCACCACCTGCAGCAGCATCTGCCGCAACCAGTCCACGCTCGTCTTGTGCCGCCGCTTGTGCGCTGCGTCCACGGCAGGGCTGGGTGCGGACACGGTCAGGAACGGCAGCGCCCACGGCCGGCTTGCCCACGGCAACGGCACGATGAGCATCAGGCTCAGCCAGCGCAACCCCATGCTCTTGACCTTGTTGCGGGCCGTGGACCGCGCGGCATCCCGGTAGCAGCCCAACTCGGCGATGTACGCGCCGCGCCGCCGCTCCAGCGTCTCATCTGCCCCCAGCACAATGGCCGCCTCCGCTGGCACAAACGTGTCCACCAGCACCCGCAGCAACCGCCCGCTCAGCCCCAGTCCCGACCACACCGCCCGGTTCAGCACCCGGTGGTAGTTCTGAAACTGCGTCTCCTGCCCCAATCCCATCACCCGCAGAATCCGCGTGACTGTCCGTCGTCCCGGAGCCAGTATCGCCCCCAGCAACAACACCTGCGCCCATCCCCACACGCGGTCACTGAAGACTGGACGGAACGGTTCCAGCAGGCGCATAATCTTGTCAGGAGCGGTAAGCATCTGGTCCTCCTTGAACAAGAAACCAGCTTACCGCTCCCTCTCTTTTCCTTCTACAGATTGGATAAAGTCCAGTCCGTGGTTCATTCCCTATTTGCCTAACCTTTTCTTGAGTTCTTCGGTCAGCGCGGGCACGATATCGTATAGGTCACCCACGAGGCCGTAGCGCGCCAGCTTGAAGATCGGCGCTTCGGCGTCCTTGTTGATGGCGACGATCACGCGGCTGCTGCGCATACCAGCCTGATGCTGTATCGCGCCGGAGATGCCGCAAGCAATGTACAAATCGGGTGCAACCACTTTGCCGGTCTGGCCCACCTGATGCGCGTACGAGATGTAACCGGCGTCCACGGCAGCGCGGCTCGCACCCAGAGCCGCGCCGAGTACGCCACACAGCGGGCCGAGCACGTTCTCAAAACCGTCCTGCGCTTTCCAGATGGCGGCATCGGCTACGCCTGCCGGTGCGGCCTTCGGATTGTTGGCCATGGCGCGGCCGCCCGACACGACCACGCTGGCGTCGGTCAGGCTGACCTGGCCGGCCTCGCTTTCGACCGCGTCAATGTGCGTGGGTATGTCCGCTTCCGTGAGAACGACTGAGATTGTTTCCATCGCAACTTCATTGCCCGCCTTGAGCGCAGTCGCAGTGAACGCGCGCGGCTGCACGGTGACGAACTGCGTGCCTGCGGTGTTGACGGCCACTTCGGACAGCACTTTGCCGGCATAGGCAGCGCGTTCAGCGGTGAGCGTGCCGTCCGCATTGACGGTCAGTGCCAGCACGTCTCCGGCCATTGGGCTGTCGGTGTCGGCGGCAGAAGCGGCCAGCAGTTCGCGGCCATTGCTCGTCGCGGCGGCCAAGACAGCTATCGGAGCGCGCTCGCGCACCAGCTTCGTCAGCAGAGCGGCGCAAGGTTCGAGACGAAAATCCACCAGTGTGGGATCGTCCGCGATAATGGCCGACTGCGCCCCGTAGCGCCCGGCTTCGGAAGCCAGCTCTGCCGCGTTCGGCTCAAAGGCCAGCGCCACAATCTGCGCGCCGCGCGCATCAGCGACGATTTTAGCCGCGGCCAGCGCTTCCCAACTGGCGGGGTGAGCATTGCCCTGCGTGGAGTCGAGGTAGACAAAGACGTCGCTCACAGCACCTTCTCCTCAATCAGGCGATCCACCAGCGCGACGGCCTGTTCGGCGGGCGTTCCGGTGAGCATCTCGGTTTTGGTCGCGCGCGCGGGCAGGTTCTTGAAGGCAGTAACGCGCGTGCCCGCCGCCGGCAGCGTCACGCCCAGATCGGCCAGTGACCAGACCGGAATGACAGCCTTCGACGCCTTGCGGATGCCGATGAACGACGGGTAGCGCGGTTCGTTGATTTCCTTGGTGACGGTGAGCAAAGCAGGCAGACGGCTGGTGACGGTCTGCTTGCCGCTGTCGGACAGCCGCTCGACCGTGACCGAGGTTTCGCTGAGGGTTGTGATGCGCGCCACGTTCGATACATACGGCCAGCCGAGTTTGCGCGCAAGCTGCACCAGATGTTGGTCGCTGCCCACGTCGATGCTTTCCTTACCTGCCAAAATCAGCGTCGCGCCCAGTTTGTTCGCCACCGCCGCCGCCGTGATGGCGTACGCGAGGCTGTCGCCTTCTTCGAGTGCGGGATCGTCCACGCGGGCGGCTTCATCGACGCCCATCGCCAGCGCGTGCTTGAGTGCCTCGGCGTGCATCTCACCGCCCAGCGCCACGACGGTCGACTTGCCGCCAGCATCCTTCGCGCGGGTGATGGCTTCTTCGAGGGCGTACTCGTCCCACGGGTTCACGATAAGCGCCGCGTCGCCCCACACGACGCGCCCGCTGGCGTCCACTTCGACTTTGGCCGCCGTATCCGGCGTGCTGCGCGTAAACACGATTATCTGCAAGAGGGGCCTCCTGAGAATGGTAGTTGAAAGTCAAACGTTGAACGTTGAAAGTGAAAGGCAGAGTTAACCGTATTTGTGTCAACTTGGCCGACGACTTTCAACTTTGAACTTTCAACGTTCAACTCTTGCCAAGTTTAGCGCACGCGGGCAGGGCTATCCAGACGCCAGACAGATGTTTGAACCGCCAAGTCGCCAGGATCGCTACGATCTTTCTATGGAGCCGTGGCATCCTTGGCGACTTGGCAGTTCAAAACCCTATGTACCTCTTCGGCATCGGCACTTCTGTCGTCTTATAGACCGTGAAACCCCGCTTGAGATAGTTGTCGAGCGCGGCGGGCGCATCGAGGTTGCAGGTGTGCACCCACAGGTGGTGCGTACCGTCATCCCAAGCTTGGGCGATTGCGGCGCTCAGCAGGTGCTTGCCCAGTCCGCGCCCGTGAAACGCGGGCAGCAGGCCGAAATAGGCGATTTCGGTGCTGTCACCCTGCTGTTCCAATTCGAAATAGCCGGCTTGTGCGCCTTCGACCGTTAGCACATACACGCTGCAATCCGGGCTGTGCAGGGCGGCGCGCAGTTCGTCATCGGGCATGATCAGCCGGTCGCGCCAACGCCACGCGCCGCCGACCGCCGAATAGAGCGCGCGGTAGGCGACGATATCGGGCTTGGGCCAGTGCGTGATCGCCAGATCGCCCACTTCGTTCGCCCACGCAGGCCGAAACTGCGCCGGGTCAGTCATTTCCAGATAAGTCGTAATCAGCATCGGCGGGGTGGGTATCGGCACCGGTGGCTTACCTTCGATGGGCGGGATCGTCTATAATTTAGCCTATCGAACTTCGACTGTACAAGCGCCCCGTGCGCAGGCCAATCTCCTTCGCCGCCTCGCTTGTTACGTATGCCAAAGGACTTTTCCTCATGGATTTCATGCTCAACGAAGAACACCAGCAAGCTACGAGAATGGTGCGAGATTACGTCGCCAAAGAGGTTATCCCGACGATTGGCGAATGGGATCGCAAGCAGCAGTTGAACCCGGCCACGCTGCCGCGACTGGGCGAACTCGGCCTGCTCGGCATTTGCATCCCCGTGCGCTATGGCGGGCAGGGCTTCGACTACATCACGCTCGGGCTGGTGTGCGAGGAACTGGAGCGCGGCGATACGACCCTGCGCGTGATCATGTCGGTGCATGTGGGCCTCAACAGCCTGTCGCTGCTCCAGTGGGGTACCGAGGAACAGAAGCAGCGCTTCCTCGTGCCGCAGGCCACCGGCGAGAAGTACGCGGCCTTTGCGCTGACCGAGCCGGGCGTGGGCAGCGATGTCGTCAACATGGCCGCCACCGCGCGCCGCGAAGGCGATGTCTACGTCCTCAACGGTGAGAAGATGTGGATTAGCCTGGCCAGCAAGGCGCACCATTTTTTGGTGGTCGCCAAGACCGACCCGAACGCGGGCCACGCCGGCATGACAGCATTCATCGTCACCAGCGATCAAGCAGGTGTGAAGTCCGGTGACATTCATGGCAAGCTGGGCGTGCGCGCCGGTTCGACTGGCTGGGTGGCGTTCGAGAACGTCGAAGTGCCCGTCGAAAACCGGCTGGGCGAAGAGGGCGAAGGCTTCAAGGTTGCGATGGGTTCGCTCGACAATGGCCGCTACACCGTGGCTGCGGGCGCGACCGGCTTGATCCGCGCCTGCCTCGAAGACAGCCTGAAGTACGCGCAGGATCGCACCACTTTCGGCAAACCGATTGCCGAGCATCAGCTTATCAAGCAGAAGCTGGGCTACATGCAGCAGTGGTACGACGCCGCGCGCCTGCTCTATCTCAAGGCCGGCTGGATGAAGAACATCGGCGAGCGCAACACCCGCGAGACCGGTATGGCCAAGTGGTACGCGACCGACCAGAGTGTGCAGGCCGCGCTCGAAGCGGTGCAGTTGCACGGCGCGTATGGTTTCAGCGACGAGTATCCGGTCGAGCGCTATCTACGGAACAGCAAGGGCGCGACCATCTACGAAGGCACGAGCGAGATCCACCAGCTCATGCAGGCCGACTACGCGCTGGGCAACCGCGCAGATCGTCCGCTGCGCTGCGAACTACCGGCCTACGACGCTGAATTCTGGCAGAACGAGCCGGAAGTCGTGGCAGGGGACTAGTTCTCTTCAAGTATTTGGCTAAGTTGCATGCCCTCCAGAGATAATTCTGTGGAGGGCATTCTCTATTGAGGGGGATATTTGGGTGAAGCTCGTCTGCTTTGGCGATAGTCTCACGGCGGGCGCGTACGGCGGCAGCTATGTGAATGCCCTGCGCCGTCTGCGGCCTGACCTGGAAGTAGTCAATGCCGGTGTGGGCGGCGACACCGTGCTCAATCTGCTGGCGCGGCTGGAAGGGGACGTGCTTGACCACCAGCCCGATGGCGTGTTCATCATGATCGGTGGCAATGACGCCATTTCCTATAGTCAATCCAAGACGCGCCCCTACTACAAGAGCGCCAAGGATGTGCCTGATGGTACGGTGACACCGGAGATATTCGCGCGCACCTATCGCAGCCTGCTGGAACGCATCCATCTCGCGCATGTGCTGGTGTGGGTGGGTCTGCCACCGGTTGAAGCGAACCCGGCTGTGGTCGAAGCTGTGCGCGAATACAACGCGTTTGCCACTGAAGCAGCCCGCGCTTATGCCGCGCCTGTCCTTGACCTGATGGCCGCTTTCGCGCCGCAAACGGTGCCGGAGCGCCCCGATTTCGATATCGCCACGATCAACACCATTGGCGCGCGCATGGGGGCTGGCTGGAGCGATTATGAAGGTGCGAAGGCGGACGGCGGCTATACTTTCACGTTCGACGGCCTGCACCCAATGCCCGTAGCGGCCCAGCGAATGGGTGCGCTGATCGCCGATTTCATCGCCCAGTAGGCTCGACTGCAACTTCCCGCCGATTCAATGCGTATCTATACATAGAAACGCACACATTCGGAGGGAAAATCAGATGGGTTGTGGACGCGCATTGCTTTGCATTCTGCTGCCGCCGCTGGCCGTGATCGATCGCGGCTGTGGTACCGTGATCATTGTCACGCTTCTGACGATGGCGGGCTGGGTTCCGGGCGCGATTGCAGCACTGATCCTCAATTCGATCCATCAGGAATACGACCGCCGCTACACCCCGCCGCGCTAGAATTGCTCAAGTAGCGATGATGGCGCGCAACGCGAGCATCCCGAAGGAAGCTCGCGTTGTTGTGAAATGCGCACACATCGTATTTCACGAGTTCAATTGCTGAACGAACGCATGTTCTATATGATATAGGGTAGTGTTTGCAAAGTGCGTGATGGTGTTATGGCTTGCAGAGAAGGCGGGAAGTGTTTGGACCCTGCGAAACCGTTACCCGATTTATTCGCAATTCGTAGTACCTCTTACTTTGCAACCACTACCATAACCGTAATAGAGTAAGCGTTTCAATCCCAGGGAGGAGACTATGAGTCAGAGTGCCGTGAAGCGTCTTTATCTGATGCAGGTTGGTTCGATGCCGGAATACCAGATTCCGATTGTGTGCTATCTGGTGCAGACCGATGACGGCAAGAATATCCTGATTGACAGTGGTTTACCGGCGGTCATACCTGAAGAAGAATCGGACTTCGAGAATGGACAGGACGTTATTGAACAGTTGGCGAGCATTGGCTTAAATCCGGACGATATTGATACGGTCATTTCGACGCATTATGATGGCGACCATGCCGGAAGACACGCGGCATTCACGAAGGCGCAATATGTTGTTCAGCGTGTGCATCATTTGGATGCGGCGAGCAACCCGCGTTATGCTGCCATTCGACCCCAATGGGATCAGCCAATAGAGCGCATTCGGCTGGTGGACGGGGATACGGAACTGCTGCCGGGGCTGGAGCTGATTGAGACGAGCGGGCATGTGCTGGGACACCAATCGGTGCTGCTGCGGCTGCCCAAAACAGGGGCGGTTCTATTGACGATTGACGCTGTACCCTTCGGCGAGGGCTTTACTCGTGACGAGCAGGACGACGGTAGCAACCCGGACGCCCAAGCGATCCGCGCCAGTACGATTAAATTGCTTGATCTGGTCGAACGGGAGCATATCGGGCTGGTGATTTTCGGTCATGAGCAGGAACAGTGGCTAGGGATGAAAAAGCTGCCGGAGTATTACGAGTAAGGATGCAAGCACCCCTATCTGCCCCAACCTACTTTCCGCATTTGAATTATCGAAAGAGAAGGGCGGATTGTGGCCGAGATTTCACCCGCGACATAGCGGTTTCCATTGCAGGAGTTAAAGACCTGGTGCGTCCGCTACGCTCCGCCGCGCCAGAGTTGCTCACGCAGCGATGATTGCACGCAACGTGAGCTTCCTTCGGGAGGCTCGCTCGCATTTTGTGGGTTTGGCCGCCGCACGAATTACTTGCCTGATGAACATATGTTCTATATAATTCAGGTATGGAGATTCGAAGCACACCCGACACGCTGACCACGCTCACGCAGATGGGCGATGTGACATTGTTCGAGCCGGCGGGTGACGCGCCGCAGTCCGAGCGACCCACTGGCCGCTACCAGTCGCGTAGCCTCGAAGACTGCATCAGCAACGTGCAAACGCCGCGCGGGGCCAAGCCGATCCTCAAGACCATGCTGACGACCGCTTGCGAGCGCAACTGCTTCTACTGCCCGTTTCGCGCCGGGCGGGGCAGCACGCGCCGTGTCACCATCCGCCCGGATGATATGGCGATGGCCTTCGACAAGCTTCAGCGCGCGCGCAAAGTCGATGGTCTGTTTCTGTCGTCCGGCATTATCAAAGGCGGCATGACGACGCAGGACAAGCTGATCGATACGATTGAGATCGTGCGCCGGAAATACAGCTATCGCGGCTATGTCCATCTCAAGATCATGCCGGGCAGCGACTACGGCCAACTGTATCGCGCCATGCAGTTGGCCGACCGCGTGTCGGTCAATCTCGAAGCGCCGACGCAGGAACGGCTCGATGCGCTCGCCCCGAAGAAGCAGTTCGAGGCCGAACTTCTTCGTATTCTGCAGTTGGCCGCGCAAATCCGGCGTGAGTACCCCCAGGAACGATTGGCGCGCACGGTGACGCAGTTTGTGGTCGGCGCGGTCGGCGATACCGATGTCGAGTTGCTGTCGCTGACGAATGGCCTGCACCGGCAGTTAGGCTTGCAGCGCGCCTACTTCTCGGCCTTCCATCCGGTGTTGGATACGCCGTTGGAGAACGTGCAGCCTACCGCTGATTTGCGCGAACATCGCCTTTATCAGTCCAGCTTTTTGCTGCGCGATTATGGCTGGGAAGTCGAGGACTTGCCTTTCTCAGCGAATGGCAATCTGCCCACGAACATCGATCCGAAGCTGGCGTGGGCCGAGGCCAATCTGGTGCATGCGCCAATCGAACTGGCGACCGCCGACCGCGCCAGGCTGCTGCGCGTGCCCGGCATCGGCCCAAAGGGTGCGGACGCCATTCTGAGCGCCAGGGGCAGCGGCCGCCTGTGCGACCTGGCCGATCTGGGCAAGCTGGGCGTCGCCAATCCAAAACGTGCTGCGCCGTATATCCTCCTCAACGGGCGTAGTCCGCTGGTGCAGCAGCGGCTGTTCTGAAAAAGCAACGCAAAGGACACGATGGGCGCAAAGATCGCGACGGAGATTTCCCCTTCGCGATCTTCGTTTCCTTTGCGTTCTTTGCGTTGCGTTTCTATGATTCGAACCATTCTGACTCTTTGAGGAGCACATCATGGCGTCTCTGCTGGAGCGTGCGCGCAAATCTGGAAATCCGGTCATCGACGGGGGCGAAGCGGTCTTCGTGTGGGAGGGCAAACAACCGCGCCGGCTGATCGGCGACTTTAACGAGTGGGATCACGACACGCCGCTGCCGATGATCGAGGACGAGCCGGGCGTGTGGACGGCGCGCCTGCCGCTGCCGCCAGACGCCTATATCGAATACGCCTTCTTCTACAAACCGACCGACGAGGGCCGTCTGCGCGATCCGCTCAGCCGCCATCGCAAGCCAAACGGCGTTGGCGGGTTCAACCACTGGTTCGGCATGTCCGGCTGGAAGTCCGCGCCCGAAACCCGCGCCAAACGCAAAGGCGTACGCAAGGGGCTGGTCACTAAAGAGATGTTCGCCAGCAAGTATGAGTTCACGGCAGGTGGCCCGCGTGTGGTCCATTTGTATCAGCCGCCGACGGGCAGGCCGGTGCCGCTGCTGCTGGTGTGGGACGGCTCCGATTACCTCAAGCGCGGCCATCTGGTGAACATCGTCGACAACCTGATCCAGCAGGGGCGCATCCAGCCGATTGCACTGGTCATGCCGGACAATGGCGCGAAGTGGAAAGCGCGTGGGGTGGAATATCACACCAGCGAAGCGACGGTCGCTTTTGCGGAAGGGGAATTGCTGCCCTTCGCTCGCCAGCGCCTGAATTTGCTCGACGAGCGCAAGCAGCCGGGCGTGCATGGCGTGCTGGGCGGGTCGATGGGCGGGCTAATGGCGTTGACCACCGGCTGGATGCTGCCGCATGTCTTCGGCCACGTGATTTCGCAGTCAGGCATGTTCATCTCCTGGACGAGCCACGGCAGGCCGATGCTGTTCGACCTGATTGAAGGCAGTCCCGCCGCGCCGCTGCGCATCTGGCAGGATTGCGGCGTCTATGACCGACTGCTCGATGGCAATCAGCAACTATGCAATCTGTTGACAGCCAAAGGTTATGACCTGACCTACCACGAGTACCACGCCGGCCACAACTACACGGCGTGGGCGAACAGCGTGGTGGCGGCGCTGGAGGCGATGTTTGCGCCAAAGTGATCCGAACGAACCACTGGGTCGCTCGCAAACGCGCCCTACATCGTTTCTCCATCCCACGCCGCGCTGCTCCGAGATCAAAAATCAGGGGCCGTTCGCGTGAACGGCCCCTACTCAGCACTGCTTTCAATACACCGGCATCTCCGGCTCCACGTCGCGCGCCCAGGCGAGGATGCCGCCTTCGAGATTACTGAGCCGCGCCGGGTCGAAGCCGAGGTCGCGCAGCATTAGAATCGCGTCCTCGCTGCGTACGCCCGAGCGGCAGTAGACCACCACCTCGCGGTCGGCAGGCACATCGGCGATGACCGTATCATCCAGGGAGCGGCGGCCCGATTTGATGTCCTCATACGCCAGTTGAATACGCGGCTTCGGGAGCTTGGCCGCGCCAGCCAAAATAGCGATCTCGAATTCCTCGGGGTTGCGCACGTCGAGCAGGTACAAGTCATCGCCCGCATCCAGCCGCGCCTTGAGGGCGGTTGGTGAGATGGTCTTGACTGGCGCACCAGCTCCGCCGTTCGGGCTTGCGCCCGTCAGCGTGCCGAGGTCGGCCATGAAACTGGAGGCCTGTACATGGTCATGCGACGGCACGCCGCAGAAGGCCTCGTAGTCGATCAGTTCGACTTCATCCGCCGGAATACTGCACACCGGGCAGTTCGGATTCTTACGCACCTTGATGTTCGTGAACGACATATCAAGCGCGTCGTATAGCATCATGCGCCCGATCATCGGGTCGCCCACGCCGGTGATGAGTTTGATGGCTTCGGTCGCTTGCAGCGTGCCAATCGTGCCGGGTAGCACGCCCAGCACGCCGCCCTCGGCGCAGCTTGGCACCAGGCCGGGCGGCGGCGGTTCGGGGAACATGCAGCGATAGCACGGGCCTTCCTTGGCGTAGAACACCGAAAGCTGGCCCTCGAAGCGCAGCACACTGCCGTAGACATTCGGTTTGCCCAGCTTCACACAGGCGTCGTTCACCAGATAGCGCGTCGGGAAGTTGTCGGTGCCGTCGATGATCACGTCATATGGTTCGATGATGTCGAGCGCGTTGTCGCTGGTGATCGGCACCTCGTACTTGTCGATCTGCACGCTCGGGTTGAGGTCGAGGATGCGACGCGCGGCGCTCTCGATTTTGGGCACCCCGACCGTGCTTTGGCCGTGGATGATCTGGCGCTGCAGATTGCTTTCATCGACCACGTCGTAGTCCACTAGGCCGAGCCGCCCCACACCAGCGGCGGCCAGATACAGCGCCAGCGGGCTGCCGAGTCCGCCCGTGCCGATCAGCAGCACGGCGGACGCTTTCAGGCGGCGCTGCGCTTCGAGGCCGAACTCGGGCATGATCAGGTGGCGGCCGTAACGCTTGATTTCGGCGTTCGACAGGTCGCCGAGGGTGTTCACGAGTGGCTGCATAAGGGTCTCTTTCTCGCCCGTTCAGGCGACACGGGCATCGGCCAGCGGGATATTGCGTTGGGCGGCCTGCGCTGCGCGGATTTGCCCCGCCAGTTTGCGCGCATCGGCCACTCCGTGATTGACGGTGTGCGGCGCGCCGTCACTGTTCAGAACAAAAGTCGTGGGCGCGGTGAACACGCCCCAGCGTTTGGCATCGTCCGGCTGCTCGGCGGCATCGACCTCGATGATCTGCACCCCATCGCCCAGTTCGGCCTGCAGCGCCGCCAGCGCCGGCTTCTGCTGGTAGCGGCAGGGTGCGCAATTGGGCGTCGTGAAGTAAACAATCGTCGGCACGCCTGCCCGCGCACTGTGCAGCAGCGGATCGGTCAGCCCGTGGCGGCTGACCCGCCTCAACTGACTCCGCTTGACCAGCAGATAGACCGCGACCAGCAATGCGGAGATGATGACCAGTGCGATAACGCGCTCAAGCATGAAGGCTCCTCACTCAGACAGTGGTGCGACCGTGAAGCCGGGCACACCCAGTCGCTCCAACTGGTAATACATCCAGCAGCCGAGGCAGAAGTTGAGCCAGAAGTTAAGATTGGCCAGCACAATCACGACCCACACCAGCACCCATGCCACAATTGGCAGACCGAGCGCGAGGAACAGCACCGCCGCCCCGCTGAAGATCGCGCCAACCAGCATGGCGAAGCGGTGCGGCTCGGGGTTGTCGATTTCGACATGGGGCTTCAGCAGCCCTGTCGGAAGCAGCACGCCTTTGTAGAGCAGGCGGTACGGTGCCAGCGACAAATCGAGTGCGCCCAGCAGTTGGCACACGGCGACAAGTGCCACAAGCAGCGGGCTGTTGAATACGAACGCAGCCAGCAGCAGCACAATGCTGATGGCCATGCCGGTCTTCAGGCCGGTTTGATCGACTTTGCGGGCAGGGCTGGATTGGCTCACAGTGCGAATCTCCTCGTGTTGGCTGGATGCGGCCACCCGCATCACCCGCCGGCGATGCTGGGAATAATGCGAATGGCGTCGGTCTCGTCGATGTCGGTATCCAGCCCGCTCAGGAAGCGGATGTCATCTTCTCCGACATACACATTGACGAAGCTGCGTAGCGTATCGCCGTTGTAGATATGTGGGCGCAGTTCGGGGTACTGCGCCGTTAGGTCACCGAGCGCATCGCCAATGGTCGCACCATGCACGGCCACCTGGGCCTGATTGCCGGTGTACACGCGCAGCGGGGTGGGGATTTTGATGTTGGGCATGATTTCACTTTCTAGTTGAACGTTAAAGGTTAAGAGTTGAAAGTATGAAGTTGTGTGCGCCTCATGCTGTGGGCATTCAGCGTGTTTCTTTCAACTCTTAACTTTCAACTTTGAACTCGTTGTCCAGAGGCGTGTACGGGAGTCGAACCCGTTTGCGCGCTTTTGCAGAGCGCTGCCCGACCGTCAGGCTCACACGCCGAGAATAGTACATCAGATGGCAATTTTCTTAATGCTCGCTTCCCGCTGCTGCGCTGTTCGTTTTTGCCATGCTGGTGATGACGAACAGCGCAGCAGTCGACCATTCCTTCACTTACGGCTGCTCACCTTTGCGGATCGGCGCGCCGATCAGGTTGCCCCACTCGGTCCACGAGCCGTCGTAGTTGCGCACGTTGTCGTAGCCGAGGATGTACTTGAGCGCGAACCAAGTGTGCGACGAGCGTTCGCCAATGCGGCAGTAGGCGACAATATCGCTGTCGTCGCCGTTCACGCCTTTGCTGCCGTAGAGCTTCGCCAGTTCGTCTCGGCTCTTGAACGTGCCGTCTTCGGCCACGGCCTGCACCCACGGAATGTTGGCTGCACCGGGGATGTGGCCCGGGCGCTGCGCAGTTTCGCTCATGCCGGGCGGCGCGATGATCTCGCCGGTGTACTCGGCCACCGAGCGCACGTCCACCAGGGCGAAGCCCGGCTTTTCGAGGCGCTGGCGGATGAAATCGCGGTCGGCGCGATATTCACTCCGCACGGCGCTCACCGTGTACGTGGTGACAGGGCATTCGGGCACGTCGGTCGTCAGCGGGCGCTCTTCGGCCAGCCACTTCTTGCGGCCGCCATCAATCAGGCTTACGTGCTCGTGGCCGTAGAGCTTGAACAGCCAGAAGGCGTAGGCCGCAAACCAGTTGTTGTTGTCGCCATACAGCACGACGTGCGTATCGGCAGCGATGCCGGCGTGGCTCAAAAGCGCCTCAAAGTCTTCCTGGCTGATAATGTCGCGGGCGACGCTGTCCTGTAGCTGTGTTTGCCAATCGAAACCGACCGCGCCGACAATGTGCCCGGTCGCATACTGCGTGGTATCCACATCGACTTCAACCAGCCGGACATTGGCATCGCTACCGTGTTCGGCCACCCACTGTGTGCTTACAAGTACGTCGGACATTTCGTTCTCCCTGTGTTCCTGTGTCGTAGGCTAATGGTGCTTCAGGCAACCGGCGGCTCGTCAGCGCGCCGTTCACTTGCTGGGTGTTGGACGACGAGCATCAGCTCGTCAAACGACTGGCGATCGCGGCGCAACAGCCACGCGCGCTGCTCATCGGCTGTGGGGCCAGCCACGACCATTGTGATCAGGTAGATGAAGTTAGGCAGGGCATGGTCGCGGTCATAGGCTGAAGGGATGGCGCGGGCGTTGGGGTGCGAGTGGTAGTAGCCCACCAGCGCCAAACCGCGCGCTTCGGCGTCATCCTCCAGCCGCGCCCAGTCCAATGGGCTCATGGCGTAGCGGTGCCACTGTTCGTCGGCCGCGAACTGGTTTTCTACATGCAGCGCATCGAGCAGCGTGGTGCCGTCGCCGCGCGCTTCGCCCAGCAGGAAGCCGCCGCCCTCATTGGGATATGCGGCCTCGAGGTGCCGGAAAATGCGCTGCTGTAGTTCGCTGCTCATCGTAATGTCCATACTGCCCTTCAACCCTGTATCCTGAAACAAAAGAAGCCACCCGATCCGGGTGGCTTCTCGCTGTGTTTGATCGCTGCGTACTGCTAGCAGTGATGCACGGTGAGGCTACGTCCCGGAGTGCGGTCGTTGTGCGCCATACAACACATAATCATGCCAGCATTGGGGCTGGCGGATGGGGCGTGACTGCTCGGGAAGTTGGTCTCGATCTGCATGTTGCGAAAGATAGCACGAACCGAAAGAAAGAGTCAAGGGATTGGCGAAAACTGGGTGAAACTGTTCTAAACCACAGAGGCACTGAGGGATACAGAGAAAAATCCCTCTGTATCCCTCAGTGCCTCTGTGGTTAATTCTCTTTTCTCTATTATGCCATCAGCCAGCGTTTGAAGAAGTCGGTGATGGCGTTGTAGACGCGAATGCGGTTATCCAGGCGCAGCACGTCGTGGCCCTCGTCCTCGAACATCAGATATTCAACGGTCTTGCCCTGGCCGCGCAGGTATTCGACCACCTGCCGGCTTTCGCTTTCGACCACGCGCGGGTCGTTTTTGCCCTGCGTCACCAGCAGCGGGGCGGTGATCTGGTCAATGTAGGTGTGCGGCGAGCGCTCGGTCAGCAGTTCGCCGTCACGTTCGGGGTTGCCCAGCGCGATGTCGAAATATGGCTTCCACGTTTCGGGAATATGTTCGAGGAAGCTGAACAGGTTGTAGGGGCCGAACATATCGACGGCGGCCTTCCAAAGTTCCGGGTGGCGCGCGGCCAGGGTGAGCGTCATGTAGCCGCCATACGAGCGCCCAACGACGCCGGCGCGGTTCACGTCGATCCGCTTGTCGGCCGGCAGCACTTTCGTCATCGCGTGCACGTGGTCGAGCCGGTCACGTCCGCCCCAGTCTTGGTCTACGTACTTGGTATAGCTCAGGCCATAGCCGATGCTGCCACGCACATTCGGCACAAACACAGCGAAGCCATTGAGCGTGAGGTATTGAATCAGCGGCATCGAGAACCAGGCGAAGTCAGGCCGCTCCTGCGACTGCGGGCCGCCGTGCACGTAATAGACCAGCGGTCGCGACCCCTTGAAGTCGAGTTCCGGCGCAGGCAGGTACAGGCGCGCCGAGATGCGAAGCCCATCGTAGGACGTGAACGACGCATCTTCTCCGTCCGACAGATGTTCAGCGGGAATGCCCAGCACGCGCTCGTTGGTGCGCTGGCGCAACGCGCCGTGATCGGATGTGAACAACTGCGTAGGCGAGGTGGCAGTGCTGAAGGCGAACGCATAGCGGTGCGCGGCGCTGTCGTAATCTTCACCGGCGAGAACACCGTTGGCGGTTTTGCCCGCGCCGACAATGACCGAATCAACCGTGAGCTTGCGCGCGCCATCGTCGTACTTCGCTTCGTACAGCCAGGCTGCGCCGTCAATGTTATAGGTGAGCGAATAGCGATCACCCGTGAGGAAGTGGATCGACTCCAGTTCGCCCATGCCGGTATGGCTGATGTTGGCAATCGTAACTGGTTCGATCACATCCTGCGCGCTCAGCGGCACGCGGCCAATACCGTAATGGTCATCGAACAGCGCCGTGACGATCAGTAGTGCGTCATCGTCGGGCGTGAACGCTGCTGCGCCGAAGCCGGTCAGTGGGGGAGCGCTGCCCGGTTCCCGCTCCTCCAGCGGCGTCCCATACAGCAGGCGCAGGCCCGATTCGTGCGTCCAGACCTTCAATATCGAATCGCCCACGGTATAGCCTTCAACAATGGCCACCTTGTTTCCGTTCGGGTTAACCCCCGCTGCGCCTTGGCCATGCGTGCTTTCGGCCAACTGCTGCACTATGCCCGTATCCAGCCGCATGAGATAAGTGATATTGACAGGTTTACTGAGTGATTCGCAGTCAAACACGGCGAACCCGCGCTGGCCGCTGCTGGCGCTCATGTGCGAGCGGTGGCCGCCGAACACCTCCGGCAGCAGCGGTTCGGGGAAGCCGCCATCAATCGGAATGGTATGGGGCGCATACTCCTCGTTGCCGTTGTGGTCGAGCATGACCACAATTTGGCCCAGCGCCGGATACACGCGGAACGGATCGCCGCCCATCAGTTCGGGCGTGAACAGCGCGATATCGGGCGGAAGCAGTGGCTGGGGCACGCTGCCGCCTTCCTGCATGCGGTACAGGCTGAGCTTACCGGATAAATTGCTGATGAAATACAATTGTTCTCCCACCCACTGCGGGCTGAGGAACAAGCGCGCCGCCAGAAATGATTCTATTCGAGCCATGAGTTGACCTCCAACATCGAACCGGTGTTTGGTGAGATTATCGCAGACCACGGGTTAACTGTCACAGCTTCGTTGAATGGCTTGTCGTGGGCTGGTATACTCCGCGCCACTCACGACAGCTTCGCACGGCGTGTGAATCCGCACTGATTCTGCCGGAAGACCTGCGAAACCGCCGGGCACGGTGAACAACTGCCCCCGACAAGCCATGTGCGGCTGCCGCGCCCATCTGTTTATTGACAGGAGTAGATTGATCATGGCAGAAGAACAGGTCGTCATTCACAAGGGTCTCGACGGCATCATTATAGACGAGACGAAATTGAGCCTCGTCAACGGCACCGAGGGCCGCCTGATTTACAGCGGCTACAAAATCGAAGAGCTGGCGGCGAACGCGCTTTACGAGGAAGTCGTGTTCCTGCTCTGGCACGGGCGTCTGCCCGACCGGCAGGAGCTTGAGTCACTGCGGGCGCAAATTGCCGCCAGCGCCGTGATCCCCAAAGAAGTCATCACCATGCTCAAGACGCTGCCCAGCGACTCGAACCCTATGGCGGTGCTGCGCACGGCTGTGTCGATGCTGGCGCACTACGATATCGACAGCGAAGTGATGACGGTCGAGGCCGACGAGCGCAAGGCCATCCGGCTCAACGGGCTGGTCACCAGTCTGGTGGCGGCCTGGCCGCGCATCCGCAAGGGGCTGGAACCGATTTCGCCGCGCAAGGAATACACCGTTGCGCAGAATTTCGTGCACCAGTTGACCGGTGAAATGCCGCCTTCGAAGGAAGCCGTCGACGCCATCAATACGTTCATGGTGCTGCTCACCGAGCACGGCATGAACGTGAGTACCTTCACCACGCGCGTCATTGCCAGCTCGCTATCAGACATGCACAGTGCGATCACCGGCGCAATAGGCTCGTTGAAAGGCCCGCTGCACGGCGGTGCCAATACCGAGGCCATGAATATGTTCCTCGAAATTGGCAGCCCTGATAACGTCGAACCGTGGTTTAACGAGAATATCAAGACCGGCAAGCGCCGCATCATGGGCATTGGCCACCGCATTTACAAAGCGTATGATCCGCGCGCGGCGGTGCTGCGCGAGCGCGCCGAAGCACTGGCAGCCGCTTCGGGCAATTCGCAGTGGTTCGAAGTGGCCGACAAGCTGGCCGTGTTGGCCCGCGCCAACTCGTACTTCATCGAGCGCAATCTGTACCCGAATGTGGACTATTACAGCGCGATTGTGCTGTATACCCTCGACATTCCGGTCGATATGTTCACGCCGTTGTTCGCCATGAGCCGCATCGCTGGCTGGACGGCGCACTACCGCGAACAGATTGCCCACAACCGCCTGGTTCGTCCGGACGTGCTCTACAACGGCCCGGAAGAGCGCGTATGGGTTGATTTGGCTGAACGCTAGTTTCTGCCTTCACATCATGACCATCGGCCGCCCCGTCCAATCTGGACGGGGCGGTTTGATTACGGCGGGCGGCGTGTCAGCCGAGTCGCGCAGGAAAATACAGCGTGAAGGTCGTGCCGAGGCCGTTGGCGCTGTGCACGTTAATTTCGCCGTCGTGGGCTTCGATGGCGCGACGGGCAATCGCCAGCCCAAGGCCGGTGCCCGGAATGATGCCTACATTGCTGGCGCGAAAGAAGCTTTCGAACAGGCGCGGCAGTTCGGCTTCAGGTATGCCGATCCCCTGGTCGCGGATGACCATGATGATGGTGTCGCTCTGCTGGCGAACGCTGAACTCGATGACCGTATTTTCAACCGAGTACTTGACGGCATTGCTGAGCAGGTTCATCAAGGCGCGGCGCAGCAGCGCTCGATCCACCGCTGGTCTGGCTATCACGTCTTCGGCGATGGTGAACTGCAGATCGTGCTGACCATTGTCCACCCAGCGCACCTCATCCACGATGGACTGGCACAGTTCGGCCAGATTGGTCGGCACGGGGTCAAAATCCATGCCTACTGTATCGGCTTTGCTAATCGCCAGAATGTCGTCCAGCATCGTCGTGAGATGGCGCACCTGGCGCGAAATCGTATCCAGCGCTTCGGTTCGCCGCTCGGCCGACAGCCGTTCGAGATAATTCAGCAGCAAATCGGCCGACGTCTGAATGGTCGCAAGCGGCGTGCGGAACTCGTGCGACACCATCAGTCCGAAACGCGACTTCAGATCCACCAGCCGCCGTTCCTGTTCTAGGGCAGTGCGCAGGCTATCTTCGAGCGCCTGAAACTCGGTGATGTCGTGCAGGCTGAAGACCGCGCTGCGAGCACTGCCGCCTGAACCGGGCAGCGGATCGATGGCCACGTCCACGGGGAAAGTTGTTCCATCGGCGCGGCGCGCCACCAGCTTGTGCCGCTGTGGTTCGCCGCCCAGCGCCGCTTTAACCGCTGCCGTCAACATCCGTGCTGATCCGTCCTCCATTAAGGCCGGCAGGGGCGGCAGATGAGCTTCGTCACTGGCTGGCAGTTGAAACACCTGCCTGAGCGCATGGTTGGCCTGCAAAATGGCGCCAGCCGTCGTAATGAGGGCAATCGGGTCGCTGCTGGTATCCAGAATGGTCTCGACTTGTTCCTTGGCCTGGCGGAATTGTTCGGTGCGGTCGGCTACGCGCAGTTCAAGCTCCTGCGCGTGGCGGGCCGTATCGGCGCGTAGCCGCAGGTTGTGCAGCGCCGTGCCCATCTGGTCGGCAAAGCCTTGCACCCATTGGGCTTGGCTGTCGTTGAAGGCCTGCGGATCGATGCTGTCGAGGTACAGATAGCCCATCAGCGCGTCCTTCGAGCGCAGTGGCGCGACCAGCACAGCGCGCACCCATTCCAGGCCGGGCAGATTCAAAGCGCCTGGCGTAAGATTGAGCACACTGCGCGCACCCGGGTGGGCCTCGCTGGTTTCGAGCAGCGGCAGATGGTGTTCCTCAAGTTCCCACGCCTGTACATCGGTGTCGATGCCGGCCGGAAAATCAGGCAGGGCATACGTCACCATGTGGCCCATGCCCAGGTCGATCAGCGCCACGCGCAGCGCGTTGAAGTTGGGGATAACGCGCTGGATATGGGCGATAGAACCTTTGAGCGCCTCGTCGGTATTGCCTGCGCTGGACAGGCCGGCCGCATTGGCCACAAGCGCCTCGGCCAATTGGCGCTGCTCACGCTCGCGCTGCTCGGCATGGAAGCGTTCGGTGCTGTCGGTGGCGGTTCCCGCTGCGCCCAAATACACGCCGTCGTCGCTGTAGTTCAGCCGTCCAGCAAGCTCACACCAGCGATCAGTTCCTTCGCTGGTAACAAAACGTGCCCGCATCGAGAAGTAGGTTTCGTGCCGGCGAATCAAGCGGCTGAAGTGCAGCGCCAGCTTGAAGCGGTCATCCGTATGCATCAATTCCAGCCAGTTGCGCCCCAGTGTGTCTTCGATGGTGTAGCCAGACTGGCGCTCCCAGGCAGGATTCAGGTACGTCCAGTGCCCATCGCCGTCGGTCTGAAACACGACTTCCTGTACGCTGCGCAGCAGGGCATCGTAGCGGTCATTGCTGGCCTGCAATTCGGCGAACAAATGCGCGCGCTGGATGGCCAGGCTCACATGCATGCCGAGCGCCACGAACAGATCAAGGTCGTGGGCCGTCAGTGGCTCGTCAATCGTCTCGACGTTCAACACGCCGGCGGGCGCATCGCCCACAAACAGCGGGACGCTCACTTCCGAGCAGATCCCGGGAATGGCGGACAAATAGTCGGAATCCGCGTTGACATCCGTCAGCAGGACGGGTTCTCCGGTGCGCAGCGTGCGCGCCATAACTCCCGAAGTCAGCGGAATACGCTGGAGCACGTTGGTATACCCGACTTCATGCTGAAGGGTGAGGAAGTCTCCATCCTTGAAATAGACGCTGACCAGATCGTAGCCGAAGAAGTCGCGTATGCCGTGTACGACGGCGCGGATGACCGCATGAAGGTTGTTCTCGCGCGCCATCACCGTGCGCACCTGATGCAGCAGCGCGGTTTCGCGGGCCTGCCGCTCGACGGCGATTAGTAACGTGCGATAGCGGTTTTCGCTCGCGCGCAGCTCGGCTTCAGCCCGCTTGCGCTCGGTAATGTCAACCATTTGCAGCAGGATGTGGCGGTTGCCGCCCAACTCGAGCCACTCAGACGAAAGCAGCACCGCGCGGTTGCCGCCCACGCGATCAGACAGGCGCGCCTCGTAGTCGCGTAGCGGCGGCATCGGCAGCGTGTCCATGGGGTGTGTGCCGCCGCCGGAGCGAATATTGAGTTCGAAAACACTGTGGCCCACCGCATTTTCGGCGTCCACCTCGAACAGCTCCAGAATGGCAGCATTGGCGTTCAGGATCAGGCCCTCGCTGTCAATGACAGCAGCAGCCACCGGGCTGGCGTTGAAGATGTGTTCAAATCGCTCTTCCGACAGCGCCAGCGCGCGCTGGGCGCGTTTCAACTCGGTCACATCATGGTTGATAGTGAGGACGGCTTGCGCTCCGTGGTAGCGAATCGGGCGCGCTTGTATCGCGACCACAACCGTCGATCCGCCGCGGCGGCGCTGTGTCGTCTCAAACCGGTACCAGCCATCAGGCGTGCTGGCGGCGCCTTGCAGGACTGCGTCGATGGATGAGCGCCCGGAAGCCGGATTGCCCGAGAGCGACCGCATCGGCAAACCGATCATTTCTTCGCGGTCATATTCATACATATCACAGGCGCGTTTGTTGGCGTTGATCACACGCTCATCGCCGGGGTTGAAGATGAGAATAGCGTCCGCCGAGGCGTCGAAGAGGAACAAATCTTCGTCGGCTAGTTCATCACCGCTGAGGGCAGGAGGCGCAGAGACGTATTCGCGCGCGAAATAAGCATCGCTTACATGATGCAGTAGTGCTTTCCAGCCATCGGGCGTGGGCACGTCAGCCGTCAGGCCAAGGACACGCAGTTGCGCCAGCAATGCGGGGTGCAGCGCCGAGTGATCCTCGGTGTTCGGGCACGATTGGCTCATGTGAAGACTGGCGTATCCTGTTCGATCTTCAGTTCCATTGTAAAGCCTGGAGCATATGAACGCACCGTTTAGGTTGCCACTGCACCGGCAGATTAGCTGCTGCTTGCTATAATGCCCGGTATGCCCACGCGCCGAAGATCTCTGCCCGCGCAAGCAGCGCTCGAACTCGTTAGCCGCGTACAATTTCGTGCTGGCGCTGCCCGGCCGTGCCAGCAGCGCCCATACGCAGCGGGCATATTTTCGCTGGATAGATGCCTATTTGGTGGCAACTGGCGGGCTGAAGCCAGTGACTGGCCTGCAGCGGCTGGAACGGATGAGCGCGCTGCCGGTCGCGCTGCTTCAATCCACGCTCAGCGCCGCGCAACTGCGCGCGTGGCTGGGAGCGCTGGCCCAGGAAGGACACGGCAAGCAGGGGATCAGTCAGGCGCGCGCGGCCGTGCTGACGCTGGCGAGTCTGCTGGCCGAAGCGGGCTGGCTGGATGATTACACCAGCGCGGCCATGAGCAATGTGCGTATTCCGCGCGCCGAAGATGGTCAGCGCGTTGGCCGCTGGCTGTCGGCCGAAGAGATTCGCCGTTTGATGACTGCGGCGCGCACCATGGCCACCAGCGACGCGCAGCGTGTGCGTAACGACGTGGTGATGACGATGCTGTGCACGATGGCGCTGCGGCGCGAAGAGGTCTCGGCCATACACTGGCGCGACCTGAGCCTGCAAGACGGGCGGGTGGTGCTGCGCGTGCATGGCAAGGGCCGCAAAGTCGCCTCGATCGATGTGCCAGCGCCCGTACTGCGATCTCTGGAAGCGTGGCGTCAGTTGGTCGCGCCCGGCCAACCGAGGCCGCCCGGCAATCTGCCGCTGGTGGTGCGCATGTACAAGGGTGGCAAGCCAAGCAAGCGAGCGTTGACGCCCGAAGGCGTGTGGTTACTCGTCCATCAGGCGGCGCGCGAGGCCGGTCTGGGGGATGTAGCGCCGCATGACCTGCGCCGGTCGGTGGCGGGCGCGCTCAATGCCTCGGGCGTTTCGATTGACACCATCAGCCGGCTGCTGCGCCACAGCAACGTCGCTGTAACTGAGCGCTATCTGAGCAAGCTGCCGCGTCGTAATCCCGGGGCTCTGCTCATGAGCGATCTCCTGGCCATTGACGACGACCCGCCGGTGCGGCTTGATTAGCGTCCCTGTTCGAAGCTGAGTAGCGGGCCAAGCGTTTCCAGCATGCGCGGGCCGATGCCATCGACTGCATCCACATCATCCAGGCTCGTGAACGGTCCCGCGGTTTCGCGTTGGGCAATTATTGCGGCTGCCAGTGATGGGCCTACGCCCGGCAGTTCCTCCAGTTCGTCGGCCGTGGCCGTATTGATGTAGACGAGCGTGATGCTGGCGGTGGCCAAGGCAGTGGTTTCACCCGTGCGCGGCACATGCACCTGATCGCCGTCCATCACGCGCGCTGCCTGATTGACGGCCGTCAAATCCGCGCCGTCTGCTGCGCCACCGGCGGCGGCTATCGCATCCTCGACACGGCTGCCAGCCGGAAGCGCGACCAGGCTTTCAGGCCGCACTACTGCGCCCGTGACATAGATCATCACCGGCGCGGGCGGCGGACTGGCCGTGGCCGTGGCCGTAGGTTGGGGTGGAAGAATGGTGATTTCGACGGGCTGCGGGCGCGTGCTCAACAGCGCCGCCGCGCCAATGAACAGGGCCGCGCCCAGCAGTAGAAACGAGACGATCCAGGCGCGTGTGGACGCCGATTCATTCATGAGAGCCGCCCCTCTCGGTCTTTCAAAAGAAACGCCCCAAGCATACTCGCTTGAGGCGTGCGCGTCATCCGATCAAAAGACCACTTGAACCGCCAAGCCGCGGAGATCGCCGAGGTTGAGCGCCAGGAGAATACCCTTTGCGTCCTTCGCGTTCTTTGCGTTGGCTTTTAGCGGTTCGACATTACACCTTAATACCTCCGCACAATCGCCTTGTAGACCGTTGGCTGGCGGTTCTGGATGTACTGATACTCCTCACGGCTTTCGCGCACCTTGTCGAGGTCAAGGCGAGCAATGGCCGCGCCTTCCTGCGGCTCGCCGCTTTCGGCGTCGGTGCTGCCCGCCAGCGATGCGTGAATCTCGCCGCGTGGCCCGACGATCATGCTTTCGCCGCCGAATGTCATGGTTACGTCTTCGCCCACGCGGTTCGCGCCGGCCACAAACACGGCATTTTCGTAGGCGCGCGCCCGCATGTAGGTTTTCCACTCATCGAGGCCGCTGGCTTCCCAGTTGGCCAGCACGCAGATAACTTCCGCTCCTTCGAGCGTCAGCGCCCGCGCCACTTCAGGGAAGGCGAGGTCAGTGCCGATCATCAGCCCTAGCGTGCCGATCTCCGTTTCGATGACCGGCAGCTTGAAGCCCTCGCGGAAGGCCATACGCTCTTCGCCGCGCAGATGCACCTTGTGATAGACCTCCACCAGTTCTCCTTCCGGCCCCACCAGCACCGCCGAGTTATACAGCACCGACTCGACCTTCTCTTTCGAGGCCATGCCAAAGGCGATGTAGACGCCGAATTCGTTGGCCCGTTTGGCGATCATGTTGACAGTTGCGCCCGGGATGCGCTGGGCCACCTCGGTGAAGCGCAGGCCAAGTTCCGCGCCGCTGGTAATGAGTTCTGGAAAGACGATCAGGTCAACGCGCTGCTTTGTAGCGATCTCGCGGATCATTTCGGACATGCGGATGATGTTGTCTTCCGGCTGGCCGAGCACAGGCTTCATCTGAGCGACTGCGATGGTGATTTCACGCATGGTTAGAGAGTTCCCTTGTTAGTTGGCATGGTTAAGCAAGGCATCAAAGATGGCTGTGGGTCAGGGCCCAGGCTTCCGAAGCGCGCTCAGGTACGCTTCCAGATCGGGCGCGAGCGGTGCTTCAAAGCACAGGCGCTCGCCTGTGCGCGGGTGATCGAAGCACAGGCGAGCAGCATGCAGGAACTGCCGGCCAGGCCCGCGCCGCCCCTTGCGGAGGCCATAGGTACTGTCGGCAAGCAGTGGCGCGCCGATAAAGGCCATGTGCACGCGAATCTGGTGGGTGCGCCCGGTGAATGGGCGCAGTTCCACAAGGGCGCTGCCGTCAGTGAACGATTCCAGCACGCGGAATTCGGTCACGCTGGGCCGCCCACTGCGAATGACCATCATGCGCATACGCTGGGCAGGGTTTCGGGCAATCGGTGCGTCGATCCGGCCAGTGAGCGTGGGTGGGGCTTTTTCTGCCAGCGCAATGTACGTCTTTTCCACGGTGCGCTTCTGGAACTGCTTGATGAGCTTCTGCATGGTCTTACTGTTGCGCGCAATCAGAATCAGGCCGCTGGTGTTCTTGTCGAGCCGATGGACGATGCCACGCCGCTGCGGGGCATAGTGCATCTCGGCGATCTCGGGATAGCGCGCGAGGATTGCATTCACCAGCGTATGATGCTGGTTGCCTGCGCCCGGATGCACCACCATGCCGGCCGGCTTGTTGATGACGGCGAAATCGGCATCCTCGAAGATGACATCCAGCGGAATCGACTCCGGGGCGACTGTGTCTTCGGTGGCTTCGGGCGGCGCAGGTACCATGACGACAATCGCCTCGCCGCCTTTGACTTTCAGGCCCGCTTTGCCGGGTTTTCCGTCCACTGTTACGTGGCCGGCCTTGATCAGCGCCTGCACCTGCGAGCGCGTGAACTGGTCTTCCATCTGCGCGGCGATCACCTGATCGAGGCGTTCACCGGCGCTGCTGGCTTCAAACGTAAGCTGCTGAGGTTGTGTGGACATGAGCCTGATTATACACTGCCCGGCCGCCGATCTCGGGCGGGCGTTGTGCTATACTGATGTTAAAGTGGATTTCGGGTATCGAAATACGGGAGGAACGTCTGGACACGGTCACGATTGCGCGCGCTATTGTCGACGCGCTGGAAGAAAAGAAGGCAGAGAACATTCTGCTGTTGGACCTGAGGCCCACCGGCCTGCAGGGGCAAAGAGCCGAACACGGTGACTACACCATCACCGACTATTTCGTAATTGCCACGGGCAACAGCGACCGGCAAATTCGCGCGCTGGCGGACTATCTGCACGAGGCGCTGAAGATTCTGCACGAGAAAGCGCCAAGCTCGGTTGAAGGTGACGCGGCCAGCGGCTGGGTGCTGGTGGACTACGGCGACATCATCGTGCATATCATGAGCGAAGAGCAGCGCGCTTACTACGACCTTGAAGGCCTGTACCGCGACGCCAATGTGCTGCTGACAATTCAGTAGCGCACGACAAAGAGCAGGGCATACAAAAGGCGCTCATCCATTTGGATGAGCGCCGCTTTTTAGATACCACACCTCGACCTATCTCCATACCATGGAGGGATTAGTTTCCTCTCGCCATGAGGGAGAGGGGCAGGGGTGGGGGCCGCTGTTACCGCTTCTCAAATACCCACGGGTCGGTGGCGCGTGCCCAGTCGAACAACTCGCCGTCGGTAAACCACAGCGCCAGTTCGCGCGTGGCGCTTTCAACTTTGTCTGAGCCGTGCACCAGATTGCGGCCCACTTCGAGGCCAAAGTCGCCGCGAATCGAGCCGGGCGTGGATTCGTGTGGCTTGGTGCCGCCAATCGTGCCACGGGCAGCGGCGACGGCGTTCGTGCCTTCGTAGGCGATGACCACGACCGGTGAAGAGGTAATGTAGTCAAGCAGTCCTTCGTAGAAGGGCTTGCCGAAGTGTTCGGCGTAGTGCTTTTCGGCCAGCGCGCGTGGCACCTGCATGAACTTCATGCCGGCAATCTTGAGGCCGCGCAGTTCGAAGCGCTTGATGATTTCGCCGGTCAGACCGCGCTGCACGGCATCCGGTTTGATGATAATGAGCGTTCGCTCCACGAGTGACTTCTCCTGAACTGTGCTTGAGTACGGTCGCTAGTATGCAAAAGAAGCCTCGGTGCGGCAAGGCCGGGCCTATTCGATACGGCGTGAAAAGAGAAACGCCGGGTGCAAAATACCCCAGCGTCTTCCGACTGATTTAGGCTGTGCTGCGACTTATGGCGTGACGATGTTGAACCACATATCGAAGGTATCGAGTAGAGACACCAGTTCGAGTGCCTTCGCCTGATTGCCGCTGATGGCGATTGCGCCTGAGGCGACCTCCTGCTGAAGTGTACTCGCTTGTAGGATGATGTTATTCAGTGCCGTACGCGTCAACGTCAGCGTCACATCCGCATTGGGGTCCTGCCGGTTCAGTGAGTGGTTGAGGACGGCATTCGACAGGAACAGCACGCCGTCTTCATCCGTATCGGTGAAGTGAAAGTTGATGATGATTGACTTGCCGGCTGCCTTCGGCCCGTTCAGTCGTACTGCAAGATAATCGAAGAACAGGTCAATCGGCATCGCCCGCACCGTATCAGGGCTGGCGGCTGAGGGAGTATTGATCGAACTTACGCCTTCACGCAGTTCCAGTGCGCCCGTCAGATAGAAGTTGCGCCACGGGCCTGCCTCGGCCTGGTAGCCCATCTGCTCGTAGGCGTCGGCCAGCAGTTCGCGGCCACCCTGGTATTCAGGCTCGGCAAAGACGACGTGCCTGACCACTTCAGCCACCCAGCGATACTCACCGGCATTATAGGCTTCAGTCGCTTTGGCCACCACCGCATCGGCGCCGCCCATCATCGCCACATACTTCTTGCCCGCTTCTTCGGGGGGCAGCGGATGCAGATTGGCCGGATTGCCATCAAACCAGCCCAGGTACTTGTTGTACATGCCCTTCACATTGTGATTGATGGAGCCGTAGTATCCGCGCATGGCCCAGTGGTTGGCGATTTCCGGCGGGAACTCGACCATTTCCGCGATTTCAAGCGGGGTATAGCCATGATTGGCCAGCCGCAGCGTTTGGTCGTTGAGGTAGCGATAGCCGTCTCTGCCCTTCGACAGCATTTCGACAATGCGCTCGGTGCCCCAGGATGGCCAGTGATGCATGCCGTAAAGCACTGCGGCCTTATGGCCCCATCGATCGAGGCTTTCGTTCAGGTATTTCGACCACGCTTGTGCGTCGCGCGCAGCCGCGCCGCGCAGAGTATAGGTGTTGTGCATGGTGTGCGAACAGTTCTCAGCCGCTGTAAGTGCACGAAGCTGCTCGATATACCAGTGCATTTCCGCCGGGGCTTCGGTGTCAGGCGTAAGCAGGAACTCGAAGTTCAGGCCATCGATGGTCATCTTCTGGATGGGTTCGGTGATGTCGTGGGTGGGTATGATGAACGTGACCGTGCCCGCAGATGTAGACATGCCCAACCCGTTACCTACACTCCCTTTGGAGTCGGGATTAAGCAGATTGCCATACATGTAGGTGGCGCGCCGGGTCATGACGTTGCCCGCCAGGACGTTTTCGCTTAGGGCGGCTTCCAGGAACCCAACGGGAGCGACCACCATCACCTTACCGGCTTTGACATCGTCTTCAGACACCACACCCTTGATGCCGCCGAAATGATCGACGTGACTGTGGGAAATGATGACGGCTACCACAGGCTTGCGTGGGCGATGCTCGAAATACAGTTCCAGCGCCGCACGGGCTGTTTCAGCAGAGATCAGGGGGTCGACCACAATGACGCCGGTGTCGCCTTCGATGAAAGTGATGTTGGAGAGGTCAGCAGTACGCACCTGATAGATGCGATCCACGACCTTATATAGTCCGCCCTTGACGACCAACTGCGCCTGACGCCAGAGACTGGGGTTTACGGTGTCGGGAGCAGGCACGTCATCCTTGATGAACTCGAAACGGGACATATCCCAAACAATACGGCCTTCATCGTTCTTGATCACGCCGCCGTTAGGCAGGGGCGCGATGAAGCCGCGCTCGGATTCCTCAAAATCCCGAATGTCTTCAAATGGCAGCGTGCGCTGAAGGGCGCTGTTTGCTACGCGAGTGGCTTCTGTTGCTTGTTTTTGCTTCCCGATCATGATTCCTCCTACTCACCACCACCCATGATTTTAGCATGGTCACATTAAGGTTTGCACCTTAATCCCCCGTGACTTAGCGAAGACTCATCAAACGCGAAACAGCCCTCGCTCCCGGAATGCAGGGCGAGGGCTGATACTTGATTTGATGCGAAGGTCGTACGAGGCGTTTATCGGCCCTACAGGTAATTCAGCGCCTCGCGGTAAGTGTCGAGCGCGAGTTGCAGCTTGCCCAGCCGCATGTAGCCGTCGCCGAGCACGCGGAACACAACCGGATTGTCGCGCTCGACCTTGGCTACATGCGCCAGATCGTCCACGCAGTCCTGCAAGCTGACGTTGGCCCGAATCAGCGCCTCATACTCAGCCAGCGCGCCCGCAGAATCGCCAGCTTGGCGGCGCTGACGGGCGTTTTCGAGCGCAGCCGATGGCTCGGCAACTGGTTCGGCGGGTGTTGGCGGTGTGTCGATCACAAACTCGGGCGTGGCAGGCGCGTCTTCCAGTTCAAATGGCAGTTCGTCTGACTCGGCCATGTCGACTGGTTCGTTCAGCCAGGCCGGGATCTCGGACGTGGTGACGATATTCTCCATCTCGTGCAGCCATTCCGGGATGCCATCATCAGCCGGCTCGGTTGGCGACTCAGCCACTGCTTCAATCCACTCCGGCACGGGCTGCGGCTCACCTGCGGGCAGCTCGTTCTCGACGGGCAGCGCTTCATCGCTCAGGCCTTCGGTCGATCCTGCCTCGTCCAGCGCGGCCAGGCGGGCCGGGTCGTTCACGTTGCGCAGATACCATTCGGGCGGCGTATCGACCGGCGTCATGCCCTCATCGTGCTCAAGGTCAAGCGCCTCAACCCACGGATCGTCGAGATCGATGCTGACCTCTGGTGTCACATCCAATTCGTCGCTCTGTGCGAAGATGGACTGCAAATCATCGCCAACTTCGCCCTCCTGTTCGCGCAGCCAGTCCGGAATTTCCGGCTCCATGCGGTCAAACAGTGATTTCGAGCGGTGGCACGCCCACGGGCGGCGCGGGTGGGGGCGGCGGTTCGTCTACTTGCACCCCTTCCAGCAGCCAGTCGGGTAGGTCGGCGGGAACGGCTGGCTCATCGTCATCGAGGCCAAGCTCGTCGGGGCCGGGCGGCAGACTTTCAGCCACATCCATTTGGTGTTCGAAGAATGTCTGCATTTGTTCGGAGGTGGCGCGGCCCTCGTTGATGGCGCGCTTGATCGCCTCGATGTCGTCCTCATCCGCCGGTGCTTGTGCGGGTGCTGGCGTTTGCTGCTCACGCGTAGCGACGACACCGCCCTCGCTATAGCCTTCGGAGGCAGCCAGTGAACCCAGAAATGCAGCCGGGTCTTCGGAAGGCCGTGGGCTGGTGCTGCGAACGCTTGGCGCGGTATCGAACGAGAATGGTGTGTAAGCGGGGGCTTCTGACTCGCCTTTGACTTCGCCCACATCCAGATCGGCCGAAGTCGTCAGTTCGTCGGCGGGCGCTCCCTGGCGGCGAGCGAGGCTCTCCAGCCAGCGCAGTGAATCCGTGTCTTCTGACGGTTCAGCGCCGGATATGCGCTGCAAGTCGGGTGCGGCGGCCATCGATTCGAGCCATTTGCTCGGGTCGGTCGCGGTGGGCTGGGCAGGGGCGGCCTCTTCGCCCAGGCCCGACAGGTCGAGATTAAACAGGTTATCATCGTTCTGCTGCGCCAGGCTTTCCAACCACGCCAATGAACCTTGCGGCTCAGGTGCAGGCTTCGGGTCAGGTTTGGGCGCAGGTGGTTCTGGCGCGCGTGCCGCCCATGCGGGGGCAGGCGTAGGCGGTGGTGCCGATGGCCGGACGGCTGGGGGCACTGCTGCTGGCGGCCGTGCCACGGGCTGTTCGGGTGGAGCGGCCGGGCGTGGCGGTGGGGGAGCCGGTTGAGCCGATGGCCGCACCTGCGTCACTTCCACGGGGCTGCTGGCGCGCGATTCGGAATATGGCACGTAACCCGGCTCGTCGATGACGACCGTGTCGGGATCGATCTCGGGAATATCGAGATCGGCGTCCGTCGTGAATCCCTCGGTTGCGCCTTGGCGCTTGGCGAGAGTTTCCATCCACGCCGTGATCTCTTCCGGCGTCATGTTCTCGAAATCGGGCTGATCGACCATCCGCTCTATCCTCCGCCGGCCGTGCGGCGGCTAGTTCTGCCAGGCCTGAAGCGACGAGTTGTCGCTGGGCCAGTCGGCGAAATCATCATCGCTTCCATCACTTGAGGAATGCTTGAACCACGCGGGAAGTGTGCGGAAGACAAAGCGCGGGCTTTCCCCCTCGGCCTCGGCCAGCACTGCTACGGGCGCGGCCTCGGTTTCAAGCTCTTCCTGCTCGACCAGATCGATGACCCAGCCGTACTCGCTGCGTGCGCCCAGCGTTTCATCGAGCGCGCCGGTGTTTTCGGCCGCGTAGTCGAGTTCGCCCGCCTCGTCGTCACTGACCTCGTAGTCCATGTCGAGGCCGGGAACCATCGCATTCAGCCAGTCAGGCGCGTTTTCGGCCGGCGCAATCACCGTCTCTTCGACGATGTCTGCATCGGGCAGTTCGTCCAGTTCATCAGGCTGCAACTGCTGGCCATCGGCGTCTTCGGGCCACTCGGTCATCAGCCATTCGTCATCTTCGCCGGCGTTCAGCACGGCGGCCTCGCTGGCCTCGGTTTCGCGCTCACCGTCATCTGCGGCGAGGGCAAGCACGCCAATTGCGGCTGCGCCGCCCAGCGCCACCAGTGGAAGGCCATCTTCGTCGCTTTCCTGCTCTGACGCCGCCAGCACAACCGTGTCTGCGCCAAGCTGCGTCATTTCAGCAACTGGTTCAACCGCGGCGTCGACGGGGGCCAACAGCGCAGTATCTTCGAACCAGTCGTCGGTGGGCATCGCTACCAGCGTCCCGTCATCGGGCGCGGGCACTTCTGCGGCAAGCTCGGCGTCGGCGTACCAGTCTCCGGGGGCGACATCGGGCCGCGACAACGGCTCATCCCCTTCGACGGATACCGTTGGCGGCGCGATGCGCGACAGATCGGCCTGTTCAGGCTCTCCCCAATCCTCGGGCGAAAGTTCCTGCTGGGCATCGTCTGGCTCGTCGCTGAGGGCATCGACGGGCAGCGCTGCGCCAGCAATCCAAACGCCAGCCGCAACTGCGCCGGCCCCGAAGGACATGCCGTCATCTTGCTCATCGGCGATGGCATCGGCGGTAAGGGCCCCGGCTGCCAACTCGCCAGCTTCTTCAACTGGCTCACCCTCGAAGGACAACTCGTCGTCTTGCTGATCAGCGATGGCATCGACGGTCAGGGCTGCAGCGGCCAGTTCACCAGCTTCTTCAATTGGCTCGACCTCGACCGAAGCTTCTTCGGCCTGCGCGTCCTCAAAGGTGGCTTCGGCCAGCATTTCGGCTTCGGCCGGCTCATCGAACGGAAGCGGTTCGCCCGAGACTTCGAGCTCGACGATCTCGATCTCCTCGAATTCGTCCAGATCGGACTGGCTCTGGTTGGCGTCGATTTGCGCGAGCGCTTCGGCTTCGAGCGCGTTGAGCCAATCGGGCACATCGGCCTGCGCTGCCATCACCGCCTCATCAAGTTCGGCGGACGGCTCGGAATCGGATGCGTTGAGCGTGTTCAACCAGTCGAATCCTTCGCTGGCCGGTTCAGCTTCGCCGCCAAATTGATCGGCAGCCATCAGCCCGGCCACTGCTGCCGAGGCGTCAGGCGCGTTTTCGACCAGCCAGTCGGGCAGCACATCGGCATCATCGGCGGGTACATCAACATTGGCCTCGGCCGCTGCGGCAACCTCATCAGGCGCATTTTCCATGAGCCAGTCGGGCATCTCCGAGTTGGCCCCGTCCGGGAGTGCGGCCATGTCCGCCGCCAACCCCTCTGGGCTGAACTCGCTGAGCCATGCTGCCGACTCGTCGGCTTCGGGCGTGGGCAGCGGTTCGCCATGCTCGTCAGGTGCAGCGGGGGTGGCGTCGGGTTCGGTCGTCATCACAGCTCCCAGATCGGTCAACCAGTCAGGAGAATCAGCCGCCGCTTCCGCAGTAGCCGGGTTGTCATCAAATTGCGCCTGCCATTCGTCCTCACTGGCATCACTTCCCAGCGCGAGGGGTACTGCCGCTGCGGGTGGAATCGCCGCCGGCGTGATGGATGGGTCGCCGAGGCGGGATGTCAGCCCGCGCAGTGAGCCACTTGTGGCAGGCGTTTCGGGCGCTGCTTCCGCTTCGGAAGCGTTGTCGGCAAACAGCTCGGGGCTGTTGGGGTCCGCTTCCTGAATGTCGAACTCCCAACCATCTTCCAGAATGACCGTGGATGCAGGCGGAAGTTCGCTTTCGGCGGGGGTTTCTTCCAGCACAGAATCATAGGTATTGAGCCATGCCATCGGGTCTGACTGGTCGTGCGGTGCAGCCGTCGGAAACTCCTCGCCGGTTTCAGTGGAAAAGGCGGGCGCTTCATCGTCCACCAGTTCGACGCCGGACTCGCGCAGCCACGCCATCGCGTCTTCGGCCGGCGGCATCGCACGATCGTGCGCGGGCTCAAGCGGGGGCAGCGGGTTAGTCGCGCCGCTCGACGGGACGGGCGTAGCCTCAGGCTCACTTTCGTCGAACGGCGAGACAAATCCGGCCGGCTGCTCGATTTCGTCGCTGAACAATGCATCGAGATCGGCCGAGTAGTCGCTTTCGGCTGCCGGAAAGTCCGGCACATCTGCGGGCGCGGGCACAACCGGCAACTGAAGCGTCGGCGTGGCCTCATCGAACGCGAAGCTCGACTCATCGTCCGCTATCGCGGCATCCAGCGCTGGCAGTTCAGGCTCGTCTTCCTCGTCAAACGCGGGCATCGCAAACAAGCCGGCGGCGGCCGCGCCTGTCATGGCGGCTGGAACCACCTGCGTGAGCAAGTCATCCGATTCCGCCTCGGCAACCTCTGTCTCGACTGGCTCAGATTCATTCTCTGCCGCAGCAGCCGCCAGCATGCCGCTGGTCCACTCGGTCTCCTGTGCTTCGACGGTTGCTTCGGCCGGGATGCCATCCAGCCACTCAGGCGCGGCGCGGGCGGCGTCGGACTGGGCCGAGCGCTGATAGTCGAGCATGTCAATCGTGAAGGCGTTGGGATCAGCCGGCTGGCCGCTGGCGATCAGCACAGCGGCGTACGGGTCGAGCGCCTCAAGCCGGTTCAGATACGGCCGCGCATCGGACGGGCGGCCCACTTCCAGCCACAGGCGCGTCAGCATGGCGTTGGCGCTGAAACAGTCAGGCAAAGTCTCTTGCACGTCGCGGGCGGTTTCGGCAGCAGCCACATGATCGCCGCTTTCCCACAACGCTTCGGCCAGTAGCAGGCGCAAGTCGGCGCGCTCGGGATGGCGTTCCAGCGCATCGCGCAGCGTGGCGACTGCCAGCGTGTAATCCTGATTCTGAAGCGCCTGACGAGTGAGGGCTACGGCAGTCAGCGCCATGCGCGGCTGTTCCTCACCGCGATATCGCCGGTACAAACTACGCAGCAGGTCGGTCGTCACCGCGTTGGCGATTTCCGTTTCCATTGCGCGCTCGGCGTGCCAGATGGCTTCGTCACCGCGATGGCGCTGATCGTAGATTTCACTCAGGCCCAGGTGCGCGGTGATATCGGCCGGCTCGACGCTGAGCACGCGCCGGAACGCGGCTTCGGCTTCGGCAAGCTGGCCCTTCAGCAGCAGCGCGCGCCCCAGCAGCCGGAAGGCGGGCGTGTAGCGCGGATACTGGCCGAGGATGTGGCGGGCGTGATAGCTCGCCTCGTCGGCCGCGCCACCCCTGAGCTGGGCCTCGATGAGCACTACATAGTCCTGCAAATTAGTCTCAGCCATACTGCGTCCTGCCGAGGATTGGCTCTGAGGAATCAGAATGAGCATAGCATAACACTATTCTTGCTTCAAAACCGTTAGCGCGCTGTACGTCCTTCACGAGCGAAATGTAAGCCGGATTGTGCATGTTTTGCTTGCCGATTATGAGCAGCGCGTTAAACTCACGGAACGCTTCTATTTTTCAGGAGGGACGCATGAACTCGTAAAGCCGGTTTCGCTGTTGCGATCGTGTTGGTGATGGTTGCCCTTGCTGTTGTGCCTGTGTTTGCGCAGGACGGGCCTGTATTTGGCGTCGTATTAGTTGGCCCCGAGAATGACCGGGGATGGAGCCAGGCTCACTATGAGGCCGGGCGCTTTGTGGAAGAGAGCATCCCGGGATCGCGGATGGTGTTCTTCCCCAGTTTGAATCCGGCGGATGCGCCAGAAACCACGCTGATGGATGTCGCTCAGAACATGGTGGACGAAGGCGCGACGGTCATCTTCACGACTTCGGATTCGTTTGAAGAAGATACGGACGGGGTGGCCGAGGCTTTCCCGGAAGTGACTTTCATCAACGTTTCGGGCGATAACGTGCTGACCGGCGAAGCGCCGGCCAACCTGAGCAACGTGATGGGCCAGATGGAGTGGGGCAAGCTGATCGCGGGTTGCGCGGCCGGCCTGACCACCGAAACTGGCAAGATTGGCTATCTTGGGCCGCTGATCAACGGCGAAACCCGCCGCCTTGCCGCTTCGGCGTATCTGGGTGCGCGCTACTGCTACGGCCTCAAGGGCAACGACCCCGCTGATCTGGAGTTTGTGGTCACCTGGATCGGCTTCTGGTTCAATATCCCCGGCGTCACCCTCGACCCAACCGAAGAGGTCAACACCTTCTTCGACAGCGGCGTCGACGTGGTTCTCTCAGGTATCGACACGGCGCAGGCGATTGAAGTGGCAGGCCAGCGCGCGGCCAACGGCGAGAACGTGTGGGCCATCCCCTACGACTATGTGGGAAGCTGCGATATTGCGCCGGATGTCTGCGTTGGCGTTCCCTATTTCCACTGGGGCCCCACGTATCTCGACATCATTCAGTCCGTGGCCGACGGTTCGTGGGAGCAGAGTTGGGACTGGAACGGCCCCGACTGGGCCGACATCAATTCGCCTGATTCCGCGATCGGCTTCCTTCAGGGCAATGGCCTGAGTGCCGAGAATGCGGCTGTCCTGGATGGCGTGATCGCCGACATGGCCGCCTACGCTACCAACCCGTTCGTGCCCAACAGCTTCGCGCTGTGGTCTGGCCCGCTGAACTTGCAGGATGGCACGGAACTGGCCGCCGCAGGGCAGTTGGTCGACCCGCTCGATGTTTGGTATCTGAGTCAACTGCTGCAGGGTATGGTAGGCGCAAGCGAGTAGGCTGCTTTGCCGGCCTGCCGGCAGAACGGCTGAACTCACCAGTATGTAATTCTGTGGAAGGGGCGCCAATGCACTCGGCGTCCCTTCCTCGTTTTCTGGCGCTGCGTTGATTTTGAAAGAGCGATATATGGAAATCACGCTTAACGCGATTGACAAACGTTTTGGAAAAGTACATGCCAACGACGCGATCAGCCTGACTTTGGCAGGCGGGCGCATCTACGGCGTGCTGGGCGAGAACGGGGCGGGCAAATCGACGCTCATGAAAATCCTCGCCGGCTTCCAGCCTGCGGACTCGGGCGAAATTGTGGTCGATGGCGTGGCGCGTGATGCCCGCCAGCACTACGGCCCAACCGAGGCGATTCACGGCGGTATCGGCATGTTGCAGCAGGATCCGCTCGATGTGGCCGCTTTTACAGTGATTGAGGACTTTGTTTATGGCGGGGGCTCTGGCCTGACGATGGGTTTGCGTCAGGCGCGCGCGGCGCTGGCGCAGCAGTCGAAGGCCTTTGGCTTCGATCTTGACCCCGAAATACCTGTTTCGCAGTTGACGATTGGGCAACGTCAGCAGCTTGAGATTGTGCGGCTGCTGGCGCTGGGCGTGCGCGCGCTCATCCTCGATGAGCCGACAACCGGCATTTCCGCCGAGCAGAAAGACACGCTGTTTTCAACGCTCGCGCGGCTGGCGCATGACGACGGCATGACGATCCTGCTCGTGTCGCACAAGCTGGAAGATGTGATCGCGCTGTGCGATCAGGTCGTGGTGCTGCGAGCGGGCAAGCTGGTGGGCGAGCGCGCCATGCCGGCCACGACCGATGATCTGGTGAAGATGATGTTCGCCGAAGAACTGCCGCCGCAGCCCCGCGTGGCCGTGCCGCTTGGCGATGCGCGTGTGGTGCTGGAGGACGTGACTGTGCACGGCCGCCGCCTGTCGGTGGCAGATTTCACACTGTCGATTCGCGCTGGTGAAGTAGTGGGGCTGGCCGGATTGGACGGCAGCGGCCAGGAAATGGTACTGCGCGTGGCGGCGGGCGTGATGAAGTCTGCGCACGGTCGTGTGATGGTGGATGGCCGTGATATGACCGGCAAACCCTACCGCCAGTTCTTGCACAACGGTGTCGCTTTTGGCGCGGCGGGCAGACTGGAAGAAGGTTTGATTGCCGGGCTGACGCTCACCGAGCATGTGGCGCTGAATGAGCCGGGCGCGCTGGTGGACTGGCGCGGCGCGGAAACCAGCACGCAGGAACGGCTCACGCGCTTCAATGTGCGCGGGCGGCCCGATTCGCAGGTACAGCAGCTTTCGGGCGGCAACCAGCAGCGCTTCCTGATGGCGATGATGCCGCCCAAACCGGCGCTGCTGTCGCTGGAGCAGCCTACGCGCGGCCTCGATGTCGACTCGGCGCGCTGGGTGTGGAAGCAGATTCTGGGCAGGCGCGAGGAGGGTACCGCCGTGCTGTTTGCGTCACCAGACCTCGACGAATTGATGCAGTACAGCGACCGGATCATCGTCTTTTTCGCCGGGCGCTTCCAAGAACTCGCTGACATGGGCCAGGTGACTGTCGATGCCCTTGGGCATCTGATCGGCGGCCAGTTTGAGCGTGAACCTCATGCGTAATCAGCGTATTTGGCAAGCTGTATTCGTGGTGCTGCCGGTCGCGGCGGCGCTCCTGATCGTGGCCATCCTCATCCTGCTGGTCGGTAAAGACCCGGGTGAGGTTGCGACTGTGCTTCTGCAGGGCGCATTCCGCAACACCAATGCGCTGGCCGGCGTGGTCAATTTCTGGATACCGCTGGTGATGGTGAGCATGGGCCTGATCGTCACTTTCAGAGCCGGGTTGTGGAACATCGGCGTCGAAGGCCAGATGGTGATGGGCGCGCTGTTCGCCAGTTGGGCGGCGCGCACGCTGGAGCTACCTGCTCCTGCGTTGATTGTGGCCGAGCTGGCGATGGCGGCGCTGGGTGGCGCGCTGTGGGCGCTGCTGGTGGGTGTGCTTAAAACGCGGCTGGGCGTGAATGAAATCTTCGGCGGCGTTGGCCTGAATGCGCTGGCCAATGTGATGGCGATCTATCTGATCGCTGGCCCGTGGAGCCCGCCCGAGGGAGGAAGCGCGCAGGCCACCGCGCCGTTCCCGCCTAATTCGCTGTTGCTGCCGGTTTCCGGAGAGTTCCCTGTGAGCATGGTGGCGCTGGTATTGGCTTTCACGACGATTATAGGTATCACGCTGGCGTTGAGTGGCACCCGCTGGGGACTGCAGTTGAAAGCAACCGGCAAGAATCCGCGTTCGGCGCTGCTGATGGGCGTGCCGACCACGCGCAGCGCACTCACGGCTTTTGCGGTGTGCGGCCTGCTGGCAGGCATTGCGGGCGCTTTCCGCGTCTTATACACATACGGAAGCCTGCGGCCGTTTGTCTCAGGTGGTATCGGTTTCCTCGGCCTGCTGGTTGTGCTGTTGGTGGGCATGCGTGCGCTGTGGACGCCGTTTGTCGCGTTCGCCTTTGCGGTGATTCTGGCGGGCAGCACGCGCCTGCGCATTTCGCTTCAACTGGATCAATCGCTGGCGGGCGTGTTGCAAGGAGTGCTGGTGCTGTTCGTACTGCTGTCGAACGGCCTGCGCCAGCGGGTGATGGAAAGGATGGGCCGTGACGCTGAGGATATTGAGCCTACGCCCATGCCCGACCCCTTCTTGCCGGAGGTTGAGCCATGAACCCCGAACTGATTAACATCCTCAACAGCACGGTCGCCAACGCGACGCCGCTGGTGATCGCCGCGCTCGGTGAAACGCTCAACGAACGTGCCGGCGTGATCAACCTGTCGCTCGACGGCTCGTTGACGCTGTCGGCCATGGTGGGCTTTGCAGTCGCGGTGACGACCGGTAACTCGATGCTCGGCATTGCGGCCGCCGCATTGACCGGTGCGCTGATCGCCCTCCTGATCATCTTCGCGGACATTCAACTAAAGCAGGATCAGGTGGCGGTCGGCTTCGTGCTCACACTGCTGTGCGCCGATATCGCCCAGTTCGTGGGCCAGAACTACACCGGTATGCAGAATCAGCCAATGCCGGTGGTGGCCATCCCGCTGCTGGCCGAAATTCCTGTCGTCGGCCCGATCTTCTTTGATCATCCGCTGATGGTCTACTTCAGCTATGTCCTGATCTTCATCATCTGGCTATTCATGTTCCACTCGCGCCCGGGTTTGGCGCAGCGCGCAGTGGGCGAACGGCCCGAAACCTCGTTTGCGCGCGGCACCAAGGTCAATCGCACGCGGGTGATGTACACGCTGCTCGGCGGGCTGCTCATCGGCGTCGCGGGCGCGTCCTATTCGCTGGTCATCAAGCCGGGCTGGTCCAACCCGCCGGCCATGCGCGGTGACGGCTGGATTGCGCTGGCGATTGTCATTTTCGGCGGCTGGCATCCGTTCCGCGTGGTGCTCGGCGCGTACTTGTTCGCACTGCTGCGCGCGTTGTCGTCAGCAATTCAGCGCAGCCCTGATATCCAGATTCCGCTGGTGCTGCTCAATGGCCTGCCCTGGATTCTGATGATCGGCACGCTCATTCTGGTCAGCAGCGGGGTGATCGACCGATTGCTCAAGGTGCTGCCACGGCCGGCCCAGCGCTGGATGCGCAATTTCCTGCGCTCAGATCCGCCGGCGGCGCTGGGCACGCGCTTCGATCCGGAGTAGCCGCCGGAATAGCCCTCACCCTCAATCCCTCTCCCTCATGGCGAGGAAAGCTGGGTTGCGCCACGTGCGGTTCACTCCTTCTCCCTGAGGGAGAAGGAGACGGGGGATGAGGGCATTTAAGCCTCCGGAGTAGCCGCCTTCCGCCACATTGGCGCCCATTGTTATAATGGGTGAAGAGTCGCGCTCAGGATCAACGCATGGAAGGCAGCCGCACAGACCGCATCGTCAGTATCACGCTTGGCGCAGTTGCCGGCCTCAGCGTGGGTATCTCGGTGCTCGACATCCTCGGCATTCTGCCCGGTTGGGCAGGCAAGCTGACGCCGTTCTTCGTGGGCGTACTGCTGCTGTATGTGGTGCTGGAACGCGAACGGGTCGAAAGCCTCAAATACATCGTGCGCCGGCTGGACAAGGGCATGGAGCGCCTGCGCGTTGAAATTGGGCGCGGGCTTCCGGCCACTGTAGACGGCGTGGCTGAACCGGTCGCTGGAAAGCCGGATAGCTACCGCGCGATTCCGTGGAAGGGCATGGTCTTTCATTCAAAAACCGAGCTGCGCGTAGCGAAGGCGCTCGACCACGCCGGCATTGTGTTTCTGCCGCCCGCCAAAATGCGGCTCACATCAGGCAGCGAACGGCAGAGTCGTGAGATCGATTTTCTGGTCTTTCACGCGGGCCGCTGGGGTGTCCTGGAAGTGGATGGCCCGTGGCACACGGACTCCAGCGACGCTTCGCGGGACGATCTGCTGCGCGCCAACGGGATAACCTGCATCCAGCGCTTCGACTCCGATCGCGCTTACCACGATACGGCCGGGATGGTGAGCGAGTTTCTGGCCCGCCTCAGCGAATGTGGCGACCCAGTGAAGTCATCTTAACCGTCCAACGCGTCCAGTCGCGCGGCGGCCTGTTCGGCTACGGCCAGCGGCGCGATATCCCCCCAAGTCAGTACCCAGTCAAATTCCTGCCGTGCCGCCTCTGGATTGTCGATTGCCTCAAAGACCAGGCCACGGACGAGATGGCGGGCGGGCGTTTCGCCGGCGGCCAGCGCCTGATCGATGAAGCCGAGCGCGGTTTCGGCATCGCCGCTTCCCAAATGTGCGCGCGCCATATATTCGGCCACCGTAGCACGCTGGCTGCCCGGAATGCCGGATTCGGCGTCCAGCAGCGGCGCAAGCAGGTTCAGCGCCTGCCGGTAGGGAGCGGCAGATTCGCCGTCCGCGCCGTCAATCAGAATGCGTGCCGTGTATAGGTTGAGTTCGGCTTCGGTCAGCGCGCTGCTGCCGGCTAATTCCCGGGCATCGTCGGCGGCTGCTTCGTAGCGACCGGCGTGGTAGGCGGCGATCATGCGCTGTGCGCGTACGGCCGGGTCATCTCCAAGTTGCAGCGCGCTCGTGAGGTCCTGGCGGGCGAGTTCCCAGCGGCCATGGCTAGCGAACAACTCAGCGCGGGCCAGCAGCACATCGCGCTCAACGGCCGGATTTTCGCCTGCCAGCGCCTGCGTATACGCCAGCAAAGCCAGATCGTCGTTGCCTTCGGCGCGTCGGGCGTCGCCCAGCAGCCGCCATGCCTGCGCGCTGCCGGGCAAGTAGTACAGGAAGTCCTGAGCCTGGAGGACGGCCCGGCCCGGCTGGTTGTCGGCGAACGACGCAGCGATGCGCAGTTCGTGAGCTGTGGCCGTGCGCGGATCGACGTACAGCGCCAGCGCCGCCTGCGCGTCCGCCAGATCGTACTCGCGCCGGTCGAAATAGACCCGGCCCTTCTCCACCAGCAGATCCACATTGGATGGAAGCAGACCCTGATCAAGCCCGCGGTCGAGTATTTCAGTCGCGGCGTCAAAGTCACGGCTCTGGCGATAGATGTGCGATAACACGAGATATGGCTCGGCCAGCCGCCCGTCGAGCGCAAGGGCCTGTTCCGCGCTTTCGGCTGCGTCCTCAAAGCTGGTACGGGCGCGGCTGCGCTGATTTGCGGCCTGCGCCTGCTGGCCTTCGGCCCATGCAAGCTGGGCGAATGCGCTGTGAATCAGGGCTTGTTCGGTGCTGGTCGTGCGACCGGTTTCGCGCTCCTCGGCTTCTTCAAGCAGAGCGCGCGCATCGGTGAGCGCATTCTGTGCGATCAGGGCCCTGGCTTCGTAATAGTACGGCTGCGCCTTGAACTCGGATTCCGTCAGCCGGCGCTCGGCGGACAGGGTTGGGATGGCCGCTTCGACGTCGCCGCGATCAAGCGCCGCAATCGCTTCTTCCAGCGGTTTGTCGAGGACAACCGGATACATTGGTGTGGCTTGCGGCAGCGAATAGGGGTCGGCGCCGGTGATGAACAGCGGCGGGATCGGCGTTTCGGTAGGCGCGGTGCGCGGCACAGGCGAGGGCGTGGGCGTCAGCCCGGGTGTAGGAGTGAAGGTGGCGGTAGGGGTGAGCGTGAACGTTGCTGTTGGCGCGAATACCGCCGCACGAACGTCGGCGTTGGTAGTGACGAGGACCACCCCCAGCATGAACAGTACAACCACCGCGCCGAGCGCGGCGGCGGCGAGTTGCAGCCGCAGGTAAGTGGCGTCTCGTTCGCCGGTGCGCCCCCGGGACTTGTGCACCCATTGAATCGGAGGCGCTTCGCTGCTGGCGCTGGAAGCCCGTATCAGCGCTTCGGCCTGCTTCTGCGCGCTGGCGACGGACTCGGCGCTGGGCAAAGGCACACTCGCCGCCTGCGCATCGGCTGGCAAGTCGTCGGTGAAGGGCTGCACTGGCGCGGCTGAACCGGTTTGTGCAGCAGTCGGTTCATCCGAACGCGGCACATCTGGCGGCGCGGGGCCGAGCAGCGAATCGAGCGCGCGGCGCGCATTCTCGTTATCTGGATTAATCTCCAGCAGCTTCTGCAGCGCAAATACGCGCTCACGTTGGTCGCGGGCCACGCTGGCCAGCCACATCCAGGCCGCTTCGTTGAACGGTTCCAGGCGAATGGCCTGCTGCAGCAGTGCCCGGGCTTCATCCTTGTGCCCGGCCTTGGCCGCTGCGATGCCTTGCTGTCGTAAGGCGCGCGCCTCGTCGTTGGCCACTCGTCAGGCTCCTTCGTCACGCTGCCAGCCGCATTTACGCTCTTTCGTCGCTTCATCCATTGTACAGACGAGTAAGCGCGAAAAGAAAAAAGACAGCGGGGCTACCCAATATTGGGCAGCCCCGCTGTGCTGCAAATGATGTTTGTAGAGCTAGTTGGCCTGGTTGACGCGGCCTTCGATCTGCGGATTGACCGGGCTGTTGGCGGCGATGTAGTCCGCCAGTACCTGGTCGAGCGGACGGCCGAAGTCGTACGGGTTAACCGCGTTGTCGTTGAACACGGAGTAGCCGTCACCACCACGGCGCATGAAATCGTTGCTGGCCACAGTGTACATGGCTGCGACGTCGATTGGGCTGAACGAACCGTCTTCGCCGATGATTTCGACGCTGACGAGCCGGCTGCCAGCTTCGGCTGCCGGATCAAACGTGTAGCGCAGACCCGAAACCTGCGGGAAGCGGCCCGCACCATTCTCGACCTGGCTGACGCCGTTCTCCAGCGCCGCAACCACATCCGCGCCGCTCAGTTCAAACGTCGAAACCAGATTACCGAAGGGCAGCACGGTTAGCACGTCGCCCAGCGTGACGACCATCGGAGTATCCAGTGTCGTATCTTCGGGCGTGTCGGCGCCGACAGGAATGCTGCTGCGAATGCCGCCGCCGTTGGTGATGGCAAGCTGCGCGCCAGTTTCCGCGCGCATAGCATCGGTGATCAGGTTGCCGAGGTTGCACTCGCTCGCGCGGCATACTGTGCGGTCGCCGACCAGGAAGACGGCGCTCTCGCCGATTTCCGTGTTCTTGAGTTCCTCAATCGGGGCGGCCAGTTCTGTCAACAGAGCTTCGACTTCCGCATCAGGGGTGATGAAGCGCGACATGAAGATGGTGTCGCCGCCCCAGTCCGAAAGCAGCCCATCTGCATCGAACGTGGTGTCAAGGCGGCCGAGATACAGCGAGTTGCCGCCGCCTGCCTGCACGATCAGCACGGGCTCACCAGTCGCGCTGGTGGCTTCGGCGGGGTACGTGCCTTCGGCTGCCGTGAACGCATTACCGAGCAGCGTGTGGCTGTGGCCACCCACGATCACGTCGACGCCCGAAATTTCCGGCGCAAGCGCAATATCGACGCCGAGGCCCAGGTGCGTGAGCAGGATGATCTTGTTGACGCCTTCGGCAGCCAACGCATCAGCGGCTTCCTGCACGACCGTGGCGTACTCTTCAGAGAAGGTCACGCCTTCGCCGGGCGAAGACAGAATCGGCGTATCGGCGGTCGTCAAGCCGATGAGGCCGATCTGCTGGCCGCCCACTTCAACCGTGGTGTAGGGCAGCATCAGGCCAGCCAGCGGGCTGTCGTCACTAACAGTGATATTGGTGCTGACGACCGGGAAATTGACCGCGTTGATGAACGCGGCCAGCGTGTCAGGGCCGTCGTCGAATTCGTGATTGCCGGGCGTCATGGCCTCGTAACCCAGCATATTCATGAGCTGGGCGTTGTCCTGGCCGCGATACTGCTGGTGATAGAGCGTGCCGGTGAAGCGGTCACCGCCGTCTACCAGAATCGTGTTTGCCAGTGCAGCGCGAAGCTGGGCGATAACGGCTGCCTGACGGGCGATGCCGCCGTCACCCGCACTATTGGGGTCGTGATGTGAGTGCTCATCATTCGTGTGAATAATGGTTAGGTCAAATTCTTCGTCCTGTGCGAAGACCGCGCCAGCGGCCACCATAAATACCGCCAGCATTACGAGCAGCAGATACCACTTGCGTGCCATACGACTTTCTCCTTTACCTTGAGCGTACGCTACCTTAAGGATACCGCAAAGCAGACAATAATGGATCGCGGACGATTTAAGTATGAAGGCAGGGTTGAGTCTTGTTTAAGATTTCATAGCCGAACAAGAGCGTTGCGGCTATACCGGTGGCCACGGATAGCTTGGCCCCGGGCCCGGTTCAGGATAGCGGCGTGTTTTCAGCATGCGGCCAATGCGCGCGCGGAAGGCGGCCGATTCATCGTCCGAAAGCAGTGCGTCCAACTGGCGGCGATAGGCGCTGTCTGCGTCGTCCAGCAGCGCGGCCAGGCGCTCGACATCACGCAGCAGCGGGGCAGGAACCGGCTGACCAGCGAAATCCCAGATGACGGTGCGCAGCTTGTGCTGGGCGTTGAAGGTGATGCCGTGGTCGATGGCCCACAGGTGGCCGGTCGAATCCAGCAGGCAGTGGCCGCCTTTGCGGTCGGCGTTATTGATGAGCACATCGAACAGCGACAGGCGCATTAATTGCGGCGCATAAGTCTCGTCCAGCGTGAAATAGTGCTGTTCGGGGTCGTGGTCGATGAAGAACTGGAACGAACCCGCCCCGCGTGAGCCGTTGCGCAGTACGGTGGGTGGCACGAGTTCCCAGCCCAGCGCTTCGGACGTGAGATAGGCGGCCAGTTCGCGCTGGCACAGCGTGCCGTCGGGAAAGTCCCACAGTGGGCGCTCGCCCCGACGCGGTTTGTAGACCGCCGAAATCTCGATTTCATCCAGACAGAGCGAGACCAGAAACGTGTAGTTGGAACTCCAGCGCATCAGCCCGACTTCTTCTTCGAGCGCGCCATGTTCCAACACAGCCAGCGCCTGCGCGCTGGTGATCGGCTGGCTGTCGTCGCTGTCCGCCTCGCGGCGCGGTTCGTCGGTCATGGAGTGGGGAAGGTCTATGTCCAGTAGTAGATGAGGCGCCCGTTCTGGCGCGGATCAGGTCGGCCAGACGCGACCATCTGCGAAGCGCGTTCGCCCAGTGCGCTCAACAACGTGCGCGAGCACCAAACGCGGGTGACATGCGCTTCGGCGGACTCAAGGTCATCAGCGTCGAACTCCTCGAAGCTGATGTCTGCCTCATCGTCATCATCCGGGGCGGCGCTGTTGTCGACGAGGGCCTGCGCGACCAGCACAATCATGTCGCGGTCTTCGTCATAGCCAAGTCCCATCTGTGCCACGCGGAAACGCGGCGTGATTGGTTCGCGCAGTTCCATGTTGTCGGACGCAGGCAGGCCGGGCGGCGCAGGAAAGCGCTCGTCGATGTCGTGCAGCAGTTCCTCGATGGCCTCACCGAGCGCACGCGCCTGTTCCTTCTCGATGATGAGCGTCACCAGCACCGAGCCAGAAGCGGCCTGCAGATAAAAGACGCGCTGGCCCTTCGGCCCTACGGTGCCGATGGTGAGAAAATCTGCCGGGTTCAGTTCAATTTCAAGATCAGCCATGGCGCAGCATTCATCTCAGGCTTTAGGCGAAGGCGCGCTGGCGGAGCCGGGCGCGGTGTGTTTCAGGTGGGCGATGTCATTGACGCTGCCTACATACGGCCGCCCGTATTCGAGGCTAAGCGTACTGATCGAGGCGGGCGCAATCACAATCCGCTGGAACTGGTCGAGGTGCATGCCCAGATAGTGCGCGATCACCATCTTGATCAGGTCGGCGTGCGTGACAATCGCAATCAGGTCACGCGGGTGCGCGGCCACCAGCGTTTCGATGGCATCTACGGCGCGCGTTTGTACACCGCGCATCGTTTCACCGCCGGGAAAGTACGCGCGTGACGGCGCTTGTTGCACCATCGTCCACATCTTGCGCCCCTGCAGCTCGCGGATGGTTTTGCCTTCCCACTCACCGTAGCGCACTTCACCGACGCCCTCATTGATGCGAATGGTCAGGGCGGGGTGATGCTCAACTACGGCCTGCGCGGTTTCCATCGTGCGGTCGAGCGGGCTTGAGTAGATAGCCGCCAGCGGCGCATCGGCCAACCGTGCGCCCAGAGCCTGCGCCTGCGCGAGCCCCTCCTCGTTCAAATGCACTTCCGGCGTCCAGCCCGCCAAGCGTCCCGTTTTGACGAAATCATTGACGGCGTGGCGGAGCAGCAGCACCTGCGTCATATCAGCCAAACTCGTTCCGTAACCGCGAATCTCCGCTTGATAATATCACAACGCTTTGGCCGGCGCATGATCTGCTGCATGAATGCTCATCCGCTTTGGCCGCGTGTTTCAGCCGCTTAATAGTGTTATAATGCGCCGCAATTCGACACCCGTCAGGACTGCAGGATGGACATCGGAGTCATCTCAGATATTCACGGGGATTCCGCAGCACTTGAAATCGCACTCAATCGGTTGGAACAGGTTCACAGTGTAGCTTGCAGCGTGTGTGCAGGCGATTTGGTGGGCCGTGGGCCTCAGCCGGACCGTGTGGTGAATATGATGCGAGCGCGCGATATCCCCACCGTGCGCGGCAACCACGATGAGTGGAATTACGTGCTTGAAGCCGACAACAAGGATTACCTGAAGGAACTGCCGCTTGAGTGGCGCGCCACGCTGGGCGGACGGCAGATTTACATGTGTCACGGCAAACCCGGCAACAATCTGTGGGGCCTGTACCGCGACCACGTTTCCAACACGCTGCTGAACATGATGCTTACGTCGCTCAATGCAGATGTGCTCATCAGCGGGCATACGCATGTGCCGCTGTATGTGCGCGTCGAGCGCGGCGTAGTCATCAATCCGGGCTCGGTGTACACCTTCAGCAACGCGCGCTCAACCTCACACACCTATGGCGTGCTGCATCTGGACGACCTGTCGTTCGACTTGTACGACGTGACGATTCCGGCAGGTGAGCAGGTAGAGCTGGTGAGCTAGAGATCAGGTTCCAGCCGGCTGCGCCACCACACCAGCAGCCGTTCGGTGGTTGCCAGCGCGATCGACAGTTCATCAAGCGCACCGGCGGCGAACCAGTGCGCGGCGCTGGCGTCATCACCTGCGCGCAGCCGCCCGCCGATGGGGAGGGCGCTGTAGGCAATTACCAAGTCGGCCAGCCCATCCGGGTCGGGCCGGTGGAATAAACCAATCAGACTGGTGATCTCGACTTCAAGCCCTGTTTCTTCTTCTGTTTCGCGGATAGCCGCCGTGCGCGGGTCTTCGTCGGGGTCAACGAAGCCGGCCGGTAGCGCCCACAGGCCGCGCCCCGGCTCGTTGATACGTCGCACCAGCAGCACCTCGTCGTCACGGGTCAGCAGCACCACCACCGCCACCTTCGGATCAATGAAAACGGTATGATCGCAGACCGTACACACCGGCCGTGGACGGCCGAAACGCTCGCGCGTTGTCAGCGGTGCGCCACACTGCGGGCAGAAGCGGGGCGATGGCCGGTTCATTGGCTGCGGCGCGCTCGCCGCCAGAACCACAGTGAGATGGCCAGCAAAACCAGTCCTCCCGCGATCAGCGCGACCGCATTCAGTGATATTGACTCACCGCGTACGGAAGCGGTCGTCGCTTCGTCGCGTTCCAGTGACGGCGGCGCAGTCGGTTCCAGCGTGGCCGTTGGCGTGGGAGTTGCTGTCGCGGTCGGTGACATTGTGGGCGTTGGCGTACCTTCTTTTGTGCGCGTGGCTTCTTCGTCAGCCGCCATAGTCGACAGCGCATGTTCGGGTGCGGCGGCGGGTGGAGCCAACTGCAGGGCGTCATTGGCCGCATCGTTGGGCAGCGTGAGCGTTTCGGGTGCTGGCGCAGCACCGGCTGGAGCGCCGCCCTGAGCTTGCGCGAGATCGGCCAGGCCGGCCTCGGCCTCTGAGCCAGACTGTAGTTCCATGTCCGCGCCAGCCGCGCCATCGGCCGCGGCAGATTCGGTTTCGCCGAAGAACGCAGCATCCGGCGTAAGCGCTGCTTCCATTATGCCGCTTCCTCCACCGGTTTCAGGTAGCGAAGCTGTGAGTTCAACTGATGGCGTAAGCGCTGCTTCCATCATGCGCGCGGCTGCGGTCTCCACGGGCGTGTCGGAAATGGCAATAGTCGGGGCGGCCGCAACGGCGTTCTGTTCTACGACCAGCGGCGTTGACAGCGTGAGCGGGCGCAGCAGGCCCAACCCCACGATCAGCAATACGGCCGCTGCCACGGCGCTCAGGCCGCTGACGAGGGCCGGAAAGACCGCCACTCGTTTCACAGGGCGCACTTGCGCGGCTGTCACGCGGAAATCACGCGGGGCGCGTAGATTGGGCAGTTCGTGCAGCGCCGCCACCAGTGACCGCAATTCGTCCAACGCAGCCCGCAGTTCCGGCTCGGCCGATAGGCGCGCTTCAAACGCCGCCCTGTCGGCGGGCGCAAGCTGACTATCCGCGTAAGCGGACAGCAGCTCGAAGTCGGACGGCGTAACGGGGTTCACGGCACAATTACCCACGCTAGAAGAGACGGTTTGTTCTGCACTATAGACGTCCAATCGGGCTGGAAAGTTCCAGCGCCCCGCGCAAGCAGTCGCGCAGGGCGGCCCGCGCCCGGCTGAGGCGCGATTTGACCGTGCCCAGCGCCGCGCCTACCTGGTCGGCCACCGACTGATAGTCAAAGCCCTCGACATCACTCAGCACAACCACGGCGCGCTGATCGGGCGGCAGTGACATCAGGCAACGCTGAATCGCCTGTGCGGTTTCGGCGCGTTCCACGGCCTGTTCGGGCGTTTCATCGGCGGAGGGGATGGGCAGCAGCGACTCGTCATCGCCTGCCGTCTCCTCGAATGAGACGGTCGGCCGCCGTTTGCGCCTGCGGAACTCGTCGTAGCACTGGTTGGCTGCGATTTTCAGCAGCCAGGCGCGAAAGCTGCCGTCGCGATAGCTGTCGATACGGCGGTAGGCGCTGATGAAGGCTTCCTGCGCGGCATCGGCGGCAGCGGCTGGCTCACCCATCAGGCGATAGGTGAGGCTGTAGACCGCGTCCTGAAATTCCAGCACGAGTGAATTGAACGCGGCCAGATCGCCGCGTTGGGCGGCAGCGACCAGCGCCGGATCGGCTTCAGCGTAGACGGGCATTGAAATCAGGCGCTCGCTTCGCTAACATTCGCGCATGTGCGCAAAAATGCGCATTCAGCCAGCGTGGCGGAATTGGCAGACGCCCGCGACTCAAAATCGCGTGTCCCTCGGGGACGTGTGGGTTCGACTCCCACCGCTGGCACTCCTTAAGCTTCAAACCACACCCCTCCGATTATCCTCAGAAATACAGGCTTTGCCCAAGCTTAACCAGAGATTGAACCGCCAAAGCACCAATAGGGCCAAGGAATTTAGGTCAAGTACTCTTGGCGTTTCGCCTCGGCGATCTTGGCACCTTGGCGGTGAATCAGTCTCTTTCGCTTTGGCTGTGTGAAGGCTGCTCCATAACGCTTGCCCACTGCTGCCCTGTGCAGGCACGCCCGGCCGATTTACACTTGCCGCTGGATTTGAGGAGAAGGCATGCTTCGTTTTTTGCTATCGCTGCTGCTGGGCGCGGCTATTGGACTGGGCCTTGGCCTGTATCTGGGCTGGGTGCAATTTCCGGCGCAAGTGGTTGATGGGCCCGCCAGCGCCTTGTCGCAGCGTTACAAGGACGACTACACCATCATGGTCGCACGCGCCTATGTGCGCGACCGCGATTTGACTGGCGCGCTTGAACGGCTGCGACCGCTGGGTGAAGCCAACATTCCGGCCTATGTGCAGGAAATGACCGAGCGCACGATCAGTTCCTCGGGCAACGTGGCCGACATTCAGGTGCTGGTGGCGCTGTCGGCCGGCCTCGGCCGCCTGACGCCGATCATGGAGCCGTACCGCCAGGCGCAGGCCGCTGGCTCATGAGCAACCCATCCGGCTCCCCTAAATCATCCACCCGATACAGCCATCGCCGTCGGGGCATTTCGCCGATTGTGCTGATTGCCGGCCTCATCCTTGGCGTTGCCGCCGGGCTGATTATCGCCTGGGTGGTCGCGCCGGTGCAGCAGGTCGATATCAGCCCTGCTCAGTTGAATGAGGCTGATCAGACGCGCTTTCTCGAAGCGGTTGCGCTGGCCTACGCACAGGACAGTAATCTGGATCGGGCCGTGCGCCGCCTGCTCGAACTGCAGATTGCTGGTGATCCCATCCAGGTGATGGCCGATACCGCCTGCCGGCTGGCGACTTCGGGCTATGTCAACAGCACCAGCGGACTTCGCTCGGTTCAGGCGATGGTGAGCTTCTATCAACTGCAGGGCCGGGCAGGCTGCGCTGATGAGGTCATCAACGTGCAGGCGCTCGAACTCGACGCAGGTGGTGGAATTGACGCTGCCGACCGCCACACTCACGCTGATTCCACCGGCCACCAAGACGGCAACGCCTGAAGGCAGTCTGCTGGCCACCGCTACACCCATCGTCCCGCTCATCCAGTCCACGCCGCTGCCGGCGCAGTTCGACCTCGCCAATGTGGCCACTTCGTGCAGTGCCGCGCGGCCAGGCGTCATCGAAGTGCTGGTTTATGAGGTTAACGGTAGCACTGGCATTCCCGGCCAGCAGGTGCGCGTGCGCTGGAATGACGAGGATAATCTGTTTGTCACTGGCCTGCAGCCCGAGCGCGGGCCGGGCTTTGCCGACTTTGTGATGGACGAGGGCGAGTCGTATCTGATTGATTTGCCCGGTCAGTCGGCGGTCGTGCAGCCGGCGCTGGTTGCCTCGCCCTGCACCGACCCCACCACCGGCGAACGGTCGATCATCACCTACCGCGTGTCATTCCGCGCGCAAGGTTAGGGTGGCAGATTCAACGGGCGGCGTGCGACGTACAACTGTGCCGCATTAGGGCCGGGCTGCGCCCACGCAAGTAGCCACTCATCAGCCGTTCGAAGCAGGCCGGGCGTACCGCTTAGTTCCACATCGGGCACGGCCAGTTCCACGTGCTCGACGACGCCATCCATCAGAGTTACCATCACCAGTCCGTCAGCGTTCTGTGCAGTCGCAAAGAGTGGCGAGTTGCCCGGGCGTGCAGCGGCGTCGGGCGTAAGCCATATCAGTCCCTCCAGCCGTCGGGGTGGCGGCCACTGATCGGCATCGGCGCGGCCGGATGACAGCCACGACTCGAACCGGCCGTCTGCTCGTGTGACATTCCAGCCCACGCATATCAGGCTGCCGCACGGCGCCGCCCAAAGGTTGTCCAACTGGTCGCCAGTCCGCAGTCCAACGCTGGCGCTGACGGCGGCCGTATCGACCGGTACGCCGTTCACCAGCTTCATGCGCCACAACTGCCCCTCACTGCGCCAGAACAATAGCTGCGCGCCACCAGTGGAAGCTGCCAGCGCCGGGAATTCTCCGTGACGATTGAGACCGGTAGGCGGAAGCGGGCGGCCCAGCACGTCGATGCGGCCGATGGTGAGCGTTGGCTCGGCGAGCGATCCGGCGCTCCACGTGGCCCAGACGCCGCCGTGCCCATCCGTGCTCGCTGAGTAGCGGTAGGTGGGCGCATCTGACACTTCTACCGGACCGCGCTCAACGGTCAAGTCCGGCCCGAGCAGCGCCGAGTACAATCGGTTGCCAGTGCCGTATCTGGCTCCATCCAGCCATAGTAGATGCAGGGTGCCATCCGCCCCGGCAATCAGACGCTGATCGAAGGGGTGTTCAGGTGGCAGCGGCAGGATGACCGGGTTTCGAAGCGTGTCCCCTGCCAGCAGCCGCGCATCCTGATGCACATCAATTGCGTCGAATCCGGCCCAGACGAGGGCGGTATTTTCGCCGCTGGCGGCCATCGCCGGCGCATCGAACTGCAGCGCGTGAGCGACAAATTGCGGGTCGCCTGTGCTGGGTTCGGGCGCGCAGGCAGCGCACAGCAGCGCCCCCAGCACAAGCGCCAGTAGTGCGCGCATCACGCCTCGACGGTCGGCGTCAGTCCATCCGGCCCGGTGTACTTGATGCGTTCGCGCGCATAGTACGCGATGTGGTTGACGACATAGCGCGTCGCTTCCAATGTCAGGTTGGGCAGTACCAGTTCGTTGCGGCCGGAGTAGATGCCCACGTGGTATCGATCCACCCCGCCGAAGATCAGGTGGCGCACGATCCAGCCCGAAGGCGAACGCTCTCGGGCGGCTGCTACGACTTCGACTTCGTCAATCTTCGTCCACTCAATTCCCTGCCCGTCGACCACGACTTCGTAATTGGTCACGTCAAAATGCGATTTCAACGTGCGAAGATCGCCTTCGCTCAGGCGGTCTTCGCGTGGGCGCGTACTCATAGGCAGCATGTAGACGGTGGGCATAGTCGAATCCTGGACATTCCATTTGGCTGCATTGTAACGAGCGTGGCCGGAGCGCTCCAGATTACGGCATGACTTCCAGCACAATCGAGGTCGGTGCGCTGGCCGTGCCATCCTCGCGGTAAGCCACAGCCGTGAGCGCGTGCAGACCGGGTGTGTTTGCGCGCCAGCGCATCTGCACGGTGAACACGGGTACAGCGCTGCTGACTTCCGGAGAGCCTTGCTGATGTGGTCGGTCGTCCACCAGCAGATCGACGCGGGCCACGCCCGGCCCGCCAAGGTCTTCGGCCAGCAGCAGCAGCACGACATCGTCCCCTGCGCGCACCTGCGTCATGTTCGCGGGTTCCTGAAATGTCACGCTCAGGGTTGGCTGAAAAGATGGTGCGTCGCCTGCGCGCATGAGGTTGCAGCCCACCAGTGCGAACAGCGCGGTGGCCAGCAAGACGGTGCGTAGGATGGAGCTCGCAGTTTTCACGGGCGTCATTATTGGTGGGAGCGCGCGCTGGTGCAAGCTAGAATGTGCGCTTCAGCAGGAGGCGTGCCCGATGCGTATCGATATCCTGACCCTGTTTCCGGGCATGTTCGAAGGCCCGATGACCGAAAGCATGCTCTGGAAAGCGCGTGATCGGGGGCTGCTTGATCTGCGCCTGACTGATATGCGCGGCTTCAGCGCCGACAAGCACCGCACGGTCGATGACATGCCTTATGGTGGCGGCGGCGGCATGGTGCTGCGGCCCGATGTGGTCGTCCATGCCGTCGAAGCGGCGCTGGCAGACGCGCCACGGGGCACACCCGTCATCTTCATGTCGCCGCAGGGGCGGACTTTCTCGCACCAGATCGCCGTTGAACTGGCCGCGCAGCCCCATCTGGTGCTACTGTGCGGCCACTATGAAGGCGTGGATGAGCGTGCGCTCGAACTGACCGTGACTGACGAAATCAGCCTGGGCGATTATGTGCTGACGGGCGGTGAACTGGCGGCGATGGTGATCGTCGATGCGGTCGTGCGCCATCTTCCGGGTGTGCTCGGTTCGGAGGGCGCGGCCGGCCGCGACAGCCATGCAGATGGCATCCTCGAAGGCCCGCAGTACACGCGCCCGCCCGAGTTTCGCGGCTTGAAAGCGCCGGACGTGCTGCTCGAAGGCGATCACGCGCAGATGACGCGCTGGCGGCGCGCGCAGGCCCTGCGCCGGACATGGGATCGGCGGCGCGACCTGCTGCTCTCGGCTGAATTGAGCGAAGATGATCGCTATCTGCTGGCCGAATTCGCCAACGAGGATGCGCGCCGCCGCGCTATTCCGGCCGGTTGAGCGCCCGCAAGAGTTGAGCTATACTCAATTTGCCGAGGTTTGACGGCGCTTTTCATTAATTCGATGACAAGGATTCTGGCGCATGCCGCAGCAGTATCGCAGTGAAATGCTCGAACGAATCCTGAAAACGCTGCATGTGGCCGCGGACGGGGTGAAGGCGTCGGTGATCGTCAACAGCGACGGGTTGCTGGTGGCCGCCTATCCGCCCGGCGATGAGGAAAACCCACACGAAAACCCCACCAGCAGCCCACAGGTCGCGGCCATGTCGGCCACGCTGATCGGCTTGGCGGAACGCACACTGGCGCGCCTGGCGCAGGGCGATCTGGAACGGCTGCTGATGGAAGGTGAAAATGGCGTGATGATTATCTATCCGGCTGGTCGCGCTTCTGTGGCCGTGCTGGCCGAGAAGGATGCACGCCTCAGCTATGTGCTGTATGCCACGCGCAAAGCCGCTGCCGACGTGCAGGCGCTGCTGGGCAACTAACGCCGCGCGCCGGCCTGAAAGATCACGCGCAAGCCCATTTTTCCGAGTGACAACATATCGCCATCGCGCAGCGGGCGTGGTTGGTGCGGGGCCAGCTTGACCCCGTTGACCATCGTGCCGTTGCTGCTGCCCAGATCGACGATCTGCAGATGCCTGCTCTTGAGCATGAGTATGGCGTGGCGGCGGCTGACGCCCATGCGGTAGGCAGCGTAGGATGTGAGATCGACATCCGGCATTGTGCCGCCTGCAGGGTCCCGGCGGCCCAGCGACGTTTCGTCTTTGGGATAGACGAGGATCGGCGTGCCCGCGCCATCGACTTCCAGGCGCAAAATCATCGACTCATCAAACACATCGGCCCCGGCGCTGAGCAGGGCATTCACTTCCACCGTGTTCAGCTTGGGTTCGGGCTGGGATGTGAGTGTGCCGCTGCCCTTCAGAAACTGGCGCGTGCCAATGATGGTTGCAGTGGCGTTGACCAGGCTGGAGCCGCAGTTCTCGCAAATGAGCAGTCCGGCGCGATTCATATGGCCGCAGGTGCCGCACTTCTGCTGGTTAGTGGGCACAGGCGCTGGCGCGGGCTTGTTCAGTGACGAGGCGAACGTGGCCGCTGGCTCGCTCGATGCTGGCGCGGCCGATGCGGAGGGCCGCGTGGAGACTGCCGTCTGGGTAGTGGGCGGCGCCGCAGATGGCGCAACCGGTGCGGGTTTTGGCGCTTCTGCCGCGGGCGCGGCGAACGGCGCAGTGCCTGCTGGCTTCGCGGCGTTCGAGCCCAGCGGCCCGGATTTGGGCAGGGGGCGCGCATTCACGAACAGGGTCACAGACTGCGCGCTGGCCGCTGCTTCAACAGCGGTCGGCGGTTTGGCAGGTGGTGCCACCAGCTTGTCGCTGGCAGGTTCGGGTTTGGTGGGTTGGGCCGGTTTCCCGGCAGCCGCTTCGAGCTTGGCTGGCTCGCCCGGCTTTGCGGAGTTGGTTTGATCGCTCATGCGCTGCTGGCTACCTTCAGGTGGTTGGCTTGTCTCACTTTGACCATTGTAAGCCGGAAATCGCGTTGGCGGCAATCTTAATGCTTTGTTCATGCGTTGACGGCGCTGAACCTGCATGCTAACGTTTTGCCATGCGCGCACGTCCGTACTTCTGGCTGCTGACCCTGATTCTGCTGCTTGCAGCGGCCGCTGCTTTGTGGGGCATTGGCTCACAAAGCTTGTGGTTTGATGAAGGCTGGTCGGCTTATGGCGCGGCCCAGCCTGATTTGGCATCTGCCGCCGCTTCCGACGCCACCAACCCGCCGCTTTATTACCTTCTGCTGCATGTCACCGCTCGCCTGTGGGGCGATAGCGAACTGGGCCTGCGCGTCGTCTCGCTTTTCGCTGGCTTGATCGGCATGGCGGTGGGCGCGCGCTGGATGCGCGAGCAGCGCGGGCCCACCGCCGCACTGCTGGGCGTAGCAGTAATGGCGCTACTCCCGCTGCTGTGGTGGGCCATGCGCGAGGCGCGCATGTACACGCTGCTGATGCTGCTGGCGCTGCTGGCGATCTACGCATTGGACCGGCTGCGGCGCAGGCCATCGCGCTGGGCGTGGGCGCTGCTGGTGGGCGCTGAACTGGCGGCGCTGTACGCCCACAACACCGGGCCGGTAATCGTGCTGTGGCTGAACGCGCTGGCGCTGCTGGCGTGGTTTGGCGAGCGGCCAATGCGCCCGCGACCGCTGCCGTGGCTTGTTAGTCAGGCTGTGGTCGGTCTGCTCTGGCTGCCGTATTTCAGCACTCGCTTTCTGGCGTTGCCCGCCGCCAATAGTGGCCTCGTCACCACGATGGACGTGACACCCGCCGGCTTGTTCGCATTGTGGCAGGGCATGTGGCAAACGCCGTGGGAGCGCGTGCTGTTCGGCGCGGAAGCAGTTTGGCCGTTTGCGCTCATGCTCGGTCTGTACGTGGTCGTTGTGGCGCTGCGTCCGCGTGGGGCATTGCGCCCCCTGCTGAACGCGCTGCTGTTGATCGGCGGCGTGCTGGCCGGGCTGCTCGTGCTGCAAAACGAGCCGCATAGCCGCTATTTAGTGGTGGCCGCGCCGTTCGTGGCGATAGCCTATGGCGCGGCGCTGGCCGGCTTTCGTCAGCGCGGGCTGCGCGTGGCGCTGCTGCTTCCTCCGCTGGCACTGTTCGCGGCCAATTTCGCCTACAACATCACGCCGGGCGCGGGTTTCCAGCACGACGATGCGCGCGTGCTGGTGCGCCACTACGCCGAGACGCTTGGGCCAGAGGATACCGTGCTGGCGTGGTCGTATGCCGACCGCTACGAACTGGCCTATTACTGGGACAGGCTGGGCGCTGCGGCGCGGCGCGTCACGCTGCCCGAAGGCGCGCCGCGTGAAGTGATTGTGCCGATGCTGCCGCAGTCGGGTGATGCGGCCATCAACGTCTGGTACACCCAGCGCGCTGACTATCGCGGCATGCTCGACTGCCTGATCGCCGATGGCAGCACGCGCTCGCCCGAAGTCACGACCGTCCACGGGATGAGCAGCCGCTTGTACCACGATATTGCGCCGGTGTTCCCCGAGATGCAGGCCGCCGATATCATATTTGGACGTGACGGTGTTCCGCTGGCCCGGCTGGATGAACAGGGGGCGTTGCTGGAACGCGCGGCTGACCGCGCGTTGTGCCTGCCGCTGGCGCTGCGACTGCTGGACGGCACGGCGAGCGATTTGAAGGCGGCCTTGACGGTCCTCAATCCTTTGGGCGATGAGATTGCCCGCGCTGATGCGGTGTTTGCGACCGCCATTCAGCAAACGACCGGCGGCGCAGCAGCAGATACGCTGTTTGAGGCTTACCCGTCGCTGCGCCTGCCAGTAGGTACCCCACCCGGCGACTATCCGATCTATCTGCGCTTTTACGACGAATCCAGCGAACCATCGGGCTATCCACCGGTGCAAGGTGGACAACCCGCGCGCGGCCGCGACGCCCTGCTGGGCGTGTGGACGGTGCTGCCGGGTGCGGATTGGCCGGGTGCTGAAGCAGACGATCTCCCGGCCATCGCGCCAACTGCAGTCGAACCCGAACTGTCGCTGATCGCACACGATGGCGTGCTGGATGGCCAGCTGCCCGTGCTGCGTAACGGCGATCTGGCGCGGCTCACCTTGTTGTGGCAGGGCACTGGCGAGTTGCCCGATCTCGAGCTGGCGGAAGCCGCTGGCAGTTGGTCGGTGCCGATGCCTGCGCCGCCGGGTGCGCATGATGGCCTTACCCGTGACTGGCGCGCCGCGATCATCCCCGTAGACGCTAACGATGGTGAGGCGGTCGTGCTCCTGCCCGATGGCACCGTCATCGCGCGCTACGCAGTCGAAGCATTGCCGCTGACCACGACTCCGCCGCCCTCTGAGACGGCGCTAGACGCTGAGTTTGCCGGAGTGGGCACGCTGCTCGGGTTCACGCTGGCGAACGAATCGCTGTCGCTGGCCGAAGCGCCGCAGGTGACGCTCGTCTGGCGTGCGGGCGAGGAGCCAGTGACGGACATCCTCACGGTGTTTGTCCAGTTGGTTGATTCGCAGGGCAGGGTGATCGCCCAGAGCGACGCGCTGCCTGCTGGTGGAATGCGGCCAACGACCGGCTGGCGCGCAGGCGAAGTTGTCGTCGATGAGCACACACTGGCATGGAACGGGCTGGCCGCGCCGGGCGATGCAGTGCTGATCGCGGGGCTGTATGATGCGGTCACTGGCAATCGCGTGCCATTGGCCGATGGCGGCGACTCGGCGGTGCTGTCCAGCGTGGTGAGGGTAATCCCGTGAACCCGGCTGTCGACCTGATCCGCGCGGATGTTTTGTCGCTTGAGGCGCTGACCAATCTGTATAACCAGGCGCGCGCCGACTACCTCGTACCGATGCCGATGACGGTTGATTCGATGGCGGCCTTTATCGCGCGCCATGATGTCGTGTTGGGCGCGTCATTGGTGGCGAAGATCTCGGGTGAAGCGGCTGGTCTGGCGCTGCTCGGGCTGCGCGGCGACCGGGCGTGGATCACGCGCATGGGCGTCAACCGTGAGGCGCGGCGCAGCGGGGTGGGCCGTATTTTGCTGGAAGGGCTGCTCAATAGCGCCGTCGATCATGGTGCGGCGTCGGCCCAGTTGGAAGTGATCGCCGATAACGCCATCGGCCAGCGCCTGTTCCGCGCCTGCGGTTTCGAGCCGGTGCGGCGCTTGCTGGTGCTGTCGCGTGCCCCGGGCGAGCCAATGGGCTTCGCGTTTGTGCCCGACCGGCTGCTGACCAATTCTGAGGCGCGCGCCATTCCGGAAACGGGCGCTATCGGCTATGTGCCGTCGTGGGTAGAAGAAGCGCCGTCGCTGCGCCAGGCCCGCCGCTTGGCTGGTCTTGCCATTGATCAGTCCGCCCTGCTGTTTGGGGATGACGGAGCCGTGCTGTCGCCTGTGGCGCTGTGCAACGCCGATGGCATGACCGGCCCGGCGCTGCTGCTGGCGTTGCACGGCCAGTGGCCGATGCGCCCTGCGCTGAAAGAGAACGTGCCCGAAGGCGACCCGCAGGCCGAGTGGTTCTATGATTCGGGCTACGAACTGGCGTTTACGCGCGTGGAGATGCGGCGGGCACTTTAGCTCCCCTTCTCCCCGCTTGCGTGGGAGAAGGGGTTGGGGTTGATGGGTGAAAAGCTATTCGTCGCCGGCGAAGGCGGTCAGAATCTGGTCGAGGCGGTACTCGGCTTCACGTCCCTTGCCACTGCTTAGGCGTGTGTGCGCGAAAAACAGCATCGGCCCGTTGGAGGCTGTGCGCACATAGACGTCCTTATTGCCGCTGAATTCACTCATCAAACGGCTGCCGGTTTCGCGGTGCTTGCTCCAGTCTGGAAAGACATAGACCGATACGCGCACATCGGGCTTTTTCGTCACATAGCCCACTGCTTCCAGTGCGCCCACATCCTGCGCGGTCGGCTGTGCCTCCGCCTCAACCAATCCCGGGCCAGCGCGTTCTTCACTCAGCAGCGCCTTCAAGCGCGCCAATTGTTGGCTCACCAGCGTTTCACTCATTCAGCTTGCCGCCTTTGCCTATTCGATCAGCTTGCGCGCCTTGTCGTAATTGCCATCATCCATGTGCTTCACGAAGCTCGTCCAGTCCTTTGCGTAGCTGTCCTCACTCGTGAACCAGCGCGCGACGAAGAACTTGTTGGCCTTGCGATACTTCATGAAGGCGGCCTTGAGCCTGTCGATGTTACCATCGAAGTAGGCAGCGGCCACGATTTCCTTGCTGGCAACGTTGTTCACCAGCGTGTCGATGATCTTGTACTGCGTTTCGTAGTTGCCCCGCGTGACGGCGAGGTCTTTGCAGATGATTCGAGTGAAGTACTCAGTGGTGCCTTCGTTGAAGTCGAAACCGAGCGTGTTCAGGATCGCGTCGTCGGCGTATTTGTGGATTCCTTCGTGGATGAGCGTGCCCGCATTCCCGCTATTCTGTTCGATCCACACGCGCCCTTTTGAGTCGACAAAGCCGTTGATGGCGTCTTTCTTGGGCGTTTTGGGCGGCGGGCCCGTTTTCCACACCGCCTCCCCGTAGTGGGCGATGCCGGCGCGGTCCCAGTCGGCGCTGGCCACCACGCCCACCTGGCCCTCGATCTGGCGGCCTGCTGCAACCGCGTTGGTGACGTACTTGTCGAGCGTGCCGCGAATGAGTTTGTCGGCTTCCGGCGCGGGCGTGTGTTCCTTGCCGCCCTCATATAGTTCGTCGGTGGTCGGAGCCTGATGCATACCGAGCTGGGTGACGAATGTCAGATAGGGGTCGGCCCCGAGCTTGGCCTCTGCCACCGACATCAGCGCGCTGTCGCTCCAGCAGGCTTTGCGCGCGTCGGCACTGGCGGCCTTAACCGTGGCTTCGATATCGGAGAGCGCCACCGGTGTCCAGTAGGTGAACAAGGCCTTCAGTGTCGGCTTGAGGGCGACAGCAGTGCTGTTGGCCAGTGCGATGAATTCGGCAATCGTCAGTTTGCCGGCCAGCGCGGTCATGTCCTCAGCGCTGTCCAGCGTTTCAGCCTTGAAGTGCCGCCGTCAGCGACTCCTTGGTTGCAGGCGCGGGCGCTTTGGCTTCAGTGGTGGGCGCGGGTGTGGATTCCCCACCAGTTGGCGCAGGCGTGGTTTCTTCCACAACCGTATCGTCGCGCTGAAGAACGCCCGGCATAACCATACGCGAGACCGTGCCGCAGGCGGCGCAGCCACAGCCGCGCCCGTGCTGGTTCGCCTGTTCAGCCGGTTTATCGTTTCGATGGGTTTGGATCAGGCGCTGCACAGCCGCGTTGCCTATCAGCCCCTGCAATCCGGCCATGCTTGTAGTGGGCGCGGAAACCGGGGCCTGAACTACTTCGGCCTGAGCAGGCGCGACGCCTTTGCCGAAGGACTCCTCATGCGATGCATGCTGCTTTTTGGCGCTTTGCCTTTTTCGAGTCATCACACCGCCTTCCAGTAACGCGCCTCGTAGGCCCATTGTAGGGTCAATTCCGCGTGGCGCAAATTGAGTCGGCGCGGCGGGGCAGAGCAGAAAGGATGGCAGCGCCTCCAACGCGCTTCTGACAGCTGCCACGCTATGCTCGGTGCAATGGCCGATTGTGGACAACCCCCGCCGTGGAATGGACGAAACCCCTGCGCGTACTAGTAGCCGCTGGCAATCCGCTGGCACGGGCTGGCCTCGCGGCGCTGCTGGGTGACATGATGGAAGTCGAGGTTGTGGGGCAGGTGACGCTGGATGATAGCCTCGAATCCGCCGTCGATCTGCATCTGCCGGATGTGATTGTGTGCGATTTGGGCTACGACCCCCTGCGCGCCGCCGAACGCTTGAGCGACGTGTCCGATGGCCCTGCCGTGTTGGCGCTGGTGGTCGATGCGGAATCGGCAGCGGAAGCAGCCCCGGCGCTGCTGGGAGCGGGCGTGCGTGCAGTACTGGCACAGGACTGCGGCCCGGAAGCCCTCTCGGCGGCGCTCGGCGCAATTGGGCAGGGGCTGACGGTGTTTGGGCCGGACATCGCGGCGGCGCTGCTGCCTCGAACCCACGCATCGGCCGCCTCCGAAGCGGCGCTGAGTGTGGGTTTCACCCCGCGTGAGCAGGAAGTCCTGGCGCTGGTGGCCGAAGGCCTGCCCAACAAGCAGATTGCGCGCCAGCTTCACATCAGCGAGCACACGGTCAAATTTCACATCAACGCGCTGCTGACCAAGCTCGGCGCTGGCAGCCGCACCGAAGCCGTCGTACGCGCCAGCCGGCTTGGGCTGATTGCGCTGTAGACGCAAACCTCGCCTTTCCGACCCTCTCAGCCGAACACATGACGTGGGAGGGGGAGCCGCTGTACCGTATTTCTCCCCTCTCCGCGCACGGCTGAGGGGCCGGGGGTGAGGTTTGCCCTGCCCAAACGGTCAGGCACAACCTGCACCGTTTACGGATGTGGCGCAGGCGGTTTTCGGCTTGAATGGAGACAGTCGAATAGTGAAGGAGTGGCCCTGATGGCGAATGTACTGGAATCCTTGTCTGTGGATATGGCACAGGCCGTCGAAAACGCTGGAAACAGCCTCGTGCGCGTGCAGGCGCGCCGCCGCCAATCTGCGACGGGTATCGTGTGGAGCGCCGATGGATTGATTGTCACGGCCCATCATGTGGTCGAGCGCGAGGAAGGCATCCGCATTGGCCTGCCGGATGGCTCGCAAACCACGGCGGCGCTGGTCGGGCGTGACCCAACCACCGACATCGCGGTGCTGAAGGCGGAAGCGACAGGCCTGGTTCCGGCGAACTGGGCAGAACTGGACGGTGTGCGCGTTGGTCATCTGATACTGGCGGTGGGCCGGCCCGAAACTGGCGTGCAGGCCACGCTCGGTGTCGTCAGCGCCCTCGATGGCGGCTGGCGCACGATGGCCGGTGGCGCAGTCGATGCCTATGTGCAGACGGACGTCGTGATGTACCCCGGTTTTTCGGGTGGGGCGCTGGTAGGCGCGAACGGCGCGTTCATCGGCATGAATAGTTCGGCGTTGGTGCGCGGCGCCAGCGTGACCTTGCCCGCTGCGACACTGCGGCGCGTGGCCGAGTCGCTCAAGGTGCACGGCAAGGTCAAGCGCGGCTTTTTGGGCGTGAACGCGCAGGGCGTGCGTCTGCCGTCGTCACTGGTGGAATCGCTGGGGCAGGAAACCGGCTTGCTGTTGGCGGCGGTCGAGCAGGGCAGCCCGGCTGATGTGGGCGGCCTGATGGTGGGCGATATTCTCGTGAAGGTGGATGGTCAACCGGTGCGCCAGATGGACGACCTGATGGCGGCGCTTTCAGGTGACCGCGTCGGCAAGAGCGTGCCCGTCACCTATGTGCGCGGCGGCCAGACGGCCGAAGCGGCTGTGGCCATCGGGGAGCGCACGGCCTAGCGCAATTTGGACTGCCGTCGTAGGGTGCGCTCACGGGCGCACCCTGCACGGGCGATGGTTGAATCTCCTTTCGCGTGTTGGGCGCTAGTCTGCTACGATTCCCCGCGAATGAGGCGCTACCAATGGGGACGTGCGAATGATGGAATCATCGGCCCGCCCGGCCGGCGAATTGAACGCCGCGCTGCGTGCGGATGTGAAGTATCTCGGCAATCTGCTGGGCCAGGTCATCGCCGACCAGCACGGCCCGGCTGAGCTCGATCTGGTGGAATTGACGCGCGCGCAGGCCAAGGCGCGCCGCACCGAAGACCCCGACGGGCCGGGCGAGCTATACAACAGCCTCGAACGCCTGCCCACCGAGCAGTTGGCTGTGCTCATCAAGGCCTTCAGCAACTACTTCCAGCTCATCAACATCGCCGAAGACCAGCAGCGTATTCGTGTGCTGCGCCAGCGCGAGGCGGACGGCCATCTGGATGAGTCGCTGCCAGTGGCGCTGATGACGCTGCGCGACGGCGGGCTGGACGCGGCAGGCGTGCGCGTTCTGCTCGAACGCCTCGGCCTGCGGCTGGTGATGACGGCGCACCCGTCCGAGGCCAAGCGCAAGGAAGTGCTGATCAAATTGCGTGAAGTTGCGCGGCGCATGCGTCTGAGAGACCTCGATTTGCTGCCGCGAGAGCAGCAGGCGCTCGAACTGAGCCTGCTCGAAGAGATCGAGGAACTCTGGCAAACGCGGCCCACCCGTTCGGCGCGGCCCACCGTGCTCGATGAAGTTGATTTCGGCATGTACTTCCTCATCAACAGCGTCATGGACTCGACCATCGACTTGTACGCCGATCTGCGCGCTGCCCTGCGTGAGGTCTACCCCGAGGAGACTTGGGACGTGCTGCCGCCGGTGCTGCGCTACGCCTCGTGGATTGGCGGCGACCGTGACGGTAACCCCAACGTCACCGCGGATGTGACTCTCGATACGCTCGCCCGAATGCGCTTCGCCGTGCGTAAGGGCTATCTCGATGACATCGCCTTTTTGGGCGATCACCTCACCCAATCAGTGGACGAAGTCGGCGTGTCTGACGAGCTTGTCGCGCGGATGCAGCACATGGGCGGCGCTGCGCCAGAACGCCGCGCGGACGAGCTCTATCGCCACATGCTCGGTCTGATTGCGGCGCGCCTCGAAGCCGACGACTACCCCGACGGCGACGCGCTGCTGGCCGACCTGCTGATCATTGAGCGCAGTCTGGTGGCGCATCGCGGACGGTACGTGGCCTCTGGTTCGCTTCGTCGGCTGATCGAGAAGGTGCGCCTGTTCGATCTCTATCTGGTGCCGCTGGACGTGCGCGAGGATGCCCGCCTGCACCGCGCCGCGCTCGATGAAATGCTGCGCGCCTATGGCATCTGTGAGTCATACGCCGAACTGCCCGAGGACGAAAAACAGGCGTTGCTGCGCCGCGAAATTCAAAGCCGCAGGCCGTTCTTTCCAGTCGAAACCCGCTTTTCTGAGGCCACGCAGCGCATCATCGCCACCTGGCGCATGATCGCCAAAGCGCATCGCATCTATGGGCGGCGCAGCATCGACAGCGTGATCGCCAGCATGAGCACCGCCCCCAGCGACGTACTGGCGATGCACCTGTTCGCCCGCGAAGTCGGCATCGACCCCTTTGTCGATATTGTGCCCCTGTTCGAAACCGTCGATGACCTTGTGGCTGCGCCGGCCATCATGACGACGCTGTTCACTACGCCCGAATATATGGCCCATTTGGCCGAGCGCGGAATGAGCCAGCAGATCATGCTTGGCTACTCGGACAGCAACAAGGACGGCGGCTATCTGGCCTCGAACTGGAGCCTGTTCATGGCGCAGCGCCAACTGGCGGAAGTCTGCGAGGCGCACGGGTTGACGCTCGAACTCTTTCACGGGCGCGGCGGCAGCATCGGGCGCGGCGGCGGCCCGACCAACCGCTCGATTCTGGCGCAGCCGCGCGGCTCGTTCACCGGCCGCATGAAGATCACCGAACAGGGCGAAGTCATCGCCTACCGCTACAGCAACCCCGATATCGCCCGCCGCCATCTGCACCAGGTGATGAGCGCGGCGCTGACTTCGCTGGGTGTGGTCGGGCAGGAGCCGGAAGCGGATTGGCTGGCAGCGATGGACGTGCTGGCCGCCGATGGCGCGGCCGCCTACCGCTCGCTCGTCTACGAGACGCCCGGTTTTCTAAGCTACTGGGGGCAGGCCACGCCCATCGGTGAACTGTCGCGCTTGCCGATTGGCAGCCGTCCGGCCAAACGCAGCAAGGGCGGTTTTGACAGCGTGCGCGCAATCCCGTGGATGTTCTCGTGGATGCAGAGCCGCGCCATCATTCCCAGTTGGTACGGACTGGGCACGGCCGTCGAGACTTATCAGACGGCTCACCCCGATGGCCTGGAACGGCTGCGCGGCATGTACCGCGACTGGCGTTTCTTTGCGGCGCTGATAGAGAATGTCGAGTTGGACCTGGCCAAGGCCGATATGGGCATCGCCGCGTTGTACGCCTCGATGGTGAGTGAGGATGACCTGCGCGAGAGCATCTTCAGCCGCATCCGCGCCGAGCATGCGCGCTCGACAGCCGCTATCTGCGCCATCACTGGCGAACACTATCTGCTCGAGCGTTCGGGCGTGATGAAGTTGTCGATTGACCGGCGCAATCCGTATGTGGACCCGCTCAATTTCATCCAGGTCGTGCTGCTGCGCCGCCTGCGCGCGGGTCTGCCGGGCACGCCAGAACACGATCGCGCGCTTGACCTGGTTCTGGCGACAGTCAATGGCATCGCGGCGGGCATGAAGACCACCGGCTGATGCGCTGATCTGAACCTAATCGCCGTGATGCGCGCAGACTCAACAAGTGCGATTAAACGCCTATTGAACGCTACCCCCAACCCCCTCTCCGAACATAGGGACGGGGAGTGTAGAGCGTGACACCCCTCACCTTTCCGCGCGCGGAAAGGTGAGGGGTGAGGTTACGGTTCGAAGGGATTCCCTCATGAAGCAGTGGCTGCGCGGATGGATTGTGTTGTTGCTGGCGGCGGCGCTGGTTGGCCCGGTTTTGGCACAGGATACGGCTTTGCCGGGTGCGCCGGACGCGGGCGACTCGCTTTATTCCGGGCTGGGCAACGGCGGCTATGACGCGGGCCACTACACCATACAACTCACAGTCGATCCGGCGGCGCGCACTATCAGCGGCAGCACGCGCATGGATGCAACAGCGCTGCAAGCGTTGAGTGCCTTCAATCTCGATCTGGTCGGGCTGGATGTGAGTCGCGTTCTGGTCGATTCACTGCCGGCGCAGTTCACGCGCAGCGGCCGCGAACTGACCATTACGCCGCTTGCGCCGATTCCCGCAGGCGCGCCGTTTCATGTGCAGATCGACTACGGCGGATCACCGAGGCCGATCCGCGATCCATCGCTTGGCGCAACCATTGGCCTGAATTTCACGGGCGATGGCGCGTATGTTGCCAGTGAGCCAGATGGCGCGGCTACGTGGTACCCCGTCAATGATCACCCCTCCGACAAGGCAACCTATACGTTCGTGCTCACTGTGCCCGAGGGGCTGACGGCGGCTGCCAACGGCCTGCTGCTGGACAGCCAGACCGCCGACGGTCTGACGACGTTCACGTGGCAAATGAATCAGCCGATGGCGAGTTATCTGGCGCTGATGGCCGTCGGTGACTATCAGATTGAGCAGGCCGATCCAGCCGGTGATGTGCCGCTGCGCAACGTGTTTCCCACCCAATATGCCGAATCCGCTGCCCACGTGTTTGCTGACCAGGACGAAATGCTGTCGTTCTTCGCCACCGTGTTTGGCGACTATCCGTTTGATGCCTACGGTGCGCTCGTCATTCCGCAGGCGCTGGGCTTTGCGCTGGAAACGCAGTCGTTGAGCCTGTTCGGCCTGCCGATGGTGATTCAGGGGTTGGCCGGTGGTGGCCGGTCGGAAGAAGTGATCGCGCATGAGTTGGCGCACTCGTGGTTCGGTGACGCACTCAGCCCGGCTGACTGGGGCGATATCTGGCTGAACGAGGGCTTCGCCACCTATGCCAGTTGGCTGTGGTTCGAGCACACGCGCGGGCCACAGGCGCTCGAGCAGATTGTGCGTGAGAACTACGCCCAGTTCAGCGGCGAGGCGCTCGCCGATGCCGGCTATAGCGCGGCGGATGTGCGCGCGATCCGGCAGCGGTTTGGCGCGCCCGGCAATCCACCCGCGGATGATTTGTTCAACATGGCGGTCTATTTCAGAGGCGCGCTGCTGCTGCATTCGCTGCGCCTGGGTGTGGGCGATGACGTGTTCTTCGAAATTCTGCGCACGTATTTCGAGCGCCACGTCTATGCAAGCGTGACGACGGCCGATTTCATCGCGGTGGCGGAAGAAGTCAGCGGACGTAACCTGAACGCCTTCTTCGATGCGTGGCTGTACGACCCTGAGATCCCGCCAATCAAGGCACTCGATCTGGGTCCGGTTTAGGGCGGCCCGGAACGGAAGCTGGTTACCCCGAAGCGCCGCCGAATCCTATCTCGTTTCCGTCCGCATCACGGTACGTGATCTTACGTACGCCGGTTGCGTAGGTTTCCCGCTTCACGGGTTCGATCCCTCGCCCTGTGATCTGCCCAACAAGCCCGTCGAGGTCATCGACGAAGAGCGTGTGCATGGCGTGTCCGGCGTGTTCGGGCATCTGCACAATGTACACGTATCGATGCTCGGCAAGCTCCCACACAGCCTCCGTATCGTGTGGAAAAAATGTGGGAGGGAAACCCAGCATCTGTTCGTACCACTTCAGCGCTGCCGCGTAGTCGGCGACTGGGATGCCCGCGAACAGGTCAAGCTCCGTGGTCTGAATCATTCGTATTTCTCCGTTCACCGAATTCTGTGAGTGCTTCCAGACGGCGAGTCTGCTCTTCTGTCCATGTTCCAGTCTATTGCGATCTCAGTTTGAGTAGTGCGTGACAGGCTTCGGCAACTTTCAGCCCATTAGCCTATCCTGCGCCCCGTGGCTGGGTCGAAATACAGCAGCGCCTCGGCGTTGAGGGCGCACGGAATCGGATCGCTGGCGCGGAAGCCTTCGCTCAAGTCAGTGACCATCGTCCAGCTTTCAGCCCCGGCGCGCACTTCCATTTCCAGCCGCCGCTGCTCGAAGTGCGGCGTAGCTGATTTCGATCCGGCCCATCACCCCGCCCGGCGCAAACAGCACATCCTCTGCCCGCACGCCCAGCAACACTTTCACGCCCTCGCGCAGGTCGGATCGCAGCGGAAAGCCGCCGAAATTCGCGCCCTGCCATTGGTGATCGCGCACGAATCCCTCGAACAGGTTGATGGTGGGCGTACCGATGAAGGTGGCGACAAACAGGTTGATCGGGTTGCGGTACAGATTGAGATAATCGTCGATCTGCTCGATGCGGCCTTCGCGCAGCACGGCGACGCGGCGGGCAAGCGCGACTGCCTCGATTTGATCGTGCGTGACGTAAATCGACGTAACCGGAAACTCGTTGAGCAGCCGGCGTAGCTCGACCCGGGCCTGCGCACGCAGTTTGGCATCGAGATTCGAGAATGGCTCGTCAAACAGAAACACGCGCGGGTCGCGGGCCAGGGCGCGGGCGATGCCCACTCGCTGGCGTTCGCCGCCGGAAAGCTGGCTTGGCTTGCGATCCAGCAGCGCCTCCATGCCGAAACCCGTGATCTGCGAGATGCGGGCCACACGCGTTGGCACTTCCTGCTCACGGTGGCGCAGCCACAGGTGGAAGCCGATGCTTTGTTCGGCTTGCCAGTGTGGAACCAGCGCGCCGTCCTGAAAGACCATGCCGATGCCGCGATCCTGTATCGGAATATCGCGCAGGTTGACCTTGTCGTACAGGATCGCGCCATCGTCCGGCTCCATCAGGCCCGCGATCAGGCGCAGCAGCGTGGACTTGCCGCAGCCCGATGGGCCGAGGATCGCCAGTGTGTCGCCTGAATTGACCTTGAACGACATATCGTGCACGGCAGTAACACGCTTACCGCCGTCCGGCGTGTCCTGCGTAAAATGCTTCGATACGTGCTGCACGGTGATGCTGGTCATCGGTTGCTCCGTGATGTTCGCGCCAGCTTACACTCATTATAATCGGCTTGGCGTGGCCGGGTGCTGACGGCTACAATCCACGCCGCTGAGACAGAATTGCAGAAGCTTCAGGAGAGTGCGGGCATGAGCGACTTGTTGATTCGCGGCTGTACGGTGGTGCATATCGACAGTCCGCAGCAGGCGCGAGTCGTTCCCGCGCAGGATATCGCGATATCAGGCAATCGCATTCAGGCCATCTTGCCGACGGGTCAGGCGGATGCTTCGCGCTTTGGCGCGGTCATCGAGGCGCACGGCATGATCGCCATGCCCGGCCTCATCAACTGCCACGCGCATGTGCCGATGGTGCTGTTTCGCGGGCTGGCCGAGGACGTGAGCATCGACCGCTGGTTCAACGACTACATCTGGCCGCTGGAACACAATCTGACGCCCGGCGATGTGTTCACAGGCGAACTGCTGGGCGCGGCCGAGATGATCCGTGCCGGCGTGACTTCGGTGGCTGACCACTACTTCCACATGGACGACGCCGCGCGCGCGGTAGAACAATCCGGAATGCGCGCGCTGCTGGGATGGGCCATCTTCACCTCCAATGGCGAGGCGATGATCGAGCGCACCGCCGATTTCGTGAGCGACTGGCACGGCGCCGCCCACGGCCGCATCCGCGCCTGTATGGCCCCGCATGCCAACTACACCTGCAGTGACGATTATCTGCGCGCGGTGGCGTTCAAGGCGCGCGAACTGGGCGTGAGCATCCACATCCATGCTGCTGAAACCATGAGCCAGACCGAAGCCAGCCTCGAAAAGACCGGCTATACGCCGATCCAGACGCTGGAGATGACCGGCATTCTCGATTCGCCCACCATCATCGCGCACGGCTGTGGTCTGCTGCCCGACGACATCGGCATTCTGTCGCGCTATGAGGCAGGCGTGGCCCATGCGCCCAAGACCTATCTCAAGCTGGCGATGGATTTGACGCCGATACTGGCGGCGCGCGAGGCGGGTGTGCCGATTGGGCTGGCGACCGACGGCGCGTGCAGCAACAACACGATGAACTTGTGGGAGTCACTGCGTCTGATGGCGATGACGCAGAAAGACCGCGCCGGTTCGCCCGAAGTGCTGCCCATCCCCGAGGCGCTCTATATTGCCACGCGCGAGAGCGCGCGCGTCTTTGGGCTGGCGGGTGAACTGGGCGCGCTGGAGCCGGGCTATCTGGCCGACATCATCCTGCTTGATTTGGGTGGACTGCATCACCAGCCGTTGTACAGCGTCACCGCCAGCCTCGTCTACAACGTCGAGCCGCCGGACGTGCATACCGTCATCATTGACGGGCAGGTAGTCATGCAGAACCGCGATCTGCTGACTGTGGACGTGCCCGCCGTGATCGCTGAGGCGCAAAACGCGCGGCCCCGCCTGTCCCGGCGCGACGTGAGCCAGCGTATTCAAACGTATAACCCATAGCGGATGCCTGGTTGAGTACCAGGGCGAGGTGACAGGCAATCTTCTCCCTGTAACCCCGCCTGTGGCGGTTAGGGCTGCACGACTGGCACGCCTTCACAATCTCCTGTGGCAGTCACCACATCTGAGCGCACCCACATGTTCTCACCCAACTTCCACCAAATGTATCCATCCGTACCAGTTGATTGACCCAGGACCGGGGCGCTGACTCCACTGGTGAGCGTACCGGCGAGCGCGAAACCCGTGCCAGGGCCGCTGCGCTGGTTGGCACTTGTGCCCGTGCTGACCATGCAGTCGGATGTCCCTGTATCCGGCGGTTGCTCCGCTGATGGTGGCGGTGCTATCGGGGTGCTGCATTCGGCAGCGGGCAAACCGAAACTGGTTGGCGCGGAGGCTATCACTACGCTGTTGGCGCCGCCGGCAGGCATGATCATTACGGAGCCAGCCTGACCGCCTTGCGTAAAGTCCAGCATCGCCAGCGCATCGGAGACGGGCATCAAAGCCGATATCTGGCCACCGCTGGCTGCGACTAGTTCCATGTAGAAGGCCGCGGCATCGGTGACGCTGGTCTGCGTGGTATAGCTCGTGATACCCGGTCCCTGCGTCAGGCTGGTGGCATCAGGCAGGATGGGGATGGCCGCTGGCCCGGTGGCACAATCGCCCTGATCGGATGCGGGCGCGGGCGGGACTTGCGTGGCGGCTGGCGCTGAAATCGGGCTGAACGTGCCGGGCGGGTCCACCCTGATGAAGATACCACTGCCCCCGTCGGCTTCGGCCCTGATGTTAATCGCAAGCAAATAGTCCCCGAGCGTAATTTCCATCACCGCAGTGCCGCCATAGATATCCAGCGGGGTGTAGATCTGCCCCCCCAATGCCAGAAGCTGCTCCTGATAGAAGGCCGCCACCTCGGTTTGTTCTGTTGGCGAAAAGAAGGTTGCTATGCCTTCCATGCTTGCCACGTCGGTTGCGTCGAGAAGCAGCGGAATATCGACTGTCCCACCACCCTCAACCTGAACGGTTATTGAAGCCGGTGCTTCACCAACTTCTGATGTTGGTATGGGCACATTCGAGGCGACCGAAATGAACACGTGGGTGATCCCCTCACTTGCCGTGGCGATGACCGAGGTCAGCCAATCGCCCTGTGTGAACTCCAACAGCGCCCCGGTGTCAGAAACAATTGGAGGCAAAGATGGCTCACCGCCCAGGCCCGCAAGCTGTTCCTCGTAGAACGCGGCGGCATCTGCCGGGCTGGTGAACGTCGTGTAGGTCGTCATGCCGGGCTGGCGCAGTAAATCGGCCGCATCGGGAAGCAGCGGAATGTTCAGCAAACCGAGTGGGCAGTCGGCTGGCACACCTACGGTCAGCGGTTGATTAACATCCGTCAACTGATAGTCCCAGGTAAGCTGCCCCTCGGTGGATGGTCCGACATAACTCGCGCCGCCCGTCGTCTCCAGCATATAGCGAACAAGATAATCCCCGTCGGAAGCCACCCACATTTCTCCGGTCGATTCAGCGACGTCGCGTGCGCCGATGGCCTGTTCGTCAAACGTATAGTGATTCGCCATCACGCCGTTGACGGTCTCAGTCCCTGCCTCATCTGCGCCGACGACGCTGAACAAGAAGCGAGCAGGTTCCCAAACCTCCGCCAGTCTGTTGCCCGGCTGGATGACTGATGCTGAACATGCATCTTCTCCTCGCCGCTCAAACGATGTGTCGTCCAACTCCAACATGAATACCTGCCCGGCAGGTTCACCTGCTGTTTCGATAGTCACCTGACGCGCTGCGTGATCGTCACCGACCAACATCGTATAGGTGCGCGACCACTGATCAGGTTGCCCATCGGTCTCCCCTTGAAAAGAGAGGGTGAGTGTAGCCCGGTAACTGGCGAGATCAGCCAGACCTTGTGCAGGTTGGAATAGACTGAATGCGCCCGGCCCAAAAATCACCTCTATGGGTACAGGAGTTGCGTCTGCTGTGAATTCGGGTTCGGTGGTCGGTGTGTTCTGTGCCATCAATGGGAACGCCGACAGCGCCAGAATGAAGCACGCAATGGACAAGGCCAATGCCCAATGTCCTGACGAGAGGCGGATCACGAGCGTAACTCCTGTTGCCTTCGACCGGCAAGGCTGCTTCTCAAGGGCATGTGCATTGTCAGTCCGCCAGCGGGACAATAGAGACGAAGGATCTGCCAGTAATTTCTCCTGCGGCCCCCGCTAGTCTCTGCGGTAGGGTCACGACTCCGCCGGTGCTGGGTACGACGGCTCGCAGAGGTCCTGCGTTGGCGAAGATGTCTCCGCCGCCGCGTCCGAGGCCAGGACAATTGATCACCTCGGAACCGGGCAGCGGCGCATACGTCATATCGACCATGATCTGGTCGTTATCGGCGAGACTGCCGCGCAGGTCGACCGTGCCATAGTGCAGTGTGTTGGTCTGGGCACAACCAGGGATAGCCGCGTACACGAGCCAGACCACGTTTCCAGTGCCCGTGTATACACCGCTCGAGTCGCCGACCATCTCACCGTCATACAATATGGCATAGACAGTGACATTGCCGCCGATCAACCGCTGAAACCACCGGGCATTGGTCATGACCTGGAGGTGGCACGGGATCACCCGCACATCCACAGCTTCGTGTACAGGGTATCGAGACAGGAAGTTGCGAACCTCACCCCTGAATTGAATCGTGGTTCTGCCCGCCGCCACGCCAGTGAATTCGAAACTTCCCTCGAATGGCATGAGGTTGTTGATACTTCTGACAGGTTGAGAGGGTGTCCCGGTGCTCGTGAGAATGTCGCTGTTCACACTGGCTTCGAGATAGACGCTCTCAATACTCAAAACGGTGCTTTCTGGCGCAGGCACGTTTTCGTCATCGGGAACCCTTAGCTGAGACACAATGGTCGTGCCAATAATCAGAGTCTGTCCTATGCAAATTGTCGGATTTGGAGTGCGAAGGAGAAGACCATAGTCCACATTGGTCGGCTGCACGATTGCTGGCTGCAACTCCTGTGCCACCACGGGTTGCATTGCGCCGATAATTCCCATGGCAACGATAAGCATCTCGAAGGCGCGCAGCAAACGCGGCGGGCGGCATTTTGTCGTCCAATACCGGCTAACAAGACGACGAAGTGGTGTCATGATGTTCTGTACATGTCCGATCTCCTTCCCAACAATGTTGATTATATGCATTTCCAATAAATGGCGATAGCCATGAGAAAAAATACCAAAAAGTGGAATAACGAACGGCGCAAAGCGCACGGCCCCGCCTGTCCCGGCGCGACGTGAGCCAGCGCATTCAGACGGTTAAACCCGTAAGCGCCACCCCCTTAGCCTTGCGCCAGCGGGGCTGAGGAGAGGACATGTTTGGATGTGAGAGAAGATTTGCGCGGCCGAATGGTTTGTAGGGGCACGATGCATCGTGCCCGTGCCGGATGGGGCGGGTGGTTTGCGAAGGCCTTTGCGTTGCCTTTTCGTTCCGCCCTACCAGCCCATCCGCGACCACCCGATCCACTACAGCGTCGCCTCCAACCCGTGCACCTGTTCTACGATGGAACCATGTCCCATTGTCGCGCAGGACGATTGCTAACCAATCTGCGCCGCCGCCGTGCACCCAGTGTCCTGTATTCTGTCCGCATGTCCGGTTCATTTTCCCCTCAGACGATGTCTGTTAGCTTCGATTCAGTCCTGTCTGTCCGTCCGTTTTCCCCTGAAGGCTGTCTCGCTTTTGTGAATCTGTCTGTCTGTCTCACTTGTTTTCCCCTCAGGGAGTGTCTCACTCTTTTGAATCTGTCTCACTGTCTCACTCGTTTTTCCCTCGGAGATTATCTCGCTGTGTTGAATCTGTCTCACTGTCTGGCTCCGCCAAAGGCTCACAACAAGTCACCCCTCTCCGCACGCGGAGAGGGGGCCGGTTCTGAGGTTTCGGTTCGAGCGGAGCGCGGGTTAAAGGTCAGCTATCGCATCGTATACGGCAGGAAGAACACCAGCACGTTGACCAGCATCTGCGTCACCCAGGCGGCGGCCAGCCCATTCCGCTGGCGCACATAGGCGTAGCTCATGTTGAACAGCGACACCAGAATGATCAGCATGAGCGCGACGATGGGGAAGCGGGCGATATCGATCATCGGCAGGAACAGCAGCGCCGACCACAAACTGCCAAGCACACCAGCAATCCAGAACGGGCGGCCGGTTTGCAGCAGGCCGCGAAACATCAGCGTTTCGGCCGTGGGCATCACGAACAGGAGATAGGCCAGCACCACGCCGGCGGGCATGGGCATGATGACGCTATCCACGCCAGTGCGGAACAACTGGCGCACGGTGGCCGTGAGCGTCGTGCCGCCTACGATCAGCACCGGTACGCCCACCAGCAGGCCAAAGCCCGCGCCCCACGCCAGATTCTGCAGCGAGTCGGGGCCGATGCGGTCCATACTGCCGAGGATGTAAGCGAAGCCCGCAAACAGCGCCAGCACGGCGCACACCAGCGTATAGCGCAAGTCGGCGTTTTCGGGGATGAGCGCCGTCAGGCCCAGGCTGAGCGCAAAGCCCACCAGCAGCCCCAGCGTGGGGTCGCTGCCCGCCACCCGGCGCGGCACGCGCACCGGTTCGGGCAGTTCCTCATCGTCGTCATAAACCGGCGCGGGCTGGTAGCGCGGGCTTACACGCTGAATACGTGGCTGCTCGTCGTCGTCGTGCGCGGGAAAGCCAGTCATTAGTCGGCGGCGCTGCTCACCGGCGCGCCTAGCAGTTCGCCGAGTGCGCTCACAACCTCGCGCACCTGTTCGCGGCCGATGTAATAGTGGGTGACGAGGCGGAAACTGCGTTCGTCCACGCTGTACGGGCGGATGATGATGCCGTAGTCCTCGTGCAGCCGCTGCATCAGTTCGTCCACCGAAACCGGCGCATCGGCGGTGAGCGCGAACATGATCATGTTGGTCTTAACGTGCTCCAGATCCACGCTCGTATAGGGCAGGGCGGCCAGCCCTTTGGCGAGTAATCGGGCGTGGGCGTGATCTTCGTTCAGGCGTTCGGGCAGGCTCATGTCGCGCAGGGCGATGATGCCGGCTGCGGCCAGAATACCGCCCTGACGCATGCCCCCGCCCAGGCTCTTGCGGATGCGGTGGGCGTGCTGGATGAACTCGCGCGAACCGACGACGACCGAACCGACCGGCGCGCACAGCCCCTTCGACAGGCACACGGATACGCTGTCAGCGTCCGCCACCAGTTCGCGGGCGGGCACGTTCAGCGCCGCCGCCGCGTTGAAGATACGCGCGCCGTCCACGTGCAGCTTGAGGCCGTGTTCGCGGGCGATTTCGCTCACCTGCCGCGTATAGGCAGCGGGTATAGGTGCGCCCATCACCCCGCCGTGCGTGTTTTCGAGGCATATCAATCGTGTGACGGGGCAGTGGATATTGTCGGGGCGGATGGCGGCGCGAATCTCATCCAGGTCCATCGTGCCGTCGGGCAGCACTTGCAGCGTATTCGGCTGGATGCCGCCGTAGGCCGCCGCGCCGCCCGCCTCGTAGCGGAAGATGTGCGCCTGCTTGCCGAGGATCATCTCGTCACCGCGCCCGCAGTGAGCGAGCACGCTGCTGAGATTGCCCATCGTGCCGCTGGCGACGAACAGGCCGGCTTCCTTGCCCAGCATCTCGGCGGCCAGCGCCTCCAGTTCGATGATGGTCGGGTCTTCGCCATACACGTCATCGCCCACCGGCGCAGCGGCCATCGCAGCACGCATGGCGGCGGTGGGGTGCGTGACGGTGTCGCTGCGCAGATCAATGAATTCCATATCGGCCCCTTGTGCGTTCAGTCAATCGTACCGTCGAGCAGCGCGCTGAGTTCAGCTTCGCGCGCTGTCCAATCGGGCAGGGTAGCGGTCATGAGCGCCTTGAACTCGCGCCCGTGGTTGAAGTGAATCAGATGCGCCAGCTCGTGCACGACCACCACTTCGGCCAGCTCGTATGGCACGCTGCACAGCGCGCTGTTCAGGCAGATGGTGCCCTTGCTGGAGCACGACCCCCACTTGCGGTACATGGTGCGAACTTGCACGCGTTCGGGCTTCACGCCCAGCACGCGCCCCCAGATTTTGAGCATGCGGCGCAGGTCAGCAGGTGTGAGCGTAGCGTCGCGTTCGGCGGGCACGCCAAGCGTGCGAATGCCCTCGGCGATGAATGCCTGCGCCTGCGGGCTGTCGCTGCGCATCCATTTGGGCAGGAATACGACCAGGCCGACGGGCGTGCGCTTCATAGACATACCGCGCCGCTTTTGGTGATGAATACGGATTGCGATTTCGTCAGACATGGGCGGGATTATAACCTGAACGAGGGTTGATGGTGCGTCCCAACCTCGGCGTGCGCGCAAGCCCTCACCCCTTCGCCCTGAGGGAGAAGGGGTGAGGGGATGAGGGCACAACAGATCTTGTTTTGCTACGACTCGTCAATCGTATAGCCGTCCACCGTGACGTAGATCGCCTGTATCAACGTATCGACATCGGCTTCCGCCAGTTCGAACCACACCGTATGGGCTGTGCCGTTGGACACCGTGACGAACATGCCGCCAATCATGGGTGTGCTGCCGTCGATGCGCCGGTAAATCGCGCTTTGCCAGGTATTCACCTCGCCGTAGTAGGTGTCGCGCGAAAGCTGCTCGAAGTCGCTGTCTGGCACGTACTCGATCAGCAGTGAACCGAGCACCGAGGCAGCCTGATCGCCCGGGCGTTCGCTCACGGCCACGAAGCCAGGCGCGGCCGAATCGTTGTAGATGCGCCAGCCGTCCTTGTCGTGCGTGTTGACCAGCAGGCCGCTCAGCACCGGATAGTAGGCCGTTGGCCCGTAGTCGCGCTCCCAGATGCCGGTATCCGCGTCATTGACCTGCACGGCGTCGAAGAAGCGCAGATTGTCGCGCAGCAGTTCGAACATCTTGCTCAGGTCGAGGCCATCAAGCGTTTCGAAAGCGAACACGAGGCCCATTTCCAGCTCGGGCCGGTACACGGCGAAGGCACGCCCGTTGAACAGGCCCGCGTCATTCTGGAACGAGTAACTGAACTCCAGTGCGTCCAGCCCATCGACCGTCAGCGGCACGAAGCTGGCTGCGTCCACATCCACGCCGTACTGTCCAAGACCCTCTGTTGCGACGAGTTGCAGGTCGTTGGTCACATTGAAGACGGGGTAAACGTAGATCAGTTCGCTGCCGTCGGTGCTGCTCGCCTCTTCCCAGCCGTTCGACGGGAAGTAAATCAGGTCATAGTAGGCCAGCGGGTAGATCAGGTTGAAGCCCCAGTCGAGGTCGAGGAAGCCGCGCAGACGGTTATCAAGGCCGTCGTTGTTGACCGCGACCTGTGCCGAGTTGAAGCCCGTTTCGCCGGTAAATCCCTGCACAAAGAAGCCGAGATTGTAATCGCCGGTGGGCGCAGGCTGGTTGCGCCAGCTTAAGCCTTCTTCCGTCCATTGATACAGATTGCCCGGCTCGTTTTCGAGCGCGCCGTCGAGTGTGACCACGGCGCGCCAGGCCTGAAACTCGCCGCCGGCTTCGGGGCGGATGCTGGCGAACGATTGGCTGTCCGCCTGGCGGCTGATCATGCTGCTGTAGGTGCCGTCCTCGTTGAACAGCACGCTCACATCCATCCACTGCGTGCTGTCGGGGAAGTGATAGCGGCCCGCCAGCGAGGAAAGGCCGCTGTTGAGCGACACATTCTCGAAATGCGCGTCGGCTCCATCTGTCACTTGTGGCAGACGCCCATACCACGTGAAGATGCTGTCATCGACGCCGGGATTCCAGATGTTGAGGTACTCCACGGAGTTGTCATCGTTGACGACCTCGGTGAGGATGCGTGCCTGGCGCAGACGCACGGCTGTCCCGTCCGGCTGAAGCTGGTCGACGGTGAAATCGCCGTACGACACGTTGTTCCCTTCCACCTCCATGCCGATGGTCACGGGCGCATAAATGCTGGCCGTGCTCGGGTAAACATTGGTGATGAAGACCTGCGGTGCTCCGCTGAAGGCGTCGCGGCCGTAGGGCGCATCCAGCAGGCTGCTGAAGTACACACGCAGCATATTGTTCCAGCCCGGCAGCGGCGCTTGCTGAAGGTAGCGCGGGTTGAAGTTGGCCGTACCAAGCGGGAAGAAGATGTTATAGAACGACGTTTCAGGACGCAGCGTTTCGCCCGCCGTGCTGTAGACGATGGCGTCGTCGATGGCTTGCAGCACGTTGTTGGCGGCGATCTGCATCAGGTCGTCAGTCGTGCCGCTGGCGACGCGCTGCATGAAGTTGCCCAGGTCGATTTGGTCGTTGCTGCCTGCCCACGTTGAGTACGTATAGCTATTGCTGCGCACGCGGCCAAGGAACGGCGCGTAGGCTTCCGGCTTGCGGTCCACCAGGTCCGAGAAGTCGTTGAGCGCATTGACGAGCTTGCCGAACTGCGACAGATCGGTGACAGCTACGCCCATAAACGGCTCGATGCCCGGGAAACCGAGGCGCATATCCTGCATGTACTTGCTGGCCATGCGTTCGCCCAGCTCGACCAGCGGGATGGCCGGATCTTCGCGCAGCGAGTTGATCAGCAGAGTCATGTCAAAGCCCGGATTGTTCATGATTTCGGGAGAACTGAACACCGTGCCGATGTCGTGCTGAATCATGGTGAAGAACTCGATGCTGCTCATCAGGCAGGCGTCGTTGATGAGCAGATCGAACTGCGGCACGCCCGTAAGCGCCAGCGCGCGGTCGAAGGCGGACTGCAGTTCGGGCAGCGTGAGGATGGCATTTGCGCCCGTGGTGTCATCGGTGACAGTGCCAGCCCAGCCGCCGCCGTGATTGTTGATGACCACGGCGTAGTGCTCCGCCGGATAGGTGGTCATGCCCCAAACGAGGAATTCGAGCAGTGTGAGCGGGTTGCTGGTGTCGGTTTCGCCTAGATTGGCGAGCACGCGCGAGTCGATGGTGGGCGGATAGCGCATGGCAGCGTCGCCGGTTTTGTCGGCGCTCACTTCGTACAGGCGGGTATCAGTCCAGTCGCCGTTCGAGTCGTCAAAGCCCTCGGCACGGTCGATGAGCGTCAGCACACGCACGGTTTCGTCGCTGCCGCCGCCGCGTTCCATTTCGTCGAGGTCGTAGACCAAACCGGCCTCCAGATTATTGTCCGCGCCCAGATACGTCAGCACCGTCCATTGGGCGATCGGCTGTACCTCAAGCGCGGGATAGCCCGCCGCGTCGAGATCGAGCACGGTCGACTCGTTGACCGACGACAGCGGCGCGACAGCGGCCAGTGAAACCGTAACCGAGGCGATGAACTCACCGCTGGTTTCGCCCTCTTCAAGGCCGTAGCGCGTTACCACGACGTAGTAATTGCCGCCCGGCGCGCTTTCGTACTTGAGATATGAGTTGGGGTTGCCCGGGCTGCGGTCATCGTTTTCACCCGCCCAGATATCGTTCTCAAAGAACAGCACCGCGACCGGATCGAGGTCGCCGCTGGTGGTTTCAACTTCTACGATAATGCTTGCGCCATCCGGCACAGCGGGCAGGTCGATCACCTGATAAGTCTGTGTATCGTCAATGAAGCCGTTGTAATCGCCTTCACCCTGGCCCAGCACACGCGCGAACGGTACTAACGCAATGAAGGTCATAATGGCGGCAGCCGCCAGCGAACGTGGACGCATAATCAATTCTCCCTCGTGTTCAAACGAACTACTTTCACGTAACTATATCCAATTCCCGCTGCACTCGTGACAAGGAATGGCAATCTCTGCAACATTCACAAAGGAGTGAAGTCTAGTGAGCCACTGTGAACCTTTAATTATGCTTTAAGGCCAAAATTGGACTCTTTCCTTTTTCGCCAAAAGAGTCTTATAATGATCTTCTGCCGCCTGCTGATAGGGCGGCTGATGGTTGAACAGAGGAAGGCTGAGGTTTGTGACCGAAAAGACGACATTATCAGGGAAGCAGCACAGTTCCTGGGCGCGTCTGCGTGGCATGTGGACGCTGTCGAAGGGCTTCCGGCGCATGTACCTGCTGGCGACGCTGGCGTTGGGCATGGCGGCGGTGGCAAAGACCACGTCGTTCCTGCTCCTCAGCCGCTTTGTCGACAATCTCATGCTCGCAGACCAGGTCATGCAGGGCGTACTGGCGATTGCGCTGGCGTTCGTGGGTCTGGCACTGGTCGAAGGCGCATTCACCTTCACGAGCGGGCGGCTGGCGGCCAAAACCGGCGAAGGGATCACCCGGCGGCTTCGCAACGAGATGTTCGACCATTTGCAGCGGCTGACGTTTGCCTTTCACGACAAGGCGCAAACGGGCGACCTGATCCAGCGCGTCACCAGCGACATTTCGGCCATCCAGCGCTTCTTCGCCGAACAGGCAATGGAACTTGGCCGCGTGTTCATGCTGTTCACGGTCAACTTCATCGCGCTGCTGTCGATCAACGTGCAGTTGGCGTTGTTCTCAGTGCTGGTCGTGCCGATCATCGCGGTCGTTTCGATTTTCTTCTTCCGCAAAGTGTCGCAGCGCTACGAGCAGTATCAGGATCAGGATGGCGTGGTTTCGACGGTGCTGCAGGAGAACCTGTCGGGCGTGCGCGTGGTCAAGGCGTTTGCGCGCCAGCCCTACGAAACCGGCAAGTTTGAGGTCGAGAATTACAAGCGTTTCAAGCTGGGCCGCCGCCTGCTGCAAATGCACTCGCTCTACTGGCCGATTACCGACATTCTGGCTGGTGGGCAGATGGTGGCCGGTTATCTGCTGGGCGCATTGATGGTCATCAATGGCGTGATCACGCTGGGCGACTATCTGGCCTATGTGGCGATGCTGGTGTGGATCATCCAGCCGATGCGCGGCCTTGGCCGCCTGATTGTGCAGGCCTCAACCGGGCTTGTGTCGTACGACCGCGTGCGCGAAATCTCGCGCGAGGAACGCGAACCGATTATGACTGGCAGCTATGAGCCGCAGGCAGACCTGCGCGGCGAGCTCGCGTTCAAGGATGTGAGTTTCGAATACGAGCCGGGTATTGCCGTGCTGCACGAACTCACATTCTCGGTGAAGCCCGGGCAGGCGGTGGCGCTGCTCGGCCCGACAGGTTCGGGCAAGACGACGCTGGTGAGCCTGCTGCCGCGCTTCTACGAGTACACCGATGGCTCGATTGAGCTGGACGGCGTGGAACTGGCCGATTACTCGCGTGATACGCTGCGTCGCCATATCGGCATCGTCGAGCAGGAACCGTTCCTGTTCTCGCGCTCGATCCGCGAAAACATCTCGTATGGCGTGGGCCGCGTGGTGACGGAAGACGAAGTGGAGGAAGCGGCCAAGGCGGCCTCGATTCACGACGTGATTCTGGGCTTCCCCGAAGGCTACAACACAGTGGTAGGCGAGAAGGGTGTCACGCTCTCGGGCGGCCAGAAGCAGCGCGTGGCGATTGCGCGCACGCTGCTGAAGAACCCGCGCATCCTGCTGCTGGACGACGCCACGTCATCGGTCGATATGGAAACTGAGGCGGAGATTCGCATCGCGCTCGACCGGCTCATGCAAAAACGCACGACGTTCATCATCGCGCACCGTGTGCAAAGTGTGATGAATGCCGACCTCATCCTCGTGCTGGACAAGGGCAGAATCGTTCAGCACGGAACGCACGAAACGCTCGTGGCGCAGCCCGGGTATTACCAGAAGATCTATGACCTTCAGGCGCGCATCGAGTCCGAAATTGAAAGGGAAATGGCTGGTGAGTGACGATAACTTCGGCTTCGAAGAAGAGGAATTCGATTCCAGTTTCAGCGGCCAAACGCTGCTGCGGATTCTGAAGCAGGTTGCGCCCTACAAGCTGTGGGTGATCGGTTTTCTGGCTTCGGTCATCGTCGTGGCGTTGCTGGACTCGGTCTTCACGTACCTGGGCAAGATTCTCATCGACGATGGCATCACGCCCGGCAACGTGGCCGTGCTGGGTGAGCTGGCGGCCGTCTATGCAGTGGTCATTCTGGTGCAGGCATGCGCCGTGTTCGGGCTGATTTACCTGACCGGCATTCTCGGCCAGCGTGTGCAATACGACCTGCGCAAGCGGCTGTTCAACCATTTGCAGCAGTTGTCGCTGTCTTACTATAGCCGCACGCCAGTGGGCTGGATCATGAGCCGCGTGACCAGCGACACTGAACGCATCGCCGACCTGGTGACGTGGGGCCTGCTTGATGTGACCTGGGCCATCGTCATCATCAGCACGTCGCTGTTTTTCATGTTCATGATTAACTGGCAACTTGCGCTGCTGGTATTCGTGATGGTGCCGGTGCTGATCACGGTCGCAATCTGGTTTGAAAAGCGCATTCTGGTCAACTACCGAATGGCGCGCAAGGCGAACTCGCGCATCACCGGCGCCTACAACGAAAGCATCACCGGCGTACGCGTGGTCAAGGCGCTGCGCCGCGAGGAGCGCAACCTCGACGAGTTCGGCGTACTGACGACTGACTACTACCGGGCGGCCTTCCGTGCGGCGTGGCTGTCGGCGCTGTTCCTGCCGGTCGTGCAGATCATCGCGGCCACGTCGATTGGCATGGTCATCTATTTCGGCGGCGTGCAGTACGAGGCCGGCACAATGACTATCGGCGGCATCTCGGCATTCATCGGCTACATCACCTTCATGCTGTGGCCGGTGCAAGACCTGGCCCGCGTGTTCGCGTCGATGCAGCACGCCATCGCCAGCGCCGAGCGCGTGTTCTCGCTGGAAGACGCGGTGCCCGAAATTCAGGACACGGCGAATGCGGCCGACCCGGGCACGCTGCGCGGCGCAATCGTATTTGACGATGTGACATTCAAGTATGAGGATGACTCCGAGCCGGTATTCGACCGCCTGAACCTGACGATTCAGCCGGGTGAAACGATTGCGTTGGTGGGGCCAACCGGCGCGGGCAAGTCCACACTCGTCAATCTGGTGTGCCGCTTCTACGAACCGACGACTGGGCGAATCCTCATCAACGGGCGCGACTACATGGATATGACATTGCACGGTATTCACTCGCGCATCGGCATTGTGCTGCAAACGCCGCACCTGTTCGGCGGCACCATTCGCGAAAACCTCCGCTACGGTCGCCTGAATGCGACCGACGCGGAGGTGGAGGAGGCGGCCAAACTCACTGGCGCGCACGAGTTCATCACCAGCTTCGCCAAGGGCTACGACGAAGAGGTGGGCGAGGGCGGTAATCTGCTGTCTGTGGGTCAGAAGCAGTTGATCAGCCTAGCGCGCGCGGTGCTGGCCAATCCGGACATCTTCGTGATGGACGAGGCCACCAGCTCGGTCGATACGCTCACCGAGGCGTTGATTCAGAAGGGTATGGAAACGCTGATGGTGGGGCGCACCAGCTTCATCGTAGCGCATCGCTTGTCGACAATTCGCAAGGCCAGCCGCATTCTCGTCATCGAGCAGGGTGGCATCTCGGAGATGGGCACGCACGCCGATCTGCTTCGCCTGAAGGGTCATTACTACAAGCTGTACACGCAGCAGTTCCGCCGCGAAGTCGAGCTCGACTTTGAGCAGCATGGCGAACTGAGCGGTGAGATGCAGGCGCAGTTGGGATAACGTCCAACCTCACCCCCAACCCGCTCTCCGCACGCGGAGAGCGGGACTTTGTTCGTGAAGGCGAGGCGTGTTTGGCCCCTCATAAACACTGACCAAGTGCGCTCACGAGCGAACCCTGCATACCGTGCCCGGCTTTGTCTCCCCTCAAACCTGAGGGAGATGGTTCTATCACCCCACACCCCAAATTCGTGCTACAGTGAATCAAGAAATTGGCAGAGTTCAGGAGGCGATATCGCGCGCGCATTGGTGCGACCGATGCTGTTCCTGATGGGCGTGTGCGCGCTGGCGGTTACGCTGGCCGTAATCATGCCGGGCCGCGCGATCAATCCACCCGGCGCTTCTGGCACGTTGGGCTTTGGCGTGTGCGCGCCGCCGTGCTGGGCCGGTATTACCGTGGGTCAAACCCCGCTGGCTGACGTAAGCGCGCGATTTGAGGCCAACGTCCCCGCGCTGCAGAAGCAGATCGACTTTGCCAGCAACGGAGCTGTCTACTGGGGCGTTTCCGAGGGCAGCACGCTGCGCCAGGTGCGTACGGCTGCGTTCTCCGGCAATCTGCTGGCGCAGGCGGGCGCAAACGAAGTCACCTACATCCACCTCAACCTCGATGTGCCGTTGTGGTATCTGCTGCTGACGCTCGGTGATCCGCTTGAAGTTGAAGTCCATCAGCCGTTTCCGGACAGTGACCGGGTGGAGATGGTGCTGCACTGGCTACTGCCCGGCGCAAGCGCTGCCGCGACGCTTCACGTGCCGACGGCCGACGACTGGGGTGTGAACGCCACGGCTTCATCACTGACCTTCGCCTTACCCGAGTCCGCTGGCGTGTACGGCCGGTCGATTCGCTCATTTCAACTGGTTGGCCGCGTGAACTGGCAGGGATTCGTGCCGTTTGCGCGCTACGTGGATGATGCGGCCGCAAACGCTGGTTCTTCGGGTCAGATTTAACTCCGGTTGAACTCCATATTACACATTGTGAAAAACGGTGTTATTCGCCTTGTGTGCGCTGCGCATAGGGCAGGTGAAACGCGAACTTGACCCGACGCGTGGACAGGTGGCGTGGCTGTGCCTGATAATGCCGCAGGTGGTTCGCTGCTGTTCGCGCCGTCTCGGGAGGAGGGGGTGAACGGCCTGTTCAGGGAGTAGGCATCTTGCGTCATAAACTCTCGCTGCTGATGGCAGCGTGTGCAATCGGTGTAATGCTGGCAGCGCCAGTTTCGGCGCAGGACAGCCCGCAGGTAGTAAATGTGTATTCAGCGCGGCACTACGGCGCGATGGAAAGCGTGTTCAACCGCTTCACCGAAGAGACCGGCATAGAAGTGCGCCTGTCGCAGGGGTCGTCACAGTCGCTGCTGGAACGGCTGCGCGCGGAAGGCAGCCAGACGCCCGCCGATTTGTTCTTCTCGATTGACGCGGGCGCGCTCGATCTGGCCGCCAGCGAGGGTCTGCTCCAGCCGGTCGATTCCGCCGTGTTAGCCGAGGCAATTCCTGCTGATCTGCGCGACCCTGACCATAATTGGTTCGCTATCAGCCAGCGCCTGCGCACCCTCATCTACAACACCGAAACGGTTGATCCGTCCGAACTGTCCACCTATGAGGATTTGGCTGATTCCAAGTGGCATGGCCGCCTGTGCTTGCGCCCGGCTACGCACATTTATACGCTGGCGCTGGTGGGCAATCTGATTCATGACCTGGGTGAAGAAGCGGCGCAAGACGTGGTCTCCGGTTGGGTCGCAAACAGTCCGCAGTTCATCGACAGTGACGAGCGCATCATCGATACGCTGGTGGCGGGTGGCTGCGACGTGGCCATCGTCAATCACTACTACGTAGCGCGCGCCCTTAACGAAGACCCTGAGCTTAATCTTGGGCTGGTGTGGGCCAATCAGGGTGAGGATGGGCGCGGGGTGCACCGCAACATCTTCGGCGCCGGCGTGACGGCGGCAGCTCTCAACCGCGACAACGCCGTTCGGCTGATTGAATGGATGGCGACTGAAGGGCAGGCGGGCGATGAAACCGGCGTGCCCGGCAGCAACTTCGAGTTCCCGACCAACCCCAGCGCCGAAATTGCGCCGCAGTTGGATACCTTCGGCGAGCCGGTCATCAACGCGATGCCATTGAGCGACTATGGCGACTATCAGGAAGCGGCGCTCGATTTGCTCGAACGCGCAGGTTACGGATTCTAGGCAAGGATAGACAGTGGCAGTTACCTCGGTTCGGCGGCGGCTAAGGGAAACACAGGCGCCGGCCAGCGCGCAGAGAATTGTGCGCTGGCCGAGGCCGTCTACATGGTACGGTTGGCTGGCGGCCGTGATTGCCGTATTCGTCGCTGCGCCGATCCTGTTGCTGGCGGCTGGCCTGCTGCGGCCCGATATTGGCCTGTGGACACAGCTTTGGAATACGATTCTGCCGCGCATGCTGCTCAATACGCTGCTGCTGATGGTGGGTGTCGCCGTCGGCACGACCGTGATTGGCGTGTCGCTGGCGTGGTTGGTGACGGCCTTTCGCTTCCCGGGCGCGCGCTTTTTCGAAAAGGCGCTGCTGCTGCCGCTGGCGGTGCCGTCGTTCGTCATGGGCTTCGTGTTCATGGCCACGTTCGATTTCGCCGGGCCGGTGCAAACTGCCTGGCGCTCGGTCTTTGGGCGTGAGGTCGCGTTCCCCAATATGCAGAACGGTTGGGGCGCAGTCATCGTGCTGACGCTTGTGCTGTATCCGTATGTCTATCTGCTGGCGCGCGCCGCCTTCCGCGAACAAGCTGCAACGACCTTCGAGGCGGCCCGCGTGATGGGCTATGGAGCATGGCGCAGCTTCTTCAAGCTAGTGCTGCCGCTGGCACGCCCGTCGATTGTGGCAGGCGTCAGCCTGGCGGTGATGGAAGCGATGACCGATTTCGCGGTCGTGCGCTTCTTCGGTTTCCCGACCATGAGCGAAGGCGTCGTCCGTATCTGGGAAGGGCGCATGGACCGTGAGGGTGCGGCGCAGTTGGCCGCCCTGCTGCTGTTCTTCATCCTCGGCGTGCTGTTGCTCGAACACCTGCTGCGTGGCAAGGCGCGCTATCACCAGCGCAGCGGCGGGCGCACACTGGCGAAGATGCACCTGCGCGGCTGGAAAGGCTGGAGCGCGGTGGCAGTCTGCGGGCTGGTGCTCGGGTTGGCCTTTGTGCTGCCGGTCGGCCAGTTGGTGGGCTGGGCGCTGAGTGAACTCAACAGCCCAACGTATGGAGACTGGCGCTCGGTGTTTGGCAGCTATGTGGGCAACTCGTTCGGGCTGGCGGCAGGCGCGGCCCTGATTACGCTTGGCCTGGCCCTGCTGATGGCGCACAGCGCGCGTTTCAGCGGCAAACACTGGCTGCGCGGCATGGCCCGGCTGGGCACGCTCGGCTATGCCATGCCCGGTTCCGTGATTGCGGCTGGTGTGCTGGTAACGCTGGCACCCGTCGATCGCGCCGCGAGTGGTATTTCAGTTCAGTTGGGTGGCGCGGGCGGGCTGCTGTTGATGGGGTCGGTCGTCGGCCTGATGTACGCCTACATCGTGCGCTTCATGGCCGTAGGCTACAGCAGCGTCAACTCCAGCCTCGAAAAAGTGACACCAAACATGGAGCAAGCGGCGCGCACAATGGGAGCCAATCCGCTGCGCGTGCTGCTTAAAGTGCAGGCGCCGCTTATCAGCACCGGCATTGCCGCCGGATTGATCCTCGTATTTGTCGATGTGATGAAAGAACTGCCGGCCACGCTGCTGCTGCGCCCGTTTGGGATGGATACGCTCTCGATCTGGTCGTACATGCTGGCGGCGGAATCGTTCTGGCAGGCCGCCGCGATTCCCGCACTGACGATTATATTGGTGGGGTTGCTGCCTGTGCTCATGTTGATGAGGCTGGATGGCCGAACACAACGTCGTTGAACTGCGCGGCGTGACGAAGCGCTACGGCGCGCTCGAAGCCGCTGACCAGGTGACCTTCTCGATTCCATCAGGCGAGCTGCTGGCGTTAGTTGGGGCTAGTGGTTGCGGCAAAACGACCACGCTGCGGCTGATTGCCGGGCTGGAATCGCCCGACGCAGGTGAACTGCTGCTGAACGGCCGCCGTGTGGGCTGGCCGGGCGGTGGCGTGCCGCCCGAAGACCGGCGCGTGGGCATGGTCTTTCAGGACTACGCGCTGTTTCCGCACCTCAGTGTCAATGGCAATCTGGCGTTTGCGCTGCACGGTTGGAAGCCTGCCGAGCGTGACGCGCGCATCGCGGCCATGCTCGACCTGGTTGGGCTGGCGGCGCAGGGTGGTCGCTACCCGCACGAACTCTCGGGCGGCCAGCAGCAGCGCGTGGCGCTGGCGCGCGCGCTGGCGGCCGGACCGTCGGTGGTGCTGCTCGACGAGCCGTTTTCCAATCTCGATGCTGCGCTGCGCCGGGAAATGCGCGCCGAAGTGCGCCGTATTCTCAAGGAGGCGGGCGCGACGGCCGTCTTTGTCACCCACGATCAGGAAGAGGCCTTGAGCATCGCCGACCGCGTGGCGGTGATGGCGCAAGGCCGGCTGCTGCAAATCGGCGGCCCGCGTGAGCTGTACCTGCGCCCGGCCACGCGTGAATTGGCCGAGTTTCTGGGTGAAGTCAACTGGATACGCGGCGAGGCGGACGGCGAAACTGCACGTACGGCGCACGGCTCGATTTTGCTGGCGGCGCCCATGACGGGGCCGGCGGAATTGGGACTGCGCCCCGAGAACGTCGATGTGACGGCAGACACGGGCGGCGCGGCGGTGGTGGTGGATGTGCAGTTCTACGGCCATGATCAGCTACTGGTCCTGCGCCTGGATGAAGGCCCGCTGTGGGCTGCGCGCACGTGGGCGCGAGGCGACATTCGTGCCGGTGATCGCGTGCGGATTGATTTGCGGGGGATGGCGTTCGCGTTTCCTGTGGATGACGCAGAGCAGTCAGCGGAACAGCGCGTTCAGGCGGGCCTGTAAGCCGCTTTCTGTACCCCTGACGGGGTGATGATCATCTCTCTAGCGGACGGATTACTCCGGCCGTCATGCAGCATACCCGGCGCTTTTTGTGGAGCGGGCCCCTCCAATGCGCCTGTTCGCCTTGCTCCCGGTGAGGTTTGCCTGGCCGCCCGCATCGCTGCGTGCGCCGGTGGTCTCTTACACCGCCGTTTCACCCTCGCCGAACGCTTGCGCGCCCGGCAGTACACATCTCTGTGGCACTCTGCTGTCGGGTTGCCCCGCCTGGCCGTTAGCCAGCACCGTGGCCCTGTGGAGAGCGGACTTTCCTCAGCGCCCAACCTCGACGCCGCGATCATCCGGCCCGCCTGAACGCACCGTCATTATACGACTCGCACGGCCCCGAAAGGAGTCGGAAACGCGGCGGTCGGGCGCGGGTTGTGCAGGCCTCGCTCGCGCCATTAAAATGGGAACTGCTGCACTCGCGCCAAATACGCGGCGCAGCCGAGGAGTGATGACCGCAACTGCTCAACCCAAAACGCCGCCCCGTAGTGGCCGGCCTAAAAACCGCCTGCTGCGCCTCTGGGAGTCCGTGTTTTTCCCGGGCGACCTGCTGGCGCTTGTCGCTGCATTTGCGCTGCTGCTAACGGTGGCGCTGGCGCTGGAAGCGGCTGGCTGGGAGCTGGGCCTGCGCGTGGTTCTGCCCGCTTCGGCCCTGAGCCTGATCGTCGGGCTGGTGTTGGCCCGATCACAGTACAACGATCTGTTCGCGCTGATCGTCAGCGCCATTTACGGCGCGGCCCTGATAGTCCTGCTGGCGGCCCTGAACGAGCCGGGCGGGCTGGCGGAGGGCATCTATGACGTGTTCTCCCGCAGCTTCCAGTGGGTGTACGACGCTTTCACCGGCGGCGTCAACCAGGATGAGCTGGTGTTCACGCTCATCATGAGCGCACTGTTCTGGTTTCTGGGCCACAACATGGCGTGGCATCTGTTTCGCGTCAACCAGGTCTGGCGCGCCATTCTGCCGCCGGGCCTGATTCTGGTCATCAATGCGGTCTACTACTCCGGCTCAGGCAATCTCACCCTGTATCTGGTCGGTTACGTCTTCTTCGCGCTGCTGCTGGTGGCGCGGGCGCACCTCGATGCCCGCGAGTGGGACTGGTACACCAACGGCGTGCGCGCCCCCAAGGGTTTCCGCCGCAAGATGATGATGGTGGGGCTGGCGCTGGCGCTGGTGCTGCTGGTGGGCTGGCTCGCCCCTGTCCAGAATCTGGAAGGGCGGCTCAATGAGTTTCAGGAGTTCATGGCTGGTGAAGGCATTACCCAGTTGGGCGAACTATGGAACCGCTTGTTTACTGCCGCGCAAACCGAAGGGCCGGTCACCTCGGACTACTACGGCGGCGACTCGCTCGAACTGGGCGGTGCGATCCGGCTGGGCGATGAAATCGCGCTGCTGGCGAGCGCGCCTAACGACCGCCGCTACTACTGGCGTTCGCGCACGTTTGATTTCTACGACATGGGGCGCTGGACGAGTGGGGCCGAAATTCGGCTGACGGACCCCGAAGCGCCGCTGAGTATCACCATGGCCGCCGATGAAAGCCTGTCTCGCGTGCCGGTTGATCAGACGATCACGATTGGCCTGCCGACCAGCCGTCTGATTTACGCGGCCCCTCAGCCATACGAAATTGGCCTGCCAACGCGCACCGACCTGCGCTACGGGCCGGGCGAAAGCATGAGCGTGTCCGTCATCCGGCCGGCGCGCGTGCTGTACGAGGGTGACAGCTACGACGCGACCAGTATGGTGAGCACTGCCACGGCTGAACAACTACGGGCGGCAGGCGTGGATTATCCGCAGCACATCCGCGACTTGTACATGTCGCCTGCGCCGTCGATGAGCGCGCGCACGGCCGCGTTGGCGCGTGAGATTGTGACCACAGCGGGCGCAGTGACGCCCTACGACCAGGCCAAGGCGATTGAAACGTGGCTGCGCACCAATATCACTTATGACGAGTTGATTCCGATGCCGCCGACCGGCCAGGATCCGGTCGATTGGCTGCTGTTCGAAATCCGCCGTGGCTACTGCAATTACTACGCATCGGCCATGGTGGTCATGCTGCGCAGCCTCGGCGTGCCAGCGCGCATGGCAGCCGGTTTCGCGCAGGGCGAGTGGAGCGCAGAAGAAAATGCCTTTGTCGTGCGCGAACGCGACGCGCATACGTGGGTCGAGGTCTACTTCCCGGGCTACGGCTGGATTGACTTCGAGCCAACGGCGGCGCAGGAACTGCCGGACCGGGGCGACGAGCCCAACGTTGTTCCGCCGCAGATGACGCCGACGGCCGCAGCGCCGACTGCGACGCTTACCGCGTCGCCGACGTTCACGCCTAGCCCGACACCCACGCCGCAGGCTCAGCCGGAACTGACTGAGGCGGCCGACGGCGCGCCCATGCCTGCGCCGCCGAGCGTGACGCCCACTCCCAGCCCGACACCGACGCCCGAGCCGCTGGCGATTACCAATCCGCCGCCGCAGCGCCCGCAGCCGCGCGATCCACTCTCGTTCATCGCGCCCGGATTGACGCTCGGCTTCTTCATCCTGTTCATGATCGCGCTGGCGCTGTTGTCGTCCGTGGTCGTGTACTGGTACTGGGAGTGGCGCGGCATGCGCGGCCTTAGCCCGGTGGCGCGCGCGTATGCCCGATTGGAGCGTTATATCAGCCTGATCGGCCTGCACCCGCCGCCGCAACAAACGCCAAACGAACGCCGCGAGCAGATTCTGATGCAACTGCCGCAGTCCGAGCCGCCCGTCAACGCGATTACGTCGCTGTATACGGCAGAGCGCTATGGCCGGAGTGAGCCGGAGGCGCAGGAGGTGGCGGGCGAAGTGGCCGAGCATGCGTGGCCCGATGTACGCGGCTCGATCGTGCGCCGCTGGTTGCGGCGCGTGTTCATGCCGTGGAAGGGCAGGGGCAATCGGATTTAGGTGAACCTTGGGATCAACAATGGGCTGAAGCCCGTTGTTTCCAACTCCTCACGCGGCAACAAGGCGGCTTTAGCCCCTTGTTTGCAATCACGGCCATACGAACAAACAGCAAGCCCCCGATCTCCGGGGGCTTGCTGTTTGTGACTACTACTGACGCCGCGTTAGGTCTAGTGTTCGTTGATGACGCTGAACACCATTGGCCGGCGGCGCGTTTCGTTGAAGAACAGGCGGCTGAGTGAGTCCTGCAGCCGTTCGCGGCGCTTGCCGTTTTTCATCTCGTACGAGGACGACATCACGTCATAGATGGTCTCGCGAATCTGCTCGATCAACTCATCGGCCTCGCGCAGATAGACAAATCCGCGCGTGATGATTTCTGGCTCGGAGAGTACGTGCCCGCCGCCATCAACATTGACCACGACCATCACGAAGCCGTCGCGGGCCAGAGTCTCGCGGTCACGGATGACTGCGCGGCCCACATCGCCTACGCCGCTGCCATCGACGAACACGTAGCCGCCGGGCACGCGTTCACCGGTGAGCCTCGCGCCGTTTCGGTCCGCCTCAACCACCATGCCGTTCTCGGCGACAAAAACGCGCTCGCCTGGAATACCAGACTGGATCGCCAGATTCCGGTGCGCCTTGAGGTGGCGCAGTTCACCGTGCACCGGCATGAAGAACTTGGGCGACAGCATCGAGATGAGCAGTTTCATCTCTTCCTGCGAGGCATGGCCGGACACATGCACCGGCGAAATCGGATCGTAGAGCACGTTCGCGCCGCGCTGGAACAGCTTGTTGATGGTGCGGCTGACCATTTCCTCGTTGCCGGGGATAGTGTGCGCCGAAATGACGATGGTATCGCCCACCATCACATCGAGGCTCTTGTGATTGCCGTTTGCCAGCCGGCTGAGTACCGCCGACGGTTCGCCCTGCGAACCGGTGGCAACGATGACGAGCTTCTCCGGCGGAACGTGGCTGATCTTGTGCAGATCGACCAGCATTTCGTCTTCGATTTGCAGCAGGCCCATCTTGCGCGCCATCTTGACGTTTTCGGTCATGCTGTGGCCAGCAATCGCTACTTTGCGCCCGAAGCGCGCCGCAAGATCGGAAATCATCTGGATGCGCGAGATGTGCGAGGCGAAGCTGGCGACGACAATGCGGTCTTTGGCTTCGCGGAAAATGTCCTCAAAGCCGGCCTGCACCACCGCCTCAGACTGCGTCCAGCCCGCGCGCTCGGCGCCGGTGCTGTCAGCCATGAGCATGAATACGCCCTGACGAGCCAGTTCGCCCATCTTGGCATAGTCCGGCTTGAGGCCGTTGAGCGGCGTATTGTCGAACTTGTAGTCACCGCTATGCACGACCAGACCGTAGGGCGTGGAAATGGCGTAGCCCACGCAGTCGGGGATGCTGTGCGTCATGTGGAACGATTCGATCTTGAACGGGCCAACCTGGAAGCCATCGCCCGGTTTGAAGACGTTGATCTTGGTTTCCTGAAGCAGGCGCGCGCCGCGCAGTTTAACCTCCAGCAGCGCCGACGTCATCGGCGTCGCATACAGCGGCGTCCCGCGCAGCAAGTCGACCACATAGCTGACTGAGCCCGTGTGATCTTCGTGGCCGTGCGTGTAGAGGATGCCGTGTACTTTGAGGTTCTTGCGTTCGCGCAGATAGGTGAAATCGGGGATGATCAGATCCACACCCAGCATATCGGCGGCGGGGAACATGACGCCCGTATCGATAATCAGGGCGTCGTCGCCCATCTCGATCACGGTCATGTTCTTGCCGATCTCGCCGCAACCGCCGAGGGGAACAATTCTCAGTTTAGGTTCTTTTGCCATAGCAGATGACACCGGCGCGTGCGCAGCCAATCCGCGCATGCCGCCCGGTGTGTTCACTTGTCCTTTCGCAATTCGCTTTTACAAGTTCAGGAAGAAAAACAGCGGAATAGGGGTCAGTAAGTGTTCTATTCCGTGCATTATATCACAATCTATTTGTTTCGACGTAGTGTGGGCTGCGAAACTTACCAGATGCTCAATCTTGCCCCGCAGCCCCTCCACGCGCGCGGAGTTATCGGAGACAAGACGCGGCCTTAGCTCCCCTGCCACTGTGTTCGGGGAAGGGGTTTGGGGTTGAGGTTAGGCTTCAAACTGCAGAATTGTCTCAATCACCCGCGTTTGCTCGTCGTCATTGAGGCTGTTGAAGAACGGCAGGCGCAGCAGACGGTCGCTGAGGTCTTCCGTCACCGGGCAGTCGCCGACGCGGCCGCCGAACTGCTGGCCCATGTCGGACAGGTGCAGCGGCAGATAGTGGAATACGGCCAGAATGCTGTGGGCGCGCAGGTGGGCAATGAGCGCCGTGCGGGCTTCCAGTGACGGCAGCAGCAGATAATACATGTGCCATGCCTGCTCGCATTCAGGCGGGACGACCGGCTGGCGAACGTGATTCGCCTGCGCCCAACTGGCCAGTTCTGAATCGTAACGCGCCCAGATATGCGCGCGTTTCGCCTGAATATCATCGCGGGCCTCGAACTGTGCCCACAAGTAGGCGGCCAGTGCGTCGGACGGCAGATAGCTCGATCCCACATCGACCCAGGTGTATTTATCGACCATACCCCGGAAGAAGCGGCTGCGGTTGGTGCCTTTTTCGCGGATAATCTCGGCCCGCTCGACCAGCGCCGGATCATTGATGAGCAGCGCGCCACCCTCGCCGCAGGTGAAATTCTTGGTTTCGTGGAAGCTCTGCGTGGCCAGTGCGCCAAAGGTGCCCAGATACTGGCCCTGATAGCGCCCGAACAGCCCGTGCGCGTTGTCCTCGACGACGGCAATGCCGTGCCGCTCCGCGATTTTCCCAATCGCGTCCATGGCGCAGCCCACGCCCGCGTAGTGCACCGGCACGACGGCTTTCGTGCGCGGCGTGATCAGGACTTCTAGCTGCGCCTCATCCAGATTGAGCGTGTCGGGCCGGATGTCGATGAACACTGGTTTTGCGCCGCGCAGCACGAACGCATTGACGCTGGAAACGAACGTGAACGAAGGCACAATCACCTCGTCGCCGGGCTGAAAATCCAGCAGCAGCGCCGCCATTTCCAGCGCGTGCGTGCAGTTGGTGGTCAGTAGTGCCTTGGGCACGCCCAGCGCGTCTTCCAAAAAGGCATGGCAGCGCCGGGTGTACTGGCCGTCGCCGGACAGATGGCCCGATTTGACCGCATCCGCGATGTAGTCCAGTTCGCGGCCCGTCATATACGGCTTGTTGAATGGGATTGAATAGTCCATCAGCGCCCCAGCGTATGCGACAGGCTGGTGAGGATTTCGGAGGCGTTGCGGCGCGGTCCGTTGCCGTGCTGAACCTCGGTGATCAGCAGCGCCCCGTCCCCCGTCAGCACGACGCTGCCTACGCCGCGCCGCACTTCGACTACGCGGCCGGGCACTGCTCCTGCATAGTACGGATACTTCTCCAGCCGCCAAGCCTTCCAGATGCGCAGCGTTTGGCCCTCGAACGTCGTGAATGCGCCCGGGTAGGGCGCGGTGACGGCGCGAATGAGGTTGTGGATTTCATCCGCCGGTCCAGTCCAGTCGATCCGGTTATCTTCGGGCAAGCGCCGACATGTGTATGTGGCTTGCGATTCGTCTTGCGGCGTGCGTTTAGCTCGGCCCTCCAGCAGGGGCGCAAGCTGGTCGCTCAGTAAATCCACACAAGCCGCGGTCACTTTGGGTAGCACATCCGCAATCGTGTCGTCAGGACCAATTGGCACGCGCTTGCGGGCGATAATCAGGCCGTTATCGACGCCCTCGGCTACCTCAAACAGCGTGACACCCGTGTATTCCTCGCCATTGAGGATAGCCCATACCGTCGGCGCGAAGCCACGATAGGCAGGTAGCAGTGAATCATGGAACACATACGCGCCCAGCCGCGCGTGCTCGTAGATGTGCGGCGGGACCAAGTAGCGCCAACTGACCATGAACATCAGGTCGGGCGGTGTGTCGCGCCAGTAATCCTCGAAACGGGGGGCGCTCACCTGCCGCGCTTCGTGAAACGTGCCGCCAAAGCCTTCCGTAAGCTGCTTCAACTCGTCAAAGAACAACGGTTCACCTTCAGTTTCTCGAAAGCTGAACACGTCCAGGCGGGCTTCCGGCTTGAGCACTTCAGCCAACGCGTGGAGCGCTTCCACAAACGCGATGCCGCGTTGGGTGGCGCATAGCACCGCAATCCGCATTACGTCTGCTCCTGTTCGCCGCTGTTGAGTGTGGTGCGAACCGTGTAGACGGGCCGATCCATGCTGCGTAGATACATACGCGCCAGATATTCGCCGATGATGCCGAGCGCAAACAACTGCGCCCCTGCGAAGATGGCGATTATCGAGGCGAGGAACGGGAAACCCTCGACCGGCGTGCCTTGCAGCAAGTAGCGCCCAATCACATAAATCAGCACAAGCATGCCGAAGCCGAAGAAGACGAACCCGATCAGGCTGGCGATTTGCAGCGGCAGCACGCTGAAGCCGGTGATCATATTGAGCGCGTGGCGCACTAGTTTGCGGAACGTGTAATTCGACTCGCCGTATTTGCGCGGATGGTGCGGCACGTCGATGGCGCTGAAGCGTGTCGTGCCCCATGTCAGCAGCACATCAATCGACACGTTCGGGCCGTGGAATTGCGCGAAGGCGTCGCGTAAATTCGTGCGGAAAATGCGGAACGCGCCCACTTTTCGGGCGATGCTCACCCCCATTGCCCCTTGCAGCGCAAGCTTGGTCATCTGCGAGGCGAGGTCGCGCATCAGGCCATGCTGTTCTGCCTGTGGCGCGCCGTAGACGACATCGAAGCCCTTGTTGAGCTCGGCCAGCAGCGCGGCGATCTGATCGGGCGAATGCTGCAAGTCGTCGTCCATAGTGACGATCAGTTCGCAGCGCGCGGCGCGAATGCCGCACAGAAGGGCATTGTGCTGGCCGTAGTTGCGCATCAGTTGGATGGCGTGCAGCCACGCGTACTGCGCCGCCAGCGTTTGCACCACCTGCCAGCTATTGTCCGGGCTGGAGTCGTCCACCATGATCACTTCGTAGTCATTGGCCACGGTGGGAAGCACACGCGCCAGTTCCGCCATCAGCTCGGGCAGGCTGTCGGCGCTGCGATACACAGGGATGACGACGGAGAGGGAGGTCAAGCGTTCCTTCACGTGTGAGGGCTGCGCATTACTCGCCCAGATAGCGTTCACGCATGGCGTCGTGGACGGCGTTGACGACCTGCTGCACGGCGTCAGGGCAGTGCTCACCCACCACGCCACCCGCTTCCACATAGGCGTCGCGCATGATCTGCCCCCAGTTGCCGGTGCTGCGCAGCTTGGGGTTGACGACGAACTGGTTGATCGTCTGGGCCGACTGGCCGCTGGGGGGTTCGAGCATACGGCACAGACTGGTGTACACATCATCAATGTCGCGCGGGGTGATGCCGTCCAGTTCGGCCAACGCGCGGTGCATATAGCGCCGCTTCATCTCATAGAATTCGGCCAGCGACATCTGTGTGCCGGCGGCCGTGGTGAGCGTGATATTCGTGCCCAACTGATCGGACAGCGTATGCTGGGCCGTGAAGGCGGCCTCATCCAGCGGGCCGAGGATCGCCAGCAGCGTGGGGTCGGCCTGCATCGGCTCCAGGTCGAGGCCATACTTGCGGAAATACAGTTCCATCAGCGAATGACTGTACTCGAAGTCGGTGAGGACGGCGGCCATGCGGCTGGCGCTGATATGCGAGGGCATGCCCGTGCTTTCGACGGTACACACACGCTTGGTCGAGCCGAGGTCGGGGCGCACCCGGCCAATCGGGTTGTGCATCACCGAAACCGGCGTGCCCAGGCTGCCATCGTAAAGCAGGCCACGCCCGACGGCGTTGGCGCGTTCGAGATCGAGCAGTGAAGCATATTTCTCCAGCCCGTCCGGCATCAGGTGCGGGCTGAGGGGTAGGTCGAGATAGCGCCCCGTGACGGTTGCGCCGCGCACGTATTCGCGCGCGCACAGGAATTCGGGGTCGCAGGTGCCGTTGACAAATGGGCCGCCTTTGAGCACCGCTGCATTGGCGATAGCGGTCGCGCTCTTGAGCATGGTGTGGAACGTCAGCAGGCCCAGCGCCTCGGAACGGCCGGCTAAATCGAGATGGATGTGGCAGCCCTGAATGCGGAACATATTCACGGCGTGGCAGGTGGCCGGGTCGATGTGATAGCGCGCCTGGCGCTCGGCCAAGCGCCGCTCGTATTCCGGGAACAGGCCATTGACCTCCAGCATCAAATCAACGGCGGTCGCCACCTTGGGATGGTCGGTCATGCGAAAGTCCGAACTCGGTGGGATAGGTGGACATAATCGCGGTGATCAGGCCGGTATCACCACTGGCGCGCATAAGCGCCTCGAAGATGCCAATCAGGGCGGCGCGCGTTTTGTGATAGCCCATACTCGGCGCGATATGCGCTTCGACTTGATACAAACAGGCCTCACGGTCGAGCTTGGGATAGATGCCGATACGCAGCGCGTGGCGATTGTAGGCCTGCATGAATGCCTGTATCTCGTCCTCGGTGGGCGCGTGGCCGTCCCGATGCACCAGCCCTAGCTCGATTTCCGCGCCGAGTACGCGCATGTTCGCGGTCGAGTCTTCCGTCTCGTGAATGTTGAGATGGGTGACGCTGGGATTGAGGTTGTAGGGGTGGATGCTGTCGAGCAGGCCGCGCCCGCTGCGGTAGCGCGCGCTGACGACGCTGCCGAGCATGTACTGGTGGCCGTTGTCCTGCGCCAGCAACACATTGGCGCGGCTGTGGTCGCTCACATCGAAATGGGAGGTAACGGGTACGCCCACTGCGCTGGAGAGCGCATCGAGCGGAATTTCGTCTGGCGATCCCGCTTCCACATCCCGGGCCAGGTCAGCCAGCGCGCGGTTGAACTGGCGTTTCTGGCGCTCGATTTCCTGCCAGGGCAGCGCAGCGCTGAAAGCAAGGAGGGTATCATTGGTGGGTAGTGACATGATTACTCCCGGCCAGAGCGCGTGTGGATGGACGATTTTGGCGCACGATCTTCTAGGTGGCCTATTTTTGCCTATCGCTCGCATTAGGGCAAGTTGCACATTCTGGCCGTCATTTGCGCGTAAGTGGATTCTCAACGCTGTTTGGACTATCATTACCGCCGTTCACCTCTCGTGTGTGACCATGGAGAGCGCCCCTCATGACCATCATCTGGAACGTTCCGCCGCAGGAATTCCGCGATCTTGTGACTGTGAAGGAGTTGCGGCCTACGGCGCTGCTGACAGGCAAGCGGTCGTGGGGCGCGGTCAGCACCGTGCTGGATTTGCCGATTGCCGTGCAGGCAGAACCTGATCGGCTCGACATCGAATTCCTTGACATGCTGGCCGAAGGGCTGCCGCAGGAAGTCGAGGTCGTGTATGGCGTCGGCGCGGGACTGGTGGCTGATGTCGCCAAGTATGTGGGCTGGAAGCGCGGCCTGCCGACGGTGCTGGTGCCCACGGCGCTCAGCCAGGACGGCCTGTTCACAGCGCTGGTGTCGGCGCGTGTTGCCGGAACGGTCAACTACGTCACGACCGGGCCAGTCAACCGCATCATCATCGACTGGGATGTGATCCGCATGGCGCCAACCTACATACGCGGCGCGGGCATTATCGAACTGCTCACCATAGTCACCGGACTGCTGGACTGGAAATACGCCGCCGAGCATGGCAAGACCACGCCGGATACACGCTTCCAGCCGTGGGCGGCTGGCGTGATGGCCGGTATCGCCCAGCAGGCGTTCAAAATTGCCGAGGGAGTGGGCAAGGGGCGCGTCGAATCGCTGCAAAATCTGCTCGACCTGATGGTGCTGGAAGTGCAGCTCACCAATCAGATCGGCAACAATCGGCCGCAGGAAGGCAGCGAACAGTACTTTGCTTATGCCGCCGAACAGAAACTGCGCCTGGCGCGTCCAATGCCCTATGCCGAGCGTGTCGGGCCGGGCCTGCTGATTGCGGCGTCGCTGCATGGCCAGAATGTCGAGCCGATCCGCGCGACGCTCGAATCGGCTGGTATCCGCCTGAATCAACTGAAGCCGGCGATTGTTGAGGACACACTCAAGACGCTGCGCGATTACGTGATCAAGCACGACTTGCCCTACAGCATTCTCAATGATCTCGACCTCGATGCCGAACGCATCGCCGAGATCATGGAAGTGACGGGCCTGGGCTGACCCAGTGCCCTCAACCCAAGCCCCTTTCCCACAGGGAGAGGGGCGACTCCTTGAATTCTGACATTCGCGTTCACTTCTGAGGCTCGTAAATGATTCGATTTGGAACCGATGGCTGGCGCGCTGTCATCGCGGATACGTTCACGTTTGAAAACCTGCGCCTGATCTCGCAGGCCGTCGCAAGTTCGGTGCTGAAAAGCCACATCGGCAGCGGTGAGCCGCAGGTGGTGGTGGGCTACGACACGCGCTTCCTGAGCGACCGTTTTGCGACGGAAACAGCGCGTGTGCTGGCGGCCAACGGCATCACGACGTGGCTTACGCGCACCGATGCACCCACGCCGGCGATCTCGTTCAACGTCAAGGAAATCGGGGCGGACGCCGGCATCGTCATTACGGCCAGCCACAACCCGCCGCGCTACAACGGCTTCAAGCTGAAAGCCTCGTACGGTGGCAGCGCAACGGCTGAAGAGTGCGCGCTGGTCGAAGCCGAGTTGGCGGCCATGGAGCGCGAGGCGCGCGGCCCTAATCTGATGGACTATCAGATGGCGGTCGATCGCGGCCTGATTAAGCGCTTTGACCCGGCATGGTCGTACTATCAGCATCTGGCGACGTTGGTCGACCTGGATGTCATTTCCAGCGGCGAACTCAAAGTTGTGGCTGACGCGATGTGGGGTGCAGGGCGCGGGGCGTTCACCAGCATTCTGTCGCGCACGCGCACGCGCACCAGCGAGATTCGCGGTGACCTTAACCCGGGCTTCGGCGGCATTCACCCGGAGCCGATCCAGAAGAATCTGGTCGATCTGGTGGGCGCCGTACAGCGCGAGCAGGCCGATGTGGGGCTGGCGACCGATGGCGACGCCGACCGTATTGGCGCGGTCGATGCGCGCGGCCGGTTCGTCGATCCGCACACAATCATGGCGCTGGCGCTGCGGCATCTGGTCGATGTGCGTGGCCACACCGGTGATGTCGTCAAGACGGTGTCGACGACGTTTATGATCGATGGTATCGCCAAAGCGCATGGGCTGACGGTGCACGAAACGCCAGTGGGCTTCAACCACATCGGCGATCTGATGATGCGGCGTGACATCCTCATTGGTGGCGAGGAGAGCGGCGGCATCAGCATCAAGGGCCACATCCCCGAGGGTGATGGCATCCTAATGGGCCTGCTGCTGCTCGAAGTCATGGGCCATCATCAGGCGCCGCTGCACGAGATCATCGAGGACTTGCAGAAGATGTACGGCCCGGCGCACTACAACCGGATTGATGCGAAATTGCGCCACCAGCGCCCCAAGCGGCAGGTGACGCAAATGCTGGCAGATCGCGCCCCGGCGGAGCTGGCGGGCGAAACCGTCGCGCGCGTCGATATGCTCGATGGCGTCAAGTTTTATCTGGCAGACTCAAGCTGGCTACTGATCCGGCCCAGCGGTACTGAACCCGTGCTGCGTATCTATGCCGAGTCGCGCAGTCCCGAAGCAGTCAAGGCGCTGTTGGATGAAGGCGTCGAGATGGGCCGCACGGTGCTGGACAGTTAGCTGTTATTCGCCCGTCCGCGCGCAATCCGGCTGAGCAGGTCGAACCAGAACGGCGCGCCCTGGGCGATGGCAATCACCGTAATAGCGATGCCAGCCAGCTTAATGAGCAGGTCGGCAAACCAGCTTGGATTGCCCAGCGGCAGGATCAGCCACAGGTTGCGGCCATTCGAGCACGGGTCGGGCACCGTATTGGGCTGCGGGCAGCCGCCTTCCACCGGCTCAAACGTCCAGCCCATCGGCAGGCGCAGCGCCAGCAAATCCTGAATCGTATAGCTCACCTGAAACGCCAGTTCGGTCGTCGAAGGGCTGTCGGGCGCGGCGGGCTGCGCATTGGCATCGAAACCAGGCACTGCGGCGGGGTCGGGGGTGGGGGTAACGGCTGACCCCAGCACATCCGCCTGCTCTTGTGCGGCGCGGTCGATGTCTGTACGCAGAGCGCCGCTGCTAATTGCGACGTCGGCGGCCTGCACCAGCGCCTGACTGAGAGCGGGATCGTTCCAGAGCGTGCGGCCCATATACAGCGTATCGGCGTTGAGCAGCAGGGCCAGTGCGATACCGAGCGCGACCGAAACGTAAGTCATACGCCGCCGGTAGCTGGCGCTCAGGCGATCCATGTTGGTGTTGAACCAAAACTCCAGCCGAGCCTGCGCCTCTTCCAGCGAGAACGAAGGGCCGATCAGGGTTTGCAGGGCGGTGCGCAGGCCCGGGTCGGCGATCTGGTCGATGCCAGCCAGCACGGGCAGCAGACGGCTGTTCTCATCGGCGGCTTGGTCGGGCTGGCGCACAACGCCAATTGGCCCCAGCGCTTTCAGCAGTGCCGCCTGATCGGCCGGGTCGGTGATACTGGCCGCGATGAATTCGGTGACGGCTGACAGGGCGATGCCGCCTTGCTGGAAACGGCGCAGGACTTCGCGCATCTGCGCCTTTTCGACGCCGTTGAGCATCCGTTCGCAGGCCTCGTAGACCAGCCCAAACAGTTCGGTTTCGGCATTCGAATTGAGGATGTCGAGGATGACCTGCGAGAACATCTCGGCTGGAATCCACTCCACCTTTTCAGCGGTGGAATCGGCCACTGCTTCGGCGTCGGCTGTCGCCATTTGCGCGCTGGGCTGTACGACGGCCGGCACCAGCCCGATGAGCGGATGGGCGAGGAACTTGGCACGTGTGACCGGGTCGGTGAGCAGCGCTGCGATGCCCTGCTTGAGGTGTTTGCCGCGCCAGTTGAGTACGCTGGCGATGAGCGTATTGAGCTGCGTGACGAGGATGCTGAGCAGGCTGAAGATGAAAATCAGGCCGAAGATCACGTTGAAAATCGGCGAATCGAACATATCGCGCCCTCCTGCTGAGCATGGATCGCGCAGAGTTTAGCATGGATTGACGGGATGGTTATAATTCTGTGGGCGCAGCAGTCGCCTGCGAGGTTCGCGCATTCGAAGGAGAGCAGAGTTCATGGCGTACGAAAAGATTACTGCCCCGGCGCAGGGTGAGAAGATCACCTATGCTGATGGCAAGCTGCATGTGCCGGACAATCCGATTGTGGCGTATATCGAAGGTGACGGCATCGGCCCCGATATTATGCGCGCCAGCCTGCGCATCTGGGATGCGGCGGTCGAGAAGGCCTACGGCGGCCAGCGCAAAATCGCGTGGATGGAAATCTACTGCGGCGAAAAGGCCCAGTCCCTGTACGGAACCTCGATGCCCGAAGAGACGTTCGAGGCGATGCGCGAGTACTACGTCGGTATCAAAGGGCCGCTGACGACGCCGGTGGGCGAAGGCTTCCGCAGTCTCAACGTGACGCTGCGCCAGGTGCTTGACTTGTACGCCTGCGTGCGGCCGGTGCGCTGGTATCGCGGTGTGCCCAGCCCGGTCAAGCACCCCGAAGAAGTCGATGTCGTCATCTTCCGCGAGAACACCGAGGACGTGTACGCGGGTATCGAGTACGAATCCGGCACGCCAGAAAACGAAATGCTCGCCGCCTTCCTGCGTGACAAGCTGGGTGCGAAATTCTTCGAGGGCGCGGGCCTGGGCATCAAGCCGATGAGCGCCTTTGCCACCAAGCGGCTGGTGCGCTCGGCCATTCACTACGCCATCGACCGCAAGCGCAAGAGCGTGACTCTGGTGCACAAAGGCAACATCCAGAAGTTCACCGAAGGCGCTTTCATGAAGTGGGGCTATGAAGTCGCAGCGGAAGAATTTCCGAATGAAACGATCTCATGGGCTGACGTCGATAAGAATCACGGCGGAAAAGTGCCCGAAGGCAAGATTCTGATCCAGGACGTGATCGCCGATATCAGCTTCCAGAAGATGTTGCTGCGCCCGAGCGAATTCGACGTGCTGGCGACGCCCAATCTGAACGGTGACTATCTGAGCGACGCCATCGCGGCTGAGGTGGGCGGCGTCGGCATCGCGCCCGGCGCGAACATCGGCGACGGCGTGGCGCTGTTCGAGGCCACGCACGGCACGGCCCCCAAGTACTCGAATCTCGACAAGGTCAATCCCGGCTCGCTGCTGTTCAGCGGCGTGATGATGCTAGAGTACATGGGCTGGAACGAGGCGGCCGATCTGATCACGCAGGGCTACGAAAAGACGCTCGATCAGAAGATCGTCACCTACGACTTTGCGCGCCAGATGGAAGGCGCGACCGAGGTGAAGACGAGCGAGTTCGCTACGGCGATCATCGGCAACATGTAAGTCAGTGGAAAGTGAAAAGTTGAACGTGAGGCAGTGCTTACCGGAAGTGCGCCCATCTTCAACGATATGGTTGAGCAATACCTGTGGGGCGGGCTGTAACTGGCTCGCCCTTGCTCATTCCAGCCCGTGCTCATCTCCGCGTCGCAGCCAGGCGGCCAGCAGCAGCGCCAGCAGCGCCATGCCGATGAGGATCGCGCCTGTCCACAGGGCCGCATCCACATCGCGTTCGAGAATGCTGTAGATCAGCAGCGGCATGGTTTGTGTGCGGCCCTGCAGATTGCCCGCGAACAGAATCGTCGCGCCGAATTCGCCCAGGGCGCGCGCCCAGCACAGCACCAACCCCACCAGCAGGGCGCGGCGCGCCACCGGCAGCATCACATGGCGCAGCATCGGCCAGCCTTCCGCGCCGTCCACCTTGGCGGCGTCCACCAGCGCGCGCGGCACGCCCTGAAAACCTAATTGCGCCGCGCGTATATAGAATGGGGCGGCCACGAACGTTTGCGCCAGAATCACGGCCAGCATCGTAAAGGGAACCTGGAGGCCGAACAGCGCCAGCGATGGCCCGAGCGCGCCGTTGCGCCCGAAAGTGGCCAGCAGCGCCAGCCCGGCGACCGCCGGCGGCAGCACGATCGGCAGTTCGACCACGACCGCAAGCGTACGCCGCAGCGGAAAACGGCCCGTCGCCAGCACATAGGCCAGCGGCGTGCCGAACACTATCGCCAGTCCGAGCGTCAGCATGGTGGTCAATAGGGACAGGCCGAGCGCCTGCGCGATGGCGGCAAGCGAGGCCGGGCCGGGGCCGCCGGCCGCAAGCGCTCGCACCAGCACGACGGCGATAGGCAGCACGAAAAAGGCCAGCGCGACTACGGCCAGCAGTGCCATCACCGGGCCGAACCAGCGTCCGGTCAAGGCGTAGTCGTCGCACTGGCCCGGAAGCCCCAGTCAGCCAGCACCGCCTGCCCCTGCGGACTAAGTACCGCATCGATGAACGCCTGGGCCAATATGGGGTCAGTGGCGGCGGCCAGCGGGGCAATCGGGTAGCTGATCACGGGCTGCGCACCTGCGGGTAGCGGAATCACGAGGATATCACTGGCGACATCGGGCGTCACATCGCTGCGATAGACGATGCCTGCGTCTGCTTCACCGAGCGCCACTTTCACCAGCGCCTGGCGGACGTTGTCTTCTTCTGACACCAGATTGGCATAGACAGCAGTCAGGAACGGCGGGCCAAAGCCGGGCACAGATGCGATCCGGCTCAACAGCGAGTCCGCATAGGCGCGGGCGGGCACGCCGCTTGCGGGAAGCACCAGCTTCAGGCCCGGCACAGTCAAATCGCGTGCTGTCTCGATGCCGCCCGGGTTGGCCGCCGGAACGACCAGCGTCAGTTGGTTGCGCGCGAACGGGGCGGGTGGCGCGGCCAGCAGACCAGCCTGCTCGACCTTGTCCATTTGCGGCCAGTTGGCACTGGCGAACACATCCGCCGGCGCGCCTGCATCAATCTGCGCGGCAAGCGTAGACGAGCCGGCGAAGTTGAACAATACGTCCACGCCCGGGTGCGCCGCCTCAAAATCACGGCCGATCTCCTCGAAGGCGTCAGACAGGGACGCCGCCGCAAACACAGTGACGGTGGTGGACTGCGCTGTGGCGCTGGCTGACATTAGCCCAAGCAGAAGAAGCATCAGGAACGCGCGAATCATTCAGTTCACCCTATAGACGGATGGCATTATCATAGCCGAAGCACGCAGCAGGCGAAGGTTGTGCTTCGCGCCCAGCTATTCTAGGATCACCTGCGATAGCGCACAAGCGAGAACACCCACGTGTTGCGGTATGCTAGGGGCCGTTAATCGAACCGCCTGAGGCGCTTCTGGAGGCGAAATCGTGACTCTGTACAGCGCCGCTGCGGCGGACGCCGGGTGACGCTATGGGCTATCGCGCAAGTGGGTACCGGAGGGGAGGCGGGCCACCCGGCTGGCTGATCATCCTGATCGCTGTGGCGGTGGTGTTCGGCGGCTTCTATCTGATGCAGGGAGCCCAGAACTTCATCCGCACCGGCGGGCAGGGCGTTGAAGAAGCGACATCGCGCGCCCAGGTGATCGGCACGGCGACGGCCGAGCGCGTCACGCGCATGGCGACCAGCCCGCTCGAACCGCGCCCAAGCGCCACACCTCAGCCCGAGTGCCAGGATTTTCGCGTGATTGTGCCCAACGCCGTGGTGCGCGAGCAGCCCAGCGCCACGTCAGGAATCATCACCGGCCTCGGCCAGGGCGCGATTGTGTGCGTGCTTGGCCGGGCCGGTGACCCTGAGTGGTATGTGATTGACCTCAACCGCGAAACCCGCCGCCTTGACGAGGCTTACATGAACGAGGTGGTGATCGAGCCGCTCTATCCCACGTCAACTCCGCTGCCAACCGTGACGCCGATGCCCACGTTCACGCCGTCGATCACGCCTGAAGCCAGCGAAACTTCACCTGTAACGGTTACGCCAACCGCTTCAGCCACGCGCACCGCCACTGTGAGGCCAACGGCGACCGTCCCGACCCCTACTCCCTGAAGCCGATTAAGCCTCTTCGGGCTGCATGCGCATGCGGGCAGCCGCGCGCCGCCGCGTGAGTACCGGCACTTCGGTGACGATGGCAGATCCCAGGCGCAGCAGCGCGCCAATGGCCAGCACGCCCACCAGGCTCACACCGCCGGATACGAGCGCACTGCCGAGCATTGGGCCGGCAAACATGGCCACGCCGATTGACTGGTTGTAGGCGGTGGCATAGGCGACGGAGCCTTCGCCCACCGGGCTGGTATCGCTGAAATAGCGGAACAGGCCGATGCCAGCCGCAAGTGTCCACGAAGCCCCGGAAATACCTGCGCTGATTAGAATGACGGTTAGATTACTGGACGAGGCAATAAGCAGGGCAGCCAGCGCCGTGCCTACCATTCCCACCGTGATCAATCCCTGGCTGCCCAAACGTTGGGCAATGCGGGGCGCGACCAGCGAGATCATGGCCGCTGCGCCCAGTTCAGCCATGCCGAACAACGCCATGAAGCTTTCACCTGCGCCCAACTCCTGTACCAGCCGCAGCGGGATGATGGCGTTGATCGACGCGAAGGCCATGTGGATGACAAACGCGGCCAGCGCCACCTGGCGAAATGGCCTGGTCGAAAACGGACGTACGCGGGCGCGTTTCTGCTGCGGCACGCGAATCTCATCGGGAACACGAACGCGCATACAGGCCCGGTAGCTCATAAAGGCCGCGCCAAAAGCCAGCGCAAACATGATCGTGTAATTGACCGGGAACGGACCTGCTTCCAGCCATAAGCCAAAAAACAGTGTTCCTGCGGCTAAATTGATGTTGAAGAACAACATGCGCCGCGCCAGTAGCGAGGTCATGCGCGTTGGATTCGGCATGGCCTTGCGCAGCATGTCCATAAATAGCACGTTGGAAATACCCTGCGGGATGGCGGTTGCAGTAATCGCCACAATCAGCCATACCACCTGAAGCTGCGGTGGAAAGAGCGGGGCGAACATCGGCAGCAGGAATACGAAGCGCATCCCCAGTGTGGGCCAGCGCAGTGCTTGAATCGTGTTCGGGTAGCGCCCGGCCCACCAACTACTGAGCATGGACGAACCAAGCCACATGAGGGCCGGAAGCGCCGCCATGAGGCCCAGCTCGAACGCATTTGCGCCCAGCCGGATGGCGTAGACAGACAGAAAGCGCGATGTGGCCGCGAACGCCAGGCCGAACCAGGCGATATCCGTGACGAGCACGCGGAAATTCGCCTGCTCAGTGCTGCGATCAAGCGGATTGATCAGAGTGGTGCTGTGCATGTTGGTTGGAAAACGTCCTTCAAAAAATCAGCCCAGGGGAGACTGGAAGAACGCCATAATTCTGCAGCGACCAGGATCAGGCGTTGCAGTGTGAATGGTGCATAAGTCTCTTGTGCAGTGCAGTGCGTTACGCGTATTATCGTAGCAGACATCCCGTGCGGCGCAAAGTGAAGATTGGACTTATTCGCGCGCCGTTGAGTAACAGGAGGGGAATCGATGTCCTTTTTCGGCACACGCCGTCAGGCAGATCCCGCACCACAACCGCCAGCAGAAGCGCCCCCGCGCCTCGATCCGCCGCAGCCGCCCGCCGACGTGGCGCAGCCGGTAGGTTTTGAAACTGTGCTGGGCACGAATTCTGTCATCGAAGGCACGCTGCGCAGCGCCGCGAATGTGCGGCTGGATGGCACGTTTACCGGCACGCTGGAAATCGGCGGCAACGTCCTCATCGGCGAAACTGCAAAAATCACGGCCGATGTTAATGCGCGCAACATCTCGATTGCTGGCGCGGTGCGCGGCAATGTGACCGGCAAAAAGGTGCAGCTTCTGCGCACCGGCCGCGTGTGGGGCGATATTCACGCTCAGGCGCTGACGACGGAAGAAGGCGCGTTCATCGACGGCAAGATCGCCATGGTGGGGCATGAAGCCTCGCCCGCGCCAGTCGAAGAACCGGCTAAGGCAGAAGAGCCTGCCGAAGCGGAAGAACCGGCAGAAATGGAGCGCATCATTCCCGAGCTGGATTCAATAGGCATGGGCGCCGTTGAAGCGCACCCCGAGCTGGACATACCGCAGGATGAACCGGCTGGCATCGTCGATGAAGACCCGTTTGGCGCTACGGTTGTGCAGCCCGCTGCCTCCACGCCAGATGACCCTGAAGCATTTTCGCCCCGCGAGCCACCGGCTGATGATGCGCCGGATGACCTGGAGGAGTTGGACGAGCCGGAGCCGCCGCCAGCGCCCGAAGATGAGGAACAACCGCCCGCGCCGTGACTGGTTGTGAACGCAGTGGATGCAGCCCCCTCGGCGTTCGAGGAGGCTGCGTTTGTTTTTTTTGATGCCAGCCAGCACTGAAGGAAGTGAAGCGAATGACGATTAGCGTATTGTTTGTGTGCGCCGGCAATATCTGCCGTTCACCTATGGCCGAAGCCGTCTTTCAGCACATGGTCAATCAGGCCGGCCTGCGCGATGAGTTTGAGATCAACTCGGCCGGGACGGGCAACTGGCATGAGGGCCAGCAGGCGGATGCGCGCACGTTGGCGGTGCTTGAGAAGCACGCGATTGACTACGATGGCCGGGCGCGCCAGGTCGAGCGGGACGACCTGAGAGAATACGACTACGTGCTGGCGATGGACGGCGATAATCTGCAGGATCTGCGGCGGCTGGCAGGTGGAAGGCGCTCTAACATCCGTCTTTTTCTGGATGCGGCCCAGCGCGCTGGAACCGTGTCCTACAATCAGGTGCCGGACCCGTACTACGATGGCACCTTCGAGCGCGTCTATGATCTCGTGTCGCGCGGCAGCGCGGCGCTGCTTGCCGAAATCCGCGAGGAACACGGGCTGTAGCTAGAGCAGGCGCGGCTGAGAGTCCTCGTCCACCGCGATCACCTCGTCCTCGTCGTCATCATCCTCGTCCGGAACGGGCTTCGGGGCGGGTTTAGGGGCAGTGCGCGTAGCAGGCTTGCTGGCAGGGTGCGCTGGCTTGGGCGCAGCGCGAGACGACGAGCCAGACTTGCCATTCAATCCAGCGCCCGGCTTCGCGGTTTTTGGCGGTGTGGTCTTGGCCTTGAGTGTGCGCTGAACTTCGTTCACGAGCAGCGGCCCATTGGCATAATCCCCGGCCATGGGGAGGTAGAGGACGAAGCCTCCGGGTATCAGCAGCAGCGCCAGCAGCGGGCTACCCGCCGCCGCGATCAGTACGCCCAACAGCGCCAGTGCGCCCAGCGCCACCACGCGCTCGCGCGGGCTGGAACCGCCCGGCACGACGCCACGCACGACGGTGATTCCGGGCTGGCGTTCGACGTGCCCCTTCAAGCGCGTGGTGCGCCCGAACTTTCCGATTACCGGCATCGTCACTTGCAGCGAAAATCCGCCGCCGGCCTCGATCCAGCCATCCAGCGCGGGCCGCGACGCCGTTTCCTTGGCCTGCAAGCGCCCGTTGATGGCGGACATCGACTGCGGCACGGTCTTTTCGGTGTAGAGGGTAAAGCGCACGGCAAATATCCTGAGTGCACGAGAATTAACCGCATTGATTCAGCGCAGATTATACTGGCTGAAACGGCCGTTCCGCAGTCCAAAGGAGCCAACTCATGCTCTATGACATCACCCGCACGGTTAGCCCCGCGACCGCCGTGTGGCCGGGTGACACCCATTTCAGCCTTGAATCGAAGATGGAGATTGCGCGCGGGGCATTCGCCAATCTGACGACCATGACGCTCAGCCCGCACACCGGCAGCCACGCCGACGCCTGGTATCACTATGAGGAGGATGGCGCGTATCCGGCCGCGATGCCGCTCGATGCCTATCTGGGGCCAGCGCGGGTGTTGACGGTGACGCGGCGCAGCGGCCCGCTAACAGCGGATGATTTTCCCGCTGGCTCGCTTGACGGGGTGCAGCGCCTGCTGGTGCATAGTCATGTGAGCGATTTGGACGACGATATGTGGCCGGCCGAGTTTCCGTGGGTTAGCCCGGTTTTGGTTTCCGGGCTTGCCGCACACGGCTGCCGCTTAATCGGGTTGGACTCGCCGTCATTCGATGCGCTCGACAGCACCGAGATGCCGGGGCACCATGCATTGTACGCGCACGGCATGGTTAATCTGGAATGCCTGCGGCTGGCGGGCGTGCCCGACGGAGACTACGAATTGATCGCGCTGCCGCTCAAGCTGGACGGCGCGTGCGGCTCACCGGTACGCGCCGTGCTGAGGACGATGAAGAGCTAACACAAAGGACGCGAAGGGCACGAAGGAATTTCCCCTTCGTGCCCTTCGCGTCCTTTGTGTTGCGGTTTTTCCTACGTATTCGGAACGATAATGATCTCGTAGTTCCCGATGCCCTCGTAGCGCCCAGCCTTGAGGATGTACTGCTCATCGCGCGGAAGCTGGATGCGGAACAACTGCGCGTTGTTGCCTAGAGTCAGGTCTTCGCCCGCGTCATCGTTGTAGGCCAGCCTCCTGCCGTCGTAAGTGAATAACTCCAGCACCGGGTCGAGCGTGCCGCTTTGCGCGATCATGGTGATCGTCAGTGTTTGGCCCGCGCGGCCGTCGAAAACCCAGCGCTGCGCCGGAAACACGTCCTGCAGCGCGCCGGTCAGCCGGGTCGAGCCGCCATCTTCGGCCAGCGAGAATAACCGGTCGGGCGCTGCGCCCAGCGTATACACGCCCTCAGTGCCGTCCACCGGCGATACCGTGATCCGGTAGTCACCATCGGCGGGCAGCGTCAGCGCCGGAATCTGTGCGTCGAGCACGCCGTACAGGTCGAGGCCAAGTTGGTCGTCATTGGCGGCCAGTTCGCGGCCATCCGGCCCGGTGATGGTGAGCGCCATATCGACGCTATTGCGCCGCTGCAGGTCAGTTGCATTCACAGTCAGCACTTCGCCAGCACTGCCGATGTAGGTCCATTCCTGCGGTCCAAATGCGTCGCTCAACTGCCCCTGAACTGGCATATCAGCCAGCAGAGAGCCGTCACCGGTGCGATCCGGGCTGATGCCTGCGCGGTGGCCGGCGACGGTGCCGTCCTCCAGCCCTACGTACAGCGCGCCGTCTGCGCTGGCGGTGAGCGCACGCGGTGCAATCGATGAGCCAGATGCGAGTGGCGTTAGTGAACCGTCGCTGCCCACGCGGGAGACATCACCATTCGCCAGCGCAACGGCCAGCGCGCCGTCGGGCAGCACAGCCGCCGCTTTGATTTGCTCGGGCGAGACGTTCAGCCAGGTGAGCAATTGCAGCGACTCATCGACGACTTCAGATACAGCGGCGTTTACCTGCCCGTCGATGAGCGACTCCAGCCACTCGATTACGATCAGCCGGGGCGCATCGTCCGGGCCGCCAGCCACAAGAATTGGCGGGGCGGCTGCGTTGAACGTCAGTGGAACGCGCCGTTCGCCGCTGGCATCCTGTATCCACAGGCTGTAAGTGCCCGCTCTCGCCGTCAATCGCATAAAGCGTTCCGTTTACGCCAGTCGCGACCTGATGCGGTGCGCCGCCTGCAAACACGCCGATCGGTTCCGCCCAGCCGCCCCGGTCGTACACCCGAAGACAGCGGCACACGGGGTCAGACACGTAAATGCGCCCATTCGCATCGCTGGCGATAGCGGTGGGCTGGCCCGGGTTGGCGAACGGGATGACCTGCGCGCCTGGCACGCCCGGCTGGAAGAAGACCAATCCGCGCGCGGGCTCGGCTGCGACCAGACGGCCATCGGGTAGCACGGTGAGACCGGCGATGCGCGGCTCGGTCACGTCGGCAAAACTGACTGGTTCAGGCAGCGTTTCGGCCCAGAAAAGCGCGGCCTGCGGCGGCGTGGGCGCGGCCTGCGCGCTGAAGACGATGCTTTGTGCCAGCGATTGGAAGCTCGGTTCGGCGATCACCCGGCTCGAGATGAGCAGCGGCCGGTTGTCGGGCAGGCGCGCACCCAAACCACGAATAATCTGACCGTCCGGTGCTGTGCCGCTGGCGGTCAGTCCCGGTTGACCAAACACCTCCGCGTCATCATAGCGTGCCGGAACCAGGCCGTCTTCTGCGAAAGCTGCTTGCAGCGCTGCCAGCAGCGAGCCCGGCGGTGTGGTGTCCGGCAGAATTGTGAGCCGGATGAACTCGTTTGCTTGTGCCCCCGTAAAGCGAAGTTCCAGCGTGTTGGACTCTGCATCCTCAGACTCAGCGGCGGCCCAGCCGTCGGGCACGAACAGGGCCAGATCGGCGGCTTCCCAGGCGTAAGGGGCAAGGTTGACAGCGGTGCTCTGTGCAGCCAGCGGTGCGGCGCACAGAAACAACAGCACGAGTATGCCCATCATCAATCGGCGCATGAGGGTGCCCACCTAACGGCGCGGCACGGCTGCCAGCACGGGCAGACCGACATCTTCAACGTCGCGGCGGGCGCGCACATACGGATCGAGATAATTCGCAAGGGCTGCCAGCCCAATGCCGGCCACCAGCGCCAGACCCAACTGAATTAGCGGCCCGAAGCGGTTAGGCAGTGGAGGGTTTTGCGCCGTGACCGCCGACTGCGACAGCAAGCGCGCGTGTGCCGGCGCGGTGCCCAACTGCGCGAAATAGGCGTCGCTGCGTTCGTTCATGATGCTCACTGCTGCGCTGGCAATCGCTTCGAGCACGGCTGGATCGGGGTAGGCGAATGACGCCATGCCCACCGCGCGATCGTTGTCCGCCGCCACTGCAAGCTGGCCGGGGTCGAAACTGATGCCCTGCGCGGTGAGCGAAATTAGCAGTTCATCGCGGAAGGTGCTGCCTTTCAGCCAGTCGGAGAACGCATTGACGAGCAGTTCCGACGACACCCATACGTCCTCATAGTTGCCGTCGGGTCGGGGCAGGGCGTCGAGGTCCTGGAAAGCGCTGTAGAGCAGCGTCACCGAATAGGTAGACGCCGATTGCCCGCGATTAAGCAGCGCAGGCACAGAAAACAGGGCGGCCACCAGCATAGGGGTCAGCACCAGCCACCACCAGCGGCGCAGGACGATCCACAATTCACGAAGTTCCAAGAGTCACCTCAGCGGCCAACGGGCCAGACGGCGCTATTATAGCGAAAGCACGGGCGGCGCAAGGCAGGAGGAACGCTTTGGTCAAGGAGATTGAGGACGAACGCGGGCGGCGCGGGCTGCGACAGCGCCTGTTTGCGTTCGCGTATCGCACGGCCATGAGCGACAGCCTGATGGGTGAGGTGGCCGACTACAAGCGCCGTCTGTTGAAGCCATTGAGCGGCACGGTGGTCGAGTTTGGGCCGGGCACTGGCGCGAATTTCACGTATTTGAACGCCAGCGCCATCGACTGGATCGGTGTCGAGCCGAATATCTTCATGCACGCGGCGCTGCTGCACGAGGCTGACAAATATGGCGTGCGCGGTGAACTTTGCGCGGGCGCGGCCGAAGCCACCGGCCTGCCCGATGCCTGTGCCGATGCCGTGATCAGCACGCATGTGATGTGCTCGGTTGATGACGCGCAGAGAGCTTATCACGAGGTGCTGCGCCTGCTCAAGCCGGGCGGGGTGTTTGTATTCGTCGAGCATGTTGGCGCGCCCAAGGGCAGCTTGCTGCGCGGCGTTCAGCGGGCACTACGTCCCGCGTGGAAAATCGTCGCCGATGGCTGTCACCCCGACCGCAATCTCGAACTGAGCTTGCGTGCTGCTGGTTTCGCAGAGGTCCAAATCGATCGCTTTTCGATTGCCGCGCCCATCGTTAGCCCGCATATAGCCGGCAGCGCACGCAAAGCAAATGCGGATGAACCACAGAGACACTGAGGACACAGAGTGCTCCTACCTCAGTTTCTCTGTGGTTCAGTCTTTTCTAGCCCTTCTTCTCAAACCACGCTCGATCCACGTATTCGGTGATCTGTTGAGCGAAGGCGGCGCTGTCGAACTGCATGGCGTGCGCGCGCAGGACTGCCGGATCATAGGCCGACGAGTTCGAATGCTTGCATGGCCGCTGCGAGGCTGTCGACCGTCTGCTCATCGAACAACACGCCGGTCACGCCGGGGATGACGGTATCCAGCGCGCCGCCACCGCGATAGGCAATGACCGGACGTCCGGCGGCCTGCGCCTGCACCGGCGTGATGCCGAAGTCCTCAAGCCCGGGAAACAGGAAGGCGCGGCATTCAGCCATCAGGTGCGGCACATTTTCGTCCGGCACGTAGCCGAGGAACTCGACGGTTGGGCCAGCCAGCGCGCGCAACCGCTCCAGATCACGGCCACGGCCGCCCACCCTGAGCGGCAAATTTAGCTTCGTGGCCGCCTGCACCGCCAGGTCGATGCGTTTGTAAGGAATCAGACGCGACAGCACGAGGAAGTAGTCGCCGGTTGTTTCGCTGGGCTGAAAGCGAGCCGTATCGACCGGCGGATAAATCAGGTCGCTTTTCCGGCCATAGAACGCTTGAATGCGCGCCTGAATTTCGGTCGAAATGGCGATGAAGCGGTCGACGCGCTGCGCCGCGGCGTAGTCCCAGCGGCGTAGGGAAGGCGTGATCGCTTTCAGGGCTGCGCGAGATGCGCCACTGATGCCCTCACGCTGGAGGTAGGCGTCGAGCTGCCAGACATAGCGCGTGGGCGCGAGGCAGTAGCAAATGTGCAGCGTATTCGGGCCTTTGTGGAAGCCGTGGCAGAAGCCGCTCTTGTTGCTGATCACGACATCGTATTCCGACAGATCAAGCCCGCCCCACGCGGCAGGATAGAGTGGCAAGTACTGCTGGTGATGCGTGTGAATGCCCGGCGCTCGATCCAGCCACAGCGGGCGGATGTCCCATTCGCGGTAGGCGTCGGGCATGGCCTCGGGGTCGTACAGGCTGGTGTAGATCGGCGCATCAGCGTACAGGCGGATAAGCGCTTCGAGCACATCTTCCGCGCCGCCGCGCTGATTGAGCCAGTCGTGGACGAGCGCGATCTTCACGGCAGTGCGGGCCGGTTCGCGTTCTCAGCGGCATCGGCGGCAAGTCCATCAATCCAGGCGACGGCCGGCGGCGCGCCGCGCAAACCGCTGATGACGGCGTCGGCGTCGGGCGCTTCGGTGGCGCTGTTCGTCAGCCAGATCGTCCACAGGCCGACGCGCTTGGCCCCGGCGATATCCTGCAGGTAGCTGTCGCCGACCATGATCATCTGATTGGGTTGCAATTCCAGTTCACGCAGCATCGATTCAAAATAGTGCGGCTGCGGTTTCATCGCCACGACGGTTTGCGAAGTGAAGATGTGCGCGATGTAGGGGCGGATGTGCAGGCGTTCGAGCAAGTTGCCGATCTGGCCTTCGGAGTAGTTGCTGTTGGTGGCCACGACCAGCGTGGCGTAATGGGATAGCGCCTCCAGCGCGTGTTCGGCGAATGGCGTCGTGCGCAGCGAGCGCGTGGCGGCGTAGTCTTCATGGAAGAGCGTGCCGCCCATGTCGAAGGCAATCGCGCGAATATGCCGGAGTTCAGTCATAGCAGCCTCGGCTTCAGGGGTGCGAACGACATTCGGTGAACTGTAGTCTTGCCAAACCGCGCCAGTGCCGCCTGATGCTGGGGCGTGCCGTATCCCTTGTGCGAAGCAAAACCATAGCCCGGGTAGTCCGCGTCGAGCGCGACCATCAGGCTGTCACGGTGTGTTTTGGCGAGCACACTGGCGGCAGCGATGCTAAGTGAGCGCGAGTCGCCGCGCACGACCGATTTCCACGGCCTATCAAGCGGCGCGCCGCGCCAGTGGATGTGATCGAGCAGATAGGCGGCGGGGTCAGTGGTTGGATACTCCGCGCGAAGCGTGTCGAGCGCCCGGCGCATAGCGGCGCAGGTGGCGCGCAGAATGCCGATCTCATCGATTTCGGCGGCGCTGGCTTCGCCTACTGCCCACGCGGGTGCGGCGGCGCGAATACGCGTGGCATAGTCGGCGCGTTCGGCGGGCGTCAGTTGCTTGCTGTCGGTGAGGCCTTCGAGCTGCGCGGCCAGATCGGGCGCGTCCAGCGGCAGGCAGACCGCACCCGCCACCACCGGCCCGGCCCATGCGCCGCGCCCGGCTTCATCCACGCCGGCGATCAGGCCGCCGTACTGCGCCTGCATGGCCGTTTCAAGGCTGAGGCTGGCGGTGCGCTGGCTCAAGGCTGCGCGGGGCATACAGGCCCTTCTTCCAGTTCTGGCGGATGTCCCAGATTTCACGCAGCATGTTGAGCGAATCCTGCACAAGGCGCATGCGGCTGTCAGGGTCGTAGTACCACGTAATCGGCACTTCGCGCACGGTATAGCCGCGCTTCTTGGCGATGAACAGCAGTTCGACGTCGAAGCCGATGCCGTTCATCAATTGCACGGCGAACAGGTCTTCAGCGGCCTTGCGCGAGAACATCTTGAAGCCGCACTGCGTATCCTCGAAATCGGGCAGCGCCATCACCTTGATGATAGTGTTGTTGACGCGCCCCATCAGGTGGCGGTACTCCGGCTCTCCAACGCGCCGCGCGCCCGGGCCTTCGCGCGTGGCGATATTGATATCGTAGCCGTCCGAGTCGGGCGGCAGAAACTTGACGACTTCATCGATGGGCATCGACAGATCGGCGTCGCAGATGAAGCGATGGTCGCCGTTGGCAGCCAGCATGCCTGCCTTGACGGCTCGCCCCTTGCCGCGTTCGGCCAACTGGATCAGCTTCACGTTGGTGTGAATCCGGCTGTAGGCCTGCACGAACTGGGCAGTGCCGTCCTTGCTGCCGTTATCGACGACGATGACCTCGGCGGTGAAAGGCTGTGCGTGCAGAAACGAATCGATTCGCGTGAGCGTGGGAGGAAGACGCTGCTCTTCGTTGAGCGCCGGAATGATGATCGAGAGGTGCGGGCGAGCCGCTGATTCGGCTGGAACGGACACGCGTCAGGCTCCCTGCAGATGAGCGGCGTCAGTCACTAGAGTTCGGCGGAAGCAGCAGCGCTTCAAGATAGGCCGCTCGAGACCACGGCCGCCTTCTGAATCGCGCGGCGCTTGGGCCACTGGCGCGGCAGCCCGAGCAAGCCCGCTGCCATCCCGCGCAGCCGGGCCCGTGCGGCTGCACCCCGCCAAGCACGCAGCGCTTCGAGCGCGAGACGCCACTGGGCGCGCACGATCTGGCCGCCGTGCTTGCGCCACAGCGGCACAGGATAGTTCTTGGCCAGCACGAACAGCAAATTGCGCCCATCGTAGTAGCTGGCAGTCACTCCGCCGCCGGTCGCCGCGAGATGATGGTACACGATGGCCTTGGGGGTGTAAAGACAGCGCCAGCCTGCCAGTTGTGCACGCCAGCCAAGGTCGATGTCTTCCAGCGAGAAGAAGAAGTCATCATCGAGCAGGCCGATCTGGTCGAGCATGGCGCGGCGATAGACCGATGAGCCGCCGCAGGCGCTGAATACGTACTCTTCGGCATCGAACTGGCCGGCGTCGGCCTGCCACACGCCGCGATTGCCTGCTCGGCCATCGAGCGTGAAGTAATCGCCCGCTGTGTGAATGTGGTTGCGCTGGTCGAACAGCAGCATCTTGCTGGCGACTGAACCGGCATCGGGATGAAGGCTGAAGGCATCGACGACTGCCGCTGCCCAGCTCTCATCTACTTCTGTGTCGTTGTTGAGCAGGGCCACAAACTCGCCGCGTGAAGCCCAGATTCCGGCGTTGCAGGCTCCAGTGAAGCCGACGTTGACCGGCAGTTCGATCAGCCTCACCCACGGGTAGTCGCGGCGGGTCAGTTCGGGCGATCCGTCGATCGAGGCATTGTCGACGATCAGGACTTCAATGGCCGAGTAGGTCTGCCGCGCCAGTGCATCGAGGCAGGCAGGCAAAAACGCGCCGCCGTTCCAGTTCGGGATGATGACGGACAACAGGCCCTCATTCCCCGCCCCCTTCTCCTTCAGGGCTGACGGGGCGACACTAACTGTCTTCAATGCTCACCTTCACTCCCGACCCGTACCTCGCTCATTTGTGACCCCCCGATTCCCCACAACGTCGCCTGCAAGGGGCGCATCCAGTCTGCGATGGAACTATGCCCGATCGCCACACGGATAAGGATGGTAATCCCGCTGAACGGCCGCCGCCTACCCTTTGTCCTGTATTCTGTCGCTCATTCTCGCTGTCTGGTTCGGCCAAAGACTCGGGCGAGGGGTTACTTGTCGCACATCATCACCTGTCGCCCCTCAGCTTCTCCCTCAGGGGAAGATCAGGAGTTGTCCATTTTTCATCGCTTCAGCAGACTTTCGCGGGCGAGGAAGGCGTCAACGGCTTCACGCCACGGACGCAGCGTGATGCCGGCCAACGCGCCAGCGCTGTTTAGCAGCGGCGTGTTGGGCGGTGGGCTGCTGGCGCGCGGCCACTCGCGCAGGGCAATCGGCTGGATCGGCGTGTCGGCATAGCCGGCGCGATCCAGCACGTAGCGGGCGAGGGCAAAGCGCGAACAGGCACCCTGATTGGTGAGATGGAACGTCCCGTAGCGTCCCGTTTCAACCAGCGCAGTCAGCGCATCGGCCAGGTCGTCGGTGTAGGTGGGGTTGGCGATCTCATCGATGACGACGCGCAGGGGCTTTCCGGCTTCTGCCGCGCCCAGAATCGACTGCAGGAAGTTCTTGCCACCGTGCGCGAACAGCCAGGCCGTGCGCACGATGTAGTGGCGCGGCGCGTGGCGCATGACGGCCTGCTCGCCCACCCACTTGCTGTAGGCATACGGGTTGGCCGCGTGAGTTGGGTCGTATTCGCGGTAAGGCGCGCCGCCCAGCCCGTCGAAGACTTCGTTGGTGCTCACGTAGAGCATGGCTGCATTCGCTTCGGCGGCGGCCAGCGCCACGTGCTGCGCGCCATAGCCGTTGACGATAATGGCCCGTTCGGGGTCACGGGCGCAGCCGTCCACGTCCGTCCATGCGGCAGCGTGCAGCACGAGGCCGGGGCGTTGTGCCGCGACAAAGGCGCGCGTGGCCGCAAAATCAGTCACATCCAGTTCGCTGATATCGACGCCTGATACTTCGTGGCCGCGCGCGGCGGCGCGTTCAACCAGCAAGCTGCCGAGCCGGCCCTGTGCGCCGGTGATGAGGATACGCATTACGCAAATCCTTCTGTCATTGTTCGGCCCATTGCGCGAAGACTTCGTCCAGTTCGGTGCGCCACAACGCTTCGAGCGTGTCTGGCCCGCTAACCTCGGTAATCTCGCGGGCGAAATAGCCGCCCGAGGGCCTGCCGGTCGCTTTCGACACGACCAACGCGCACAGCGGGCCATCGCCGCGCGCGGCCGCTTCCGCGCAGACTTCACGCAGTAGCCGCGTGAACACGAATGTGCCCGGGTCGAGCGTGACGGTGGTCAGCCGGGCGCACAGGCCGCCGTAGGTGATCGTTTGGCGGGCCTTCGCGCAATCAATCAGCACGGCCAGCATCTCCGCCTTAACGGCGCTGCGCTCCATATCGGTGACGCGAGTGCGAAAATTTGGGTTGCGCATGGATGATTAGCGCATGCTCACGGTCACGGTCGAGTCGTCTACACTGATGCGATCCAGCGTCATGCGTCCGGCCGAGGTGTCGAGCACGAACTGCTGCACGGCCTGATTGAGCTGCCCTTCGGCGTTCAGGATCAATTGGCCAATGTCGTTGGAAGGCACGGCGTAAAGGAAGCCGCCGATGTCGATGCCCTCGACCCTGAAATTGTGGCCGCTGCTGTCTACGCGCAGCACGACACCGACGGTTTGCGTGACGTTCGCCAGTTCCGGCAGCGTCACGTCGGCGTAGACCACCGCGCCGCCCGGGCGCAAATCGACGCGCGGATTCTGCAGGCGCGGGTCACTGCGGCATATGTCCGCGTAGCGGTTGCACAGCGCCATTAGATCGGCTTCGGTGAGCGACACGATGGCCGCAGGTGCACTACTGGCCGGATCACGGCCCAACTGGACGGGTATGCCTTCTGTACCGTTGAGCGTGCCGCCGCCCAGATTGCCCAAAGTGAATGTGACCGGCCCAGCGGGGGCAAGGTTGACGACCGCAGGTGTGGGCAGCGGAGTGACGGCCACGAACACCGTTTCAACGGGTCCGCGCTCCTCAAAACCGACCGCCTGCGCCGCCAGATTGGGCAGGCGCGGCCACACGATGAGTATGCCGATGACGAGCGACGCCGCAAACAGACCCAAGAGGCCGAGGCAGCCGCAGGCGCAGCCTGTGTTACGGCGCGACGAATTGGGCGTGCTGCTCATGCGAACAGTCATTCGCCGGGCTGCTCGGCGGCGGCCAAACGGGCGGCGTACTGGCGCTTGTAGTAATCCAGGTACTCACCCGTTTTGATCTTGCGCCACCACCAGGTGTTATCGAGATACCAGCGCACGGTGTCGGCCAGCCCAGCCTCAAACGTGTGCTGGCGCTCCCAGCCGAGGCCGCGCAGCTTGCTGGCGTCCATGGCGTAGCGCCGGTCATGACCTTCGCGGTCGGGGACATGCTTGATGAGCGACTCGGGCTTGTCGAGCCGCGCCAGCAGCGTGTGCGTCACGTCGATGTTGTGGCGCAGGTCTTCGCCAGCGATGTTATAAGCCTCGCCTGACTTGCCGTGATGCAGCGCCACGTCGATGCCATCGACGTGATCATCGACATACAGCCAGTCGCGCACTTGCCGGCCATCACCATAGACGGGCAGCGGCCCGTCATCGAGAGCCTCGGTGATGAAGAACGGCAGCAGCTTTTCGGGGTACTGATACGGACCGTAGGTGTTGCTGCCGCGTGTAACGACCGTGTTCATGCCGTGCGTGACGTGATAGGCGCGCACCATCATTTCGCCACCGGCCTTGCTGGCCGCATACGGGCTGTTGGGCGCGAACGTGTCGGTTTCGACCGAGAGGCGATCCTGCGGAATATCGCCGTAGACTTCATCGGTGGACACATGCAGGAAGCGTTCCAGCCCGTGCTGGCGGCCTTCGTCGAGCAGGATGTAGACGCCGACGGTGTCGGTATGCAGAAAGGCGTCGGCGGACAAAATGCTGCGGTCGACGTGGCTTTCGGCAGCGAAATTGACGACGGTGTCGATGTCGTATTCCTGCATGACGGTTTTCACCGCCGTGCGGTCGGCGATATCGCCGCGCACGAAGTGGTAGGCCGGCTCGTCGGAAATCGGCAGCAGGTTATCGAGATTGCCCGCATACGTCAGTTTGTCGAACACGATGATGCGATAGTCGGGGTAGCGCGTCACCATTGTGCGCGCAAACGCGCTGCCGATGAAGCCAGCACCGCCTGATACGAGGATATTCTTCATGGCTTGGTCTCCGTGTCTGCGGCGGGGCGGGCGACCGGTATGACCATCGTCGCGCCTTCCGGCTCGGCTTCGGGCTGCGGCGCGAGGGACGGGATGTACTTTTCCAGCGCCAGTGCGACGCCATCCTCGCTGTTGCTTGCCGTCACCCAATTGGCGGCGGCTTTCACCGGCGCGGCGGCGTTGCCCATCGCCACGCCAACGCCCGCCAGCTTGATCATTTCCACGTCGTTCTCGGCGTCGCCAATCGCCAGCACCTGTGCGGGCGGAATCTCCAGATCGGCCAGCAGCCGCGCCAGCATTGTGCCCTTCGACGCGCCGGGCGGCAGTAGTTCGAGCATATTCGGCCAGCCCGCCTGCATTAACCTGCCTTCACTCCCCACCACATAGCCTAGTTGCCAGCGTAGGGCCGTCACCGCATTTGGCTCGCCTACTATCAGCAGCTTGTTCACGGGCAGCACGCCGACGAAGTTCTGCAGCGGGCCGACCGCTTCAGGCGCAGGCTCGTGGAACGGGATGAGGACGGCGTCGGTTTCGGGCGAGCGGCGGCGCACGAGAATGCGCGTACCGCTGTACATGATGGCCTGAAAGCCGCGATCTTCGAGAATTGTGAGCGCGCGCAGCAGCAATTCTTCATCAAGCGTTTGCTGGTGCATTACCTTGCCTTGCGCGTCCGCAAGCGATAGGCCCTGCAGGAAAATGCCCGCCGATGTCAGGCCGAGCTTTTCGATGAAGGGCAGGGCGGCGTTACGGCTCTTGCCGGTCGCCAGCACGATCTGGATGTCCTGCGCCAGCGCGCCGCGAATAGCCTTCTCGACGCGGGGCGTCAGCTCATTCTGCGGATTGAGCAGCGTGCCGTCTATGTCGATGGCGATGAGGCGGATGGGGGGTGTGGAATTCATACGAGTTCCTTTAGGGCGAGTTGAAAGTTGAACGTTACTTTGAACTTTCAACTCCTAGATAATCTCCACGCTGCTGTGATCGCCCAAATTCATGCTCAAGGTCAGCGGGCGCTCGACACGGCGCGTGACGCTGGCGTGGCGGCCAATCAGGCTGTTGTGCAGGCGCGCCGCAATCTGGCGCAGGGTGCTGTGTTCCAGCACGATGCAGCGGTCGATTTCGCAGCCCTCGACGGTCACGTCATGGTAGATGCTGGTGTAGGGGCCGATATAACTGTCGCGGATGATCGCGTTCTCGCCGATGATCGTGGGACCGCGCACGGTGCTGTTGATGATCTGCGCGCCGGCCTGAACGGTCACGCGGCGGTCAATCTGCGAGTTTTCGATGAGCGCGTCCGCAGCGACGAACGGCGTGATCTCATCGAGTACGCTGGCATTGGCTTCGAGCATGTCAATCGGGCGGCCTGTATCGATCCACCAGCCCTCGTGCACATGCGGGCGCACCACATAGTCGTGATCGACAAGCCACTGAATCGCGTCGGTGATTTCCAGTTCGCCGCGCTTCGAAGGCTGAATGCCATGCACTGCCTCAAACACGTGATGGTCGAACATATAAATTCCCACCAGCGCCAGATTGCTGGGCGGATTTTGCGGCTTCTCGATTAACTGCTCGATGCTGCCATCGGCGCGCAGTTGGGCCACGCCGAACTGGGACGGGTTCTCGACCTGTTTCAGTACGATCTGGCTGTTCCAGCCGTGTGTGGCAAAGTCGCGGATGAGCGCCGCGATGCCGCCCTGAATGACATTGTCGCCCAGAAACATCACGAAGGGCTCATCGCCCAGAAACGGCTGCGCGATCTTGACCGCATGTGCCAGCCCATCGGGGGATGCCTGCATGATGTAAGTAATCTGCACGCCCCAGCGCGAACCGTCACCGACCGCCGCCTTGATCTCCTCACCGGTCGTGGGCGCGATGACGATGCCGATTTCGGTGACGTCAGCATCTCGAATCAACTCGATGACGCGAAACAGCACTGGCTTGTTTGCGACAGGAATAAGCTGCTTGGCGAGCGTATAGGTGAGCGGGTACAGCCGTGTGCCCTTGCCACCGCTGAGAATCAGGCCCTTCATACGCGCCCCCTCAAAGAGAAAGTTGAAATTACTGACTTCTCGCCCTCATCCTTGGCTCCCTCTCTGTGCGCGGAGAGGGGGTTAGGGGGAGGTTCCTATTCACGCAGGCCGCGCGTGCTTCAACAGCCAATTATACAGCGCCGGGCTGGCGTAGCTGCGCGTCCATACGTCATGGCCGGCCTGATCAAAGCGTGTGAACTTGACGGGCGCGCCCGCGGACTGCAGCGCGTCTACGAGTTGTTCGGCTTCGCGCGGCAGCACAACCGGGTCTTTGCCGCCGTGAATGACCCACGCGGGTAGTTCCTTGAGTGCGGCGGCGCGTTCGCAATCGCCGCCGCTTCCCATCGCCACCAGCGCAGCGAAACGGCCTGGATAGGCCAGCGCCAGCGCCCAAGCGCCGTAGCCGCCCATGCCATGCCCGACCACGTAGATTCGCGCCGGGTCAATCGGTAGCGTGCCGCACACTTCATCGATCAGCGCGGCCAGCGGGGCCAACGGCGCGGTGGCCCACCACATGCCTTCGGGAAGCTGCGGCGCGAGCACGGCGAACGGCAGTTGTTCGCCCTCGGCGATCCGGCGCGGCAGACCCTGCATCTTGAGCAGCGCCGGTTCACTTCCGCGCCCGTCCGCATCGTGCAGGGCGACAATCAATGGCATGCGCCCGGTGGGCGACGCAGCGTCAGGACGATACAAGAGATAGGGAAGGGACAGCGCATCGGCCGCAAAGAAGCCGGTCGTTTCTATCACGCAGGGGTTCTCCACAGGGCTAACGATAGCTGTCGGATTTCTTCTGGGCCGGTGCGTTGGTCATGACCGCGCCGAGTACACGCACATGCACCCGTTCCAGTTCGTCGCGGGCGCGGCCCAACTGATCGCGGCGGGTGCTGCCAGTCTTGACCACTAGCACGACGCCGCCAAGTTTTGCGCCGAGCAGCGCGGCATCCGCGCCAGCCAATACCGGCGGCGCATCGAACAGCACGTAGGTGGCGCGGGCTTTGAGCACGCCGATGACATCGGCCATGCGCTGGCTGCTGAGCACGTCCGCCGGAATCGGCGGTAGCGGCCCGCTGGGCAGCAGCGACAGATTGGGGATGCCAGTTTCAACCAGCGGCGGGCCGGCCATGGCACTGTCTTCGAGCATCATCGTCGTCAGGCCGCGCTCGCTGCTTGCGCCCCAGATGTCCTGCTGAGACGGACGGCGCAAATCCGCATCGACCAGAATCGTCTTGTGGCCTGCCTGCGCGTAGGCGACAGCGAGGTTGGCGACGACGATGCTCTTGTCGTCGCTGTGGGCCGGTGAAGTGACGAGCAGCGCCGTCACCGGCCTCTCAACGCTGGAGAAAATCAGGTTCGTGCGCAGCGTCCGGTAGGCCTCGGCGGCAGCGGAGCGCGGCGCGCTGAGCGTGATCAGGTTTGGCAGTGTGGTCATGCGCTGTCTACTCCTCTGTGGGGATGCTGGCCAGCACAGGAATGTCCAGCCCGCGCTCAACATCGTCACGCCGGCGAACCATGCTGCTTTCCAGATATTCAAGCACGAATACGATGACCACGCCCACCACTGCCCCCAGCATCAGGCCAGCGATGGTGTTGATGGCGACATTTGGCGTCACCGAGGTCGGGCACTTGGGCGCATCGGCCGGAATCGCATCGATCCGGTCTTCCTGGCGCACGGTCTGGTTTTCCTGATTGCGATAAATGACCAGTTGATTGCCCCATTCCGCCGCAACCTGTGAGGCAATGGCGCAGTCCTGGGTATCGACATCGATCTGCACAGTCAGATTATTGCGGTCGGACTGGATGGTGACGTTGCCGAGCAGGTCACCTGGAAGCATATCAAGCTGCAGATTATCGATCACGCGCTGGGCGATGTAGCTGCTGTTCAGATACACCTGGTACGAGTTCATCAAGCGCGTCGTGGCTTCAGTCAGGCCAAGGTCGTTGCGCGACGGCTGAATGAGCAGCACCTGGGAGGCGCGATAGGTGGGCGTTTGCTGGCGCGCCAGAAAGAAGGCGGCCCCGCCGGCCAGCAGCGAGCACAGCACGATGATCCAGCCGCGCCGCCAGAGAATGCGCCCATAGTCGGTTAAATTCATGCGGCCTCCAGCACTCAGGGCGAACCGCGGCCATTGTACCCGCTATCTGGCGTTCGTCTGAAGGGCTGAGTTGGCTTGAGTAAGACAGCGTATGAGCATCGTATGAACATTGGAGGGAAGCACGAAAGATTTAACCCGCGATTCATCTCTGAGAGTTATCGTGCGTCCATCGAAACGCACTCAAATTGACACGACAGAAAGTGAGCCCCATGATGGACTCGTTGTTTGGCAAGCACGTCAGCACCGTGAATGGCGATAGTATGCTGGACGAAATGAATATGAAGCTGCTGTCGGATGACTTTAAGCGCGCATTCGAACTGGATTTGCGTCCAGTCGATCACGACGCGATTGAGTCGGCGACGGTGGGCATTCTCAACGCGGTGGGTGAAGACCCCAGCCGCGAGGGCCTGCAGAAAACGCCAACGCGCGTCGCCAAAGCCTATGACGAACTGCTCAGCGGCTATCGCATTGACGCGGCCAAGCTCATTAACGACGCGCTGTTCGATGTCGAATACCATGACATGGTCATCGTCAAGAACATCGAGTTCTACAGCCTGTGCGAACACCATATGCTGCCCTTCTACGGCCATGTGAGCGTCGCCTATATCCCCAACGGCAAGGTCATCGGCCTGTCGAAGATTCCGCGTATCGTCGATATGTTCGCGCGCCGCCTGCAAGTGCAGGAACGCATGACACACCAGATCGCGGACTTCATCGACGAAGTGCTTCATCCTATGGGCGTGGCAGTCGTGGCCGAAGGTGTGCATATGTGCTCGATGATGCGCGGTGTGAAGAAGGCGGATTCGAGCATGACGACCAGCGCAATGCTCGGCCAGTTCCGCGAAAACAGCATCACGCGCTCGGAATTTCTGGCGCACCTGGAGCGTGGATCGCGCGGCTAGGCGGCAGATCCGTAATTTCATCGCGAGGCGGGCCAACTGGCCCGCCTCGCCTCGTGTTCACTTGGCGCATTGATCACGGCGAAACGACAGGTAAGCCGCTGCAATCGCCGCTCACTTGGGCGCGACTGCCGAAGTTGCTGGTTTGCACCCATGCGTTGAAATAGTTGGTACGCCACCACGAGTTGTCAGCCAAACGGCCTACGGGGATAAGCTGATAGCCGGGCGCCACCTGATCCTGAATGAAATCGGGGATTGCGTTCGGCGTTGTGTAGACCAGGAACTCGGATGTCACGGTAATCAGGCATGGGCCGCTGGGCGTGGCTGTAGGCGGCACGGCGGTCGGTGGTACAGTCGTTGCGGTTGGTGGCACTGGCGTTGCGGTGGGCGGCAGGCTGAAGGGCGGCGGCTGCACTGCGGATAGGTCGTTGCAGTTGCCGCTGGCGTTGACGACCGACAGCGCTACCCATCCGTTGAGGTTGGCGAACTGGATGTTGTAGAAGGTGTTATCCGGTGAAATGCCGGCGACGTCTGCCGACTGACCCCCGGGAAGCAGCCCCACCAGCGGTGAGGCCGTGCTGGCCGAGTAGCGGATATTCGCGCCGCTGCCTAACTGCGGCGTGACGGTGCAGGCCACCACCGGCGTTTCAACGACGGATGCTGCGACCGTGGCGACGACATCTGCGCCTGACTGCCCGGCACCGCAGCCGCCGTCGCTGATGGCGGTGTAGCAGATCGTGAATGAATCCGCGCTGGTCAGATCACTGAAACTGGCCGTGATTTCAAAGCTCGCTGTGCCGGCTGGAAGGCGGAAGCGACCGCCCGTGGTTTCCGGGCTGAGGAGGCCGACTACGTGGCCTGACTCGCTGTTCGTGATCTGAAACGCCGCGCCATTTTCGACCAGCCCACTGCTGTCGATATACAGATAACTGGGTTCTCCAAGAGCTGTAAAGCGGAAGAGCGCCGTTGGAGCGGTTGCATCAACCTGGCCACTGAGGGGAACGTCGGGTGTCAGGGTGAGTGCTGGAACCGGCGTTTCGTTGAGAACGACCAGTACCAGCGTCCCGCCAGCGCCGTTCACGCTGCCCAGGTCCACCCGATAGGGCTCGACCGGGCGCAGCAGCGCATTCAGCACGATCGTAGCTTCTCCAGCAGCATTGGCTTCTTCAGCCAGCAGTTCACCGCTCTCAAAGACGGAGAGCGTGGGTGCGGCCACCTGGCCAATTGACTGAAATGTGACCGTGGCCGTTTGGGCGGGCGTATACGTAAAGGTGCGGGTTTCCCCCGCATTCAGCGTTACCAGTATGGGTTGGCCCAGCGTAAGCGAGCTGGGATCTTCCGCTTGCGCCTGCGCGGCCATCCCGCCGCACACGAACAGACCAATCATCAGAAGTAACATCACTGGTCGTAGAATTCGCTGCCCCATCGTGTGCTCACCTGTCTTCCAGAATGACGCCGTGTTACGCTTCAGTTATTGTATTGCAATTCTATCTGGCGCAAGTGCTGGCGGCGCATCGCGGTAAATCCAGACTGGCGCGCCCCGCTTCGTCTCTGTACAATCGCTCTCACAACTGAATAAGGGCCGCCTCTAGAGACGGCCTGTTCATCGAGAGCGGTGGAGGGAATACGCCCTTTGAAGCCGCGGCAACCCCCGGAGACCCGGGAAGGTGCCAATTCGTTCGGAGCAGTGACTCCGGCAGATGAGCGAAGCAACCTGATGATTTGCTTGCGCCTCTCGCTGCTGGAGAGGCGCAGTCGTTTAGTCAGAGGAGCTATTCAGATGTCCAACACGTTCATGACGTCCCCCCACTACTTCTTCACTTCCGAGTCGGTGTCGGAAGGCCACCCCGACAAGATGTGTGACCAGATTTCCGACGCGGTGCTGGACGCGATTCTGGCGCAGGACCCCGATGCACGCGTCGCCTGCGAATGTGCGACGACCACCGGCATGGTGTTTGTCTTTGGCGAGATCACGACCAGCGCCTACGTCGATATCGACCAGATTGTGCGCGATACAGTGCAGGAGATCGGCTACACCCGTGGCAAGTACGGCTTCGACTATGAAACGTGCGGCGTGATGGTGTCACTGAAAGAACAATCGCCCGATATCGCCCACGGCGTTAATGCTGCGCTCGAAGTGCGCGATTCGCTGGCGCAGGAAATAGAGACTGAGGAAACCGGCGCGGGCGACCAGGGCATGATGATCGGTTTCGCCTGCGACGAAACGCCCGAGTACATGCCGCTGACGATCTCGTTGGCGAATACGCTAGTGCGTGAACTCACGCGGGCGCGCAAGACCAGCCAGATTCCGTGGCTGCGGCCGGACGCCAAGAGCCAGGTGACGGTTGAGTATGAGCACGGCAAGCCCAAGCGCGTGGATGCGATCGTCATCTCGACGCAGCACGCACCGGATGTGGATCAGGGGACAATCCGCGAGGTGCTGATCGAAGACATCATTCTGCCCAACGTGCCAGCCCACATGCTGGATGATCAGACGCAGTATTTCATCAACCCGTCAGGCCGCTTCGTGACGGGTGGGCCGAAGGGCGATGCCGGTTTGACCGGGCGCAAGATCATCGTTGATACCTATGGCGGCGTGGCCCGGCATGGCGGTGGCGCGTTTAGCGGAAAAGATCCGACTAAAGTTGACCGCAGTGCGGCCTATATGGCCCGCTACATCGCCAAGAACGTGGTGGCCGCCGGGCTGGCGAGCCGCTTCGAGCTTCAGGTGTCGTACGCTATCGGAAAGGCGCACCCCACGTCGCTTGCGGTCGAAACTTTCGGCACCGGCGCGGTTGATGAGAGCGTGATCGAGCAGCTCATCCACGACCATTTCGACATGCGGCCAGCCGCGATTATTCGCGACCTCGACCTGCGCCGCCCGATCTACAAGCAGGTGGCGGCCTACGGGCACTTCGGGCGCATCGACCTCGATGTGCCGTGGGAGCGCACCAATAAGGCGGCGGCGCTGCGCAAGGCAGCAGGGCTGGCCTAGCCATCAACCACGCAATAGATTCAGCACGGGGGCAGGCGGAATTCGCTGGCCCCCGTGTTTTCTATCAGCATAAATTCACATCGAACGCAGCAGAATTAGTGTAACTTGAGAGGCATCGTCGGCGTATATCGTTTGTGTTGTGAACCCATATAGGGACAGGATAGAATGATTGTGCAGGCTTGTATGTCTGCACCCAGAGTTATAGGAACTTGTGAACGAGTATGCCAAAGCCTGAACTGCGCCCTCGCATTTGTGATTACGAAGGCTCGAATTACCGCACTGAATTCTGGGAAGGGCGCGGCCGCGACTACGAAGATCGCGTCGAGCGCATTGCGCTGCGGCGCTTGCTGCGCGGCGGCGGCAAACGGCTGCTTGAAGTGGGCGCGGGCTTTGGCCGCCTGAGCGACGAATTTGCCGCCTACGAGCAAGTCGTGCTGCTTGATTATTCATTCTCGCAGCTTCAGTACGCGCAGGAACACCACGGCGTGTCTCCTCACTTCATTTACGTGGCGGCGGACGCCTACCACCTGCCGTTCAAGCCGGGCGTATTTGATGCCGCTACCATGATTCGTGTCATTCACCACATGGCCAACGTGCAGCGCGTGCTCGAACAGATCAATCATGTGCTAATCACCGACGGCGTTTTCATCCTCGAACATGCCAACAAACGGCATGTGAAGTCAGTGGCGCGCTACGCGCTCAAGCAGCAGGACTGGAGCCCATTCACGCGCGAGCCGGTTGAGTTTGTGGAACTGAACTTCGACTTTCATCCGCAGTATATGGCCGATGCGCTGACCGAAAGTGGCTTCAAGATTGAACGGCGCGTGCCGGTGTCGTTCTTCCGCGTCGACGCGCTCAAGAAGTCGATGAATACGCAGCTTCTGGCGGGAATCGATGGCCTGCTGCAAACGACCGGCGCATTGGTCGCGCCGAGCGTGTTCGTGCGGGCGCGGCGCAACGAGCCGGGCCCAAACCAGATTGCGGCCTCGTCGATATTCGCCTGCCCCGAATGTGGTGGTGAACTGCTGCATCAGGATGACGAGATGGTTTGCCCGCGCGACCTGAATCGTTACGCCATCCGCGACGGCATTTACGACTTCAAAGCGCCGATTGACGACTGAGCGCGCCTAAAGCTCCTCCATATTCGCTTCGGCCCAAGCCAGATAACGTTCGCGCAGTTTCTGGGTGACAGGGCCAAGCGTGCCATCGCTGAGCACCGCATCATCAATCTGCACCACGGGCACGATGCCCCGGCTGGCGCTCGTTATGAAGGCTTCAGCTATACGGGGCAGGTTGGAAGCCAACGGTGCTTCCCGGCGCACGGGCAGCACGGCGGGCGCCACTTCGAGCACAATCTGCTGGGCGATGCCGGGCAGCACCCCTTCACCGGCCGTCCACAATTCCCCATCCAGCACCGCGTAGAAATTGCTGCTCAGGCCTTCGAGCAGTTCACCATTGTCGCCCACCAGCAGGCCAGTGAAGACGCCAGATGGCAGCGCCTTCTCAATCGCTTCGCGGTCGATCATCCAGCCGGTAGTCTTGGCTTCAGGATTGTGACGCTCGGCATTTTGCACCAGTACGACCCGCACCCCCTGCTCAAAAACGGCGGCGGGCAATGGTTTGAACGGCTCGACCGACAGGATGAAGCGTGTTGGGTCTGATTTCGAGACGGTGAGGCGGAAGCGCACATCGCCGTAGTCCGTCGCTTCGATGGCTTGCCGGATGGCAGCGCGCAGACGTGCGCGATCCAGCCTGAGCGTGATACCTTCGCGCCGCGCCGAGTCTTCGAGGCGGTCAAAGTGCGCGTTGATCTTCAGCACTTTGGTGCGCTCGAACGTGTTGGTGATGGTGTAAACGCCGTCGACTGGTTCGCAGCGCGCGGCTTCGAGCAAAGTGCCGGCGGTGCAGGACGAGGCTTCGAGGCCGGTGGGCGTGAGAATGTAGATGGAGCAGGGCAAGGGATACGCCTCCGATTTACGCTGATTCGAACCAGTCTAGCGTACTGATGGATGAAGGGCTAACGCGCAGAAACATTAGCAAAGACTCATCGCAACAGGACGATTGCATCAAAATTGGCTCACTTACAAACCTTACCCCCAACCCCCACTCCGCGCGCGATAGAGGGAGCGTTGGTCTTGCCCGGTTTGGCGGAGCCAGACCAGTGAGACAGTGAGACAGATTCAAGACAGTGAGACACCTTCTGAGGGGAAAACGAGTGAGACAGTGAGACAGATTCAACACAACGAGACAGCCTTCAGGGGAAAACGAACGGACAGACAGGACAGAATCGAAGCTAAGAGACAGCGACTGAGGGAAAAACGAACCGGACAGCCGGACAGAATACAGGACACTGTATGGGCAACGGCGGGGCATGGTGGTTTGCAATCGTCCTGCGCGGCAATGGGGCAAGATTTCATCGTAGAACAGGCGCGCGCGCTGCAGGCGACGTTGTGGTGGATCGGGTGGTCACGTCTAGGCGGGGCGTGTTGCGGTCTGGAGGTGAGGTTTATACGCGACGCCCATTTTGATGCGATAGCCCTGCTTTCTTCATTTCGGGTGCTTGACAGGCTCACTTAGCGGCGGTAGCATAGGCGGCGTGCAGAGAAACGCCAAGGAATCATCAAGCATCATGCGGTACTCGATCTCCAGCACATCGACGATGGTCATGCGCACTACAACTCCCCATAACAGGTGGCGGGGCTAGACGCGCGTGCATCAATTCAGGAACTCCTGAGAGCGTGTGGAAGCCCACACGCTCTCTTTTTTTGTGACGGCGATATCTAACTCAGGCGGGGAGACAGGCAGCATGGCGCTCATCACCATGAAATTCGGCGGCACATCGGTTGGCAGCCCGGAAGCGATCACCAACGTCGTCGAGATCGTGAGCGAAGACGTGCGGCGCGGCAATCAGGTCATTGTCGTGGTGTCGGCCATGTCCGGCGCGACCGATGCGCTGATCGGCTCGGTGCGCGAGGCCGCCAGCGGCAACCGCTGGGCATACCAGAACGCTGCGCACAAGCTGCGCGACCGGCACGAGGAAGTGCTGAACCTGCTGGTTCCGGCGGGCCAGGCGCGCGAGTTGGTCAAGCACGAAGTCAGCGCGATTCTTAATCAGCATATCGAACTGTGCGAGGCAGTGAACGTGCTGGGCGAAGCGACGCCGCGTATCAGTGACGCGGTGGTGTCGTTTGGCGAGCGCCTGTCGAGCCGCGTGGTCGCGGCAGCTTTGCGCGCTCAGGGCGTCGATGCGGTACCGCTGGACACGACGCAGTTGATTGTGACCGACTCGAATTTCGGCAGCGCGTCGGTGCTGTGGCCAGAGACGAATGCCGCGATTGCCGCGAAAGTCCTGCCGCTGCTGGAGCAGGGCGTCGTGCCGGTAATTACTGGCTTCATTGGTGGCACGCAGGACGGCCACGTCACGACGCTCGGGCGCGGCGGCAGCGACTATAGCGGCGCGATCTTTGCGGCAGCCACCGACAGTGATGAGCTGATTATCTGGACGGATGTCGACGGCGTGATGACGACTGACCCGCGTATTGACCGGCGCGCACGGGTGCTGCCATACGTCAGCTATCAGGAAGTGGGCGAGCTGGCCTTCTATGGCGCGAAGGTGCTGCACCCCAAAACGGTGCAGCCAATTCTCAACAAAGGCATCCCGCTGCGCGTGCGCAACACCTTCAACCCGGCTCATCCTGGCACGATCATCGGTAAGCAGAACGAACCCGCCGATACCGTGATCAAGGCGGTGACCAGCATCCGCAGCGTGTCGCTGCTGACGGTGGGCGGCAAGGGCATGATCGGCGTGCCGGGCATCGCCGGGCGCACCTTCCTGTCAGCGGCGCACGCGGGCGCAAACATCCTCATGATCGCACAGGCTTCGTCTGAGCAGAGCTTCTGCTTCGTGGTGATGGACGAGCGGACGAACCAAGTGAGGCAGTCGATTGAGCGCGAACTGGCGGCGGAGATTGAGCGTCAGGACGTGGACGCCGTTGAGGTGCTGGAAGACATTGCCATTGTGACGGCGGTGGGCAGCGGTATGCGCGGTACACCGGGCGTGGCTGGCCGCGTGTTCACGACAATGGGCGGAAACGGCGTGAATGTGATCGCGATTGCGCAGGGCGCGAGCGAATGCAGCATTTCGTTCGTCGTGGCTGAGAGCGACCTCAAGCAGGCGGTTGTTTCGCTGCACGACCTGGCGCTGGAAGCCGTGCCGGTCGCCTGAACTCGTCCGCTGGCTGCGCTATACTGCGGGGATGGTGGCAACGTCCCCGGCGTAAGGCAAGGAGCGCGTGAGCATGGCGCAGTTGGACCGCAGCGAATTTCTGGCGCTGGTGCAGAATCATGAGCGCGTGTGGGGCAACGACACCTACGCGGGGCGGCCCGACCTGGAACGGGTGCTGAACGCGCCGGTCGTGGCCTTTTGGCAGGTGGAAGCGACCGGCAAGCACAGTGATCACCCGCAGATCACGCTGCACAAAGACCTGCATGAAATCGAGGACTACTTCGTCAAGCTGATCTTCCGCTCGACGCTGCCCGCGCCAAAACGCCGCCTGTACAAGCTGTATGTGGACGGCCAGCAGATGCGTGTGTCGAGCGTGAAGTTTTCGTTCGCGCCGGTGAAGAAGGGATAGAAACCGGGGACGGCGAACGCCATCCCCGGTTGCGTATCTGTGCCTACAAATTCTGATCAGGACGCCTTACCAAGACCTGTGATTGCATATTCCACACTTTGCGGGCTGGCGACTCGCTGCGTCGCGTCTAGAATTTCGATCCCGACGATGTTGCTGCTCTCGTCGTAGTCAATGAAAATGTCCGCATGTTCATCGTCGCTCTCGGCAATTGGAGCGTCGCGCAGGAGGATGCGAAGCACGTCAGTGTCCATGTCAAACACGATCGTCAACGCCAGGCCTCACCCTTCATCGCCCGCCACACCTTTTCGGGCGTGAGGGGCAGGTCACGCAGGCGTACGCCAACCGCGTCGTAAATGGCACTCGACAGAGCAGGTGCGACGGCGTCCTTCGGGATTTCCGCGACGGCCTTTGCCCCATACGGGCCGCTCGGCTCGTAGGTCTCCACGAACACCACGTCCATCTGCGGCATCTCATCGGCGCGATAGATGTGATAGCGGCCAAAGTCGGTCGCCAGCGGCACGCCGCGCTCGTCGTAGACCATCTCCTCGCAGTGGCCGTAGCCCAAGGCCTGAATCATGCCACCCTCGACCTGGCCAGACGCCGTGATCGGGTTGATGGCCACGCCGCAATCGACCGCGAAGAACAGCCGATCCACGGTCACCTGGCCGGTTTTGGTATCGACCGTCACTTCGGCGAACTGGGCCGCGAATGGCGGCGGGCTGATCTCGCTCATATGGCTGGCGGTCGCCATGATCTGCTTCTGGTCGGCCTGGTGAAGGCTGTGCAGCGCCACTTCTTCCAGCGGCAGAGCGCGGCCATCCTTGTGCACGATCTGGCGACTATCCAGCTCCAGATCAGCGGCTGAACAGTTCAGCATATGCTGCGCCGCGTGGTCAAGAATTTGCTGGCGCACTTCCTCGGCGGCCTTCAGCACCGCGCCGCCGCTTATGTAGGTGGTGCTGCTGGCATACGCGCCGGTATCGAACGGGGTCATGTCGGTGTCGCTGGCGTAGACGAGGATGTCGTTAAGCGGCACGCCCAGCGTTTCGGCAGCGATCTGTGCCAACACGGTATCTGCACCAGTGCCGAGGTCAGTTGCGCCGAACAGCAGATTGAACGAGCCGTCATCATTCAGCTTGAGGCTGGCCGCGCCCATATCGAGCCCGGCAATGCCGGTGCCGTGCATGGCCAGCGCCATACCGATACCTTTTTTCAGGTGCGGCTTGCCGGGCACGGTGCGCGATTTCCCGCGCTTGTTTGCCCAGCCCATCGCGCGCATACCAATATCGACACATTCTTCGAGCGCGCTGGTGGTAACGATCTGCGGCTTGCCTTCGCGGCCTTCACCCAGTGCAACGGCCATCTGCAGCGGGTCACCTTGCTTGATCCAGTTGCGCCGCTTGAACTCGATGACATCCATGCCCAGCGCGGCGGCAATTTCTTCGGTGTGGACTTCGATGGCGAACAGGGCCTGCGGCGCGCCGTAGCCGCGATACGCGCCGGGTGTGGGCAGGTTGGTGTAGACGACATCGCAGGTGAACTTGCTGTAGGCGGCGTTGTAGGTTGTCAGGCCGCGGAAGCCTGAGACCATCTGCACGGTCAGGCCGTGCGTGCCATACGCGCCGGTGTTGGCCGTGATGTGCATTTCGCAGGCGATGATGCGGCCCGATTCATCGACGCCGGTCTTGAAGTGGATGATCTGCGGGTGGCGGCTGCGGGCGCTGGTGAATTCCTGCTCACGGCTGTATTCGAAGCGTACTGGATGGCCAGTCGCCATGGTCAGATGCGCGCACAAGTCCTCGATCAGCATTTCCTGCTTGCCACCGAAGCCGCCACCGATGCGCGGCTTGATGACGCGTATCTTCTTGACTGGCAGGCCGAGCAGCGGCGCGACCATGCGGCGGACGTGGAAGGGCACCTGCGTGCTGGTGCGGATGACGAGCCGATCGTCTTCATCCCACCATGTGATGACCTCGTGCGGCTCGATGCTGGCCTGCTGCACCTGATGAACGTGATAGTCACCCTCGAAGATGCGCGCGGACTTAGCGAACTGGGCTTCACCGTCACCGATCTCAGCGTGAATGTGGTGGACGATGTTGTGGGCGCGGTCGTGGATGCCCTCGACGGCGGGGTCGTCGTGAATGACCGGCGCGCCGTCCTTCATCGCCTCAAGCGGGTCTAAGACGGCGGGCAGCAGCTCGTACTCGACGTCGAGCAGCGCCAGGGCTTCGAGCGCGATTTCTGGTGTTTCGGCGGCCACCACGGCCACGCGGTCGCCTACGTGGCGCACTTTGTTGTCGAGGCTGACCTGATCGTAGGGCTTCGGGTTAGGATAGCTTTGACCGCCTGAGGCGTAGAGCACGCGCGGCACATCGAGGTGCGTCAGCACGGCATGGACGCCGGGGAGGGCGCGGGCGCGGCTGGCATCGATGCGCGTGATACGGGCGTGGGCGTGCGGGCTGGTGAGCAGGGCTGCGTGCAGCATGCCCGGCATTTCGATGTCATCCGTGAAGACGGGCTTACCGGCGGCTAGCTTGACGGCATCAACTTTCGGCTCGGGCTTGCCGACGGTTTTGAGTTGGCGCACGTCCGGCGGGGTGACGACGACAGCGGGGTGGGTGCGGACGCGCGTTTGCACATCACCGCCGTCATCGCTTGTGCCGGGCAGGTCGGCGGGGAAGTCAAACAGACCAGGCGGTGCGGGGATGGCGCGTTCCAGCGGTTCGAACGGCAGCACTGCTTCACCGCGCATGAGCGCCGCAGCACGCAATACGGCCTGCACCGGCTTGATGTAGCCCGATTCGCGGTCGAGGACGCCATTGAGGGCTACGCGGATTTCGGCCTCGGTCGGGTTCGGGTTCTTCTTGAGCAGCGCATAGGCGACCAGAATTTGCGCTGGTGTGCTGTAGCCGGACTGGATCGCGCCGGTGTCGATGAACGCCTGCTGAAGCGGGTGCAGATCACGCGACGAGCCGATGCCTTCAAGCGTCAGCACCGTGTGGCCGTCGGCCTGCCCGGCGAGCGTGGTTTGCGCGTTTATCGGCGCGCCATCCAGCAGCACGGTATCGGCCCCGCTGAGACCGTGCTCATCGCCAAACTTGACGGAGTAGCAGCCGAGCCGGCGCAGGGTGCGCAGCAGGCGTTCATGCGCCGCTACATGCGTGGTGACCGGCTGGCCGTTGAGGGTGAAGGTGATGGTAGGCATGGGTTATTCCACTTCTTCGGCATAATCATCGATTACACCAGACGACATACGGTTCAGGTGTGGTAGTGCAGCGATTTCGCGTACGCTAGCATAAGAAATGTAGGTGCAACTCTCCCCGAGGGGACGCCGCTCCATGTAAGAGAACACCGGACGACGTATCTCATCAAACACTTTCGTTCTACGATGCTCGGGTGCGACGATGTGCAGATTAATATCCATATTTGGCTGTAGTGCCATCAAGTCGGCCATGCGGAGTATGCCTGAGTAAATAGACGTCGTATGCTCTACCTCAAATGCGCGAACAATCGAGCGCCCTTTCAACCATAGCACATCGATTTGTTCGATGGTTTTCAATGTTGTCTCGTCATAGTTAAGTGGCAAAATCTCAATGAGATCAATGGGATTGCCGTTCGATGATGCAACAACGCGTTGACGATCACTGCGAGGAATCCATATCTTCAGGCCCATTCGAGTGCCAATTACGCCAAGAAGTGCTTGGACTACAATAGACTCCCTGAGTTCTACAGGTACTTCTTCGGCATCAGACTCGTCCACTGATGGCTCTGGAATTGATACGATCTGGTGTCCGTGGGTAGTCTGTACGACATGACCCCTTAACCGCCGCCATTCAGTCTCATCGATATTGCGGATTACTGGATTTGGTCCGTTCGCTTGCTGCATAAGCAAGGACTCGATTAGGCTGCCGTCTTCGTCGGCTAACCTTCGGAGACTTCCCCTCACTGCACCAGTCCAACTTGACGAGTTTTGAGGTAGCCCTGATGTGAATGTGAGATTATCCCATAGAGCTTGATCATGAATCGGAACTGCAAATTCTCTGCCGAGCCAGACGAGTGGGCGCACTTTGAAACGCACCACAAAGGGGTCTGGATCTCCCCAGATTGGGGTGTGGTCCACGAATGGTCCACTTATTACCTCTAGCACGCCGACCCAAGCTGATAGCTTAGTTACATAGCAGATAAACCGATTGCCCGGAATGATCCTATCTGCGAGCTTCAGTTGGCGTTCTCTGAAGCCTGATATTGTCCGATCACTTTGAGAGAACGTTTGGTAGGTATCTGGAGAAAAAAGATCGACGTAATAGGACATAAGCGCATATTACTCCTGAGCTAGTTGGTTTGGCGCTTCCATGCGCAGTTCCAGCACTTCCTTTAAATTGACGCGCAGCTTGTCCAGTTTATCGGCCTGGGAATGCGCGCCCGCCACGCCCGGCACGATGCCCACATACTGAGAAGTCTCCGGATCGAATTCGATGATCGCGGTGAATTGGCGCATGGCCATCACTCTCCCAACTCGGGCAGCACGAACAGATCACTCAGTTTGAGCGTGAGGCCGGGGCGCTGGTCATGCGCTGGCCTCCTTGCCCTCCATCTGCGCGGCGCAGGCTTCCAGCGCGCGTTGCACACAGACGGCCGCCATCGCCTGGCGGTACTCGCTGCTGCCCAGATAATCCTCCGGTGGGGTAAGGTGCGCGGCGATTTCTTCGGCGGCGGCCTGCGCCGTTTCTGTGTTGAGATGCCAACCGGACAAAGACCCCAACACAAAGCTGTCCACCGGCGCGGCGGACACACCGCCGAGCGCGGCCATGCCGCTGGAGACCTTGCCCGCTTCGTCGAAACGCACGCAGGTGGCGGCGCAAACAATAGCCGCATCGGCAGGTGTGCGAGCAACATGTGCCGAACCCAGGGCCATGCGCGCCGTCATCGGGGGCAGCAAGAGAGCCGTAATCACGTCGGTTTCCAGGCGCTGGTCAGCCAGCATCAACAGTTGACGTTCGGTGTGCGCTGGCCCCCGGTGCGGATCAGTTATTTCTGCGGCGGCGCCCAACGCGACCAATCCGGCGAGCCATTCGCGCAGCAGTGGATTGGCGCGCTGGCGCAGGCTCTCGCCCACGCTCGTGCCATTGAGCAGGTTTTCCGACAGCACACGTGTCAGCGATGCCTTGAGCGCCGCGGGCAGTTCGTCGCGGTCGAGCAGGGCGCTAAGGGGCAGGGCCGCGCCGATGCGAAGACCGGCGTCGGTCTGAGTAAACGTCTTCAGTTCGGACACATCCTGCAAATCGACCACGCTGGCGAAGGGCAGCACGGCATGGCCGAAGGTGAGTGCACCGCCGGCCATCGCCAACGCGCCCGGTTGTGCGGCCAGCGCCAGAGCCTCATTCAGGCTGCGCGGACGATAATACTGCGTAGGGTTCGTCATCATCGCCATCCTGCGCGGCATCACCCGCGCTCGTGTCATTCATGTTCAGATTGAGTGTACAGAATGCGGGCGGGGTTCACCACTGAACTGCAGTTGAAAGTTGAAGGTTCAAAGTTGAAAGTATGGTCTGGAGACGCTATGAGCTTTGAGCGCGCATCGACTCGATCGCCTGTGGCTGAAGCCGTCAGGCTAAGGCTGCGCCCCGTGAACGGGGCTTTTCCAAGCCAACCTGAGATGCATCGGCGGCTGCTCCAATGCGCCTCTTCCGGCTTCATACTTTCAACTTTCAACTTCTCCCATACACCGCCAGCACTGCCGGCACGGAATCAAACGATGGTACGAGCAGCGGCGCGCCGGCGTTGATGACCATCATCGTCGAGCCGCCGCCGTCCAGATTGAGCGCGTTGACGAGGCCGAGGTCGGTCGAGGCCAGATACGTGCCGAGATCGGCCAGACGCATGCCGATCAGTGAGTTGGTCGTGATCAGGACGATGCGCCCGGCGCTGTCCTGCCCGATGATCGTGCGCCGCGAGGGGCGGTCGCCGTTGGTACGCTCGAAGGTGGGCTGGCCGTTGAGCATCAGCATCGGGAAGGCCTGCACGGCCTGCTCAAGTGGCTCACCAACGTAAGGCTCGGCAATGAGTGAGCGCACGCGGGGGAAGCCGTTCTGCACCTGGGCCATGCCGCCGAAGCCGATGAACGAATTACCGTAGACCGCGCCATCCGCTACCAGCAGGCCGAGGACATTCCCCTGCGGATCGAAGAAGTTGGCGTTGACGAACGCGACTGCGCCCGGAAGCGCAGCCTGCCAGCCGGGCGCATCCAGCGGCTGACCGGGCCGGTAATGCGCTCGCAGGTTGTAAAGCGCGGGGTCGACGCGCAGCGCCAGAAAGCTGGTGAGGATATTCGGTGCGCCCGGGCGGTAGATGCGGCGTTCGAGGCCTGGCGCGAGTGTTTCCCAGCCGCTGTCGCTGACGGGTTCGTTGCCGGCTGTCGGCGCGGGTGCAGGGTCGGGCGTGGTGACCGGCCAGCCGGCGCACCCGCCGATCAGTGTGGCCAGCGTAACCAGCGCCGACAGCCGCAGCCGCCCACGCCAGCGGCGGCCGCGCGCGCGATGAATCGATGGGTATTGGCTCACAAAGCGCCCTTGAACTCCCCACTTGCCCTGCTATACTTTACCGCACTTGCAGGCAGAACCTGCACGGGCGCTTAGCTCAGCTGGTTAGAGCGCACGGTTCACATCCGTGAGGTCAGGGGTTCAAGTCCCTTAGCGCCCACAAACTACGACGGCGGTGCATAAGCCCGCCGTCGTTTTCTATTTTTGGACGTATGTCTATCGTCACGCAGCGAACGTACCCGTATACTGGTAGAAGCTGAATCTTTGTTCACCGGGCATTTTCCTGCATGACTCCATTGGCTTCCGCGCCTCAGCGGGATGACTTGTTTTTTGCGCTGCGCTGGCTGTTCATCGTTGCGATGGTGGGCGTGATTATTGTCACGCGCAGTCAAACCTCCGCCGACGAAGGCACGGCAGATCTGCTGGGCGCGCTGTTGCTGATGGCGGCGGCGAATATGGCGTTTCTTCCCTTCGCCCATTCGCCGCGCCTCAAGCCATACGCGGCGGTAGCGGCGTTCGTCACAGATGTGGCAATCGCGCTGGCGGCGCTGGCGGCGGCAGAAGGTGAACCTTGGATCGTCTTTGCGGTCGGGCTGGGGCTGCCCGTCATTGGGCTGGCACGTTCGTCGTTCCCGTACTCAATCGCGCAAGTCATCGCGGTCGATGGTCTGGTTATTCTCACACTGGCGGCCGATCGCGGGCCGGACTCGCTGGCTTTTCTCGTGCTGCCGCTGTTCGTGCTTATCGGCACCGGCGCGCTGGTGGTGGGCACAGCCTTTGCCCTGCAGCGCCGTCCGCTGCTGCACACGCCGGTGGAGGTGGTCGAGGCGCACCGCGAGGCCAAGGAGAGCCGCGCCTCGGACCGCGCGCGTGCGCGTGCGCTCTACGATCTGGCGTTGGCGCTGTCATCGACGCTCGATTACAAGAAAATCCTGCAGGCGGCGCTCGATGCGGGCCGAATCGTGCTGCGCCTGAATCTGGCCGACGAAAGCGATTTGCGCGCCGCAGTGCTGTTGATTGCGCCTGAAGATGGCCAACTGCACGTCGTGGCGTCGCGTCGGTTCACTATCAAGGATGAGCAGTACGCTGTGCCCGGCAAGCGCGGTGTCATCGCCGAGGCGCTGCGCACGTCCGAGCCAGCCGTGACCGCTCGGCCCGGCGAAGACCCCGAATTGCAATACTTCGCGGCGCTGCAGTACTGCAAATCGCTGCTTTGCATTCCGCTGCACTCTGGCCTCGACACGTTCGGGGTGGTCATTTATGGTGTCGACAAGTCGAACGCCTTCAATGACGAGCAGACCGATCTGATGACCTCGATTGGCGTGCAGGCGACGCTGGCGCTGCAGAACGCGCTGCTGTATGAAAGCCTGCTTGATGAGAAGGAACGCATCGTCAATGTGGAGGAAGACGCGCGCAAGAAGCTGGCGCGTGACCTGCACGATGGGCCTACGCAGACGATCTCGGCCATTTCCATGCGTGTGCCCGTGATTCAATCGCTGCTGCTGGACGGCCAGACCGAGCGAGCGGAAGATGAACTGAAGAAGGTCGATGACCTGGCACAGAAGACCACGCGCGAAATGCGGCACATGCTCTTTACGCTGCGGCCGCTGGTGCTGGAAACGCGCGGTCTGGATGCGGCGCTGGTGCAGTTGGCAGACAAGACGCGCGAGACGTTTGGACAAGATGTGGAGGTGCGGCTGACGGCCGATGTTGAGGCGCGGTTGGACGCGCAGCAGCAGGGCGTTCTCTTCTATATCATCGAGGAGGCGGTTAACAACGCGCGCAAACACGCTGCTGCCTCGCTCGTTGTCATCAGTGGCGGGCGGCAGGGCAAGCAAATCGCCGTGCATATTACAGATGACGGCCGTGGCTTTGATACCACGAGCCTTCATGCGGGGTACGACCAGCGCGGCAGCCTGGGCATGGTCAATATGCGTGAGCGCGCCGAACTGCTGGACGGGCAGCTCGAAGTTGAGAGCGCGCCCGGACAGGGCACGCGCGTGACCGTGCGCATTCCGCTGCGCGGGCCGGGGGCGCACGACGCGGATGATCGCCGTATTCGCCCGCTGACCAAACTGGCGCAGGCCGCTGCCGAACGCGCCAGCGCCGCTCAACCTTAGGGGAAGACATGGGCCATTCCGACCTTGCCGCGCTGCGCGGTGAGCCGAGCTACGTGTGGCGCGCCGGCCAGGAGCGCCGCCTGCAGATGATCGCGCGCTGGGCGAAGCTGGACGATGCGACTGTGCTGGAACACGGCGCGGGGATTGGCATGTATGCGTCGCAAATCCGCCGGCGCTACACGCCACATGTTGAGGCGTTCGATATCGAGCTGGAGCGCGTGATCGAGGCGCGTGCCGAAATTCCGAGCGCCGTAGTCGCAGCCGCCGAAGCGCTGCCATATGCTACGGGGCTGTTTGACACGATATTCTCGAACGAAGTACTGGAACACGTGAATGATGACCGCGAGGCGGCGTCCGAGATGGTGCGCGTGTTGAAGGTTGGCGGCCGCGCGGTGATTTTCGTGCCTAACCGCTGGTATCCGTTTGAAACGCATGGCTACTACTGGCGCGGGGAGTATCACTTTGGCAATACGCCGCTGATCAACTACCTGCCGGATGCGGCGCGCAACCGGCTTGCGCCGCATGTGCGCGCCTATACCCGCCGGGGACTGCTGCGCGCCTTCGCGGGCCTGCCGATGCGACTGGTGCATCACCAGCGCGTGTATGGCGGCTATGATAACCTCATCCACCGCTTTGGCCGCCGGGCACAGGTGATGCGGGATTCACTCTACAAAGCCGAAGGCACCCCGCTGGATGCCTTCGGCTTGTCGCACTTGCTGGTGATTGAGAAGACTCCGAATTAGAAGAGAGCTTGAACCGCCAGGCTACGGAGATCGACATAGAGAAGCGCCAAGAGGAAATCCCCTTGGCGCTTTTTGCGTCCTTCGCGTGCTTTGCGTTATTTTTCGAGTTGGTGGCGGAAACTATTTCTTGCCTTCGTCCACAAACACGGGCAGGTGGCCGAGCGCGACGATGTTGTGCCACAGTGCGCGGTCGCCTTCGGTGAAGATGGCGGCCTCTGTGGTGATGGTCGCGCCGGCCTTGTCCATGATCAGGCGCATGCCCTGCAGGGTGCTGCCCGTCGAAATCACGTCGTCCAGCAAGCATATCTTTTTATCGCGAATAGCTGCGCGATCTTTCTCATCCAGAAACAGCGTTTGCGGCTCACCAGTGGTAATGCTCAACGTTTCCGAGCGCAGGGCGTCGCCCATGTATGGCTTGTACGACTTGCGCAGTACGACGTAGTGCATGCCCAGTTCCACGCCCAGCGCGTGTGCCAGCGGAATAGCCTTGGCCTCGGCCGTGACCAGCAGTTCGAAATCGCGGCCCTTCAGCGCCGCTGCCAGCGCGCGCGCCGCGGCCTGCACGAACTCGGTATCGCCCAGAATATTCAGGATAGCGATGCGTACACCGGGCTTGATCTCGAACAGGCGCAGATCGCGCTTGACCCCCGCGACTTCGACCGGAAACACCTTTGCAGACGAACTCATGATTGAACCCTCATGCGGCAACTGAACTCAAAGATGCGGCTGGCTGTTTCAGACAATGCGGCCATCGACCAGCTCAACCACGCGGTCGGCCTGCGCGGCCAGGTGCGGGTCGTGCGTGACGATGATAATCGTGGTGTTGGAGTGCTCGCGGATCTTCTTGAGCGCGTCCATCACGATCAGGCCGGATTCCTGATCGAGATTGCCCGTTGGCTCGTCCGCCAGCAGCAGCGGCGGATCATTGGCGAGCGCCCGGGCGATGGCGACACGCTGCTGCTGGCCGCCGGAAAGCTCTGCGGGGCGGTGGCCCAGCCGGTCGCCCATGCCGAGCGAGGTAAGTAGTTCTTTGGCGCGCTTGTCTGGCTGGAACTTGCGCTTGCGCGCGAACTGGATCGGCAGCGCCACATTCTCCACAGCCGTAAGTGTGGGCATGAGGTTGAAGAACTGGAAGATGAAGCCGATCTTTTCGTTGCGGATCTCGGTGAGCCGGTCTTCGTTGAGGCGCGAAATATCGACGCCGTCGATGGAGACGGTACCGTGCGTGGGCGTGTCCAGCCCACCAATTAGCCCCAGCAGCGTACTCTTGCCGCTGCCGGACGGCCCGACGATGCTTACGACTTCACCCTGGCGGATATCCAGATCGACGCCGCGCAGGGCATGGACGACCGTCTTGCCCAGCGGCAGTTCTTTGGTGACGCCGCGCAGATGGATAACAGATGTATTGTTTGCGGCCATGCTGTGCCCCCGGGCGCCGGTTGCGCTCGCAAGCTGCCCATTGTAACCGAAAACCGGAACAGGTTTGAACAGCCAAGACGCAAAATAGAAAGATCATCGCAGCGACGCTGAGAGAACTGAGAGAAAATCCGCTGGAATTCTTTGCTTCTCTCTCGTCCCTCAGCGCCTCCGCGATGATCAGTTAGCTCTGTTCGCGCTCGGTTTCGTACACGGGCGACAGCCAATCGCGATACTGGGGCACACGCCCCTGCACCACGCGGAAGAACAGATTGCGCGCCGCCTCCGTGATCGGGCCCATCAGCCCGTCGCCAATCGGGCGGTGCTCCACCTGCGTGATCGCGGCCACCTGCACGCCGGTTCCGCAAAGGAACAACTCGTCGGCCACGTAAATCTCGGTGCGGTCGATTTCACGTTCGATCACCTCAAGGCCCATATCGTCGCGCATGAGCGTAATGAGTGCGCGGCGTACGATACCTTCGAGCACATCGGACTGCGGCGGCGGGGTGTAAACGACGCCCCGTCGCACCATGAAGATATTAGCGGCGCTGGCTTCGGTCACGTGGCCTTCCTGATTGAGCACGAGGGCCTCGTCGTAGCCGGCCAGCACGGCGTCCGACTTGATCAGGGCAGAGTTGGCGTATGCGCCGATGATCTTGCCGCGCGCGGGAATGGCGTTGTCATCCACGCGCCGCCACGCGCTGAAGCACACATGCGCGCCATCTTCGTTGGCGATGTACGAGCCGAAGGGCATGGCGAACATCGTGAACGCATCATCGACATCGTGCAGGCGCACGCCGATGATTTCGGTGGATTTGTAAGCCAGCGGGCGAATGTAACAGTTCTGGCGGAAGTGCTCCTTACGCAGCAGCTCGTTCAGAATCTGAACCAATTCCTCGGCCGTGTAGGGCAGGTGGATACGCATCAAACCGGCTGACTGGATCAGCCGTTCGAAATGATCGAGTGGCCGGAAGATGTAAAGCTGATCTTCATCATCGTTCCAGTAGCCGCGCAGCCCACCAAACACGCCGGTGCCGTAGTTGAATGAGTGCGTGAGTACGCTCACCGTGGCCTGCTCAAACGGCACGATGCGGCCACCGAAGAATGCGAAACGGGGTTTGCCCTGATCTGCCATCAAGTCACCTCCAGGTGTTGTGGTCGGCCACAGTCTGCCAGCGTCATCGAATCATCCTGAGTATACGCAATCCGCGCATCGCAGAAACATCAGATGGTCTACAGACAGCACGACCGGGCCTGCTGGCCCGGTCGATGGGATGAATAGGTGCGAAATCTACCCCAGATAATCGCGCAGATTGTGGGCGAGGCGGGGGTGACGCAGGCGGCGCAGCGCCTCTTTCTCCAACTGGCGGATGCGCTCGCGGCTGAGGCCAAACTTGTTGGCGATCTCTTCCAGCGTGTGCGGCTCGCCGCCACCAAGGCCGAAGCGCAGGCGCAGGATGTGGCTCTGGCGCGGGGTGAGCTCGGCCAGCACTTCCTCGATGGTCTCTTGCAGCAAGTGCTGGGTGGCGGATTCGACCGGGCTGGGCGAATCCTGATCCTCGATGAAGTCGCCAAACTCGCTGTCACCGTCATCGCCCACGGGGCGTTCCAGCGCAATCGCATGCTGGCTGGCGTCCATCATGGCGCGCACGGTTTCGGAGGGCAGCTCCATTTCCAGCGCAATTTCCTCGGGCGAGGGCCGGCGGCCCAAGGACTGTTCGAGGGACTGCGCCGCGCGGTACATCTGGCGGATGCGCTCGGTCATGTGCAGCGGGATGCGGATCGTACGCGTTTTCTGCGCCAGCGCCCGCGTGATCGCCTGGCGAATCCACCAGGTGGCATAGGTGCTGAAGCGGTTGCCGCGCCGGTAGTCGTACTTATCGACCGCGCGCATGAGGCCCACGTTGCCTTCCTGGATCAAGTCCGGGAACGGCAAGCCCTGGCCCATGTAGCGCTTGGCGATGCTGACGACAAGGCGCGTGTTGGCGCGGCCAAGATGTTCACGGGCCGCTTGTCCATCCTGAATCAGTTTGTCGAGATGGGTCAACCACGAGGTGCTGTAGCCGCCGCGATACACGAAGCGGGCATGCGTTTCGCGAGCGTGCTTGCCAATTTCGATGCGCTTGGCAAGGTCGATCTCTTCCAGCGCGGTGAGGAGGGGTTCCTGCGCCATCTGCCGGAAGTAAAGGCCAACGGGGTCGTCGGCGGATACGGCGTTGATGTCACCAACGCCTGGGTCTTGCAGCAGTTCTTCGGGTTCGAAGTCCGGCTCATATTCATCGGTTACAAGAACAAAGTCGGATGGTTCGCTTTCCTGTCGAAGTTCGATTCCCAGTTCATAAAGCTGATCGAGCAGAGCTTCAATGGTGAGAACGTCTTCGCCTTCTGTATCCATTACCTCCAACACGTCTTCGAAAGTGACATAGCCGCGCGGGCTGGCTCGGTTTACGAGTTCCTGTAACACGACGGGGCTGTCCTCCTGCGTTGTGAAGGGCCGGTGGGGTGGTCTGTCACCTTTTGAAACAGGCAGGTGACAAAACCTTAACATTGTCATTCTAGCACAGAATATCTGTCTATGTGAATTACGGTACAACCAATCTGGCAGCGCGTTCATGAGAGATTTCGGGAAATGGTGAAGTCGAGCAGAAATTTACAATTTGCGTTCAGTTGGTCGCCCTTCTTAATGCATGGGTAATTGCCGAACGTGACCGATCACCTTACAATCACGGTAGGCAACATGGCGCATTATCAGGGCGATGTAATTGCCAAACCAGCAAGCAGACGAGATGGCCGATCATGGTAACAAAGCTTGTAAATCAGGACGGCGCTGAACAGCCTCAGCGGCCCTCACCGCCGGCGCAGCCGCGCGGAACAGGGGCTTCACGCGGGGGATCGCATCTGCCGCGCACGCTGACGCAGGTGCTCAACGAGGCCAATGAACGCGTCATTCAGGGCGATTTGGCGGACTATGTGCCGTTGCCAACCGGCTTCGATCCGCTTGATGGCCTCATCGGCGGCGGCCTGCGCAAAACCGAACTGGTGCTGTTGGGCGGCCCGCAGGGCATTGGCAAGACGATTGCCACGCTGCAAATCGCGCGCAATATCGCCATGCGGCCCGATCAATACGTTTTCTTCCTGTCCTACGAGCACCCCGAGTTGCATTTGCTACATCGGCTGCTGTGCCTGGAGAGCATCAATCCGCCCGAGATTGATCTCAGCCGTGGCGTGAAGCTGCGCGATCTGCATCAGGTGATTGTGGCCCAGCGCGCCAAGGAGTTCATGGGCCGCGACGACACGACTGGCTCGCTGCAGGCGATTTTGCGTGACAACCCGCGCACGGCTCCCAGCCTGGCCCGGCTGGCGCGTTATTCCGACCGCATGATCATCGTCAAGGCCAGCCCGGCCGTGACGACTTTGCGCGCAATCAAGGAAATGACCACGCGCCTGTGTGACGCTACCGGCGGCAATGTGACCGTGTTCGTGGACTATCTGCAGAAGGTCGCCGTTCACCCCGAGCGCCCGCACGACGAGAACGACAAGGTGACGATGATCGTCGAAGGCCTCAAGGACGTGGCGCTGTCGCTGGATGTACCGGTGTGGGCGATTGTCGCGGCGGACAGGGAAGGGCTGAAGAGCAAGCGCATCCACCTGTTCCACCTGCGCGGTAGCAGCGCCCTCGACTATGAGAGCGACATCGCCATCATCATGAACAACAAATACCAGATCATGACCAAGGATCACGTCGCCTTCAACCCATACACCTCGAAGCAATTCCGTGACTGGGTGGTGTGGACGATTGAGAAGAACCGCGCCGGCAAAGCGATGATGGACATCGAATTTGAGCTGCACGGCCAGCACTTCGCGTTCGATCCGCGCGGGCAGCGCGTGCAGCAGCAGTTGATCGACGACAAGGTGATCGAAAGCTGAGGGCGGATCGTTAGGAATTGAGCACAAAAGCGCCAGCCCTCACGAGGCTGGCGCTTTGTTTTGCTAACGCGGCTCGCGCGGCAGAAACACGATACTGCCGGTATTGAGGCGCCCCAGCCGGTTGAGACAGTTGGCGGCCAGTAGATTCTCCGTGGTTGTGTTGGTCGCGGCGGCCAGTTCGGGCATCGTATCGCCGGGCTGGACGACATGCGCCACCCACGCGGGCGGCGGCGGGCAGAACGCGTCGGGGTCGGACAGCGGAAAGCCCGTCGGCGGCATTGGCGTCGCGGATGGCGCGAGTGTGGCTGCCGGGCTGCAGGCGGCGCACAGCAGCATCAGCAGCGCTGCTGCCCACCAACGCAAGACTACGACGAGGGTGCTTCGACGGGCAGGCGGTGAATGAATGGCAGCTTCGATAGTTCGCGCACCTGCTGGTCGGCGCGATAACTGCTGCGCACCAGTGGGCCGCTCTCCACCCAACGGAAACCCATCTCAAGCCCGATCTGGCGCAAGCGCGTGAACTCGTCGAGTGTGTAGTAACGTTCGACGGGCAAGTGCTTCTGGCTGGGCTGGAGGTACTGGCCGATGGTGAGGATATCGACATGGCGGTCAGCCAAATCGCGCATGACCCCGGTCACTTCGGCGAACGTTTCGCCGAGGCCGAGCATGATGCCGCTCTTGGTCAGCACCAGCGGGTCGAATGCTTTGGCATTGGCCAGCACCGTCATGGCCCACTCATAGTGATCCTGCGGCTGCACTTTCTTGAACAGACGCGGCACCGTTTCGACGTTGTGGTTGAGAATCTCCGGCTGAGCATCCATGACGATACGCAACGCCGCTTCGCTGGCCTTGAAATCGGGGATCAGCACTTCGATGCTGCAGCCGGGCTGAAGCTGGCGGATGCGGCGGATGACCATTGCGAAAATCGGCGCGCCACCGTCTGGCCGCTCGTCACGGTTAACGCTCGTGATGACGACGTGACGCAGATTCATCGAGCGCACGGTTTCGGCGATGCGGTTCGGTTCTGACCAGTCGAGCGGGCTGGGACGGCCGGTTTTTATGTCGCAGAAGCCGCACGAGCGGGTGCAGGTGTCGCCCATCATTAGGAAAGTCGCCGTGCCGCGCCCCCAGCATTCGCCGATATTCGGGCACTGGGCTTCCTCACAGACGGTGTGCAGCGACTGCCCGCGCATGAGCGACTGCACCTGCTGGAATTCGTCGCCGTGCGGCGCGCGCACCTTGATCCACGGCGGGCGACGGCGCGGGTGCGCCGGGTCGGGCTGCCAGCCTGCATCCTGATCCTGTGCGGGAATGGAATCGATGTTAATCAGGTCGTTCAAGTCGATCTCGCCTCTCGATAACTGTCCGCATTATAGCGCGTGGGCGCGGCTGGTAAAGTGAGCGAGAAAAGAGAAGACGTTTTGAACCACAGAGACACTGAGGACTCAGAGGATTGGGATAAAACCCTCCGTGTCCCTATGGTTCAAATCCCCTTTTGTGTTCAGTGTGAGGGTCTTCACGGCTTTACGCCCCACGCTATCAGATTAGGTGGGCCTGCAACCGCCGCCACACCTGAAGTAAGCGCGCGGTATTCGCCTGTGGCGGTGTCGAGCGCGATCAGCGTGCCTCTCGCGCCGCCGGGCACATCATCGGCGAAGGCGAGATATGTCCCGTCCGGTGACCAGACCAAGCGCGGCGGGTTGGGCGTGTGATTGAACGTCGTATAGCCGCACATAGGCGTCAAATTGCCGGATTCGATGTCCAGAATGTGAATGACGGCAGGAGCGGCCGGCGCTTCCGGCGCATCGTCATTCAGCGGCGTGACCCAGAAGGCGAGGCGTGTGCCGTCGGGCGACCAACTGAGTTCGCCCACGGCCTGCCCGTTGATGCGTACTGGCCCATAATCGGCGGTCAGGTTTGTCCATTGTTCGGGAGCGGCCATGCCCGGCTGAATGCCGAACAATTCGCTGCTGGTTGTGCCGACGGGCGCGACGAATGCCAGCCAGCCGCCGTCGGGCGACCAAGCCGACGCATTGTAGTACACGCGATCCGGCGCAAGCGGGAGCGCACCCAGCGGCGAATCGGCCGGTGTCGTCAAATCGCGCAGCGCCCGCACGATCTGACCGCCGCTGTCATCGATCACGAGCGCAAAGCGACCGCCCGGCTGTACCGTGACGATGTCGCCATCCTGCAGGTTTTCGCGTTCATCGGTGTCCGGGTCGAGCAGATAGACCGTGTGGCCGGGCGTGTAGACGAGGAATGTACCGTCGCCCCACCATTCGACCTGCCCGGCGTATTCAACGATCATTTCGCGCACTGCGCCGTCGAGCCGCATACGGTTGTAGGCGTTAGTGGTGTCGTAGAGATAGAGCAGTTCGCGGCCATCCGGTGACAGGCGGCATGCGCCGGCGCACGGACGAGTGTCGCTGAGGGGATAGCGCCCGCCGCGGGCCACGTCATATACCCAGATGGCGCTGCCGTCGAATGCCGTCAGGATCAGTCCGTCAGGTGTATCCGGGCCGAGGCCGCTGGCCAGTGGCTGCGCCGGGCAAATCGGGGCGGGCGGCTCGGTCGTGGCTTCCTGCGCCGAGGCGGCGCTGATACTGCACAGCAAGAACGTAATGATGAACAGGATGCGAGTGCGCATAGGCGATGCTATCCGTACAGATTCTTGAACAGGGTGTCGCCGGGTACCCCGGGCTCAGGCAAACCGACGATTTCGATGATGCACAAGGCGCTCGGCCGGTCAGCAGCACCGCCGTCGGCCACGAACAGGCGTTGACCGATTCGCTGGCAGTCCATCGGCCGGTGCAGCCCCGTGCCATGCAGGCCGTCCAGCAGTACTTCGAGCGGCGGTGTTTCGGCCAGAAGACCGAAACGGTGCAGCAAAAGCAGTTCACGCGTGTCGTAGTCGAATTGCAGGCCATCCGGCCCAATCTGGCGCGGCACCGCGCAGGCCACGCGCAGCCGCCGGCACACCAGCAGATCGGTCGATTCGCTGAGCGCACATTCCGCCAGTACGTAGCTTTCGACAATTCCGAGTACAGTAGGCATGGGCACATTGAGGTGTGCGGCCAGCGCGACTTTGTCGGCCACACTGATGGACTGTACCACGTCGAGCAATCGATCTTCCTCGCGCAGGCCGCGATGACGCGCGCCGGTGAAGTTGAGGCCCATCGCGTCCCAGCCGCGCCGGGGCGCGACCGCATCAGCCGAAACAGGCAGTGGTTTCAGATCGACCGCACGGCCCTCATCTTCGTCCACACTGGCGCAAATCGTCCCGTCCAATTCAACGCGGTGCTGCGCCATCCAGCCCTCGCCATATACTTCCTCCACCCACACCGAATCTTCGGTCGCCCCGAGCAAGCCCACATCGCCGTGATGGCGCAGCGGCACGCGATGGAGCAGGGTGAAGGTAAGCGGTGGTAGGTCGGCCATTCAGAAGCATCTCGTGGGCGCGGAAAAAATAGGTAAAGGGTCTCTACACGGGAGGCCATGCTATACTGCCACAGAACTTATCCGGCGGGAGTTCCCGACCATGGCAGGACAGAATTCGCAGTCCATTATAGACGATGCGCAAGTGGAAGGCAGGCTGAACGCCACCGAACCGAGTGAGCAGCTTGAGTTTGTGAGCACCATGCTCGCTTCGCCTTTGGCCAGCCCTGCGAGCATGCCCACCTCAGACACGGGCGTCGTACGTATTCCGGTGTCGCCCGAGGGCATTGACGGCACCGAGCAGCAGGACGCCGGTTTGACCCGCGCCGAAGCGTTGCCCGCGCCTGAAGGTGTGCCAGCCGCGCGCGTCCTGATCGTTGAGGATACGCTTGAATTGGCTGAGTTGGTGATGATCACGCTTGGCCGCGCCAGGATCACTGCCGAATACGAGTTGCGCGGCGAGCAGGCGTTTGCGCGCTATTGCGCTCTGATGCCTGCCGTGTTGCTGCTCGACCTCAACCTGCCGGATATGACTGGCTGGAAGGTGCTCGAAAGCATCAAGGACTACGTCAAGGAAACGGGCAACCCGATGCCGCGCATCATCGTCATGACGGCGATGGGCGACCCTGCCAACCGCCTTGTTGGCAAGCTGCAAGGCGTCTACAGTTATCTCGTCAAGCCGTTTACAACAACCGAACTCGAGCGGGTAGTGAAAAGCGCGCTCGAAAGCGAGGAATGACCGGGCGCTGGCGGCGGGTGGTGTGGTTGATGTCGGCTACTGTGGCCGTTGTGCTGGGTGCGCTAGCTTTAACCCGCATGCTGCCCCCGCCGCTTGAAGACGCTTCCCCCATCCAGCCGCCCGAACGTGCCACGTTGGCAGTCCTGTATCGCGCGCGCGCAGCAGCTTTTCCTGCTGAGATTGCGCGCGCATGGTCGCAAATGGGCGATCCACTTCGCGCCATGGCATATGCGTCGTCGGCGATTGCGGCCAGCACTGATAATTCGCTCATGCGCATGATAGCGGCCGATGCAGTGACGGCGGCGAACTGGCCGCTGGCGCGAACCGCCCTCGAACGGCTGCTTGTGCTCAACCCTGATGACGCCAACGCCCATCTCGATCTCGGATTACTGCTGGCCGCAGTCGCGCCGGCGCAAGCACGGCCGCATTTGCAGGCGGCGGCGCGCGAACCGGCGTATGCCAGTACAGCGGCGGCAGTCGAGGCGGCCGCTGCGCTGTCGACCTCGGCTGTGGGCTGGACGCTGTTTGAACAGTCATTGTGGCCATATGCCGAGCTTGCTTTCATCAGCGCAGTCGCCGATCCGGCGCTGCCTGCCGAAGCCATGGCAGCGCTGGCGTTGAGTCGCGATTATCAGGCCAAGGATGGCGGAGCGTGGATGGAACGCGCCTTGCAGCGCGCGCCGGATGATGCCGACGTGCACGCAATGCAGGGGATTCACCTGCGGTTGCAAGGCGACAACGAAGGCAGCCTGCGGGCGTTGATGGCGGCGGCCGATTTGGCCCCGGACAGCGCGCCGATTCTGGCGCAGTTGGGCGCAGCCTGGCAGCGCGCCGGCGACCTGGACGAGGCGCGGCACTGGTATGAGTTGGCGCAGTCGTTGGCAGGTGACGACCCGCGCTATCAGGCGCTCGTCGATTCGATTGCACGTACACAGGATTCAGCCCTCGATGCGATTTTGGGCATCCCTCCAATCGGCGCTCCGTAACGCGCTGTCACCCACATTGGGCGCAAACACCAACAGCCCGGTGCTGATTTGGGCGCTGCGCCGGCACGCGTGGGTTTTACGCGGCCGAGTTGCGACCGTCTCTGCACAGGCATTTGCCGCCGGTTTTGCTCTTACGATCATCGCGCTGTTGTTGGCCTCGCTCGCGCGCTGGCCGTTGCTTGATCCTGTCCTTCTCCTCATTGTGGCGCTGCGCCTTGGCCTCGATATGGTCGCGCTGGTGGGCTCCTGGGGGCGGCTCGGGCCCGAATTCGCAAGCGGCCGCTGGGATATGCTGAGACTGACGGCGCAAACTGAAGGCGGGATGCTGCGTGCGCATTACGCGGCAGCGCACGTTCGCGTCTGGCGGCCGGTGTGGGCAGCAATCGGCGCACAGGCAGGCGGACTGGCGATTTCAGCGGTGTGGTTATGGACACAACCGCTGACTCCCATTGGATCGGCAGATACGATTGGGATTGTCGCGGCGCTGGCGCTGATTTTGGCGCTTGAATTGCTGCTGCGCGCCAGTGCCGTGACTGCGATTGGTCTGGCGCTGTCCGCCAGTGCGCCGCGCGCAGGTACGGCGGCGATCTTCGGCGGGCTGGCGCTGATGCTGCTCTGGTTTGTACAGACGGCGGTGCTGTTGCTGGGATTCACGCTCGGCAGCATTGGCGCTTCGTTGCTGGAGGTGCTGGGTGGCGCGTTCGCAAGCGGGCTGCTGTTGGTCGCCGTGCCGGCGCTGCTGATGATGGCAACCCACTTGTTCGCCCAACGAGCGGCGCTGCACCGCCTCGCCAGCGCCGTCGCAGAACGGGACGCGGCCGTCTGACGGGCTGGCGCGCTCATGCTACAATCGCGCCAGTATTCACGAACCGGGAGCAGCAGGCGTGCGCAAGCTGGGAGCCTTGGTATTGATGTTTGGGGTGCTGGCCGGGGTATTGTGGCTGGCGAACCGCGCTGCTGGGCTGCACTACACCGTGCGCGGCGAATCGGGCGACCTGCTGTATGCAGCAGCGTTTGCGGATAGCAGCGATCGCTGGAGCGCCTACGATGACGGCCGGCTGTCGGCGCAAACCACAGATGGGGCGCTGGTGCTGCGCGTCAATCAGCCGGACTCGGCGGCGTTTTCGACCGCACCGTATCATTTCGGCGATGCCAGCTTCAGCGTGACTGCGCGCGCCATCGAAGGACCGGTCGATAACGGTTTCGGCCTGATTACTGGCCTGCAAACGCAGGATAACACGCGCCTCGATGATGACTCGTACCTGCTCCTGCTCATCAGCAGCGACGGCTATTACTCGGCGCGCCTGCGCGAGAACGGCAGTGAACGCACGTTGAGTACGTGGATTCCGTCTTCGGCCATCGCTCTTGGGCTTGGGCAAGATAACCTCCTTCGTGCGGATATTTCCGGCGGCCAGGCGCGGTTCACGGTCAATGATCAAGCGCTGCAATTCTGCATCCCCAATGCGCCTGATGGCGTTTCGACCTACTATCTCGATACCTGCCTCGATGGAACGATGGTGGACGCGCTGCCGATGCCGGGCTCAGGAACGGGCCAGCTTGGCGTGGTGGCGCTGGCAACCGCCACCGGCGGGCCAGGCGTGGCCGTTCAGTTTGATAACGCGCTGGTATACGCGCCGTGAAAGTGCATGTTCGTACGCTCGGATGCCGACTGAACCAGGCCGAGATTGAGGCGCTGGGCCGGGCACTGACGGCGGGCGGTCAAACGCTGGTGGACGATCCCTCGCAGGCCGATCAGATTGTGGTCAACACCTGCGCCGTCACACAGGATGCTGTCCATACAAGCCGCAAGCTCACGCGCCAGTTGCATCGCGCCGCGCCGGAGGCCGCTATCACGCTCACGGGTTGCTACGCGCAGCTTGCGCCGGTGGATGCGGCGGCGCTGCCGGGCGTGACATCGGTGGTGGGCAACGCGGACAAAGACCGGCTAGCCGTCGCATTGGGTGGCGCAGAAGCCTATGATCTGGAGCCGCTCCAGCGTGATGCACGGGCAGGGCGGACGCGCGCCTTTGTCAAAGTGCAGGATGGCTGCGACAACGCGTGTACATTCTGCATCACGACGGTGGCGCGCGGCGCAGGCCGCAGCCGTCCGCCGGAAGAGATAGTGCGCGAGGTCGCCATGCTCACGGCGCTGGGCTATCAGGAAATTGTGCTCACCGGCGTCCATCTGGGTAGCTACGGGCACGACCGAGGCCAGCGTGACGGGCTGGCCGATCTCATCCGGCGCATTCTGGCCGAAACGGACGCGCCGCGCTTGCGGTTGTCCTCGCTTGAACCGTGGGATCTATCGCCCGGCTTCTTTGACTTGTGGCGTGATCAGCGCCTGTGCCCGCACTTGCACCTGCCGCTGCAAAGCGGCTGCGACGCCACCCTGCGGCGCATGGCCCGCCGCACCACACAGGCCAGTTTCCGCCGCCTGGTCGACGCCGCGCGCGACCGTATTGGATGACCCCGCGATCACGACCGACGTGATTGTTGGCTTTCCGGGCGAAACAGAGGCCGAGTTCGAGCAGAGTGTGGCCTTTATCGCCGCGCTGGGCTTCGCCGGAATGCACATCTTCCGCTACAGCCGCCGTGCCGGAACCGCCGGCGCGCGCATGCACCATCACGTAGATGAGCCGGTGAAGAAAGTGCGCAGCGACGCGCTGCATGTGCTTGCCGCCGAAGCGCAGGCCGACTACGCGGCGCGCTGGATCGGGCGGTCGCTGCCGGTCGTGTGGGAGCAGGTGGCCGGCGCGCGCGAAGACGGTTTCCTCAACGTGGGGTACACTCCCAACTATCTGCGCGCCGCGTGTGTGCACCGGCGCGCGCTGACGCACACGGTTACGCTGGCCCACCTGGACCGCTACGACAGCCCGCACCGCTCAGGTTCAGGTCACGCCGCAGCTTGACGACATTTTAGTGGCTGAGGTGAATCATGGATGACCCAAGACCCGCCATGCAGGCGGCGCTGAAAGAGGCGATGCAGCAAAAAGATGCCATGCGCCGCGATGTGCTGCGCATGAGCCTGAACGCGATCAAGCAGGTTGAGATCGACGAACGGCGCACGCTGAACGCGGACGAAGCGATGGCGGTGCTGCAGAAGGAAGTGAAGAAGCGGCGCGAATCGATTGAAGAAGCGCGCAAGGCAGGCCGCGAAGACATCGTCACGACGGAAGAAGAGCAGCTTACCGTGCTCGAACCGTTCCTGCCGCGCCAGCTCAGCCGCGATGAAGTGACGGCGCTGGCGCGCGAAGCCATTGCTGAAACGGGCGCGACCAGTGCCAAGGATACAGGCAAGGTGATGAGCGCCCTGATGCCCAAGGTGCGCGGGCTGGCCGATGGCAAGGTGGTCAATGATGTGGTACGGAGCTTGCTGAACTAGCCGATGACTGAAGCCGGGTGGCGCGCCCGGAGCAGGCGCGCGCAGGATGCATGGAAGCAGGGCTGGCGCTATGCGGGCCAGCGCCGCCATGCCATCCTGCTGGGCTTGGCCGCCGTTCTGTTCGTCGCTGGTGTGACGATCCTGCTCAGTTGGCAGGCGCTCATTCCTGGCGGGTCGGCCTCGCTCGTGACCGGCGATATCGTCACCGAGGACTTGCGCGCTCCGTACAGCCTCAGCTACGTGAGCAGTCTGCTCACCGAGCAGGCGCGCGCACAGGCCCGCTTGTCAGTCGGCTCGATCTATGATCCTCCAGACCCGACCGTTTCGCGGCAGCAGAGCGCGCTCTTGCAGCAAATTCTGCTGTTCATCGATGATGTGCGCCTGGACTTGTACGCCACGCCCGAGCAGAAGGCGGCTGATCTGGGACAGATCACCGCGCTGACACTGGCCGAGCCGGTGCGCCTGACGCTGGCTTCGATGGACGAACCGACCTGGCAGTTGGTGGCGCTCGAAGCGCTGTCGGTGCTGGAACGAGTCATGCGCGATCCGATCCGCGAGCAGGACGTACAGCAGATAATCGCCACCCTGCCGACGCAGGTGTCGGTGCGTTTCACGACTGAACATGGAGCCGTTATCAGTGGGCTGGTTGACGACCTCGTGCGTCCCAACAGCCTGATCAATATCGTCGCCACCGATTCGGCGCGTGAACTGGCTGTGGCCTCCGTCGAACCCGTCAACCGAAGCTTCGAGCGAGGCCAGGTCATCATCCAGGATGGTGAGCGCATCGATGAACTGGACAGCGAGGCGCTCGAACAGTTCGGCCTTCTTGATGTGCCTAATTTGCAGACGCAGACTCTTATTCGCGGCGTCGCGTCGGCAATCCTCCTGCTATTTGTGATCGCGCTGTACCTGCAGCGCGTGCAGCCTGATCTGCTCAAGGATATGCAGCGCCTGTGGGTGCTGGAAACGATCATGCTGCTCACGCTGCTGGCCATTCGCGTGATCATGCTGACGGGCCAGGTGGTCTTTCTGCCCGGCGCAGTCATCGGTATCGTCTACCTGAGCCTGACCACACCCATGACCGCCGTAATGGCTTCATTTGTGGTCGGGTTCCTCAGTGCGCTGATGGTGGACAACTCGCTCGAAGTAGCCGTCTACATTTCGATTGGCAGCGTGATCGGCGCGCTGTTGATGCGCAGCACCGATCGCGTGACACGCTACTTCTTCGCCGGCGTGATCATTGGCCTGTCCAACGTGACGGTGCTGATCATCTTTCGTTCCAACCTCTCGCTGGTGGGGCAGGCGGGCGAACTGGGCGCGATGCTGGCCGTTGCGCTGCTGATGGGCCTGGTGACCGCCATTGCCGCGCTCGCTATCGTCTACCTGCTCACCGTGGTGCTCAATCTGCCCACCAGCCTCAGGCTGATGGAACTAAGCCAGCCCAATCACCCGCTGCTGCAGCGGCTGCTGCGCGAAGCGCCAGGCACATATCAGCATTCGCTTCAGGTAGCTAATCTCTCCGAACAGGCTGCCAACGCAGTCGGGGCCAACAGCGAGCTTGTGCGTGTATCTGCCCTGTACCACGACGTGGGCAAGATGATGAATCCGGTCTTTTTCATCGAGAATCAGGCCGAACACGTCAACCCCCATGATGCACTCAACGACCCGTATCGAAGCGCCAGTATCATCATCAGCCATGTGCCGGATGGCGACCGGCTGGCGCGGCAGCACCGGTTGCCAGCCCGCGTTCGTGATTTCATCTGGCAGCACCACGGCACCACCCAGGTGGGCTACTTCTATAACAGGGCACTTGAACAGGCCGGTGACGCCGAGAGCGTGGATGCCACCGCGTTTACGTATCCGGGGCCGCGCCCGCAAACGCGCGAAGATGCCATCGTAATGCTGGCCGACAGCAGCGAAAGCACTGTGCGTGCGCGTAAGCCCTCATCGCGGGGCGAGATCGCCGAGATTGTTCAGGAAATCATTGACGTGCGCATGGCAGAAGGCCAGCTTGACGAGTCCGATCTCACGTTGAAGGACGTGCGCGCCATTCATCGCGTATTTGTCGAGGTGCTGCAAGGCGTCTTCCACCCACGCATCAACTATCCGGCGTCGGCAACAATCCATGTTGCGGCGGAAACGACTGATACACCAACGATTGCCGCTGGTGAATCGCCGCTGCTACTGTCCGCCGAGGAAGATACGCCATTGGCCGACGTGCCGCTGCTGAAGCGCAGCAAGGCCACCGGCCGTGATTTGAGCAGCGCGGAAATTGAGGCGGAGGAAGCAGCCATCTCGAACGTGCGAGGCGCGGATGAATAGCGGCGATCTTGAAGTGGATGTGCTCAACGAGGCGGCATGGCCGGTGGATGAAACTGTGCTGGCGAATGCTGCGCAGATGACCTGTGGTCTTTGGGGTCTGCCTCATGAATGTGCACTATCCATCGCCATTGAGGATGATGCAGCGGTTGCGGCGCTCAATTTGCAGTTTCGAGGCATTGATGCGCCCACCGATGTGCTGTCGTTTCCAGCCGATATACCTCCTGTGTCGATTCCGGATGATCCTGTCTATCTGGGCGACCTCGTGATCGCGTTCCCGTACGCGGCGGCGCAGGCCGAGCGGGAAGGGCATGCCTTGATGGACAGCCTTTCGCTTCTGGTCGTCCACGGCACCCTGCATTTGCTGGGTTATGATCACGATATGCCTGGGACGCGGGAGCAGATGTGGGCCGCGCAGGAAGCGGCGTTGGTCGCGCTGGGGCTTTCGCCAGACCTTGTGCCTGCGCTGGAGTTTGGCGGCCATTGAGCGGCTGCCCGGGTGTGGATGATGGACAAACAGAGTTGGGTTGAGAACCTGTTCGGGACGATGCAGATCGACCCCGACGAGTACAGCCACAAGACCAGTACCAGCCGCGCCGCCAGCTTCAGCTATGCGCTGGGCGGCTGGCTGTATATGCTTCGCCGGCAGAAGAACACGCGCATTCAGGCCGTGGCCAGTTTGCTGGTTTTCATCGCGGCCGTGCTGCTGCGCGTGGAGGCGCTGGGCATCGCCGTTCTGATCATCACGATTGCGGTCGTGTGGATGGCCGAGTTCCTCAATGCGGCGGTCGAGGCCGCGATCAACCTGAACACGGCTGAGTATCACCCGATGGCGAAAGTGGCCAAGGATACAGCGGCCGCCGCAGTATTACTCGGCGCGGCTGCCTCGGTCATCGTTGGGCTGCTGGTGCTGGGCCCGCCGCTGCTTGCCCAGCTTGGATGGACCTTTTAGAGAGACGGATTGCGATTAATGAGCATACCACCGGCAAACCCGCCACCCGACCCATTTGACAACATTCCGCCGCTAGGCTCTTCGCCAGACAGCGCAGACAGCGACAGTTCGCGCAGCGGCAGCGCCCGTGAGCGCCAGCAGCGGCGCAAGGGCCAGCAGATGGCGCAACCGTCTCCTTCGCGCAAGTCGCCGCGCCAGACGGCGCGGGCCAGCCGCCTTCAGCTTCCCCGGCTGCGGTTGCCAGTCAACCGTATCTGGGTGACGGTTATCGGCGCCTTCTTATTTGTGGTGATTGTGGTGTTCGGGTTGGGTCAGCTTCGCCCGACGCGCGTGGAAGCAGGCCCCAACGGGATTTGGGCGGGCACTGAGTGGACGTATGAAACGCCGGTTGACGAGTTCGTGCAGGCGTTTGCGCAGCGCCTCAAGGAAAACGACATTGGTACGGTCTATGCGTGGGTGAGCTGGCTGCAAGAGGATGGCAACTGGCGCGGCACGCTCAACTTCCCCAACGTCAAAACCTTCGTCGATCAGTTTCGTGCGGCCTATCCTGAAGCGACGCTCTACGGCTGGGTGAGCCTGCCAGTGCAGGGCGGCGAGGACGGCTACCGGCTGGATGATGAAGGCGTTCAGGATGCGGTGGCGGAGTTCAGCCAGCGCGTGGTGAATGACTTTGGCTTTGATGGCGTGTTTCTGAACGTCGAGCCAGTTTGGAGCGGAGACGAGAACTTCCTGTCGCTGCTGCGCAAAGTACGCGCGGCGGTGGGCATCGACACGCTTATCAGCGTGGCAACGCCGCCTGACTGGAGTCCACTCAATCCCACGATACCGGTGCCGCCTCTGATCGAGCCGGGTACAGTCTGGGATGACACGTTCAAGCAGAGCGTTGCGCTCTTGAGCGATGAGCTGGCGGTGATGGCCTATAACAGCGGCCTGAGCAACCCGGATGATTACAAGCAGTGGGTGGCCTATCAGGTGGAGACCTTCGCCACCGCCATAGAGCCGTTAGGTGAGGGCACGCACATCATGGTTGGCGTGCCCACCTATGATGCCGAGCCGCCCGGCCATGACCCGTTGGTTGAGAATATCGCCAGCGCACACGCAGGCTTCAAGCTCGGGCTTGAAAACGCGGGCACGGCGGCCGACTTTGTGCGCGGACTGGCTATCTATGCTGGCTGGACGACCGACGAGCAGGAGTGGGCGGCGTTCAAGACGGCCGTGGGTAGGTAGGCGCTCAACCCCACGACGTTCTCACCCCACACCCCCTCTCCGAACACAGAAGAGTGGGAAACCACTTCGTTGTACGAGCGGTGGAGTGTGAGTGAGAGCGGATAGGACTATCCGGCTACTCGCTGCGGCTGAACTCATCCAGAAAGATGATCGCGGTGTCGATGCCCTGGTGGAACATCGCCAGGCTGTAGTGCTCGTCAGGCCCATGCGCCCCGTCGGTATTCAGTCCATAGCCCATCAGCAGCACCGGCGCGTTAAGTTCTCTGCGGAAATCGGCCACCACCGGAATTGAACCACCCTCGCGCAGATAGATCGGCGCTTTGCCCCATCCGCGCTCATAGGCGCGCGCGACGGCTTTCATGGCAGGGTCGTTGATATCGACGACGGCGGCGTCGCCCACATTGAGCAGCGATACAGTCACTTTTACGGTGGCCGGCGTGATGCTGGCGACATAGTCGCGCACTAGTTCGTAGATGCGTACGGGGTTCTGGTTGGGCACAAGCCGGCAGCTCACTTTGGCCATCGCCTTTGCGGGCAGCACCGTCTTCGAGCCTTCGCCAGTGAAGCCGCTCAACAGGCCGTTGATTTCCAGCGTAGGGCGCGCGCCCACGCGCTCGCGCAGCGTGTAACCTTCTTCGCCCCATGGCGCAGGGATGCCAGTTTCGTCCATCAGGCGCTGCGGCGGAATATCCGTTTCCTTGAGCGCCTCGCGCTCGGCGGGCGACAGCGCCAGTACATCATCGTAGAAGCCGGGCACGGCGATGCTGTTATCGGGATTGTGCAGTTGGGCGATGATCTGGGCGAGTGCCAGCGCTGGATTGTGCACAATGCCGCCGAACTGGCCGCTGTGCAGGTCAATGTTCGACGCTTGCACATCAATCTGCATATACGTGAGGCCGCGCAGACCGTAGGTGACTGCGGGCTGATCGATGTCGATCATACCCGTGTCGGAAATGAGAACGGCATCTGCCTTCAGTAAATCGCGTTGTGCCTTGATGAAGTCGTTGAGATGCTTCGAGCCAATTTCCTCTTCGCCTTCGAGCAGCATCTTGATATTGACGGGTGCGCCGCCGCCGCCAAGCAGTATGCTCTCGAAAACCTTAGCGTGAATGAAGGCTTGCCCCTTGTCGTCAGACGCTCCACGAGCGTAGATCACGCCGTCGCGGATGACCGGTTCGAACGGATCGCTCGTCCAGCCGTCACTCATTTCAGCGGGCTGCACGTCGTAGTGGCCGTAGATCAGCAGCGTCTTGGCACTTGGTCCGGCACCCAGCCATTCGGCGTAGACGACCGGATGACCGCCGGTGGGCATGATTTCGGCGCGCTGCGCGCCGGAGTTCACCAGGTCGGCCTTCAGGAACTCAGCCGCGCGCTGCATGTCGTCTTTGTGCGCAGCGTCCGTGCTGATGCTGGGGATGCGGATCAGTTCAAGAAGCTGTTCGCGGAAGCGGTCGGCGTTCGCTCGCGCATAGGCGCGCGCCTGTTCAATCTGCTGGGTCACGGAAACTCATCCTTTCGGAGTCAGTGGTCGATAGTACGCGAACAAGTATAGCGTGCGACGTGCCGCAATTGCCTTGGCCACATTTGTCCCGTATCTCAAAGGGCAAAATGCGTGTTTTAATTAGGGACACTGAATTGTGTGTGAGGCCTTAGATGTTAGCCCCGTCTTCCCAGTCATCCTATTCCCAGGTCACACGCTGGGTAGTGGTTGCAATTCTCCTGGTCGTACTATTAGGTGCGGCATGGGCGGTTCGCGGCATTCTGCTACTCATGCTGGCTTCAATTATCCTGGTCGTGCTGATGGAGATGCCAGTGCGCGCGATGACCCGGCGCGGTTTACCGCGCGGGGTGGCGATTGTTATCGCGCTGGTGTTCATGCTGGCCGGCCTGGTGGCCGTCACGATGCTGGCGCTGCCGGAACTGGTGAAACAGTTCGTCATTCTGGCGACGGTCAATATTCCCCAAGGCGTGAGCCAACTGCTGCAGATGTGGGAAAACGGAGACATTCAGAAGCAGTTCCCAATTCTCGCGCAGATCACGACGCAGGATATCGAAGCGTTCCTCAATCAGGCGGGCTCACAGATTCTGGCGGCGCTGGGCGCATTTGGGGTGTCGGTGCTTCCGGTGTTGGGTAATGTCGCCGATACCCTGTTGAGTATATTGATTGTCGTGTTCATGAGTATGTATCTGATCGCCGACCCGGACGGGCACCGCAACGGCATGATACGGCTCGTGCCGTTGTGGTATCGGAGCCGCGCGCGCGACATTCTTGACCGCTGCGCCGACGCCCTGCGCGCATGGCTCAAAGCCACGGTCGTTTCCATGAGTCTCGTGGGCATCCTCACCTGGATTGGCCTGGCGTTCGTCGGCCTCGATCAGGCGCTCGTGCTCGGCGTGATCGCAGGGCTCACGTCGTTCATCCCGAACTTCGGGCCGCTGGTGGCGTTGGTACCTGCGATTGCGGTCGGCATTCTGCAAGCGCCCGACCAAATCGGTTGGATCATCGTGGTCATCTATGGGGTGTCGTTCATCCAGACGCAGATCATGATCCCGTTGCTGGTGGCGGGCAGTGTACGTTTGTCGCCGGTGCTGGTGTTGCTGGGGCAGGTCATCGCCGGCGTGTTTTTCGGGTTTATCGGCATCATGCTGGCTGTGCCAATCACGGCGATTTTGCTCGTACTGATTCAGGAAATCTATGTGAAGGATGTGCTTGGCGACCGCGGAAAAGAGCCGATTCCAGTGGGCGCGATTGCGGCGCTGTCGGCAGAAAATGAGCGGCCGCCAGAGGGCGGCCAGCGCGCGCCGGAAGCTGGCGACTGAGTAACAAATTGTTTGCGCGAATCAAAGGAAATTCCAGCGCGCCCGGCATTGACACGCCTGGATTGTGATGTAAACTTTAGGAGTGTGGCTTCATCTGCTGCCACGGTTGTGCCGTCGGTACTTGGCGAAGGGCGATTTGACCCGCGCTGAAAGTGGAAATGGACGGTTAAAACTCCGCGGAAATTGAGCGGAACTGGGCTTGACAGCCTGAGACAGCCGATGATAGCATGATGAGGTTGCGCGCACTTTCGGGTGCGCGATTCTATCGGCGGGAGCCGGTAGGGGGTATTGCTGGGAAGCGATACTGGGTTAAAAGGCAGCTTAACAACAGAGATGTGAAGACGAAGCGGGAAGCCCGCGAGACAATAGGAAAAACTCAATCTCGGAGCCGGAAGGCACTGAGACAAAGTCTAGTCAAAGACGGAGAGTTTGATCCTGGCTCAGGATGAACGCTGGCGGCGTGCCTAACACATGCAAGTCGAACGATGGCAGTAATGTCATAGTGGCGCACGGGTGAGGAACACGTAGCTAACCTGCCCTCGAGTGTGGGATAACGTCCCGAAAGGGATGCTAATACCGCATAAGCTCACGCCGAATAAAGAGGTGTGAGAAAAGATTTATCGCTTGAGGAGGGGGCTGCGGCCCATCAGGTAGTTGGTGAGGTAACGGCTCACCAAGCCGACGACGGGTAGGGGGTCTGAGAGGATGGCCCCCCACACTGGGACTGAGACACGGCCCAGACTCCTACGGGAGGCAGCAGTGAGGGATATTGCACAATGGGGGAAACCCTGATGCAGCGACGCCGCGTGGGTGATGAAGGCCTTCGGGTCGTAAAACCCTTTTACCACTGACGAGAACAAGGACGGTAGGTGGTGAATAAGCCTCGGCTAACTACGTGCCAGCAGCCGCGGTAAAACGTAGGAGGCAAGCGTTATCCGGAGTTACTGGGCGTAAAGCGCGCGTAGGCGGTTCGTTAAGTGGGGCGTGAAAGCCCCGTGCTAAACGCGGGGAGGACGAACCATACTGGCGAACTAGAGTGGAGCAGAGGGACATGGAATTCCGGGTGTAGCGGTGAAATGTGCAGATATCCGGAGGAACACCAGAGGTGAAAACGGTGTCCTGGGCTCACACTGACGCTGAGGCGCGAAAGCGTGGGGAGCGAACGGGATTAGAGACCCCGGTAGTCCACGCCGTAAACGATGCCAACTAGATGCTTGTGGTCCGAAAGGGCTGTGGGTGTCGTAGCAAACGCGATAAGTTGGCCGCCTGGGGAGTACGGTCGCAAGGCTAAAACTCAAAGGAATTGACGGGGGCCCGCACAAGCAGCGGAGCGTGTGGTTTAATTCGAGGCTACACGAAGAACCTTACCTGGGTTTGACATCACGGTGGTAGAGAACCGAAAGGGGACCGACCGCAAGGAGCCGTGACAGGTGCTGCATGGCTGTCGTCAGCTCGTGTCGTGAGATGTTCGGTTAAGTCCGAAAACGAGCGCAACCCTCGGGGGAAGTTACACGTGTCTGACCCGACTGCCTGCGAGAAGCAGGAGGAAGGTGGGGATGACGTCAAGTCAGCATGGCCTTTATATCCAGGGCTACACACACGCTACAATGGACGGTACAGTGGGAAGCGAAGTCGCGAGGCGGAGCGGATCCAAAAAGCCGTTCGTAGTTCGGATTGCAGGCTGCAACTCGCCTGCATGAAGCTGGAGTTGCTAGTAACCGCAGGTCAGCGATACTGCGGTGAATACGTTCCCGGGCCTTGTACACACCGCCCGTCACGTCATGGGAGCTGGTCACGCCTGAAGCCGATGAGCGAACCGCAAGGGAGCAGTCGTCGAAGGCAGGGCTGGTGACTGGGACGAAGTCGTAACAAGGTAGCTGTAGCGGAAGCTGCGGCTGGATCACCTCCTTTCTAGAGAAAACGGCGCATGCCGCAAGGCAAGAGCCGGACAAGATGCAGCGAGGCGCATGAGAGTGAAAGCTCACCACGCAACTCAATGCACGCTTCTCAACAGCTTCATCGCATCGTCTTCACATCTCTGGGGTTAAGCAGCTCGCTGGTTCTGTCGAGGATTGACAGGGGCAGCTAGCATCAGTAACATGGATCGTGTCAGGCAGTCTATAGGACAACGCATTTGAAGCTGGTCGTGAAAACCTTCCAACTGAATAGAGCGAGTTCCGGGCTGTAGGACTGACTGTTGACTGTACGAGTTTTGTGCGGCCCGGGTTAAATGCTCGGGCTGTTTTGTCTCTAGCGGCAGATAGCAGTTAACAAAGCGAATAAGAGGAAGTGGGCAAGGCGGGATGCAGGTCGTTCTGCCAGCTTGGTCAACCTGGTGGTGGAGAGGTTGAGGGAGCTGGCAGGGGGAGCTGAGAAGCGGCCCTCTGGAGCTGGCGTGAGCCAGCCGCAGATTAACAACTACAGATGCTGCAAGAGCGCAAAGGCGCGCTGCGGAGATGGCTCTGGATAGGGGACATCGAACCGTCGAGAGACGGGAGACGCGGCGCCACACACGCGAGGAAGTTAACGCCTGATAGAGTATCCTCCTCCTCGAATGACTGGGGAGCAGGTACTAAGGGTGCGCGGAGGATGCCTTGGCGTCCAGTGCCGAAGAAGGACGTGGTACACTGCGAAAAGCGCAGGCAAGTCGTGTGCAGACGTTAGAGCCTGTGATATCCGAATGGGGAAACCCGGCCGCGAAAACCGCGGTCATCTCGAAAGAGAAGGGAACCTGGTGAACTGAAACATCTCAGTAACCAGAGGAAAAGAAAAGGATTCCGCAAGTAGTGGCGAGCGAAAGCGGAGGAGCCCAAACCGGACCCGAAAGGGGATGGGGTTGTAGGACTCTCACAATTGTCTCAAAGGTGAGCAGAAGCGGTTGGGAAACCGGGCCAGAGCGGGTGATAGCCCCGTACGCGAAGCTGGCGAGATGAGGAGAGTATCCTGAGTACCACGGCGCACGCTAATGCTGTGGGAAGCTGGGAGGACCACCTTCCAAGGCTAAATACACTGGATGACCGATAGCGTAGCAGTACGGTGACGGAAAGGTGAAAAGAACCCCGGCGAGGGGAGTGAAATAGAATCTGAAACCGCGCACTTACAAACGGTCAGAGGGGACGAAAGTTCCTGATGGCGTGCCTTTTGGAGCATGAGCCCGCGAGTTAATGGTGGTGGCAAGCTTAAGGGAGAGACACCCGGAGGCGAAGCGAAAGCGAGTCTGAATAGGGCGCGAAGTGGCCATCATTAGACACGAAACCAGGTGAGCTAACCATGGGCAGGGTGAAAGGTCGGTGACACGACTGGGAGGCCCGAACTCACGTCTATTGCAAAAGACGGGGATGACCTGTGGTTAGGGGTAAAATGCCAAACGAACTTGGAGATAGCTTGTTCTCTCCGAAATAACTTGAGGGTTAGCGTCCAGCGACAAAACTGCAGGAGGTAGAGCACTGGATGGGCTAGGGGGCTATTAGCTTACCGAACCCAACCAAACTCCGAATGCCTGCAGGGGAGGCTGGGCAGTCGGGCTACGGGAGATGAGTTTCGTGGCCGAGAGGGAAAGAACCCAGACCCGCAACTAAGGTCCTAAAGTCTAGGCTAAGTGGGAAACGATGTGGTCGTGTCGAGACAGCCAGGAGGTTGGCTTAGAAGCAGCCACCCTTGAAAGAGTGCGTAACAGCTCACTGGTCGAACGCGACTGCGCGGAAAATGGAACGGGGCTAAAGCCTGGCACCGAAGTTCGGGATAGTCAGCAATGACTATGGTAGGAGAGCGTCCCCACAGCGGTGAAGGCGAACCGGCAAGGTTCGTTGGAGTGGTGGGGAGTGAGAATGCGGGCATGAGTAGCGAAATGCAGTGAGAACCTGCATCGCCGAAGGTCTAAGGTTTCCGACGGAAGGTCAGTCCACGTCGGGTGAGTCGGGCCTAAGCAGTAGCTGGAAAGCGAATGCGATGGACAACCGGTGAAGATTCCGGTACCAATCTAGTGGAGCAAAGCGCAACACTTTGGGAAGACGCAGCCTCCGGGTGGATGGAGGTGGCAAGCGGTTAATGACCGTGACGCCGTGCCTTCGGGCAAGAAGTGCGAGGCACCTAGAGTCAAGAAAAGGCGCGTAGCGATGAAGCTGGATTGCCCGTACCCCAAACCGACACAGGTAGATGAGTAGAGGATACCAAGGCGAACGGGAGAACCCTCGTTAAGGAACTAGGCAAAAAGGCCCCGTAACTTCGGGAGAAGGGGCGCCACCGCGAGGTGGCCGCAGCGAAAAGGCTCTGTCGACTGTTTACCAAAAACACAGGTCTGTGCCAACGCGAAAGCGGACGTATACGGGCTGACACCTGCCCAGTGCCGGAAGGTTAAGAGGAGGGGTGCAAGCTCCGAATTGAAGCCCCGGTGAACGGCGGCCGTAACTATAACGGTCCTAAGGTAGCGAAATTCCTTGTCGGGTAAGTTCCGACCCGCACGAAAGGTGTAACGAGCGGAGCACTGTCTCAACGAGGGACCCGGCGAAATTGAAGTACGTGTGAAGATGCGCGTTACCCGCAGCTGGACAAAAAGACCCTGTGGAGCTTTACTGTAGCCTGCCATAGCGTTAGGACTTGGTCTGTGTAGGATAGCTGGGAGACTGGGAAGCGAGGGCGCTAGCCTTCCCTGGAGTCACCGGTGAAATACCAGCCTGGCTGAGTTTTGACCCTAACCTGCGCGACGCGTGGGGACAGTGGCAGGTGGGCAGTTTGACTGGGGCGGTCGCCTCCTAAAGAGTAACGGAGGCGTTCAAAGGTGGGCTCAGGCTGAATGGAAACCAGCCAGTGAGTGCAAAGGCAAAAGCCCGCTTGACTGCAAGGCCAACGCGCCGAGCAGAGACGAAAGTCGGACTTAGTGATCCTACGGCTCAGAGTGGAATGGCCGTAGCTTACCGGATAAAAGCTACCCCGGGGATAACAGGCTAGTCTTGTCCAAGAGTTCACATCGACGACAAGGCTCGGCACCTCGATGTCGGCTCATCGCATCCTGGGGCTGGATAAGGTCCCAAGGGTTGGGCTGTTCGCCCATTAAAGCGGTACGTGAGCTGGGTTCAGACCGTCGTGAGACAGGTCGGTCTCTATCCGCTGTGGGCGCAGGGGGTTTGCGAGGATCTGTCCCTAGTACGAGAGGACCGGGATGGACGGAGCGCTTGTGTGCCGGTTGCCACGCCAGTGGCACCGCCGGGTAGCAATCTCTGGAACGGAGAACCGCTGAAAGCATCTAAGCGGGAAACCGACCTCAAGATGAGACCCCCCACTACGCAAGTAGGTAAGACCGCTGGTAGACGACCAGCTTGATAGGCGGGAGGTGGAAGCGCAGCAATGCGTGAAGCTGACCCGTACTAACGGTCGAGGCCTGAACCCGGTCATCCGGGGAGGAGAATACTCTGGAAGGCGACTTCTGGGAGCGTGTGGGAAGAAGCAACAAGAAGCAACAACAAAAGCCAGCCCATGTTGAAAGACAAAGGCGAGGCGAAAAGACGCGACAGCAGCATCTGTAGACAAGCACTCGTGAGAAAGAGGGGAGAGCGGAGTGAGTTGGTGGCCAGAGCGGTGAGGGTCCACCCGGCTCCATCTCGAACCCGGCAGTTAAGCTCACCAGCGCGGATGGTACTGCGCGGGCGACCGCGTGGGAGCGTACGCCGCTGCCAACCCTTTCTGCTCTTCCCTTTCTCTTTTCATCACCTGTGCCAGCCAGCAAGCAACAACCACAACCATCTCAACACTACAAGCAGCATCTGTAGTCATACCACCTGGCACCAGCCAAGACGCTGGTGTTTTTTGATTCAGTGGAAATCCATTGCCGCGTGGTTGTTCTGTCTCCGTTCGGGGGCTACAATCATTCACTTGCGTATTTTCTCCTTCAAGGTGGTGACATGGGTCTTATTCCCCACGCTCGGCCCCCGTCCGGCTGGATGGTCGTTTACGTTACCAACAGTTCTCCCGACGCCTACATCGTAGTGGGTCGGCTGGAGACTGAGGGCGTCAAGTCATGGGTTTATCAGGAATCGGCCGGCAGCGCCCTGGGTGTGACGGTAGGTGCGCTGGGCGCGGTGCAGGTGCTGGTCAATCCCGAGGACTACGAGCGCGCGAGTTCGATTCTGGAGGTCGATTATTCTGATGAGCCGTGGCTTGAGGACGGCTCGGAAGACGACGAGGAAAGTAATGACGATGCCTGATCTGACGAATCAAACGCTGACCGCTGTGCCGGGTATTCGGGTGGGGCATTACACTGACGTTCGCGGCGGAACTGGATGCACCGTGGTTTTGTGCCCCTCGGGGACTGTGGGCGGTGTGGATGTGCGCGGTGGCGCACCGGGCACGCGCGAAACTGATCTGCTGCGGCCCACTAACCGGGTTGAACAGGTCAATGCGGTCGTGCTTGCAGGCGGCAGTGCCTTTGGGCTGGCGGCGGCTGACGGCGTGATGCGCTATCTGGAGGGGCATGAAGAGGGCTACAAGACATCCACCGGCTTTCTTGTGCCGATTGTGCCGGCAGCCATTCTGTTCGATCTGGGGGTTGGTGTCGAAGATGCCAAGCCGACCGCCGATTATGGCTACGCGGCCTGTGAAGCGGCCGTGACCGATCCGGTTTCGCAGGGAACGCTGGGCGCGGGGACCGGCTGCCGCGTGGGTGCGGCCTTTGGCAACGCGCTGGCGACCAAGGGCGGTATTGGCTCGGCGGCAGTGGCGCTGGATGATGGCCTGATTGTCGCCGCATTGTGCGCCGTGAATTCTGTTGGTGATGTGGTGGACGCGGCGGGGAATATCCTGGCCGGCGTGCGCATGCCACCAGATGGCAGCGGCGGTTTTGCCGGCATGCTCAATATCCTACGCGGCATGTCGGCCAGCGCGCCTTCCGTTGACGTGCGCGAAAACACGGTCATCGGCGTCGTGGCCACCAATGCGCGCCTGACCAAAGCGGAGGCGAACTTCGCGGCGAGCATGGCCCACGACGGGCTGGCGCGCGCAGTCGTGCCTGCGCATACGGCCTTTGATGGCGATACGCTGTTTACGCTGGCAACCGGCACCCAGGCCGCCGATGTCAGCCTGGTTGGCGCGCTCGCCGCGGAAGTCGTCGCGCAGGCGATTCGCAACGCGGTGCTGCAGGCGACGTCGCTGGACGACGTTCGCGCAGCAAGCGACTGGGCGGCTTCTTAACAATTCTGCATGCAATCTTTAAACGCGCGATAGCATAGCATCGCTATTCTTAAGCGCAAGATCATGCGACTGCGAGGGGCTTAAGGATGGCCAAAGTTCTGATCGTCGAAGATGAAGAGACTCTGGCGCGGGCGCTGGCCGAGAAACTGCGCGGTGACGGCTACAATGCCATCATGGCGCATGACGGCGAGGCCGGGCTGGTGCGGATCCGCGAGGATCACCCCGATCTGATCATCCTCGATATCATGCTGCCCAAACTGGATGGCCTCAGCCTGTGCCGGATTGTGCGGCGCGATCCGGTGATGGCGCACATACCGATCATCATGCTTACTGCACGCGGCACGGAAGTCGACAAGATCGTCGGGCTTGAGAGCGGCGCAGACGACTATATCGTCAAGCCGCTGGCGCTGGGTGAATTTCTCGCTCGTGTGCGCGCGGTCATGCGCCGCGCCCCGGGGCGCGCGCCAATGCAGGATGAATTGGCCTCCAACGACCTTCATCTCAGCCTCACAGGGAGGCGCTTGTTCAAGGATGAGCGCGAAATTAAACTCAGCAACAAGGAATTCGACCTGCTGGCTGAGTTGATGCGCAACAAGGGCGTCGTGCTCTCGCGTGACCTGATCCTCACCAAAGTGTGGGGTTACGACTATTTCGTCGACAAACGTACGGTTGATGTGCATGTCCGCTGGCTGCGCGAAAAAATCGAGGATGATCCCTCCGACCCCAAGCGTATTGTGACCGTGCGCGGCGTGGGCTACCGCTTCGAGGGTTAAGCAGAAATATGGATCAACAAAACGCGGCGCATGACCTTCTGCCGGACGAGACCCTAACCACACGCGAACGTTCTGCTGGCCGAACTGAAGCAGAAGCTGGCGGATCGCGAGCTGGCGACCGAAACGATCCGGCATGCGCTGGAAGAAAACCAGCAGATTATCTCACTGCTGAATCAAAGTATCGCCGAGCAGGAAGCCGCTCTCCAGAACGAGCGCGAAGCCGATATTCGCCGCAGCAAGGAGATGGACAAGCTTCGGCGGCAGCTTCATGATCAGAACAGTAGCGCCAGTTACAAGCTGGCCTTGGCGCTCAGCCTCGCCAACATGGCTTACGATGCGCTGATCGTCGTGGACGATAACTTCAGCGTGATCGCCGTAAACGAGGCGGCTGAAAATCTGTTTGAAGCTGAGCGCCCAATCGGTAGACCGCTGGATGATGTGGTAGGTCAACCAGAACTGAGCGCAATGGCGGCCGATGCGTTGGCATATGGAGAGGAAGTATTTGAGGATCAATTCTCGCGCGACCGGCGTCGGTTCCGCGTGCGCATTCGGTTGCTCAAGCGCGAAAGCCACTCGTTCATCGGCATTGCCCTTCAGGATGTGACCGAATTGGTGCGCCTGAATCGCGCGCGCCGCGATATGGTCGCCAACATATCGCACGAACTGCGAACGCCGATTGCCAACATCCGCTTGATCATCGAGGGTCTGTTTCACGAGGATGAGAAGCCGAAACGCAAACAGAGCACGACCGCCCTGCGCGCGATCGCTCATGAAACCGACTCGCTGCTGTGGCTGCTGCAGGAGCTGCTTGACCTGTCGATGATCGAATCCGGTCAGGCCATCCTGCGCATGATCGATGTGCCGCTGGAGCCGCTGATTACTGAATTGATTGGCCGCCTGGAAGACCAGATCGATGCCAAAAATCTGACCATGAGCACTGAGGTTCCCGACGGCGTGTATGGTCTGGCCGATCAGGATCAGGTGCGCCGTGTGTTGGTCAATCTCATCCATAACGCTATCAAGTGGTCGCCCGAGGGCAAAACGCTGCGTGTGACGGCGGAGCCAGCCGGTGATGAAGTGGTGGTGAGTGTGCTGGACGAAGGGCCGGGCGTACCGGACGAGCACACCGAGCGTATTTTCGAACGCTTCTACCAGGTCGATCCATCACGGTCGGCGGGTGAGGGCACGGGGCTGGGCCTGGCCATCTGCCGCCATATTGTCGAAGCGCACGGTGGCCGCATATGGGCCGAAGGCAACAACGGCGGCACGCGCGGCGGCACTTTTCGCTTCACGCTGGCGGCGGCCGAAGCTGCGCCAACCACAGCGGAGTAGGATTTGCCCCGCTGTGGTTTTGCCCCTGTCAGCTGCCTAATCAGGCAGGAAGGCGTTCGTGAACGCGCTGCTGGTATCGGCCAACTCCGGGATGTATCCCATACTCAGCAAAATATCCTGCGTCTGGGCCCACGAATTGGCGTCAGCCATGCCCAGGGTGTCAGCGTCCCACAGCGCTATCGAGTTGATCAGCACCTCGAACTGCACGAGATCGCCGGGTGTGAACTGCGCGCGCAATTCGGCTAGAAGCATGTCGCGCTGCTCGGCCAGCGTCTCCCGGCTAGCATGGGGATTGTCCGCCAGAAACGCGGACTGCTGCGACGCGGCGGTTTCCAGCGCGGCCTGAAGCTCTGGCGATAGGGGCAGGCCTTCGACGAAGTCAGCGCTGCTGAGATAGGCTTCGGCGGGGTTTTGGATCGCAGCGCGCACGCCCGCATCGAATGCGTTAACCATGCGCGCCACCAAGTCGGGCTGATTGGCGTTCATCTCCTCGCTGGTGATCACGCCATTCGAGACCATATCCACCGCATCAGCCACAGGAAAGACGCCGATTGACGATACGGTGCCGCAGTCGCCAGCCTCGGCGCGGCGGGCAATCTGCAGCGGCTCGTTGTTGACGTAAATGACGGCCGCTTCCACCCCGCCCACGCAAAACACCTCGGGCGCGTTGAAGCCGATTTCCTCAAGATCGATATCCTGTTCGGTCATGCCGTTGGCAGCAAGCAGCGCCGTGAGACCGCTGTAGGATGCTCCGAAGCGCCCGGGAATGCCGACATTGCGTCCTGCCAGGTCTTGCACACTGTTGATGCCCACGCCCTCGGGATAGACGATTCCAACCGGGAATTGCTGAAACCACTCGTACACTGATACGACGGGCCGGCCATTGGCCCTTGCCGCCAGCACCTGCTCTCCGCTGATCAGACCGAAATCACGATCGCCGGTAGCGATTAAATCCACTCCAACCGGCTCATCACCGTGCTCGGTGCTCACAGCCAGCCCGTTATCCGCAAAGTAGCCTTTGCTCTGGGCCACATACACGGGGGCAAACTGCACATTGGGCACGAAAGTCATGAACAGGCTTACGCTATCAGCAGGCGAAGTCGTATCTTCCTGCGCGCTGGCCGCGCCGGTAAACAGTCCCATCACCAGCATCGAAATTACGAGAAATCGTACCATCGAACCTCCATCATTCAGTGAACGCATTCCGCGTGTACGTGTGCCCGGTCAATGAAACGACTTCAGCCAGCGGGCTCAGGCGCGCCGCCAGCGAATGACCCTGTGCTCGACCACCCCCACCAGCCAGTAGGCCAGCCGCGCCAGCACGGCCAGCGCAATCACCGCCACCAGCACCAGCGGCGTATCATAGCGATCGCGGGCCACCTTGATAAGATAGCCAAGCCCGGCGCTGGCGCTGATAAATTCGCCCACGACCGAGCCGATGACGGCCAGCGTAGTACTTACTTTCAGGCCCGTGAACAGCACGGGCAGCGACGCGGGCAGCTCCAGCAGGCGGAACGTTTGCCACGGCGTGGCACTGAACATCCGCATTAGGTCGCGACGGGACTGCGGTACCGAGCGGATTCCGACCATTGTATTCATGAGCATCGGGAAAAACACGATCAGCGCCGTGATCACGACCTTGCTGGTTATGCCGCTACCAAACCAGATGATGAGGATTGGCGCATAGGCGACCACCGGCGTGGACTGCACCGCCAGAATCAGCGGCGAAAGTATCGCTTCCAGGGTGCGGCTCTTGACCAGCAGCACGCCCACCAGCACCCCCAGCGGCGCTCCGATAGCCAGGCCAATGACCATCTGGCCGAGCGTCGTGAACACATGCCGCCACAACGTCCCATCAACGGAAACGGCTATGAAGCGTTCGGCGACTGCGCCCGGCCCGGGCACGATGAAGGCCGGATAGATTTCCAGCCGCGTGAGGCCTTCCCAGACCAGCACGAAACCCAGCAGTGCCGCAACCGGCGCCAGCGCACGCAGCGCAGGCCGCCGCCGCCGGACGCCAGAAGGCGTCCGGCTGATGGCGGGTGTAATACTGTGGGTGAGGTCGGAGATGCGCATGAAAAAGCCCCGCGTTCGCAAACAGCGATTCCGGGGCGATGACCACTTGCAGCGACAATCTGCGCCAGCACCTGCCGCGTGCTGAAGGCAAATTCAAGCAGACACGTAGCTCATGATCAATGCACATGGCTATTGCGTCTTGTCGCTGCCTTCTTCCATCCAGACTATGACTGTCGGCTCTGGAATTTCACCAGATCCACCGGCGCAGGCCAAAGGCCTGCGGCTCGCGTAGCCGAAAAGGCCTGCGCGAAACGGGTAGCGGGCTGCCGGGCTGCTTGCACGCCCAATTACCGCCGATCGGGAATTTCACCCTGCCCCGAAGGCTGCACACTATAGAGTTGTTGCAATCAGCATAACACGCAAGTGATCAACTGGCAACGTGCGCTAACGGAATCATCATGCCAAAGGTGCTGCCCTCTCCGGGGCTGCTCTGCACGTACACGCTGCCGCCGTGCGCGTCGGCAGCCGCCTTGACGATAGCGAGCCCGAAGCCCATGCTCGAACCGGCGGTGAGCGAAACCGGCACGAATCGCTCGAACAAACGCGCTTGCTCCTGGGCAGGTATGCCGGGCCCGGCGTCTGAAACCTCAATGTGAAGCTGACCACGCGCTAGAAAGAAGTGAAGTGTCACCTCACTGCCAGCGGGCGAATGGGCGATGGCGTTCTCGAGATAGTGCAGAACCCCGAGGGACAAAATGCGCCGGTCGGCCGAAACTGGCGGGATGGCAGGTGCCAGCAGTGTACGCAGGCGGATTTCGCGCGCCTCGGCACTGCGGCGGGCCGTCGCGCTCACTTCGAAGGCAAATTCGCCGATGTCAATTAACTCGGCTGAGAATTCACTGCGGTTCTGCATCATCTCCAGCGTCAGCAGGTCATCAATCAGGTGCTGAATACGCCCCATACCTGTCTGCGCGATGTCCAGCGCCTCGTCAAGCGCAGGGTTTTCGTTAGCGACCAGTCTACGCACCAGTGACAGCGACTGAACTGCCGCGCTCAAGGGGTTGCGCATGTCGTGCGCGGCGGCTTTGAGGAACGTTGACCGCGCGCGCTCGGCTTCCGCAAGATGCGTGATGTCCTGTATCAGCAGCACCCAGCCACCGCGCTCCTGGCCGCCGTCCGCCTGATCGACGAACACGGGCGACACGACCGCTGACAGTACGCGGTCGTCTTCCACATTAATCCGCAGCGAGCGGTTGCGCGATTTACCGCTAGCGGACATCGCGCTGAGCGCCAACAGCCGCAGCCGGGCAGGCAGGGCGGCGCTGACCAGTGGCTGGCCCAGCAAATTGGCGGCGCGCGCGTTCAGCATACGTTCGGCGGCCGGGTTGACGACCTGAACACGACCTGAAGCGTCAATCGCCAGGATACCGTCGGCGGTTGCCTGAAGCACCGCATTCAGGCGGCGCTGGGCGGCCACACTATCCTCATACAGGCGGGCGTTTTCCAGCGCAATGCCTACCGCATCGGCGACTCCGCACAGCACTTCGACGCTGTGATGGTCGAAAGCGTTGGGCTGGCCGCTCATGATGCTGACTACACCGGTCACCTGTCCGCGCGCGTGCATGGGCGCGATGACGACTGCCTCAAACTGCTCGTCGGCAAAGTGTTCGGGGCGCTGCGCTGGATGGGCCGAAAGCTGGTTTTCGAGCAATGGGGCGTCGCGGCGGATGACTTCGCCCAGAATCTCGTTGTTGAGTGGCACCCGTACGGGGTTATCCGCCGCGAACTGATGCGTCCAGCCGTGGTGCATGCGCATAACGACATCGCCGGCAGTCTCGTCGATCAGGCAGATACTGCCCGCGTGCGCGCTGGTGACGTGCAGCACCTCGCGCAGCGCCGCTCGAAGCGTGTCGTCGAGGTCGAGCGACTGGCTCAGCCCTGCGGCAATAGCGGCCAGTACCGACGTGTCAGTCGGCTGGGGGGTGGGCGCTCCGCTCTCGGTCGGCAGGGTTTGGTCGGTCATGGTAACAGGTTTATACCGTATCGGCTGTTCCCCTTCAATTCCCCGTGGCATTTCGCTTGCTTGCGTTACAATTCGCACGAACTCGCTCTCCTGAAAGAAATGGCCATGAATTTTCCTGTTGACGAGGTTCGCGCCCAGTTTCCCGCGCTCAAGGCGGCGGCTGGCACGGTGTTTTTCGATAACCCCGCTGGCACGCAGGTTCCGCAGCGCGTGATCGATGCGGTGTCCAACTACTGGACGCACACGAACGCCAATTCAGGTGGCGCGTTTAGGACGTCGGTGGATAACGACGCGATGGTGTTTGGCGTGCGCGAAAAGCTCGCCGCCTTCCTGAATGCGCCGCGCGCTGACGAAATCGTGATCGGCGCGAATATGACGACGCTCACTTTTGCCCTCAGCCGTGCCATCGCGCGCACACTGTTGCCCGGTGATGAGATCGTGCTCACGCATATGGATCACGACGCAAATGTCGCGCCGTGGCTGCGGATTGCAGAAGACGGCGATCTGGCGGTGCGCTGGATTGACCTGCACCGTGAAGACGGCACGCTCGATCTCGCCAGTCTCGATGCGGCGCTGTCCCCACGCACGCGCATCGTGGCAACGGTGCATGCCTCCAACGCGCTCGGAACCATCAATCCAGTGGCCGAAATCGCCCGCCGCGCACATTCGGCCGGTGCGCTGCATGTGGTCGATGCCGTGCAAAGCGCGCCCCACATCTCGCTCGATGTGCAGGCAATCGGCTGCGATTTTCTTCTCTGTTCATCCTACAAGTTCTTCGGCCCGCACCAGGGAATTTTATGGGGCCGCTACGACCTGCTGGCCGAACTTCCCGCGTATAAAGTGCGCCCAGCGCACGACGAGCCGCCGTACCGCTGGGAGACGGGCACGCCCGCATTTGAGCTAATCGCGGGCATCGGCGGCGCGCTCGGCTACCTTGCCTCGTTGGGGGAGGGCAGCACGATGCGGGCACGGTTGACGAGCGGCTTTGCGCGCATGGGCGCATATGAACGCGAACTGACCGACCATCTGCTCGACGTGCTGGAAGAGACCCCTGCGCTCCACATTGCCGGAATCACCGATCGGGCGCGCCTGAGTGAACGTGTGCCCACCGTCATCTTCACGCTCGACGGCTTCACACCTGAAGAAGTCGCGGCTCAGCTCGCCGCCGAGGGTGTGTACGTCTGGGACGGCAACTATTACGCGGTCGAGGTGATGAAGGCGCTCGGCCGTGAGCGCGAAGGGATGGTGCGCGTGGGGCTGGCGCACTACAACACGCACGATGAGATTGACCGCTTCGGTGCGGCGCTACGGCGGCTGGTGCTGCACGGATAGCTGGCACAACTCAGCATTCGGCGGCCAGATAGTGGAGCGTTGCGTGCAGCGCCAACACCAGATGCTGAATACCGGCTGCTACCGGACTGAGCTCGACATACTCATCAATGCGGTGGGCGTTGCCGCCGCGTGTGACGCCGAGCGTGATCGCCGGGCAGCCAGCCGCCAGCGGAATGTTGGCGTCGGTGCTGCCAAGTTCGAGCGCGGCTTTGATGCCGACGGCGGCCAGGGTTGACACGCCGATTTGCACCAGCGGATGATCTGGCGCGATCTGGCCTGCTGGCCGGTCGCCCACCACCTCGATGCTGTAGCGTACATCCTCATCGCTGGCCCGCTCGATGATGGCGCGCACGCGCTCCTCAAAGCTGTGGAGCGCCGCGCTGGTTTCCGAACGTAGATCGAGCCAGAAGGCGGCATGTGAGGCGATGGCATTAACGGCGTCGCCCCCTTCCATCAGGCCAATGTTGAAGGTTGTGCGCGGTGACGCGGGCGGAGCAAGCTCCAGCAGCTCCGCCCCAAGCTCGATTAGCCGGTGCAGCGCGCTTGGGCGGCCGTAGTGCAGCCAACTGTGGCCGCCGCCTGCTGTGGAGCTCACCTTCAGCCGGCGCACAGCGATACCGCCGCGGTAGATGTGGCCCAGCGCCAGTCCTTCCAGATTGAGCACCGCGCCGGTATTTGCACCCAGGCGCGCAAAGGCCGCCTTCATGCCGCCGAGGTCGCCCAGGCCCTCTTCGCGGCTGGTGGCGACAAACCACACGGTCACTGGCGGCTGGGGCTGCGCCGTCAGCCAGCGAGCCAACGCAAGCAGACCCGCGACGCCCATACTGTTATCGCCCAGGCCCGGCCCAAAGAGCGCATCACCCTCGGCGCGCTGCGTCAGGTCGGTTTCAGCGTGGAAGATTGTGTCGGTGTGGGCAGTGACCAGCAGCGCCGGCGCTTGCGGATTCGCACCCTGCACGCATCCATAGGCATTGTGCAGCGCGTCTGTCTCAACCTGTGCCAAACCAAGCACGCGGAACTGCGCGGCCACATACGCGACCCGCTTGGCCTCAGCGAAGGTGGGGGCGGGTATTTGCTGAATCGCCCGCGCCTGTTCAATCGTCCAGGCCGCCGCGTCCTTCACCCATGTGTCGGGCTGAGATGATTCCGGGCGAGCTTTCTTGCGCAGCATGGCTGAACCCTCTCAAGTGAGGCGAATTGCGGACAAGCTTACCCCATTCGGATGATGCAGAGCGAGGCGCAGGTTGCCGCGCCCGACTGCCGGGCTATAATGGGAAACCTTAGCGGGCAATCTGTGCGCGACCAGCGGGGAGACTGATGGACAAACCACACATCCTGCTGGTAGAACGCCATCGAAGCGCGCATCAGTCGTATGCAGCAGCGCTGAAGCGGCATTACACGGTTGTCAGTGTCATGAGCGGCAAGCAGGCGCTCGTGAGCGCCGCCGCGCTTCATCCGGCGGCCATCGTGCTGGATGCGATTTCGCTCAACAGCCCGGGTGATCGCATTGCGCGTATGCTCAAGAGTGAACAGTCCACGCCTGTCATTCATCTGGCCCAGTCGCTCGAGCGCAGCGATGCCGACGTACTCCTCAACGCGCCGGTTTCAAGCCGCAAGCTCAATTCCACGCTCGACGGCCTGATTGCGCCCGTGAAAACGAGCGCCCACGACGCGCTGATTGTTGGCCCGTTCCATATGGATGTTGCGCGCCGCGTGCTGGTGGTGGAAGACAGGCAAACGCAGCTTACGCCCAAGCTGGCGCAATTGGTTGAGGTGTTTCTGCGTAATCCGGGCGCGACCCTGGATCGCAAGCAGTTGATGGAGCGCGTGTGGCAAACCGACTATCTGGGTGACACGCGCACGCTGGATGTGCATATTCGCTGGATTCGCCGCGCTATTGAGGCAGACCCTGCACACCCACGCTACCTGAAGACGGTGCGCGGCATTGGTTACCGGCTGGAACTCCCCGCTCAGGCAGAGGTAGTCGCGCCGCCGCGACGGCAGGGCCGACAACGCAAATAAAAACAACCGGCTTGTGAAGGCCGGTTGTTGATTTCTGGATGCTGCTGCCGAAGCGCGCTACTTGCCCTTCTTGGCAACGGGTGCGGCTGGAGCCCTGTTTTGAGCAGCGTACAACTGCTTCATGAGGCGGCTCTTGCGGCGCGAGGCGTTGTTCTTGTGAATGACGCCCTTGGCAACGGCCTTGTCCAACTCGGACACTGCCATGATGGTGGCTGCGGTTGCGGCCTGCATGTCTGTGCCGTGCTGGGCCGTGCGCGCCTTCTTGACGAACGTACGCGTGCGGCTGCGCCACGTGCGGTTGTACGTGCGGCGCTTGTCTGATTGACGAATGCGCTTGATCGCGGATTTGTGATTAGCCATACAATCTTTCTTCCGGCTTCCTGTAACAGGAAACGCCGGTCACTCCTCTCTAACGTAACCCACCCACGCCGGGGCGACTTTCAGGCGGCAGAAGCGAAACTATAGCATGTGAACAGATGCTTTGTCCAGCGTGAATTCAGATGAATGAGAACAATTTCCACAGTACCAGAGCCGCCGCGACGATGTTCAGCGGAATCAGCAGCACGGCCGCCAGTTTCAGCAGCAGCGGCCCGCGTTCGCTGGTGCCGGGCAGGCGCGTCGCCTTGATTTCGCGGGGGATTTCCGGGAACAGTTCGTCCTCACCCTCAGGCAGCTCAAGCTCGTCATCATCCACCTCGACATCCGCCAGATTGGCCGGGCCAACCGGCGGCGCTGCGTTCGCCGTTTCGTCATCAGACGCTGACCAGGCCGATGGGCTGACGACAGCAACCGGCGCGGGCGTGGCGTCATCATCGGCTGGCGGCAGCACAAAACTACTCGGGCCGAACGGCGATGGCGTACTCGCAGCAGGGCTGAGGTCAACGCTGTCGAAGAAAGGCGATGCGCCGCCCGCGTCACCTGAAAACGGATCATCACTGATGCCGGTTGCGGTTGCGCCACCCAATTGCAGGCCGGATACCCAGTCGTCAAATTCGCCAGACGGGGCAGGCGCGGGGCTGTGCCAGTCCTCGTCATCGGCTGGCGGCGTGTCGTCATATGCGCCCCATTCGACACTGCTGGGCACGCTGTCGATGGGAGTCAGGATGGGCGGAACAACCGCTGGCGCAGGCTCGGGAAAACCATCGTCTGGCTGATCATGTTCGGGCTGCGATTCCGCCGATGAATCGGGCTCGGCCTCAGCCGCGGGTGGTGTGCTGGGGGCTGATTGTTGTACCAGATAGTCAAGACCGCTGCGCGCGCGGGAATTGCCGGGATTGATGGCTAGCACGTTTTCGAGGCAGGTACGCTGATCATCGACTGATGTGACCACGCCGCTCAACCACAGCCAGCCCTGTTCGTTGTAGGGGTCAAGCTCAACGGCCTTGCTCAACAGCGCGCGCGCTTCGTCTGCGCGCCCGGCCTTGAACGCAGTGACGCCCTCACGAACCATTCCCTCTACGTTGGCGGACATACTGCGGCCTCGCTCTCACGCTTGACTCGAAATGCCTGTCTGCCGCGAGTGTAGCACGAAACCGGCCGCAAGAAATGGAGTGATCGCAGCGGTCACAGGTGTTTAATTCATATCACTACCAGCGCGAACAGGGCATACAGCGAAAGTCCGGCCACGAAAAAGAGGGCTGCCAAACTGGGTTCGCCTTCGCGGTTGGCTTCGGGGATGATGCTCTGGGTGATGGTGGTCAGGAGGAAGCCAGACGCAACCGCGATTAGAAGGAATCGAATTTCGAGCGGTTGATTGCGGAGTACCAGATAACCGCCAAGCGCCCCGCCCAGGAGTGTGACAAAGAACAGCGCAAACAGGGCATTCCTGAAGCGCCGGGACTGCCCGCTTTCTTTGGCAAGCGAGATGGTGACGAGGGCGAGCGGGGCGGTGCTGATCGCAATGCTCAACGCCAGCGCGATGCCCGCGCCCGGTGTCATGGTCGAGCCTAGCCCGATAACCACCCCATCGATCAGCATGTCCACGAGTACGCCGATGTAGAGCGCGGTTGAAACAGTTGCGATACCCATCTTGCGCCGGGCTTCGTCGCGGCGGGCTGTCACGAAATCCAGTATGACGAAGGCCGCGCCGCCGATGAAGAAGCCTGCGATGATGCTTGTGGCATAACCTTCCTGCAGCGTGGGGAACATCAGCGTGAAGGCCACCAGGCCCGTGAGCACCCCGGCTGCCAACTGGAGCAGGCGGGCGATCATGCGCTGCGGTACTACCATTAGTTCAGCGACTACGCCCCCAAGCATCGTCAGAATAGCCGCCAGCGTGCCGACGCCAGCCACAAAAACGAGATCGCCCATCATGCTTGTCCTACTTGATCAGGGGTCGTCTTGCTGGGAAGAAGCTCCCGGCGGCACGTAGCGGGCCGGGAGCGTCCGAAGTAGTGATTGGCTCGCTAATACGTGACGGGATAGCCCGGCCCAAGCGGAATGCCCAGCACAAACCAGATGACGAACAGGATGATCCACGCCAGCGCGATCAGGAAGGTGTAGGGCAGCATCAGCGCGACGATCGTGCCAAGCCCGGCGCTCTTGTCATAGCGCTGGGCGACCGTAACGATGAACGGAAGATAAACCATGAGCGGCGTGATCACGTTCATCGGCGAATCACCCACGCGGTAGGCGGCCAGCACTGTTTGCGGTGCGACGCCCAGGCGCATGAACAACGGCACGAAAATCGGCGCGAAAATCGCCCATTTCGGCAGCGATCCCGGAATGATGATGTCGAGCAGCATGATGATGATGATCATGCCGATCATCAGCGGCAGCGCGCCAAAGTTCGCCGATTCGAGCCATTCCGCCAGCACCACTGCCAGTACCTGCGGCATCGCGCTGTAGTTGAAATAGGCGATGAACTGGGCGATCATCAGCAGCATGAACACCAGGCCAGCTAAACCGGCGAAGGTCTTGGTGACACCCTTGATGATATCGGCACTGCTGCTGACCGTCTTCGCGCCGATACCATAGGCGATACCGGCGATCAGGAAGGCAAGGGTGATGATGAACAGCAGGCTGTCCATGAACGGCGTGTTGCCGATGATTCCGCCGGTGATCGGGTCGCGCAACGGCGCGCCTTCAGGGGCGGTGAGCAGCGCGATGAAGACGAAGAAGACCAGCGTGGCGAGGCCAGCGAAACGCAGCCCGCGGCCTTCGCCAGCGGGGACTTCGGCAGGCTGGTCATCGTTGGTGTCGTCAGCGCCTGCTGGAACGAACTTGCCCAGGCGTGGCTCGACGATGCGGTCCGTGATGAGCGCCGCGACGATGCTGATGATAAGCGCCGAACCGACAGAGAAGAAGAAGTTCGAGACGACGGTGATCGGCTGGCCGCCGCCGAGCGCAATCGCTTCGTTCGTCACTTCCGTCAGCATGGCATCAATCGGCGCAATGAGAATGTTCACCGCGAAGATCGCGCCCACACCGCCATAGGCCGCTGCGAGGCCCACCAATGGGTGCCGCTTCACACTCAGGAAAGCGGCAGCCGCGAGTGGGATGAGGATGAGATAGCCCGCGTCGGTGGCGACGCTCGATATCACGCCGACGAAGATAATGATGAACGACAGCGCCCAGCGTGGCGAAATCGCCACCAGTTTGCGAATAAGGGCGTTCATCAGCCCGGTTTCCTCAGAGACGCCGGCACCGATCATGGCAATGAACACGACGGCCACTACGCCAAAGCCAGCAAAGTTCGGGACGAACGAGGTGAAGATGAACCGAATCCCCTCGGTCGTGAGCAAGCTTTGGATCGGGATCGTGACTTCTTTGATTTCGTACTGCGTGTCATAGGGCAACTGCGGGATCACTTCGGATGGTTGAACGGTGTCCTCGTAGAAGTTGGGCACGCTTTCGGTGGGCACTGGCACTGCGATCTGATCCGTGACGCTTACGCCAGCCAGATACAGGATGTGCGACAGCACGATGACGATGATGATCAGATAGAGGAACATCATTACTGGATGCGGAACCTTGTTCCCTGCCCGTTCGATGCCATTCAGCAAGCGGTCGCTGAGTGACTTCTTGGCAACTGCCGGTGCTTCTGCCGCCATGTGAGCCTCCAAGCTCTATGAGCGCTATAGGAACTACGCCAGTTTTCGCAGGTATTCTGTTAGCAAGCGCACGCCCACGCCCGTCGCACCGATTGAGTCGTACGGGCGGATTGGCTGTGCGGCATACGCTGTTCCCGCAATATCAAGATGGACGAACGGGTAATCGCCCACAAACGCGGAGAGGAACGCGCCCGCCGTGATTGATCCAGCCGGGCGGCCGCCAATGTTCTTGAGATCGGCGATATCGCTTTTGATCATCTGATGGTACTCATCCCACAGGGGCAGTTGCCACACACGCTCACCACTGGCTTCACCGGCGTGGTTGATCTGATCGGCCAGCGCCTGATCGGTCGCCATCATGCCGGTCGCGTGCGCCCCAAGGGCGATAACAATTGCGCCGGTGAGCGTAGAGAGTTCAATAATCGCAGCCGGGTTATAGCGCTGGGCGTAGAACAGTCCGTCAGAGAGAATGATGCGGCCCTCCGCGTCTGTATTCAGCACTTCGACCGTTTTGCCGCTGAGGGTTGTGATCACGTCGCCCGGGCGGTAAGCCGTGCTGCTCGGCATGTTCTCGGCCGAGGGCACCAATCCCACGACGTGCAGCGGCAGGTTCAGTTCAGCCACCACCTGCATCGCGCCAAACACGGCAGCCGAACCGGCCATATCAGATTTCATGGTGTCCATTGCTTCGGCAGGCTTGATCGACAGGCCGCCCGAATCGAAGGTGAGGCCCTTGCCCACGAGGCAGATGGTGGGTTTGCCTTCGGCCGCAAGGCCATGCTCCATGATGATGAAGCGCGGGTCGTTGGCGGAGCCTTGCCCAACGGCCAGAATGCCGCCGAAACCCTGCTCGGTAAGTTGGGCTTTGTCCAGCACCGTTACGTTCAGTCCAAGGCGCTGACCCATATCAACGGCCACGTCACCGAGCTTTCCGGGCGTCATCGCGTCGCCCGGGCTGTTGACGAGGTCGCGGGCGAAGGCCACCCCGCGCGCAACTACTTCGCCGGTCTCCGCGCCTGAATGCAGTGCTTTGACGTGTTCATCTTTTGCGTACAGGGTTGCGCCTTGAACAGCGAAAGTCTGCTCGCTGGTTAAGCCGGTGCGGTAGCGCCAGAAGCGGTACGCACCCAGTTCAAAGCCCTCGACAAACGCCTGAGCGGACTCAGCCAGCGGCACCGGTGTTTCGCCGTGAATGCCGATGGTGGGATTTGCGACCTTCAGCGTGCGTGCTTGCTGAACAGCGGCTGCGCCAGCACGCCGATAGGTTTCGGCTTTGGCATCAGCGGCTTTGCCCATCCCAACCAGGAACAGACGGCTGGGCGCGACCGCGCCGCGCGGGTAGAGAAGCGCGTTCTGACCGGCGCTGCCCGAAAAGTCTTCCGGCAACAGCAAATCGACCACTTCGGCGGGAAGGGGCATGTCCTCGAAAACGCCGAGAACAGCAAGAGCGGATGGAGTGCGAAGGATGTCCCCGGTCTGCAGTGTGATGTCCATGACACCGTGATCCTTTGTGGCCGGTGGCCCTTAACTGGAAAGCAGGGCCAACTCTTCCAGATAGACAATGGCGGTTTCGATGCCGCGCTGGAACATCTCGACGCTGAAGCGTTCGTTGGGCGAATGCAGACCGTCGTCGTCCAGCCCGTAGCCCATCAGCACCACCGGAATCTTCATCAGGTCGGCGATTTCCGCGACTATGGGGATGCTGCCGCCGCCGCGTGTGAAGACCGGTGATGCTCCCCAGGCCCGTTCATAAGCCCGCGACGCCGCCTGCATTTCCGGGATGTCGAACGGGAACAGCGCCGCCTTGCCGGTCGTGATCAATCTGACTTCGACGGTGACGGTGGGGGGCGTGATTGATTCGATGTAGTCCTTGAGCAGTTGGAAAATCTTGTGCGGGTTCTGATTGCCAACCAGGCGCGAACTCAGTTTGGCTCCTGCTTTCGCCGGGATGATCGTCTTGGGGCCCGGGCCAGTCCAACCGCTCCACATGCCGTTGATGTCGAGCGTGGGCCGCGCGGAGATACGCTCGCGGATGTTGTAGTTGGCATCGCCCCAAACGGCAGGCACACCGGTGGACTGTATATACTGCTCGGGCGTGAGGTCGGTTTTCGCGATCATGGCCCGTTCGTCTGGCGTCAGCGGCACGACGTCATCGTAGAAGCCGGGCACTGCAATCGTGTGATCGGGGTTGTAGAGCTTGCCGATGATTTCGACCAGCGCCAACGCAGGGTTGTGAGCCGCGCCGCCCCACAGCCCGCTGTGCAGGTCGTCCGACGGGCCCTTGACCTCGACTTCGATGTAGGTCATGCCACGCAGGCTGTGCAGGATGGCTGGTTCATCAATCGACCGCATAGACGTATCGCTGATCACGCACACATCGGCGGCCAAAAGCTCCTGATGGGACTGGATGAACGGGAGCAGGTTTGGTGAAGAAATCTCCTCTTCTCCTTCGAACAGGAACTTGACGTTCACCGGCGCGCCGCCGCTGGATTCGAGCCACGATTTAAGCGCCTTGATGTGAATGAGCAACTGGCCCTTGGCGTCGGTTGCGCCGCGCGCGTAGATGTTGCCGTCAATTTCCACAGGTTCAAAGGGCGGCGTGTTCCAGCCATCTTCTATCAGTGCTGGCACCACGTCATAATGGCCGTACACAAGCACCGTCGGTTTGTCCGGCCCGGCGCCCAGCCAGTCACCGTATACGACCGGCAGACCCGCTGTCGACATGATTTGCACGTTGTCCGCGCCGATGCTGCGAAGATGCGCGGCCAGCCATTCGGCCATGCGCTGAATATCGGGCGCGTGTGCAGTGTCGGCGCTGAGGCTGGGAATGCGCAGCATCTCGAACAGCTCGAGTTGAAACTGTGCCGCATGAGCGCGGGAGTATGCACGGGCGGCGTCGCTGCTGGTCATGTTTGCTCTTCTTCTCCGGGACTTGTACCACCTCGCGGTTGTTGATTGATCCTACGCCACAGTTGGCGCGGTAGCCTGTGGTTCAGGTGGCCCATCTGCTGCCTTCGGCTCTTCCGGCTCGATTTCCTGGAGTTTCCTGGAGGGCAGGCCAAAGGATGGCACGAGCGCCAGCAGTGATAATCCAGAGAGCAGGAGGAACGAGGTCTTGAGCGCGCTCAGGCGGGCGGACTCATTCAGCCGGGTTGCCTCGGCCACATCGGCGGGTGTTGCGTTGTAATTAGCCAGCGCATCAGCAAGGCGTTCATTGCTCACAAAGTCCACGTCGTTGAGATCGAACGCCTCGATTAATTCCGGTGAGATCGTGTTGTAGTAGATGATATCGCGGTTGATATTGGCGCTGAGGACGCCGATGACCAGCGCTGCGGCAATCGCAGTGCCGACCGCGGTTGAGAGGTTGTTGACGGTGCCACGCAGCGCGCCCACATCGCCGGCGTAACGCTGGGGCGATGATTTGACCATCACGTTGAACATGAGCGTGAGCAGCGCGCCTTCGCCCAAACCGGTGATAATCAGGCCGAGCACGACAAACACAGTGCTCCACTCGTTCTGAATGACGAAAGCCAGAAAGGCGAGTCCAGCGGCGACAACGGCGAAGCCGAATACGCCAATCGTGCGCGGCGTGAACCGGTCAAACAGGCGGAAGCTGAAAAAGGCCGCGACAAAGATCGCGAACGAGTAGGGCATGATGGCAATCGATGTTTGGAATTCCGATTGGCCCTGCACGATTTGAATATAGAGCGGGATGAGAAACGTAACGGCTGGCCCCAGCGCGCCAATGATGAGCAAGCAGAAGGTGGCGGTGCGTTCGGTGCCTGAATCAATCACTTCCAGCGCCAGCAGCGGCGACTGGTCCTTGCGAACGCGCCGGTACGACCACAGGAAGAAGACCTGGCCGAGCACGATGCCGAAGATGATCATCAGCGGCGCAGGCGAGACACCGGCCACGTCGAATGGAGCATTGGGATTTGAGTTGAGTATCCCCCAGTTGTTCAGGTTGTCGAAACCGATGCTGATCAGCACGACGGCTGCGCCGGCCAGGACCGCTCCGGCCCAGTCAATACGCACGCTGCGGTCGGCGGGCACCGAGCGCAGCCGGAGGCTAAGGCCCACGACGAACACCGCGATTACTACAATCAGCACGTAGCTTGCGCGCCACCCGAAGGCGGTCGCCAGCAGGCCGGCAATCAGAAACGCTATCACGCCGGCGATTGCTTGCGAAGACTGGAGATAGCCAATTGCCTGCGACTGCTGCTTGCCCTGGTAGTGGGTGGCGATCATCACGACGAGCGCCGGCACCAGCAAGGCCGCCCCCGCGCCTGCCACAGCCTGCGCGGCGATCAACATGCTTGTGCCCGGGGCGAGTACCATCATCACCATACCGGCGCCGTGAATGGCCGCGCCGAGGGTGAATGCCCGCCGCGCGCCAAAGCGCTGACCCAGCTTTGCGCCAAGCATGACCAGCGCGGCCACGGCCAGCGAATACATGACCAGCGCCGAACTGACGGTGGAAGGTGAAGTATTAAACTCCTCGACAATGCCGCCGATTGAGACGGGGAGGGCGCTCACGTTGAAGCTCATCTGAATCTGCGCCAGCGCGATGATGAGCATGGGAACCCAGGACGCGCGGATTTCTGCCTGAGCGCTGGTGGCCGAAGCCGTTTGTACCGTCATTGCATCTCGTCTCGTGAAAAAGCTACGTAACGGTGAGTAGCTCGAGCTTAGCGGGCTGATTGTGAAATTGCCACAATACTGATATTTAGGGAGCCGGAAGTGGTACTGGCATGTACACTCAGAATCTAGCTTATTCGCACCGCCTACATCGAGGACCAGCGCAAGAACCCGGATGTGTTCCAACAGCGGCTGGACAACTTTGTCACAAAGACGCGGCAGAACAAGATGTTCGGATCGATGGAGTGAGAGCAGACTGATGAGAGCTGCAATAAGAAAGGCTGCTTGTGGAGACAGTTGACCCGCACGGCAAGAAAATCCAACTGCGAGATTGGTCGTTGGCTGATCTTGATGAGTTGAGCCATTGGCTGCACCCCGGTCACCGCTGGCAGGAACTGGACGCCCCTTATTACAAATCCACGACCGCAAAGGACATTCCGGGCATCATCGCGCGCATCAGAGCGCGCATAGAAACGGGCAATGTATCCGCACCGCGCCAAAACCTGGTCATCGCCGAGGCCGCTCAAAATCGGATGATCGGGCAAGTCTCGCGCTACTGGATCAGCGAGGAGACGAACTGGCTCGCCGCTGGCATCGTCATTTATGACCCTGCGCTGTGGGGGCGGGGCTACGGTATGGAAGCACTTGGACTATGGACAAGCTATCTCTTTGACGCTTTTCCAGCGATTGTGCGTCTTGACCTACAAACATGGTCAGGCAATACCGGCATGATGAAGCTGGCTGAAAAACTAGGTTACCAACTGGAAGGGCGCTTTCGGAAAGCGCGGATTGTGGGCGAGGAACACTACGACGCGCTGGGCTACGGCATGCTGCGCGACGACTGGCAGGTACGCTAACCAGCGGACTTTGGGTGCTAATGTGGTGCGGTGTTTGCTGGCGAATCACTGCTCGGGAAATACAAAACGGCCGGCAGATGTCTGCCGGTCGCTTTGCTTGTGCGGAAAGGATTGGATCACACTCGAACATAGCGTTCCCCGTAATACCGCTCAATTCCTCGACAGCTTACCATTTCCTCAGCGCGAATCACTCGCGCCATTCATGACAAACCCACACTAAATCGGCTATTGCGGCGACAGGGGAGCTTAGCGCTCTCCCCCAGTCACCTTGAAGCTCGCTGCTCGTGCCAGCGAAGCTCCCTCGGAGCGTCTACACCACTTCGATTGAGTCTTTGCCAGCCACAGCGAATTTGACGGTTCGTTGGGTCAATGAGAGGAAATGGCAAATGACTCGTGCTTTCGTATTTACCAATCACAAAGGGGGCGTAGGGAAGTCCGGGTCCGCCACCAACACCGCGCTCGGCATCGTGAACGCGCTTCGTCGCGCCAATGCCCCCCATCCGCGTGTGCTGATTATCGACACCGACTCGCAGGCTCATGCCTCACTGGTGACGACGGGGCGCAAAGCCTATATCCAGGTGGTTGCCAGTGCTCGTTCGTTCCCTGTCGGAAGGCGGTGAATGAGTTGCGAGGGGCAGCGCGCACAGCATTTCCCCTCGTTCACGGCCGTGCTCAGCCAATCAACAGCAGAGTCTTGGCGATTTGCACGGCAATGGGCGCGACAAGGGCCAGATTCTGCGCTGCTTTGACGAGATTCTCGCCGCGAATCTGCAGACGCTGCTTCTCCGGCTTCTCCTTACAGGATATTGGCAGTAATCCATCGTGTCTGGACGTGGCGCGCAAGAGCCAGAGCCTGTTGAGAATACACCACAGCTTCCGCCCACCTTTTTTGGTCCAAAAACATATCCCTCCGGCTCAGAAGCACTTCGGCCAGCCCGAGGCGAAAGCCAATCTGCTCGTAGAGCGGCAGGGCGCGGTCGTAGAAGGCGCGCGCGGCGTCCAGTTCAGCCGTGTGCAAGCGTGGCATGGACGGTATCACCTACGCCGTGAAACCGCTGGACGTGACTGACATGATGCGCTGCTACGACGTCGCAACTGTTTACGAAAACCGCTGAAAACCGTTCAAACCCTACATACCGTTCATGGCTGAGGGGAAAACCATGTAAGGTTCAATCAACTTTCATTCGCCTTCTTGCCTGTGGATTTCGGCGCCGCAAGCCGTTTCTTTTCAGCGCGTTCCAGCTTCTTGATGCTGTCAGCGGTCGGCAGATCTTCGGGCATCGTCCCGCCAGGTTCAGCAATGGCACGCCGCACGACCACGCCTACCTGATAATGCACCTCGTTGGCGGCGTCTTTGTCCTCTACCTGATCGCACCGCAGCTTTTCCTCCGCTTGTGTGCTGCGAAACAGATTGCATCCAGCACCTTCGCGCCCATATGATCGAGGATATGCTGACTTTTCTTCAGTTTCTTTCGCTTGTGAATGCATTACGTCAAGGCAACCACAGCAGACTTCAGAAAGAGAAGCCGACTGAGCAGTACGGAATCATCGGGTATGGGCGCGCGACGCTCAGGCGTGGAAACGGCAGGCTCCACATCCTGCTGACCAGCGCCATGCGGGCAAGCGCGAATTCTCGAATGTTTACGTGGGCAGCACCATTCCACCGTTTCCCTGCAACCGCTCCCACGTTTTTGCGCACGCGAACATTTAGGCAACTTGTCCGATCCTGCTTGACTCCGCCCCGCCAAAACCGCTATGTTGTGAGCAACTTAAACGTTTAACCTAAGTACCCTCAAATCAAGGCTGGCGTAGTTCGCCGCTCGATCTGCTGCGCTCTTTCCACCTCCGCAAGACGGTGGATGCATCGCTTCCAGGAGCAGTTTACGTGACTCGTTTGTGGGAACTGGATGAGGGCCACTTTTCCCCTGGTCGCCTCAACCACTACGAAACGCTCTTCACTGTCGGCAACGGCTATCTGGGCACGCGTGGCACGTTTGAAGAAGGCTACTCCGGCGATATGGCCTCGACGCTGGTGCACGGTATCTACGACCACGCGCCCGAAATGCTCGTCCCCGAGCTCGCAAACGCCCCCAACTGGCTTCCCATTGTCATCACCATCGACGGCACCAGCTTCTACATGGAGATGGAATCCGGCGATTTCATGCGCCCGCCGCAGGGCCTGGTGATGGGCTATGAACGCACACTGGACCTCAAGCGCGCGGTACTGCACCGCGAAGTGCTGTTTCGCGCGGCCAGCGGCAGCATCGTCCGCCTGGTGTTCGACCGTTTCGCCAGCCTGCATAACATCCATGTGCTGGCCCAGCGTGTGCAAATTACGGCGGTTGATGGTAATCCGAGCGTTGAATTGCGCGCGTTCCTCGATGCGCGCACGATGAACGTGACCGGTCAGCACTGGGGCGAACCGGAAGGCATTTTTGCCGATGTCAGCGGCTTCGGGCTGGCTGCGACCACGCTGCAAAGCGCCTATTCGCTGGGCATGGCCTCGAAATTGCTCGGCCCAGAACGGATTTCGCCGCAGTTCGATCAGTATCAGCCGGGAGCGATGGCTCGTTTCAGCCTGGCACAGGAACAGTCTGTCACGTTTGAGAAGCTCACGACGGTATTCACGAGTCGCGATACTGATACGCCACTGGCACAAGCCCGCGCTGCACTGAACGACGTGGTCGCGCAGGGCTTCGATGCGCTGCTGGCCGATCACACCACCGAGTGGGAAAAGTATTGGCTGGACAGTGACATCGCCATTGAGGGCGATGACGCCCTGCAGCAGGCCATTCGCTTCACCACCTATCACATCCTCATCGCTGCGCCGCGCCATGACGAGCGCGTGAGCATCGGCGCGAAAACGCTGTCCGGCCCCGGCTACAAGGGCCATGTGTTCTGGGATACCGAGCTGTTCGTGCTGCCGGTGTTCAGCCTCAGCCAGCCTCAGCTTGCCCGCAATCTGCTCATGTACCGCTACCACAATCTGGCGGGCGCGCGCCGTAAAGCCAAAGACAACGGCTACGAAGGCGCGATGTTCCCGTGGGAGAGCAGCGATACCGGCGAGGAAACCACCCCGCAGTGGAGCGACGTGCAGCCCGATGGCAACCGAATCCGCATCTGGACAGGCGACAACGAGCAGCACGTTTCGACCGATATCGCCTACGCCGTGCATCAGTACTGGCGCTGGTCAGGGGATAACGGCTTTTTCACGCAGCACGGCGCGGAACTGATCCTCGATACGGCCGTCTTTTGGGGCAGTCGCGTGGAAGACGCGGGCGAACGCTACGAAATCAGCCAGCAGATTGGCCCGGACGAGTATCACGAGAACGTCGATAACAGTGTGTTCGTCAATCGTATGGTCGTGTGGCACTTACGCACGGCGCTGGACACACTCGCATGGCTGGAGCAGCACGCGCCAGCCGATGCCGAACGGCTGATCAACGCGCTCAATCTCACCGAGGAGCGGCTGGCCAAATGGCGTGACATTATCGCGCGCATGTTCATCCCGTTTGACGCCGAGAAGCAAATTCACGTCCAGTTCCCCGGTTTCTTCGAACTCGAATACATCCCGGTGCGGCACTATCGCCCGCGCGTCGTTAGCGTACAGGCCATCCTCGGCCACGCCCGCAGCATCCAAACGCAGGTGCTGAAACAGGCCGATGTGGTGATGTTGATGGCCTTGTTGGGTGATAGGTTTGATGTGCCAGAGGGCTTTAACCGCGAGACGGTGATGCTCAACAACTGGAACACTTACTATCCGCGCACCGATCACGGGTCGTCGCTCAGCCCGGCTACACACGCACTGCAAGGCGCGCGCATGGGTCTCGACTACGAGGCGTACAAGGAACTGGGCCACGCCGCACATATTGACCTTCACGACAACAAGGGAAATGTGCGCGATGGCATTCATGCGGCGGCCTGCGGCGGAGTATGGCAGGCGGTGGTACTCGGCTTCTGTGGCCTGCACATCGGCGACGATGGCGAGCTGGCCCTGCGCCCAAATCTGCCGGCCCACTGGCAGCGCGTTTCTTTCACTGTGCACTATCGGGGCGAGCGGCGGTCGTTCACCGTGGCCCACCCCGAGGTCTCCCCAATGGCGTGAGGGGCGCCGCAAGGCGGAATTCCACGCTTTCGAGTTTTGTCGTTCGGTTGATATGTAGTAGAGGAGTGTTCTATGCGTAAGGTTCGTTTCCTTGTATTGGCTGTGCTCGTGGTCGCACTGGTTTCGGCCAGCGTGGCGCTGGCGCAGGACCCGATCACCATCAATGTCTGGGGCCACGGCTCCAGCCCGGCAGAAGATGCAGCTCTGCAGGTTGCCATTGCAGCGTTTGAAGAAGCCAACCCGGATATTAACGTCGAACTGCTGATCAGCCCTGAATACGGCACACAGCTTCAGGCCGCCTTTGCCAGCGGCAGCTATCCGCAGGCGTTCTACGTCGGTCAGAGCGATCTGGCCAACTATGTGGGTGCCGGCGTGATGGCAGCGGGCGATGACAACATCGAGAATCCAGAAGGCATTTTCGAGTCGCTGCTCAATACCTTTACTCTCGACGGCACGCTCTGGTGCCCGGCCAAGGACTTCTCCAATCTGGCGCTCGAATACAATACCGATCTGTTCGATGCCGCTGGCGTGGATTATCCAACCAATGACTGGACGTGGGATGACCTGCAGGCTGCCGCTCAAGCGCTGGTCGACAGTGGTACGCTGGAAGATGGCGTCGTTCCGCTGGCTATGAATCCCGACATTGACCGCTGGTTCGCCTTCTACGTGCAGGCAGGCGGCACCTTCTATGACGCCGATGGCAACTGGGTTTTCGCCAGCGAAGGCGCGAACTACGACGCCGCGATTCAGGCGATGGAGTTCTACGTGGCGCTGCACACCGACGGCCTGTCCCGTTCTTCGTCCGACCTCGGCCAGGGTTGGCCCGGCGAGTCGTTTGGCCAGGGCAAGGCTGCGATGACGATCGAAGGCAACTGGATCATCGGCTATCTCAATGACCAGTTCCCGGACCTCAACTGGAATGCGGCCGAAATGCCCGCCGGCCCCGCTGGCGAAGGCACGTTGACCTTCAGCGAGTGCTGGGGCGTGGGCGCAGAGAACCCCTATCCCGAGCAGTCCTGGCGCTTCGTCAACTTCCTCACCGGTGAAGAAGGCGCGCTGCTTACGGCCGAACAAGGTTATGGCGTGATGCCGCCGCGTATCGCTGCCTCCGATGCATGGGTGGAAGCTATCGGTGAAAAGGGTGCAGCTTTCATTGCGGGCAGCGACTATGCGGTCGCGCCTGTGACGCCTCCCGGCTTCCAGACGTTCCGCGATGCACTGGCCAATGGCATGGCCCTCGCGTTTGAAGGCTCGCTGCTGGCCGAAGATGTGATCAATGACGCGGTCGACGTAGCCAACGAACTGGCGATGGAATAGGCCCCATCCAATATTGGTGGCCGCCGGTGTGATGCCGGCGGCCTTATGCCCTCATCCTTTATCCCTCTCCCTACATGGAGAGGGAATGGCGATCTCGTTCCAAGGTCTTCCTGTCTCTGAGGAAGAGGGCCGGGGGTGAGGGCCAATTTTCGCCACTAGAGTCATTCTTGAAAGGCTCCTTCGATGGCCGCAGAAGCCCCTCCTTCAAGCGCAGTCTTCGCAGGCGAAAAAGCGGATACGCTGGCCAGCCGTAAACGGCAGGAAGCCTTCGCCGGCCTGGCCTTTGTCGGCCCAGCGGTCGCCATTCTTCTGCTGTTCATGATTATCCCGCTGATCTTTGCCTTCGTCATCAGCCTGACGGACTGGGACGGCATCACGCCGCTCAACCGAGGCCAAGTGACCGAAACCAATCCCGCCGGGGCCTTCACCTTCGTGGGCCTCGAAAACTACCAGCGCATCCTGATTCAGGAAGGCGCGCGCCAGCGGAATTTCTATACGTCGTTGAAGAACACCATCTACTACGTGCTGGGAGTGGTACCGGCTCAAACCTTCTTTGCGCTGGGATTGGCGGTCATCCTCAACCAGAAATGGCTGAAACGAAAGGGTTTCTTCCGAACCGCCTACTACTTCCCATCGATCACGTCATCGGTGGTCATCTCGCTCATTTTCATGTGGATGTTCACCACCTCCGGGTTAATCAATCAATTTATAGGAGCACTGTTCCCCAGTTATACCTATGTGAACTGGCTGAACAACCCGAATGGCCTCATCCATCTGTTTCTCGGCGCATTGGGCGTCACCCGCCAGACGGTGGGGGATTGGGCCAGTGTCGAGGTCGCCAGCATCCGGCTGTGGGACTGGATCAGCGGCCCAAGCGTGACCATGTTCATGATTATGATGCTGAACGTATGGACGACCATTGGCACGATGATGATCATCTATCTGGCGGCGCTGCAGAATATCCCCGCGCAGGTGTACGAAGCGGCTGTGGTCGATGGCGCAAGCGGCTGGCAGATCTTCCGCAAGATCACAGTTCCGCTGCTGCGTGGAACGACCTTCTTCGTCGTCACCATCGGCTTGATCGGCGCGTTCCAGGTCTTTGACCAGGTGTTCGTCATCACCAACGGCGGGCCAGCCAATACCACGCTGACTATCGCCTATCTGGTCTATTCCAGCGCCTTTACGGATGCACGCATGGGGCTCGCTTCGGCGACTGCTATCGTGCTGTTCGTCATCATCTTCATCTTTACCCTGGTGCAGCGCCGCCTCGTGGGCGAGCGCGCCTCGATGTAGGGGGAAATGATGACCACGACAACGATGGACACACCAGCGGGCAAATCCCGCACATCACGGACGCGGATTCTGGGTCTGATTGCCATCACCATTCTGGTCGCGGTGGCGCTGATCGAAGTCATGCCGTTCGTATTCACGATTGCCAATTCGTTCAAATGTCTGCCGGCCATCAATGAGAATCCGGCCGCATTTATCCCCGTGCCGCCATTCGGTATCGAGTGTGTACAGGATGGACGGGTCTTGAGCGCGAGCCAGACATCAACGGCCTTCACTTTTAACCCCACGCTCAACGGCTATCAGGAAGTATTCGCCGCCAACCTCGGCACCTGGTTCATCAACAGCCTGATCTTCGCGGTGTCGATCACGATCCTGCATCTGATTCTCGACTCGCTGGCGGGCTACGCGCTGTCGCGCATCAAATTCCCCGGCAACCGCATCATCTTTTTCGTCATCCTGGGCACGCTGATGATTCCGGGCGTGGTGCTGCTCATTCCGCGCTTCATCATCCTGCAGCAGCTCGGCATCCTGAACACGTATCAAGGCCTGATCATTCCGCTGGCCGCCGATGCGTTCGGCATCTTCCTGATGAAGCAGTTCTTCGATACCGTGCCGGTGGAGATTGAAGAAGCCGCGCAGGTGGACGGCGCGAGCCGTTTCCGCATCTTCTTCCGGATCGTGCTGCCACTGGCGACCCCGGCGCTCACGGCGCTGGCGATCTTCAGCTTCCAGGGCCAGTGGAACAACTTCATGGATGCGCTGATCATCATTGGCGGCAACCCCAGCCTGTACACGCTCACATTGGGGTTGGCAACTCTGCGCGGGGCAAGCGGTGAAACGCTGCGCTGGCATCAGTTCCTGGCCGGCGCGGTCATCACCACCGTGCCGCTGGCGATAGTCTTCTTCGTGTTCCAGCGCTATTTCGTGGAAGGCACGAGCTACAGCGGGCTGGCGGGGCAGTAGACACAACCTCACCCAAACCCCCTCTCCGCGCGCGGACTGAGGGGGCGACAGTAGATTTTCTCGTACCGCCGACGATTTTGAACTGTCGGCGGCGCGGGACAATTTTCTGATGCCCTCCTCGACTATATTTGGGGAGGGGAAGCAGGGGTGGGTTAAAGAGGGCTGCGTCTGAGTTTCGTTCACAAATGAAGGGTTACACTCCGCGCATGATTACCGGAATGCGCGTCGGATGGCGCGGGCTGAGGCACTTTTTCGGGCAGGGCTGGGTTTATATCTGGGCCAATGTGCTCTGGATCGCCCTGTCGCTGCCAATAGTGACCGCTCCCGCTGCATGGGCCGGCATGTGCCAGTTCAGCTACCACGCGCTGCGGCAGCCCACGTCGTCATTCAGTGAATTCTGGAGCGGCTTTCGCGCTCACTGGCGCGGCGGTGTTGTCGTCAGTCTGATTAGCGTGGCGCTGGTCGCGCTCAGCTTTCTGAACCTGCTTGGCTTCAGCCGGGAGGGCGGGGTTGAGGTGGCTGCGCTGCGCGTGATCTGGATTCTGATCGTCCTCGGCTGGTTCGGCTTGCAGTTGTACGCTTTTCCATTGCTGCCGGCCATGAAAGAACCTGCGCTGAAGGGCAGCTATCGCAATGCCGGTGTGATGTTCCTGCGCCACCCGTTCTTCACGCTCGGTCTGTGGTTATTCTGCGCGCCCATCATTATCCTGAGTATCGCGCTGCCCGCCGCGTGGCTGCTCATCACGGGCGGGCTGCTGGCGGCGATTGGCAACGTAGCGGTGCAGGATCGCCTGCGCGCCGATGGCTTCGAGCCTGCCCCGCTGCCCGAACCCGAGCCTGAACCTCACTGGGACGGCGTATCGTAAAGTCTGGCACAATGGAGGCCTACCTCAAACAGGAAGCCTGAATGCCGACGATAAAAGACGTAGCGCGTGAAGCCGGTGTTTCCATTGCCACCGTCTCCTATGTGCTGAACCATAAAACCGATGCAGTCAGTGAAGAAACGCAGCGGCTGGTGTGGGAAGCCGTCGAACGCATTGGCTACACGCCCAATATCACCGCCCGCAATCTTCAGGCCAGCAAAAGTTGGCTAATCGGTTATGCATGGCATGAAACGCCGCGCGATCAGGTCAATTTCGTGCTCGACCGCTTCACCTATTTTCTGGCGCAATCGGCCGAAGCAGCGGGTTATCACATCCTCACTTTCACCTATCCCTCGAATGATCCGCTTCCGGTGTATGAAGATCTGATCCGCACCGGCCGCGTCGATGGATTCGTTGTGAGCGGCACGCGCCTGAATGACGAACGCATCGCCGCGTTGATGCGCAAAGGTGTGCCGTTCGTCAGCTTTGGGCGCTCGAACCCCGAGTGGCCATTTGCGTGGGTGGATACCGACGGGGCTGCTGGTATGCGTATCGCCGTGCAGCACGTGGCCGAACTGGGGCACGAGCGTATCGGCTATCTGGGCTGGCCGCCGCCGTCGCTCGCAGGTGAATATCGCGAGGCTGGTTTTCGCGAGGGTATGGCCGCCGCCAGATTGCTGCTGGACGAAAATCTGATCTGGCATGGCGACAATTCAGAGGATACCGGCCGGGGGGTGCTGCGCCGCTGGCTGAAGATGCCCGCCGCCAAACGCGCGACCGCCATTCTCGCTGTGAGCGATCTCATGGCGATTGGTGTGCTCAACGAGGCGGAAGAACATGGGATCGAGATCGGCCGTGAATTGTCGGTCGTGGGCTTCGACGACGCGCCCACCAGCCAGTATGTCCGGCCGGCAATGACATCGCTGCGACAGCCCATTCCAGACATCGCGCACGCGATCATCGAGATGCTGCACGCGCAGCTCAACAAAACAGCCGGCGCTCCCGGGCACCGGCTGTTCGTTCCTCGCCTGATGGTGCGTAAGTCCTCGGGTCTTGCGCCTGAATGAAGGCGCTGCAAACCTCACCCCCCAACCCTCTCTCCGAGCACGGCTGACGGCCACGTGTTGGCCCCAACCGTTCGCGTTCTTCATCGTTTAACCGCACTGGATGCGTCTGCTGACGCCCCTTGTCGTCTTACACCTGCTCGACACCATGATTTTGCCTTCCGGCTCTCTTTTGGCCCGGTACTAGTTCTCCGTCTCTACCAGATGATGCTCGACAGCCATCGCCACAGCCTGCGTGCGGCTGACTGCGCCCAGCTTCGACAGGATACTGCTGACGTGGTTCTTGACCGTTGAACTGCTGATATACAGTTTCTCACCAATCTCGCGATTGCTGACGCCTTTGGTCATCATCGCCAGTACCTCAAGCTCACGCTCGCTCAGATCATAGCCGATGCTCGGCGGGCGGGTTGCGGCATGAATCAGCACACGCGTAGCCTCAGGTGCAAGCGTTGCTTGACCGCGGTGCGCCTTGCGAATGATGGTAGCCAGATCATCGACGGATACATTCTTCATCACGTAGCTGCTGGCCCCCGCTTTAAGCGCGTCCTGCACTGTGTGCTCATCGTCGAAACTGGTGAGCGCCACGATCTGTGTATCCGGGCACAAGTCATGAATTCTGCCTGCGGCGGTTACACCATCCATCACCGGCATCATCATGTCCAACAGCACCACGTCCGGATTGTGGCGGCGGCACATTTCGACACCAATCTCGCCGTCGGCGGCGTCGGCCACCACGTCGAACTCGTCGAAGTTTTCGAGCAGTACGCGCAGACCCTCGCGCACCATATCGTGGTCATCAACAATCAGCACGCGAATCTTGTCAGTGGTCATGTCGGTTTTCCTGAAACTGAGTGGACGGGTAGGTGAGCATGGATGGTGACTCCTGCTTCGGGTGAGCTTTCTATCGTGAGGGTGGCGCCAATTCCTTCGGCGCGCTCATGCATGATGGACATACCGAAGCTGGTAGAACTACGGTTTGAAACGTCAAAGCCACCTCCGTTATCGCGGACAGTCAGGTCAATAGCGCTGGTGGCCTTATCACACTGCAGCACAATATCCACACAAGTTGCGCGCGAGTGTTTAATAACGTTGTTCAGTGCCTCTTGAGTGATGCGATAAAGCCCCTCCTTCACTTCAAACATCATGCTTGGGCATGCATCTACTATTAGATTGATGTCCAGCTTTTTGCGGCTGCGCACGGACTGCACCAACTGCTGGAGCAGGTCTTGTATCGGCACGGTTTCCAGCGCCGCCGGACGCAGTTCCAGCAGCAGCACGCGCATTTCCGCCAGTGCGCCGGTGTTCAACTGATGCAGACGTTCGATTAGTGGCTCGATGCGCTCAGGCTTGCTGCGCCAGCTTCTGAGTATGCTCTCGGCGATAACGCTGGCGCTGAACAGCGTTTGTGTGACCGAATCATGGAGGTCGCGGGCGAGTCGCTGGCGTTCTTCGAGAGCTGCCAGCGCGCGGGTGTTCCAGAACAGGCGCGCATTGCGAATAGCAATTGCAGCCTGCTCGGCAAACAAACGCATGCGCTCACCGTCCCGTTCCTCAAATGACTGTTGGCGGTAGACGTTGATCACGCCGATGACCTGATTCTCCAGTTGAACAGGCACAGCGAGATGGGCGTATTCCGCGTTTCCCTGGCCTTCGTAGTGGTGCGAGTTTGCAGTGTGGTTAAAGCGTATCGTCTCGCCTTCGCTGATCACCGGCGCGAGCGCTGGCAAATCACGTATGGGAATTGGTCGGCTGACGAAATGCTGATTTATGCCACTCATGCGTGCGCGTACTACGCGGGCACTGTCATCTTCGATGAGCATGACCGTTGCTGAATGATGTGGGATCACGCGGTCGATATTGTCGAGCACACGGTCGAGCACCTCATCGAGGTCGAGCGTACTCGTCAAAGCGGCCAGGCTGTCACGCAGGGCTTCCATGGTTGAAAGGTGTTCCTGCTCGGCGTCATCAATGCGCTTGCGCTCGATGGCGTAGCGCAGTGCGCGCCGCAATGTGGAACTAATCGCTTCGTCTTTTACGAGATAGTCCTGCGCGCCTATTTGCAGCGCCTGAATACCCAGCGCGCGATCGTCGAAGCCGGTGAGCACTACAATTGGCAGGCGTGCCGCCTCAGCGCGAAGCGTACTCAGCGTTTCAATGCCGCTGCAATCCGGCAGGGTGAGATCGAGCAGGGCGACATCAAATGCTTGCTGCGCCAGCGCTTCAAGTCCCTCAGCCATGGTGCTGGCGTGCGCAATAGAATACGCTTCGTTGGCGCCGTGTGTGAGCATTTCGCGGATCAGGCGCGCATCGCCCGGGTTATCCTCGATGAGTAGTACAGAAACGACGTGCATATCGGACATGGCGCTCACTTATCGACGTGGCAGCGTGACGATGTTGAACCAGAAATTCTCGACCTGACGCAATACCTGCGCAAAACTAAGCATATCGAGCGGCTTGATGATGTAGCAGTTCGCGTAAAGGTCATAGCTTGCGTCAATATCCTGTTGCGCGGTGGATGTCGTCAGCACAATGACGGGAATACGGCGGAGATGCGGATCGCTCTTGATTTCCTGAAGGACTTCGGTGCCGGACTTTCCAGGCAGATTGAGGTCGAGCAGGATGAGATGAGGCCGAGGTGCGCTGGCGTATTTTCCCTTGCGCTGAAGGTACGCCATGGCCGCTGCTCCATCCTCCAGTATGGTCAGCGTGCTGTCGATGGTGCTGCCGCGCAGTGCTTCACGAGCCAACCGCGCGTCGCCCGGATTATCCTCTACGAGTAGAATCTGGATCATCTCGGTTGAATTTTCGCGCATTGGCTTGTTCTCCATCTACTTTCACTGGAAGTGTGAAGGTGAAGGTCGTGCCCACACCCGTCTCCGACTTAACCCAAATCTCCCCGAAGTGAGATTCAACCACTTTCTTGCAAATCGCCAGGCCAATGCCGGTTCCCGTGTAGCGGGTTTGGGCGTGGAGGCGTTGGAAGAGCACAAAGATGCGATCAGCGTAACGTTGGTCGAAGCCGATGCCGTTATCGCTGATACTGACCTGCCACATTAGGCCGGCACGCCGCGCATGAATCTCGATGTGCGGCGCAGCCTCACCCCGAAACTTGAGCGCATTGTTGATGAGATTCTGGAACAATTGCGTCAGCAGCGTTGGATTACCGCTGATCGTGGGCAAGGTTTCGCTCTCAATCACGGCCTGTGTTTCCTCAATCATCGAGTTGAGATTTTGCAGCACAGTCTCGACAATAGCGTTCAGGTTGACCTGCCTGAACTCTTCGCGGCTGGTTTGAACGCGAGAATACGTGAGTAAATCAGTGATCAACTGCTTCATGCGGGCTGCGCCGCCGACCGCGAACTCAATGAATTCGTGTGCCTGATCGTCCAGTTGGCCGCCGTAGCGCTGCTCGATGAGCTGCAAATAGCTGGTGACCATGCGCAGCGGTTCCTGCAGGTCATGTGACGCCACGTAGGCGAACTGCTGCAGTTCCTGATTCGAGCGGCGCAGTTCGTTCTCTATTTGGCGCAGTTCGGTGATATCCATTGTGACTCCGCGCACCCCGATCGGTTTGTCATCGCTGTCCTTGACGATGCTCACACGTGCTTCCACCCAGCGCAGCCGTCCATCTTTGGTGCGAAGGCGATACTGGACTGGCAGCGCAGCCTCTTCGTAATAGTTGCGCGCCCTCACCTCAAGCACGCGCGCCTGATCGTCAGGCACGACCATCGATAACCCCAGCGCCGGATCATCCACCCACTCTTGCGCGGGGTAGCCAGTGAGCTGCTCGGCGAAGTTGCTCACAAACACCATGCGTTGATTATCGGGTGGCCCTGCCGCTTCCCAAACAATAGCCGGAACTGCGTCGATGGTGTCTTGCAGACGCTTGCGGCCAATCTCGACGAGTTTCATTAACTGACCGATACGCCGTTCAGCTTCCTTCTGCGGCGTGATATCCAGCGCGATGCCGCGCATCCCGCCAGGCTTACCGTTTTCATCGCGGATGACGACCATGCGCATTTCCAGCACCAGCACAGTACCGTCGCCGGTAAAAACTCTAAACTGCACCGGTTGGGTTGGTGTATCGGCTGTGCCATCGAAGCGCCGCTGCATCTGAAGAAGGGCCTCATCCAAATCCTCAGGGTGCATGATGCTTTCCCACGGATGGCTGCGGCTTGCCCAGTCTTCCAGCGAAATACCGAGCTGCTGCTCGGCATAATGATTGACGAAGCCGATCTGGTGATTGGTTCCTGGTCGGCCAGAGCTCTCCCAGATAATTGCTGGAACGCTCTCGATGATGTCCTCAAGGCGCTTGCGTTCGGCATTCACCAGCGCCGCCAGCGCAGCCGTCATTTTCTGCGCCTCTTTGCGATCAGTCACTTCGACGGCTGAAAACACTATGTTGTTGATTTGCCCGTCTTCGCCGTAAAGCGGTGCAATCTGCATATCGAACGAGCGAGCTTCGTTGTCGCCCGTCTTGATGTCTACATCCAGCCGAACCGACTCGCCGTCAAGCGCACGGTAGAAAGCATTGGCGACCGCTGGAGACGGCGCGGCTGTAGCGTCTGCCACAGCGATACCCGGAAATGGCAGATCGGTGATCTCTTCAGGCGTATTGCCAGCATCGGTCACATGCGCGCCGTTGTATTCGAGCACGCGCCCATCGGTGTCGAGTAGAGCCACCTGGCAGACGATGTTGTCGATCATGTCACGCAAACGCTGTTCGGCTTGCGCGCGCTGGCGTTCGAGTAGGTCCTCGTCGCGCAGGTCTCGCAGGATAACGAGTTTGCCGGTTTGGTCGGGCAGCGGGACAACGCTTCCCGAGACTGGAATTGGCTGGCCCTTTGACGTGCGTACTCTTGTACCGTGTGGAAACCCGCTTGACGCTTCTTCCAGATTGATTGTGTCCTTTAGCACTATGTCGGCCGCATCGGACGGTTCGAGCGTATAGACCTCCGTCATCATATGACCGCGAGCCTCCTCCAGCGTCCAGCCCAGAAGCTTTTCGGCGGCCGCGTTGAGCATGAGCAGCACCCCGTCGTGGTCGCTGACGATGATGGCATTGCTCATCGCTTCAAAGATACTGTGCAGACGATTGCGCTCTTCCTGCACTTTTCTGAGCATGCGGCGCTGGGCAGAATAATCGGTGAACACGGCAATCACGGATTTGACTTTACCGTGCTCGTCAAGCACGGGTGCCGCCTTGATGCTGATCCAGCGGTCGATCGAGGCGCTCTTGGGGCCGCATCCGAAGAGCGCTTCCTTCAGTTTCCCATCGGCCACTGCTTGCCCAAACGGAAGCTGATTCGTTTTCAGCGCTGCTTCCAGTTCGTCGCAAAACTGCAATTCATCATCAAGCTGCTTGAGCAGCGGCCCGCCGGTGGTGAAGGGGCCGGGCAACCCGAGCAGTCGCTGGGCCTGCGGATTGGCGTAGAGGATGTTGAGTTTTTCGTCCAGCATCATAATTCCGTCGGCGGCGGCTGCCAGAATCGATTCCAGCTCGCTGCGGGCGACCGTCTGAGCTTGCCATGCATTACGCCACTGTTCCTGAAGCCAACCGATAAAAGCCGCGATGAGGACGAAGACAGCAGCGCGCAGGAAATTGTCCGGTTCAGGAAACAAGACTCCATAGGGTTCGACAAAGAAAAATTCGACCAGTAGGTACGACGCGAATGCCGACAGCACAGCGCCCCAAACGCCGGCCAAATACGCGCCAAAAGCCACTGCAGCGATGAAGGGAAGCAACGTGGCGCCCGTGACGACCGGACGCATGGCGGCGGACAGCAGGAAGGCGACCACGACGCCTCCGAGCGTAAGGCCAAGCTGCTTCCACAGCGGCAGCGAGAAGTTGTAGAAGATGTTGATTTCGGAGCTGCGTCGTCTCTTGGACATATTGTTGTTTACGCCTGCTTGCAGAGGAAATCAGCTTGACTGTGCGCTGATGACCGATCTGTCGAATGTGCCCGACTGGGATTATTCGATCACATTCGACTGCTGACCAAGTAAGCCTACCTGCGTATGGGTTTGTACCCATCGGCCACTTAGTCAGCGCTGATAGGTCAACTGGCCTATCGGCCGTGTGAATTCGACGGCTCTTTCGGCTATCGCCGGTAGGGTAAGCCAACTGGCCTAATCAAATACCCCCACCTGCATGATCGATCCACGGCGCTGATTGCATAAAGTAGGGGCACCCTCGCAGTAACGGCGTGAGCAGTTGTTCGAAAGCTTCACCGGAGGTGGCAAAGTGCCCTGGACTTACTCGGACTACCCACAATCGATGAAGAACCTGGACAAGCGCGTGCGAGACAAGGCTGTCGATATTGCCAACGCACTGCTTGAAGACGGTTACGACGAAGGGCGTGCGATAGCAATAGCGACCGCTCAGGCGGAGAAATGGGCAGAGAATCATGACAAGGAGGATGATGACGAAGAGTAACTTGCACTATGTAGTCGTCCCTCATGGGAGCGACTGGGCGGTTCGTCGCAATGATGGCGACGGAGATTCCTACGTCTACGAAAGCAAAGAGGAAGCGCGTAATCGGGCCATCGCTCTTGCGCAGGATACAGGCGTCAATGTCCTCATTTATGACGCCCATGGCCAGATTGAGGACGAGGTGTCCCTGGTCGAAAATGCAGCACCAAACGCCAATCGCGTTGATGAAGAATCTAGTCTACAAGGGAGAATCAACATGGCTAACATGACAACTGATGGTCTTTGGGATCAGGTCGCCGGAAAGTGGAAGCAGCTCAAGGGCGATGTGCAGAAGCGCTGGGGCAAGCTGACAGATGATCAGTACGATCAGATCGCCGGCGACCGTACGAAGCTTGAAGGCCAGATCCAGGAAGCCTACGGCGTCACCCAGCAGGAAGCCAGCAAGCAGATCGACGAGTGGGAACACACGCTCAAGTTCTAGGTCACTCTCACATCAGGGTGACAAGCGCATAAAACCAATCGAGGGCCGCGCTGTGCGGCTCTCGATTCACCCCGACGGAGGCACATCATCGAAACATATACTTTTGATCTGCAGCGTATTTTTTTGGGTGAAACTTCACCGCTGGTTTTGGTCGAGATTGCCTTTCGCACGGTCATGTTATTCGCCTACGCAATCTTGTTGTTTCGGCTTCTGGGTGCGCGGGCTTTATCGCAGTTGTCCCTGGCGGAAGTCGTGCTGGTCGTGGGACTGGGATCGGCAATTGGCGACCCGATGATGTACCCGGATGTGCCGATTACGCATGGACTGATGGTCATTACGGTTGTGGTGGTTCTGCAGCGTATCTTGACGTGGCTGACCACGCGCAACAAGGCCGTGCAGCGCGTAATGGAACCGCATGCGGTTCGATTGGTGGCGGATGGTGAAATAGACGGATCAGGTCTGCGTACATCGAGCCTGTCGCACAATGAGCTTTATGCCGAACTCCGGCAGATGGGAGTGGAAAACCTGGCTAATGTGAAGCGGGCATACTTGGAACCAGACGGCAATTTCAGCGTTTTTCAGTTTGAAGGCTTACAAAGCCGAGGCGAAAATTACGACCTGATTGAAGATGCAGACCGCCTGAAATCAGCCTAGTCATAGAAAGAGGCCAAGAACTATGCAGACCGAGACGAACCCACGACAGAGCTATACGCCGTATACATCTGCAGTCAACCAGCACCAGAACAATATGCCCGTGGTCGATGAGAGCCAGCTTACGGCAGAGCGTATGCTGCTTATCGCGGCCGGTGTGCTTCAGTACGTGACCACACAGAAATTGTTCAGAGGTATCGTAGTCGCCATTGTCGGCAGTGTAGTAGCCAGCGTGGGCATTCGCGCCCTCATCCGTTCGCGCCGCCGCCCGCGCCCGTGGACGGAGCGCGTGGCCGCCAAGCTGGGCATCGACTTCGACGCCCGCGAGGCTGAAGAGTCGATCAAGAATCTTGGTCGTGAGGTTGAACGGCTGCGCAAGGAAGTGGAAGAACGCCTCCAGCGCTGATCATCAACCTGAGACGAAGACCCTCCTCTATACGCAGAAAGGCCGGCTTGGCGACAGTCGGCCTTTCTGTTTCTGTGGTCGGTGCGCAATCGATCGATGCTTATTGAACCCGCGTCAGGAAGCCGAGAGCGCAGAGGAAAGACGCCAAGTGGGCTTAGGCAAGCACTCTGGACTTCTTGATTGGCGATCTTCCCGCCTTGGCGATTAATCCTTTGTTCGGGTTTCCCGGTGATCCATTTGCGGAGTTCTGCCACACGCCCACAGCTCGGCAAACGAAGAGCCGGCTCGTGATGAGCCGGCTCTGAAACGTAGCTGAAATGTTGGCTAGCGGTTTCGAGTGAACAGCCGCCCGATGTAAATCAGGACAATCGCGCCGACGGTGGCGATGAGCAGGTTAAACAAAACGAGCCCCAAACCACCATCTGCCTGGGTGTTAATTCCAAGCAGCCCGGCCACGAGTTCCGCCAACAAACGCGCCCGCGAGGCCGAGCAGCATATCCATCCACCACGGGCTGTCTGCCGAGCCGGCAATCTGTCGAGCCAGCGCACCCGCAATGATACCGACGATAATCCAGCCGATGCAGATGAATGGGGATGCAATCAATCCGCCGATGAAGTCCATGATGTTTCCTTTCTCCTTGTTCAGGTAGTCGAATATGCAAAAAGAAAGCCCGCCACAGAATTAATGGACAGGCTCTCATTGCGTGAGCACATATCGCTAGACGGACGAACGGCCGCGACCGAAGATCAGCGATACCACGAATAGGACGACGGCGATGATCGCCAGAATCCAGGCGATGTTGGTCGCTGTGCCTGCCACGCCACTAAAGCCAAACAAGGCAGCGATGATGGCAACGACTAGGAATACGAGCGCGAGTTTTAACATGGGTATTTCTCCTTCACCAGACATTTGAATTACGTTTTCAAGCTACATAAGGACTATATGAGAGGGGCACGGTCAGACCATCAACATATTGGGCCATTGAGCATAGGCCACATGGGGGAAAAGAAACCGAAGGCCCTGTGTGTTGGGCCTTCGGTCGGTGTCGATATCAGACCATCGTTTTGTTGAGGGCGCTAACTCTTGGAGCCACGTCCGCCATTGCTGCTCGAGCTGCGGCGCGAGGATGTCCTATCCTGCTCTGCAGCGCCAACAGCCTGTTCGAGACTGCTTTCGAGTTCCTCGGCGGCCGACTGTTCTTCTTCCAGCGATTCGCGCAGCAGCTCGGCCACTTCCTCACTGCCGTTGCCTATCGCAAGCGTGATTGCAGACGTGTATCCCGCAATCTCGTAGTGTTCGACGCGAGCGGCACTGGCCATGATCGCCATGTCCAATACTTCGGCGGGCATATCTTCTTCCAGCGCCTTTTCGGCTTCCTTGATCAACCCGGCCATCCCGTCACAGTGTTCAGCTTTCGCCGGTTGATCGAGAGTCTTGAATGCAGCCTCCAACCGCTTCACCTGTGATTTGGTCACATCCAGGTGGGACTCCAGTGACGCCTGCAGTTCCTTTGCATGGGCCGCCTTTGCGATCTTTGGCAAGGCGCGAACCAACTGCTGCTCGGCGTCGTACAAGTCCGCCAATTCATGTACCAGCAGGTCGTGCGTTGTTTCAACCTTCACGATTTGTTCTCCTTTGTAACTAAACCCAACAATGCCCAGATCATATTCAGAGGCTTTCATGTAAGGAGTGCCAATCGGAGCATTATTCGGTGCGCCAACAGGCATAGGCGGAATGGATAACCGGGCGGTACACGACCGCTTATTGAGGGTGATCGGACAGGGCCAATTTACCTATCGACTTTTCGTTCGTGTGACACATGGCCTGCCGGACGGACAATATTACACTGGGCGTATGTTGCTCGTAGGAAGCACCTGCAGACAACTGGCCGAACGCACACAGACAGGTGCTTTCTATATCAGTGCCCGGAGATTGTGAGTTGTGATGATGAATGGTGAGCGAACGCAAAAGAGCAGCCCGAATTCAGACGAACGTCACCTTCAGTCGCAAATTAGCGCACTGATAAAGCACATTCGCGCGGTTCAGCGCAAGGTAGAAGCGCTCTCGAAGGAGGTGCAGAATTCCAAACAAGAGTTGCGCGGCTTGCTCGAAATCGTACGGTGAGACCTGGGCTGACGAGCAGGGTTACGCGCGCCTCGTGAGAGAGGGCTTGCAGCGCTCATACGACGTGGAGGCACTTGACCGATTGATCTTGTCCGACCCGCTCCGTTACGGCTGGTTGACAGACTACCGTCGTGAACGCGCAATTGCGGAACACATCCAGGTTAAATAACGCCCGGCGCAATCAAGCATCGGGTGACTCCCAATCAAATCGTGCAAGCAGTAAGCAGAATGAAAGGAAAGTGCACAATGTCTAAGTTCGAAAAATCCATCGATGTCCATGCTCCACTCACCATGTGTTACAACCAGTGGACCCAGTTCGAGAAGTTCCCTGAGTTCATGGAAGGCGTAACCGAAGTGCGCCAGCTTGACGATCAGCGTTTGCTGTGGCGTGCAGAGATCGCGGGCAAGCAGGAAGAGTGGTATGCCAAAATCACTGAGCAAACACCCGATCAGCGCATCGCATGGACGAGCGTGACCGGTGTGCACAATGCCGGTGTGGTGACATTTCACTACATTTCTGATGACACCACTCGTGTCATGTTGCAGATCGATTACGAGCCTGAAGGTGTTGTCCAGAACGTGGGCGATGTGCTGGGTATCGTGAAGTCACGGATGGCCGGCGATCTGGAGCGCTTTAAGGCCTATATCGAGGCGCGCGGCCAGGAAAGCGGCGGCTGGCGCGGCACGATTGAGCGCGACGGCGCGAATGGCAACGCGGTGGTGACCGACGACCCGACGCACAATCAGGCGCATAATGCGACGGACGGCAAGCCCGATGCAAGCTACAGCACCTCCGCGAGCAGCACGCCGGGCAGAACAAACAACTAGGGTATCAAAGTCGTGAAATTACAGCGCCCCTCTCACGTGAGAGGGGCGTTCTGGTTTTCTCGGCCTGAACTAGTTCGTGCGCTTGTCTACATTGTGGTTGTTTCTGTCGTAGCATCATCCTGAAACGGGTGTTCGATGTTCTTCATCCCTTCTAACGACCGGCCAGCCGATCCTGAAACCAGGCTTTGGGCGATGGCCGACCGATCTGGTGATAGGCTGTGGTGGCATCCGATATCGACGGCCAAGTAGTCATACGGCGCGCGGGGCAGGGATGCCTTCCAACCGGCTGAAATTCCCACAGAACAGGACATAGCTCTCTGCCGGAAACGCGGGCAGCTTCGCCTGAGCGGTCTCAATCGCGTACGCCAGAAAATCCACCCCGTCTGCTTCCCACCAATGTTCGACCAACGTGCGCACGTTGATGCCGGTGCCACAGCTCAGGTCGAGCGCTTCACCGCGCGCAGGGTACGCCTCGCTGACGATTACGGGACGCGAAGACGATGACGTTTTCCCCACCGATAGGCAAAGATCGATGCGCTCAACCACACGCTCCCCAACAGATATGCCGCCAGCACATCGCTTGCCCAGTGTTGCCCCTCATAAATGCGCGATACACCAACAAGGGCGATCATCCCACCTAATGCCATCAGTGTAACTGTGCGCCACCATGAGTGCTCTAGCAGCACATAGGCGAGAAACAACAGAAAACCAAAGAACGTGGTGAAGTAGAGAACGTGCCCGCTAGGGAATGAATAATTGTTCAATTGCGCCACCACGTTCACCAAATCGACGCTTGGTCTTGGGCGTTCGATCACGACTTTGATCGCTATACCTAACACGCTAATGCCGATTACGCTGAGCGCCAGAACGGTGCTCTCCCACTTCAGACCGCCAAGATACATGCACACGATGATCGACAGCGAGATCACCAGCGCTTGCGGCATGAAGCCGATCCAACTCAAGGCGTACATCAACGCACCGAAGCCGTCGGACCCAACTGATTGAACAGCCCGCGTGATCGTGACATCGAAGGCAAAATAGGGAGTGGTCGTTACCAGCACGGCCAGACCAAGGAAAATAACGATAGCGATCACCAGATACGCTTGAAACAAGATGGCGCGATAGCGTCGTCGTGGTTTTGCGGCAGGCGTGTCGGTTTGTGTTGCGGGCTGAGGCGATTGATAGGTCATTTTGTGAATCGATCTCTATAGATAAGGCGCGACCAGTATCGCCAGTGTGCCCCACATCACGCCGAGCACCGCGCCAGCTATCACATCACGGGGATAGTGCACGCCGAGGTATACCCGCGTGATACCCACCAATAGCGCGATGCCATATAACGCCACACTCACCAGCCACAGCGGCTCGAAATGCGCCACAATCAGCGTCATCATGAAGAAGGTCTGTGTGGTGTGACCACTGGGAAAAGACAAACCGGGTTCGAGTGCGCCAATGACGCGGGTTTCAGTCATCACCTTGAACGGGCGTGCACGATCGGTCAGCGCTTTGATGATCGTCACCAGAAGCAATAATGTCAGCGAGCCGAGGACAAAGCCAAGCGCAAAGCTGCGTTCGCGTAGGACATAGGCGATCACTCCAACCAGCGCCACCATCCACACGCTGCCGATTTGCGTAGTTACCCACATCGCCCGATCCAGCCACACGTTCGGCTGATCTCCGCGCAGATTCAACCGTTTGAACACTCCAATATCGAACGCCTGACCCTTTGCCCACAATAAGGACAGCGCCGTCAACGCGAAGCTGAACAACAGAATGATTAGGAGGCGATTGGCGACCAGATTGCTGATTAGCAAGCGGCGTGACGACGACGGAATCCACAACAGAAACAAGCCTAGGGCGGCGATTAGTGACAACGCACTGATGGCACGGCGTACAGCGAGCCGTTGCATGAGATGTGGGGTAATGACACTCGGTGGCATACGTCGTCAAGCTAACGGGATAATTGCGAGACGAATGAAACCTCAGATGGTTCGGTGGTTGACGCAGGGGTAGGATGTGGCATCACCACGCGAATCGCTTTCAAAACCAGTTCGACGTCTACGGGTGTATGCCCGATCACTTCGCCGTCTGCCTGCACCAACTGCCTTTCCCCAAGAGGCTCAATGCGAATCGTGCGCTTCACCGTCAGGTGATCTAGTTTTTCAGGCGCTCTATGCGGCATGATCACATCCCATGCCATACGCACGTAATCGCCCAACGTTCGCGCTGTCACCAGATACACTTCAAGCTGACCATCATTGAGATTTTCCGGTGGGCCAAACACCTGCGCGATGGACTGTAACAGCGTGGTGTTCGAGATTAAAACCTCAGACGCGTTGACCACCCGCGCATGACCGTCAATCGTCAAGCGATAACGACGACGTTTGAACAGGTTGAGCCGTTTGATCATCGTCCATACATATGCCAGAAGCCCGAAGCGCTGTTTTTGCGCCGAGTTGGTTTCGTTCATAATGTGCGGGCTAATGCCGGCGCTAACATTTGACAAATAATACTGATCGCCTACTTTAAGCGCGTCCACATCAATCACCAGCGGATCAGTGGCGATTAGCGCCAGCGCAGCATCTAAATCCAGGGGAATTTCCAAGATTCGCGCCAGGTCGTTGCCTGTGCCCAACGGCACGATTCCTAACGGCACAGAACTTTTGATCAGCCCATTTGCCACGCCCACCACGGTCCCATCACCGCCCGCTGCGATCACCAGGGTCGAACCGTTCGCGCACGCCTCACGGCAAATTTGGGCGACATCTTCTTTGCCAGTGGTTTCGTAGATGTCCGTTGTCCACGCAGGTTGCGGGAAGTGCTTCGCCACCGCCGCGTGAATCGTTTGTGCCTGACCTGCATTACCGGCTTTGGGATTCAACACGATAAAGACGTGCTGTTTCGTGTTGTACGTCAACTGAGGGCTCATTTCAAAAACCATGCCGTTCAATCCTGCATGTAGACTACGCCATTTCCTTCATGTTTGACGGGGTCATCGGGCCTATCTTTGAGGTTGCGACCGGCTCATTTCTAGCGGCAACTGCGACGCGGTGTGATGCCTGTATCCCATCGGGCTTCGCCGGCGCGGTAGATTTCGATGAAGCGCTGCTGTTGGTCGATGCTCGTTGAAATCCCTCATGAAAAGGTAACAAAAAGGCCCTTCCGCGATGCCGGGAAGAGCCTGAACGTCATACTGAAAGGCGATACCGTTTCCGTTCGGAAGTATAGATCGCCACCCTCGCGCTGTGGACGATTGGAACCTACTTCTACACGATGATTTCGGCGTACTCCCTCCCCGCACGGCGTTGAACGGTCCTAAGAACAGCGGCAAAAGCACCGTCATGCGCGTGATGCAACCACTCGCCTTCAACATGGTCAGTACATCAGACCCGACCGGTCCGAGCATGTTTCGACTAATTCACTACACCAGTTGCACGGTCGGTATCGACGAAGCCGAGCGTTACCACAATCCGAAAGACACGGGAATGCAGCATATTCGCCAGCTTCTCAACAGCGGCTACAAGCAGGGGATGCCCGCGATACGTCTGATCGGAGAGGACATGAAGTCGCAAGCATTTGACGTGTATTCGCCAAAGATTCTGGCGGCGACTGCCGGTCTGGAGGACATTCTCGCCTCACGTTGCATCGCTATCCCAACGCGCCGCACCGACAAAAGGATGTCATCGTTCCCACCGGACTTCGATGGTGCATCTATCCGTCACCAGATGTATACGCTGGCGCTGACCGCTTTCCCGCATCTGTACAAGAACTTCTTCGAGCGTCCCGCACTGCACACCCTGCATAACCGTTCCGGCGAGTATGTGGTCACCGCTCGTCGCGCTGGCGGCATTCTTCGAGGAACAGGGGCAGATAAGCGGACTTCTCTAAGCCATCGCTACTGCGGCCGAGACCGACGAGCAGATCAGCCAGGGCAAGGCGTTGAGCGAACGTGAGGAAGCGGTCTTGCAAGCGCTGGAGATGATGACACGCGGACAAAGCGGGACACTCTGGGTGAAGGCATCCGCGTTGCGTGAGAAAGTCGCGCGACTGACGGGCCAACCAGTCGAGAAGATGGGCGACGCGCAGTGGATCGGGCACATCCTCAAGCGATTGCATCTGCTCGATGAGGCAGGGCGCAAACGTGGAATGGACGGCATCACCTATGCCGTGAAACCGCTGGATGTGACGGACATGATGCGCTGCTACGACGTCGCAACTGTTTACGAAAACCGCTGAAAACCGTTCAAACCCTACATACCGTTCATGGCTGAGGGAAAAACCATGTGGGGTATGTAGGGTTCAATCAACTTTCATTCGCCTTCTTGCCTTTGGATTTCGGCGCGGCGAGGCGCTTTTTCTCCGCGCGCTCCAATTTCTTGATGCTGTCAGCGGTCGGCAAATCTTCGGGCATCGTCCCGCCGAGTTCAGCAATGGCACGCCGCACGACAACGCCTGCCTGATAATGCACCTCGTTGGCGGCGTCTTTGCCTGTTAGGCGGAAAAACCCGTTTGGCCAAAGAACCTCATCCACGCGGTTTTTTCTCCTGCGAAGCGCCATGAATGTAGTTGTAGACGCTGCTACCCGGCCGCTACTGATGAGCACACTGTTGAATAGGCGAAGGGGGATGAGACAGGTTCGAAACGCAGCGACGGCTTCAAGCCGCCATCAGGGACAGTTGACAATCTGCCATACCCGCTGCGGGCTCACGCCATGCTGCCGGGCGAGTGCGCTCTGCTTCATGCCGCCAAGGTAGGCCGCCATTGACTGGCGGACGCGCTCGGCAATGCTGATGGGTGGGTGGAGGTCCGGTTCGAGGCAGGCAACGAAGAGCAGGAAGCGCTTTGCCAGCGGGATGTTATCGGAGTGCACAGTTTGTTGCGTTGAAGCCCCGCTGGGGTCAACAAACTGAGCTAGATCTCATTGTGCTTAGTTGCCTCTAGGAGCTTGAATAGTCGGCGCAGGTTCGACGGGTTCACCACGAATGCAGGTCTTATCGCCCCCGACAGCCACGGGATGCGTTTGTGACAGCACGCTACAGGCGTCCCAGTTGGGCCTGTAGTAAGTCCTCGGCCCGGTTAAGGAGGTGATGTTCCAACAAATACTGGGTGGCTCCAATGGCCGCCGCATTCATCGAGTTAACTTGCCCCAATCGAAGTACAACCCTGTGACTGATAATCGTGGGGAGAAGTGCTCGGATGAGCGCCTCCAACTCAACGAAGACAGTGGCAGGCAACTTGGTCAATGCGCCTCCCACAACTAGCACATCGGGTTGAAGGATGAAGATCAAGTTTGCGACTGCAACCGCAAGTGTCTGAGTCATCAAGACAACGACTTCTCTGCAAATTGGGAAGCCCTCGCTTCTGACTTCAACGATACGCTTGAACCGTTCGCGCGGGTCGCTCACCGCCAGAATTGGCCGGTACGCATCCTGCTCGGATGAGGGTAATTTCAGAACACGTCGTTCGAACACCGTGATGAATCCGTGAATGGACAAGACCGCCCCGATGTCTTGAGGATCATCATCCGCGTTGACCCGAAGCAGATCGCTGGCGATCAAACCTGCGTTACCCATCGATCCCTTGTAAGGAGTGCCTCTCAGAAACAGGCTGGCTTTTACCCGTACCGTGTAAAAATCCAGTCCCGGCACAAGATACGGGAGGGAATATGCTTTACACTAGGCGCTTTCTGAGCGTCGAGGTGTGCTTGTGTTCTGGTTTGAAGTGTGGCATTTGTTTTCCTCCGTAGTGGATTTGTTCACGGTGCGCCAGCTGACCGACGCTCAAAAAGACATCCAGATTCTGGTGTTACGGCAGCAAGTGCGGGTGCTGCAGCATAAGGCGCGCCAACCAAAGCGCTTTTCTCGCTTCGAAAAGACACTGCTGGCCGTTCTTGTCGCCAAAATGAGGCACTCGACGAGCGATTTCCGAGCGCAATTGCGGCCCGTGCTGATCTTCAGCCCGGAGACCGTCCTGCGCTGGCATCGCGAACTGGTTCGACGAAAGTGGACGTTCAGACGGAAAGCCTCGGCCGGGCGTCCGAGAATCACGCCCGAACTCGAAGGGCTGGTGCTTCAGTTGGCCTGCGAGAACCCGCGCTGGGGGTATGACCGCATCGAAGGGGAGTTGGTCAAACTCGGCTACACTATCGACCGCTCGAGCATTCGCAATCTCCTCAAACGCCAACACCTTCCACCGGCGCCGAAGCGACACCGAGGGAGCACCTGGCGTACTTTCCTGCGTCATTACCAGCACCAGATGCTGGCCTGTGACTTTTTCACCGTCGAAACGCTGTGGCTCAAAACCGTTTACGTCCTATTTTTCATGGAATTGGGAACACGTCGTGTCCACATCGCGGGGTGCACAGAACATCCAACCTCCCGCTGGGTCACGCAGCAAGCGCGCCAACTGGACTGGACGGTTGAAGACCGAACACGAGCCTTTCGGTATCTCGTCCATGATCGGGATGCGAAGTTCAGCTCGGCATTCGACCAGGTCTGCGCTGCTCAGAACATCGAAGTGATCCGCACGCCTGTTCGCGCCCCCAATGCCAACGCCTATGCGGAACGCTGGGTACGCACCGCCCGACAGGAGTGCCTCAACCACGTGATCATCATCAACGAGCGACATCTGAATTCTGTTCTGCGTGAATACGTGGATTACTACAACGCCAGGCGCCCACATCAGGGAATAGGGCAACGCTGCCCAGAAGGTGAAGTCGAATCAGTCCATACAGGGACGATTGGTCGACGCGCCGTACTCGACGGACTCATCCACGATTACTATCGTGAGGCCGCTTAACCGAAAAATCCCCGTGTGGACGAATTCTTACACGGTACACCTTTCAGGTACCTGAGAGGGCTCTTCTTCTTGCGTAGCTGAGGTTCGAATCCGATCGGTTCGAGTCACGCTTGACTCACAAACAGAAGGGAGGATACGCGAGTATCCTCCCTTCTGGGTTGTGCAGACAGCACCAGATCACCCGCCCTCGCGCAGAAGCTCGGCGACGACCGTCTCCAACGACAGCCCTTTGCCGCGTTCGTAGCCTGATTCGCGCATGTCGGGCGACAGCCGCCCGTCGATGTCGGCGTAGACATCCTGCATCAGCCGGGCGACGTGATACGGCAGCGATTTATACTGCGTCAGGAAGCCGAGAAGCTCCACCGCCCGCTCAAACCGCTCCTTCGCGGCATACCAGCACGCAATACACGCGAGCACGTGCATCAGAATCGCCGACGCGCGAACTTTCCAGGCGATTTCCAGCGCCTCAGTCAGATATTGGTGAGCAACACCTAACTGCTCCTGCTTCGTCTTGACGGCTGCCAGACAGCACAGACTGTCCGCCACGTAATAGGGATCGTTCATCTCACGATTGAGCTGAAGCGCCTCGGCGTGCAGCCGCGTCGCCGTCGCACTATCCCCCTGATCCAGCGCCAGCTCGCCAAGCTTATTGAGCGTATAGGCGATGATAGGCGCGTTGCTGATCGACCGCGCGATCAGCAGGCTTTTCTCGTGCAGCACCCGCGCCCGCGCGTAATCGCCCGTTTGCCGCGCAATGCGTCCAAGCCGATTCCCGGCGATGGCGATCCCCTGCTGGTTTCCAGCTTGCTCGGCAAGCAGCATGCTTTCCTCGGCGTATATCTGCGCCGCCTGAAAATCTCCCTGCATGTCGGTGACTTTGGCAAGCCCGTTGAGCGCCGCGGAAATCGCCTGCTGCGATCTGGTTTCGCGGGCATGGGCGAGGTCTTCTTCATAATACTGGCGCGCCGAAGCGTAATCGCCCTGCAGATATGCCACCTCGCCAATGCCGGTCAGCGCGAACGAGGTCGACCAGGGCTTCTTGGGGTGGTAGCACAGCTTGCGGCTTTCCTCGTAATGAGCGTGTGCTGTCGCGTAATCCCCGACTGCCAGCGCTACGCCACCCAGCGAAAACAGCGCCTCGGCAATCGCCATTTCGTCGCCCATCGCGCGCGCCAGTTCCAGATACGTCGAAGCGTGCAGGTGTGCGGCGGCGTAATCACCCTGGGCCCACGCCAGCGAAAACAGCGCTTCCTCCGTCTGGGCACGGGTGTCGATCTGCCCCTGCGCCGCCAACGCACACTCCAGCCAGTACCGCCCCTCCGCCAGATACCCCTTCTCGTGCCAGAAAGCCACCAGATGCACGCCGAGCCGCTGAAGCGCCGCCAGATCGCCTTTGTCGAGCAGCCACTTCATCACCGCGCGCAGGTTTTCCTGATCCGCCTCCAGATACCGAAGCCAGCGCGGTTGATCGGTCGCGCGCAGTTCGGCGCCCGCCTGTTCGACCAGCTTCTGGAAGAACGCCGCCAGCGCATGCCGAACGATGGTCTCTTCGCCGCTCTCGACCAGCTTCCTCAGCGCATATTCGCGCAGCGTTTCCTGCATGGTGAAGCGCTGCTCGCCGTAAGGGCCGGTCATCTGCTGCGCCAGATTCTTGTTGCACAGCGCTTCCAGCTTCTTCGCCAGCTCGACCAGCCCCACACTGAGGACGGCTTCGGCGCTGTCCAGCGTCCAGCCGCCCGCGAACGCCCCCAGTCGCCGGAACAGTGTCCGCTCGGCGTCGTCTAGCAGGCTGTAGCTCCATTCGATGGCGCTGTGTAGTGTGCGATGCCGCGCGGGCAGATTGCGGATCGTGCTGGTGAGCACGTTCAGCCGCTGATCCAGCAGCGCCAGCAGCGCGTCGAGCGCGTAAACTTTTACGCGCGCCGCCGCCAGCTCAATCGCCAGCGGCAGCCCGTCCAGCCGCATGCAGATTTCGGCAACGGCGTAGGCGTTCTCATGCGTCAGCCGAAAATCGGATGATGCCGCCTGCGCTCGCTGCACGAACAGCTGCACCGCCTCGTTCTGGCTGAGCGCGTCAATGTCGGTCTGCTGTTCAGAATTGGGCAGAGCCAGCGGCGAGACAACGTATTCGTGCTCACCGTACAGCTCCAGCGATTCCCGGCTGGTCGCCAGAACCTTGACGCCGGGAGCGCGGGCGAGTAGGTCGCCCACCCCCGGCGCAGCCGCCAGCATGTGCTCGAAATTGTCCAGGACGAGTAGGCAGCGCTTCGCCGCCAGATAGTCGTTCAGCACGTCGGCTATCGGGGTTTCGCCGCGCTTCCGTATCCCAACCGCTTCGGCGATGGCGTAGGCGACCAGCGCCGGATCACTGATCGCGGCAAGCCCGACAAAGAACACGCCGTCCGGGAACATCGGTATCACCTGCTCTGCCGCCCGAATGGCAAGCCGGGTCTTGCCGACGCCCGGTGCGCCAACCAGCGTCAGCAGCCGACATTCGGGCGTGGTCAGGTAGTCGCCGACGTGGCGCAGCGCTATCGTGCGCCCAATGAACGTATTCGGCAGCGACGGCAGATTGGTTCTGGGAGCAATCACAGGGGCAGCGACGGAAGTCCGCACCGCCTTTTCGACACCCGCGCTGTGCAGCTCCCAAATCTGCTGGTGAAGCTGCACGGTCTCTGCTTCGAGCGCGAGACCGACGGCTTCCACGACCTGCTTGCAGGCATTGAATTGCTCGATGGCGACCGCCGTCTGCCCGGCGGAAGCATACACCCGCATCAGGTAACGATACGGGCGCTCGTCCAGCGGATCGAGCGAGAGCCAGTGTCGTGAAAAGTCGAGCGTTTCGTCAAATGACTGCTGCTGCACGTAGAATTGAATCAGCCTATCGAGTGCGTCGACGAATTCCATGCGCAGGTGTTCGGTCTGGAACGTCTGCCAGTCGTCGAAATCGCCGCTGTCGGGCACGGTGAACCCAGCCAGAAAATCGCCGCGGTACAGCTTGACCGTCTGCGACAGCGGCGCGATGCACCGGTCGCAGACTTCCTTGCTCGAATGCCCGTGAGTTGTCGTCATGGCGACGCACGCGCGAAATTCGAGTACGTCGACCTGCCCCACCGTGTTCAGGCTGATAGCTACGTCCTCGTGCTCCATCTCAAGATAGTCTTTGCCGAGATTCTGACGAATGTCGGTCAGCACCTGACGCAGACTGGTGCGGCTCTTGTTCTGGGTGTAGTCGGGCCACAGCAGCGCCGCCAGCGCGTCGCGCGAGTGCGTTTGAGCGGTCAGACACAGATAAGCCAGCAGCGCGACGGATTTACGACGCATGAAGTTGATCGCAGCCCCATCGCGCTCAAATCGCGGAGTCCCGAAAAAGTGAAACCGCAGATCCGCCATTGCCGCCTCCTCGCCTGTTGTATGACGCGGCTGTTACGCCTCTGTCACACTCATATATTACAGTAGGAGTACTTTCCGAAAATTCGTAAACGTAAACGGTCGTTGTCGTTGACTGCATCGGACACAGAACCAGCTCCGTAACGTCCCATTTTGCCGGGACGTTCGCCCTCTCTTTCTGAACCTCAATATATCGGCCCGCACTGGGCGTAGGTCAATTCGCCGAATCTCACTCGTTCCAATGTTCATAGCAAGAGAAGGCATTAGTTGACATGAATACAACTGATACGTCACTTACCGCCTTTTCTTCGCAAAGTAGCTACCGTACCGACACGCCTCCGAAGGCTAAGACGGCTCAGCGCGAAGAACACGCGACCATCGCTATCGTCAGCCCCAGCCGCCTGCTCCACGAAGGCTTGACGACGGCGCTCGGTCGTTACCTGAACGTGGTCGTCGTCGCCGGTTACGAGGGCAATATCGTGCCGGACGCCGCCGATGACGTCGCGCAGATCGCGCTGCTCGACGGCAGCGTGGGACGTGAGCGCATTTTTTCGTGGCTGACCTACTGGCGCGATCAGCGCACGCCGGTTCTGGTGCTGGAGCTGCCCAACGATCCTCGCGTCATCGTGGATTATCTACAGGCAGGCGCGTCGTCATACTGCGCTCAGGGCGCGCCGATTGTCGAAATAGCGATGGCGATCCGAAGAATCTGAGGCAGGGCAAACCCCAGTTCTCGCCGGATGTATCCGCCGAAATCTGCGCGCGCCTGTGGACGCTGGGCGTGCCGGACCGCGAGACCTCGATTCGCCACACGCTGACGCCACGTGAAACCGAAATCCTGCGCTGTCTCGCGGCGGGCATGAGCAATCAGGAGATCGCCGACTACTTCGTGATTCACATTCTCACAGTGAAACATCACGTTCATCACATCCTGAAGAAGCTGAACCTGTCACGGCGCTGGGACGCGGCGCGCATCGCCATTGAATCCGGGCTGACGCTCGACGAGATGCGCAGAAGCGGCTAGCGCCGCCAGCCAGCCCAGACCGTCCGACTCATTTCGACCCGCCTCGACCCCGGCGGGTCCTTTTTTGTCCGACACCGATGGATCCATCTTCGCATAGATCCGAAGAGCATGATCTTTCGGCTACATCTGCTCTCGAAATACCCATCGCGGGATCGATTTTCCCCCAGTACCCAAATCCTTATCATGAAAATACCGTTGCAGCCTCGCTTGCACGGTGTCCGCGCTGCTTCAAATAAAATGAGGCAAGTCCATGACGCACGACCAGGACAACAGCTGCGAACCGATTCCTGTTGTCACCGCGAACTGTCCCGAATCGGTCGGAGAAGCGCTGAAAATGGCGCTCATGGTCGAACCCCAGCTTGCCTACAAGGGCGATCTCAGAATTGATCTGGCATCGCCCAAAAGTTCGAGCCGCCTGGCGAACTTCCCCGCCCTGATGTCGGAAGGCGTCCTGATTTTGATTCTGTACGTATCGAAAGAAGTCCAGGGATTGCCAACGTTTCGCGCACCTGCTCGGAAGATACGCCGGACTGCGCGTGCTGCTTATCGCCGGACCGCTCTCAAATCGTCCATCACCGCCTACTGGATGAGCCTGCGCTGGAGCAAACTCCCGGCGGAAAGCGCCTACGACCTGCCGGCGCGCTGCGAACGGCGCCGCTTCGTCGCCAACCTCGACCGATCACAGGGCGACATCCCACCTCGTCTTGCAGACTAACGATCTCCAACCCGACCACTATTCAAGCCACGAAAGGAATAAGGCATGACTACCACCGCAAGCACCCCAAGTCCTATCGAGCAACTCCAGTCTCAGTTTCAGGAACAGGTTGACAGATGGCTGAAGGATTCGGGTAATAAAAGCCAGGACGCGGACTTAAAAAAGCGCATCAGCGAGGTCTACAAGAAGCTGAACGCCGACCTCGCCAAAGCGACCAATCTCGCGGCGAAGCAGGATGCCGGTCACGTGTCACTCGACAGCGGCTCACAAGCCTATGTGACCCTGCGCAACTCGCTGGAACGCAAAGGCTTTCACGACCGCGTCCTGCTCAACAGACTGCATCGTCGTCGTGGACAACCAGATCGAGGAACTACGGCAGAATTGCTGGCGCTCAGGATGCCAAAGCCGATGCGGACATGGCAGTCAAAGTTCAAAATCACTGAGGATCGCGCGCTCGCGCTACTTGATGCCGCCAAAGGGAAACTCGTCGGCTTGCCCAAGTCCATTCAGGATCGCGTCGGCGAAATCGACGCCTGGCGGCAGGCGGTCAGCACCGCACTGGAAAAAGATGATCTGGTCGGCACAAGCATCGCCCTGACCGAATTGAAGAAGCGATCGACGCGGGCAGCAGCCAGGTTGACCCGGACGCGACCAAGGCGTTGGAAGGCGAGGGTTCGGACTTTGGCGTTGACGACATCTACAAGAAGATCTCGAAGTCGAGTACAACTTCCCGCTCCCGTCGGGGTACATGTCGCTGGAATGGCTGATCGACGCCAATTACGAAAAAAGCCTGATCGACGACATGAAGTGTGCGCTATCGAACTATATCGACGCTATCGTGGCAACCGCCAACGCGACCCACGAACTTCAGGAGAAGACACGTTAGCCACTGACTACGAAAAGCGCTACAAGGACGCCCAGACCAACCGCCTGACCAACATAAAATCCCGGTACAGCAAGGCGTTGGCCGAAGCAGCGGAAGCTGAAGCGTTAGCCGAAGCAGCGGAAGCTGAAGCGGCAGCCGAAGCAGCAGCCGAAGCAGCAGCCGAGGCGACAGCCAGCAGCGCAAACCCGCCTTCCGTAGTCGCGCAGGTGACGCTTCAGTCAACGGGCAACGCTGCTCAAGCGCCAGACGCTCCCGCTGTTCCCTCGCCGACTCACCGGAGCGGTAAGGCGTAACCATCGTGAGCAGCTATCTCGTCATCCAGTCCACCAGCAAGATGCTTGAGCAGGTACTGCGGCAGGCTTATGCTGCCGACACCGACTTCGCGGTGGACACCAGCGGCCAGGACGCCATCTCGTTCAATAATCCGACCGAGACCGCCAAGAACAGCTCCCACAAGCTGTCGATCTGGCTGTACCAGGTCACGGAGAACGAGTTCCTGGAGAATCAGCCGCCGCTGCGGGTAAATGGATCCGACGACCGCCAGCGCCAGCCGCCACTCGCGCTCAACCTCTACTACCTGGTGACGCCGTTCACGGGCGAATCAATGATGGATTACCTGCTGCTCGGCAAGACGATGCAGGTGTTTTACGAGAATGCCATCATCCCGCTGCGCTCGTCCGGCGACGAGGTATCCGAGGAGCTTCATCTGACGCTCTGCCGCCTGTCGCTGGAAGAACTCACCCGTATCTGGGAGGCACTCAAGGAGCCGTATCGCCTGTCGGTCTGCTATCAAGTGCGCGTCAACCGCATCGAACCTGTGAGCGACCGGACGCTGCGACGCATCACCAGCCAGCGCGACAGCTACCGCGAAATGCCACAGACGAATGAATGGGCAACGCCATGACGACGCGAGAATTGTTTCGGACTACTCAGACCGCTCAACTGCTGTTCGATATCTGGGACAGCTACGCCGCACTGGTCGGACCGCAGCAACGACGCCTGACACCGAAAGGGACGCTCGTGTTCGAGCTGGTCGCGCGCCAGGACGCGCAGGGATTCGTTCCGCTGATCACCCCGATCCGGCTGGACGTAAAGCAGAACCCAACCGGCTACTACCTGTTCTTCGGCACCGTCTGGCTTTCACGGAGTGATAGGCGCAACGACCAGCTTGTGCCGCCCGGCACGTACCGGCTGCGCATCAGCCACCGGGACGGCTTCTACCAGACCGTCTTTCTGACTGTTGTGCTTCCCACGATCGACGTGCCCTATTCTGTCACCCTCGAGCCGGGTGGGGCATATCTGTATCTGCCGACAAGCACCGGGCTGCGCGGTCGCGTGATCGACCCGGCGCTGCCGCCCAATGAAAACGGCTTCGGCGGCGTGCGGATCGTCGTCACCGGCTTTCCAAGTTCGTCGCTCACCGACCGCGACGGGAGCTGGGTTTACTACCTGCCAGAACCTGACCGCACGGCGACCCTGCCCGCGAACGTCGAAGTCCAGTATCACCACCCAAACGGCAACGTGATCGTGCGCCGCAACGCCGCCGTTACGGCGAAGCGGGTGAACTCAATCGGCAGTTTCCAGTTCTGACACACGCTATTGAGGAGAATGCGCTATGCCTGAATACTTATCCCCTGGTGTATATGTCGAAGAGATCGCCACCGGTCCGCGCCCCATCGAAGGCGTCGGAACCAGTACCGCAGGTTTCGCCGGACCAGCCGAGCGCGGACCCGAATCGCCCCGGCTGATCACGAGCTGGCTCGAATATCAGCGCTGGTACGGCGGCTACATTCCGGATCGCTCCTACATGGCGTATGCCATTCAGGGCTTTTTCGATAACGGTGGACAGCGCTGCTTCGTGACGCGCGTTATCGGCAACGATTCGGTCGCCGCGCAGGTAACCATCGGCAACCTGCAGTTCGCCGCCCACGGGCGCGGGGTATGGGGCAACAACATCCGCGTGCAGGTGACGCCGGGGTCGTCGTCATCGCAGAACCCGGCGCTGTTCAAGGTCAGCATCCTGTACTACCGGGATTTCCCTAACCCGTTCCTGGACCCCACCGTCCCGGACAACCGCACCAATCCGCAGTTCCGCCCGCCGGACGTGCTGGAAGTGTTCGACAACCTGTTAGGGATTGAGGGAGCGAGCAACAGCGTCACAACCGTCCTCAATGCCAGCTCGCGTCTCGTTCGCTGTGCATGGAACGCAAACGGCGCGGCGCAGCTCCCGGAGACGGCTTTCGACGCTGGCGCGCTGGCGAACGGCGCAGACGGCGCGCCGGTTGGCTTGGACGACTTCATTGGCAACAAGGAGCCGATCCCCGCCCCGTTCGTCGCCGATTTCGAAATCCTGGGACGCGGCTGCGGTCTCAAAGGGCTGTCGACCGTCGATGAAATCGCCATCCTGGTCGTGCCGGATCAGGCGCGCGACGACCTGTACGCCGTACTCACCGACCGCGTCATCAATCAATGCATGCTGCTTCGGGATCGCTTCGGCGTCCTGTCGGTCACGCAGGGCGAGTCCGACTTTGGCGATCTGCAGCCCCCGACCGATACGTCCTACGCCGCGCTCTATCATCCGTGGATCTGGGTATTCGACCCGTCGATCAACAAGAATCGCCTCGTCCCGCCCGCCGGGCACGTCGCCGGCATCATGGCGCGCACCGACATTCAGCGTGGCGTCCACAAAGCCCCGGCGAACGAGATCGTCAACGGCGTGTTCGACATCGAGTTCCCGATCACGAAGGGCGATCAGGACATCCTCAACCCGCGCGGCATCAACTGTATCCGTGACTTCCGTGCCGACCAGCGCGGCATCCGGCTGTGGGGTGCGCGCACCATGTCCAGCGACGGCATGTGGAAGTATGTCAACGTCCGCCGCCTGTTCATCTTCGTCGAGGAATCGATTGACGAAGGCTCGCAGTGGGTGGTGTTCGAGCCGAACGACGACCTCACCTGGGGCTACGTCCGCCGCAGCATCGCCAATTTCCTGACCCGCCTGTGGAAGAACGGCGCGCTCATGGGCACGACTGCAGGAGGAAGCCTTCTTCGTCCGCTGCGACCGCACCACCATGACCCAGGACGACATCGACAACGGGCGCTTGATTTGTTACATCGGCATCGCGCCGGTCAAGCCCGCCGAATTCGTCATCTTCCGCATCAGCCAAAAGACGGCGATGGACACACCGCAGTAGCTGGCTGCGATTTGAACGCGAGAAGCAGCAGAGAGGATAACTCAACATGGCTGGTTCCAGTGATCGAAATGACCCGTTTGCTTCGTTCAATTTCCGCGTCGTCATCGACGGCGTGACCGTCGCCGGCTTTTCCGAAGTCAGCGGCTTGACCACGGAGACCGACGCGATCGAGTACCGCACGGGCGCGGAGATCAACCACGTGCGCAAGCTGCCGGGTCTGGCGAAATTCTCCAATATCACGCTCAAACGCGGCTACACCAACAGCAAGGAGCTGTGGGACTGGCGCAAGCGCGTCATTCAGGGCAAGACGCAGCGGCAGTCTGGCTCCATCGTCCTGCTCAACGAAGCCCGCGAACCGGCGATGACCTGGAAGTTCACCGAAGGCTGGCCCCGCAAGTGGGAGGGTCCCAGCTTCAACGCCAAGAACAACGAGGTCGCGGTCGAAACGCTCGAAATCGTCTGCGAAACGATAGAGCTGGAATAACGGCATGTTCTCTTACCGAACGCCCGGCGTCTACTTTGAGCGGCTGGATCGCCTGCGCCCCATCACACGGGTGCGGACGGACATCGCCGGATTCGTCGGAATCGCCCGCCGAGGACCGCTGCACCGCGCCGTCAAGCTGGAGAGCTGGCAGCAGTTCTTCAGCGTGTTCGGCGGCATCTCCCGGTCGACGCCGAGCTATGTCGGCTACGCGGTGCGCGGCTTCTTCGACAACGGCGGGCGCGAATGTTACGTCGTGCGCGTGGCAGACCCGCAGCAGGCTGAGCCGTCGACCTTCACGGTCTGCGCCGTCGCTGACTCCGACGACCGTCACGCGACTGTACTGTGGGGGCTGGAAGCGTCCAGTCCGGGGACGTGGGGGGCTGAGCTGCACGTCATCATGCGGCGCACGGGCGGGGATAGCTTCAACCTGACCGTCTGGCTGCCGCAGGGTGACGGCGAAGTCCGCCAGACCTGGACGAATCTGCCGCTGAACGACCTCGACGCCCTTCGCCTGCGGATCGAGGAAGCGGAAATGGACGTTCAGTGGCAGGGCGCGGATGAGCAATCCGCCAGCCAGCAAAAAGTGGAGAGGCGGCGCATGGAGCGGCTGGTCAGCTTCGTCAGCAACCCTGCCACGCCGAGCCTGTCCGACCTTCAGGACGGGTTGGGCGGCTGCCTGCTCGTCGGCAACTGGGTATCTGCCAGAGGTGCGTTTGCCGGGGGCAACAGTGGTCTGGATATGCTCAGCGTCGCCCATTTCAGTGGCGTGACCCATTTGCCGCAGCAGAAATGGGGCTTGGCGGTGCTCGCGGAGGTTGACGAGATCAGCATCCTCGCCATTCCCGACATGATGCCTTACCCTCACGACGAGCCGCAGACCGTGACGCCATCGATCCCGTGCGATCTGCAAGACCCGAACGAGGGCTTCCCGAACGTGCCGCCGTCCCCGGTGGAATACGCGCCCGGCTTCGACGAGCGGGAAATTCGGACGCTGCAAATGGCGCTGATCCAGCAGTGTGAAGTCAAGCTCGACCGTTTCGCCATCCTCGACACGCCGCCAAGCCGCCGCTTCCCGGAGGCGGTAATGAACTGGCGCGACCAGTTCGATACCAGCAGGGCGGCGCTTTACTTCCCCTGGGTGCGCGTCTCGCCCCCACGCGGCGGCGTGATCGACGTGCCGGTGTGCGGGCACGTCGCCGGGATATACGCGAGCGGCGACACCGAAGTCGGCGTCCACAAGCCGCCTGCCAACATGCCGATGGAGGAGGTGAAGGATGTCACCGTCGCCATCAATGACGTGCTGCACGGCGTCTACAACGAGCGGCAGATCAACGTGGTGCGGGTCTATCCGGGGCGCGGGATTCGCATCGGCGGAGCAGTCACGCTCAGCAGCGACACACTCCTGCGCTACATCAACGTGCGCCGCCTGCTGTTGTGGATCGAGGAAAGTATCGATGAAAGCACGCAGATAGCGGTGTTCGAGCCGAACAACCAGGAATTGTGGCGCGACATCGAACGCATCGCGCGCGGGTTCATGGATGAAATCTGGCGGGCGGGGATGCTCGACGGCGCGACCGCAGAGCAAGCCTATCTCGTTCGCTGCGACGAGACGACGAACCCGCCGGAGGATACTGACCGGGCTTGATCCAGTGTGAAATCAAGCTGCTGCCGCCACACCCGGCGGAATACGTGCTGGTGCGCATCGGTAGGGTCGACGGCGGCACGGAGCTTGAGATCAGCGAGAGCCGGACGGATAGAAGGAGTTAGGCATGGCTGCCAGCAATGACCGCGTCGATCCGTTTCTCGCCTTTCGCTTCGTCATCAAGATCGACAACAAGACGTATGGCGGGTTCAGCGAGTGTTCCGGCTTACGCCTGGAGACTGAAACGCAGGATTACGTCGAGGGCGGCTTGAACACCCACGTGCATAAGTTCCCGACGCGCACCAAACAGTCGAACATCACGCTCAAGCGCGGGATTGTGGATCGTGAGCTGTGGGACTGGTACTGGAAGTTGGTCCGCGGTGAAGTCATCCGCAAGACCGGCAGCATCCACGTGATGGACGCCTCAGGCAGCGCTATCCAGATGCGCTTCGAGTTCCGCCGTGCCTTCCCGGTCAAGTGGATTGGACCCGACCTGAATGCGGCGCAGAATGCCGTCGCAGTCGAGCAGTTGGAACTGGCGCACGAGTGGCTTGAGTATCTGAAATAGGGAGTTCGTATGCCGCTGTATATCGAAAACACGACCGTCGAAACGACGGTGATCGACGAGAACATGCCGCTGACCGAGGCGCAGGTCGAGAAGTTGGTCAAGCTGATCATGCAGCGCATCTCGGAACAGGAGCGCGACCAGCAGTCTAGGCGCTCCGCCACCAGGCTGCGCAACGAATCGACGCCCGACGTGGGCGAACGCTGAACGGCAACCCTCCGTCGAATGATCAACCAACAGGGATGAGGGATTCATGGCAACACCATCGTTAGCGTGCATCAAAATCCTGGACAAGGACGCGCTCAAGTCGAATCGCGGACTGAAGGAAGAAATGTATGTGATGTTCAACCCCACCGAATACGCCATCTCGAAAGGCGCGCAGATCGCCGAGATCGGTATTCCGGGGTTGGACAATCCGCTGCTGCAATTCGTGCGCGGGCAGAACACCAAGCTGACGTTCGAGCTGTTCTTCGATACCACTGACGGCGGCATGGGCAGCAGCGCGCAGGACGTGCGCGAACTGACCGCGCCGTTCTTCGAGCTGGTGCGAATCCAGCCGGAGACACACGCGCCGCCGCGCATCCAGTTCATCTGGGGCAGCCCGGCGAAGCCATTCGACAAAGCCAACGACTTCAAGGCGATTGTCGAAAGCGTCAACCAGAAATTCACACTGTTCGCGCCCAACGGCAACCCGCTGCGCGCCACCCTGTCTTTGACGCTGCGCGAATACAAGTCGATCAAGGAGCAGGTCGAGGAACTCAAACTGAATTCGCCCGACCACACCAAACGCCGGACGGTCAAGCGCGGCGAGACCCTCAGCCAGATAGCCTGGGAGGAATACCGCGATCCGCAGATGTGGCGGGTGATCGCCGAGGCGAACAACCTCGCCAGTCTCAGCCTGCGCAATCTCGTACCCGGAACCGATCTGATACTGCCCGCCGTCGAGCCGGGCGGCGACGAAGGGCGAAACTGATGATGAGCATGACGACCAAGCCCGCCGACGCACTCGAAATCTACGAGGGCAACCGTGATTTCTACGTCCCAACGTACAAAGTCTACGTGGACGGACGAAACACGCCCGCCGACGTGATCCGCGATATCACGCAGGTCTCGTACCGCGACAATATCGCCGAAATGGACAGCTTCGAGATCACCATCAACAACTACGACGCCGAGACGCGCACCTACAAGTACAGCGACGAGGGCAGCGACCACATCTTCGACCCCGGCAAAAAGCTGGAATTGTACATGGGCTACTACGGTCAGACCGAGCTGACCAAGATGATCGAAGGCGAGATCACCCAGCTTCGCCCCAATTTCCCGGCATCCGGCGCGCCAACGCTGCAAATCAGCGGGCTGAACATCCTGCACCGCTTCCGTAAGAAGCAGAACACCGAGTCGTATCTCGAAAAAGACCGACATCGACATCGCCAAAGCCATCGCCAGCCGCCTTGGTGTGGACATCGAAGCGGTCGACTCGCCCGAAGGCAAGACCGTGCGCGAGTACGTCCTTCAGGACAACCAGTACGACATTATCTTCCTGATGGAGCGGGCGCGCAAAATCGGCTATGACATCAGCGTCGTCGAAGGCAAGAAGCGCGGGCAGAGCAAGCTGCGCTTTGCCCCTTCAGGCACGCTCCAGCAGCGCCCCTACGACCTCAAGTACGGCAAGTCGCTGATCCAGTTCCAGCCAACGCTGACCACCAAGGATCAGGTCAACAAGGTCACAGTCAAGGGCTGGGACCCGGTCAAGAAGAAGCCGATCAGCGTTACCGTCACCCGAAAGGAACTCACCACACGCAGCATGAAAAGCAAGGACGAGCAGTTCATGGAACCCGCCTTCGATCGCGAGGAGATCATTACCAATATCCCCGTGCGCAATGACGCCGAAGCAAAGACCGAGGCCAAAGGCGCACTCGAAAGGATCGTCAAGGACATGATCACCGGCGGCGGTTCGACCGTCGGGATGCCCGACCTGCGCGCCGGGACGGTCGTCTACATTCGCGGCATCGGTGAGCGCTTCAGCGGGCGCTACTTCATCACCAGCACGACCCACACCATCAACGACAGCGGCTACCTGACGACGTTTGAAGCCCGCCGCGAAGAGAAAGACTGAACGGGAGAAAGCTGCATATGCCTCAGAAAAACGACACCAACGGTATCGTCATTGGCGAAGTGTGCGACCTGGAAGACCCGGACAAACTGGGGCGCGTGCGCGTGACCTTCCCGCACCTGGGGGGCGTCAAGAGCGACTGGGCGAAGCTGGTCTCGCCGATGGCAGGTAAGGAGCGCGGCATATTCTTCCGCCCTGAAAAGGGCGACGAAGTGCTGGTCGCCTTCGAACATAACGACGGCAACCGCCCGTACATCCTCGGCTCGCTCTGGAGCCAGGTCGATACGCCGCCGCCAAGCGAGGGCAGCGCCAAGGACAACAACATCCGCTTCATCCGGTCGCGCAGCGGGCACATCCTCCGGCTGGACGACACCAAGGGCAAGGAAAAGATCGAGTTCATCAACAAGGACTCGCAGCGCCGGATCGTCATCGATTGCGACCAGAAGAAATTCAGATCACGGCGGATCAGGGCGACATCGAGGTCAACGCGAAGGCGGGCAACGTCAAGGTGGAAGCCGCGACCAACGTCGAGGTCAACGCGAAAGGCAACGTGTCCATCAAAGCACAGGGCAGCCTGTCGCTCGAAGCGAGCGGCACGCTGACGATCAAGGGCGCGACCGTCGAGATCAACTAGGCAACAAGGAGCGAAATGATGGGACAGCCAGCAGCGAAACAGGGCGATCAGATTCAGGCAACTGACATTCACCTGACGCTCGTCCCCACCCCGTCTGGCACGGCGACCGTCCCGCTGCCCTACGTGTTCAATGGCATCATCGACGGTGGGCTGAGCAGCAATGTCAAAATTCAGGGGCGCGCGGCGGCGACGGTGGGCAGCACGGCGAGCAACACGCCGTCGCACATCGCCCAGGGGATTCAGTTCTCTACGCCGCCGTCGAACAAGGGCACGATCCAGCGGGGCAGCGCGACCGTCAAGATCAACGGCAAGGCGGCGGCGCGTTCCGGTGATACCGCTCTCACCTGCAACGACCCGACCGATGCGCCGGTCGGCACGGTAATCGCCGTCAGCACGGTGAAAATCGGAGGCTAGCCCATGACGCCTTTCGCCAACAACGAGCTGATCGGCACAGGGTGGGCTTTTCCCATCCGCCTGACTATATCCGGCGAGCTGCGCCTCGTCACCAGTGAGGAAAAGATTCGCCAGAGCCTGCTGCTGATCCTCAGCACCGCGCCGGGCGAGCGCCAGATGCGCCAGGAATTCGGCTGCGGTATCCACGATCTCGTGTTCCAGCCGAACACCGAGACGATGCGCGTCATGGTGCAGAACCAGGTGCGCGATGCCTTGATCCGCTGGGAGCCGCGCATCGACGTGATGGACGTGCGCGTCGAGACGCCGTCGGAAGCGCGCAATTTCCTGATCATCCGCATCGACTATCGCATACGCACCAGCAACGCCTTTTACAACTTAGTCTATCCGTTCTTCCTCACGGAAGGACCAGGTTGAGGGAAATACGATGCCACTGACACCGCCCGTACTGGACAACAGGACGTTCGAGGAACTGCTGCGCGATGCCCGCCTGCGCATCCCGCAGTACAACCCCGAATGGACGGATTTCAACGACAGCGACCCCGGCATCACGCTGCTACAGCTTTTCGCCTGGCTGACCGAGATGATGCTCGTGCAGATGAACCGGCTGCCTGACCTGAATTACATCAAGTTTCTGCAAATGCTGGGCATGGAACTCAAACCCGCGCAGCCGTCAACCGCCCACCTGACGCTAACACCCGACGGTAAGACCGGCGTCGTGACCCTGCCGCAGTTCACGCGCGTCGAGGCGAATACGCCCGGCGGGACACCGATCACGTTTGAGACAGTGACCGGGGCGGACGTTGTTGCGATGCCGCTGACAGCGGTCGGCATATTCGACACCACACGTTTCGTCAACGTGACCGCCCAGAACGACGACCTGCGCGGTGAGACGTTCCGCCCGTTCGGCTGGCAGGCAAAGCCCGGCAGTATGCTCTATCTGGGTTTCGCTAACGTGGAAGATACCGATCTGGCGCGCTTCCCCAACCGACAGATATTCCCGACGCGCATCAGCCTGCGCATCTTCAAAAAGCAGGACGCCAGCGCAGGTGAAGCTACGAGCAGCGACATCCTCCGCAACCCGCCGCCCAAGCCGGTCACGCTGATATGGGAAGCGTTCCACGCCGACCTGCAGCGCTGGCTGCCGGTCGACGCCGACGACGACACGTACGCCTTCCAGCGCGAAGGTTACATCAGCGTGACCGCGCCATCGCGCCCTGTCGCCACAACCGAGCAGCAGCTATCGCCCGATCCGCTGTTCTGGCTTCGCTGCCGCCTGGACTCCGGGAATTATCCGAGCGGGCACATCCCGGAGATCGACTTCATTCGCGTCAACGTGGTCGAGGTCAAAAGCCTGACGACAATGCGCAACGAACTGGTCGGCAACAGCGAGGGCAGACCGAGCCAGAGCTTCACGCTCAGCCGCACGCCGGTTCAGCCCGACAGCCTCGTGCTGCTCGTCCGCCGCAGCGCCGCAGCTTCGAATCCAGCCGACGACGACAATAAGCCCTGGGAGCGGGTTAACGACCTGCTCAGCGCGAAACCCCCACCGTCGCTCAGCGGTTCGAGGCCCATGTAGGGCCGGTTGCCGCGCACCTGCATCAGCATCTCGCGCGGAATCTGCGGATCGATCAGCAGTTCCCGTGCATCGACGCTGGCGGCGATCACCTCGCCATTCGGACCGAAGGCGATCAGTTCGCGCGCGGCCGCCGTGCGCCGCTCGGCATCCAGCGCGGCGGCCAGCGCGGCGTTGGAGTACTCGCGCAGCGAGGCCGCCAGCGCCTCGGTGCGGCGCGCCTGCTCGCGCATGCGCAGGTCGAGCGCCGAGCGCGACAGCACCACGGCCTCGTCCAGGCCCTGCTTGATCTCGACGCGGAACCAGCTGTCGATGCCGCGATTGAGGAATTCCAGCGAGAAGAGATAGATGACCAGCAGCGGCACCACCACCAGCGCGCCGAACATGGCCACGGTGCGCGCGGTGAGCCGCGAGCCGGGCACATGGTGGCGATAGTCGCGCACCAGCTGCCGCAGCTTGCGCGCCAGCAGCACGGCCAGCACGATCACGCCGGCGATGTTGGCGCCCAGGATCCACAGCTGCCAGCGGCTGAACTGCGCGGAGTTCTCGACGCTGCGCGCCAGCAGCAGCAGCACCGAGATGACGAGGATCGCCGCGACGGCGATGAAGCCGTAGCCGCGCCAGCGCCTTACCGGGGCAATATCCACGTGTACCACTCGCTGCCCAGGTTCCAGCCATCGGACCAGAACACCAGGCTGCGCAGCGCATCGGGCAGGCGCCCGCGACGGATGCTGGCCCGCACGCGGATTGCGTAGGTGGACTCGGGATCCAGCTGCTGGCTCGACCACCACCGGCCAGGAGTGCACCTGCCCGGCCGCGGACAGCGCCTGGTCCAGCGCCGTGAAGGACTGCTGCTCGGTGTGGCCGGCCTCGCGCAGGATGTAGCGCTGGCTCACCGCGTTCCACGACAGCTCGCGCTCGCAGGCTCGCATCGATGAGTTCGGCATCGAACCAGTAGCGACGCTGGCGATCGACCACGGCGCGCAGTTCGAGGCTGACGGTGGCGCCGTCGGACAGCGCCCGGCGCACGTCGTCGTTGAGCGGGAAGATGACGCGGGCGCTCAGGTCGAACACCCCGCCCTGCACGTTGACGAAGGCCGACTGCACGACGATGTTCTGCGCCGGCGCCGCCGCGGCCATCAGGCACAGCCACGCGAACAACGCCAGGCGCTGACCCCAGGACCCCCTCATGCGCCTTCTGCCTTCATCTCGAGGCAAGCATAGTAGAAGCCATCGGTGAGCGCCGCAGCGCCGGCGGAACGGGGCGTGGGCAGCAGCGCGACATCCTCGCGCACGCGCTGGAACGAGGGATGCTCGCGCAGGAAATCCCCGACCAGCAGCTGGTTCTCGGCGGGCAGCACCGAGCAGGTGGCGTATAGGATCCGCCCGCCCGGCGCCAGCAGATCTGCGCAGCGCGCCAGCAGTCGCCGCTGCTGCGTCACGAAACTGCCGATGTCACCGGGCCGGCGCAGCAGCTTGATGTCCGGGTGGCGGCGGATGACGCCGGTTCCGGAACAGGGCGCATCGATGAGGATGCGATCGAAGGGCTGGCCATCCCACCACGCCGGATCAGCGGCATCGCCGGTCGCCACCCGCGCCGCAAGCCCCAGCCGCGCGAGGTTCTGCTGCACGCGTTCCACCCGACTCGCATCGATGTCGAGCGCGGTCAGTTCGATGCCCGGCGTGCGTTCCAGCAGATGGCAGGCCTTGCCGCCCGGCGCCGCGCAGGCATCCAGCACGCGCTGGCCGGGGCGGGCATCCAGCAGTTCGGCGGCGCGCTGCGCGCCGGCATCCTGCACGCTCACCAACCCTTCGTCGAAGCCCGGCACGGCGGACACGTCGGTGGCCTGCTCCAGCACGATGCTGGTGTCGGCCAGGCCCGGCGCGGCCGCGATGCCCTGCTCCGCAAACCGGCGCAGCATGTCGTCGCGCGTCGCGCGCTGCACGTTCACGCGCATGC
>CAWJBF010000008.1:0-302072 GCA_963841085.1 uncultured Chloroflexia bacterium | reverse complement strand
CTGAAACAAGAAAAGTAATTATGCGAGCGCAAAGCTCCTCTTAATCGTGATGGCGAAAACAGGAGCCGTGTGGGCGTAAGAATTGTATTGGAGCACCGCGAAATGCTGGAGCGGTCGCTTGCATGATTGTCAAAACTGAGGTACTATTCCCCTGAATGAATGCCCCGCAACGAATGCTCGATTGACCCAACTGAACTAATTGAATTAACAAGCGTAGTCAACGCCGCTCTGACGGCGTGACTTCATGTTGCTTGCGCACACCCGCGCTCGCCCGCTCATGCGTGCGGGCACGGGATGACCCAAGCCCAACTCGCGCGCGAGATCAATTCCACGAAGGTTCAGGTGAGCCGATACGAAAATGGTGTCATCTTTCCCGTATTCGAGACCATCATCAAGTTGTCGATAGTCTTGGATGTGTCGCTCGATTACTTGGCCGGGAGGACGGAGAACAGATTGGGAGGCAACGTTCCACTTTTCAGCGATCTCACACACGATGAACAGGAACTCATTCAAGGCCTTCGTGAAAATGACATGAAGACCAGCCTTGTGGCCATGTCGCTGTGCCTGGATACGTCTCCGGCACGTAGTCGGCAACGATTCGAATTGGGGAAAGACGCTGCACAGATGTTCAAGCACGGACGTTCCGCCTGCCCCAGAACCGGCTGTTGATGGCGCTTCGAATCCAATGAGTGACAAGGCAAGATGCAACGAGCGGCGCCTCAACCGCGGTACCGTATCGATCTCCAAAGGCCTGAGACTTCCGTCGAAGATCAATCCGCCCAGTTGAGCTAGCAGACTGGTCGATTTGGCGGTCGGCCTTCGACCAGAACACAGAACTGCGAGCGCGATTGGACGAGTCGAGGGTAACGTCCGGCGGCTGAACCCTCTGTCTTCGCTCAGGGCAACCAAGGAAGTACGTTCGGACTAGGTGCTTGGCCGTTCGGACGGGGTCCGTCTGGAACTCAGATGAGTGTTCATCTGCAGAGCGGCGTCTCCAACCTCTGGTGGCCGAATATGCGAGGTGCGCACCCTGTGTAGGCGCAATCTTTCTCAACTCGCTCGACACAGTCTCGGTCGCAATCGGTAATTATTCAGCCACTGCGGATTCAAAGACGGGCGAAGCGATAATCTTTCTCGCAAGGTGAGATGAAGATGAACAGACGGTAGAAGCTCTGGTTTTTTAGACGCTGTACTTGGACGATAAATGGAAAGTGCTATGCAGGTTGCCCGCTGAGTTCCGTAACGGTATGGTGTCGAAAGAATGAATTTGCTGGGTTTGGTTGAGAGGAGAATGGTCATGGATTAACGGCAAAGAGTACTTTGTCCCATGTGGCATTTTCTACCCCAATGCCCACCATACCTCAACACCGAATACCTCGTGCTGGTTCCCACACACACACGGTCTACGCCGGTGCAATTCCCTGCAGTGCGTTTGCTTTTGACTTCCTCGTAACATCACCCCACAGGACCTTGACTCATGACTTCTGTTAGTCCCGTTATCTACGTTCCTCCCACCCAGGCCGATGCCCTCAATCTGTCCAGAGAGGCTTGCGGCGCACTCGCATCCAGTACCGGCGATACCCGGTTTGCCGATGAAGACATTGTGTTTGGACTTGCCAATTTCCTTCAGACGTGCGGCAAGTCTTTGCCAGTCGAAAAAAATCGAGGGTTGGAGTGATTTTGCACGAATGGCATGGAAGCAGTATCGTTAGAACAAATGAGCGAGCAAGGTGCTGCAGCACCTTGTCGCTCTGGTCAGTGCCCTACACTCGCCATCGCACGACCTGCCGTCGGACTTTACCGAACTCGGCGGGCATCGTGCTACCTCAAGCCTACGGAGTCCACTATGTCCCGCCCGCAGCTCCCCGCCGCACCATTGCCCTTTGTTATGTCCGCCGCTCCTGGGTGCGCGACGAAAAGGACCTGGTCAGCAGTCCACAGATGCAGCGCGAACACATCGAGCGGGTGTGCAAGCAACATGACTGGACACCTGAGTGGTACGAGGACGTCGACGGCCACAAGTCCGGGATGTACGAGAAGAACCGGCCGGGTTGGCTGGCCCTGAAAGCTCGCCTGACGGACCCGGACGTGGTGGCCTTGGTGTCGTATGACCTATCTCGCCTTCACCGTAAGGGCTGGCGGATCAGCCATCTCCTGGATTTTGTCGATCAGCATGATGTTTTTCTGGTGCTCGCTAGTCCAACCCAAGTCTGGACCTTTCGTCTCCGCAGGGACGAATGGTGGCCCAGATGGCGGCGATCTTTGACGAATACTACGCCATCGATATATCCAATCGGCGCAAGGCAAACGCACAGCACAAGAAGACGCAGAACAAGACAGTGGGCATCCCGCCGTTTGGTACGACGCGGAATGCTGAGGGGTATCTAGACCTTCCGACGGAGGTGCTGGTATTTGCCTGATGGGATGTGGGTAGGGGGAATTCGAAGGCGATACCCCACCTGTTGAGGGTGCGATTTGGCGCGGCTACTACGATTGTGCGAAGCGAATCCTGGAGCTATATGTGGAAGGAAAGGGGAGGGCGACGATCTGCAAGATCATGCGGGAGGAAGGCTGGGCTTTCCGAAGTCGGCAGAATAAGCCATCTCCTCTTTCGAATGATGCGATTATTCGGGTCACGAAGCAGTGGATCGAATATGGCGGCATCGTGGTCGGGGAGCGGGCCAAGGATCGCAAATCGTACGAGGTCGACCCCAGACTCCATCGTACTCGATCAGGAGCGGGCGGTCTTCGATGTCGGATTTCTGAGGCAAGTGGGGCGTACAGCAAAGGACCGGTCCTTCAAGCGACCAGATCAGGCCACAAGACGGAGTCTCGTACGTATCCGCTGGCCGGGCTCATTTACTGTGCCCATTGCACCCGACTGGCGGAAAAGCAGCAAAATCCCAAGCTTCGAACAAGATTGGTCGGCAAGGCGAAAAGCGAGTATGGCCGGGGTTCATACCGACATCGTCCGGGGCTCAAGTGCGGATGCACACGCACCCAAAACTCGGCCCATCTCGTCGAGGACGAATTCGTTCGGCTTTGCCAGATGTTGACGTTCAGTCCTGAGGCGATGGAACGACTGAAGCACTCCGCGAACGCGTTGGCGGGGATCGATGCTTCGGATGAGACCGATCTGGAGAAGAAAAAGACGATTGCCATTGCGCGGTGCAGACGCAAGCTCGAGGCGCTTCGGAACCTGTATGAAGGCGGCGATATGGAGTACCAGGAGTTCCTGACGAAGAAACGGAGCATCGAGGCTGACCTAATGAGTTGGGAGAGCTACTCCACGGAAGCCAGTCGGTTATATGTGCAACTGACGCTGTGCGTGGATGCGTTGGCGCGTTTGGTCGAACTCTGGGACGAGAGCAGTGATGAGGATCGTCACAGCCTGGCAAGGGGACTGTTCGACGAGATCGTGTTTGACCTGGATCTGCAGCAGATTGTGGACTTCAAGCTGAAACCGTGGGCCGAGCAGTTTCTGATCGTGCGGGGCAATAGTGAAATGACCGGTACTGATTTGCCCCCAGCAGGAATCGAACCTGCGCCTTTGCCTCCGGAGGGCAACGCTCTATCCGCTGAGCTATGGGGGCATCAGCATAACCGGAATGCGCCTCTCATTTTAGTGGGCAGATGCAGGCGGCGCAAGCCTCACCACTGGAAAATCAGCGCGAACCTGCGATAATCGGCCGCGCGATGGAAAAGACGAATGTGCTGCTTCCTTCCCTGCATCGATGGGGACTTGTCGTAGGCGCGCTGCTGCTTTGTGGATGCAGTGCCCTGAATGGGGCCGATCAGCAAGGCACCTTGTCGGCGGAGCTCACCGAATTTGTGGGTGGGTCGACGGCGATTGCCCAAACCCTCCAGGCGCGCACGACCGAGGTGGCGGCCACAGTGGCCGCGGCGGCGACCGTGGCGTTTCAGTTGGACGGCGTGAACCAGCAGCTTGCGGTGACGATGCGCGCGGCAATTCCTCCTACACGGCAGATCGTGTCTGCTGATGGGCCGGTGACGCCCGGCCTGAATGCGCCGTTGCCGGGTGAGTGGACTCCCACGCCGCTGGATGGTGCGTTGGACAGCACGTCAAATCCAAACGCCACGCCTCCACCCGGCGGCGCAAATCAGGTGACTGTTGTCGGGCCGGCGCTGGCGGTTCGCGATTCGGATGGGTGTGCAGTTTCCGTGCAGAACAGTATCTCAGCCTCATCTCCGCGTATTTACGCGACCACGCGCATCCTCAATGCGACAGCAGGAACCAGTGTACAGGCGACGTGGAGTAATCAGGGCGCGGTCGTCTTCAGCAACGATCCTTATACGCTGCCATCCGATGACGCCGACTTCTGCGTGTGGTTCTATATCGAGCCGACGGACGTAAACTTCGCGCTTGGCGAATGGTCGCTGCAGTTCCTCATTAATGGCAGCCTGGCTGGAACACCGGCGGCATTCACACTCACTCAGTAGCATCTGAGAGAAGCTTGCAGCCTCTGGTTGTCTGTCCTGCCCGCATCGTGCTAAGATTGCCTTCGCGCGGCCAGTTCACAAGGCGAAGATGCGGATCGTGACCGCCTCCCGAATCGGACGAGTACTCCTCATGCTCGCGCTGCTTGTTTGCGCGGCTGCGGTGATTCCTGCTTCGGCGCAGACGGCCCCGCTGGTTACGCGCACGCCCACACCTCCATTCAGTGTCGTTCTCCCCGATGACATCTATGTGCGTAGTGGTCCCGGCGCAGACTTTTCGACCGTGGGCAGCCTGCGTGCAGGCAACATCATGCGCCCGGTCAATATCAGTGAAGATGGCGAATGGGTGCTGATCGAATACGGTCGGGGCGTAGGCTGGGTTCGGCGTGACCTCGGTTTCTGGCTGGAAGAAATCGATGAACTGCCGATATTGCTTGACCTCGAATTGACGGTCACCCCGAGACCAGGCGCGGTTGAAGCAACATTCGTCTTTCCAACCCCAACGCCCGAGGGAAACTGGCTGCTACTGGAAGATCAGGCTGCCTATTTGCGGGCAGGGCCAGACACGAGCTATCCGATAATCGGATTCATCCGTCCGGGTGAAATAGTCGATGCCGCCGGCCGTGATGAAGCGGGCGAATGGATTCTGGTGCGCCAGCCAGACGGTTTTGCATGGATAGCCCAGCCGCTGGTGTCGTGGGCGGTCGACCTGACAGCGCTGCCCGTCTTGATTCCGCCGCTTCTTACGCCCAGCCCTACCTTCACGCGCACGCCGCGCCCGAGCCGGACGCCGACCTTCACATCAACGCGCACTCCGACCATCAGCCCAACACCGCTACCGAGCGACACCCCGACGCGAACTCCATCTGCAACGCTGACACGCACACCCAGCCCGTCGTCCACCGCACGGCCCACGCTGCCGCCGACGATCACGGTGACGCGCACACCCCGTCCGACACAAACCAGCAGCGCGACGTCGACGCAAGAGCCAACTGTGCTTGCGCTGGTGACGAATACGCCGGCGGGCGGCGTGGGTACCGTTCCGGCGGCAACTGCTGCGCGCACCGTGGCCCCGACGGTCAGCCCAACACGCACGCCTTCGATGACCCCGACGCCAATTCCCTCGGATACGGCCACGGTCACCGCTACGCGAACGCCACGCCCCACGCAGCGGCCAAGTGCGACTTCGACCATGACGGCAACCGCTAGTTCGACACCCGCGCCCACCGAAACGCCGACGGCAACGCGCACTGTTCGGCCAACTGCAACCGGCACGCCGACATCGACATCAACTCCGACCCTACGCCCTAGCCGCACGCCGCGCCCCAGACTAGCTGCCACGGCGGAAACTGTGGCGAGCGTCACAGCCACCGGTACGGCGACCGCATCGCGGACGTCTGCGCCACCGCGCACGCCATCTGCGACACCAACTCCGACGCGAATGGCCTCCAATACACCCGATCCTACGCCTACGCCGATCGTGGTCGAAACAGTTGTAGGCCCATTGGTGGTTACCACGCAGGCGCCGCCGCCTGCTTCGCGGACGACGGCGCCGTCACGCACGCCGTCAGCAACGCTGATACCAACGCAAGCGGTTTCCAGCACACCTGAACCTTCGGCTACGTTAACCCCCGCTGAAACCGCTATCAGTCCGCTGGTGGTTACCACGCAGGCTGCAGCGACCGCGTCTCGGACAAGAGTCCCAACTCGCGCGCCCACCGCAACGGGCACGCCAACGCAGACGGCCACGAATGCGCCAAGTCCTACGTCTGCGGCGTCGCATACCGCAACGCAAACACCTACCCGCACGCCAAGTTCGACAGCTACGGCGACTAATACGAGTACGATTGCGCCGACGGCCACGCAAACCCGGTTGTCGACCTCGACGGCGACCCCACCGGCAAGCCCGACAGCGGAAGCGATACCCGAGGTGACCGCGGCCGTTGTTCCTGACACGGACGGTCCAACTGAGCCACCTACGACGGGGACGCCGGACGCAGACAACGGCCCCGCAACCCTGATTGGTATTCTGGCGCTGCTCGGTATTGTCGTTTATGGCGTGCTCTACTGGCGCGGCGCGGTGGCGGTTGACCGCTACAAGGACGGCTTTATCATCCACTCGTGCCCAGTATGCGGGCGCGGTGATCTTGAGGTCGAAACGCGGGTCACACGCATTGCTGGCATCCCGCGCCCGTCGCATACCATCCGCTGCGATTCGTGCCGGTCGCTGCTGCGTGAAGTGCGGCCCGGCCGCTGGCGCTACGCGGTTGATCCGATGGAAAATGCTGACCTCTTCGCGCGCTACAACGGGAAGGTTCTGTCTGAGGCAGAGCTGCGAACGCTAGATCTCAATCGTCGCGGACGTGGCCCGGAATGACGCAGCTGGTCGAATGCGTGCCCAACTTCAGCGATGGGCGCGATGTGGATGTGCTTGACGCGATAGTTTCGGCCATAAAGGCACATTCAGTTGGGCTGCTCGATGTCGAGTACGACGCATATCACAATCGTTCCGTTGTGACGTTCGCGGGCGCTCCCGAAGCGGTGGCCGATGCAATGCTGGCCGCGGCGGCCGTGGCGATTGAACGCATTTCGCTGGAACATCATCAAGGTGTTCATCCTCGCGTTGGCGCGGTCGATGTGGTGCCATTTGTGCCGCTGCGTGGGATGTCACTGCCGGAATGTGCCGCGCTGGCGCAGAGTTTTGCGCGTCGTGCCGCTGACGAACTCGGCCTTCCGGTTTATCTGTATGAAGCGGCGGCGCTGCGGCCCGAACGACGTGCGCTGCCAGCCATCCGCAATATCGGATACGATCAGCTTCGTGCCAATATTGCCAGTGATTCGCGCCTCGCGCCCGACTTTGGCCCTTCCCGAATCGGGGCGGCGGGCGCGATGATGGTAGGCGCGCGCCGCCCGCTCATCGCGTTCAATCTGTTCCTCGACACCAATCGTGTTGAAGTTGCCCAGGCGATTGCCGAAAAGGTGCGCGAGCGTGACGGCGGGCTGCCCGGTGTTCGCGCGCTCGGTCTGCCAGTTGGCGGCCGTGCGCAAGTGTCGTGCAATCTGGTCGATTTTCAGCGCACGTCGCTGGCGAAACTTGCCGCTGCAGTTCGGCATGAGGCGCGGGAACTGGGCGCTGAGGTAGTTGAAACCGAGCTGGTCGGACTAGCGCCCCGGGCGGCGCTGCTGGCCGCCGCTACCGAGCTGCTCGGCTTGCCCGCTGCTGCGGCTGACGCCACGATTGAGGAGCGCATTGGCTCCCGGCTTGGCGATTATTGTCCATTAGAGCTTGAGTGAATCCATGCGTCTGCTGCTTGTCTCTCTTGCTGTCCTTGCCCTTACAGCGGCCTGTCAGCCGGCCGCAACATCCACAACCGAAGCGCCAGCAACCGGGGCGGCACAGGCTGCAACACTGCCCATCGTCACAGCCGTGCCAACGGCGCATCTTGCGCCGAGCGCCACAGCCACACTCCCGCCTACGGCCACGCTGACGCCGACGAATACGCCGACGCCGACCACCACGCCAACCCATACCCTGACTCCGACAGTGACCGCTACGCAAACGCTGACGCCGAGCGCCAGCCCGACCGTTCCAGCGACCGCGACGCCATCGCAAACCCTCACTCCGACTGTTCCAGCAACTTCGACGCGCGGCCCGACGCTCACGCCGCCAGAGGCCGGCGCGGTGACTACACTGCAGGATCACTACTACATGGCGCGTCCGCTGTCGGAAAATGCAGTGAACTATGCGGCGCGCACGTACCCTTACGGCGCGACCGCAGGAGGGCGGCTGCAAGTGCATCTCGGGCAAGACATGGAAAACCCAACTGGTACGCCGGTGCTGGCCGCCGCCGATGGGGTGGTGGTGCATGCAGGCGACGACTTGACCACGCTCGTGGGGCCGTACAACAATTACTACGGCAACGTGGTCGTCATCGAGCACGCCTTCCGCGATTCGAGCGGCGCGCCCGTGTACTCACTTTATGGCCATCTGAACCGCGTGGCGGCTGAGCCCGGGCAGTCCGTCAAGCGCGGCGACATCATTGGCTACGTAGGCGCAGAGGGCATCGCGCAGGGCCCGCACCTGCACTTCGAGGTGCGCGTTGGCAACCCGTTTGATTACCGCGCCACGCGCAATCCCGACTTGTGGGTGTTTCCGTACTTTGGTTTTGGCACCCTGGCTGGCCGCGTCACCGATTCCGCTGGCAATATCCTGAACGATGTCACGCTCAGTGTCATCAATGAAAACGGCGTTACGCGCTATACCTTCAGCTATGCCGATGACACGGTCAACGGTGACTCAACATTCGGCGAGAACTGGACGCTTGGCGACTTGCCCGAGGGCTACTATACGGTGCGTGTGAGCGAAAACGGCCGCGTGCGCTCGACGCAGGAAGTGTTCGTGTTCCCAAACAAGACGACGTGGGTGGACGTGGTGCTTAACCCGTAGTCCGCCGTGTTCGCCTTGATTTTGGCGCGCTGTCTCCTTATACTGACCGCCTCACCCCGTAAGCATTGAAAAACGCACCCAACGCGACCGGAGAACGATTCGCATGGTTGAACCTGTATATTTGACTGCTGAAGGCCGCGACGAGATGGTGAAGGAACTCAAATTCCTCATCAACGATCGCCGTCCGGAACTGGCTGCGAAGTTGAAAGAGGCGGTTTCGCAGGGCGATCTCAAGGAGAACGCCGACTACCACGATGCCAAGGAACAGCAGGCATTCGTGGAAGGGCGCATCAAGTATCTTGAGAATGCGCTGCACAACGCCGAGATCATCAGCACCGGCAGCGGCAACGGCACGGTCACGATCGGGTCGCGCGTGACGATTGTTGAAGTGGGTGAAGATCAGGAAGAGAATTACTTCATCGTCGGGGCGGCAGAAGCCAATCCGCCCGAAGGCAAGATTTCCAACCAAAGCCCGATTGGCTCGGCGCTGCTGGGCCACAAAGTGGGCGACAAAGTGAAAGTCACGACGCCGGCCGGAGAGATCGCCTTCAAGATCAAGAAGGTGAAATAGCGGCGCTTGCGCGCAGTTCAAGTATAAAATGACCGGGGCGCTGAACTCAATCAGCGCCCCGGTTGTTTATCTAGAAGTCGGCGGCACCGCCAAATGGATCGTCATCTGGAACGGGCGCGGCGGGCGAATGTGGCGGGGGGCTCACCGGCGGCATCACGGGCGTTGTGGGCGGGGCCGCAGGCGGCCTGGCCACGGGCACGGGCGAGGTGGTCACTAGCGGCACGGGCCGGGTGACTGCCGGAGCGGGTGGCGCGGTCGTGACCGGCGCAGCATTCGTCTCCGGCCGGGGCTGCATTGGCGGCGGCGCGGTGATGACTGGCGCAGGCGGCGTGATCGGCACGGTCACCGGCGGCGTGACCGGAACTGTCGAATCTGCCCCATCCTTGTGCCACGCGGCCAATTCCAGCGTCAGCTTCTGAAAATAGCTGTTGGCGGGCATCGGGCCTGGGCCGTACTCGATATCGACGACGCGCGCCTGAATGCGCAGGGTGGCGGTTTCGAGCAGGGCAGTTGCGCCGGGCTGCGCCAACACCAGATCGCCCTTCAGTTCCAGTTTGGCGCGCAGGCCGGGGTCGTTGAAAGCATGCTCGGAGCAGAAGACTTTGGTGACGGTGCGTACAAAGTCGTCCTTGTCGAACAACCACACCTCAACCGCCGTAGTACGCTGCGGTTCACCAACGCCAATCGTCTCGGAGACTTCAGCGCCGCACTCACCGAGAAAACGCTTCTGGTCATCCTCAATCGAGAATGAATCGTCGTATTGGCCGTGGCCGAGGATGTAGGTGGACATGCGCTGCATCAGCGGCGGGCCATAGGTTGAGGTGCTGAAATCGCTCTTGCTGGTCGCTTCGGCCTGCTTGCTGGCCTGCACCTGCGCTTTCATCGCCTGCACATCGGCGCTGGTCTTTTCACCGCGCAGCCGGCGCACGACCGGCTCGACCAGATTGGGCTTGATGAACATGCCGTACAAGATCGCGCCGAGCACGAACAGAACGCCCACCACCAGTGGCGCGATGATGTATGGCAGGATATTGCCCAGTGAACTAGGTGCGGGCGCACTGACGGCGGTCAGTTCCGCTGCCTCGGCATATGGGCGAATGGCCTGAAGTTTGGCGTAGTTAGCCTCTTCGCCAGGCGTGGCCAGCAGCCGGTCAACGATCTCAAGCGGATTGTCGACGCGGCTGAGCAGATAGGTCACGTTTTCGCCCACATCGAAATTCGACAAGGCATTGCGGTCAGCGATCAGCTTCACCCATTCGTCCTGCCAGCTTTGGTGCAGCGAACTGGGGTCGGCGTCGTAGTAAACAGTAGGGGAGACCACATAGGCCCAGAACAAGCCGATGAAGACGCCCGCCACGACCGCGGCGATGACCGAGCCTCTGGGTACGTAGGGCTTCAACAACACCTTGTACAGGCCGTTGTAACTGTCTTGAACGAACTTCGTCATGCAACCGCCGCCTTTCCCGAGGAAGCGCGACTGACCAGCGCCCGTGCGAACACGACCTCTCTAACAGTTTATCCATTTCGGTAAGTGTGGCGCAACCAAAAATCAACCCATCTCAATTGTTGAGCTGAAAGTTGAGCGTTCAAAGTCGAAAGCTGGGGCGAATCGACACTGTTTGAACAGTCGTTCACAGGGATGAAGTGCCAGCCTGACGGCTTAAGCAGTTGGTACTCTTGGGCAAAAAGCGGGCCGCCCGTTCCGATATCAGCCGACTGTCGCGCCGGATCAGGCAGACTCGGCGGCCGCTTCAGACACCTGATTGAGCGGGAACGTTTCGCCGCATTGGGTGCAGCGGGCGCGTGTGCGCGACTGTTCAACCAGCAGACCACCACAGGTAGGGCAGGGCTGTGCCAACGGCTTCTTCCACGATACGAAATCACAGTCGGGCCAACGGTTGCAGCCCCAGAACTGGCGGCCACGCTTCGATTGGCGGCCCACCAGTTCGCCACCGTGCTCCACGCCGCATGTGGGACATGCCGCGCCGGTGGGCTCGGTGAACGGCTCAGTATGCTTGCAGTCCGGGTAGCCCGAGCAGCCGATGAACTTGCCGCGCCAACTGTAGCGGATTACCAGCGGTTTGCCGCAATCGGGGCAATCGCGGCCGATTTCCTCAAGCACTTTCAGAGATGGCGCCTCGTTGGCACGCTCTAAATCGGCTTTGAACGGGCCATAGAACTCGTGCAGCATCGGACGCCATTCCTGCCGGCCCTCCGCGATCTCGTCGAGCTGCTCTTCCATGCGCGCCGTGAACTGTGGGTCGAGAATGTCCGGGAAATAGGTGACGAGCAGATCGTTGACGGTGATTCCGGTAGGTGTAGGTACCAGCCGGCGGTCCTTCTTGATGACGTACTCGCGATCCTGAATCACCGCGACGGTGGGCGCAAAGGTGGACGGGCGGCCGATGCCGAGTTCTTCCAACTGCTGCACCAGCGTGGCCTCGGTGAAGCGCGGCGGCGGCTGGGTAAAGTGCTGTTCGGGCAGCAGCGCCTGAAGGTCGAGTGGTTCGCCGGTATCGAGGTTGGGCAGGGCATCGAGCTCTTCGTCGTCGGCGTCGTCGCTGCGCGTGTCCTCATAAAGCACGAGGAAGCCGCCGAAGCGAATCTTGCTGGCCGATGAGCGGAAGGTGTATTTCGGCTTGCCTGCCACGGGCAGGGCAGCGAAATCGACGCGCAATGTATCGTACACGGCATTGCACATCTGGCTGGCGGCAAAACGCTGCCAGATGAGCAAATAGAGCCGGTACTGGTCATTGTTCAGGGACTTGCGCAGCATGTCGGGGTCACGGGTGATGCGCGTGGGGCGAATGGCCTCATGCGCTTCCTGCGCGCCCTTCGCCTTGGTCTTGTAAATGTTCGGCCGTTCTGGCACAAACTCGCGCCCAAAACGATCGCGCAGGAATTCGCGGGCTTCACGCTGCGCGTCGCTGGAGACGGCGGTGCTGTCCGTACGCATGTATGTGATCAGGCCAACCGCGCCTTCCCCGGGCACGGTAATGCCTTCGTATAACTGCTGTGCGACCTGCATCGTCTTGCGGGCGCTGAAGCCTAGGCGGCGCGATGCCTCTTGCTGCAGCGAGCTGGTGATGAACGGTGCGGACGGGCGGCGGATACGTTCACCGCGTTTGATTTCCGCGACGGTGAATCTGGCGGACTTGAGCGCTTCGAGATGCGGTTTGAGCGTGCCTTCCGAGCCGAACTCGAAGTTCTTTCCGTCGATCATGTGCAGATGGGTGAGGAAAGCGCGGCGGTCTTCCTCGCTGCCTTGCTGCTTGTTCAGGCGAGCATCGAGCGACCAGTATTCTTTGGGTACGAATGCCTCGATTTCGCGCTCGCGGTCGACGATGATCTTGACCGCAATACTTTGCACGCGGCCGGCCGACAGCCCCCGTCGAACTTTGCGCCACAACAGTTGCGAGACGGGATAGCCCACCAGCCGGTCGAGGATGCGCCGCGCCTGCTGGGCATTGATGAGGTCCATGTCCATTTCGCGCGGGTGGGCGAATGCGTCCTGCACAGCCGACTCGGTGATTTCGTGAAAGACGACGCGCTTGACCGGCTTGTCGCCCACATCTGCGGCCGCGATCAGGTGCCAGGCAATCGCCTCGCCTTCACGGTCGGGGTCGGTCGCCAGATAGATTTCCGTCGCGCCGGCTGCGTCCGCCTTGAGTTCCTTGACCACATCCTTGCGATCACGTAGGACGGCGTAGGTTGGCTCAAAATCGTTATTTACGTCCACCGACAGGCGCGAAACTAGCAGGTCGCGCACGTGGCCCTTCGAGGCGCGCACGGTGTAGCCGGCGCCGAGGAAGTGGCCGACGCTCCTGGCTTTGGCCGGCAACTCGACGATGACGAGTTTGCCAGTTCGGCGCGGGCGCGGCGCGGCCGATTTGCTGTTCTTCTTTTTGCCCGCGGCAGACTTCTTTTTGCCGGCAGCCTTCTTCGGCGCTGCCGTATCGTCGCCAGCTGCCGTCTTGTTGCTGGCAGCGGTCTTCTTTTTTGCGGCAGACGACTTCGATTTCGCCGTGCTGGATTTGCGGGCTGCTGGCGCCTTGGCGACGGTTTCAGGCGGCGTAAGGCCTTCGTGCGCGGCTGTGCGGCCGAATTTATTCATTTTGGTGCCACAGACAGCGCACGTCCCGCGAGTCATGGGGTTGCCATTACTCGCGAATACGGCTTCAGGCTGGATCATCTCGCGCTGCGTCTTGCAACGGACGCAGTAAGCAGTGAGGGTTTCGGGCATTGCCTTCCTCAGTGAACGTGGCCGGGCGTGTGAATTGGCGCTCGCTGAAACGAGGTGCTACAGATACTGATCAGCGCCGCGCTGCTTGAGCATGTTGACAACGGCCCGTACGTCCTGCGCCCGGTCACGCCGGCAGATGAGCAGGGCGTCAGGCGTGTCAACGATGATGATGTCGTCGACGCCAATCGTTACGGTCAGCTTGTCACTGTAAACGAGCGTATCATGCGTGTCAACTGCAAGCCGTTCGCCCTGGCCCTTCAGTATGTTCCCGTCGGCGTCGGGCGGTAGCAAGTCGTAGATCGCATCCCAACTGCCGACGTCGCTCCAGCCTATGTCGATGGGCAGCACGACCATCTGGCGCGCGCCCTCCATCAGCGCGTAGTCGAGCTGGATTTTGGGCATCCGTTCCCATTCCTTCGTCAGCACAGCGGTGAAGCGTGTGCTGTCGACGGCGGCCTGAATTCGGCGCATGGCCGTGTACATCTCGCCCTGCTGGCGCTCCAGTTCGGCCATGGCCGTGGCGCATGTCCAGATAAACATGCCGGAGTTCCACGAGTAGTCGCCGCTGGTGAGGAAGGCGACGGCACGGTCGCGGTCCGGTTTTTCGACGAAGCCGAGCGACTGGTAGGCATCGAAGCCGTCGACATCACCCAGGCGCTCGCCGCGCCGGATATAACCGAATGAGGTGGCGGGGTAAGACGGTGAAATGCCGAGCGTGACAATCGGGCCGGTTTGTGCCATCTCATAACCCGCGGCCAGCACGCGGCGGAAGCGCTCCTTATCGGTGATGTGGTGATCGGCGGTGAGCAGCACGACCGTCGCTTGCGGGTCGCGCTTCTCGACGACTGCGACACCGAGCGCTGCTGCCGGGCCGCTGTCGCGCCCATAGGGTTCAGCGATGAAATTCTCCGGCGGAATTTCCGGCGCATCGGCGCGCATGGCTTCGACGTACTGTGCGCCCGTGACCACGTAGATGTGATCAGGCGTGAACAGGGGCGCGAGGCGTTCAACGCTACTGCGAAAGAGTGAATGATCTTCAAGCAGTGGATGAAGCTGTTTAGGCTGTTCGGCGCGGCTGAGCGGCCACAGGCGCGTGCCGCCGCCGCCGGCCATGATGACTGCGTAGTAGTGTTCCAAGCTTTGTCTCCTGTTGGTGGGGTTGACCTGCGCCCCTAGCCGCGCATGCGTGTGTACAGCATAGGCCCGCTTTGGGCAACCAGCCCCTTGAGTTCCATAAGCATCAGCGTGCTGAGCAAGGTCTGGATGGGCAGGCCTGTGCTGCGGGCCAGATCATCCACATGCGCGCCATTTGGGCCAACCGCCGCCAGCACTTGCGCCTCAACCGGATCGGCAGGGGCGATACGCTCGGCTGTCTGGCGCGTTTCGACGGCATGCGCCGTGATATTCAGCTCCTCTAGAATATCCTCAATCTTCATTACCGGCTTGGCGCCGTCCTGAATCAGTTGATTGACGCCGCTGCTGGCGTCGCTGAAGATGTTTCCGGGCACAGCGAACACATCCTTGCCCTGCTCGGCCGCCAGCGCTGCGGTAATCAACGCGCCGCTCTTGTCGGTCGCTTCGGCCACCAGCACACCCAGCGACAGACCGCTGATGATGCGGTTGCGCCGGGGGAAATTGTAGCGATCCGGCTTCGTTCCCAGCGGAAATTCGCTGATGACTGCACCCTGCGCCGCGATTTCGTCGGCCAGTGTACGATGGTCATAGGGATAGATCACGTCGAGACCGCTGCCGAGCACCGCCAGGGTGCGCCCACCCGCTTCAATCGCGCCACGATGGGCGGCTGCATCGACGCCGTGCGCTAGACCACTGATGATGGTCACGCCGCGCTCGGCCAGCTTGCGGGCGAAGTGGTGCGCGACTTCGCGGCCATAGGCCGAGGCTTTGCGTGCGCCAACAATCGCCAGGGCGAGTTGATCCCCTTGCGTGAGTCTGCCACGCACGTAAAGCACGATGGGTGGATCGTCGATCTGGGTGAGCAGCTGGGGATAGTCGTCGTCAGGCCATGTGATGAGCTGAATACCGGCGGCTTCGATTTTGCGCCTGTGTTCATCCAGTCGCACCTTGCCGCGAAAAGTGAGGAACTCGCTGATCGCGCGCTTGTCCAGGCCCGCAGCTTCTAACGCCGCCGCTGATGCCGTCCAGACTGCGTTGGCATCTCCGTCAAAGGCGGGCAGCAGCTGCTTGAGTCGGCGCGGACCAATACGCGGCGCCATGCTCAGTCCCAGCCAAATGAGACGCACATCCTCGCTCACGCTGTGACTGCTCCATTTCCAGCACTTCGGGGTAACTGGGCTAATGAGGCCGCCGCTAATCCTGCTCCTGACCATCACTTGCGGCATCTGGCAGCAAGCCCTCGGGCAGGCGCACGGTCAGCATTTGGCCAGCGATGTCCGTGCTGAGGATCGTCTCCGGCAGAACCGGGATCAGGACTTCGCCATGTGCGCCACCGTTGACGACGTAAACGTCATTCGCGCCGGTTTCAAGCACCTCGGTTACAACGCCCAGATCGACGCCATCCTCGGTGCGCACAGGCAGGCCGATCACCTGATATAGATAGAACTCGCCTTCATCAAGCGGAACCGCGTCCTCAATCCGAACCATGAGGAACAGGCCGCGCAGCCGTTCGACGGCCGTCCGGTCAGGGTATTCGCGGAATTTCACCAGCGCGAAGCCCTGGTGCATTCGCAGGGACTGAGTGTGGACTTCACGCGGGCTAGGCGCGTCAACGCCCGCACCGAGATACAGGGCGGGAACTGTGGCGATGCGCTCAGGATATTCCGTGAGCACACGCACCTTCAGTTCACCCTGCACTCCGTGCGGGCGAAGCACCTCTCCAACCAGGAGGAAGGAGGGCTGCGACTGGCCGGGCGCTGCTTTATCCACGTCTGCTAGACGATCTTTAAGATCACCCGCCGGTCCCGGGTATCGGACTCGGCAGTATACAGCAGCGTGCGCAGAGCGTTTGCCAGACGGCCATTCTTGCCGATGATGCGGCCGGTGTCCTGCGGGGCGACGCGCAGTTCGATGATGGTGCTGTTGCCGGTTTCGCGGCGGCGCACCTTCACCTGCGTGGGGTCATCCACCAGGCTCTTGGCCACATACTCGATCAGCCCTTCAATTGCGGGGCCACCAGCTTTGCCGGCCACGATGACTACTCACCCCTCTTAAAAGTGCCCATGCCCGGCTCGGGCGATGGATGGCGCGTCTTTGGGCTAACCGGCTCGGCGGCGGCCTTGGCGGCGGCGGCCTCAGCGACCAGAACCTCGACGCTTTCGCCCTTCTTCATACGTTCGAAGCGAGCCCAAGTGCCAGTACGGCGCATGAGCGTATGCACGGCTTCGCTGGGCTGTGCGCCCACGCTCAACCAGTGCAGCGCGCGTTCTTCGTTGATTTCATCGGTGCTGGGAATGGTGCGCGGGTTGTGGTTGCCGATGATCTCGATGAAGCTGCCATCGCGCGGGCTGCGCTGATCGGTGACCACAATACGGTAGCTGGGCTGGCCCTTGAGGCCGACACGACGGAAACGGATACGAACCATGATGCGACTTGCTCCTTCTGATTGCGCCTTCATGCGTCCTCGTTCAGAGAGACGGAAGGCCACTGGCGAAAAACGGACGGCTGTTTCAACAGCCTTCCGCAGCTCAGTTGCGGTAGAACCGGCTTATTGGTTCTAGCGCCGTGGCGGCAGGCCCTTGGGAACACCACCGCCGGCCATGCCGGGGAAGCGGCCCTTGCGAACCTGGCCCATGAGTTTCTGCATATCGGCGAACTGCTTGAGCACTTCATTCACGTCGCGCACTTCCACGCCGCTGCCCGCCGCGACACGTTTCTTGCGGCTGGCGTCAAGCACTTTTGGATTCCGGCGCTCACGCATCGTCATCGAATTGATGATCGCTTCCACACGCTGCAAGCGGCGCTCGGTCTCTTCGTCATCCAACTGTTTCTTGATCTGGTTCATGCCGGGAACCATGGCCAGAATGGATGCGAACGAACCCATCTTCTTGATCTTCTGAAGCTGCTCCAGAAAGTCCTGCAGTGTGAACTGGTTCTGCATGAGCTTCTTTTGCAGGTCCATCGCCTCTTTCTCATCGAAGGCATCTTCGGCCTTTTCGATGAGAGTCAACACGTCGCCCATGCCCAGAATACGCTGGGCGAGGCGATCGGGATAGAATTGTTCAAAGCCGTCGAGCTTCTCGCCGGTGCCCAGGAACTTGATGGGCACGCCGGTAACGGCGCGCATCGACAGGGCCGCGCCGCCGCGCGCATCGCCATCGACCTTGGTGAGGATCAGGCCCGTGACGCCGAGGCGGCTGTTGAAGCCCTCGGCAATGTTGACCGCTTCCTGGCCAGTCATGGCGTCGGCGACGAGCAGGATTTCGGCGGGCTTGGTGCGGCGCTTGATTTCCTCAAGCTCCGTCATCAGCGTATTGTCGATTTGCAGGCGGCCGGCCGTGTCGATAATCACGACGGCGGCGTTGGCGGCGCGGGCGGCTTCGAGGCCGCGCACGACGATGTCTTCCGGCTTGGCCCGCGTGCCTTCTTCATAATACGGAAGGCTCGTCTGTTTGGCCAGCGTGACGAGCTGATCGACGGCTGCCGGACGATAGGTGTCGGCTGCAATCAGGAACGGCTGGCGGCCCTCGCGGCGCAGATGCAGCGCTAGCTTCGCCGTGGTCGTCGTCTTGCCCGAGCCTTGCAAGCCCACCATCATCAGCACATGTGGCTTCTGGCTGGTGGCGAAATTTAGCTTGCCGCCTTCGCCCAGCGTTTCGAGGAGTTCCTCGTAAACGATCTTGACGACCTGCTGGCCCGGCTTCAGGCTCTTCTGGACTTCAGCGCCGACCGCGCGTTCCTTAATGCGGCGCACGAAGTCCTTGACGACCGGCAGCGCGACATCGGCTTCGAGCAGGGCCATGCGCACTTCGCGCATCGCTGTATCGACGTCCTGTTCTGTCAGTTTGCCTGTGCGCCCAAGTCCATCGAAAACGGACTGCAGACGATTCGAGAGCTGCTCAAACATCGTTCGACGAAATCTCCACCTGGAAGCAAGGCATTGTAGTGGAGCGCAAGAGGAGCGTCAAGGCAGGGCGATGACGGCAAAATGAAAGGGCTTGCGGCATAGGCGCGGAGAAAAAAGAGGTGAAGCGAAGAAATGGACTACTCGCCTCAGCCGCTGGCTGTTCTCTCTGCCCCTATGCGATAAATCAGTTTAGCCCAGCGTGTGGTAGTCACGATTGAAGTATAGCAGTGGCGCGCGCTCGGGATGCGCGCCCGTGGCGATGACTTCGCCCACCACAATCCAGTGGGTGACGCCGTCGTATTGTTCATGCACGCGGCAGTCGAGCCACGCCACGCAGTCAGACAGGATCGGGCTGCCGGTGACGGCTGTGTGCGTGGGCAAGCCAATGAAGCGCTCTTCCTTGTCTTCCAGTAGCACGCGGCCCGCGAACAAGTCAGAGAGGTCGTCCTGGCCCTCTGCCAGCATGGATACCGCAAAGTGCTTCGTTGTTTGAAGCCGTTGTGCGGTTGTGGCCGACTTGTGCAGGCATACTAGGATCAGCGGCGGGTCGATGGACAGCGAATTGAAGGCGCTCACCGTCATGCCGGCCAGATGCTCACCTTCGGCGGTCGTAACAATCGACACCCCGCTGGCCCACAGGCGCAGCGTATCGCGCATTTCATCGGCAGTAGCAACCATTGCGGCCCGTTCGCTTTCCGTCACGTCTCATTCTCGTACAAATAGCGCAGAATATGCGGCGCGATATCCGCCAGCGTCGTAATGCCATCGGCAAATGCCGCCGCGCCGCCGCCAATTGCGATCAGCGGCACATCGTTTTGCGTGTGCTTGCCATGGCTGAGGTCTTCGAGATTGCCGTGGTCGCTGGTGATGATGATCAGCCCGCCTTCATCATCCCATGTTTCCAGCACGCCCGCCATCACACCGTCGAATAACTCCAGCAGAGCTACGCCATCCGGCACCGTACCGCGATGACCCACCTGATCGGTTAGCCAGTGCGAGAAAAACGAGAACCGGTAGCGCTGGGCAAGCTCAACCATGAGCCGGCCAGCTTCGGCGGGCGTGTGTACCGGCGAATCGGTGTAGCCGAGATGATCGCGCCACGCCGCGCCTGTCCAGTCAACGGTCATCGCATCGCCCGAAGCAACATCCGCCTCGTCAAACAGTGGTAGGCCGGCCTGAAGCGCCGCGTCCTGGTAGCTGGCAGGAATGCGCTTGCCGCTGGCAAGGGCTTCGTGGAAGCGCGGCGGGTAGGCTTCCAGCAGCGCGGCGGCGTCACCACGCGCCACAACTTGCTTGAACAGATTGTCCTCGGCCAGCAGCGCGCGAATCGGCGGGCTCGGCCGAGGGCCGTAGTGCTCACCAATGAGTGCTGGCACGTTGCGGCCGGTGAGAATGGCGGCCTGTCCCGAGGCGCTCTGCGGGCGGCCGGGAACGCCCATGCGCGGATCGGCTGGCGCGAAGGCTGACCGTATTCCGGCAGCACGTCCTGTGCTTGCCAACCACGGCTGTCCACCTGCCAGGGCGTCCAGCGTGGGCGTTTGCGCGGCCGCGAACGGATTGACCGCTGGATTGCCTTCACCCAACCCGATACCGTCGAGGAATATCAGTAGGACGCGCTTCGACGGAGCTATCACTGGAGGAACGGGTTTTCACGGCGCTCAATGCCAATAGTCGTTGGTTGACCGTGGCCGGGCAGCACGCGCACGTCGTCATCGAGCGTGAGTAGCTTCTTCGAGATGGAGTCGAGCAGCAGTTGCGTATCTCCGCCGGGCAGGTCTGTGCGGCCAATGCTGCCTGCGAACAGCGCGTCGCCGCTGAAGACCAGCTTGTGTGACGGCATGAAGAATGCCAGATGGCCGGGCGCGTGCCCCGGTGTGTACAGGGGTTGCAAACGGATTGCTCCCAGCTCGATGATCTCCGATTCGGACGTGATCAGCCGGTCAGGTTCCGCGGCAGGCGGCAGCGGAGAGCCGAAGAACATGAGCCCTTGTTCGGGCAGTCCACGCAGCATCGGCGCCGCCTCGGTGTGCAGGACAAACGGCGCGCCGGTCAGTTGCTTGAGCTCGGCGCTGGCCAGCACATGATCGAAATGGGCGTGGGTCGCCAGTATCAGCGCGATCTCAAAACCGGCATCAGCGGCCGTTTTCAGCAGCAGCGGCGCATCATCAACCGGGTCGATCAAGATGGCCTGGCCCGTGGCGCGGTCGCCCACGATGTAGGCGTTGGTATCGACCATGCCGAGCGTGCGCGTGAGAATGGTGAGTTCGGCGCTCATGCGGGCGTCTCGACCGGGCTGGCGGGTTTGCCGGGGCGTACGCGCCGCCACGCCTGTGTGAAGAATGTTTTGACTTCATCGACGCCCAGCAGCCACGCCGCAATCACGAAGACGACGGCCGCCACAACGAGGCTCAGCACAATGCCGGCCACCCCCCAAATGACGCCGCGTTCCGACAGTCCCAGCGCCACCCAGCCGCCTTCGAGCGCGAAAATGGCCGCGCCCATGATTAGGCTGGCGATTAGGGCCTTGAGCGTGGTGCGGCCAATCGTGTTTTCGTCCAGCCCGTGCCAGCGCCGGCGTAAAACGATACTGAGCGCGACGACCTCAAAGGTGACCCCCAGCGTGTTGGCCAGCGCCAGCACGCCGACCTGATCGGGCGTGGCTGTGTTGGTGAGCACGCCGGTGAACAGCAGCGCAATGCCGATATTGACGGCTGCGCCACCGAGCGCGACCCAGAGCGGTGTGAGCGTGTCCTTGTCGGCATAGAAGCTGCGCGCCACGACTTCCAGCACCGAATGGACGATGATGCCGAGCGCAAAGAACTGAAGCGTCGAGTAAACCAGATCGACCGCCATATCGGTGAATGCGCCGCCTTGCAGCAGGCTCAAAAGCGGCTTGCCGGCCACGATCAGAAAGACAGCTGAGGGCAGGGTGGCGATCAGGATGAAGCGTACCGACCCAGAGAAGGCGCTGCGCTTGCCGTTGACATCGCCCAGCGAACTGAGCGCCGCCAGCGTCGGGAAGATCACGGTGCCCATCGCGGTGCCGATCAACGTCTCCGGGATTTGCATCAGCCGCCAGCCCCAGTCATAGGCGCTGGTGGCCCCCGGGCCGAGCCGCGACAAAATGTTGGTGGTGACGATGGCGCTGACGCTGATCAGGCCGAGGTCTGCCATGCGCGGCAGCATGAGGACGAGCACGCGGCGCAGATGTGGGTCGTTCCAGCCGAACTCGGCTGACCAGCGCGCATGCACAATAAACAGGCCGGGCACCTGTATCAGCAGGTGCAGGGCTGCACCGATTACTGCGCCGATTGCCAAGCCGTAGATGCCAAACGGCTCGATGAGGAACAGCACGCCAAACAGGATGCCGAGGTCATACATGATTGGCGCGAGCGCGGGCAGCAGGAAGCGGTTGTGACTTTGCAGGATGCCCATGATCAGGCCGCTGACCGAGAAGATCAACGTGCCCACCAGAAGCACGCGCATCAGCCCGGTCGTAAGTTCTCGTATTTCAGCAGAGAACCCGGGCGCGATCACGGCGCTCACCAACCATTCGGCAAGCAGGAAAGCCAGCCCGCTGGCGATGAGGGTGAGCAGAAAGATGGTATTGGCGACGTGGCTGGCCGTCTTCCAGGCCTGCTTCAAATCGCCATGCGCTAGCAGGCCCGTGAACACGGGTATGAAGGCGAAGGCGATTGCGCCACCGGCGATCAGGTTGAAGATGATTTCCGGCAGGCGATTGGCTGCGACAAACGCATCGTATTCGGGGCTGACGCCAAACGTGCGCGCAATCACCACGGTCTGAATCAGGCTGATCCCCTTGGCGGTGGCGAATGCCGCCATGACGATCAGCGTTGAGCGGGTGAGATGGCCGCGAATGGACGGCGAATTGCCGGATTCGGTCATCAGGGCGTCAGCTTATCCGGGTGAGAGCATCGCGGGCGGCGGTGTAAAGCGGGTTCTTGTTAAGCGCGCGCTGATACGCAGCCGTAGCCAGCGCGGTTTCCCCCTGTGCTTCATAAACGCGTCCCATCCAGTAGTGCGTTTCTTCGACCAGATCGGCGCCGCTGGTGAGATTGTTCTGGGCCAGTGATAGCACATCCGTGTAGCGGCCGACGTTGAAATACGCCTCGAACGGGCCGAACTGATACCACAACATGCGGAAGGGCAGGCGCTTGTTGATAGCTTGATCGAACGCCGCCGCCGCTTCATCGTAGCGGCCGAGCTTGGTGAGCGCCGTGCCGATGTTGAACCATGCGAATGGGTCCTGCGGGTCGAGACGCGCTTCGTCACGCGCAACTTCCAACGCGTGCTCGGCGGCCAGCGTCAGGTCAGCCCGGTCGCCCAGAATCTGCTGCACAACAGCTTCGCGTTCCTGATCGTAGACGACGATGAAGGCACGGTTGAAGGCTTTCCAGTCACGGTCGAACTGCACGTAGCTTTCTGGCACACCGGCGCCATTTTCGCCAGCGCCCAGATACGTGTCCAGCGCGTAGAAACTGCCGGCAGCATTGTCGTAGCCGACAATGGTTTGATAATGCCCGATCCAGTCATAGCCTTCGGGTGTGAAAGTCGTCTCGATGACGACTGGGAAGTTTGCAGCGACAAACGCCTTGAGCATATCCATATCGCCGCCGATGCGCGTGATAGCGCGCACGCCGGTTTGCGTGTTGACGAAATTGACGAGTTCGCCCGGGCTTACGTTCTTGTCTTCCTCGGTGGGCTTAAGGAACTGCGCGGCGTATGCCTGATCTTCCTGCCAGCCATAGGCGCTCAACGCCTGGGTGATATTGGCCGGGCCGCAGTTATTCCAGGTTTGCTGCTGATGCCGCAGGCCATAGATGTGCGCCGAAGGCGGCAGCGACACAGCCAAGGACTGAGCGGGGTTATCGGTTGGGAATGCCTCCATCTGAGTGGGCACGGCCGTGGGCAGGGTGGCGCTTTCCGTCGCGCCCGCCGTCGGTGACGGTTCAGGTGTAGGCGTTAGGCTGGCGGTGGGGGTGGGTGGCGCATCAGTTTCGGCCGACATGGTCACTTCGACCAGTGCAGGCGCTGGGCCGGAGGGGGTGCTGGTGCCGACGGGCGCGCCCAGCAGTTCATCGAGCGAGATGGCGCTGGTTACGGCCACGGTGGGCACCGTTCCGCCTTCAGGTGTAGGGGCCATGAACGCCCGCATGAAGGGCACGTAGGTGAGTACCTGTTCCTGGTAGCGCGGCGGCAGGGCTTCTCTGTAAACTACGATGCCTACCAGTGCGCCCACGATCAGGATGATGGCCCAGAAGGCTGTCAGCCACAGCCAGAATCGGCGCGGAAGCTGCTTGCGCAGGATGAGCGCCGCCACGACTGTGCCGATGGGCACAAGCACGCCGACCCCGGCCGCGAACGGCAGCACAGCGCCCAGTCGCCGGTCACCGCCGAAGAACAGCAGCGTACCAACCAGCGCGAGGACGATGACGATCAGGATGACCAGCAGCGTGAAGGTAAGTAGGCGCGGCGGCGCGCTCAGGCTGTCTGTGCGTTCGATTTTAGGTTGGGTCATGGGTGGGTGCCCCGGGTCGTTCGGATGGTCGCGCGGTCGTGTTCCCCCGGCGCTTGCGGCCGGTTGTTCTCCCCGTCTTCCGGCCCGGCGCGTGCGGAGATTATAGCAGAACGTTCTCGCCCCTGCGCTGCGCTGTTACAATAGAGCCTCTAGCGTAGGAGAAACGTTCGTATGACGCCCGCTTCGCTTTGGAACGTTGAATTGCACAGCCATACCCTGTGGTCGAAGGACTGCATCGTTCCGTTCGACCGCATCATCGCGCGCTGCGCGGCGCAGGGGGTGGACAAGATCGCGATTACCGACCACAACACGGCGGATGGCGCGCTGGCGATGGCCAGGATTGCGCCCGATCTCGTGATAGTGGGCGAGGAAATCATGACCACGCAGGGCGAACTGCTCGGCTACTTCATGCGCGAGTTGATTCCGGCGCGGCTGACGCCTGAGGAGACAATCGCCCGCCTGCGCGACCAGGGCGCGGTCATAAGTGTGTCGCATCCATACGACCGCCTGCGCAAGGGGGCTTGGGAAGAAGCAGATTTGCTGCGCATCATCGATCAAGTAGACGCCATCGAGGTGTTCAACGCCCGCTGTGTTTACCACGAGGATAACGATAAGGCACGCGATTTGGCGGCGGGGCGGGGCGTTCGCGGCACCATCGGCTCGGACGCGCACAGCCGCGTCGAGTACGGACGCGCCACGCAACATATGCCGCCCTTTGCAGACGCCGAGACCTTTCTGGAGTCGCTGGAGCAGGCTGAGCCCAATACCGGATACAGCGGGAACTGGGTACATTTGAACAGCACCACTGCGAAATGGCGCAAGCGGGTGCGCCTGAACAAGCGCCAGTGGCCGGGCGGGTGAACGTCTAGCTGCCGCTGTCCAGCACAGCGGCAGCCGCTTCGAGCGCATCGCCGCCGATGTCCGCGGCAAGGCCCACATCGCGCTGCCCGTCCAGCACGACGGTAACTGCCGCTCCCTGGCGATCAGGCAAGCTGGCGAAGCCAGTGAACCATGAAACGGGATCATCATCGGTGCCCGCCAGCGACACGAGGCCGCCTATATCCAGCCTCGGGCGGCCGGCGTTCTGCGCCGCGCCCTCGGCTACAGCCTGGCGCAGTAAGTCTTGAAGCCGCCGCGCGGTCGTGGCTGTCGTGACCGGAATAACGGGGCTGGCGCTGGTTAACGGCGTCCAAACAGCGTCCCCGGCGAGGCGGTAACCCGACGCAATCACCGGCGCGGGCGCGGATCCGTCGTTGGCAATTGCCGCTGCCATGAGCGCCATCGACAGCGGGCTTACATCAATGGCCTGCATTTCATCGAGTGATGCCAGCTCAGGAACTGGCTGGCCTCCCAGCAAGTCGCCCAGTGGCCCGCTGATGGGTTGGGGCACGAACGAGGTGAGGATGGCCGACAATGCATTAGGGGCCATACCTGCCGAAACTGCCTCGAACGGGCTGACACAGCCGTAGAGAAAGGCCTCCTGAAGCGAAATGAGCTGTTCTGTGGGCAGCCGCACGGCGCAGGTTCCAGCGGGATAGGCTGCCCGGGTGATGTCGAGGTTTTCCAGCAGGGCGGCGCTCAACAGCCCGGGCAGCAGCGACCCGCCGGCGGCATAGCCAGCCTGCAATGCGCGGGTCGCGCCGGTCTGCGTTGAATCTGCTCCCGGCTCGGGAGTTGCTTCGCTGGCCGATGGCGCGGCCCGGTTGACCAGCCCAAGGATTTCGCCGCCGGGAATGGCCACCACCACCGCAGCCCCGGCGTGGTCACCCATCGCATTCATTAAGGCTTCCTGAACGGACGGTTCAATCGTCAGCATCACGTCCGAGCCTTCACGCGGCTGGTGCAGCAGATCGCGCACCGCCTGCGCCATTGGATCGACCGGTTCGCCGCGTAGCAGGTCATCGTAAAGCGCCTCGACGCCCGTTACACCAAATCCGCCTTCGACCTGGCCGAACATGGTGTCACCGTAGACGCGCTCAATTACCCCATCGATTCGCTGCGACTGCGCCAGCACGCCGCCTTCGCTGTCCATCAGCGCGCCGCGCGCGACCGCCTGATCGGCCAGTACCAGGCGCGGATTGTCGCCGCGTTTCAGCAGCCCGTCTGGCCCTGCCACTGACCAGTAGGCCGCGGCCAGGCCGACGATGAAGAATCCGCACAACAGGGCGATGGTTACGCGGCCGATTTCGCGCTGAAAGGTCATGTCAGCCTTCCACTGCCGACAGGCGCAGGAGCAGGCCGGTTATGATGAAAGACGTGACCAGCGAGCTTCCGCCGTAGCTGACGAATGGCAGCGTAACGCCCGTGAGCGGAATCAGTTTGAGCACGCCCCCCATAATCAGAAGCGCCTGAACGCCAATGAGCAGGCCGAGGCCTACTGCCAACAGCGCCCGGAATGGACTGTCAGGCTGGGCCGCGCCGGCGCGAAACGCGCGCACGACATAGGCTGCCAGGAGAGCCAGCACCGCCACGACGCCGAGCAGCCCCCACTCTTCGGCCAGCGCCGCGAAGACGAAATCGGAGTGCGCCACGGGGATGAAACCGGGTGCGCCCTGGCCAATGCCTTGGCCGCCTGCTCCACCCGCGCCAAACGCCATCAGGCTTTGCACGATCTGATAGGCTCGATCCGTCGCTTCGGGCCACGGGTTGAGCCAGATATCGACGCGCAGGCGCACCACCGCAAACAAATAGTAGGCGGTGATTCCGGCTGCGATCACCAGCAGTGAACCGACGATGAGCATCGAGGTCATGCCGCTGGCGATGTAGAGAAGGAGGATGAAGATCGCGAACACGAGCACGGCCGTGCCCAGGTCGCGCTGCCAGACGAGTACGATGACCGAGATGCCCCACATCAACAGCAGCGGGCCGAACAGCGCCGGGCTGACAATGGCTCGGCGTCCACCCGCGCGCATGGCCGGGTACTGTGCCGAAAGGTAGCTGGCAAGGAAGATCACCAGCATCACCTTGAGCAGCTCGGACGGCTGCCCATACAGCCCGCCAAAGCCGAGCCAGAGAGTGGGTGCGCCTTCTGCGCCGGATGGGTTGGTGCCAAACTGAATCGTGGCCACCAGCAGGATCAGGCTCGCCAGCAGCAGGGTATAGCGGTAGCGGCGCAGCCAGTGGAGCAGCGGCCGCACCCACACGATGGCGATCATCACGCCAGTGCCGAGGATCAGCCACAGGGACTGCCTGTCCGCCATTGCCGGTGTGAGTCGATCCACAATGAGCAGGCCCCAACCGGCGAGAAACAACGCCAGCGGGAAGAACAACGGGTCGCGCCTCGGCAGGCGGAAGGCGAGCAGGCGTTCGCCCACGACCGCGCAGCCAATCCATACCAGCAGGGGAATCCACTGCGCAAGATCTCCGCCACGCTGAATAGCCAGCGCCGCGGTGTTCACGCCCACGAACAGGCCGCCGATAATCAGCAGTGCCCGCTCGACCGGCACTGTCCGCGGCCTGATACGGACGGAGTTGATTTCGAGCGTGCGCGTCATCAGCGCGGAAACAGCCGGCCAACGATGGGGCGCAGCCGGTCGAGTTGTTCGGGCGAAATCGCTGAAGGCGCAGTCATCACGGCGTGGTCGAGCGCATGCTGGCAGCCGCAGTCGCCCGTTGCGTCGAGCGTTTCGACCATGCCCGCCAGCGCCTGCTGCGCGATGGCCAGATTGTGATGCATGGTCCGCATGACCATTTCAACCGTGACTGGCGCTTCGCTGGTGTGCCACACGTCATAGTCGGTGACGTGCGACAGGGTCGTGTAGCACATCTCCGCTTCACGGGCCAGAAACGCCTCGGGGCAGGAGGTCATGCCAACGATGCTGCACCCGAGATTGCGGAAGATTTCGCTTTCGCCGCGTGTACTGAAACGGGGACCTTCAATCGTCACATAAACGCCGCCTTCATGCGCAGTGCCTTCTACTGCGCGTACAGCGTTGGCGGCCTGCGCGCTGATTTCCGCACAAAATGGGTCCGCCACCGAGACATGAGCCACGAGTCCCGGCCCAAAGAACGAGCGTCCGCGCTCATCCTTCGTGTAGTCAAGCAACTGATCGGGGATGACCACATCACCGGGCGCGTAGTCCTCGCGCAGTGAGCCGCAGGCATTGACTGCGATCAGCTTACGCACGCCGAGCAACTTGAGGGCGTAGATATTGGCGCGATAGGGTACGGTCGACGGGGTGAACACATGCCCGAGACCATGGCGCGCCAGAAACGCCACGCGCTGGCCGCGCAGCCGGCCGATGACAATCGGGCTGCTGGGCTGGCCGAAAGGCGTGTCGAGTTCGACGGTTTCCACATGATCGATCTCAGGCATGTTGTACAGTCCCGAGCCGCCAATGACCCCAATCAACACTGGTTCGCGCATATTGCGTTCTCCTGCAAGGTGTTGCGTGGCTGGTTAACCACCCACGTTTCGCTAGTGCGCCAGTTCCAACCGGAACGCGCGGTTGCCAATCTCGATCACATCACCGTCAGTGACGATAGTTACCTGGCTGATCGGGACGCCGTTGAGCAGCGTACCGTTCTTGCTGCCCTGGTCCTCAAGCCACCAGCGCCCATCGCGCAGCGTGAGCAGCGCATGATCGGCGCTGACGAACGTATCGTCGATTTGCACGGCATTGCTGGCAGCGCGCCCAATTCGGGTGACTGGTTTCAACTCAAAGCCCGCGTTCGTACGCCGAAGCTCGCCATCAAGCGATTCGAGAATGGCGAGCCGCCCCAGTTTATCCGGGCGTTCCGAAGCCGAAAGTGTCGCGCTGCGATAATCACGCCACAGGAACACGAGCAGCGCCGTGAGGGCCGCCAGCAGGGCTATGGCGGACAGCAGGCGTAAAATGAACAGCACGAGATCAACTGGAAGCATGCGCGCTAATCCCCGTCGGGAGACTGCGGCCGCATTGCTTCGGTTTCGTCCTGCTCAGGCTCATCCTGATCCTGATAAATCAGGCGTGTTCGCCCCACCTGAAGCACGTCGCCATTGTGCAGCAAATGTTCCAGTATGCGCGTGCCATTGACGAAGGTACCTGATTGGCTGCCGGCATCGAGCACCACGAAGCGCCCATTGCGCAATCTGATCTGGGCGTGTATGCGCGACGCATACGGATCGTCAAGCACAATGCTGCATTCAGGCGCGCGTCCGATGGTGGTCACTGGCTCGTTAAGGTCTATCGTGTTTCCCGCTTCCGTAAGTAGCAGTGCTTCCTCTGGAAAGCGGGTGGATGGCAGGCTGATTCGGGGGAGAATGCCGGTTGGGTCGCGTCGATCGGGTTCGGCTGCGGTAATCACAACCAACCCCGGCGCAAGGGTGTCATCAGCCACGAACACGATCTCGGGCACGCTGCGTGGGGGACGGCCGCCAACTACTGTATGCTCGGCCACCTGCCGCGCGAGGCTGTCCTCGATGCCGGGCCATGCGCCCTTCAGGGCCTGAATCTCATCGTGGCGCATGCGCACACGCAGACGTTGAGGCTGGGCGTGCATTCCGTCGGCTGTTCGTGACTGGCGCACCGCGTCTTCGAGGGCCGCCGAAAGACTGGCAACTACACCGGGAAGCCCGTTTGTGCCGCCAAACACCTGCGCGAACGCCCCTTCGACGAGGCCGGCAATGCGCGCCTCGATGCGCGCCAATGGGTGCTCATTCATGGCGGCCATTATACAGCGGTGCGGCAGAACGCATACAACGCGCTTGTCCGCCGCTCACTGTACGAGCGCGGCACAACAAAAAGGGGGGGAGATTTGTCTCCCGCCCTTTTTGTTGTCTGCCAATGTGAATACGAATTTACTGCGGTTGTTGGATCAGGAGCGCTGGATCGGAGGGTACGTTACCGATCCAGTTGTTGGTGAAGTTAACGTCTGCCCCCTGGCGCAGCGTCGACAAGTACTCGTCAAACGCCAGATTGCGCGCCTGTTCGAACTCGGCGTCGCTAAGTTCACGTGGCTCGGTGCCTCGCACCTGGAAGACCACGAACGTGCCCGCATCAGTCGTCACCGGGCCAACGACGGCGCCGGCTGCGGCATCCTGCAGGGCAGTTTCCGCGTTCGCGCCAAACTCGGCGCTGAGGTCCGTGAGCGACCGCCAGTCCATCTCGCCGCCCGTAGAGGCGGAGGCGTGCATTGAATTGGCCCGCGCAAGGTTGGCAAACGACTCGCCAGCGGCGAGGGCCGCAACAATGTCATTGGCCTTGGATTCTGGAGTCCACTTCAATCACGCGGGCGCTGACGAACGCCTGCTCGCGTGATAGCTCGGCCGTCACCTGATCGCGCAAGGCGCGGGTGAGCGCTTCACGCGCAAACATCGCGTTGAGCTCAGCGTCGCTCATGCCGCTCTGCTGTCTTACAACACCCAGGAAGCTGTCACGCACGGTATTGAATTGCTCGGCTACCTCGGTCGCATTGGGCGTGGCGCTGGGCGTGGCCGAAGGTTCTGGAGTCAGCGAGGCCGTCGGCGTAAACTCCGGCGTCAGCGTCGCGGTTGGCGACGGCGACGGGGTGGGCGACACCAGCGGCGTCGGTGAAGCAGTCGGCATCAGTGTAGGCGTGGCCGTCGACAGGGCTGCAGCCGGGTCGTAACCGAAGAAATCTTCGATACGCTGCTGTATAGCTGCATCATCCACCGTTACACCTGCTGCCGCCGCTGCCGCCGCAATCAGGCGATCGTCGATGATCTGATTGAGGACCGTGTTGCCGATCTGGTCGGGCACATTGGCTTCACTGATCCAGGTGGAGTAGGGCGGCTGGCTCTGCAGGAACTGGATGATCTGGTCATCACTGGCCCCAAAGGCGCGGTACTGCGAAACGGCGTCGTTCAACTGCACGTTGCGCAGCGCGCGTTCGAGACGCACCTGCGATTGCAGTTCGCCCACCGTAATCACGTCACCATCGACAGAAGCAGCTTCCTGGCCTGGGGTAATGGCAGCGCCAATGAGCGCGATCACCATTAGGCTGACGACCACGACAATGATGATGCCGGTGCCGATGATCAGCCAGCGCTGAACGGCAGCATCGCGTTCTTTCCTGGTATGGTATTCCTTGATCAGACGCGGTTGCTTGGCGGGTTTGGTTTCCTTTGCAGGAGCCGCCTTAGGCAGGTTCGTCTGTCCCTTTTTCGTCATGTCCGCATCACTCCCGGGTTATGGTGTGGTGTCGGGCGCCAGCCATCCGGGCGCCCCGGCACGCGATACTAGTCGGAGAGCAAAACGAACGGAAGCAGCGCCAGGTGCCGGGCGCGCTTGATTTCGCGCGAAAGTTCACGCTGGCAGCGCGCGCAGTTGCCGCTCTGGCGGCGCGGCTTGATCTTGCCGTTTTCCGTGATGTAGCGGCGTAGCGTGTCTACATCCTTATAGTCGAAGCACTTGCCTTTGGGGCAGTAGCGCTGATTGCGGAAACGGCCGCGCGGGCCGCCGTCACGGTCACGGCGCTCGTAGCGTCCGCCGCGATCACCACGGTCTCCCCGATCCCCACGGTCGCTGCCTTCCGAGCGATCTTCACGAACATCACTGTCTGCGGTCATTGCTCAGTTCACTCCTCAAGGTTCTGGTTCAGGTGGTTACGCTTGAGCGGCCGAAAGATGGGTTAGAAGGCGTAATCGCCGTCATCTTCGTCACCGCCAGGAAAATCGACCTCGCCCGGGTGTCGGCGGTCGCCCAACAGGATCATCTCATTGGCGACAAGCTCGGTGCGAAAATGCTTCTTCCCGTGCTCGTCTTCCCAGCCGCGCGTTTGCAGCCGCCCCTCCACATAAACCTGTTGGCCTTTGCTGAGATGCTGCTTGCAAATCTCTGCCAGCGTGCCCCAGGCCACCACGTTGAACCATTCGGTTTCTTCGCGGCGTTCGCCTTCAGATGTCATCCAGGTGCGGGCTGTGGCAACACTGAAACTGGTCACCGGGCGTCCGCTTGGCGTGTACCGGATTTCCGGGTCACGCCCCACATTCCCAATGATGATGACTTTGTTGAGACCTCGTGCCATGGGCGGTCGTCCAGCGGCCGGCGGTTGGCCGGCGCTATCCGTACCTACTCGTCGCTGCGAATGACCAGGTGGCGCAGGATGTAAGGCGACAGATTAATATTGCGCTCAATTTCCTGAAGCGCCTTCGGCTCAATCTGCGACTCCATCAGCACGTAGTAGCCTTCGCGCTGCCGGTCGATTTCGTAGGCCAGCTTCTTGCGGCCCCAGCGGTTGATCTTCATCACCTGGCCAAGCTCATCAGCTTCAATCCAGGCGCGAACCTGATCAATTGTGCCATTGACCAGTGCCTCGTCGGTGTTATCGAGGCGAACAATAAACGTGACTTCATATGGGCGTTTCATCGGGGTAATGCTGTTCTCCTTCCCCTGGGATTGCCCTGCGCTGCCAGGCGGCTGCGTACAGAGCGGAAAGACGTGAATGCCCGCGCCATCGCGCAAGCGGGCCTCATAGTAAACGAAAGAACTTCCCCTTACAACGGTGAGATTAGCGCTTCAGCCCGGCGCCTCGCGGCATCTTCGAAGGCCAGCCTGCTGCTCACCAGTGATGCCGTGACGACGAGCCAGAACAGCGTGATCGAGGCGTGAAAATCGGTACGGAAGAAATATAGATCGGCGGTGGCATTGAGCAGCACGGTGATCAGCGCGGCATGCGCGCCGAGATGCAGCGACCGCTGGCCGGTGATGGCAGATGCGGCGGGCCAGGCGCGGCGGCCATAGACGAACACGCCGCTCATGGTCAGCGCGAACAGCCCAACGCCCACCAGCCCGATCTGATTGGCCATAATCAGGTACATGCTGGCGACATCGGTGTACAGGTCGATGCTTGGCGTGCCCGTGAAGCCGACGCCCGTGATTGGATAGCGGCGGATCAGTTCAAGAGCGTCGCCGTATTCGCCCAGCCGCATCTGCGTGGCCAGGTCTGCGCCCGTGAACGCCTCGAGCAGCCGTTCGACCACCGATTGCGTTTGTGGCAGGACGAGAATCAGCAGCGCACCAATGCCCAGACCGATCAGGAATTGCCGGTAGCCGCGATGCATGCCGATGAACGCCAGTCCCGCGGCCGCCGCCAGCAGCGAAGCCCGGGAATACGTCAGCACGAGCACGACTGCACCGAGGCCCAACGCCAAGTAAATGAGCCAGCGCCAACGCAGTATCGGGCGGCGCGCAAATATCTGCGGCGCCAGGAAAACCAGCAGAATCGCCATGAAGCCGCCAAGCGCGTTGGGATCGACCCACGTGCCAATCGCACGCTCATCCAGCGCTGGATTATCCTCAATGTAGCGGATGACGCCGCCATCGGGGTAGCCGAAACGCGCCAAACGAACGAGCGTGCGCTCGGCCGTCACGTCGGGCAGGGCATAGACGACCAGCGCCACCAGCGCCTGTGCCGACAGCGCCACCAGCAGCACCAGCGCAAAACGGCGTAGTGCGCGCGTGTCACGCAGCACATCGCCCAACACGAACACCATGCCTGATGCTGAGTATCATTTCGGCGAACTGACGGATATCGGCCGAGGTTGGGCGCGCCCAGCGCAAACCGAGCAGAAAGCTGATGATTAGCCACGCCATATACAGGCCAACAAGCGCATGCACCGGCGTAAGGCGAAAGCCGCGCCGCCGGCCGGTCATCCACTGCGCGGCATAAACGAGCAGAAACGCGCCCATCGCCGCATCGAGAAAGGTGGGCGTAAAGCCGATCTTCACTGGAAAAGTGGCGAAGGGAGCCAATGCCACGATAAAGACGACGCCGTAGAGCGCGGCGTTAATGTCGGTGATGATGTACAGCGCCAGCAGCGCGCCGAACAGCGCCCCGGCGGCGATCAGCGGCCCGCCGACCGCCAGCAGCAGCCCAATCAGGCCTGCGCTCACGCCAATCGCAAGGCCCACCAGCAGGGCATAGCCGCGCCGATCCAACCGCGCGACCCATTCCTGCAGACCACTAGCGCTGTCCATAGCGCCTCCAGTGCATAGTGAACAGTGCAGCCGTCAGAACAAGCGTGCCGATCCACGCGACGATACTCAGCGTAGCCCCCGCCGTGACGCTGGCTGGCTCGAACGTCAGTGTGACGATGTGATCGCCTGAAGGCACGACCAGCGCGGAAACAGCCGTGTAGGCGCGCAGAATATCGATGGGCTGGCCGTCAATCACAGCGTGCCACCCCGGATAATCGACGAGCGACAATGACAGCAGCGCTGGCGCATCGGCAGTCACAGCCAGTTCAATGTGCTCAGGTTCGAAACGCAGCACTTCGATCGTGCCAGCGCCCGGTGCGTCTGCCAAATCTGGATGATCGTCAAGGACGACTGTGTCGCGCAGGTTGATGGCGGGATCAGTCAGCAACGACCGCGCCTCGTCCGCATCCGCCGCGACGCGAAAATCCTGGGCCAGCACCGCGAATGGGCGCGGATCGGCCAGTTCATGGGCATTGACCGGCCCGAAGCGGTCAACACCTTCAGCCACGATTTCGGCCGGTGCAGGAAGTTCGGCCCAGTCGGACAGCACATACTTGACTGACAGAATTTCCCATAGTCGTGGGTCAGGCAGGTCGCCCTCAATCAAATCGCGTACGCTGGCAAGAAACAGCGGGCTGATGCCGTGAATGTCCTGAAGCCCCCACAGACTGCCATAGTTGTCGGTCAAGCCGCGCTGGCCGTCGACGCGAAACTGGCCCTCATCGGCAAGCAGCGGCGTGAGCAGGGCATTATCGACCGCGCTCATCGCCACTTGCTGGGAGGGCGGAATAGAATCATAGGTTGCGTCAGCATCCATGCTCACGACGAAAAGCTCGAAGGCCGCCAGCGCCGGCACGAGCGCGAATACCCACCACTTGCGTGGGCGCTGGGCCAGCCAGGGAAGGAGCAGCGCGGTCACAGCCACCATCAGCGCGCCGAAGGCGATGGCAGGCAGCGACTGCGCGTAGGGCTCGGGAGCGCCCAACCAGCCGGCGAAGACGAACGCAAGCGTGATCAGCGCAACGGCGGCGATTGCCCACAGCGCCCGCCGCAGCGACCGGACGGCGATTGAATGGTTGAGCAGGGGCAGGGCAGTCAGGCCCATGCCGGCCAGCACTGCCATTGCGCCTGCCCACACGAACGCTGATCGTTCTTGCCCACGAAAGAAGCGCAGGCCGGGAAGTGTGTTGTAAAACAGCGCGTACAGCGGGCTGTTCGCGCCCAAACTCCATACCAGCGCCACGATTGCGATCACGCCCCAGAACCACGCGCCCGGCCTGCGCCGCCACAGCGCTACACCTGCCAGCGCTAACGCCAGAAAACCAACATACAGCGGTGAGTACAGGCTCAAAACGCCCGGGAAGATCGTCTGCAGTACATCCTGAAACGGGAAGCCATTGCCCTTGGCGTCGAAGCCAAGGTCCGGGCGGGCAGTGCGCCCCAGATACTCGATGCCGGGCAGCAGCATAACGGCGGCCAGCGCAACCGTCAGGGCGCCCAGCAGCACCAGCGCGCCCAGGATGGCCATCCAGCGCCAACGTTGGATCACAGCGCGATAGAGTAGATACAGCGCCATCAGCAGCGCCAGAAAGTAGCTGGTCTGCGGATGCCCCGCCAGCCATGACAGCGCCAGCGCCATACCGGCGACGAGCAGCCAGCGCCAGGCCGGGTGCGGATTGCGCGTCGCCTCGGTCACGGCCAGCAGGCCCAGCGGCAGCCAGACGGCCGTTTCCAGCAGCGCCAGTTGAAGCGGCGGATAGCCGCTGAGAAAGCCACCGTAGGCAAAGACGACTGCCCCCAGCGCAGCCGCCGGTACAGTGACCGACGAACCCAGCGTCAAGCGCCGCACCAGCGCATACATAGCCAGGCTGGCAAACAAGACATGCGCGGACATTTCCAGTTCGAGCGCGTGATACGTCCAGCCACGCGCACATGACAGGCCGACAGTGATCCAGCGCAGCGGATAGAAGATTGCGGCCTGCGTATCAGCAGCGAACGGGAAACCGGCGTTGTTGTACGGGTTCCATAGCGGCCATTCTCCGGCGCACATACGCTCGGCCTGATAGCCGGCGAACGTTACGAACTGGCCGGAGAAATCGCCCAGTTTGAGCGACGCCTGATCGGCGGCAACGGGCGTGAACAGCCGCCAGAAGAACAGCAGCCATAGCGCAGTCAGCAGCGCGATTGCAATGCCGTCTGGCGCGGCGCGGCGCAGGCGGTTCATGAGGCAGGCTCAGTTGCTTCAGGCGCAGGCAAGATGCGCAGGCGCGTGAGGAAAACGAAGTCATCTGCCATGCCGCCATCGGGCGCAACCATACGTAAGCGGTCAAGGCGGCCGTCCTGTGCCAGATATGCGCCCAACTCCAGCTCGAAGATGCCGGGCGGAGCATCTGCGGGAAGGGTGAGCGCATGCATATCAGCGACGATCTCGCCCGGCTGCCATGCGGACGTGGGCCGTGACCAGTTCGCAGGCTGCGCGTCCGAGCCAGCGTGAATGGTCGTGGTTGCGGGGTCGATGATGTGCGTAAAAACCACGTAATCGTCTTTCATCGGCTGTAACGCGCGCCAGTAGAACGTGACTTCGACCGTGTCTCCAGCGGCGGGCGAGAGATCGGATATTGAGTAGCCGACCAATTCCATTTGACCACCGAAGTTTATCGACACCGGATTCGGTATGCTGGTATCCGACGAATGCGGTGCAAGCGTTACTTCGCCCAGCCGAACCGTCTCAGCGCCACCGGCAAGCGCCAGCCGTTCGCCCGTAGGCAGATGATACCACCCCGCCTCGACGGAAAGCGTACGTGGCGCGGGCGCGGTGCCCGGCACGGCAATGGCAACCGGATGGTCCCACGAAGCGCCCGCTGACAGGTCGGATGCAGCCAGCAAGCCACCGCCCGGGTATATGTCGCGCTGGGCGATAATCACATTGTCCGGCGTGACCAGATGGACGAACAGGCTCCAGTCGCGGCCCGGCGCTGCTTCGGCGCGCCACACTGTATCAAGCAGCACATAATCGCCCGGCTGCACGCTCGGCGTCTCCACTGTTGCACCGAGCAGCGCAAACATGTCTGCGTCACCGTCTGAGAAAACAGCGATTGGCTCTTCACCTCGCTGGGTGAGGGCAGGCGGGTGGTAGGCGGGCGCGATCACCGTAAACGGCGCGGCTACGGCAACAACTGCAAATCCAGCCGCGACTGCCGCCATGATCGGTGCGCGCCAGCGACTGGGCAACCACCAGGTGAGGCCCAATGCGATCCAGATGAGGATCGACGACAGCGCGGCGAACAATAGCCGCCCCTGACTGGCTGGTGTTTCAGCCGTCCAGCGCAGGTAGGAGATGAACGAGACCATCGGCCACAGAAGCGTCACCAGTGTGGGCAGCCAGCGCGAAAGCGGCCATTCGCGGCGAACGAGTACGCGCGCGATGAAGACCGCCGCGCTAATGAGTCCAACGACTGCAATCGCGTTGAAGACCATGACGATGAAAGTGGGTAGCGGCACGTTGACGCCGCCAAAGAAGCCCCAGAACGCCTGCAGGAAGCTGTCGCGTTCGGCCCACAATTGCGCGGCATTGGCGGGAATCGCGCGCCGGCCAACGAGTTCGAGGAACATATTCAGCCCGGTGGGATCGCCGTAAAGCTGAACATTGCGCCAGTACCACCAACCGGCGATCAGCACGGTCAGCCCACCGGCGACTAGCCCGCCCAGCAGCAGCGGGCGCAGGCTGCGCAGCCGCAAGCTTACGACAATCAGCGCGGCGGCGATGACCGGGATGAGAAAGCCGATGTTGAACTTTGCCAGCAGTCCCGCACCAGTGGTCAGGCCAAGGATGACATACAGTCCCCAGCCGGGCTGCGCGCGCGCGGCCAGCAGAATCACTATCTCCAGCGTCAGAAGATTGCCGAGCAGGTTCGACAAATTGTCGTTATTCACTGAGCCGCTGATGAACAGGAACATCGGCAGAAAGGCGTTGAGAGCGGCTGCGCCAAGCGCGACTTCCGGCCGTTCCGGGAAGATACGGCGGCCAAGCCCGTAGGTGACGATGACCGTGCCTGCGCCGAGCAGCACCGAAAACAAGCGGGCGACATGAACCGCCAGCGCCGTACCCTGCCATGGGAAGGCTTCCAGGTCGGCACGGTGCACGATCATGTTGACGTTGCCATCCGGCCGCACCAGCCCGATATCCGCGTGTGGATTGACGCGGCGCACCTCCGCCAGATTGGACGTGTCGATACCAGCAGTGAGCGCGGCCGCGATCATGTAGTACAGCGGCGGCTGACTGCCTTCCTGCCGCCATAGGGTGGGCCTGGAGGCGTCTTGCACCGGTAGTTCACCCGTTGCCGCGATGTGCTCCACCATCGGGTAATGCCACAACTCGTCAGACGCTTCGAAAAGCGGCGTGACCACGCTGTAAATCACGGCCAGTACAACATAGGCGGCCACGATCAAGCCTAGTATCCAGTGCGGACGACTCATAACGCGGTCCTTCTTGCCAGCACGCGCCCGTAGAATTCAGCCGCCGCCGCCGCGATGGCTGGCCACGCAAACTGCTCCGACGCTTTGACCGCCCCAGACTTAAGTCGATCGCGCAGTGCAGAGTCTGCCGCCAGCCGGGCCAACGCCACCTCTAACGCATCCGCATCGGCGGGGGGCACCAGCAGCATGGTTTCACCGTCACTGAACGCTTCGGCGGGCACCACTGGCGTGGTGGTGACGATAGCACAGCCCGCACGCAGGGCCGCTATCAGGCTGCCGCGTCGAAACGATGCGCCGTCGAGGAAAGGCAGCGCGACCACATCGGCGGCGCGCAGGCGGGCGTCGACCTCAGCTTCGGACAGAAATCCGGTGAACGTGACGTATTCGGTGAGATCGAGCGCGGCGACTTTCTGGCGCAATTGGGCCTCGTAGACCTGATTGGTGAGGTCGCTGCTCCCGGCCGAGCCGATGAGCGTGAGACGGGCAGGCACGGCGTCCGCACGCAGGGCGGCCAGCGCTTCGACCAGTTGATCCAGTCCCTTGCTGCGATTGATTAGCCCAAAGTAGACGATTTCGAATCCTTCGTTTGCGTTGATTGAATGGGGAAGGGTCGATTGATCTGTCAGGATGTTGCTGCCAATGGGAATAATGACGGAACTTGGCAAAGCACGCAGGCGTTCGTAGTCCTCGGGGTTGGTGGCAATTGCGCCGGCTGCGGTGCGCGCCAACCGGTTGACTATCCACGGACGCAGTGGCCCGGCCTTGGGAAACAGATACGGAAAGCGCAGATCGTGAAACGTCACCACGACGGGCGCGGCACTCACGCGCGCAGGTAGGAAGTGTATCCACGGCGACATGCTGTACGCAGCCGTCTGATATTGCAGGTTGATCACGTCGAGACGGCGGTGGCGCGCCCACGAATTGACGACATGCCAGCAGCCGAAACCCCAATCGGTCACCACATCAAGCGTGAGGCGCGAGTCGTCTTCACGCGCGGCTGGTCCACTCAGCAGCGCCACCTCATGCCTCTCGTCCGCCAGGGCGCGGCCGAGGATGCGGGTGTACGCACCGACGCCGCCCTGCTGCGGGGGATACTCGCCGCTGATCATGCCGATGCGCATGGCCTAGCTCACCCTCAGGCCCGAGCGCAGCACCCGCCAGTAAGCCTCAACGCGCTCGGCGCGCAGGGGGCGTTTGTGGCCCAGCAGCCACTTCGCTGCTTCAATCAGCAACTGCGCGGCAAACTGGAGCACCAGTACAAAGCGCACGGCCTGCGCTGCGAGCCAACCGTGATACTTGCGGATATAGCGCAGCTTGCTCTGGTTGAAGCGGATATGGGTGGCCGCCAGCACCTGGCCGCTGCTTTGGCCGCCGTAGTGAATGATCGCGGCGCTGCCGAGATAAACGACTTTCCAGCCTGCGTCCTTGGCGCGGTGGCACCAATCTAGTTCTTCCGAGTACATGACGAAGCCTTCATCCAGCCCGCCGGTTCTTACATAGACCTCACGGCGGGCCATCAGGCATGATCCCTGTACCCAATCGACTTCGACGGTCGCATCGTCGGCGGCGTCGTGGACGTAGTAGGCATCCAGCAGGCGGCGCGGCGCGAGCGGCTGCAGCCATGTGCTTTCGAGGGACGCCAGCAGGGGAGTGGGAAAGCGCCGCCGCGTACTCTGCACACTGCCATCCGGGTTGAGCGTGCGTGGGCCGATGATGCCCACATGAGGATGCGCCTCCAGATAAGCCAGCATGTGCGGAACTGCATCGGGGAGCAGTTTCGTGTCCGGGTTCAGCAGCAGCAGATTGGCACCTTGGGCGGCCGCCAGCCCGATATTGGTGCCGCGCGAAAAGCCTACGTTAGTTTGCTGGGCAAGCATAGTTACTTTCGGGAACGACTCGCGCACACGCGCCACGGTTTCATCGCTGCTGGCAGAATCAACGACAATCACCTCAGTTTCCGGTGGGCAAGTGGCGTCGATGGATTGCAGGCATGTCTCAAGCAAGTCAGCCACGTTCCAACTGACGATAACGATACTGAGCACGGGCGCGGAGCTGGCTGAGTTCAAGCGAAGGGAAATCCGTCGGGCTGACCGGCGGCATTGTAGCAAAAACTTACACCCAGAATACAGTTTGATTACATTTCGGCTGGAAAATGGCAGGTATGCGTAGGGCAATGGAGGGTCTTATGAACGCAAAAAGATGGATGCTGGTGGCAGTGGCGATTGTGGTGCTGGCAGTGGGGGTCGCGGCCGTCTCTGCCGATCCGCAGCGTCCGCTTCGGAACAACGAACGTGACTTGATCGCGGCCGCGCTTGCGGCAGCGGTCACGGAAACTGGCATGGATCGCGCCGAACTGGTTGCGGCCATTCGTGAAGGCAATACGTTGGCCGAAGTGGTGATGAATGCTGGTGGTGACATTCAGGTAGTGATCGATGCGGCGGTCGCGGCCGGGCAGGAAAAGATTGACACGGCACTCGCCAATGGCCGTATCACCGAGGAGCAAGCTGCTGCGCTTAGTACTGATCTCGCAGCGGGCATCACCTCGGCCGTGAATGGCGAATCTGGCCCGCGCTGGGTCGGCAGCGCCCCGATTCGTATCGCCTCAGCGCGTGTGCTGGTGTCGGCGGTTGCCGATGCGACCGGAATGACCGCCCGCGAGGTGGTCGAGCAGTGGCGCGATGGCCAGTCTCTGAGCGAAATAGCGGCGGCCAATGGGTCATCTGAGGCAGCGGTGCTAGATGCGGCGGTTGCGTCCGCGACCGAGCGTATCGAGGCGGCTGTGGCGGATGGCACAATGGCGCAGTCACAGGCTGATGTTCTGCTGGGCTCGCTGGCCGAACGCTTCACCGAAGCGCTGAACGCCGTGCATACGCCTCGTCAGATTCGCGGCGCCGTCTAGCTGTATACCCCTAGGTTCAGGACTAGAGCGCGCTGGCTTATCCGGCGCGCTCTTTTGTGCTTCAATCAAGCTGAGGCGGAAGCTGAAAGAGGCGTTCTGTGTTGGCGGTTGTGGCGGCGGCCAGTTCGGCCAACGGCAGGCCGCGAAGCACGGCGATGCGCTCGGCGATCAGACGCACGTAGGCTGGTTCGTTTCGCTTGCCTCGATTGGGCGTGGGCGTCAGAAACGGACTGTCCGTCTCGATCAGGATGCGGTCGAGCGGAGCGGCCGCCGCGATGGTTCGCAGGTCGTCGGCGTTCTTGTAGGTGACGGGCCCGGTGAATCCCAGGTAGAAGCCAGCCGCCAGCGCGCGTTCAGCGATTGACGGCGGAGCAGAAAACGAGTGCAGCACGCCCGGCCGCAATGCCAGATTGCCGGTGAGACCGGCCGCCCATGATTCAAGCACGGCGATCAGGTCAATTGAAGCCTCGCGGTTATGGATGATCACAGGTAATTTATGTTTGGCCGCGAGTTCAAGCTGCGCGTGCAGGGCGCGAAACTGCGCCTCGCGCGGGCTGGTGTCCCAATGGTAATCAAGACCAATCTCGCCCACAGCCACGAATGCGCCGCTTCCCAGCAATGCATCAAGCTCGTCAAAGTTCTCTTGGGTAGTATTGGCGCTGCTGTTGGGGTGGATGCCGGCGGCAGCGTAAACCCCAGTGTGTTGATTTGCCAGTGTCGCGCCGTCGCGGCTGGAGTCCAGATCGATAGCGGGAATAATCAACCGGCCAACGCCTGCTTCACGAGCCCGGCGCATCACCGCATCGCGGTCGTCGCCAAAAGCGTTGAAGTTCAGATGGCAGTGGGAATCGATCAGGTCGATGCCCGGCGGATCGATCACAGGTGATGCTCGGCCTTCAAGCGTTCGAGGTCGGCCGTGACCATCATCTCGATCAACTGCTCGAACGTCACTTTCGGCTGCCAGCCCAGAACAGACCGGGCTTTTGTGGCGTCGCCAATCAGCAGATCAACCTCGGCAGGGCGCATGAAGCGCTCGTCCTGAACGGTATAGTGCTGCCAGTCGAGGCCCACAGCGGCGAAAGCAGCTTCGCATAGTCGCTGTACTGAGTGTGTCACGCCGGTGGCGACCACGAAATCATCGGGTGTGTCTTGCTGAAGCATGCGCCACATGGCTTCGACATAATCGCCTGCGAAGCCCCAGTCGCGCTGCGCGTCGAGGCTGCCGATACGCAGTTCCTTCGCCACGCCGAGCTTAATGGCGGCGGCGTGGTGGGTCACTTTACGCGTGACAAATTCCAGCCCACGGCGCGGCGATTCGTGATTGAACAAGATGCCGCTGCTGGCGTGCAGGCCGTAGCTTTCACGGTAGTTGACCGTGATCCAGTGGCCATATACCTTGGCGACTCCATATGGACTGCGGGGATAAAAAGAGGTGTCTTCTTTCTGTGGCACGGCCTGGACTTTGCCGAACATTTCGCTGCTGGACGCCTGATAAAAGCGAATCTCGGGGTCAACGTTGCGAATCGCGTCGAGCATGCGCGTGACGCCAAGCGCGGTCACATCGCCCGTGAATACCGGCTGGTGCCATGAGGTTTGGACGAAGCTTTGCGCGGCCAGGTTGTAGACTTCTTCAGGTCTGGCCAGCTTCAGCGCATTGTGCAGGCTGGTCTGGTCGCTCATGTCGCCCGGGATCAACTGAATTTGATCCTGAATGTGACGGATGCGCTCGAAGGTATACATGCTTGTCCGGCGCACCAGGCCAAAGACCTCATAGCCCTGAGCGAGCAGGAACTCAGCGAGATACGAACCATCCTGACCCGTGACACCGGTGATGAGCGCGCGCTTCGTCATGCGGGAAAAACTCCTGATTAGTTGAGGGGCACACAGACCCTGCCGTTGCCGGCAAGGTCTGTGTGCGTAATGACTGACTCTGGATGGATTACGACTCCGGAGTTGGCTCTGGCGTTTGGGTCGGCGTCGGCGTGGCCAGCACCGTCACATTGGCCGCGTCATAGGCGTTGCCGTTGAAGGTGAGCGACACATAGTTGGCGCTGATCCAGCCGGTAATGCCGTTGTAAGTCGTCTGATACCACTCACCCGTATCGTTGACGCCCTCGACAACCACCTGCGTGCCTGATGGAATCAGTGCCAGCGACTCCGAATTGGCCGTCGGATTACGGCGCAGGTGCAGGTTCGAACCCGGGTTCAGTTGATCGACCGTCGCGACCACCTGATCCTCGAACGGCTGGGTAGGTACCGCGGTGGGCACGAACGATGAGTTGTACTCGCCCGCTGTGTTGGCTGGCACGAGTGGCAGGTCGGCCAAGCGCTGAGGCTGCCCATTGGGCGCGGTCACTGCCAGGAATAGTGAATTGATCCAGCCGGTGATCGTGCCGCCATCCGGGGCCACCGACGAAATGAACAGCCACGTATCAGTGGGGTCGAGGTCATCGCCGGGTGATTCCAGCAGAGTTGCCGGGTCCACAAACGGCGTTCCCTCAGGCGTGCCCTCGGGCGTAGCAGTTGCGTCGGGCGGCGGGGCCGGTGGGCCTTCACGGCCGACGACATCGACTACGGTGCCCGAGCCCAGCAGCGCCAGCGACAGGGCTTCACTGCTCGGGAACTGGCGCAGGTGCACATTCACGCCCGGGTCGGTCAGCACGCGCGCGGTCGGCAGTGCGCCAGTGGGGGCAGCGGTGGGCTGAATGACGATGGAAGGCGATTCAGTAGGCTGTGCCTCGACGGCCGCCGTAGTGGGCGCGGGCGCTTCGGTGGGGGCGGCGGGTGCTTCGGTTGGCTGCTCGGCCCCGGCCAGCGTAATCGTCTGGTCGCCGGCCGCGCTGCCAATCGTCGTGGCGACGCTTATTGGCGGAAGGGCGAACGACTGCGGGCCATCGCCGCCATCGACCACGACGAACCCGTAGTTCGCGCCGCCGTAGAGCGGGCCAGCGAAGGTTTCAATCGGCGCGCCAGCCGCGCTGACGACGAGATTCTGATTGGCGGCGGGAAGGGCTGCGGTGGCGGTTTCGCCAGCCGCGGCGTCCACTACGCTCGCGCCATCAGCCAGTGCGGCAGTCACATCGGTCACGCTGAAGTTCATCAGTTCGACCACAGCGTTCTGGGCCGTAGCGGCCGCGAGCTGCGCCGGTGTCACCTGGAACGACACGCCATCACTACCAGCGGCAGCGACGACTGAAACGGCCGATCCTGCTTCGAGCGTCAGCGTGCCGGAAGCGATGACTTCGCCGGAGGGATCGCCAGCGGGGACGAGGACTGCATCGTAGTCACCGGCAGCAAATGGCATGAACACTGTCGAGTCGCCGTATTCGAGCGCGGGTGCGACGAGCACGTCATGGAGATAAAGATCGACGGCCGGACCATCCACCACGCCATGAACGACGCGCAGTCCAGCGCTTGCGCTGTCGGTGCGTGTGGTCGAGCTCAGCACGAGGATGTTGGGCAGGCTTGCGGTGCCGTAGGCCACGATTTGATAGGACGTGCCGCTGTCGAGGCTGATCGGAGTTGCCGGAATCAGAGCCGCGTCAACGGTTCCGCCCTGTGGAACGACGGCGAGTTCATAAACGCCGGTCGGTACGTCCAGCGTGCCATAGGGCGTGTTGTATTGCAGGCCAGGGATGACCGCGCGGCCATCGGCCAGCACAACATCGACCGCGGGGCCACCAGCAATGGCGTGGATTCCGGTGATGCGCGCCTTGCCTTCAGGCAACGGCGTCACATCGTCCTGGAACACCGTGAATTCAAGTGGATCGGTCGTTGAGACAATGAGCGTGAGCACAGCGCCGGCTGCTGGATTGATCTCCTGCTGCCACAGCATGGTGGTGACGCCGGTCTGCGTAACGGTGATGACATGTGCATCGGCGGGCATGTGCACAAACAGGCTCGGCGCGCCAAAGGTGAGGGCGCTCAACGTGAGTTGGCTGTCGACATACACATCGACCGGGCCAGCGCCGGGAAGCGCATGCAGGAAGCGCACGCTCGCTTCAGTCTCCTCAGACTGGGCCGAAATCGGCAGCGCAACCAATAGGGCGAGCAACACCATGAGGGCGGTTAGCCACAAGCGGGACTGCAATCGATTCAAGGTCATTACTGTCTCCCTTCTACAATGGACGAACTGACGAAAGCGGATCAGGTGCCTTCTTCCCACTGGGTCAGATAGGCGGCCTGTTGCGCGGTCAGTGTGTCGATTTGAACTCCCATTGCCTCTAGTTTGAGGCGAGCAATTTCCTTGTCAATATCGGCAGGGATCGTGTAGACATCGGCGCTCAGGCCTTTGCCCTGCTTAACCATGTACTCGGCAGCCAGTGCCTGATTGGCAAAGCTCATATCCATCACGCTGGCGGGGTGGCCTTCGGCCGCAGCCAGATTGATCAGGCGGCCTTCACCGAGCAGGTAAATGGGCCTGCCATCGACACGGTACTCTTCGACGAACGGGCGCACGAGCTTGGGCGCACCACTGCTCATCTTTGCCAGTCCCTTGATGTTGATTTCGACGTTGAAGTGGCCGGAGTTGGCGACAATGGCGCCCGGCTTCATCACGGCGAAGTGGTGTTCATCCAGCACGTTAATGTCGCCAGTGGCCGTCACGAAGATGTCGCCCACCTGAGCAGCCTCGGTCATTGGCATGACGCGGAAGCCATCCATCACGGCTTCGAGTGCGCGCAGCGGGTCTACCTCAGTGACAATGACGTTCGCGCCCATGCCATCGGCGCGGCTGGCGATGCCACGGCTGCACCAACCGTACCCTGCGACGACCACAGTGCGGCCCGCCAGCAGGATGTTGGTGGCGCGGATGATGCCGTCGAGCGTACTCTGACCGGTGCCATAGCGGTTGTCAAACAGATGCTTGGTGTCGCTGTCGTTCACGGCGATGACCGGGAACGCGAGCGCCCCGTCCTTGGCCATGGCGCGCAGGCGAATGACGCCCGTTGTGGTTTCTTCAGTACCACCGACAATCGTATCGAGCAGATTGCGTCGTGACTTGTGGATCGTGCCGACGAGGTCGGCACCGTCGTCCATCGTGATATGAGGCACATGATCGAGTGCCGCCGAAAGGTGGCCGTAATAGGTGGAGTTGTCTTCGCCCTTGATGGCGTAGACCGGAATCTCGTAGTCATACACCAGTGAGGCGGCCACATCGTCCTGGGTGGACAGCGGATTGGACGCGCACAGAACCACGTCGGCGCCGCCCACTTGCAGCGTGTGCATGAGGTTGGCGGTTTCAGTGGTCACATGCAAACAGGCCGATATGCGCGTGCCCTGGAGCGGCTTCTCCTGCGCGAAACGGTCGCGGATGGCGCGCAGCACAGGCATTTCGTGCTCGGCCCATTCAATGCGGTAGCGGCCCCCGGTGGACAGATCGGCGTTCTTGATGTCGTGCTGGACTGGCGATGTCATGCGTTCTCCTGAAGTTGATGCCCATACGGCTGCATTTGCCTGGAGCATGCGAGCGGACAGAATGGATTCAGACCTGTGTGGCCTGGGAATCGGTGATGTGGTCGAGCAGCCCATTGTCGTCGTAGACGGCGCGGTAACGGCGGGCAAACTCCTCGAACGTGAAGCGGTGGCTCTGCGGCCCAACCTGTTCGAGGACGTAGGCGGCACATAGTGATCCCATTTCGCCGGCCGTGCGCCACGGCAGGCCATGCGCCACGCCGCAAATAAGGCCTGCGCGGAAAGCGTCGCCGACGCCGGTTGGGTCCTTGATGAACTCGACCGGCGCGACCGGCACTTCAATCAGGCCGTCTTCGGCGTAGATGTGCGCGCCGTCCTTGCCCTGCGTGATCACCAGCACCTCGACTTCGTCGCGGAGTTGATCGACGGTCAGGCCGGTCTTGTCGCAGATCATCGTCGCTTCATAAGCGTTGACGATCAGCATATAGGCACCGGCCATACTCCGACGCAGTTCATCGCCGTTCAGACGGGGCACCTGCTGGCTGGGATCGTAGATGAAACGCAGGCCGCGCTGACGGCATTCTTCGGCCAGATTTTGCATCGCCTGCGGGTCATTGGGTGAAATCACCACCAGGTCTGGCTTGCCGCTGTAGGCCGAGCTGATCGGATAGTCCTTCGCGTAGGCCATTGCACCACTGTAGAACGACGCGATCTGATTGTTCTCCAGGTCTGTGTTCACGAAGAACGACGAGCAGAAGACGTGATCGACCTGGCGGACGGTGCTGGTATCGACGCCAGCTTCATCGAGCCAGCGGCGGTAGTCCTCGAAGTCGCGCCCAACCGTGCCCATCAGCTTGGGGTGCAGGCCGAACAGCGCCATCGAGTAGGCGATGTTAGCTGCGACGCCGCCCCAATGGCGCGTCATATCTTCCACCAGAAAGCTGAGACTCACTTGATGCAAGGCATCTTTGATCAGATGATCCGTGAAGCGCCCGGGAAAGCGCATCAAGTAGTCGTAGGCGATGGAACCCGTTACAATGATATCCATTGCGTGCCTTCGCCCACAGTTGGGCCAGATGTCACCGGCGCGAGTATACCATAGCGTTCGGCGCGTCTTGAAGATGCGAAAACCAGTCTATGACCCTGTTTGATCATCAGCGCCTCACCAATTCTGTGCTCCAGATGGATGTCGAGCGGCTGCGGAGCGGTTACTACAGCGACCGCTACTTCGAGAATGTCGAGCACGTGCTGCGCGGCGCGAGCGCCGAAGGTTACCGCTACGGCGAGGGTAACGTGCGTCCGCTGGTGGGCGACCTGCTGGTGGAAGCGCAGATTTTCACGCGGCGCTCGCCCTACGCGCTGGTGGCTGGTGTCGATGTGGCGCTGGCGCTGCTGCGGCACGCCACCGGCGAACTGCGTGGCGGCGAATGGACTGATACCTCGGCCAGCCTGGAAGTGACGGCGGTTGAGGACGGCGTGGTCGTTGACTACGCCGGCAACCCAGAGGACGTGCTGCCGGTGCTGCGCGTGCGTGGTTGCTACAAGGATTTCGCGCTGCTGGAAACGCCGATTCTCGGCTATCTCACGCGCATGAGCCGGGTCGCGACAAACACGTACGAAGCCTTGAAGGCTGCCAACGGCAAGCCGCTGCTATTTTTCCCCGCGCGCTTCGATTTGCCTGAAGTTCAGTCGGCTGATGGCTATGCCTACTGGCTGGCTGTGCAGCGCTACAACGATGAATTCGGCGCAAATCTGACTCCGTTCGTCAGCACCGATGCGCAGGGCGCGTGGTGGGGCGGGCGCGGCGTGGGCACGATTCCGCACGCACTAATCGCCGCGTTTATGGGCGACACGGCTGAGGCGACAAGCGTATTTGCGCGCCACATCCCCATTGCCACACCACGTATCGCTCTGGTGGACTTCAACAATGATTCAGTGGGCGATTCGCTCAAGACAGCGGCGGCCTTCTGGAGAGAGTATGCGCCTGCATATCTGTCAGGCGACGCCGATGCAATTGAGCGCTGGACGTTGGACGGTGTGCGCCTGGATACTAGTCCCAATGTGCGCGACGTGTCGCTCGATGAGGGTGACCCGGGCGGCGTGACCCCGAAGCTGGTGCGGGTGGTGCGCAGCGCCCTTGACGAGGCGTGGCGCGACTGGAATGTGGCGCCCGAACTGGAAGGGGCCGCGCGCGCTTTCTGCCGGAACATTCAGATTGTTGTGACTGGCGGCTTCAACCGCGATCGAATTGCGAAGTTCGAAGCCGAAGACACGCCGGTGAGTACGTATGGCGTCGGCTCGTCGCTGTTCCGCAACGACCGCGACACTAACACCGACTTCACCATGGATGTGGTGCGCGTGAAGCTGGACGGTGAATGGGTGGATATGGCCAAGATCGGCCGGCGCGCCAACGACAACCCTGCACTACAACCGGTGGACATGGACCAGTTGTGAGCGAGCCTCATCACGAACCTGGCCGGCTCCCGCGCATGTTTTCCGGCGCGGGCGGCTCCCGGCTGTTCAGCCAGGCGGCGCTAATCGAGCGCGTGGTTGAGGAATTCCTGCTTGAATATGGTGCGGCGGGGCAGGGTGGGTCGACGCTGGCGGAGGCGCGCATGGCGAGTGACCGCTACAAACTCATCCGCGATGTGGTCGATTATGTGCTCGGCGTCGAATCGATTCGATTGACGCTGGACGAGCGGGCATCGCTGGTACGCGCGGTCTATGGCGAGTTGTTCGGCTATGGCCCGCTTGACCCACTGTTGCTCAATCCGCGAATCACCTCGATTGTGCTGGCCGGTGACCGTCATGCGGCCGTGCGCTATGAGCATGGCGAATTGACGCCTATCGAGCCACTGTTTCAGGACGCATCGCATTTGCGCGCCGTCATCGACCGGCTGCTGGCGGATGCGGGCACGCACTTGGATGACCGCGACATCGTGCTTGAAGTGGGCCTGACCGTAGGCGGCCGCCCTGTGCGCTTGGGCGTCGCTGGTCCGCCCGTCACCCCCGTGTTGTACGCCGATCTGCGGCTGCACCCCGCACAAGCGCCCACGTTGGCCGATTTGGTTGCACAGGGCTGGATGACCGACGAGGCGCGAGCATTGATCGAGCGCATTGCGCAGTCGAACTATGGCCTGGCGATTGTGGGTGAGCCGGAAACGGGCAAGACGACGCTGCTGAACGCGCTGGTCAATCTCATTGGCGGCTCGGGAACCGTGCTGGAACGGGCGGGTGAACTGCGCCCGCCGGAAGGCGCGCAGCATTTGGGGCGGGGTAAAAGCACGCCGCCTGAAGGCGCAATCACGTTCGCCGATTGGGTTACAGCCGTCGCAGCTGAGCAGGCCGGGTTTCTGGCGATTGACGAGGTACGTGGTGAGGAACCGGAGGCTATCGCGGCGCTGCTTGGGCCGGAGGACGTACCGCGTCAGCTTTGGGCGGTGCGCGGCGTGCCCGATGCCAAGCGCCTGCAAAGCAACATGGGCATGTTGGCGCGGCGGGCAGCGCCCGACCACGGAGAGGATGCCGTCTACCGGCTGTATGTGCGTACACCTTTCGTGATCACGGTGGCGCGAATTCGTGCACGGCTGCAAGTGTTCAGCATCGCCGAATGGCAGTCGCGCGTCGACTCCGACTACCCCGATTACGTCATGCTGTTCCGATACAGCGAAGGTGCAGCGCGCCCGACCGAAGCTGCGCTTGCCCGCTGGCTCGACTAGACCTGTTCACCACTGGCCGCACGCTTGAGGTTGTCTCCAAACGGCGCGCGAACAATGCCTTGCTCGGTGACAATACCGCTCAGGTAGCGATTGGGCGTCACATCGAAGGCGGGGTTGCGCGCTTTGAAATGCGCCGGCACGATGGCGCAGCCAAACGGCGCCAGCACTTCGGCCGTGTCGCGCTCCTCGATCGGAATTTCATCGCCTGTCGAGAGGGTGAGATCAACGGTTGAGATGGGCGCGACTGTGTAGAACGGTATCTCATTTTCCTTCGCCAGCACCGCGACCTGATAGGTACCGATCTTGTTGGCGAAATCGCCATTAGCGGTGATTCGATCTGCGCCAACCAGCACCAGCTTGATTTCCTCGCGACGCATATAGAAACCGGCCGCTGTGTCCGGGATAATGTCATACGACACGCCGAGCTGTTCGAGTTCCCAGGCGCTCAATCGCGCGCCTTGCAGGCGCGGCCGTGTTTCGTCAAGCAGCACATGAAAGCGCTTTCCCTGCTCATGGGCCGCGCGAATCACGCCCAGCGCCGTGCCGTAATCGACCGTGGCCAGCGCGCCGGTGTTGCAATGGTGCAGCACGGTATCACCATTGTGGATGAGTTCCGCGCCGAACGCGCCCATGCGCTGATTGGTAGCCACATCTTCGTCGGCAATACGCTGGGCTTCCTCCAGCAGCAGCGCTCGTAGCGCGTCGGGAGTCGCTTTGGTGTCTGCGCGTGCCAGCGCGAGCTGCCGCTCAACGGCCCAGCCGAGATTGACGGCGGTCGGGCGCGAGGCACGCAGCACGTCTCCGGCCGTTTCAAGGTCGGCTAGGAGTGCTTCGGGGGTCGCCGCCTTGCTCTGGCGTGCAGCGAGAGCCATGCCGAAAGCGGCAGTCGCGCCGATGGCAGGCGCGCCGCGCACGGTCATGTCGTAAATCGCTTCAGCGACAGTGGGATAGTCGTAGAGATCGACCAGCGCAAATTCCCACGGAATGCGCTTCTGATCGATCATGCGAATGTGATTGTCGTGCCAGAAAACGGTACGCATCGTGGATTTGAGCTTCTCTTGGATAAACGGGATAATTTTGGAGTATAACGGACAGGAATGAGCCAACAAAGGAACGTCATGATACCCGACTACTATCTTCCTGAAATGGTGGGCCGTCTATATGCGCCCAACGCCGCCGCTGCCGTGCAGGCTGGTCGCAGCGCCGGAATGAAGCCTTCCTCGACCGACCGCTTGCGCACGCTGCTGCTTCTGGTGGACGCGCAGGTGGATTTTGTTCACGACGACGGCTCGTTGAGCGTGCCCGGCGCGGTTGAGGATACGCGGCGCACGATTCAATGGCTGTATCGCAATGCGGGCGAAGTGACCACGATCGCGGCATCGCTCGACAGCCACGTGCCTATCCAAATCTTCTTCCCGACGTGGTGGGCCGATGAGGCAGGGCACCATCCCGGACCCTACACCACTATCACCAGTCATGAGGTCGATCATGGGCGCTGGCGGCCGCTGTATGAGCCGGAGTGGTCGCACGAGTATGTCGAGCGGCTGGAGCGCAACTCAAGGAAGGAGCTGATGATCTGGCCGTACCATGTGCTGATCGGCACCGTGGGCCACAGTCTCTGTCCGACGTTGTACGAGGCCATTGCTTTTCACACGGCCGCTCGGCAGTCGCAGCCGATATTTCTGGCCAAAGGGTCTATTCCCAAGACCGAGCACTATTCGATGCTGGAGCCAGAGGTGAAGGTGCCGGAATCGGCGCTTGGCTCGCTCAACGTCGCCTTCCTGAGCATGATCGCCACTTACGACCGCGTCTTCATCGCCGGCCAAGCCAAGAGTCACTGCGTGCTGGAAACGGTCTCTTCCATGATGCGCTATTTTCAGGATCGTCCTGACACCATCGCCAAGCTGCGTGTGTTGATGGACTGCACTTCCTCGGTCGCGCATCCCGACATCGACTTTGACGCGCAGGCCAACGAAGCGTTCGCGGCCTTTGCAGAGCAGGGTCTTCGGTTAACCCACTCCACCCATGACGTGGACTGACTCACGGCGTTCGCTGAATCGAAGCGGCCGGATCAACCGATCCGGCCGCTGGCCTATCCGTGCGGTGAAATAGTTAGGATGCTGCGCTGGTGACGACCTGCGCGAGTACGTCCAGCGGCACCGAGCCGCGATCATAAGTTTGGCCGTTTATGGTGACGTACTGTGCGGGACCGTCGCCGTAGCGCACCATCACTGCCGGCGTGCCGGAAATGCTGCGCGCCCGCCCATACTCGACATCCGTCGCCACCTGCAGGGCCGTCGTCGAACAGTTGAGTATTTCGGCGTAGTTCAGGCCGAGTTCATTTGCGACTTTCTGACCCAACTCCTGATTGTACTGCCCCGTTCGCGCCAGTTGATACAGCACCACATAAGCTTCCCAGAACGCACCGGGGCGCTGCTCGTCGGCACATTCGGCGATCTGGCCGGCAAAGCGCGTAAGGTCGCCGCCTGCTGTCGGGAACATGCGATACTCTAACTGCGCCAGCCCCAGAGCCACGTATTGATTGATGAACTCCTCGATGGTCCGTTCGTAGTCGACGCAGTGCGCGCAGGCGAAATCGGCAAATTCGATGATCGTCACTGGTGCGTTGGAATCGCCGAGAATGAATGCGCCGTCCTCACCGCGCGAGAATGGAATTTGGCTGAGATCAACCGACGTGCTGGCATTGTCGTTGTTCGAGATGAGCACGACAACCGCAACACCCACGATAGCAACCAGCACGATTGCGCCCAGCAGGGCTAGGCCTCTGTTTCTGCTGCTCATTCACACGCTCCCTGAGTTGACTTACGCTACAGCCGCCCCATTCTACAGGCCAATCGCGCTGCGCTCAAGCGGCCGCCACGAATCGGCGGTTGCGCGCATGGAAGTTCTCATGGGGATGGGCGACGCACTCCCCGCCCGGCCAAGTCTGCCGAGTGGCCGCATTCCAGTATTTGTAGCCATTCGCCCGATCAGCGCATAATGCGTTCCAGCATGGCAGTTCAATCAAGGAGGAGCCCGCTGATGCGTACAGTCGATATTATTGCCCGTAAGCGCGATGGCGAAGAACTGACGAAAGAAGAAATCGCTTTTTTCATCGAGCAGTTTACTGCGGGTGAGATTGCGGACTATCAGGCTTCGGCCTGGCTGATGGCGGTGGTCATTCGTGGCATGACTCGCACCGAAACAGCGGCGTTGACCCTGGCGATGGCGCGCTCGGGGGATACGCTCGACCTGAGTGACATCACCGAATATGCCGTGGATAAGCATTCGTCGGGCGGTGTGGGGGACAAGACGACACTAATCGTCCTGCCGCTGGTGGCGGCCTGCGGCGTGCCAGTCGCCAAAATGAGCGGGCGCGGGCTGGGCTATTCGGGCGGGACGCTCGACAAGCTGGAGGCGATTAGCGGCTATCGCGTCAATCTCAGCGGTGACGAATTCCGCGATCTGGCTCGTAAGAACGGGATTGTGCTGGCGGGCCAGTCGCTGTCACTTGCCCCGGCCGATGGCAAACTGTATGCGCTGCGCGACGTGACCGCCACCGTGCCGAGCCTGCCGCTGATTGCCAGTTCGATCATGAGTAAGAAGATCGCGGCTGGCGCGCATGGGCTTGTGCTCGATGTAAAAGTGGGCACCGGCGCGTTCATGGAAACGCTCGATGAGGCGCAGGCGCTGGCGCAGGCAATGGTTGAAATTGGTGTGGATGCCGGGCGCGATGTGATCGCGCTGCTTTCGGACATGAATCAGCCGCTGGGCCATGCAGTGGGCAATGCGCTGGAGGTGGCCGAAAGCATCGACACGCTGCGCGGGCACGGCCCCGCCGATCTCACCGAGCACTGCCTGACCGTGGCTGAAGCCATGCTACGGCTGGCCGGGCGCGGGGAACGCTGGCTCGACAGCGCCCTGACCCGAGACGAACTCGTGGCGAAGCTGTCCGACGGATCGGCATTTTCCGTATTTCGCAGGCTGGTGGAGGCACAGAGCGGCGATGTGGCGAAGGTGGATGATCCTGCGCTGCTACCCAGAGCGTCCCATATCGAGCGCATAACTGCGCCGAGTGCGGGCGTGGTGCAGTCTGTCGATGCGCTTGGCGTAGCGCGGGCCGCATTTGAGCTCGGCGCGGGCCGTGAACATAAGACCGATCACATCGACCCTGCGGTGGGTGTGCGCGTGCCAGTGAAAGTGGGTGATATGGTGGATGAAGGCGCGCTGCTGGCCGAAATCCATGCCAACGACGAGGCGAAAATCGGTGGAGCGCGCGAAGACTTACTGGCCGCCATTCAAATCAGTGATGAAGCCCGCGAACCGCTGCCGCTATTCTATGGTGAAATCGCGGGTTACGGCAGCGCGCGTCGGGTGTGAGTTCAGGGGCAGCCGTTGGCGATGTGTTCGTCAAACGTGACTGCGAAATTGTGATACCCGCTTCCGTCACAGGCGGCGCGGAAGAACAGATAGGGCGACTGTGCCGGAGCCAGCGCCGCGTTGATGGCCGCCAGCCCCGGGCTCGCGATAGGACCGGGCGGCAAGTTCGTATTGAGATATGTGTTGTAGGGCGACATGGCACTGCTGTAATCGGCCTGCGTGATCTGTGGCCACCAGCGTCCGTCGCGAAAGCCAATGCCATACTGCACCGTCGGGTCGGCTTCGAGGCGCATGCCTACATCCAGACGGTTACGGTAGACGCTGCTGGTTAGCGGCATTTCGTCGGCATGCACCGCTTCGCGCTGTACTACTGAGGCAAGGGTGATGGCCTCAAACAGCGTCAAGCCCTGTGCCGCCGCGCTGGCGCTCAATGGGTTGCCGGCCCGCAGCATGAATTCGTCCGTGAGAATATCGCGCAGCATTTCGGGCGTGACGCTGGCGGGCAGGGCATAGGTTTCAGGGAACAGGAATCCTTCGAGCGACGCGCCCGCAGGCAGGCCGACAGCCGCCGTAAAAGCCGGATCGGGTATCGCACCCGGGCCAACCACGCGCAGGAAGTCTGCCCCGCTGAAGCCGAACAGCGGCGTTTGGTCGATGTTGGCCGCGATCTCTTCCATGCGCCAGCCTTCCAGAATACGGAAGGGGAACTGGCTGCTTGACGAGTCGGTGAGCGCATAGGCGATTTCCGTCAGCGGCTGGGCCTGCGTGAGGAAATACGTCCCCGCCTGAATCTGCGTGTCAAGACCATTAGCCCGCGCAAAAGTGACGAACAAGTCGGGATCAAGGATGAGATTGGCATTCGCCAGTTCCTGCGCGACGATACGCGGCGTATCGCCGGGCGCAACCGTGAATCGGATTGGCGTTGTATCGGCACTGATCGGCTGAGACAGATCGCCCTCACGGCCCGCCAACTGCAGGCGCAGTACCGCCAGCTGTGCAGCCTCAATTGGGTCGCCGTTGGTGACCAGCAGGATACCAATGCCAGACACGATTGCACAGGCAACCAGCAGGGTGACAGCAGTGACCAGCCAGCGCAGAGTGCGGTTCATTGCTCATCCTCGGGGACGTGTTTGGGCGGGAAGACCGACATGCCGTCGCGCACGGCGTCGAGATAGCTCTGCAAGATTAAGCGCGCGGCCAGGTCGTCAATCGGCTCGTCCCAGCGGCGGCGTTTCTGCCGCGCAAGCTCTTTGGCGTCCGCGCTCGACATCTGCTCGTCCCAAAGTATCACAGGCAGCGGTGTGGCCGGGCGCAGTTCTTCCACCCAGCGCAGCACGGTATCGGCATGGCCCTGCACGCCATCGGGCAGATCGAGATTGGAGGGCAGCCCGACGACGATGCCAACGGCGTTCTGTTCCGCCGCGATGCGGGCAATGGCCGTGAAGTCCTCCGCCCGCGTCCGCCGTTTGAGCACCTGCAACTCGCGTGCAATCAGGCCGGTGGCGTCGCTGACGGCCAGCCCGATGCGTTTGTTGCCATGGTCGACACCCAGCAGTCGGCCGATCACGGCGCGGATGCTTCCGCTGTGCTGCTGCCCACAACTGCGATGCGCGGGGCAAGCAGCGGCAGTCTGCCGAACCAGTCGGGCGTAATGCGAATAGCTGGCGTGCTGCCAGCTTGCAAGTCGAGGTCGGTATTCAAATAGGCGAGCGCCTCATCTAATGGCAGGCCGGCGAGCCGGTCGCGCAGCGCGCCGTGATCAATTGCGGCCTCGGCCGCGCCTGAGGCGGTGACACTGAACGTAGCCCGGCCCGATGCGTCGAGCGATTCGAGCAGGCCGCGCTCAAATGTCAGTGAATTGGGCAGCAGGCTGCGCCCGCGCGGTATCTCGCCCGCCAGCCGCGCATACGCCACCTGCCGTGCCAGTTCTTCATCGACGGCGGTGGCGGCCACTATCGCGCGCATGGTGAGCGTAAGTGATTGCGCCTGCTCACCAACGGCATGATCAAACGTCATCCAGTCACTGCGCTCTTCAGCGATGCGAATCGAATCGGGGATGATGAACTGCGAACCGCTGGCGCGTCCCGGTAACTCGTTGAAGGCGCGGTTCTGCAACTGCTGGCGCAAAACAGCGATGGCGGCATCCCGGTCCGCCTCGGTGACGGTATAGATGCTCATTGGTTTCGCCGCCGAACGTGGGCGTGAGGTTGCGCACATTCACACGGTCGCCCAGCTCACCAACGACGCTGTTGATCAGCCCCGCCTCGACGTTGCCGGCATCGCCAATCAACTCGGGAATCGCTTCGATTGCCGCTTCAGCCTGCTCATCAACGCCCGCCGGTACAGAGATGTCTGAGAGCGTCTGAAACACGCTGGGCGTGCCGGCGCTGGTCGATACGAGCGTGCCGGCGGGAATTTCGATCGCCTCATCAGTACGGTTGATGAAGACGACAGTGCCGCGCGCTGGGGCGGCGGATAGCGTTTGCACGCCGCTGGTTGGCACGGTGCCGCGCTCGACGATCTCGGCGCGATAGGTCGTGGCCGGAATGATGCCCTGTTCCACATCAATGCCAGTGGCGGGCAGGGCAGGATCGGCCGTGATGATGGCAGACGTACGCATGAAATCGCGCGCGGGCATGATGGTGACGGTCGCGCCCGGCAGCGCAAGCAGCCCGACCCCAATGACCAGCGCCACGAGAAGCAGCAGGAACCCCAACCGTATCCCCACTCGAATAGTCCGCCGCACGAAGCTTTGCGGCTCGCCGGACTTAAGACGCGTGGCATAGGGCATCAGTTCTTCAGGATCGGCTTCACTGGCGGGGCGTTTGACGCGCGTCGTGAAGGCGCGCGACCGGCCGCGCTTCCAGCGGCGGCGCTCGGCATCTTGCAGCGTCTCGAAGGCGCTGAGGTTCAGTTCGCGGGCGTGGCGTGTGACCAGTGCATCGTGCGTGACCAGCGCGAGGCGGATGTTCTCGCGCAAGGCCGCCCGCTGGATCAGCACCAGATCGAGCTTGCGCTGCAGCACTGTGCCCTGCTCGGGCCAAACGAGGGCCACGCGCATGCCGCGCAGAAACGTCAGCCGGTCGCGCACCGTAACGGAGTCGTCGGCTGGCTCCAACTGCACGAACTCAATCGCGCGCGAAGAAACTGCGCTGCTCATCGGGCGCTTCGCTGGCTCCCTGTACGTCCGGCGCTATTCACTGAGGAGGCGGCGCGCTTCGGCCAGGGCATCGGCCATCTTTGCCGTGTCCTTGCCGCCCGCGACGGCCATATTCGGCCGGCCGCCGCCGCCGCCGCCCACGACTGCCGCAATCGGCTTGATCAGCGCGCCCGCCTGCACGCCAGCCTTGACCAGATCGTCTGTGACGGCGACCACAATCTGCGGCTTGTCGTCACTCACGCTGCCCAGCACCAGTACGCCGCTGGCGATCCGGCTGCGGAACACGTCGCCTAATTCACGCAGTAAATCGGCCGATAGTCCATCAATCTGTGCAATCAGGGACTGCTTGTCGCCAAGCGTTTCGGTCTGATCAAGCAGTTGTTCGAACTGGCGGCGCGCGATGTCGCGCTGAAGGACGGCTATCTGTTTCCGCGCATGCGTCAGCTCATCCTGCAGGTGCACCAGATGCTGGGCGGCCTCGTCCGGCGGAGCGCCGATCTGCGCGGCCAACTGCTGGAGCGCGCTGCGGCTCTGCTGAATTTGCGCCAGCGCGCCGTGGCCGGTAACGGCTTCGACGCGGCGGATACCGGCGCTGACGCTGCCCTCGGAGGCGATCATGAATGGGCCAATCTCGGCCGTTTCGCGCACATGGTTGCCGCCACACAGCTCATAGCTGTAGCGACGACCATCATCGCTCGCGACCGTGATGGTGCGAACGCGCTCACCGTATTTCTCGCCAAACAGAGCCATCGCGCCTTCTGCGCGGGCTTCGGCCAGCGACTTTTGCGCCACGTTCACGCGCAGATTGTGCATGATGATCTCGTTGACTTCTGCCTCAACCGCTGCGACCTGTTCGGGCGTCATACGGGCATCGTGCGCGAAGTCGAAGCGCAGGCGATCGGGCGCGACCAGCGAGCCGCGCTGCTGGACGTGTGTACCCAGGTGGTGGCGCAGTGCCGCGTGTAGCAGGTGGGTGGCCGTGTGGTTGCGAATGATGTCGGCCTTGCGCTCGGTGTCCACACGGGCTGTGGCCGCGTCACCAGTGCGCGGCGTGCCTTCGACCACTTCGCCCGCGTGGATGATCAGGCCGCCGAGCGGGCGGCGCATGTCTTCCACGTCAATGCGCCAGCCGTCGCCTGTAATCACGCCGGTATCGCTGACCTGACCACCCGCTTCAACGTAGAACGGCGTTTCGGCCAGCACCACTTCCACGCGGTCGCCGGTAATAGCGTCGGTGACCGGCTGGCCGTCCACCAGCAGCGCGACGATGCGGCTGTCGCGCTCGGTGCTTGAATAGGGGTCATAGCTCACGCCCGTTGCAGACAGTGCGCCGCTGGCCTTCAACCCCGCCAGCAGGTCGCGGTAGACCTCGCCGCTTTCGATGATGCCCATCGCCTGGCCGCCGCCGCTGCGTACGCTGTGCTCGGTCTCCGCTGCTTCGTAGCCAGCCATATCAACGTTGTAGCCGCGCTCTTCGACGATGTCCTTGGTCACCTGAATTGGCAGGCCATGCGTCGCCTTGAGGTAGAAGGCCTTCTCGCCTGACAGCGTGCCCCCTTCGGGCAGGGCCGCAAGCTGTGCTTCCAATTCGGCAGTGCCCCGGTCGAGCGTGCGGCGGAAGCGCTCCTCTTCCTGCGTGATCACGCGCCTGATAGCCGGGGCGCGCTCAACGAGGTCGGTATAGTGGCCGCCCATAATGTCGATGACAGTATCGACCAGTTTTCCGAGGAACGGGGCATCGAAGCCGAGGCGCGCACCGAAGCGCGACGCGCGGCGAATGACCAGCCGGCACACGGCATCGCGGCCCTTCGCGCCCGGTAGCACGCCGTCCGCAATCAGGAACACGGCTGCGCGCATGTGGTCGGCTATCACGCGGTAGGGCACGTAGTTGGCTTCGCGCTCGGCATCCGTGTGGCCCGCCAGCACCTGCGTCTCACGCATGATCGGCAGGAACAGATCCGTTTCGTAGTTCGATTTCACGCCGTTGACGACGCTGAGAATACGTTCGAGGCCCATGCCGGTATCGACACCGGGCGCGGGCAGCGGCTGGTCGAATTGGCCGGTGTGTGCGTGGTCCGCCTGCGTGCGGTTATACTGCATGAATACGAGATTCCATAGTTCGAGGAATCGGTCGTCTTCGGCCTGCATCAGCGGAATGATCGAGTCGACGCCGAGATCGGGCTGCTTGTCCCAGTGAATCTCGCTGGTGGGGCCGCACGGGCCGGTTTCCGCCATCTGCCAGAAGTTGGTCTTAGCGCCCATCCGCGCCACACGCTTCGGGTCGACCCCGACATCGTTGATCCAGACGTCGTACGCCTCGTCATCGTCCTGATAGACGGTGAAGGCGAGGCGTTCGGGCGGCAGACTATACACCTCAGTCAGAAGCGTATAGGCAAAGCGAATGGCGTCCCGCTTGAAGTACTCGCCAAAGCTGAAGTTGCCGAGCATTTCGAAGAAGGTGTGATGGCGCGGCGATGGGCCGACGTTTTCGAGGTCGTTGTGCTTGCCCGACACGCGCATCGACTTCTGCGACGTGGTGGCGCGCTTGTAATCGCGGTGATCCAGCCCGAGGAACACGTCCTTGAACTGCACCATCCCGGCATTGGTGAAAAGCAGGGTGGGGTCGTTTCCGGGCACGAGCGAGGACGAAGCGACCTCTTTGTGGCCCATTTCGACAAAGAAATCCAGAAAGGCCTGCCGCGCCTGAGCGCTGGTCATGGGCTTCATAGTGGGGGAAATCCTCTGGCTGAAAGTGTGCGGAAGCGTGCCCGATTATAGAGTCCAGCGCGTGTTTTTTGTAGTGCGCCGCCGTGCTAGACTTGCGGACATGACCCAACCACGAATGAAAGGGACTCAATATGACCGTGTTCGAGGCGGATGCGCGCACTTTTCTGGAAGGGTCGTGGATCGGCCGGCTGGCGACTAACAGCCCCGACGGCTGGCCGCACTGCGTGCCCCTGTGGTACATGCTGGATGGAGATGATGTGGTGATTATCTCCGAGCGCAAGACAGCCAAAGTGAGCAATCTGGCACGCGATAACCGCGCGGTGCTGACTGTAGGAGGCGAGCCTGACCAAGGTCCGGCCTATATGATTCGCGGGCGCATTGCCATGACTGATGACCCCGACCATGTTTGGCTGCGCAAGCTGACTGAACGCTATGAGACGCCCGAGGAGGCCGAGAAAGATCTGGCGGAGTGGGCAAGCATGGATATTGTCACGCTGCGGATGAGCGTGGAGCGCGTCGCCAAGGTCTATTAGGCGGGCGCTGTGCTATACTGACCGCGCTTTGCGCCGAAGGGACAGGTCAGAGACCGATGACGACTGCAACGATCGATGAACAGGTTGCTATTCTCATGTCGGGCGCCGAATACGGCGACCCGAAAACCAAAGAGCACATGGGCGAAGAACTGCGCGCTCGGCTGATCGAGGCGAGCCGCGCGGGACGTCCACTGCGCGTGTACTGCGGCTACGATCCGCGCACGGCCGATTTGCACCTCGGCCATACGATTACCATGCGCAAGCTGCGCCAGTTCCAGGAACTGGGCCACGATGTCACGTTTCTGATTGGCACGTTTACCAGCCTTATCGGCGATCCATCCGATAAGGACAAGGTGCGCGATCAGCTCACCCGCGATCAGGTCATGGAAAACGCGCGCACCTACGCCCAGCAGGCGTTCAAGATCCTCGATCCAGACCTGACGCGCGTGCGCTACAACGACGAATGGCTGTCCACGCTCGATTTTGCAGACATCATCCGCCTGGCGAGCAACTTTACGGTGCAGCAGTTCCTCGTGCGCGAGAACTTCAGCAAGCGCCTCGATGAAGGGCAGCCGATCTACCTGCACGAAATGTTCTACGGGCTGATGCAGGGCTACGATGCCGTGGCTCAGGAAGCCGACGTGCAAGTCGGCGGCCAGGATCAGTTGTTTAACATCCTTGTGGCCGGGCGCAAGCTGCAAGAGGCGATGGGCCAGCGCCCGCAGATCGCCATCATCATGGGCGAAAGCCTGCCGGGTACCGACGGCGAAATTAAGATGAGCAAGAGCCTCGGCAACCATATTCCGCTGCTGGCCGAGCCGTGGGATGTGTTTGGTAAGGTGATGAGCCTTCCCGACAAGGTGATGCCGATTTTTCACCGGCTGGTGCTGGGCTGGGCTCCGGCGCAAGTGGCCGAGTTCGAGGCAGAATTGACCAGCGGTGCGCTGCACCCAAACGAAGCCAAGATGCGCCTCGCCCGAGAGATCGTGTTGATTTTCCATAGCGCCGACGAAGCGGTAGCTGCGCAGAAGCGTTGGGATGAGGTGTTCCGGGGTGGTACGGGCCTCCCCGAGGACATGACCGAAGCGCCGCTGCTTGCCGAGCAGCGCATTACCGACTTGCTGCGCGAGCTGAAGATGGTGAGCAGCAGCAGCGAAGCGCGCCGCCTGATCGAGCAGAAAGGTGTGCGCTTGAACGAGGAGCCCGTGACGGACGTGTTCGCCACAATTACACCCGATCAGCTTCCTGCGGTGCTGCAGGTAGGCAAGCGCAAGTTCGTGCGGCTCGTACAGGGGTAGGAACTATATCACCCGGCAATTGTCTGCGAGGCGCTCGATTATGGGCGCCTCATTTCGTTTCCCGCGTTATAGCGGCTCGTTGGTCACGAATTGCCCCGCCGCATTTAGCGGTGTGTCTGCTTGAATCCGGGGCTGGTACATATGCGCAAAGATATGTGCTGCCAATTCCCCGCGACTATTCACGTTGACTTTTGCAAAGATGGCTTTCAGATGATCCTGCACGGTATTAGCCGAAATATGGAGCGATCCTGCAATCCGCTTGGTTGACCAGCCGTGTAGTACACATTGCAGGATTTCTCGCTCGCGCTTCGTGAGGCCATATGCTTGCATGATTAGCGGAGAAATCTCGGTCGGTAAAGCCTTCTCGAACATAACCGCGATCTGATTCTGATGGCCCGTGCCTTCCATGCGTGAGGCATGCAGGACGAGCCAATGCCCCGACCGAGTGCGAAGGCGGGCTTTGGGCATGATGTCCGGGCCGATTCTGTGCTCCATCGCTTTCAGACTCGCGGCGATGCTAAGTACAACCTGCGGAAGCGCACGTCTGGCTATGTGCTCAGTGTCGATCAATTCCGTGAGCCAGTATTTGGCGGCTGCCGTCATTGCCACAATCGAAAGGTCATCCGAGAGAAGCAGCATGCCTGGCCCATCTGATTCCTGCTCCGAGGCGGCAGCAGAGAACAACAATGCTTTTCGTATGCCACTTGTGATATGTGGACTGCATTGAGCCACGAAATTCGTCTCTTCGGGCGTGAAGCCCGATGCAGAACCTTGGCGGTGCAGGCAAAGCGTTCCCCAACAGGCCGAATCGCTGACAAAAACGGCACGCATTTCGTCTGCCATGGCCATTGGGGCAAGCATTTGCCGATAGCGTGGGCTGCGCTGGATATCATGCCCGGTTGCATGACTAAGCGCGCCAACCGTTGTGTGACTGCGGACCATGTCGCTGAATTTGTTGTAATCGCGCTGCTGATACTCATTCTCAAGAAAGGCGGCCATGACCCATGAAGGCGGTTCTTCAACGACCACTGAACTGGTAATTAGCAGCGTTGACGGATCAGTCGTTGAAAAATACGCATAGTCGTATGGAACCACGGCGCGGAGCCGGTGCAACAGATCAGCTCGCAGCGTTCGAGAGTCGCCCGAATCGTGACTCAGCCGGATAATTTCCTGTTTGGTAACCTCAGGCGAGTGGTTTCTCATCTCGTTTTGGTCGTGACCGCACATTCCTTCTCTGGATCGAACTTCGTAGAGACATCATTCGGGTCAACGGATAAAGGACATGCTCGAGATCACCTCGGATATGCGCCACTGGGGATCATGTATGAGGGTTCCGCTGACGCGTTTCCATACCTGCTGCATCGCAGCCAGAAGCGATTCCGCGTCAGCACGGGAGTCAAATTCCAGATCGATGATTGCGTAGTTCGGATCATCGACTGGCCTGAGAACGCGATAGGAACGTACGCCGGATTTCTGCCTGCCAACGGGATCGCTGTCAAAGGCGGTCTTCCAATGCTCAAAGTCAGAGACTGGATGTTCAATATGGAGGAGTATCATCTCAATTCCTTTCGAATGATGATACTGTAATTTATCTGTATCCGGCGGCTTCCGGTCTATCCCAGAATCTTGGGATTTAGCAGAGGATGTTTCGAAGGAGACGTTGCATTTTGGACGCCGCTGACGAGAATCAAACACTCCTGCGACGCATGGGTAGTATCTAGCGCGGCGAAACGAACAGCAGGATAAACGACGCCAGCGTAAGCAGTACCAGCATCAGCGTGTCGAAGGCGCGGTAATTGATACGTACCACCATGTAGCGCCCCGCAAAGATCAGCAACGGGATGAGCGGCACCACCCACAGCGTCGCCAGGAACAACTGCCAGTCGAAGATGCCGCTGACGATCAGTCCGGGCATTTTGAGCGCGTTGATGATGGCGAAGAATAAGGTGGCCGTGCCCGCGAAGGCGAGCGGATTGACTTTTTGCAGCAGCATGTAGACGGTGTAGGGCGGCGCGCCGGTGTTTGCCAGCGCCGATCCCAATCCAGAGATGCCGCCGGCCAGCGGCGCATGCCACGGACGTGACGTATAGGAGAGGCGAGCCAGGCGCGGCTGAAGCAGGCGATAGACAACAAACGCCAGCGTAAACAGGCCCATGATGCGCCGCAGCGCCAGATCAGGCAGGACGGCCAGCAGCACCGACCCGATGACGACCCCCACGACAGCCGCCGGCAGCATCGACTGAACGTAGGCCATATCCCACTTGCGCCAGAAGGCATACAGCGCGAATACATCGGCGATAATCAGCAGCGGCAGCGTCATGCTGATGGCCGATTTGACGGGAAAAGCTAGTGATAGTAGCGGGGTGGTCAGCACCACCAGTACCGCGCCCATGCCGCCCTTCGACAGCCCAATCAAGCTGGCGACGATGGCGATGAGCAGGATTTCAACAGGACTCAAGGCGTTGATCGCAGTTGGGCGAGCAGTTGGCTCATTTGCGAATCGGTGGTGCGAATCTTCATGGCGAGGTCGGCAGCCAGATTACGCATGAGTTTGTAGCCAAGCGCGGGGTAATTCTCGCACAGTACATTCAGCCGGTCGCGGCCAATAATGAGCAGGATACTGTTCTCACTGCACATAGCTCGCGCCGAGCGCAAACCGCTGTCTACCAGCGCCACTTCGCCAAACGATTCTCCCGCGCCAAGGCGGGCAATGGTTTGCGCTTCGGCATCGGTGTGGCTGCCAGTCCTGATCTGGATGGCGATGGAACCGCGCGCGACAACATAAAGCTCAGTGCCGTTCGACTGCTCCTCAAAAACGATCTCGCCGGTACTGAAGGCGCGTTCATCGGCAATCGAGGCGAGCAGTTGAAGCTGGGTAGGTGTCATCTCCTGAAAGATGCCGGCTTGTTTGAGATAGTGGACAATAGTCATGAATGCCCTCGTGCCCGGCCGCGGTTGGTCAACCGCCCGTGCGCGCGCAGAAAAGGAGACCGACTGAGTATGAGCCGAAAAGCCGGCAATCGCCAGGGCCAGCCAGATCCACGCGGGGCTGGATCGCCGCACTATGCGGTTTGGGGAGCGTCACTTATTCACCCCAACGCCCGCCGCCAGATGGACGATGCCATGCGCCTTCCCATATCTGTCGCGGGGGCGCTCATGCCTGACGCCCACGTCGGTTATGGTCTGCCTGTGGGCGGCGTATTGGCCACAGATAATGCCGTAATCCCTTACGCCGTGGGGGTAGATATTGCTTGCCGGATGCGCTTGACGGTCTTTCCCGAATCGGCCATTGTGCTGGGGCAGCAATCCGGGCGATTCAAGAAAGCGCTTTTAGAGCAGACACGCTTCGGGGCGGGCTCGAAATGGAACGCTTACGAGCAGGTGGAGCATCCCATTCTCGATGACGCCGGGTGGACTCAGCAGCCGCTGCTCCGTTCGCTGAGGGATATGGCGTTTCAGCAGTTGGGCACGAGTGGCAGCGGTAACCATTTCGTTGAGTGGGGCGCGCTGGAAGTGGAGCAGGAGGACGAAGGACTAAACCTGAAGCCAGGGCGATATTTGGCGCTGCTTTCACACAGCGGGTCGCGCGGGGTCGGCTTTCGGATTGCCAATCAATTCAGCGAACTGGCGCGGGCGCAGCATCCCGACCTTGATTCTGCAGTCAAGAATATGGCGTGGCTGACGTTGGAAAGCGCCGATGGGCAGGCGTACTGGCAGGCGATGGAACTGGCAGGCCGCTTTGCCGCCGCCAATCATGAGGTTATCCACCAGCGCATAGCCAGTGCAACTGGGCTGAAGCCGCTCTTCACGGTTGAGAATCATCACAACTTCGCGTGGAAGATGACGATTCCCGCGTCGGGGCGCTCGAACTCGCCAGAACGAGAGGTCATTGTACATCGTAAGGGCGCAACCCCCGCAGGCGACAGTGTTCACGGCATCATTCCCGGGTCGATGGGTGATCCCGGTTACCTGGTGCGTGGCTTGGGCAAGGCCGAGTCACTGTACTCGGCAGCGCACGGTGCCGGCCGCGCGATGAGCCGCCGCGACGCAATGGGACGTATCACCAAACATGAACGCGACCGTATTCTGCACGACCAGGGAATTACGCTGCTGGGTGGCGGACTAGACGAAGCACCGCAGGCCTACAAGCCAATTGAGCAGGTCATGCAGGCGCAACGTGAGCTGGTTGCAGTTCTGGCGCGTTTTGTCCCCCGGATTGTACGCATGGCAGACGAGCATGGCCCGACGTAGCAACCAGACCTAATTCTGCAGGGCCCAATCGCCGATGTTGCGGAAGCGGTCGGCGGGCTGGCCCATGAACCCCAACTGCACACCCTGTACACGTGGTTCGGTGACGAATGTGAACAGCGGATAGTACAAGGGCAGGGCAACAGCACGCTCGGCAAACTCGCGCTGGAAGGCCGCGTAGTCCTGCAAACGGTTGACGCCGTACGGGTCGCGGCGGGCGCGCTCAAGCAAGACGCTAATCTCACGGTCATCGACGCCCGAGATATTGTCGCCGTCGGGGTACTGTCCCTGATGCCAGAAATCGTACACGTCTGGGTCAGCGCTGCTGCCGAGGCCCATCTCGACAATGGCCGTGTCAAATTCGCCGTCGTCCAACCGCTGCCGGAACTCGTCAGGTGAAGCGGAGGCCACAATCGCGGTGACGCCAACCTGCGACCACTGCGCGGCAATTTCCTGTGCCAGTTGGATCAGAACCGGATCGTCTGGCACCAGTATGCTGAACTCGAAAACGACTTCCGGTGGCGGCGCTTCGGTAGGCGTGGCGGTGGGGTCGGCGCCGGGGGCAACCTGGCCGCTGTCCGGAATCAATGTTGGCGCATCCTGACCGGCGGCATTCACACGCTCGACGCGGTCGGCGGCCTGCTGAATGAGCGTGCGCGCACGGGCGGGGTCGTAATCTGCCCACGGCATATCGGCGAGATACGCCCACGAGCCGGGCAAGATCGGGCTGTCGGCAGGTACCGCGCTATTGGCCATCACTCGCTCGATGATCGCCGGGCGGTCAAGCGCAGCCTGAAGCGCCACGCGGGTGCGCTGGTCGCGGAAATATGGCTTATCAGGGTTCTGCCAGTTGAAGACAAGTGCGCCGAGCCGATTTTCAATCTGGTTGTACACATCAAGACCGGCGTTGTTCGACAACAGAAACAGACCTTCGCGTTCGGCAGGCGTGGTGGCGGCAAGTGCATCGACACTACCTGATGCCAGTGCGTTCTGGGCACCCTCTGCGTCATCAAACAGCACGAGAGTGATCGGATCGAGCGTGTAGGCCGTTGATTCGGCTTCTGGGCGGGCCTGATAGACAGGCGCGGCGCGCAGCTCGATTTCGCGGACGCCGCTGCTATCTGCCCTGATTTCGCCAAGCTGGTAGGGGCCGGTGCCGATTGGAGACAGGCTGAAGGGGTGTGTAGCCAAGCCATCCGCCGTCGTGCCGCGCAGCGCGTGTTCGGGCAGGAGACCAATCGTGAGTTGTTCGAGGAAGCTGCCGAGCGGCTGCGTGAGCCGGAAGCGCACCACGCGTTCGCCAAGCTGCTCTACTTCAACCGTGCTCCAGAATTCACGCAGGGCGGGGTCGCCCGGGAAATCAGGCGAACGCAGCAGCGACGTGGTGTAGAGCACATCGGCGGCGCTAAAGGGCACGCCATCCTGCCACAAAACGTCATCGCGCAGGAAAACGACGTACTCCAGCCCATCGGATGAGATGATCCAGCGATCGGCCAGCGCCGGCATGGGTTCGCCATACTGGTTAATCGACGTAAGCCCCTCGAAGATCAGCGAACTGATATCCTCGTCAACCGGATTGAGCGAAGCTAGCAGCGGGTTCAGGCGCTGCACCGTGCCTACCAACCCCTCTCGATAGGTGTCAGGCGCTGAGCTTTCACTCACGCCGATAATTGATTCGGGCGTGAATGTCGGGATTGCGGCTGTTGCCAAAGGCGTTTCCGGGGCGGCCGGGCTGGCGGTGGCTTGCGCAGTGGGCGTTGGTACGATGGGGGCAGGCTGGCTGGCACGGTAAAACAACGTCGCTGCAAACAGCAGCGCTGCCAGCGCCAGCGCGATTAAGGGCAGGCGATTGCCACGCATCAGGGTTGTCCGTACTCAGGGGAAGAAACCCGCAGGACCGAAAGTCTTTGCTTTCGCGCCCTGCCGGGTAGGGGTGCGTCAGAAATGCTGTGGCTAGTTGGCCACAAAGTAGGACGCGGCAAGGATCGACACGAGCAGAAACATGAAGCCAAGTACCACGGTGACGTTGAAAAGGGTCTTTTCAAGGCCGCGCCGGGTGCGGCTGATGCCACTGCCTTCGCCGCTGAGCATCTCGCCGATGCCGCCGCCTTTCACCTGGAGGAGAATGACCACCACCACCGCGATTGCGATGAGCATGACGGCAATTTCAAGCGCTGTTTCCATGCAAACTGCTCCTCAAGGCCGCTTCAGAACGGCGGCAGTATAGCACAGGAGGCAAGGCGTGTACAGACTGCCGTCAACGCCGCCCAATCGTCAATTCGTGCTGGCAGCCGCGCCGGCAATTTCGGCCTCGGGCGTGGCCTGTTTGAGCAGGAAATTCACCGCCGCGTCGAGCTGCGGGTCACGCGGGTCGTTGTAGTCGCGCGGATTCCACATCACCAGCATGTTGGGCACGACACCGCGATGATGAATCCAACTGCCGCCAGGCGTAACCCAGCGCGCAATCGTCAGGCGTACGCCGCCACCGTTCGACAGCTCGTGCCAGGTTTGCACCGTACCTTTGCCGAATGTGCGCTCACCAATCAGGGTTGCCACATGAGTATCGTACATGGCGGCGGCGACCAATTCCGAGGCACTGGCGCTGCTTTCGTTGACCAGCACCACAATTGGCACTGTTATACCAGCGTAGTCGCCGGTGGCCTCGAACACCTGCTGCTGGTTTTCGCTGAACCACTCGGTGACGATGGTGCCAGACGGAATGAAAGCGCTGGCGACATCAATCGCGCTCGACAGCAGGCCGCCCGGGTTGTCGCGCATGTCGAAAATGAGGCCGTCGCGGTTATTGACGTCGAGTTCCTCGATCGCGCGGTCAATGGCGGCGCGGGCGTCGGTGCTGAACTGGTTGAGCTTGATGTAGGCCATGTTGTCGCCCACGATGCTGCTTTCGACGTTGGGAATAGTGATGCGTGAGCGCGTGATCACCATATCGATCAGATCATCGCCTCGCGCGAAGGTGATGGCGATATCCGTTCCCTCTGGTCCGCGCACCTTCGAGGCCAGGTCGTCCTGCGACATGTCGGCCGCCAGCTCACCATTTACGGTATGGAAAATGTCGCCGTTGAGGACGCCTGCGGCCTGCGCGGGTGAGCCTTCGAGCACGCTCACGACTTCAATCGCGCCGGAATCTTCGTTGGTGCGAATGACCACGCCGATGCCTTGAATGTGGCCTTCCAGTTCTTCATTCGAGCGCGCAAAGCTGGCCGGAGTCATATAGCCTGAGAACGGGTCGTTCAGGCTGCCCATCATGCCCGACAGCGCGCCGTTCAGCGCCGCTTCCGCGTCGACTGGATCGATATACTCGGATTGAAGCAAGTTGTACACTTCCGTGAGCACACCCACCACATTCGGGTCACTGGCTTCCGTGCTGCTTTGTGCGGAGGTGACCGAGTGGAAATTGCCCATCAGGAAGCCAGTTGTCAGTAGCATTGCCGCCACAATTGCTGAACCCAAGACCCGTGTGATGCGAGCACGTGTAACGCGCATGTAGCCTACTCCATCCCTATAATTGGCTTATCATTATAAGGTGCGTCTGAGTGATTGAGATGAGGGAACTCTATGAGCTCTGATAGAGCTGCGTCAATTTTGATGGGGTTGGCCATAGGCGACGCCTTGGGTTGGCCGGTGGAATTCAAATCGCTGCCGGAAATCAAGGCTGTTTACGGGCCTGCAGGAATTCAGGAGCTTCCCGAGCGCGCCGACTTCACCGACGACACCCAAATGACGATTGCGCTGGCCGAGGGCATCCTCGATGCGGGTGTGGATGCGGACCTCGACAGGCTCATGCAGGCTGTCGGCAGGCGCTTTGCGCGTTGGCAGGAACGGCAGTCCGACCCATCCTATGCTCATGCGCCTGGTGTGGCAAGCATGGCCGGCAGTGCCCGCTTCGCTTCTGGCGTACCCTGGAATCTGTCCGGCGGCGAGGACGCCAAAGGTTGCGGCGCTGCCATGCGCGTTGCAGTCGTGGGCTATTTGTATCAGCATGATCCGGTGCGGCTGAAAGAGGTTGCGGCTGCGTCCGCCGTTATCACGCATCGACATCCGACAGCGGTGGCCTCGGCCGTGGGTGCGGCATTCGCGATCAAGTTCGCGCTGGACGGCGTGCCCAATAGTGAACTGGTCTTCCAGGTGAGCGAAGCTACACTCGGCATGAGTGATGAGTTCAGCAACACGCTGCTGCACGTCGGGCATGTGGGCGGCTGGGCAGACGAAGAAGCGGCAATGCGCCACATTGGTGCGGGGTGGGTGGGCGATCAAGCGGTTGCGCTTGCGCTGTATTGTATTGTGCGTTACCCCGAAGACTATTCGGATTGCATCAGGCGCGGCGCGAACCTGACCGGAGACAGCGATTCGGTCGCCAGTATCGCAGGTGGAATATCGGCGGCGCGGCTGGGTATGGACGCGATACCGGCGGCGTGGCGCGCGCGAATTGAAGATCGCGAGACGCTGTTTGATCTGGGTGCACGGCTGGCAGCAGCCCGCAGTTGACGGCCGGGGTTTTCGCGCTACACTGAATCACACTAACTGAATACGTGTTTCCCAGGGGTGTCCGCGTCAAGCGGGCTGAGAGGATGCGTAGCGCCGCACCGACCCTTCGACCTGATCCGGATCATGCCGGCGTAGGAAGAGGACGTTTGAGTCACCCCGGGAAATCAATCGCCGGGGTGGTTTTGTTTTACGAGGAGGGTGCGCCATGAAACGTGCTGGAATGTTGATGCTGGCGGCGCTGTTGCTGCTGATGAGTGTGGGAGCGGCCGGCGCGCAGGAACCAGTTTTGACCATCGTCGCTCATGACTCGTTCGCCGTGAGCGAAGACGTGCTGGCAGAGTTTGAGGCCGAGAGCGGGATGCGCGTCGAGATCCTTCGCGTGGGCGATGCCGGGTTGATGATCAACCAGTCGATTCTGACGCGCGACAACCCGCTCGGAGACGTGCTGTTCGGCGCGGACAATACCTTCCTGACGCGCGCGCTCGACAATGGCCTGTTTGACGCTTACGAGTCGCCGCTGCGCGATACGGTTGATGCGGCGTTGCTGGCAGATGTGGATACGCGCGTGACGCCCATCGACAAGGCAGATGTCTGTCTGAACTTCGACGCGGCCTGGTTCGCTGACAGCGGGCTGCCGCTGCCAGGGTCGCTTGAAGATTTGACGCTGCCGGAGTATCGCGGCCTGCTGGTCGTGCAGAACCCCGCCACCTCGTCGCCAGGGCTGGCGTTCCTATTGTCGACCGTCGTGGCGTTTGGCGAAGAAGGTGACTATACCTACCTCGATTACTGGGCCGAATTAGTGGACAGCGATGTGGCGATCACAGAAGGCTGGACGGACGCCTATTACGGCCAATTCAGCGGCAGCGCGGGAAGCACGGGTACGCGGCCGCTGGTGGTGAGCTATGCCAGCAGCCCGGCTGCGGAAGTCTACTTCGCCGAGGAAGTGCCCGAAACCGCGCCAACCGGCAGTATCACAGCCGATGGTATGTGCTTCCGGCAGGTGGAATACGCGGGCGTGTTGAGCGGCGCGCGCAACGTGGAGGGCGCGCAGCACTTCATCGACTTTATGCTCGGCCGCGCGTTTCAGGAGGACATGCCGCTCAACATGTTCGTCTATCCGGTAATTGAGGATGCGGAACTGCCGGACGTGTTTGTGGAGTACGCGCCGCCCATCGAGGCGCCAGTACACATGACGCCCGCCGAAATCGGGGAGCTGCGCGAGCGCGTGATCGACGGCTGGACCGAGGTCGTGCTCCGTTGACACGTTCGCGTACAGCGCTGTGGCTGGCTGCGGTCCCACTGGTCTTCCTGGCGCTGTTCTTCTTCTATCCGCTGATCAGTATTCTGAGTATCGGGCTTGCGCCGTCGAGTGCGGCTACCGATGCGTCGCTGGCCGACATTCTAGGCGATCCGTACACGGCTCAGTTATTCCTGTTTACTACCGCACAGGCGCTGATTTCGACGCTGCTGGCGCTGGCTGTCGGCCTGCCGGCCAGCTACGTGCTGGGCACATTCCGCTTCCGCGGCCGCAGCACCGTGCTGGCGTTATCGACGCTGCCATTTGTGCTGCCGACGGTCGTGGTTGCGGCGGCGCTGTTGGCAGTGGTGGGCCAGAGCGGCATCATCAACACGGTTATTTCGACCGTGCTGGGGCCAGATGCGCCTCGCCTGCAACTGGAGCAAACCGTCGCGCTCATCATCTTTGCGCATGTGTTTTATAACACGCCGGTAGTGCTGCGCATCATGGCGACGCACTGGATGACACGTGATCAGCGCCCCGAAGAAGCGGCGCGGCTGCTGGGAGCGCGACCAGCGCAGGTGTGGTGGCGCGTGCGCCTGCCGCTGGCACGGTCCTCGATGTTATCGAGCGCGCTGCTGGTCTTCATTTTCACGTTCACCAGTTTTGGCGTGGTGCTTCTGCTGGGCGGGGCGCGTATTGCCACCGTCGAGGTGGAAATCTACCGGCAGGTGGTGACCTATTTTGACCTGCGCACGGCGGCTGTGTTGAGCATTCTGCAAATGATCTTCATGAGCGTGCTGATGTTGGTGTTTGCGCGCATGGATCGCTCGGCGGCGGCGGCTGGCAGTGTGACGCTCGAATTACGCCGTCCGCGCCGGGCAGGTGAGCGGCTGGCGGTTGTGCTGACCGTGCTGGGTCTATCGGTGCTGCTGATTGCGCCGCTGGCGCTGCTGGCGCTCCAGTCCATCACTGGACCGGACGGAGCGTTGACGTTGACTTCGTACGGTCAACTATTTCAGGAGAGCCGCCGCGCGGTTTTGAGCGCGCCACCGATTGAGTCGATTGGGCGTTCGCTGCTGATCGCGGCGGCGGCGGCGGCGCTGGCTTTGCCGCTGGGAGGGCTTACGGCAGCCGCGCTCTGGCGCGCGCGCGGCAGGACGAGCGCGACGCTCAATGTGATTGTACTGCTGCCGCTGTCGGCCAGCGCGGTATTGCTCGGCCTTGGATTCGTGATTGCGCTGGACGAGCCGCCGCTCAACCTACGCACCGCGTGGATACTCCTTCCAATTGCTCATACGCTGGTAGCGATCCCATTGGTGGTGCGTAGCCTCAGTCCGGCTCTGCGGGCGCTGCCGCCGGAAACGGGCGAGGCGGCGGCTTTGCTGGGTGCGCGGCCGCGCACCATTTGGCGGCGCATTTACCTGCCTATGGCGCGCGGGGCACTGATAGTGGGCGCATTGTTCGCCTTCACTGTGAGCATGGGCGAATTTGGCGCAACGCTGTTCATCGCGCGGCCCGACTGGACGACCACACCATTGGCGATCTACCGGTTGCTGGGCCAGCCGGGTGCGTCCAATTACGGCCAGGCGCTGGCGCTGAGCACGCTGCTGCTGCTGGTTTGCGGCGTGGCATTCTTGGGCATGGAACGGCTGCGCACAGAAGGTCAGGGCGGCTTCTGATGATGCTGTCCATTCGGGATCTGGTCGTGGACTACGAGGACGAGCCGGTGCTGCGCTCTTTGAGTTTGAGTGTGGCGGCGGGCGAAGTCCTGGGCGTGCTCGGCCCGAGCGGCTGTGGTAAGACCACGTTGCTGCGCTCAATCGCTGGACTGGAAACGCCTGTATCCGGTGACATCGTACTGGAAGGCAGGTCGCTGTTGGGCATTCCGCCGCACCAGCGCGGCGTGGGCATGGTGTTCCAGAGCTTTGCGCTGTTTTCGCACCTTACCGTGCTGAACAATGTGCTGTTTGGCCTGCAGATGCAGGGAGCTAATCGGCGGCAGGCCGAGGCGCGTGCCCGCGATCTGTTGGCGCTGGTGGGGCTTGCCGGATTTGAGGCGCGAGCTGTTGGATCGCTGTCGGGCGGCGAACAGCAGCGCGTGGCGCTGGCGCGCAGCCTCGCGCCTAATCCGAAACTGCTCATGCTCGATGAACCGTTGGGGTCACTCGATGCTGCGTTGCGTGACCGGCTGACGCTTGAACTGCGCGCGATCTTCCGGCAGGTGGGCATCACCGCGCTGTACGTGACGCACGACCAGAAGGAGGCGCTTGCCATCGCTGACCGGTTGGCCGTTCTGCGCGCGGGGCGGGTGGAGCAGGTTGGCGCCCCCGAAGACGTCTATCGCGCACCCGCAACTGAGTTCGTTGCCAGTTTTTTGGGCCTGGGCAACTGCCTGCCGCGCGCCACGCTCCGGCGCTGGTTTCCGGACATGGCACTACCTGAAGGTGGTGACACGATTCTGGTACACCCGGAAGGTATTACGCTTGGCGCAGGCGGAAATCGGCTGCCGCCGGCGCGCGTGCTCGATTGTGTGTTTCTGGGCGACGTCTACCGGCTGACGCTGGAATTTGAGGATGTGACCCTGACCATGCGCTCGCCCCTGCGTGAGTTTACCGCTTCGCCGGTGACGAGCGGCGCGATCGTAGCGGTTGGCCTGTTCTCAGACTGGCTGCACCCCATCAACGATGTGAACTAGGGCCGCCACGCCGGCGCGCGGTGGTTGGCCGTGCCGCTGGTGATCTGGCGGACGGTGCCATCGGCCAGGCTGAGGATGAACAACTGATATGCCGCACCCTGATCGCGCGCATAAATGAGATCGTTCCCATCCGGCGACCACGCCGGTCCAAGTTCGCTTTCGGGCGTGAACGTCAGGCGGCGTGCCTCGCTGGCGCAGGAGTTTCGCTGCGCACAGGCCACATCCACTAAATAGATTTCGGCATTGCCGTCGCGTGCCGAGGCAAACGCGATCTGCGAGCCATTGGGCGACCACGCGGGACTCCAGTCGTGGCTGGGATGCTGCGTGAGATTGAGGCGCTGATGCGTGTACACGTTGTAGGCGTAGGCTTCGGCGTTCAAGTCATCTGGCGTATCGGCGTAGTACAGCACCCACTGTTCATCAGGCGACAAACGCGGGTTGAAACCGTAGCCAATCGGTTTGGGCACGGTTTCAACGCCGCCTAGCCACATCTGCCCGTAGCCAATATTAAACACGTACGCCGTGCCCTGATTGGCCCGGGTCACACTGGCTGGCTCATATTCGAGATCGCTGCCTGTGTTCAGCAGCGATCCTTTGAGTGTGTCCATATTCAGCGAAGTCAAACTCTCGCGTCCCTGCCGGACAAACGTGCGGTAGAGCAACCAGTCTCCGCTGGCGCTCCACTGTGGACCGTAGTCGTCGAGCGTTGAATTCGTCAGATTGACGTGCAGGCCTGCCTCAACATCCGATACGTAAACATCGCGGCGGGTAGACGTGAAGTATTCATACGCTACCTGTGTGCTGGGCCGCAGTGTTGCTAGGGCGCGCACGCCGGCAACGAGCACGGTGAATAACGAGAGCAGCACCCCTGAGACTGCAAGCGCCATTCTGAGCGTGGTGAGCGATTTGTACGAATTGCCCATATCAAGTCTGTTGACAAGCCCTTAAACAGCCGTCTATACTTCCATCAAGTGGGAACGCTCCCAAAGATGAATGCATGATGAATGTTCTTAATCTTCAGGATATTGCGCGACTGGCTGGCGTTTCAAAATCTACAGTCAGTCGTGTTGTGAATGGCCACCCGAACGTGAGCGAGATCACCCGCACGCGGGTGCTGCGCGTAATCAGCGAGCAGAACTTCCGCCCCAACTCGGCGGCGCGGGCGTTGGTGACGCAGCACACGCGGGTTTTGAGCGTTGTCATCCCCCAGCCCTTTGGCGAGGCCTTTAATGATCCATTCTTTCTGCTCATTTTGCAAAGTGTTTCACGCACTGCAGCCCTGAGTGACTACGCCATCATGTTGTGGATTGGCGGCCATGAAGAGCACGAAGATCGGTTTGCAGAGCGGATTCTGGAAAACGCTTTTTTTGACGGAATTCTGATCATGTCGGCCGATGACCGCGACCCGATTCTGCACACGCTTGGGCGGGCCGGGTATCCGTTCGTGCAAATTGGCCCGCCCCAGTTCGAAGGCTCTAACTTCGTTGACGTGAACAACCGGCGCGGCGCCTATGATGCTGGTAAACACCTGGCTTCGCTGGGCTACCGTCGTATTGGCCTGATTGCTGGCCCGCTGGACAAGGGCGAGGCGCGCGACCGGCTGATCGGTTGTCTCGACGGGTTGGCCGAAGCTGGCGTATCGCCGCTGCCCGAGTGGATTGCGGAAGGTAATTTTGACGAGCCTTCAGGCTACCGCGCCATGCGGCGCCTGCTGCGCCATGATTTGCAGGCGGTGTTTGTGTCCAATGACTCAATGACGTTGGGCGCGCTGCGCGCAGTGGATGAAGCCGGCCTGCGCGTGCCCGGCCAGATAGCACTGGTTGGGTTTGATGACATGCCGTTCGCGGCGACGACCAAGCCGCCGCTTACGACCGTGCGCCAGCCCATCGCTGAAATTGGCGAGACGGCTGCGCGCATGTTGATTGAGCTTGTGGAGGGTGGGTCGCAGGAGCCTCATCAGGTCATCCTGCCGACGCACCTGATCGTCCGCGAGTCGTGTGGATCAGGCAGACAGACGATGGGAGGATCATAGCCGGCCAATAGTCAGTTGTAGGATGTTTGTCCGCTCGAAGTTGTTCGTGTTTGTTCAATTGGAGGAAATCTGATGTCTAAGCTGGTTCTCCGTGTCCTTCTCGTAGTCTTTGTGCTGAGCATGGGCCTGTCCCTTGTCAGCGCGCAGGACGCCACCCAGTGCGTCGTGGTTTCGCACCGCGCCGCCTCGGCATGGGTTCGCAATTTCAACCCATTCGCCCCCGATCCCATCAACGAAACGCTCGACATGATTTACGAGCCGCTTATTCTGTGGAATCCGGTGCTGGGCGGTGAGCCCACTCCATGGCTGGCGACCGATTACGCGTACAGTGACGATCTGATGTCGCTGACGATGAACCTGCGTGATGACGTGCTGTGGAATGACGGCGAGCAGTTCACTGCCGACGACGTCGTCTACACCTTCAACCTGCTCAAGCAGTATCCCGAGCTGGATCGCACTAGCATGCTCAGCTTCGTCGACAGCGCGGAAGCCACCAGCCCGACGCAGGTCGTGTTCAATCTGAGCAAGGTCTACACCCAGGCCGACACGGTCATTGGGCAGATGAACCCGGTGCCAGAGCACGTCTGGTCGCAGATTGAAGACCCGATCACCTACATAAATGAGACACCGGTTGCGACCGGCCCGTTCAGCATTATCCAGCGCTTTGAAGACCAGGTGTATGAACTGGGCGCGAACCCGACTTACTGGCAGGAAGGCAAGCCAGAGGTCCCATGCCTTCGCTACCCGGCCTATCCCGGCAACGAGCAGTCGAATCTGGCGCTGCTGAGCGGCACGACCGACTGGGCCGGCCATTTCATCCCGGATATCGACGCGACGTTTGTTGCCGCTGACCCGGAGCACCACGGCTATTTCTTCTGGCCGGGCGGTGCGACCGTTCAACTGTACGCCAACACCACCAAGACCCCGTTCGACGACGTGCAACTGCGCCGCGCGATGAGCGCCGCCATTGACTACGAAGCGGTGACCAACATCGGCATGTACGGCTACACCATCCCATCGAACCCGGTTGCTCTCGGCCCGCGTTATGAGTCGTGGATTGACCAGGGTGCGATGGACAAGGCCACCGAAATGGGCCTCGGCACGTATTCACCTGAGACCGCGATGGCCATCCTCGATGAGGCCGGCTACGTGGACACCAACGGTGACGGCTTCCGTGAAACGGCTGCTGGTGAAGAACTTGCTTTCGACGTGCAGGTCGTCAACGGTTGGACCGACTGGGTCACCAGCGTTCAGATCATCAGCCAGAACTTCCAGGACGTGGGCCTGAACGCACAGGTGACCACGCCCGAATTTGGAGAGTGGTTGAATAACCTGCAGACCGGCGAGTACGATGTGTCGATTGGTTGGAGCGATGCCGGCCGTACGCCGTGGGATTTCTTCCGCAATCAGATGCACAGCGGCATGATTGGCGCCGATGGTCTGCGTAACGGCATCTCGTGGGCAGGTTGGAGCAGCCCTGAAACAGACACGCTGCTGGACTCGTTCACAGCAACAGCCGACTCGGCTGAGCAGCTCGCCATCATCGGTGAGGTTCAGAACGCGTTTGTCGACAACGTCGTCGCCATCCCGCTGTTCCCCGGCCCGACGTGGTATGAGTACAACGACACTCGCTTCACTGGTTTCCCGACCGAAGAAGACTACTACACTCAGGGCAGCCCGTGGCGCGGTGTGGCGCACAACTCGCGCTTGCTGATCGCTCTCAACCTGGCCCCTGTGGGTCAATAGGTTTCCAGTAGGTTAAAGCGGGGCTGGAGCGCATGCGCTCCAGCCCTTGTTATGACTTGTTGCATTACGGATTGCGTGACTTCACACTGAATGGTGTTGGTACGCTGTTCGGGTGCCGGAAGGGGAGTAGGGGATGCGATTTCTTGCCCGCAGGGCGGTGTTCTATCTGATTGCCCTGTTTGTAGCGATTACCATCAATTTTATGATCCCGCGCATGATGACGGGCGACCCGGTGCAAATGATGTTCGCCCGCTTTCAGGGACGGCTTGACCCGGCCGCTGTGCAATCGCTCTACAAGACCTTTGGTTTTGTGGATGGGCCAATCACCGCGCAGTATTTTGCCTATCTGGGCGCGCTGCTTCAGGGCGACCTTGGCACGTCCATCGCCTGGTTTCCAGCGCCGGTCACGCAAGTTTTGAGCGTGGGAGTGGCCTGGACGCTGCGCCTGCTCGGTGTATCCACGATTATTGCCTTCAGCCTCGGCATATTCCTGGGAATCCGGGCGGCCTGGAGACGCGGGCATTTTGTCGATAATGTGGTGGTTCCCATCACTGGCCTGTTCGGAGCCTTTCCGTATTTCTGGCTGGCGATGATCATGCTCTATGTGTTCGCCCTGAATCTGGGCTGGTTCCCGCTCGGCCATGCCGCTTCGCTCGACATCAATCAGGATTGGTCCAATCCACAGTATGTCCTGAGCGTGGCTTATCACATGTTCCTGCCGGCGCTGACGATTGTTCTGACGGCCGTGGGCGGTTGGCTGCTGGGCATGCGGAATAATATGATTAACGTTCTGTCTGAAGATCACGTGGCAATGGCGCAGGCCAAGGGCCTGAGCGACCGGCGCGTGAAGTATGTGTACGCGGCGCGTAATGCCATGCTGCCCAGCATCACCGGCTTTGCCATGTCGCTGGGCTTCATCGTGGGCGGCGCGATTGTAACCGAGGTGGTGTTCTCGTATCCGGGTGTGGGCTACACGCTGCTGACTGCCATCAACGCGCGCGACTATCCCTTGATGCAGGGCTGCTTCCTGCTCATCACAGTGGCAGTGCTGGCAGCGAACTTCCTGGCGGATGCCGCTTACGTACTGCTTGATCCGCGCGTGCGGAGCTAGGGGGAGGAATTATGGATCAGGCCACGACAGCCACTTCGGCCCCCGAACAAGCCGCGCAGCGCAGAGTGCCCCGTTTGTCGCGGAAGCGGCTCGGCTTCCTCGGCCTGCTGCTGATGAACCGCAAGGCGGCTATTGGCGTCGGAATTCTGGTGTTCTTCATTTTGGTCGGGATTTTCGCGCCTGTCATCGCGCCCACGAAGGACCCAAACCGCATGATTGGCCGGCCGCATGAAGCGCCGAGCCTGGAACACCCGCTGGGCACGACGCGCCAGGGACAAGATGTGTTCACGCAATTGGTGTGGGGCACGCGCATCACGCTGGCGGTGGGATTTGTGACGGGCACAATTGTCATTGCCATCGCCGTCATCATCGGCATCTCGGCCGGTTACCTGGGGAGCTGGCCCGACGAGTTACTGTCGTTACTCACCAACGTGGTGCTGGTCATTCCAGCGCTGCCGCTGATCATCGTGATATCCGGGTTCATCGAACGGCCCGGGCCAACGACAATCGTGCTGGTGCTGGCTGCCATCAGTTGGGCCTATGGCGCGCGCGTGCTGCGGTCGCAAACGCTCACGATCAGGCACAGCGATTTCGTCGAGGCGGCGCGGGTGGTGGGTGAGCCTACATGGCGCATCGTCATCTATGAGATCCTGCCGAATATGACCTCGCTGGTCGCTTCGGCCTGGATTGGCGCAGTGCTGTACGCTGTGCTCACCGAGGCGACGCTGGAGTTCATTGGCCTCGGTAACCCGAACATCACCACCTGGGGCACGATTTTGTACTGGGCGCAGAACAATGCTGCTCTGATGACCAATGCCTGGTGGACGTTCATCCCGCCCGGGGTGTGCATCGCACTGGTGGGATTTGCGCTCGTTCTCATCAACTACGGCATCGACGAGATCTCCAATCCGCGCCTGCGCACCGACAAGGTGCCGAAGAAGAAGAACGAACAGGCGAAGGCGGCGCAATCATGACCCAGCAGGTGCAGGAACTGACGCTGAAACCGCTTGGCCCGAACGAGCCGCTGCTGTCTGTCCGCGATTTATCGGTGGTCTACCACACATCCAACGGCGAAGTCCGCGCGGTTCAGGATGTGTCATTCGATATCATGCAGGGCGAGGTGATTGGCCTGGCGGGCGAGAGCGGTTGCGGCAAGACCACCATTGCCAACGCCGTACTGCGGCTGCTGAAGTATCCAGGCGAGATTTCGCAAGGCAGCATCCTGTTTCATGGGCTGGACATTACCACGCTGACGGAAGACCAACTGCGCGACTTCCGCTGGAAGCACATGTCCATCGTGTTTCAGAGCGCCATGAACGCGCTCAACCCGGTGCTGACCGTTAGCAACCAGATCAGTGACGCCATCCTCGCGCATACGGATATGACCAAGCAGCAGGCGCGCGACCGCGCGGCCGAACTGCTCGAAGTGGTGGGTATCGACCCTGCGCGCGCGGGCAGCTATCCGCATCAGTTGAGCGGCGGCATGCGCCAGCGTGTGGTGATCGCGATTGCGATGGCGCTGAATCCAGAACTGATCGTGCTTGATGAGCCAACGACCGCGCTTGATGTGGTCGTTCAAAAGCAGATCATGGACGAAATCCACCGGTTGCAGCAGAAGTTCAACTTCTCGATTCTGTTCATCTCGCACGACCTGTCGCTGATGGTAGAGTTCTCCGACCGCGTAGGCATTATGTACGCTGGCCAGTTGATCGAGCTTGCACCGTCGCAGGAGATATTTCGCAATCCCAAGCATCCGTACACGCAGCGCCTGATGGACTCGTTCCCGAGCATCAGCGGCCCGCGCACGACGCTGCGCGGTATTCCCGGCTCGCCACCCGACCTGATCACGCCGCCACAAGGCTGCCGCTTTCACCCGCGCTGCGAACTGGCAATCGAAGGCCTGTGCCAGACCCAGGTGCCCGTCTTCAACGACTACGGCTCAAATCATATGGCGGCCTGCCACCTTCTGAACAGCAATGAGGAGGCCGATCGTGGCTGACACGACGCCCATTCTTGAAGTTCGTGGCCTGACGAAACACTTCAAGTCAGGCAACGCCATGCGCACCAAAGTGGTAAAGGCGTTGGAAGATGTGTCGTTCAAGCTTTACCCAGGCAAAGTGATTGCGCTGGTGGGCGAAAGCGGGAGCGGCAAGAGCACGACCGCGCGCCTGATCGCGCGGCTGCACGACCCGACTGCCGGTGACATTCTCTACGAGGGGAACAACATCGCCACCGTGCACAGCCGCCGGGCCATGCTGGACTATCGTAGTCATGTGCAGATGATCTTTCAGGACCCGTTTGGTTCGCTCAACCCCGTCCACAAAGTGGAGTACGTGCTGAAGCGGCCACTCATTCTGCACAAGAAGGCCAAGCGCGGTGCGATCCATGAACATGTGCAGGCGCTGCTTAAGCGCGTGTCGCTTACGCCGGCCGAGGAGTTTGCGGGCAAGTATCCGCATCAATTGAGCGGTGGTCAGCGTCAGCGCGTAGCAATTGCGCGCGCGCTGGCGGTCGAGCCGAAGGTGATTCTGGCCGACGAGCCGGTGTCGATGCTCGATGTATCGATCCGCATGGGCGTGCTCAATCTGATGGCGCAGTTGCGCGATGAGAGCAACATCGCCTTTCTGTATGTGACCCACGACCTCGCCAGTGCACGCTACTTCGCCGATGAGACGATGGTGATGTACGCGGGGCGAGTAGTCGAGTCCGGGCCGAGCGAAGAACTGATCCGCGACCCGAAGCACCCGTATACACAACTTCTGCTGTCGGCCGTGCCCGACCCGTCCAGAGGCCTGCGGACGCAGACAATCGAAGATTCCGGTGAAGTGCCAAGCCTGGGTGCCGTGGCGCAGGGCTGCCCGTTTGCGCCGCGCTGCAAGCATGTGATGCCCAAGTGCAGGGAGGCGATGCCTCCGGTAACCGACTTGGGTGGCGGCCGCGCGACGCGGTGCTACTTGTTCGAGTAGGGCAATTCGCATAGTCGAGTAATCGTGGCGCTCGCCGATGGGGATGGGCGCCACATTTGGATGAATGAGGAAGAATCCACAATGACCAACTATCGTTTCCCTGAAGGGTTCGTCTGGGGCACGGCCACGTCTTCGTATCAGATCGAGGGCGCGGCCTTTGAAGACGGCCGTATGCCGTCGATCTGGGACACGTTCTGCAACAAGCCGGGCGCGATTGCCGATGGCAGCACCGGGCTGGTGGCGGATGACCACTACCATCGCTTCGACTCGGATGTGGCGCTCATGGCGGAAATGGGCGTGGATGCCTACCGCTTCTCGATAGCGTGGCCGCGCATTCTGCCGAATGGCACGGGCGAGGTAAATGAGAAAGGCCTCGACTTTTACAAGCGGCTGCTGGACTCGCTTGAGAAGCGCAACATCACGCCTTTCGCTACCCTCTATCACTGGGATTTGCCCCAGGCGCTGTCTGATCGCGGCGGTTGGACGCAGCGCTTCATCGCTGATGCGTTCGCGGAGTATGCAGATGTCGTTTCGCGCGCGCTGGGCGACCGTATCAAGCACTGGGCGACCCTCAACGAGCCATGGGTCAGCTCGTTTATCGGCTACGCTATCGGTGAACATGCACCTGGCCTCAAGGACTGGGAGTCCTATTTACGGGCGGCGCACTTCCTGTTGTTGGCGCACGGCAAGGCCGTTGGTGTTCTGCGTGCGAACGGCAGCGCCGACACCAAGGTGGGCTTGGTCAACGCGATGACGTGGTCGACTCCGGCCACGAACAGCCCGGCCGATGCGGCTGCAGCAGCACGAAACCTGAGTTTTCTCAACGGCTGGTTCCTCGATCCGCTGTTGAAGGGGGAATATCCGCAGGATGTATTTGACGCAGTCGGCGGAAAGCTGGTTCCGATTGAGCCTGGCGACATGGAAACTATCGCTGCGCCCATCGACTTTCTCGGCGTCAATTACTACACGCGCTCGATTGTCGGGGATGATCCGGAGGCCAATGGCCTCGGCACGCGCCAGCTTCGCAACGAAGACGGTGAATTCACCGAGATGGACTGGGAAATCTACCCGCAGGGCCTGTACGAGCTACTCATGCAGTTGACAAGAGAATACGGTCTGCCGCTGTACATCACCGAAAACGGCGCTGCGTTCGCCGATGAAGTGACTGATGGCGCTGTTCACGACCCGTTTCGCACTTCGTACTACCGCTCGCATCTGGCCGCCTGTTCGCGGGCGATTGCGGATGGCGCACCACTTAAGGGCTATTTTGCGTGGTCACTAATGGATAACTTCGAGTGGGGCTGGGGCTACACGCGCCGCTTCGGGCTGGTGTATGTGGACTACGCCACTCAGCAGCGAATTCTGAAGGACTCGGCCAAGTGGTATGCACAGGTTACGCGAGCAAATGGTTTTGAGCTGGAGGGGTAGGGGAGACCGGCGCAAATCCGTTAACCTGTGGGGGGAATAGCAATCGCGCCCGAAACTCTTGTTTCGGGCGCGATTGTTTGGATGGCAAGACGCGCTAGATATCGAGGTTGCGAACGCTCTTGGCGTGCGTTTGAATGAAGCGGCGGCGCGGCGGCACCGCGGCACCCATCAGCATGTCAAATACATGGTCGGCTTCGGCGGCGTCTTCAATCGTTACCTGAAGCATCGTGCGCTGCTGCGGATCCATGGTCGTATCCCAAAGCTGGTCGGGATTCATCTCACCAAGGCCCTTATAGCGGCTGACCTTGACCTTGGTAGGGTCGGGGTAGTTGACCATTGACCGATTGAGCAGCTCATTTTCGCCCATGCCCGCTTCGGGGTAGATGTACTCATGATCCTTTCCATTTTGCAGTCGGAAGATCGGCGGCTGCGCGATGTACAGGTGGCCGTTCTGAATCAACGGCAGCATCTGGCGGAAGAAGAACGTGAGCAGCAACGTGCGGATATGGCTGCCGTCCACGTCGGCGTCCGTCATAATGATGACGCGGTGATAGCGCAGTGAGTCCAGCGTGAATTCGTCGCTGATGCCCGTGCCCAGCGCGCTGATGAGCGCCTTGATTTCGTTGTTGTCGAGCATCTTGTCGAGGCGCGCGCGCTCTGTGTTTAGAATCTTTCCACGCAGCGGCAGAATGGCCTGGAAGTGGCGGTCGCGGCCTTGCTTGGCCGAGCCGCCTGCCGAGTCGCCCTCGACGATGAACACTTCCGCGTCTTCACCATGCTTCGAGCAGTCGGCCAGCTTGCCGGGCAGCGTGCTGCTTTCGAGCAGGCTGGGGCCGCTGCGCACGAGATCGCGGGCTTTCCGGGCTGCTTCGCGGGCGCGCATGCTGAGCATACACTTCTCAACGATGCGGCGGCCTTCACGCGGATACATGTCGAGGAATTCGTTGAAGGCCTCGGTGACGACCTGCGACACCGCGCCCTGAACCTCGGGGTTGATGAGCTTGACCTTGGTCTGGCTTTCGAACGACGGGTGAGGATGCTTGATGCTGACAATCGTCGTCAGGCCTTCCAGCGTATCTGTGCCCGAGAAATTGGCGTCCTTGTCCTTGAGCAGACCTGCCTTGCGCGACCAGCGATTGATGACGGTGGTGATCGCCGCGCGCAAGCCCGTGAGATGCGTGCCGCCATCCGGCGTGTTGATGGTATTGGCGAATGCCAGTTCGGTCACGTTGGTCGAATCGGTGTACTGGAAGGCAATCTCGATGCCGATGACATACGGCTCTTTGCCTTCTGGCGTCATCTCTACGTCGCGTTCGACATGGAAGACCGGGTGGACTCCGGTGCGGTTGCGATTCAGGTAGCGCACGAATGAGCGCAGTCCGCCTTCAAAATAGAACGTCGTCTCCGCCGCCACGGGATGCACGCGCTCATCGCGCAGGGTAATGGTCACTTTTCGGGTAACGAACGCCATCTCGCGGAAGCGCTGTTCGAGCGTTTCGTAGCTGAACTGGTTCGGTTCCATCACCGTGAAATCCGGCTTGAAGGTGATCACGGTGCCAGGCTCCTCGCCAGGCAGGAGCGGGCGCACAGGCGCGACATCCGCCACTGGCGAACCGGCATGATAGACCTGCTCCCATAGCTGGCCATCGCGGCGAACCTGCGCAATCAGTTCAGTTGATAGCGCGTTGACTGCCGATACGCCCACGCCGTGCAAGCCGCCGCTAACCTTATAAGCGCCGCTGTCAAACTTGCCGCCCGCGCCGATCTTGGTCATGACCAGTTGCAGGGTGGACAGGCCGGTCTCGCGGTTTATGCCAACTGGAATGCCGCCACCATTGTCTTCCACTGAGACGTAGTCGCCTTCGTGCAGGATCACGGTCACGCGGTCGCAGCGGCCCGCCAGCACCTCGTCGATGGAGTTATCGACGACCTCATAAATCAAGTGATGCAGCGCTTTTCCGTCCGTTCCGCCCACGTACATGCCTGGACGTTTGCGGACGTGATCCATTGGATCAAGGTACTTGATATGCTCTTCGGTCTGTTGGCCGACAGCGCGCAATTCTTTATCCACCATTTAGAGAACCTCGGTGCTGGGATATTGCTCACGGCGCAGCGTCCGGTACAGCCGGAGTCGCCGTTCGCAAGGTAGCTTAATTATACGGGATGCAAGGGAAATTCACAAGGCTTAGGATAGAACATATGGTCGGTGTGGCTCGCTTGACACATCGCGGGTGCAGCCACTAAAATGCACCATCACACGATACGCCCCCGTAGTTCAACGGATAGAATAAAGACCTTCTAAGTCTGAGGTTGCAGGTTCGAATCCTGCCGGGGGCATGAAGCGCGCCGGAAGCAAAACTGCTCCCGGCGCGTGTTTTATTCCGCGATCTGGCGGTAAAGCGCCTCGACCTCAGGCCACATTGGCCGGCGCTCTTTCTTGAGGCGATCCTTCAGCGCCTGGTAGTGCGCGGCGGCCTCATAGCGGCGGCCCATTTCGATGTACAGGCCAAGCGTTCGGGCTTGAACCGGCGCGCGCATTGGGTCGGCGGTGAGCGCCCGCATCAGCAGCGCCAGCGCCTGCTCGCTTCGGTTCGCCTGCACGTGCGCATCTGCCAACCCGCTCAGTGCTTCAACGTAGCCGTCCAGATAATCGGCGCGCCGCGCCAGAATCCACTGATCATCGTGGCCCTGCAGATATGGTCCGCGGTACAGATCGACGGCCTGCTGCAAGTGATGAGATCGTTCATCAGGCGACGCGCGCCGGGCGCTGATGAGGTGATCGACGAATTCGAGCAGGTCTGAGCGAATCTCGAGTGTTGGATTGAGCAGATAGAAGCCGTCTTCATGCACTAGCGCGTCCAGCCCAAGAGCCTTGTGCAGGCGGCGCTTGGTGACGTGGAAGACGTTCACGGCCTGATCGACGTCGAGTTCCGGCCAGAAAGCCGCGCATATCTCCGAGCGCGTAATCGCGGGCCGTTCCAGCGCGAAGAACAACAGCAGCCGGGGCAGGTGGCCCTCCCAATTGTCGATGGTTGTGTTTTCCATGAGCACGAAACCCGGGCCAAGCGCGTACACATCAATCGCAGTTTCCGGGGGAGCCGTGTTGGATTTGGCCGGCAGACGGGCCTCCGCATTGTCGGTCGATAGCGTGAGCGCGCGCCGCCGGGCGACGAGCGCTACCCACGGCAGACGAGGAACGGTTCGGCCGTTGAGGAGAATAGTCACATCCTGCGGAAGCTGACCGGCCAGCCCGGTCATAAACGCCTGCACTTCATCCGAGCCATCGCTGCGGTCATATTCATCCAGAATCAGAATCGGGTCGCTGCTTATTTCCGCGAGGTCACTCAGCAACGCCTTCGCCCATACATCGGCGCTCGGATTGTCGGCTGAAACCAGCGCTAACAAGGCCCGTCCACCCACCGGGTGCTGATCGGCCAGTGAGCGGCCGAGGCTGGTCATAAATATCGACAGGTCGCCATCGTCGGGGCCGAGTGCATAGTAGAGCACGCGGCGCTCGTTCTCCTCCAGTAGTGAGGCGACCAGCAGTGAACGGTAGCGGCTGGAGGGTTCTAGCAGAACCAACGTGCCGTGAGAGGCGGGCGAATTGAGCGCGCGCAGCGCGCTGCCAAGCTGAGAATCAAATCGGACCATGAGTGTTTGCCTGTGCCAATTCCAATGCTGATAAGAGTTTAGCACAAGCACACCTACACCGCATATTTCGGGCGACTGTGCGGGATTATCCTTTCCATGCACGCCAGGCGTCTGGAAGCATGGCGGGGCGGCCTTCCTGCGTGATGCAAATGTGCTTGGTCGTGCCGGTCACGAGCAGTTCGCCGGTGTCTTCGGCCAGAATTTCGTACTCGAAGCGCACGCCGCGGCTCTTGAGTTCGCCGACCCATGTGCGGATGACGAGTCGCTGATCGTAGCGCGCGGCCTTGATGAAGCGGGCTGCGACCTCGGCGACGACCAGATAGTGGCCGGTACGTTCAAAGTCAGCATAGCTGGCTCCGCGTGCGCGGGCATACGCGCTGCGGCCTTCCTCGAAATAGACGATGTGGCTGGCGTGATGCACGATGCCCATCGCATCGGTTTCAGCATAGCGCACATGGAACGACGTTTCGGCCACAAAGGCGGTTTCTGGAGGCGGCATGACAATCCCTTGGCTGCGGCTGGCGGGCATGTGTGGCGCTGAACCGGCCAGTTACGCGATAATGGACGGGTACAAGCACTAGCCTGATGTTTTGAGCGGGTGCTGTCAAGATCGGGTTCATACCCGGATGAACCGAATTGAGGGCTTGTTGTGCTGCGGCGCGGCGATCCCGGCAGGGAAATAGACGATGTCAAGCGTGTTTATTAGTTACAGCCGCAAGGATGAACTGCTCGCGCGCCGGCTGGCCACAGCGCTCTCGGACCAGGGGTTCGAGGTATGGATCGATGTGGAGGACATTCCAGCGGGGATGAAGTGGAGCAGGGCCATTCAGCAGGGGCTGGACAGCGCCGATGCGATGGTCGTGCTCATCAGCCCAGACTCCATGGCGTCTACCAATGTCGAGGACGAGTGGCAGTATTTTCTCGATCAACGTAAGCCGGTCATTCCGGCATTGGTCCGCGAAGCGAAGGTCCATTTTCAACTCAGCCGCATCCAGTACATTGACTTTTTGCATCAGCCCGCTGAGACGGGATTTGCGCAGCTGGTAGATGAATTGATGCGCAAGGGATTAACGCACGGCACACCAGCGCCATTCCCTTCGCCCGTGAGCTTTCCAAAGCCGGTGTGGCGACGGCGATCAATCTGGCTGTGGGGCCTCGGCGGCGTGGCGGCGATCGCGCTGCTCGTCCTGCTATTCGCGCCGCGAGGTTCTGCGGGCAGCCCCGTCGTAACGCCCAGTCAGTCCGACACAGTCACGCCATCTCCATCGCAAACCCTGGAACCGTCGATCACGCCGTCACGGACATTGCGACCGGTGTTCAGCCCCGAGGAACTCACCGCGACCGAGCAGGCAGCCTTTGACATCGTGTTTACGCAAATTGCCCAGACTGAGCAGGCGGCAACGATTCTGGCGAATGCACCCGCTGCGACGGAGAAGGCGGCTCAGACCTCCACAGCACGAGCGCTCACGGTGACTGCGAACGCATTTACTGATACACCCACGCCGAACCGGCTGCAAACGATTGTTGCCCAGCGCGCTACGCAAACGCAGGTGGCGGGCCAAACGGCGACCGTGATCGCCTTGACGCCGACCGCCATCCCCACCGATGCCTGTCTCAACTCGCTGCCGCCCCGGCTGGTTATCGGTGAAACGGGCCGGGTCATTGATGAAGGCGTGCCCCAGCGTGTGCGCATTGCGCCGAGCATGGGCGCGGAGATTATCGCCACGCTGAATCCCGGCGCCGAATATACGGTGATGGATGGCCCGTTGTGTGGGCAAGGTAACGGCTTGATGTGGTGGCGCATCGCGTGGGACGAGGGCGACGGCTGGACCGCCGAATCGCAGGATGGGGAATACTTCCTCGAACCGGTTTCGCCGTAGATCTAGCCGACGTCCGTGAGCCTGATTTGACCTATTCGGGCTGCGTTGCGCAGCGACCGAATGGCGGTTGCAGGGCGCGCTCGTGAGCTCACCACTTCCCTTAGCGGTGGCGCCGTTCCAGCTCGGCGCACACGTCGTCGAGCGTGATGCCTTCAGTGCGCATGAGTACGAGCAGATGAAACAGCAAGTCGGCCGTTTCCTCAATCTGCCGCTCACGCGATTGCGCCAGCGCCGCGACCACAACCTCAACTGCTTCCTCGCCCACTTTCTGAGTGATCTTGGCCGGGCCATCGGCAAACAGGCTGCTGGTGTAGCTGCCGGCTTTTGGGGAACGCTGGCGCTCGGCAATAATCGCTTCGAGTTCGACCAGAAAATCAGCCATCGTAGTCCTCCAGACGGCGGAAAAAGCACGAGATTTCGCCGGTATGGCAGGCCGGGCCAGCCGGCGTGACTAGCATCAACAAGGTGTCGCCATCACAGTCGACGCGCAGTTCGATGACTTGCTGCGTATTGCCCGATGTCGCGCCCTTGTGCCACAACTCACCCCGGCTCCGGCTCCAGAATACGGTTTCGCCGCATTCCAGCGTTTGCGCCAGCGATTCGCGTGAAACGTGCGCGACCATCAGCACCTGCAGCGTCGCCGCATCCTGCACGACGGCGGGGATCAGGCCGTCGCTGCTCCAGCGTAGCGCGTCGAGATTCATACCGCGCTCGTCTCGGTGGGGCGCACCGGTACGCCGCGACCGGCAAGATAGTCCTTGAGCACGCCGACACGCAATTGGTCGAAGTGAAACAGGCTGGCGGCCAGCGCCGCATCAGCCCGCCCTATAGTTAGCGCTTCGTAGAAATGTTCAGGCGCTCCCGCGCCACCTGATGCGATCACGGGGATCGAGACCGCGCTGCTGACCGCCTCAGTCAGCGCAATGTTGTATCCGTCCTGCGTGCCGTCCCGATCCATACTCGTGAGCAGGATTTCGCCCGCGCCGCGCGCTTCGACCTCGCGCGCCCACGCGACGGCTTCGAGGCCGGTGGGTATGCGTCCGCCGTTGATATAGACCTCCCAGTGTTCGCCCGTCCATTTGGGGTCAATGGCGACGACAATGCACTGGCTGCCAAAGCCCCATGCGCCCTGATCGATCAAGTCGGGCGTGCGTACGGCGGCGCTGTTGATGGCCACTTTGTCAGCTCCGGCTCGCAGCGCAGCCTGAATATCGTCGATGGCGCGAATGCCGCCGCCGACGCAGAAGGGGATGAACAGCGTATCGGCCACACGGCGCACCATGTCGAGCATGGTGGCGCGGCCTTCGTGCGAAGCGGTGATATCGAGGAACACCAGCTCGTCAGCGCCCTCGCGGTCGTAGAAGGCCGCTTGTTCGACTGGGTCGCCCGCGTCGCGCAGGTTGATGAAGTTGACGCCTTTGACGACGCGGCCGTCCATCACGTCGAGGCAGGGGATGATGCGTTTGGCGAGCATCAGCCTACACTTCCTGCGCTGCTGCCAGCGCGTCCTGTAACGAGAGCAGGCCGGTGTAGAGCGCCATGCCAATGACCGCGCCGCCGACCACGCCGCTGGCTGCCATTGCGCGAATTTCGCTGGTCGACTGCACGCCGCCGGACGCAACCACGGACAGGCCGGTGTCTCGCGCCAGGGCAACCGTGGCATCGACGGCCGAGCCGGACAGCAACCCATCACGCGAGACGTCGGTATAGAGCGCATGGCGCACGCCAATGCCCGCCAGAATCTGGCCGAAAGCGGTCGGGGTCTGGCTGGTCTGTTCTGTCCAGCCGCGCGTGGTGATGAGGCCGTCGCGCGAATCGAGCGCGATACAGATCGCGTCTTGCCCGAAGGCCACGAGGCACTCCTCTACTAACACCGGATTCTCGATTGCGGCCGTGCCCAGCACAACTCGCGACACGCCGGCATCCAACGCAGCCGCAACGGCGGTGCGCGAACGAATACCGCCGCCCATCTGCACATGCAAGCCGCACTCGGCCAGCGCGCGGGCGGTTGAGAGCGGGCTCTCGGCGGCTTCGAGCGCGCCGTCGAGATTGACGACGTGCAGCCATTCCGCACCGGCATCACGCCATCGCTCGGCGGTGGCGACCGGGTCATCGCTGAAGACCGTCTGGCGAGTCGGGTCGCCTTCCTTGAGGCGCACGACCTTTCCGCCGCGCAGGTCAATCGCTGGATAGATGATCATGCGGGCATCTCCACGAAGTTGGCGAGTAATTTCAGGCCAGTGCGCTGGCTCTTTTCGGGATGGAATTGCACGCCGTACAGATTGCCGCGCTGCACAGCAGCAGCGAACGGGAAGCCATAATCGGTGGTGAGCAGCACGTCGGCGGGGTCGGCTGGCGCGCAGTAGTAGCTGTGGACAAAATAGGCGTAGCTGGCGGGCGCGATGCCGGCGGTGAGCGGCGAATCGCGCTCGGCGTTCAGTTGGTTCCAGCCCATGTGCGGCACTTTCAGGCCCGCGCGGTCAGGAAAGCGCGTCACATGGCCCTTGAGCAGGCCAAGGCCCTCATGCGTGCCCATCTCGTCGCTGTCCTCGAACAGGAACTGCATACCGACGCAAATACCAAGCGTGGGAATTCCTGCCTGAACGGCATCGCGAATCGGGCTGACCAGGTCCTGCGCGCGAAGCTGCTGCATGCCTGCGCCAAACGCGCCCACGCCGGGCAGAATCAGCTTGGCCGCGCCATCCATCTCATGCGGCGTGCGCGCGACGCACACATTCTCTACGCCGAGGCTGCCAAGCGCGTGCATGACGCTGCGCAGATTACCTGCGCCATAGTCGATCACAGCGAGCATGAAGTGACCTCTCGCAACAAAAATCCCCGCGAAGGTGCGGGGATCGGTTCGTCAGCAACTGTCAAGCGGCCCAACGGTCGATCTCACACCGGATTGCAGAATAGTGGATGATGATGGTGCGTGATGATCGGGAACATGCCCAATACCTGTTTTGGCTCACTCAAGGCAGAGAGTATAATGCGCCGTACAGATGCTGTCAAAAGACCGCAGCCACGCGGGGACGCCACACTGGATGATCGCTGTTCTGACCGATTTCGGCCTGCTCGACCCCTATGTGGGCATCATGAAGGGCGTAATCTACGGGATCGATCCAGCGGCTCAAATCGTCGATTTGACTCACGCAGTTGCGCGGCACGATGTGCGTGAAGGCGCGTTCATGCTGGCCAACTCGGTGGGCTATTTTCCGCAAGGCACGGTATTTCTGTCCGTGGTCGATCCGGGTGTGGGCGGGGCGCGGCGGCCAATTGCGGCTGAAGCCGGTGGCTACCAATTTGTGGGGCCGGATAACGGCCTGCTCAGCTACGCGCTAGCCGTTCTCGGCGGCGGCCGGGTGGTGGAATTGACCGAGCCGGAATTCCGGTTACCGCAGGTAAGCTATAGTTTTCATGGCCGCGATATTTTCGCGCCCGCTGCCGCCTGGCTGGCGCTGGGCACACCGCTGGATGCCATGGGGCCGGCGGTTGCGGATATGGTGAGCCTGCCGTTTCCAACTCGAATACGCGAAGGCAAGACGGTGCGCGGCGAAATCGTGCATATCGACGGCTTCGGCAATATCGAATCCAGCGTTGGTCCGCTGCGTTGGCGCGATGGCGCGACGGTGGAGTTGGGATTTCTAACCGATGGTGAGCCGGATCAGTCATTCGACGCTGCCAGTGTACGCGTGATGCTGCCGTGGGCTGCACAGCCCATGCTAATTGGCCTTCGTCATGCCTACAGCGAGGTCGAACCCGGCATGCTGCTGGCCATGATCAGCAGCGCCAGTTTCCTCGAAATCAGCCGCAATGGGGCCAGCGCGGCGGAACTTACCGGCGCGCGCATCGGTGACCCGGTCGAACTCAGTTGGGAGTGAATATGCAGCAGCAGTTTGTGATTGAGGGTGGGCACCCGCTGCGCGGGGAAATCCATGCCAGCGGCAACAAAAACGCGGCGCTGAAGATGCTACCCGCCTGCCTGCTCACCGATGAGCCGGTGATTCTTCGCAATATGCCCGACATCGGCGATGTGCGCGTACTCATCCAGATTATGCGCGGGTTGGGCGCGGAGATTGACTGGCTGTCGGCGGGCGTGCTGCGGGTGCACTGCCGGGAAGTGAACAGTGCGCGCATTGATACCGCGCTGGCCAACAAGCTGCGGGCCAGTATTGTGCTGGCAGGGCCGATGCTGGGCCGCCGTGGCGAAGTGGAATTGCCGCTGCCGGGCGGCGACGCGATTGGCGAGCGCCGTCTCGATCAGCACGTGCTGGCGCTGCGCAAACTTGGCGCGAGTATCGAGTATGACGGACAGACCTTCAGGATGCGGGCCGAACGGCTGACTGGCGCTGATATCCTGTTGAGCGAAGCCAGTGTGACCGCCACCGAGAACGCGTTGATGGCGGCCGTGCTGGCCAAAGGCACGACGATTCTACGCAACGCTGCCAGTGAGCCACACGTGCAGGACTTGTGCAATCTTCTGACTGCGATGGGCGCGCACATAGACGGCGTTGGCTCGAACCGGCTGACGATTGAGGGAGTTGAGCGGCTGCATGGCGCGGAAGGGCGGGTGGGCGCCGACTTCATTGAGGTGGGCAGTTTCATCGCCGCCGCTGTGGTGACGGGCGGTGAAGTGCTGATCCGCGATGCCGACCCGCAGCATCTCGATATGATTGCGCTGGTCTTTGAGAAGCTTGGCGCGCGCTTCGAGGTGCGCGGCGAGGATGTGTTCGTGCCCGAGCACCAGCCCCTGTCGATTATCCCCGATCTTGGTGGCCGCATTCCGATCATCAAGGCGCAGCCGTGGCCGGCTTTCCCGCCCGACCTGATGAGCATCGGCCTCGTCATCGCCACGCAGAGCGCCGGTTCGGCGCTGTTTCACGATTGGATGTATGAGAGCCGCTTCTTCTTCACGGACAAGCTGATGCGAATGGGCGCGCGGATTACGCTGTGCGACCCGCACCGCGTATTGGTGCAAGGGCCGACCGCGCTGAGTGGTTCGACAAACATTTCCAGCCCGGATATTCGCGCCGGCATGGCGCTGCTGCTGGCGGCGCTGGCGGCCAAAGGCGAAACGCGCATTGCCAACATTCAGCAGATCGACAAGGGGTATGAGCACGTCGATGAAAAGCTGACGGCGCTGGGTGCGAATATCGCGCGCGTGCAGGTGGGTGAAATGCCATACGCCGAAAACGCGCCACTGCCGCGTTAGGCCCGTGGATTGCGCACGCGGGCGTCACCGCGTCGCTGGGTGATCCCGCGCGAGTCCAGGTGTTCGAGGAGCGCAATTGCGTACTTGCGCGAGGTCTGGAACTCGTCACGCACTTCGCCAGCGGAAACACTGCCATGCTCGTCAATCAGCGCCAACGTACCGGCAACGAGAGTTTCGTAAGCCTCACGTGTCAAAATCACATCCGCTTGAACACGCACTATCTCACCGGTATCAATTAGCGCCTGAACCACATCCGGCCCGGCGACGGCTACCGCTTCGCTGAAAGACGGCGGCGTATAGAGCGCCGCGCGCATTTGCCTGATCAGTTCGTCTCTGCTTGCTTCCTGCGCGGACGAAAAGCGAAGCTGATGATCGGCCAGCCGCACGAGATCGGCCTGAACGATGACGTCCGCCCATCCATTGATAACGGCTGCCAGTGCAGGCGCACGCACACCGAGGCGGCTGCGCAGGGCTTCACGCGGCATACCCAGACGCAGGGGCGACTCCTTGTGGAAAGTGGAAAGGTCGGATTGGGCACGCGCGCGAAGACTGTCGAGTCGCTCGGTAGACAGCATCGATCCGTCGGGCAGTCTGATTAACAGTCTCTCCGTCAGCGCATCGGCCAGCGCCTGATCGAACTCGTCGGGTGGGATGGCGCGTGCGGCTGCGCGCAGCGCCGGAAGCGTGACGGGTTCGGGCGCTGCCAAACGGGCGACTTGCTGGGCGGGTGATGATTCGGCACGCATGGCAAGCCGCACCAGTACACGGGCATCGCGCCTGCGCCAACGTCGCGCGGGGCGTGCGTCGATGACTGTGCCACCGGCGATGGTTAGTTCTGGTGAGGGAATACGCAGGATGAAGCGGTCACCATCGGCCAGCACCAGCGGGCTTTCCAGCACCAACTGCGCCCACGCGTCATTTCCCGGAATGGCTTCATCGGCATCGAGCAAGCGAACGCGGGCGTTGACGACGGCCGACCCCCAGTGCGCCTTGACAGCCATGTTGTGCTGCAGTGAGCGCGTGGCGGAATCGGCCACGTGGACGCGCGCGTCCACCATGTCGGTTGGCTGCCACTGTCCCCGCCGAGTTAGTACCATACCGCGCGCCGCCTGATCGTGGTCGACGCCGGCCAGATTGACGGCGGTGCGCGCCCCGGCCTGTGCCTGCGTCACAGGCTGCTTGTGGCTTTGCAAGCCGCGAATGCGCCCTAGCGGTCCGCCAGGCAGCAGTTCGACCTCATCGCCCACTTGCAGCGCTCCACCGCGCAGCGTGCCCGTGACGACTGTGCCGAAGCCGCTTAGTGTGAATACTCGGTCAATGGGCAGGCGGGGATGGCCGCTCTGCGGGGGGAGCGGTGACTGAAGCAGCACGCCGCCTAGCGCGGTACGAAATTCGTGCAACCCCGCTCCGGAATACGCGGAAACTGGAATGATGGGGAAGCCTGTGAGCGAGGTGCTTCCAAGTGTTTGTGCGATCTCGTCTTCGACGAGGGCCAGCCAGTCGAGATCTTCGATCAGATCGACTTTGGTGAGCGCGACGAGCCCGCGCGAGATGCCGAGCAGATCGACGATCGTCAGATGCTCGCGCGTTTGCGGCATCAGGCCTTCGTCGGCGGCGATGACCAGCACGACGGCATCGATACCACCAATGCCGGCCAGCATGTTGTCGATGAAATCACGGTGGCCGGGCACATCGACAATGCCAACGCTGCCTACATCCGGCAGCGTCAGCCATGCGAAGCCGAGGTCGATGGTCATTTCGCGGCGTTTTTCTTCCGCCAGCCGGTCGGGGTCAATACCCGTCAGCGCTCGCACAAGCGACGACTTGCCATGATCGACATGGCCGGCGGTGGCGACGGTGAATGTTCGGCTCATGTGGAGCACACCGGGAGATGCGCCAGACTAGGGAGTGGGCTGAGCACTGGCCGGTGTGCTGGCGGCGGCCTTGGCGGGTTCGGAGTCACTGCTGGCCGGCGATTGCCCATTCGCTGGGGCGGCAGGCGTAGGCGGTGCGACAGCGGGAACGGTGGATGTGCTGCGCGGGCTGGCCACAGGCGCAGAAGTCGATCCGGTGATGGTGTCGAATTCCAGCAGCAGGGCCTGATAGCGATCACGGTACATCTGGGCGCGCTGCCGTTCGAGATTCCACATGCGGTTGAGGCTGTCCTGCAGCGGCGGGAACAGGCCATCGATTTCGGCGATGCGCTTGACGAAGCGCTCGAATTCGCGGTCGTGCTGTCGCCATACCTCGTCGTTGGACAGGGTGAATTGCTTCCAGCGCTTCTGATCGTCGGCGCGCCAGTCGTTCCATTCCTGGCGGAAGCGGTCCTCGCTAAGGCGCTGCATTTCGGCCACTTCGTTGATACGCCGTTCGAGCCGGTCACCAATGCGCTCGAAGTCGTCGATGATCTTCTTCATATCGCGGTAGGCTTCGGACCACGACTCGAAGCGTTCCGCGTAGTGCTTCATGTTCTCGTCGTTTTCGGCGGCCTTCTGTGTTACATCCGTGACCTGCTGGTCGCGCTGCTGAAGCTGAAGCGTTTGCTGGTCGATGAACTGCTGAATCTGTTCACGGCGGTCACGGTCACCGTTGGTGACATCGGTGATCTTGCGCTCGTTGCGCAGCGACAGGTCTTCGAGCAAGGCTATCTTGGGCTTCACGCCTTCAAGCTGTTTGCGTACCTCGGGCAGGTCGGACTCAATCTCGGATAGGCGGCGCGCATCGGTGCGACGCTGTTCTTCGAGATAGGCCAGGCGGCGGTCGGGGTCTTCAAGGCGCTTGAACACGTCATCCACGCGCACCTGAAGCGCGGCGACAATCGTCAGCAGACGATCCTGTTCGACATTGATGGCCGGCAATTCGGTGGTCGTGCGCTCGATCTTGCCCAGCTTGTCGGTTAATTCACGCACCGGGCGCATGGCCGTTTCGCGCGCCAACTCCATGCGGCGTTCAGTCTCGCGTTCGGCAGTGAGGCGCTTGGCCTCGATATTCTCGATGGACTGGTTCATCTCGCGCCGCATTTGCTCGACCAGCTCGGAGTCACGCGAGGGCGAGTTGGCCTGCGAGCGCAAAGTCGCCTGGTCGGACTCCATGCTCTGAAGCCGTTTGGACAGCGAATCCATCAACTCCTGCTGCTGGACAAGGCGTTCCTGCAGCGTCGCAATGGTCGATTTATCGCGCCGGCGCTCCTCATCCAGCCATTCGATCATCTTGGCGGTTTGCTGAACGTCCATGAATCCTCCCGCGAATACGCGCGCGGTCGTACGAGCTTGATGCGCATTATAGCACGCGCACGCAGGGAACTCTCAAATGAGGGGCGGCAAGCGCGTGTGGGAGTACAATGGGAGCGCAGGGAGGCATGTGCGATGATCATTGACAGGCACGAGCTTGAATTGCGCGAAACGGCTGTGCTGGCCCCATACGCCCTGAAATCGGCGGATAGTGGTGGCCGTGTGTACCCCGATAGCGAGCCGGCCTACCGCACCGCGTTCCAGCGCGACCGTGACCGGATTGTGCATTCGGCCGCGTTCCGCCGGCTGGAATACAAGACGCAGGTGTTCATGAGTGAGGAGGGTGATTACAACCGCACCCGCCTCACGCATACGCTGGAAGTGGCGCAGATTGGCCGGACAATTGTGCGGGCGCTGGGCGCGAACGAGGATGTGGTCGAGGCGATATGCCTGGCGCACGACCTCGGTCATCCACCGTTTGGTCATGCAGGCGAGCGGGCGCTGGACATCATTCTGGCGTCGCATGGCGGCTTCAACCACAATCTGCAAAGCTACCGCGTCGTGACCGAGATTGAGCAGCGCTATGCCGGTTGGCCCGGGTTGAACTTGACGCGCGAAACGCTTTTCGGGATGGCTAAGCATGAGACCAATTACGATTTGAGCCAGGCGGCTGGCCTTGACCCCAATCTGCGCGGCAGTTTGGAAGCGCAGGTGGCGAATGCGGTGGATGAGCTGGCCTACAATGCCCACGACTTGGACGACGGGCTGAATGCTGGCTTGCTGAGCGAAGAGGCGCTTCAGGAAGTGACCTTGTGGCGCATGCTGCTGGAACAGCGACCGTACCTGAAGGGCGCGCTGACGGAAGTGGGCCGGCATACGCTCATCCGCGACCTGGTGGGTTTGCTGGTGGACGACATGGTGGCGACGACTGAGGCCGCGCTCGAAAAGGCCCGTCCGCAGTCGCCCGAGGACGTGAAACGCAGCCCACAGAACATGGTGAGCTTCAGCCCGCCAGTGAGCGAACAGATGGCCGAACTGAAGCGCTATTTGTATGCCAACCTGTATGGTAGTTGGCGCATCGCGCGCATGCAGCGGCGCGCTGAACGATTTGTTACGGCCATGATGGAAGCTTATTTCAGCGATCCCCGCCAGCTTCCGCCGTCGGCGGCCGCTTCGATTGAGCAGTATGGCCTTGAGCGCGCAGCGGCGGATTACGTCGCGTGTATGACAGATAAGGGCGCTCTGCTAGAATACCGTCGGTTGTTTGACCCCGCGACAAGCCCCTAGTGGGTTAGGGAAGGGAAGCCACGTGAGCAGCGATACCATTCTCAACGGCCGCTACCGGCTGATCGCGCAGCAGGGTTCGGGCGGGATGGCGGTTATCTACCGTGCAACGGACCTGCGTCTTGGCCGGCAGGTGGCTGTGAAAATCCTCCGCCCGAGCTTGACCACCAACCCCGAACTAATCGCGCGCTTCCGCAACGAGGCGCGCAGCATCGCCAACTTGCAGCACCCGAACATCGTTTCCGTTTATGACGTGGGCGAAGTCGCCGACGCCCAGCGCGGCACGACGACCCACTACATGGTGATGGAGTTCGTCGAAGGGCAAGACCTGAAGAAGATCATAAAAGAGGCAGGCGCGCTGCCGATTGACCGCACGCTGGCGCTGGCAATTCAGATTTGCGCCGGCATTGGCTTTGCCAACCGCGCGGGCATCGTCCATGCCGACGTGAAGCCGCAGAATGTGCTCGTCACACGCGATGACACGGTGAAAGTGACCGACTTTGGTATCGCCCAGGTCTTCACCGACCAGCAGCCCAACCAGAAACAGGCTGTGGTATGGGGCAGCCCGCACTATTTCTCGCCCGAGCAGGCGCGCGGCGACAAGCCAACACCGGCGTCGGACGTGTACTCCATCGGCATTGTCTTGTTCGAAATGCTGGCGAGCCGCTATCCATACGAGGGCGCGAATCAGCAGGAACTGGCCTTGGCACATATCCGTGACCGCATTCCGATGGTGACGGAATATAACCCGGCTGTCCCCGCTGGATTAGCCCAGATCATTTTTAAGACGATGAGCAAAGACCCGGGCCAGCGATATCGCACGGCCGACCAGTTAGGCAACATCCTCATCAGCTACCGCGACCGCGAGTTGAACGGCCGATCCTCGGTGGCCTATGCGCCACAACCCGTGCAGTCTGTACAGCCCGTCCCGCCGCCGGTGTGGAGCGCGCCTCCCTCGCAGGCGGCAGCGCCGCCGGTCGCCGCTCCACCGCCAACGTATCCTCCGGCGGGCCAGACTCAACGCTATGATCTGGCGCCGCGCGCGCCCGGCCAGCCGGCTTATGGGCCGCAGCCGCCGTCGAATTATGGGTCCGTGCCGGCCCCGCCACCGCCGCGCAATACGCAGGCATCTGGCTATGGCGCGCCACAGAAGTCGCAGCAGATGTATGGCTCGCAAAGCTCACGTCCCCAGAGTGCTCCAGGCTCGTCTATGGATCTGGTCACGATTGCGCTGGCAGTTCTGGCGTTCATGGCGGTGGCGTGCCTGGTTCCGGTGTACATTGCGGCGCTGAGTGCGCGTATGTGAGGCTGGCGGCCCGGCGCTACTGGCCCGTCATCGACGATGTGCTGTCGTGGACGCTGTAGTTGTCCACCAGCACCGTCGAAGCGCCGTCATCGCTGGCGATATAGATACCGACGCGGCCCGGTTCGAGCGATGAGTCGGTAATCCTGAATACGGGCCGGTTGTTGACGTAGCCTGAGAACATGTCGCCGCGTACATCGAGGGTGAGTTTGTTCTGCTCACCGATCGGATGAATGAACTCGTTTGGCGTCCAGTTCTCGCCGTCAATGCCGCGCAGCTCGCGCCAATCGCCCGATTCACGTACCCAGATGCTGAACCGTCCCTCGCCATCGACTGCAAATACGTTGTAGTTGTCTGCATCGAGGTAGCGGAAGATGATGCCGTAGGCGCTAGCTGGCGCGCTGGCGGGGTCGAGCAGCGCTTCCATCAGGATGAGCACATGTTCGTATGAATCGCCGCCCGTGAAAACGACTTTCTCAGCCGTGAACGGAAATTCCGTCGACAGGCGGTAGAAGCCATCAGCCGTGACTTGCTGTACGAACGGCGGCTCGGATTGCTGCGGCCACCATTGGGTCTCCGGCTCATTGGGGTCGAAACTGGCATTGAAGAAGACTTCGCCGGTCACGCTGGCTGTATCCTGCAATTCGGCCGGGCTGGCATCTTGCGCGTTTTGACTGGCCTGGCTGACGAAGGCCACAATCAGCAGGAGCAATCCAACAGCCCCGGCCAGCAGGGCGAGCCGCTCAAAAGTACGTGCCCGGCTCGGCTCCGTAGAGTGTTCGCTGAGGCTCGGTTTAGGCTGAACGGCGATGGCTGGCCGGGCAGGGCCGGGTTCGGCAACGGCCGCCGGTACAGGAGCTTCACCATTCAGCGCCGCTTCAAACGCCTGCTGCATCTCGCTACCCGTCTGAAAGCGCGCATCAGGCTGTTTGGCGAGACCGCGCACAAAGAACTGATCCAGCGCCGGATTGTCTTCGTCAGCCCGCGCGGAAAACAGCGGAATCTCGCCGTTCAAGTGCTTGAGCATGACCGCCATCGTGCCCTCATCGACGTAAGGCGGCGCTCCGGTGAGCATCTCGAACAGGATGACACTGAGCGAATACAGGTCACTGCGTGTATCACCCGCCTCACCCGACGCCTGTTCGGGTGACATGTAGGCGGGCGTGCCGGTGCTCGAGCCTTCCTGCGTAAGGCGGGTGGTTTGGGCAAGGCGCGCGATCCCGAAGTCGGTGAGGATCGCCAGACCCTTTTCGTTGATGAGCACGTTGCCCGGCTTGACATCGCGGTGCGCCATGCCGCGCTCGTGGGCGTACTCCAGCGCGTCGGACAGATTTCGGGCGATTTGCAGCGTGCGGCTCTTCGTGAGGCCGACGTTCGCGTGGTTTGCGTCCAGTTCCCCGCGCAGGGTCGTGCCGGGGATATACGACATGACCATATAACACATCGGGGCATCGTCGCGCGTGACCGAGGCGAAATCATAGACCTGGACGATGTTTGGGTGGTTGAAGCCGGCCACAAAGCGGGCTTCGCGCTCGAAACGCTCGACGAACGCAGGGTCTTCAGCCAGATGTTCGTGCAGCACCTTGATCGCCACCCAGCGCTGCAATGTCGTGTCCCACGCCTTGTAAACTCGGGCCATGCCGCCGGCGCCGAGGCGCTCGTGGAGTTCATATCGCCCGAGTTGTGGGAAACCGGCTTCGGTCATGGGTTCGGCTCACCGTGGCGTGAAAGTCGAAGTGTTCAGAGTTTACTCGCAAACGCAGACGCTGTCTCAGGCAATAAACTTCCGGGCCAGGGCAATCGGATCGAACGCGATGTCGGTGATGCAGACCCCACAACCTCACCCCCAGCTCTCTTCCGCTCGCGGAGATGGGTGACTTGTTGTGAGCCCTTGGCGGAAACCAGATAGTGAGACAGTGCGACAGAATCAAAACAGCGAGACAGCCGCTGAGGGAAAAACACGTGAGACAGTGAGACAGAAAGCAGGACACTGGATGCGCAGCGGTGGGGCAAGCTGGTTTGCAATCGTCCTGCGCGGCAATGGGGCACGGTTTCATCGTAGCATGGGTGCGTGCCCTGCAGGTGAAGCTCTGGTGGATCGGGTGGTCACGGATAAGCGGGGTGTGGGGCGTCAACGGCCTTCCGCGTCCTTCGCGCGATTGGGGAAGTGGCCGGGCGTGCTGTAGGCGGACTGGAGGTGAGGTTTATGCCTGGTCAAATTTGATGCATAGCCTTGGCTTCCCCCCCCTGCTGCTCGGCGCTTTCGCTTGAATGGTGCTAGACTTCATTTGCGCTTCCTGCAACGTTTCGCCTGATGGTTGCGTAATAATCTATTGGAAGTCGCTTCACTTGCGGCATCACGCAAGGAGAGAGTGTCAGATGACTCGTCGTTGGGTCGCCGTGATTTGGCTGACCGCTATCACGCTGCTGGCGCTTGTGCTCCCCACCCAGGCGCAGTCTCGATCCGTGTTCTGGGATCGCTGGGATGTGCAGATTGATCAGGTCGATACGGCTGCCAACCGCTTCCGCGTGGCTGAATTGTACGACGTGACGTTCAACGGTGGGTTTTCGTTTGGCTCGGCAGTCATTCCAACTGGCCGGGTTGAACGCATTGAGAACATCAGCGTCTCGCAGAATGGCAAGCCGCTGAAGGCGTCGTGTAATCAGCAGGCTGGCACTTTCTGCGTGACCTATTCTGGCGATGAATTGAGCATTACCTACTACTTCCTGTCACCGGTTCGCAACTCGACCGAACAGATCGAAATTGCCTACGACGTGGTGGGTGGTTTGCGTGTCTACGAAGGCGGCGATCAGTTGTGGTGGGATGCCATTCCCACCGAGCATTATGGCTTTGGCATTGGCGAGAGTACCGTCACGGTCGTACTTCCGGCGGACAGCGCGCCGCGTGAAGGCGTCGATTCGGTCGTGACGTACGGCGCGCCAGCGACGGTGAACGTGAACGGTTCGACGGTAGTGGCGGAAGCGACGCGCGCGCTGGGCGGCGATGAGGGGTTGTCGATACGCGTGCAGTATCCGCACGATCCGGCCGCGACCCCGCCGGCGTGGCAGTCCAGCTTCGACATCCAGCGCGCCTACGAGGAAAACGTACTGCCGCTGATCAACATTGCGGTGCTCGTCGCCAGCGTGCTGATCGGGCTGGGCGGTTCGCTGTTCGTGATCGTGCGCCTGCAAACGCGCGGCCGTGACCCCGATATCGGGCCGGTGCCCGAGTATCTGACCGAGCCACCCGATGCTACGCCCCCGGCTGTCGTGGGCGCATTGGTGGATGAGACCGCCGACCTGCGTGACATCATCAGCACGCTGGTCGATCTGGCGCGGCGCGGCTATCTGGTATTCGAGGAAGACCAGAGCGAGGGCGCGTTCGGAATTGGCGTCAACCGGTCATTCACCTTCAAGCGAACCGACAAGGCGCTGGATGGCCTTGCGCCGTTCGAGACGCGGATGATGAGCGAAGTGTTTTCCGGTGGCAAGCTGGAACGCACGATGGCCTCGATGCGGAATACGTTCTATACCGCGATTCCGCGCTTGCAGAGCGACGTTTACGGCGAACTTGTGCGGCGCAGCTATTTCGAGCGCAATCCGGACACCACGCGAAATATGTGGCGGGGCTTCGGCACGCTGCTGCTCGGCGCGAGTGTCGTTGGCGGATTCATGCTGTTCTTCGTGTTGGAAACGGGGGGGATGTGGTTGTGTCTGCCGGCCGCGGGCGCGCTTGTGGGCGTGGTGACCACGCTGGCGGCGCCGGGTATGCCGGTAAAAACGCGCGTTGGCGCCGAGTCGGCGGCCAAGTGGCGCGCTTTCGGAGCCTATCTGCGCAACCTTAACTCGTTTGAGCAGAACGACGCCGCAGCGCAGCGCTTCGACGAGTATCTGGCGTATGCGATTGCGTTCGGTATCGAGCGCTCATACGTCCGCTACTTTGAGCAGTCGCCCACGGTGATGGTTCCACCGTGGTACATCCCCACCTATCGCGGGGGGCGCTGGGCGAGGGGCTATACGCCTGGTTCGCCGCCGCCCTCGTCGACCTTTCCCGGCGATCTGGCGCGCGCGGGCGGCGGCGGCACGCTCGATGACTTGTCGGGCGGGCTTTCAGGCGGGCTTGACTCGATTTCGGATGGCCTGACGTCGATGCTCAACTCGGCGTCGAGCGTCATGAACAGTAAGCCCAGCTCCAGCAGCGGCTCGAGCGGCAGTTGGCGCAGTGGCGGCAGTAGTTGGAGCGGCGGCGGATTCAGTGGCGGCGGCGGTGGGGGCGGCGGCAGCCGGGGTTTCGGTTGAGCGTAAAGGGCAGGCAAGATGAATAGCTCGAAATTGATTGGTGGGCTGTTGATCGTGGTGGGTTTTATCATCGCGCTGCTGGCGGGAATCTGGCTGGCCGGGCAGTTGGCGATGGATCAACTGCAAGGCGGCGGCGCGGTAATCGGCGCGGCGCTCGTTTTCATTCCGGTCGCGCTGTTGGTGGGCGGCGGAATATACATGTTCAACCAGGGCGGCAAGGAAGCGCAGCGCACCAGTGAAATGCAGCGGCAGCGGCAGGTTCTCGATATCGTCAAGAGCCGGGGCCAGGTATCGGTGCAGGACCTCGCGCTGGAAACGGGCATGTCAGTAAGCGACGTGAAGAAGACGGTGCACACGCTGGTGGGGTTGCAGGTGTTCTCCGGTTTCATCAACTGGGATGACGGCGTTTTGTATTCGGTTGATGCGGCTCAACTGCGCACGCTGGATAAATGCAAGAACTGTGGCGGTGAACTTCAACTGGTGGGCAAGGGTGTGGTCACTTGCCGATTCTGTGGAACTGAGTACTTTCTATCCTAGACCGCGAAGGGCAGACGGAGGCATCAGATGTCCGACCTGTATGAGCGCATTGTAAGCCAGCGCAGTGGATATGAGCGTGTTCTGGCACGCATTCCGGGTTTCCGGGGCTACATGGACAAGGGCAGCCGGCGCGCCGCCGACCGGATGGTGCGCGACTATGTTGCCGGCCAGTTGAAGCTGCAGATTAACCGATTGGCGCAGATCGAGCTTCAAATCCTCGACATGGACGGCGGGCTGTCGTACATGAGCAAGACATCGAGCGCCAAGACCAAGCTGCAGACGTATCATGACCGCGTGCTGGCAGCGATGCCGGGCTACGCCGGCCTCGATGATCCGGTCAAGATTCAGGCCGAAGAGCTCGATCATCTGTATTCGTTTGACGAATCCCAGATTCGCTACGCCGACCAAATTAAGTCCGCGATGGACGGGTTGCAAACGGCGGTGGCGGAGAACAGCGGCGTCACCGAGGCCATTCAGGCGCTGGATGCAGTCACGATTGAAGCCAATCAGGCATTCGGGCTGCGCGCAGATGTTATTCTCAGTATCGGCAAATCCATGGGCAGCGCCCCGGGGAATTGAGGTTAATCATGCCACGTATCATCGATGTTGTTGATCATACCAACGTTGCCGACGACGAGTTTGCCTACCGCGAACCGCAGGAGGGCGGCGGCGATTTCCGCATGGGTTCGCAGGTGATTGTGGGCGAAAGCCAGCGCGCCGTGTTCGTGCGCAGCGGCGAGGCGCTGGATGCGCTCGGCCCGGGGCGGCATACACTTTCGACTGCCAACTTGCCGATCCTGTCTGGCCTGATCGGGCTGGCGACCAGCGGTCGCACCCCATTCACGGCTGACCTGTACTTCGTCAATCTGAAGGATATGCCGCAGGTGGGGTGGGGCACCAACCCGCCGATTGTGCTGGAAACGCCCGGTCGCGGGATGGGCGTGGTGCTGCTGGTGACGTTTGGCGTCATCGATATCGGCGTCGATGACCCGGGTCGCTTCGTCAAGCAGTACGCTGTGGGCAAGCCGATTACGCGCGTTAAGGACATCAAGGATCGCCTTCAGGCGATGCTGCTGGGCGAAATCACGGAACTGCTGATGAAGTCTGGTGTGGAGTCGGTGCCGGATGCCAACCGCCTGCTAGGTGACCTCGAAGGCGCGATGCTGGCCAAGGTGAACGAGAAATTTCAGGCGCTTGGGCTGCGCATCAAGGCATTCGAGGCCAATCCGTTCCGCGCCAAGGAAGATGTGTCGCTGGATGAACTGCGCAACTACGTCAGCCTCGACGTTTGGGAGCGCGTGCAGCGGCTGAATATCGCCCAGAAGGCGGCCGAGAATCCAGGCATGGGCGGCGGGCTGGCGAGCGCCGGCGTTGGACTAGGTGTGGGCCAGTCGATTGGCGCGGCCATGAACCCCGAACAGTCGGAAATGCAGCGCCAGATGCAGCAGCAGCAGATGATGATGAACCAGATGATGATGAACATGATGTCGCAGCAGGGTCAGGGCGGGCAAGGCGCTGCCCCCGCGCAGTCCGCGCCGGCGGCCAATCCGCAGACGAAAGCCGAGATTCAGGCGCTGCTGGATGGGCTGGACACCAAGCTGATGTCTGGCGAAATCAGCGAGGACACCTATAAGCGTCTGTCCGAGAAGTGGGAAAAGCGCATGGCGGACATACCGTAGCGCACTGGGTAAGGCAGTCCAAAGCACCGACAAACAGGGGCGTGCCCAATAGGGTGCGCCCCTGCTCTTGATTATGGGGCATGCAGCGTAATCGCACCGTGCTCATCGACGGTCAAGCGAGCAATGACCACCGATTCCTGCCCATTGGCGTCAAGGCGCTCGTTGGTGTCCGGGTCATACCAGCCAACGACTATCGCATAGTCATTGGGTGTCAGTTGATCGAGCGCGGGCAGCCGGAAGACGTCGCGGTAGCGCAGCCCTGCTTCCCATTGCGATGTATCGAGCGTGTCACGCGGAATCTGGTCATCCTGCGACCACAGGGGAGTGCCCGTAGTCGGATTGATCGGGCCAAGCACGTGCACGAATGTTTTCAGCGGCGTATCGGATGCGGTGAGCGCCTCGAAATCCAGCACGAGCGGCAAGCTGCCATCCGGCTCCAACGGCAGCTCGACGCTCGCGCCCAGCAACCGCACGATGTCATCGAAATCCACTTCCAGACTGCCGGGTGCAGATGGTTCAACCGGCAGATACTGGGCTGCGCGTAGACCATTGATGTTGGCCGAACGCAGCAGCAACCCGTGCGCTGCCAACCAGTTATCGGGTACGCTGGCATTCGGCCAATCTGGCGGAGGCCGTGCGCCGATCCAGATCGTGCGGCCGTCCCCTGTTGCGCTCGACAGAATGCCTTCGATCTCCTCAGCCAATTGATTCGGATTGGCTGGCATGTAGGCAACTTCCCCGGCAACGCCATACGCATCCATATAGAACGGGAAAGCCATGTCGGACGATGAATTGACCAGTAAATCGTCTGGCGTAGTGCGCCGGGCGAGATACGCCGCCAGTCCGCGCCAGTCCGGCGACTTCGCATAGTCAAAGTAGTAACTCACAAGCGACCAGCCGAGCATCACCACCAAGCCAATCGAAAGCAGACGCAAGGGCAGTGACCGGTTGCGCGGGCTGAAGCCGCGTTCCAGTACGACGGCAGCCAGCACAATCAGGCCAGTCCCTACACCCAGCACATAGCGGGGCACGAACACATTCAGGCGCGTGGAAATGAGGCCAAGCACCAGCAACGGCAGGGCGATGTAGAGCGCCAGCAGGACGGCTGTGGATGGTCGTTTGCGCCAGAGCAGCGCCAGGCCCGCAATCGCTGTGACGAGGGCGACGGCTGTGAAAAGCAGTTCGCGGCCAGCAGGGATAGCTTCGCCAAACAGCAGCGACGGCAGGAACCAATTCAGGTAGAGTACGATATCGAGCTGGCCCGCCGTACCGCCGTAGCTGCCACCGCCGAGTAGATTGGGCTGCAGGAACCACGGCGCGAGCGCCAGCCCAATGATGGCCAGCGCGAGGAACCAGTGCACGGCCACGCGTGGACTGCGGCGGACTTGGGTCAGCACGAAGACTGTAAGCGCGCCGAGAAACAGGAGTTCCAGATAATACGTGTAGGCGGCAGCGATTTGCACCGCAACGAACAGCGCCCAATCGAGCCAGCGGTCGCGCTCGATGGCCCGCAGCGCCAGCCAGAATGCCACGGCCGACAGCGCGACCCAGATACCGTATGCGCGGGCATCCTGAGCATGCCACAAAATGACCGGGCTAACGGCGAACAGCGCCGCCGAAATCAGCCCCAACCGCGTACCGCCTATGCGCCGCCCAACACCGTATAGCGCCGCCACGCCGACCAGATTGAGCAATGCGGGCAGCAAGCGCACGAGCATCTCATCGCTGCCGACGAGCAGGCCGAATCCACGATAGAGTGCGTAGGCGAGTGGTGGCTGTGGATCGATAGTTGCCAGCGTGCCTAGCGTTTGCGCCAGCGGCTCGCGCATCCAGTGGAGTACGGTGAAGGCTTCATCGCCGCGCAGCGCCACCGCATTCAGATGAAACATGCGCAAGGCAAAGCCCACCAACAGGATCAGCGTCATCCAGACGAGCGTTTGCCGGCGGCGGTTTGAGACGGCGTTAGCGAGGGATGTTGGCTTGCTCAAACGCTTCAATCTGCTCCGGTGTGAGCGTAACTTGCTTGTCAGTGCTCAGGTTGTGCAGATAATCCTTGAGGTTCGGCAGTTCACGGTTGACGGCATGCAGCACCGGAATGGTGGGATCGGTTGCCGTAAATTGGGCCTTGGGATCGACGAAGACGATCACCGGCTGCACCGGCACATCGGGCGCAATGTCCCTGAGCAGCTCTTCAACTTTGGCCTGTGCCTTGAGCGCGTCTGCATTGGGGTTGCCAATTGAATCCATACGCAGCAGCGTCATCAGGCGGGCGGTGCCGCGCTTGTTCGAAGCCCACTTGTCGCCTTCTACTGTAAACGAGCCGTCTTGAAAGCGCGTGGTGATGGCGAAAACGCCCTGCGGCGTGAACAGCACATGGCGCGCCGGCTGGAAGATGTAGTTGTAGAGGACACTCTTGTTGCTGATGCCTTTTAAACCCGCCTGCAGCGCGGCTTCCGGGCGCGGTTCGCGCACCCAGTTATTGGTCAGCCGGATCGAGTAGAGCATAACGACGTAAGCCAGCGGCAGGATGAAGAATGGCAGTATCGTGCTGGCCAGGAGATCGCTGTTCGTCGCTTGGCCGCTCGAACTGGTGTTGATCAGCAGCAGACCTGCCAGCGGAACGCCCATGCTGGCAAAAAACATCCACTGCGCGAGCCGGCGATTGCGGCTCGCCAGCCGCGCGTTGGTGAGGATACGCATGTGTAGTCCTTGGTTGGGCGCGGAGCGTTAGGCCCCGGGCACGAAGTAACTGATATTGCCGACGCGGAAAACTTCGGCGCAAACCAGATCGCCGAAGCGCTGGGTAGGCAGAATGAGCCACGTACGCGGCGCGCCTACCGTAACGCCGATCACCGCGGTTGCCAGATCCTCGGCGGGCGGGCGAATGCAGTGGGTGACTGCGGCGCGCAGGCGCTGTGGAACGACGCCGCCTTCCTTGAACATCACCACGTCATAGAGGGGGCCACGGCGCACAAATCCGAGCGGGTTGGATGGAGCAAGATAGGTCGTGCGCTCGGTGCAGTGCAGATTGACCTCATCGAGCAGCGAAACATACTCGTCGGCGGTGTCCCACAGCAGCGCCTGGCACAGCGGGTAGGTGGCGAGGACGGCGAAATTGGCTTCGCCGCCGCCAGCGGTCTGTGAGATGCCTCCGCCAGTCGATGTACTGCTGGTGACACCGATGGTGATGCGTGCCAGACCGCCCATGTTGATGTTGACTGGCGGCGTGCCATCGGCAGGGCCAAGCACAGCGGCACTGGCGAGGTTGGCGACATCGAAGCGGCCGCCCGGTGTCCACGCCCAGTAGGTGAGGACAGATGTGCCGGACGTGTCGGCGACGAAACGGAAGTCGACTGGCAGATAGAATCCTGCCCACACGGCCGCCTCGGTCACTGTGATGGGTTCCGGGAACGTGGCGGTAAACACGCCCGGGCCGGTGATGTTCACGGTCGTGCGGCCAGCCAGCGTGGCATCGACGGGCGAACCGCCGTTTGCATCCTGATAGATCACGACATCAATCGGGCGATCCAGCACCGCCTGGTTGACCGAGATGCTCACCTGGTCGATAACCGCAGGCAGCCCTACGCCAAACGCGGACAGGTCGAAGCCGTTCATGATGAGCGAGTCTTCACCCGACACAAACCAGACGGCGTTCTGATCGTTCTGATTGATCGAGAGTGTTTGCTCTCCCGCGAGCACTGCGCTTCCGATTGCCAGAGCGAGCACCATGGGGGCGCTGATCAGTCCCAGTCTGCGAAGCATAGGTATTTCCTCCAGCCCGTTTGTCGTTCGGGGCGACACGTGGTTGGTATTGTAGGGGCTTGGAGCGGGAGGGTCAAGCTCAACCGTAGTTGCGCAAAGACGGGTGTACCCTGCCCACGCTGGCGGCTGTATACTTGCGCGCGCTCTGAGTTAGGCGAAGTGAGGTGGCATGAACGAAATCATTATATTGGCGGTGATCCTGATTCTGGGCCTCGGCGCGTACTGGTCGCTCGTCATCTTCCCGCGCCAGCGTGAATTCCAGAAGCAGCAGGGTTATGTTCGCAGCCTGAACGTCAATGACGAGATGATTACATTCGGGGGTATCATTGGCCGCGTGCAATCCATTGACGCCGATGCCGGAATCGCATTCGTCGAAATCGCGCCGCAAGTCACGATACGTGTGGTGACCGCGGCACTCATTCGCCCCTACGACCCCGCTGAACTCGCCGAATCCGCACAAAAGACAGTTAGCACCCGCTCAACCAAAGAAGGCGAATCCTAGTATGGCAAAGCCCACCGCAAGCCGTGGAAAAGAAGGGCGCATCCACGTGCGCCGTCATCTCATCTGGCTGGTGCTCATCATCGTGCTCTCGCTGGGCGCGATTTGGATCATCTTGCCTGGCAATGAAGGCCTGATACTCGATACCAACAACGACGGCACTCCTGAAGTCAATTTCCCGCTTCATCAGGCCCTCGGCCTCGATATTGTGGGCGGGCTGCGCGTGCTGCTGCAAGCAGAACTGCCGCCCGGCTCCTACTCGGCGGGTGACCTCGCCGAGGCTGCCAACAACGTGAGCCGGCGCGTCAACGCGCTGGGCGTGGGCGAAGCGACCGTACAGGTGCAGGGCAGCGAGCGCATTCTTGTAGAACTGCCGGGCGTCACCGATCCGGCGGCTGCCATCGAAACGATCCAGCAGACGGCGCAGCTTGAATTCGTTAACTTCTCCGGGTTGGCCAATTCGGCGCAGCAGTTTATCGGCCAGCCCATTCTCACGACCCAACAGGTGCTCATCAATCAACAGCAGGGAAACACCGGTGCGGCCGGCGAGACAGCGCCGCGGGTGAATCCGAATACAGGCCAGCCGTTTGAAACCGTGATGACCGGGGCTGGATTAGGCTCGGCCGCCGCGAGCGTGGACCAAACTGGAAACTGGTACATCGATTTCGAGTTGCATCCCGATAGCGCCGGGCTGTTCTCAGACTATACAGGCGCCAATATCGGCCAGCCGATGGCTCTCGTGCTCGACGGCGTGGTGCTCTCAGCGCCAGTGATTCAGGCACAGCTCACCGGCGGTGGGGTCATTCAAGGCTCGTTCACTGAAGAAGAAGCGAAGCAGTTGGCGCTGCAACTACGGTCGGGCGCTTTGCCGATTCCGCTGCGAGTCGAAAGCGCCGAGACGGTGGGCGCGACGTTGGGGCAAGAGTCGGTTGCGTTGAGCATTCGCGCCGGTGTGATAGGCGTGTTCGTCGTGTTCATCTTTATGATCGTCTACTACCGGGTTCCCGGTATTGCCGCGGTGATTGCGCTGGGCGTGTTCATTGTGTTGAACATGGCGATCTTCAAGGCCATACCCATCACTCTCACATTGCCCGCTATTACCGGCTTTCTCATCTCAATTGGCACAGCCGTCGATGGCAACATCCTGATCTTCGAGCGCATGAAGGAAGAGCTTCGCGCAGGGCGCAATATACATGTGGCCTTCGAGAACGGCTTCGACCGCGCCTGGAAGTCCATTCGCGACTCGAATCTCTCGACGATCCTCATCTGCCTGATCCTGTTTATGTTCGGCCAAACGCCGGGCGCGAGCGTCGTGAGCGGGTTCGCCGTTACGCTGATGATCGGTTTGCTGGTCAATCTTTTTACGGCCGTCATTGTGACGCGCTCGGTGCTTGCGCTGCTCATCGCGGTGCTGCACCGCCCGCTCGAATCACGCCGTTGGCTACTGGGCGCCTAGGAGGACTGCATGTTCACGCTGGTACAGAAGCGGCGTTTCTACTTCGTAATTTCGACCGTGATCATCATTTTCGGCCTCATCGTCATGCTGTATTCGCTGGCGACCACCGGCTCACCATTCAGCCTCAGCAATGACTTCGTGGGCGGCAGCATCTACGAGTTCGGCTTCACTGGGCCGGGGGCTGATGAAGCGAGTATCCGGCTCGTGTTTGTCAACAACGGCAATAACGATGTCACGGTTCAGCGCGTAGGTGACCCGAGCGAAAATCGCTGGTCAGTGCGCGCATCGTTTCAGGACGTAGCGACGAGTGAGCTCATTCAGGCGGGCCTTGCCGAACTGGCCCCGCTCGACCGCGAACGGACGCGCATCTCGCAGGTATCGCCAGCAGTCGGCGCAGAGGTCGCGCGCGCCGCGTTTGGTGCGGTTGCGGTGGCGGCTGTGGTCGTGACGGGCTTCATCCTGCTCGCGTTTCGCCGCGTGCCCCATGCCTTCCGCTATGGTGTGAGCGCGATTATCGCCATGCTGCATGACGTGCTGGTTGTGAGCGCGATCATGGCGGTGGCAAGTGTGGTACTCGGCTGGCAGGCGGATGTGCTGTTCCTCACGGCGCTGCTGACGGTCGTCGGTTTTTCGGTGCAGGACACGATTGTGGTGTTCGACCGCATCCGCGAAAATATCGTCCGCTATCTCGGCGAGCCGTACGAGACGATTGTCAACCGCAGCCTGATCGAAACGCTGCACCGGTCTCTGGCGACACAGCTCAACGCCTTCTTCATCATGGCCGCAATTCTACTGTTTGGCGGCCCATCGGTGCGGCAGTTCATCGCCGTCCTGTTCCTCGGCATGTTGACGGGCACCTACTCGTCTATCTTCATCGCTTCGCCCGTCCTGGTCGCCTGGGAGAAGGGCGAGATTCCATTCGTGAATCAGCGCAAGAAGAAGGCTGGCGCCGAGGTAGAAGCGGCCTGATGATGCGTGCGCTCGTGTTGAGTGATGGTCTGTACTACGATTCGGACCATGCCGCGCCGGAGATTTCCGGAGACAAGGTGCGCGTGCGCATCACGCGGGCGGGCATCTGCAATACCGACCTCGAGTTGATGGCCGGTTACATGGGCTTCAAGGGGATTCCCGGCCACGAGTTTGTGGGAATCGCTGAAACTGGCGAACTGGCTGGTAAGCGCGTGGTGGGTGAAATTAACGTGGCTGATGGCTCCTGTGATCTATGCCGGCGGGGCGTGCCAAGCCAGTGCCGCCACCGAACCACGGTCGGCATAAGCGGGCACGACGGAGCATTCGCGGACTATCTGGCGCTGACAGCGGCTAATTTGCATGTCGTGCCGGATGAAGTTAGTGACGATGAAGCGGTCTTCGTCGAGCCGCTGGCCGCCGCGCTGCAAGTTCTAGAAGCGGTGCATGTTTCGCCGCGCGACCGCGTGATCGTGATTGGTGCGGGCAAACTCGGGCTGCTGGTGGCGCAGGTGCTGGCGCTGACGGGCGCGAATGTGGTGGTCGTGGCCCGACGCGAACGGCCACAGCGTTTGCTCGAGGGCTGGAATATCCCGCACGCCGATGCTGATGAATTGGACAGGCAGGTCGCGCAGGCGGTGGTGGACTGTACGGGCACAAGCGAAGGCTTCGCGCTGGCGCAGCAGTTAGTCGAACCCCGGGGCACAATCGTGCTCAAGAGCACCTACACGGAAGTGCCCAAAGCTGATTTGACGCGCGTTGCGGTGGATGAAGTGCGGGTGGTGGGCAGCCGCTGTGGGTCGTTCGACGCGGCGCTGCGGTTGCTGGCGCGCAAGTCCATCGATGTCGTTTCGATGATTGATGCGCGCTATCCGCTAGAAGAGGGCGTGCAGGCGTTCAGGCGAGCGGCCGAGCCGGGCACGCTCAAGGTGCTGCTGACGTTCTGAGGCTATAGGGCGAGGGGGAGGGTGAGGTAGAAATGCGAACCGGCCCCCGGCTCACTGTCCATCCAGATCGATCCGCCATGTGCCTCGACAATCCGGCGGGCGATTGCGAGTCCGAGACCGGTGCCGTGGGTGAAACCTGAGGTATCAGAGGCGCGATAGAACTTCTGAAACAGGTGGGTCTGGTTTTCCTTGGCTATGCCGTAACCACTGTCGGCCACCTGAACGACCGCGAAACGCTCGTCGTCTGCGCTCAAGGCTACCTCAGCCGTCACCGTGCCACCGGTGCGATTGTACTTGATCGCGTTGGTGAGCAGGTTCAGCATCACCTGCTTGACCATGCGGCGATCGGCCGATGCCATCAGCCCATATCCGCCAGATGCGAGGTTGATGTGCCGTTCGGCAGCCTCTGATCTCACGACCGAAAAACACTCATCAATTAGCGGCAGCAGGGCAAATTCGCTTATGTCCAGCCTTGCCCGGCCGGACTCCAGCCGCGCGAGATCGAGATAGTCGGTCGTGAGGCTGATCAACCGCTCGGTTTCGCTCGACATGGTTTCGACGATTTCGACCCGGCGCACATCACCCACTTCAGGCCGTTTGAGCAGTGCGATGCTGGTGCGTAGCGCGGCAAGTGGGGTGCGCAGTTCATGCACCATTTCTGACATGAAATCGCTCTGCTGGAACATGCGCGCATTTTCGATGGCAATTGCGGCCTGCCCGGCCAGAATGGTGAGTGTGCGCACGTCATCATTCAGGAATCCGCCGCTGCCGCGCTTGTTAAGGGCCTCCAGCGCGCCAATGACGCGGTTCTGTACGCGCATAGGCACGGCTAACAGGCTGCGCGTGCGGAATTCCACCGCCTTGTCCACATCGCGAAAGAAGCCTGGCTCACTGCTGACATCCTCGATGACGCGCGCTTCGCCGTGACGTACGACCCAGCCCGCGATGCTGCCATCCATCGGCACGACCAGCCTCTCGGTATCCGATTGGCTCATATTGGATGACAACTCAAAGCGCAGTTCGCCGCTGGTTGGATCGATGAGCAGAATGGAGGCGGTTTCAGTGTCCGTCAGTTCGGTCGCGGCGGCGATGATATGGTGCAGCAGCGCGGCCGGATCCAGCGTGGAGTTCAACTGCTGGCTGATCTCAATCAGTCGCTCGTAGCGCGCCAGCAGTTCGTCAACCGATAACGATCGTTCACTCATGATTTCTCCGGCGCATCCGCTTGGGGATGCCTGCCAGAATCAGACCGGTCGCAGGCTTTCATTTGACCTGCGGTACGGTCGATGTGGCGCGCACGCGCGCGGTTAGCTCCTCTGCCAGTTTCGCCAACTGCGTCGAGGCAATCGCGGATGGTTGATAGAGCACCATTGGCACCTGTGCCTGCAAGGATTGAAGCGCAAGTTCCGAAGCCAGCGCGATAATGGCGCGGATCTCAGCACCGAGAGTTTGCTCGACTTCATTCCACGCGGGCGGTGAGCTCACCGCGGCGCGATTGACCACTACCACGTGCGTCTTGCTACCTTCCGGCCGTGATGACTGGAGATCTTGGAGCATCTCGCGGGCCATATGCAGGGTGACAGGCACGGGATCAACCACCACCACCAGATGATCGACTTCGCGCTGAAGCCGCATCAGCGACGGCGACATGCCGCTTCCGAGGTCGGCCACGACCAGGCGTGACATGTTGCCCAGAGCGCGCAGCACCGCCTGTTCATTGTCGAGCGAATACTGGATCAGGGCCTCATCCGGGCGCGCCGACGCCAGCAGGGCGCGCAGGCCGGAAGTGTGGGTAGCCAGGGCATTGTCAATGATGCGCGGCTGAATTTCCTGCGGTGGCCGGCTGAGCACGCTGGCCAAGCCCTGTGATTTGGACAGCCCCAGCGCGAGGCCCAGGCTGCCAAGGCCCATCCGGTAATCGACGATGATTGGGTTTTCCCCCGCCACCAGCCGGGCGGCGGCGAGATTGAGCGCCACGGTTGTGGTGCCCACGCCACCCTTGGCCCCAACGACGCCAATCGTTACGCCTTTTGCCGGGCCAGAGGTGGCCTTCTGGGTTGCGCCGCGCGCCAGCATCGTTTTTACGCGCGACGCCAGCTCGGCGGGATGGGTGGGCTTGGTAAGGTAGTCGTCCGCACCGGCCTCAAAGCCCGCGACTTTATCGTCGATGAGCGTCTTGGCCGTGAACATGATGATGGGGATCTGCTTCGTTTCAGGAGCCTGCCGCAGGCGGCGGCAGACCTCAAGTCCGCTCATATCCGGCATCATGATGTCGAGAATGATGAGATCGGGGCGGTCTGATGACGCTTTCGCGAGCGCCTGAGCGCCTGCACTGGCGGCGGACACCTCATAGCCGCTGCGCTGAAGCATCAAGCCGATCAGTTTGAGGCTGTCAATGTCATCGTCAACAACAAGGATTTTCTCGGCCATGGCATGATCCTGAGTGAGCGACGGCGCGTCGCGGTCGAGCGTTTTTGGGCGCGGGAATGTCCTTTGAAACAGGAACATCCTTGCACCGATCATACGCATAGATAGCAGAGTTCGCAAGAGAACCGTAGGTCGAATTCGTTTACAGTTAATTGCCGAACCGCAAGCGGCGCGTATAATGAACCCTGTGGGGTGAGGTGCATTCAGGAGGCAAAATGGTTGCGGGACCGTCTATGACCAGCGCGTCGCCTGAACCTGTCGATCTGCCTGTGCCAGCGGAGGGCGGAATGCTGGAAGCACTGTTATCGTCGCCATTCGATCCCATCGTGCTGCTGGATGCTGCCGGTAAGCTGGAAGCTTACAATCAAGCCGCCGAAGCTGAATTGAGCTTGAGCGAAGCCGTTGGCTGGCCCGCTACCGAAGTAGATGGCCTGAAGCCGGTGCTGGCGGCCCTGCGTGACGCGCCCGAAGGCAATGAGGCCGGTGCGCTGTGGCTGGCGCCAAGCAGCCGCGCATTCTTGCTCCTGACAAATCGAACGCCAGATGGCGGTCTGCTGATATCGATGCGTGATATCACCGATTGGCGGCAGTTAAATGTGGCCCAGGGCGACATTATGCATGTCATTTCACATGATCTGCGTACGCCCCTGACAGCGGCGAAGAGCCTCTCCGAAATGCTGGTGGAAAGCTATTTTGGCGAACTGTCTGTCGATCAGCAGACGGCGGCAGAAAAACTGGCGCTGAGCATCTACGGTATGGTGGGCCTGGTTGACAACCTCCAGGACGCGGGCCGGTTTGACCCCAGGACAGGTTTCTACAAGTTGGATCCCGCTGCCGTGGATTTACGCGACCTCACGGAGAAGATTGTCGAGAACCACCAGCTTTCTGCTGAAATCCAGCACGTCATCCTGGTGCTGAAGATTGATCCGAACCTGCCGATTGTGATGGCTGACCGAGTGATGCTGCAAAGTGCACTGGGCAACCTCCTTGATAATGCGGTCAAGTTTAGCCCCCCGTCCAGTACAGTTGAAGTGGCCCTTCGATCTGAAGGGCGCAGCGTGGTGTTCAGCGTGCGCGACCAGGGGCCGGGCATTGCCGCAGAGGATCAGGAGCGGATTTTTGAGCGCAATGTGCGCGTGCTCGCGCCGGGCCAGAAGCGCGTTCGCGGCAGTGGCCTCGGCCTGTATATCGTGCAGAGCGTCGCCAAACGGCATGGCGGCGAAGCATGGGTGGAAAGCAAGCTCGATCATGGCAGCACGTTTTTTATGCGCATTCCCGTTCGCGCTGCACAGGGCGGCCGGTAAGCGGCACAATCTCGTAACGCGCACCCAAAGTTTCGTTCTCTTATGACCATTCATGTCTTGCCCGGCCATGTGGTGGCGCAGATTGCCGCCGGTGAAGTCGTCGAGCGACCGTCCTCAGCCGTCAAAGAGCTGGTAGAGAACAGCATCGACGCTGGCGCAACCGACGTGCGGGTGGCTGTCGAAGGCGACGGCCGGCGGCGGATTCTTGTCAGTGACAATGGATCGGGCATTCCTCAATCTGAAGTTGAATTGGCATTCACGCGCCACGCCACCAGCAAGCTGGAAACCGCCGCCGACCTGGAGACGGTGCAAACGCTGGGCTTTCGCGGAGAGGCGCTGGCGACGATTGCGGCTGTGAGCCTGACGACACTCACCACGCGCCACGGTGGTGATGCAGTCGGCACGACTGTGCGCGTGGAGGGCGGTACCGTTCAGCAGCGGCGTGCGATTGCGGCGACGCCCGGCACAACACTGGTAATCGAGAACCTGTTCTTCAACACCCCGGCACGGCTGAAATTCCTGAAGTCGGAAAACACCGAGAAGCGCCTGATTGCGGCGGTGGTCACGCGCTATGCGATGGCCTACCCGGGGGTGCGCTTCGTGCTGGAACAAGACGGGCGCGAGACTTTCCGCAGCCCGGGCAACGGCGACTTGCGCAGCGTGATGGTATCTGCGCTCGGGCTCGATCAGGCGGCCGAAATGCTGCCCGTGGCTGATATGCACCACGGGATCAGCGTGCAGGGTTTCACGTCATCTCCGGCACTGCACCGGGGCGACCGCAGCCGGATCACGTTGTTCGTCAACGGCCGGCATATTCAGGACAGCAGCCTGAGTTTTGCGGTCGTGCAGGCGTACCACACACTGCTGATGACGGGCCGCTATCCGCTGGCAGTGCTGATGATCACGCTTCCGCCCGAGGAAGTGGATGTCAATGTGCATCCCACTAAGGCTGAAGTGCGCTTCCGTGACGGTGACCATGTCTTTTCAGCCGTGCAGCGCGCCGTGCGCTCGGCAGTGGTCGAGGCCGCTGTGCCGCCCGGCTTCAGCACGATGGCCCCTGCGGCGCGCCCGTCAATGTTCGAGCGGGCAGCTTCGCAGGCGACGCAGCCGGGACTGGGCCTGACACTCGAGTCGCCCGGCCAGCCTGCGCGCCGACAAAGTGAAGCGCCTGAATCCGGTAGTCTCAATGTGCGCACTGAGCTTGAGCCGGAGCTTCCAGACGGGCCAGATGGGCCGCGCCACCCGCGCACCCTGCCGCTGCTGCGCGTGGTCGGGCAGATTGGAGCCAGCTACATTGTCGCCGAGGGGCCTGCCGGCATGTATTTGATCGACCAGCACGCCGCGCATGAGCGCATTTTGTACGAGCAGTTCATGGAAGCGCAGGCGGCACAGGCTCCAGCCGCGCAGTATACGCTGGATGCCGAAGCGATTGCGCTGGCGGTTGATGACGCCCAGCTGCTTGAAGGCAGCTTGCCGCTGCTGGAGCCGCTGGGGTTCGATATCGAAGTATTCGGGCCAAACACGTTCCGGGTGCGGGCGCTGCCAGCCATTTTGGCGCGTCAGGAGCCAGCCGCCGTGCTCACCGAGATCCTGTCTGACCTGCACAGCGCCCGCGCGCCCGGCCAGGAGGGCATCGAACAGCGCCTGATCGTGCGAGTATGCAAGCAGGCGGCGGTCAAAGCCGGGCAGATTCTGAGCATCGAGCAGATGCAGGGGCTGATCCGGCAGCTTGAACGCTGTGAATTGCCGCTGACTTGCCCGCACGGCCGGCCCACGCTGATTCACATGAGTAGCGATACGCTGGCGCGCGAGTTCGGTCGCCTCGGGGCGTAGATTGCTGACTCTTAACGGCTTTGCCAGGTGAAGGTGCGCCAGCCACCATCGCCCGAGACGATGCGCAGCGCGCCATCGGCGTTAGGAGCGCCCACCGACACGCGCCAGCGGATCTGATGCGGCTGTCCGTCGCCGGGCACAAGCTCGGCCGGAAGCATGTACGAGTTGCTGCGCGTGACACCCGTATGCGATACCCCCGCCGTCACATCCTCAATCTGAATCACGTAGGTTTCCTCTGGCAGGAGTATGCCGGCGCTCAACCACTGAAGCTGGAATGTACGAGCGTTGGCATTCGCACCTTCGGGCGGAAATACCGGCTGCGGCGGCGCATAGGTTGGCGTGGCTGTGGGCGTTTCGCTACCTGAGAATGTCGGCGAGAGAGTGGGCGAGGGGGTTGGCGCAGGTACATTGACCTGCTGCCCCACGACCAGCGGCACGCTGCAACCGGGGCCGCCGATGGGATTCGAGTAGTCGCAGCCGATGAAGTCGATACTGGGGTTGAGAGTGGCCAGCAGACTGATGGTGGTGCCGTTGCTCGCAGCGATACCGATAATGGTTTCGCCCTCAGCGACGTTGTGCGGAATGACGGCGATGTTACTCACCGGAGTAGAGGCCGGAAGCAGGACACGAGTTTGTTCATAGCCTTCGGGCGTGGGAGTCGCGGTTTGGCGCGGGATCAGAATGACCGATCCGGGCGGTGGCAGCACGTCCGGGCGCGGGATGCTTGGATTGAGCGCGATGATTTCGGAGATGACGTTGGTATCACGGTAGTTGAACGGCGCTTGCTGGATGATGAACAGCAGTGTGTCACCCTGCTGCACCGTGTACTCAAACGGGCCGGGCGTGGGCGAAGGGCTATAGGTCTCTGTGGGCGGGCCAGCCGTGAAGGTGGCGGTAGGCTGCTCCAACTGCGGCGGCGGCGTGGGCGTTCGTGTGGTGACAGCGGTCGCGCTGGCGGGCAGCGAAGGCGATGCGCTGGGTACCTGCGCGACCGTGGGCGTGCGTGCAGGCAGCCCGCCTGACTCGCAGGCAGTGAGCGCAGACAGTGCGATTATGGCGAAAAATACAGCGTAAACAGGTTTTTTCACGGGGCAGTTCCTTGACGGGAATTCCAAGTGAATGTACGTGGCTGCGTTTCATAGCGTAAACGGTCACTGCCCGCAGGCACAAGGCCAATTGACCACCGGTAGTCATGCGGCTGTCCATCTTGCCCCTGCCAGCCAGAAGGCAGAATCAAGAATAGCTCACTGGTATCGGCGGTGTAGTCAATTCCTGCCGTCTCGTCTCGAATCGAGACGCGATAGGTATCGCCGGGAGCAAGCACGCCGGTCGTGACCCAACGCAGCGTGACGATTTCATCTGCTCCGAAGCGCGCACGGTCGTTGGGACTGATGAGGCTGGGGGCGTTGAAGGTCGCGGTCGCTGTGGGCGTGGCTGTCTCGCTGCCCGAAGGCGTGGGTGACAGGGTAGGCGTGGGTGTGGGTGCAGGTACGCGAATCTGCTGCCCGGGCTGCAAGAAAACCATACACGACGGGCCGCCAGTATCGAACTGGAAATCGCACTGCGAAAAGGCGATTTCCGGGTTGATCTGCGACAGCACCTCGGCCGAGGTGTTGTACTGATACATGATGCTGACCATGCTTTCCTGTGCCACCACAATATGCCACTGGATACCGGGCAGCAGTGTCGCCGTTGGGAATAGCGTGGCCGTGGGCGGGGTGGCATTGGCTTCGGCCACGAACAACGCGGCCACCGCGCTGTCCGCGCTCTCGGTCGTGGGGGCCGCCTGCACGCCGGCGGGGTCGGCCGTGGGCGTTGGGCGCGGGATGAGCAGCGTCTGCCCGACTTGTATAGCTTCTGGCGCCGACAGGTCATTCAGCGCAAGGATTTCCGGCATGATGTCCATTGAGCGATGGCCGCAGCGATACGCCAGCGTGATCAGGTCGTCGCCCGGCTGTACCTGATACTCGCACGGGCCTTCAGTCGGCAGTGGGGTGGCGGTGGGCGGCGCAGGCGTGACGGTCACCATCTCCATCGTCGGCCGAACTGTGTTGGTGATCAGAATGGCGTCGGACGTGGCGCTGCCCCCTGCAAGCATGGCCGCGTCGCTGGTGGGCGTTACGCTACCCGCGTTGTTTAGTGCCGGCAAGGCGACCGCCAGCGCGCCCACACACAGCAAAATCAGCAGGACGCCGCCCAACAGCGTAAACAGCAGTTCGCTCGACCGTTTGACTTCACCCTCGTACAGGTCAGTTTCACCGAAGTGGCGATCATAGTTCGCGGGCCGGTCGGCCTTGGGCCGTTTTCCAGTTTCGGTCTGCACCTCGGCGAGAGACGTGCCGCAAGTGCGGCAGATCGTCGCGTTGGGGTGGCTGATAGTGCCGCAGATAGGACAGACTTTTTGCGCCAAGTGTTAACCACAAACTCCAGGAAGCATCTAGCCCATTATACGGATGGAGGACAGTGAATTGCAGCCTGCGTCCTGAAAGCCACAGGGCTATCGCATCGGAATTGGGCGTCGCGTACTAACCTATCCCCCAGACCCACCTACATCACGCCCGGCCACTTCCCCAAACATGGCAAGGAGGCGGACGCGCCGTTGACGCCCCGCCTATTCGTGACCACCCGATCCACCAGAGCTTCGCCTGTAGCCGTGCACCCATGCTACGATGAAACCGTGCCCCATTGCCGCGCAGGACGATTGCGATCCACCATGCCCCACCGCTGCGCATCTAGTGTCCTGTATTCTGTCTGTCTGTCCGGCTCGTTTTCCCCTCAGCGGATGTCTGTTAGCTTCGATTCTGTCTGTCTGTCCGGCTCGTTTTCCCCTGAAGGCTGTCTCGCTGTTCAAATTCTGTCTGTCTCGCTGTCTGGCACCGCCAAAGGCTCACAACAAGTCACCTCTCTCTTTGCGCGGAGTTTGATGCGATAGCCCTGCTGAAAGCCATTTCGCGCCGGTATGCCTATAATGGAGGCATATTGCGATGGGGAGAGGGGCGGGCACGATGAGCGCAGACAAGCGCGTGGTGGCCTACCATATCGGGCGGCTGAGCGACAAGCGGGCCGATGTGCGTCTGTCGAGTATCGCTGAACTGGCTGAACTGGGCGACCCTGAGGCTATGCCTGCGCTTGAAGCACTGTATCGCACCGATGAAGACGAGGATGTGCGGCAGGCCGCACAGGCGGCAGGGCGCGAAATCTACCGCCGTACGCATCAACCCAAATCCTAGCCGTGGATGGCAGCCATCGGACGAGCCGCGCGGCTCGCCCGATGGTTCAGCATCCGCTATTGGCCGAGTTGAGATAGCCGTTCATCCAACTGGCTCGCCGCCGCCAGCAGTTCGGCCAGCTTGGCGCGTTCGCGCTCGACGATGTCTGGCCGCGCGCGGCTGATGAACTGCTCGTTGGAGAGCGTGGCCTCGGACTTGGCGATCTGTTCGCGGGCCTTGTCCAGCTCGCGGCCAAGACGCTCGCGCTCGGCGTCCAGATCAACGAACTCGGCCAGCGGCAGGTGCAGCGTTACATCTCCCACGACCACAGCGACCGCCTGATCGGGCGGCGGCGCGCCTTCGGCCAGGAGATCGAGCCGGGCCACGTTGCACAGGCGCGCCAGAATGAAGGCGTAGCGTTCGAGCAACTGCGCGTAATCGCCAGGGGATGCCACCGCTGAGATCTTGCGTGCAGGCTCGACCTTGTACTCGTCGCGCACGTTTCGCACCCCGCGCACCAGGTCGATGAGCAGGTTCATCTCGCGCTCGGCCTCATCGTCAATCCATGCATCATCCGCCTCCGGCCAGCGCGCCATGATCAGCGCTTCGCCCTCGTGGGGCAGATACGACCACGCGGCTTCGGTCACGAATGGCATGAAGGGGTGCAGCAGGCGCAGGCCCATATCCAGTACATGCACCATCACCTGGCGCACGGCGGTCTTTTCGGCCTCGGAGCCGTTATAGAGCGGCCCCTTGCTCATCTCGATCATCCAGTCGGCGAACTCGCCCCACAGGAACTCATCAAGCTGGCGGCCAGCCTCGCCGTACTGATAGGTATCGAACAAACGCTGTTCCAGCGCAATCAGGCGGTTGAGGCGGCTGAGAATCCAGCGCGATGGCAAATCCATATCGGCGCGGTCGGGCAGGCCTGAGATTTGCTGACCCTCCAGATTCATGACGACGAAGCTCGACATTTGCCAGAGCTTGTTGACGAAGCGCCAGTTGCGCTCGACGCGCGCGCTGTCCAGATTGATGTCATTGCCGGGTGTGCTGCCGGTCGCCAGTGTGAACCGCAGCGGGTCGGCCCCGTATTTGTCCATTAACTCCAGCGGGTCGATGACGTTGCCCAGCGTCTTGCTGATTTTGCGGCCCATCTTGTCGCGCACGAGGCCGTGCAGATAAACGGTGTGGAAGGGCGCTTGATCGGTGAACCAACAGCCCATCATGATCATGCGCGCCACCCAGAAGAACAGGATGTCGTAGCCGGTTTCCATCATCGACGTGGGGTAGTAGCGGCGCAAATCGGGCGTCTCTTCCGGCCAGCCAAGCGTGGAAAACGGCCACAAGCCGCTGCTGAACCAGGTATCGAGCACATCTTCTTCGGGCGTCCAGCCGTCGCCTTTGGGCGGGGTGCGGCCCACATAGACCTCGTTGTTCGGGCCGTACCAGGCCGGAATGCGGTGCCCCCACCATAACTGGCGGCTGATGCACCAGTCCTCGATGTTCTCCATCCAGTGGAAATAGACCTTCTCGAAGCGCTCGGGCACGATGGTGATGTCGCCGCTGCGCACCGCTTCAATGGCCTTGTCGGCCAGCGGCTGGATCTTGAGGAACCACTGTGTGCTGAGCATCGGCTCAACTATTTCGCCGCCCCGCTGGCTGCGCGGCACGACGAGCGTGTGATCCTGCACGCGGATGGTCATGCCAGCGGCCGTCATGTCGGCCCACAGCTTTTCGCGCGCGGCGAAGCGGTCCAGCCCTGCATACGGGCCGGCATTCGCGTTCAGGGTCGCGTCGCGGTTCATGATATTGATCTGCGGCAGGTCGTGGCGGGCGGCCATATCATAGTCATTGAAGTCGTGGGCTGGCGTCACTTTGAGCGCGCCGGTGCCGAAGGATATATCGACGTAGTCATCGGCGATGATCGGGATGCGCCGATCAAGCATGGGTACCAGCGCATGTTTGCCAATGAGGTGCTTGTAGCGCGGGTCGTCGGGATGCACGGCCACAGCGGTATCGCCGAGGATAGTTTCGGGCCGTGTGGTCGCCACCGGAATCGCTTCGCCGCCCTCGACCGGATAGTTGAAGTAGTAGAGTTTGCCTTGTTCTTCCTCGCGCTCGACTTCGAGGTCGCTGACAGCAGTTTGCAGGCCCGGGCTCCAGTTGACCAGGCGCGGCCCGCGATAGATCAAGCCATCTTCGTACAGGCGCACGAACACCTCGACGACGGCGCCCGAAAGGCCGTCATCGAGTGTGAATCGCTCGCGGTCCCAGTCGCAGCTTGCGCCCATGCGCCGCAGTTGGCGGGTGATCGTGCCGCCGTATTTCTGCTTCCAATCCCAGGTGCGGGCGAGGAATTCTTCACGGCCCACTTCCTGACGGCTGGTGCCTTCGTCGCGCAGCATCTTTTCAACCTGAAGCTGCGTGGCGATACCGGCATGGTCTGTGCCCGGCAGCCACAGCGCCGCCTTACCGCGCATGCGCTCGTAGCGAATCATCAGGTCTTCGAGCGTCGTGAAGAGCGCGTGGCCAGTGTGCAGCGCGCCGGTGACGTTGGGCGGCGGCATCGAGATCACGTAGGATTCGGCATCAGGCGGGGCGGCTTCTGGCTTGAACCAGCCGTTCTGTTCCCACCAGTCATACAGCCGCGCTTCTTCTGCGGCGAAGTCGAAGTTGCGCGGCATTGATTTCGGATCATCGGTCATCATTTGTTCCCATTTCGCTTGGTCCAGAGCGGAGACTGCTTGATCGCTAACGGTTTACGCGCCACAAGTACCGGGCTGCCGCGGTCGGACTGGTCGGTGATGTCCTCGAAGCCGACTTCGAGCAGGACTACCTTCACTTCGTCGGTCGTGAGCGGCCGGTAGATCACGCGGTGGCGAGACGTTTCGTACTTCTTGCCATTGCCTTGCACAATGTACAAGTTCTGCGTCGCCAGTACGGGCGGACCGTCTTCCCACTCCCACAGATCGAAGGTGATGAACTCGCTTTCATCTTCGAGAACGTGGTCAAAGCCGGGCAGGAAACGAGGCCGGTAGTCCATGAACTGGGCGAAGTCGCGCATGCCAATGACGAGCGTGCCTCCGGGGCGCAGCAGTTCATACATCGACAGCAGTGCGGTTTCAATCTCTTCATCGAGCAGGAGGTGGGGCAGGGCATCACCCTTGCTGATAACGGCATCAAACGGGCCTTCGACCAACTCGGTCAGTTCCATGAGATGGCCGCGCTCAAACGTCATCTTGTCCATCACGCCGAAGTAGTCGGCGAAGTCCTGCGCCTGCGCGAGCATACCGGCGCTGGGATCGACGGCCACGACCTCGAAACCCAGCTTGGCCAGTGGAACCGCGCTCACGCCGATGCCGCATGAGGCATCGAGTACGCGAACGATGCCCCGATTGCGGAATATCGTGCGCAGGCTCAGGCCCTCACGGTCCATCTGCGTTTGCCAGTCGCGGTAGAACAGCGGGTAATAGCGCGCGATCGCGTCATAGAAATCATTGGTGTCGTTTCGCGGGGCCATCACGCTCACCTCTCCCGGCATACAAAAAGACCCATTTCGCACAAGGACGAAAGGGTCTTCGCGGTACCACCTTGTTTCACGCAGCGCAAAGAGGCGGCGTGCACTCGAAGCGCTGTAACGGGCGCGGCCCGGCTCGGCTTACTGGAGAGTTCAGCCGAACGACTCGCGGGCGACCTTCACCTGGCAACAACGAGCGGGCTTGCAGCCGATGGCCCGCACTCTCTGACGCCGTTGGGCAGGGTACTCTTCCCGGTCTACGTCGGTGCGTGTTCAGTTGCGTTCAGTATAGCGCAGGCGGCGCAAACGGGTCAATCCCGCCCCATTTCGGAGCTGCGCACCATGCTGCGAATGCGGTCACTCACCATGTCAATCGCGACGAGATTGTGGCCGCCTTCGGGAATGATGACGTCCGCATAGCGTTTGCTGGGTTCGACGAATTCAAGATGCATCGGCCGTACCGTAGCCAGGTACTGGTCGATGACCGACTCGGGCGTGCGCTTGCGCTCGGCAATATCACGCGACAACCGGCGAATGAAGCGCAGATCGGCATCTGCGTCCACAAACACTTTAATGTCGAATAACGGGCGGAGAGACGGCTCGGCGAGCGTGAGAATGCCCTCGACCAGAATGACCAGCTGCGGCTCGACGTGATTAAACTGATCGGTACGCGCGTTACTGCCAAAGTCGTAGATGGGAACATCGACTGCATGCCAGTTCTGAAGCGCCAGAATGTGCTGGCGAACGAGCGGTGTCTCCAGCGCGTCGGGATGGTCGAAGTTGATCGTGCCCGTTTCCGAAAGCGGGATGCTGGCGACCTCTTTGTAGTAGGCGTCGTGGGGCACGTAGGCGATGCGGTGCTCACCCACGCGCCGCACGATGGCGTTGACAATCGTGGTCTTGCCGGAACCGGTGCCACCGGCCACGGCAATTGTGACCGGCCTGGGTGGAGTATGCATGGGGTCGCTCTCCAAAAAGAATGCCCGCAGGCGATAGATCGCGGCGGGCATCGTCCTGCAGAGCCACCTTTGGGATTTGAACCCAAAACCTAACGCTTACGAAGCGTTTGCTCTGCCGTTGAGCTAAGGTGGCGAATGGTGCGAAGTCTAGCAGAGGGCGCCCGCCCGTGCAAGAGCGTTTCGAGTGTGCGGAAGAGACTCATCGCAGACTGGACTTTGTCCAATCTGTAGAAGGAAAAGAGAGGGAGCGGTAAGCTGGTTCTTGTTCAAGGAGGACCAGATGCTTACCGCTCCTGACAAGATTATGCGCCTGCTGGAACCGTTCCGTCCAGTCTTCAGTGACCGCGTGTGGGGATGGGCGCAGGTGTTGTTGCTGGGGGCGATACTGGCTCCTGGACGGCGGACGGTCACGCGCATTCTGCGGGTGATGGGATTGGGGCAGGAGACGCAGTTTCAGAACTACCACCGGGTGCTGAACCGGGCGGTGTGGTCGGGACTGGGGCTGAGCGGGCGGTTGCTGCGGGTGCTGGTGGACACGTTTGTGCCAGCGGAGGCGGCCATTGTGCTGGGGGCAGATGAGACGCTGGAGCGGCGGCGCGGCGCGTACATCGCCGAGTTGGGCTGCTACCGGGATGCCGCGCGGTCCACGGCCCGCAACAAGGTCAAGAGCATGGGGTTGCGCTGGCTGAGCCTGATGCTCATCGTGCCGTTGCCGTGGGCAAGCCGGCCGTGGGCGCTGCCGTTCCTGACCGTGTCCGCACCCAGCCCTGCCGTGGACGCAGCGCACAAGCGGCGGCACAAGACGAGCGTGGACTGGTTGCGGCAGATGCTGCTGCAGGTGGTGCGCTGGCTGCCCGGACGCCGTATCGTGCTGGTGGCGGACGGAGGATTGGCGTCGGTGGACGTCGGACATTGCGGTCAGACGCAGCAGACGCCCGTCACCTATGTCACCCGGCTGCGGCTGGATGCGCGCCTGTTCGACCCGCCGCCGCCCCGCCAGCCCGGCACCCGTGGCCGGAAGCGGGTGGTGGGGGCGCGTCAAATGAAGGCCAGCCAGCGCCTGGGCGACGCGCAAACCGTCTGGCAGACGGCCCGCCTGACGTGGGCGGACGGGAAGTTGCATCCGGTCGAGTGGGCGAGTGACACCGCCCTGTGGTACGTCAACTGCAAGCCGGTGCTGCCCGGGCGTTGGGTGCTGGTGCGCGGCGCTCAACTCAAGCCGTGCCTGCTCTTTTGCACCGACCCCAGCGCCAGCCCTGAGCACATCATCGCCTGGTACGCCCAACGCTGGAACGTCGAGGTCACCTTTGAGGAAGTCCGTGCCCACCTCGGCTTCGAGACCCAGCGCCAGTGGAACGCACTGGCCATTGCCCGCTCGTCACCGGCGCTGCTGGGTCTGTTCTCGCTCGTCACCTGGCTGGCTCACCAGCTACTCGCTCATCCCGGCGACTTGCCTGTCCGCTCCACGGCCTGGTATCCCAAGGCTCATGCCACCTTTTCCGACTGCCTCGCCTTCGTCCGCAGCACCCTCTGGACCCAGACGCATTTTCCTACTTCCCGCTCGGCACCCTCAAATGTGTTTATTCCAGCCTCTTTGCTCGAACCTTGGCTGGACATACTCTGTTATGCCGCCTGAATTTGGATAAAGTCCAGGCAGAGACGCCAAGGGAAAAGACTGAGGCGCAGAGCACGCGAAGCCCCGCGGCCAATCCGCTTTTCTTAGTGCCTTTGCGACAGGTCTTTTCTTTTGCCCCAGGTTAGTGCCGGAAATGGCGCACACCCGTAAAAATCATAGCAACCCCGCCCTTGTTTGCGGTGGCAACGACTTCGGAGTCGCGGATGGAGCCGCCAGGTTGAATGACCGCCGTAACGCCGGCTGCAATCGCAGCTTCGATGCCATCGGCAAACGGGAAGAAGGCATCGGAGGCGAGTACGGCCCCCTGCGCGCGTGCCCCGGCGCGTTCGAGCGCCAGATTGACCGCATCGACGCGGCTGGTAAGCCCACCGCCAATGCCAACTGCTACGCGGCCGCGTGCCAGCAGAATCGCGTTGGACTTGACGTGCTGGACGGCCTTCCAGGCGAAGCGCAGCGACTCGATTTCGTCTGCAGTCGGTGCGCGCTCAGTGGCCGTGGTGAACGTCGCCATATTCGGATCGCCTAGGTCGGGGCGCTGCACGAGGAAACCACGCTGCACAGAGCGAACTTCCCACTCCGTTCCGGCTATGCCGGCCGGGACTTGTAGTAGCCGGCAGTTCTTGCGTTTTTCGGATAGGAGTTCCACCGCTTCAGGCGTAAACGCGGGCGCGGCGACGGCTTCTACAAACAACGAACCGAGCGCAGCCACAAACTCCGCGTCCACCTCGCGGTTGACAGCGACCACGCCGCCGAATGCAGATACCGGGTCGGCTTCGAGCGCCAGCGGAAACGCCTGGGTGATCGTGTCGGCGCTGGCTATGCCGCACGGATTCAAGTGCTTGACGATGACCACGACAGGCGCTGTAAAACTGCCTGCGGCGCGCCACGCTGCGTCAAGGTCGAGGATGTTGTTGTAGGAAAGCTGCTTGCCGCCGATGACCACGCCACCCAGCGGGCCAGAGACCGGGCCGCTGCTGTAATAGCCTGCAATTTGATGCGGATTCTCGCCGTAGCGCAGCAGATGGGCAATATTCAGACCGAGCGACAGATGATCGGGCATTGTATCTTCCAGAGGCGATGCTTCCTCGTCCGAAGTAAACCAGGCGTGGATCGCGGTGTCGTAATCACGGGTGACCTGGAAGGCTTTGGCTGCCAGCATGCGCCGTGTCTCAGGGCCGATTTGCGTCGTGCGGCCGATTTCGGCGGCCACCTTCGCGTAGTCGGCTCTATCGCAGATCACCGCCACGCGCTCGAAGCTCTTGGCCGCCGCCCGCAGCAGGGTGACGCCGCCGATGTCGATCTGCTCGATGATGTCTTCAGGCCACGCGCCGGGCGCGGCCACTGCCTCTTGGAACGGATACAGGTTGCATACGACCAGCGCAATCGGTGCATATCCGTGTTCGCGCAGCTCATTGAGATCTTCGTCGCGGTCGCGCGCCAGAATGCCGGCCATGACAGCCGGGTGCAGCGTCTTGACGCGGCCGCCGAGCATTTCACCGACACCCGTGATCTGTTCGACCGGCGTCACGGGCAGGCCAGCATCGCGCAGCGCACGCTCGGTGCCGCCGCTGGCCACCAGGTCATAGCCGTGAGTCACCAGCTCAGTTGCAAACTCAACCAGTCCAGACTTGTCAAAAACACTCAGCAGGGCGCGGGGCATGCTCAATCTTCCTCTCGAAGGGTATCCAGTCGTTTCAACAGGGTGGCGGTGAAGTCGCGCGTGCGGCCGGGTGCATCGCCCAGGTAGTTGCGCGGGTCGGAAAGACGCCCGATTACTTCCACCGGCAGGCATGCGCCGAGGATGCTGCTTGCTTGCATCAGCTCTATCAGTGGATTGGGTTGGCCTTCACGCACAGCCGCCCACGCCTGCATGCTCAGTTCGCGCAAGTGTTCGTGAAGCGCCTGCCGGTCTGCGCCAGTGAGCGCGGCCGCCATCAGTACAGGCTCGGTGGCAGCGAACGGGGCAAACCGGTCGAAGGTGCGTTTGGCGGCTGGCTTCATCGAAAACAAGCCCGCGCACCAGCCGTTCAGCGACGAGCAGCATTTCGTCCAGCGCCAGAAACGCGACCGGCAGGATCTCGCGGCGATTGGCTGAATCATCGAGCGTGCGTTCCAGAAATGACAGTGTGGTGTTCTGCCAGGCGACATCCACGAATGACGCCACCAGCCGTCCCAGACTGTCTATCTTCTCACTGGCAATCGGGTTGCGCTTGAACGGCATGGCAGAGGACCCGACCTGGTGCTTGCCGAACGGTTCGGCCATCTCGCCTGTCAGCGGGGATTGCAGCAGCCGCAGGTCGAAGGCTAGTTTCGACAGGCTGGCCGCAACGCCGGCCAGTGCGCTCAACACGCGCCAATCCTGCTTGCGCGGATAGGTCTGGCTGGTGATAGGGAAGGGCGTCAAACCCACCGCCGTCATCACGGTCGCTTCGAGGTCTGCAGGTGTCACGGCGGTTTCGGCCAGCAGCGCCGCATAAGAGGCGCTGGTGCCGACTGCGCCCTTTATCCCTTTGCCACGCAGTTCGAGCCGCAGCGCATGGATCGACTCGAGATCGGCGGCCAAATCCTGAGCGTACAAGCACAGGCGGTAGCCGGCGGTAGTAGGCTCGGCGGGCTGCAAATGGGTGAAGGCCATCACCGGCGTATCGGCCAGTGAAATGGCCCGTTGGGCCAGCATGTCGAGCACGGCTATCAATCGGCGTTCGATCATTTCCAGCGCGGCGCGAATACGCAGCGCGTCGGCGTTGTCTTCGATGTCGGCGCTGGTGGCTCCCAGATGGAGTATCGGCGCTCCCAGCGGCGCTGCTTCTGCAAACGCTTTGAGCGCCGCCATCAAATCGTGCTGGATAGCTGTTTCAATTTCAGCGATGCGCGCCAGATTTATGCTCGCTTGCGCGCGTTCCAGATCAGCGACCTGGCCGGCGCTGACCAAGCCAGCCGCTTGCTGGGCACGCGCCAGCTCGACCCAAATCAGCCGCCACAGCCGGTGCTTCTCGGCCTCGCTCCACAGCCGCCGCATCTCCACGCTGCCGTAGCGCCACGAGAAAGGCGAAGTAAAGACCGGCTCATCAACATCATGCATGGGTTTTCTCCTGCGCTGCAGGGGATTATAGCGCGCAGCAGCGGCATTCAGAGGCGCGGGATTGCCCAAATTCGGCCCGCCGCGCTACAATCGCGGAGATATGCGGCGATGGTGTACGGGGAGCAAGCGATGTTGACCGAGGCACAACTTAAGGCGAAGCGCGATAAAAAGGCCAAACCCACGCTTGAGCAGTACGCGCCGGTGTATCTGGTGTCGGAATCAATTGATCTGGAGAAGCCGACGATCCTGTTCAACGCGTTGTTTCAGCACAGCTTGTACGGCTGGGTAAGCCGCCGCTATCTATATGATGGCTTCAACGACGTGCTGTACTATAAGGGTCAGCGGCGGGTGAGCGAAGATGATGCGGTGGAAGTGCAGGAAAGCGCCATCCCCTATATCGCTGGCGTGGCCGAAGACATTCCCAATTCGTACGGCGGCTGACGGGCGAACATATCAGGATTGCAGCGCGGGGCTGGCGAAGGCTGGCCCCGTTTAGTTGTCCCAGCGGGCGATGAGCTTGTAAATGCGCGTATCCGTCGCCCCCATACGGTATTTGTAAGTTTCGTTGCCACGCAGGAAATTGAACACCTGAATACCGTATTCAATGGCGCTCTGGATGTTGTAAGTAAGCAGGACAATGCCCAGGCTAAGGTGCGGGGCGATGTCGGGCGCAAGACCTGAGTTATAGACCTGAACCTGACCCCCATAGATGAAGTCGGCATAGGCCGCCGCAAGTTCACCGTTGCAGCGCAGGAAGCTCAGGCGCAGCCAGCCGTGTTGCGCCGTCGTCTGAAGGATGGCCGTCAGAAAGCGCTGGTTCGCTTCGACTTCGAGAAAGGCGGCCTTGGCGGGCTGGCTGGCACCCATCAAGCTAAGGAAGCCGCCGAGCAGGTCGTCGGTTAGCGTTTCAGGCACGCCCATGCCGCCGAACACTTCGTACGCGATGTCGGCCTCATTCTCGGCTCGACGCACCTTGCGGCGCAGCTCGTGCCGTTGCTTTTTATCGAGCATGCTCAGATATTCCTCCCAGCCCGACGGGAGATGAATCACGGGGCAGACTTCTTGCAGCACCAGGTCTGAGTCAAAACAGCGCTGGCGCAGCAGATCGGGCATGAACTGATAGGTTGGCGACGCTTCAGGGATATTGCACAGATTCACGCGATCAAACCGGGCCTGATGCTGCGCAAGGCAGTCTGCCAGCGCGATCTGAACGGATGTGACTGCCTGCTGGTCTACGATGGTGTCAACATAGTCGGTGACATCAACACAGCCAATTGTGCGGAGCACGCGCTCTCCATTTGTGTGCTCGATGAACCATGGCGCGATTCCCGCGAGCTTGCCGGCGTCCGTGCGCACCTCGACCACAAACAGCTCACCGGCGCGATAAATGTCCCACCACGTCGACTGCCATTCCCATGTGAGGAAAATGACATCGGTCACGCTTCGGTGGAGCAGGTCATTCCATTCCGGCTTGAGCGCATCAAAAACCGATGGGTTCTCGTGAACCATGACTCTCAAGGCTGCTCTCCAATCTGAGCTTGTGCGTGGCGGTCATTATAGCGGTCGAAGCGCGGAGGTTTGGTGAGTATGAGATAAATAACGAGGCCGTCTGCAATGCAAAGACGGCCCCGTGCAAAATCTGGAACGTGAGCGATTAAGCCAGCGCAGCCTGGCGCACGGCCGCTTCATCCGTCTTGGCGGAGTACGACATGGACTGTTCAGTGTCCTTGTCGAAAAGATGCACGTTATCCATATTGAAGGCAACACGTAGCATATTGCCGGACGCGGCGCTTGTGCGCGGGTCGGTGCGGGCGATGAGCGTCTTGCCTGCCACATCGAGATACAGGATCATTTCGTTGCCCATTTGCTCGACGACGTCCACCCGCGCATCTATGAACGCGGGCGTGATGTTGGCAGGCAGATATTCCGCGTCGTGGATGTCTTCCGGGCGGATGCCGAAGATGACCGGCTTGCCTTCGGGTATGTCATAATTCTTGGCGTTGGCTGGCGGAATCACGACGTTGAAGCCGTTGCCCTCGACGGACAGCGCGCCAGTTTCATCTTTCTTGAGTGTGGCATCCATGAAGTTCATCGACGGGCTGCCGATGAAGCCCGCGACGAACAGATTGCGCGGATTGTGATAGAGGTTAAACGGTGAGGCTATTTGCTGAAGCTCACCGGCGCTCATGACGGCGATGCGCGTGCCCATCGTCATTGCTTCCACCTGGTCGTGTGTCACATAGACGAAGGTGGTGCCGAGGCGCTGATGCAGTTTGCTGATGAACGCGCGCGATTTAACGCGCAGCTTGGCGTCGAGGTTCGACAGCGGCTCGTCCATCAAGAAGACGGCAGGCTCACGCACAATCGCGCGTCCCACAGCAACGCGCTGGCGCTGGCCGCCCGAGAGCTGGCGCGGACGCCGGTCGAGAAGTACTTCGATACCCAGGCTCTTGGCGGCATCGCGCACGCGCTGGTCGATGACATTCTTGGGGGTTTTGCGCAGGCGCAAACCGAAGGCCATGTTGTCATAGACGGTCATGTGCGGGTAAAGCGCGTAGCTCTGAAATACCATGGCCACGTCGCGGTCTTTTGGAGCCACGTTGTTGACGACACGGTCACCGATGGCAATTTCGCCCTCGCTGATTTCTTCGAGGCCGGCCAACATGCGCAATGTGGTGGACTTGCCGCAGCCTGAAGGCCCGACAAGGACGAGAAACTCGCCATCCACCACCTCGATGGTAAAGTCTTTTACAGCGACCGAATTTCCATAGCGTTTGTAAATATGACGAAAACTGATCCCGGCCACGAGCCATTCCTCCTGATTGCGGAACGATGCGCTTGGGCATTATGGACAGAACTGTGTAAAATGCCCAATTGCAATGGACGATTATAACGTCAGCCCAATTACACGCGCCATTATAAATCCTCGTACGGCAAATGCAAATGACGGTGGATATGATGTTCGAAATGTCTGGCTCGGCCGTGAACGCCGAGATCATCGCGATTGGCACGGAAATCCTGCTCGGAGAGATTACCGATACGAATTCGGTCTATCTGGCGCGGCAACTGCGTGACCTGGGCGTGAATCTGTTCTTCATGACCTCGGTAGGCGACAACGAAGCGCGCATCACCGGCGCTGTTCAGTTGGCGCTGGAGCGCGCGCAGGTTGTGATCACTTGCGGCGGGCTGGGCCCAACGGTGGACGATATGACGCGGCAGGGCATTGCGGCGGCAGCGGGCCGGCCGCTTGTCTTCAAGCAGGAGTTGCTTGACGCAATCGGCGTTCGTTTTGCCAGCTTCCGTTCGGTGATGACGGAGAATAACGCTCGGCAGGCTTATGTTCCGCAAGATGCCATCGTGGTCGAGAACCCAGTGGGCACAGCACCCGCGTTTATCGTGGAAGTGAATGACCGCTGCGTGATCAGCCTGCCAGGCGTGCCACGTGAGATGAAGTTCCTGTTTGAAACGCGCATCGCGGCCTATTTGCGCGAACACTACGCGCTGGGTGGCGCGATTATCAAGGCGAAGGTGCTCAAGACGGCAGGCGTGGGCGAAAGTGCGCTCGACGCCATGATTGGCGATGACTTGCTGACCGCCTCCAACCCGACGGTTGGGCTGGCAGCGCACAGCGGGCAGGTGGATGTGCGCATCACGGCCAAGGCCGCGAGCGAGGATGAGGCCGACAGTTTGATTGCAGTCACCGAATCGGATTTACGCAGCCGGATTGGTGCGCATGTGTTCGGCGTGGATGGTGATAGCCTCGACGATGCGTTGGCGGCGGCCCTGGGCTATGTAAATGCTGAAGTCCGGCTGCTTGAGGGGGGTGTCGCGCCGGTGTTGTCGGAACGGGCACAGGCGCTGCTCCAGGCCGGGGTGAAGGTGACGGTGGAGTCGGCCGAGGATGAGGCCGCACTGCGCGCCAACCTGAATCTGCCGGGCGAAGTATTGCTGCGCGATGTGGCCGAAGCAGCAGCGCGCGCGTTGGCGGCGGAGGGCGAGCGTGTTGTGGCGATTGTGGCCGTCAGCCGCGCCGATGACAGCGGCGACGAGGCAGACAGCGCGGAACGCACGGCGCTGGCCGTGTGTTACAGGGGCGAAATGCGCTCGCGCAGCTATGGCTTCGGCGGGCAGTCGGACGAGGTGCGCCGCTTCCTGGTTTCGTGGGCGTGGGCGATGGCGTGGAGGCTGCTGCGTGAACCGGCATAGTAGGGAAGGGGAGTTTGGCGGCAAGGTCAGGAGTGCTGCAGCGCGCGGCGGGTGGATGATTGAGATCGCTCCGCGAGTTAGCGAGATGCCAGCGCCGATCCAGAAGTACGATGATCCATTCTTGCCCTACAGTCGGGCCGTGATTGAAGCGACGGCTGCCTTGGTGGCAGGCTATGTATTTGATCTGGCGGCGTATTTGGCGTTGGGCGCGGCCGGCGCAATCGCGCTCGAGCGTTCGGTTGCAATCGCGGCGGCGGATGGCGGCTGCATCACCGTGCTGCATGGGCCATTCGCGCGGGGTGAGTATGCCGCGCTGGCAGGCGCCGGTACGCTGAATGTGGACGCCGCCACTGTGATCGATCGGCGAGTAGCTGAGGCATTTGAGGCCGAGGGAGTGCGCGGGCTGGTGATGACGCCAGACGTCAGTGAACTTCCAGATGCATATAATGGCCATGCAATCCGAATAGAAGGCGTGCAGTTCGGCCTGTTGCGCCAGTCGTTCCTCGATCAATTCAAGCGCGACGATTTCGCCGAAGCGCTGCGGAACGCCGTTGCAGGTCTGGCGCGATGAGCCGGCCACAGGCGTTGGAAATCGCGCTCTATGAGGCTGGGCTGCTTCAGTTCGGCTTGTTCGCGCGCGCGGATGGCGCACGGCCGTTTCAACATCAACTGTCGATGTTGGCGTCTTACCCGCAGCTTCTGCGCGAGTTGGCGCGGCTCATCGCGCCGCGTCTGCACAATGTGGATCGGCTTTTGTGTCCGGAAGAGTTTGTTGCGCTGGCCGTGGCTGTTGCGTTGGAGGCAGATATTCCGCTGGTAATCGGCCGGGGCGACGGAAGCAACGGGCCGCGCGATCTGGTGGGCGCGTTCGACATCGGTCACCCCGCCGCGCTGATTGTGCTGACGCTGGACAGCATTTCGAAACCGCTGCTGGACCATGCGCACCGTTTTGGGCTGGAAGTGGCGTACGCCTGCGCGCTGCTGGAGATTGCCCCTGCTGAACTTCCGATTCCAGCTACAGCCGTACTCAACCTGACCGAGGTGACGGCGCAGCTCGTGGCAGACAAGCAACTGCCCGCCGGGCAGGGGCGGGCAGTGGAGTCGTGGCTTGCCGAAGGTGCTACTCGTCGTCGTCCAGACTGAGCAGCGCCATGAACGCCTCTTGAGGCACTTCGACCGCGCCGATCATCTTCATACGGCGCTTGCCCTTCTTCTGCTTCTCCAGCAGTTTCTTCTTGCGCGTGATGTCGCCGCCGTAGCACTTGGCCAGCACGTCCTTACGCATCGCTTTTACATCGGCGCGCGAAATGACTTTCTTGCCAATCGCCGCCTGTATGGGCACCGTGAACATCTGGCGCGGGATGAGTTCCTTGAGTTTGGTGATCAGCTTCTGGCCCTTGTGATAGGCATGTTCGCGGTGCACGACCAGGGCCAGCGCGTCGACTGGTTCACCATTCACGAGAATATCCATCTTTACCAGATCTTCGGCGCGGTAGGAGTCGAAGTGGTAGTCGAGACTGGCATAGCCACGGGTAATGCTCTTTAGCCGGTCGTAGAAGTCGATGATGAGCTCGGACAGCGGCAGCAGATAGGTGAGCATCACGCGCGACTTGTCGAGGTACTCCATGTTGACGTACGCACCGCGCTTCTTGATGACCATGTCCATCAACGCGCCGATGAACTCTTCGGGCGTGAATACCTGAATCTTCATCCACGGCTCGCGGATTTCGGTGATCAGTGACGGATCGTCGGGCATATCTGCCGGGCTGTCGATCTCGGACGTGGTGCCGTCTTTATAGACTAGCTGATACTCCACGCTCGGCGCGGTTGCCAGAATGTCAAGGTCGTATTCGCGCTCAAGCCGCTCCTGAATGATGTCCATGTGGAACAAGCCCAGGAAGCCGCAGCGGAAGCCGAAATTCAGGGCCTGCGAGTTCTCTGGCTCGAATACCAGCGAGGCGTCATTCAGTTGCAGCTTTTCCAGGGCGTCGCGCAGGTCGGGATAGTCATCGTTGTTGACCGGGTAGATGCCGGCAAATACCATCGGCTTGGCCTGCTTGTAGCCAGGCAGGCTGGTTTGCGCGCCGTTTATGGCCTGCGTAATGGTGTCGCCTACGCGCACCTCGCGCACAGTCTTGAAGCCGGTAGCCACATAACCCACTTCGCCGGCGCTGATCGAGTCCGCTGGCGTCATGTTGGGGTGAAAGATGCCGATCTCGACGGGTTCGAAAACTGCCCCCGTTGCCATCAGCCGGAACTGCGACCGGCGGCTGAGGACTCCATCGACCACACGCACGTAGGCGACGACCCCTTTGTAGGAGTCGTAATGCGAGTCGAACACCAGCGCGCGCAGCGGTGTTTCGAGGTCGCCTGTGGGCGGCGGTACATGCGCCACGACGGCTTCGAGTACATCCTCAATGCCGATACCCTGCTTGGCGGAGATACGCACAATGTCTTCGGCGGGATAGCCAAGCAGATTTTCGACTTCTTGCGCAACATCGTCCGGCCGCGCGGAAGGCAGGTCGATCTTGTTCAGTACCGGAATGATCTCGAGATCCTGCTCCATCGCCAGATAGACGTTGGCGAGCGTTTGCGCCTCGATGCCCTGACTGGCATCGACGACCAGCACCGCGCCTTCACAGGCCTGCAGCGCGCGGCTGACCTCGTAGGTGAAGTCGACGTGGCCGGGCGTGTCGATCAGGTTGATCTCGAATTCGTCACCGGCACGACTGGTGTAGCTCATGCGCACGGCCGACGCCTTGATCGTCACGCCGCGCTCACGCTCAAGGTCCATGTTGTCGAGCACCTGCTCCTGCATCTCGCGGTCGCTGACTGTATTGGTCAACTGGAGCATACGGTCGGCCAGTGTACTTTTGCCGTGGTCGATATGGGCAATAATGCAGAAATTGCGAATGTGATCGCGATCCATGCCGTCACTCACTACGCCAGAATTCAGCCGATCAGTATAGCAGAAGCGGGCGCGAGGTTATATGACGGCCTCGATGAGTCCATCGAGATCAGGCGCAGTCGTGACGGTATTGGTGAGCCATGCGAGGAATTCGATGTTGCCAGCCGGCCCTTTCAGGGGCGAACGGATGAGGCCGTTGACGGTGAGGCCGAGCGACTGTGCGAAGGTGAGGACCTCGACCAGCACGCGGCGGTGGACGGTTGGATCACGGACGACGCCGCCTCGGCCTACGTCGTGCGGGCCTGCCTCGAACTGTGGCTTGATCAGAGGGATGATGCTGGCACTGCGGCTAAGCCAATTTTGCACGACCGGCAGCAGCAGCCGCAGCGAGATAAACGAGGCATCCATGACGACGAGCGATACAGGCTCCGGCAGTGTATCGAGGTAGCGCACGTTGGTGCGTTCCAGCGTTACCACGCGCTCATCGGTGCGCAGCGAATAGGCGATTTGACCGTAGCCCACATCGATCGCGTAGACACGCGCTGCGCCGTTTTGGAGCAGACAGTCGGTGAAGCCGCCGGTGCTCGCGCCCACATCGGCGCAAGTCGCGCCTGCGACGGGTACCGGAAACGCAGCCAGCGCACCGGCCAGCTTGTCTCCGCCACGGCTGACGTAGCGCGGCCGCGCCTTGACGACGATGTCAGCATCCGGGCGAACGGGCATGCCCGGCTTGTCAGCGGGGGCGCCGTCCACAAGCACTTCGCCCGCCATGATCAGCCCGCGCGCTTTTTCACGGCTGGGGGCCAGCCCGCGCGCAAGCACCAGCAGATCAAGCCGTTGTTTCTCGTTCACGGCGCGTCCTGGCTCAATTCAACCACCAGATCGATCGGGTCGTTGGTGGGCCTCGTCTCGTCATTGATCTCCACGCCGTCGGCAGTGACGGGCACGAAGCCATCCTTGAGGAACACGATGCTGTAGGGCGCGTCGCGCCGGAGGGTACGGTCGATTTCGAAGCGGCCATTCTGGTCGGTCACGGACTGGGCGTAGAGCTGGCTTTGCAGCCAGTCGGTCGTGAACTCGGCTACCGAGAAGTTCTCGCTCACCAGCAGCACTGCCACGCCCGGGATACCCGCGCCCGTGGCGGAGTCGATGACTTGGCCGCGCAGAACAACACCGCCTGCGCTGGCGAACGAGTCGATAGGAAGCTGGCCGATGCCCACCCGCGCTTCGGCGGAAGCGAAGGGTAGGTTGTTGATGTACAGCACAAACCGGTAAGTGCCATCGGGGATGCTGGTTGCGCCCGCCAGCGAGAACGTGAAACCCTGGCCAGTTTCATCCGCATTCCAGGGCGTGGTTTGCGAGAAGAACGGCTCTCCATCGACCGTCCAGTCTACGCGCCAGGGCGTGCCCACGGCAATCTGCTCCCAATCGAATAGCGTATAGACCTGGGGCGTGCCGCTGGTGAAACTGGTGATCGGAGCGCTTGTGCGTGCTTCGGCGGGCGAGGCGGCTGAGGTGTAGCGCAGGTTCGTGAAGATGCGCGCAAACTGGCCAGCGGACTGCGCGCCGGCCATGATGAAGTCAGACACGGCGGCCAGCCGGCCATCGATGTACAACTGGAGACGGTAGGTGCCGGGGATGAGGCCATTCGGATCCTGAATCGAAATCGTCTTGACGCCGCTCTCGCCGTCGGCTTCGAGCCAGATCGTATCATCAGGGGTGCGCTGTATCTCCTGATCATTGTAGTACCAGATTGCCGCCCAAGGCGTGCCTGCCGTCATGTTGCGATAGAGGAAGCGGGCGCTAGCGATGCTGCCGGTGGGCAGGACAAAGCCGTTGCCCAGCACGCTACCGCGCTCGTCCAGCAGGCCAAAGACGATATCGCTGAATTCGCCCTGCGCTGGTATATCGCCGCCAACGACCAATCGTGCATTGCCTTCGGCGATGCCGTTGACGAACAGCGTGAAGTCATAAACGCCGTTGGGAAAAGGCTGGCCGGTGCTGCCAACGTACCACAATCCACTCTCACCGCCGCTCCAGCGCACAGGGGATAGCGAGAAAGTGGGATTGGGAACGCCGTTCGTGTTCACGCGCAGTTCGTACACCGTCTCGGGTGTCATATTCGCATAGTCAAAAAACAAATAGAGACTGTCGCTGCCACTGGGCAGGCTGCGTATGATCGATGTAGGCATACCCGCATCGTTCACCGAAGATGCGAAGCCGAGGTAGTTAAGTGAGGGCGTGCCTTGTTGGGCCGTTTCTCCGCGTGCGGCCGTGTTCTGGGTTACGGATAGGCCCAAGCGTGCGGCGCGCAGCAGTGGACGCGCAAAATTCGATGGACGCAGCGAATTGATGAAGCTACCAATCGCCACACACGTGTCCGCACGGTTCAGCAGCCCATCATTGTTGGTATCCTGCAAAACCGTGCAGGTGGACGATGGGGAATCAAGTCCAATCGGGGCAGTCGTGGGGATGCCAATGAGCTGACCGTTCTGGTTATACGCGCCCCCGCCCGACATGGTGCCGCGAATCGCCGCGCCGGTCTTGATCCACGATTTGTCGCCCCCGCTTGGCTCGGCTGCGAACCCGGTGACGGTGCCGCGCTCGATTTGGACCGGGTCTTCGCCTACGCCGCCGTAGCCAAAGACCGCAATCGTCTCATCCAGGTCGACGGTCGTGGAATCACCAAGTTCGACAAATGGCAGCGCTAGTGCAGCGGGGTCAACCAGGCGTCCGTCAATCTGGCGGGCGATGCGCAGTAGCGCAATGTCAAGGCCCGCATCCGCCTGCGTAATATCCGCCAGATACGTCGGCACCGGCGGCTCATCGGCGCGAATACTGAGGCCCACAATGACAGTGTCGCCCGGGCAGGTTGCGCTGGGCGTGACAATATGCGCATTTGTCAGAATGAGGCCATCGCGGCTGACGAGCGTGCCCGAGCCGACGCAGGTGATGATGAGCTTGCCGCCTGTGCTGCGGGCTTGCATCAGGAATACGGTTGCGCGTGAAATTCGCTCGATGTCGAGCGAGCCCTGGGCATCAATCGGGCTGCTCAACAGGACTGCGCCGAGTGCCAGCAGAGCCAGCGCCAGCCTAGAAATCAAGGTCATTGAGAAACCTCTGGAACGTCGGCAGATTCGCCTGGAACGTGGACGCGTCGCTGAGGAAGGTGACAATCAACGCCTGCCCGCCCTGAGTGCTGATCACATCCATCCCTTCAACCACAATCGGCAGGCTTTCCAGAAACGGATTCTGTTCACTGTCGACGTACGTGAACGTCATGGCGGTTGCTGGGCGTTCGTCCTCCCCCAACGTGATCCCCTCGCGTGCCAGCACGTCGAATGAAGCCAGCGTTTGCGAACGGCTGAGGATGAGGTCGTCAATCAGATTGCGCTCGGTGATTTCGACGTTGACGGGCAGCACCTGCACCTGAATAGATGTCTTGAAGCCGTCGGCTGACACATTGCGCACGCGCAGAACCGAATCGCCCCCCGTATCAATCAGCCAGTTCTGCGGGTACTGTGCCGTGATGCCCACTTGGGGGTCGGCGTAGATGACGGTGGCAGACTCGGTGGCGTTCTTGATTTGCAGCGCCAGGAACAGGGCAAGGCCCGCATACAGGATCGTGAAGATGTTGCTCCAGCGCTGGCGCTGATCAGTGCCTGTGGAGGAGGGCCGTTCGATGACGATGCCCATGCCTTATGGCTCCCCGGCTGCGGCTTCGCGTTCGCGCCGTTCTGACGATGAGAACAGAAATGAGATGATGAAGGCCACAACGACTAGTGCCGCCAGCGAGATCCCAACGCCGAGGATGAGCAGTGCGTTGCCACCGGACAGCGAGAATGAGGCGTTGACCAGTCCGGTGCGCAGTGGGATGGCAAGGCCCTGAACGAGCGCCGCAATCGCCAGGCTGAACGGGCCTATGAACGGGCTCGGCTGACCCAAGGCGGACTCGGACAGCCCATAGCCAATAACAAGCCCGGCAGCAAGGTTGGTCACAGTCGTGTCAAAAACCAGAACCGCCAGCGCGTCAAGCGAGTCCTGCGGGCCAAACACGGCGCGCAGATTCCAGACAGTCGCAAAACCAATGCTAGCTGCAACTGCATAGGCGATGCCATCCATGCGCGTGTGTATATGGCCGGGCCAAACGGAGTAGCGAATCACCAGATATTTGGTGAATTCGGTGGCGACCCCCACGGACAGGGTATAGCCGATGATGCGGGTGATCGCGCTGTTGTGCGACAGCCATGCCTGGGGCTGAAACACCTGCTCGATGAGCGGTATCGTGATGGCGTTGGCGGCGAGCGCGGTGATGACTGCGACGATAATCAGGGATGTGCGCGGCTGCAACGCCCTGCGTTCGGCCCATACCGAAAACACCAGCCACAGTAACAGGGGAGCCAGACCGATCAACAGCCGAAGGGCATCCTGCGCCTGCGTGGGCAGCGTGAACCCGAATATGCCAAACAGCACATATATAACACCAGTCAGCGCGGCAAGCCCGCTCACCTCAATGACGAGGCTGCGCCAAACCCGCCGGTATGGGTAAGGCGCGACTTCCTCGTCAGGCGTGACGATACGAGCGTTAACGCCGCGCATCGGGGTTACCGAACCCTGCTGCCTTCGATATACTGAGCGGCTGCAACTGTCGCCCTGAATGAGCCTCGCAAACCCTCATGCGTCGATTTCCCTGGTTCCTGCTCATCCTGTTTGGAGTGTTGACCGCCTGCGGGGGCTCGCCCGATACGGCCGCCAATAAGAGCCATTTCATTTATGGTCTTACGCTCCAACCATCCGGCTTTGACCCGCACATCCATGCTTCGTCGGAGCTGACGATTCCGCTGCGATCGGTGTACGACACGCTCGTCTATCGCCATCCACAGACGCTTGCGTTTGAAGCCGGCCTCGCCCAAAGCTGGACGATTTCGGACGATGGACGTGTCTATACCTTCAATCTTCGCCCTGGCGTCGTCTTTCACGACGGAACGCCGTTCAACGCGGCGGCGGTCGCTGCCAATCTCGACCGGATTTCCGCGCCCGAAACAGCCTCACAGCGGGCGAAGTTTCTGCTTGGCCCCTACGCAGGCTACGAGATCGTCGACGATTATACCATCCGCCTTCTCATGGACGAACCGTACAGCCCGCTGCTGGATGGCCTGAGCCAGGTTTACCTGGGCATGGCCAGCCCGGCGGCGTTGGCCGAGTATGGGCTGGACCGGTACCAGTTTCACCAGGTGGGGACTGGCCCGTACGAATTTGAGGAATACGTGCCCGGTGACCGGCTGGTGCTGCGTCGTAACACGGATTACGCCTGGCGGCCGAGTTTCATTGCCGAAGCAGACGCGAATTCACTGGAAACAATTGAGTTCCGCTTCTTCGAAGACCCTGTGGCCCGGACGCTTGCACTGGACGGAGGCAGCGCGCAGATCATGGGCGAATTGCTGCCGGTAGACGCCCGCAGTCTGACGACCAACAGCGCGCTTCGCATTCTGCCCGTGTCGATACCCGGCCAGCCGCTTCAGTTCCTGATGAACACGCAGTCGTTCCCGACGATTGACCAGAGTATTCGCCGCGCAATTCTCTATGGCGTCAATCGCGAGGCCATTATTGACGCGGTCTATCAGCGATTTTCCCCGATTGCGTGGGGTCCGCTGTCAGCCACAACCTCCTTCTACAATCCGAATGTGTACGGCGCTTACGCCTACGACGCCAATCGGGCGCGCACGCTGTTGAACGAGGCTGGCATGGTCGATAGCGATGGCAACGGCTACCTGGAGGTCGGCGGCGCGGAAATTGAACTCAGGATGATCGTGCCGACCTGGGGACAAATCCCAGAGGTGGCACAGCTCATTCAGGATCAGATGCGCGATATAGGCCTGCGCTTGATCCTGGAACAAGTTCCCACGCGATCAGCCCTGCTCGAACGGGTGGCAAGTGGCGACTACAATCTGGTGGCGTGGTATGAATTTGGCGCCGACCCGTCGTTTCTGAGCCGCTACTACGGCACGGGAGGCGTGACCAATTTCACTGGCTACGGCGATCCCACGTTAGACGCGATTCTGGCAGATGCGGTGCGCCAGACCGACCTCGGTGGGCGCCAGAGCCTGTACGCGCAGGCGCAGCAGATCATCATGGATCAGGCGCTCGTGCTGCCCATTCGAGATTACGTCAACCTGAACGGCTATGCCTTCCAAGTCTCTGAACTGGCCTACGATGCCTTTGGCTGGGCGCCGCTGCTTGCCAACGTGCGAGTTCAGGACGGCTAACGTGCGCAGGTTTGCCCGGGTTGGCGAGGCCATCGTCACGGTTTGGCTGGCGCTCACGCTGGCTTTCATCGCCCTCTACCTGCTCCCGGGCGATTCCGTACTCGAGTCACTCAGTACCTCCGGAGTGTCGCAAGCAGTGATCGACTCGCGGCGGCACGAGTTAGGGCTGGATCGCCCGCCGCTGGAGCAGTACACACGCTACCTGACGGGCATCGTCACGGCCGATTTGGGCGTGTCGCTGCAAGATGGCCGCCCAGTGGCCGAGGTCATCGCGGGACAAGCATCAGCGACGATTGCGCTCACCATTGCCGCATCTGTTATTACGCTGATCGTCGGTTTGCCGCTGGGCATACTTGCCGCAGGACGGAGTGGCACGGCATTGTTCGGGCGATTGCTTCTCGGTCTGCTAATCAGCGTGCCGGTGTTGTGGACGGCCACATTACTGCTGGCGGCCACTGGCGTGCAACTGGCTGGCAATGGCGGTGTAGTTGAGTTGATGCTCCCCGCGCTCGTGCTTGGCCTAAGCGGGGCAGGGGCGCTCGGTATTGTCACGGAAGGCGTAGTTGGCGACTCGCTACGGATGCCCTTCGTCACCACGGCGCGGGCCAAGGGGCTGCGCGAACGCCGAGTACTGACGCACCACGTTCTGCGCGCGTCGGCCAGTCCAATTCTGGTGGCCTTTGTGTTGCAAGCCGGCTTCCTGCTCGGTGGTGTTGTACTGACTGAAGCGATCTTCAACCGGCCCGGCCTTGGCCGCTTGCTCGTGAACGCAACGCTGCGCCAGGATACGCCGGTCGTGCTGGGCATCGTCATCTGGTCGGCGGTGCTGTACGGGACGCTGCTGCTGGCGGCCGACCTGATCGCGCGGCTGCTCGATCCGCGCCTCGGCCAGCCGGCATGACGCGGCGAGATGTGCTGTTTCTTGCGCTGATACTGGTGCTTCTGGCCGCGCCGCTGTTCGCCCCCTACGATTCGCAGCGCACTGCGCCCGACACCATATTGTCGGCGCCGGGCGTGGAGCACGCACTGGGCACGGATTCCTTGGGCAGGGACGTGCTTAGCCGCGTGATGGCGGGCGGGCAGCGGACGCTGGTGCAAGCACTTATCGCCACGGCGCTGGCTGTTTCGCTGGGTGTGTTGGCCGGACTGATTGTGGCAGGTGGGCCTCGGTTGGTCGCGTTGCCCGTGCGCGCCGTCAGCACCGCGCTTCTGGCCGCGCCGCAGCTCGTATGGTCGCTTGCGATTCTCTCAGTTCTGGGCCCGGGCCCCGGGCCGCTGGTCGTGGCTGTCGGGTTGCCGCTGGCCGCGCCAATGGCCGCCGTTAGCCGCGCGGCGCTGGAGCGCGTGCAGGGGATGCCATTTGTCGCGGGCGCACAGGCGATTGGGGCGGGGAGGGTGCGGCTAGCAACGCGCCATCTGCTGCCGAATGCCGTCAGCGTGATCGCGCGCTACAGCGCCATCATATTCGCCTATGCCGTGCTAAACGCAGTCGGGCTGGCGTTTCTGGGGTTCAGCGCGCCGGGTGAGCCTGAATGGGGCGCGATGCTTTCCGAGGCGCGCTTGACCTTTCGCGCAGCGCCGTGGCCTGCACTGGCTTCGGGAGTAGCGATTACGCTGCTGGTGTGGGGGGCTCTGGCGCTGTCACGGCGGGCAGCACGTTTTACGCGCTGATGAGTGTGCCTTCACTGGACGAAGCCAGAAGGGCACTCAGTACTCGCTCGGGCGTGCGCCCATCAAAGATGCGGATCTCCAGACCCGGCACTCGTTGTGCCAGCGCCACCATATCACGCACCTTGGTCTCCATTCCGCCAGTCACGTCGGTTCCGGACGAGCCGCCCAGCGCCGCTTCGACCTCCGGCAGCGTTTCGGGCGTGATGTGCGAAACAAGCTTGCCTCCGTTATCGAGCACGCCCTCGACTTCGCCTAGCAGCAAGATGCGCTTCACAGGCAGATGTTTGGCCAAATAGAAGAAGAGAGTTTCGGTGGAGGTGATGGTTCCCCCGCGCACATCATCAAAGGCCACATCGCCATGAATTAGCGGCAGAAGACCGTGTGACAGGGCCGCTTCCAGCGAGCCCAAATCCCAGTGGATAAGCTCCCCATCCAGGCACCCGGTGCCGGCTGAAGGTTGAAAGCGCATGACAGGCAGACCCGCCTGCGCGAAGCAAGCTGTGACCAGTGCATTGAGATCGGCTGCGGCGAGCGCCACCTCGGCAAATCCGCGCCATGCGGACGCGCTGTGTACGCCGCTCCCTGTCCCATGACGTTTGGCTGCCATGTGGCCGAACGATCCGCTGCCGTGCCCGATGATGAGCGGCAAGTCGGGTTTGGCGGCCAGTGCTCCGCGCACTGCCTGAGCCAGCATGTCCACGCGCTCACCAAGGAAAGCGCGTTCGCGGCGCTTGTCGGTGATGAGTGAACCGCCCAGTTTAAGCAGTGTCAGATCATTCATGGGCATCAATTCTCGTCATGAGCACACGGTGCGCCCCGGCCGACCGTCAACGGCCTCACACACGTCCGATTCGGCGCCATCTTCACACAACGCGATCATGTTGCCGCCGCGGCCGCCGCCGGAGAGTTTCGCACCCAGCGCGCCGCCGGCCACGGCCGCTTCAACCAGCCGATCCAAGTCGGGAGACGACACAGTTAGCTGCCCGAGCAGGCGGTGGTTTTCCAGCATCAGCGGCCCGAGTGTGTGAATGCCGCCGGCTGCAATCATCTCGCGCGCCTCGCCTGCAATTCTGCCGATCGCGGACAGAATTGGCCCGGCTTGTTCGGGGTATGATTCGACCAGATTTCGCACGCCGCTGACTGCCTCTTTGGTGGAGGAACGCACGCCCGTGTCGGCCACAAGCAGCGAGAACGGCCTACCCACCGTGAGCAGGGAGGGGCGCTGGCCGCGCACGAAGTAGATGGCGCGTTCGTAGACGACCACCGTATTGTCGATGCCGCTTGGCGTGCCGTGGAAGTCGCGCTCGATTTCGTAGACCAAATCGTTCAACTGGTCGTTCGGCAGCGATTTGCTGAGCGCGGCGCTGAGTGCGCGCATGAGCGCTGCCGTGAGGGCTGCGCCGCTGCCGAGGCCGCTGGCAATTGGAATCTGTGAGGTCAGAGTTAGCGTCAGATCAGGATCTCGAACGCACAGCGCATCAAGGCAAAGCGTCGCTGCCCGGGCGAGCGGATGCTCCGGCGGCAGCTCACCCGCCTTGAGCGTCAAACGCTCGCCAAGATCACTGGCTTCGAGGGTTAACCCTGATCCTGTGGTGGCGGGCACGGCATGAGCAACAGCCCGCAAGCTGGACAGCGGGGCAGCGAGCGCGGGCTGCCCGTAAACGACGGCATGCTCTCCGAACAGGATGATTTTCGCCGGGGCGCTGGCCTCGGCCCGTTTCACGGCAGCCATGTTGGTCGGTTACCCGGGAAGATAGAGGATGGCCAGAAAGGTAACGCCCCACAACCCGATGGCGATTTGCAGTGGGCGATCCTTAAACAGCACTTCATCGGGCGCGCTGCCTTCACCCTTGACGTGAATGAGGTACAGGTAGCGGAATACGCCATAAAGCACGAATGGAACCGTCAGCAGCGCCAGGTTGGTGCCGGCCAGCAAGATCGACGGGGCTTCGATGGTGTAGAGCAAATAGGTGATGAGTGTGCCCGTCATCACCATACGCAGCATGTCATCCAGCAGCGGTAAGTTGTAGTGGCGCAGGGTCACGCGCAGGCTGCCCGCTTGTTCGGCCAACTGCAGTAGTTCTTGCCGGCGCTTGCCGACGATCAGGAAAAGTGCCAGCAGTGCGGTGCTCGCGTAGAGCCAGGGCGAGAACTGAGCCACCTGAATTACGACCACGCCTGCCAGAACGCGCAGCACAAACCCCATCATCACGGTTAGTACGTCGAGAATGACGACGCGCTTGAGCCAGAACGAGTACAGAAGTTGCAGCAGGAAGTAAGTGAAAGCCACGATAGCAAATGGCGGGCTGAAGAGCGCGGCCAGCACAAACGCCCCGATGGGGATGATGACCGCGGCGGCGCGCGCCAGCCCTAGAGGAACCTTGCCGCTGGCAAGCGGGCGCTTGCGCTTGGTGGGATGCTGACGGTCACTTTCGAGATCCGACAGATCATTTATGATGTAAACCGAGCCCGAAATCAGGCATAATAGCAGGAACGCAGCCGTCACTCGGAGGAACGACTCCGGGTTGAACGCCTGCCCGTCAAAGACCAGCCCCGCGTAGACAATGACGTTTTTCGTCCACTGGCGCGGACGCATGGTTTTGATGAGACCGACAATCGGCTGCACTCGTACTCCCAGCCAGCAGGCTGCGCTGGGGCCATTATAGGCATTGCCCCCAAGGCACACAATCCTGCACCATACTGAGGCGCGACTATGCAACCCACCACCGCTACTGCGCGGGCATGCCCGAATATTGCCTTCATCAAGTACTGGGGAAACCGCGATGACCGGCTGCGACTGCCGGCCAACCCATCGATCAGCATGAACCTGGAGGGCCTGTTTGCCGAAACCACCGTGCAGTGGCTGGGCGCGCCGGGCGAAGATCAGCTTGAGTTGAACGGAGAAGACCAGCACGGTGAGGCGCTGGCACGCGTGAGTGCGCATCTGGAGCGTATGCGGCGGCGGCTGGACATCAACGAAGCCGCCTATGTGAATTCCAGTAACAACTTTCCAACTGGAGTGGGCATCGCCTCGTCGGCGGCAGCGTTTGCTGCGCTGTCGGTCGCTGCGGTTGCCGCGGCTGGCGCACAACTTTCCGAGCGCGAATTGACGACGCTGGCGCGGACAGGCTCCGGGTCGGCAGCGCGTTCAGTGCCGGATGGTTTCGTCGAGTGGCACGCAGGCAGCGACCACGATTCGTCTTATGCAGAGAGCTTCGCGCCAGCGGACTACTGGGCGCTGACCGATGTGGTCGGCGTAATCAGCACGGCGCACAAGACTGTCGGTTCCAGCGCGGGCCATCTCTCGGCGGCCACCAGCGATCTGCAGGCCTGCCGCGTGGCCGGGGCAGAAGCGCGGCTGGAGCAGTGCAAGCAAGCTCTGCTCGACCGCGACTTTGCTGCCTTTGCCGAAGTCGTTGAACTCGACAGTAACCAAATGCACGCCGTGATGATGACGAGCAGGCCGGCGTTGTTTTATTGGCTCCCGCAGTCGGTGCTGCTCATGGACAGTGTGCGTCGCTGGCGGGCCGATGGGCTGCGCGTATGCTACACGCTCGACGCAGGGCCAAACGTGCACTGCCTGTGCGAGACTGGCGACGCGCCAGAGGTCGAGAGCCGCCTGCGCGCGCTACCCGGCGTGCTGAATGTGCTGTCCGCAGGGGCAGGGGCGGGCGCGCGTGTGGTGAGCGTCACATAAACAACGCATCAAGGCGCGCCATAGTTCGGTTATAATTCGCGCAGCGGCAAGCGCAACTCGTGCGCTTGCTTGATTCCGAGAGGTGATTCACGCTCAATGTTTGATTTCCTGCTCACCAATGACTGGCTGTCTGCCATCATTGCTTTCATCCTCGTCCTGATCCCTGCGATCCTGATCCACGAATTAGGGCATTTCGGCGCGGCGCGCGCTGTGGGCATTACCATCCTTGAATTTGGACTAGGCATGCCGCCCAGGCTCATGAGGCTGGGCATCTGGGGCGGTGTGGAGTACACCCTGAACTGGTTGCCGCTGGGTGGCTTTGTGCGTCCGCTGGGTGAAGACACGGTGCGCCAGATTGGTGGCGAGGCGCTCAACGAAGACCGCCAGCTTGCGATTGAGCGCGGTAACAAAAATCCCAAAGCGGTGAGCGAAGTTCGCCCCTCGCGGCGCATCTTCTTCTTTGCCGCCGGGGCATTGGCGAATTTTGCGCTGGCTTTTGTCCTCATGACGATTGTGGGGCTGGTTGGCATTCCGCAGATCGCGGGCGGCCGCGCGAATGTGGGCTTCGTTGGCGCGGGTAGCCCCTACGCTGAAGCTGGCCTGCTTCCGGGCGACGTGATCGAGCAGGTGAACGGGGAGTACTTCGCCACGTCGGCCGATGCGCTGGCTGCGATGGCCGCCGCAGACGGCGATGTGACGCTGAGCGTCCGCCGCCAGGACGTGGACGGGCCGTTCGATCTGGCAATGCCTGCGGGTGCGGTGACGGGCGCGGCGCAAATCTATCCGCTGATCCTGGGCATAGCCCAGGATTCGCCTGCCCAGCAGGCGGGGCTTGTTCCCGGCGATCTCGTGCTGGCGTTTAATGGCGATCCGATCAACACCCGTGAGGACTTGCAGATCATCACACGCGCGCATCTTGACGAACTGGTCACGCTTAGTGTTTGGCGCGATGGCGCGCTGGTAGATGCAGAGTTGACGCCGCGCGGCAACCCGCCTGAAGGGCAGGGCGCGATGGGCATCGAGATTGCGACCGGCGCGGCTGATGCGGGTTTTGGACTGGTCGTGGCTGAGGGGCAGATTCAGCAGTCCCTGCAGCCGCTGGCGCTGGGCGCTGCGATGCAGTTCAGCGTCGAACGGCTGGGTAGTGTGGTGAGTGGAATTGCTTCGCTGCCGGGCAAGCTGATCCAGGGTACGGCCGACCCGAACGAAACGCGCGTCGTCAGCCCGCTGGGCCTGAGCCAGGTGGGTGGGGTATTCCTGCAGGAGAGCATTCAGCAAGAACGCCCGACTATCATTCTGGAATACATCGCCCTGATCAGCATGGCGCTGGGCATCACCAATCTGCTACCGATCCCGGCGCTTGACGGCGGCCGGATACTGTTCGTCGTCATCGAACTTGTGCGCGGTCGGCCCATTTCGCCCGAGCGTGAGGGCATGGTACATATGATCGGCCTGCTCGTCCTGCTGTCGTTCATGGTGGTCGTGGTCGTAAATGACATTGCCAACCCAATAACCAACCTTCTGAGGTGATGCTACCGGTGAACGACATGAATGATCCAATACAGGGTCACCCACTGCCGACTCTGGACGAGACGCTCGACCTGCTTCGCGCCGCAGAAGGCGAAGTGATTGGCGCGCCCATCGTCTACGGACTGGACTCGCTGACGGCTGATCAGTTGCGGGCACTGTGGCCGGTGTGGCAAGAACTCGATGTGGATGTGCGTCGGCGCGTCATCCTGGCGCTGACCGAGAGCGGCGAAACCAACTTCGAGCTCGATTTCAGTGAGATCGGGCAGATGGCATTGGCGGATGACGCGCCAGCTGTGCGCGTACTCGCGGTTGATCTGCTCTGGGAAGATGAAAGCCCCGCGCTGCTTGATATGCTGCTTATCATGGCCCGCGATGACGACTCGGTCGAAGTGCGTGCCAGCGCTGCCAGCGCCTTGGGTCGCTTTGCGCTGATGGGCGAGTTGGGCGGCCTGAGCGCGGATGCATTTGAGCGGGTGCAGGATCGTCTGCTGGACATCATTTACGACGCGCGCGAGGATGTAGAAGTTCGGCGGCGGGCGCTGGAGGCGGTCTCGAATTCGAGCCACGAATCGATTGAGGACGCTGTTACCGAGGCGTACCAGAGCGATGACCAACGCATGCGCGTGAGCGCGCTGTTTGCAATGGGTCGCACGGCTGACCAACGTTGGGCTGGCGTGGTGTTGAACGAACTGGAAAGCGACGAGCCGGAAATGCGCTTTGAAGCAGCGCGGGCCGCCGGTGAACTTGAACTGGATGATGCCACGCCGCTGCTCGCAGAGCTTGCCTTTGAGGGTGATGTGGAAATGCGCGACGCGGCTATTTGGTCGCTTGGCGAGATTGGTGGCAAAGATGCCCTTCGCGTGCTCAACGTAATGAGCGAAGAAGCACGCGAGGGTGACGATGAGGATTTGCTCGGTGCGCTGGAAGACGCAATCGCAGCGGCGAGTCTTGGGCGCGACAGCGATTTCTATCTGATGCGGCTGGATGACGAGGAATAGAAGGCCTGTTGCCAGCACAGGGCCGCGAGGGTTTGTCTGGCGCGGCCCTGCTGCGAATGCCTAGCTGATGATGGGCATAAGCTTCAACGCCAGGTTGGTGTCGCCCGACACCTTGATCTTGCCGAGCATGAAGGCCTGCATGGGCTGCATCGTGCCATTAATCACGCCAAGGAAATCGTCGGCCGTGCCGCGCACGGTCATCCGAGCACCTTCCGCCGTGCCTTCGCCGTATGTGAGTTCGTTGTCGGCGATGCGAATCCAGTACTTGCCGCCGCCTTCACCGCTCAGGTCGAACTGAATGACGGCATTTACCCCCTCGACTTTCGACGGATCGAACTTCTGCTGCATCATGGGGAACATCGCTGCGACTTCTTCGCGCGTGGCCATTCCCGTTTCTCCTTCTGCGGCTTGCGATCGTTTCGGAACGGCCACTAGTATACCCGCATGGGCACTGGTTGCCAGAGCGTGAGGTGACAGGCTGATGAACGGATTTCGACGATTGCTGCTCACTGCCGTGCTGGTGCTGATCGGGACAAGTACTGCGATTGGACAGGAATTGGCTCCGCGCCCCGGGCAGCTTGCCGTCATTGGCGCAGACAACAATGTGTATCTGATTGGTGAGGACGGCAGTACGCGTGCGCTCACCAGCGACGCCGGCCGATCAGGCGACACGTTGCGCTTTTACCAATGGCCGGTGTGGTCGCAAGCCGGGGTCCTCGGCTTTTTCGGGGCGCAGGTGGAGCGGCCAAACACCGTGATACTGGAAACGTGGGTGTCGCGCGAGGGCCGTGCACCTGAGCAGGTGAACGCTGCTGAGGATGAGACGCTTACTTACGCGTATTGGACGCCATCGCCCTGCGCGAGAGGCGGAGACTGCGACAGTATCGCTGCGCTGGTGGGGCGGCGTGGCGAGAGCGGGTTCGCGCTGCGCCTTATTCCGGCTGATGGGACGCGGGCACAGGAACTGGGCCGTGGTGCGCCGTTCTATTTCGACTGGTCGCCTGATGGCGCGCAGATGGCTTGGTACCGTGACAATGCGCGCATCGAACTGGTGGACTCAGCCAGCGGATCTGTGCAAGAACCACTTGCCGCGCGGCCGGGCGCGATGACGGCGCCCGCCTATTCGCCCGACGGCGATACGCTGCTATATGGCGCACTTGACGAAGCTGGAATGACGACATCATTGACACTGACAGACAGTAATGTAGACCGCGTGCTTGCTGGCGGATTGGAAGGCGTTGTCAGCTACGCCTGGTCACCTGATGGGGGTGCAATTGCCTATATGGAGCAGGGCGGCCCGCTGATTGTGATCGATGCAACGACTGGCAATGAGCGGGCGCGGTCCGTCGTCAGTGGCATTTTCGCATTCTTCTGGTCACCGCTGGGAGACCGGCTGGCCTACGTGCCGCTTGAAGCTCAACCTTTGGGGACATTCAGCGCGAAACGGGCTGCGCCGCTGGCGCAGCAGACCGAGCTGCCTCGGCTGGCGTGGTACGTGCTCGACGCAGCTGATGGCCGGTCGGAACGGCTGGCCTCGTTCGTGCCCACACGCGAACAGGCGTATCTGCTTACCTATTTCGACCAGTTTGGTTTGAGCCACCGGGTCTGGTCGCCTGATGGGACGCGTATCGCGTATGGTGAGACGTTGGCCGGAAATCGACCGGTGGTTCAGATGATTGATTTGTCACGTCCTGGCGCTCCGCCCCAGATCGTAGCGCAGGGCGTGATTGGCATCTGGAGTTTTGAATAGGTGAGGCGGCGCGTGATGCTGGCGGTCGCGGCGCTGGCGGCGGCCATTCTCGCCTGTGATGGCTCACAGGAGGCCGTCATCGTGATCACCGCAACATTTCCGCCTCCCACAGAGTCAGCAGCGCTGACCGCTGCGCCCCCTGACAGCACTCCAGCGAGCACGATTGCTGCAACTTCGCCGCCACCGCCAACCGTTGAGGCTGCGGATGTCTACGTCGTGCAGCCCGGCGATACGCTGACGGCCATCGCGCTCGCACACAACACCTCCGTGGAGACGGTGCGCTCACTCAACGCGCTGATCAATCCTGATCAACTGGAGGTGGGACAAACGCTGCAAATCCCGCCGCGCCCGACGCGGATTGGGCCGTCTGATCCGCTACTGCCCAACGCCTTGTTCGTGCGCGGGCAGCAGAGCACGGGTTTCGATGCGGCCACCTTCACACAGTCGCAGCCCGGCTGGTTACGGGATTTTCGCGAGCAGGTAGACGGCGTCGAAATGACTGGCCCTGACATCGTCGAGCGCGTGTCGCGTGACTTCGGCGTCGATGCGCGCGTATTGCTGGCGCTGCTGGAATACCGATCTCAGGCGCTGTCGGCGAGGCTGGCGAGCGCAGGCGTAGAGGTCTATCCGGTTTTCCAGCCCACTGCGCTCAATGAGCTTGGCCGAACGGGTCTCTATCGGCAACTGAACTGGGCGGCCGACCGGCTGAATGACGGCTACTACGGCCGCAAATATCGCGGGCTGGATCAGATGGAACTGCCTGATGGCACGCGTATGCTGATGCACGAGGATGTGGTGGCGGGAACGGCAGCGCTGCAGGCGATGTTCAGCCAGATGCTGCCAGATGCTGAATGGTCGCGTGCGGTCAGCCCGGCTGGATTTTTGACCACGTACACGGCGCTGTTCGGAGATCCGTTTGCCACCCCGCTCGACGATCCGCTGGACACGATTTCGGCCCAGCCGCCGCTGGCGCTGCCTTTTGGAGCAAGGGAGACGTGGTACTACACGGGCGGCCCGCATGGTGGCTGGGGTTCAGGGAGTGCCTGGGCCGCAATCGACTTTGCGCCGCCGGACGACCCCGCTACCGTGGATAGTTCATGCTATGTGTCAGAGTTCATGGTGACGGCAGTGGCGGATGGTGTCGTGGCCCGCTCGGGCGATGGCGTGGTTGTGCTCGATTTGGACGGCGACGGTGATGAAAACACGGGCTGGGCAGTGTTCTACCTTCATCTGGCCGAGCGCGACCGCACGCCGCTGGGGGCGCACTTGCGAGCCGGAGATGCGGTCGGGCGCGCAAGCTGCGAGGGCGGTGTGTCGAATGGCACGCATGTGCATATCGCCCGGCGCTACAACGGTGAATGGCTGCCTGCAAGCTGCATTGAGTGTACAGGCACTCAGGCTATCCCAGCGTCGTTCGTGGTGGGCGGCTGGGAAGTCGTGGGCTTGCCCGGCCAGGAGTATCAGGGCTACCTGATCAACGGGGATGAACTGCGTGTGGCGGAGGCCGCACGTGGGGTTGCACCAAACGAGATCACACCCTGAGCATGCTATAATTCCTGCCTATGAAACCGCAGAAACTACCTCAACTTGCTGCCGGATTGCTGCTGGCCGCAGCCCTTGCAAGGCCTGTCATGGCCGACCCCATCGCGCAAGCCCCGACGGCCACGCCGCAGCCGGTGAATTTGTCCACACGCGCGCCTGACTCCGTGCCGGATTCACAGGCGACAGCGACACGAACGCCCACGCCGGAGGGGCAGATTTTCATTGAGGCGCGCGAGTTCGCCAACGTGCGCGCACAGCCCGATACCACGGCAGCACAGCTTGGCCAGATCGCCAATGGTGAGCGTTACGTCGCGCTCGGGCGCTACTTCCAGTGGATTCAGTTCGAGTATGAAACGTCGCCAACCGGGCGCGGCTGGGTGTTTGGTGATCTGGTGGATGTGATCGGGGATGTGACGCAGATTCCCGAAGTGACCGATCCCGGGGCGCTTGCTCCCGATCAGGCGGAGATCGACGCTGTCGGCACGCAGGCCGCCGTCACACTTACGCCAGGCGGCCTGTTGACGGCGACGGCTGATTCGCGCTTCGCTGCGTTGGGGCAAGCGACGCTGGCCGGGCCATTCATCCTGCCTACGTTCACTTATCCGCCTGGCATTGTACTGGTTCCTACATTGGCAGATCCGCTGCCAGATGCCACACCCGAACCGCAGCCTGCCTCTACCGCGTCGAGCGGGGCGCTGCCGCCTATTGTACCGGTCCTGCTGATAGGCGGGCTGGGTGTGCTGGGGCTGGTCATCAGTGCGCTGCGGCGGCGCGGATAAACGAAACAGGGCTGACCAATTTCGTCAGCCCTGCAAATTCACCTGAACCCCATTTTCGACTAGTGGCTGCAACTACCGCCGCTGCCACAACCACAGCCGCCTTCGCTGGCCTCGGCGTCTTCGCCGGTGCGGAACGAGTGACCGCAACCACAGGAAGAAACGGCGTTCGGGTTATCAACGCGGAAACCGCCACCCATCAGGCTATCCACGTAGTCGATGTTGGCGCCTTGCAGATACATCAGGCTGGTAGGGTCAATGACCAGCTTCACATCATCGTAGTCGACCACGCAGTCGAATTCGCGCGGAGCCTGTTCAAAGGCCATGCCGTACTGGAGCCCCGAGCAACCGCCGCCCGACACAAATACTCGCAGGGCGTAGCCGGGAATGTTGCGCTGTTCGAGGAGTGTGCGAATGACCGTCAGGGCCGCAGGCGTAACGGTGACTACTTGCTCCGCCTCGATGGTTTCGACTTCTATGCGTCTGGTTTCAACTTCATTGACTGCCATGCGTCACCCTCAATCATCTAAAGGAGATTTGAACGTCGACCACAAGTGTATCAAACTGCGTTTCCGCCGTCAATAAACCAGATGCGCGTTAGCAAAAACGCTCATTTACGGATAGAACTCTCATCTGCCGAGGCCGGAATGAGATACGAGCAGGTGTCATCGCCCATCTTCATGCGCGTGAGGCGGCGCGGAACCGCGCCAACCAGTGACGCGACCAATCGCATGTCCATTTCGCACAGCGCCAGATTGCCTTCAGCGACGAGGTGATAGGGACAGTTCGACGTATGCAGAATGAACCCCTCGGGCGCTGATTCCCACGAGGCTTCATAGCCTTGGGTGGACAGATATTCGACGACCGCATCCATACGGCGCTGAACGGGCAGGTCTGCCACCGTCGATTCTTCGGCCCACTGCTGCGCCACGCCCTCCAGAATCACGTTTACGCCATCGTCGGGAAGCTGGCGGCGCATTTCAGCGAGCATCGAAGAAACGAGACGTTGATAGTTGTTAGGGAAATAGGCGTCCGCGCGGTCAGTCAGGCTGTAGATATGCTGCGGACGGCCTGGGCTGTTTTTGCGCCGGAGTTCAGCATTTGCGACCAGCCCTTCTTCCTGAAGCCGCCCGAGGTGGTGCCGGACAGTAACCGAAGTGATCTTGCCGCGCCGCCGCGTAAGCTCTTCTACAAGGTCGCCTACGGTCGACTGGCCGCGCCGCCGCAGAATTTCCAGAATGTCACGCCGCGTTTGCTGCATACCGTCCTGCTGTACTCAAGTCTATCCTTCTTGTGAGCGCAGTGTATCATGCTTCGGCGTCGATTGGCTACCCGGCGCGTTGACGGCGCTGCCTGCGCTGTGTTAGCATGACGACCTGCATTTCCTGCACCCGTTTGTCCATCTCAGGAGCCGAACCGTGACGCCCAATCCTCGCGTCGCATTTCAGGGTGTGCATGGCGCTTATTCCGAACAGGCGCTGCGCCAGCATTTTGGGGACGCGGTTGAGGCCGTACCCTGCACCGACTTGAACGCGCTGTTTGAGGCGTTCAACTCGCAGCATGTCGATTACGCAATACTCCCCGTCGAGAACGCGCTGGCGGGCGCAGTGAGCATGGCATATGAGCTGCTGATGGATTCAGACCTGCGCATTCAGGCCGAGGTTTATCTGCATGTCCATCACATGCTGATGGCGCCGGCGGGCGTAAAACTGACAGACATCAAGCAGGTGCGTTCGCACCCGCAGGCGCTGGCGCAGTGCGATAAGTATCTCCGGCGGCACAAACTGGATCCGGTTCCGTGGTGGGACACGGCTGGCTCTGCAAACGATCTGGCCGCCGATGGCGCGCCGCAAACCGCAGCTATTGCCAGCCGTCTTGCGGCTGAACTGTACGGCCTCGAGATACTGGGCAGCGAAATCGAGGATGTGCCGTTCAACTTCACGCGCTTCTTCGTGCTGGGGCAGGGCGATCCGCAGGCTGGGGAGTACAATAAGACCTCGATTGTGTTTGCGACACGCAACCGGCCCGCGGCACTTTACGACTGCCTGGGCGAGTTCGCCCAACGTGATCTGAACCTGACCAAGATCGAGTCGCGCCCGCGCCGCAACCGGCCGTGGGAGCCGGTCTTCTTCCTTGACTTCGAGGGGCATTGGCAGGATGCGGCCTGCCAGGAGGCGTTGGCGCGGCTGCTTCAGCGCGCGTCGTTCGTGAAAATGCTCGGCTCGTATCCGGCCGTACGCAGTCAGTCTATCGGTATCTAGAAAAAGGTAGTTTGCTCATGAACAAGCTTCCCGTGGCCATTCTCGGCGCTACCGGCGCGGTTGGCCAACGCTTCATTCAATTACTGCTCGACCACCCGTGGTTTGAGGTGGCCGAGGTCATTGGCTCAGAGCGCACTGCCGGCCGGGCCTATGGGGAGGCAGCTCATTGGGTGCTGGATGGCGAAGCTCCCGAGTCGGTACGCGGCATGCGCGTCAAGGCGCTGGATGAGGCGTTCGACTCGCCACTTATTTTCTCGGCGCTGCCCAAGGAAGCGGCCGATCCGCGCGAAATCGAACTGGCTGCGGCCGGGCATGTGGTGTGCAGCAACGCCGCTACCAACCGGATGCTGGAAGATGTGCCACTCCTGTTACCTGAGGTGAATGCGGACCATTTACGACTGGTGGATGTGCAGCGTGCGCGGCGCGGCTGGACGACTGGTGCGCTGATCACAAATTCAAACTGCACGGCTATGCCCGGTGTGATGGCGTTGGCACCGCTGCGGCAGTTCGGCATCGAGCGCGTGTACATTGTCAGCATGCAGGCCGTCAGTGGTGCGGGTTATCCCGGGGTAGCCTCGCTTGATATCCTCGATAACGTCGTGCCATTTGTCGGTGGGGAAGAGGATAAGGTCGAGACAGAAACGCGGCGGATGCTGGGCACGCTCGATGGAGATGCGATTGACTGGCTCGATGCGCCGGTAGGGGCGTCGTGCAACCGCGTGCCGATTGTGGACGGGCACATGGTAAACGTCGCGGTCAGCCTGCGCGATAAGCCCGCGTTTGAGGAAATCATCGCCGCGTGGGACACGTTCAAAGGACCCGATCCTGTGGCATCGCTGCCATCGGCCCCGCAGCATCCGGTTCAGTATCTGAGGCAAGCCGACCGGCCGCAGGTGCGGCGCGATCGCGCGGCGGGTAACGGCATGACTACGTCTGTTGGCCGTCTGCGCGAAGACCCCGTCATGGGATACAAGTTCGCCACGCTGTCGCACAATACCGTTCGCGGCGCGGCCGGGTGCAGCATTCTCAATGCCGAGTTGCTGGCGGTGCAGGGCTATATCGATGGCTTCCGGCCAGAATTGACGCCTGCGCTGGCCGAAACGCGATCCTAGTTTTTCGCCACGCCTCGTAGCTTTGGCGGCTGCGCAGTGTTGTGGTCACTGATGAGAAACCTAACAGGTTGGAGGACAGCAAATGAGGGTATTTATCGCCGGTGTGGACGGCTATCTGGGTTGGTCGCTGGCCCAGTACCTGACAGCGCGGGGCCACGAGGTCTCTGGCATTGATAACATGGCGCGCCGTCAGTGGGTGAGCGACATGGACAGCCAAAGCGCTGTGCCGGTTTACCCGATAGAAGAACGGTTGGCGGCCATTGAAGCTCGCTATGGTAAGCCGCTGAATTTCTATCAGGGCGACCTGATGGACTATGCGTTACTGCGTGCTGCGCTGGACGAAGTGAAGCCAGACGCGGTGGTGCACCTGGGCGAAATGCCGTCTGCGCCGTATTCAATGATCGATCAGTCGCGCGCTGCCTATACGCAGTCGAATAACGTCATCGGCAGCTTGAACGTGCTGTGGGCGATGCACGAGGTCGTTCCACAGGCGCATCTCGTGAAACTGGGCACGATGGGCGAGTATGGCACTCCGAATGTGGACATTCCCGAAGGCTTCTTCGAGATTGAGTACCGTGGCCGCCGTGACCGAATGCCGTTCCCGCGCCAGGCCAACAGCTTCTACCATCTGACCAAGGTGCACGACTCGAACAACACGATGTTCGCTTGCCGCACCTGGGGCCTGCGTTCGACCGACATCATGCAGGGCGTGGTGTTTGGCACGCAAATCGACGAGATGGGTGACGATCCGCGCCTGCGCAGCCGTCTCGACTTTGACCAGGCGTTCGGCACGGCCATCAACCGCTTTGCCTGCCAGGCGGTCGTCGATCACCCGCTGACCGTGTTTGGCTCGGGCGGCATGAAACGCGGCTTCCTGCCGCTGCGTGACTCGATGCAGTGCCTTGGAATTGCCATTGAGAACCCGCCTGCCGAGGGTGAGTATCGCGTGTTCAATCAGTTCGAGGAAACCTACACGATTGCCGAACTGGCCGAGAGGGTTCGGGAAGCTGGGCAGGCCGTTGGCCTGTCGGTCGAAATTGAGCACTACGAAAACCCGCGCACCGAGCGCGATGAGCATTACTACAACCCCGACCGCCAGCACCTGATCGATCTGGGATATAAGCCGCACCACGATGTGGTGGCCGAAGTGACGATCATGCTGCGCGACCTGATGCCGCACCGCGATCGCATTCTGGCCAAGCGCGAGATCCTCGTGCCGGACATTCTCTGGAAAGGCGGCCGCCGCCGCTCGCAAGTGATCGAAGTCAATCCGCAGTAGACGGTTTGGCACGTCGCAGCACCTCAAGGTTTCTCAAGGCGCGGCGTAGTCCGCGCCTTTGATTTCTAGCTCGCTGGAAGCGATGGAGGTATGGTGATTTAAGTTCTTAAGCTCGCAGAGATGACGCAGCCCGATCTGGAACGACTGCTGCGCCGCGCCGAGAAAGACATTCGTGACCTGCTGCCTACGGCAGAAGCCGTAATTGAGCGAGTGCGTACTGGTGGTGACGCCGGTGTGGTGGAGTACGCCCGCAAGTTTGATGCGCCCAATTTCGAGGCCCATATGCTGCGCGCTACCGCAGAGGACTTTGGGCGGGCGCGCGCTTCGCTGGAGCCCGAGGTCATTCAGGCGATTGAGGCGGCGCACGCCAACATCGCGCGTTTTCACGAGGCGCAAATGCCTGAGCCTATGTGGTTCACCCAGATTGGGCCGGGTATCATGGCCGGCGAAAAGATCAGCTCTGTCACCAGCGTTGGCCTGTATGTGCCGCGCGGCAAAGGCGCATTCCCATCGGTGATGCTGATGTTGGGCACGCCGGCGAAAGTGGCCGGTGTTGAGCGCATCGTGATTGTGACGCCGCCCACTCCGGAGGGCCTGCCCGATGCTGCTTCGCTGGTCGCGGCCGAAGTGTGCGGGCTGGATGAGGTATATGTGGTTGGCGGCATGCAGGCAATTGCGGCGCTGGCGTATGGCACAGAAACGATTCCGCGCGTCGCCAAGATAATCGGGCCAGGCAGCAGCTATGTATCGGCGGCCAAGCGCTTGCTGTACGGCGTCGTCGATGTCGGCACGCCGGCCGGACCGAGCGAGAGCATCATCCTGACTGATGAGCACACTGATCCCCGTCTGGCCGCGCTCGATTTGCTCGTGGAAGCCGAGCATGGCCCCGATTCATCGGCGCTGCTGGTCACACACAGCCCGGAGCTTGCCGACGCAGCGCTGCGACTGCTGCCTGAGTACATCGCCGAACTGCCCGAATGGCGGCGTAACTTCGTCGAAACCGTACTCTCGAATTACGGCGGCATCCTGATCACCAACTCGCTCGACCAGTCGGTTGAGTTCGTCAACACGTACGCGCCCGAGCATCTCGAAGTGCTGACACAGGAACCGTTTGCAACGCTGCAGCAACTCAATAATGCGGGCGAGATGCTGCTTGGCCCTTACACGCCTATCCCGACGGCCAATTACTGCCTCGGCCTGAACGCCATTCTGCCGACCGGCCGCTTTGCGCGCAGCTTCTCGTCGGTAAGTGTGTGGGACTTCCTCAAGCGCAGCGGCATAGGTTATCTCACGCCGGAAGGCTACGAGGCGCTGCAAGGCATCACAGCGACGCTGGCGGATTACGAGGGCTTCCCTGCGCACGCGCTGGCTATTCGCAAACGCAACGAAATCCTGGGCGTGACGAGCGAATGAGCACCCTCGACACGGTACAGCGGTTGCAGTTCACCGATCGTACTGCAGCCGAAGACCTGCTGGTGGAGTTCATGCGCGACGAACTGGGCCTCGACCCGGTGAGCGTGGAACTGCGGCCGCTGGCCGTGTCACTCAATTCCTTCAACGGCTTCCTCACCCTGGGTGACGGGCAGCGCCTGTTTTTTAAGACTCACACCGAAGCCGACACCGTCATCAGCGAGTATTACAACGCGGCCGAACTGGCGGAGGCCGGCTATCCCGTGCTGCAACCAGTGTATTCATCAACCGATACCGGGCGTCAACTGCTGATCTATCCAGTCATCGACAGCCCGTCCGTATTTGATGTCGGTTGGGCAATTGAAAGCGGCGACCCGATGGAAATCGAAGGGCTTCGGCGCGCGCAGAACGAGGCGGACGACCACCTGCGGCAGATTTACGCCAACACGCTGGCGCTGCAATCAGGCGCTGAGGCGGCCGCTGCGCCCGTCCATCAACTGTTTTCCCACCGGCTGGTTGGCGGGCGGCTGGCGCGCTTCTACGGGGCAGGGCAGGGGAGTAAGGCAACCATCCTTGTACCAAATGGTAAGGCCGTTCCGCTGAATATCCTGCGCGCAGCCAAGTGGTCAATCAACGGCCAAGAGTACAGCGCAGCGCTGAATGACATCATTGCCTGCGCCGTCAAGCTGCTTGCGCCCGATCAACCAGGCGTAGCCGTCATCGGCCACGGTGACGCGCACAACGGCAATCTGTTCTATCTGAACGAAGGCCCTTCGCTGCTGTATTTTGATCCCGCCTTTGCCGGCCGGCACTCGCCGCTGCTCGACTTGGCCAAACCGCTGTTCCACAACGTATTCGCCATGTGGATGTATTTTCCGCACGAGAAGGCGCGCCAGTTCCGTTTGGACGCCAGATGGAGTGATGGCCGGATCATAGTCGAGCATGATTACGCGCTTCACGAGGTGCGCTACATGTTCCTGAAGAGCAAGGTCGAACGCGTACTTATTCCCACGCTTCAATTGCTGCGCGGAAAAGGCGTATTGCGTGAGGATTGGCGTGAATACCTGAAAGCCGCGCTGTTCTGCTGCCCGCTGCTGACCATGAATCTGGCCGACTCATCGCGGTTTCCGCCGGTGGTGCAGATTCTCGGTCTGGCAATGGCCGTTGAGATGGGCGCGGAGAGCGCGGGCGAACGCAGCCTGATCGACCGTACGCTCGACGAAGCCGAGCGCGCGTTGGCGTAGCTCTGCTACCGGCCCAACCGGCGTGAGAGCGCCTCGTCGCTGGGCGAACGCTCCAGAAACAGATAACGGACGGGCGTGACCGACGCCTGCACACCGCCAATCGAGCGCAAGTGCTCGACTGCCGGCAGCAGCAGGCGGGTTGGCACGATCAGGGTGACAGTATGCCAACCAGCGTCTCCGCCGTAGATCGGCGCGACGGTGGGCCCCTGCAAGCCGCGCGTGAGGGCGTTAGCGGCCACACGGCGCGCGACTTCCTGCGGATCGTCCCCACGCATATTGACAGTGACCTGCGTGTAGATCTTGCCCTCAAGCGCAGCGTCAATATGTTCGAGCATGCGCCGTGCCGTCTCTCGTACTTCCGGGTTTTCCAGCAGTGAAGGCCGATGACCGACCAAACAAGCCTGCGATTTCACGATAATGCCGTCCTGCAGCGGCTTGAGGTGGTTTTCGCGCAGCGTTGTGCCCGTTTGTACCAGATCGATGATGATGTCGGCGTGGCCAATCGAGGGCGCGGCTTCTATCGCGCCTTCGGCCTGCACGATGGTGAAGTGATGAATGCCACTGGCATGCAGAAACTGGCGCGTGTTGCGCGGATAGGTGGTTGCTACGCGCAGATTGCGCCCATGGAACTCGCGGAAATCCAGCGCGACTTCAGCCAGATCGATCATTGATTCGACATCGATCCACGCTTCCGGCACGGCCACCAGCAGCCGGCACTGCCCAAAGCGCAGGTCGGGATGAACGATGACGAGATCATCGCTGCCGTATTCGGCGACCACATCCACGCCCGTGACGCCCAACTGTGCAGTACCTTCAGCGACCTTGTAGGCCACGTCAATCACGCGCTGAAACAGCACGTCAATCTCGGGCAGCGTGGGAACCGTGCCGGTGTACTGCCGGGGATTGGGCTTGTCTACCCGCAGCCCGCAGTCCTGCAGGAAATTCAAGGTTGGCTCCGCGATTGCGCCTTTGCTCGGAAGGGCCAGCATCACACGGTTCATGATTGGGCCTCCAGATAGCCAATGGCCTCGGCCGCCTGTGTTAGAGCGAAGGATGAGTCTCCGAAGCGCAGGCTGCCTTCGGCGTCGACGGTAAGGGTGCCGTTGGCAGCAACTACCGCCACCGCGAGTCCTGCGCTGCGTAGTTCGCTCAGCCATTCGGCCACAGCAGGCGTGAGCTCGTCGTAGGACAGCGTCAGCGGCTGGCGCGGTAGAGAGCCGTCGGGGAGCACGTTCATTATCTCATCAACATAATACGCGAAGCCTACAGCGGGCACGGGCTCGGGTGATCCCAGCAACCGGGCCAGTTCATCGTAGCGCCCGCCGCCGCCCAGGTGGCGCCCGCTGCCATGCAGCTCGAAGACAATGCCTGAGTAGTAGTCCCAGTTGCGTGACAGACCGGGTGCGAGAACCAGTTTTGTGCTGTCTACGCCCAGCGTTTCGGCTGCATCCAGCATGCCCGCCCAATCGTTCAGCAGAGCCAACCCGTCCTCATCATCGCCGATCAGCCACCGGAGTTCCGGGAAGACCGTCTCGCGCGTGCCCTCGATGGCGATCACGCTTTTCAACATCGCCAGCGCGGCCTCAATTTGAGGCCGCGCCTCGGCCCGTGCCAGTTTGCGCTGCAACCGGCGCTGAATGTCTTCGCGCGTGCGCCCGCCCATGAGCTGCGATCGCTCCAGCGACTGAAGAAGCGCATCCATGATGGCTGGCGAGGGGCTGTTGTTCACCTGATGCGGATTGCTGGACGAGAGTCCTGTTTGCAACAGCTTGTCGATCTGCTCGTGCACATGCGCTTCGCCTTCGGCGCTGCGCAGCAGGTGCACCTGGTTGAGCAGGAAGCGTTGAATACGCGCGTCTGCCACGTACTGGCTAACGAGAAAACGCAGCAGCGCAACGTGGCCGATTACAATGAAGGTGTCGCTGATGCCAGCCCGGGTAAGCCCGGCCAGCGACATTTCGACGATCTCCGCGTCTGCCACTGCATCGCCAATGCCGAAGACCTCGGCCCCAATGCTGTGCCGCTGATGGTGCGGGGCATCGGCGGAGTCCTCAAAGACCAGGCCGCCGAACTGCCAGCGAGCCGGCATAGAGGTCTGCTGCTCACAGTACAGGCTGAGCGCCGTCGAGGTGTATTCGGGGCGCAGCGCCAATTGCTTGCCGCCGCGCTCGAACGTGAACAGGCGCGTGATGATTTGATCGCCCGCGCGCGTGAGGAACAGATCGGCGGGTTGCAGAATTGGCGTCTCAAGCCGTTCGTAGCCGTAGCTATTCATCAACTGGTGAAGTGCGGCCGCAATCTGTTCGTAGCGAGCTGGGCTGGGCTGCTGCATAGGTTATCGCTATTCGCTGTGCGGCTCGGGTATACACTGCGCTCATGATAGCGGTTTTCCCGTGCGTGGCAATGCTGCGAATGAATTAGCGATACACGCCGCTGCTGTAGACCAGTACCGCAATTCCCGTATCGCCGGGTACTTCAAAATCAAACTCGGGTGAGGCCCACTGATACAGCCAGAAGGCATCTGCAATCGACATGTTGACGCAGCCATGACTGTGGCGATAGCCAAATCCGTCGTGCCAGTACGCGCCGTGCAAGGCGATGTCCCCGTCAAAGTACATCGTCCAGGGAACTTCTTCCAGATCATAGAAATCCGGCTGGGCGTTCGCGCCCGACATGGGTGCACGCGGATTGCGTAGGTAAACGTGGAACAAGCCTTCGTTCGTGGGCCAGTCCTCCAGCCCTGACGAAACGAGCGAGGCGAATACCGGGGTTGAGCCTTCGTAAGCGATAACAACCTGCTCGTAAAGATCGATACTGACCCATCGATCGGTGTCGATTTCAGGCGTGCGCGCCACGGGAAGCACCTTGGCGACCATCGTCTGTTGCACCCATTGATCGGGGCCAATCTGATACCAGCGCCAATCGTCAACCTCTGCTGTGGCGAAAATCGAGACGCGGGCATAGCGCATGAGCGGTAGGCGGTCGTCGAGCGGTTCAGCACCCGGGGTGGCGCTGGGAATGGTATTATGCAGCAGCCACGCCATCGGATAATCGAGCGCCTCATCCAGCAGGATGCCGCTGAATGTGGACGGCCATATCGGCGTCAAATGGGATGAAAGTACCCATTCCTCGGGGTTAATTTGCGTATAGTCATTTTCCACACCTTGTGTCGTCACAAATGTAAACCCGGAATCAAGTACGCGCACTACATCTCCACCCGGCGCATCATAGATGTCCGCCGGGCCAGCCAGACGCTGATACATGCGATCTCCCAGCAGTTCTCGGGGAGCACCGACCAACTCGACAGGCGGCACCACTGTCTCGGGAAACTGATCAAGCGACAGCCCAACCACAGCAGGAGAGATCTGGGTACACGCATCAGAATCACACAGGCTCTCCTGCGCCAGCACAGACACTGAAGACAAACATATCAGCCCAGCCACAATCCACCATTTCATCCACAACCTCGCTGTCTCGATAAGCCTATCCGTTAACGCATACAGCATAGCGCCATCGAGGCTCCCCATGCTGCACGTATGCTGTGCGACCACTCAACGAATGCACTTCGGGAAAATCAAGACTAACCATTCGCATTCTCAACTATACTGGAGTAAAGTTTTGGTTAGCGTTTCGTATTCGCGCTCACTGCACTGCCAGGAGAAGGCAAATGAAGAAGCTCATTTTCGGTCTCGTCTTCGCTGCGCTTATCGCTGCACTGGGAGTTATCGGCAGCCCTCGCGCAGTCCTCGCCGACAGCGCCGAGCAGGCGCAGTACGCAGCCCCAATCGCCGTCGTCAACACCGGAAACCTGAACGTGCGCTCCGGCCCCGGCCCGCAGTTCTCCATCATCACGACCGTCCCCGGCGGATCGCAGTTGCCCGTGCTCGGCCTCAACGAAGATGGAAGCTGGTATCTGGTTGTTTCCCCGGTCGGAAACGGCTGGATCTATGGTGCGTACACAATCCCGCGCGGTGACTTTCGCTACGTGCCCGTAATCACGCAGCAGGATTTCCAGGATAGCGCCGTGAATGCCAACGGCACGCTGGCCATTCCAGACCTTAGCACGTCGGTGGTGGTGCCAGTGCCCGAATTGGAACCTGGACGCGTCGTCGTCAACACTGGAAACCTGAACGTGCGTTCCGGCCCCGGCCCGCAGTTCTCGATCCTGGGCTCCGTCCCCGGCGGCACTGTAATGCCTGTCAGTGGAATGACGCCGGATCAGGCATGGTTCCTCGTCAGCAGCCCGTTTGGCGCTGGTTGGGTTGATGGGGAATACGTCGTGTTCCGCGGCTCGATCGCCAGCGTTCCGATTTACGACTACTAACCCATCCAGAATACGCCATCAACGCCCCGGTATGTGCCGGGGCGTTTCCATTTGTCCTGACGATTAACAAGCGCCTGCCTGCCGCCCAGCCTGCGCACACCTAAATGCGCTTACACTGAATTCAGATTCGGTACTAGTTTCCACGCACACATGGCGGTCGCTATGCCTCCTCGATTGCTTATTCTGACCGCAGCGGCGCTCCTGCTTGCCAACATCAGTCCATTCGGCACATTCGCACAAACGGCGTCGCCTGATAATGCTCCGCCCACGATGCCGCTCATTGAAGCGACGGGCGACCCGACTGTGGTGCTGTTGATGGGGGCCGATACGGCCGTGCAAACCAACAATGGCCGCACCGATGTGCTCATGCTGGCCGCCATCAATGCCGAGGCCGGAACAGTGTCGCTGCTCTCGATCCCACGAGACCTATACGTTCTGTTGCCCGATGAGACCGTAGGCCGAATCAACACGGCGTATGCCATCGGTGAGATTCAGGAAGCGCATACCGGGCCCGATGCGCTGATCGATACCATTCGCACAAATCTTGGGATCGAAGTCGATTACTGGGCACGGGTGGACTTCGCTGACTTTCGCCAGATCATCGACGATCTGGGCGGCGTCGAAATGGTCGTGGACTGTGCCATTCAGGACTGGCGGCTTATTGAGCCGGACCTCGACCCCGCGATTGAGGAAAACTGGGCGCAGTACACGCTGCCAGTGGGCATCCATACGCTTGACGGCGATCTGGCGCTGTGGTATGCGCGCAGCCGGCGCACGAGCAGCGATTTCGACCGTGGACGGCGACACCAGGCCCTGCTGCAAGCCCTATGGCATCGGGTGCGCAGCCTTGGGCTGGGCACGCAGATAGGCGAGGTGTGGCCGCAACTGCTGGAACTGGTCGATACCAATATGCCGCTCGATGCTTTGCTCCAACTGCTGCCGGTAGGGCTGGAGCTATCGCCCGGCCAGATCGCGCACTTCACGATGAGATCAGGCCGCGAAGTCACCCCGTGGAGTTCGCCACAAGGTTCCAGCGTGCTCGCGCCCAATCGAGATGCTTTGAGGACCACGCTGGAGCAGTTTCTCACGCCGCTCACGGCCAATCAATTGCGCGCAACGCCGATCAGCGTTGAAATCGTGAATGCCACCGGCATCAGGGATTTCGACGAGGTCGCTGCGTGGCGGCTTGGCTGGGAGGGCATTACCACCACCATCGCGCCACCGGCAGAAAGAGCTGTTGCCTACACCCGGCTGGTGGACTTAAGCGGACAAGCAAAGGCCAGTCCGGCGCAAATACTGCTGCGAGCGCTCAATCTACGTGATGAGGCGCTCACGATTGAACCAGACCCCGCACGGCCGGCTGAATTCCGTCTGATACTTGGTCAGGACTACTTCCCATGCACGTACAATGTCACTGTTCCGACAGCGGTCGATTGAAAGCGGTAGGGCAGGGAGACTAATCAAGTAGGACGGATGACACCGAGCCTGCGCTCAGTTCCGCCAGTTCGATGTCCAGAGCGGTAACTGCGCTGCGTTCAATGCGTATTACCAGCACGACGCTGGCCTCAAAGGTTTGATCAATCACTTCGCCGCCATGGGCCTCGGTGGAGCGGCGGCACAGTTCAAACAACGCGTAGGGAACTTCAATTCCAATCGTCACCAGATCGCGCTTCTCTTCAAACACTGCCTGCTCCAGAACGATTTGGGCGGCTTCAGTGTAGGCACGAACCAGCCCGCCGGTGCCCAGTTTGGTACCGCCAAAGTAGCGCGTAACCACGATCATCAGGTCGCCTGCGCCTGAACCGCGCACAACGGCCATAACTGGCGGCCCGGCCGTGCCTGACGGCTCGCCCGCATCGCTCATGCCGTCTGTGACCGAAGGCGGAAAGCCGGCACGAAAGGCGTACACATGGTGATTTGCATCTGGGAACTCGGCCCGAATCGCACGAACAAAGCCCCGCGCATCATCGGCTGTAGCCGTAATGCCCAGCGTGGCGATGAAACGCGAACGTGAAATCTCGAGTTCAGCGCGCGTACTTCCGGCTGGTACGCGATAAGCAGCCGTCACGACGCCGCCTCTGCGGCCACATACTCCACAAAAAGGGGCGGGGTGATTTCAAACTCCGAGCCCAGCAGCCCCTTGCGCTGAAGTACCAATATGGCGCTGGCGTCGCCCTGCTGTCTTTGCAGGCGCGCGGTCAATGCGGCGCGTTCAGTGTCCGGCAGGCTGCCCCAAATCGCCGCGCATTCCTGCTGCACGCCCAGAACTGCAAGCAGGGCAGGGGAGAGGGAATTCGGAGGCAACTTGCCCAGCGCAGGACGGTCCAGCGTGGCACCGACCGCCGCACGCAGCAGGCCCGGATGGCCACCTGTGCATTCCAGCAGGGCCGCAATCGCAGAGGCGTGCATGACCGCACCACGACGAACCAGCAGGTTGCTCACCATCGCTTCGGCATCTATGCGGTCGAATGTGCTTATATAGACCACATTATCGGCAAATAACTCAACAAATGGCTCTGCTTCGAGCGCGTTCATGCCAGCCTGTTCGATTACTTCAGGAAGCTGCCCGCGCGAAACGGTGGCGAGTGTGAGCTGGCGCTTGTAGAGGTCACGCAAGCCGCGCAGCGCCTGAAAAAAGCCCACCGGCAGCAATGCGGCGAATTGCTCGAACTCGTCGAAGATGAATGCAATGCGCAGTCCCTTGCGCAACGGCACACTTAGGCCCAGTTCCAGATAGCGCAGGGAGAGAAGAGCGACCAGTGGATTGCCTCCGTCCTGCAGCGCCTCGTAGGCCTGATAAAGCGTGGTGCGTTCGTCACCGCTGAAACCCTCGAACGGATATAGGGCCATGAATACGCGGTGCAGCATCAGCTCACAGCCGGCCCAGAATGCCATTTGCGCGTGCGCAGGATCGCCCGTTTCCGGTAGAGGCCCGAGCATATTGGCATCGATGACGATGGGAATGAGTCCGTTTGGCCAGTTCTCGACTGTGGACGACGCTGCTCCCAGTGTGGCAAGGTGCTGCACGAAGTTGCTTTTCCCGGCGCTGCCGACGCCCAGTATGGATACGGACAGGCCAGCATCCCACGCTTGCAATACCGAGCGGGTTTCGCGCTGTCGATAGGCTGCACTGTGGCCGCTTGTGCCCAATCCGTCTGGAAAGCTCATCATTGTCATCCTTCATGCATAAGGTTATTGTAGCGGCCGCGCGAGCACCAAGAGCGTGGGAGCAAGTATTCATTGCAACGCCAATACCGCTATCTGGATGTGATCACCGCCATTTTTGTCGCGGTTTTGCTGCTCAGTAATCTGCTCAGCAGCGCCAAAATCATCGATCTGGGCCTGTCCCTCGGCGGTGTGCCCCTGATTTTCGATGCCGGGACACTGGTATTCCCGATCTCCTACATTTTCGGAGATATTTTGACCGAGGTCTATGGCTATCGTACATCGCGCCGCGTAATCTGGCTGGGATTTGCGGCCAGTGCGTTGATGGCGGGCCTGATTTGGCTTGCCGGTGTGCTGCCCGGCGAAGCGGCATGGGAGAGCTATGCCGGCCAGAGCGCGTACGATGCGATTCTCGGCGGCATCAGCGGGCTGGTGGTCGCAAGCCTGGCGGCGTATCTCGCTGGTGAATTCGCAAACAGCTATGTAATGGCACGCATGAAGGTGGCGACATCCGGCCGCTATCTGTGGATGCGCACGATCGGCAGCACGATGGTTGGGCAAGCGATTGATACCGTCGTCTTCATCGGAATTGCCGCGCTGCTTGGCGTGTTCACACCAGAACAACTGCCCGGTCTGATCCTCACGAACTATCTGCTCAAGGTTGGCATCGAAGTCGTACTCACTCCGATCACGCTGATCGTGATTCGCTGGCTTAAACGCGCAGAACAGTCGGACCCGTACGACCGAGACACGAATTTCAATCCATTTCGCATCTAGCCTGTCGATAATCCAAATCGGTCACGTTACTTCATGATAACGAGCCATTATCGTTAGTAATTACTCATCATCGGACTGTCAATTGCCATCATAACCATGACGAAGGCAGTGTGGGCCAATCGGTGAAACGCGCCAGCAGTTCCGTCCACACAGGTAGCCCATTGACTGCATCGATGCTCTCAACGCTGGCCGCGCCTGCTGCACCTGACAGCAGCGCCGCATCGTCTGGTGACAAACCGCGCAGCAGCGCCGTGATCAGGCCCGCATAGGCCGCATCACCCGCACCGGTTGTTCCAATCACATCGACCTGAAACGCAGATTGCTCAATGATGCGGCCGGCCCACTTCTCTGCCGCGTCAATGTGTGAGCCGAGCGCCTGCATTCGTTCTGCACTTGCGCCATACAGCAGCAGTCCTTGTGCGCCCAACTTGATGCCCACAATTGCCGGCCCCATGCTGAGCAGTTCGGCCGCGATCTCGTCCAATTGCGTCCGTGTGATATGCGCGGCTATATCGCCGGACCAATCGTGATACCACTCGCGGCGCATCAGATAAGTCACTTCTTCCAGGCTTGGAACAAATACGTCCACATGGGCCAGGGCCAAACGCAGAATCAGCGGCCAGTCTGCGCGCCCAGATGGCGTAGTGGGGTCAGGCAGCGTGAAATCAAGGCTGGTCGCGACACCAGATGCTTTCGCCCGCGCGAAAATTTGGACTAGTTCCCTGCCCTCGCCCGCAAACAGCCGGGGCAGCAGCGTGGGATAGCCAAAGTGAAACCAGGGTGCGCCCTCTACCAGCGAGAAATCAACATCAACGGCCGAAAAGGTTTCATTAGGGCCGGTGCAGTGAAAAAAGGTGCGGTCTACGCCCGGTTGTGATAAGACAATCGTATACGAACTGGCTGTATCAGGTCGGATGATGATGTGCTCGCTGAAGCGCGCCGATGCGCGCCGGAGCGATTCGAGAGTTGCATTACCTACCAGATCGTCACCAACCGTGGAAATTAGCCGTACTCGCGTGCCGAGACGGTGCAGCGCGAGGCCCGTATTGGCGACAAGGCCACCGGTGGTGACGCGCAGCCCACCGACCTGAAACAGCCGACCGGGCGATTCGAGTGCGCGCGGCGGCAGCGCGCCCAAGTCGGGAAACATATCGAGACAGATGTGGCCAGCCACGACCACTTCTATGCCAGAGCCACTCGTCACTCGAAGTTCACTCCCCTGCCCTGCCGCGGCTCAGTTCACCTCGTCGAGCATGACACAACGACCGTCGCGTTCGGATTGCAGCGCAGCCGTCAGAACGCGGTGCTGAAGCAGCGTTTCCGCCGGTGTGCCGCAGTAGAACGACTGCTGCATGCCAGCGCGCCCGTGCGCCAGCTCGTCGCAGAACGCTGCCCACATTTGCAGCAGGCTGTCGGCGAACCCAAACTCGAAGATCGCGCCTGATATCGTGCGGTAGGCGCTCTCCATACCCAGGTCGATCGATGTCCAACCCTGCTCACGCCCTGGCTCGTAGTGGAGCACACGCAGTGTTTTTGGCTGCCTGGTGTTGAATTCTGCGCTCATGTGCGTGCCAGTGATGCGGACAAACCACGTATTGGTGTCGCCCGGTGAGATGCGATAGGTCTGGATAGTCATCGGGAAGGCCTGATCGCCGTCTTGGACGCGGCACGTCAAAGCGGCGTTGTCCCACGTATCGCAGGCCTCCAACTCCCCGTTCGCGTTGGGCCGGAGAGGAACGATGTTTGATAGCGCGGCGGACACTGATACCGGAGTCCAGCCAGCGCGCAGTGGAATATGCAGCGCGTGGAAGCCCAGATCGCCCATGCATCCGTACTCTCCGTTGGCGCTGGCCTGGCGCTTCCAGTTGAGCTTCTTGTTGGGGTCGAGATCGCTACTGTGCAGAAGACCGGCGTTGACCTCGATGATCTGGCCGAAGCGCCGCTCCTCAATCAAGCGAATCAACCGCTGCGCCCCCGGAAAGAACGGAAACTCAGACGAACAGGCTGCGAATACCTCTGGCTGCTGCGCCAGCGCGTTCAGGATGGAGTGATTGGCGGCAAGATCGATGCCAAATGGCTTCTCACCCAACATATGTTTGCCTGCGTTGATAATGTCGGCATACATGGCGGCGTGCAGGAAGTGAGGCACTGCACAATACACCGCTTCGATACCAGGATCGGCGAGAAGTTCCTTGTAATCAGTTGTGGCCAGTCGAATTGTGGGGAAATGCTGCTGGAACCAGCCGAACAAGCCGGGCGATGTGTCACAAATAGCGACGATCTCTGGCTGGACGTCGAAATCAAGCAGCGCCGGCCAGCGGGCGGCTGCCACAGCGAACTCACGCCCCATAAGGCCCAGCCCGATAATGCCAAAACGGATACGGCGGGCGCTCATGACGGGCGCCCCTCGCCCACCATCTGCAGCGCAGCCTCAACCGAAGCGCCCTCGTGCACGACCGCCATCAACGCGCGCGTCATGCCTGCGGGGTTTGGATGCTGAATGATGTTGCGGCCGTAGACAATGCCCTTTGCCCCCTGCTCCATCAGATCGGTGGTTCGCTGAAGAATGTCGGCATCAGGCACCCGGCCGCCGCCGCGTACCAGCACGGGAATTCCCGCCGCAAGCTCAACAATGCGATGGTATTGTGCAACGTCCTCGGTCGGATCCGCCTTGATGATATCGGCGCCCAGTTCGACGGCCTGACGCACCAGCGGCGCGATCTTGTCGATGTTCCCGTCGGATGCATAGCCGCCCCTGCCAGCGTTATTCTTCATCACCAGCGGCTCCACCATCAGCGGCATTCCTGCCCGCTCACATGCCGGCTTTAGCTCGCAGATGTTTTCGATGCACTGGCGGTGGACTTCGGGCTGGCCGGGCAAGTCGAACAGATTGACCACGATGCAGGCGGCGTCGAGGCGCAGCCCTTGCTCAACGGCTTCACTGATCACGCGGCTGAACAGAACTGAAGGCAAGGTGCCGCCATAGATGTTGGCAATATCGGTGCGCAACACCAGTGAGGGCCGCTTTTTGCCAGGAACCGCCTGAAGCAGCGGTGCAAGACCGGGGCTCAACTGAATGGCGTCAGGATCAGCATCGACAAGCGTCAGGACGACGGCGGGCATATCCTCGATACTGTCGAGGAATGACCGTTCTCCAAAAAAGCCGTGATCGACAGCTACATCCAAGCACTTGCCATCCGGCGCGAACAGCCGATTCATGCGGGGCGTAATGGACATGGTTAAGCCTCACTCCTGTTCTCGCGAATCAACCTGCCAATGAGTTTAGCAAGTGCGCGCGGCGGCGCAACAGCCGCGCGACCGTGTTTGCATGGCATCAGGGATGAGAGCTTCACGAGAGCATGCCGAATATCACGGCTATTTCAACCGGGGGGCACTAGAATAGCAATCCTGTGAGCGCTTCATTGGAGTTATGCGTGGAACCACTGCCGCTCTTCCCGCTGAACACTGTGCTATTTCCGGGCATCCCCCTCAGCCTGCACATTTTCGAAGATCGCTACAAACGCATGATCGGGCAGTGCATCAGCCAGATGCAGCCATTTGGCGTCGTCCTGCTCAAGAGCGGTACAGCCGAAGACCAGCCGGGCCAGAGAATCGAGCCATTTCTGGTCGGCTGCAGCGCATCGATTACACAGGTACAACCACTCGCGCTAGGCCGCATGAACATCACCGCAATGGGACGGGAACGGTTTCGCATTCATTCGCTCAACCACGATCAGCCTTACCTGACCGGACAAGTCGAATTCCAGCCATTCTTACCCACTGGCGGGTTTGATTCGGCCAGTGCGACCCGCTTACTGCGCCGCTGGATCGAGCGCTACAGCGAACTGGTGGGCCGTTTTGAAAAGACTCCCGTCGACCAGATCGACCTGCCTGATGATCCGCTTCAGTTGGCGTTTCTGGGCGTGACCATTTTGAATGCGCCGCAAGACGACAAGCAGCTCGTTTTGCAGGCCGAAAGTGAGTTCGACGCCGTTCGCCAGGCGGCGCGGCTGCTGCGCCGCGAGATCACGCTGCTCGATGTGCTGGCGCGGCCTTTTCCGGGGCAAAATGACAGTGTATTCTCGGCCAATTAGCATTCACTGGCGGAGGTAAGCGCATTCATGAACGACCGCGGCGCATGGATTGTTGAGCAGGCACAACTTTCGATGGAGCGGATTCGTCCGCAAGTCGTGGCCGAACTGAGCGGCGCGCCTGGCACTGACTTGTTTCTGAGCCGGCTGGACATTCACTTTTCCGCGTTCTTTGAGAATTACTTCAGCCTCTACAACCATCACTATGATTTCTTCTATCATCTGGAACAGGCAGTGCTGGCCTGTGCGCGCCTGCACGCTGCCCGAACGGCCGATCTTCGAGCACGAGACACCCTGCGCGTACAGCAGCCAGACTGGTTTCAGACCGAATCGATGGTTGGCGCAGTCGCCTACGTGGACTTATTCGCGGGCACGCTGGCCGGTTTGCGCGAGCGTATCCCGTATTTGCGCGAAGTCGGACTGACCTATCTCCACCTCATGCCGCTCTACGCTGTGCCCGAGCCGCACAACGACGGGGGTTATGCCGTCAGTAGCTTTCGTGAGGTCAATCCCAAGCTCGGCACGATGAGCGAACTAGCGGAGCTGGCAGCCAACCTGCACGACGCAGGTATCAGCCTCGTGCTAGATTTTGTCTTCAACCACACATCCGACGAGCACACCTGGGCGCAAAGAGCACTTGCCGGTGAGCGCCGCTATCAACGGTTCTATCGCATGTATGACGACCGCACGATACCGGACTCGTTTGCGCCCAATCTGCGCGAGATATTCCCCGAGCAGGCACCCGGATCTTTCACGTTCCGGCCAGAAATCGGGAAATGGGTGTGGACGACGTTCTACCCGTTCCAATGGGACTTGAATTACGCCAACCCCGATCTGTTCAACGCTATGCTCGAAGAAATGCTGTTTCTTGCCAACATTGGCGCTGATGTGCTGCGGCTGGATGCCGTTCCATTCATCTGGAAAGAACTGGGCACGAACTGTGAGAACCTCCCGGAAGCGCACCTCATCATCCGCGCTTACAACGTGCTCATGCGTATCGCTGCCCCTGCCCTGCTCTTCAAGTCCGAGGCGATTGTGCACCCGCGTGACGTCGCCAGCTATATCGCGCCGGAGGAATGCCAACTGTCCTACAACCCCATCATGATGGTTGCGTTGTGGGATGCAGCGGCTACCCGTGATGTGACGCTGTTTACGCAGTCCATGCGCCGTCGCTTTCTGTTGCCAAAAGGTACGGCGTGGGTCAATTATCTGCGATCGCATGATGATATTGGCTGGGGGTTTGCGGATGAGGATGCCGCCGATCTGGGTATCAACGGTGACGACCACCGGCGCTTCCTCAATCGCTTTTTCACAGGCGAGTTTGAGGGCAGTTTCGCCACCGGCGTTCCCTTTAACTTCAACCCGCGCACGCTCGACATGCGCATTTGTGGCACGATGGCGTCGCTGGCCGGGCTGGAACAGGCCCTTGACCGTGATGATCCGGCGCTGCTGAGCCATGCTATTCAGCGCATCACGGCGATGTTCAGCGTCATTCTGAGCGCAGGCGGAATCCCGCTACTTTATCTCGGCGATGAGTTGGGCACGCTCAACGATTACAGCTATCGGGATAATCCGCGCAAGGCAGAAGATTCACGTTGGGTGCACCGTCCATCAGCACAGGCGGGTCGCTACGCACGGCAGCACGACACTGCGACCGTTGAGGGACAGATTTTCCGCGCCTTGCAGCACATGATTACATTGCGCCGGCATCTTCCGGTGTTGGCGGATGGTGAAACAGACTGGCTTTCCAGCGGCAATCGGCACGTGCTGGCGTACACGCGCCACAGATCATTGCTGGTGCTGGTGAACTTCTCTGACTTCGACGAACAGGTAAGCCGACGGGTGCTGCCAGAACCGTTTGCGGCGGGCAGTCTATTCGACCTGATTGCCGATCAAACTGTGGCGGACAGCAACGAGATCACGCTTGCGCCCTATCAGGCCATGTGGCTGGTGCGCGCTGGTCAGACTCGTTCGAGTACGTAGACCCGGGGGTGCAGCCCGCGCAGGTTCAGGTGCAGAACTTTGCGTATGCGCCATGCGGGCTGCGTGGCCAAAAGACCCTCGGTGAGTGCCACTTCATGCGTGATGACTGAAAACAGCGCGTTCCTGCGCGCAATCCGCGCTGCCTCTGCAAACACGAACGGATATGTGCGCTCGTTGTCACTGTGGCGACCTACACGTTGACCAAACGGCAGATCGGCGCAGAGCGCGTCGGCACACCCGTCGGGCAGAGGTGCGCGCCGGGCATCCGCTTGAAGCAAATGCACACGGTTGCCTGCACGAGCGGCGTCCAGATTGCGACGGGTGCAGGCGATATGCTCGTGTTCCAGTTCAACGCCGATGGCCGATCGCGCGTTCATCTGACTGAGCCGCTCGATCAGTAGCGTGCCGGATCCGCTCATCAGGTTGACAAACACATCGGTTTCTTTCGGCCGCGTGAGGCGGGCCATCGCGTGAGCGACGGTGGCATTAAGCGCGCCTGGAAAGCTGCACACGCGCCATTCTCGTGCGGACAGCGGGCGCGGCGTCAGCCTGACCAGCGCGTCCCAGCCATCGCTCGTGCGTGCGCGGAAGAGCCGAATCTGAACGTCGCCTTTGTTGTTGCCGTCGGTCAATCCAGTTGCCTTCACCAGTTCAGCGCGTAGGCGCAGCATCACGCTCGACTCAGTTCCGGCCGCTGCGACCTCAAATGTTGTAGGTCGTTCAGGAAAACCCGCCGCGGCCGAGATAACCGCTGCGCGCAGCCTCCGAAAGTGCTCGTCGCCAAGCAGCGCGCGCGGTCGGGGCACATCAAACGTATGCACCGCAAAGGCTGAACTCGGCCAGCCGCAGGCGCGTTACAACGGACGGCCGCGCCTGGGTGCTGAACCGAAGCCAGCCCTTCCCTGCTGTCAAATCGTACAGGCCCGCGCCAAGCTGCTGTTGCACTTCTACCTGAGCGAGATCTTCCAGCCCCTCTGTGATCTCCAGTTCGTAGATGGCGTCCCCCTCGCGGCGGCTCATGACTGTACCGGCCGTTTCGAGCGCCCACGTCCGCGCCGCCGCTTGCGTTTGGTAGATGACTTGCCCGGCTGTGAGCCACCAGTTGTTACGGGCTCATCGTCAATGTGCGTGAACAGAACCGAATCGATGCTGTCAGACCATACCGAACGCAGCAGTCGCACCTCTTCGGCATCGGGCGCATACGCCCTGAGCTGGCTGCGCTGCGACAACCACAGATAGATGTCGGCCAGCGAAATCAGCAGTTCCAGCTTGTCGAGCGCCTTGGGTTCGTGGGCCGGGTTGAACGTGGGCGGTGGCGGAAGCGTGCGATTGGCAAGTACGGCCTGCGCGCAGTCGTACCAGTAGTCACGGCTGCTCATGCGGGTTGGCGCATTGACCAATTGCAGCGCCGCTTCCAGGCCGAGCAACTCCACCTCTCGGTCGGTGAGCATCTCCGCCAGCTCAATTCGTTCGCTCATATCAGCTACTTCTATAGCGCCGCGCAGGTCTTCCGGAATAGAACGAAGCGCGGCCCATTCACGCAGGCGCTGGCTGAGTGGGCCGGGGATCATCTCCAAATCCTCGACCGTAGGCGCAACCCGCGCGCGGGTCAACGCCGGAACTGGCGCGGCAAATTGCTGGCGCACAAGGCGTAAATCGCGATGCCGTGTGGCGCCCACTTCGCCCGCCTGGCTGAGGCCGAAGCGCCCGGCCCGTCCGCCAATCTGCTGGACTTCGGCTGCCGTGAGCAGGCGCACCTGCCGTCCATCGAACTTCTGCACCTCGTAGAAGCATACAAAGTCCGCTGGCAGATTTAGTCCCATGCCCACCGCATCGGTGGCGACGCAAATTTCGGTTTCACCGCGCGCAAAGCGCTCGGCCTGGCGGCGGCGTACTTCCGGCGGCAAATTACCATACACGATGGATACCGAACGATTGGCGCGCTCGAGATCGGCCTTCAGACGAAGCGCCGCGTGGCGCGAAAACGCAACCAGAATCGTGCGCGGCGGCAGATGACGAACGGACCACGGCTCATCGGCCACCTTGATTTCAGCCAGCCGCTCGTGCTTTTGGACCGTTAGCCGAAGCTCGGCGGCGTGGGCCAACCGCTCAATTAAAGCCCGGCCGGACGGCGGTGCAAGCACATGAATCGCGCTTGACTGCGCCTCCATGAGCGCCCGCGTCCATGCCCAGCCGCGATCCGGGTCGGCCAGCATCTGAGCTTCATCGATCACGACACAGTCCCCGCTGCGCTGTGGGTTGAACATTTCAATGGTCGCGGCTGTAATTGTCGCGCCATCGATCGGGATGAACTCTTCACCGGTGAGGAGATTGCAGCGCACGCCGCGCTGATTCAAACGCTCAAACACCTCGAAAGCCAGCAAACGCAGAGGCGCGAGATACCAGCCGCTATTGGCTGCCGCCAGCGCATTCAGCGCATGATGCGTTTTGCCGCTGTTGGGCGGGCCGATGTGCAAAATCAGGCGCTGGTCGGCTCTGCCGCTGTGTCGCCATGCCGGGAACGATGCCACCAGCCGTTCGCGCAAATCGTCGCGGCGCTGCCGCTCAAGTTCTGCGTTGTGCCGCCTGTTTTCTTCAGCCGCTTCGCGCTCTGCTTTGCGCGCGCGCAGCTTCTCGCGCAGAACTTCCTTAAATGGCGGCAGCCGTTCTGGAAGCCCCCAGCGGTTGCGTACCTGTCCCCATGTGACCTCACGAGTGGGCAAATGCGCGCGCCGTAAATGGTGCTGAAGCACGCTGGTTTCGACGCCCAGCATCAGTGCCAGCGCCCGCACGTCCACGGCTTCGAGGGCTGCGATCTGATCGAAATGCTTGTCATCGCGGAGGATGCGCTCGATCTCGGCTGCCGAAAAGCGCATCACCCCTTCGGGATCGATGACCGGCAGCAGCAGCCCGGATTGGGCTGCTTCTTCAACGGTGTTGGCATGTAGTCCCAGCCGTTTGGCTGCGCCCGCGGTGGTATATGTGTGGGCGATCAGTTCACCGCGCGGGGTCTTGGGTTTGCGCGCACCGGGGCGAACCAGTTCGCCTACCTGGGCGAGCAGTGCCGTCCACGCGCTGTCGGGAATACGCACCGCCTGCTGCGCGGCGGTCTGCGCGGCTCGGAAATCCGCATCGCGCAGGCGAACCCATGTCATGCTGTAAGGCGGCGTTCGCATCGTCACGCTGAAACGGGAGAAGCCTCCAAACGCGATGAGTTCCTTGTAGGTATCTTCACCCAGCAGCCGTATTGCTTCTTCCTGGGCCATCGTCGCGCCGCTGCGGTCACTGAGGACTGCGGTGAATTCCTCAGCTTGTACTTGCAGGCGATCATGTCGCAGCGCCTCGCGGATGGTGAGCGGGCTGAATCTCAGCGGGTCGAACAAATTCGCTTCAAGCTGCGCTGCCATGCCCGCGTCAAGCAGCTCGTCGGCGCTGAGGCGAAGGCCCTCCGCCGCAATTTGGTCGGCCGTGATATAGGGTGTGTTGCGTTCGAGGCGCGTCAACAGCGCAGATGCATCCGCGTCCAGCGCCGTGCGGCTTTGTTCACGGGCGGCGCGCGCATCGAGAATCGTCATTCCCACGGGCTGGCCATCAGCGTCCAGCAGCGGCAGTTCCGGCCGAGCCCACGTTCGCATACTATGGATATCTTCGAGGCTTACGCGCGCCGGTTCGTACAGATATTCACCGTCCCGTGCTACCGCCTCACTCAGCAGCGAGTCGATCGCTTTGCGCCCCAGAGATTGCGCTTGGCGCTGCAGCGTGGAGATGTGAATGAAGGCTTCCGGCACGCGCAACAGGAGCGCGTGAAGTAATTCCGGGTCGAGTTTCAGGCGTGGCATGGGGTTGTCTTTTCGTCAGGTAGTCAGAATTGTTCGGTGTGTGCGGTGACGAGTTCGATTGCGTGCGCGTTATGGCTGGTTCAGCTTGAAACGCACACGGGTTACGCGCTTGCCATCCATATCAGTCACCGTGACGGTATAGCTGCCGAACGGCACCTGATCCCCAACTTCTGCAATCCGGTCCAGGTATTCGGCAACGTAACCGCCAACTGTCAGTGAGCTAAACTCGCCCTCAGGCAAACCAAACCGGCCTTCCAGTTGGCTGATAGGCATCATACCATCGATGGCCCACTCCAGGCCGGCGGCGCTCACCGGGTTTTCTTCCCGGTCGAACTCATCCTGCACGTCGCCAATAATCTGCTCGATGATGTCTTCCAGTGTCACCAGCCCTGCTACGCCGCCATATTCGTTGACGACAATCGCAATGTGCGTCTTGGTGCGCTGCATCTTTTCGAGGGCGTGGTCGATGCCAAGGGTAGCTGGCATGAACAGCGGTTGACGAAAGAGTTGTCGAGCGCGCTCGGCTTCGGTAAGCAATTCTGTATTTTGACTGTGCAGAACTATCTGAAACAAATCCTTCGTGTGAATGACGGCGACGATGTGATCGATATTCTGCTCGTATACGGGGTAGCGTGAACGGTGGTGGGTGGCAGCAAAGTCCACCATTTCGTCGAGTGTCATGTCAGCGTCAAGCGCCTCAATTTCAACCCGCGGCTGCATCACTTCCTGCAATTGAATCTCGTCGAAGACAAAGATCCGGCGCAGCATTTCCTCTTCTTTCTCTTCGAGAATGCCTGCCTCAGTGCTTGTGTGAGCAAGCATCACGATTTCCTCGGCAGAATGGGCCTGCGCGTGTTCGCTTGCAGCCTGGAAACCGATCAAATGCACAACCGAGTTCCCCATCCAGTTCATGAGGCGGATGATGGGATGAAAAACGCGCAGGAATATGTTGAGCGGGCGCGCAGTGAACATTGCCGCGGACTCGGGCTGCTGCAGCGCAATCGCCTTAGGCGCTAGTTCGCCGATGACGATGTGAAGCATGGTGACCAGCGCGAAGCTGAAGATGGATGCGATTGCGAAACCAACCGTTTCCATCATTTCATGCGGAAGAACTTTTTCCAGCACTGGTTCGAAGAGATGGGAAATAGCGGGTTCTCCGATCCAGCCGAGTGCCAGGCTTGCCAGTGTGATCCCCAATTGAGTGGCTGCAATCGAACTGTCCAGCCGGCGAATGGCGACTTGGGCTGCTTTGGCGTTGGGATTGCCCTGATCAGCAAGCTGCGTGATTCGGGTTTTTCTCGCCCCCACCAGACCAAATTCGGCTGCTACAAAGAAGCCGTTGGTGAGTACGAGTAGGAACACGGCTATTAGGCCGGCGGCTGTATCCATTGCCAGGTTGCTCTCTCTGAGTGCGAATTTGTATTCGACTGCGTGGTGCGACGTGCTGCGCTCAGTATTGTTATGATAGTGCAGTCTTCGCGTATGACGCTATTTTAGTACTGGGTTGGTGTTGTTCTGTTGTGTATATGACTACACGAAACCCCATTCGGTTTTTGGACAGACACACGTACAAAGACCAACAGATACGAGAACTCCTCAACTCAACGAGTACAACGCCGGCAGGTAATGCCACTCGCGGGCTTTGCGTTCCAGGTCTTCGCGGAAACGAGGGTGCGCAATGTTGATCAGTGCGCGCACACGCTGCGCAATGGTTCGGCCATACAAGTCGGCTACACCATACTCCGTCACGACGTAATGCACGTCATTGCGCGTTGTGACGACGCCAGCGCCGGGCTTAAGTTCGGGCACGATCCGGCTCAGACTATCCCCACGCGCAGTGGCAGGCAGCGCAATGATCGGTTTGCCGCCTTGCGAACGGGCCGCACCACGCACAAAGTCGACCTGGCCCCCCACCCCGCTGTAGAACGCGTGCCCCATGCTGTCAGCGCACACCTGCCCAGTTAAATCCACTTCGATGGCCGAGTTGATCGATACCATGCGGTCGTTCTGCGCGATCCGATATGGGTCATTCACATACTCGGTTGGGTGCAGCTCGATGATCGGGTTGTCGTGGATGAAGTCGTAAAGCCTGCGCGTGCCGAGTGCGAAACCGGCGATGATCTTGCCCGGGTGCAGTGTTTTGGCTTCGTTGTTGATGATGCCCTGCTCTACCAGACGGATGATGCCGTCCGAGAACAACTCGGTGTGCACGCCGAGATTGCGCTTGTCGTCCAGGAAGCCCAGCACGGCGCCTGGGATACCGCCGATGCCCGTTTGCAAGGTGCTGCCATCCTCAATGAGCGCCGCAATATTACGCGCAATCGCTGTCTGCGTATCGGACGGTTCACTCATCTGAATCTCGGGCAGCGCATAGTCCACTTCGACAATATGCGTGAGCTTGTTGACATGAATGAAGCTGTCTCCGAGCGAGCGCGGCATATTCGGATTGACCTCAGCAATCACCACTTTGGCGACCTCTGCGGCCGTCTTGGTCACGCCCACCTCGATGCCAAACGAGCAGTAGCCGTGCTCATCCGGTAGCGAAACATGAATGAACGCCACATCAATTGGCAGCCGCGTACGGTACAGACGAGCGATCTCGGACAGGAACACCGGCGTGAAATCGGCGCGTCCCGAATTCACGGCTTCGCGCACATCATCAGATACAAACATGCTGTTTACGCGCAGATGCCCTTGCATCTGCGGCGCGACACACCCCAGGCTGCCGATGGTCAGCACTTGCGAAATCTCGACGTCGTGCAGGTCGGGCGCGCGCTCGATCAGCGCCGCGAGCAGCGTTCGCGGCACCGAACAGTTGCCGGTGAGAAAGACGCGATTGCCGGAGTGCACCGAGCGCATAGCTTCCTCGGCTGTGCAGCGCCGCTCTTCATACAGATAGTGCCAATGAGCCACAGGCATGAACAGGAGTCCTTTCTTACAGCCAGCGGCGAACGCGCCGCATGTAGTCTACGTATGGAGCGCCAAACCGCCGGGACAGGTAGCGTTCTTCGCGCAGGATGACGCCATAGTGCGCGATGATGACCGTCGGGATCAGGAGCAGCAGCATCCAGATATTGCCCAGAAACAGCCCCATGCCCGCCACAAACAGCACGTAGGTGAGGTAAATAGGGTTGCGGCTGAACCGGAATGGGCCACTTGTTACCAGCCTGCTGGTCGGAACAAAGGGCTCGGGATTGACACCGCGCCGGAGCATAGCAACCAGCGCCCACGGCCCGGGAATCAGCGACACGATGAGCACCAAAATGCCGATGCCAGACGCCCATTCCGGCAGGCTCACAAGCGGGAGCCAGCGGCCGAGCAGAAATCCAGCCAGAAGCGGCACAGCAAACAGCAGCGGCGGCATTATGATTACGCCTGCGGTGTCTTTGCCTGGCTTTTCCTGGTTGTCTTTTTGCCCCTCGCTCATTGCTTGTTTTTATTCTGACTATGCGAACAGAATGGTGCTCAGCGCAGTCCGAATTTAATCTCCAGATTAGTCAGTTCTTCTCCAGTGATTGGCTGAAGCTCGCCGATGCTGCTTGTTTCGATCAACGCCTGAGCGCTGAATTCAGCCACTTCGAGCCGGTCAAAGGCCTCCAGCAGCGTGCGCCCGGTCGAAAGCACCGAGTCGTTCTGCAGAAGTAATACAGGAGTGTCCTTCTGCAGGCGCTCGGACACTAGTTCAGGATGCGCGTAGGGAATGCCGTAGCCAATGCGTGGCATATCACGAAGCAGAATATAGCTTTCCGGTATCGTGCGCGTATCGAAGCGCTGCTCAACGATGCTATAGGTCGTCGCGTGTGGCGGCTGCGCCGACATGATCGACCCGATCTCCGGGTGATCGCGGTAGATCGTGCGGTGCAGCAGCACGGCGCGGCTTGGCAGTTTGCCGCGCTCGGCGCGCCCCTGATCGACCAGCACGAGGTCTTGCGGTTCCAGATAACGCCTGTCCTGCCCATAGGGCGTAATCACGAAAGCATCCTCGGCCACACGCGCTGAAATCGTTCCACCGGTGCTGATCATCAGCCGCCGATCATAGGCGCGGGCCACGAACGAGCAGATGTCGATCCGCCGTTCCAGTTCAATGTCGCTATGCCGTTCGGGGACGAATTCCGGCAGATCGTGCGTCGCCTGAACGAACAGACCGATTTCATCATCGCTCAACGAGTGATAACCTCCCAGCGCACTGGCGCGCAGTTGGATCTGGGCGCAGTATTCCAGCGTCTCGAAGCGCCAGAAGCCATCAAGTAGATCATCTCCGCCGACGACCACCCCATGATTCTCCAGCAGCACAGCATGGTTGCCGCCCACAAACGCACCGGCAATCGACTGGCCAAGCTCCTCACTACCAGGCAGCGCGTAGGGGGCGTAACCCACCTCCCCCACCAGATCACGCGCCTGCGGGAAAATGCGCGTGTCAGGCAGCTTGCGAGCGATGCTGAAAGCGACCAATCCGGGCGGATGCGCGTGCACCAACGCCTTGATGTCCGGCCGCGCCTCATAGATCATTCGATGGAACGGATATTCCGAGGATGGCCGGTGGCGGCCCTCAATCGTTCCGTTGGCGCGCACAAGCACCATGTCGTCGGGCGTCAGCGTCCCCTTGTCGACCCCGGCAGGCGTAATCCACAGGTCTCCATCTGGCTCGCGCACAGAACAGTTGCCGCCCGATACCGTGGTCATGCCCTGCCGGTAGATGCGCGTCATCACCTCTACAAGCTGGCGCCTCGGCGGAAGTAAGCGAAAGTTCATGTTGTATTGCTCCTGTTTGCAGGCCGCTCAGGACCTGTCGGTTGACTCATTGGAATCTCTGGCAGGCAGCGCCGTCACTATGAGCTTGTCCACGCGCCGCCCATCCATATCAATCACTTCAAACTCGTAGCGCCCGAATCGTACCTTATCTCCCTCCACGGGGATACGGTTGAGTGATGAAAGAATCAGGCCCGCAACCGTCGAAAAATCAGGGGACGGCTCGTCCACCATCAAGTCTCCGCCCAAGGCCTCGTTTAATCGCTCAACCGCATAGCCGCCATCCACCAGCCACCCGCCATCTCCGCGCTGAACTAGTTCTGCCTCTTCGCCATGATCGTACTCATCGCGGATCTCGCCGACGATCTCCTCCAGCACATCTTCCATCGTCACCAGCCCCGACACCGCGCCATACTCGTCAATGACCATCGCAAGATGCGTTCCCGATTCGCGCAGCTTGTCGAGCACGTCGTCGCTGCGGGTTGACTCCGGTACAAACTGTACCGGCAGCAGCAAATCGCGCAGGCTGAAATCTGCGACTGGCGTACCCGCGAAGCGGACGAGGTCTTTTGCGTTGAGAATTCCGATCACATCATCCAGTTGCCCGTCACGCACCGGCACGCGTGAAAAGTGCGTTTCGCCTAGCAGGGCGACCACCTCGTCAAGCGAAGCACCCACCGGAAGCGCGACCACCTCGGAACGAGGCGTCATAATAGAGCGCACCGGCCGGTCGGACAGGAGAAATACCTGCTCAATAAAGTCTGCCTGATCAGCCTCAACAACACCGCTCTTAGCCCCTTCACGCACCATCGAGACAATATCGGCCTCAGTTACATCGCGTGCGCGAATCTCGTGCACTCCCAGCAGCCGGGCCACCAAATCCACCGACGCGGACAGAAATGCCGTGATTGGGCGAGAGATTTTCGACAGACTAGTCAGGAACGGCGCAGCCACAATCGCCAGGCGTTCCGCGTTCTGCAGCGCGAGGCGCTTTGGAACCAACTCTCCAAACACCAGCGAGAGATAGGTGATGCCGGTGACAACGATCACAAACGCCAATGTATCGGCATAGGGAGCCAACACATCCACTTCACGCAGTAGGCCCGCCAGCGCCGACGCCAGCCTTGCGCCACCAAACGCCGCCGAAAACGTGGAAATCAGCGTGATTCCCACCTGAACCGTCGCCAGAAAACGATCCGGATCAGAAGCCAGGGCCAGCGCCTTGCGCGCACCCACACTACCGTCGTCGGCGCGTTCTTCAAGCCTATTCCGGCGCGCCCGCACGACGGCAAGCTCAGAACCCGCAAAGAAACCATTGGCAAGGGTAAGCAGAAAGATAATCAGGACTTCGCTCAGCAATTCAGCCATCTTGCTCCTCATTGGCGTGTGTGTAGACCGAGTATATAACGCAATACATGAAGCACCGCGAAACTCGCGCACACTTGCCGGCCGGGCTATTCTGCGCCACCATCATCCGTTCTCCTCCTCGCCGACACTGTGATAAATCACATGATCCTGTTTGTGACGCCAAACCCCGCTGTCGACCGAACGCTCGTTGTACCTCAGATACAGCTTGACGCCGTCAATCGTGCGCTAAGCAATCGCACAGCGGCTGGCGGAAAGGGGGTCAACGCAGCCCGCGCAGCCCGCACACTCGGCGAAGACGCGCTGTGCGCCGGTCTCGTTGGCGGCGCACAAGGCGCGCTTTTCGCGGAACTTGCACGCCGCGAAGGACTGGCCGCCCACTGGACGCCAATCGGCGGCGAAACGCGCGCCTGTACCATCGTCATCGACCCGGCAGCAGGGCACAACACCGTAATCAACGAACAAGGCCCGTTGATTACGGTGGCGGACTGGAGCCATTTCCATAGCGATGTTCTCCGCGCAATGGTGAGCGCGGCCGTGGTCTGTCTGTGCGGTTCCACCCCGCCCGGCACGTCACCGAACGCATACCCGGCGCTGGTAGCGGCGCTCCGTGATACCGGCTTGCCCGTATGGGTGGATGTGAGCGGCGCACCGCTGGCAGCCGTTCAACCCCTCACCGGCGTACACCTCAAGATCAATCTGGACGAGGCCGCTGCCCTGCTCCATCGGCCGCTGACAAGTGAGGAGGATGCGATTTCAGCCGCCAGCGCATTGAGCAGTGCTGGGCAACGAACGGTGGTCATTACGCTGGGAGCAAACGGCGCCATTCTGGCTTCACAGCGCGGGCGCTGGCACGCCGCGCCGCCCGTCATTCAGCGCGTCAATGCCGTCGGCAGCGGCGACTCGCTCCTGGCGGGGCTGGTGACAGCACTCGTTCGCGGCGAAGACGAGTCAACTGCGCTGGCATGGGGAACGGCTGCGGGCGCGGCCAATGCCGCCCATATGGGCGGCGGGTCGTTCACGCGCAGCCAGTTCGAAGCAGCCCTTGCCGGGGTGGCGATCAGGCCGATCTAGGCCTCGCGTCTCTCAAGACTCTCCAGCATAGCGATAAAGGTAACGCGGATAGCCGGTGAAGAACCGGCCCGGCTGCGCGCTGAGGGCGGAAAAACGATCGCCAAAGTCCGTTTCAAGTACGTAGGATTCAGTCAGGAATGCCAGCGCGTCCTTGTCTTCCAGCGGCAAATTGGAGAGTACGTACGCTGCCGACTCGGGCGCAAGCAGCGGAGCCAGTAGTTCGCGCGCCAGCGGCTGGTTGCGCGTATCTCGGCCCGGCCCGCGCAAGAGGTCTTCCAGCGCGACCCAGTGGACATTCGGATACAGGTGATTGTCCTGCTCCAGCACAGCCACATCCGGCGAGTAGACGCTGCCATCCAACCCGTCGATCAGCCCCACGAGATCTACATACGCCGACTGGGCGTCGGGCGCAGTCTTGAACACGAGCGGGTTGTAGAACATCAGCGCAAAGCATGCGAACAGCGCCACCATCGCCAGTGCAACCCGGCGCAAGCGCGGGTCATTCTGCGTAAACTCATGTAGTCCAAGAGCGCTGGCGATAAGGAACCACGTCCCCATGGGAATGAACACGTTGTTGGCCGACCCGCCGTCGAGCGCGCCCATGAGGGCCGACAGGCCGGCAATCACGACCTGGACATGCACGATGTTCAGCCTCGAGACCGGCCGCAGCAGCGCCCAGACAACATACAGCGCAGAAATCAGCGCAGGCAGCGCGTACGCCTGCAGGATGAATGTACCAAGCCGATAGAAGGTGCTGATGCCCAGTTCTGACCACTGACTGGGCACGGTCCATGTGAAGTAAACGAAGCGCGGCCCAAACAGCGCCGGGCCAAGCACGGCATAGGCAACTGGCCCCAGTACCAGCGCGGTAGCCCAGTAAGGCAGCGAAGACCGCAGGCCATGCCCCCAGCCACGGGCAACCATCTCGCGGAAAGTGAGGAACAGCACGCCGCCTGCTGCAAACAACGCGCCGTGCTGCTTGAACCAGAAGCCGGCCACGAGCACGAGCACGCCGGCGAGATTCCAGGCGCGCCCGCGATTCCAGTCGATCAACGCGCTGCCCAGCAGCACCATGAACAGGAACCACGAATCGGAATGGGCTGTGGTGAGGTAGAAATCCATGACACCCGCAGCCGCTGCGAACAGGCCGAGCGCCACCATGCCCCACCACGCCGAACCTGTCCGGCGGCGAACCAGCACGAACACCATCAACGCGCTGCCCGCCAACCCGATAAGCGCGGACAGGCGCAGTGCGAATAGGCTGACGCCAAACAGCGGACTCAATGGAGTGCTGACGTAGTAGTAAAGCGGATTGTAGGCGAGTGCCACGAACTCAGGCGAGGGGTCGGTGTAGATGAACTGCCCGCTCACGGCACGTTCGAAATGCGCGAGGACTGTGCCTTCCATCACTTCCAGATGCAGCGGGAATGTCAGATGGTCGAGCGAGAGAAGTACAAGCGCGGCCAGCGCCACAACCGAGACCACCATCAGCACGACGCGGCTCAAGCGAAATCGGCGCCCATGCTTCAAAACGAAAACATCGAGCGCCACGATTCCGAGGCCCAGCCCCAAAAGCGCCACTTGCGCCAAGCGAAGCGGCGTATCCATCAAAACGCTCTGCAGATGCGCTGATCACGCCGGTTCATCAGGCCTGAACATCCTCAGGCGGCGCTTTATCGCTGGTGCGAGCGCTGCTGGCGACCACAAACAGGCCAATAATAATCAGCGCGAAACCCATGAGACGCAGCGGTGAAATCTGTTCATCAAACAGCACTGCGCCGCCCACCAACACCAGCACGTAAGACAGGCTGAGAAATGGATAGGCGAAGCTGAGTTCGGCGCGCATGAGCGCAATCAGCCACAGTAGCGCGCTGGCCGCGAAGATTGCCAGGCCGATGAGCATGAGCGGGCTGGTCAGGATGCTCGTGATCATTTCCAGCGACAGGGTCAGCCCGCCAATCTGATTGAGGCCCGCCTTGAACGTAAGCTGGCCAGCGGCCGCCAGCAGAACACTCATCAGTACCAACCCAACAGCGCCACGATTGGCTGCCATGGTCGCATCGGATTTCTGGCGGGCGGTCATCGTGGCCGGTTCACCGGGTTGTGCAAGTAGTTGATCCTGATTCATTTTCAGTGCCTTTCATCGATCACGCGAACGTGATGGCGAATGTACGGATTTGTTTGGGCGCGAGCATAGGCTGCTCTTCCCGGCCGTTGAACTGAATTGTGTCGCCTGCCGGAGTCTCGATATGCGTCAGTGGCGTGATTGTGTCTACTTCGCCCTGATCCAGCGCAAGCGCCAGCGGCTGCGCACTGTCCCCCAAGTTCCAGGCGCGCACCACCAGCGCATCCGGCAGGTCGTCGGCAGGCTTGAGCGCCCACAGCAGCACCTGATCGCTTTCAAGCCGCAGCAAGCTGAATTGCGCCTCGGGCAGCATCTGGCCGTTGGACACCGGCGAAGCCGTAGTCGGTAGCATCCCGGCGATCAGCGGGTTCTGATGCTCGAGCGCGAAGCGCATGGCGTCTGCTGGCGCGTATTCTGGTCGGCCGCGCAGCGCGAACCGCTGCAGGAAATGGCTGTCGCCGCCCTGATCGGGAATACCGAAGCGCCCATCCCCACCCACGCGCCCGCCCGCCAGCACATTGATCTGCGGCGTGCTGGTGTCCAGATTGTCGGGCGCGCTCGAGCCGAATTTCATGAAGTAGCAATCAGCGTTCGAGAGCGTCACCCCGTAACCATCCGCACCAGTGAGGTCAGCGAAGTGATTGAGCGTAAGCCAGTCGTAGCGCGCGTTCTGGGCCGCGTAATGCCCGCCGTCCTGTTCCAGCTTCACGCGCAGTAATGCGCCAAGTTCTTCGTGCCACAAGCCCGCATCAGGAAGATTGAAGCTGAAAGCCCAGGTTTGCGTCTCGTTGAAGTTCTCGGTGATCTCGTTGACGATTTCCACACGATCCACACCTTCGATTAGCGTGACGCGCGTGCGGTGCGCCAGTGGGCCGTCACCGCTGGCCAACAGCGTCGCAGAAACCGGCCCCGCACTTTCGACCGCCACGACTCCATCGCTGCCGCCCAGATCGTTGGCCGCGCGGCCACCAATTGACTGAATTAGCTCTCTATCGCCAGCCGCCTTGTCGATCAGGCTAACGATAGCGCCGCTCCCGCCCACCGTCACGCGATAGCGGGAAGTCTCCAATACGCCGTCGCTCGCGATCACCGCTTCGTCCGTGCGTCCACCAACGCCGCTTTGCAGCGTGAACGCCTTGTAACCCACCGGCGGCACGTCCGCCGCCAGCACGCGCAGATAGGATTGCCCATCCTTGAAGATGGTCTGCGAACGCACTTCTTCGCCGGTCGCCACATCAACCACGTGCACTGGATCAAGATGGGCAAGCGGCACATCGACGATGTCAGTGCGCGCCCAGCCGAGTGGATTGAACGCGATGAAGCGCTGCTCACCCTCTGCTACGTGGATGCGCTCGGTGATCAGCGTCAGCGCGTCCTCTTTGAGCGCAGCCACATACGCGCTTACTTCGTCAGCCAGGCGTCGCTGCCAGTCAATGCGCTCACCCATGAAGTCGTCGCGCCCGGCCACGCCGAAGTTGTGTTCCCAGAACAGGCCCAGGTCCATCCACGCCAAATCGCGCGCGGCCTCGCGCCCCTGCATGAAAGCAGGGTCAATACTAACTGCCACTGACGCCAACGCTTCCGCGCCGCGCAATTCCTCGACTGCACGCTTGATCTGGCCGGACACCTCAGCCAGAGCCGCACAGTACAAGTCCCAGTCATTGCCGAAAGACAGGGCCGTGGCCGGAATGTCGTGGCCATAGCTGGCCTCAAAGTCGGTGAAAAAGTCCTGCTGATTCGAGACGATCACGCGGCGCTGATCGTTGGTCTTTTCCTGCGCCACGCGCACGAACTCATCGGTCATTGTCTCGAAATCGTCCCACCCCTTGCCAAATGCGCCCACCACCAAATAGGGATAGCGGGCAAGGAATCCGCCATCATGATCCACAAACTCCACGATGCCGGCCGGATCGTAGGCTTCGGCATAGCCGCCAATACCCTTGTTGTCGACAATGCGCGAATTCCACTTCAGCAGCACACGGCTGCCATCCAGGCCCTCGGCCCAGTAAATCTCCCGCTCGCGAATAGCCGCCTGCACCAGCGTGTCGCAACCACAGATACCCTTCCAGCTATAGCGCGCCCCTGCCCCGGCCCAGAGTGAGGCCAAGCCGAGCGGCAGCGTTTGATTCTCCATGCTGATGGCGATTGGGAAACGCAGGTCGTGGCGACGTTCCAACTTGCCGGCATAATACATGCCGCGCAGAATTGCCTCGGCGGGCGCGCCGCCGTTGTTAATGACCAGCGCGTTGAGCGGCATGCTGAAATGACCGTCGCGGATACGCTCGACCAGTCGCAAAAAGTCCGCTTCTGGCTTAGTACGCTCGTACGTCCATACCCAGTAGCTGCCGTCGCAGTTCCAGCGGCTCTGGAAATCCAGCGGCAGATCGGCGGTGCTGTCAGCCAGATCGAGGTAGTAGTCGATCATGCGCACGAACGCCTCGCGGTAGGAGGCGTCGTTGGCTGTCCAGAACAAGTCAGTATGGTCATCGGGCGCGAGGTAAATACGCTTGAGCGCGCCGCTGGTGCCCTCCTGCCAGGCAGGCAGCCATTTATGCAGCGGCTGTGCGGCCACCGCCGCAAAACCAGCCAGGCCCATCCGCAGCACATCGCGGCGCGAAGGTTCAAGCCGCCGGATGTCCGGTTCAGAAATTGGATTGTTCACGTGGTTTCCTCCTGCGTAGCACCAGCCACGCGGCTCCAACTACGACAGCAGCGGTGAGCAACAAAGCGCCGGCCACTGTGACGATTGGATAGTCTTCCGTGAAACAGCCCAGCGAACGCCAGCCCCGAAGCAGCGGCGCGCCAAGTGTATGGATCAGATTGGGTGGGGTGGCGAAAGTCGTCTCATCGCTCAGGCTTTGGCCGTTCTGTTCATCCATAGATGCAATGCGGACGTAGTAGGTTGTGCCCGGAACCAACCCGTCGTATTGCACCTCGTGGTCAGCAGCAAACTCCCGCGATTCAGCCGCTTCCTCATACGTATTACCGCTGGCGGGGCCGAGCCACACCTGACCACGTGTGGGCCGGTCAGTCGTCCAGCGAAACGTCGCAGTACGCCCGCTGTTGAGCAAACCGCCGCTGGTGTCAACGCTTAAAGACAGCACCACTGGCGGCTCGGCGTCCCCGATCTGGCGAACCGGATGTACGGCCGATGTCACAACTCGATCCTCGCCATCCAGCACCACATCAGCCGCCGGGCTACCCGGTGGCAGGCCCATATCCGCCAGCACGTTTACGGTCACCTGCTGCACGTAAGGGTCAACCGGCACCGGCTCGGTTCCGTGTGCTCCCAGCCCCCTGCCCCACAGGATCGTGCCGGTCGAAAACACCTGTGCGCCGCTTTCAGCTATATAGCGCGTCGTTTCCGCATAGGCCTGGCCCGACGTTCCGTTGCTGGAATTGCCGGCATCGATTAGCAAGAATCCTACGACCGGCGAGCGCGCCAGCACGTCCAGATTAACCGGCGTCAGGCTGTTGTCTACAATTGCTTGCCACTCCCAGCCGACAATATCGTCGCCAATGTCGACATAGGTATCTGGCGCGAGCTCTTGCAAGTCGGTGTGCCGATAGATCGGGTCAGACGCAAATTCGCCGCTCACGCGCACAGGGAAGAACAGGCCGCTGTTGTCGCCGATGTACATTGTGCCGATCAGCGCATTCTCGGGGTCATCAATAACAGGGTCGCGGAAGGTCGTCGTCGGGTGCCCCGACGGGTCAGGCACACCATCTTCGATAGTCTTGTAGACCGTCATCACACTGTCGGGCGTGCCCATCCACGGGTCAGCCTCAAGGCGCACACGCCAGTAGATGGTGTTGGCGGAGAAGAATGCCAGATGCACCCCTGCATCACGCGCCTCGGCTACGGCGTCGCGCATGGCCTCCGTCCAATATTCGTCGTGCCCCGCCGACATATATACGCTGTGCCGAAGCAGCAGATTGTCGTTTTCGGGCTCGCCCCAACGGTCTGTGTCCCAATCGGTGGCGTAGCTCACGTCATAGCCCTGCTGTTCCAGCCAGCGCAGAAGCGGATACTCCGTATCAAATACGTTGTTGGTGCCGCCACTCGTATAGGGCCGTGCCAGCGACACGCTCACCGCGCGCGGGTTCTCACTGACCGTGTTACAGTAGCCGGCATCCCAGCCGCTGTTGTAGTCGTAGACCGATTTCCCACCGAAGTTATTGTAGGCCTGAAAGGTGTGATTGCTCTGTTGAAACAGCAGGTCTGCACCACGTGCGTCGTCACGCACGACGAATACAGCCAAATTCTCGCCACCGGTGTCCGGACGAGCAATGTGGGCCACATATATCCCGGAAACCCATGCGCTGTCAGTCTGCTGCTCAATCGGCGCCCAATTCAGGCAGCTTACCAACCCGGTATCATACAAGGCCTCATTGCAGGCAGGCTGCGCAGGAATCGGCTGCGCTGGCTGTTGAGTAATCAACCGTCCGCCTGCCCCGCCGTAGTAACCAAGCCGGTAAATATCGACATCAACTGGCACGCCGCCCGAAGCGATGTACAGGTTGACGGGTTCGCCCACATTGACGCTGGGCGGGAAAACAAAGGCGGATAACGAGGGATCAGGCGACTCGACGATCCAATCGCTGCTGCCCGGAAGGCAGTTTTCAGCGACCACTGCGTTCGCGGGATTCCCGCAGACTTCCGAAGTCTGTGCGCTCGTGGAAACAGCCGCAAACAATATCAGGCAGCCTATGGTTGCCAATCTAACGATGCGCATAGATTTCATAGTGATTTCCGGTTTGCCCGGTCTCAAAGACGAGATCGTAACTAGCGAGCACGCCCGGCGGGTACAGCGCCGCCCAGCGTGACATCGGGCCAATCACGATGTAGTCAGGCGTGACGTGTTCAAAAACATCGTACAACTCTCCAGCGGCAGGCAGGGCTGGATTAGCTATGTGGGCATTGTGATAAGCCTGCACCACCTGCGGAGGAAAGTGGTAATTGTGCCCCGTCAGAATGCCCATTTCCCGATCCCAGGTTTCGATCAAATCGTTAGGATCAGCGTTCTGGTCAAGATAGCGCGCGGCGGCATACGGCGCGCTACTGCCGGAACTGGTGACATTGTAGGCCGCCCGCAGCAGCGGCAGCAGCACCAAGGTGAACGCAAACCCCACCACGATGATCGGGCCAAGCGCCTGCTGCGGAAGCTCTCCGCGCCGGATTGCATCCGGCAGCTCACCCCACTTCACCTCTATGCGATTTATCAGTGCGTACAGCAACCGCGCAACCGCGAATGAGCCGAGCAGGTACATGGGCACTGCCAGCCGGTTATGCTCAGGCGCAACACCCGCCATAATCAGATAGAAGGCCGTGCTGGTGAGCATTAGCACGGTCAGAATCGACCAGCGCTGGCCATTTGCCGAACGAGGCGCACCAAGTGCTGCCGCCGTGATCAAGCCCACAATGTACAGGCCGCCATACGCCTGCCCAAATGTAAGCGAGAGAAGATTAGTTGCGATCGCAGACAGATTGATGGTGAAGTAGCTGATGGTGGCGGTGGCGCTGGAAGTGGCGATATCGGCGCCCTGATTACGAAACTCCTGCCCAAGCAGCACATAGGCCGCAAGCAGCCAAAGTCCGCACAATAGGGCCGCGACTCCGCCGGGCACAACGAAAAAGCGCCAACCGGCCCGCTTGTACCACAGCAAATCCAGCAGGAAAGCAAAGCCAAGCGCAGGAAACACAATGAGTGCGTACTGCACCTTGGTCATCGTGGCCAGTCCGAGCAGCATGCCCACGGCCGCCAGCCGCAGCAACCCGGGCCGATTAGGAGTGAACCATGTCCACAGCGCGGCCAAGACAAAAAATGCTCCCGGCCCCTCCCCCATCACGGTTCGGAATACCAGCGGCATCCAGTTGCCCCACGCCAGCAGCGCCAACACGACCGCTGTAAGCGCAAAACGCCAATCTGGCAGCAAGCGCATCGCCAGGAGATAGGTCATGGCGAGGGTGAGCAATCCGTATCCCACGACGACCAACCGGCCCGCGACGATACTGACGCCAAACACTTTGTACATCGCGGCCATCGGCAGAATCACCGTAGGCCCGGTGCTGATGACCGCGCCATTGAATCGGTAGCCGTCGCTGCTCTTCTCGGCGTAAACGCCGTCCTGCACCAGTGTCTTGGCGACGTTCATGTATGCGCCTTCGTCAAACCAGGGCGCGGGATAGCTGTCCAGCCGCCAGAGGAACAGAAACAGCACCAGCACAACGCCCACCAACCCCAAAACCAAAATCCATGGCCGTGTGCGGATGCCAGTCATCTTCTGTTCGTCCTGCTGTGTGTTGGTCAGTGCCAACAGGCTGCCTCCCCGAGATCAGGCTGATGAAGATTGCGCCGGCATGAGCACTTCGTGGTCAACCCAGACTTGGACCGTATCGACGACGCGCCGGGCCAGCCGGGTAATCGACTCGCCGTTGTTCAAGTCGGGATAGACCATCGCCGAGTTGCTCATGAACAGGCCGCGCACCGCCGTATCGATCGACGGAATCGGTTCTTTTGCGCCCAGCGGGCGCAGCGGTTCGACAAAACGTGCACGCTGCATGATCACATCCACCAGCAGCTTGTCGTCAAACGACGGGAACATGCGCTTGAAGTGCTCCAGCCACTCTTCCCTGATTTGCACGTTGTCTTTCGCCCAGTGCGGGCTGTCCGGTGTGACATACTTGGGCAAGTACACAAGGTGATAACCGCCCACGTAGGCTGGGTCGATCAGATCGGTCGTTTCAACAACCGCTGTAAACGGCACGCTACTGTCGGTGATGTTCAGCACGTAGTACGGCGTCAGGCGTTCCTTCAGCACCAGAAGCGGGCAGATGACCGCCAGATAGGCCTGGCTGTTCAGCGACTCGCGCATGGCTTCGGGCGCGCCCGGGATGAGGCCGGCTAGAACTGGCGAAGGCAGCGTGCTGATTACTGCGTCAAACGGGAACTCGGTGTCACCCACGCGCACGCCCACCGCGCGCCCTTCGCGAACGACGATCTCATCCACAGCTGTGCTCAACCGAAACTCTACGCCAAGGCCAGCGCAGCGGTCAGCCAGCGCTTCGAGCAGCGTGAAGTAGCCTCCTTCGAGATAGCACATCATCTCTTTGGATGTGACGCCCTTGCGCGTCCCCAGCATCCGTTTCAGCCGCGCCCAGATATAGGTGGCCGGGACATCCGTCATCGTGCTGTCGAACTTTGCGCGCAGCAGGGGCTTCCATACCTTCTCGTACACCCCTCGGCCACTCACGCGCACCAACCACTGCTCAACCGGTTCGTTATCCAGCCGCTGCACATCGTTCTCAAGCTGCGCCGTAGCGATCTGCAGGCCGAGGCGAAAGCGCTGGAACAGGTTGAGCGGTGGATAGGTCAGCAAGTCCTTGGCGGTGTTGAACGGATACAGCTTGCCGTCATCGTAGAAGCCCTGCCGCGTAGGCGTGAAGTGCAGCTTGTCGCCCACGCCGGTCTCTTCAATCAACTCTTGCATCGACAGGTCGCTGCTGAGAATCGTGTGGTAGTAGCGGTCGAAGCGCGTATCGCCATAATCGATGCTGGTCGCCAACCCGCCATAGCTGTCCGAGCGCTCAAAAAGCGTCACGTGATAGCCTCGCTGCCCGAGCAGGTAGGCCAGCGTGAGGCCGCCAATGCCGGCGCCGACGATGGCAATGTGAGCAGCCGGATTCTGAGGTGGTACGGTCGATTGGTTCATTGGACTGCGCTCAGTCCAATCAGCACGACGCCAGACACGATGACGACAATCCCTACCAGCCGGCGCGGGGGAATGCGCTCGTGAAACAGGTAGTGCGAGCCGATGATAATGCCGATGTAACTGAGGCTGGCGAACGGATAAACGAAGCTGACTTCGAGGTACGACAAGGCGACCAGCCAAAAGAGCACGCCTATTCCATACATGAACAGGCCGCCGATGACCCAAGGCGACAGCACAATACGCAGCAGCAGCGGCCGCTCGCTGGCCGTTTGTGCAATGCGACCCATCGCATACTTGAGCGTAAGCTGGCCGCAAATGCTCATGATCGTGCTTAGCGCAATGTAAACCACTGAAGTCATGCGGAATTGCTCCTGTCGGTTACGAAGGCTGGCCGCGACGATTGATCAGGCGCTGGCCGGAAGCTGGGACGCGATAACCGGCGCTGGCATGCGGTAGGTGCGAAACAGGATCGCCGATTGGAACTTCAGGTGCGCTGCGGTCACGCGTGCAATGCGAATGCTTGACTGGCCGAAGGTGCGCGTACGCAGCACCATCGGACACTCCACGACCACGTAGCCTGCGCGGAGTGCATTGACGAGGATTTCGGTGCCGGCGAGAAAGTCGTCACTGGCGAAGCCCACGTGCTCCAGCACGCCCCGGCGGTAAGCCCGAAACAGCGCCGTCCATGTATGGATGCGCCAGCTAATAAGCAGCCGGTATAGCAACGACGCGCCCTTGCTGAACAGCAGGCGGTAGCCGGGCACGCCCACTACCTGGCCCTGCGGGTGATATGGCGACGCGGTGGCAATGTCCGACTTCTGGCTCACCAACTGCTCGACCAGCACGGTGATCTGATCAAAGTCATACGTGCCATCGAAATCGGTGGTAACGATCAAATCGCCTTTGGCATGTTGGAAACCAGTACGCAGCGCCGCCCCAAGCCCTCGATTCTGTTCGTGCGACACGACCTTCACGGTTGGGTCGCCCGCAAAGGCGTCGCGCAGCAGTTGAGCAGTCGCGTCGCGGCTGCCATCGTCCACAAACACAATATCGACTGTGTAAGCCATCCGCAGGCTTGCCACAACAGGCTTGAGCTTCTCGACCGTTTGCCCTACTCCTTCAGCCTCGTTGTAGGCGGGCACAATCAGCGTGAGCGTCGTTTCAGTCATGGCGGTGATCCTGGAACGATTGCGTGGTCACGGCTTCGTGCTGTCCGTCAGTGAAGTGCTCCAGCACCGCCACGATCCGGTCGCAGACACCCACAGTGCCATAGAAGGCGGGGTGCATAGCAGGCGGAGGCAGCAGCGCCTCGGCCACGGCCGCATGAATCGCCGCTGGCTCAGTTGCACAAAGGCGGTTCCAGCGCGCCTCAACCGTCTCGATCCACTCAGTCGTCGTCCGCACCGTCACTGTCGGCCGCCTCAGCATATAGGCCTCTTTTTGCAGGCCACCGCTGTCGGTAATCACAAGCGCACAGGCATCGAGCAACGTCAGCATATCGAGGTAGCCCACCGGCTCAATCTCGATGACCGACCCACCCAAAGTCAGACCTATCTGCGCAAGCATTTTTCGCAGGCGGGGATGCACCGGCAGCACAACCGGCAGTTCCAGCCCATTCAACGCCGCGACGATTCCGCTGAGGTTGGTGATTTCATCGGTGTTCGATGCACGGTGAATTGTCGCCAGCGCGAACGGCTGATCGGGGCGCAACCCAATCCGCGCGCACAGGTCGGGCCAGCGCGCGGCAGCGGCAGCTTGCAGTCCGTTCAGCAGATCAACGCGTACATCGCCCACGAGATGGGTCTGCGTCGCAAGCCCTTCGCGGCGCAAGTTGGCTACTGCCGCCTCGGTGGGGGCAAACAGCAGATTGCTGAGGTGATCGGTCACAACGCGGTTGATCTCCTCGGGCATGGCGCGGTCGAAGCTGCGCAGTCCGGCCTCGACATGCGCAACCGGAACACCGAGTTTTGCCGCCGCCATCGCACCGGCCACTGTCGAATTAGTGTCACCGAACACCACCACTACATCTGGCGTCTGCGTGAGCATGGCCTTCTCAAGCCGGACTAGCATTTCGCCAGTCTGCTCGGCGTGCGTGCCTCCACCCACGCCTAACCACAGATCGGGCTCGGGCAGCCCGAGGTCGGCAAAGAACACGCCCGACATATTGGCATCGTAGTGCTGACCGGTGTGCACCAGAATTTCCTCGTGCCCATTCCCGCGCACGCAAGCGCTAAAGGGCGCCGTCTGAATGAATTCAGGGCGCGTGCCCACAATTGTCATCACTCGCATTGCAGCGCTCACGCAGGCTCCTGAATCGACGAAATCGCTTGAGATTCAGGTGCAACAATCACCTCATTGCTGCGGCCAGATTGCACAAACTGCAGTGCCATCCGCAGCGTTTCCAAGCCGTCCGTACCAGTCACCAGCGGCTCGCGACCGCTCTGAATCGCCTCAACAAAGTCCGTCAGTTCGCTGGCAAGCGGCTCGTAGCGCTGAATACGGATGCCAAGCACATTCCCTTCCGACACGCCGCGCAGGATGCTTAGATTGTCCCAATTATCGTGCGCCACATCGTTCTCATAGAACAGCAGTTCCTGCGCGATCAGGTCGCAGTAGAACATGCCCCGGTCGCCCGTAATGGTCAGGCTACGGACTTTTCGCGGAGTGATCCAGTTCACATCAAGTACACCAATGATGCCGCTCTCAAAGCGGAGCAGACCGCTAAAGGCATCCTCCCGTTCCGAGTTGATGGTCATCAGCGTTTCGCCGTACAAGCGCGTGACCGGCTCGTGAATGAGGAAGCGCATCAAGTCGATGTCATGCGACGCAAGATCGACGACCACACCGGCGTCCTGAATGCGGCCCGGATACGGGCTGAGGCGCTGCATGTGCACCTTGTAGATGCGCCCAATTTCTTGAGACTCCAGCCGGCGGCGCAGCTCCACAATCACGGGATTGAAGCGCTCAATATGGCCCACTGAGATCGTCACCCCATGCTGCTTGCCCAGCGCGACCAACGCCTGAGCCTCTTCCAGCGTCGATGTGATCGGCTTCTCGATCAGCACGTGAGTTCCCCGAGAAATGAAGTCGCTCGCCACCTCAAAATGCAGGCTCGTCGGCAGCGCCACCGAAACCAGATCGGGCTTGTGCTCTTCTAGCATCATGCGGTAATCAGGGTAATGGGGCACGTTGTACAAATTGCCAACTCGGCGGGCCAGCGTCATGTTCTTGTCGACGACGGCCACCAACTGCACCGTTTCCATTTCGCGGTACACGCGGGCATGGTGGCGACCCATGCTGCCCACGCCAATGACGGCTGCTGTTAACATAGTTGGTTGACCTCCTCGATGATAAAGTCGCGCTCGTCGGCTGTCAGGCGCGGGTGAACCGGCAGGCTGACCACGCTGCTGGCAGCGCGCTCTGTTGCTGGCAATTCGGCGTTCCCGAACCCCATCTCCTGAATAATTGGCTGCTTGTGGATAGGTGTTGCGTAGTACACGCGCGCGCCCAGCCCGCGCTCGTTCAGTCGCTTCACCGCCTCATCGCGGTTGACCGAATCGGGCAGGCGGACGGTGTACTGGTGGTACACATGTTCGTAGCCTGCCGGCGCACAGGGACCGGCAACTGTTCGCAACTGCTGCGAAAACTGGCGCGCGTTCTCGGCTCTTTGGCGCGTCCATTCCGGAAGCTGCGCCAACTGCGCCCTGCCAATTGCTGAGGCCATGTCCGTCATGCGGAAGTTGAAGCCGACGAGTTCGTGCCGGTATTGTTTACTCATGCCTTGGTTGCGGATCACCCGCAGCACATCGGCGATGTGATCATCATTCGTCAGCAGCATCCCGCCTTCGCCGGTGGTCATGTTCTTGGACGCATAGAAGCTGAATGAAGCGGTTCCCCACGTACCCACAAAGCGCCCATCGATTGAAGCCCCGTGCGCTTGCGCTGCGTCCTCTAGCAGCAGTAATCCGTGCTGGTGGCAAAGTTGCTCAAAGCGGGGCATATCCGCCGGAAGGCCATAGAGATGTACCGGCATCACCGCGGCCGTGCGCGGTGTAATCACAGCTTCGACTGCGTCGGGCGATAGGCAGTAGGTCTCGGGGTCGATATCTGCGAATACCGGCGTTGCCTTGACGAACAGAACCGCCGACGCCGTGGCGAAGAATGAGAACGATGGGATGATGACCTCATCACCGGGGCCAATTCCGTGCGCCATCAGCGCCGCGATTAGTCCGGTCGTGCCGTTATTTACGGCAACCCCGTGCTTCGCACCATGATACACGGCAAACTCGTGCTCGAATGCCTCGGTCACCTTGCCTTGAACCAAGTGGCCGCTTTCCAGCACCGCCAGTACCGCCTGCTTTTCGGCCTCCCCGATGACGGGGCTGGCAATCGAGATGTTCATGATGCATCACCCTGCACTTCCAGTCGTGCACTCTCGCGCTCCGCGCCATCTGTTTGGCAGCCAACACAGGCACGCGCCAGTTCGAGGCTGTCTTTCCGCTGGCCACAGGCGCACACATAGCCGATCAGCCGCGCCGGGTTGCCCACGACCAGCCCGTAATCAGGCACATCGTGCACCACCACCGCGCCCAGCCCCACCATCGCCCAGCGCCCAATCGTCACACCGCACAGTATTGAGGCATTGGCGCCAATCGCAGCGCCGGCGCAAACATGCGTCGGCACCAAGGTCCAGTCATCCGCGCTTTTCAGAGTCATGTCCGGGTTGACGGCGCGTGGATGCAGGTCGTTGCTGAAGCATACGTGTGGCCCCACAAAAACGCCGTCGTCTATCTCGACGCCATGGAAGATCGACACGTAGTTCTGAACTTTCACACGATTGCCGATGACCACACCGGAATCCACGAATACGCCACGGCCAAGCACACAGTCGCAGCCCAACACGGCTCCAGCGCGTATCTGGCACAAGTGCCAGACCATGCAGCCCTCGCCGATGACCGCTCCGTCCTCTACAACCGCTGTGGGATGAACGAACATTTCCACCTTCGCTAGTTAACGCCGAACTGCGTCCGCAACAATGCTTTCAAAATGTCGAGGAACAACCCCGATTCCGGGAATTAGGCCCGACGTGCTGAATCTGCCTCTGACCGCAAAACCATCACAAGGAGATTACGTAAATTAAGAACATTCTACAGAGAAACCTATAGATTCAATGGTATACCGTTTATGCGAATCGCGGGGGTGCTGGTGTGATTAATTTACGCATTTCAGGTCTCTCAACCAACCGAAATCACTTATCTGATGAGTCACCAGATCAAGCCCGATTGGGCCGCACCGGCCAGTGGGGCCAGAATCACGGCCGCGTGCACGATTCATACACGGCAACCGTTCGCTGCGCTGTACTGCGCCAACTGAACTGCGCCGCGCGGAGCATGCCCTGTTTCGACAACGCCGTGCACAAGGCATCGTCCTTCCACAGCCGGAGCATGGCCTCGGCAATCGCATCGACGCTGCGCGGATCGACCAGCAGCGCGGCATCCCCAGCAACTTCAGGCAGCGATGCCGCAGTAGATGTGACTACCGGCGCTCCACAAGCCATCGCTTCAAGTACCGGCAGGCCAAAGCCCTCATATAGCGAAGGAAATACCAGCCCGCGCGCACCCGTATAGAGCGCCGGCAAATCTGCTTCGGCCACGTATCCGGTGAATAAAACCTTGTCCCCCAGGTTCAGGCGATCCAGCGTTTCGGTGATTTCCGCGTATTTCCACTTCATTTGGCCGGTCACCACCAGTGTGAGCTGTTCGCCGCGCTCATGCAGAAGCGCAAGCGCCTCCAGCACACGGCCCAGATTCTTGCGCGCCTCGACTGAGCCAAGATACAGGAGATATCGCCCCGGCAGATCGAGCTTCCGCCGCAATTCCGTAACCGCCGCTTCGCTGGCCGGCTTATAGGCAGGGTTGGCCGCCAGCGGAATGGCCTCAATCTTCGCGGATGGCACACGCAGGTAGCGCGCAATGTCTGTCTTCGAGCACGCGCTGACCGTAATCACGCGGTCAACCCCTGGCAGCAGACGGGGCAGCCAATGGCGGTAGAGCAGTTGGTCCAGCCGCGTGCTCACACCCGGAAAGCTCAGCGGGATGACATCATGGACGGTCACAACACGCCTGGCCTTATCCATCCGCACGGCGAACGGCGTCACACCGGTCGTATCGTGCACCACATCGAGCCGCTGCCGCCGGGCAGCCGCCGAAGTCAGCGCATTACCGATGCTCATCAACCCGGGCAGCCGGCTGCACCCGGCCAGCCCAACCACCGGAAGTCCGTATGCGCCGAGCGGCCCAACCGGGCCAGCCGATAACAGCACAATTTCAGGCGCGTTGGGCAGTTCCGTCAGCGCCCGCACCAGTTCGAACGCATAACGCGAAATCCCGCTCAGCGGTTTATCGACGGCGTACACAAGGATGCCAACGCGCATAGAGGGCAACTATCGGTTCGGGCGGCTAAACGTCTGGCCCGACGGAGGTTTCTCTACAGACCCAAGCCGGGCATGATGAGCGGACAAATCAGGAACAGGACAACGTTCGTGAGGCCGTGTGCCAGGGTCACACCCCAAATACTCCGTGAACTGTAGGCCACAATGCCGAACATCAGCCCCGCCACCAGCACGATGAACACGTCCATGGGCGACCGGTAGCCGATGTGCATCACCGCAAAGAGCACGCTCACCGTCACAATCGAGGCCGTGCCCAAAATCGGCCGCATTGTCGATTGCATGATGCCACGAAACATCAGTTCTTCGACAAAGCCGGTACAAACCAGCAGCACCAACGCCGGCAATACGAAGTCCTGCCATGACGATGACACGACCATCGGCTCTGGGCGCAGCACCAGATACTCGGCCACACCCAGCACCAGCCCCGTAGGAATAATCACAACTTGCAGCAGCGGCCGCCGCCCAAGCCCCAAACCCACTTCGCGGGCCGAGAGCTTCATGCTACGTATCGAGACGACCGCCGATATGATCAGGGGCACGCCGGTGATGACGTACGCTTGGATCAGCGAGAAGCTGCCGAGCGGCACCGCAAGGCTCACCAACCGAATGATGGGCGCAAAGGTGAGGCTAAGTAGCACCTTGTGCACCGGCTGCTCCCAAAGCAGCGAGGCATGCGCAATAAGCGCAATCAGCACGCCGCTATAAAACGCAATCCCGGCTGCCGGCGTGCCAAGAAAGGTCACAAGCTCAGCGCCACTCAAAAGCGCGACATAGAACAACACCACGGCACGTGGCGAATGATTGAATGCGCGCAGCAGTTCCCTGAGGTGCTCGATCCGTGGGTGCTGTACCGCATTGAGTGCCAGCGGCATCGCCAAGGCGGGCTTCACGCCGACCGATGCGGCCTCCAGCATCCCGGCACTTTCAGGCACGCGTGGGGCGGCTTCAGCCGGTGTCCACCCTGCCCTGCCGGGCTGCGATGCTGCGCGGCTGGACAACGCGCCGCTGTCGGCCAACACTATGCGAGGTTGTTCCACAACGTCAGATATTGCGGCGGTTGCTTTGCCGGTGCCGGTATTGGCAGATCCCACTGTCGGCCTCTCCAATGAACTGCGTCCCGCCGATGTGTGGTGAGTCGTGAACGGCGCAGTGAAAAGTGCTCGTGCGGTTAAAACAGGCGGCGAAGCCGATTAAGCCTCGCCGCATTTTCTGTCCGAACTCACTCGCGCAACTATTAGTGCGCGCCTGTACTGCTAGAGCAGCGTGAAGAACTGCATCATCGCCGCCACGCCAAACATGATGATCAGCGGCGCAATAGCGAAATTCAGGGCGCGGCTGAGCGTCTTCATCCGCGGCTTCTGGCTGGCCACCGCGATATCCTTGTTCATAAGCAATACCGCGAGAAGAAGCACCAGCAGCAGCCCCAGCAACGAGGACAGATCTGCCGACGTAAGCGCGGTGAGTGTCGAGACTGTCACGGCTGAGGACATAGGGTCTCCCTTGATACAACTCATACTCAACGAATGACACGACAGGCGTATTTAGCCTTCAATAACACAGTATAGAAGACTTTCCAGAATTTGGAAAGTGCCCAATTTTTAAGCGTAACACTCCTACATAGGCAAAGGTTTCTTTCGCCCCTGCTCCGCACACGGGAAAATGCTCTTTGGCATTCCGCCTTGTGAATCTCGTAAAAAAAACGTGCGAATTCTGTAAAAACTGCCTTGTAAATAACCCGTTCTCCCTCAACAGCCCGACCAACTCTCTTGCAGTCAGCGGCGCAGATGGCTTAAGATGAGGTCGCGTAGAGTGTTCTCTTTGCAGGGTGATTACATTCGGATGTCATTCCACGCTGAATTCGATGTATTTCGGCAATCGGCCGGTAGCAAGGCGGGCAGCGCCAGGGCTGTCCTGACCACATATTCTGGTCACCACTCCCGTAAATCAGCGTTCAACACGGGGCCTGTTTAGCAGAACATGCCACCCATACATACACTACTCAATGGCCCCCCAAGACACCGTTAATTATTAAGTTGGCTGAATAAAGTAGAACATAGCAGACGAGCGAAGCGCAAATTCTGCGCTAATGAGAGGAACGAATGACCGAGCGCCAGGCGACTGCATTCTATGAAAACGGGACGTCGAGCGCCGTCGACAAGCGGCCTGCACGCCCGTTTTCGCAGTCGATCGTCGTCGTCATTCCCGCATTCAACGAAGTCCGGTTCATCGGCAGCGTCGTGCTCAAGACACTGGAGCATTCCGATGAAGTCATCGTCGTTGATGACGGATCGAGGGATGGCACACCGGAAATTGCCGAGCTCGCCGGAGCGCGTGTCATCCGGCATCAGAAGAACCTTGGCAAGGGCGTCGCACTGAACACTGGCTTCGATCTGGTACGCCGCGAATACCATCCGCTGGCCATCGTCACGCTCGACGCAGACTGGCAGCATTCACCCGAGGATTTGCCGGCCGTCGCCGGGCCAATCCTGTCTGGTCAGGCAGATCTGGTCATCGGGTCGCGCTATTTGCAGAAAACCAGCGATGTTCCACTTCAGCGCATCGTCGGTCACTGGGGATTTAACATGCTGGTGAATACCGTTTCGGGAACCAGCATCACCGACTCGCAAAGCGGTTATCGCGCGTTCTCTCCGCGCGCCCTGGAGTGCATGGCTTTTAGTTCATCCAACTTCTCGGTCGAGTTCGAAATGCAGTTCTGGGCCGCAGACTACGATCTGCGCGTCACCGAAGTGCCGATTACGATTTGCTATCAGGACAAGGCCAAGCGCTCGGTCATCGGCCACGGCCTCAGCGTCCTGAACGGTATTCTGCGGCTAGTGGCGCAAACTCGTCCGCTGCTGTTCTTCTCCTTGCCCGGCATCCTGCTGCTGGCCGGTGGCGTCATTGTCGGCACGCTGGTGGCCTACCAGTACAGCCAGTTGCAGACCCTTGCAGTGGGTTCTGCGCTCATCTCCGTTTTGCTGTGCTTCGTCGGAACGCTGTCGCTGTTCACGGGGATCATCCTGAACACCGTTCGCTCGACCATGCTCGAGTTCTTGCGCCCTCCTGAAAGGGAACCCCATGCAAGTTGAAGTCAAACCCTTTTACGCACAGTGGCTCGAAACACTCGAAGTCCGCGACAATCAGGTTCAGCCCGCAGTCAGTGTCGTGGTCATTTCATTCAACAGCCGCCAATACGTCGATGGCTGCCTGCAATCGCTGCTGGCACAGGACTACGGCAACGTCGAAATCGTGGTGGTGGACAATGCATCCACCGACGGCACGGCCGAGTACATTGCTGATCACTATCCGCAGGTACGATTGATCCTTGCGGGCGACAATCTGGGCTTTGGTGGCGGCAACAATCTGGGCGTGGCCGAAGCGACTGGCGAGTACCTGGCCTTCGTGAACATGGATACGGTTGTTGACGCGAATTGGCTCACGCCGCTGGTCACGACGCTGGAAGAAAACCCGGATATTGGCCTGGCCACGGCCAAGATTTTATTGATGAATGAACCGGGCAGCATCAACACCTGCGGGAATGATGTGCATCTGGCGGGGTTTGGCTATCTGCGCGGCTGGCTGAAACCGGCAACTGCACTCGCCAGCCCGGCCGATGTGGCATCGGTTAGCGGAGCGGCATTCATGATGTCGCGCACGCTGTTTGACGAGTTGGGCGGTTTTGACGAAGCCTTCGGCCCTGCGTATGTGGAAGACACCGATCTGTCGTGGCGCGCGCGGCTACTGGGATATCGCTGCCGCTATGTGCCAGAATCAATCGTCTACCACGACTACGCGGCCCGATTCTCGCCTGCCAAGTACTACATGATTGAGCGCAACCGCCACCAGATGGTGCTGAAGAACTTCAGAATCAGAACGCTGCTGCTGCTGTTTCCAGCGATGCTGATGTCAGAAGTCGTGAGCTGGGGCTTTGCCGTACTGGCCGGCCGGCATCACATGGCCGCCAAGATCAGTACCTATCGCTGGCTATTATTGAACACGCGGGACATCCTGCGCCGCCGCCGCATTGTGCAACGCACGCGCATCGCCGACGACCGCGACATCGTGCGCTACGCCTCGCTCAAGCTGGCCTTTGGTCAAACTGGCGCAGGGCTGGCAACGCGACTGGGCATGAAACTGATCGATCCGGTCTTCGCATTCATTTACCAGTACTACTGGACGCTCACCGGCCTGGCGATTTGATGCAGCGGCTCAGTGTTGCGCAGGTTACAGCCACGTTCCCGCCGTACTCCGGAGGAACGGGGAGAGTGTGTATGGAAAATTCGCGCGGACTCGCAAATCAGGGACACCAGGTTGATGTGTTCACTGCCCGGCGGGCCAACACCGACATCGAGCCTGTCGATGGCGTCACAGTCCACTGGCTGCCGTCTGTGGCGCGCATTGGCAACGCACCGCTCACCCCTGCCCTGCTGAGGATGAGCAACTTTGACATTGTCCATCTCCATTATCCCTACGTCTTCGGCCAGGAACTGGTTTGGTTTCGCTCCCTGACGAAGCGAACGCCCCTCGTAATCACCTACCATCAGGACTTAATCCTCGACAGCGCGATAAATACCGCTGTTTCAATGCATCATCGGCTGATCGGTAGGGCCATCTTGCGGCGCGCCAACCGTCTGATTGTGACATCACTCGATTACGGGGCTTCTTCGCCGCGCGTCGCACCGCTAATGGCAGCCGGACCGTCGCGCGTCGTGGAGTTAGCCAACGGGGTCGATATTCATCGCTTCAATCCGGCCCTGAGTGGAGACAGCGTGCGCCGTGACTACGGGCTGGCTGCCGACGATACAGTCGTGCTGTTCGTGGGCGGGCTCGATACCCCGCATTACTTCAAGGGCGTGGACGTTCTGCTGCGTAGTATTGGCCGTATTGAGGATAGGCGGGTCAAGCTCATGATTGTGGGCGACGGTGATCTGCGCCCGCGCTATGAGGCACTTGCCCAGGAACTTCAGATCAGTGATCGCGTGGTGTTTTGCGGCCACGTGCCCGACGAAACGCTGCCCCTGCACTATGCCGCCGCCGACCTCTCGGTGCTGCCTTCGACCACGCGCGGTGAGGCGTTCGGGATCGTGCTGCTGGAGGCGATGGCGTGCGGCAAGCCGGTAATTGCAAGCGCCCTGCCCGGCGTGCGCTCGGTCGTCGATCATGAGCGCAACGGATTACTGACCCCACCCGGCGACAGCGAGGCACTGACCGGGTCGATCTCAGTTCTGGCTGATTTGCCCGAAATGAGGGCGCGAATGGGCGAACAAGGTCGGCAGAAGGTCGTCGAGCGCTATGACTGGGCGCGCATCGCCGAGCAACTGGAGCGCATCTATGCAGAGGTGCTGACACCGTGACACGAATACTGCTGGAGCAGGATTTTGTCGGCACACGGCTGCTGTCACTGGTTCGGCCAGACCTGGAGCATCACTGCGCGCTCGATTTCTGCGCCTCCCGCCTGGCCCGCGAAGAGCAGCCCGCGGTTGTGCTGGCGTCGAACGCGCTGCTCGCCCACGAGATACTCAAGCGTTTCGCCTATCGTGAGGTGGCCGTCGTCGCGCGTGGGGACTGGGATGAGCATGTGCTGCAGTCGTCACTGCTGCATCGCAACACATCGGCCACGCCGTTTCGCGTCTTCAAGCTGGGAACACTCCAACTGGTCTCGCCTCACATCATCTGGACCGAGCCGGTCAATCAGGACACGGTGCAAACGGTACTCGAAGTTCGCAAACATCTCGCCCCGGGTGGCCAGCTTTACGTGATGACGACCGGCCGGTTGGCGCGTTTCCAGACCTCGACCAAGTCCAATCCACATTCCACGGTGGGTGCGGCAGGTCTGACCAAAACGCTCAAACTGCTGCGGCAGGCCAACTTCGACATCACGGAAATTGTCGGTTTTCACAGCACGCGCAGCATCTTTTGGGGCTTTGCCTCGCAGTTGGCCGCACGCTTCGGGCGCGCAGACCTCGCGGACCGCTGGATTGTACGCATGCGCGAGTTGTTCGTCCTTTCAGGCTGGGTCGCCCGCTTCACGACGGTGAATGTCATCGTTGCCACCGCCAATGGGGGTGCCGATGATCGCTGAACAAACGCGCATCAATCCCCTCACCGCGCACATCGTCGGGCTGCACCTGTGGTTCACAAGCATGCGTAGTACCGACGGCTTTGGAGGCCCGGTCTCGCACTGGTGGCGCAGTTGCCTGCAATTCACGGGTACGGGTCTCGATTGGCGCTACGAAGGCATCATCACTGGGTATCTGGCGCTGTTCGAGCGATCCGGCAGCGATTACTGGCTGCGGCTGGCCCAGCAGGCAGGCGATGACCTGGTTGCTGGGCAAACGTCGAGCGCCAACTTTGTCGCCTCGTCGTTTGAGCTTAACCCCTACGCCGGGGGCAATCCAGGTGAAGCGGCGTGCGATGTTGCGCTGCTTGACTTGGCCAAAGTGCTGCAAGATCGGGGCGACGATACCTGGGAGCGATACTTCAATACCGCCGAGCGCAACATCCGCGATCACTATATGGCGCGCATGTGGGACAACGAAGCGAAGATACTCTGCGACGGGCTGGATCGCGCTACCTTCGTTCCCAACAAAGCCGCAACCATGGTCGAAGCGCTGTTTCGCCACGCGGCCGTCACAGACCGGAGTGAGTGGGTCGAGCGCTTCGCCCTTCCCAACGTCGAGGCCATCCTCCGCCATCAGGTCAATCAGGGTGACCTGCAAGGCGCGATCTACCAATACGGGCACGGCGGCCATCCCGTCGAGTGGTTCTTCCCCTATTATATTGCGCGCTGTGTGCCAGCATTGGCCGATGCCTATCGCTACACGGACGATGAGCGTTTCCGTGATGGCGCGCTCCGTGCGCTTGAGTTCATCCTCCGCTGGCGCTATGAAGATGGCAGTTTCCCCCAGGTCATTTACGCGAAGAACCGCACCAACCGGTATCCCCAATGGATCGCCGGTTCAGGTGATATGCTGCGCGCCATGGCCATCGGCAATCAACTAGGGATGTCGATTGACCTCGAACCGGCCGAGCGCTGGCTGCTTGATGGCGTGCAGGCCAACGGCAGTATCCGCACTGCGCGCGGCTTCGCGGCGCAGACCAGCCAGAAGCTGCGCGGTTCGCTGCCCGAATTTCGGGACGTAATGCCTGTGTGCGGCTGGGCGGACAAAGCATTCCGCTACTTGGCTGAACGCCTCGAACCCGGCAGCATTATTCCGGTTCACACAGCGACTCAACCGGTAGAAGCCGACTGCACGCTGCGCGGCGCGCGCTGCACCTATCGGGAAAGCGATCAGGCAATGGAGTTGTGGCAAGGTTCCGCCCTGCTCTACCGCTGGCGCAAAGGCGACATGTGGGCAGAGGTGAATACCCGTGATTTGTTGTGGAAATGACTTCGATGCCGACCCTCAATCGAGCGCGCGCATTATTCACGGCGCTCTCACCGTTGGTTCTGATGGCCGGATTTTGCGCCGTCGTGTGGCTGAACCTACGCCGCTGGCAGGCCGACCATGAGCGAGCACGGAATCAGAATTCACACGGCGAACGGCAATTGCCCCTCACGCGCCACCCACCCGTAAGCGTGCTTGTCGCCGCATGGAACGAAGCGCAGGGCATAGACGCGCATGTTCAAGCATTTCTCAAGCTTTGTTATCCCGACAAACAACTGGTCCTGTGTGCGGGCGGTACCGACAGTACCTATTCGCTGGCCCGGGCTTACAGTGACCATGACCGAATCGTCGTGCTAGAACAGAGGCCTGGTGAGGGGAAACAGAACGCGCTCGGCCGCTGCTTCGGCGCATCGTCGGGCGAGATCATCTTCCTGACCGACGCGGACTGCCGACTCGACGATTCGACGTTTGAAGCCACCCTTGCGCCACTGATCAACGACGACGAGACGGTGTCTACAGGGGGCAGCCACCCGATTGATGTCCAGAAGCAGAAGCCGTTCGTTGTACAGCAGTGGCTAGCCGATGTGTACACACGCTCTCTCTGGGGTGACTATACAACTGGGCTGTTGGGACGAAACGCCGCGATCACCCGCACGGCAATCGATCAGATTGGCGGCTTCGCTGCGGACGTGCGTACTGGCACCGACTATCACATGGCCCGGGAACTCGTCGCCCATGGCCACCGAATACGGGTTGCTTCCCGCAGCAGCGTGGCGACGCGCTATGCCGATACACTCGCAAGTTATCGCAAGCAGCAGGCCCGCTGGCTGCGCAACGTCGTCATGCACGGCGCCGCCTATGGCGAGTGGCGCGAAGTCCGAAACAGCCTCATGCCGTCCTTCATCGGCCTCGGTATGATCCTGCTGCCGTTCACGTCGATTGTGCTTGGGCCGATCATGCTGGCGCTGTGGGCCGTGATCTACGCGCAGGCAGTCGCCAGCCGCGTGCGCTACTGTCACTTCGGATCGCTGGTCACAGGCCAACCGTTTGACGCCTATGTGCAGATTCCGGCGTTCGTGCTTGTCGACTTTGGCGTATGGGCAGCCGTACTTCCTGAATACTTGATCGCGCGCCTGAGGAACCGCTGGTGAACGCCGAACTGCGCGTGCAGATCGTCACCAAGCCCACCAGCAGCCGCACGGGAACTGGCCGCTATACCGATGAACTTTGCCGGGGGCTGACAGCGGAGGGCATTGACGTGCAGATCACCGCGCCCACACCACCCGTTGCGCGTCTCGTTCCGGCCGCGAAGCGCGCCGGCGTGGATTTACCAGCGTTTTTCGCGAGCTATCCGGTGCGCGCGCCGCTGGCTCATGATCGCCTGATACATCTTCCGACACAGACGATGGCGACGATGCTGCGCTTCGCCCGCGTATCGCAGCCAACTGTGGTCACGGTGCTCGATATCATCCCGTATCTGGTGCGCAAAGACATCGCCCTACGTAGTTATCGGCATAGCGTCGATGAGTGGTTTTATCGCGCCGCATTGTCCGGCCTCAAGCGGGCCAGCGCCATCATCGCCATTTCTGACTACACGAAGCGCACGCTGGTTGAGGAGCTCGGCCTGCCCGCTGATCGCATCACGGTTACGCCGCTCGGAGTGGACTGTGACCTGTTCCAGCCACAGCCCGTGCCAGCCAACTTTCTGGAGAGTTACGGCCTGCGTGCCGGCATACCCTATGTGCTAGCAGTTGGATCGGAAGACCCGCGCAAGAATCTGCCCGCACTCGTTCGAGCTGTAGCACTGGCGCGCGAGCGGCTTCCTGACCTCGAATTGGTCAAGGCTGGGGCGGCGCATCACGAAGATGAACGTTTGCGCCTACGCGCGCTGGCCGAAGAACTCGGCATTGCTGAAGCCGTACATTTCCTCGACAGCGTCCCTGAAGCGCATCTGCCGCCGTTGTATTGCGCGTCCCGCGTGTTGGCAATGCCGTCACTTTACGAAGGCTTCGGCCTTCCAGTGCTTGAGGCAATGGCTTGCGGTGTTCAGGTTGTCATCGCCAACCGCACGTCGCTGCCCGAAGTGGGCGGGGAACTCGCCTTGAGCGTAGAATCCGGAAGATGTGAACGAACTGGCCGAGTCGTTGATTGCCGCCGTCGAACGGCCGTGCGCCTCACCCGAGGCCCTGCGCGAACACGCGCAGCGATTCACGTGGAAGGCGACGGCGCAGAAGACGTTGGCGGTTTATCGTGAGGTGTGGGCATCATGACCGCACAGCCAATCTACGTCGAGATCATCGGTCCGCCCTCGACCGATAACGCCACCGGTATCGGCCGCACGCTGCAAAGCCTGCTACACCCCGTCAGCCAAGATCCGAATGTTCATATTCGGTTTGCGCAGCAGCGTGCGCTGCCACTCTCTACTACCTTCACCCCCCTCAAGCAGCTTCCGCTGGCCGTCAGGCAGCATCAGCCCGGTGCGATTGTCCATTTCGCGCAGATTACCGGCTGCGCGCAAATGCTGTGGAATCCGGTGCATCCTGCAGTCGTCACGGTGCATGATCTGGGTGTGCTGGAGTGCGCAGAAGATGCGGAGATGTTTAACCGGATGGAACGCACGCTGCTCGACCTGCAATTCAGGGGCCTGCCAAGGGCAGATGCGTTCGCCTGCGTTTCGCACACGACCGCGAAGACGCTGACCGCGAGGCTCGGCATTGCGCCCGGCCGCATTCACACCACTTATCATTCGATCAATCGCGCGCTGTTCAGGCCCATCGCGGACGCACGCGAACGGCTGACCAATCAGTTCGGCATTGCGTTCGAGGACGGGCAGGATACGCTTCTGTATGTGGGCAATGAATTGCCGCGCAAGAACCTCGCCTGCTTATTTGAGGCGCTGGCCATCTGCCGCGCGCGCGGCGAACGTATCCGCCTGATCAAGGTGGGCGGCGCAGGCGGCGCGCGTTGGCACATCGCCACGCTCGCCGCCGCTGACCGCTTCGGTCTCGAATCTGGCAAGGACATCGTATTCACCAGTCGTGTCGAAGACGAAGACCTGCCGTTATTTCACTCGGCTGCTGATGCCTTTGTGACCGCCAGCCTTCTCGAAGGCTTTGGTCTACCAGTGGCAGAAGCGATGGCCTGCGGCACGCCGGTCTTTTGTTCCACCGCCGGCGCGCTGCCCGAAATTGCAGGCGGCGCTGCTGTCCTGTTCGATCCGCGCAGTCCTGAGGCGTTGGCAAGCGTGCTGATCACGGTGCTGAACGATCCGGTACGCATGCAGACGATGCGCACGGATGGCTTGAACCGGGCCGCCGCGCTCAACCGCGAAGCCGCTTCAAGCCCGCTGCTGGCCATCTACCAGTCGCTTGCCGGCCACGCCGATGCGGGCAGAGCCTTGCCCGCATCAGAGCAAGCCGTATGACAAACAACGCGACGTCCCATCTGATCAGGTACAGGTAGAACGCCCTATGTGTGGAATAGCAGGCATTGTCGATGTTCAGAAAGCGGTCAATCGCCCGGCTATTGAGGCAATGTGCCGTGCTATTCATCATCGCGGGCCTGACCACAGTGGCGTGTTAGTGCAACAGGGGTCGCAGTTTTCGGTTGGGCTTGGCTCGCAGCGGCTCAGCATCATTGACCTCAGTGACGCCGGCAATATGCCGATTTCCAATGAAACGGACGACATTTGGATCATCTACAACGGAGAACTCTACAACCACCGTGAGCTGCGCACTGAACTGGAGGCGCGCGGCCATCAATACCACTCCAATACGGACACGGAAACGATCGTCCACGCCTACGAGGAGTACGGGCTGGACTGCCTGCAGCGTTTCAACGGCATGTTCGCCTTCGCTTTGTACGACCAGCGCCGCCAACGGGTGGTGCTCGCCCGCGACCCGATGGGCATCAAACCGCTCCATTACGCCTGGGATGGAAAACGTCTCACATTTTGCTCCGAACTGCGCGGGCTGTTCGCCGCTGACGGACAGATTCCCTCTCTCAACCCAGTCGCGGTCAATCTCTATTTGTCGCTCGGCTACATCCCATCGCCCCATTCCATCTACAGCGGCATCCGCAAGCTGCCGCCCGGCGCGTCACTCGTGTTCGAAGATGGACAATGTGAGTTGAACACGTTCTGGCGGCCGCAGCTACGCCAATCGGACGCCGGACCTGATGACCTCGATTCGCTGGTAGAAACAACTCGTACCGTCATCGAAGACGCTGTCGTTCGCCAGTTGATGAGCGATGTGCCCGTAGGCGTGTTCCTCAGCGGCGGTTTGGACTCAAGCATCGTCACGGTGCTGGCGCAGAAGCACCACGACGATGTGATGGACACATTCTCGGTCGGCTTCGGCCAGGACGGCGGCGGACTGGACACCAGCGACCTGTACAATCAGGACTTGCTGCATGCGCGCGCTGTCGCCAAAGAGCTGGGAACGCGACATCACGAGGTCGTCGTACCTACCGACGAGCGCATAACCGGCTTGATCATGGACACGCTTGCCCACATGGATGAGCCGGTGTGGGAGTCCTCGTTCGTATCGCTGCACATCATGTCACGGCTGGCACGGGAGCACGGCGTGAAAGTCGTACTCACCGGCGACGGCGGCGATGAACTTTTCGGTGGCTATCCCTGGTACTTTGGCGCGCAGCGATTCGAGCGGATGCAGCGACTGCCATTCCTGCAGCATGCGCTGCCATTCCTGCAGGCAGTCAGCGGCGGCAGCACGCTCGGCGTCAAAGCGCGCGACTTGCGCCTACGGCTGCGGCAGGATGACATTGGCCGCTATCGCATCAACCACGACATTTTCTCCGAAGTCGAAAAGCACGCGTTGACAGGGGCCAATGACATCGAGCGCCAGACCGATGACCCCGTCAATCAACATGTGCGCGATCTCTTGGAAGGCTCGGGTGCGGAAACCTGGACGGAACGGCTGGCCATGGCCGACCTCTCACTCTGGGTACGCGATCACTTCAATCAGCGCGTTGACCGTATGAGCATGATGAACTCGATTGAGGCGCGCGTGCCGCTCCAGGATCAGCAGGTGGTTGACTTTGCATTGGGCGTGCCGATTGCCCTCAAGCTGTATGATGGACAGGCGAAATACCTGCTGCGCCGTGCGTTCGCAAGCCAACTGCCGGACATCGTGCTGAAGCGGCCCAAGCGCCCGTTCGCGGTACCGGCATGGACTTGGCTGCGCGGCCCACTGCGCGATTTTACGGCAGACATGCTTTCTGCGAACTCGGTGCGAAGCCTCGGCTTGCTCGATCCACAGGCGGTGCAGCAAATCGTCGCCGATTTTTTGGCAGGCAATGATGATCTCGCATTCAAGATGTGGGCCATGCTGAACCTGCACGCATGGTTCCGCGCCACCTCGGAGATTTCGCTTTGATGGAAGACAGAAAACCATCAGGCATGGTACCGGGCGATTTGCCCTTGGGCGAAGCAATCGCCCTATCTGACCCGCAAACCGAGCCGGTATCCACGCTGAAAATCCTCAAAAATGTTAGCAGTTCGCTCGTCTCGTTGATGGGCGCGCTGGTGCTTGGCTTCGCGGTAAGCTGGCTGTTGGCGCGGTCACTGGGAGATACGGTCTACGGACAGTACATCTTCTTGCTCGGCATTGCCGGCATTCTCACCGCGTTCGCCGACCTCGGCCTGTCGCAGGTAAATACGCGTGAGGTCGCGCGGGACAAGGCGCATGCCGGCCGCCACGCCATGACGTCTGTTGGGCTGCGGATGACCGCCAATGGCGTAATTCTGTTGGTCTCACTGGTGCTGCTGTGGTTTGACGAAGACGTGCGCTCGCATGAAGTGCTGGCGATGGTAGTCATCATCACCATGATGATCATGCTGCTTTCAGACTTGCTGCGCAGTACATTTAATGGCTTCGAGCGCCTCGAACTGGACTTGGTTACACGCATAAGCGAACGCGCCGTTACGCTCATCATCATCATCCTGCTCGCTGTGGGCGGCATCAGCCTGGACGCTGCCGTGGCCGGTATCTTTGTGGGCGCGGTCATCGGCCTGATTATCACAGTCGTCACGCTGGTTCGCATCCCACAAATCCGCCCGCTGACGCTGAACGTCCGAGACTTCCCTGCCTTGTTCAAAGCCGGGCTGCCCATCGGCGGCAGTATTCTGGTCGTGTCGTTCTACTCTCGCTACGACGTGCTCGTGCTGGGTGTGCTGCGCACGCCGAGCGAGGTGGCGTGGTTCAGTGTTGCCTACAGCCTCGTTCAAATTCTGGTTTCCCTCAGCTTTGCCGCGTCGAGCACGCTGTTTCCGGTCTTCTCGCGTCTGGCACATAGCGGGCAATACGCCCATCATCAGCAGTTGTTCCGCGAGGTCCTGCGTTACACACTGGTAATCGCCTTTGCGACTGCCGGCGTCACGTTTGTAATGGCCGCGCCTGTAATCAGTCTGCTCTATGCGCCGTCGTATGCGCCGGCAACCCAGGCTCTGCACATCCTGTCGCTGGCGCTGATCTTCATGTTCCCGGTGCATCTGATGATCAACGTCCTGTTCAGCCTGAACAGGCAGCGCTGGGTGCTCATGACTCACCTCGTCAGCGGAGTCATGCTGCTGTTCCTAGACCCTATCCTCATCAACTGGCAGGGCGTTGAAGGCGCTGCAATTGCCAATGTCTTCATCGAGGGAACAATCTTCGTCATCTGCCTGGTGCTGATCACACGTCTGCTTGGCCCAATCGCCGTGGGCACCTTCCTGCGGCCTTTGGGCGCCGCCGCATCAGCAGCGGCCGTGTATGTGCTGTGGCCGCTGCCCGACCTGCCGCGCGCGCTGGTGGCGGTGGCCGTATACTCGTTTGGGCTGATTGCGCTGAAAGCCGTCACCGCCGCCGATATCCAACGCTTTCGTACGGCACTTGCCGGGCGACTTCGTTCACAGTCCAATGTCGCCTAGTCTCTCAGGAGCCTCCGTGTCACTGGCGGTCGTGACGTCCAACTGGAAACACTGGCGCAACTGTCGCCGCGGCGCTGTTGTACTGGCGCTGTGCGTGCTCGCAGCCGGAACGCTGCCGGCCGTGGCACAAAATATCACCGGCGTGAGCCAGGAAGACCTCGATGGCGATGGTCAGCCCGACGTCACCACCCTCACCACACGGTTGCTGTCGGAAGGAGACGTCATCCGCGTCTACGACGGCGATGGCGATATGCAGGCCAGCAGCGACTGGCGCACCGCGACCGACTTTGACAGCGATACCTGGGTGTTTGACGTGGGAAACGACAGCTTTCCGCAGTTGGTCATTCAATTCTCGCGCACAGACGATGGGCTTCGAGCCGACCTGTTTGCAGACCTCAACGCCGATGGAAATGTCGACATCGTTCAGGATGGCAAGCAAATCACCGTGGTAGAAGCGGGTGTCGTGTATCCCGTCGTTTCGACGGCTGTTCTGGGCGACTGGTACCTGCCCGACGGGCAACTCAACTGGAACGTGCGCTTCACGACCGATGGCGTTTTCATTTTCGACACGGACGAGCTTCCCGCCGGGATCGAAACCCTGAACCTCATCCGTGATCTTTGGCTCCCCTTTCTGCAATACGACAGCCAGCCAGACATGGAGTTCAGTTTTCACGACGACGACATGAATGGCATTCCCGAGTACATGCTGTGGCGGCTGCTGTCGGAAACCCCGGCAAATGTGGGCGCGCTTCGCGCACGCGTTTGGTCAAATGCAGGGCAAAGCGTGCCGTCTCAACCGGCCGAAAACGCGATATGGCCCATTCTTGTCGCAAGCGGTGATGAGGTATTCGGTGGTCCCGGCTATTTCGACACGCCGCCGTTCATTGGCATCGACTGGTCAACGGCGCGCCTGTCGCCGCCACAATTCCACGGCTACCCGATTGAAGCGGGCTTTCACGTGCACAATCTGAACTACTTCAACCTGCACGAGGTCAATTACGCCAACTTCGAGATCGGCCAGGATTACTACGATTTAGCCGACGACAACGATGATCTGCCCGAGCTTCACATCCGCCACCGCTACTACGGGCCAAATGACCCGCTGGCGTGGGATGTACGCACGCCCATCAGCGAAGTACGCTATTCGTGGAACCAGACCAACGCCCCTGACCTTGGATGGGATTATGCGCTCGGCCTCGTGAATACGCAGGAAGTCACGGCACAGGTCAACCTCCCGGACTTCTCGTATCGCGCCATTCCCTACAACGACCTGCCCTCGTGGGTCGTCAACAGCAGTTGGGATTTGTCCACGTTTATCGCCCCGGAAGCAGCACGTTACCTGAGTACCGAAGGCGTCTACGAGTGGGGGCCGGTAGAAACAACTGGCCAACTGGCGGGCGAGCCACAGTCACCAGAGGCGGCGGCGAATGTCGATTTTCAGAACAGCCTGATGTCACGCTATTTCGCCGGCGAAGAAGTAACGGTCGATATGCGCCGCACCTTCAATGAACAACTCACCAACGGCCTGCGTGGTGAAGTGCGCTACAGCAAGAGCGGCTCGCCACTTGTCTATCTCTCGCCGGTTGATCATAAGCTGCACCTGCTCCACGCCGACTTCGGGCTGTGGAATTTCGACGGTAATTCGCGCATGCGCTACGAAAACCTCAACGGAGATGCGCTGATTGACAGTTGGTCGGTTCAGGTTGGCGACGCAATCACGGCCCAGCTTGTTCAGGCCCCAAACTACTTGATTTACGCCGACGAACGCGGCGTTGTAGTTCGGCGAACGGCGGTGCCCGGCGCAGCCTTCGTCACACGGCCACCCACGACACCTGAAGAGTGGCAGGCGCTTGGCGCTCAGATCGACGCGAACCGAACGGAGTTGGGCCGCGCCGACCTGAAAGCAATGTTCGATCAGTTCGCCGGCGAAACGTGGACGTACCCAGGCGCAGCGCTGCAGAATGTGCGCCTCACTCAGTCCGGCGCGCAGTTCGACATGACAGCACCCTCGGCCAGTAGTGAGGGCACCGTCGCGTCGTACATCGTGCTGGATGGAGCAATGCCGGTAGTTCGGCCGCAAACACCCCCGCAAATTCAAATGGAGTTTGAACCAGTTGGCCCGCTGGGAGACAAAGCCATTCAGTTAGTTCCGCTCGACGTGGGGTTCACGGTGACGAACACCGGCGCGCAGGATGCATATGGCGTGCAATTGGAGATGCGTTCTTCCAGTGAGGATACCCCCGCGCAGGTGGTGAATTCCGCCGTCATCGATCTGGCCGCTGGCGCGCAGGAGCGCCTCTGGTTCACCTGGACACCGCCTGAAGCTGGCGACTGGAGCCTGACGCTCGACCTGGAAGACGCACCCGAATCGCAGGTTGACGGCAGCGCACCGCTAGCGGTGAAGACTGTGCAGGCTGCGGGGAGCGCGCGACCGGATTGGGAAGAGATGGCATCGCTCGATGACGAACTGCCCTTCGGCGGCATGCTGGTGGTCATCATGGTCGCAAGCCTTGCTCTGTCCATTTTCGCGTTGGCCTTCCTGATCCTGCGGAATCAAGCCCAACGTGACTCCTGACACCGCTTCTACTGGCGCTTCCGGGCGCACGATGCGGCGGGTGCCGCTTGGCCTGATTCTGGCCTTTCTGGTCGTCTATGCACTGGCGTCCTATATGTACGGTACCGCCCGCTACCAGGGCGGCTGGAACGAGAACGATACCTGGCTGCTCAATCGAGCCATCACCATCGCGCAAGACAGTGACACGGTACTGCGCGCGCCGTGGACGTATGCCAACGGGCTGTCGTATCAGGCCGTTGGCATGTTCATCAGCGATCTCAGCGGCGTTAGCGCCGCCAATGTGCAGCTCTACGCAATGCCGATGCTGGCCGCGACAATTCCGTTAGTAGCGTTCGCCGCCTACCGTGCACTTACGGGAAGCACGCCGGTCGCGCTGCTGGCCGTTCTGCTGCTTCTGCTCCAGGCTGACTTCATGTTCGTCACTTGGCGCGGTTCGCACGAAAAACTCACTTGGCTCCTCGCGCTAGCGCTGATATTCCTGCTGGCGCGCAGCTTCACCATGGGCATTCAGGGCCGCTCGATTGTGCCGTACATGCTGGCCTTCTATTTCATCGCAATGTCGCTCATCAGCGTCAACGCGTTCTTCGCATCCTCTCTCATCGCAGCGCTGGCCTTCAGCTTTGTGCTGGGCTTAGTCTGGGTCATACTGCGCCGCCCGCGCGACCTGCAGGACTTGATTCGCGGGCAGCTTACGCGGCTAATGCTGGTCGCGCTGATTTGTTTCCTGTTTCTGTATTTGTTCTTCTTCTACATCTTCCCTCCCGCGCGGCAGTTACTCCTCGCATTTCGCGGCCTGGTCGAAAGCCTGAATGCGCTCCTGTTCGCCCACGACCCGAGCGCGCGAACCGTCGATGCTTACGCTTACGTCGATCTGGCCTACGTCACTCCATATACCTACGTCATTCTTTCGAGTCTGAGCTTCTCGTTGCTCGGTTTCTCGGCGATTGTCTGGCTGCTGGGCGCGCGCCGCCTGCTGTTCCGACCCATCTCGATGGAAGGACTCCCGCGCCTGTTCCTGTGGCTGATGTACGTCGCGTTCTCAGTCCAGTTGGCGCTCTCGCTCGTGGCCGACCGTTCCGGCGCAGTTGGCTCAAATTTGCAGGTGCGGCTGTTCACACCGTTCATGATTGTCGTCATTCCCGTGGCCGCGATTGGCATTCAGCGCGGAATTCGCGCCCTTGGCCAGCACAGGCGCCTGTTTGCCGGTACTGTGGCTGTAGCCGCCGCCGCGCTGGCTGTGTTCGCAGTGTTCGCGTTGGCCAAGTTCACCAACGAGCCGCTGGTGATAAACAACTGGGTCTTCTCCACCGAGGCCGAGCAGGCTGCCGGGGAATGGACGGTCACCAACAGCTATCGGCCCCTCATCTGGGAAGGCTGGAGCGCGCGTACTCGTTTTCCTGTCGCTCAGAACGTGGCCGGTATCGAACCGGGCGTATTCACTTCCGGAATTGATATCCCTGCGGGGGTACAGTATTTCATCTGGTCGCAAGTCGAAGCGAGCCGTTGGGCGCGAGCCAATCTGGCTCAACCCCCACTAGCCGCGATCAACCGTGTTTACGATAACGGTGAGGCGCAGATCTATCATCGGCTGCCGGAAACCCCGTTCCAACGGTAGGCGCTTAACGCCAGCGGCCCAAACAAAGGCGAACTCGTGCGGATTTCATTTCGAACCGAGCTTCTGGCGGCGGCCGGCGCAATCATTGCGCTGGTTGTGCTGGCCACTTTCAACGAAGCGGGCGCGCGCTTTCTAACTGTGCCAAGGCTGTTGTTGACGATGATTGTTTTGCTCGGTATTCCCGGTTATTTCTGGCAGATTGCCCTCTTCCCACGAGTTGAATCATTGGAGAACTGGGCGCGGGCCGCGCTCGTGGTCAGCCTGAGCGCCGCGTCGATTCCGTTTCTCACCTTAGTGGTCGATGGCGCACTCTGGGTCCCGCTGCGCTTCGAGACGCTACTGTTATCTGTCTCGCTCTGGGCTGGTCTCGGCGCAGGGATTGCCTATGTGAGACGGAGGCCATTGGCAAGGGATGAGCAGTTCGCGCTGCATTTGCCGGCAGTCCGCATTCGCGAATCGACCCGGCAGGATCGGCTTGGCAGCATCCTGATCGTCGTCGTCGTCAGTTCGATGCTTGTCGCCTTTAGTGCACTGGCACTCACCTACGCTGTGCCCGGCGAATCGCAACAGTTCACCGAGTTTTATCTCCTCGGATCGGACGGGCTGGCCGAAGCCTATCCTTCCAGCCTTCGACTGGCTGCGCCAGTCACGTTTAACACCTCCGTGATCAACCGTGAGGAGCGCGAATCGCGCTTTAGTGTGGTCATGATGATGGGCAATGACGTCATCGGACAAAGCGACTCAATCGAGGTTTTTCCCGGCGAATATACAGAACTAAGCATTGCAGCCATCCCCGTAACCGTAGGCAACGCGCAGCCGCTCGATCTCCTGCTCATGCGTGAAGGCACTCCCGAGCCCTATCGCCGCTTGCGCCTGTGGGTTGATGTGGAACCAGCCGGCGCACAATAGGTCCGCGCCTTTCCGCAACTCCCCGTGACTCAACCACTCATCAGAAATATGAGAGTTTTGCATATGTCCCATGCGTTGCGGTACAGTCTTTACGTGGACTGTACCGCACTAGACCATTCATCCATGTTTACGCGAAAAAGGGAGGCGTACTACCGAATTAATTGAGACAGGGCAGCGGATGCCGCCGAACCCGAATGCTGAGGTTTCCTCGCATTCCTCCATACCGAATGGCTCGTTTTCAAAGAGGAGTTCACAATGAAGGTAAAGCGTCTATTGCTGGTTTTGGTCGTGCTGGCGCTCACAGCCGGGCTCGTCTTGCCGGTTGCAGCGCAGGATGCACCCTCTGGCACATGGCTGGGCACCTGGCCCTACGCCGCTCCTGGCACACACAATCTAAACGCGTTTGCTGCTGGCGGCATGAATGACAATCTGGGCGTCACCTACCGCCCATTTGTTACGCTGACACCTGCCTACTATCTATGGGGCACCGACGAGTACATTGGCCTGCTGGCCAACTCGTGGGGCTTCGTGGATGACAACACTGCCTATGAATACACCATCAAGGATGGTGCGATGTGGAGCGACGGCAGCCCGGTGACGGCGCAGGATGTCGTCGATACGTTCGACATCGGCCGCATTCTCAACTGGACGCAGTGGTCGTTCCTCACCAGCGTTGAAGCGGTGGATGACAGCACGGTACGCTTCAACTTCACCGAAAGCGGCGCATCGCCAAACGCAGAGCGCCTGATTCTAAAGGAGTACGTTGTTCCCAGCGCGACCTATGGCGATCTGGCTGATCAGGCACGCCAGGTAGTGGCTGATGGCAACGAAAGTGGTTCCGATGCGTGGACGGCTGTGGCCACGGCGATTGAAGAATTCCGGCCCGAAAGCCTGATTGGCAGCGGTCCCTACACCTACTCGCTGGACGATGTGGGTGAAGCTTTTATGACACTGCAGTGGCAGCCGAACAGCCTGTATTCCGACAGCGTCAATTTTGGCGAAATCAAGCTGTGGGCCGGCGAAACAGAACAGACAACCCCGCTGGTACTGAGTGGTGAACTGGCCTACGCGACCAATGTTTATCCACCAGCCACGATTCAGTCGTTCGACGACGCAGGCCTTCGCCTGATCACGACGCCGCGCGGATATGGCCCCGCACTGTTGTACAACTTCTCGGTTGCGCCGTTCGACAACGTGCTCGTTCGCCAGGCGATGGCCCATGCCATTAACCGTGATCAGAGCGCTCTGCTGACCAACGGCCTTGGCGCCCACGGCACCATCTATATGTCCGGCATCCTCGACTCGGTTACGCCGAATCTGCTCAGCCAGGAAACCATCGACAGCCTCGACCGCTACGAGTATGACCTTGACGTCGCGGCCGCCCTGATGGAAGAAGCCGGTTACACGCGCAACGCCGACGGCAAGTGGGCTGATGCTGATGGCAATACTATCAGCGTCGAGTACACCTTCCCGGCAGACTTTGCCGACTTCAGCGCTGCTTCCCGCGACGCCACGGCCCAGCTCAATGAGTTTGGCTTCGACATCACCGAGCGCGCACTGCCGTGGCAAGAAGCAGCCGCCGCTATTCGCGCCAGCGATTTCGAACTGTCAGTCTGGAGCTGGGGTTCCGGTTCGCCCTTCGCCTACCAGAACCTAAACAACCCGGTGCGCCGCTGGACGACTGCGCTGGCAGAAGACCAGACCGGCCTGATGCTCGACATTCGCAACTTCGACTACAACGGCGAGACCATCGACCTGAGCGACGCCATTCTGAACGTCAGCAGCGGCCTGGACCTTGCGGCGCAGCAGGAACGCGCAGATTTCCTGGCGATGCTCTTGAACTCGCAGATGTTGTTCATTCCGTTGAACGAAATGGACAGTGTTGAGCCGCTCAACGAATCCATCATCGCCGGTGCGCCTGCTGATGGCGACCTGATTTACGCCAACCCCGCCAACGAAGCTTTCATCGTCCCGCTCATTCTGGACGGAACGCTGTCGCCGGCAAGCTAGTCTCTCACTCAAAGCGCTGCAAGGCTCTCCACTGTGAGGGCCTTGCAGCGCCAAAGAGCCACGCCTGGCTCTATTTCTACTCACCTGAACCCGTGTATTTAAGTCGCCACCCCTCGCCCTGAAGGAGAGGCGCCAGTGGTGAGGGCCAGTTTGAAAGATGATTTTCCTTCGAGGGTTGTCAGAATGTCCGTTAAGTCAATCGATGCGCCGCCCGCTGCTCAATCGCCCGCCAAGGGCAAACCCACGCTGAGGATGCGCGCGCGCCGGATCACGCACAGCTACACCTTCCGCGTTCTTGTCTCCGGCTTGATCACAATCTGGGCCGTCACGACTTTCACGTTCTTCCTCATCCGCCAAATGCCTGGTAGCCCCGTCGAAGTCAAGATCGACGAGCTGATGACGCGCCAGAGCCTGACGTATGAGGAGGCCTACCGCGCCGCCGCAACCATCTTCAATTTCGACCCGGATAAACCAATTCTGCTGCAGTACGTCGACTTCTGGCGCGACCTGGTGCAAGGGGACCTCGGCGACTCGATCACCAAGGGCGGCGTGAGCGTCACCAGCATCGTTGCGCGCTATTTGCCGTGGACGCTGTTTAGTATCGGCCTGGCGCTTCTGATCAGTTTCTCGCTTGGCATTCTGATCGGCCTGGCGATGGGATACTGGCGCGGCTCGTGGTTCGACAACATCATGACTACCATCGCGTCCATTCTGTCTGGCCTGCCCGACTATATTCTCGCGCTACTCATCATCGTATTCTTTGGCGTGCAGCTTCGCTGGTTCGACATCGGTTCGGTACGCGGCGGCGTCGACCCCACCATTCCGCCAGCGTTCACCTTTGAATACATAAGCAGCATTTTGCAGTTCGCGATGATGCCGATCCTCATCTACGTACTGGCATCAATTGGTACGTGGATCTTGTCGATGAAGAGCAGCACGTTGAGCACACTCGGTGAAGACTACATTACCGTCGCCAAAGCGCGCGGGCTGTCTGAACGACGCATTCTAATCGCCTACGTCGGCCGCAACGCGATGCTGCCGCTGGTCACACGGCTGGCCATCAGCGTTGGGCTGGTCGTGGGTGGCGCAGTCATCATCGAGGAAATGTTTCAATACCCAGGCCTGGGCCGCAATCTGTACATCGCCATCTCCAGCCGCGACTACACCACGATGCAGGGAATCTTCCTCGTCATCACAATCGCGGTGGTCTTCGCCAACATCTTTGCCGATTTCGTCATCGGCTGGCTCGATCCCCGCGTGCGCATGGGCGCTGGAAACTCCAACTCATGATCGGGCTGGAGACGGTCGCCACGCCTGCCGGCCTGATAATCGGCATGCTGTGCGGGTTGGTGCCGCTGGTCGTGGGCATTCGCCTCAAACAGGTTCGCGTCGGACTGATGGGCTTCGTTGCGTGCACGCTCACCGGATTTGGCTGCGGGCTGCTGGGCGGCCTGCCAATGGTGTTGATCACATATGCAGTCGTTATCAGTTACGCCTACGTCAACAAGCAGGACCCGTTCACATCACGCCTCGCGCTGGAAGAAGTGGACTTCAACGAAACGCGGTTTGAGCGTTTCCAGCGCATCATGGCCAAGTTTGGCGAAGGGATACGCCTTTCCCTGCGCGCCCTCACGCGCAACAAGGCCGGATTCATTGGCTTTCTGGGCATCTCATTCTTTGTGCTGGTCACCATCTTCGGCCCGCTGTTCATTCGCTATGAAGGCGAAACCCACATGGAGCGGCGTGCGGAGGGTTCGCGAGTGCTGGTCGCCCCGCCCAGCGTGGAGCATCCACTTGGCCTGGACTGGAAAGGCCGCGACGTGATGTCGCACATGGTACACGGCGGCCAGCGGTTGATTGCCACGTCAATTCAGGCTGGTATCATCGCCACGGGGCTGGCTGTCGTGCTCGGCTCGGCCGCCGGTCTGCTGGGTGGCCGCGTAGATCAGCTATTAACCGCCGTTGCCAATTTCATCCTGACAATACCGGGCTTTCCGCTGCTGATTGTGCTGGCAGCGGTCGTCAACTTCGACAGCGATTTCATGCTGGCATTGTTGTTCGGCGTGCTGAACTGGCCCACGCTCATGCGAGCGGTGCGGGCGCAGGTGATGAGCCTGCGCGAACGCGACTACGTACAGGCGGCAGTGGTGCTCGATCTGGGGCTGTGGCACATCATTTCGCGCGAAGTCTTCCCGAACATGGTCAGCTATATCAGCGTCAATTTCATATTCACGATCCGCATCGCCATGTATTCGATCATCGGCCTCACCTTTCTCGGGCTGGTGCCGCTACGAGACCCGGACTGGGCAGTCATGATTTTCACCGGCCGCCAGCAGGGCGTCCTGTTTCTGCCCCAGGCGGCGGGCATGCTGCTGTCGCCGATTGTGGCCATCGCCCTGTTTCAGTTGTCGCTGGTGCTGTTCGCGCGCTCTCTTGAAGAGATTTTCAATCCAAGACTGCGCAGCGGTCTATGAAGGCTGAATAATGACTTTCGATTCCAGTCATGTCGTCCTGAGCGTGCGTGATTTATCAGTCACATATCAGGCGCAGCGCGGTCTCGTGCAGGCCGTCAGCCACGTCTCATTCGATCTGCACGCCGGCGAAACGCTGGCCTTGATCGGTGAAAGCGGCTGCGGCAAAACGACGCTCAATCTTGCCCTCATCCGGCAGCTTCCCAACACCGCCACGATTCTGGGCAATGGCTTGATGTATACCTACCGCGATGGCAGGCAAATCGACGTGCTTGCCTTGAAAGACCGTGACCTGCGCCGCTATTTATGGTCTGAATGCGCGATGGTGTTTCAAGGTGCGCTCAACGCCATGAATCCGGTCATTCGCGTGAGTGACGTGGTTTATGAAACGGCGTACGCGCATGGCATTGGCCGCGAAGAAGCCCGCAAGCGCGCGCTCAAGCTGCTGACGGAGGTCCGGCTGGATGCCGAGCGCGTCATGCGCAGCTACCCGCACGAACTCAGCGGCGGCATGCGCCAGCGCGTGCTGCTGGCCCTCAGCCTGATCCTGCGCCCACAGGTCGTCATCATGGATGAGCCGACGACGGCTGTGGACATCCTGACGCAGCGCTCGATTCTCGATGTGCTCAAGCAACTTCGGTCGGAACTCAACTTCAGCACCATCTTCATCAGCCACGACCTGGCCGTCGCAGCCGAGATTGCGGATACCGTCGCGACGATGTACGCCGGTGAAATCGTCGAAATTGGCCCGGTGCGTGACGTGTTTTACAAATCGCGTCACGCATACACGCTCAGCTTGCTCAATGCAGCCCCGCGTTTGAGTGTCGGCACCGAACTACTGGAGAGCATTCCGGGCAAGCCGCCAGACTTGATCGAGCCGCCGCCAGGCTGCAAATTTCACGAACGCTGCGCCTTTGCCACACCTGCCTGCTCAGAGGTTCCGCCGCCGCTGGTTCAGTACGAAGGAAACCATCTGGCCGCCTGCTATGAGACCGAGCATGTGCTCGTTGCTGCCAACGCCACGCGAAAGATGAATATGCCGTGACGCCAATTATTGAACTGCGCCACGTGTACCGGTCATTCGTCAAAGATAGGCAGACGATTCCGGTGCTGCAGGATGTGAACCTGAGCGTCGAGCAAAACGAGATCATCTGTCTCGTGGGCGAGAGCGGCTGCGGTAAGACCACCACCGGCAAGATCATCGTCGGGCTGCTCGATCCGAGCCAGGGCGAAATGCTCATCGAAGGGCAGGAAATCGACGAATACGGCAAGAAGGAACAGGCGCTGATTCGCCGCCAGCTTCAACTGGTGCATCAAGACCCGTTCGCATCGCTCAACCCCGCGCACACGATCGGGGATATTCTCAGCTTCCCGCTCACGCGCCACAAAATGGCCCCCGGAATCGGCGGCATACGTCGGCGCATTTGGGAGCTGCTGACGATGGTGGACTTGACGCCGCCGGGCGACATTGTTAACAAGTATCCGCATCAGTTAAGTGGCGGCCAGCGCCAGCGTGTGAGTATTGCACGGGCGCTGACCGTCCAGCCCCGGCTGATTGTGGCCGATGAAGCCGTGAGCATGGTCGATGTGAGCATCCGCATCAGCCTGCTCAAGATGCTGCATCAACTGCGCAGTGACCTGGCGCTGACGATCATCTTCATTACGCATGACCTGGCGCTGGCGAAGTATTTTGCATGGGAAGGCCGCATTGCCGTCATGTATCTGGGGCGCATCGTGGAGATCGGGCGCACGCCTGATGTGATTGCCAATCCAGCGCACCCCTACACCCGTGCGCTGCTGGCCGCTGTTCCCGAGGCCGACCCTGATCTGACGCGCCGCAAGAACGTGCTTCAGCTGCGCTCCGAGGAAATTCCCCGGCTGACGGCAATTCCGCCGGGCTGTGCGTTTCACCCGCGCTGCCCGTTCTTCGTACCCGGCCTGTGTGACGTCGATGTGCCTGCACTCGAAGATGCGCCCGGATTCACGCAACAGGCGGCATGTATTCCACTGCAGCGCGGGTTGCCGCTGACGTTGACCGAGGTAGAGGCGGAACAGGTCCTGGATGTTTGACCGCGAGGCGCTGCGCTCACTCCTGACCATCGGCGTGCTGATCGGAGTCGGCGGGCTGGTGCTGGCGGTAATCGAGCCTGCTGGCAGCGCCGAACAGGTGGTGAGCGTGTGCAGCGCGGCCATCGGCGCCGCTCTGATCGGCGTCGTACTGCTGGTGGTGCGCTTCCAGCACTTGCGGGGAGATTAATCATGCTCGACATAAATTCGCCAAAACCCCTCTACGAACAAATCAAGGAAACCATTTTGCTGCAGATTCATTCCGGTCAATATGTGCAGGGCGATCGCATCCCCAGCGAGCGCACACTCAGCGAAACGATGCATGTAAGCCGCCAGACCGTCAAGAAGGCACTGGATGAACTGGTACAGGCGGGCCATCTGTCCGTGCGCATCGGCAAAGGCACCTACGTCAATCAGCGCAAGTTTGACTTACAGCTTGAAACGCTGACCAGCTTCACCGAGGAGATGACGCGGCGCGGCCAGCGGGCATCGAGCCGAATCATCGGCACCGGCGTGTTACCCGCATCGCCCGTCGATGCGCGCGTACTGCTGATCCCATCGGGCGAACCAATCGTGTCTATCGTGCGCCTGCGACTGGCGGATGATGTGCCGATGGCAATCGAACGCGCACAGATCGTGGCGGCCCACTGCCCAGGCATCCTCAACCGGCATGATTTCAGCCACGAGTCGCTCTACGACGTGCTGCTGCGCGACTACGATCTGCGCCTCGTGCGCGCCGAACAGTCCATCGAGGCGCGGCGCGCGACCAGCGAAGAGTCGAATTTGCTCGACATCATGCCTGAAGACCCTATCCTAGAAATCACACGTGTGACCTACAGCACCACCGGGCAGCGCGTCGAATACACCCGGTCGGCCTATTGCGGTTCGCGCTACAAGTTTCAAGCCGTCCTTAAGCACGCCAGCAGATGAGCTCGTCTGGAGTCTAGCGCCAATGCAGTTACCGCACCCCACCACGGCTGAAACTCGCGTCGGCCAAATGCTTTTCGCCGGCTTTGACGGGTTCGAAGCGCCAGATTACATCCTCGACTGGCTGCGCACCGGGCGGCTAGGTGGAATTATCCTGTTCGCGCGCAACGTGGCTAGCCCACAGCAGCTTGCCGCGCTAACCGACTCGCTTCAGGCTGCGGCCACCTACGGCGCAATCATCAGTATTGACCAGGAAGGCGGCACGGTCGCGCGTCTGCGTGATGGCTTCATTGAAAGTCCGGGTGCGATGGCGCTGGCCAGCGCCCAAGAGAGTGAGCGGTGGGTCGAGCGCATTTCGCACATGCTGGCGCTGGAACTGTGCGCGCTCGGTATTCACTGGAATTATGCGCCGGTAGTTGATATCACCTACGATGCAGCCAATCCGTCGCTTGGAACGCGCTCCTTCGGCAGCGACCCAGCGCGAGTGAGCGTGCTGTCGGCGGCGGCCGTGCGCGGCTTTCAGAGCGGCGGTGTTGCAGCCAGTCCCAAGCACTTTCCCGGGCTTGGGCAAACCAATATCGACACGCACATCGCGCTGCCTGCGCTGGATACGCCGCTCGAACATCTGCTTTCCGTCGATCTCCAGCCCTATCGCGCTGCGCTGGCGGCGGGTGCATCATCGGTCATGGTCACGCACGTGCTTTACCGCGCGCTCGACTGCGAACATCCCTCGACGCTGTCCCCCATCGTCGTAGAGCGTCTGCTGCGCGGCGAACTGCACTATGACGGCGTCGTGACGACTGACTGTCTGGAGATGAACGCCATCACCAATCACTACGGAGCCGAAGAGGCTGCTGTGCTGGCAGCGCTCGCCGGTATCGACGCGTTACTCTTCTCGCATACGCGCTCGCGGCAGGAGGTGGCTTACCGCGCACTGTTGGACGCCGTGGAGAGCGGCCGCGTGCCAATGCACCTCATCGACAACGCCAATCGACGGCTGTCCGACTTCAAGGCGCGCTATTTACTTCCCCGCGCGGACCTGTCCGTTGTGAATTCAGCGGGCCATCAGAAGCTGGCCAACGAGGCAGCGCGCGCAGGTACCACGATGCTACGTCAGGGTTTGGGCCTGCCGCTAACAGGCCGCGTCGGCGTGGTCGAGTTTGCGTCCGCGCTCGAAAGCGGCATCGGCGAAGTCGATGGACTGACCGGCTTCAGCCGCCTGCTGCGCGAACGCCTGCCCGAAGCAGAAGTGTGTATCGTCCGCAGTGACCCGCTTGACGACGCGGCGCTGGCGCTGGCCGCGCGCGCCGATACCCTTGTGCTGGCCGTGCGCAACGCCCATTTGAACCCGGCGCGGCTGGCGGCGGCCCGCACGCTGCTGGAAACGGCACGACCTACCGCGCTAGTGTGCCTGCGCAACCCACAGGACGCGGCCATGCTACCCGGTGCGAATTCCGTCCTGTGCACCTGTGGCGACAGCAAACCGTCGCTGGCGGCTGCCGTGGCGGCGCTCATGGGCGACTATGTGCCAACAGGTTCGCTTCCCGTGGAGCTTGACTTCGGATGAACACGCTCACCGGCCTCGACGTCCTGCGCGCGCGCGGCTTTGAGGATTTGCAGGGGCGGCGCGTGGGACTACTCACCAACCCCAGCGCCATCACGCGCGATCTGGTCAGCGCCTATCGAGTTTTCGCTGAAGCGCCGCAGGTCAATTTCAGCGCCATCTTCAGCCCGGAACATGGCTTCGCCGCTGCCGCAGCCGATGGCGTGCATGTCGCTTCTAGTTTCGACGCGCGCACGGGCTTGCCGGTCTACAGTCTGTATGGCCCCAGTCTGCGCCCGACGCCAGAGATGTTCGCGGATATTGACGTGTTGGTATGCGACATTCAGGACATTGGTGTGCGCTACTACACTTTTGCCTGGACGGTCAGCATTGCGATGGAGGCTGCGGGCGCGGTGGGCATTGACGTGATGATTCTCGACCGCCCGAATCCACTTGGCGAGGCGGTCGATGGCGCACCGGAGTCCAGCGACTTCGCCTCACTGGTTGGCCTGCATCCTGTCCCCATACAGCACGGCCTAACGCTGGGCGAGCTGATGCGCCTCGTCAATACGCACTGGAACGCTACGCCCGCCACGCTCACCGTGATCGCGTGTGAGAATTACGCGCGCGGCGATTCCTGGGCAGAGACTGGCCTGCCGTTTGTCCCGCCCTCCCCTGCCATGCCGCACTTGAGTACGGTGCAGCAGTATCCGGGCGCGTGCCTGGTGGAGGGCACCAATTTGTCTGAAGGTCGTGGCTCGGCCCTGCCGTTCGAAATCTGCGGAGCACCGTTCATCAACGCCGAACGCCTGGCGGACCAGCTCAACGCGCTAAATCTGGCTGGAGTCCGCTACCGACCTCACGTCTTCCAGCCAACTGCGAGCAAATATGCGGGTGAACAGTGTTATGGCGTCCAGGCGCACGTCACCGGCCCATCCTATCGTCCACTGGCGGCGTGGGTGTCGGTCATTCAGGCCATTCGTCATCTGTATGCCAGTGAATTTTCATGGCTGCCGCCTTATGCCGGTTCGTCCATGCGGCCATTCGATCGGTTGGCGCGCGGAGAAAGCCTGCGCGCGCGCATCGATGCCAATGCCCCACCCCAGACCCTGCTCGACGAGTGGGGTGCAGCGGCCGAAGAATGGCGCACATTCACTGAAACGGCGCGTCTGTATACGCCTCGGCGCAACGAGGAGGCCCGTTCGTGACCGGCCTCGATACGGCAGTCGATGCGGTCGTACAGGCTCATCTGGAGCGCACATTTCCGGCCTGCTCGATTTGCGTGATTCAGCATGGCGAGCGCCTGCTCGAACGCGCGTGGGGCTGGCTCGATCCGGAGGTGCAGACTCTGCCCGCACAGCCCGGCACGCTGTTCGACTTCGCCTCGCTAACCAAGCTGTTCACGACCACGGCGCTCCTGGGTCTGCTCGGCACGCACGGCCTGACTATCGAAACGCCGCTGGCCGATATACTGCCGGAATTTACAGTCATCAACCCGCGCAGTATCGACGGCGGGCAGGACCCTCACAGCAAGCAACATCTACCGACGCCGGAAGATCGAATGGGTCATACGGTGGACGCAAGAACAGTCACCATGCGCCACCTGCTGACTCATACCAGCGGCCTGCCGCCATGGCGCGATGTCTACAATGCTGCCGGGCCAGCCCCCTCCCCGCCCGATGAGCCTGAATCTGTGCCACGCGAAGTTCGCTGGACCAATGCGCTGACAGCATTGGTTCAGTATCCATCCGTGGCTAAGCCGGATGGCGTCGTGCGCTACAGTGATATCGGCCTGATGCTGCTCGGCGAAGCCGTGGCGCGGCTGCACGGAAGCGGTGACCTCGAACCGGCCGTTCAGGCTCAGGTGCTAAACGCGCTCGTAACTAGGCTAATCTGTTTCAACCCTGTTCGCAACGGCCATTTCAGCCACGCCGAAACCGCCCCGACAGAAGACGATCCGGTCTGGCGCAAGCGCCGCGTATGGGGTGAGGTGCATGACGAAAATGCCTGCGGCGTGGGTGGCGTGGCTGGTCACGCGGGCCTGTTCGGAACGGCGGGCGCGCTGGCCGAATTTGGCGCGCGCTGGTTGGTTGAGCCCGAGCCGTTCGGCGTGCCGGCCCCACTGCGCGAAGCGGCCATCCGTGAGCAGGCTGTGACGGACGGCACGCGGCGCGGATTGGGCTTCGCCCTGAAAGCCTCCGAGGACTCGATGGCGGGCGACCGGCTTGGCCCGCGCAGTTTCGGCCACTCAGGTTTCACTGGCACGACCCTGTGGATCGATCCAGACGCCGAACTGGTGATCGCCACGCTGACCAATTCGGTCTATTTCGGCAGGCACAGCGCCGCCTACGCCCAAACGCATGGATTTCGGCGCGCGCTGCACGATGTCATTGCCGAATCCTGCGGCGTTTGAGAGGAAGAGCTACATATGCTGCGCGTGATCGGACTCATTTCAGGCACTTCGGCGGACGGCATAGACGCGGCGCTGTGCGAAATAGATGGCGCACCGCCGAAACTCACCGCCCGCATCGTACGTGGGCAGACTGTGCCCTACGCGCCGATGCTTCGAGAACGTGTGCTGGAAGCGATGCGCGCAGGTGGAGCCGATTCTCAGGCACTGTCCGTGCTCAACGTCGATGTTGGCGAAGCCTTGGCCGGAGCCGTTCACTCACTGAATGCACAGGACGCTGACCTGATCGGCTCGCACGGTCAGACCGTGTGGCATCAGGTCGAACCGGATGGCCGCGTTTCTGCGACCCTGCAAATTGGCGAAGCGGCCCTCATTGCCGAACGCACCGGCATAACAGTCGTGAACAACTTGCGCGCGCGCGACATCGCCGCCGGGGGGCAAGGCGCGCCGCTGGTTAGCTATCTCGATTGGCTGCTTCTGCGTCATGAAACGCAATGGCGCGCGGTGCAGAATATCGGCGGAATCGGCAACGTCACGTTTCTGCCGCCGCTGAATGCCCCTGACGCCCACCTGATAGCGTTTGACACCGGGCCCGGAAGCGCCCTGCTCGACAATCTTGCCTCGCACTTCTCGGATGGGCGTCTCGCCTACGACCACAATGGCCAATGGGCGGCGCAGGGGCAGGTCGATGAGGACTGGCTGGCCAGATTGATGACGCATACCTACTATCATCTGCCGCCGCCAAAAACCACCGGTCGTGAGTTGTTCAGCCTCGAAATGGCCACGCAGCTTCGGGGTGAAGGTCACCAGCGGGGTCTGAATGACGCGTCGATTCTGGCAACCATCACGGCGCTGACCGCCGAAAGCATCGCTGCCGCCTATCGCGACTTTGCACCTGAGCCAATTGCAGAAGCAATTCTGGCCGGCGGCGGCCGCCTGAACAGCACGATGATAGAGATGCTGCGCGAACGGCTTCTACCGGCGCAGGTATCGCTGAGCGATGACCACGGCATTGATGGTGATTTCAAGGAAGCGCTTCTGTGCGCGCTACTGGCCTATGAAAGCTGGCACAATCGCCCGGGGTGCCTTCCCGAACAAACCGGTGCCGCGCACGCGAGCGTGTTGGGCCAGATCACGCCCGGGGCGAACTACCGAGATCTGATCCAGCGCACTTGGGCAAGAAGCGCGTAAGTGGCCTACATGGGAATCGACGGCGGCGGGAGTACACTGCGCGTGGTCATCGTCGATGACGCGCTCACCCCGCTTGCAGAAGCACTGCGATCAACCGCAAATCCAAGCGTGATCGGGCGTGAGGCCTCGGCCGTGCTCATTCAGGAGGCCATGAACGAAGCCCTCACCCACACGACGGAACTGGTACGAGCGGTCGGCATTGGAGTCGCTGGCGCATCGGCGGCCTATGCGGCGGACTGGCTGACCAGCACTGCGCAGGCCGTCCTGCCGGGGGCAGTCGTGTTTCCCAGCAGCGACAATGTAATCGCGCTGGTGGGGGCGCACGGCGGTTTGCGCGATGTGATGGTGCTGTCAGGTACCGGCAGCGTGGCGTTGGCCATCAATGCCCGCGGCGAACCGGTGCAAACTGGCGGCTGGGGTTATCTACTCGGCGATGAGGGCAGTGGTTACTGGCTGACACTAGAGGCGCTGCGTGCCTGTACGCGCTGGCACGACGGCAGTGCGCGCGAGGCGCGTGAGATCGCGCAGCGTGTAATGAGCGCGTTCGGATTCTCTCGTGTCACTGACCTAATCCCCTGGGTGTACCGCCAGCCGGCGCCAACGCGCGAGCTGGCCGGCCATGCATCGCTTGTGCTGGATGCGGCGGCAGAGGGCGACGCCTGCGCGCAGGCAATCATCCAGCGCGGCGCGCGCGCGCTGGCCGCCATCACGCGGACAGCCATTGAACGCGCGCAGCTTAAAGCGCCGGCGATCCAGTTCTGCGGCGGACTGCTCACGTTCGACAATCCACTCAGCGCAGCTCTGTGCGCCGAACTGAATCTACCAGCCAGACCCATTCCGCTCCATCCGCCCGTCATCGGGGCGGCGCTGCTGGCGAAGCTTCAACTAAACAAATGAGGCCATCATGCTGACCGAAAGACAGAACCTGAACACACAGCAGATTGATCGACTGGATACGCTGGCGATACTGACCGCTATCAATGCTGAGGACCGAACCGTTGCTGAGGCAGTGGCAGCGGCTCTTCCGGCGATTGCGCGGGCTGTCGATGCCGTCGCCGAGCGGCTGCGCGGTGGCGGCCGCCTGTTCTATGTCGGCGCGGGAACCAGCGGACGCCTGGGCATTCTGGATGCGTCCGAATGCCCGCCGACGTATGGCACGCCCCCGGAACTGGTGCAGGCCATCATTGCAGGCGGCGAGAATGCCATGTTCGACGCGGTCGAATTCGTGGAAGACGATGAAGTTGCGGGTGCTGACGATTTGACAGCTCGCAACGTGAACGCACAGGACGCAGTGGTAGGCATTGCAGCCAGCGGACGCACACCCTATGTGTTGGGCGCGCTTCGCAGTGCGCGCGAATTGGGCGCGATTACCATCGGCCTATCGAACAACGCCCCCGCGCCGGTGCTGGACGCAGCCGACATCGCCATTCCGGTCGTCACGGGGCCGGAAGTCATCACCGGCAGCACGCGCATGAAAGCAGGCACAGCGCAGAAACTGGTGCTCAATATGATCAGCACGGGCGCGATGATCAAGCTGGGCAAGGTCTATGGCAATCTGATGGTGGATGTGCAGGTCAGGAACGACAAGCTGCTCCAGCGCGCGCGGCGCATTGTGGCGCAGGTGGGTAAAGTCGATGACGCGCAGGCGGCGGATTTGTTGGCTCTCGCCGAGAACGACGTAAAAACCGCCATCGTCATGGCGCGTAGGAGTGTCGATGCGTCAGAAGCGCACGCATTGTTGGCGAAAGCGGACGGGTTTTTGAGGCGGGTGATTGATTAGCATTGTGGTTTTGGCAAACACAACGGCTAACGATTGCTAGTTAGCCGTTGGCACGCTTCATGCTCCATACGAGATTCGAACTCGTGTTTTGGCCTTGAGAGGGCCACGTCCTGGGCCTCTAGACGAATGGAGCCAGTACGCCGCACAGAATACTGGCTGAATACCTAATTCGCAAGGGCCAAGTCCCCCTGCCCTTCAGTGCGCCCAGAGGGATTCGAACCCCCGACCGTTGGTTCCGAAGACCAATGCTCTATCCACTGAGCTATGAGCGCCAACCACCACTGATTGTAGCAGACGTTAGCCGGGCGGCAATCCACACCCCGCTATTCGCGGCCGCGTTCTTTCATCGCCTGGCGCACTTCGCGTTCGCTGTCCCGCTTGGCAATGGCCTCACGCTTGTCATACTGGCGCTTACCTTTCGCCAGCGCGACTTCTACCTTGGCCTTGCCGTCGCGCAGGTACACCATCGTCGGCACAATCGTGTAGCCGCGTTCACGCATACGCGCTCGCAGCTCACGGATTTGCTTGCGGTGCATCAGCAGCTTGCGCGGCCGCACCGGGTCGACACGACCATAAATGCCCGCCTGCTCGTAGCTGGAGATGTGAACGTTTTGCAACCACAGTTCGCCCTCACGCCATTCCACGTAGCCGTCCTGCAAGCTCACCTTCCCCTGGCGAATTGACTTGATTTCCGAGCCAACCAGCACCAGGCCTGCTTCAAGCCGTTCTTCGAGGAAGTAATCGTGCCCGGCGCGCCGGTTGCGCGCCATTATCTTGATTCCGTCCATTACACGCCTGCTCCTTTCAGCCTAAGCTGTGCTTGCAGCGCATCGATGGCTTCAGCCAACGCCGCATCCAGCCCCGCGGGATCCGGCGTGATCGCCACGTCCGGCTGAAGACCCACCTGATCGAGCGGCTGGCGCGCCGGCGTGAACCACTCGGATGATGTGATATGCAGTGACGACGAGTTTGACAGCGGCAGAATTTGCTGCACCGTGCCCTTGCCGTATGTTTGCTCTCCGAACAACACGGCGCGACCCGAGTCCCGAAGCGCCCCAGCCACGATCTCAGCCCCGCTGGCAGTGCGATGATTTACGAGCACCACAACCGGAAGATCCTCCAGCGAACCGCCTGTTGTCGATTCGAATGCGCGCTCACCCGATGGGCCTCGTTCGTACACAAGCGCGCCGGTATCAATAAATGCGTCGGCTACCTCAATCGATTCCTGCAACAGCCCGCCCGAGTTATCACGCAAGTCCAGCACGAGCGCCTGTACGCCAGCCGCATGCAGCCCTTCGGCCGCCGCCTGCAATTCCTCGGGCGTGCGCGCCGAGAAGCGCAAGATCTGGACGTAGCCGATGTCCGGTGCGTTTTCCAGCGTCCGCCAGATCACCGATGGCACGTTGATGACCGCGAACTCCACGAAAATCGTCTGCTCGTCCTCACCGCGCCGCACCGCAATTGACGCACCGTTGCCATCACGCACCTCACCGCGCAGCAATTGGTCGATGACATCCAGCGACAGCGCCAGGTCAATCGGCGTCTCGTTCACGGCCAGCAGCCTGTCTCCAGGTTCGATGCCCGCCGCGGCGGCGGGGCCATCCGCAAACGGATACAGCACCAGTTCGCCCTGAGGATCGCGAGTGATCTGCACCCCTACCCCGCCGTAGACCCCCGCCAAAACATCGGACTCGCTTGCCGCGGTCGATGGCTCAATGAAGAATGTGTACGGATCGTTCAGTGACGTGAGCATCCCTCGAACTGCCGCATACTGCCGGTCGCGATAATCGGGCTGTTCGCGCACAAAAAAGCGATCCAGCAGCGTTTGCACTTCGTCAAGCAGCGCATAGCCCGTTTCACCTTGCGGCGCGGCGGCGACAGCCTGCGAGTCAACCATGTCGTTCAGCAGAAATCCCGCGGCGAATACCAGCGCCAGTAGGATGCCCAAACCAAGACCCAGAAAAATTGAACGCAACAAGTGATCTCCGACCTTACAACTTGGAATGCGAAGTCTACGCTACCATGATAAATGATTTTAACATCAGCGCCCCCGCTTCCCTAGAGCGCGTTGGTGGCTCGCCCGGCTTGGTACATCACGCATCCTCAAGGAAAGCATATGGCGTTCACCGAAACACCTAACTCGCAGCTCGTACTGGTCGCCGACGACGAACTCACGACTACGGCGATGCTGCATCACATTCTGTCGCGGGCCGGATATCGCGTGGAAAGCGTCCATGATGGCCAGGCGGCGCTCGATGCGGTCAAGCGGCTGAAGCCCGACATTCTGCTGCTCGACATTCTCATGCCAGTGCTCAACGGATTCGAGGTGCTCCGGCTGCTCCGTGAGGACAGCGCCACGGCACATCTACCAACCATCCTCATTACCGCTAACGCACGTGAGCCGGCCGATGTGGCGCGTGGCCTGCGGCTAGGCGCAGACGACTACATCCAGAAGCCATTTGCGCCGCAGGAACTGCTGGCGCGCATCGAAAGCAAACTACGCAGCCACCAGCTCGAAAACGCCTTGCAGCAGCGTACCAGCGAACTTGAAGCACTGCTGCATGTTTCGGAAACGCTGAATGCCCATGTCACCGAAATTGAGTTGCTTGAGGTCATCGTCCAGCTTGTGCAGCAACTGCTTCCGGAATCTTCAGCCGCGGTCCTGCGCCTCAACGACGAAGGCAGGGCCGTCGATGGCAGAAGCGTCGGCATCCCCGAGTTGCTGCTCACGCCTCTGCTTGAACAAGAATCGCTGTCCCAATTGATTCCAGTGCAGACCCGCAGCACACTCATCTGGTCACGCGCCGATCAGTCTCCGATTCCGGGGCTTAATCGGGGCATGATGACACCGCTCATCTATCGAGACGCCGCCGTCGGCCTGCTGCTGGTCACCGGACAGGAATACCCCTACAGTCCCGAACAGACCCGGCTGTTTGAAGGCGCTGCCCGGCAGGCTGCCCTGGCGCTCGTCAACGCGCATCTGTATGACATGCTCGCCGACTACGCCCAGAACCTGGAAAACATGGTCGAGGCGCGCACCGCCGAGTTGCAATCGGCACAGCGCCTGCTCATGCGCTCCGAGAAGCTGGCATCCATCGGCCATCTGGCCGCCAGTATCGCGCACGAGATCAACAACCCCCTGATGCCAATTCGCAACCTGCTGGAAGACATCATCACCGATCTCGATCAGCAGCAGGTCGCCTACGATCGTCAGGCTGTCACCATCATCGAGGAAAGCCTCGAACGCATCCGGGGCATTGTTAGCCGTATGCTGGAATTCTCGCGCGATTCGAAGGCGGTATTGGACTGGGTTGATATCAGCCGGGTGCTGGACACCGTCATTACACTCAACCGAAAATCGTTCGAGCACGACCGAATCACAGTCGCCACCGAGATCGAACCGATGCCACTGATCTACGCCAGCCCTGACCAGTTGCAGCAGGTGTTCATGAATATCGCGCTCAACGCGCACGCGTCTATGACGGCCGGGGGGCATTTCACTGTACGCACGCGGGCCGAACCGGACTGGGTGGTCGTCGAGATGACTGACAACGGCTGTGGAATTCCGCACGACGCGCTCGACCGCATCTTCGAGCCATTCTTTTCGACCAAGCCGACGGGTACTGGACTAGGCCTATTCGTGAGCCACAACATCGTACAGGCGCACCAGGGCACGATTGAGGTGGTCAGTACCGAAGGCGTGGGCACCACATTTAGCGTACGCCTGCCCCGCTCAAACGAACCGCCCCGCGACTGAGGCGGGGCGGCTCGTCATCATGGCTTGCTGCCTGAGGCGCAGAGCTAAAGCGAAAGCCACTGGCTTTCAAACAGTTCGCGCGTGATTCCGCCTTCAGTATAGGTCGTCGCTGCCGCACGGCCCGCGACGATTAACCGAAGCGTTTGGCCGGTGGCACAATCCACCGCACGGACGCCTACCGCCGTCATGCGTGGTTCCATCAACGGCGCACGCACCGCCATAGCGTCCATCACCTGGGGCGTGAGATCGCGCAGTTCCGGGCCGTCCTGTGTGCAGAACCCACCAACCAGTGTTGGGCCCAACGCCGTGACTTCCGTGGTCAGCGCAGTTTCTGGGGCAGAGAACGCCGCTAGTGCAGCCGCGAGCTGAGTCAAGTCATCGAAAGGAAGGACGCCGTCGGGCACATTGACTCCATCCGGCGCAACGAATTCCGTAGGTTGCAGGTCCGGAACCTCAGTTACTTCCACCACCACCTCGGTGGCCTCCATGTCGGGCTCGGTCGTCACACCGACGATGACCTCCACAACCTCAACCGTCGGTTCACCGGCAGGCAGGGGTGTGAGAGTCACGACCAGCGATTCGGGCAATGTCGCCACGACCGTCGGCTGCGGCAGCAGGGGTTCTGAAGTAGCCAGCACCAGATCGGTCGCTTCAGACGTCACTTCTCCGCCACCCTGCAGCACCGCTTGCGTCAGCGCCAACACAGCTACATCGGTTTCGATCACAATCTGCGCGCCCGCATCGAGTGTGGGCTGGCCGGCAACCTGCGTGGCATCCGGTTCTTGCGTGATGCTCACGAGCGTCGACGCCGGATTACCAAGCAGCGCCAGAAGCAGCGCCAGCAGAAGCACAATCCCCGCGGCTGCCGCAAAATACCATAGCCAAGGTAAGCCGCGGCGCTCTTCCTTCACCATCGTCACCGTAGCAGGCGGCACCTGGCCCACGAACTCAGGCTCTTCGGCTGGTTCGTCGGACGGTTCATCTACTGGTTCGGCTGGTTCAGCCGCGTCGTCAGCGTCATCCGTGCCACTAAGTACAGCGGCCACTCCCACTGCGCCGGCAACTACCGCTGCGCCCGCGACTGCCGAGCCATCGGCCTCTTCGCCGGTGTCAGCCTCCGTCACAGCCAACGGCAAGATCGGTGGTGCCTGCTGGGCTGCCTCCGTCGCGCCGGGATACTGCGCCTCAAGCACATTGATGAGATCGGCAGCGCCCGGATAATTCGGGTCGAGCGCCTGCACCTGATCCAGGGCCTGGCGCGCGCGCACGGGATCATCCACCGCATGCGCGTAAATCCACCAGGCATCCGGGTTGGTCTTCTCGCTGTCGAGCACGGACTCGACGAGGAAGCGCGCCTCATCAGCCTGCCCTGCCTCGACTAGTTCATACGCTCGCTGCAACACTGCGCTGTTGGAGTCGCTCATCCTGACGTTCCCCTACCTTGCGCCGCACACGTTATTGGATAGTTTAACATGTGTTAGGGAAAACAAAAACATATTAGGGAAACAAAAGCAGGGCAAACGCATCAAAATGAGTTTATCGCGTATAAACCTCACCCCCTAAAACCCCCTCTCCGCGCGGAACCTTGAAATGAGCCTTTGGCGGAGCCAGACAGCGAGACAGACAGAATCGGAACAGCGAGACAACCTTCAGGGGAAAACGAACCGGACAGACAGACAGAATACAGGACACTGGATGCACAGCGGCAGGGCAAGCTGGTTTGCAGTCGTCCTGCGCGGCAATGGGACACGGTTTCATCGTAGCATGGGCGCGCTGCTTGCAGGCGAAGGTCTGGTGGATCGGGTAGTCACGGTTAACGGGGTGCGGGGCGTCAACGGCGCGTCCACCTCCTTCCCATGTTTGGGTAAGTGGCCGGGCGTGATGCAGGCGGGTCTGGGGTGTGGTTTGTACGCGATGCCCAATTTTGATGCGATAGCACTGGAAACAGAAAGCGGCCTGTTTGAATACAGGCCGCCTGAAAAAGTGTCCCGGAGAGGACTCGAACCTCCACGCCTTGCGGCACACACCCCTCAAGCGTGCGCGTCTGCCAGTTCCGCCACCGGGACAGGTACGCACGAAGTATAGCGGCCGCCCAAGCGATGTCAATCCTTTTCCCGTTGCCTAAGTACAATCACATGGAACTATGCTATGCGCCTGCGTTCGCTGGCTCGCAGGCATTCTCGATCACGCGAATTCAGGCAACTCACGGCGTGCTTTTCGTCTCGAATCTGGACACGAATGAGCGCCCAGCAAGACGCTCTGGAGCCGCCCTAAATCAACCTCATATTGATGCCATTGCGCGGCAATACTTCTCCAATTGCCTGTATTTCGGCTGCAATTTCCCTATAATGGATTCATAAATGCAGCGGTCACCTCCGCTCCGGGAGTCAATCAATGCGCATCGTATTGGACGCAATGGGCAGCGACCTTCATCCACAACCCGATGTGGAGGGCGCGGTGCTGGCCGCCAATGAATACGGCGTCACCGTGGTGCTGGTGGGGCAGAAGGCCGTGATTGAGCCTGAACTGGCGAAACACGATACGCGCGGGCTGAACCTTGAACTGGTGGATGCCGCCGAGACGATCACCATGGACGACAAGCCCGGCGCAGTCGTCAAAGGCAAACCGGATTCATCCATGCACGTAGGTATGCAGTTAGTGGCCGATGGCAAGGCCGATGCCTTTGTCACCATGGGCAACACGGGCGCGGCGCTCAGTATTGCCACGCTCGGCCCGCTGCGCCGTATCGAGGGCGTCAAGCGCCCAAGCTTGTGCGCGGTCATGAAACTGCCCAGCAACACCATTGTGGTTCTGGACATTGGGGCCAACGCCGACTCAAAACCGGACTGGCTCGAACAATTTGCCATCATGGGCTCGGTGTACGCCGAGCGCGGCCTCGGAATTCAGAACCCGCGCGTCGCCTTGCTTTCAAACGGCGAGGAGGAAAGCAAGGGAAACGAGCAGCTTCGGCTGACGACGCCGCTGCTGCAAAAAGCGCCAATCCACTTTATCGGCAACGTCGAGCCCAAAGATATGCTCCGTGGCGGAGCAGATGTCATCGTGGCCGATGGCTTTGTCGGAAACATCCTGCTGAAATCGCTGGAAGCGGGCACGGGCATGGTCGTCAACACCATCCGCGACGAAATGAAGCGTTCAGTGTTATCAATGATTGGCGCTGCGCTGTCCAAGCGTGCTTACGGACGCGTACGCAAAGCGCTGGATCCGTTTGAAATTGGCGGCGCGCCGTTGCTGGGCGTCAATGGGGTCGTCATTATTGGCCATGGCCGCACCAATGCCAACGGCGTCAAGAATGCCCTTCGCCAGGCAAAGCAGGCGGTCGAAGGTGGAATGATTGAACAGATCCGCGCCGGGCTTGCAAACGCCAGTGCGGTTGTGAAGGAAGAATCTGCGGTTCACTAACGAGTACCGTATCCCGCAGGAGGAGAAAAGACGATGGATTTGCTGCGCAATGGCCGCCCGCGAGTGGTGATTACCGGCATGGGAGCTGTCACCGCGCTCGGTAACGTGCGCGAGATGTGGGACAGTCTGAAGCGAGGCCAATCCGGTATACGCAACGTAGAGACGATTGACGTTTCACACCTCGGCATTCGGATTGGCGCGGAAATCCGCGGCTTCGAAACGTCGCAGTATGTGGAGCACAAGAATCGCGGCGCATGGGCCGGTCGTCACTGATGGCGGTGGAAGCCGCCGGAGCCGCGGTTGAAGATGCGGGTCTGACGGGCGCTGACATCGAAGCCGAAGGCGAACGCTGTGGCACCGTGATTGGCACGTCGCTGGGCCCGCACGAAGTCGCCGAAATCGCCACCTACAAGTATCGCACCAATGGCTACAAGCGCCCGAATCCGCTGGCGCTGATTAACGCCCTGCCCAATATGCCCACTCACTACGTCAGCCGCTTCTTCCGGACGCTCGGCCCGATCTCAACGCCGTCGGCCGCCTGCGCTTCCGGAACCCAATCGGTGGGCGAAGCCGCCGATCTGATTCGGCACGGCCGCGCCGATCTGGTGCTGACAGGTGGGGTCGAGGCGATCTTTCAGAACTATGTGCTGGCCGGCTTCGAATCGATGGAAGCGCTGGCGACGGGTTATGAAGCCAACCCGGCCGCCGCAAGCCGCCCGTTCGACAAGAATCGGTCTGGCTTCGTGCTGGGCGAAGGGGCGGGCGTTTTCGTCATCGAGAGCCTGGCGCATGCGCTTCGCCGGGGCGCGCGCATTTACGCCGAAGTGCTCGGCCACGCCTCAAGCTCGGATGCATTCCACGTTGCGGCGCTCGATCCCGAGGCGCGCGGCGCAATCCGGTCGATGAAATGGGCGATTGAGGACGCGCACCTGTCGCCTTCCGATATCGACTACATCAACGCGCACGGCACGTCAACGCAGGCCAACGATTCGACCGAGACACTGGCCATCAAGCGGGTCTTTGGCGAGCATGCCTACAACATTCCGATCAGCTCAACGAAGAGTATGCTTGGCCATGCGCTAGGCGCATCGGGCGCGCTGGAAATCGCCGCCTGTGTCAATAGCCTGGTCGAACAGGTGCTGCACCCCACCATCAACTACGAAACGCCCGACCCAGCTTGCGACCTCGATTACGTGCCCAACGTCGCGCGCAAGGTGCAAAACCTGCGCTATGTCCTCTCAAACAGCTTTGGGCTGGGCGGGCAAAACGCCTCAATCGTCCTCGGCGCATTCCAGTCCTGAGGCGCTGCGCTTCACGAACGCGCGCTGCCCTAACGGGAGCGCGCGTTTCTGATTCCAGGCGCGTGCGGCTATAATGGCCGCAGGTTGGCCGTGGAAACTCACTGTATGCGTAGTGCCTCACTGCACGACATAGACGTGTTGCTTGAGAAACGTGATCTGAAGCGCGCAGAAATCCAGCTTGCGCGGCACCTGCGCGAGGAGCTTGAGACGCAGGAACGCGCCGATACGCTGGTGGCGCGCGCGCATGCCCGGCTGCTTAGTGGCCGTCCGGGCGATGCGCTCCTCGATCTGCGGGACGCGCTTGCGCTCGCGCCCGAATTAGCCGAGTCTCCCGCATTTCTGGAACTGCGCGGCGACTGCCACCTGGCGCGATTCGAGCTTGCCAGCTTTGGCTTTGCCGACCGTGCCGACACCGAGCAAGCAGCCAGCGATTATGCCCGTCTACTGGCGCTGGCCCCGGGCTGGCCCAATCGCGGCTGGACGAGCTATCAGCAGGCCCGCATCAGCCTGTCGGAAAACGACATCGAAACCGCTATGAGCCACCTGCACAGCGCCCTGCTCAGCCCGGGCACACTGCCAGCGCTCACGGCCTACTGCTACGAACGGTTGAGCTACATCGCGTTCTTCGATGCGCGCAATCTAACCGATGCACTAGCCTATGTCGGGCGCGCCATCGCCACCTACCCAGTCGATCATCCGCGCGTTTGGCTGTCGGAAGTTTACACGCTACGCAGCCGAATCCTGCGCGCGTCGCATGACTATACGCAAGCCCTTGAGTCGGCAGACATGGCCCTGAAAATTGCCAGTGGCTGCGGCCCGGCCGGCCGTGAAGCCCTCGCCGACGCCGCGCAGTTCGCCGCCGAAGTCGCGTCAGACATGCCGGGCCGCGAACGCGATGTGATCAACTACGTGCAGCAGTTCTCGTCGGCCAGCAAGAGGCCGCTCGGCATTGATGTGGCATGGTCACGCGCGCAGGAACTGCTCGGTGACGCCTATCTGCGCGCAGGGCTTGCGGCCGAGGCGCTCGAAGCCTATCAGGCGGCGCTGCGCTACAACCCGCTGCACCCCGAGGAACTAAAGCTCTATTTTCAAATCGCCCGCTGTTATTATCAACTCGAAGACTACGGCCGGGCTGCGAATGCGGTCGGCGTTCTGCTGCGCAGCGCCGATGATGATGAGCCGCTTCAGCGTGATTTTCGCGTTCGTGCCCTGCTTGCCAACGCGCTGTATGCACTTGGCGACTATGCGAACGCCACCAACGCCTACCGCGCTGCCTTACTGCACGCGCCCGCCCACGCCGACGGGCTGGAAGAGATGCAGCGCTACTATCAGGATGCACTGGAACGATCTGAATGACCCAAACCAATCACACTTCAAGCGCCATCGTCATCGGTGGCGGTCTGGCAGGCTCTGAAGCGGCATGGCAGCTTGCCGAACGAGGGGTTGATGTTGCGCTGTATGAGATGCGCCCCCGGCAAACGACGGGCGCGCACGTCAGTGACCGCCTGGGCGAACTGGTATGCAGCAATTCGTTCGGCTCCAAACTGCCTGACCGCGCGCCGGGGATGCTCAAAGCCGAGCTTGACCTGCTTGGATCGCTGCTCATGCGCGTCGCCGAAGACAGTGCTCTGCCCGCTGGCGGCGCGCTGGCAGTAGACCGCGAAGCATTCGCTGCCCGCGTGTCGGCCGCGCTCGAAAACCACCCGCGCATTCAAGTCATCCGAGAAGAAGTGACGGCCATTCCACAAGGGCCAGTCATCATCGCCACCGGCCCACTCACCAGCCCAGCGTTTGCCAGCGCAATCGCAGAACTGACTGGCCAGGAGTATCTGTACTTCTACGACGCGATCGCGCCGATTGTGACGGCCGAGAGCATCGACATGAGCATCGCCTTTCGCGCCAGCCGCTATGGGCGTGGACAGGAAGAAGAAGGCGACTACATCAACTGCCCGCTCAACCGTGACGAGTATGAAGCGCTGGTCACAGCGCTGCTGGCGGCCGAAAAAGCGGAACTGCGCGACTTCGAGCGCGAAGACCCACGGTTCTTTGAGGGCTGCCTGCCGGTTGAGCAGATCGCCGAGCGCGGCCGCGAGTCGCTGGCTTTTGGCCCGATGCGCCCGGTGGGACTGCGCGACCCACGCACGGGAAAAAGGCCCCATGCCGTCGTCCAACTGCGGCGCGACAACCTGATCGGCAGCCTCTACAACATGGTTGGGTTCCAAACCAACCTGAAGTGGGGGCAGCAGGAACAGGTGCTGCGGCTAATCCCAGGGCTGGCGCAGGCCGAATTCGTGCGCATGGGCCAGATGCACCGAAACACGTTCATCAACAGCCCTGCGCTTCTGGATGCCTCTTTGCAGTTTCGCGCCCGCCCTGACCTGCTGTTTGCGGGCCAGATTGTCGGCGTCGAAGGCTATATGGGCAACGTCGCAACGGGGATGCTCGCGGGTCTCAATCTGGCACGGCTGCTGCACGGCCGGACTACGGTCAGCCTGCCGCCCACGACTATGCTGGGCGCGCTATGCCATTACGTGACGCATGCCGAGAGCAAGACGTTCCAACCGATGAAGTCTAACTTTGGCCTGATGCCCGAACTCGATGACCCACCACGTGACAAGCGACTGCGCGCGCTGGCCTACGTCGAGCGCGGCCAGAATGATCTGCGTGAGTTGATGGAATCGAGCGAGGTGCAGCCGCTCGCGATTGACCCAATTACAAGTCAGTAGCCTTTTCAGCAAAGGACAATTTCTGTGTCGCTACCCACAACAGCCGCCCGCCTTGGGCAACTCCCACCCTATCCGCTGGCGCTGCTCGCTCAGCGGGTGCGTGAACTCACGGCGCAGGGCGTTGATGTCATCAACATGGACGTGGGCAGCCCGGATTTGCCGCCCCCTTCCAGCGTCGTCGAGGCGCTCTACACGAGTGCCCGCCGGGCAGATACGCATGGCTATTCCGGCTATCGCGGTCTGCCCGCATTCCGCCGCGCCGTGGCCGATTACTACCTGCGCCGCTTCGGACTGTCCATCGACCCGGAGCGGCAGGTGCTGCCGCTGCTGGGCAGCAAGGAAGGCATCGTCAACCTGTCGCTGGCTTATCTCGATCACGGCGACAAGGTGGTTGTCCCTGATATTGGCTACCCATCTTATTCGATGGGGGCATATCTGGCAGGAGCCGGCGTGGCGTTCGTCCCGCTGCGCGCCGAAAACGACTACCTGCTCGATTTTGACGAGATCGGCCCTGAAGTGCCTGACAACGCCAAACTGATGTGGACGAACTACCCCAACAACCCTACGGGAGCGGTCGCCACGCTGGCGCACTATCAGCAGGCCGTCGATTTCTGCCGTTCGCGCAATTTACTGCTCGCCTCGGACAACCCCTACGTCGAAATCACCTACGACGGACTCGCCGCTCCCAGCGTGCTGCAAGCCGACGGGGCGCTGGAAAGTGCCGTTGAGTTCATCTCGTTCTCAAAGACGTATAATATGGCGGGCTGGCGGCTTGGCGCAGCCGTAGGCGCGGAAAAAGTGATCGAGGCGCTGCTGCAAGTCAAGAGCAACGTCGACAGCGGCCACTTCATCCCAATCTACGAAGCCGGCATCGAGGCGCTCAATCAGGTGCCGCAGTCATGGATCGATGATCGCAACGCGGTCTATCGCCGCCGCCGTGACCGGCTGCTTGAAGTGCTGCCTTCAGTTGGCCTAGACCCATTTCAGGCGCAGGGCGCGCTCTACATTTGGGCGCAAGTGCGCGACGAGCGCATGACTGGCGCAGACTATGCGAATAATGCGCTGGCCGCCGCCCATGTATCGATGGCCCCCGGCATCATCTATGGGCCGGGCGGCGACCGCTACGTGCGCCTCAGCGTGTGCGTGCCAGATGTTCGCCTCGAACAAGCGCTGGCCCGCCTGCAAGAATGGCATTCCGCCCAATAAGAAAGCCAGGTTCATGCCTCAGGAACTGCACAATCTCAAGAATGGTCAGGAACGCGCCTTTCTGGTGGGCATCACGCTTAAAGGCAGCCGGCCGCTGCTCAGCCCCGACGAATCGCTGGAGGAACTGCACCTGCTGGCAGACACCGCCGGCCTGACCGTCGTCGGCCAGACCAGCCAGCAAGTTGGACGCATCGACCCCGCCACTTTCATTGGCTCCGGCAAGGTCGAGGAGATCAAGGAGCACCTAATCGCCGACGACATCAACGTCGTGGTGTTCGATGACGAGCTTTCGCCCCGCCATCAGCGCGAGCTGGAAGAACGATTCGGTGAAGCGGTGAAAGTGCTGGATCGTTCGGCGCTCATCCTCGATATCTTCGCCCAGCACGCCCGCACACATGAAGGCGCGCTGCAGGTGGAGTTGGCGCAGTACGAATACCGCCTGCCCCGCCTCACCCGCGCCTGGACTCATCTCGCGCGCCAGGCTGGCGGCGGCAGCGGGCGCGGCGGCAACGCAGGTGTTGGTCTGCGCGGGCCTGGCGAAACGCAGCTGGAAGTTGACCGGCGCGAAATCCGCCGGCGCATCTCGCGCCTGAAGGCCGAATTGGAGCAGGTGCGCCTGCATCGCAGCCGCCATCGCAGCCAACGCAGCCGCAGCGGGGTGCCGCTGGTGGCGCTGGTCGGTTACACCAACGCCGGCAAATCGACGCTGCTCAACGCCCTCAGCGGCGCGGACGTGTACATCGCCGACCAGTTGTTCGCCACGCTCGACCCGACTACGCGCCGCATCGAACTGTCTTCCGGCCGCGGCGCGCTGCTGACCGATACGGTGGGCTTCATCCAGAAGCTGCCGACCACGCTGATCGCTGCCTTCCGCGCTACGCTTGAGGAAATCGCCGAGGCCGATGTGCTACTTGTCGTGGCCGACGTAGCGCATTTCAACGTGCTCAGCCACATCGAGACCGTCGAAGAGACTCTGGCCGAAATCGACGTGCCGCCCATCCCGCGCATCCTCGTGTGGAACAAGACCGATCTGCTGGATGGCGAACCGCTGCCGCAACTGCCCAACGCGAACGAATACAGCGCCATCGTCGCTTTGTCGGCTCAAACCGGCGACGGCCTACCGCAGTTGACCGAGGCCATAGAGAAGACGTTGTCGCAGTCCCTCTATCGTCTACATCTGCGCCTACCCTACGAGCGCGGCGACCTCGTGGCCGAACTGCACAACATGTCCGCTGTGCAGGATCAATCCCACGAGGAAGACGGCGTACATCTCACCGTACGCGTTTCGCCCGAGCTTTATGAACGCCTAAAACAGTACCGTGTGCCAGGATAAGCCATGTTTCGACGCATTGACGGCTCCCAGCGCATCTCCAGCCTGATCGAGCGACTGTCTGCATGGCTGGCGCGCCGGCGTGGCTTGCCGATTGTGCTGGGCATTCTGCTGGTCATCATCAGTTTCATACTGCAACTCATCAACGGCGCCAGCCCGTCGCCGGGCATTGATACGGCCGCCACGCTGACTCTGTATCTTGGGCTGCTGCTGGCGCTCATCGGCATCGCACTGGTTGAACCTCTGGGGGGATGACGACGCCGTGCTGATTCGCGTGCTGGAAACGATTGAGGAATTCGAGCAGGCGGGCGCTATTGAGGTGGCGGTGTGGAACGTGCCCCCGCGCGACTCGCTGCCGCCGCACTTCATGCGCGCCTCGGCCACCGCCGGCGGCGTGTCGCTGGGCGCGTACGAGCGCGACACCATGATCGGCATGGCGATGGCGTTTCCGGCCTTCCGCGATGGCAAGGTCTTTCTCTGGTCGCACATGACGGGCGTCCTTGCCGACCATCAGCGCCGAGATGTGGGCTTCCAACTAAAGCTGGCGCAGCGGGTTTGGGCGCTGGAACACGGTTTTGACCAGATCCGCTGGACATTCGATCCGTTCCTACGCGGCAATGCCAACTTCAACCTGTACCGCCTGGGGGCAACAGCGCGGCGCTATCACGTCGATTTCTATGGCGAGATGCATGACGGCATCAACCGGGGCCTGCCAACTGACCGGCTGGAAGCCTGCTGGGACTTACTTGATGCCCGGGTCGTCGCCGCGGCGCAGGGCGCACTGCCCGCCGAATCAAGGGCCGGTTTCCGGCCGGAAGCTGCGCTGCTCATCGCCGACGCCTATGGGATGCCCATATTGCAGGATGTACCGCTGCAGCAGCCGCTTTTGGCGGAAATTCCGCTCGCGGTGCGCGCCCTGTCTCCTGACCAGCAGCTTGCCTGGCGCTACGCCGTGCGCGATGCACTTGCAGCGCGCGTAGGTGACGGTTGGTACGCGAACTCCTTTTTCACCAGTGACTATCACGGCTGGTACGAACTGCTGCGCGTCTAGGCCTGGCCTTTCTTCAGAAACCCACAGCAAATTCCTGCAAATCGTTCAGGGCATATTGCATCAACATACGCTTATCGCCTGAGGCCATCTCTCCCGGCGCCTTCTCCGTCAGGGAGAGCGGAGGGGCGACAGTAGATGATATGCGACTAATAGCCTTCGCCCGAACCTTTCATGGAACCAGCAAGTGAGACAGTGAGACAGATTCATAAGAGTGAGACAACTTCTGAGAGAAAAACAAGTGAGACAGTGAGACAGACTGTCAGCGAGACACCTTCAGGGAAAACTAACAGACAACCGGACAGAATACAGGAAACTGGATGCACGGCGGCGGGGTGAGGTCGCTGGCGACCGTCCTGCGCTCGCGATTGGGTATGGTTCCATTGTAGGACGAGTGCGTGTGCCGCAGGCGACGCTCTGGTGGATCGGGTGGTCACGGATGAGTGAGACGCGGGGTGTGGATAACGCCCTCCGTCTTTTGATGGCCGCTGGTTCTTAACCGCCGGAAGTGAGCGAAAAACCACCTGTCGCCCCCTAATCCCTCTAGGCGAAGGGGTGTACTGCACCTCTGCTGCGTTAGCTTCCCCGCCTTGAGGTGAGGGTTGTTTCAAGATTTGATGCGACAGCCCTGGTCGATCATTTGATTGCGCCGCCTTCCCGTGTCTATAATCAGTTCGCTGGACCCAAACCGACTAGCCACTTGGAGGAGTCTCGATATGCGCCGTCTACTGTTTCTGACGCTATGCCTTGCGCTTTTGCTTCCGGTTTTTTCGGCGGCGGCGCAGGACAGCGCACCTACCCTGCCCGACCTCGGCGGCCGCGAAATCGTCATCGCGGTCGAAAACGCCTATCCGCCATACAACTTCATCGACACCAACGGTAACGCTAGTGGGTTGGGACTACGACACCTTCCGCGATATCTGCCGCCTGCTCAACTGCGTGCCGGTGTTCCTGGAAACCGCGTGGGACGGCATGCTGGTTGCCATTGCCAGCGGTGAATACGATGTAGCGGCCGACGGCATCACCTACACCGAAGACCGTGACGAAACAGTCGATTTCTCGCAGCTCTATCAGGCGTACGACGAAACCCTGCTCGTGCGTGAGGGCGAGTCTCGGTTCACCAACTCCGCAGAACTGCTTGCTCTGTCCGATTTCCTGGTGGGCACGCAGATCGGCACGACCAATGAAATCACCGCCAAGGCGCTGTTTGGTGACAACGTACGCAGCTTCGACACCTTCGGCGCGGCCATCCAGGCGCTGTTGAACAACGACGTTGACGCGGTGGTCGTGGATCGTCCGGCGGCGGAAGGCTACATCGAGGCGCAAGGCGGACTGATGACCGTTGAGGAATCCCTGAGTGGCATTCAGGGCCTGGCTTTCGCCTTCCCACCCGGCAGTGACCTGGTCGATCCGATCAATCAGGCGATGGATGTGCTGATTGAGAGCGGGCGCTGGGATCAGATTTTCAATCGCTGGTTCGTAAGCGCCGACCTGCCCGATCTGGACGGCCTCGAAGTTGTCGTTGCGGTCGAGAACGCCTATCCGCCCTACAACTATATCGACGAGAACGGCAACGCCGTAGGCTGGGACTACGACACATTTAACGCGATCTGCCAACTGCTGAACTGCGTTCCGCTATTCACAGAAACCGCCTGGGACGGCATGCTGGTGGCCATCGCCAGCGGCGAATACGATGTGGCCGCTGACGGCATCACCTATACAACTGACCGCGACGAAACGGTCGATTTCTCGCAGCTCTATCAGGCCTACGACGAAACCCTGCTCGTGCGTGAGGGTGAATCCCGGTTCACCAGTTCGGCGGAGCTTCTTGCCCTACCCGATTTTCTGGTTGGCACGCAGATCGGCACAACCAACGAAATCACCGCCAAGGAACTCTTCGGCGACAACGTCCTCAGCTTCGATAATTTCGGTGCAGCCATTCAGGCGCTGCTGAATAATGACGTCGACGCGGTGGTCGTAGACCGGCCAGCGGCTGAAGGCTGGATCGAGGCACAGGGCGGCCTGATGACCTTCGAAGAGTCCCTCGCCGGCATCGAGGGCCTCGCCTTCGCCTTCCCGCCCGGCAGTGACCTCATCGACCCCATCAACGCGGCCATGGACCAATTGATTGCCACCGGCGTGTGGGATGATATCTTCAACACCTGGTTCGGTTCCTAGCCAGCTTAACCTGTCCAGTCACGGGGTGAGCCCTCCGCTCACCCCGTTGCGTTTTTAGTCACTGGAGCATCATGAGCCAGATTCCCATCGAAGACGCTACTCCAGAATCGCCGACGCTCAACGAGCCGAAGCAGTTCATGGACATCCGGCCGCTGGCGAAGCGCATCATCGCCCGCCAGAGCTGGTTCATCGCATTCATCATCATCGATGTGCTCGTCATCTTTGGAATCAGGAACTCACCCGAACTGCAGGAAGCCTGGGATTACATCATTCCGGGCCTGGCTACGACGATTCAAGTGACCATTCTCTCGTTCATCGGCGCGACCCTCATCGGTCTGGTGGTCGCTTTTGGGCGCATTTCGCGCAACATCTTCATCTACAACCTGTCTACTTTTTACGTCGAAATCTTCCGCGGCTTGCCGCTGCTGGTCATCATCCTGATCTTCGCTTTTGCGCTGATCCCCGCCGGCGTCGATATCATCTCAGGCACGGCCGATACAACCAATGCAACGGGCGCGGTGGTTCCCGGCGCGCCCGGCATTCCGTTCCTTGACGACCTGATACAACGGCTGGTGGGCATTCCAGAAGAACGGATTGCCGAGACTACGCTGCGTACGCGCGACATCGACCCACTGGCGCGCATCATATTCGCCTTCGCGGTCACCTACGGCGCGTTCATGTCGGAGGTGTTTCGCGCTGGCATTGAGAGCATCGGCAAGGGGCAGATGGAGGCGGCGCGCTCGCTGGGGATGTCGTACTGGCAGGCCATGCGCTATATCATCATGCCGCAGGCCATTCGCAACGTGCTGCCTGCGGTTGCGAATAACTTCATCTTGCTCCTGAAAGACACGTCACTGGCATCGGTGGTGGCTGTACCCGAGATTTCGCACCTCACGCGCCAGTACGCCAGTAACCGCTTTCGCTATCCCGAGGGATTGCTGGTGCTGTCGTTCATGTATGCCAACCTGACCATTCTGCTGTCGATGGGTGTGGCATGGATGGAGCACCGCCTCAACCGCGACCGCCGCGAGGATTGAAGCCATGGCTGACCAAACGCTGCCGCCTGGGAACCGTGAAAGCGGCCTGCGAGACTGCGACAACCCGATCATCGACATCCGCAACGTCTCAAAGGCGTTTGGCTCGGTGAAGGCACTGCGTGAAGTGAGCCTGGAAATCTGCGCTGGCGAGGTCATCGTCGTCATTGGGCCCAGCGGGTCGGGCAAGAGCACGCTTCTGCGATGCATCAACCGGCTCGAGACCATCGATTCGGGCGACATCTACGTGGATGGCATCCACCTAAATACTAAGAAGACCAATATCAACACCGTGCGCGAAGAAGTCGGCATGGTGTTTCAGCAGTTCAACCTGTTCCCCAATCTCACCGTGCTCGGCAACCTGATGTTAGCCCAGCGCGTCGTGCGGAAACGCGACAAGAATGAAGCAGAACAAGTCTCACTCGCACTGCTGGAAAAAGTAGGTATACCTGAGAAGGCGTATACGTATCCGCCCAAGCTGTCGGGCGGACAGCAGCAGCGTGTGGCGATTGCGCGCGCGCTGGCAATGAACCCCAAGATCATGCTGTTCGACGAGCCAACGTCGGCCCTCGACCCTGAGATGATCAAGGAAGTGCTCGATGTGATGCTAGCGCTGGCTGGTGAAGGAATCACGATGGTGGTGGTCACGCACGAGATGGGCTTTGCGCGCGCCGCCGCCGACCGGGTCGTGTTTATGGATCAGGGCCGAAAAGTCGTCGAGACGACGCCCCACGAGCTTTTCAACAACCCCGAAGAACTCAGGCTTCAGCAGTTCCTGAGCAAAATCCTAAGTCACTAGGAGCAATTGAACCGCCAAGTCGCCAAGAAAAACCTTTTGGCGCCCTTGGCGGTTCAAAAATACCTAGTTTGCAGATGGCCAGCCGGGAAGCTGCACCCAGTACAACGCCGGATTGAACATCGTGTGCACGAACAAGCGACCGTCGGGCGTGACTGCCAGCCCAGCCAGCGGTGTTTCCAGATCAGTGTAGAGCACAACTTCGACCTGATCATTGGTGCAGCCGCCGGCTTCGCGGCAGGCCTCAGGGTCGACGCGGCCAACCAGCCCACGTGTGCCCAACGCATAGGCGATGTACAGCTTGCCATCTGCCCCCAGTTGCAGTCCAGTCGCGTTCTGCAGGCCCGAAACCAGCGGGCCGCCATCCGCTTCGGTACTCAGGTCATACCACTCTACTGCGCGGCGTGTGCTGCCATTGTTGGCGACGTATAACAGATTCTCTTCGAGCACGAGGCCAGCAGGCGCAGCCAGGCCATCCAGCGCCACGGTCACTTCACCGTCACGGCTGATCCGGTTGATATGGTTGCCCAACAGGCTGCTCACCAGAAAGTGCTCTTCATCCTCCGCGACGATGCCCCACGGCCCCTGCAGCGGTTCACGGGTGATCGGCACGACACCCTGCCGCGTCACCAACTCCAGCCGGTTTTCGCCGTAGTCCGGCACCCACATCTGCAGTGCCTCGTCCTGCTCTTCCACAAACAGGCTATGCGCGTTGCTCACGCCCCAGATGTAGGTGCGCGTTTCGCCTGACTCGCTGTTGATTTCATAGACCGTGCCATCGCCCGAGCATGCCGTGTACAGGTAGTTGTCAAAGTAACTGATGCCGTTGGGACGCTGCACATTGCCGGTTAGCACTTGCAGGTCAGCCTGTGTAAGCGGCTCGAATGGCGCCGAACTTACATCCGGCTGCGAGGTTGCTTCAGCCGGCGGGGATACGATGACAGCCGCCGGTGTAGGCGTCTTGGTGGGCGCAGGAGTTGGCGTAGCGCCCTGCCCTGCTGCCAACCCGGTAAGCGCCAATGACAACAAGCCCGCGCTGCCGAGTGCCAGTGCGAGGCGTCGTGTTCGAAGCAGTCCAATAGCCATCATTATCCTTGTCTCTCAATTGCCGATGAGCGCCGCCGCGGGCACCTGTACGAAGAAGCGCGTACCCGCACCCACTTCGCTCTCAAACCAGACAGTTCCCCGGTGGTTTTCCACCACGGTCTTGACCAAACTCAGCCCGATTCCCGTGCCCTCGACGTCTTCTACGCCGGACTGATGGCCACGAAAGAAACGTTCGAACACCTGCGGCTGAATTTGCGGCGGAATGCCCACACCTGTATCGGCCACCTCGAACAGAACCGACGGACCGTTGGCCTGAACCGACAACCAGACGCGGCCACCGGCCGGCGTATATTTAATGCCATTCTCGACCAGATTGCCCAACGCGCGCTCGAACTGCTCTACATCACAGCGCACATCCGGCGTATTGGGTGCAATCCGCGTTTCCAGCGTTACGCTGCGTTCGCGTGCATACAGACGCATATCTTCCGCCACGTCTGTGATGATACGTTCGGCCGGACAGGTGGTCAAGGAGGCCAGGCGCGTCCGCGCCCGCTCTGTATCCAGAATGCCGCTGATAATGCGGTACATACGCTGAAGCTGCTGATCGACCGCATCAACCGACTCGCGTACTTCATCCGTACCGGTGTCATACACATCATCCCGCAGCAGTTCAAGGTTCGCCATTGCCGCCTGCAGCGGATTCTTCAGGTCGTGGCTGGTCATTCGCATCATGTCACTTTTCATGCGGTCGAGCGCCTTGAGCTCGGTCACGTCGTTCAGCACCGCCACCCAGCCATCGACGCGATGCTGACCCAGCGGCGCAACATGACACAGGAACGACCGCCCGGCCACCGCCAGATCGAAGGTGAACGACCCGTTGATGCGCAGCTCACGCGCCAGCCGCAGCAGACTGCGCGGAAACAGTTCGCGTGGAATGCCCGCGCTGATGGGTACGTCCAGGTTGACGCCAGCGCCGGCGGCCAGCGCCCGCGCCGACGGGTTTGCGAACAAAACATGCTGATCGCGCGCGACGGCGATCACCGGGCTTTCGGTGCTACCCAGCACCGACTCCAACTGCCGGCGGCCCGCCTCCACCTCGTCAGTCAAGGCGCGCTGCTCGTTCAGCAGCCGGTTCTGCTGAAGCACGACCGCCGCCTGTGCCGCCAGCAGTTGCAGCATCGCCTTGTCCTGCGGGTCGAACACACGGCCGTTTTGTCCAATCGCAGCCAGCACTGCGCCAATTGCCCGCCCACCATAGACCAGCGGCTCGCTCAACACCGCGCCAAACACATCGCGCGCGAACGGCAGATCGGTTTCACCTTCCCATTCACGCGCGTAGTCGTCGACCGCCAGCCCGCGCAGCGCAGCGATCGACTGGCCCGCCATACCTGCTTCTGGCGGCAGTTCGCGCCCAAGATAGATGTTCGGCAGCCCCAGCACCGTTCGCAAGGTCAGCGAATCGCCTTCAGCCAGGAAGATGCACACCATGTCTGCCGACAACAAATTGGCCGTGAAGCGGGCGAGGTCGTTCAGCACCAGATCGAGCGGCCGCAAGCTCGTGATTGCCGTGGTGACGGTGCGCAGCGCTTCCACCTGTGAGCGTTGTTCTCGCGTGGGCCGCAGAATTTCGCTCTCCAGCAGCCCCAGCCCCAGCAGCAGCGCGCCAAGCGCCCCGCCCGCCAGCGCAAACACGAAGCCGCGCAGCGATGGCAGTGCCACGATGATTAACTGGCTGCCAGCGATCACAGCCGCACCGGCTATCCACAGAAAGTCGCGCTGCCTACGTCGCACGTTCCATATCAGCCCAAGCGTTGCGGCGCTGATTACTGGTCCCAGCAGGATGACGTAGGACTGCCGGTTGACCACAATGTCGTCGCCAGTGATTTCGAAGGCAGCAGGCAGCACATCGGCTTGCACCAACACGCCGTACAACACGAGAAAGCCGATCAATCCAAGCAGCGCCCATCGGACACGGGACGAGAATACTCGCGCAACCGCGCTGGCCAACGCCAACAGCGCCACGCTCGATCCCAGGAAGCCTAACTCGACGAAAAGCATCGTTTGCAGCAGGACCGGCTGCCCCACTGGCAGCGCGCTGCCCGCCGAGTATACGCCTGCCGTCCAGAAGCCAAACCCGACCAGAAATACGGCGTAGTATTGCAGCAGTTCGAGACGAACGTTAGCCCAGACCAGTACCAGCAGAAAGCCGACCGAAAAGGCCAGGCTCAACCCCGCCAGTGCTGCGATGACCGCTGTTATGGTGGCCATGCGTTAGAGAACGCTATATTGCCGGGGATTGTGCTTTTCGAAGCGGTAGCCCATGCGGTGTTCTGTCTGGATATAGCGAGGCTCAGCCGGGTCGCGCTCGATCTTGCGGCGCAGTTGGCTGATGTACACCCGGGGGTAGTAGACATCATCAACGTACTCATGCCCCCATACCGACTCGAGGATTTCGCGCTGCGTGACCACCCGGCCAGCGTGAGCCAGCAGCAGCGCCAGCAGCCTGAATTCGCGTGGCGTGAGATGGGCTGATTCGCCATTGACCATCACGATGCGGCGGTTCACGTCAATCTGAAGCCAATCGTCGTCATAACGCAGCTCAGGGTCGTTTCCAGCCAACGCCGAACGGCGCAGCATCGCCTGCACCCGCGCCGCGAATTCATTCAGGCGAATTGGTTTGATAAGATACTCATCGGCGCCAGCCGTGAGGCCCTCTATGATGTCATCCTCAGTGATTGCCTGCGCCGAAAGCAGCATCACCGGCGTATGCGAAGCTTCGCGGATGCGGCGGCACAATGCCAGCCCGTCCATGCCCGGCATCACAATATCGAGCACGACCAAATCGGGTTGTTCCGTCTGAAACGCGCGTAACCCCTCATGCCCGTCGCCGCTGAGCACGGTTTCAAAGCCTTCGCGCTTGAGCTTGCGACCCAGCGCCTCACGAATAGCCAGTTCGTCGTCCACGATCAGGATTTTCATACACGCTAGTATAACCCGCGCCTGAAATGAACAGCATAAAGCTTGCCACTGCCGCATACCGTCGTACAATCAGCGCGGGTTTGCCATTGGCAAACAATGAGGAACGCCATGACCTTGACGCATCATCGTCGCTTTCACCTGCTCTCGCTCACACTGTTAGTGCTGCTTGTGCTGACGGCCTGCCAGCCACCGAAGCAACCGGCGATGATTATCACGCTGGCTGTCGATGGGCATGAAACGGCCATTCAACAGGAGTCGCCCATCACCGTGGGTGAAATCCTGCGCGGAGAAGATATCGAGCTTGGCCCGCTCGATCAGGTCAATCCGCCCGAATACAGCCAGATTACCGACGGCATGCGCATTACCGTGGCGCGTGTGCGCGAGGAGAGCCAGTGCTCGGAAACCGAGATTCCGTTCACGCGGCGCACGATTCCTAACGAGGCGCTTGCGCCCGGCGAAACCCGGCTGGCGCAGCCCGGCCAGAGTGGCATCGAACAGGTCTGCTACCGCGTCGTCTTCATCGATAACGTGCAGCAAGACCCGGTTCCCATCAGCCGAGTGCCGCTACGCGAACCACAGGACGAGATCGTCTATCTCGGCCCGTCCGGCGAAGTCGATCCGGTGACGATTGACGGCACGCTGGCCTATGTCAGCAACGACAATATCTGGATGATGCGCGGAAGCAGCACGGCCAAGCGGCCGCTGACCGATACAAACGATATTGATGGCCGCGTGTTGAGCCTCACGTCCGACGGCCGCAGCCTGCTCTATACACGCGCCGCGCCCACCGACTCCGGCCCGCTCTTCAATCAACTGTGGATGATCGAAGATACGACGGTCAACAGTCCTTCGGTGGCGCTCGTGCCTGAAAACGTGCTCGAAGCGGCGTGGGTGCCCAATCTGCCGCGCACGATCAGTTATTCAACCGGCGAAGAATCCGCCGCGGCCCCGGGCTGGCGTGCCAATAACGACCTGTTCGTGATGGAAGTCGATCCGCGCAGCGGGCAGGCGCTATCCGTCAACCCACTGGTCCCCGCCTCGTCCTCGGGCCTGTACAGTTGGTGGGGCACCGAATTCACGTGGGCGCCCAGCGGGCAGTATCTGGCGTGGGTGCAGGCCAACTCGATGGGACTGGTCGATCAGGTGACAGGCGAACTGCGCCCGCTGCTCACGTATCCAGTGTTTGAAACGCGCCAGTCGTGGTCGTGGCGCGCGACAGTCTCGTATGCACCTGACGAGCGCACCATCGTAACAACAGTTCACGGCGAACCCATCGGCAACGAGCCGCCACAAACCAGCCCTGTCTTTCACATTACAGTCACCGATTTGACCGGCACGTTCGCGGCCGAATTGGCGCGAAATACAGGAATCTGGTCGATGCCACAGTACTCGCCTGCGTCAACTGACGCTGCCACAGGTGATGGGGACTGGGAAATCGCCTATTTGCGCGCCCGTAATCTGGCCAACAGCATCAACCAGAGCGCTGAGTATGACCTGGTGGTGGCTGACCGCGACGGCAGCAATTCGCGAGTGCTATTTCCGGCCCCTGGTCAGCCTGGGCTCAATGCCAGCGCCGGAATCACCTGGAATCCCGCTGGCAGGCAAATCGCCTTCATTCATCAAGGTAACCTGTGGGTGGTCGATTCGGTCTCAGGCGTGGCCAATCAACTCACGCTTGATGGCGCGGCCAGCTTTCCGGTCTGGACGCGCTAAGCATGCGCCGTGATCTCGTCATTTTTGCCGCCTCCATGCTGGCGCTGATTACGTCGCTGGGCGTGGCCGCTGCGACGGCAACGGACGCCGCAACTGCCCTGCGCGGTGTGGAAGATGCGACGAAATCGGAGAGTTTGCCCGACTGGCTGCCTCGGCTTGGCGTGAATGCCGATTTGCGTCTGTATGACGACGAGGCGCTGGCGGCCACGCTCGAACAGATGCGCGCGGCCAAAATCACCTGGGTGCGGCAGAGCGTGCATTGGTCATCAGTTGAGGCCGAGCCGGGCCGCATGGACTGGAGCGAGTGGGATCGAGTTTTCGCGCCTTTCGCCAATGATACTCAGTTGCGCGTCGTGGCTGTGCTCGATGGCGCGCCAGCCTGGGCTGCCGACCCGAACGCCACGCTTTCCCAGTCCGCGCCACCCGCCGATCCTGCCGCGTTTGCGCGCTTCGCCGCTGCATTTGCCGAACGCTATGGCACATTCATTGATCACTATCAGATATGGGATGAGCCGAATTTAGAGTCCGGCTGGGGCGGGCTGGAACCACGTCCTGCCAGCTATCTCGCGCTGCTGGCTGCCGCCTACGATGCCATCCACAGCGCGGACGCGCGCGCCAGCGTGATTGCGGCCGGCCTCGCGCCGACCACCGAAACCGGCCCGCGCAATCTGAGCGATGTGATCTATCTGGACTCGCTGCTGACGCTCGGTGGCGGGGACACCATGGACGCCGCTGCCGGCAAGCCATTCGGCTTTGACCTGCCGCCAACTGATCGCACTGTTTCGCCAGACGTTCTTAACTTTTCGCGCCTGATCCTGCTGCGTGAAGTCCTGCTCAGTCACGATTTGGGCGACATACCCTTATGGGCCAGCGGCTGGGGCTGGAACAGCCTGCCTGAAGATTGGGCTGGTGAGCCGTCGATCTGGGGCGCGGTCACCGCCGAGCAACAGTCTGCGTACACGGTCGAGGCACTGGATCGCGCCGAACGTGAGTGGCCGTGGCTCGGCGGGATGGCGCTGCATACATGGCAACCGAACGCTGAGCCAAACGACCCACAGTGGGGCTTTACCGTGATTGGCCAGGACGGCGCCCCTACGCAGCTATACGATGCGCTGGCGGCGCGCCCGCCCCAAACACTGGCCACAAACGGGCTATACGACCCCGCCAACCCGTTTGCAGAATACAGCGGCGCATGGCGCTTCGGGCCGCTCGGAGCGGACATCGGTTCGCTTCAGGATAGCCAAGCCGTGCTGCATTTTGCAGGCAGCGATATCGCACTGAAGCTGCGCCAGGATGATTTCGTCGCCTATTTGTTTGCGGAAGTCGATGGGGAACCCGCCAACGCACTGCCCACCGCAGCCGATGGCAACGCCTATCTCATCCTCACCAGTGACACGCTCCAGCCCGAAATTGGGCTCACCACGCTGGCGACGGGGCTTGCTGATGCGCCGCACGAACTGCGCCTGATCGCGGATCGCGGCTGGGACCGCTGGGCGCTGGCCGGATATGCTGTAAGTTCGGGCGATCTGGCCGCGCCGTATCGTAACCAACTGGCCGTTGCCGTCTGTCGCTGTGTTGGTCGCTATCGTTGCAGTCGTCGTAAGCGCAGCGCGCCTCGACTGGAGCATACTGGGCAGCGCCGCATCGCGTTTCTGGAGCATGCTCGGGGCTGCAGGCCAGCTTGTGCTGAGCGCCGCCGCTGCGTTTGCGCTGCTGCTGGGCATGTTGCTCAGTTTCGGCGGCGTGCTGCCCGAAGTGCTGCGCCGTGAGCCTATCGCGCTTGGCCTCACGGCTGGCGCAGCCTTACTGCTGTATCTGTCACCGCCGCTGATCGTGGCCGTGGCCGCCGGGCTGGTGCTGTTCATCATTTTCTACCACCGCCCCGACCTCGGGCTGATGCTTGTGGTCTTTTTCACGCCCTTCTATCTATTCCCCGTCGAGTTGTATCGCTTTGCCTTCCCGATGGCGGAGCTGCTACTGCTGCTGCTGGCGAGCGCGTGGCTGCTGCGGCAATTTGCCGAATGGGCGCGTAATCGGCAGTCGCGCTCAAGTGATTTTTCAGGCGAAGGCATAATCGGGGCGCTGCGCAGGATGACTGTACTGGATTGGTGCGTCGCCGCTTATTTGGCGCTGGGAGCCGCCGCGCTGTTCGTGTCAGCACAGCGCGGCCCGGCCATCACCGAACTGCGCGTTTTGTTCATCGAGCCTGCCCTCTTCTATATGATCCTGCGCCGCACAGCCGGGCGCGAACGGGTGCTGCTCAGTGTCGTCGATGCGCTGATTTTCGCGGCCGTCGTCGTGGCCGCAGTCGGACTGGCGCAGTACGCCTTCGGTCAGTCAGTTGTGATCGCGGAAGGCGGCACGGGCCGTTTGGCTGGCGTCTACGGGTCGCCTAACAACGCAGCGCTGTTCCTGGAACGCGCGCTGCCATTCGCCGTTGTCATGCTGTTCGTCCGCTTCGACGCGCGCCGCCGCTGGTTCGGCGCACTGGCGGCAGTCGTCATCAGCGCCGCGCTGGCGCTCACCTTCAGCGCCGGAGCCTTATTTCTTGGCGTGCCGCTGTCGCTGGCGCTGGTGCTGCTGCTGCAATACGGCCGCCGCGCAGTCGTCGTTCTCGGCGGGCTGGCCGTGCTGTTAGGCGGCGCGTTGCTGGTTGCGCTTCAGACCGAACGCTTCTCGCGCCTGGCGAACCTGAGCGGTGGCACGTCATTTTTCCGTGTGCGCGTATGGCAAAGCGCCGCGCAGATGCTGAGAGACCACCCCATCAGTGGTATCGGGCTGGATCAGTTTCTGTACGCCTATCGCGGCCAGTACATCGCGCCCGATGCCTGGCAAGAGCCCAATCTGTCGCACCCGCACAACATTCTGCTTGATTTCTGGCTGCGCCTGGGGCTGCTGGGCGCGGCGCTGCTGATTGTGATTCAGTTCGCGTTTTGGTGGCGCGCGCTGCATGTGTGGCTGGGCAGCCAGAACTCGCTGATCATACGCGCACTCATCATCGGCGCGATGGGCAGCATGCTCGGCTTGGTCGCGCATGGCTTGGTCGATAACAGTGTCTTTGTCAACGATCTGGCCCTCATTTTCATGCTTCTACTCGCGGTTCCGGCTAGCTTGCCCGCTCTGCGCCCGCCCGCCGACAACTCGCCTGTCCAATAGGCGCGCGCCAAACCCCTGTGATACACTTTCGCCTGATTAGTCCTCATCACACCCCGGAGATGACTCTGTGCGACTCCTGATCACTGGCGCGGCTGGCTTTCTCGGTTCCCACCTGTGCGACCGCTTTCTGGCCGAGGGGCACAGCGTCATCGGCATGGACAACCTGCTCACCGGCAACACCCGAAATATCGCGCATCTAGCTGGCCGCCCGGATTTCCACTTCATTCATCATGACGTGACACAGTACATCTATATCGCCGAACCGCTGGATGCGGTGCTGCATTTTGCCTCGCCCGCCAGCCCGATTGACTACCTCAAGCTGCCGATCCAAACGCTGAAGGTCGGCGCGCTCGGCACGCACAATACGCTCGGCCTCGCCCGCGCCAAGGGCGCGCGCTTCCTAATCGCGTCGACGTCGGAAGTATATGGCGACCCGCTGCAGCACCCCCAGCGCGAGGACTACAACGGCAACGTTGATGCCGTCGGCCCGCGTGGCGTCTACGACGAGGCCAAGCGCTTTGCCGAAGCCATGACGATGGCCTATCACCGCTTCCACAACGTCGATACCAGGATCATTCGCATCTTCAACACCTACGGCCCACGCATGCGCCTGGATGATGGCCGCGTCGTGCCCAACTTCATCGGTCAGGCCTTACGCGGAGAGGCGCTGACTGTGTACGGTGACGGCGCACAAACGCGCAGCTTCCAGTACGTGAGCGATCTGGTCGAGGGCGTCTACCGCCTACTCATGTCTGATTTCCACGATCCGGTCAACATTGGCACGCAGGATGAGCTGTCGGTGGCCGAATTTGCGCGCCTGGTCAACGAGATGACGGGGAATACTGCCGGCATCACGTTTCAGCGCGACGAGCGCATCGCGGGCGACCCGCAAACGCGCCGCCCCGATTCAACCCGCGCACGTACCGTGCTGGGATGGGAGCCTCTCGTGCCGCTGCGTGAGGGCCTGGAACATACGATTGCTTATTTCCGTGAGGTGGTTTGAGCGCAGCCAATCCGGTTAGAACGTATACCAGCGCGCCATTTCGCCTGAGCACGCTCGGCTGGCTGGGCATTGGCGCGGCCGCTGGCCTACTGCTGGCGCTGCTGCCGTTTCAAATCGGGCTGGCGCTGTTGGCGCTGGCTGCATTGGCGCTTACACCCTTCATCACCCCGCTGGCTCCGCTTGGGGCGCTGGTGGTGCTCGCGCCGCTGCGCACCCTCGTCGCCACCGAAGCGCCCGGCCAGATGCCGCTCGATTTCGGCCAACTGGGCTTTGCCGTCGTGGTGGCATCGTGGCTGCTGCTGCGGTTGACGCGCCAACGCCGGCTTCTGCCGCTTCCCGTATCACCTGTACTGTTCGCTTTGCTGCCGTTCCTAATCGCCGCGGGGCTTTCCAGCTTTGCCGCCGTGTCGATGGACGCATGGCTGGATGAGTGGCTGAAGTGGGCGCAGATGGCGGTCATCATCGTGATCTGCCTCGATGTTGTGCGTGCTCGGGCGTGGCAGTGGCTGCTGTTTGCGCTGGTCACGGCCGCCGCCGCCAATGCCATCATCGGCGTCTACGAGTATTTCGGCGGAAGCGGCGCGCTGCACCTGCTCATCGACAACCGTTTCTACCGCGCATTCGGCACGTTTGGTCAGCCCAACCCGTTTGGCGGCTTCATGGGGCTGATGCTGCCACTGGCCCTGGCAGCCGCGCTCGGCTTCGGCTGGCGCTGGCTGCGCAAGATTGGCGCGTCACGCCGCGAAGTGTGGGCTCTGGGGCTTGCAGCCTACTACCTGGCCTGTGCAGGATTGTTGGCCGCTGGCGTGCTCATGTCGTGGAGCCGGGGCGCGTGGCTGGGGGCTGCTGCGGCCGCTGTCGCGCTCGTGTTTGCCCTCCCTCGCAGATGGTGGGTAGGTGCCCTGCTGGTGGGCCTGCTGGCGGCTGGCGCGGGCGGCCTGGCCGCGCTGGGCGTGCTTCCGTCATCGATTGCCGACCGCGTCACCAGCGCGTTCTCCGAAACGCTGTCCGTGACGGATGTGCGCGGGGTGGCGATTACGGGCGAGAACTACGCGCTGGTCGAACGGCTGGCGCACTGGCAGGCCGCCGTTAACATGGCGACGGCTAATCCTTGGCTGGGCGTCGGCTTTGGCAATTACGAGGCCGCCTATCCGGAATACCGCCTGATTGCGTGGCGCTTTCCGCTGGGGCATGCACACAATTACTACTTGAATGTGTTAGCAGAGACTGGCATTATTGGCGCCTCTTTGTTTGCGGCAATATGGGTGCTGGTGCTGTGGTTCACGTGGCGCACGCGTGCGCATCGCGATCCCCAGGCGCATGTGATCGCCGCGGGCCTGTTGGGCGCATGGGCCTATCTGGCTGTGCACAGCCTCACCGACAATCTGTTCGTCAATAACCTATTCATCCATATTGGCGCTATGCTGGGTCTGTTGGCCGTGTTATATAATCAAGCGTGGCACAAGACACGCACATCGAGGCATTCATGACGCCCAGCGACACCGTCAAAATCCGGCGTGTCTTCACCCGCAACCCCATTGACACGGGCGTCACTGCCCTCGCCAATCGCTTTGGATCGCGTTCGCGCGAAGCGGAACGGTTCATCAAGTTCGCGCTGGTGGGCTTCCTCGGCGCGATGATTGACGCGGGAACGCTGTTCGTGCTGCAAGCCACTTTCCTCGCCCCGGTCGAGCCGAACAGCGGCCTCAAAGTCGCTCTCGCCAGTTCTATTGCTTTCTTCCTGGCCGTGTGCAGTAATTTCTACTGGAACCGCGTGTGGACGTATCCCGACTCGCGGTCACGGTCTGTGCGCAAGCAGTTGGCGCAGTTCACAATCATCAGCGTGATCGGCTGGCTAGGCCGCACAATGTGGATCAGCCTGTCGTATAAGTGGCTTGGCGCGGTCTTTATGCCAGTCATCCTGCCGGAAGTTCAACTTCTGCGCCCCGGCTACGTGCCATCGGCCTCGGCGGAAGCCAAACTGGGCACGATGGTCGCATGGCTGATCGGTGTTGTGGTCGTCCTGGTCTGGAACTTCCTCGCCAACCGCTACTGGACTTACGGCGACGTCAGTTAACCCTCCACAACCTCCGCTTGCCATTAATTAAGCAGCGGCCCATGACCAGAGCGGCGTTCGGCGCAGCAGCTTCGGGATGTCTACGCGCTTATGCTTTTCACACCACCGCCGGCGTTATAATGAGTCTGCGTACTCATTCAGGCACTGCCGAGGTCACATTATGTCTATGCGCCGCTTCACCATTCCACCGAACAAACCGTTCTTCATTTTCGACACTTATGGCGACTGGCTGGCCATCGCCTGGGACAGCGGAATCTTTGATACCCGTGGCGAATACATCGGTTTCTATCGCGGCGAACAGCACGAAGTGTTCACTGCATCCGGCGAATGGATCGGCAATCTGTTTCCTGATGGCCGCATCGTGCGCAAGCGCAGCGCAGCCAAGCAGCCGCTTCTGAAGGAACTGCCGCCGCGTATGCCCAAGCCCGATCGTTTTCCGGCACGCGCTCCCCTGCCACCCCAGAACGCCGAGCTGGGTTTCGACAAGATCGACGTGCTGGAAGAGGACCCGGAAATCTTCAAACGCATTTCCGATCTCACACCGGATTCCGAGTAAATGACCGATACTCCGCGCCCTGCAAAGACGGCGGCTCAGTCCCGCTTCACGCTCAGCCACCTGATGGGGCCGCAGGACGCCAACATCCTCGGCAACGTGCACGGGGGTGTGATCATGAAGTTGGTGGATGAAGCGGGCGCGCTCGTCGCCATGCGCCACGCCAACAATGCCGTCGTCACCGTTGCCGTCGATTCGATGACGTTCATGCAGCCGATTCGCATCGGCGATCTGGTGCATTGTCATGCCAGATTGACCTATGTCGGCCGGTCGTCGATGGAAGTACACGTTGAAGTCGTGGCCGAGCACCCGATGAGCGGCACGTTTCAGACCACCAATACGGCCTACCTAGTCTACGTGGCCCTTGGTGAGGACGGCCAGCCGACCCCCGCGCCCGAACTGGTCTTCGAAAACGACGAGGAGCGTGCCGAGGGCGATGCAGCGCGCGAACGGCAGGCGTTCCGCAAACGCCAGCGCGACGACGCGGCACGGCGTACGCCATGAACGACAGTCCCCCGTTGGCCGAGTTTAACCCGCCAGACTCGGCGCTGCTGCGTATCCTCAGCGAAGCCGGCGCACGGCGCGTGCTGGCCGAGCCTGCGCCCGACATGGGTCTGTCCGACGCGCCGCCCTACCCATTCATGGCGCTGGTAGGCCAGTACGAAATGCGCATTGCCCTGCTGCTGGCGGTCATCAACCCGGGCATCGGCGGCGTACTACTCATCGGGCCGCGTGGCACCGGCAAGACGACCTCCGTGCGCAGTCTCGCGCACATCCTGCCCTATATCGAAGTCAGCGATTGCGAAGAAGGCGTGCTGCCGCAGGATTTGCACCGCCCCGACGCAGCTGTGCTCTTCCCTGACTGCTATGAGAAGCAGCAGCGCGGCGAAGCCATTTCGCATTACGAGCCGGTGCGCTTGGTCGAACTGCCGCTCAACGCGCGGCTGGATGATGTCGTGGGCGGCGTCAACGAACGGATCGCCGTACAGCAGAACAAGATCAGGCTTGAACGTGGCATTCTGGCGCGGGCGGACAACAACCTGCTCTACATCGACGAGGTCAATCTGCTGCCTGATGAAATTGCCGATGCCATCCTCGACGCCGCCGCCGCAGGATCATATGTGGTGCGCCGGGGGCCGATGACGGGCGTATTCCGGTCGCGTTTCGTGCTGATCGGCTCTATGAACCCGGAAGAGGGACGCTTGCGCCCGCAGATATTGGATCGCTTTGGACTGCGCGTGAACGTGCGCGGCCTAACCGCGCCAGACGAGCGTATCGAGGTCTATTCACGTGTCCATGCCTACCGCCACAACCCGTCGGTCTTCACCCGCGAATGGGAACTGGCGACGGCCGATACACGCGAGGAGATCATGGCCGCGCGCGATCTGCTGGCCGAGACCAAACTCAGCGACGAGGCCGTTTCGGTCGGCATTGCGCTGGTGCAGGCGCTGGATATCGACTCGCATCGCGCTGAATACGCTATGTTTGAGGCTGCACGCGCCCACGCCGCCGCTGACGGGCGCAATCTGGCGACCATTGCCGACATCCGCGCGGTGGCACCACTGGCCCTGCGCCAGCGCCGCAGCGACTACATGGTTGATTACTTCCACAGTCAGGCCAGCGAGGACGACCAGATTCGCGCCGGGCTCGACACGCTCTCCAACGGCGGCCGCTGATGAGGCGCTGGCTGTGGTGGTTGGGCGCGGCCGCGCTGCTGGCCTGTGCGCTGCCGTGGGTGGTCAATCCGGGCGCTGGATTGAGCCTGAATCCGGTTGATCTCGCCGAATGGACGAGCCTGAATCCGACCATTCAGAACCAAACGCCGTCACTGCTGACCACATTTCTGCTGCGTACGCCGCTGCTGGTGGTCGCGGTGCTGTTTGCACTGGCGGCGAATCGTTCCACGCGCCCGCTGGCGGCGCTGCTGGTCGTGGTTCTGGCAGCCGCGCAGCTGCCGCCATTCGAGATTCTGTCCAATTTCAGCAACCCCAATTACCAACAGCAGGCGCTTCTGGCAGGGCTGACACTTGTCCTCGGCCTGCTGGCACTGATAGCTGTGCCGCGCAAGCACGCGCTGGCTGCCGCCTCATTGACCTCGATCGCGGGCCTGGCTGCGGTGCTGCTCGGGGCGTCGAGCGGGTTGGATGCCATGCACGCACTTGGCTTGCCGGCGTTGGCAGGCCCCGGGCTGATACTTTACTGCGCCGCGCTGGGGCTGACTACTGCCCTGCCCGCCATCGAAGCCGGAATCAAAAAGCGGCGCTTTGGTGCGCCGCTTTCCGTGATTCAATAGGCGGGGATTGCCGCTAGCCGTCGCTCATGTGAGAGTCGATGTAGTTCACCGCTTCTCCCACTGTCGTGATCTTCTGCGCGTCTTCGTCACTGATTTCGCCCCCGAACTCTTCTTCGAAGGCCATGATCAGTTCGACCAGATCAAGCGAGTCTGCATCCAGGTCCTCGCGGAAACGAGCCGAGGGAACTACGCGATCCGGCTCGACGCCGAGCAGGTCCACCACGATATTGCGAACACGTTCTTCAGTCGAAGCCATTGAGATTTCCTCCCACATCGCACGGAGATTACGTTTTCAAGCACTGGGCGCTCATTATAGCGGTATTCCTGCCCCCTGCCAGCCCCCCGCTCAGGTTGACAGGCAAGAACGCCATCGGTTAGCATAAGCGGCCACCGAGAGTAGGAACACCCGTCCATGACAGAAGTCACGCCCCAGCCCTCAATTGAGGAGCGCAAGGTCGATCACATTCGCATCAATCTTGAGAAAGATGTGCAGTTTCCGCGCCTGACCACCGGGCTGGAGCGGTACCGGTTCATGCATCAGGCGCTGCCAGAACTCGACCTGGCCGAAGTGGATGCGCGCGTGGAACTGTTCGGCAAGACCCTGCAATCGCCGCTGCTGATCTCGTCTATGACCGGCGGCACGCCCATGGCCCAGCGCCTCAATCTGCGCCTTGCCGAGGCGGCCCAGGAAGCCGGGATTGCGCTTGGCGTTGGTTCGCAGCGGGCGGCCATCAAGAACACTGATTTGGCCGACACCTACCGCGTGCGCAGCGTCGCGCCCGATATTCTGCTGTTCGCTAACCTAGGCGCGGTGCAATTCAACTACGGATATGGCGTCGAAGAGTGCCGGCAGGTTGTTGAGATGATCGAGGCCGATGCCCTCATTCTGCACTTCAACGTGCTACAGGAAGCCGTGCAGCCCGAAGGCGACACCAACTTTGCCGGTTTGCTCGGCAGGATCGAGCAAGTCGTGCGCCAGCTCGATGTGCCAGTAATCGCCAAGGAAGTTGGCTGGGGCTTCTCAGTGCAGAACGTTCGCGATCTGGCGAACGCAGGTGTTGCCGCCATCGACGTAGCCGGCTCGGGCGGTACGTCCTGGAGCGAAGTAGAGTACCATCGCGCACCGTCGCAGTTTCACGCGCGCGTCGCCCGCGCTTTTGCCGACTGGGGCATCCCTACGGCCGATGCCGTGCGCTATGCCAGAGCCGGCGCACCCGGCTTGCCCATCATGGCCAGCGGTGGCCTACGCGACGGCATCGACGTGGCCAAGTGCATTGCGCTAGGCGCACTGATCGGCGGCATGGCTGGCCCGTTCCTCAAAGCCGCTGACGAATCGGTGGAAGCGGTGACTGAATTGATTGCCGAAACCAGTGCCCAGATTCGCGTGGCGATGCTGTGCAGTGGCGCACGAGACATCAGCGCCCTGCAGCACACCCCCCTGATTGAGGTCAAAGCCTAACATGCAGCAGTTTGCCGCCCGCTACCTTCCCGCGCTCGATGCGCTGCTGCGCCAATTGGTCACTGCTGCGCCAGAGGCACCCGGCTTTCATTTGCTGCTGGAGTATCCGCTTGGATGGGTGACGGCCGAGGGCACGCCACTCGAACAGACCGGCGGCAAGCGCGTGCGCCCGCTGCTGCTGCTGCTGTGCGCCGAGGCCGCCGGAGGTTACTGGCGCGCGGCGCTGCCCGCCGCTGCCGCTGTGGAATTGCTGCACAACTTCTCGCTGATTCACGACGATATTGAAGATGCTAGCCCACTGCGTCACGGCCGGCCAACCGCCTGGAAGCAGTGGGGCATCGCCAATGCCATCAACGCCGGTGACGCCATGTTTGCGCTGGCCTACACAGCGCTGGCGGGCTTGTCGCAGTCCACATCACCAGAAGTCACTATCGAAGCGTGGGCGATCTTCAATGAGATGAACTTGAACCTCACGCGGGGTCAGCATCTGGACATGCGCTTCGAAACCCAGAATACGGTATCCACATCTGAATATGTGGCGATGATCGAGGGCAAGTCGGCCGCGCTGCTGGCGGCCTCGGCCCAGCTTGGCGGGCTTATTGGCAGCGGCAATCGAGCGGTGGCCGATCACTACCGGCTTTTTGGCTTGAATCTCGGCCTCGCCTTCCAAATTCGTGACGACATTCTTGGCATATGGGGCGATCCCGATGTCACCGGCAAGTCGGCCGCGACCGATATTCTCGCCCGCAAGAAGTCGCTGCCCACGCTCTTCGGCCTTGAGCACAGCCCGGAGCTGCGCGATCTGTATGCCCGCGTACAATTCGGCGATGCCGAGGTTGCAGAGGCGGTCGCAATTCTCGATAACGCAGGCGCGACGCGATTACGCGGCGTCGCTTGAAGCAGACTATCACCAACGCGCGTTGGGGGCGCTTAAGGCGGCTGAGCCAACGGGTCCTGCCGCTGAAGGCCTGGCCGGGCTACTGGAAATGCTGCTGGGGCGCAACGCCTAAACGAACTCTCGCAACACCATGTTGCTCAGCAGCCGGCCTCGCTCGGTGAACATCACACGCTCGTCGCTCACATCCAGCAGTCCCGCTTCGGCATAACGCCGGATCGCCGTCCCGTGGATGTCGAGCAAGTCCTGCCCAAAACGCTCGCTGAACTCGCGCCGGTCAATGCCGCGCCCGATCAGCCGCATCCCCATTATCAGCGTTTCTGAAATCTCCTGCTCGCGCTCCACCTGGGTCCATTCAGCCACGGCCGGGCTGAGCGGATACGGCGCATCGCTGGTCGCAAAATCAGACAGCGCCTTGATGTAGCGCTGTGGCGACAGCACCACCGAATAGCGCACGCCACCAGCGAAACCATGCGCCCCCGGCCCAAAGCCAAGATAGGGCGCATTCAACCAGTATTGAAGATTGTGGCGGCTCTGCCGTCCCGGCTGAGCCCAGTTGCTGATTTCGTACTGCTCGAAGCCGTTTCCGGCCAGTACGTCGCTTGCCATCTCATACATATCCGCCGCGAGATCGTCATCAGGCACGGCCAGGTGCCCGGTCTCAACCGCCGCCCGCATCGGCGTACCTGCTTCCAGAGACAGTGCATACAACGACAGATGTTCCGGTGCGAGCTTCACTGCCGCTTCCAGGCTGTGCTGCCAGCGTTCCAGCGATTGATCGGGTGCGCCGTATATCAGATCGAGGCTCACGTTCTCAAATCCCGCTGTCCGCGCATCGCGCACAGAATCAATCACCGATTGCGCATCATGCCGCCGTTCGAACAGGCGCAGATCATCTGCCGAAGCGCTCTGCATGCCAATACTTAGACGGTTCAGCCCTGCCGCGCGCAGCATCTTCAGGTACGGCAGGGTCAGGTCATTCGGATTTGCTTCGAGCGTAATCTCCGCGTCCAGTTCCAGCGCAAAGCCGCGGTCGATTGCATCGAGAATGCGCTCGATCTGATCGGGCAGGAGCAGGCTGGGCGTGCCGCCCCCAAAAAACACCGTGTGCGACCGCGCCCTTCCCGAAGCCGCACCGACCAGCTCGATTTCGTGGCACAGCGAGTCTACGAACGCCGGAATAATGTCATCCATGTGTACATAGGTATTAAAAGCGCAGTACGAACACTTGGTCGCGCAGAATGGAATGTGAAGATAAAGCGACAACGGAGCAGATACAGTTTGCATGTTACAATAATCTCGTTCTCTCAGCGTTCGGCGGGTCCTATTCTACGCCGAGGCGTGTGGTGATTGTCTGTTTTGGCCGCCGGAATGTTCTCTAACGGGGCACGCTTACTTCGATTATGCCCGAGACCGCCAAGTTCACGACCAATGATTCGCGTGTGTCTGTCACTTCAACGCTCAAGGCAGACGACGTTCTTCACTCCCGTTACCGCATCCTCGGCGTCCTCGGCTCCGGCGGCATGGGCACAGTATATCAGGCACGCGACCTCAACTTCGAGGAAGTCAAGAAGCTGGTCGCGGTAAAGGAAATGCTGTCAGGCGCTGCCGATCCGGCCCTCAAGGCCACGATGATCAAGACGTTTCGCCGGGAAGCCAATATCCTGGCGACGCTCAATCATCCGGCAATTCCCAAGATTTTTGACTTCTTCGATGAGAATGACCGCGCCTATCTGGTCATGGAATACATCAACGGCAGCGACCTTGAGTTGTTGATGCAGAAAACCAAGGAACTCCCCAACGACAAAATCGTGGAATGGGCGATTGACCTGTGCGACGTGCTCGACTACCTGCACAACCAGCGCCCAGATTCGATCGTTTTCCGCGACATGAAGCCATCGAACGTGATGGTCGACAGCCTCGGCCGCGTTCGGCTGATTGACTTCGGCATCGCCAAGGCGCTCGCCAGCATGGGCGCAACTGGCATCGTTCGCCACACCATGATTGGGACCGAAGGCTACTCCGCGCCTGAGCAGTACAAAGGCGATGTGTCGCCACGAAGCGATATTTACAGCCTCGGAGCAACTCTGCACCATCTGCTCACGCGCAAAGACCCGCGCCTCGATGCGCCGTTCACGTTCCACGAACGCCCGATTGCAAACTACAACGCCAAAGTGCCGCAGGGCCTGATCACAATTGTGGAAAAGGCGCTCGCCTACAATCCCAGCGACCGCTATGCCACTTGCTCTGAGATGAAGAACGATCTCGACCGGCTGCGCGGCCGCACGCTCATCGACGCAGTGGCTGTTTCCGGCGATCCCGGCGAAACCGGCATGTTCGAGGACACGCCTGCAACCGGCATTCAGCCACGCTGGAAGTTCAAGGCCGAGGACGAAATTCGCGCTGGCCCCACCGCTCACAAGGACACAGTCTTTGTAGGCTCATATGATACCAATGTTTGGGCCATCAAACTGGACTCGGGCGAATTGGCATGGAAGTTCCCGACCAAAGGCGGAATTGCCTCGACGCCGTCGATTGATGACTCGGGCCGCTATGTCGTTTTCGGCTCGGAAGACAACTCGGTCTATTCGGTCGATGCGCGCAGCGGGCGCTCGATTTGGTCGTACGAAACCAAGGGCAAAGTGCGCGCATCGCCCCGCGTCGCACACGATCACGTCTTCATCGGCAGCGACGACGGCAAGTTCTATGCGCTCAGCCTCGCCAGCGGCCGCCCACTGTGGTCGTATGACATGGGCGGGCCAATTCGATCACGCCCATTCGTCGCCAGCGATTCTGTCATCATCGCCGGCGACACTGGCGAGGTTGTGTGTCTCAGCCTGTCTGGGCAGCGTAAATGGTCGTACCGCACCAAGCGCTCGATTATCGCCAGCCCGGTGCTGGACAACGAAGGCATTTGCTATATTGGCTCGCAGGACGGCTTTATGTACGCCCTCGACGCTGGAAACGGTTTCGTACTCTGGCGTTATCGTACCAGCGGGCCGATTATCGCGTCGGCGGCGCTGCAGGGCGGCATGATCTACTTTGGCTCCTCCGACGCAACCGTCTACTGCCTTCAGACGGAAACGGCGCGCGAACGCTGGAAATTCACAACGTCCAAGCCGATTGTGGCAGCGCCGTTGGTGTACAAGGATTTCGTGCTGGCTGGCAGTACCGACAGCCAACTGTACTGTATCGACGCTCAATTAGGCAAAGAGCGCTGGCGTTATCAGACGGATGGCCCGGTGACCGGCGCGCCGCTCATTGCGGGCAATTACATTCTGGTCGGATCGATGGATCGCACGTTGTATGCACTTCCACTGGTGCAGTGAAAAACGTAGTCTGCTGCGCAAACCTGGAGACAAACTATGAACTTCCTGCGCCGCATTATGGGGACGCCCACCGGGGAAGCTCCGGAACCTGGAAAGGCCGAGGAGAATACTGTGGCTCCCACACCTGAAAAGTCCTCCGCGTCGAATGCCGCTGCCGAGCAAGCGAGCGCCCCCAAAGCGCCCGTGGTGGCGGAATCGACGGTGCCAGACGAAACGCCGCAGCCCATGGAATCCTCCACAGCTGACGAAACGAACGCGGTAAAGGATGAACTCGCGCCAGCCGAAACTCCGGAATCCGGTGACGTCTCGGCCCCCACCGAAGATCTGTCTGCCGAAGTGGTTCCAGATACAGCACCGCTTGAGCCACCCACCGCGGTGCCCGAAAAGACCCGCATGATCGATCTGAGCGATCAGCACCAGCCGATGATTGACTCGGATATGGCCCTCGACGGAGTCACTCGCCCGCTTCCGCAGGAGGTGGTGATTGAAGTGAGCGGCAGCGGCCATGCTATTTTCGGCCAGTCTACTGATATGGGCCGCGTTCGTACCAATAACGAAGATGCCGTCTATTCGTTCTTTGCCACGGGCCGCAGCGCCGAGAGCATCCCCGATTTCGGCCTGTTTGTAGTGGCCGATGGCATGGGCGGCCACGCCGAAGGCGAACGCGCCTCAGCTATCGCTGTTCGTACCGTCGCCAATTACATTCTGCGCGATATCTATCTCCCGCTCTTATACCACGAGGAGCGCGATGCGCCGGTCGCCGAGGTCATCACAACCGCCATCCAGCGCGCCAACGATGCAGTGACCCATGATCTTGAGGATGGCGGCACCACCGTATCCGCCGCCATCCTGATTGGCGATCTCGCCTACATCGGACATGTGGGAGACAGCCGCGTGTATATGATCAACCGGGGAAAGATTGAGCGTGTCACCCGTGATCATTCGTGGGTTCAGCGCCTGATCGAGCTTGACCAGCTTACGCCCGAAGAAGCCAATGAGCACCCGCAGAAGAATCTTTTGTATCGGGCACTGGGTCAAAGCGATACACTGGAAGTGGATACCCTAATGCGCCGGTTGTCGCCAAACGCACGCATCCTCATTTGCAGCGACGGCCTCTGGAACCAGGTGAGCGACGCCAGCATTCTGCAGGCGGTCAATTCGTCGGATTCCCCGTCAGACGCCTGCACCCGCCTGATCGCGCTGGCCAATGAAGCGGGCGGGCCGGACAATATTACGGTCATCATGCTTCAGCTTCCCGGCTAACGCGATCTCCATGCACACTTTTGAGGGGTGTTGATGGATTTCAATCCCTATGAATTGGTCGGCGTCCCCCGCGACGCCTCAACTGAAGAGGTCAAAGCGGCCTATCGGCGTATCGCGCGCCGACTGCACCCGGATGCCAATCCCAGCAGCCCGGGTGCTGGGATGCATTTTCAGGATGTCAGCGTCGCCTACGAACTGCTGATCGATCCCGTTCGGCGGCGTAAGTACGACCAGGAAGCGCATGATGCTGACGGGCTGCGATTTATCATGCGCACGACGTCCAGTCGTACGACTGCGTTGATCATGCCCGAACCCCAGGTGTTCTACACGCTAGTCGAGCTTCTGCCCGATCCGTCACTCACCGAAGCGGATGTCAGCCGCAACTCGCGCCTGAACCTCACGCTTGTGCTCGACCGCAGCAACTCGATGAGCGGCACCCGGCTCGAAAAGGTCAAGATTGCCGCTCATCAGATCATCGACAAACTCGGCCCGAACGACATTCTGTCGATTGTGTCGTTCAACGACTTTGCTGAAGTTGTAATTCCTGCCGGCCCCGTTGCCGACAAGGCCGCACTCAAGGCGCGCGCCAGCATGATCCTGCCAGGCGGCGGCACCGAAATCTTCAAGGGGCTTTCACTCGGCATTGAACAAAACCGAACCTTCCTCGGCCCGAGGCTGGTCAATCATGTCATTCTCCTCACCGACGGCAACACCTACGGTGATGAGGAGCAATGTATCAACCTTGCGCGCGAGGTGGCCGCAGAAGGCATGTCGATCAGCGCGATGGGCCTCGGTCAGGAATGGAACGACCACTTCCTCGATGAGTTGTCGTCCACTACGGGCGGCTCGACCGCGTACATCACATCCGCTAATGCAGTCGTCAAGTTCCTGAATGAGCGCGTGCGTAGCCTCTCAAACGTCTTCGCCGAGCGTGTACAGCTTACAGCCGCCGTCGACCCCGACATTCGAATTGAATCGGCCTTCCGCCTGTCACCGAATCCGCAGCCGGTATCGGCCAAAGACGGGATCATCCTGCTGGGCAGCCTGCAAGTTGGGCGACCCATTTCGCTGCTACTCCAGTTGGAGGTGCCGCCGTCTCAGCCAGCAGGCACGCGCGCGGTCGCTCGCTTTGTGTCAGCCGCCGACATCCTCTCCAACCGCAACCAGCGCATGCAGTCGGTCGAAGACCTGTCGCTGACGTTCACCGACGAGCCGGTTCAGGAAGATCCGCCCTCAGCCATTCTCGATGCGATTGCCAAACTGACGCTCTATCTCATGCAGGAACGCGCTCAGGAAGCGCTCGATAAGGGCGACGTACGCACGGCTACGCGCCGCCTGGAGAATCTGGCAACCCGCCTGATGGAAATGGGAGAGCTGGAGTTGGCGGCCCAGGCTCAAATCGAAGCGCAGCAAGTGGTCTACACACACAGCCTGTCTGATGCCGGCCGCAAAAGTTTGAAGTATCAAACGCGCGGGCTGATGATGAACGCGCTGGAGGAGAATCGCTAGCGCCATGAATGCTTGTCAGTATTGCTCACACACGAACCGCGAGGGTATGTTCTACTGCGAGGAATGCGGTCGCCGCATTGGAGCGCCGGACGCTTTGGCGACGCTGCCCACCAAGAAACTGGATATTGATGATAACAACCTGAACTTCCGTTCAACATGGGGAACAGCCCGCTTTGAGCACGATTCGGCCATCATCCTGCACGTGCGCGATGCCACCGAACCTCTGATCGTCAGCCCGCACAACCGCGTCGTCATTGGCCGTACCGATGCGTCGAGCGAACGCAGGCCCGATGTCGATCTCACGCCCTACAAGGCGCTGGAGTTTGGCGTTTCGCGCATTCACGCAGCCATTCAACGCGACGACGAGACGCTCGTCATCGTTGATCTCGCCAGCGCCAACGGTACGCATCTGAATGGCCAGCGCCTCACGCCCGAGCAACCGCGTGTGCTGCGCGATGGGGACGAGATACATTTTGGCAAGATGGTCGTGCACGTCTATTTTAAGTCCGATTAACCGCATATTGGCGAAAGCGGCCTTATGATCACACTTCTGCTACACATTCAGAATACAGAACCGGTCAAAATCGAGGTCGAGGAAATGCCGGCGACCGCCAACTCGGCGGTTGTGGGCAAGAATCCGCGCGACCGCTCTGATCGTGAGATTGAGTGGATTGAAGAAGGCGTAACCACCGTGTACTTTCCTTGGTGGCGCATCAATTACATCGAAGTGCTGCCCGCTGATGATCACGAAAGTGAATTCCCGCTGCCGTTCCGCAATGACTGACGGCCCATAAATCGACGTTAGGAAGCCGTACCCATGTCTACACCTCTACCCCGCTCGTCCTCACGTGACGGAAAGCGCATCCTCGTCGTGGATGACGAGCCACGCATGATTAACTTCATTCGCATGAACCTGGAGCTTGAAGGCCATCAAGTGCTGGAGGCACACAACGGCCTTGAGGCGCTGGAACAAATCCGTACCAAGCTCCCAGACATTGTGCTGATGGACGTGATGATGCCGGAACTGGATGGCTTTGAAACCTTGCGTATGCTGCGTGAGTTCTCGACCATTCCGGTGATCATGCTCACGGCCAAGGGAGATGAGAGCGACCGCGTCTACGGCCTCGAACTGGGCGCCGACGACTACGTATCCAAGCCATTTGGCCCGCGTGAACTATCCAGCCGCATCCGCGCGGTGCTACGCCGCGCCGACCGGCCATCAGCGTCTCCCGGCCAGGCCATTCTCAAGATTGACGATCGGCTCAGTGTGGACTTCAACCGCCATGAGGTCATCGTCAATAACGAGCGTGTCAAGCTGCGCCCAACCGAATACCTGCTGCTCTATCATCTGATTGAGAACGCGGGCTGGACGGTACCGCACGATCAACTGCTGGCGAAAGTCTGGGGTTACGAGTACCGCGACGAGGCGCACTATGTGAGACTGTACGTAAACTACCTGCGCGAGAAAATAGAAGAAGATCCGTCGAACCCACACTACATCCTCACCGAGCGCGGCATCGGCTATCGCTTCGTCGATTTCCGCCGCCAGCAAGCGGGCGAAAGCGCCCCGCCCGCATCCGCCGGTTAACCAAAACAAAGCGCGCAGGAGGCAGCCTCCTGCGCGCTGTTCATCCGTCACGGTGTTCGCTACTCGGCTGCACCCACCGCATCGAACCCTGCCGCAAACTCCGCTTCCATCTGCTGGCGCTCTTCTTCCGGCAGAAAGCTCATGCGTACGCCGTTCAGCAGTAGTGCGCGCGCATCGTCCATGTCCAGCCCGCTTTGCTTGATCACGTTCACATAGGAGTCGGCTAGCGTTTCGCCGAGTAGGCTTGGCGCATCGACGCTCAGAGTGACAAGCACATTGTCGTCAAGCAACTGGCGCAGCGGGTATTCACTGGCCGCCGCGATTTGGCCGCTCTTGAGCCCGCGCGATACATTGGCCACCATGCCGATCTTCTGTTCGGCCAGGCGCACCACGAGCTCGGGCGATGACCACGCTCCCCATGCGTCGACTACGCGATTTGGAGACAGTACATCGAGCGCCTCGGTCACGCCGTCTGCACCTTCAATGGCCCCCGCCTGCACCACGCGCGGCGTTTCGTGCTTTTCCGCGCTCTTGAATGCGCGCTCGAACTGACCGACTGGTTGCAGGTTCTCAGCGCCCACCAGTGCCACGCCAACCACGTTGGCGCGCCGGCCTGCTGCGCTCGACGCAAAGCGCGTGGCGTCGTCAGCGCGACGCGGTTCGTCACGCGGAATGGATATGATCCAGTTGATGCGAATGCCCCATGCTCGCTGTGCGCGGTCGCGGCCGTCGTTCAGCGCCGTGAACAAGTCCTCATAGCGCAGGCCCATGCTGTCATAAAGCATAGGGTTGACGGCCATTTCGACGTAACGGACGTTGACTTTCCACAGCGCCGTTGCGGCGTCATAGGCAATCCGGGCCAGTTCCAATGGTGTGTTGATCCAGGTGCTGGCAATGCGCGCGAGATCGTCGCCGCGCTTGTACTCGGGCTTCTCAATTTGCTGCATCAACTCGTCAAAGTGCTTGATCGTGACGGGGATATCGTTCTGATTGGCGATCACCAGCAGCGTTGCCGGATTCATCGCTCCTTCAAGACGCAAATTCAGTTCTGCCTTGGGTGCTGCCTGCAAGAAATCCTTTATTTCCATGAGACGACTGCTCCTTTAAGCGTGGGTAGTGGTTTGTTCCTGTGCTGCGCGCGCGCCAGTGCCAGCCGCGCCGGATTGCGCGGCCATGCGCGCGCTTCGGAATCCCGCCGCGCTGCGCACCAGACCCAGAAAGAGGGGGTGCGGCGCATTCGGGCGGCTCAAAAACTCAGGGTGGAACTGGCTTCCCACCATAAATGGATGATCTTTTATCTCTGCGATCTCCACCAGTTTGTTGTCCGGGCTAATGCCGCTGAACTGCATACCTTGGGCTTCAAATGCCGCACGGTATTCGTTGTTGAACTCGTAGCGGTGGCGATGGCGTTCGTTTACCTCGGTCTTGCCCTGATAGGCTGCCGCTGCATGGCTGCCCTCGATCAGCTTGCATGGATAGATGCCTAGTCGCATCGTACCACCGAGATCGGTAATCCCGCGCTGATCGGCCATCATGTCGATGACGTAATGGTCACTCGTCACCTCGAATTCGCTACTGTTGGAGTCTTCGAGGCCCACCACATCACGCGCAAATTCTATGCACATGGTTTGCATGCCCAAGCACAGGCCGAGATAAGGCACCAAGTTCTCGCGCGCGAACCGGCCCGCGAGGATTTTCCCCTCGATTCCGCGATAGCCGAACCCGCCCGGCACGACGATGCCATCGGCCTCGGCCAACACGTCCCAGCCCTTGTCCTTCTCCAAATCCTCCGAGTTCACCCAGAGGACGTTTAGCTTGAGGTGACAAGCGCTGGCAGCGTGGAATAGTGCCTCTTTCACGCTCATGTAGGCGTCGCGAAGTTCGACGTACTTGCCCACGACGGCGATAGAGATGCTCTCTTCGGCCTGTTTGGCGGCACGCATAGTTTCAATGGTCCTGCGCCAGCCATCCATGTCGGGCTTTTGGGCCGTGAGATGCAGCTCCTCAACTAGATAGTCACCCAGCCCCGCACTTTCGAGCAGCAGCGGCACGTTGTAGATCAGGTCGGTCGTCTCCAGCGGAATAATTGCCCGCGCTTCAACGTCGCAGAACAGCGCGATCTTGTCAACGATGTCGTCGGTCACCGGATGGTCGGTGCGCGCGATGATCACCTGGGGCTGAATTCCGATGCTGCGTAGTTCGTTAACGCTATGCTGCGTCGGTTTCGTTTTCAGTTCGCCGGTCGCGCCAATATAAGGGAGGAAAGTAACATGCACGTAAAGCGCGTCGTCACGCCCAACGGCCATTCGCATCTGCCGAATCGCCTCAAAGAACGGAAGGCCTTCAATGTCGCCCACTGTGCCGCCCACTTCGACGATGATGACGTCCGCGCCGCTCTCCTTGCCCACCAATGCAATCCGGCGGCGGATTTCGTTGGTGATGTGCGGAATCACCTGAATCGTTCCGCCCAGAAAATCACCGCGCCGTTCTTTCTCGATCACATGGCTGTACACCTGACCGGCCGTCACATTGCATGCGCGGCTGAGGTTTTCGTCGATGAAGCGTTCATAATGGCCCAGGTCGAGATCCGTTTCTGCGCCGTCGGCAGTCACAAAGACCTCACCGTGCTGGTACGGGCTCATTGTGCCGGGATCGACGTTTAGATACGGATCGAGCTTCTGAATCGCCACTTTCAAGCCGCGCGCCTTGAGAATGCGCCCGATGGCCCCGGCCGTGACGCCTTTGCCAACCGAACTGACCACGCCGCCTGTTAGAAAGATGTACTTCGGATCTGCCATGTGAAATTATCTCCACTCAAAACACGCGGCGGGAATCAGCCCCGCCCGGGCGATCCCCACCGCGCAAGAATGCCCATCAATCAAGCGTCTAAACGAGGCGCTTCAGATCATCGGCTGTGCGGCGCATATCGAGGAAGATCAGACCCAGCTTCGCGCCCTCACGCACCAGCGTAGTGAGCACGGCTTCCTCGCCCACGCTCATCAGGATGACGTAGCCGGCGTCCCCCTTCACGTGAACCTGCTCCAGCGAGCCGCGCCCAAGTTCGCTGGCGATGCGCTCGCCCAGCGACAACATCGCGGCCGACATGGCCGATACGCGATCCTCCTCGATGCTGATTGGCATCGATGAAGCAATCGTCAATCCGTCGACGCTCACCACTGCCGACGCTTCGATCTCAGGCGTCGTCGCCTGCAAGTCACGCAGCCGATCTGCCATGAGTTCAGTCCGGGATTTTGCCATCACTCCGCTCCAGAACTCAAGCCGCCACTCACTCACAGCAAGCGCGGAATCAGGTTGAATTACCCACCGAGGTGGGGCATGAGGACATACAGGATTATACTGCCTCAGCGGTTCGCGGCAAGTGGCGTCCGGCGACGGAACCACACTCCGGCTGGTCAACGCCTGCCCGCTGACCGGAAAAGCGCAGCGACCGCCTATGCTATACTAATCGCTCATTGTTGAACGACCCCTAGAGAGTACCAGCGTGAGCTATCCATCCAGCGTGCGCCCCGCCAGTTCAACCCGGCCCCGCAACATCGAAGTTGTGCAGGAAGTCGCCGAGCGCATTGCCGTCAGTGTCGGTCAAGTCATCGTAGGCAAGAGGAACGAAGTGCGGCTGACGATCCTCGGACTACTCAGCCAGGGACATATTCTGATCGAAGACATTCCGGGCGTCGGCAAGACCATGCTGGCCAAAGCCTTGGCGCGCTCGATCGGCTCGTCCTTCAGTCGCATCCAGTTCACGCCCGATATGCTGCCTTCCGATGTCACCGGCGTCTCGCTGTTCAACCAGAAAACGCGCGAGTTTGAATTCCGCGCCGGCCCGATCATGGCGCAGATCGTCCTGGCCGACGAGATCAATCGCGCCACGCCGAAAACGCAGGCGGCCATGCTCGAAGCGATGGAAGAACGACAGGTGACGGTCGATGGCATCACTTACTCCACCCCCGAGCCGTTCCTGATTCTGGCGACGCAGAATCCGATTGAGTACGAAGGCACGTTCCCGCTGCCCGAAGCCCAATTGGATCGTTTTCTGCTGCGCATCCAGCTCGGCTATCCCTCCGCCGCCGATGAAATGAACGTACTCACGTCACAGCAGCTTCAGCACCCGCTGACCACGCTGTATCAGGTCGTGAGCGTGCAGGAACTGACGGCCGCGCAGCAAGCGGTGCGCGAAGTGTATGTGGCTGATGAAGTCAAGCGCTACATTATTGACCTCGTTACCGCCACGCGCCAGCACCCCGATGTTTATCTGGGCAGCAGCCCGCGTGGCTCACTGGCGCTGTTTCGCACGGCGCAGGCGCGCGCTGCGATGGCCGGCCGCGAATACGTCATCCCGGACGATGTCAAAGCACTGGCCGAGGTTTCGCTGGCGCACCGTGTCATTGTCGGGCCTGCCGCCCGCATCAAGGACATTTCCTCGCGCACTATCGTCCACGATGTGCTGGCCAGCACGCCTGTGCCTGGCGCATCAGCACGCTGACGCGCCGGGGCCAGACTATGCCCAATCAACGCAATACTCTATACCTGCTCCTGATCGGTGTGCTGATCGGGGGGCTGGCGACGGGGAAGGCGTTCTTCTTCAATCTCGCTATCATCCTTGGCGCATTGTACGTTCTGGCGATGGTCTATTCGTGGACATCGGTGCGCTGGCTGGCGATTGGGCGCAAAACACGCACACGCCGCGCACAAGTGGGCCGCAGCCTCGAAGAATCGTTCTCGATCCGCAACCGCTCACCGCTTCCCAAGCTGTGGGTGGAAGTACGTGACGAATCGACCCTGCCCGGTCATCGCGTTGGCCAAGTCGTGCCCACACTCGGCCCCTACGGCAAGTACAACTGGACGGCCAAGACTATCTGCCGCGTGCGCGGGGAGTACCAGCTAGGCCCCGTAACCGTCATTGGCGGCGACCCGTTTGGCCTGTTTTCAGCCCGGCGCACGCTGGATGCCCGTTCGCGCATCATCGTCTATCCAGACACCCTGCCCGTCACCAGTTTCGAGCTGCCCATCGGCATGCTGTCGGGCGGAGAAGCTCAGCGCCGCCGCGCCGCAACCACCACCAGCAGCGCAGCAGGCGTGCGTGAATACGTGGCGGGCGATTCATTTAACCGCATTCACTGGGCAAGTACTGCCCGCCGTGACCGGCTGATGGTCAAGGAATTTGAGATCGATCCGCTGGTCGATGTATGGCTGTTCGTGGATTTTTCGGCGGCGGCGCTGGTCGAGCGCGCTGGTCTGAAGCGCGTCAATGGCAATGGCCCGGTCATCCCACGCGGGCGCGAACTGCCGCCATCAAGCGAGGAGTATGCGGTCGTCATCGCGTCGTCGCTGGCGCGACATTTCATCGACCGCGAACGCGCGCTCGGCTTCGCCGCCTACGTGCCGCACCGCGAGGTGTATCAGCCCGAGCGCGGCACCCGCCAGATGATGCGTATTCTTCAGGCGCTGGCCGTCGCCCGCAGCCTGTCGCCCTACAGCCTGGCGCAAATGCTGTCGCTCGAAACGCCTTACTTCACACGCGGCACGTCGCTGGTCATCATCACCGCATCGGTTGAGGAATCGTGGGTGAACCAAGCCCAGATCATCGGACGGCGCGGCATACGCCCAGTGTGCATCCTGCTCGACCCCGCCAGCTTCAGCGGCGGGCCAGATATCCGTGACTCACAGACCATGCTGCGGCTAGCGCGCATCCCGTCCATCGTCGTCGGCTGCGGCGATGACATCACGGCCGCGCTCGCCCAGCCGATGCTCTAGGCCCCGCTGCCACCAGCGGTACTCTGCCACCTGCGTAAAACCTGCCTCGTGGCAGTCCTCTTCAGTGATGTCGCAGGCTGGCGTAAGCACACCCACGACATCGAGACTCTGCTCTGCGGCCGTGTTTCGCGCCGCACGCAGCGTTTCGCCCGTGATCGCCCGCTCCAACCATAATCCGCTGTAGGTGAGAGTCTCAACTTGAATGGCATAAACCGCACTCACTTGCGGCTGCAAAGCCTGCGGCGTCGCGGTGTACAGCGTCACCCGCGCTTCACTGGCCGCAAATCCGGCAGTCGTAAAAGTTCGTTCCGCAGCCGTGTTATCCATGCGAACCAGCGCCCGCGCCAACTGCGCTTCTGCGGGAGCTAGCGAAACTGCCGCCTCAATAAGCGCGCGGCCAATGCCCATTCCCCGCGCCGTTGAGCGCACCGCCAGCAAGTCGATTTCCCAGCGCGGCACGCCATCGGCAGGAACTCGTGGCAAACGCATCGACGAAGCCCGCGACCGCACCCGCACCGCACGCGCATAGGGTTGCTCGCCCCGAAGCGCTGAGGACTCTGGCGATACGAGCCGGATCGGGAGTATCATGCGGCCAGCACGCCGCTAGCACTGCCGCGATTTCCGGCGCATCTGCGGCAGTTGCTATCCTGATTGTCCAGCCAACTGGCAGGTTCATGACCATATCGCCACCCATTCAAGCCCCACCCCGACGTCTAAGCATGCCGCTGCTGATGACGGCCGTGTTCATCGCCGGTCTGACTACGCTTGCCATCGAAATGGCAGCATCACGACTGCTAGGCAGCGTTTACGGCGCGAGCAACCTGATCTGGGCCAACGTCATCGGCCTGATCTTGCTCTATCTGGCCGTCGGCTATTTCATCGGCGGGCGCTGGGCCGATCGTTCGCCCTATCCGCGCACGTTTTACCGCATTCTGGTGTGGGCAGCATTCCTTTGTGCGCTGGTGCCCTTGATCGCCCGGCCCGTGCTGCGCGCTGCCGCCACCGCCGTGGCCGGTTCTGAAGCTGGCCTCGCCATCGGCTCGTTCGTATCTGTCCTCATTCTGTTCGCTGTGCCGATCACGCTGCTTGGCGTCGCATCGCCGTTTGCTATCCGCCTGGCCGTTCCATCGGTCGAAAACGCCGGGCGCATCGCGGGACGTATCTACGCCATCAGCACGCTCGGCAGCCTCGCGGGAACCTTTCTGCCGGTACTCGTGACCATTCCGCTGCTGGGCACGACGGCCACGTTCCTGCTGTTCTCAGCCATGCTCTACTCGGTCGGGTTGGTCGGGCTGTTTAGGGCGCACGGCGCGCGTGCGCTGATTAATCTGTGGATGCTGCTGGTCGTTGTTGCCCTGAACGCGCTGGTGGCCGCTGGCCCGCTGCGCGCGGCCCCGGCTGGCCTTGCGCTGGTCTATGAAGGCGAAAGCGCCTACAACTACATTCAGGTGCTTGAGGACGGGGGCGGCAATCGCTATCTGTCGCTCAACGAGGGGCAAGGCGTCCACAGTCAGTACCACCCGGATGTGTATGGCTACGGGCGCACGTGGGATTTTTTCCTCACCGCACCATATTTCAATACTGCGCCCTACGACCCACAGAGCCGTGCGGCAGATTGCCATTATCGGGCTGGCCGGCGGCACAATTGCGCGCCAGTATGCCCATGTCTATCCAGATGTGATGATGGACGGCATCGAAATCGACCCCGAAATCATCGCAGTCGGTGAGGGCTTTTTCGGTATGGACGCCGCCAGCTTACCGCACCTGAACGCCATCGCCGGCGACGGTCGCTATGCACTGAACCAGTTGGCGGGGCCGTATGACGTGGTTGGTATCGACGCCTACCGCCCGCCTTACATCCCGTGGCACCTGACGACCGTCGAGTATTTCGAGGAGATTCGCAGCAAGCTCGCGCCAGATGGTACGGTGGTCATCAACGTTGGCCGAACGCCGGAAGACCGGCGGCTGGTCGATGCGCTCACCGCCACTCTGCACACCGTTTTCCCGTCCGTCCACGCTATGGATGTGCCCTACTCGTTCAACACAATCCTGGTGGCGACTGTGCAGCCAACTTCAGGCGACAATCTGGCCGCCAATCTGGCCGCGTTGCCTGCCGATGCGTCTGCACTGCTGCGCGATACGCTGGCGCTGGGCGTCGCCGCGCAAGTGCCCACTGCCAGCGGCGGGGTCGTCTTCACCGATGACCGCGCACCAGTCGAAACGCTTGTCGATTCGCTGGTGCTGAATTTCCTGCTCGGCGGCGGCGCGGAACAACTCCAGAGCGCACAATGATCCGACGGTTTGCCGAGGTGCTCCTGGCGCTGCTGCTGCCGCTGCTGCTGATTGTGCTGGCGGTGCGCGCCGTCATGACTCCGTTGTACCTTCAGCTTGAGTATCAGCGCGCGGGCTTTCCCGAAGACCGATACGGGCTGACGACTGAACAGCGCCTTGAATATGCCCCGATGGCGCTGGATTTCCTGATTGAAGGCAAGCCTACACGTTTCCTGAGCGACCTCACGTTCCCGGAAGGCGGCGTACTGTTCAACATCCGTGAAGTTGGGCACATGCGCGATGTGCAGCAGGTCACGCAAACCGCCTTCAGGCTGGCATGGCCGGCCGCCTCAGCGGCGATCATCTGCGCTGTCTATCTCTTCCTGCGCCAACCGGCAGCACTGAAGCGGGCACTGCGTGCCGGCGGCCTGCTGGCGCTCGGTCTGGTAGCCGCTGTGGCGATCACGGCAGTCGTGGCGTGGGACACCTTCTTCACCATGTTTCACCAGCTTTTCTTCGCGGGGGGAACCTGGGTGTTCTCGTATTCCGACACGCTCATCCGCCTGTTTCCTGAGCAATTCTGGTTCGATGCGGCGCTGACGGTGGGCGCGCTTACGATTGTGGGCGCGCTGGCGCTGCTCACTGCTGCATGGGCGGTGGGCCACTTTAAGCGTGTGTAAAGTCGCGCCTTCGCCTTTGACAGCCGCACTCCGAAGTGCTAATCTTAATATTCGTTGCGAGGTTGATTGACTGCTCAACGGATGAAATCCGCGCAAGCGATCAGGAAGTGGTTCGCGCCGGGCCTGGGCATCAAGCGTTGGGCGGTTTTGGTCATCGTCGGCGTGCTGGCGCTGACCACCGGGCTAACCTCGGCTGTGCTCACGGTATACGCGCGGTCTGTGCCCGGTCTGCCAAGCATCGGCATGGGCTGGATCATCTTGCTGCTGGTGGGCGGGGCGTTCTGTGTGGGGGCGGCCATCGTTGGGTTCTCGCGCACGATTCTTGCGCCGTACCGCTTCCATCAACCGGGCGCAGTCATCGACGTGGTGTACACGCACAGCCGGCGTGGAAAAGGCCCGCACATTGTCGCCATTGGCGGCGGAACCGGCCTGCCCGCCACACTGCGGGCGCTGAAACCGTATACGAGCAACCTCACAGCCGTCGTCACCGTCGCGGATGACGGTGGCAGTTCGGGTACGCTGCGCCGCGAGTTGGGCGTGCTGCCGCCAGGAGATCTACGCAATAACATCGCCGCGCTTTCAGATGACGAAAGCCTGATGACGCGGTTGTTTCAGCACCGCTTCACCAACGGCGCACTTGGTGGTCATGCGTTCGGAAATCTGTTCATCAGCGCGCTGGCAAGCGTAACCGGCAGCCTCGAAAGCGCATTGATCGAAGCCGGCCGTGTGCTCAACATTCAGGGGCGTGTGTTTCCGGCCACGCTCGATGATGTCGAGTTGGTGGCTGATGTACGGGTCAATGGCCGCCTGATGACCATTCGAGGCGAATCGCGTATTACCGGGGCGCACGGAAAAGTTGAGCGAATCGCGCTCAATCCGCCCGGGGCGCAGGGGTTTGCCGGCAGTGTGGAAGCGATTCGGGACGCGGGGATGGTCGTGCTCGGACCTGGCAGCCTGTACACCAGCATCCTGCCAAATGTGCTAGTGCCTGAAATCGCCGAGGCACTGCGAGCAACCAAAGCGGTGAAAGTCTACGTATGTAACATCGCCACGCAGCCGGGCGAAACTGACGGCTACAATGTAGCCGACCATGTGACCGCGATTGAGCAGTATCTGGGCATCGGCGTCGTGCAGGTGGTGGTGGCGAACAGCAACTTTCAGACGGAGAACGCGGGCGACAACACGTTTTATGTGCAGGGCACGCCACCCAACCACGCCATCCAGCAGCACTGCCGCCTGGTCAACGCTGATCTGGTAGAATTTGAACGGCCTTGGAGGCACGACTCGAAAAAACTGGCCTCTGTCTTGCTGGGCATCCACGATGAACACACCGGCCGTGTGACGCCCGTCATCGAACAGGCTATATTCTTGGAAGGTAATTGATCGTAGGGGTTTCCCACACTACCGCTATTCACAAGGAGCACATGCACCATGGCATATCGCGTTGGCATCAACGGTTTCGGACGCATCGGTCGGCTTGTAGCACGGGTTCTGCTTGAAGAGTATCGCGATCAAATCGATCTCGTGGCCGTGAACGACCTGGGCGACATCGACACGATGGCGCATCTGTTCAAGTACGACTCCAACTACGGCAAGTTCAATGGCACCGTCGAGAAGCGTGACGGCAACCTGATCATCAATGGAGATGAAGTCAAGTTCCTGTCGAGCAGGGACCCGGCGCAGCTTCCCTGGGGTGAACTGGGCGTCGACATCGTCATCGAGAGCACCGGCCACTTCACCGACCGCGAAGGCGCGGCCAAGCACCTCGCCGGCGGCGCGAAGAAGGTCATCATTTCTGCGCCGGCCAAGGGCGAAGACCTCACGATTGTGATGGGCGTGAATGAAGACAAGTACGATTCCGCCAAACACGACATCGTCTCGAACGCGAGCTGCACCACCAACTGCCTCGCGCCCGCGGCCAAAATCGTCTTCGACAACTGGGGCATCAAGCACGCTCTGATGACGACGATCCATGCCTACACCAATGACCAGAACCTGCAAGACCTGCCGCACAAGGACCTACGCCGCGCCCGCGCAGCCGCCCAGAGCATGATCCCTACCACCACCGGCGCGGCCAAGGCGGTCGGCCTCGTGGTGCCCGGTCTCAAGGGCAAGTTCGATGGTTTCGCCGTGCGCGTGCCTACCCCCACCGTCTCGATGGTCGATTTTGTGGCCGAGCTTGAGAAGCCCACTACGACCGAAGAACTGATCGCCAAGTTCGACGAAGCCGCCGCAGGCCCGCTGAAAGGCATCCTCGGCGTTTCGCACGAACCACTGGTCTCGATTGACTTCAAGGGCGACAGCCGTTCGAGCATCATTGACGCCGGCTCGACCCAGGTCATGGATGGCACGCTGGCCAAGGTCGTCACCTGGTACGACAACGAATGGGGCTATTCGTGCCGCACCGCCGACCTCACGATCTACATTGGCGACCGGATGTAACCTCTCGCCAGCCGAATGAGAACAGGGGGCGAGTGCGCGGAGCGCCTCGCCCCTTTCAATGCCTAACCTGAACCCTGAGGACTGTAATGAACAAGCAAACGATCCGCGACATCGATCTCAAGGGCATGCGTGTGCTGGTACGCGTGGACTTCAATGTGCCGCTCGAAAACGGCCAGGTCTCCGACGATACCCGCGTGCGCGCCGCCGTGCCCACCATCAAGGCCATTCTGGCGCAGCAGCCACGTTACGTCGTCCTGATGAGCCACCTCGGCCGCCCCAAGGGTGGCCCCGATCCCAAATACTCGCTTGCGCCCGTTGCGCCAGTTCTGGCCGAACTGCTGGGCCACAGCGTCGCGTTCTCAGAGAAGACTGTCGGGCCGGAAGTTGAGACCGTCGCCAACGCGCTGCCCGAGGGCGGCGTACTGCTGGTCGAGAACACGCGCTTTTTCCCCAGCGAGGAAAAGAACGACCTCGATCTGGCGCAGCAAATGGCAAAACTGGGCGACGTGTTCGTGAACGACGCCTTCGGCTCGGCGCACCGCGCCCATTCTTCGACAGTCGGCGTCGCCGAATACCTTCCGTCGGTCGCTGGCCTGCTGATGGAGAAGGAAATCAACTATCTCGCCAGCGCGCTCGAAAACCCCGAACAGCCGTTTGTGGCCATCCTGGGCGGCGCGAAAGTGTCCGACAAGATAGCCGTCATCGAATCGCTGCTGGGCAAGGTCGACAAGCTGCTCATTGGCGGCGGCATGGCCAACACCTTCCTCAAAGCACAGGGCAAGGAACTTGGCAATTCGCTGGTTGAGGAAAGCTCGCTCGATCTGGCCCGCGAGCTGCTGGGCAAGGCGGCTGGCAAGATCGTACTGCCGACCGATGGCGTGCTGGGCGACAAGTTCGCCGCCGATGCGAACCAGCAAACCGTTGCGCTGGCGGCCGGTGTGCCCGATGGCTGGGCCATGTACGATATCGGCCCTGAAACCGTTGCGGCGTTCAGGCAGGTGCTGTCAACGGCCAAGACCGTGGTCTGGAACGGTCCGATGGGCGTGTTCGAGCTGGAGCCGTTCGCGGTCGGGACGTTCGCCGTGGCCGAAGCGCTGGCTGACATCACCAAAAACGGCGCAATAACGATCGTCGGCGGTGGCGATTCGGCGGCGGCAATTGAACAGGCTGGCCTGGCGGACAAGATCACGCATCTGTCCACGGGCGGCGGCGCGAGCCTCGAAATGCTCGAAGGCAAGACACTGCCCGGTGTGGCCGCGCTCAGGGACAAGTAGAGCAACCGACGCTGCTGTAGACCCGCAACAGGGCGGACAGGTACTTGTAATCTGTCCGCCCCGCTCACCTCAGGCTAGGGCAGCCTGCGCTATACTCGATGCATCACCTATCAACCAACCAAGGAAACCACATGCGTACTCCTATCATCGCTGGCAACTGGAAGATGCATAAGACGGCCGACGAGTCGGTCGCGTTTGTGCGCGAACTCGCCCCTACCCTTGCGCCGTACACTTCCGTCGAGCGCGTCGTGTGCCCCACGTTCGTGGCACTCGTAGGCGTGGCCGAAGCGCTGCGCGGCACCGGTATTCAGGTCGGCGCGCAGAACGTGAGCGCTGCCGTCGCTGGAGCATACACCTCACAAATCGCCATCGGCATGCTCGAAGGACTGGCCGATTACGTCCTCATCGGTCATTCCGAGGTACGCCAGTACCTGGTGCGAAACCGATGAAGACATCAACCTCAAGGCGAAGCTCCTGATCGAGTACGGCTTCAAGCCGATCATCGCGGTCGGCGAAAGCTACGAGGTCAATCAGGCGAACGGTACTGCTGCCCATGTGGAAGCGCAGATCAGGGCCGCGTTTGACGGCATCTATCTCGACAAGCTTCCGAGAATTGTCGTGGCCTACGAGCCGATCTGGGCGATTGGCACCGGCCTGAACGCTACCCCCGAGTTCGCGCAGGACGTAATCGGCGGGCACGATTCGCAGCACGCTCACCGAGCTCTACGGCGCTGACGGCGGGCAGCAGGTGCGCATTCAGTACGGCGGCAGCGTGAAGCCGGGCAACATGGCCGACTACATGAGCCAGCCGGACATCGACGGCGCGCTGGTGGGCGGCGCTTCGCTCAACGTGGCCGATTTCAGCGCGCTCGTACGCATCGCGGCCGAGGTCAAAGGGGCGTAGCGCTGGACGTCCTCGACGTCATTGCCCCATGGGTGCTGGTTGGCCTGCTCCTCCTGGCAACGCGCTGGATGGAGCGCTGGCTGTACCGGCACCTGTTTAAGGTGGGCTGGCTGTTCAGCCACAATCTTCAGGCTACGACTGTCTTCTTTTACCTGTTCTTCCTGCCCGGAGATCGCCTTGCATGAGGCCACCATCTGGCTGATTGCGGGCATCTTCAACGTACGCGCCGAGCGCGCACTGGAGTGGCCCGCCACCCAGTCCGATGCGCGCCTCAAGCTCATTTCGTGAAGCTCTCAAAGTCGGCCGGCCAAACGTCGCTGACAGATAATCGACCTTGCACCGCTGGTCGCTGGATTGACCCGCGCTCTGGCTGATCATGTTTGCGCTGCTGCGCGTGGACACGGCAGCGGTCGTGTTCAATGGCGACCTGAATACTCTGCCTGCGCTAATCCAGCAGGTGACGCTCGCGCCCGATTTCTGGCTGTGGTTCTACGTCGCCTTCACCATTGCCAACACCATGTTTCCTACCGATATCAAGGCGCTGCGAGGCTGGCGGATTATTGCCCTCGCCTCGGGCGCATTCATGGGTTTGTTGTTCTTGTTCGGCCTCGGAGAAATCTTCATCGGCCGCGTCGTCCAAGGCCCGGTGCGTGATGGTGCGCTGGCGCTGGCCGGCCTGCTGGGGTTCGTGATCGCGGTCGATCTCGTGGTGACGCTGGTGCTGCGCGTGATCGAAACGATCATCGAAACCGTAACCGGCAGCAGCGCCACCTACCAAAACGGCAAACTGGTCGCGCTCACCCGCGCACAGGTGAAGCAGCAGCGCGCTCAGGAACAGGTGCAGGCCGAAAAGAAAGCCAGAAGCCAAAAAACTGCAGTCCACTATAAAAGCGTGTATGACCTGCCCCTGCCCCTGCCGCCCGCCCCCGGCAAGCTTGAAGCGGTTACCGTCGAGAAGCCCGCTCAGCCGACACTGGGAGGCGGCCCACCAGCGGCTGCGCCGCCCTCTACGTCCACCGCCGGATTGACCTCGGTCGCCCCTCGCCCGTCTTCAGGCACGCCCACAGCCAAAGGCTGACGCATCCGCGTGACGACACCAAACGTCGGCACCACAATCACGCCCAGCGCCCCAAGTGCGAGGAACTTGAAGAACTGGCTGCTTGTGGTGAGCGTCAGCGCCCCAAAGAACAGGCAGAACGCATAGTAGCCCAGCACGATCTGTCGCTGCGTGAAGCCGCGGTCGAGCAACCGGAAGTGCAGATGGCCCCGGTCACCCCGAAACGGGCTGCGGCCGTGGCGCATGCGATCGACGGCCTGCCAGACCACATCAATCAGCGGCAGCCCGAGCACGAGCAGGATCGTACCCATCTTCGCTCCGCCAATGATGCTGAGCGCCCCGAGCGTGAAACCCAGGTACTGCGCGCCGCCGCCCATGAAAATGCGTGCCGGGTAGAAGTTGTACAGCACGTAAGCCGCACACGTGCCCATGAGTGCCAGTGGCAGAAAGCTCACGCTCGTTTGCGGCGGAGTCACGCGGTAGGCGCTGTTGAAGAATAGCATCGCGCCCGCGATCAGGGTTACACCACCCGCCAACCCGTCCAGCCCGTCGAGAAAGTTCATCGTGTTCATCATGAAGATCGAGCCAGAAGAACGTTATGGCCACCGTGACTACAAATGGAAACGTGCTGGTCTGTTGGCCGGTAAAGGGGTTGTTGACATACTCGATAAAGATCAGACACGCAATCGCCACCGAAGCGGCCAGCGCCTGCCCCATGAACTGCGGCATCGGACCGAACTCGAAGCGGTCGTCCAGCACGCCGAAGCCGAAGATGATGGTGCCGCCCAGCAGGAGGCCAAACAGGCGCAGGGCTTCGTTGGGGTCCATCCGCGCGACCGGCAGCACCTGCGCGGCCAGCACTGCAATCGTGAAGCCGCCAAACAACGCCAGCCCACCGAGCTTGGATACGCGCTTGCGGTCGCCTTCGAGCAAGCGGCGTCCGCCTGGTCGGCTGGTAATACCCAAGCGGTGGCCAAGCCACATCGACACAGGCACTAACACAAGCGTCACGCTGGCCGCCAAAGCGAAAATTAGAACGTACTGAAGCTCAGTTTGCACGCAGACAGGCCTTGGTAGGCTTACATTGAGAGGAGAGCGCTAAAGCCGCCAATGTGCGGACATTGCCAGGAGTTCAGATCAGCCCTCCTGGCGGACTTGGTGTCCTGGCGGTTCAAACGTTTCTACGTCCCGAACTGGCGGTCGCCGGCGTCGCCAGGCCCGGCACGATGAAACCGACTTCGTTCAGGCGTTCGTCGACATTGCCCACGTATATCGGCACGTCGGGGTGGCTTTCGTGCAGCCGCGCGCAACGCCCTCGGCGCGGCGATCCACGCCCACGTATTTCACTCGACTACCGCCCGCGTGCTTGATCAGGTCAATCGTGGCGAACTGCTGATCCGCCGGGTGGGGACGCATCGGACGAGGATAATGGCGATATCGATATCCGCCGCTTTTCCGGAAGGCGATTGCTAATACTGTACTGGCCGCAGCGTCTCTTCTCGTCGCGGTACAGGCCGATGTGCCCACACCTGCACGCTTGGCAGCATCTCCAGCACGCCCTCGAGCATGCCAGCCCGGCGCCGCAGCACTGGCACAATTGCCATGCGCTGTCCGCCTGCGCGCCACTGCCGGCTAACCCCATTGGCGTCTCCACCGACTTGGGCGAAAGCTTAAGATCATCGGTGAATTCGTAGCAGAGCAGCATCGCCAGTTCGCGCATCAACCCGCGGAAATGCCGGAAATCGGTGTTCTTGTCACGAAGAATGGTTAACTTGTGCTTGACCAATGGTGCTCGCGAACACGTAGAGGTTGGACATGAGGCTGAACGCTCCGCTTGTTGGGTGGACACCATAGTTGATTTTGATGGATATGCCCCTTGTCAAAGCAGGCTTCGCGTCCATCGACCACTGAGCTATACTAGGCAAATAGAACACCTTTCCAAGTTTTGAGCGGGAGCGCAGCCAATGTCCACTGATGGCCGCCTGATCAGCGGCAAGCCCCAGCAGGATGAACGCGACAATGTTGCGCTGCGGCCGCGTTTTCTCAACGACATCGTGGGCCAGGACCGCGTGCGCGAGAACCTGCGCATCATCATCGAAGCGGCCCGCCAACGCAGCGAACCGATTGACCATACGCTCTTCGACGGGCTGCCCGGCCTCGGAAAGACCTCGCTGGCCTACGTCATCGCCAACGAAATGGGCGTCAACATTCGCATCACCGCCGGCCCGTCGATTGAACGCGCCGGCGACCTCGCCGCTATTCTCACGCATATCAAGCAGAATGACATTCTCTTCATTGACGAAATTCACCGTCTGGGCCGGGCCGTAGAGGAAATTCTCTTACCCCGCCATGGAAGACTACGCGCTGGATATCGTCATCGGCAAAGGCCCGGCTGCCAAGAATGTGCGCATTAACTTGCCACGCT
>CAWJBF010000007.1:0-30384 GCA_963841085.1 uncultured Chloroflexia bacterium | reverse complement strand
CCGTGGCTGATAGACATGGGTGCGTTCTTCTTCTGCCTCGACCCCGTCTGGGACATGGACCGCGCCCACGACCTGATCAACCACTTCACCACCGCCTTCCTGCTCGACGTGCTCAAGGGAGATGCAGCGGCGCACGCGGCATTGTCGCCCGATGCCGTCGCCTTTCCCGGTATTGAGTATCAGGCGGAAGGATTCTAGTTTCTCGCGCACTTCCGGGGCGGCCCTCTCCGCCGCCCCGTCCAACCTCCTCTCGCGGGGTGAGCCGTGTGGCTCACCCCGCCCGGCTTTTTCCCCGCCCCGATTGAGTCATTCCATTCGCAAAACCCATCTTCAAACCAACTTGATACACACAAAACACTAGAATATATGTTCTAATGATAGACAGAAAGTCGTTCGTTAGGGTTTTGTTACATCATGGAGGCCGCACATGACCAGGCGTAAGCCGGAACTCGATATGACCGAGCGCGTTTATACCTTCATCAAGGACTGGGTGAAGGAACACACTTATCCGCCCACGCTCACCGAAATCTCCGAGGGCGTGTATATGTCGCGCTCCGGCATCTACCGCCATCTGGGCAAGCTGGAGGGACAGGGCAAAATCTGGCGCGACGAAAAGCGCGCGCGCGGCATTCGCTTGCTCGAAGAAGAGCACGACCGCTGAGAGTTTCACACGCTTAATCCTGGCGCCGGTCTCCCGAAGCGCACAGCATCTCTTTAACCTTCACCCCCAGCCCTTCTCTGAACTCAGAGAGTGGCTGGGGGTGAAGGTTTACTCGTACCTCAGCACCTCGCTCACATGCTCGTTCACGACAGAACGCGCGCTGACGAAGGTCGCTATCCAGGCGATAGACACGGCGGCGATCATCAATGCCACCGCCACCGGCGCCGCATCGGCCGGAATCGGGATGGCCTGACCTTCGTTGGCTGACGTGAGCAGGGCCACACCAATGGCGCTCAGGCCGATGCCGAGCAGCCCGCCCAGCACGCCGATGATCGTGTTCTCAATCAGCATGATGCCCATCACACGGCGGCCTTTCAGACCCACCGCCTTCATCACGCCGATCTGCCGCCGCCGTTCCAGCGTCGCCAGCGCGACCGTATTCGCCATTGCCACCGCTGCAGCCAGCAGCGACAGCAGGCCCACCACCGTCGGAATGGCCGCGAACTGATCGATGACGCGCTTCAGCAGGCCGTCAATAAAGGTCAGGTCGAGCGCAATCACCAGCGGATTGCCCGATAAATCCAGCAGCACCTGATTGAGATTGTCGTTGTTCACACTCAACACCGTCAGCGCAAAGCCGGGCCGCGTCGTAATGACGCCGGGCGGTATTTCGTACTGGCCGAACTGGAAACCACCCCCCGCCGTCAGTCCAACGACCTTGAAGTCGTAGGGAACATCGTCCACGCGAATCGTCAGCGTCGAGCCAACGGTGACGCCCATCGCCGACGTGAGCAGGTCATCACCGGCCACGATGACCGCCTCTCCCGCATCCTCGGGCGTCAGATAGCGCCCGGCGGCCATCGCCGGCGGCTGCACATTCGGGTTATCCGTCTCGCGCGATTGCAGCGGCGCAGACAGGAAAGCGCGTTCGGTCATACGCTGGCGCATGCCGAAGTTCGGCACTTCTGGTGCTTCTCCATCCACAGCGATCAGGCGCCCGTTGTAGGTCGAGAGCGTCGTGCGGTAATCAATGCCTTCTATGTTGTTCAACTGCGCGTTCAACGCCGTTTGCCCCAGCGCCGGTGACACCAAACTCAGCAGCGGGAATACCAGCACATTGCCGCCCAACTGCTGCGCCACTTGAAAATTGAGCAGCTCGCGCGTGCCTGCGCCAACAAAGGTGATGCTGCTCAGGGCGAACATGCCCGCCGCCAGCGCCAGCAGCGTCGTGGACGTGCGCATACGCCGCGCCGAGAGATTTCGCAGCGCCAGCTTCAGATCAACCAGCCCAAACGCGGGCAGCTTGCTGACGACCCACACGACGATCCACATCAGGCCAACCAGCACGCCTAAAAACGCCAGCGTGAGCGCCACGCCAATGATGCCGCCGATGACTGTGCCGATGATTTGGCCGGCAATTACCCCGACCACGATAATTACCAGCAGCAGCGCCAGCAGCGACTGGAAGCAGCCAGCCGCAGGGACTGAGTTTTCATTCGGGCGCAGGATGGTGGCCGGGCGCACCTTGTTAGCCACCAGCACCGGCAGCACGCCAAAGACCATCGTCACGACCACGCCCACCGCCACGCCAAAGAGAATCGCTTCGGGGTAGATGCGCCATGTCAACGGCTGCTGCAGGAAGGCTGCGCCATACTGATTCACGCCGATGCTGAGCAGCACGCCCAGCGCCGCGCCCAGGAAACTGCCGATAACGCCCAGCAGCAGCGCCTCGGTGAGGAACATGAACATGATCTGCCGGCCCTTGAGGCCGAACGTTTTGAGGGCGGCGATCTCGTTGGTGCGCCTGCCCACCAGCACCAGCATGGTATTGATGATCGCCACCCCGCCGATGAGCAGCGCCCCCAGCCCCATGATGACGATGAAGCGGCCAAGGATGTCGGAAATCTGCGAGTAGCTTTGCACCAGCTCATTGACGGTTCTCACGCTGGCAGCGCCGGCCAGTCGCTGTAGCTCACGGGCGGCCTGCGTAATTTGCTCGGGCGTGCTGCCATCGGGCAGCGCCACCGCAACCGTGTTCGGCTGTGTGGGCTGTTGCAGCAGTTCGGCGCGGTCGATGGGCAGATAGGCGAAGCCGAAGAACGAGGCCAGTAGATCAGTGATGCCGGCTTCCTGCTCGGTGCGAACGATGCCTTGCACGATGAACGGCTCGTCGGTGCCGGTCACGCGCACCGTGTCGCCGACGGCCAGCCCCTGCGAATCGGCCAGATTCTGGCTGATGACGATGTCGTTGCCGCCGGTAAAGACCGACGCCAGCGCTGCGCCCGCCGGTTCGAGCAGGCTCACGTCGCCGTAAGCCGGATAGGTGGCGGGGTCGATCAGCAGGCCGGTGACGAACTGCGGCCGCCCGACGGAGACGGCATCGACTTGCGTCACCTGCAGGTTGCTGGTTTCGAGGAAGGTGCTCACTCGCGCGTTATTTTCTGCGGCCCACTCGTCAATCGCGACCAGTATCTCCGGCTGGAATACGTCGCTGTCGCTGCCACCGCCGGTCGCGTCGAAATTGAAGCCCATCGGGCTGCCGCCCACCGCGCTCAGACTGATGTCGCCCCGGTTATTGGCGCGCACGTTGTCCGTCAGCGAGTCGCCGATGGACAGGCCGAGCGTGCGCAGGGCCACGATCGCGGCCACGCCGGCCGCGATGCAAAAGGCGGCGAAGGCCGTCCAGCGCAGCGAACGGCGCTGGTTGCGGGCCGCATAGCGGAAATAGAAGCTGATGGACTTGAGCATTGAAGGACTGTCCTGCTGGCGAACAGGAGCATTATAGCTTGCAAAGGCGGTGCGCTTGTATCCCTCACCTTTCGACGTTGTGCCTGTTGCCGCCAGAACGTGAACGCTCCGGCTGCCACACCGACAAGCCTCCTGCGGAGGCTGCATCAGTCAGTGCCCCCGCATTTTGAGCCTCGGAGAGGCTTGTCATTACGGCAGCCGGCCGCTTCAGCGACTGGCGAAATCGCTTGCGGCACACCGTTCGCGCGCACAGGTGGCCGGGCTATAATTCCACTTCACAGGGAGAAGCGTCATGAACGAACCGTCCACCCACAGCGCCGGGCCGCTTGAACCTGCCGCCGAACTGCGCGTGCTGCAAGCGCAGTTGAACGCGGCTGATGAAGTGCTGCATAAGCAGGCCGATTTACTGCGCCTGCGTCGCATCGAGCCGCCGGTCGCGCTGTTCGAGGCGCTGGCCGCCGCCGGGCAAACCCTGAATCAACTCGCCAGCACGGTAGACGCCAGCCAGACCGAACTGGAACAACTGCGCTCGTTGAGCGTCACCAGCGCCCTGATCAACTCGTCGCTTGATGTCGATACGGTGCTGGCGCAGGCGCTCGACGAACTGCTGGCCCTCACCGGCGCAGAGCGCGGCTTCATCGTGCTGGCGGGCGCAGACGGCGAGGTGCTCGATTTTCGCATCGCGCGCGGCCTGAACACCGACGACCTCAAACGCGCGGATGTCAGCCGCACGCTGCTGCGCCGTGTACTCAGCACCGGCCAGCCCATGCTGACCGACAACGCCGAGGCTGATCCGCTGCTGGCTGCAAGCGACACGGTCGCAAAATTCTCGCTGCGTTCGGTGATGTGCGTGCCGCTGGTGTCGCGCGGTGTGGTCGAAGGCGCTATTTACGTCGATAACCGGCTCAAGGCGGGCGTGTTCGAGGAAGGCGATCTGGCGCTGCTGTCCGCTTTCGCCAATCAGGCCGCCATCGCCTTTCACAACGCGCGGCTGTTCACCCGTGTGCAGGAGACGATGGGCGAGATCAACCGCGCCCGCGCGCTGACCGAGAATGTGTTCGCATCGATTGGCAGCGGCGTGATCACGGCCGATGCCAGCGACCATGTACTCACATTTAACGCCGCCGCCGCCGGCATCCTGCGCCGCGAATCTGCCGAAGCGCTGGGGCAGCCGCTTGGCTCGGCCCTGCCGCTGCCGCCCGATCAGATCGAGCAAATTCACAACCTGCGCGACAGCGGGCGCAGCGCCAGTTTCGAGGCGCAACCAGAGATTAGCGGGCGCGGCCGCATCGCTCTGTCGATCCGCGTCAGCCCGCTCAAAGCCGCCGACGGCCATACGCAGGGTACGGCGCTGGTGCTGGACGACCTGACCGAGCACGAGGAGCGCGAGGAAACGCTGCGCCTGATGACGCGCTATCTGCCGCCGGGCATGGTCGAGAACATCCACCAGATCGCCGATCTGGCCATGGGCGGTGAGCGCCGTCACGTTACCTGCGTGTTCGTTACCACCTGCTCGTTTGCGCACTTCCCACCCGGCCTGCGCCCCGCCGAGATCATGGCCATGCTCAACATCTATCTCGACACGGCCACCGGCTGCGCGCACAGGGCGCGTGGCATCATCGACAAATACATGGGTAGCGACATGATGGTGCTGTTCAACACGCAGTTGAACCCGGAAATGGCCCATGCGCAGGCGGCGCTCGACATGGCGGTCGATATGCGCGCCGCCTTTGAAGCGCTCTATCAGCGCATGGGCACGAACTCCGCCGAGCAACACTATGCCATCGGCATTCACAGCGGCGTGGCCACGTTGGGCAACGTGGGCAGCCTGCGCCGACGCAGCTTCACCGCGCTGGGCGATACCATCAATCTGGCCAAGCGCGTGCAGGAGAGCGCCAGCTTGGGCCAGATTCTGATCACGAGTGCGGCGGCGGAACAACTGGCGGCGAACCGGCCGGCCCACTTGCGCCTCGAAGCCCGCCCGGCGCTGCAGGCACGTGGCCGCCAGCAGGCGACAGACATCTTCGAGGTGGCGCGTGCCTGACGAAACCAGCCGCATCCGCCAGGTAAACGTCAGTGCCAGCCCACACGATCAGGTGCGCGAGATCACTGGCCAGTTAAAGCAGGCCAGCGCGCTGCTGCGCCAGCATCAGGCCTTTCTGCGCCAGCAGGGCATGAATTTGCCCGCCGGTTCGTATGAGGCTGTCAAAGGGGCACTCAACCGGCTCGAAGCGCTGGAGGGTGCGCTGCTGGGCCGCCAGATCGAGCTGCGCCAACTACGTGGCCTTGCCCAGACGACCGCCGTCATCAACTCGACGCTTGAACCCGACGCCGTGCTCAATCAGGTGATGGACACCGTGATTCAACTGACCGGAGCCGAGCGCGGCTATCTCTTGCTGCGCGACCCCGCCACGGGTGAGATGGAATTTCAGGTGGCGCGCGGCATCGACCGCGAACAGCTCGCGCGCGACGAGTTCAAGGTCAGCCAGACGATCGTGCAGGAAGTCGTGACGACCGGCCAGCCCGTCATCACTGACAACGCTGGGCAGGACCCGCGCTACGACCAGCACGAAAGCATCGTTGGCTTTGCGCTGCGCTCGATTCTGGCTGTGCCCCTGCGCGTGAACAATGACGTGATCGGCGTGGTCTACTGCGACAACCGCATTCTCGCTGGCCTATTCAAACATCACGAACTCAATCTGCTGCGTGCCTTCTCCGATCAGGCAGCGGTGGCGATCCAAAATGCGCGCCTGTTCGAGGCGGCGCGGGCGCATCTGGCCGAAATCACCGAAGTGCGCGACCTGATGGACAGCGTCTTCACGTCGGTGGACAGCGGCCTGATCGCGCTCGACGCCGAGGGCCGCGTGACGCTGTACAACCCCGCCGCCGAGCGCATCACCGGCATGGCCGCCAAAAATGCGCTCGGACAGCGGCTGGAGGGGCTGCTGCCGGCTTTCACAGCCCTGATCGCGCCGCAGTTGGAGGCCATGAACGCCGCCAGCGCCGCCCGCTACGTTGAACTGGAAGTCGACTATGACGCGCGCGGCGCGCGCCTGTGGAGCGTCGTCTTCAGCCCGCTGCTCGCCGAGGATAGCGGCGCAATCGGCGCGGCGCTGGTGCTGGACGACCTCACCGACGAGCGCCGGCGCGAGCAGCAGGTGGCGCAGGTACGCAACTATCTGCCGTTGGCGCTGGTCGAGAATCTGCGCTCGGCCGACCTGGCGGCGCTGGGCGGCCAGGAACGCGAGATCAGCGTGCTCTTCTGCGATCTGCGCGGCTTCACCCGCTTCAGCGAAAACCTTGAGCCGGAAGACCTGATGCAGATCGTCAACCGCTATCTGGCCGTAGCCAGCGACGCCATTCATGCCAGCGGCGGGCTGGTTGATAAGTACATGGGCGATGCCGTCACCGGGCTGTTCAACACCCAGCTCAATCCGCAGCCGCAGCACAGTTTGCGCGCGCTGCAAGCGGCCATCGCCATGCGCCGCGCAGTCACGGCCTTGCACGCGGCGCTGCCGCCCGAGCAGCGGCTGGCCTATGGCATTGGTCTGCACAGCGGCATGGCAGTGCTGGGCAACGTGGGCGGCGCGGGACGCCAGGAATTTACGGCGCTGGGTGATGCAGTGGATGTGGCAAAGAGTTTGCAGGAGGCGGCTTCAGGCGGTGAGATAATGCTCAGTGCCGCCGCTTGTTCAGCCCTGAACGGCCGCATTGAGGTCGAGGCGGCTGTGCAGCCACAGGCGAAGAAGCTTGATTTGGCGGCGTTCCGGTTCGTGCGGTTGCGCGAGGGCAGCACTCGATGAGTGAAAATACGCCCATCTCACCCGACGACGATGCGCGCGATATGGGCCGGACCGACGCTTTCAGTGACGGTGTGATCGCGATTGCGATTACGCTGCTGGCGTTTCAACTGCGCGTGCCGGATTTTGAACAATCGGCGGCGGCAAACGGGCTGCTGTTGATGGGCTTCACCGTGCTGCCGTTCACAACTGAACTGATCTCCACCTACCTGCGCGCGCCTGATCAGCAGGATGTGGTCGTGGCCGCGCTCATCTATACGGGTTGGCTGCTCGTGATCGTCCTGTTATTTAACGCAATCTGGCGTTATGCCTCCAGCGGCCGCGCTTGCTGCGCGCCAGCATCACCGACGAGCAGACGCAGCAAATCAGCCGGCAGTACCGCGTCGGCCCGCCGATTTATCTCGTGGCGGTCGTCATCGCCCTGTTCAGCCCCGTTCTGAGCCTGCTGGTGACGCTGGCCGTGGCCCTCTATTTTGCTTTTCCACCGCGCCAGGTTCGGGTCAGGAGGTTTTCATGCGGACGATGATTCGTGTTGCAACCGTCGTGTACCTGCTGACTTTGGCCATAGTTCCAGCCGTGGCGCAAGACGTTCCCATCACTCTTGGTGACCCCGTGGCCCTGTCTCCTGCGCTGCCTGCAGGAGCGCTGGATGTCGCGCTGTCGCCGGATGGCCGAAATCGCCTACGCGCTGCTCGACGATGGTTCGATTGCGATCTATCGGCTCACTGATTCGGGCCAATTCGAAGCCATCACCGGATCGCCGTTCCCGCTGGGGGAACGCGCATCTGCCCTCGCATTGTCTCCAGATGGAACGCGACTGTATATCGCCAACGGCGGCGCGCTGGACAGCAGCGGCCTGACGCCGATTCGCGTGTTCTCCGTGAATCCTGATACAGGCGAACTGAGCTGGATAAGCGATACGGCCGTAACCGCCGATTCGGACGGCATCACCAGCATGGCCATCAGCGCCGATGGGGCCCAATTGCTGATCAGCAATTTCAAGACCGGCGGGCTGGCGGTCTTTCAGCTTCCTGCATTGAGCGCAGTCACTGGCGTAGAAGCGCTGACCGAAGCGCATGATCCCGAAATGGCGCTCGAATGGATGCAAACGCTCTACGCGCGCGTTCAGGCAGATGCGGTCGATGCGCCGGCCGCGTCACGTCTGTATGGCTATGCCGGCGTCACACTCTACGAGGCGGTCGTGCCGGGCATGCCCGCCAATCGTTCGCTGGCTGGCCAATTGAACGATTTCCCTGACGTGCCAATCCCGAACCCGGGCCAGGTCTTCGACTGGCCTACGAGCGGGGCGGCGGCGCTGCGCGTGGTGCTGTCGGGCCTGATGAGCGCCGAGTCGGGAGCTGAATTCAGCGTCCTGTTCGAACGCCAGTTGGAGGAACGGCGCGCGGCGGTGGGCAGCGACGCCGTGATCGATGCGTCCATCGGCTTTGGCGAGTCCGTGGGGGCCGATTTGCTGGCGTGGGCGCAGGACGATGGCTATGACGAAACGCTCACCATCAGCGCGAGCTACGAACCGCCGACTGGCAGCCCGTCGCTGTGGACGCCCACGACCGAGGGCCGCCCACCCGTTGAACCCTACTGGGGCAGCCTGCGCCCATTCGCGCTGCGCTCGGCGGACGAGTGCGCTGTGCCGATGAATGCTCCCTACAGTGAAGATGAGGGCTCGACCTTTTATCTGCAAGCGCTGGAGGTGCAGGCCGTTGAACAGGCACTCACCCCCGAACAGCGCGCAGTCGCCCAGTGGTGGGTCGATACACCCGGCGTGACAGGTGCGCCCTCCGGCCACTGGATGCGTATCGGCGGCGAAATCATCCAGCAGTTGGACATGAACCTCGCCCAGGCCTCCGAGTTGTACGCGATGCTCGGTATGACTTTGGCCAACTCGTTCATCTCCACCTGGTCACTCAAATATCAGGTCAACCTGCTGCGCCCGGTGACGTACATTCAGCGCTTCATTGATCCGCGCTGGCAGCCCTACATCGAGTCGCCGTCGTTCCCCGAATATCCCAGTGGCCACTCGGTTGTATCGGCAGCCGCGGCGGATGTACTGACCTCGCTCTACGGAGCAGTGGCGTTTACCGACCACACCCATGAGGATCAGAGTGGCGCCCCGCGCTCGTTCGCATCGTTTGAGGCCGCAGCGACCGAGGCCGCATTCTCGCGCTTGTTTGGTGGCATCCACTTCCGCCAGGCGATTGAGAATGGTCTGCGCCAGGGCCGCTGCATCACCGATCACATTCTCGGCGTGGTCGCTCTGCGCCAGTTCGGGCAAAATGAGTGAGTGCCCAAGCCGGACAGACGCCCGAATGGAACTTTTTCCGCGGAAGCGACGTCTGATCGGTGTGACTAACCAATCCAAGGAAGGAAGAACGATGTTGAAGAAGTGGACCGTACTCGGAATGATTCTGGCGCTGCTGCTGATGGCCAGCGCCGCAATGGCACAGGAGACTCCCATGCCCGAACCGGTGGCAATGGAAGCGTTCGACAGCGCGCCGCTGGATGTGGCGCTCAATGCAGATGGCAGCATGGCCTATGTGGCCTTTGCCGACGGCACGCTTGGCGTGTACGCGGTGGGCGGCGATGGATCGTTTGCCACCGTAACCGAGCCGTTCGCGGCTGGCGGCATCAGTTTCCAGCCAGTTGGGCTGGCGCTGTCGCCCGACGGCACGATGCTGTACGTCGCCAACAGCGGCTTCGTGGGCCGCAGCCTGCTCAGCCCGATCACGCTGTGGGCAGTCGATGCCGCCACTGGCACGCTGACTGCCGCCGGCCAATGGTCGCTGCCTTCCAGCGGCACGGGCTTGAGCGGTATCGGCATCAGCGCCGACGGCACGAGCCTGATTGTGGCAGGCGCGTACGAAAATGGCGTGGCCGTGCTGCCGCTCGAAGCGCCGGAAACTGTCTCGCTCAGCATCGCGCCCTACAAGATGCCGTGCGTGGGCATGATGCCGATGCTGTGCATGTTGGTCTCGGAAAATGGCGGCGATCAATTGTTCTTCTACAACCGCATTGATGGCTTCGACTATCAGTGGGGCCACAGCTACGAGCTGATCGTCCGCGTCGATGACGTCGCCAACCCGCCGGCCGACGCTTCTTCGAAGCGCTATACGCTGGTGGAAGTGGTGAGCGACAGTGGCTATCAGCCCGGCCTGACCTTCGAGATGCGGATGCCGACCGTGCTGGTGACTCCGGTCAGCGAGGGCCTGTACAGCCTCGGCGGCGAGATCGAGTTCACCTGCGTGGACGCAAATCAGTGCAGCGCACTGGGCACGTTCCTGGACTCGAACATCGAGCCGCCGACCGTGTTCACCTTCCCCGAAACCGAAGGCGACCCATTGATCGCAGATATCACCCTGCCGCAGCGTTAAGCAGGCCGCTCAAGCCCTCAACCCCCGTCCCCTTCTCCCTGAGGGAGAAGGGGTGAGCCATTCCTGATGTCAACAAGTTGCTCTTGTCCCTGAGGAAGCTGGGGAGAGGACACCTTTTCGGCATTTGTGGCTTGTGAGGACGGAATGCCCTCGTAGGGGCAAGGCATGCCTTGCCCCTACAAACGATTCAGCCGCGCAAATCTTCTCTCACATCCAAACATGTCCTCTCCTCAGCCCTGAGGGAGAGGCAGCAGGGGTGAGGGCTAGCATTGTGGCCGCCAGCGTTGACCGCCTATCGTACCTGCGCTATGCTGATTTGCAGCACGGAGCGCAGGCGGGGGAGGTGGCTACGAACATTCTTGGCGGGTTCCATCGTGGGCTATTCGTCAATCTCGTGGCGCTGCTGTTTCTGGTCACCGCCGCTTACACCCTGTGCCTGATCTCGATCCAGTTGATCGTATCGAGCGGCGCATTGAGCGAGAATATCGTACCGGCAGGCGTCGCCGCCGAGGGGCGGCCCGAAGTGACCATCACCGCCTCGCCGCTGTCGCTGTTCAACAGCGCGGTTGCGATCTCGGTGGGCGTGGGCATGGCGCTGGTGGCGATTGGCCTGTTCCGGCGCGCGCGCTGGTCTTATCCCGGCGCGCTGATCGTGAGCGCGACCATGGCAGTGCTCATCATTCTGCAGCTTCTGAACGGCGTGGAAGCCACAGGCTCGGCCGTCCTTCAACTGCTGTTGTTTGCCGCCATCTTCGGGCTGTTCCTATACGATACTGAAATCAAGCAGTTGCTGTGGTTGCCCGCAGCAGTGGAAGCGCCGGTGGCTGAGGAATAGAAACCGATTATTGAACCGCCCAGACGCCAAGGGGAAATCCTCTTGGCATCTTGGCGTTCAACAGTTCCTTTGTGTTTAGCCGCCAATCTCGCTCATCACGCGGGACAGCGGCACGACATCCTGCGCCAGCCCGTGGCCCCACGGCTTCCACCAGATCGCTTCGAGGATCTTCTCGCGCAAATCGTCTTCGCTCGCACCCGCGCGCAGCGGCGTGAGCAGGTCGATTTCCTTGTCGCGCAACAGGCACAGACGCAGCACGCCATCGGCGGTGAGGCGCGCGCGGGTACACGAGGCGCAAAACGGCTGCGTGACGCTGGAGATGAAGCCAACCTCGCCGGGCGCGCCCGGGAAGCGGTACATGCGCGCTTCGCCATCCAGTTCGCCGTCGTCGATCAGTTCCAGCGGAGCGTATTCAGCGGCAATGCGGCCGCGAATCTCGGCGTCAGTGACGATCTGCTCTTTCGCAAACGTCGCCACATCACCAAATGGCATCATCTCGATGAAGCGCACCTGCCACGGGTGATCGAGCGTCAGTTTCGCCAGATCGACCACATCCTGATCATTGAAGCCGCGCACGACGACTGCATTGAGCTTCACTGGCGTCAGGCCCGCGCGCTCGGCCGCTTCCAGCCCGCGCCACACCTGCCCCAGCGTGCCCCAGCGCGTGATCTTGCGGAAGCGGTCGGGGTCGAGCGTGTCGATGCTCACGTTCACACGCTGCAAACCCGCCTCGGCCAGCGGCGCAGCCAGGTCTTCCAGCAGAATGCCATTCGTCGTCATCGACAGCGAGCGCACGCCCGGCGTATCAGCGATGCCCCGGCAGAGTTCGACGACATGCTGGCGCACGGTGGGTTCGCCGCCGGTCAGCCTGAATTTCCAGAAACCGAGCGAGGCGAACACGCGCACCAGCAGCAGCAGTTCGTCATCCTGCATCAGCTTGTGGTTGGGCCGAAAAACCATGTCTTCGGGCATGCAGTAGACGCAGCGCAGGTTGCACTTGTCGGTGAGTGAAATGCGCAGGTAGCTGATAACGCGGCCAAAGCGGTCTTTGGCGGTGGTCACGCCAGCCTGCGTGTGGGGAACAGTGTCAATCGTCATACATGCATGGTAAAGAGATTCGGAATTTTTATCAAGGAAGTCTGAGTTATTGCTAAGCATAAGGACAGTTGAAAGGTGAAAGTGAAAAGTTAAAAAGTGGAGGAACTGAAGGCTGATCATTCCCAGCCGCCGACGGTTTTCAACCGTCGGCTACCAAAAGCCGGAAGTCGCTGATGCAGTTTAACAAATGAAACCGGATAAACGGCCTATGACGCTGACTGCCTTGATTGAGCGGTTGCGCTCCGGCCATCGCCTGACAGCTTCAGCCTCAGGCGGTATTTCGCCGCGCTCTACACCCCGCATTTCGATATACTTCTTACAGGCGCACAAGTGCGCGCGGGCCGGAAAACCACAAAGAGAGAAGGATGCTGAGATGCGCCTGACACGGGGCACGATTGTGATTATCATCGTGGTGGTGGCAGTCGTCGCCGGGGTGCTGCTGGTGAGCGTGGGCCCGGCATCGGCCCCGCCTGCGCCAACCGCCATGCCGACCGTTGCGGCGGGTGGGCCACTGTTCCCTGATTTGAGCACCACTGCTATCAGCCGCTTCGCTGTGGAAGACCTGGCGACTGGTGAAACAGTCAGCTATCTGCGCGACGGAGATGGCGTGTGGTCGCTGGAGGACGATGCCAGCGACAGCCAAATCGACAACTCGGCCATGAACAGCAATGCCGAAGCCTTCGCCGCCTTGTTTGCCACCGACACCTTTCCCACCGAGGCGCTGGGCGATTACGGCCTGTCCGCACCGGCCTATCTCGTTAGCGTTCAGACAACTAATGGAGTCACCGCCGAGCTGTACGTGGGTGGCACGAACGAGGCTGGCAACCGCCACTATGCGGTGACTGCCATGCACACCACCGAAACCGACTCGACTGCCGAGGCGACGCCTTCACCCGATTCGTACCTGCTGATCGGCGAACAGGCCGTGTCCACGGTGGCATCGAGCCTCATCGACGGCTGGCTACGCATGTTCAATACGCCCGTCTACGTGCCCACGCCCAACATGGATGCGACGGCGGACGTGACAGCGGAAGCGACCGCAGAAGCGACGGCGGGGCCGTAAGCAAGCGCACGATAAAAGACTACATGCAGCAAAAAGGCGCACCCTGTCGAGTGCGCCTTTTCCTTGCTGAAAACCTAGATTGGCGATCAGCCAGACGGCGTTGGGAAAGCCGTCGGCACAATCGGCCCGAGGAACGGGTTGGTGATGACGTTGCCCTCGGCGTCGATGCCCAGATTCGGCGCGGGGATGCCCGAAATCGAGGTGATGTCGGTCAGCAGGATCGCCAGTTCGCCGTCGGGCGGGAAGTTGTCCACGTCGCTGATCAGCACCAGATACTGGCCGGTTTCCGGGATGAGGATCGGGTAGATGGCGACGTAGCGTTCGTCTTCTGGCAGGCGGCCAACCGCGATGAAGTCCGTCGGCCGGTTGAAGTTGCTCACCGCCGCCTGCGGGTTCATCTCGCCATTGGCGCGCAGCAGTTCAATGCGGAAGCGCAGGCCCTGCGTCGCGTCGAAGCAGAAGCCCTTCACGCGCTCGTTCTGATCCAGCCGCGTGATGGCCACGCGCCCGGGCACCAAACGCGGTATGACTTCACTGCGGTTGTTGAACGTGAACAGACACTGATCCTCGGTCGGGATTTGCTCGACCGGGATGAGCTGGATCAACTGTTCGCGCAGGCTGTCGAGCAGCGCCGCCGCGGCATTAGCGGCTTCAAGCGCGACTGACGCCGCGCCCACGCCCACCGAGCCGGGCTGCGGCTGGATTACGCCGCAGGCTTCCATCAACAGGTCGATCGACTGGCGGATGTAGGCCATCGCGCTGTTAAAATCGGATTCCAGCGGGCCGAGGGTGCCGTAGAAGGCGGCCAGCAGCGACTGTGGAATGTTGAAATCGCTGGGACGCGCCGGATAGTTGCCGCAGGTGACTGTTCCGCCCAGCGCCACATCCGTCCAAACCGCACGAACCTGGTCGAGCGATTCCTGGGCGATATTCACACGGGCCAGCATCAGCTTGAGCGTATCAACGTAGCTGTCGAAGGTATTGTCAGAGAACGGCAGCGCCTCCGCGATGATGCCATCGACCGGCACGGCGTCGAGCGGGTTCACCGTGATGTTGGGCGTTTGCAGTTCGATGCCTTCGAGCCACTTCATCCAGCCGAGCGTGCCTTCGAAATTGACCTGAACCCAGCCCTTGTCGGCGGTGACGCCCAGCAGCGGCATCACGCTATAACGCGGCGGGTTGGCGAGTATGGGATAACCGGTGCTTGGGCCAGCGCGCAGACGTTGATTGCTGTCGGCGAGGCGCACGGCGTAGGGCCCGGTTGCGCTGGTGAGGCCGGCGCGCGGGTTCTCAAAGCCGCCATAGGGGATGGTGCGCGGGTCGCCCACCGGCAGCGACGCGATATCGCCGGACAGAATGGTGAACGTGGGCAGGCCCACCCAGCCTTGCTGTCCGCCGAGGGTGACACGCACCCATTCGCCGTCCGGGCTGCGCGCTTCGAGGTTGTCGAGGCGCAGACCGGCGTTGAGCGTGCCCACCACCTCGGCGCCAATCGCGGGCAGCAGCCGGAAATTGGTGCCTTCGGTATTGATGACGGCGCTCACGCCTGTGGGCGGGATCGGGAAGGACTGACCGGCGTTGGCCGGGCGCGGCAGCGGCGTGCGCGTGGCTGGCGGCGGGATGAAGGTGGGCGTGAATGTGGGCGTAATCGTCGGCAGCGGTGTAATCGACGGCAGCAGCGTGGGTAGCGGCGTCCATGTGAACGTCGGCGATGGCGTGGTTGTGGGGCCAAAAATGCTGAAGACCGGGCCCTGAGCCAGATTATCGGTAGTGTTGTCATCCACATCGGGAAGAATACTGACGAAGGCCGAATTGCGCAGGTTGAAACCCGTTGGGCCGGGGACGCCTACATTAATCGTGACAGTTTCAGAATCGCCACCCTGCGCAAGTACGCCCACCGCGGTGCAAGCGACTGCAGTTTGTTGGTTGGCTACGTAGGGCGAAGAAACGCAGGTAAACAGATTATCCGGAGCGCTGCCGCCAACGCCGGTCACTTGTAACCCGACGGCAACCGTAATTTGCAGCGAGATAGGAGTACTGGTGTCGGTATCGCCATTGTTGACGACGGTGACTGCGATTGTGCCGGATGATCCAACATCAAAATTGACGCCGGACGAGCCACTTTGGCCCACCGTCAAAGCCAAGTCAACACCCGGGTTGGCCAGCGCCACCCGTGAGGGGCCGAGCGCGAATACGCCCGACAGCAGCAGCAGCGCAGCCATACTCCACAGGAACACGCGGCGCGAACGCGAGCGAAACAGCGGCACGGTCGGCATACTGGCCCTCTCCAGTCGGCGCAGCGGCGGAATCATCAGTTTCAACTATAACCAGATTCTCACCGGCGTGCCATAAGGGATGAAGTTCAATCGCCAAGACGCCAAGGATTCAGATGAAAATCTCTTGGCGCACTTGGCGTCTTGCCCTCAGCCCTACATGCCCGGTGGCGGCAGATTGGGTATGGTCAGGATGCGCGCAAAACCCACAAGCAGGATAGCGATAGCGATGCCGAGATTGAGGAAGCGCACCGGCTGCGACTGAAAACGCTCGGACATGGCGGTGAAAAACAGCGCCACTGCCAGAATCACTGTGTTCAGCACGAAGTCATCGCCAATATCGTTGGCGGTCTGGCCCGCCGTGAACAGGGAATCAGCCTCGGCTTCCAGGGCGTCCGAACGCGCCGCCGCTTCAAGCTGATATTCAGGCATGGCAAACGGGCTGGGTGGCGCATCCGGGTTGGTGCGCGGAGTCAATGCGATCCAGGCCTCAAAGGCAGGCATGAATTCGTCCCGGAAGCGCTCCTCGTAGAAATCCGACAACTCGGTTTCACCGGCGGCGAACGCATCCAGCCAGTTGGTCATCAAGGTGAGATCGACCTGTTGGTTAAACTGGGCTTCGCTGTCTGCCTTGACCGATTCGGTACGGCGGGCGCTAGCCTGTGCGTACAGGGCAGACTGTTCTCCGCTCCACAGCGTGCTCTGAAAACCGCTCCATGCCGTTGCGACGGTCGTGATTGCCAGAATCAGGGTGGCAAACAGTTCAAGATTACGCTCACGCTTACTGACAGGGGGCTCGCTTTGCGTTTCTGGTTGGCTGGGCTCGGAACTCATGATCTTCCTCTGTGCGTTCGAATTGTGTAGCCGGTTGAAAGGCAAAGGTGGTCAGGGAAGCGCCGTGAATGGCGGAAGACTGGGTGCAAGCGTCATCGGTGGCGACCACGCCAGATCGTAAGCTGTGTTCTGCACCTGCTGAGCCCAGAGCGTGCGAATCTGGCCGCCGCTATTGTAATCGAGAGTATAGGTCGCCGGGCCGCCGCCTTCGGGCGAAAAGACCTGCAGCACGACGTAACCACCGGGCACGCCGCGCACTTGCGCATAGCTTGATGCACTCGTCAGCTCTTCAACTGCGCCGGCGCGATCCACCGCGATCCAACGGGTGGGATAGCCAAGTTCCTCGGGATGAGCGGCGTCGAAGGGCGCGACCAATTGCAGCGCCAACCGTTGGCCGTCGTCGATGAAGCGCGTATCGATCAGCAGCCAGTCGGGGCTGGCGAACACGGTGCGCGGCTGTGCGCTCGCATCCTGCCAGCGCGCCACATTGTCGGCTGGCAGCGCGCCGGGCGGCTGACCGGCCGGGCGGGCCGCGTCGTTGGCATTCCATGTCAGTTCAGCGCCAGGCAGCGCGTCAATGTGCAGGTGGCCCCACGGTTCAACCGGCGTCAGCGCCGCTGCATCCACGCGCCAACTGAAGGCGGGCACGACTCCCGGGCCGCCGGTGGTGAAGGGCAGCGCCGCAAAAATCAGTTCAGCGCCATCAAAGCGGCGCACCAGCGGCAGCACCGGCGGATTAGCCGCCAGCCCGGCTGCGGCTGCTTCCGGCCCATCGGATGTGAGCGATGCGATGGTGCCGCCGGTGGTGGGTTCGACCACGCGCAGTTCCCACGCCGGAAGATCGGGCACAGCCTGCCCAGCACCGGGGATATAGCGCACGATGCCCAGCGCCAGAAATGCGCCGTCCGCCCGATAGCTCACCCGGCAGCCAAGCGCTGGCCCCAGATCGACGCGCAGCGTGTCAGTTTGCGCCGCGATGTCACGCACAATCAACTGGGCCGACGGCGGCGCGCCGGTGCTGCTGCCATAGTCCACCGGGCACAGCGCCACATGGGTTCCATCCGGGCTGAAGTCGATGTCAAAGGCCGACGCAAAGGCGTTCTCTGGCAGGCCGAGCGGATAGACCGATTGCGATCCATCGCTGTTCACGCGCACCAACGCCCGCGCGGCCGTATCGAACAGATAAACCGACCACGGCGCTTGTGCGAACACGCCTGAAACTGTCGTGAGCAGCAGCGCACAGGCCAAAATCAGCGCGGCACGGCGCGCAAGAGTGGACAACACCATCACCAAGGCCCTTTCGAGTAATTCATTTGCAGATTCGGAGCGGGCTAGCGATTGCGGCGCTTACGGCGGCGGCGCCAGAAGAACCAGATCACCACAGCCGGCGCGCCGATGCACAGCCCTGCCTGCCCGACGGCGCTCGTTTGTGCGCCAACCGCATTCCAGACCGACTGAACCAGCCCGATGGTCGCGTTGAGCACGAGGTTAATCAGCGGAATGCACAGCGCGTTGATGGCATTGACAATGAGACCACCGCTATCGCTCTCAATCGGTTGGACGGTCACGGATCGGTCGACCATCGTTGGCGTGGGAGGCGGCACGGTCACCACGACGGTGACGACTGCCCCCGGCGTGAGATTGGGCGTGCCATTGGGCGTGACGTTCGGCTGTTCCTCGACCGCCTGCGCCGAGTACAACAGCGGTGAACCGGCCACGCTGGTTGCCACAATTACGCCCTCGGCATTGACCTGCACCGAGCCGTATGGGGCGCTGTTCTGCGGCGCTCCGAGCGGCGTGAGCGACGGATACGCAGTAGGCTGAGCCACGCGCCCCTGCGCGCCGCTGACGAACGGGGTTGGCGCGGCTGCGCCGGCCGTGAGCGCGACCGGGGTGGGTGTCGGGTCCGGCCCGCAGGCAGCCATCAGCGCGGCGATCAGCAGCACGGCCATCAGCAGGAGCTGTTTCGTCCCCATAATCCCCCGCCTCCCGCGCGAAAATTGGCTAACAACCGTCGCCATGAATTAAACCATCCCGCGCGCTGAACAGCAAACAGTCGTGCAGCTTCTTTCAGTTAGTCGCCTTGCAGCGGTATTCGCGCCAGCCGCGTATAGATGGAGCCTTGCGGCGAAAGCTGGCTGGAGATCAAGTTGAAGTGCGCGGCGTGAAATGGCGGCGAGCGTAAATCGGCGTGCTGCGCCAGAAAGCGCGCGATCTGCGCTGCGCCGCCGTCGTGTTTGAGCCGCGCCAGTGTGAGGTGCGGCGAGAACGGGCGCGTCTCAGGCGGGAAGCCTAGGTCGCCCGCAGCCTGATCGATGGCCGCTGCCAGTTCGGACAGAGCGATCGGCGCGGCCAGCCCCACCCACAGCACACGGGCTGGCTTGCGGTCGCCAGGCGGAAAACGGCCTACGCCCGCCACGGCCAGCGTAAATGGCGCGCGGTGAACTACGCCAAGCGCCTCGATCAGCGGCGGCACACGCTCGGCGTCAATGCCGTCGCCCAGAAACTTGAGCGTGAGGTGCATGGCGGCGGGCTTGACCCACGCCGCGCCCGGAATATCCATTTTCAGACCCGCCAACAGCGCCTTCACATGCTCCGGCAGTTCAACAGCGATGAACAATCGCAGCGCGCTCATCCAGCCCCCCAAAAAACAGATTGAACCACAGAGGCACTGAGAACACAGAGCGTATTGCCTAATCCCTCAGTGTCTCAGTGGTTCAAGTCATCGTTTCGAGCAGATCGGCCGCGTGGGCATCGACGGGCAGGGCGTGCGCGCCAGCTTGAATCAGCGCCTGATTGCCGCTGGCCGGCAGGTCGAGCGCGAACAGAGTTCGCCCCTGCGCCAACGCCGCGCGCGCAGCATACATCGCGCCACCGTCAGCCTGGGTTTCCGCGATCAGCACCATATCACTGAGCGCGCTGATCAGGCGGTTGCGCGCCACCAACCGCGGTGTACTGGCGCGCGCATCCGGGTTGACTTCGCTCACGAGCGCGCCGCCCTGCCTCAGCAGCAGTTCGGCCAATGAGCCATGCTCGGGCGGGAAGATTTGCAGCACGCCGCTGCCGAGCACAGCCACCGCGCGCCCACGCCCGCTGGCAGTGCCGGTGTGCGCCGCCGCATCGATGCCCGAGGCCAGCCCGCTGACCACGGCCCAGCCCAGGAGCGCCAGTTCCATGCCCAGCCGCAAAGCAGATTCACGCGCGGGCGCAGACGGCTGGCGCGTGCCGACAATCGCGGCGCTGGGCATTTCGCTCGACAGCGCCGCCAGATCGCCGCGCATGAACAGCGTCGGTGGCGCGTCGGCCCCTAGCCCGCGCAGGCGGGCAGGATAGTCCGGGCTGTCACTGGACAGAATCGTTACACCGGCTTCGGCCCAGCGATGCATGGCTTGTTCGGTGGCGGTCAAATCCAGCGCGCGGATGGCGGCGGCCAGCTTCGGGCCAATGCCTGGCACGGACTGGAGGGCAGCGTCATCGGCAGCCAGAACCGCGCCCACATCGCCGCTGAACGCATCGAGCAGCGCGCGCAGCTTGCGCCCGCCGAGGTGTTCGACCAGGCTGAGGGCCACCCACGCAGCCGGTGGCGCCGGCGCGCTCATTCTTCTTCGTAAAACTCGATGATCGACAACAGCATGGCGTGGATGAACGTGTTGACCTGGCGCACGAGGGTGGCCCACTCGGGGGCGCTGCGCGGCGGGGTGATCTCGCTCCATGTGAGGATGGCGTTGATGACAAAGTCGCTGAAATAGACGAAGCCGCGCACAGCCTGGGGAAGTGTGAGGCCGTCGCGGGCCAGCACCGCCGCATAGTCGCTGCCCAACCGGATGGCGCGTGAGAGGCCGGAGTCGGGCGCGCCTGCGCCCAAATACTCGCGCAAGGCCTCAAGCACGCTGCGGCCCATCGTACGCATGTCGTTGCGCGTGCCTTCGCTCATGGCGGCGTACCACGCTTCGGCAAGCAGCCCGCTGTCGCCGCTGACGCTCATGCGCGCCTGCCCGAGTGCGTTCTGGATGATGACCTGAACTTCCAGCGGCTGCACTTCGGTGGCGCGCTCCGCCTGCGAAATCAGGTCACTGCGCCGGAAGCGCCGATGGCCGCCGGGCGTGCGCCGCGACGGCAATTCGCCTTTGTCGGCCCAACTGCGCACGGTGGCGGGGTGTACGCCTAGCAGTTCGGCGGCCTGGCGTAAGCTCACCCATTCAGAGTCCGTCATCGCGCTTCCTCAGTACAAAGGGGAAAGTATAAAGTGACGCCTGATGTAAACTGGAATCACGATAAGTCAGAGTAAATTGTGGGGAAAATCGCTTAACAACGCCTGAGGCTGAAGCCATCAGGCTATAGCTGCGCCTGCTGAAGCAGGCTTCAAAAGCCCTGTTCACGGGGCGTAACCATAGCCGCATGGTTTTAACATGCGGCTATACGGCGATTTCTCGCCCAATTTTTGCTCAAATCACCCAGTCTCATTTCACCTCTTGCGTTTACTTTATACTTTTTACTCTGCACTTTCTACTTCAGTACGTTTCCCACACGGCCTCGCCAGACAGAATACGCTTGATCTGGCGCGGAAAGCGTGACCGGCTGATGGGCTTGCCGATGAAGCCGTTGAAGCCCGCCGCCTTGCATTTGGGAATTTCGGTGTCGGCGTCCTGCGCGGTCACGGCGATGACGAGCGTGGCTTTGAGCAATTCTTCAGCGCGAATCTGCTTGAGAATGTCATAGCCGGTGGTGCGCGGCAGATTGATGTCGAGGAAGATAATGTCCGGCTTTGGGTTCATGGCGCGGGCGAGCTCGACCACGCCGACGCCACTGGTGTTGATGTAGGCCTTCATGCCCAGATAGCGCATCATCACGCCGATGATGGCCATGCCGCCGGCATCATCCTCCACCGCCAGCGCGTGAATTTTCGACAGATCGACCTCTGGCGTTTGAGTCATCATAATCCCCCTGCGCTCAGCACGGCACAGTGCAAGATGGACTTTAACGAACTGAGCGAGGGACTACAACAAAGGCTTACGCTCCTCACAACGAACGAGCGAGAGCGGGAGGGCAAACGATCCGTCGCGGACGGTCGTCTGCACGGTTCGATGCGCCGCCACAGAACGATACAAGTCCGCTGAAGGGACGGAAATCTGCCCCTTCAGCGGACCTGGTTTTCCAGACAGTGCTGAATTATACGAACGAACCAGCTTTCGGGCTGAAGTCCTGCTCGGCCATGAACGCCTCGGCCTCGGCCATTGTATCGACGAAGCGGATGTGAGCCAGCTTATCGGGGTCCATCGCCAGCAGCGCCTTAAACACGGTGCGGAAGAAGCCGCCAGCGCCTACCACTGCAATCGGCCCGGTGCCGCCCTCGCCCATCTTCAGCACGCGCTGGCCGTGATCGAGCGTCTTGCTGGTGAACGGTGAGCCGCCCGGAAAGCGCGCGCCGTTCGTCAGATCGAGGATTGCGCCCAGCACAATCGGCGACTTGTCCGTCACCTTCTTCACCTTGTTGAGCACGGCGTACATGTCGTCCCACGTCCACGCGCCGTCCACGTCAACCAGCATCACCGTTTCTTCGTCGTTGTTCCAGTAGAGTTCGATGCCCATGAGTACCTCTCTTTTGCGGCCGGTTGTCATTGACTCGGCGGCCATAATTCCTTACCGTACTTTGTATAAATACGTTCGCGGCCGCCTGAAGTTGCAGGCCGGCCTGTTCGAGAAGTGAAGCGCAATGAGTGACCGCTACCGCGTGCAGGGGATGGACTGCCTCGACTGCGCGCGCACGATTGAGAAAGGTGTTGCGGGCCTGCCCGGCGTGCGCAGCGCCCAAGTCGATTTTGCCACCGCCACACTGACGCTCGACGGCAATGTGAGCGACGCGGCCCTGCGCCAGCGCGTGCAGGTGCTGGGCTACAAGCTGGCCGATGAAGATGCCGCGCCGCCCACGCCTGCATCGTCCCCTATTGTTGGCTTTTTCCGGCACATGCTCGGCTCGGCAGCATCTCGTTTCGCGCTGGCGGGCGGGGCGCTGTTCATCGCCGGAGCGGTGGCATGGCTGCTCGGTTTGTACACGCTGTCGTCCGGCCTGTTCACGACGGCGACCGTCATCGCGCTGCTGCCGATTGCGCGCAGCGGGCTGGCGAACCTCGTCATCAACCACTCGTTCAATATCAACTTCCTGATGACGATTGCGGCGGTCGGCGCGCTGATTTTGGGCGAACCGGCGGAAGGCGCGGCGGTGGTCGTGCTGTTCGCAACCGGTGAGGCAATGGAAGGCTACACGACCGACCGCGCACGCCAAAGCATTCGCGGGCTGATGGATGTCGCGCCCAACGAAGCGGTGCGCCTGAACGAGGACGGGCAGACGGAAACTGTGCCTGTCGCGGCGCTGGCCGTGGGCGACCGCGTGCTGGCGCGGCCCGGCGAGCGCATTCCGGCCGATGGCGTGGTCGATGCAGGCGTGAGCGCCGTCGATCAGGCGGCCATCACGGGCGAAAGCGTGCCGGTTGCGAAAGCAGAAGGCGACGAAGTGTTCGCCGGCACGGTCAATGGCGGCGGCGCGCTCGAAGTCACCGTCACAAAGCTGGCGGCGGACAGCACGGTGCAGCGCATCATCACGCTGGTCGAGCAGGCCGAAAACGCCCGAGCACCCAGCCAGCGCGCCATCGACGAGTTCGCACGCTGGTACACCCCGACCGTGGCAATCGGCGCGCTGCTGGTGGCGCTGGTTCCGCCGCTATTGTTCGGTGCGCCGTTCTGGAATACGCCTACCGAAGAAGGCTGGCTGTATCGCGCGCTGGCCATGCTGGTGATCGCCTGCCCGTGCGCGCTCGTCATCAGCACGCCAGTCACGGTCATCAGCGCCATCAGCCAGCGCGGCGCGTGGCGGGGTACTCATTAAAGGCGGTGCTTATTTAGAGCTGCTGGGCAAGCTGAGGGCGCTGGCATTCGACAAAACCGGCACACTGACGTTGGGCAAGCCGATGGTCACGCTCACACAGTCGGTCGCGTGCGACGGCGACCCGAACTGCGACCAATGTCGCGATTTACTGGCGCTGGCGGCAGCGGTCGAAGGGCGCAGCGCCCACCCGCTGGCGCGCGCTGTGGTGACTGAAGCCGAAGCGCGCGGCGTGGCCACGATGTACGCCGCCGCCGATGAAGTGACGACGCTGGGTGGGCGCGGCGTGACCGGCACAGTGAATAACCGGCGCGTAACAGTGGGCAGCCACGCGCTGTTCGACGCCGAATACCCGCACAGCGACGCCCTGTGCGAGGCCGTCAGCAGCGCCGAAGCTGCCGGGCAAAGCACGCTCATGCTCGACGATGACGGGCAGGTGCGCGGCTTTCTGGCCGCCGCCGATACGCTGCGCCCGGAAAGCGCGGCCGTGATCGCTGAACTGAAGGCGCTGGGGCTGCACACCATCATGCTGACCGGCGATCACAGCGCCGCTGCTGAAGCGATTGGCCGCGCGGTGGGCATCGACGATGTGCGCGCCGGCCTGCTGCCCGCCGGCAAACTGGCGGCGATTGGCGAACTCACCAAGCAGTACGGCACAGTCGGCATGGTGGGCGACGGCATCAACGACACACCGGCATTGGCAGCGGCGTCGGTCGGGATTGCGATGGGCGCAGGCGGCAGCGCGCAGGCGCTGGAAACGGCGGATGTCGCACTCATGGCCGATAACCTCAGCCGCCTTCCGTATGCGGTACGCCTGTCCCGGCGCGCCCGCCGCCTGATTCGCCAGAATATTGCGCTCAGCCTGGGCGTGAAGATCCTGTTTCTGACGCTGGCGCTGCTGGGCCTCACCAGCCTGTGGGGGGCGGTGCTGGCCGACGTGGGCACGCTGCTGCTGGTGACGGTGAACGGGTTACGGGCGGGGCGGGAGATAGGGTAGGCGTAGTCGCACGGCAATGAAGGGTGTTGACTTGGCGTCGACAGGGAATAATGCTGTTTAACAAATGAACCCGGAGAAACAGACTATGGCGGTGGCTGCCTTGATTGAGCGACGACACACCGGTCATCGCCTGAGGCTGAAGCCATCAGGCTATAGCTGCGCCCGCTGAAGCGGGCTTCAAAAACCTCGTACATGGGGCGCAGCCTTAGCCAAATGACTTCAGCCTGTGGCAAACGAAGACTTGCTCCGCAACCATTTGTTAAGTGCAAAAGTCCCCATCTGGAAAAACCAAGTCCGCTGAAGGAACTCGTTTGAGTCCCTTCAGCGGACTTGTCGTTTCCTGCGGCAGGACTTCAGTCCGCCGCAGAGCGAGATGGTGCGCTCGTGAGCGCTACCCTACAGATGATTGCCGGCTCTGTTACTCCGCAGCAATACTCGCCACGGCCTTCTCGACGCTGTCTTTCGGGCTGATGCCGAGCTGCTGATCGATGACGACGCCATTCTCGTCGATCACCCAGTGCGAGCGGATGATGCCCGTGTATTTCTTGCCGTACATGCTTTTTTCGCCCCACGCGCCCCACGCTTCCAATACCTCGTGGTCGGGGTCGGACAGCAAATCGTAGGGCAAACCCTCCGCCTGCTTCCACTTCAGTTGATCCTTGGGCGTATCGGCGCTGATGCCGAGCACGACCACGTTGGCGGCGGTCAATTTCGGAAACTCATCACGGAAGCCGCAGGCCTGTGTGGTGCAGCCGGGCGTGCCAGCCCTGGGGTAAGCGAACATCACCACTTTCTTGCCGCGATAGTCGCTCAGTTTGACCGGTTGGCCGTCCTGATTGACCAGTTCAAAATCGGGGGCTTGCTCACCAACAGCGGGCATGGTTCATCCTTTCAGGGCAGCAGAAATCAGGCAGGAGCGCCGGCCACATCCACCTGCACGGCTTCGAGCGCACGTTTCACGCTGTCGCCCGGGCCGACCGGCACTTTCTTATCCACTACTTTACCCTGCTCGTCAATCACCCAGTACGACCGCTGGATCATGGGCAGTCGAATGAGGCCGAGCAGCGACATGCCAAACGCGCCCCACGCTTCGAGCATGGCGTGGTCGGGGTCGGACAGCAGATCATAGGGAAGCTGCTTGTTCTGCTTCCACTATTTCAGCGTATCGACGCTATCGGCGCTGATGCCGAGGATGATGGCGTTGCTGGCGCTGATCGTCTCGAACTCGTCGCGGAAACCGCAGGCCTGCGCGTTGCAGCCCATGGTATTGGCCTTGGGGAAGACGAACAGCACAACTTTCCGGCCGCGATAGTCGCTCAGTTTGACCGGCTGGCCGTTCTGGTTGAGCAGTTCAAAGTCGGGGGCAATCTGACCAATTTCGGGCATTGAGAAACTCCGGTTGCTTCACGAGACACATTGACCCAAGGCTACAACGCCAGCATGAGCGCTGCTTGAGAAGGGCGTAAGCGGCAGTCATATCTACAGAGACTTAACCACAGAGACACTGAGAACACAGAGAAGTTACTGAAAACCCCTCTGCGATCTCAGTGTCTCTGTGGTTCGATCTGCTTCTTGCGCGTCATTCTCGTGTGGTATGCTCTCGCGCATGTCTTCCCGTACCTCACGATGGGCGGCGGGCGCTGTGGCGCTCGGCCTGCTGCTGCTCGCTTACGTCCCCCTGCTTCAGACCATCCCGAATGGCTCTGACCACTATTACATGATCGATGTGGGCGAAACGCAGATCGTACTGAATGTGTGGGGCACGCTGCACGCCACTGGCTATCCGCTGTATGTGCTGACGGGCGCGCCGGTGGTGGCGGGTTTGCGCGCGGCGGGCGTCAGCGCTGTCGAAGCGCCTGCTTTTCTATCGCTGCTCACCATGCTGGCGGCGCTGGCGTTTGTGTACGCGCTGGCGCTGCGCGTGACCGGGCGACCGTGGCTGTCGGCAGCAGCCGTGGTGGCGTTCGGCCTCACGCGCACCGTCTGGATTCACGCCGAGATCGCCGAAATCTATGCGCTGACGCTGCTACTGCTGGCGGCGATGCTGTGGATCGCGCTGGCCCCACGCCGCCCGGAAACCGATGAGCGCCGGTTGTATCTGCTGGCGCTGCTCGGCGGATTGAGCGTGGCCCATCATCGAGCGCTGGCCATGGCGATTCCGGCGCTGGTCTATGCGATGTGGCCGGTGCTGGCCGCCAATCCGCGCGCGCTGCCGAAGCGGTTGACGATCTGCTTGCTGCTCGGTCTATTGGGATTCCTGCCGTACATATGGCTGCCGCTGCGCGCACAGGCGGGCGCGGCGTGGGTTTACGGCCAGCCGGGCACGGTCGATGGTTTCCTCACCCAGTTCCTGGGCCGCGAGTACACGCGCTTCATCGGCCCGCCGTCTACCGTTGACGGCCTGTGGGCGAATTTACAGGTGGTTGTGCGCGTACTGGTCACCGACCTCACATGGCCGGGCCTGCTGGCGGGCATGGCAGGCCTGATCGCCGGGCTGCTGCGCCCCAACACACGCCGCGCCGCGATCACGCTGATATTGCTGGCCGCCAGCGCCTTCGCCTTTCACGCGCTGGCCTATACGGATGTACTGTCGGCGCTGATCCTGATGATCACGCTGCCGCTGGCCCTGGGCTGGGCGCTGCTGGGAAACGCGGTGCTGGATTGGGTGGGAGTTGCGCGTGCCACTCACCCCCCAATCCCACTCTCCCACGCAAGCGGGGAGAGAGGGAGTAATTGGCCAGCCCTCACCCCTTAATCAGCCCTCACCCCTGGCCCCTCTCCCTCAGGGCGAGGGGGATGTGGCAGGGGCGCAGCGCGCACCCACTAGGCGCTGTTTCCGCCACCTGGCCGCGCGCGGAATGGGGGTTGGGGGGTGAGGTTGGCGACGGCATTCACTGTCGTGGCCCTGCTGATCGCCTTCCCGGCCGTTCTGGTGGCGCAAAACCGGCCCTTCATCCAGTCGCTGGTCAGCGACCCGACCGGGCTGGACATCATCGCGATGGCGCAAGCTGCGCCGCTCGATTCGACGCTGATGATCCCGTGGGGGCCGCGCTATTTCGCCGCCGGTTTCGCGCGCGATGTGCTGAATACGCTGCCGCCCAATCTCACACTCGTCGATCATCGGGCCGATTTCGCGGCGCTGGTGGCGGGGGAGAGTGCGTTGGTCACACCGGCCAGCACCTTCTACAATCAATCGCTCGACTGGTGGCAGGCGCAGACCGGCGACCCGGTGTGGCTGACGGCGGCCGGGCCCGGGCTGGTGCAGATTGCTGCCGCGCCTTTGGTGAGCGAAGGCGCGGCCAAAGCGCCCGCGAGCGCGCTACCCACGACCGGAAAACGCCGCGCTTGCCTGCCGTGACGGCTTCATCGACCTGACCGTCGATTGGACTGCGCTCGCTGCGCCTGTTGAAGACTGGAGCGTGTTCGTGCATGGGTTGGATGCCAATGGAGTGCTGCTGGCGCAGGGCGATCAATCCGCGCCGGTGTTCGGCTGGCGTCCGCTGACAAGCTGGGCCACCGGCGAGATCGTGCGCGATGTCTATACGCTGGAGCATATTCCCGGCATGACCGAACTGACTTATGGCTTCTACCGACAGCGCGCGGATGGGTCGTTTGAGGAAGCGGAGACCTATCGGCTGCCGATAGACTGCGAGGCCGCTGCATGAACCACCGCACCCGCTGGACGCTGCTGCTGGCGCTCGTGCTGCTGGCGCTGGCCGCGTGTACGGCCGCGCCGCAGGCCAGCGCGCCCACAGCCGACCCCGCTGCGTTTGCCCGGCGACTGGCCACGGTCGACTTGCCGCCCACGCCGGATGACGGCCAGCGCCGCGCGACGCAGATCGCCGCGCTGCCGACGGCCACATTCCGCGCGCCCACGCTGGGGATTACGCCGACTATCTACGTCGGCACGTTTGTGGGCGCAGAAGCCGACGAGCCGTCGCTGCCCGTGGTCGATCCGGCACAGTTCCTGGGCACGCTGGGCGCGCCAACGGAAGTAGCGCCCGAGCTGGCGGCCTGCAGCGTGCCCGCCGATTCCACCCTTGGCACGGTCTGGCCTGAACAGCCGGGGCTGGCCGACCAGTTGGGCTGCGCGGCCGAGGCCGCTGTGAACAGCGAAGGGTCGTCGCAGGTCTTCGAGCGCGGGTTGATGGCCTTCGTGCCATCTGGCGAAATCTGGGCGCTTCAGCCGGGCACGGCCTACTGGCATACTACGCAAGCGCCCGCTGACCGGCCTGGATCAACCCGCGCCAGATGGATTGCGCGTGCCTTCACTTGGCTTTGGCGCGTTCTGGAAAGCGAACAGCAGCTTGCGCGACGGGCTGGGCTATGCGCGCACCGATGAGTTCGGCTCGGCGATCACGACGCAGCGTTTTGAGCGCGGTTTGCTGCTGCGTGACGGGGCCTCGGGCGCGTCGTTCGTCCTGATCGGTGAGCCAGACGCCGGCGTGGTGTACGGGCCGTTTTAGGCCATCGCCGAGAGCTGAAGCGCCAAGGCAAGATCAGGTCGATGAATTGAAAAAGAATTGAACCACTGAGACGCTGAGAACACAGAGAGTTTAGCTCAAGATCTTCCTCGCGTTCTTCCCTGGCGATTTTGGCGGCCTGGCGGTTGATTGCGTCTTACAGGAAGTCGACGCCGACCGCCCCGCCGTGGCGCGCGGCATGCCAGGCGAACGCCAGCGCGATCACGGTGTCGTCGGTGTTGGCCGGCGGGCGCGCTGTAGCGGAACGCGCCGCCGGGCAGCCGTTCGATGGCATAGGCGGCCAGCCGCCCAGCAGCGTTTCATCGGGCAGCAGCGCCAGTTGGCCGCGCTCAATCGCCAGCGCCAGCGCCTCGATCAGCGGGCCCTTGCTGGCCGCCGTCATCTTGAACGGGCGCACCGGCAGACCGTCCGCTTGCAGCGCTTCGATATTGACCGCGCCGATGCTGTTTTCCTCGGCCCAGATGGCGCGGGGGACCCCAGATTTCGCACAACGCCTTGAGGCGGCCACGCTGCAAGTCCCAGCCGATGCGGTGGAAACGGTCGAGCGCAACCATGCGCCGCGCTTCCACGTCGATGAGGGCGATAGCGGTGTAATCGTGGCTGCGACCCCAATCGACGCCCGCGACGTAGATGCGGCCCGGCACGGGTACAGCGTTCGATACGGCCGTCGCCGCGTCGCGGATGCCGCGAACACTTCGCCCGAATCATCCAGAAACGCGGCCAAACTCGGCGCGGAAGATGCGCTCGGGCGTCACGCGGCGGATGGCGTCGATTCGGCCGGATTGAGCAGCGGATTGTCGTAAGTCGAAAGTGAAACGCGCGCCAATCGGGCTGCGTCTTGTCCTGACCCAGCCGGTACAGGTCATAGAACCAGTTGCGGCCGTAGGGCGTCGACAGAAACAACGCACCGCCGCCTTTGCCGAGCAGCATCGGGCGCACGACTTCCGGCCACAGTTCGGGCGGCATGAAAGCGGCTTCATCGAGCACGGCGAAATGCCCCGGCCCCGCGCAGAAAATCGGGCGCGTGGGCGCTGCGAATCGCGATCGCGCCGCCGCTGGCCGTCTCCAGCCGCCGGTCGACTTCCGATACCTGCAATATGGGGCAGATGGCGGCAGGCGCGGCGCAAATCGCGCCAGACCTGGCCGGCCATCTGAGGTGGCGACAGCCACCAGCAATCACCCCCGCGCAGGGCCATCTCCAGGATCATCAGCTTGGCCGTCTCGGTCTTCGCCAAAACGGCGACCGCACGCGACCACGCGAAACCGTGCCTTCGAACGCAGGATCGTCTCTTGCCCACGGTGGGGTGTCATGGACAGCGCCATCT
>CAWJBF010000006.1:0-90930 GCA_963841085.1 uncultured Chloroflexia bacterium | reverse complement strand
TTCAAGTACAGCTTCGACGACGCCAAGGCAAAAACCCAGAAGCCGAGCCAGTTCTTTCAGATGCTCGGGACCCGCGCCCTGTGGCGCGATGGCTGGAAAGTGGACGCCATTCACGCAGGCGCGCCGTCTGATTGGGGCCACTTTGACCAGGACAAGTGGGCCCTCTATCACACGGAAGAAGGATCGCTCCGAAGTCCATGATCTGGCCGACCAGAACCCGCACTGACCGCCGAGTTGGTGGCGCTGTGGCATTTCCAGGCGGGCCAGTTCTTTGGCCTGCCGCTGGAAGACCGTTCGGCGCTCGCTGTGCTCACCACCCCGCGGCCGCAGATGAGCCCGCCGCGCGACCGATACGTCTATTACCCTCACACCCTTGAGGTGCCGGAGGCGGTTGCTGTCAGCATCCGCGGGCGCTCGTACAAGATCGCGGCTGAAGTGGTCATCGAGACGCCCGAAATCGGCGGCGTGCTGTTCGCCCATGGCCACGCGTTCGGCGGCCACGCGCTCTATCTCAAGGACGGCAAACTGAAGTACGTCTACAACTTCCTGGGCGAAAACGAGCAGATGATCGCCTCCAGCGTGGCCGTGCCCACGGGCAAGGTCGTTCTGGGCGTCGAGTTCGTCAAGGAGAAGTTGCAGGCCATTCGCAATTCACCGGTGCCAAATCAGTGCATCGGCACGGCCAGCCTGTTCATCAACGACCAGAAGGTCGGTGAGTTCAAGGGCATGGCGACCCAGCTCGGCAAGTTCGCGTTGTGCGGTGAGGGCCTCAACATTGGCCGCGACGGCGGCGCACCCGTCACGTTCGACTACCCAGGCGAACAGCCGTGGCATCTGGTTGGCGGCGTTCTCAAGCGCGTGGTCGTGGATGTGACTGGCGAGGAGTACCACGACTTCGAGCTCGAGGCCCAGGCGATGATGAGCCGCGACTAGCGGTTCAGCACTCAGTTTGACATCAGTTGAATGGTGCGGGCCTCTGTGTGTGTGGGGCCCGCACCCGTACTTTGTGCCAGAAAGACGAGGGCTAATCCACGATGATAACGCCACTGGAAATCCTGGAACGGGGGCGCGGCCAAGAGCGCCATTCTCGACTTCGTCACGCGAGTGACCACGGCCAACGGACCAGACTTGGTGCCGCCTGCCGAGCGCATTGCCACCTTCGACAATGACGGCACCCTGTGGTGCGAAAAACCGATGTACATCCAGTTCCAGCACGGCTTGCGCGCCATCGGCAAGGCGGCGGCTGAGAAGCCGGAACTGCGCGAGCGCCAGCCGTTCAAGGCCGTTTACGAGAAGGACATGGCCTGGCTGGGGCAGGTCGCAGCAGATTACGCTAAAGGCGACCCGCGCGGGATCATCACGCTGGTGAATGGCCTCAATGAGGTCTTCGAGGGGTTGATGGTCGAAGCGTTTGAGGCTGACGCACTCGACTTCCTGACCAACGCGCAGGATGCGCATTTCAAGAAACCGTACAAACAACTGACCTACCAGCCCATGGTCGAATTGGTGCACTATCTGCAGGCCAACGGCTTTCAGGTCTACATCACGTCGGGCGGTGGGCGCGAATTCATGCGTGCCGTTTGCGAGGAGATCTACGGGATTCCGCGCGCCATGACCATCGGCAGCAGCGTGACGTTCACCTACAGCGAAGACGCCCAGGGCGTCGCCCAGGTCCTGCGGACCAAAGATATCGAGCAGCCGATTGACGATGGACCGGGCAAACCCGTACACATCCACCGCGCCATTGGTCGCAGGCCGATCATGGCAGCGGGCAACTCCGACGGTGACATTCACATGCTCAAGTACGCCAAAGGCCATTCGGGGTTGACGCTGGGCTTGCTGGTACACCACGACGACGCCGAGCGCGAATACGCTTACGACGGCGGTACGGAAAAGGCGCTGCAGTTGGCCGCCCAGGGCGGCTGGGTCGTCACCAGTATAAAGGGCGACTGGAAGACGGTGTTTGCCTAGAGCCAGGAAGTGAATTCGCGCTGAATGCCGTCGTAATCGGATGAAGGTGTCGAGGCGGGATGTCCTTAGCCAGTGCAAGGCTGGAACTGGATTGCACTCAGGGAGAAAAAGCTCATGGATTTCAACACCTTCCTCAACACCTTCGGCACCTGGACGCTCGGCAGTCTGGTCATCATTGATCTGATTGCCGCCACCACCAATGCCTTCAACGGCGCGATCCTGGCCAGCCGCCCTGACCACCGCCGCGCGTGGACGACGGTCGGAATCGTGCTAATCGCAATCATTGGCGGCATCGGCGGCGGTGTCACGCGCGACATTCTCCTCAATGATGTGCCGAGCGCGCTGACCAATCCCTGGTACCTGATTCTGTGCTCGATCGCAGCGGTTCTCGCGCTGCTGGCGATGGGGCGGCTGAGTGGGTATCACCTGAAGCGTACATTCGACTTCATGGCTGCCTTCTCGCTGCCGTGGTACGCCATCATCGGCACGCAAAAGGCACTGGCGGCCGATCTTCCCTTGATTGCCTGCGTGTTGATCGGCGTGGTCGGGCCCACCGCCGGGCGCTACTTCATTGACCTCACCTCTGGCGTCACGCCACAGCACTTCACCCGCGGCAACTGGTTCGTCGGAACCGCTGTACTGACGGCAATCGTCTACATCATTCTCGACGCACTGGGGCTGGCTAGCAGCCCGGACTATGGGGTATGGCCGGCGACGCTCCTCGCCTTCCTGTTCGGGTTCAGCTTCCGGCTACTGTCGCTGCGCTTGGGCTGGCAGGAACCAGAGCCGTGGGGTCAGCCGCGTCTCCATGAGGATAAGGCGTCCACCACGCCGGAAGGGCAGCAGCTTTCACCACAGTCGGTGAGTTAATCGGGTGTTTCTCATCAGTCCCCACGTAAGGTAGTCGGACGAACAGGAACACTGCCAGCCTGGTCAATCGTATTCGCCTCGATGGTGGTCCACTTTGCGGACTCTGGAGGAAAATGATGAAGGGGTTGATTGCGGTCCCTGGCCTTACGCTTCTGCTGACCCACGCAATCTCTGCACAGGGGCTCCGTACATCACCATCAGCGTGCCCGTGCCCGGTACACAGATTCCGGTCTCAGCGGCCGGTGTTGCGATCTGCGGAACGGGCGGTTTCCGCAACGACCTCATCACCTTTCAAGCGCTCAAGGCCACTCATCAGGTCATCGCAACCACACCCGATAGCGGGGTTCTGACTGCAGACCGCGTCACCTTAGTGACATCCCGGTTGGTTGCGTGTTAGAACCTGGGACATGAGGAACCTGGACATATTGGCAACTCACCGTACTTTTCTCAATTCCCCTCTCCCACGCAACGGAGAGGGGAATTGCCACGGAATGAGAGCGCGCCGAACGCCCCGAGCGCCGCAGACCCAGAGTGTATCACCCATAGTCAGCCGGTTTCGTTCGCGGAAAGAGCTGTTATGACGCACAACGGCCTGTTCGAGCGCCTGTACAAACCCCTCCTCGCAGTCGCTGCGTTGGTCATTGTCCTTTGGGCCGTGAACCTGATGTCATACGTGGTCACGACGCTCATGCTCGCGCTCTTCATCACAATCCTAGCCGCGCCCTATGTGAGGTCACTTCAGCGCCGGGGTCTCTCGCATCGCATGGCGCTCTTATTCGTAATGTTGCTTGTTCTGGCCGTGTTTCTTGTATTTATGCTGACCATTGTGCTCTCGGTCGTTGATCTCATTGCCACGCTGCCCCAGTTTCAGGATGCATTTCAGGGAACCCTGGATGCCGGAGTTGATAGTCTCTCATCCATCGGCGTGAGTATCAGCGCGATAGCATCGAACCCGGATCTCCAGGCCGCGGGCCTGATTCAATCGTTTGTCGCTCTTCTGAAAAGCCTCTCGGTATATATTGGAAGCGCGCTACTGATCCTGTTCGTCTTTGTCCTGTTTCTGCTTCATGCCGACCGGGTAACGCCCATTGTCGAAGCACGTTTCCCCGGTAATCGAGCACTGCCCGCCTTTGGCAAGTACAGCGACAGCGTCCGCAGTTATATCGTCGCCCGCTCGGTCGTAAACCTGGTGGTCGCTGTTTTGGGCGCAATCCTTCTGGTGCTGATGGGCGCGCCCAATCCACTGTTGTGGGGCCTGGCGCTCTTTGTTCTGCGCTTCATTCCAGTGATTGGACTATGGTTGGCGCTGATACCCATCACCTTCACGACGTTGGTCGTGGCTGGCCCGCAGGCGGCGCTGATTGCGTGTATCGGGATCGCGGCTATTTCGGGGATTACGTCGAATACCCTGTACTATCGCCTGATGGGGCGTCGGCTGAACCTCTCGCCGGCCGCGATGGTCGTCTCACTCCTCTTCTGGACCTTCCTGCTAGGCCCGCTCGGTGCATTTCTTGCGCTACCCCTCACGATGTTGCTTAAGGTGATGGTGCCTGGACGATGACGCCCAGATGGTCTCGGACATCATCAGTAAAGCGCGCACAGAGGCCGAACCTCCCGGTTGACGCCTGCGATGGCAAAAACCCGTTGGGCCAAAGAAACCTCATCGCACCAGCGTGAAGTATGTTCAAGAGCCATTCACTGGTTGTATCGCGGCTCTGATTTGGCGATGTGAGGAATTAAGGGACGCCGGATGACCGGCGTCCACTCCCATCTTGCTACTGCCCCCTCACACATCCGGCGGCTCGCGACCGGCTACCTCCCCCAATCGCTGATGCCGCAGCCCGACCAGCTCGCGCAGGTCTTCGAGATGCGCCCGCAGGCTGCCCAGGTGCTCGCGCCGCTCGGTCCAGAACAGCCACAGGAACACCGCCGAGAACACGAAATCGCCGAGAATGCTCAACACCTGCTCCACCGTCACCCCGCCTTGAATGTCCATGGCTGTTTGTCCTCCTCCTTGCACTCGTTCTTACGTCCCCAGGTACGGATTCGGTCCCACGCCCCGGATGGTGAGCGACGTCAGGACCATCTCGCCTCCGGTCGCGGCCAGCTCAATGCAGATGCCCGATGCCGCGATGTCCCATTGTTCAGGGCCGTGCGTGCCCGGATCACCGGGGTGGGTCCAGGTATTCACGCCCTCTTCCCGGCTGGCTTCTGGCAGCCAGCTGTCGTGCGCGAACAGGCTGAAGTTGCCGGCTGAACCGTACGGGCCGGCCAGCGTCCAGGTCACTTCGTGCAGGTGCACCGCCGCGCTGTGCGCGATGACGAGCAGTCCGCTCTGCCGTGTTCCAGCCGAAGCCATCCCGGAACCCGGCCTGGTTGGTCGGGCGGATCGCCAAATCCCGGCCGGTAGAAGCCCTGGTCGCCCTGCGTGAAGTCGAACGTGTGCTCCCACTCCTGGTTCATCAGGCCGCAGTCGCCGGGCCAGACGCTCCCATACAGGCTGATGCGCTCGAGGGCGTTGTCCGACAGGTTCGCGATCAGCGTGCTCAGGAACGGGCCGGCATTGGGCGCGCCCGGGATTTCCCGCACCGCCTCGGCCAACACCGGCAGCAGGTCGCGATCCACAATCCCGGTTTCGGGCATGACTTGCACCAGCCCATAGTGCACGAACTGCCAGAAGGTCGGCGTCAGCTCGGCTTGCACGACGGCCTGGCTTTGTGTGAACAGCAGCAAGCCGCCCGCGGTGGCCAGCGACAGAAACGGCAGGGCCAATCCGCCGGTGAAGAAGGTCGCGGCGACCGCCAGGCCGATGCCGACCGCCTCCCCGATGGAGGCGCCGGTATTGTTGGCGGCAAACACGGCCTCGGCCGCCTCAGGCAGGAAGAACTCGGCCAGATACGACGCGACATTGCAGGCCTTCTGCGCGCCATCCGCGCCGTAGGTTTCGGTCACGACGAGGGTCTTGCCCGGTGGTCCGGGCGGCCCTTCTGGTCCCTTTGGCCCCGTCGGTCCCATCGGGCCGGCAGGCCCCGCCGCTCCCTGCAGCCCTTGCGGCCCAGCGGGACCGACCGCTCCCTGTGGACCCTGCGGACCGGTTACCCCGACCCCCGCCGGCCCGGGCAGGCCCGGCTCGCCCTGGTCGCCTTTCGGACCGGGAAAGCCCATCGGTCCCTGCACGCCCTGCTGCCCCTGGTCGCCCTTCAATTCGTACATGCCCACCAGGTAGGTCCAGCTGCTGTCGCCCTGGTACTGCCACTGGATGGCCGTGCCCTCCCGCGCCAGCAGCACGCGCCGGCCTTCGGGTCCCTGCGGCCCGGTAGTGCCGGTGAGGCCCTTGTCGCCTTTGGGACCGACCAGCCCCTGCGGCCCCTGCGGCCCGGTCAGCTGGCTCTTGTGGATGAGCGGGATTCCAGGACGCGCCCTCGGCCGTCGACCGCCACTGCAGCCAGTCGTTCAGGAACGCCAGCTGCACGCTGTCGCCCGGCGGGCCGGGTTCGCCGCTGACCGGGCCGACCTCGACCGTCTCGCCGTCGAGCGAATAGTAGAGCACGCCGTCCTCGATCCAGACCGAACTCGACCCCGCCGCCACTGCCGCCAGCGACCGGGCCGACTTCCCACTCGGACTCCCAGTTCTCGGCCCACAGGACGCCGTCCTCGATCCAGAGGCCGGAAATCCCGCCCACCGGTCCAGCTTCGACGTCCTCGCCCTCGAGGCGGTACCACAGAAGGCCTTCTTCCACCCAGATGGCTTCAATGCCGCTGCCCGGCATGCACTCCCCCTCGGCTATCTGCTCCATCAGCGCTTCGACATGCTGGACGGCGACTTCAATCTCCGCCTCACTGCCTGACCACGCCTGCTTTTCCGCGAGGACTTCAAGCACCCCGAGCACGTGACTGACCCAGGCCGCGTTGACCTGCAGGCAGCGGGTCGGTGCGTCGAACGGTTCCTCGACGGGTGGCGGCAGGCTCGACCTGCGCGGGACGAAAGGGGCGATGCTGACTGGTAGGCGTCATGGCGGAGGTCGCTCGCTTTCGCGTCAGCGCTAGCTCGAGCGGAAGCTGTACTTGCCGATGGCCAGGCCGGTCATGACCACCCCGCGCGCATCGCACGGCCCGACGTCGAAGCCTTCCCCGGTCGGGTAGCCAATGAGCATGCGCAGCGCGTGCACCTCGTCCTGCAGCGCGTCATCGCCGCGGAACTTCTTGACGCCGCCGCGCAGGGTGGTCAGCCCTTCCTTCCAGGTCGGCACCGAAATCCGCGTCCGGAAGCGCCCGCGGTTGAGCGAGAAGCCCATCTTGGCGTTCACGGTACTAGAGCCTGGTTCGTGCGTGAGCTGGGCACGTCCTTGAGCGGCCGCGCCAGGCTGACCGTCTCGACCACGCCGTCGATGCAGGCATTCGTCCGGCTCACGAACTCGCGGGCGTAGGCCTCGACCCGCTCCTGCTCGACGAAGTACGGGTAGTAGAACTTGAGCGTGCCCTTGCGGTCGCGGCCGTCGCGGATCGTCACCTGCACCGTGTACGGCGTCCCTTCCGGGAAGCTGGCGCGCGGCACCAGCCCGCCCGCGCCCACCGCCACGATGGCGCCCAGCCCGAGCCAGTTGAAGCCATCGTCATTCTCGTCGTCCCGGTTGACGAAGTCGACGCGCCGCCCGGCGCCCGGCGCCGGCGCGCCGCCCAGGACCACCCGCACCCGCTCCCAGGCCTCGTTGACGGCATAGTTGACGATGCTGCCCTGCGCCACCCCGTCGACGAACAGGTCAAAGCCTTCGCCCTCCGGCGACTTGAACACCAGCAGGTCGAGCGCCTCACAGGTGGCGTAGAACGCCAGCGCCGCGCCCGGCGAGCCGGTGGCCAGCGCCGTCGCGCCGGCGGCCACCCCGACGTAGTAGCGCCAGTCGTTGTTCTGGTGCGTCGCGAAGTCGACCCCGGCCGAGATGCCGGCCTGGATCACGCCCTGGGTGCCGGCATTCCGCAGTTCCAGGAACAGCGGCGTCAGCCCGCGAAGCGCCGAGAAGATCGTCATCTACGTTCCCCCTTCGTGATGGTCAGCCTGGTTGCGGTGCATTCGGGCATTCACGACGACAGGCCGGGCCGCTCCCCCGAGCGCCCGGCCTGTCTGTCCCGCTCGCCCCGCCTTCCCGCTAGCGGCTCGAGACGAACTGCTCGCGGGCGAAGGTCAGCTGGGCGATGTCCTCGCCGCGCTTGTCGCACGGCTGCACGGTCGGCCCCGCCGCCACCGACACCCCATCGACCATCGCCTGGATGAAGGCCGCCACGTCGGCATCGACCTGGTCGACCTCCTTCGTCCCGGTCACAATCCGCCCCTCGTCGAAGGTCGGCAGGCGCAGGGCCGTGTAGAAGCCGTTGGCCGTCTTGAACTGGAAGCGCGCCCCTTCCTCGACATCACTGGCCCCATCCGGCAGCGGCGTCAGCCCCCCCGGCAGGTCGATGGTGTGCAGTGCCGTGATGCGCGTCACCGCGCCGGTCGTCAACTGGTCAATCAGCGCCGCGAACGCTTGCCCGGTCGCCTCCACCGTGTCGAACAGCAGCTGCTCGGGGATGTTGACCTCGGTCGTGCTGGTCTCGTTCTTGGCGTCGACCAGCGTGAACTGCAGGGTCCAGGTCATGGCCTAGCCCTCCTTCGCGAAAGCAGGCGCGGTCGCTGCGCCTGGACGGCCTGAGCCGCTGCGACTGGCGCATCGGCCAGGCGGTACAGCAGCACCGGCACCGTGCCGGGCGCCGCCCACACCCGCGTCGCGAACTGCGTCTTCGGCAGCCGGCTCAGCCGGGCCACCACGTCATAGTGCCCTGCATTGCGCAGCGCCGCGACCAGCTGCTCGTGCGTCAGCTCGCCGCCCCCTGCCGCTTGCAGCGCCGCCACCACCGCCGCTTCTCCATCCATCTCCACCCTTGCCCCCTGTGTCTGCTGACTGCTTGACTGTCGTGAAGCTTAAGCTTCATGCTCAGCCTAAAGCGGGTCGGCGGGGTCGTAAACTCAAAGGTCCGAGCATTTTCGCGCCTTTCTCATCCGGGCCACTTCCGCGGCGGTCCCCAGCGCCGCAGGCACGACTCGTAGGAGATCAGCCAGATGTGCTCGCTCTTGCGCGCCACCAGCGGCCGTTTCCTCGAGTCGAACGCCCGGCGGATGCTCACCGGGTGCCGCTCCCACAGCGCCGCCACCTCGCTGATGGTCAGCACCCCTTCCAACTTCTCCCGCTCGTCCATGATTACTCCCCCCACTGCTTCAGGTCGCCGCCGCACAGCGACCATCTGTCCCCATTTCAGCCGCTTCTTCAGTCGATAATAGCACATGCGTTCTACCTTCTGTGCGCCATTACGGATCGCTTTCGGCGCATGCATCGCTGGTGATTCGTCCTGTGCGCTGTAATCCTGGTGAGGACCTGATGTATGACTGCCCGCCCGAAGACCATTCCCTTCCCGGCACGCCGTATCGCGACCGCCCGTCTGGTTCCTGCCGCATCGCCGACGGTGGCTACGGCGTCTACCAGGACGACCGCGACATCGTCCTCCGTTTCGAGCACGGTCTCTTCGCCCATCTCATCCTGGTCGACGGCTTCGTCGTCCATGTCGCCGTCGGCACGCGCGAGGACCTCACCGCTGGCCTTCCCGCCGGCCTCGTCCTCGTCGTGAAGTCGTCTTTGACGCTGTTCCTGCGCCAGCTCGAGGCGCTGGCCGACCTGCTCGGGCGAGCGCGAGCGCCTGCGCATCGCCCTCAAGCTGCTCGACCCGTTCGCCGACCATCCGAACTACAGGCCTGGCACGCGTCCGCTGCCCGCGCGCTGGCTCGCTTCGACCGCCGCATCAGCCACTTGCTGACCTGTATCGCCACTGGGGGTACCTACATGACTGCACCGACCGCCTTCTCGACCCTCGACACCTGGCTGCTGGCCCGCGTCGTCATCGGCTACGACGTCTGCGACCCTGCCGCTCGGCCTGTCGCCGCGCGCCGAAGCGCTGGCGCTCTTGCTGCGGCCGTCGCCGCTGCGCAGTCGCGACCGCGACCGGTGCGCAACCGCATCATCACGCCTCGAGCACGTGCGCTGCTCGTCATCGACACCGAACATGCCGCCGCCGAAGCCGCCACCGGATGGCGAACGGCCCTACCGCCTGCTCCATGCCAGTGAGCTCGCACAACCTGCCGCCGCAGCGCCTGGATCATCCCCGGCGAAATCCCGGAATCCGGGCTGTGCGTCATCTTCGGCGAGAGCGGCGTCGGCAAGTCGTTCCTCACCATCGACTACGCCCTGCGCGTGGCTCAGACCGACCGTGTCGTCTACATCCCGACTGAAGGCGAAGCCGGCTACAAGAAGCGCGTCGCCGCCTGGTGCCGCCATCACCAGCGCGGACCCGGTCAGCTCGCCTTCCTGTTCGGCGGCCTCACTCTGCACGACCATGGCCCTGGCCGCCCGGCTCGCCAACCGACCTGCGCCGGCTCCAGCCGCAGCCTCCTCATCGTCGACACCCTGGCCATGGCCATGACCGGCCTCGACGAGAACACGCGCCCGCGACATGGGCCTCTTCATGCAGGCCTGCCGCTTCCTCATCGAGCGACCTCGGCACCGTCCGTCCTGCTCGTCCATCACACCGGCAAGACGCGGCGCCTGCGATCCGCGGCTCGTCCGCCCTGCCCGGGCAACGCCGACACCATGATCCGGGTCACCAACGCCGATGATCTGGTGCTGGTCGAATGCGTCAAGACCAAAGACGAGCAGCCATTCCACTCGCGCTACCTGGCCCTGCTGCCGGTCGCTGCTCGAGGACGGCACAGAGCCTCGTGCCCGTCCCTGCCGACCGGCTGGCCAGCCGCGGCCCGGGCGTCATCACCCCCAACCAGCGCAAGCTGCTCGATATGCTGGCGCTCGAGGTCAACCGCGACGGCGTGTCCGTGCGCGACCTGGGCGACGTCTGCGGCCTGTCGACCGGCGCCGTCCACCGCGCGCTGTCGAACCTGATGCGCAAGGACTGGCTCCACAAGCCCGGCACGCAGCTACGCCGTCTCCGACGCCGGGCTGGCCGCGCTGCGCCGGATCGAGAAGCGGGCAGCTCGCCGCGCGTTCCGGAGCTGTTCCGCCCGGTAGTGTTCCGGCTGTTCCAGACCCCGTTTCTCGCTCATGTCCCGGCTGTTCCGGCCCTTGACGTCATGTTCGGCGGAACTCAGGCCCGGAAACAGCTGGAACAGTGGAACCAGCGGAACAAACCGCGCTGGCCCTGAACACCGACGGCACGGTGCGCCGGCCTGAGAGCTACTACCACCACGGGGCTTGAAAGGGGGAACCGATGGCGAAACGGAAATCAGGACCTACAAAGCAGGTGCCGCCGGAAGCGGACGACGTCGAGGTCGTGGCGCCGTCCGACGATGTCTTCACCGCCTACGCCCGCGCGGTCTGCGAACAGCGCGCCCGCGTCGAAGACGACCCGCGCCTGCTCGAGCCCGGCGTCGCCCACGGCCTCGCCACCTTCCTCAAGCTCATCGCCGTGCTCGAAGCGCGGCGCATCAACCGCGAGCGCCGCAAGTCGGTTGACAGCGGCGCCGCCTAGCGGTACTTTCTGTGCAGACAAAGCGGACGGCGAGGTGCTTGCAACACCTCGCCGCCCTGGCGCTGCACTATCCAAACTAGGGCAGCCGCCTGCTGGCAGACTCTACCGGCTCGGCGGCCGCATCGCTACCATCCCAGACCGCCTCTGCATGCCTCGGAGATCCTGCCATGGCCCGCAAATCTGCTCGCTTCGCCTTCGCTCGCCCCCACCCGCCGGGTGGCCCTCTGTTACGTCCGCCAGTCCTTCACCCGTGACGCACAACGACACCAACAGCCCCGAACGCCAGCGCGCCAACATCCAGGCGCTCTGCGAAGCGCAACGACTGGACTGCCCGAATGGTACGTCGACGCCGAAGGCCACCAGTCCGGGCGTTCACGAGAACAACCGGCCCGCCTGGCTGTCGCTCAAAGCGCGCCTGGGAGACCCCGACGTCGTCGCGCTGGTCGCCAATGACCTCGCCCGCCTGCACCGCAAGGCGCTGGCATGTCGGACGCACCGTGGAGCAGCTCGACGACGTCGGCGTCCGTCTCGTCTTCGCTGCGCCCGGCCGCGAGATCGACATCTCGCCACGCCGCAGGGGCGCATGCTCGTCAACTTCCTGGCCATGCTGGACGAGGCTTACGCCAACGACATCTCGCAGCGCGCTCAGGACAGTGTCGCCCACCGCAAGGCGCGCGGGGTCACCATCGGCCTCCCGCCCTTCGGCACCACGCGCGACAAGCAGACGGCTTTCTCATCCCGTCCGACTGAAGGCGCGTGGCAGCTCCCCGACGGCACCTACGTCGCCGGGACGGCTGAGGAGCCGCCGCAGCCACGAGGCGCTCTGGCGCGGCTACTTCGCCTGCGCCGAGCGCATCCTGACCGTCTACGCCGACAACCTGCACGGCTACAACCGCATCGCCAAACGGCTCACCCAGGAAGGCTGGTGCTTCCGCGACCGCTGGGGCCGACCGCGCCTGCTCAACAATGACGACGTGCGCCGCGTGACCTCGAACTGGCGCGAATACGCCGGCATCATCACCGACGGCCGCGCCAAAGAGCGCATCGCCTTCAAGCTCGACGATCCGGCCGCCATCCTCCACGACACCGGTCAGGCCGTCTTCGACCTCGACCTGCTGCGCCGGGTGGCGCTGGCGCAGGAGCAGCGCAGCCGGGAGACCCGCAAGGTTGGCGCGGACAACCGCAGTTATGACTATGCCTTGCTCAAGCTGGTCTACTGCGCCCAGTGCGAAGCCAACGCTGCCCGCGACGGCGCAACCCGCGCCGGCGCTCGCGGCTCATCGGCTCCTACGCCGACCGGCCGCGTTACAAGCATCAGGAAGGCCTGTACTGCGGCGCCAAGCGGCGCTCCATCGAGGCGCGCCTGCTCGAGCACGACTTCATCCAACTCGTCAGCCTGCTCACGCTCAAGCCCGAGGCGCTGCCGGCGCTGGCCGAGATGGCCGTCCAGTCCGAACACGGCAAGATCCTCGACGCCGATCTCGATGAGCAGAAGAAAGCCGCCATCGCGCAAGCACAAGCGGCGCATTGAGGCGGCGCGCTACCTGTTCGAGGACGGCGACATCTCACGCGAGGAGTATCTGCGCCGCAAGCAGGAGAACGAGCACATGATCGCCCACTGGCAGGCGCGCACCAGCGAGCATCAGCAGAAGCTGCTCGAGTTGACCGCCTGTCTGGAAGCGATTGACCGGATATTGCGGTTATGGGAGGGAGCAGTCGGCGATGAGCGGCTGGCGCTGGCGCGCGGGCTGTTCGAGTATCTGGTCTTCGATTTGGACAAAGGGGAAATTGTCGACTTCAGGCTGCATCCGTGGGCGGATCACTACCTGGTGCTGCGCGCCGATCTGGAAGGGCCGGACGATGATCCGGAGGGCTCAGGCGGAGATGTATCAGAATTCCTACCTGACAACAACGAAACGCCGCGTGGCGGCGTTTCAATTGTTAATGCGACAAGTGACCCCAGCGGGAGTCGAACCCGCGTTTTAGCCTTGAAAGGGCCACGTCCTGGGCCTCTAGACGATGGGGCCGTCTGCGCCAGAAGTGTACGAGACAGCCGCCTCTCGGTCAAGTGTGGTTCTCACCCTGATGGGGCGATTGAACTCAGCCTGCGTCCGGCATCCCAAAGCGCGCCGCATCCCCTTCCCGCGCCAGACCCATCAACTCGCGCATCGCCAGCAGTTTCGCCACCTGATGCGGCGGCAGTGCGCGCGGCCCACCCATCTGCTCGGCCAGATACAGGATGTGCGCCGTGTGTTCAAGCGTCTCCAGCAACAGATAGGCGTCCCACACTGTGGCCGCGGCCGTCAGTGAGCCGTGGTGCGCTAGCAGAATCGCGTCGTGCTGTCCGATCAGCCCGCGAATTGCGTCACGATTTTCGGGGCCGCTGGGCGTGGCATACGGCGTCACCGGCACTGCACCCAGCAGCACCACTGCCTCAGGGATGACCGCATGGCTGAAGTTGTAGCCGATCAGCGTCAGGGCGATACAGTAGGCCGGATGCGCATGGACCACCCCACCCACGTCCGGTCGCTGGCGATAGCATTCGAGGTGCATGAGCACTTCCGACGTCGGGCGCAAATCGGCGTTGGCGGCCGTCGGCGTATCGACGCGCTCCCCATCCAGATCGACGACGATCAACTGATCGGGCGACATGAAGCCTTTCGCCAGCCCGCTCGGCGTTGCCAGCACGCGCCCATCATCCAGCCGCGCGCTGAGATTGCCCGCGCTGCCGTCGATGAAGTTCTTCTGGTGCATCAGGCGGCCAATCAAGCAGATTTGCTCGCGCAGGCGCGCTTCTTCGCTCATCGCATCACCTCATAGGTCATGATGCTGCCGACGCGGCCCTTCACCTGGCGCGGGCCGATCGGAGCAGTCGTCACGCGGCCGTCCAGTTGATCAGCCGTCACGCTGCTGATCAAGATCTGCCCGCCGCTGCTCTCGTCCTGCAGGCGCGCCGCGACGTTGACGGTATCGCCCACGGCCGTAAAGTTCATCAGGTCGGGCGCGCCCACATTGCCCACCACCGCCATACCGCTGTGCACGCCAAAGTTAATCTTCAGGCGATAGTCCGGCGCGAAGTCAGCATGAAAGCGCGGCAAACTGGCCTGAATCGCCAGCGCGGTTTGCACCGCCAGCAGCGCATGATCCGCCTGCGCCAGTGGCGTGTTGTACAGTGCGATCAGGCCATCGCCCACGAATTTATCGACGGTACCACCCCACGCTCGAATAATACCAACCTGCATGGTGTGATAGGCGTTCAGCACCGCCAGCAGTTCCTCCGGCGCGGTCTGCTCGCTCAGGCGGGTGAAGCCTTCGAGGTCGGAGAACAGCACCGTCACTTCCTGCAGCCGCCCGCCGAGTGCTACCTGCGTGGGATCGGCCAGCAGCCGTTCGACGACGGCCGGCGCGACGTAGCGTTCAAACGTGGCGCGAATCACCTGCTGCGCCTGGCGTAGTTCGTCCGTCTCTTCCTTCTGGCGCAGGCGCGTGCGAATACGGGCAATCAGCTCGCGTGGGTTGTACGGCTTGGTTAGATAGTCGTCCGCGCCCAGCTTGAGGCCGGTCACGCGATGTTCGATATCCGATAGCGCCGTGAGCATCAGCACAGGAATAAGCATCGTCACAGGTTCGCGCTTGAGTTGTTCGAGTACCTCGAAGCCCGACATACCGGGCATCGACACATCGAGCACGATCAGATCGGGCTGACTATCGTTGGCGCGCGCTAGCGCATCCGGCCCGTTGGCAGCTTCCACCACCTCGGCGCCCAGCGCCAGCACCACGTCCGCCAGCAAGCGCCGGCTCTCGTAAACATCATCCACCACCAGCACACGGGTCACGGCAAGCACCTGTTGGCAACAGACAGTAGGAGAAGTACTGAGTGCTGAGTGGGGTTTTGAACAATCACTCTGCCGCCTAAGGCTTAAGCTTGCGCCCGCCAAAGCGGGCCTCAAAGGCCTTGTGTCCGGAGTGTAGCGCCAATCAAACAGGTATCAGAACTCAGTACTCAGTACTTTCGACTCTCTTCTTAAATTGTACCGCGCCCGCCCGCAAAAACAGCGCGACCCCTCAGATTTGTGAGGGGTCGCGGATTGAACAGTGCGGATGCGCTTCACGGCTTCAGCGGCGGCTGGCGGCCAAGATCGGCGCTATCGCCTTCCGCGGGCGTTTGCTTGGATGGCGCGCGCGGCGCTTCCTGCGGCAAGCTCAGTTGCCCAACCAGCGCATCAAGATACGACAGCGCGCGGTCATCAAACTCGCGGTGCTGGCAGATGTCGCAGCTATACGAGGGCACCGACGGGGCGCTGATGAACATGCCGCGATAGATACCGGCGTAGGTCGCTGGTTCGGCCTTCAGCACGCCGATCTGGCAGCGCGGACAGGTGGGGGTGCGTCCAACCATCGAAGAACCCTCCTCGTACACTCGGTCAGTCTGGATAGGCGATGTGCGTAACCAGGCCCATCGACTGAATCGGCCAGTAGCGGACGATCGCCTCACCAACAAGCCGATCGCGCGTAACCGGCCCGAAGGCGCGCGAATCGTTGCTGTCGTTGCGGTTATCGCCCATCATGAAATACTCGTTGTCAGCCAGCGTCACATCGCAGTAGCGGTTGCAGCGAAACTCCGGCTCATTGATGTATGGCTCGTCCAGTTGAACCCCGTTGACGAACACATGGCTATTCTCGATGACGACATGATCGCCCGGCATCCCAATCAGCCGCTTGATTAGCAGCGGATTCACCGCGCGGTCATCATCACCCGGCGCATCAAACACGACGATATCGCCGCGTGCCGGCTCGCCGAGCAAAAGATGAACGCGGCTGACCATCAGGAACTCACCCGTGTGAAAGGTCGGCTGCATACTCGGGCCTAAGACGTAGAAGCGGCTGGTCGCCAGATTGACGAAGGTATAGACCAGCACGATCAGCACGACGGTATCAATGATTTCGCGCAGCAAACCGCCGCGCTGGAGGCGTGGCCGCTGGGTGGGTGACGCCAGAGCCGGCGTGGTCATTTGCATGGGGAACCCTCGGGCGCGTGCAGGAACAACGGGCGCGCCGCGCAGTCAGAAGCAGCGCAGGGTGCACGGCCTATAGCCCATACTCCCCGCGCATATTCAGTGTATGGCGTATTCATGCGGCAATCATACTCCCATCCCCACCCCGCTGCAATCCAAAAACCGGCGTCATTGGCCGCACCGCCACGCCGCGTCTATACTCTCCCAATATACGCGGCCAGCGGGGAAACCCCGAAGGAGAAGCGGCCTTGGTTGGCGAGCTCATTCTGGTGGCAGATGACGGCCAGGAAAACCGCGAGTTCATTGTCGATTACGTCCTCAACCCCAATGGCTACCGCGCGCTGGTGGCGAAAGATGGCCGCGAGGCGCTTGATCTGATAGAGCGCACCCCGCCTGACTTGATTTTGCTGGACTACCAGATGCCGCGCATGACCGGCGTGGACGTGCTGCGCGCCATGCAGGCCAACAACTGGAATATCCCGGCCATCCTGATGACTTTCTACGGCTCGGAAGAAGTTGCAATCGAGGTTTACCGCCTCGGAGTGCGCGACTACGTCAAAAAGCCGTTCTCCATCGACGAGATGGTCGAGGCCATCGAGCGCAGTCTGTCGGAAGTGCGCCTGAAACGTGAGCGCGACCTGCTGACTGAACGGCTGGTGATCTCCAACCGCGAACTGCAATTGCGCGCGCAGGAGTTCCGCATTCTCTACGGCGTGGGCCAGTCGATCTCGTCGTTGGCAGACGCCGACAGCCTGCTCCCCAACCTGATCGATTCGGCGCTCAATCTCACCGGTGCCAACGAAGGCTATCTGTACCTGCTGCGGCGCGGAAGGCTGGTGTGCCAGGCGCAAAAACGCCCGGCGCAGGGCCGGCCTGAGCTGTGTGACTATGAAGCAAACGATGGCATTGCCCAGCGCGTGCTCGACAAGGGCCAGCCTATCCTGGGTATACCCGAGCAAGATGAGGACAAGCCGTCATTCGCCTACATTCCGCTGCTGCTGCGCGGCGAGCTAATCGGCGTGCTGGGCGTGCGCTCCGATTCAGCGGTTCCACTTAGCAAGCATCATGCCGCGCTGCTGAGTTCGCTCGCCAACTATGCCGTGATCGCACTGGAGAACGTGCGCCTGCTCGAACAATCGCGCGCGGAAATGGGCGGTGATCGCAACCGTGTGCAATCGCTGTTCCAGCGCTTCGTGCCGCCGCAGGTGGTCGATCTGGTGCTGCAAGACCCGGACGCGCTCCAGTTGGGCGGCGGCCGCCGCAATGTGACCGTGCTCTTCACCGATATTCGCGGCTACACGGCCTACGCCGAACAGATGGCCCCGGAACAGGTGGTTGAGATGCTCAACGACTATCTCAGCCTCGCCGCCAACGTCATCACGAGTTACGGCGGCACGCTTGACAAGTACATCGGCGATGGGCTAATGGCGATTTTCAACGCGCCCGAAGACCAGCCCAATCACGTACAGGCGGCGCTGGAAGCCGCCCTCACCCTGCAGCAGGGCGCCGCCGAACTGGCTCATCAGCGCGGAGACGGGTTGACCTTTGGCGTAGGCATCCACACCGGCGAGGCGATTGTCGGCTTCATCGGAACCGATTTTGCCATCAACTACACTGCCATCGGCGATGTGGTGAATGTGGCCAAGCGCCTGCAGGAAGCCGCCCGCCCCGGCCAGATTCTCATCGAGGATGCGATTGTTCAAATGAGCGCAGGCCGCGCTCAAGTTCATCCATTGGGCGAGTTGAAGATGAAGGGCCGCAAGGGCAACGCGGTCGTCTACGCGCTGCAAGGGTTGGCGTAAGAAGGGTTCAACTCACGCCTGGCGCCTGTTTGCAGGGTGCGGAATCCGTCACTACTCGTCCTTGTAGCCGTCCCTCGGGCGGAAGCTCAGGCGAATGGGCGTGCCCTCGAACGGGAATTCGGCGCGAATCTGGTTCTCCAGATAGCGCCGGTAAGTGAAATGCACCAGCTTCGGATCATTGACGTGGAACAGGAAGATCGGCGGATTGGTGCGCACCTGTGCCGCATACAGAATCTTCAGGCGGCGAGTACCACGCACAGGCGGCGTATGCTTCTGCATCGCGTCGCGCACCAGCCGGTTAAGATCTGAGGTCGATACGCGGAACGAGCGCCACTGCCACGTCGCGTAGGCCGCTTCTAGCACGGTGTGAATACGCTGGCCGCTGAGTGCGCTGATAAACAGGATGGTGGGGTCGGGCAGAAAGTCGAATTCCTCGCGCAGCTTGCGCTCAAATCCATGCAGCGTATTACTGTCCTTGTCAACAGCATCCCACTTGTTGACGATCAGGACGACACTTTTGCCCGCTTCCAGGATGTAGCCAGCGATGTGCTGATCCTGATCAGTGACACCCTCGATACCGTCGATGAGCAGCAGTGCCACATCGGCGCGTTCGACGGCGTTCATGGCGCGGATGACGCTGAATTTCTCGACGCCCGGCTCGATGCGGCCGCGCCGGCGAATGCCGGCCGTGTCGATTAAGGTTACGCGCTCATCGTGCCAGGTGATATCCGTATCAATCGCATCGCGGGTCGTGCCCGGAATGTTGCTTACGATCATGCGATCTTCGCCCAGCAGCTTGTTAAGCAGGCTGCTCTTGCCTACGTTCGGCCGCCCGACGATAGCGATCTTTAGATGATCGTCTTCGTCGGGCTTTTCGGGCATCTCGACGGTTTCTTTCACGCCGAAATAGACCGCGTCCAGCAGGTCGCCCACCCCCAGCCCATGAATGGCGCTGATGGCGAACACCTCACCAATACCCAGCCCGTAGAACTCTACTGCCGCGTCCTTACGCTTGACGTGATCGAGCTTGTTGGCGGCGATCACGACCGGCTTCTCAGTGCGGCGTAGAATCTCCGCGATGTCCTCATCGGCGGCGGTAATGCCCGCGTCGCCATCCACTACGAAGATAATAGCGTCGGCATCCTCGACAGCGGCCAGCGCCTGTGCGCGAATCTGCGGCACAAAGTCGGCGCTGCCCTCCGCCAGCGGCGACAGATCGCGGCTGCCTTTGGGCTGATAGACCTCGATGCCACCAGTGTCGATCACGCGGAATTCAGAGCCGCGCCATTCAAACTGGCCAATCAGGCGGTCGCGGGTCGTGCCAGGAATTTCGTCGACCACGGCGCGGCGTTCGCCCACCAGGCGATTGAACAGGGTGCTCTTGCCCACATTCGGGCGTCCGACCAGGGCGACAACAGGTTTGCGCGGCATATCAGGATGCTTTCCGAAAATCGAGTTAAAAGTTGAAGGTTGAAAGTCGAAAGATTGAAGCGGAGAGAGTACGCAAACGAACCGCACCATGCTGCAATTGAAAGCGTGCAGAGACCAGAAACCCGGCCTCCAGGCACTTTCAACTCTTCACTTTCAACTGGCTCATTGTAACAGACGCCTAACCCATGCGGCAGATCGGGCTACGGCGCGGTCGTGGCTGCGCCCGGCTCTGACACCACCACCACGACTTCGGCTGGCAGAATCGTGAGCGTCGCGTCGGTTGCGTCGGCAGGCAGCAGCGCCGTCAGCGCGATGCGATAGGTGCCGGGCGTCGTGATCGCGCTCACATCCGCGCTCACCTGCACGTCAGACGAAACCAATGCCTCGACCACCGGCTGAGGCCCGGTGATGACCAGTGACACCTGCTCCGGATCGAGCGCATACGTCAGGCTCTCGCGCCGCCCCACCAGCTCGACCGGCACGTCGTCCAGTTGGATGTTGCCCGTTTGCGCGTCCACACGAATGCTGACCGTGATGTTGGATTGCGAAACCGGCACAACCGAGGTGGACGGCAGTTGAATCGGCACCACCACCTGGAAGTCTTCGCGGTGACTGGAAAGATCTATCGGTGCGGTAAACACGGTGCCCGGCAGCGCCTGCAGCACTTCACCCGGCCCACTGAGATAGACCGAGGTGGGAATGTACGACAGTTCGGCGATGAAATAGCCCTCAGGCAGCGCGCCTTCCAGTTGCGGGCGCACATTGAACTCGCGCACGTTCTCGCGCTGGCTGATCGTCACGCTGGCGTGTGCGGTTTGCGGTGAAATCGTCACGCCGCTCACCGCATTGCCTTCCACATCCACCGGCTGCAAGCGCACATCGGTTTCAAAGCTCGCGCGCTGATCGCTCAGGTCGAGCGGCGCTTCGACAGCGACCACCTGCGCCACCCGGCTCTCCGGCCCGCTGACTTCCGCCTGTAGCACATCAAACGAGATGCCGCCTATCTGCACATCCGCCGGCGGCGGGCTGATGATATCTTCGCGCACGGGCACGAACTGGGCGGCCTGAAGTTCCAGTTCCAGCGTGAGCTGGCTGGGCGAAATCGCCTCGACCACAGCGTTGAGGGCGACCGTCGCCTGCAGCGGAACGGTGTGCAAACCCGGCCCCAAGCTCTCCAGGTCGGCATAGACGACCACATCATCAACCGTCATCAGTTCCTGAACCGAACTAGGGCCGCGCAGCAGCACGCTGGCCGTGCGCGACAGCGCCGCCTGATTGACGATGATGATGCCGGCATCTGGTTCGAGGCGAATAGGAACAGGCTGCGGCAACCGCCATTGCACGACCGGATTCTGCGACGTGACGGCCAGCAGCCAGATAATGAGGCCTACAACCAGCGAACCGATCAACCACTGAAGGTTTTCGGAGATTGCGCGCCTTCGTGGGGTGGAAAGCCGCATAACAGGCCGTTCGCTCACGATACCGGCGGCGCAGAATTAGCTCGCGCCGGCAGAATGTTGCGCAGGCGCTGATACCACGGCTGTTCGTCGGCGTTTTGCGGGCCATACATGGCACTGAGCACGGTGCGCAGGCGCTTGCCGTCCAGTCGCGAAATCAGGCGGCCACCGCTGGCGACGCTGATGCGCCCGGTTTCCTCAGACACCACCACCGTCACCGCATCGCTCACTTCCGTCATGCCGATCGCGGCGCGATGGCGCGTGCCCAGTTTCGGGCCGCTGAGCGAACGAGCCGCCGACAGCGGCAGCACTGCCGCCGCCGCCACAATCCGCCCGTTGGCAATAATCACCGCACCATCGTGCAGTTCAGTTTTGGGCCAGAAGATCGTCAGCAAAAGCTGCGGCGTCACATCGGCGTGCAGCGGCACTCCGCTGCGCACATATTCGCCGAGGCCTGTGGTTCGCTCCAGCACAATCAGCGCGCCGTGCCGCCGTTCGGACAGCCGTTCGGCCGCCTGCGAAATCTGCTCGATGATGCGGGTGCGGTCATCCTCGGCCGCACTTCGCCCTACCCAACCACCTGCCCGCCCAAGCTGCTCCAGTGCGCGGCGCAGTTCGGGCGCAAAGATGACGGCAATACCCACCGCCAGCATCGTGACAATCGCGCTCGTGAGCCACTGCAGAGCCGCCAGTTGAAACAGGCTCGACACCAGCACCGTCACAATCAGCACGACGATCAGGCCGCGCAGCGCCGTGACCGACGTGGTGCCGCGTATGATGAACGATGCGCCGAACAGGATCATCGACACCGCCGCAATATCGACGATGTCCAGCCAGGTGATGCTCTGCAGCGCCCACAGAAATTGCACGCCTACCCGCCTAACTGAGCCAACAGCCTGCGATAGTCCTCGATGTGATCGGGGTTCATCTCGATAATCTGGCGAATGGTATGCGCCGCATCGGCATTCATGCCCGCGTCCAGTTGCAGCTCGCCCAGCGCGTCCATCTGCCTGATGGCATCGGGAATGCGCCCCAACTGCCGGTAGACCGAAGCCAGCCGTGAGCGCAGGCCGGTGTCATTGGGATAGACCGCGACCAGTTCTTCCAGCAGTTGCAAAATTCGGTTGATTTGACGCTGACGCGCATAAATGCCCAGCAGCCGATCAAGGCGGCGCACCGCTTCGACCGCGTTGCCCTGGCGGAAGTAGATGTCCACCAGCATGCGGTAGGCGCGCTCGTCGTCGGGCGCAATCTCGATGATTTCCTCGTAGGTCTTGAGCGCACGACGCATGTCGAGGCGCATCTGGTCGATATCGGCGATGCGGTGTTTGACGTGCACCAGCTTCTCGGGCGCGGCCTGCGTTCGGCCAGCGATGCGCTCGGCCAGAATATAGGTGTCGCGCGACGTATCATAGTTACCCAACTGGTGCTGCACGTCGGCCAGATCGATGTACTGATCGAGCACCTCGTCCCAGCGCTCCTCGCCAATCAGCAGGTCGATCAAGCTCTCGCGCAGCGACACATCGAGCGGCGCGACTTCGAGCACACTGGTGAGAATATCGGCTGCGCGGCGGTTTTCATCACGCGCCAGAAACGTGCGCGCCACGGTGTTGTACTTGGTCACCGCCTGGCGCGCGCGGCCTTCGCGCATCATGATTTCGGCCATGCGAATGTGCACAGGCAGATAGGCGGGCGACAGTTCAAGTGCGTGGTGCGCCTCGTCCATCGCCAACACGTACATGCCCTGGCGCGCGTAGCGGTCGATAGTCGCCACCGCTTCGGCCAGAATATCGCCATGCACGGCCGTAAGAATGTCAATCAGCCCCTTCAGGCCCTGTTCACGCAGCGTTTCTTCCCACTGGCGGCGGCCATCGGGCAGGCGCGCCCGCCATTCCGGACCGGTGAGCATATTCAGGAAGCGATGATTAGCGGCCTCCTGGACCTCATCACTCTCGCGTGCCAGCGCCTCACTCAGCATCGAATAGATGCCGGTTAGCGGCGCCGAGCCGGCATCCTGAACGCGCATCACCGGGTCTTCTGCCTGAATCACGCGCAGCAGCGCTGTCGTTGACGCGGAAAAGCGGCGCAGGGCCGCTAGCGCCTGGCCCTGGCCATGCAACGCACCCACCACGAACTGACTATCAGCCGCAGCGTCTTCAAGGCGCTTGAGCGCATCATCGGGCAGTTCCCGCGCCAGCAGCAGCGCGCCCAAATTGAGCTTGAGCGCAGGGTGGCGAATCGCGCCCTCAGCACGCTTGTAAGCGTCGATGGCTTCGCCCGGCACATTCTGGCGCTGTAATTCAAGGCCGGTCAGCGCATCGCCTGAGGCGGCGGTCATATCGCCTTCCATCAGGTAGATCGCCAGCGCCGTCATCGCATCGCTGATGGCTTCTCCGAGTGGGCCCAGCGGGTCGGAGTCCGGCACCTGCACGCGCACCGAGCCGGTGGTGCGCTTGGCTTCACGATCGAAGCCGCCATCGCGCGAGGCCGGTGACGCGCCGCTGCCCGCGGGCGGCATGATACGCCGGCCGGTATTGAGCGCCTGCAGCGCGTTGATGGCGGGCGTGCTGTTGCGATCGACGCGCAAGGCGCGCTCGGCGGCCTTAATTGCCTTTTCATGATCGTCCATCGTCTGGAAGTTGTAGGCGAGCGTGAGGTACTCGCGGATGGCGCTGGCGGGGTCGCCAATTTGCTCGTACGCCTGCGCCAGGCGCAGATGCACCTGCAGCAGCCCGGGCGTGAGCCGCGTGGCCCGATCCCAGTTGGCAATCGCCTTGCGAATATCGCGCTGATTCAAATACATCTCGGCCACGCGCACATAAAGCGTCGCCGCTTCGCGCAGACGGCCCAGCCGTTCGAGCGCATCGGCGCTCTTTTCCAGCGGGATCGGGTCGTTTGGGGAAAGCTGCTGTGCGACGGTATAGACTTTGAGCGCGCCTTCCGGCCGGCCCAGTTCGAGCAGGCCGAGGCCGAGGTTCATGTGCGCGTCCACGTCATCGGGGAATTCGCGGATAGCCTGCGTGTACTGCGCAACCGCCACCTGCCAGTTTTGCTCCCAGGCGGCGTTGTTCGCTTCGGCCATCGCTTGTTCATACCGCTGTCGATTGCCCGCCATCGGCGCGTCCTTATTGGTCACTAGCCGCCATTGAATTGCCTGGCGCCGTCTGCCCCATCAATCACGCAAGCAGTTGTTCCGCCCGATCAGCCAGATCAATCCGCAGGATCAATCCAATGGCGCATCAACTGCTCAGAATGGGTAAGGACGGGTAGACAGTGCTGAAAAGAGTATAGCACTATCCCCGCACACGAACTGCATACGGCATCTCAACGCTTTGGCGGCTGCACCAGAGGGATTAGCGACAGGCAAGAAAAAAGCTCATCGCCAGTTGAGTGTTCAGAACCTACACCGCCACCGGCTCCATGTCGCGCCAGTTGGCGCCCGCCTGAGCGTTGGCGCGCAGCGGGGCCAGCAAATCGGCCGCGCCTTCCATCGTCTCGATGACGAGCGCCGCAGTTTCGTGCAGTTCGCCGACCGGAGTTTCAAATACCAATTCGTCGTGCACCTGCAGGATCATGCGCGCATGCAGCCCGCGCTGCGGCAGTTCGTGGTGCAGCGTGACCATCGCCTTCTTGATGATGTCCGCCGCTGTGCCCTGAATCGGCATATTGATCGCCTCGCGCTCGGCGGAGGCACGCAGTTGGCGGTTGCCTGTGCCCTGCAGCGCTGGAAAATAGCGCCGGTGGCCAAACATCGTGGTGAGATAGCCTTCGCTGGCCGCCAGCCGCTTGGCCTTGTCGAGATACTCGCGCACACGCGGCAGGCGCTCGAAGTAGGCCTTGATGAAGGCGTCGGCCTCAGCCAGCGTCAGGTCGCTGTCGCGCGCCAGCCGGAACGCGCCCATGCCATACAACAGACCAAAGTTGACGCGCTTGGCGAAGCTGCGCATATCCTTGGTCACCTGTTCCAGCGGAATGCCGTTGACGAGCGCCGCGGTCGCCGAATGAATGTCCTGCCCCTGATGGAAGGCCTCGATCAGTGTGGGCTCCTGGCTGACGTGCGCCATGATGCGCAGTTCGACCTGGCTGTAGTCGACGGCCAGCAGCGTCATGCCCGGCGGCGTGATGAACGCGCCGCGCACATCGCGGCCAATATCAGTGCGCATGGGAATATTCTGCAGGTTCGGGTTACTGCTGCTCAGGCGGCCGGTGCTGGAGCCGGTCTGGTTGAAGCTGGTATGCACGCGGCCCGTTTCCGGATTGATCAGTGCCGGCAGCGCATCGACATACGTGCCTTTGAGCTTGCTCAACTCGCGGTACTGCAAGATCTTCTCGATGATCGGGTGTTCGTCTCGCATCTGGTCGAGCACGTCGGCGGCAGTCGAAAAACCGTGCGCCGTCTTGCGGATGCCCTTCGCTTGCAGGCCGAGCTTGCCAAACAGCACATCATTCAACTGTTTCGGGCTGTTGATATTGAACTCGCCATAGCCGTCCGCCAGATCGAACACTTCCTGTTCGCAGTCGTTCAAGATGTCCGTCAGGCGCGCGCGCATCACGGCCAGAAACGGCAGGTCGAGCAGGACGCCCACACGCTCCATGGCCGCGATCACCGGCACGAGCGGCATCTCGATCGTGCGCAGCACCTCGTCAGGCGCGGATGGGTTCTTGGTGCGCCACAGCGGATCGACCTCGGGCACATGCTCGGCGTGCGCCAGTTTCGCGGCCAGATCATCGGCCAACTGAAACGTCAGCACAGCATCGGCGGCGGCGTAGGGCGCGGCCTGCGCGATCTCGACCACGTCCATCGTCTTCTGCGCCTTTCCTGTGCCGATCAACTCACTGATCTCGGTCATGTGCACGCCGAGATTTTTCTGCGCCAGCCGCTTGAGGCCCAAATGCTGGCTGCCGGGGTCGCGCACCCACTCTGCGATCATGGTATCGAACGTGATCGGCGCCACGTCGATGCCATAGCGCTGCAGCACGACCAGGTCGTAGTTGGCATTGTGTGCGACTTTGGGGATGGCTGGGTCGGTCAGCGGCCCGCGTATCGCGCCGATGACCTGTTCCAGCGGCAGTTGGCCGGGCACGAGCGCGCTTTCGCCGCCGCCGAACATCAGGGCCATCTGGCCGCCCGCCGCCCCTTCAACTGCGTCCATCGACGCGCCAGCGCGGTGCCCGACCGGAATGTAGTAGCCGGTTTCGCCATCGGCAGACAGCGAAATGCCCACCAGCACTGCCGACATCTGATCGACGCTGGTTGCTTCCACGTCAAACGCGATCTGGCGCGCAGATTTGAGCGCCGCGACCATCTTGTTGAGTGCGGCCTCATCCTGCACTATCACCGTCGTGATCGGCGGCGGAGTGAGGATGATAGGCTCATCGGTCTCGACCGCAGCCGGCGCGGAGACCTCTTCTTCCACGTCGGACGGCTGCTGCGTGTAGCGAGCCAACTGGCGCAGGAGGCTGGTAAACTCGTACTGCTGAAACAATGTTTCAATCTTCTCGCGGTCCAGCCCGCCAACGCGACACTGGTGGAAATCGAAATCGAACGGCACGTCGCGCTGAATCGTGGCCAGTTCCTTGCTCATGAAGGCGGAGTCACGGCCAGCTTCCAGCTTCTTGCGCGTTGATTCCTTGATCGCGTCGAGATGCTCGTAGATGCCCTCGACGCTGCCAAATTCCTGCAACAGCGCAGTCGCTGTTTTCTCGCCCACGCCCGCCACGCCCGGAATGTTGTCGGACGAATCCCCCTTGAGCGCCTTGAGGTCGATCAATTGGCGCGGCTCAAGGCTGTAGCGCTGGCGGAAGCGATCCTCGTCGTAGTAGACATCCGGCTCTTTAGCCACCGGAATGAACAGGCGCACGCGCGTGACTGGCGACAGCAGTTGCAGCAAGTCGCTATCGCCCGAGAAGATCAACACCTCAGCGCCCTGCTCCTCGGCCTGCAGCGACGCGGTGCCGATTAAGTCGTCGGCCTCGGTGTTTTCTTTGACCAGCAGCGGGATGCCAAAGGCCTGCACGATCTCGCGGATGCGCGGAATCTGCGCGTCGAGATCGGGCGGTATCGGGTCGCGATGCGCCTTGTAGTCCGCAAACACCGTTTCGCGGTCGCTTAGACCCTCGTCAAAGGCCACCGCCATATACGTGGGCTGGTCTTTCTCCAGCACGTCGAGGATGGTGCGCGTGAAACCGTACATCGCGCTGGTTGGCACGCCGCCGCTGGTCATAAGCGCGCGGCCGCTGTTGGCGTAAAAGTGGCGATAGGCCAGCGCGTGGCCATCAAGCACATAGAACAGCGGGCGTCCCATGTAACCCTCCTCGCAGATTCGTGAACCATCGAACATATGAGCGAATTATAGCATGGGGCACGGCTGAGAGAAAGCAACCCCGTCTTGGTTCCAAGGCAATCGCATCAAGATTGGGCATTACGCCCCGCACCCCACTCGTACGTGACCACCCGATCCTCCGGAACGTCACCTTCAAGGAGCGCATCCGGTCTACGATGGAATTGTGCTCTGCCGCGCAGGACGATTGCAAACCACCATGCCCCGCCGCTGTGCATCCAGTGTCCTGTATTCTGTCCGGTTGTCTGGGTCATTTTTCTCTCAGAGGTTGTCCGGTAGGTTCGATTCAGTCTGTCTGTCCGGTTCGTTTTCCCCTGAAGACTGTCTCACTGTTTTGATTCTGTCTCACTGTCAGGCTCCGCGAGGACATGTTTAGATGTGAGAGAAGATTTGCGCGGCCGAATCGCTTGTAGGGGCACGATGCATCGTGCCCGCCCCTACGAGGACATTTCTTCCTCGCAATCCACAAATGCCGAAAGGTGTCCTCTCCTCGACCAAACGTGGGGAGGGATGAATAGTGACTGTTTGTTCCCGTCCCTATTTTGGGGGCTGAGGGGGCGACAATAAATCTTCGCGTGCCGCCGACGGTTCAAGACCGTCAGCTACAAAAAGCCGGAGGTCGATGAAGCAATTCTTTCACGCGCCGTTTTTCAACCGATTTGTTGGTTTCCAAGCAGTTCATAGCTGCGGGTTTTGAACCCGCAGCGGCGCAACGCCACCAGCCGCAGAATCTACTTTCGTCCCCCTCAACCATGTTTGGGGAGAGTTGGGGGGTTGAGATGTGAAGTTACAGCATCCGCTCGAACTGGATGAACTGCTGGATTTCGTCGTCTTCGAGCGTGCGGCCGGGCGTGACCACCAGATAGGCGTCAGCCCACAACGATTTGGCGTCGAGCGCCGGATTCTGCACATGGGCGATCTGTGCAGAGCGGCGCATCAGTTCGCGCACAGCGACGTAGGGCGGCTGTTCATCCGGCGAGTCCGCTAACAGATAGATGTGATCCTCGCTGGCGCGTAGCTCGCGCACCCGCCAGCCATGCTCGTGCATTTGCTGATTGATGCCGTTGAGGATGGCCTGCGCCACCGGCCGCGCCAGCGTCGCATCGGGGTCACGCAGCAGCCACACGTAGGCGTGCGGCGAACGCGGAATCGTAGGCGCGTCATCGGCGCTGACTTCATCTTCGAGCGGAATGGGCAGCACCAGTTCGACCGGCGCTTCGGGCACAGCCGCCAGCGCGTCGGTCAGCCGCTTGCCCTGCTGGCGAATATCGCGTAGCGGCATTTCGCCATCGAACACCAGCGACAGCGTGAGGTCCTCGACCGTGCGCCGCGAGTACAGCATGACGTCCTTGCCCGAGTCGGGCAGGCGCAGGAAGCGAATTCGCGCATCCTCAGACGTGGCTTCCCAGTCATCATCAATGACCTGGCGCAGTTCCAGCAGTTCGGCGCGGTCCATGCGGCCGGCAAAGGCGGCAATGTCACGCTCGCGCGTGAGCAGCACCGCGTCGGCGGTCAGTTCCAGCGACACGTCGGTGAGGCTAACGGCAAGCTGGGCAATGTAGGGGTCGTCGATGTGTTCGGCCTGCACCGCCGCATCGGCGTCCGGCTCGGCTTCGGCATCCTCATCGGCTGCATCTAGCACGGCTGCTGCGCCGGCAGCACCCACCGCCACACCAGCGACCAGCGTCGCGTCAACCTCGCTATCCTGCTCTGGCCCGATAAATTCCAGCCAGCTTGTTTCCTCGTCACCCGTCGCTTTGAACTGTTCGAGGCGCGCAGCCTCGCCCATGACGGTCGTATCGTCAAAGGTGGCCGATTCCCAGTCAAACGGGGGCTCTTCGTCGACGATAGCAGGCGCGGCGTGTTCGAGCGTTTCATCCGCCATCTCTGGCGAATAATCGAGTGTGCCATCTTCGGGCGCTATCGCGGGAACGATGAGCGGCACAAGTGGCGCAGGCTCGGCGCGCAGCCATGAGGGCAGCGGCTGCACCTTGGCCTGATTGGGCGGCATTTGCGCTTCGATATTGTCTAGCAGGCTGTCTACAGAGAAACTGGAGTCGGCAAGTTCGGCTTCGCTGGTCGTCGCCAGAATACGGCGGGCAGGCGTATCGCCGCTGTCATCGTCCAATTCCTGCGAAATACCGCCAGCGGGCGGCGGCGCGGCCATCAACTGAAGCTCGATTTCGGCCAACAGGGCTGTCACCGAATCGTCAATGGGCGGCAGCGGTGCAGCCGTGGTTTCGGCGCTGGTGCGCGCTGGCTTTTCGGGCGTAGGCGGCGGGAGATCGCTGTCGAGGCGCGTGAGCATCCCGCTGCGTCCGCCGGTCACCTCGCCAACACCGGTCATCAGGTCGCTAACGGTACCCGTATCCTCAAACGTCGCGTTCTGGTCGACTTCTACCAAATCGCCAGCGGCCCAATCGCCCCCGAAGATGTCCAGGTCCGGCGGGAACGGCGCAACTTCGGCCGCGGCAGGCTCACCAAACATGCTGTCAAAGTCCGGCTGCAATTCCGGTTCTTCGGCGCTGAACGGCTCTTCGGCGGCAGCTTCGGCCTCGGCAGGCTGTTCCGCGTCGAACATGGCCTCGAAATCAGCCTCAAAATCAGCCGGCTGTTCCATGAACATCGCGTCGAAATCCGCTTCAGTTACGACGGGCTGCTCAGTGAACAACGCCTCGAAGTCCTCCGCTTCAGGCTCCGACGCTGGCTCGATGAACGTCGCCTCGAAGTCTGCTTCGGCTGGAGCTGACTGATCAGCGAACAATGATTTCAAAATCGAGATCAGGTTGCGCCGGCTGTTCGGTATACAGCGCCTCGAAGTCGGCTTCAGACTCGGCGGGCTGCTCGGTGAACATGGCGTCAAAATCAGGCTCGGGCTGTTCGCTCTCATCACCTGGGGGCATCGCAGCAAACAGCGCGGCCAGTTCCTCGGACGACGCCAACGCAGGCGACTCATCAGGCAGCGGCGGTAGGCCGGGCGTGGACGGTGTATCGCCGCCCATTTCCTCATCGTCCTCAAACAGCACCGCCGACAGATCGACCGGCCCAAGATCATATGGCGCATCGCCAGCGTCGGATCCGGATTCGCCGCCGGTGCGAGCCTGCTCGATCTGCTCTGTCAGTGACAACACATCATCCGTCAGTGATACGTCCACATACTGCTGCTGGCGGGCGGGCAGCGGCGGCCGCTGCTCCTGCGTGCTCATAGAAGCCACCAGATCGTCGAACTGGTTACGCTCGCGCTCGGCCGCTTCGCCCGGCGCGATCTCACCCAGCACGTCGGCGAAGTCACCGCCGGTGTCGTCGGGCGCGTCCAGCAGGTCATCCAGCGAAAATTCTTCGTAAGTTGGCGGCGCGTCTTCGGCTTCGCTGTCGAACAGCGCCACCAGCCCGGCGACGACCTCTTCTTCAGTTGGCGGCGGAGGCAGCGGAGCGGACGGCACTTCGGCGGGCGCAGATGGCGTCAGGTTCAACTCGGCCATGTAGTCAACGGGCTGATCGGGGGTATCCTGCTGATCTGCGTCCTCAGCGACATCATCCGCATCGAACGTGGCCAGCACATCCACATCTCCGCCGCTGCCGAACAGATCGTATTCGTCGTCTCCCGGCTCTAGCGGGCGCGTGCCAAACAAGTCGCGCTCGCGCAGCTTCGACGACAGCGTTTCGAGTCCAGCATCTTCGGCTGCGTGGTCGTATATTTCGGCTTCGTCGTCTCCCGGCTCCAGCGGGCGGGTGCCAAACAGGTCACGCTCGCGCAGCTTCGACGACAGCGTTTCAAGACCAGCGTCTTCGGCTGCGTGGTCGAGCGCTTCGGCCTCGTCGTCAAACTCCATGTCTGGCAACGGGCGCGTACCATAGCCGCCTTCCGACCAGGGAACATCTTCTCCAGCGGAGACAGATTTGGGGGGTGGCTCGGCGGACGCATCCTCGTCAAAGTCGAACGCGCCTTCGGGAAGCGGCTGCGTGACACCTCTGAGGGCTTCTGCATCAACAGCGGCCGGCTCGTCCGGAAATTCGGGGAATTCCTCGGACTTGAACTTGTCCATATCCGTCAATCGATCGGTGTTTATGCCAGCTACCGCTTCGGATTCATCGTCCGCCGCCTCAGGCTCGGCCTCGTCGATGAACTCCTGCTCGCCGGCATCGGCCAGCCGATCGGTGTTCGTTCTCTCTTCAGGCTCTTCCACCGCCTCGGGACTGGCGGGCGCCGGCGGCGTCACATCGTCCATGAAGCCAAGATCGTCGGGCGGGCGCGCAGCAGGCAGGCCTTGCACCAGCGTTGGCGCGTCTTCCGACGTCGCTGGCGGGGGTTCACTCGCGGCCGCACCCTGGTCGAGGATACTTTCGAGGCTGCGATAGCCGATGACCGAGGTGGGCGGGCGCCTTTCTGGCGCGCCTTTGCCGATGGACGAATCAGGCTGTACGCGGTCGAGCAAACCCGCTTTCTGCGCGGCCGTGGGCAGTTCGCCGGTGCGTCGGCCTTCGAGCGCGCGCTCGATGACCGGGATGAACTCACGGGCTGTAAAGGTAGCCTGGAGCATGCCTTGCAAGCCGAGGCGGGCAAATTCCTCCTCGGTTTGCGTGGGTGTCGCGACCACGGTGACTTGTGACTGTACCTGCCGCAACCGTTCGACGATTTCCTCGCCACTGTAGACCGGCATCATGAAATCCACCAGCGCCACATCCTGTGCATGGCCGCGCAAGTATTCCAGCGCGGCTTCAACAGATGTGAACGGGTGCACATCATAATTGCCGGTGCGTTCAAGCGCCTGCTTGATCGACACGGCAAAGGCAAGCTGGTGGTGGACGAACAGGACGTCAGTTTTCATAACAGGATTATAACGAAATCCTCTGCACCGGGGCAATCAGTCGGGAGAGGGCCACCCCGGCAGCCCTCTCACCCTGTGGGTACCGCCGCGCTAGGGCACGACCGTCACGTTGAAGAAGCCAGTGTTGTTCGCCTCGGTAATTTCCGTCACCTGATTGTTGCTGTCTGCCCGCACCTCGATGATGTAATTGCCGGGGGCGGTGAACGTCAGATTGGCATTGAGGATGATGCTTTCACCCGGCAGAAGGTTACTGACCACGCCCAGCGCCGTTTCCGCGCCGCCCGGATTAACCCGGATAACGTTGTTGAACATGCCGGTTTGCGTGCCGCCGAGGTTGGTGATAGTGGCGCTGTAACTAGATGTGACCGTACCCGCGCCACCCAGCGACAAAGTGGCTGCGCCGCTGATATTAGTCACAACCAGATCGGCCGGAAGCGCAGTCGGCGTTGGCGCAATCGGCGTCAGCGTGTTGGTCGGCAGCGGAGTCAGCGTGGGCACGCCGCTGGTGGGGGTAGGCGGCGGCGGCACAATCGGAACGCCGGTGCAGTTGCCGTAGACGTTGGTGAACTGCGCGCTCACCCAGCCAATGATGGCGCCGGCGCGAATCTGCCACCAGTCGTTTGCCGGCACACGGCCAATAATCGGCACAACCGAGCCTGGCGCGAGGACCGTCAGCACCGGATATGCCGTGCTTGGGCCAGAGCGCACGTTCAGGCCGGCAGTGACCAGTGCGCGACAGGTGGGGTCGTTCGGGTCAATCGTCGGCACGCCGGGCTGCGGCGGCAGGGTAGCCGTCACCTGCTGCTGATTCTCGCGCACGAACATGGTGATCGTCGCCGGGTCGCTGGCGACAGAGCCTCGGAATGCGACGGCCTGAACCGTCGCGCTGCCCGTTTGCGTGGGCGTGAAGTCGAGCAATGCGTTGATTTGCGTGTCGCCGCTGGGCGACTGTGAGGTAACCGAGTTCGACCTGCTGGTTGTTCACCGACAGCACGACGCGGGTGAGGCCGATGTTATCGGTAGCGGTGACGCTGACAATCACCTGCGTGTTGACGATCACTTCGGTGCCGTTCGGCGGTGAGTTGATGACGACCGTAGGTCTCGTCAGCGCGTTGGCGGTCGCCGTAGCGTTGTTGATTTCATCAATCTCTTGCTGGCTAACCAGATTACAAGCGCTTAATGCGAACAGCGCCAACAAGGTAGTGAGCAGTAACAAGAACCCTTTGCGCATCACAAAGCCCCCTGGCAGCGTGCATCAGTCATCGTGCATAAATTCTAGCACGAGGGCGCGCGGCGCGCATGTGAAGCGCGCGTCAAAAGCACAGCGAGCGGCTGGATTTTCGTCCATACCGCCCGCGTCATCCACTCCATTACTCCCGGCACGCCCTATTCAGGTGATCGGGTCTTTGTAGATCGCATAGCGGCCCATATCATCACCCTTGCCGATGCAGGTGGTCATATCGACCTTGAACTCACGCCCGCCCGACACCCACTTGAGGCCTTCCAGCAGCAAACCCTGCCCCATGTAGCACACGGGCTTATCTACTTTGCGCCCCCAGCACATCGGGCAGCGTTCGAGCGTGTAGATTATCTTGTCTCCGCCCTCTTCGTAGACATTGGAAATCTGGTCGGAGAACTGCGAGAAGATGTTGGCCATAGCTGGCACACCCACCTTGAGCTTGGCGTTAAGCGGCAGCACCTTGAAGGCCAGATCGCCCACGCCCGCGAGCGCGCCAAACGAGCGCAGACCGCCTGCGAACACCGCGCGGCCCGCGCGCAGTGCCAGACTGCGGCCACCACGCTGACCGTACATGTCTTCCAACGTCACCATCAGCGCAGTGAAGTCGGTGAAGTCAAAGCCTTTTTCGAGATTGTCTGTCGGAAAGTTGTCGATGTAATTCGACAGCCCGGCCAGATTCAACACCGCGTTGAATCCCGGGCGGCCCATGATGTCCACCATCGCATTCATCGACAGCCGGGCGAATTTGTTCGGGTAATAATAGCCGCTCTTCGCGGGACGCACTGGGGCCGGGCGGGCGCTTTCAACATCTTGCATGAGGCGATATCCTCCTCAAACGGGGGAGCGTGCGCGTCACAGAGTCGGGTAAAACGCGCCAACGCTAGAAACTAGTATACGTCGAGTCAGTTGATTTCCAACCGTTGAGAGACGCGCGTAGCATTAAGGTTAGCGGGCTGGAAAGCGGGGAAATGGCGGGCGAACGTGCGCTGCCCACCTGCTGCGGACTGATTTTTGTTCCTTCAGTGGACTTGGGTTCTCCAGACAGAGGATTTTTCCCCTGGCGGCAATTCAACGCAAGCCCCCGAACCAGTAACGGGTCGTGCCGCCTCGTTGGTTACGCCAGCACGATCAGCGGGTCGTGCGCGGGCTGGCTGAGAGGCAGGCGGCCTTGCATGCTCCACGGTCCGGTCCATGTAATCTCGACATCCACCAATTGGCCTTTGCGATTAGCCGCGTCTTCGAAAAAGACCAGTTTGTTCTGCGGGGTGCGGCCGCGCCACTTGCCCTTGTGCTGATCCTCGACCAGCACCTGCACGCTTTCGCCCAGCCACTGGCTGTTGATCTCCGCGCAAACCCCTGCCTGCATGTCGTCGATTCTATGGAAGCGGCGGTCTTTCTCGTCGTCCGGCACATCGTCTTCCATACGCCGCGCCGAAACTGTGTTCGGTCGCGGACTGTAGCGGGCCAAATGTACCTTGTCCAGCTTCAGCTCGGCCAGCAGTTCGTAGGTATGCTCGAACTGGGCTTCGGTTTCACCAGAGAAGCCGACGATGATATCGGTGTGGATAGCGACGTTGGGCACGCGCGAGCGGATGCGCTCGATCAGCCGGCGGTATTGTTCCGTCGTGTAGCCGCGCTTCATGTTGGCCAGCACATCGTCATCACCTGCCTGCACCGGCACCTCAATCTGCGGCATGACGCGCGGCAGTTCGGCCACGGCATCGAGAAGTTTGTCCGTCATCCAGTTCGGGTGGCTGGTGAGAAAGCGAATGCGTTCGACGCCCGTTTCTTCGGCGGCATCGTTGACAAGGCGCAGTAGATCGGCCAAATCTGGCCCGTCGGTGATGTCCTTGCCGTAGCGGTCGACGATCTGGCCGAGCAGCGTCACTTCCTTGACGCCCTGCCGCGCCAGACTACGGACATGCGCCACGATTTCGCCGACGCTGCGGCTGCGCTCGATACCACGCTGGAACGGAATAATGCAGAAGGCGCAGGCGTGTGAGCAGCCATACACGACCGGCACATGGGCGCTGACCAGGCTGCCCTGCTCATGTGCCGGCAGGATTAAATCACCATCCTGCACGCGGTCGCGCTGCTCGCGCATGCGGGCTTCCAGCGCCAGTGCTTCATCCTCGTCCATGCGGCCGCGTAGAAAATTGACCATCGGAGCAGGTTCGCTGGGCGGCAGGAACACATCGACATACGGCAGGCGCTTGCGTAGGGCCAGTGAGTCGCGCACGCCGACCATGCAGCCCATCACGCCAATCACCTTATCGGGCTGCGTGCGCTTGAGTTCGCGCAGCGAGTCGAGGCGGCCAAACGCCTTGTCCTCGGCACTCTGGCGCACGACGCAGGTGTTGACCACCAGAATATCGGCATCATCCGGGCTGCTGGCTGCGCTGTGGCCCATGCGCTCCAGTTCGCTCGCCAGAAGCTGCGAATCGGCGCTGTTCATTTGGCAGCCGTATGTCCAGATGGTGTACTTCATCGCTGTTGCCCACGCCCAATTTTTCAAATTACCGTGAGCATATTGTACGGGCGCGGCGGCGCAGGGTCAATCCGGCCAGGATCGGAGCCAGGGCTATCGCATCAAGATTGCGCATCGCGTACAAACCACACCACCAGACCCGCCTGCATCACGTCCGGCCACTTCCCCAAACATGGCAAGGAGGCGGACGCGCCGTTGATGCCCCGCACCGCGCCTATCCGTGACCACCCGATCCACCAGAGCGTCGCCTGCAACGCGCGTGCCCATGCTACGATGAAACCGTGCCCCATTGCCGCGCGGGACGATAGCAAACCAGCTTGCCCCGCCGCTGTGCATCCAGTGTCCTGTATTCTGTCCGGATGTCCGGTTCGTTCTCCCCTCAGAGAATGTCTGTTAGCTTCGATTCTGTCTGTCTGTCCGGTTCGTTTTCCTCTGAAGGCCGTCTCGCTGTCTGGCTCCGCCAAAGGCTCACAAGTAGTCATCTTTCTGTGTGCATAGAGAGGGGGTTAGGGGTGACGTTTGTGCGCGAAAAACTCATATTGATGTGATAGCCCTGAGATCGTAGCAGCGGCGGCAGAAAAACAAAAGATCTGTCATAGAGGCATTGAGCGAATTGAGAGACCCAGAACAGTGGACATCTCTGCGACGAATCGTTTTCTTGAGGTTTATCAGTTACCGCACGGCTCGGCTTTGAGGAACACATCCCCGAAAACCCTGCCGTGCGCGCAGTCCACACGCAGCGCGATCTGGTTGTCTTCGAGCGTGATGAAGTCGGTCACATCGAGGACAAACGGCTCGCGGCCTTCGACTTCGCCCAGCCGCTGGCCATTCATGTATAGCACGATATCGCCAGGAGCCGCGGTGATATGCAGGTCGAAGCGCAAGCACACGTCGAGAATCGGCGGCACATCGAACGTGCGCGTCAGCCACGCCAGCCAGCTATCATCGACGCGGCCGCTGCATGAGAATGCGCGCAGCGACGGCACAGGCTGACCGGACGCAGCAAACTCGTTCAGATCAGGCTCGCGCTCGAAGTATTCGACTGTCCAACCGTCATCAAGCGAAGTGGGCGCGGGAATGCTCATGATCGTGGAGTGTAGCATAGCGCAGTGTGCTCACACTCATTTGCTCATTCCGCCCAATGCCACCACAATACGCATACTGGCCGCCGAGTGCTTGACGAACCCAACCCATGCCTAACCGACCCACCATCCTGTTCTACAATCCAATCAGTACGTCGGCGGGAAAGCAGCGCCTGCCCTTGTCGCTGCTGGCCGTGGCCGCCGTCATCGCCGACGATTACGACGTCGAGTTCATCGACGGCAACCTGATCGCGGACCCGGCCGCGCACATCATCGAGCGCGCAAATGCGACCGGCGCGAAACTGCTCGCCTGCACGGTCATGCCCGGCCCACAGCTTCGTCAGGCCGTGCCGGTGAGCAAGCAGGTGAAGACTGCTCTGCCTGATCTCACGATTCTGTGGGGCGGCTACTTTGTCACCCAGCATGCCGAAGTCGTACTGCGCAGTGGCTATGTCGACTACATCATTCAGGGCCAGGGCGAAGCGCCATTCCGCCAGTTCGTCGAAACACTGCATCACGGCGGCGCGCTGTCCGATATTCCGTCAATGGGCTATCTCAGCAGCTGCGATCCGGTCATTAACCCGCGCGCGCCGGTCGTGCCGCTGAACAACCTACCCTGGTACCCGTACGACCGCATTGACGTGCAGCGCTATCTGGGACACAGCTATCTGGGCAATCGCGTGCTGTCGCATAACACGTCCTTCGGCTGTCCATTCGCCTGTAACTTCTGCGCGGTGGTGGCGCTGGCCAACCGCCGCTGGCTGCCTGAAAGCGCCGAGCGCGTCAGCGACATCATTTTGCACATGCATAAGACATGGAATATCGACGGCCTCGAATTCCACGACATGGACTACTTCGTGAGCGAAAGCCGCAGCGCCGAAATTGCGGAGCGCGTGAGCAGCGCCGTGGGCGATTCGATTGCGTGGTGGGCGCTGGGCCGCGTCGATACGCTGGCCAGCTACAGCGACGAAACGTGGCACAAGCTGAAGGCCAGCGGCCTCAAGATGGCGTTTATGGGGGCCGAAAGCGGCGACGACGATACGCTCAAGCGCATGAACAAGGGCGGGCACTCCAGCACACATCTCACGCTCGAAATCGTGGAGCGCATGAAGCATTACGGCGTCGTGCCAGAACTGTCGTTCGTGCTCGGCAACCCGCCCGATCCCGCCGATGACATCGCCGCAACGACCGCCTTCATCCGCAAAATCAAGCAGATCAACCCCGCTACCGAACTCATCCTCTACATCTATACGCCCGTGCCGCAGGAAGGCAGCATCCTACTCGATGAGGCGACCAAGCTGGGTTTTGCGTTCCCCGAAACGCTAGACGAATGGGCCAGCGACTCGTGGGCGCGCTTCGCCATGCGCCGCGACCCGAACGTGCCGTGGTTCCGTGACAACGTGCGCACCCGCGTGCGCAACTTCGAGACGGTCATCAACGCCTACTACCCGACGGTGACGGACATGCGCCTGACAGGCAGCTACCGCCATCTGCTTAAAGGGATCAGCGGCTGGCGTTACAAGCTCAAGGTCTATGATCATCCCTACGAATTGAAGGCGCTGCAGCGCTTCATTCACTACCGCCGGCCTGAAACGCAGGGATTCTAGGGCGCGTCAATAGCCTACCTTTAGCTCGTTTTCGTGCGGCCAGCCGTGGCCCTCGCTCGGCCGGATTCTGCAAATTCCCGGCCAACTGTGCAGATTTGGGCCAATTACGTTACATTCATCTTGATTCACGTAATAATCCGCAATGCTCACGCCTGATATACATGCTCGATGCTGATTCGCCTGTGCCGTAACCTGTCACTAAGGAACGTGAGCACTATGCCGCCAAAGCGCAGTTCACGCAGCAAGACATGGCAATATGACAGGAATCCATCTCATAGCAGTGATCACTCCGAACCATCCAGTTCACCGGCAGGCTCGGTTCAGGTAGCACCCATTGGAGACCTCGCCAATCCGCAGGCAATGAGTTCGAAGCAGATGCTGCACCTGCAGCGTGTTATGGGAAACCAGGCGGTCATGCGCCTGCTTGCCTCGAACGGACAAGCATCCCTTCCCTCTGACCAGACATCGATCCAAAGATACCCGGCGACGGTTCTTGACCAACCCCTCAAGAAGAAGAAGTGGAAGAGTTATACTGCATCGGTTGGCAAATCTGCGGAGGGTGTGAGCGGCGGCGTTACTTTTTACCGATCAAAACCCCGGAAGGGTCCGGTTGAAACAGTCGTGGTCAAGCCCGAACACCGAACGTATGGGGCGGATCTGAATAGCGGGACGGGGCAGTTTGCAGAAACCAAGTTACGGGAAGCTGGATTTGCGGTTCCGAAGTCAAGAAGGGTAGACGCAAGTCAGCCCGAGGGGCAGGAAATCGTGAATGTGATGCAGGAATTCGGTGTCCCATTCACGTACCAGCATGCGGAAGAGAGTTACGATGAAATCGGCCACCTGCAGTTAATGGATGAGGCCGCCGGGGAAAGTCTCGCAAAGTACCTGAAAAAAGGAGTTGATCCGGGACAAGAAAGCGGGAAAGTGGACAAGACGATGGAACTCCTCACCAGTTCCAATTTTAAGGGTCAGCTTGCAAAGTTGATCGCAACGGACATCCTGTTGGGGAATGCCGATCGCATTAACCACTATGTGATGAATTTCGGCAATTTGATGATTACAGGCACGAACATCGTACCGATTGACAGTGAGAGCGACCTTACCCCGAATTATAGTGTTGGAGGCACAAGGGAAGCGCTGCAAAAACTTGCCCAAAGGCCCGAGGAAATCGTAGATAACTTCCTGAACGGCGTTGAGATTTATCTGCGTTTGGAAAGCGACGCTTCGGCGGCCTTATTCAGACAACACCAAATGTATCGGATGCTGCGCGACGCGCTCATCAGAGCCCTGAAGGATGCCTCATATGTCGCAGCAGCCAGTACCAATAAGATTGCTACCGGTGAGCACGCTGCCCTAATAAAACAGCGACAAGAAACGCTACGGGAATACTTGCGGTGATGAGCTAATTCCCAGGAGAGCTGTAGCAGAGTCCGGAAAGACGTTTCACTAAGGTGGCTGATGCTATTTCATAGAATGGCAACGGAATCGCGGTGTCACAGAGCGCTCGCGAACGCTCCCTCACACGCCGTCCACCGTATACTTATATGAAAAGGCATCAGCGGTTCATCCACCACCGCCGGCCTGAAACGACAGGATTCTCGGGGCATCATGAAGAAAATCGCAGACGGCCTGTATACGTTCAGCGGCCTCGGTTTCGGGCGCGTATATGCCACCGATGACGCCGACGGCGGACTAACTCTCATCGACACCGGTATCGCTTCAGCAGCGGCCAAAATTGAGAAGCAGTTGCGCGAAGCCAGCCGCCAGCCCTCTGATGTCAAGCGAATCGTTATCACCCACGCCCATCCCGATCATGTCGGCGGGCTGCCCGCGCTGAAGGCGCTCACCGACGCACAAATCATCTGCTCGGCCATTGAGCGCGACATCGTGGAGGGCCGAAGGTCGCCCATAACAGCCGATAAAGACAACCTCGGTTTCGTCGGGCGTATGATGTGGCAAGAGGCGAAGCCGTTCCCGGGCACGCCAGTGGATCGCGTGGTCGAAGATGGTGACATGCTGGAGGAGGTCTTTGGCGGTGTGCAGATCGTCGCCACGCCCGGCCACACAGCCGGGCACATCAGCCTGTGGCAGCCCGTACGCCGTATACTCATCGTGGGCGATGTGGTCATGCACATGCTGGGGGGCATCCGCCTACCCTTCGCCGCCTTCACGCCAGACATGGACGAGGATCGGCGCAGTCTCACGCGCATCAGCCAGCTTGACCCCGAACTGATATGCTTCGGGCACGGTGCGCCCCTGAACGGGAAGAACGCGGCCAAGCTGAAGGCGGCCGCGGCCAAACAGGGGCTGTAGGGCAGTTCGAGACTTGGTATCGAGGAACGCTGCGTAGCGTGGGCATAAGCTGCACGATATACTCGCCCCATCAAGAGGACTCTTGAGCTTTAGCAAAGGAAATCGTCTATGTTCAATCTCCCTGTGGAATATGCGCTGATCAAGTTCGAGGGTATGGCAGTCTCGGGCGAGATCGTCACCGATCTCGTCGCGCTGGCCGAGCGCGGTATTGTGCGTTACGTCGACATCGTGTTCATCCAGAAAGACGAAGACGGCCACACGATCACGGTCGAGCTCAACGATCTCGAACCGGAGCTGTATGAGGTGTTTGTACCGATGGGCCAGCATGTTTCCGGGCTTTTCACCAATGAAGACCTGGAGATTGCGGCGAACAAGCTGGACAGCGGCGCATCCGCGATGCTCATCCTGTGGGAGAATCTGTGGGTCTTTGATCTGCGCCAGGCAATCTTGAATGCCGACGGTGAGCTGTTGGAGCGCGGACAAATCACCCCTGAAGTGATCGCGGAGTATGAAGCGCGGTTCGCCGCCGAGTAACGCCGCCGCCAGACGCACACTGTCCGACATTCCAAGGTCTAAGAGGAGGCAATATCATGCGTAGAGGTCCAAATCCCCCCGGCCCCGTTGGCGGCGTTGGCATGGGTAATCCGCCCGGCCCGGTCGGCGGCGTTGGTCGCGGCCCCAATCCCCCCGGCCCTGTGGGCGGCGTTGGCATGGGCAATCCGCCTGGCCCGGTCGGCGGCGTTGGTCGCGGCCCCAATCCGCCCGGCCCGGTCGGCGGCGTTGGACGCCGCAACGGCCCCGGTATGCTGCGCTAAGTCAAGCGCAGAGCACAAACATTATCAGACAGAAAGCCGTCGCAACAATGCGGCGGCTTTTGCGATCTATCTCGTATGGATTATTTCCCACGCACCACTGCCCTGACGCGCAACGTCCTAAGGCTTGTTTGCAAAGTCCAAAATCCTCACCCCCCAAACCCCCTCTCCATTGCAATGGAGAGGGGGAGTTAAGCGAAGCACAACGTGGGTGAGGATGCGCCGAAACCAGTTCAGTAGTGGTTTGCAGAAGACCCTAGTCAGCACTGTCGATGCACAGTGGCAGCCACACCCGGAAGCAAGTATGGCCCGGCCGCGATTCCACCGAAATCTCACCATGATGCTTCTCAACGATAATGCTGTGAGAGATGTTCAGGCCGAGTCCTGTCCCCTCCCCCTGCGGCTTGGTCGTGAAGAACGGGTCGAAGATCTGCGGCTGAATGTCCTCGGGAATACCGGGGCCGTTGTCGCTCACTTCGACCGCCACCCCGCCATTCATCCGGCGCGTCCGCAGCGTGATCTCGCCGTGCCCGTTCATGGCCGCCGCCGCGTTGTCGATTAGGTTCGTCCATACCTGATTGAGTTCGCTGCTGTAAGCCTCGATTGCCGGCAGGTCTTCGGCATAGTCCCGCGTCACCTGAATGTCACGCCCGAGGCGGCTGTGGAGCATGATCAGCGTGTTCTCAAGCCCCTCGTGCACGTTCACGTTCAGCACGGCCGACCGATCCAGATAGGTATAGTGCTTGAGCGCTGTCACCAGTTCTGAAATGCGCTGGGCGGCTTCGGTCACTTCAGCCAGCACGCGCCGCATCACAAAGTCAGAAGCGAGCCAGCGCAGGGCAGGCTCCAGCGCCTCTCCGGGCCACAGTTCGGTGGCATGCTGCAAGCTGGCGGGCGTTTGGCCGCTTGCCACCAGATCGGGCGCAATCTCCCAGGCCGACAGCACACCGCGCGTCTCCAACCACTCCGCCACCGCTTCCTCGCGGTCGCTGCGTTCGAGTGGCGATAGATTGGCCGACGTAAGCGCGGCAGCCGGTTGACTCAACAGGGCTTGCAGCGATCCCGGCTGTTCCGCCAGTTGGCGCAGCGCGGCCCGCTCTACGTTCAGCGCCGCCGCGAGGTGTTCGCCGCCGCGCCGGATCGCCGCCGCTGGATTGTTCAGTTCGTGAGTAAGGCCCGCACTCAGGCGTCCCAGCGTCGCCAGCTTCTCGCTCTGGCGCAGCATCAGCTCCTGATTCAGATAGGCCTGTTCAAGATCACGCAGCCGTTTGCGGCGCAGGCACGAGTCCAGGCGAGCTTTCAGAAAGACAGGATTCACGGGCTTGATCAGGTAGTCGTCCGCCCCGATTTCGATGCAGCGCACCGCGCTCTCTTGCTCGTCAATGGCCGACACCACAATGACGGGGATATCGCGCAGCTCTGGTGACGCTTTCATCTTGCTGAGCACGCCATAGCCATCGAGCACCGGCATGACGATATCGAGCAGCACCAGATCGATAGGCGTGTTTTCCACAACCGCCAGCGCCTGCTGCCCGTCCTGGGCCAGCGCCACCTCGTGCCCTTCCAGTTGCAGAACGCGCTGCAACTTCAGGCGGTTAACGCCGTTATCATCGACGACCAGTATGTGCCCTGTGGTATCAGCCATGTGGCAGTCCTAAGTCAACAGCCGCATCAGCGCAGATTGCACGCGGGCGTACTCGTCTTCGATCTCGCCGAGCAGGTCGGGCGCAGTGTCGAGATCGCCGTTCTTGCCAGCCAGTTCCAACTGGCGGCACAGCTCGGCCAGCCACGACGCGCCGAACTCGGCGCTGCTGCCCTTCAAACTGTGCGCGTTCAGGCGTATGCCGCCGGCGTCGTCATTTGCAAGAGCAGCGTGCAGACGCTCCAGAATCACCGGTGTCTCGTCCAAAAACGTGCGAATCAAGTCGTTGAGAAACTCGTCATCACCGCCGCCGAGTTCGCGCAGACTGTCAATCACGTTCAGGTCAATCACATCACCTGCGCTGCTCATCTCATTGGCCTCCCGCAGAGTCAGAGGCGGGCGCATGCTTTCCCAGCGCCGCCGCCGCGCGCTCAATCGAACCAACCAGGGCATCCACCCGAATCGGCTTGCTTACGTAGTCATTCATGCCCGCTTCCAGGCAGGCCTCGCGGTCACCTTCCATCGCGTTGGCGGTCATTGCCACCACATAGGGTGCGCTGCCACTGCCCCAGCGCAGGCGAATCTGGCGCGTCGCTTCAAGCCCATCGAGTTCCGGCATCTGCACATCCATCAGCACGACGTCATAGGACTGCCGCTCCAGCGCCATCAGCGCCTCCAGGCCATTGCCCGCTACGTCCGCCCGGTAGCCGAGCCGGTCGAGCAGGCGCAGCGCCAGCTTCTGGTTAGTGGCATTGTCTTCGGTGAGCAGAATACGCAGGGGCAAGCGCTTGCCCATCCCCGCATCGAATGTGTTCTCGGATGGCGGCAGGCGCGGCGTCTCGACTGTAGCCGGGCGATGACCGAGCACGGAAACGAGCACGTCGAAGAGCTGCGACGGCTTCAGCGGCTTGGTCAAATGCGCGGCGAACTGCGCGCCAGCGGCGTCGGTTTCGTGCCGGCCCAGCGATGTGATCATGATCACCGGTAGCTGCTCGGGCGAGCGCAGCCGCGCAATCTCGCGGGCCAGCATCGCGCCGTCCATATCTGGCATTTGCATATCCAGTACAACCAGGTCGAACGCTTCGCCCGCGCGCAGCCAGTCAAGCGCCTCTATCGGAGAGGCGGTTTCGCGGTGGCTCAGCCCCCACGACTCGGCATAGATCGTGAGAATGCGCCGGTTGATCGCGTTGTCGTCCACGATCAGCAAACGCTTTCCGCGCAGGTGCACCTGCTCATCCCGAACCGGCGCGGGTGAAGGCCGCTCCGCCGCATCCGCTTCAATCGTGAAGAAGAAGGTCGATCCTTCGCCTACCTCACCACTGCTCTCCACCCACATCCGGCCGCCCATCAGCTCGCTCAGGCGGCGGCTGATCGCCAAACCAAGCCCGGTGCCGCCGTAGCGCCGCGTCGTGGACGAGTCAACCTGGGTGAACGACCGAAACAGGCGCTCCATCTGATCGGCACGGATGCCGATGCCGGTGTCCCTCACCGAGAACCGCAGGCGGTAGCGCTCATCCGGCCCGGCAAGACGTTCGGCATTCACGGTCAGGACGACATCGCCTTTTTCAGTGAACTTGACCGCGTTGCTGAGGAGATTGACCAGAATCTGGCGGATACGCGTGACGTCACCGCTGATCGCCTCTGGTGTGCCGGGCGCGATCAGATAGGCCAGATTGATGCCTTTTTCGGCCGCGCGCGCCGCCAGCAAATCGAGCGCGCTTTCGGCGCACGCCCGCACGTCCAACGGCACGCACTCAAGCTCCAGCTTGTCCGCCTCGATCTTCGAGAAGTCGAGGATGTCGTTAATGATGGTCAGCAAGGACTCGCTGCTATGGCGCACCGTCTCAGCGTAATCTCGCTGATCAGCCGTTAGCGGGGTGTCGATGAGAAGCCCGGTCATGCCGATGATTGCGTTCATCGGTGTCCGAATCTCGTGGCTCATCGTCGCCAGGAAAGCGCTCTTGGCCTCGTTGGCCGCTTCGGCCGCACGGCGCGCCTCCTGCGCCTGCGTGAACAGCCGCAAGTTATCCATCGTTGCCGCCATATAGGAGGCAATTTGCAGCAGCAGGCCCTCGTCGACCGCAGTGAAAGTGTCTGGCGTGAGGCGGCCCACATTCAGACTGCCGATGGCGCGGTCGCCGATCAGGATCGGGGCGTTCAGCGTCGTGCGCATCCCAACTGCCGCCAGCTCTTTCGAATCCTCAGCGTCGCAATTGAGCAGATCGCGCGTGTGAATGATGCGGCGCAGGCGCACCGCTTTGCCGACATTGGTACCTTCGACGGACGCCTGATGGTTGACGCCGAGCACTTCCGACACGCCGACGAGTGCGTATACCGTGAGCATGTCACCAGAGTCGTTGAGCAGCGCCACGCTAACCCGGTCAGCTGGGACGATTTCGGGCGTCAGCCGCGTGACCACCCGAAAAATATCCTCCTGCGAGTTCGACCATCGCCATCGCCTGACCGAGTTCATTGAGTAACCCCAGCCGGCGCGACTGCTCCTGCGTTTCAGAGAACAAGCGGGCGTTGTCGAGGGCCAACGACGCCAGTTCAGCAAAGCGGGCGAGCAAGTCGACCTCGTTCGCTGCGAAGCGGCGTTCTGAGCCGGGCACACTCGCCATCCCGATCGTGCCGATGACCCGGCCGTCCGACTTCAGCGGAACTACCATCACCACATCGAATGGATTTTCCTCGTAGGCGGCGGCGCGGTGCTCCCAGTCGCGGTATTGGTCGACCAGCAGCGGCTCGCCCGATTGCAGCACCTGCCCCGATGCGCCTTCGCCGGCCTGCAACCTTACGCCGACGCTTCCGGAGAAGCCACCGATCCCAACTTTCTGCTCCAACACTGTGCCCGCGTCGTTGGCCAGGAAGATGAACCCATGCTCGATGCGCAGCAAGTCGGCGGCCCGGCTGACAATGGCCTGAAGGACCTCGTTGATGTTGAGGCGGCTGATCAGCCCGAAGGTCGTGGCGTGAAGGGCAGCAAGATATGCGTTCTGCTGTTGAAGCGCATGTACCTGCTGGGCGCGTTCGATGGCGAGCGCAAGATGGGTAGCCACCGAAGCGGCGATGCGCGCATCGTCCCTGCCATACGCATCTGCGCGGTTCGAGATAAAGGTAATCGCGCCCAGCACCTGCGAGAATGCCTCAAGTGGCAGCGATAATACCGTCTGCGCCGAGTCGCCCCAGAGCGCGGCATCCACCGCATCGGCCGCCGCAAGCTGGTCCACGTCCGGGCGAGTCACACGCAGCACCTGGCACTCCCGAACGGCCCGGCCGGGGATGCCCTGGCTCACGGGCACAGAGCCAATCTTCGCCAGCGCGGCGCTACGGCGCGAATCAAACAGCGTGCGATAGTCATAAGTTACGCCGTCAGCATGAACCAGCGTCAGCACGCAGCGGTCGAAATCGAGCACCCACTTAAGCCTGCCGATCAATTCTGAATACGACTGTTCGAGATCGCTCGCACGGGCGATGTTGAGCACGACCTCGAACAAGACACCCAGCCGCATGTCCTGCGCCTGCCCACCCTGCATCACGTCCATCAAGTGGCCCCTTCCAGAAACAGCCGCAAGTATGGATCTCTCATCGACCGAGCATCTCGCGGGTGGACTCTTCCACCTGCACCTTCAGCGTGTCGGCCAGCGTATCGCCCAGATGACCGAGGGCGGCAATCAGCACGATCTGGCCGATCTCGGAATCGGTGATACCGTAATCGCGCAGCCGGTCAAAGTCCTCCAGTGAAACGACCTTCGGGTCGTGAGCAGCCAGAAGCGCGAACTCGACAATCGCTCGCACGCGCTCAGGGGAGACCTTGCCCAGATCGTTGGCGACCAACTGCAGGATGTCCTCGTCAATGCCCATCATGCGGCAGGAAGCCTCGTGCCCCGCCGAGCAGTACTGACATTCGTTCGAGTGTGCAATCGCATAGAACATGATCGAGACCAGCGCCTCGGGAAGCGTGATTTGCTCGTAGAATGTGCGGTAGGTCGCAAAGTAGATCTGCAGCGCAGGCGGCGATGCGGCCAGCGACTTGAAAATGTTCGGCACAAACGGAAGCTGCGAATTCTGCCTGATCTCGGCGTAGATGCGCGCCACTTCGGGCGACGCTTCGTCTTCCTCAACGACCGCCATCCCGGTCAATTCATTAACCGCCATCGTATGTTCGCCTTTTGGGGGTTCTCACCCATTCATCGATTACACCGTTTTCAGGAATTGATGCACAAGCCCGATGGCCACAGCGCCCTCGCCGACCGCCGAGGCCACACGGCGCACCGCGCCGTGCCGTACGTCGCCCGCCGCGAAGATGCCCGGCACGCTGGTCTCCAGCAGCATCGGGTCGCGGTTCACCAGCCAGCCGGGAGGCCGCGCACCAGCCACCAGCACATCAGAGCCAGTGAGGATGAAACCCGCCTGATTGCGCTCCACCACGCCGGCCACCATGTCGCTGTGCGGCATCGCACCGATGAAGATGAACATGGCGGCCGCGGCCAGTGTTTCAGTGCGGCCATCGTTGACCGACTCGACGGTTACCTGTTCGAGCCGGTCGCCACCATCCACTGCGCGCACCACCGAGCGAACACGCACGTCGATATTCGAGGTCGCCTGAATCTGGCTCACCAGATACTGTGACATCCCTTTCTCGAGCGAGGAACCCCGGACGAGCATGGTCACCTGTTGGGCGTAGCGCGAGAAGTACATGGCAGCCTGCCCCGCTGAGTTCGCGCCGCCCACGACCACCACATGCCCACCCCGGTAGTGTGCCGCCTCAGACAGCGCCGCACCGTAGTAGACACCCGCCCCGGTCAGGCGCTCAACGCCGGGCGCATCCAGCTTCTGCACTGAGGCGCCCGTGGAGACCAGTACCGCGTGCGCGGCCAGCGTCGTGCCGTCGCGCAGCGTCACCAGCCGCACCGAGTTCGTCCACCAGCACAGACGTAGCTTCCTGTGCGGTCAGAATTTCCGTGCCAAAGCGAAGCGCCTGAATCGTGGCCCGCTGCGCCAGTTCGGCCCCACTCAGGCCGTTCGGGAAGCCGAGGTAGTTCTCGATACGCGAACTCGTGCCAGCCTGACCACCCGTCGCCTCGCGCTCGATCAAAACGGTGCGCAGGCCCTCCGACGCGGCATATACGGCAGCGCCCAGCCCGGCCGGCCCCCCTCCCAGAATAATCAGATCATAGAAGGGCAGCGCGGCATGGGTGACCAGCCCAACCTTTTCGGCCAGTTCGCGCGTGGATGGATTTTGCAGAGCCGAGCCATCGGCGAAGAAGACGACCGGCAGTGACGATCCGCTCTGGGCCACACGGGCCACCATCTCAGCCGCTTTGGCGTCCGTCTCAATATCGAGCCAGCGGTAGGAAATGCGGTTGCGTGACAGAAAATCCTTGACCTGATGCGACTGCGGCGACCAGAGCGTGCCCGCCACGCGCAGCCCGTCGTAGGGGGCGGCGGCCGTGCGCGACCACTCGTTCAGCAGGTCATCCAGCACGGGATACAGATATTGTTCCGGCGGGTCCCAGGGCTTGAGGAGGTAGTAGTCGAGGCCAATCTCGTTGATGCTCTGGATCGCGGCCTGCGTGTCGGCATAGGCGGTTAGCAAGACTTTGCGCGCGTCGGGGAAGACCCGCGTGGCCTGGGCCAGAAACGCAGTGCCTTCCATGACCGGCATACGCTGATCGACGAGGAAGAGCGAGATTGAATCGCCGCGCTGCTGCACTTGATGCACCACTTCGAGCGCGTCGGCACCACTTGAGGCCTTGATGATACGGTAGCGGGCGGCGTAGTGTTGGCGCAGATCACGCTCGATGGCGCTCAAGACCGCCGGATCGTCATCCACGGACAGAATAATCGGCTTACCCACTGTCCGCTCCTCGTGCCTCTGCGCCCGCAGGCCACGCCATTCAGCGTACGCCAGAAATATTTCCGTGTTTAATCGCCTACGTAAGACAAGTATAGGCTCGCCACTCCGAGCCGTGCAAGTAATCGTGCTGGCGGTGACGCTGGTTAGCTCCATGTCAGGTTAGTGCGGCCGAACAAGGAATGACTTAAGCCCACGTCCGAATTGCGCGGCACGGTGCGGAGCGCGGTGGGTTAGTCAGGGTGGTCGCTTAATCACGCGGTCAAGACTCGCACCTGATCCGACCTGCTTGACTCGCATTTCACCATGAGATAATATAAGCATGTCATTACAAGTTGGGTATTTGAGGAGCGTCTATGACTAGATGGTAGGCGGCGTCGCTTTACTTTTCCGTTCGACATGAGTCTGTTTGAGGAGCTAGTGTCATGTTCAAGGTACCGCGTATCGTTGTTCTAGCTTTCGCTCTCGTGGTCGTCCTGGCGCTGTTTATCAGCCCGGTCGCCGCGCAGGATCCGGTCGATCTCTCCCAGATCACAGTTGGCCTATCGATGTATACGCTTGGCGCGCCGTACTTCGCTGCCCAGGCAGCAGCAGTACAGGCCGCGGCCGAGGAGCTCGGCTTCAACCTGATTTCCGTCGAGGCCGGCAATGACCTCAACAAACAGCTAGCTGACGTTGAAGACCTGCTAGCGCAGGGCATCGACATTCTGCTCCTTAATCCGAAGGATCCGGTCGGCGCTATTCCTGCTACGCGGGCAGCGACCGCCGCGGGCGTACCCGTGTTCATCATCGATAGCTCGATTGATCCGTCGGCTGACTTCGTCACGACTGTTCAGTCAAATAACCTTGCCAACGGCGAAGCAGTGGGCAATTGGCTTGCTAACCGGATGGGCGACACCCCCATCGACATGGCGCTTCTCAGCGGCTCTCAGGGCAACCCTGTGGGCAAGGAACGCCGCCAGGGTGTGTTCCGTGGTCTCATCGAACAGCAGTTGCTCAACGCCAACACCTCGGGTTTCCGCATTGCCTCGCAGGGCTGGGGTGAGTGGTCGGAGCAGGGTGGCCTGACCGCCATGGAAGACATTCTCGTGGCAAACCCGGACATCAATGTACTGCTGTGTGAAAACGACAGCATGTGCCTGGGCGCACTGCGCGCCATTGCCGATGCCGGCCTGACCGATCAGATCCTGGTCCTGGCAGCCGCTGACGGTCAGAAGGAAGCGCTTGAATTAATCGCCACTGGCGAGTACGGGGCTACCGGCCTCAATGACCCGGCTCTGGTCGCCCGTACAGCGGTCAATTACATGGTCGAGTTTCTGAATGGCCGTACCGACTTCCCGAAGGTCTCGTACACGCCTCCAATGGCCATCACTCAGGAGAACGTAGCCGAGTTCTACAATCCAGACGCTGTGTTTTAGCCAGTCTTCGCATCCGCCAGTCTGCCGTACATGTGCGATGACATGAGCGGGGCAGGTTGAAAATGCGGGGGTCTCCAGGAATTGCAACCCATCTATCCTGGAGGCCCCCGGCCCGTCAAATGAACAGGGAAGCAATTGTCTTTGCGATAATATCTGTAGAACCGTGCTGCACGAAGAAGGCTTTTACAAGAGGTGGGTGTTACTTATGGAAAAGACCAGATACCGGGTTGAGCTGGTGAATATCACTAAGTCATTTCGTGGTGTCCATGCGCTTAAGGATGTGACTTTCAGCGTGGCCCCGGGCGAGATACACGCACTGGTGGGTGAGAATGGGGCCGGAAAATCTACCCTGATGAAGATCCTGTCAGGGGCTTACCAACGCGACTCCGGCACAGTCCTCATCGACGGCGAGCGTGTCGTGATCCGGAATCCCCATGAAGGGCGAGAGCGCGGCATCGGCATCATCTACCAGGAATTCACGCTGGCTAAAGACCTGACGGTTGCCGAGAGCCTCTTCCTGGGTAGCCTGGGTAATCGGGCCGGCGTCATAAACTGGCCGGACATGTATCGCAGGGCCGATGAGTTGATCGCATCAGTTGGCTTCACGATTGACTCACGCGCTAAAGTTCGTGACCTCACGGTCGCATACCAGCAGATGGTAGAAATCACGAAGGCGTTTTCCGCACAGATCAAGATCCTGGTGCTGGACGAGCCCACAGCCGTACTTGCTCCTCAAGAAGCAGATCAACTATTCAGTGTGATGAAGCACCTGAAGGAACAAGGTCTCAGCCTCATCCACATCACACACCGTCTGGAAGAAGTCTTCGAAATCGCGGACCGTATCACCGTTCTGAAAGATGGCGAAGTCGTCGGTACAGTCCAGACAGGTGATGTAACCAAAGACGACATCATCCAAATGATGATCGGTCGCAAGCTGTCCACGATGTACCCCCCTCGAAAGGTCTCTATCGGGAAGGAAGTCCTCACGGTCAAGGGCCTCGCCGCCACCAACAATGTGACGGGAGTGAGTTTCTCTGTGCACGAGGGTGAGGTACTCGGTCTGGCAGGGCTGGTAGGCAGCGGCCGCACCGACGTGGTGCGCGCTATCTTCGGTGCGGACCGCCTCGAAGCAGGCACCATCGAGCTACATGGCAAAACGATCAGCATCAAGGCCGCCAGCACCGCCGTGAAGGCGGGAATAGGCCTCGTGCCCGAGGATCGGAAGCAGCAAGGCGTCATCTTGCCGATGTCGATACGCGCAAACACGACCCTCCCTAGCCTCAGCAAAGTCACAGGTCTTTTTGGCATCTTCAAGTCAAAGCTGGAACGGTCGATTGTTAGTGACCTGATCTCCAAGCTTTCCATCAAGACGACAGGAATGAATGCTGAAGTCGCTGACCTGAGCGGCGGAAATCAACAGAAGGTCGCACTCGCCAAGTGGCTGTCACGAGAGTGTGACGTACTGATACTGGATGAGCCTACCCGAGGCGTGGATGTCGGCGCCAAGGTTGAGATCTACCATGTCATCAACCAGCTCGCGGCTCAGGGCATTGCAATCATCATGATCTCGTCGGAGATGATGGAGGTGATCGGCATGTCCGACCGCGTCATGGTTATGTCACGTGGCAAGGTCGCTGGTTTCCTAGAAAGCGATGATATCACTGAAGAGAATATTCTGCGTCTCTCGATTGGCCATATGGACAAGCTGAAGGTCAACACTCAGGTCAAGGTGGTTACCCCCTGATCGAAGGGCCGCAGCAAGTGTCAGCCGTGATGAACGCAAAAACCATTTCTGGAGATAGCCAGTCGATAGGAGAACATTTTGAGCGACAATACTGCTGCTGTGGCCAAGGCTCCCGAAAGCAACCCCTCTCCAACCGCTCAGGATCGCGTACGACAGATTCTGGCCCTCCTCGCGCGCAACAGCACCATTGTGGTATTCGTGGTCATGTTGATCATCTCGGCGATGCTCTCAGAGAATTTCCTCACTACCCGGAACATATTCAACATGCTTCGCCAGTATGCGGGCCTGGGTATTGTCTGCATGGGCATGCTGATGGTCATCCTCACCGGGGGAATTGACTTGTCAGTCGGCTCCATGGCGGCACTAGGCAGTGTCCTCGTCGCCCTGTACTTGCAGGACAACGGATTGGCGATTGCCGTACTCCTCACACTCCTTGTTGGTTGGCTTGTGGGCAGTGCATCGGGAATCCTGGTCGCCCGCTGGAAAATGGCGCCCTTCGTCGCCACACTCGCGCTGATGACTATCGCGCGTGGGCTTGCGTTCATCTCCTCAAAAGGCGCCACGATTCAAACGGATTTACCTGCGCTCGACGAGTTCGCGCGAGGATACACGCTGGGTCTGCCTACCCCAGCCTTCCTGATGTTCGTCATCTTCATCATCACCCTGCTAGTCCTGCGCTACACCGCGTTCGGGCGGGTTATCACTGCCATCGGCAGCAACGAAAGTGCTGTACGGATGGCCGGTATCCGTGTGGGCTACTACAAGTATGCAGTCTACGCAATCACCGGAATCATGGCTGCAATTGCAGGCATCATCGGAACCGCACGTACCGGCGTGGGCTCACCCATCGTGGGCGCAGGCATGGAGCTGGACGCGATTGCTGCCGTGGTGATAGGTGGTGCAAGCCTCAGCGGCGGACGTGGCAGCGCTCTAAACACCCTTCTGGGCGTTTTCATCCTCGCCATGATCGGAAACATCATGAATCTCATGAACATTCCGGACTATCCGCAGCAGGTGATCAAGGGCGTCATTATTGTTATTGCCGTCTTGCTTCAGGGTCTCCAGGCGCGCTCAGACCGCTAATTTCCTTGGCCTGCTTCTCTCCGTACGCGAAACGAGGGCGCCTCGAAACCACCCTCGTTTCGCAAACGCTCGACGTCGGTTACCTGGAAATCCAGGCAACAAAAAGGGAGGGAAAGTAGGCTTCCCTCCCACCAGAAATCCACAGACTCCCTCGCAGTTCAGTGCATTTCCGCCAGTTGATCGTAGATGGGCAACAGCGCCTGATACGCCGCCTCAAACACCGGGAACATCTGTGCGTAGGCGGCCATCTGCTTCAGGTTCGGCTCAATGGTTTCGACAATCGGATTCATTTGCTCAATCAGATCGAAGCTGTCATAGAGCCCGACCCCGATCCCGCCGGCCAGCGCCGCCCCCATCGACGTCGCCTCTTCCAGAAATGCCAGCCGATGCACCGGAATGCCATAGATGTCCGCCATCATCTGGTTCCAGAAGCGGCCGCGTGCACCGCCTCCAATCACCCGCATCGCCGCAATATCCGCATCCTGCGCCCGAAACGCCTCCAGGATTACGCGCAGATTTATCGTCACGCCTTCCAACACAGCCCGGATCATGTCGGCCCGCGTGTGGCGGATGGTCAACCCGATAAACGCGCCGCGCGCCCTTGGATTCCAGCGCGGGCTGCGCTCACCCATCAGGTAGGGGAGGAACAGCAGCTTGTTCGCGCCGGGCGTGGACTTTTCTGCCGTCAGGTTCATCAACTCGTAAGGGCTGACCTTGAGATCGCCAGCCGCCAGCATCTCTGGCTGCCCCAACTGGTCACGCGCCCATTGGTACGAGTTACCCGCCGCCTGCATCGTCCCGCACGGCCCATACATGTGTGGCTGCAAGCTGGCCCATGTGAACGTCCGCAATGAGGGATCGAAGATAGGCCGTTGCGTCGCCACGCTGATCCACGAAGACGACCCGACGTAGTTGTAAGCCACGCCTTCGCGCACGCAGCCCGCTCCTGCTGCCGCGCACGAACCATCTCCACCACCAATCACGACCGGTGTACCCGCCGCTACTCCGATTTCGGCGGCGGCTTCGGGCAGGACGTGACCCACCACCGCGGTCGAGGGCTGGATTTCCGGAAGCTGTGCAGGGTCGAGCCCTGCCGCCTGGATGATCTGCGCCGACCAGACGCCCGCTTCCAGGTCATACAGATTCATGCCCGATGCATCTGACGGCTCAGTGACGAATACGCCCGTCAGCCGCGCCACCATCGCATCCTTGGCGTGGACAAATTTATAGGTTGCCTGGTACGTTTCGGGCTGGTTGTCGCGCAGCCACAGTATCTTGCACAGGGAGTAGGAAGCGCTAAGCCGATGTCCCGTAATGCGATACACCTCGTCCGGAACAATGTGTTCGCCCAGCCACTGCTCCTGCGCCACCGACCGCTGATCCGCCCAGATGATGGCATTGCGCAGCGGGCGCGCATCCCGCCCCAGCGGCACGCAGCCCATCATCTGACCACTAAACGTCAGGCAGGCAATCTCATGGGGTTTCGCACCAGTCCTCTGTAGCAGTTCACGGGTGGTCGCACAAACCGCCTGCCACCAGTCCTCGGGATTTTGTTCAGCCCAACCGGTATGCGCGAACTCGGTGCTGTAGCCGAAAAACGTGCTGCCAACCAACTTGCCGCCGGCGTCGAACAGCGTCGCCTTGTTCCCTGTTGTCCCCAAATCGTGTGCGATCACATACTGTTTCATGATCAGGTTCGTCCTGTTGGCAAGAGTCAGCGCCCCTAGTTCAGCTCGATCATCACTTTCAGATACTCCCCATGCGCAGCTTCGATTGCGTGGTAGGCGTCAAGGTAGCGATCGAAGGGAAACCGGTGAGTGATCATTTCGTTAAGATACATTTTGCCGCTGTTCACCAGGTCAATTGCGCGCTCATAGTCCGGCTTTTGGTACATGAGCGTGCCAACCAGTGTCAGTTCCCGGTCCTGCACCAGCCCCAGATCGACCAGCGGCTTCTTACCGAATACGCCGACGACGACGATGGTTGAGCCTTTGCGCGCATCATTGATCGCGTCGGTCATCGTCGCTTCAATGCCCACGCATTCCAGGATCAGGTCGGCCTTCTCCGGGCCAAAGTCACGAGCGATGGCTTCGCCCAGATTATCCTGGCGGCTGTCGACCACGAACTCAATGCCGCACTCACGGGCCTTGGCCAACTTGTATGGGCTAACGTCGGTGATCATGACTGCCTTCGCGCCAGACTCACGTGCGACCTGCGCCGCAAGATTCCCAATTGGCCCTGCGCCCAGCACGACCACCCGTTTGCCTTCTGCACCGCCGCCCCGCGCCAGCGCATGGACGACAACAGCGATCGGCTCAACCATCGCTGCCAGGTCCAGCGACAGCGACTCGGGCAGCTTGAGCACATTTTCGGCGGGCAGTGTGAAATACTCCTGGCCTGCCCCGCCGGTCTGAAAGCCCATTACTTTGAGCGACTCGCAGATGTGGTACATGCCGTGCGTACATGGGTAGCACTTGCCACACGTCAACTGGGGCATAAACGTGATCCTGTCTCCGGGCTCAAACCCAGTCACGCCCGGACCCACCGATGCGACCACGCCGCCAACCTCGTGCCCCTGTACTACCGGATAGCCAGTATAGGGGTGCAAACCGTGGTAGACATGGATATCAGAGCCGCACACGCCAATACGGAGGGTCTTCATCACGATTTCGCCAGGCCCGGCGACAGGAACCGGCACATCACGAAACTCGATAGCACCGGGGGCAGTCATCACAGCTTGTTTCATGACATTCCCTTTCAATTATTCAAGAAACCGGGATACGCTGTTCTGCTCCCCGGCGTACAATCCTCAGCTTAAAGTGGTGGCTGCCAAACTAGCCGTTTCAGCATGCACGTCCGGGCGATGCCATCACCAACATTAGCGTGGCCAACGACCAGCATCACGGTCTGGATGAATGGCTTCGCCGGATCGTTTACAGGAGCAACCTCATTCTGTCACTGGATTGGGCGGCGCCTCACCGCGCAGCACCGCCAGGCAGTTGCGCAGCGCGCCCCATCCCATCGCGTTGATCGCACCGTCGGTGTGCGCGCCAGCATGTGGCATTGCGATGACCTGAGGCAATTGAAGCAGCGGATAACCTGCCCCCGGCGGCTCGACAGCGAAGCAGTCCAGCCCGGCCCCGGCCAGATGGCCCGATTGCAGCGCATCGAACAGCGCGGCCTCGTCGATGAGTTCGCCGCGTGCCGTGTTGATGAGATGGCTACCACGCTTCATATGCGCCAGGAATGCCGCATTGACCATACCGCGTGTTTCCGGAAGCACCGGCATGTGCAACGACAGGAAGTCCGCCTCACGCACAACCGAGTCCCGGTCAGTTAGCTGAACTCCCAACAACTCTGCTACGGCTTCGCCGGCGTAAGGGTCATGGGCAATCACCCGGCAGCCCCAGCCCGTCAGCCGCTTCGCCACTTCCTGACCAATGCTGCCGAAACCGAGCAGCCCGACCGTTTTACCCTCAAGCGAAATTCCGGACAGCCGGGGCCAGCCGCCTTCTCGTGTCGCCTGCGCCGCCACCGGAATTTGCCGCGCCAGCGCCAGCATCAGCCCCAGCGCCAATTCCGACACCGACGGTGAATTCGCACCCGGCGTATTCGTCACGACAATGCCTTTTTCGTGCGCCGCCGCCAGGTCCACCTTATCGACGCCTACGCCATAGCGGGCGATCACCTTCAGCCGGTCGGCACCTTCCAGTGCAGCACGGTCAATCACATCGAGTCCAGCGATGAATCCGTCCACACCCACCAGCAATTCCCGAACTTCGACCGAGGTCAGTGGCCGGGATACCGGGCTGAAAACCACCTTCCCGACCACGCTTTCCAGCTCGGTCCGCAGCAGGGGGTCATGTTTCGCATAAGACGTCGGCGTGACGAGCACCGTCATCCCGCTCAAGTCCACCATGCTTTACCTCTCCTTCAGCGCCGGGTTCCAGCGCGGGTTGTCGATGACTACCGGTTGTCCATCGCGCTCGACGACCAACTTGCGCATGCCCTGCTGCTCAATCGTGCTGTAGTTGTGCCCGGCATTGCCCGGGTACACGAAGAATGTGATCAGGTCTTCGTCCGCGTGGGTGTTGACCGACCGGTGTGCCCAACGCGGCGGCACGTACAGCACCTGGCCAGCCCACAATTCCAGTACATCGCTCTCACCTTCGGGCGTCTCCATCACCATCTTGCCCACACCGGCCATGCAGTAATAGACCTCGCCCGTCTCCAAGACCGAGTGGTAGTGCCCTTTGGTCATGAAGTACTCATCGCCCACCTTGCCGGGATGCACAATGGAAATGCCGTGCAGCAACTCCCCTTCAACAGCAGGCACAAGCAGTTCATACACCTCGTATAACATGGTGTCTTCGCAGGCGAGCATGGCCTCATAGACACCGACATCAAGAAACTGCCCCTGCATCGATGATAAACATCGGGTGATGTGATTGTCCCATTCGAGGGGCGGCCCACCGGCGGGGGGTAGGCTGAACGTGAACGGCTGCGTGCGCACGCCAGATTCTCCTAGGTTTCACAAGAAACAGTTCACGAAATAAACCAGCACAACAGGAATAAGCGACAGAAGCTACCCTGGCGAAGGTGCAGGATATATGGTTGTAATGACATCATATCGGGATTATACGCCGAATCGCCAGTCACCGCAAGCGATTCCGGGAGTGAGCACAGGGCAATCGCACCAAAATTGAGGCTCGCGTACAAACCTCACCCCACTCCCCATCTTCCGCGCACGGAAAGGGGCCGGGGGTGTAGTTGGGGGGATGCTTCACAGCAATTGCGTTTGATGCAATACCCCGTTGGTGATTACCGTGTCGGGGAACATCAAGTCGCTTATACCGAGCCTGAATATTGGTCTAGCGGCTGACAAACAGTCGATTGCTGGGGGGAAGCCCCTCGATATGATCGAGGTCTTCAGGGTCGCGGGTGCGGATGAGTTCCACCTCGAATTGTGACCGGTCCCCACGATGGTAGGCAATGTAATATTCTACACCCCGTCCGTCGCTCAGGTAGCTCGTGCTGTCGAGCCGGAACAACGGCGCGCCTTTCGCTATCTCCAGCAGCTTCGCTTCCTGGCCATCTGCCAGCACGGCCTGAATTGTCCGCCTGCCCCGCGCGACGGATAACTGGTAACGTGTCTCCAGCAGCGCGTACAGCGACTGGTTATTCAGGTCTTCGTTAATCAGGTCCGGGCACAGCGCATAGGGCAAATAGGTCGTCACCAGCACAATCGGCATATCCTGCACAGAGCGCAACCGCACGATCTCAATCAGCGGGGTATCTACCGGCAGGTCGAGGTAGCCTGCCACTTCTGGCGAGGCGGGCACGATTTGCTTGGACAACACGCGGGTCGTCGGCCTATGCCCCTGCTCCACCATGTCCTGGTAGAATCCCGTCAGCTTCTGCACCAGTTGTTCGCTGATTTTCCGGCTGGCTACGAAGCTGCCTTTCCCTTTGCGCCGTCTGACCAGTCCCTCGTGTGTCAGTTCCTGCAGCGCCTGCCGCACCACCGTCCGGCTGACGCCATACTGAGCGCACAATTCCGCCTCGCTTGGCAACTGCTCACCCGGCGGACGCGCTCCACTGTCAATTTGCTCACGCAGGATGTCCTTCAATTGTGCGTAGTATGGAACTGGGCTGTCAAACACGATTGTCGAAGGCACGGCACCCCACCCTATCGAATCTGCATAAACAATCAGCACTAGCGAGCGCGGATGCGCTGGATCAGTTGGAGCGTAGCGGCAGTCTGCTCGGCGATGGCGTCGTAATTCCCGGACTTGATCAGGTCGCTGCGCAGCAGACGACTGCCCATCCCCACGCATGCCACCCCCGCCTCGAACCATGTCCGCAGATTGTCTTCCTCCGGTGTCACCCCACCCGTCGGCATGATTCGCGTCCACGGCCTCGGCGCCAGCACATCCTTGACAAAGCCCGGTCCCCCTGACGCCCCGCCCGGGAACAGCTTCACGATCTCAGCGCCCAGTTCCTCGGCCGCCGCAATGTCGTTCAGGTTACCGCATCCCGGCATGTAGGCCACTTTGCGCCGATTGCACAGCCGCGCCACTTCTTCGTTCAGCGTAGGGCCCACCACGAAGTTCGCCCCATGCGCCAGGAACAACGCCGCCGTCCCTGCATCATCCACCGACCCCACGCCGATGATCAACTGTGGGTATTCCTTTGCCGCATACTTCACCAGTGCGCTGAACACTTCGATTGCAAAGTCGCCCCTGTTGGTGAACTCAAGCACGCGGCTGCCACCTTGTGCCAGCGCTCCAGCCAGCGCCTGCGCCCGCTCCAGGTCCCTTTCGTAGAACAGCGGCACCATCCCGTCCTGCAGGACCGTGTTCAGCACCATAAGCCGGTCAAATCGCGCCATGACTCTCTCGCTCCTTACGCAGGCCGCAGCTCCGACGCCGCGGCATCCAATTGTGCAAATAGCTCTGGCGTCAGATGCACATCAAACACTTCCGCCACCACTTGTGTCCAGCCGTGCAGGAAATACACCCACCCATCCTCGACGGTCAGGTTGTAAACCTGCGACCGCCGCAGGGCCTGATGCATGAAATCCAGTTCGCCCCGGTAGTTTAGCTCCCACACCAGCCCGTCTTGTGGCCAGACCGCGTCATCCGTCACTGGCGAACCGGGCCGGTCCTTGCCCATCCCCGTCGCGTTGATCACCAGTGATCCCGGCGGAAGCTGCGCCATGATCGCGTCGTTCCGGACTGGATCTTCGTTCAGAATGTAGTCAAACTCGATGTCGGTATTCAGTTGCGCGACGATCTCCCTGAGCGCCTCAAGCCGGCCTGGCGAGCGATTCACAGCGATGAACTTCACCGGACGATCGGACTTGTCCTTCAGCCCAGCAAGATATGCGCTGATCGCCACCGCCGAGCCTCCCGCACCCAGGCAAAGCACATGTCCACCCGTTCGTCCCCAGTGCCCGCGCGGCACGAATGCCTCCAGCGACAACCCGGACGAAATCGGGTCTTTGGCATGGCCACGCAGTGTACCACTCCGCTTGGAAATGCTCGAAATCTCTCCGCACAACTGCGCATACGGATCAAGGTAGTCAAACTCACTCCGCGTTGCCGTCAGCAAGTCTATCTTGTGCGTCGTCACGAGCGCGCCCATTGACAGCGAGTCCGCTTTGATATGCTGCACAATTGCCAGATAGTCCTCGTCAGGCGCATGTATCGGGCAGTCGTAGCCCACGATTTGCGCTCCGATGCCCAGCACATCTGACCACTTCGGAAACACCTTCATGATCGACGACTTTCCTGTGGTCACTCCCACGAAGTACATCGTCGGCACGCTGCGCGGGATCAGCACTTCTCTCGATGTCATCGCTCTGCTTGCTCCTTGTCGTCACACGAGAGAAGCTCTCTCGTGAATATCCAGCTCAATCTCCGGGCAAGTCCGGCACCCGTCTTCACGGGTATCGCAGCAGTGTCTTGATCGCCTTGGTTTGCACGGACCAGTGATAGGCTTCGTTGGCCTGCTCAATCGGGAACTCACCCGTGACGAATTCGCTGTAACTGAGCTTCCCGGACTCAATCCATTCGACCAGTGGTTCCTGCGCGTCGTGTTCGCGTTTACGCGTTGGCCACTGGTGAATCAACAGGTTGAAGTTGTAAGGCGCGCGGTGCTTTTCCAGCGTGACTGTCGGCGTATCGATGACCCCATAAACACAGATGGACCCTCCCAACTTCACCAGTGAGAGCGCACCGTTGATGATGCTCTCCTTACCTACCGCATCGATAACAGCATCGAAATCAGCCTGTTTGCGCACCAGCAGAGCCTGCAGTTGCGGCTCATCGGGCGCAAAGGCGGCCGTCGCGCCCATTTCCAGCGCTTTACGTTGTTTGTGCGCGTTACGGTCCACGAGATAGATTTCGCGCAGACCAAGCAGTCGCCCGAACTTCACAAAGCTGAGACCCACCGGGCCACCGCCGTAGATGAGGACATCGTCACCCGCTTTGAGCATGAAGTCGTCGAACGCGCCATAGACCTCGCGCCAGGTGCAGAGTAGCACAGCGTCTTCGAGCGATATCGACCTTGGCACCACACGCATGATCTCGAAGACTTCGCCCCAACCATGCGCCTCGTCGGCCACGCCATCCTCGACCATCGCCTGATGATCGCCGGCCAGCGTGTACTCGCAGAAGCCGCCCCAACCACTGCCATACGTCGGATCAGGCGAGGTAAGCACCAGTCCGCCTACCACTCGGTCGCCCACCTTGAACCTGCGCACCTTGCCACCCACAGCATCAACGATCCCTACCGTCTCGTGACCGAGCAGCAGCGGATAGTGTGTGATCCCCGGAAATTCCCCGTGAATCAACTTGCGATCCGTCATGTTGCACAGCGCCGCGATCTCGGTCTTCACCCGCGCCTCGTACGGCCCCGGCTCTGGCTTCGGCACGTTGACTATCTGCAGCTCGTCTGGCTTGGTTACCGCCACAGCAAACATCGTCTCGTTCCTTCCCCGGCCTGCGCTCACCACAGCGTATAGCCGCCGTCGATAATCCAGTCACTGCCAGTCGCATATTCGGAAACGTCCGACACCAGGTACAGCACTACGTTGGCGATGTCGCTCGGCTTGCCCAGGCGCTTCTGCGGAGTCATCTCGAACCAGATCTCACCCCAATCCGGTTTTTCCTTCAGGCCTTTGTTGAGCAGTTCGGTGCCAATGTAACCGGGCGATACGCAGTTGACGCGCACGTTGCGATCCGCCCATTCGGCCGCCAGCGATTTCGTCAGGTGGATGACGGCCGCTTTAGACAGATTGTAGCCCGCCTGCGGCTGCGGCTTGTTGACGATCACGCCCGAAATCGAGCCGATGTTGACAATAGCGCCCTGGCGGCGCTTCAGCATGTGCCGCCCCACCGCCGTGCAGCACCAGAGCACGCCATACAGGTTGACGCCCAGGATGCGGTTCCACTCCTCCTCGGTCGCCTCTTCGGACGGCACATTGAGCGCGACGCCCGCGTTGTTGACCAGGATGTCGATCTGGCCGAACTCGGCCAGCACCGCCGCCACCATCGCCTCGACACTGGGCAGGCTGGCTACGTTGGTTGGCACGGCCAGCGCACGACGACCAATCTCGCGGACCATTGCGGCCGTCTCTTCAGCAGCGTCGACATTTCGCTCGGCAATGGCGACATGTGCCCCCGCCCGCGCCAGCGTCAGCGCGATCTCCCGGCCAATGCCCTGTCCTGCCCCCGTCACAATAGCGACCCGATCGCTCAGATCGAACAAGCCCATGTCCATAATTTCCCTACCTCGCAAAGCCCATACTCATCGGCTAAATTTGTAATTATAGGATATCATGATTACCAGTGGCCAGCAACTATTTCGTAGCCATCATTGAGCAAACATTATGTCCCGATCAGTGGCCTGCATACGAGAGAGGATTCAAGATGAAAGCGGTCGTCTTTTCAGCACCGGAAACAATAGAGGTGACGAGCGTACCCGATCCAGTCTGCGCCCCTGATGAGGTCATCGTTCGCGTCGCGCGCGCCGGTATCTGCGGAACAGACATCCACATATACCGCAACGAGTACATGTCCCAGTTCCCCCTGATACCCGGGCATGAATTCTGCGGAACCATTGTCGAGGTCGGAGCCAATGTCGGTCACCTATCGGTTGGCACACGCGTTGCTGTGGATCCCAACTTGCACTGCGGCCACTGCGACTTTTGTCACGTTGGGGCGTTCAATCACTGCAGGAACTTCGAGGCAATTGGGGTTACATGTAATGGTGCGTTCGCTGAGTACGTCAACGTGCCGGTTCAGTCCGTCTACCCCATGCCTGAAAGCTTAAGCGACACTCAGGCGGCCTTTATTGAGCCTCTTGCCTGTGTCGTATGGGCGCTCCAAAGAATGCGGGTTCAGCCCGCCGACTCTGTCCTCGTGATGGGCGCAGGACCTATGGGGCTTCTCCTGCTACAGGCGCTCCGGCATGATAATGCCTCAAAGATCACCATGGTTGACAAGCAGTCCTCCCGACTGCAGCTTGCCCTGCAGCTTGGCGCCAATCAGATTCTGCATGCGGACGCGATTTCAGAGCTGGTTGAGCGTTCGTTTGACATCGTCATCGATGCAACAGGTGTTCCTGCCGTCATTGAACAGTCATTCCAATTCCTGAAACAGCGCGGGCAGTATCTCCAATTTGGCGTGACCCCCACGAACGCGCAGATACGGCTCAACCCTTACGATGTGTTCAGGAACGACTGGACGATCATTGGGTCGTTTGCGCTATGCCAAACCTTTCCGCCTGCGATCGCATGGCTTGAACATAGCATTGTCGATGTTGAGCCACTTGTCAGCCATCGACTGACCCTCGACGGATTTGTGGAAGGGTTCACCGGGTTCATGAACGGGGAAACCCTGAAAGTGCAGATAGAGATTGGTGGCCGATAGGAAGCCACTAGGGCTTCCTCAGGGCAAATGAAGGCGGGGCTGGCCCAATGTGAGTCTGGCACGATCGCCCGACAGTCAAATAGCCACGTCACCGCAGGCATGAACCTGAATACCCATCGCCAACAGCATCGCTGCTTTTGCCGCCAACGCCCGGTCGGCTGCGTCTCCGTCCGGTGCGTACACCACCTGAATATGGTTCGCCTTGTGCCGCCCCATCATCTGATCGCGAGTCACCCCGTGCAGCACCCCGTGCATGATCGGCCATTGCGGCGTCGTCAGTTGCCACCGCCGTTCCGTCTCTGCCTGAGGCAGCTTCACCACGCTCGCCCGCCCGATATCGGCATGCAGCACGCCGTCCATCACGAACACCCGGCTCCATACGATCTCGCCTGGCTTGCTCACGCCTTTCAGCGTCCCACCGCCAAGCGGGAAGTACATTGCCGGCTGCCGCTCCGATGACGCTCCTTCGTAGCCACCAATAAAGTGCGACGGCGGCGCCGCTCCCGAAATCAGGAAGACCCACACGAAGTCATCCACGCCATCGCCGGTGAAGTGCTCGCCCCAGCGCAGGTCATGAAGCGTCGTCTCCGGGGCGTATCCCATAGCCGTCCATACCCGATTCGTCACCAAGGCGTCGAGTCCTGCCCCTTCATCCGCCTCATTGAAGTGGGGCAGCGCACGCCCAGCGAACAACTCTTTGCCCGTCACCGAGTTCATCACTGGCGGCCGCTCGACGTTGTTGAGCAAACCCTCCACCAGGTCACTGGCTGGCGTCATATCCTTCAGACCCTGCTGGTATTGGATACCGATCGCATCACAGCCAAATTCGTGCGCGATACGGACCGCGGCGATATACATTTTCATCTGTTCGTGGATCTGTGAGTCGGTTAGCTCGCTCACTTCGTCCGTACCAGTGACGAACGTCATCCCCCGCATATCCAGCCACTGGCGCGCCGCCGCCGCCTCGGCGTCCGGCACACGGCGCATGGCCGCCACGAGCGCACTCTGACTCAGCCGCTCTTTGAATACCCCGGACGGGTTCAGCAGCGTATCATCCAGAATCGCGTTCATCATGCCCATGCAGCCCTCGTCGAACACACCGAGGATTGCCTTGTCCTGCCGAAGCTGAGCGGCCAACGCTTCACCCAGTCGCCGCTCCGCCGCCGGAATCTCTCGCAGCGTGATGTCACGCACATGTTTCGCATCATGCGTAATCGTGCCGGTGGAAATCCACTCGCGGATGCTGGTCAGGAAGAAGTCATCATCAAAATCAACGCTCCAGATCGTGCTGTAACGCACGCCCATCTTGGTCAGCGACGCATTCAGGTTGAGCAGCCCCACCAGCCCCGGCCACTGCCCGCTGAAGTTCGCCACCGTCAGAATTGGCCCGCGATGATGCTGCAGACCAGCGAGCAGGTGATGGCTGTACTGCCAAACCGACTCGGCGACGATGACTCGCGCCTCCGGATGAATCGTCTTAAACACGTTCATGCCCATCCGCTGGCTGGAGATGAAGCCGTGCTTCTCGACCGGGTCGTAGGGGTGGCCGCGCCGCACAGTGAGCCCCTCGCGGCTGAACACTTCAACCAACTGCGCTTCCATCGCCGCCTGCGCAGGCCACTGCCCCTGATTAGCCGATAGACGCAAGTCTCCGTTTGCGACCAGCACCGCCTCGTTTGGCGAGGCAGGTGACACTTCCACAAGGGCTGGTAAGGCATAGGTCATGATGCAAGCTCCCTTAATTACGCACCGAACAATTGGGCCTCACTTCAGTGCGCCGCGCATGAATAGCAGTGCCTTGCGCGCTTCCTCATCGAGGTCCATACCCACGCTCAGATCACGATAGACCTTGATGTCGGACCCCACTTGACCGCCGGGCATAACAAATGGCTCCATCACCACGTCGCCGCCATAACCGATCTTGCGCAGCGCTGCGCTAATCTCCGTCCACGGAATGTGTCCGTATCCGGGAGGCATGCGGTTGTTCTCGCCAATGTGGAAATGTCCGAGCTTGTCACCGGCGTGGACAATGGCCTCACCAATGAAATCTTCCTCGATATTCATGTGGTAGGTATCCAGTAGAATCTTCACGTTCGGACTGCCGACCGCCTCCACGTAGGTCACCGCCTGAGCACTCGTGTTGAGCAGGAACTGCTCGAAGCGGTTCACCACTTCCGCGTTGAACACTACATTCTGGTCCTCGGCAACCTGGGCCGCTTCCTTCATGCTCGACACACTTCGGTCGAAATAGGGGCGGATGTCGGTTTCGCCCACGGGCAAAGACGCCGGCCATGAACTGTAAACAATGCCGCTGATCTTGCCCCCGCCCATTTCACCGACGGCACGCGCCATTTTTTTCAGGTATGCAACACCGTTCCTCCGCACCTCTGCATCAGCGGATGCCACATCGTAGGCATGAGGAAGCCCGACGCAAAACGTCAGACGAATGCCGCAGTCGTCCGCGTGCGCCTTCAGTGCCGTTCGCTGCTCCGCAGTCATGTTTCCAACGGTGCCCGCATTAACTTCGAGAATGTCGAAGCCCAGTGCCGACACTTTGTCGATGAACGGGTGGAAATCCGCGTCCCACTCGTGCGTCCAATAGGCGTAGTAAATCCCGATTTCATTCATTTGGTTCTCTCCTCGCGGCTGTCAGCCGATGTCAAGCGTAGACATGCGCTTCAATTCCGAGCATTTGCGCCAGATCGAGCAGCTCAGGGACCCAGTTGCCATAGCAGCCATGCGTATGATTGCAGGGATAGCTGGAAAGGAATTCATCAGGTGTCACCTGCAACCGGGCGAACGCATGCGGCCACTCCGGGGTTGTGGTAGCTGCCTTGGCGCGGGCCACAGGTTCAGGAAACTCGATGAGCTCTGCTGGCACAATCGCCAACCAGTACTTGCCTTGTTTACGCGCCAGCCGCGCGAATGTGATTTGGCCGGGCGCAGCGAAGTGCTGAACAGAGGCTCCACCGGCGGGATAGTACGATACTTCGGGAAAGAAGCTCACCTTCTTCAGATTGACGGCTGGATCGAGCGAATGCCCCGCAAAATAGGTCGCGTGTGTGCCCGAGTTAGCGAAGTACCACACGTCGTCCGCCGCATCGTAGTGGCGCACATCCGCAAACAGGACCGGTTCGCCCGTCATGTACTTCATCAACTGCATTGTCAGTGCGCCGTCCATATCGGCTTCGGTCGCCGCCACAAATGGTTCATGGGGCCCATCCCAGTCATACGGGTCGTTGAGAAAAGCCTCGGCGATATCGACTGAGACAAAATGGTCAGTCAGGTCGCCATGCGCTTTGATGCCGATGAAATCAAGCTCGCGCGTGGGGCGAGAGAACTCCACTAACCGTGCTTCCATCGCCGCCTGCGCAGGCCACTGCCCCTGATTGGCCGACAAGCCGCAAATCCCCGTTTGCGACAAGCACGGCAACATCATTGGGGCCGAGTGAAACCCTCCTCCCTCCATGGCACAGCCGGTTGAATTGGCGTCAGCCCTTGATTGCGCCCGTAACCAGGCCTCGAGTGATATGGCGCTGCAGTAGCAAGCCCATCAGAATCACCGGCGTAATCGCCGTGAGCGTGAGCGCCGAGATGAACCACCACTGGATGCCGCGCGTGTTGTTCTGCCCGGCGATGAGCACCGGCATGGTGATGGCCTCGTAGTTGGTGAGCATGAGCGCATAGAGGTACTCGTTCCAGGAGAACACGAACGTGAAGATCGCGACCGTCACCAGGCCCGGCGCGCTCAGTGGAAGCACAATGCGCCAGAAGGCCGTGAACCGCGAGGCGCCATCGATCATCGCGCTTTCTTCCAACTCCACGGGCAGACCATTAAAGAAGTCGCGCATGATCCATACCGCAAACGGGATGTTGAACACGGTATAAGCAATGATCAGTCCCCCGTGGGTATCCACCAGACCGAGCGCAGAATACAAGATCAGGTAGGGCACGACGAACAGCGCAGGAGGCAAGAATCGATTCGACACCACCCAAAAGGCAATGTTGTCATTTCTCCAACCCAAGCGGTTCCAGTCGTATTGGAAGCGTGACAGGCCATAGCCAGCCATGGTGCCAAACACCACTGCGAAGATCGTCGCGCCGCTGGCCGCGATGAGGCTGTTCTTGAAGTGGCGAATGATCTGGTCCTGATTGCGAACGAACAGTTCCTCCCAGTGCTGTAGCGTCGGCGTAAAGTCGCCAGGCAGCACGAGCGGTCCAGATTGGCCATCTTCACCCGTCACTGTGATGAACGGGATTTCGATACGCGGCACGTACTTAGGGCCTCTACTGACGGCGATCTGCGTCTTGACCGACGTCGTCACCAACCAATAGAACGGGAAGAGGACAATGAAGCACCAAAAAACGATAATGGAGTACAGGACGATCGACTGCCTGCGGCTGCGTTTCCCTCTCACAGCATCCCCCTCACTTGGGCGTCACGCGCCGCATCAGCGACAAGAAGACGGTCGCGAAGACCATGACAGTAGCCAGCAAGGCGAATGAAATCGCCGCCGCATAAGCATAGTTGCCAAAGGTCAAGGCCGTTTTGAAGATGTACATGGTAAGTGATTCGGTGGCGTTCCCAGGCCCCCCGCCTGTGGTGACCACGATGACGTCAATAATCTTGAAGATCTCCAGCCCGCGTATCAGGATGACTGTTGCAGTAATCGGGAGCAGGATGGGGAAAGTGATTCTCTGAAAAATCTGCCGCGTGTTCGCGCCATCAACCGTGGCAGCCTCGTAGAGTTCATCCGGAATCGTCTGCAAACCCGCCAGCATCAGCAGCGTGACAAACGGAATCCACTGCCAACTGTCGATGAGCACAATCGTTATCGGCGCCCAGCTCGGATCGGTGAACCATGGAACTTTCACAACGGCGCTATCGAGGAATGTCCCTGGCACAATGGCGCCTAGCCCCTGCACAGCATCGGTCAGCGTTCGCTGAAGTTGCGCCAGCGGTGAAATATTCGAGTCGAACATCATGCGCCCGAGGTAGGCTGCCGCCACTGGGGTCATCATCATCGGCATCAAGAAGATGACACGAATGGCGTTGCGCCCCTTGAAATCCTGATTGAGGAGCAGCGCCAGCCCAAACCCTACGACATATTGAAGGGAAACTCCTGCAAACACGTAGAACAACGTGTTTCGGACAGTGGCATGCAACCGCTCATCGGTGATCATGCGCACGTAGTTCTCAAGCGTGACATTGAAGCCCATCCCGAGCAAGCCGACGTCTTCAACCACCGCTGTCTCGCTGGCCTGTGCCACGCCTTGTCCGCGCTGGAAGTTGGTAAAACTTATGCCAAGTGACCAAATCAGCGGGAATATGGAGAGTGCCAAAAGAATGATAACCGCGGGAGACAGGAACACCCGCTTGATCATATTGTATCTGTCGAACTGCTTGCTGCTCTCCTCCGCTTTTCCTGCCATCATCACGCTCCTGCAGGCTTATGACTAAACAGTTGGGGTGTGCGGAATGCACACCCCAACCAAACTTGAAGAGGTGAATCAGCCGGTATAACCCACGGAAGCACGATACTGTTCAAGCTGGCTGTCACGCCCGAGACGATCGGTGATCTCGTTCCACTGGGTCGCCACGTTGTCCAGGGCTTCCTGGGCCGTCAACTCGCCCACCAAGGCACGGGCCACTTCTGTGTCGAGAGCGCTCAGGTACTCGGCGCTGCCGCGAACGCGCAGGTCAAGCACGGCGTTCGGGTCGGAAATGCCGTCGGCGATAGCAGTCACATAATCGACCGCGCCCGCCTCGTCAAAGCCCGCAGCCACCCATCCGGACACATCATCCGGGTTCAATTGGCTGTAGCGCGACGGATTGATTCCGGTGTCCGGCTGCGTGGCGAGCAACTGTACCAGTTCCGGACGTGCCATGAACGCGGCGAAGTCCAGCGCAGCATCCTTCACGTCGCTGTCCGCGGCCACTGAAATGATCCAGCCACCGAAGGCGATGAACGGTGCGCGGTTCACACCACCCTCAGGCGTCACCCACATATCCTGCGTTGAATCCCAGTATTCAGAACCACCGGGAAGCGGCGCAAAGCCTGTCTGGCCCACAATCACCGAGGCGTCCGGGTTATAGGAGATTGGTCCCACATCGCCCCAGTCAACATTGAACACGGAGATGCCCGCCGGGAACTGCACGCGGGTATCCGCCACGTCCCAGTTGATCATTTCTTCCGGGCCAAGGGCGCGTGATGCCACGTACTCTTCCAACGCGCGCACGAAGCCGGGGTTATTGACTTCCGGCGTCATGTCGGCGCAGTCGAAGAAGAAGCATGGATTACCAGGGGTCTTGGCATAGCCAGCCGCATGGGACAGGTACACCCAGTAGGCCTGCGTGTTACGCTTCTGGGCCTCGGCCAGACCATAGATCGGCACCATCTCACCGGCGGTCTCAACGTCCATGCCGTTGAAGAACTCGGCGATGTCGTAGTACTGGTTCCAGTTCTGCGGCTCGTCCAGCGGATATCCATACTGCGCCTCGAAATCGGCCGCATACGGGCTGTCCGGGTTGACCAGGTCTTTGCGGTAGTACAGCATGTGCGAGTCGCCGTCGTAGGGCAGCGCATACCGGGTGTCGCCCCACGCAATGATGCGGTCGGCATAAAGCGGAATCACATCCGCCAGATCGACGGAGTCGAGAATTGCCTGCGGCATCGGCTCAAGGTAGCCTGGGGCCATGAAGTCGCCCGCCCAGTCCGCCGGGAAAATCAGCACGTCATAGTCGATCGAGCCGGTCTCAAACGCTGTGATCATCTTCTCGTACAGTTCACCAAATGCAAACTGCTGCAACTGGACATCAGCGCCCGTCATCGCTTCCCATTCGGGAGCGTAGTCTTCCACCGGGCCACCGACCGAGCGGCCTGTCTGGGTGACCACTACGATGGTCTGACCTGCGAATGGCTGATCCTGCGCCTGAACGGCGCCAATGGTGAGGAGGGCGAATAACGCGACAATGATTAGTATAGAGAGTTTACGCATGGGAGGTCTCCTGTGCTTTGGCTCAACAACTCTGAATTTCTAGTCGCTCCTGTTTCTTTGCTCTCGATAGACGACGCCTTTCGCTTTCTGGACGAACTGCTCACACTGGTGAAAGCATCCACCCGAAACAATTCAAATTGTAACTACAAGATGATAGGATGGCAAATTTCGATATACTTTCTTCGGATTGCGCCCCACCGCACACCGATCAGGAATCCCCTACATCTTGAATGATACGGCAGTTTTTTACTCAATCGCGCGACCGATTCGACTTCTATTGCGGTCGTCTTTGGAAGGGGCGGCTCTTGACGAGGGCAATCGGCGACGCAAGAATCTTGCACGGGGACGATCCGCTTATACCCGGCGCATGATGGTCGCATTGCATCATTCATCTCCCGGTGCAGCCCAAGGCAGTGGAATCTGACTCCCCTTCGCCAAATAGGAGGTTCCGATGGAACTGTGGATTGAAGGATCGGTCGAGGAAGCCATCCGTACCGCGAACGATGGCCTGGCGGACGCGATTGCGACCAACCCGACCATCATCGAGCGTTGGACCGCCGGCGGGCAGACCCTGGAGCAAGTCATTACGACGGTGTGCGACAGTGTAAATGTCCCGGTCTTCGTCCAGCTTCATGGCCCAACTATCGATGATTACCTGCGAGAAATGGACAGCCTGCGCAGGATTCCCGGCCAGATCCACCCAAAGCTGGTCGCCACCCATGCAGGAATAGCCGCCGCCCGTCGCATCGCCGCTAGTGGACTTAAGCCGTTGATCACGACGATCGCCACGGTCAATCAGGCGTTCCTGGCTGCCCGTGCGAACGCCGCCTATATCGCACCGTATATTGGGCGTATAGCCGATGCGGAGATGGATGCCTATAAGTTGGTCGCGGACATTGCCGACATTTATCAACGGCATCATGTCCCTACGCAGATTGCGGCGGCCAGTGTGCGTAGCCCTGAACAAGCAAGCAGAGTTTTGCAGGCCGGCGCGCCGATATTGGTCATGCAGTATGACGTATTCATGCGCATGCTTGATTCGGAGCTTACCCAAGATTGGATTGCTCGTTTTGATGAGAATTGGGCGAAGATTCCGCACTCGCTGGGCGAGGCAGGAACTTAGGTGAACTCAGCGTCTTTCAAAGGAGTACAGAGCCGTGTTCGGAGACAACTTGCGCGGGCTACAACACATCGGCATTCCGGTTAGTGACATCGAGCAGACGCGGACGTTTTATGGCCATCTCGGCTTCACGGAAGTCATGTACCGGGAACTCCCTGGCGGCGCGGCCGCGATCCGCTGTTCGATGCAGGAACACGACGGCCTTGTGCTGGAGTTCTACCAACTGGTGGGCGCCGAGCGGGAAGAGGTTATGCGCCGTGGCCATGGCCACATCGATCATGTCGCCCTCGATGTAGCTGACATTCAAGCCGCCTGGCAAACGGTGCAGGAGGCGGGGTTGACACCACTCGAACCGGCGCCGGTCTTTCTACCCTTCTGGGAGAACGGAGTGTATTACTTCAACATCCTCGGCCCAGACGGCGAGAAGATCGAACTTAACCAGCGCCTGGCATAATACGCGGTCAACGAGGCGTGGAGACAGGTGCAGGTGTTCCTGGCCGCCGTTCTGACTGCCTCCGTCAGTGCAGCCGCATCACCGTTCTCGGAAACCCGCTGCCGGATGGCAAGTGAGGTGCGGTCAAGTCGAGCGGCGAAGTTGGCCAGAGCAAGTCTGCAAACTGCTGCCCAAAGTCCCCCTCCCTCAGGGCGAGAGAAGTTACTTACGCCGACCACGTTTCACCTCGTCACCCTGTGGGAGTAAGGACCGGGGAATGGGGACCGCCCGCAGAGAGCCCATCTTAACGTGTTTGGCCTGGTTGAGAGCAAGCGAGCACCAACGAGTGCCTGCATCCGTCCGCCTGTACGACCCTGGCCTGGGCGCACTTTCTGGCGGTGGAATCGCCGGGCGGAGGCAAGCGAGATCACAGGTTCAGCTGCCGCGCTGGATATGACACCAGGAAATTCTGAAATCACGTTTGCTTTTCCTCCTCTCTTCGCGCCCCGCGCAGCTACGGTGCTGCCTCAAGCTTCCGGAACAGGTCGCGGAATACGGCGTCGCGGTCGATATCATAGGCCTCGCGCCAGAAATGCCGGTCAGCGGACGCTTGGTACCATTTCCGGTCATCCTGCAATACAGGCGTGGGCATCAGCACGGAAGGCACCCATGCGGGGTTCATCAGCCAAGCAATGTTGATCAGATCCCAGATCACCCACGTTCGTCCAAAGTGGTCGTCGGCCCAGCCGAGCACGTCGTAGTGTGGGTTATGGGTATATAGCCAGTAGAGATAGTCACCCATTGCTCCCTGACCACGTACCCATTGCTCGACTTCAGGAAGAGACAACCGTAGCTGTGCACCTACGTGGAAGCCGGGCAAATAGACGAATGGCACGCCGCAGTCAAGCACCAGCTTCGACGCGATCATGTCCTGTTCCATGTTGAACGAGAAGTTGGTCTGGCGCACGTGAGATGGATATCCAGCCGTCCATGTGACCACGATCTTCTCGATTATTCGCGGCTCGATCAGGATCGCCGACGCAATATTCGTCAGCACTCCGATCGCCGCAACATAAATCGGATCGTCGTCTGGCGCTGCCATCGCTAGTTCCACCAAATGTTCAGCGGAATCGCTTCGAATCGGGACATCAAGGGAAGTTAGGTAGCCAGGTGAGCCGCGAAAAGCCTTCCCTGCGGACGATAACCCCAGCTTGTCATAGACGATCTTGATTTCCTCGTAACTGTGCTCCATGCCGGGTTCAGGGCCATCATCCCACTGCCACGTGGCCAGGTCATAGCCGCGTGCCTGCAAACTGGGAATAAGCCCTGCATACTGCTGCCACAGTTCCCGGTCGACCTCACTGGCGGCGTCCCAGTTCGAACGCGCCGCCAGCGCACGCCGTATCTCATCAGCGCGATGCCGGAACGAGTAAGGTTCCGCATACACCGCCTCGACCGTCATCTGATCGGATGACAGCAACGCCCACGCCAGCGCGAACTGATCATCAATCTCGTTGCGTGTGTCTGTGTCGATGACAACTCGAACAGAATGAGTTGGTGGGATCAGCCGCCGTAGGCGCTTTTCGGGCGACAGTGTGGGGAAGGTCAAAGATGCCATCGCGTTTCCTCCGTTTCAGGCGATCACGCCGCGTGCGCGTAGTGCGGACACGGCCTCGCCACTTAATCCCAATTCGCTCATCACTTCGTTCGTGTGCTCACCCAGCCGGGGCGGGTGACGACGATAGACCAACGGTGTTTCGGACATATGCACTGGCGTGGCCAGTGATTTGACCATCCCAAGCGCGGGATGCTCCAGTTCGATGATCATGCCGCGCTCCAGCACATGCGGGTCGGACAGCGCCTGCTCCACGGTGTTGATTCGTCCGCAGGGCACGCCCTGCGCGCGCAGATCAGTGAGCCACTCCTCGCTTGAGCGGCCCCGAATAATGCCGCGCACGAGGGGGATGAGCACATCGTAATGTGCGATTCGTTGTGCATTGGTGTTGAAACGCGGATCGGCAGCCAGTTCGGGTTGGCCAACAAAAGCGCAGAACGACGCCCAGATATTGTCACTGCCCACGCCCAGAATGAACCAGTCTCCGTCGCTGCCTTGTACGGCCTCATAGGGCACGACCTGCGGATGCCGGTTGCCACGGCGCGGCGGGTCGTCACCAGTGGCGAAATACTCCCCCGCATAGTTTTCAAGCCACGTGATCTGCCCCTCTTGCAGCGACATGTCGATGAACTGGCCCTCACCAGTCGCATGGCGCGCATGCAGCGCCGCCAGCACGCCAACAAGCGTGAATAGGCCGCAGGTCATGTCTGCAATCGGTGTAGGGAAGCGCATCGGCGCGCCGTCAACCTCGCCTGTTAGCGCCATCGTGCCGCTTTCCGCCTGCGACACGAGATCATAGCCCGGCTGATCGGCGCGCGGCCCGGTGCGTCCGTAACCGCTGATTGAAGCATAGATCAGGCGCGGATTGAGCGTATGAAGCGTTGGATAATCAATTCCATACTTACGCAGCGACTCGTTGGTCGCGAGATTGGTCAGGAACACATCGGCGTCGACCACCATACGATGTAGAATATCCCGACCCTCAGGCGCGGCCACATTGAGCGCAATGCCGCGTTTGTTGCGGTTCACCGCCAGGTAATAGCAGCTTTGGTCGCCAATGTACGGCGGCGCCCACTGGCGCGACTGATCTCCTACGCCCGGACGCTCAATCTTGATCACTTCTGCGCCAAGATCGCCTAGCATCATGGCGCAGTACGGGCCAGCCAGCGCCTGCGTTTGATCGATCACGCGCAGGCCGGCAAGCGGCGCTTCATGGCTCATCCACCCACTCTCCTCAACAGTATCGATACGCCCAATGCAACCAGCGCACACCCAGCCCATACGAGAAACACGCTCGACCAGCCGGAACTATCGACAAGTGCACCCACCATCACGCTAGCCAACCCACCGCCGATGTTTTGCACAGCCGTGACCAAAGCAGCGACCGACGAGGTGCGGCCCGGTGGCGCAAACGCCATCGGTATCGATGCCAGCAGCAGGGCGACGGATCCACCGAGGCCCAGCATCATGATGACGAGTGCAGCAATCTGCATTTGGGCACTCGTCAGCGCGGCGACCAGCGCACAGGCAGTGATCACGGCGAGGAACTGGCGCATAACAACCAGCGGCGCGCCACCCCGCCGAACGAGGACGCCGGCCACAAGCATGCCGACTGCGCCCAGAAGTGGCAGGATACCGGCAACTGCGGCCATACCGTATTCAGCAAAGTAGCTCGGCATCCACAGCAACCCGCCGGTATAGACGAAGCCCATGAACACTGCGCCGATCAGCACCGGCCACACTGCGCGGATATCTCCGCCCATGTCGCCCAAGCGAAATCGAGCGATCTTTCCTTGTGCGGGTGGCACATCCACCCGCGAAAACCACCAAAAGGCCAGCGCGCCCAGCAGGATCAGGCCTGGCACAAAAAAGGCGGCCTGCCACCCCCCCACACTCACCAGCCATGCGGCAAACGCAAGGCTGAACGCCGCACCCACCTGATAGCTCATCGAGAAGAATACGGAGATGCGCTGGCTAGCTGCCGAACCGAGCCGTTCAGACAGTATTCGCAGCATGGGACCCCAGCCGGTCGACTGCGCGAAGCCATTCACGGCCCAGAGCACAATCATGACAGTCAGGACCGTCTGTGCAGGCATGAGCAGATTGACGACCGCAATTACCGCAATGCCGAGCGCAACAATGCGCCGGGGGCTGTAGCGGTTACCCAGTTCACCGTTAACGAGTTGACCCATTGCGTACGACCAGAAGAAAGCGGTGCCGAGTGCCCCTACAGCAGCACGGCTCACGCCGAGCGTTGCCGCCAACGGATCGAGCGCCGGGCCGACATTGAGCCGGCCCAGATAGTACAGCGCGTAAGTCACCCAAAGCGTCGCGATCAGACGTTTCTGCGACGGTTCGAGTGCAACCACGCTAGCGGCTGTCGGGGACAACCCAGATCCGATCGTCAGGGAACTTGATCCTCACGTCAGAGCCTTCATTCAGGCTTCCGCCGACTTCGCCGGGGCGTGTCGCCTCGATCTCAATCTCGCCCAGCCGAATCTTGTAGCGTGTGTAAGTGCCGACGTAGATGCGAGAGGCGATCTGGCCGGTCACCACATTGTGATCATCTACCGGATTCAACAGGACCTGTTCGGGGCGAATAGTCAGGATCACATTCCCCGTTGGGGCGTTGTCGGCCCCGGGAGCGCGGAAATCAAACGACCCAACGGCGGTCTGAACACTCTCTCCCTGGCGTATACCTGGAAGGAAGTTGACACCGCCGAAGAATCGAGCCGCCCGTTCGGAGATGGGCTGCTCGTAGAAAGTATCGGGCGCTGCGTACTGCTGCAGCACGCCATCAAAGATCAGCGCAATCTGGTCGGCCAGCAGCACAGCTTCTTCTTGATCGTGCGTTACAAAAATCATGGTAACGCCCAAGTTGCGCTGGATGGTGAGGATCAATTCGCGCATTTCGTCGCGCAGATGCGCATCCAGATTGCTTAGGGGCTCGTCGAGAAGCAGTACCTTAGGCTCGGTGATCAGCGCGCGGGCGAGTGCCACGCGCTGTTGCTGACCGCCCGAGAGCTGGCGGGGCCGCCGCGACGAAATATCAGGCAGGTGAACTAAGTCGAGCATCTCGTGGACCTTGCGATCGATGACATTCTTGTCCACCCCGCGCATCTTCAGCCCGAAGCCGACATTCTGGCCAATGGTCATATAGGGAAACAACAGATAATTCTGAAAGACCATGACCGCCCCACGCTTCTCGGCGGGCGTATTGAGCACACTCACCTCATCAAAGGTGATGTCGCCTGAGGTTGGCCGAAACAGACCGGCGATCATCTTTAGGGTCGTCGTCTTCCCGCAGCCTGAGGGGCCAAGAAACGCGACCAGTTCGCCAGACGGAATGTCGAGCGACATCGAATTGACAGCAGGGCGCGTGCTTCCGGGGTACACCTTGGTCAGTTGAGAAAGAACTACGTGCGTCATATGCGACCGAACCCTCCAACGGCACCCGACTCGCCCGAAAGGTAACGAGATGTCACCAGCAGCGTCAGTATGGCAGGTGCAATAAAGACCAGTGACATCGCCGCGATAACCGCATTGTTGCCACCAGATGCCGCGGAAAACAGCAGAATGGGCATGGTAATGACTCGCCCAGCGCCGATTAGGAACGTCAGCAGGTACTGGGCCCACGACACAAGGAAAGCGAACAGCGCCGCAACCACGAGGCCCGGAAATATCGCCGGCAACGTAACGTGCCAGAACGTCCGAATCGGGCCAGCCCCTAGCGTCCGCGCCTGCTCTTCGAACTCCGGATTGTAGTTGGCGAATACGCCAGACAGGGTGAGTACGACATAAGGCAGCACCGGCACCAGATGGACGAGTGCCACTCCGCCAAACGTGCCGGACATGCCCCAGCGAATGAAGTTAATGTTAAGGCCAAGCACAAACGCGATTGCGGGCACGATAGTGGGTGCAAGTATCATGAACTCAACCACGCGCTTGCCACGAAACTTGTGCATCCCCAGGGCGCGGGCCGCCGGAAGCCCTACCAGAACACCGGCCACCGTCACTACCAAACCCAGGGCGATACTCGTCCACATAGCGTTGATTACGGCCGACCTGCCTGACAGGATAAGTGCAATGAAAGCCTCGAGAGTTCGCTCTCCTTCGGGCGGAATAAGCTGTATTCGCTCCCACGCCTGCAAGCTCCATTCTTGGGGGATGAGCTGCGGGTAGAACCAGCGGTAAGCGAAGGCGTTCACGAGAAATGCCATGATAGGCATCATGAGCACGAAGCACATGAGTACAACGGCAAAATAAAACAAGGCTCGACTGGTTCGGCTCATTGTGGCCTCATGACTGACGTACGGCGCGGTTGGTAATCCACATGTAGACCAACACGAGAGCAAGGACGATTGCCGCGATGATCATGCTGAGAGCCATCCCCTCAGCACGCGCATTCAAGTCTGGATTCAGGAAGAAATCCAGAGACATTACGGGGAGCATCTCGGGAAAGCGAACCCCCAGCAATTTGGGTACTTCATATGTTCCAAAAGTGAACGCAAAGACGATAACGGATGCTGAAAGCAGGCCGGGAGTAACGAGAGGCAACACGACATAGCGGAAACGCTGCCAGCCGTTCGCGCCCAGGCTGCGAGCCAGGTCCTCATAGTCCTCGCCAACCGACTGCAAAATGGCTAACACAACAATCCCGAAGAACGGAACTTCTTTCCACAGGTAAGCGAGGATGATTCCCAAGCCAGCACTGTCACGTACCACTACCGGAAACTCATTCGGTGCGGCAATCAGACCGAACTGGGCGACAATACGCGCCATGAGTCCGCTTTGCGCGAACAGGAAGATCACGCCAATCGCAACCACCAGATGAGGGACAGGGAGATTGAACTGAAAAAGAAATGTGGCATAGCGTTTGCCGCGAAAGGCACGGCGCAGCAACAGCGCCCCACCAATGGCCAGCGCCGCGGACAGAAACGTGCTGACTGTAGCCACCCACAGGGTCAGCAGCAGCCCATTCCAGAACTGTACACGGTACAGATCTGAGGTCAGGACTTGGATGTAGGCATCCAGGCTGATTGTCGTATTGCCAATGTTTGGCTGATAACCCAGGCTTTGCAGCAAGCCATAAACCATGCTGCCAAAAAACAGCACAATGATGATGATAAGTGTTGGCGCAAGCATGATCGGGATGCGCCAGCGATCCCAGTTCATGCGAGATAGTCCTTTCGGTACGGGCTGGTTCCAGGAGGGGCGAGTGGACCCGCCCCTCCTTCTCAAACTATCCAGACCCAGATTAGTCCATTATTGACGCAGTACGTTTGCTTCCCAGTCCGCTTCGACCAGACTCTGATACTCGGCGGCAATATCGGAAACCAGCGCGGCGGCCAGAATGTTGGGATCTTCGGCAGCCGAACCCAGATTCTCGAATGCTGCAGCAATTGCAGCCAATCCCTCTTCATCCGTCACGCGCGATACATCAATGCCCCAACCACAGCAGAAGCCATTGTCGGGCTGCACCTGTGCCGCCTGGCGGTCCGGGCGCAGGATCAGGTCCGCCAACACCAGTGCGGCGGCCTTGTTCGGCGCGTTGTAGGGAATGGCAACGTAGTTGAAGTCAGCGATCATATTGTCGGTGAAGGAGAATCCCTTCGATGTGGGCGGGATCTGCCCGGAACCGATCGCGGGCGCTGCGCCGGAGGGCGACTGCGTGAAGTCAAAATCCACTTCGCCATTGGCAAACAGTTCGTGCAGTTCCGCTTCGCTAGCCGGATACGTCTGACCTTCACGCCACAGATAGGGCTCCCACGAGTTCAACATTTCCCACACCTGGGGAGCGCACTCATCGTAGAGATCCTGATTGAACTCGCCTACAAATTGCTCCTGGCCGCCGCAGATCTCAAAGAACATCTGCTTGACGAAGCGAGTGCCTATGAATCCGCCCGGGCCCGGAGCGACGTAGGTAAAGCGGCCGGGGTTTGCCATGATCCACTCGCCCAGTTCAGCATAGCTGCGCGGCAGGTCTTCTTCGCTCATGCGGGCGGTGTCGTAGACGAAATGGAACTGCGCGCTCGACCATGTGCTCTCGAAGCCATCCACCGGGCGGCCAAAGTCAAGGTAGACCGCTGGATTATCCCAGGCCACGAGCACGCTGTTCGGGATATTCTCCGCCCATGGGCCGTATAGCAATTCGGCCTGCTGGAGCGTGAAGAAATTCTCCCCGTTGATCCAGATCATGTCGATTGAGCCACCATCATCGGCCACTCCGGCTTCAGATTCGCTAAGTACTTGATTGACCGCATCTACGGTGTCCGCCAGCGGCACACGGTTGAGGGTAACGCCATACTCTTCCTGCAGCGGCACGCCGTAGAACATGTCGACAAACGAATTGATCGAGTCAGAGCCACCCCAGATGTACCAGTTCACCGTCTGACCGCGCGCTTGCTCGACCACGGCATCCCAACTGTCGAACCCGGGCGGAGGTTCCATCGTATCCTGCGCCAGCACCAGAAGCGGTGTCGCGGCGAGGGCTAGCACGACCAGGAATAACCACCATTTGCGTGACATTACAGTCTCCTTCTACTTTTGACGATGCCTACACGTGTATGCCTTCGAGTTGCAGGTAGTCTACATAGGGAATCCTCTCGATTAGCCGCATCTTCTTCCAGGCGGCGAACTCCATCAGTTCGCTCGTGACGTCCCCCTGACCGACCGCGAAATGGTGTTCGTGGCCGCGCACGGTGAGGGTGTTGATCAGGTCCATCAGTTCGATCGGCTGTTTATTCAGTTCAAACTGGGCAAACCAGCCTCGTGTGCCGTCGAACCCCTTCTTTTCGTTCTCGACAATCGCCGAGCGCAAGACAAGCAAGCTGCTTCCATCGTCGCCCACGTAAGTCACGCTGGAATCCTGAGGCGCGAACAGCACATCACCGGCTACGCCATAGGGCCCATCCGTCCCTTTGCGGCCCAGCGTGGTGTGATCGACCCACTTGATGCCCTCGTCGTTGGCAAAGTGGCGCGGGGATACCCCACAGTGCCACATCAGCATTTGCTGGGTTTTGAGATCAAGGGCGGTCATGTCGAGAAGGGTAGCCGAACCTTGTGCGCCAGTCAGCACATTGAGCAGATACATGCTGATCGCGCCCTGAACGTCACCCTCGCACGATACAGCCATGCCATCGTCACTGCCCAGCCAGCTAAAAGCCATGCAGGGAACCATGTTGTAGATTTCCTGCGCCCTAGTCCAACACTGTACCGCCAGCGCATCGTACCCGCGTTCGGCTGCGAGATCGCGCAGCGCCATGTAGAAGCGGGTCACGCGCTCAAAAGCCTCGTCACTGCTTACCGTCACAGCCGCCGCCGCACCGCGAATCTCAGCGACTTGCGCACGCACGGGTGCAGCATCATAGCCACGCGCACGGGCTACCAGTTCGCCAAGCTCATGCTGTTCGACATAGACTCCAAGCCGGCTGCGCAATACGCGCTCGTCAATGATCATGTCGTGGAAGCCCGGCGACAGACCACCAATCCAGCCAATGCGTGCCTGGTCGATATTCTTCACGGCGGTCAGCGAGCGCACAGTCACCCGGAAACGCCGCTGAAACTCCTCACTTTCGACATGGCCATAGAACCACTTGTAGGGGTGTTCCTCGTGTCGCAGATAGCGCTTGAGAATGCTGGCGTACTGGCTCATCGATACCAGGGAGTGTATTTGGATCGGTCCTTCCAGATCGGGATCGGGGGTGGACCATAGCCCTAGCCGGGGCGCAACATCCACCAGTGGCAGCAATTGCTCGCCCATGCTGCACGAGCTGTTCTGAATGAGCAGAAAATCAAGCTTTTGTTCGCGCAGGAAGTTCGCCGCCCGAATAGAATCCGACTCGCTGCTGATCTCCTCGGCCACAGAGATGAGCTCGAAGCCCATCTCCTGCGCCAGCCCGTTGAGACCGGCAATGGCACGTTCACGCTGCCGAAGTTCCATCGAGTAATAGGGCTTGATCGACAGCCCGATAAAACCGATCCGCAGTTTATGCCTGGCCATCTTGGTCGCCTTTCCAGCATCCCGCCAGAGTCTTCATCATTAGGGCCACCGAAGCCGCCCCTGCGTCCACACTGCCGATGCTCCGTTCACCGGCAAAACGGGCGCGCCCATGCACGGCGATCATATTGGCCGTGGCCTCCGCCCCGGCCCGCGCCGCCTGCGCTGCCGCCTCTGCGGCCTCCGGGCCGTCCGCGCCGCTATCTTCCGCCGCACGGAATGCCGCCACTGCCGGCGCGAGTGCATCGACCATCGTCTTGTCGCCGGGCTGTGCGCCGCCTCGCGCCTGCACACCCGCGAGTCCAGATTCCCACGCACTAGCCCAGTCAGAAACAGTGACCGGATCGCAACCGCGAACGGCGCTGGCCATGCGCAGGAACATCGTACCAAACAACGCGCCCGATGAGCCTCCAGCCGCCATCAGTGCTTTGGCGGCTGCGCCAAGCTGCTCGGCGGGAGATGCATCCACGAGAGGCGCCGTTTGTGCGGCTGCCTGCGCGAACGCAGCCCGCATGCCCGTGCCGTGATCACCATCGCCCGTCGTGGAATCAAGCGCGTTCAGTTCGCTTGCCTGTTGATCAAACGCGCGGCTCATGACCGCAAAGACGTTTGCCCAGTTCAGCCCCATCGAAAACCCACCCCTCGCGCCGGCGCATCCCACAGGGGCTTCAATGATTTATCCACCCGGCACAGCGACAGGGCGAAACCTGCCATCTCCTGCGTGGTGGCATACGCGCCCAGATAAGCCCCATAAATGCGGATGCCCACCTCTGCCAGTCTTTGCGCGACCCGGCGGAAGAGGATGTACAGTTCCATCTCGGTCAAACTGCCGCTGTTGTTGATGAAGACGAGCACCTCATCGCCAGAGCGAAACGGCAGGTCTTCGAGAATAGGAGTCAGCATGACATCAATCGTTTCGTCAGCGGTCGTGAACTTGCGCCGACCCTGACCGACCTCGCCGTGCACACCCATGCCGATCTCGATTTCGTCGTCCAGCAGTTCGAACATGACCGCGCCGCTGACCGGGTTGGTTCCAGACGTCAGCGCGACTGCCAGGGTACGCGTGTGATCCCGAATGTGCTCGGCCATGCGCTTGCAGGCAGTTAAATCCGCACCAGTTTCAGCATACGCGCCCAGCATCTTCCACGTGAAGAACAGTCCTGCAGTACCGCGACGCTCAGGCTCACGACCCTTCGGTGCGCTGGAGATATCGTCGTAGAGCAGCACCATCTCGACCGGGCCAATACCCTCAAGCTCGCACAGTTCAAGCGCCATCTCAGCGTTCATACGGTCGCCGGCGTGGTGCGAAACGCATAGCAGCACTCCCGCACCGCGACTCGGCTGCGCGTATGCCGGCCACAATTCGTTCCGGGCCGGGCGCTGCAAAGATTTCGCCCGCTACATTGACATCGAATAGTCCTTCGCCCACAAAGCCAATCATGGCGGGCTCGTGGCCGCTTCCGTTGCCAATGACCAGTCCGACTTTGCCGGCAGCCTTCGGTTGGGCGCGCACCACTAACCCATCTTCCGTCACCTGCACGAACTGGGGATAGGCGTGCGCCAGCCCTTCTAACATCTCAGGGAGGATGCGATTCGGCAGATTGATCAGCTTCTTGCTGCGCGGCGCCATCAGTCCTCCACGAAATGCATCAGATGAATCGGGTGGTGCACCGGGCCGTCCTTGTAAGCTACACGGACGCGCATGCCCAAATACACCCGTTCCAGCGGCGCGACCAAAATGTGCGGAAACAGTGTGGATGCACCCTCTAGCAGGACGTAAGCCAGTACGTAGGGAGTTTTCAGCGCCCGCACATCCTCGTTGGTGTCCGGCCCGAAATGCAGCACCGAGTAGGTCTCGACCGTTCCGGTTCCGGCCAATTCAATCCAGGTTGTTGGCTTCAGACAGTTCGGACACAATGGCCGGGGCGGCGCATAAGTCTGTCCACATTCCGCGCAGCGGGTGGCGAAGAAGCGCCTATTTTCCAGTTCAAGGAAGAAACGCGACGTTTTGCCGAGGCTGTGCCGGTAGGTCTGCGTGAGTTCAAGCGTCAGCCGTTCGATTTGCCGGAAATCTGCCCACGGGTCATCGGCGCGGCCCAGCGGACCCGCCGCAATCATGGTTTCGAGCTTGCTCTGCACACGCACACCGTTCATTGCATACCTCAGTCACGCCGTTCGTAGATATTCACGACGCTGATCGTCCCGATTCCGGCATGGGTGTCGGTGAGCCCACGCCGCGCGCCCGCCACCTGCCGACGTGGATCGACGGCCTCCCACAACTGCTGCACGACCTCGATAGCCTGCGCGATACCGGTCGCACCGACCGGCGCACCGCGCCCGAGCAGGCCGCCGCTGGTATTCACGGGCAGCACATCCACCCAAGTCAAACATGCCGTCTGAAACAGATGGGCCACCTTGACCCTCAGGAACGAGGCCGAGGTCCTCGACCGCCTGGATTTCGACACCGCTGTAGCTATCGTAAAGCTCGGCCACGTCAATCTCGTGCAGCGGATCGCGCACTCCGGCCTTGGCATAAGCCTGCGCTGCCGCGTGGCGCTTGGCGCGAAAGTTCGTCAGATGCGGGTAGCGATCGCCCAGGCGCATGGTATCCGTGCCGCAGCCCGTCGCCGCAAAGTAGACGGGCGGCCGCGCCCGAAATGCGGGGCTGTGCGCCCGCGCCCACTCCTCTGTAGCCAGCAGCACGGCGGCAGCACCATCGCTGAGCAGACTGCAATCGAGCAGATGGTAAGGCTCTGCTACAGGTCGGCTGGCCAGCACATCGTCAATCGTGAGGTCCATCGGCTTCTGAGCATAGGCGTTGAAGCCGGCATTTCGACGGTTGCGCACCGCCACGTGCGCGAACTGCCGTTCGGTGGTGCCATAGCGCGCCATGTGAGCGCGCATCATCGCCGCGTAGAAGGCGGTATAGGTGCCGCCCACCATCATCTCCCAGTCGGCATCCGCCGACAGCGCGAACAACTGATTGGCCGTCTGCGCAGTTACGCTGCGCCCGTTGGTTTCCACGCCGTATACGAGGATCGAATCGCACAGGCCACTCATCACGTGGGCCCAGGCGGTGCGCAGCGCCAACGCGCCGGTTGCGCCGCCCCCTTCCACGCGCACGTTCGGCTTCGGAATCAGGCCAATCTGATCGTGAAGCACCGCGCCGAGGGTCATCTGCAGATTGAAGTGGTCGCTCTCGTAACTGGTCAATCCGTGTTCAACAGCGTCCAGGGAGTCCATGCCAGCATCATCCAGACAGGCAAGTACTGCCTCGGCCATTAAGTCACGAGGCGTGCCATCGGCGCGGTCAGCGGCAAACGGCGTCAGCCCCACACCCACGACTACAGGCAGTCGGCTCATGAGGCGATGTCTTCCTGCGTGAGCCGCCGCACGGCGCGCTCCTCCGCCAGTTCAAGGTGGGTGCGCGCCGCATCGAGCAATCGGGGAAGTTGACCGGACTGCAGCGCCGCCACTATGTCGCGGTGTTCCGACCTCGTGTACGCCGTGTCGGCGTGCTGAAAACGAGCGCCAAGCATGGCAATATAGCCAAGCACATCGGCGCGTTCGTAGTACTCCACGGCACGACGGCTGCCCCCAAGTCCTACCATCCGCAAGTGGACACGGCGATCCAACGCCATGAATTCAGGAAGCTCGTCCAGCCACGTCGGTTCACTGGTGAGGAATCCATCCATGTACGCGAACAGCTCAATAATTTCCTGAATGTCCTCGCGATTGTGTGGCGCGAAAGCACGGCGCAGAGCCTGCGCTTCAAGCGCAATGCGGAAATCGTAGCACTCGCGGATATCCTCGGCGGAAAATGTGGCAACATAGGTGCCCCGGCGGGGGTGGATGACGACCAACCCCTCCAACTGCAAACGCTCTAGGGCCAGTTTCAGCGGGGTGCGACTAACGTCGAGCTGCGCCTCCATCTCGCGCAGGTTGAGCTGTTGGCCCGGGGCAAATTGGCGGTGCAGGATGCGTCGCCGCAGCTCGTCGTAGATCACGCGGCTGACATTCGGCAGTTGAATCGGCGCCAACGCCAAGTCAGAAGTCACAAACAAACATCCTCAAGAACTCTAGTTATCTGAAATTTCAGATGTTCACCAGAGTGTACCCACCGTCAGGGGGTTGTCAAGCGTTCTGCGCCGGAAGTGTTACGAGTGTGAAACTATGCGGGCGCAGCGTGACCAGTTCTTCGACCAGCGCTAGCGTTTCATGCTCGATCACCACGGCTTGCGGGTGGTCTTCATCGTTAAGGGCAAATGCATCCGAGCCTGCTACATAGGCTATTGCAGCATCTCCGGCTCGCTTTATCCCCTCTAAGCGGAGCGCCACCGCAGCATCTGGGCTACGATTCACCAGCGACAGATACACGGTTCTCGTCGCGGGATCGAAGGTGGCTGCCGCGTCGACGTACGGCACACGCGTCTGAGCCGGCAGATTGCCCGCCCCCGGGCTGTCGAACGTAGGCGACTGTACTTGCACGCTCACGCTCAGCGGGCCCCGCTGGCGAGTTATCAGTTCCAGTACGAGGCAGGTCGGCGTCTTCCAGATCTGCGTGGGTGTGACGCGGATATTGCCCATCACGTTGATGAGGTTGAAAATGCCAGACATCACAATTCGATCAGCGCGGCGCAAGCAGGCATTCATAACCGCCCCCGCGTAGAGCGCGTCTGCTATTCCGTAATCCTCGAAGAAATCCGGCGGCTTGCCCCCTACGTAGGTATTCCACTCATCAAACGCCAGCGGAACCGGCGGCTGGCTGTACGCCTCGACAATTGCCAGTGTCTCATCCAGCATCGCTTCGACTTCGTGGGCGGCCGCCACTCTCGGCCAGTAGAGGTCGCTGGCCATAGGCGGTGTCGCCCAATGTTCGGTGCGAATCGAATAGTAGTGCACACTCAGCGCATCCATTGCGCCCGCGTCTTCCAGCACCAGTTCGTTCCAGCGTCCGTACAATCCCCCCGGCACGCCCACCGCGATCAGACGCAGGGAAGGATCGACTGCCAGCATGGCATCGGCGAAACGGCGGTAGCGGCGTGCGTAGGTTTCGGCGTCGCAGTGGCCCACCTGCCAGTTGCCGAACTGCTCGTTTCCCACGAACCAGGTGCGCACACTGAATGGCTCAGCGTGTCCATTTGCGGCTCGCAATGCACCGAAAGGTGTCTCTGCCGGGGCATTGCAGTAGGCCACCCACTCTGCTGCTTCCTCGGGCGTGCCATTGCCGAGATTGGCGGTGAGAAGCAGCTCCGAATCGATCAGCTCACACAGCCGCACATATTCATCGGTGCCCATATCATTCGGTTCCCAGGCATTCCATGCCGGGTCGAGGTAGGGCGGGCGCAGATCGCGGTCGCCAATACCCAGCCGCCAGTGGTAGGCCGAGGCGAAATTGCCGCCGGGCAAGCGCAAGAATGTTGGCCCCAACTCGCGCAAAACCGTGAGGACATCGGGCCGGAAACCATCGACATGATCGGCTGGCATCAGGGAAGTGCAGCCAATCCATAAGCTACCCACTCCGTAAATCGCGATCGACAGCGCCGCGTCGCTCGTGTCCGATTCAGTGTGGAAGGTGTGCTCAAACGTCGCCCAATTTGCGCCGACAGATGGGATGATCCATTCGACTTCGCCCAACGTTACCCGTGCGGATTGCCCCTGGCCCTTCAGCACCAACCTGCAGTCATATGACGCGCCCGTGCGCAGCGTCAGCCCACTTTGTCGCACACCATGGCTGTGGCCGTCATCCTGCCGGATAGTGATGCGCTGCGACTGCATTCCGGTGTAATAGTCGGTTTGATCGTGAACGTACAGCACCGCGTCAGTCGCGGGGTTCACTGCCTCCCAGGGAAGCACCACGCCATACGAAGGATGCTGATGACTCAGCCCCTCGCTCAGGCCGACGTACATCTGGTCATGGCCGGCAAATTTGCGATTGACCAGCATTTCAGCCCATACGCCCCGATAAACCGAGCGGCCGATATGCTCGAGGTTCGCGCCGTACAGATGCGGATGCACCTCACCTATGACCGAGTGAAGATCCACATGCAGCGAAGCATTTAAGGTCATCTTCTAACCTTCTCTCAGCTTTCTCTTGACTCATAATTCTGGAACCAGGTTTCATCAGCTTGCACTGCCGGCCAGCGGGCGCTGAACGATACGGCTGTCCGCGCTGCAACGTCGTTGAGACGTTCCAGCCGATCCCGGCCAACACGGATCAGCCATTCACGCCGCGCTGACCGATCAGCAATCGCGCAGGCCTCACCCCACACCGCCCGGCCCGCAATGTAGCCAGATGCGCCGGCACGGCAGGCCGTTTCCACCTGCGCACTGTAGGTTTCGAAATCGACGCCCGCGCTCAGTAAGGCCCACGGCCTGGTTGTGGCTTCGGTGATCGCCTCACACGCTGACTGCCATTGCTCGTGCCGCTGCACAGAGGCCGGAAACTCCAGCTTGAGCACGTCCGCGCCGAATGCCTCGGCGTCTACGGCTGACTGCCGCACCAGCCGGGGCAGGTCATCAGGCTCGACCGCGCCGCCGCCCTTTGCGTACAAAATCGGCTCGGCGTACAGGGGGATATCGGCGGAGACACATTCCTTCGCCACAATGCGTACCAGCGCGCCTTGCCGATGGGCATGTTCAGGCTCGTCGGGCTGATAGTAGTAGAACAGCTTGACGCCATCGGCGCACATATGCTTGATCTTCGCTACGCTCCAGGCGGGCCTTATTTCTACGTCCAGCGGAAGCGGCTGGAGCTGATAATCGGCCCTTTCCAGTTCAACCAGCAGTCCCTGCTGGCGCAGCAGGCCACCGGCCACCGCCTGCGCTGCCCCATGCACTGGGTCGAGCAACACACCACTCACTTGATCCTGCAGCGCTTCGACGGCGTCCAGCTTGAAGGCAGTCATCTCGGCGTCAGTGACAGACTGCGGCGCTCCGGGATTAAGGGCACGTCGCAGGGCATCCCCGTGATCGAGCGCAAGAATGGTGAAATGCCCCCCGGCAGTCGTCGTGCGCTGCAGCGCGCGCAGCTTACCGATCATCCGTAGCGCACCCACACGCTCTTGACTTCGGTGTAGAGGTCAATGGCATCTTTGCCCATTTCGCGCCCGTGCCCGCTTTGCTTGTAGCCGCCAAAGGGCGAGGCCGGGTCGGTGTCTCCCCATGTGTTGATCCAGATGCTGCCAGCACGCAGTTCGGCAGCCAGTTGGTGCGCTTTCCGCAGATCCCGAGTCCAGAAGCCAGCCGCCAGCCCGTAATCTGTGTCATTGGCGCGAGCTGCGATCTCGGCGGGATCGTCAAAGGGCAAAGCACACAGCACCGGGCCGAAGACTTCCTCGCGCACCAGTCGCAGTTGGTCATCCACATGGATAAACAACGTTGGCTCGATGAAGTAGCCGTTCTGCAGCTCACCGCCGATGCGCCGGCCTCCGAGTACGGTTTGGCCGCCATCCCGATAGCCCCCGTCAATGAAGCCAAGGACACGCTCCATCTGTTCACTGCTGATTACGGGGCCGAGATCGGGCGTGGGCAACTGCATGCCGGGGCCGATCCTGATCTTAGCCATTTCCTCAGCGATTCCCTCGACCACCTCATCAAATACGGGACGCTCGATGTACAGGCGGGAGCCCGCCGTGCAGGATTGGCCATTGTTGCCAAACAGTGCCCAGGTCGCCCCGGAAACAGCCTGCTCCAAGTCAGCGTCAGCAAAGATGATGGCTGGACTCTTTCCTCCCAGTTCGAGAGACACGCGCTTGAGATTGCCCGTAGAAGCGCGCACGATTTTTCGCGCGACCTCCGTGCTGCCTGTGAAGCCGATCTTGTCCACACCGGGATGTTCGACCAGTGCTGCACCGGCCGTCTCACCAAAGCCCGTGACCACGTTAAACACACCGGGCGGAAAACCGGCCTGTTCGAACAAGGTGGCTAAAAACAAGGCGCTCAGCGGCGTTTGCTCTGCTGGCTTAAGGATGATGCAGTTACCAGCCGCCAGCGCCGGCGCGATCTTCCATGACGCCATCAGCAGAGGATAATTCCATGGCACGATGAGGCCGCATACCCCGATGGGTTCGCGAAGAGTGTAGTTCAACATGCCGGCGGTATTCGTTGGGATGGTCGCGCCCTCAATCTTGGTGGGCCAGCCCGCATAGTAGCGAAAGTGCTCGGCGGAAAGCGGTACATCCGACGTGCGCGCCTTGGCGTAGGGCTTGCCATTATCCAGAGCGTCCAACTGGGCAAGAATGTCCGCGTTCGCGTCGATCAGATCAGCTAATCGCCAGATCAGCTTACTGCGCTCGGCGGGAGTCAGGGTGTGCCGCCATGCGCCATCAAACGCGGCTCGCGCGGCTCTCACTGCGTGGTCGATGTCCTGCCGGTCACCTGCGGCCACTTGCGCCAGCGCCTCTCCCGTCGAGGGGTTGAAGGTGGTAAAAGTTTCGCCGCTGGCTGCAGGCCGCCAATGTCCACCTATGTAAAGTTGACCTACTTGCGAAAGAACCGTCTGAACTTCAGGCAGCAGGGAAACCCAGTTTTGGGTGGATGCGACCGTCATCATTTCTCGTTCCATAGAAGTAGATTGGGCATATGGTGTTCTGTTACGTCCCTTTGAGCTTATCGGAAGAAAGGGGTTGGAGCAACCAGAGTAATACCAACTATCAGATATGGCACTAGAGCCACTGCAGATGCGGGTCGCTGACGCAAGCAATGACACGTCTGTGGATGCTGCTGGGGCTTAACACGCCCCATAAACCAAAACCCCTCTCAT